>NZ_JAGFWR010000023.1 GCF_017599305.1 Micromonospora antibiotica
CGCCGGCACCCTCCACGACACCCCCCTCACCACCCAAACCCCCCACACCCTCCACACCACCCTCACCGCCAAAATCGACACCACCCACACCCTCCACACCACACTCCAACACCACCCCGACGTGAATCTCGTCGTCTTCGGCAGCGCCACCGGCACCCTCGGCAACGCCGGTCAGGCCAACTACGCCGCGGCCAACACGTTCCAGGACGCCCTGACGCACCACCGTCACACCCTGGGGCTCGCCGGCACCACGATCGCGTGGGGGCTGTGGCACACCGAGTCGGGGATGGGCGCCGGCCTGCAGCAGCAGGATCTCCAGCGGCTCGGCCGGATCGGCGTACGGCCGATGGACGTCGCGGACGGCCTGACCGCCCTCGACGCGGCCGTCGACCTGGGGCAACCGGTGACCGTCGCGATGGGGCTGCACCTGCCCACCCTCGCCGCCCGTGCGCGTGACGGGCTGCTCGCGCCGCTCTTCCGGGCGTTGACCGGGCCGGTCGACGCAGCCTCGTCGGAGCGGGACGGTCCGGCGACGCTCAGGCCGCTGCCAGAACGACTCGCCGGGCTCACCGACAACGACCGGCACGCCCTGCTGCTGACCCTGGTCTGCGAGAACGCGGCGATCACCCTGGGCCATGCCGGGACGGCGGGCATCCCCCCGGAGCGGCAGTTCAAGGACCTCGGCATCGACTCGCTCACGGCGGTGGAGCTGCGTAACCGGCTCGCCACGGCGACCCAGCTGCGGCTCTCGGCCAGTCTGATCTTCGACCACCCGAGCCCGGCACAGCTGGCGAGGCACCTGGGTGAACGGTTGACGCCCCGGGAGCAGGACCCGTTCGCGGTGTTGTTCGCCGAGTTGGACCGGCTGACCGCCGACCTGACGGTGGCGGCACCCAACGCCGCGGCGATGGGCCGGCTGGCCGCCCGGCTGACCGGCTTCCAGGACCGGGTGGAGGAGCAGCGGTCCGCCGTGGTGGCGGAGACCGGTGACGAGGTGACCGCGATCTCGACGGCGACCGACGACGAGATCTTCGACCTGATCGACAACGAACTCGGCATCGGCTGAAGGAGTCGCACATGACCGCACCAGTGATCATCGCCGGGGGCAGCCTGACCGGGCTCATGCTCGCGCACGAGCTGACCCTGTGGGGGATCGACGTCGTCGTGCTGGAGCGCAGCCCCGGCCTGACCGACGAGTCGCCCGGACAGGCGATCAACACCACCACCGCCGAGCTGCTCGACCAGCGGGGTCTGCTCGCCGGCCTGCGCGGGCACGTCTCCCCCGTGCAGGGCACCCACTTCTCGCTGATGTGGTTGGACATGTCGCCACTCGACGGCCGGCATCAGCCGGCCATGCTGCTCGGGCACCAGTTCATCGCACGGCGGCTCGGCGACGCCGCCGTGGCCCGGGGGGCCGACGTGCGCCACGGCCACCGGGTGACGGCCTTCCACCAGGACGACGACGGCGTACGGGTCCGGGTCGCCACCCCCACCGGCGAGTACCACCTGCACGGCAGCTTCCTGGTGGCGGCCGACGGCGAGGACAGCACGGTGCGCGCGGCGGCCGGCATCGACTTCCCGGGGGCCGGCCCGGCGAACTGCGGCCTGGTGGCCGACGTGGAGGTAGCGGTCGCGGACCTGCCCCCGGAGCACCGGGGGTCGAAGTTCTGCCCCGGCGGGGGCGTCTACTCGGCGGTGCCGGTCGGGCCGGGGCTGCTGCGGGTGATCACGGCGGAGTTCGACGTCGCGCCTCCCGCCGACACCGCGCCGACGACCGCCGAGCTGCGTGCGGCGATCGCCCGGCTCACCGGGGCGGAGTTCCCGGACGCGCCGGTGCGCTGGGTCCGTCGCTACGGCGGCCAGACCCGGACCGTGGACCGGATGCGCAGCGGCCGGGTCTTCCTGGCCGGCGACTCGGCGCACACCTTCTACCCGTTGGCCGGCCTGCGCCTCAACCTGTGTCTGCAGGACGCCGTGAACCTGGGCTGGAAGCTCGCCGCGGAGCTGTCCGGGTGGGGCCGCCCCGACCTGCTGGACACCTACCACGAGGAGCGCCATCCGCAGGCGGTCCGGGCGGCAGCGGCCACCGATGCGCAGCTCGCGCTGATCCATCCGATCGACCGGGTGACCCCGCTGCGTGGCCTCTTCGCCGATCTCCTGCGCCTGCCGCAGGTCAACACCTACCTGTTGGAGCTGTCCACCGGGCTCGACGTCCGCTACGACGTCGGGGTGGAGCCGACCGGTCCGGTGCCGGCGGGTCGCCGGCTGCCGCATGTGCCGCTGACCGGCGTACGGCCCCTGGCCGCCCCGGCGACGGGGGCGACGACGTCGGGCGGCGTGGCCGACCTGCACCATGGCGGGCGCGGGGTCTACCTGGACCTGGCCGGCCGGACGCCCGAGCCGGCCGGACGCACCCTGGCGGCGCTGGGTGACCGGGTGGACGCGGTTCGCGCGGACCCGACCGGGGAGATCCCGGTGGACGCCGTCCTGGTGCGCCCGGACGGTCACGTCGCCTGGGCCGGGGATCCGGTCGCGGATGCCGAGGGGTTGTCCGGCGCGCTCAAGTCGTGGTTCGGTGAGCCGGCCGGGTGACCGGTGGCACGGCCAGCGCCCCCGACCGGTGGTCGGGGGCGCTGGCCGTCAGGGCGGTCGGGTCGGACCGGTTCGGGGCGGGCGGGTCAGGGTGCGGTGACGGCGTCGGCGAGCTGCTGCGACCAGGCGGTCACGGTGGGTGCGGCGGCGAGGTCGCCGAAGCGCACGCGCATCCCGGCGCGACGCCAGCCGTTGACCAGCCGCATCAGTTGCAGGGAGGTGAGGCCGAGCTGGACCAGGTTGGCGTCGTCGCCGATGGCTGCGGCGTCGAGGCCGATCACGACGGCGATCGCCTGCCGGATCTCCTCACGTGTGGTTGCCGTGGTTTCCTGCTGCACGGTGGGTCCTTCCGGTCGACTCAACGGTGCTCTTCGATGATCTTGACTACCGCGCAGCCGACCTCGATGCCGACGCCGACCGCGAGCAGCAGGACGTGGTCGCCCGGGCCGACGGCACCGGTGGTCACCAGGTGGTCCAGGGCGAGAATCTGGTCGCTGGCGCCGCAGTGCCCGACCGTGCGGCTGAAGTCCCACACGGTCTGCTCGGCGGTGATCCCCAGCGGGTCGAAGATCCCGTTCTGGAGTTGGTCGAGGGCCACCCCGCTGTGGGCGACCCGGGCGATGCCGGCCATCGTCACCCCGGCCTCGTCGAGCACCCGGTCGACGGTCTCGGTGACCAGGTCGCCGAGGTGGAACACCGGTGGGGTGACGCCGTTGGCCCACTGCTCGGCCCAGTAGCGGGAGCGCGCCTCGAGGTCGACCCGCTGCCCGGTGGTGATGCTCGGCGGGAACAGTGGTTCGCCGCCCCGGTGCAGGACCTCGGCCGCCGGGTTGGACGCCGAACCGACCGCGAGGAGTTCGGCGAAGCCGCCCCGGGTGGACAGCAGGGCGGCGCTCGCGCCGTCGGCCAGCACGTAGTGCGAGCTGATCCGCCAGCGGTCGACGACCGGGGTGGAGAAGTTGTCGGCGGCGGTGAGCAGGACGGCGGTCGACTCCGGGTCGGCCATCAGTTGCGCCGCCGCCAGCCGCAGCGCCGACAGCATCCCGTTGCAGCCGTGGTGGATCTCCAGCGCCGGCACCCCCCGCCCGCCGAGCGTCTCGTGCAGGATGTAGTGCGGGGCGGACCAGGTGTCGGGCCCCTGGTAGTGGACCGGGCAGTGCATCAGCGCCGCCACGTCCTCGGGGCGGTGGGCGGACCGCTTCATCGCCTCCGAGGCGGCCTGGAACGCCATGTCGGGGGCGGGCATGTCCGCTGCGACCGCGATCGAATGAAGATCGCTGTGGGTGCGGTTCGCCTCGTCGTACCAACCGCGTTTCACGGCTTCTTCGGTGGTGATGCGGTCCGGCAGATACGTGCCGACACCAGCGACAAAGACGTTCTGGACTTTCATTGCCACCCGCTTTCGGGAAATGGTGCGGCCAACATCCCCAACGGTCCCCGGCCCGCCTAACGGCGACCTAAAGAGGATCTTGGTACGGGCCGGTGGTGGCGCACCCGCCCGTCCGGCGCCCCCACCCGGTGGCACGGATCCGGTCGGCGCAGCCGCCAGCACCGCCCCGACCGTCGGTCCGGGCCCGCCCGCTCGTGGCGAACGAGCAGGTGTCGGTACTTGCGGGGCGGCTTTTCATGAGGGAGAGTCACAGCGCGGGCGAGTCGCATCGCCGACAAGAGACCTCTATTCGAAACGCTCCCGTGCACGTCGTTCCCGGCACCCGACACCGCTGGCCCGGGCCCTCCCGCACAAACACCTTCGGCAAAATTCTCGGAACGGTCTTAACGACCATATCGACAACATGAAATAAAGCAGGTTGACACTCTCGCCGAAACATGATTAATTGCGATTCGTCACATCTCTTGGGGAGGGACACGTTGCCATCCGGGGATGATCGAGAGTCGTTGATCACCGCCGATCAACCAATTGTCTTCAAACTCCTCGGTCCCCTGGAAGTGTGGGTGGACAGCGTCCGCGTACCCCTCGGCGGCACCCGGCAGGAACTGGTGCTCGCGGCCCTGCTGCTGGCCACCGGATGCGTCGTCACCCTGCAACAACTCGTGCAGGTCGTCTGGGAGACGCAACCACCCTCGACGGCGGCGCACCAGATCCGGAAGATCGTGGCGGACCTGCGTCGGCGGCTGCCCCCCGGGCTGATCGTCACGGACGGGCCGGGCTACCGGATGGACGTCCACGACACGGCGGTCGACCTGAAGATCTTCGAGAGACAACTCGTCCGGGCCCGGGCCGCCGAGGACGGCGGCCGTCCCGACGAGGCCATCGACGCCCTGTCCACCGGCCTGTCCCTCTGGCGCGGCGACGCGCTGAGCGGCATGAACGGCCTCACCGTACGCACCGCTGCGGCCCGCGCCGACGAACGACGCCTGATGACTGTCGAACGTCTGATCACCCTGCAACTGGAGATCGGCGAGGAGGGTGACCTGGTCGGCCAGCTCCGGGCGCTGGCGGCCGAGCACCCGATGCGGGAGCGGCTGCTGGTCCTGCTGATGACCGCGCTCTACCAGGCCGGCCGGCAGGCCGAGGCCCTCCAGGTCTATGCCGACGCCCGGCAGTCGCTCGCCGACCAGTTGGGCATCGACCCCGGGCCGGAGCTGAACCGGCGGCACGAGCAGATCCTGCGCAACGACCCGGTCCTCGACCCGCGCGCCGCCACCCGGGCGTCGGCACCCACGGCCCGGGTCGTGACGTCGTCGAACCGTCCGATGACGATCCCCCGGGACCTGGTCGACTTCACCGGGCACGTCGACACCCTGGAGTCGCTCGTCGGTTACGCCCGACCGGACGCCACGGCGCTGACCCTCGTGTCCATCAACGGAATGGGCGGTGTCGGCAAGACCACCCTGGCGATCCACGCCGCACACCGCCTGGGCAAGGGCTTCCCCGACGGTCAGCTCTTCCTGGACCTGCACGGCTTCACCTACGGCCGGGAGCCGGTCGACCCGGTCGAGGCGCTGGGCATCCTGCTGCGGGCGGTGGGCACCCCGGGCGAGCAGCTCCCCACCGACCAGGTCGGCAGGTCGGCGCTGTGGCGGGCCAAGACCGCCGACCGGTCGCTGCTGATCCTGCTGGACAACGCCAGCAGCGCCCAGCAGGTCCTCCCGTTGCTGCCCAGTTCGGCCACCAGTCTGGTACTGATCACCACCCGGTCACGGCTCAACGGGCTGGACGGGACCCACTCGATCACCCTCGACCCCCCGCTCGACGACGAGGCCAGCGCGATCGTCCACCGGCTGCTCGGTGACCGGCACCGGGCGACCGAGGCCGAGGTGCAGGCCCTGGTCGAGGCGTGCGGACGACTGCCGCTGGCCCTGCGCATCGCCGTGGCCCGGCTGCACAACCGCCCGAAGTGGACGCTCGGCTATCTGATCGGCCGGCTGCGCCGCGAGGGACGGCTCATGCGGGAGTTGGTCCTCGACGACCGCAGCGTCGCGGCCAGCATCGGCCTGTCCTACCACGGGGTCGGTCCCGACCATCAGCAGATGTTCCGCCTGATCGGGATGTTCCCCGGGGAGAGCTGCGACGCCTACACCGCCGCGGCGCTCGCGGGCGTCGCGCAGGAGCGGGCCGAGCAGATCCTGGAGGACCTGCTCGACTCGCAGTTGCTCATCCAGCGGCAGCTCGACCGGTACGAGATGCACGACCTGGTCCGCAACTTCGTCCGCACCGTCCTCGCCCAGGACGACGACGAGAACGCCACCGCCCTGCACCGGTTGCTCGACTACTACGTCGTCACGGCGGAGACCGCGGCGAACCGGGTCCAGCCCGGTCGGTTCGTGACCGAAGCCCGGGTACGGCATCCGCCGCAGGACGTTCCGCCGCTGGACGACCAGGCGGAGGCGCTGGAGTGGTTCGAGGCCGAACGACGCAACCTGCTCGCCGCGATCGACCTGGCGACCGACCGGGGGCACGACTTCCACCTGTGCCACCTGCCCCGCACGATGGCCTTCTTCCTCTACGTCCGGGGCGAGATGCACGAGCACGTCGCCACCTTCCGCAACGCCGCGGCCGCCGCCCGCCGCATCGACGAGCCGGTCCACGAGGGACTGAATCTGATCAACGTGGCGATCGCGCACTGGTATCTCGGTGAGTTCACCGAGGCGCTGGAGTGTTACGCCGACGCGCTGGCCATCGCCCAGGACACCAACGACACCGTCGGGGAGGGCACCTGCTTGGGCCGGATCGGCATCGTCTGCGCCAGCATGGGCCGGTTCGAGGAGGCGCTCAGCTACCAGCAACGGGCGCTGGCCATCCACCGTACGATGGGCGGCCTGGCCGAGCAGGGCAATGCGCTGAGCAACATCAGCCAGCTACAGAACGTCCTCGGCATGCACGCCGAGGCGGTGACGAGCGCCCGTGAGGCGGTACGCCTGCTCGACGGCCGCGACCAGCCGGCCGACCTCGCCTCGGCCCTGACCCGGCTCGCCTCGGCGCAGAGCAGCCTGGGCGAGGGGACCGCCGCGCTGGCCACGCTGACCCTGGCGGCCGTTCCGGTGCAGACCACGAACAGCCGCCGGGCCCGGGCCATGCTCGAGACGCGGTACGCCGAGGTCCTGATGCGGCTGGGTCGGCTCGCCGAGGCCGAGCGGCACGGACTGAGCGCGCTGAGCCTGCTGGGTGGCCTGGAGAACCCGGCGCTGCGCGCGGAGGTGGAGAACGTCCTCGGTCGGGTCTGCACGGAACGCAGCGACTTCACCGGTGCCCTGACCCGGCACCGGACGGCCCACGAGAACGCAGACCGGATCGGTCTGCGTCTCGAACAGGCGCGCGCGTTGGACGGTATGGGACGCGCCCACGCGGGTCTCGGGGACCTGGATCAGGCGATGACGGACTGGCAGGCCGCGCTGAGCCTCTACCGTGCCATGGGCGTCACCGGCGACGATCTGGAGCAGCACCTCGGGCGGCTGGAGCAGTCCCGGTCGGCCGTCGCGCACTGACCGCCGGCCCGGTGCCGGGCGGCCACCGTCACGGGGCACGGCATCCGCACCCCGAAACAGCACCGCCCGACGACATCGATCAATGCGTTGCCATGGTGGGGCGTCATAGAATCCGCTACGGATCGATGACGTTATTCGGCCGGCGGGCGCGTCAGCGTGGTCCACCATTGTCGAGCAACGGCCCGTCGGCGACCACCGTGACAACGGTGTGGCCCTCCTGACCGGCAGCTACCTGACCGCGATCTGCGCCGAGCCCGGTAACCGCGGAGGCCCCAACAGCCAGGCACAATACGACAGCGGCCCGAACCAGGATGCGGATCTTGAACATGACGTTCCCCCGATGCTCGTCGGTCGTTTTGACAATGCCACTGTCACAACCGTCGCTACCGGAACGATCCCACATCGCTACCCATGAATACCATTGCGATCCCAGATGGCGAGGACGACGACAGTGCGGCACTTATGGGCGCATGACGCAAAACGCATTCAAAACCAACGGTTGTGGCGACTTCGGTCTATCGGGTAAACATGGTGTGCCGGCGTGGACCGCCGTCGCCGCACCCGGGTGCCGCCTCCGCCACCGGCCGACGACACCCGCCCGGCGTCCCGCCGCCGTCGTTCCCCGCTCCCGGCGGCCCGCCCTCCCCACCGCGAACTGCGGCGATGCGGCCGGCGGGAACGGATCGGGACTGATTCGGTATCGCCCTGCGCCACAGTGGCGTAGTGACTTGGGTTGACCAGACGGCGGACTGACTCGCCACGACAGCGCCGGCACTCCACCCGATGCCACGCACCGCCGACACCGCGCCGGCGGGCCCACTCGACGGGGGGGAACATCCGTGAAGTACGAGATCCTTGGCGAGATACGGGTCCATGGCGTCGGCGGTGTCGTCACACCACGTACCCGCAAGACCGAGACCCTGCTGGCGGTGCTGCTGGCGAAGACGAACCAGATGGTCACCTCCGACCAGTTGCTCAGCGAGATCTGGGGCGAGGACACGCCCAGCCGGGCCAACGACGCGCTCTACGTCTACATCTCCCAGCTCCGCAAGGTGCTACGCGCCAGCGGCCACGACGCCGCCATCATGACCCGGCCCCGGGGGTACACCATCCTGACCGCCGAGGGCGACCTGGACGCCGACGAGTTCCGCCGGCTGGCCCACCTCGGCCAGCAGCTACGCCGGGCCGGCCAGTTCTTCCCGGCTGCCCAGACCCTGCGCAGGGCCCTCCTGCTCTGGGGCGGACCCGCGTTCAGCGGACTGATCGACAGCCCGGTCGTGTACGCGTACGCCACCCTGCTCAACGAGCTGCGCATCGAGTGCCTGGAGCAGCTGATGGAGATCGAGCTGACCCTCGGCGGCCACCGTGAGATCGTCGGCCAGCTCTCCGCCCTCATCACCGAGCAGCCCCTACGCGAGAAGCTCTACCAGTACCTGATGCTCGCCCTGCACCGTTCGGACCGCCGGGCCGAGGCGTTGGCCGTCTTCCACACCGCCCGCCAGCGGCTCGACATGGAGATCGGCATCGAGCCCTGCCAGGCCCTGCGCGATCTGCACCAGGACATCCTCCAGGACCGCGACCTCGGATCGTCGATTCTGGTCAGCCCGCTGGCGGCGGCGTCGTGACCACGACCACGGCGAACGCGCCGTACCGCACCGACGAGCCCGACCTCTGGCTACGCCGGTTCGGCACCCGCAGCAGCGGCGGACCCACCCTGATCTGCCTGCCGCACGCCGGCGGCGCGGCGACGTTCTTCCGGCCGCTCGTCGAACTGCTCGCCGCCGAGGCGGACGTCACGTGCGTGCAGTACCCCGGCCGGCAGGACCGCCGCAATGAGCCGCCGGTCGGCACCATCGACGCCCTGGCCGACCTGCTGACCGAGGTGATCCGGGCGGCCGTGCCCGGACCGGTGGCGCTGTTCGGGCACAGCATGGGCGCGATCCTCGGCTTCGAGGTGGCGTTGCGCCTGGAACAGCTCGGGGTCGCCCCGCTGTGGCTGTTCGCCTCCGGTCGCCGGGCGCCCGGGGTGTCCCGGCACGAGACGGTCCACCTGCGCGACGACCGGGGGTTGCTCGCCGACGTCGCGGAACTCAGCGGCACCGATGACGACGTCTTCGCCGACGAGGAACTGACGGCGATGGTGTTGCCGGCCATCCGGGCCGACTACCGGGCGATCGAGACGTACGCGCCCCGGGCCGGGGTGCCCCGGCTGCGGTGCCCGGTGACGGCGCTGCACGGCAGTTCCGACCCCCGGGTCGAGCTCGCCGACGCGCGGGCCTGGGCGGGCCACACCGACGGCGGATTCCGACTGCAACCGTTCGCCGGCGACCATTTCTTCCTGCTGCGGCACTGGGCCCCGGTGGCCCGGGCGATCCGGGTGGATCTGCGGCTGGGCTGAGCCCCCATCGACACGGACCGGCCCCGGTGCGCACAGGCAGCGGGGTCGGTCGGATGGCGTCCCCCATTGCCGTCCGCAGTGGCGAAGATCGGCATCGATCGACGCGTGGTCCGGCTTTAGAACGGTTTCAGTGACCGGCCATAGCGTTCCCCAGACGGACAGTGGAGCGAGGGGACCGAAACACGATGAATGAATCGACCACCTGGCGAGCATTGACGACAGGCAGCACCGACGAGGTCGCGTTGGCCATCGACTTCGACGCCACCGGCCGCCCGGAGGCGCGGTTCGCCGACCTGGCACCGCACCTGGGGCCGGATTCGAGCGTGTGGGAGACCGTTCCGCTCGGCATGGACGCGTTGGCCGGGCCCAGCGGCGAGGGATACGTGAAGCGCTGGGCCGACGAGGTCCGCGACAGCGGCCGTACGGTGACGGCGGTCATGGGATTCTGCGCCGGGGGCGCACTGGCTCCGGCCCTGGCCGCGCAGGTGGGTCAGTGGCAGGCGGAGCCCCAGCTGATCCTGTTCGACCCCGAGACCGTCACGCCGCTGACCATGTACTGGCAGTTCGCCAAGATCATCGAGGTGGCCACCTCCTCGCTGACGCCGACCGAGCTGGACGAGGCGCGGGAGGCGGGCCGGCAGGCCCAACGCGACCTCGCCGGCCTGGAGCCGCTGGCGGACCGGCTCAGCGAGATCTTCGGACAGGTCGGCGCGGTGGCCTTCCCCCGGCTCGGCCTGGACGCCACGAGCGGCGCCGAGGTGGTCACCCTCTTCCGCTCCTTCATCAGCTACCTCTGCGCCGCCGGCCAGTTCGACCCGCTGCCGGCGTGGTCGCGGGCGACGGTGCTCACCTCGGCGAGCCCCACCAGCGGCCTCAACGGGTACCGGACGATCAACCCGCAGGCCCCGACGAACCTCGCCGGCAACGAGATCACCTTCCCGGTCGAGCACGCCGGGATGCTCGCCGACCCGGCGGTCGCCGCAGCCACCCGCGAGCTGCTCAGCCGGGTGCGGGTCCACGGGGGGGCACGGTCGTGACCGGGCCGGCCGCCGCCACCCGCAAAGAGGAGGCGCTGTGGATGCTCGACCAACTCGTCCCGGGCTCCGGCGTCAACAACCTGGCGGTGGCCCTCGACGTCGAGGGTGAACTCGGGGACTGGGAGCTGGAGGAGACCCTCGCCCGGCTGCTGGAACGGCACGCCACGCTGCGTACGGTCTTCCGCGACACCCCGGCGGGGCTGTTGCGGCACGTCCTCGGCCCGACCGAGATCACCATCACGCTGGACCAGTACGAGGTCACCCGGGCCGACCTGGAGGAACTGCTCACCGACTACGTGGGTCGCCCGTTCGCGATGGACGGCAGCCCGCTGCTGCGCGCCGGACGGTTCCGCACCCCCGAGGGGGACGTGCTCTGCCTCGCCGTGCACCACCTCAACTTCGACGCCCTCTCCTCGGTGGTGCTGACCGAGGAACTGGTCGCCCACTACACCGCGATCTCGGAGGACGCCGAGCCGCCCGCCGAACTGGCGCAGTCGGCCCCGGTCTGCGTGGAGACGGCACCGAGCCAACGCAGCCTCACCTACTGGCGGGACCAGCTGGCCGGGTTCGACCCGTCCGGTCTCGCCCTGTGGTGCGAGGCCCCGGACGTGGCCCAACCGACCCTCACCGGCGACCGGGTCAGCGCCCGCCTGTCGGCGGCGGCGTACGACGCGGTGCGTACCCTCGCCCGGCAGCTGCGGGCACCGGAGGCGGTCATCCTCTACGCGGCGTACAGCCTGCTGCTGTCCCGGCACGGCGCCGGCCGGGACGTCGTCGTGGGCGCACCCGCCTCGCTACGGACCGCCGAGAGCAGCCGGGCCGTCGGCTACCACATCAACACGCTGCCGCTGCGGCTGCGCATCCCGCCGGGCGTCACCTTCGCCAGCCTGGTCGGGGAGGCCCGTGGGGTGTTCCTCGCCTCGATCATCCACCGCGAGGTGCCCGTCGAGGCGCTGATGGCGCAGTTCCGACCGGCCACCGGTTCCTGGCGCAACCCGGTCTTCAAGCACCTGTTCAACTACGTCCCGGACGAGGGGCAGGCCAGCTACGACCTCGGTGGGCTGCGGGCCGAACGACGCATCGTGGAGAACGGCTTCAGCAAGTTCGACCTGGAGTTCTTCGTCATCTCGACGACCGGCGCGCTGGACGTACGGGCGGTCTTCTACACCGAGGTCCTCGGGCGGGCGGACGTGACCGCCATGCTGGCGCGCTTCGACGCGCTGCTGGTGACGCTCGGCCAGCGCAGCGGGGAGCCGGTCGACGCGCTACCCCTGCACGCCCCGGCGGACCTCGCCACCATCGGCGCGGCGAACGCGACCACCCGTCCGGTACGAAGCCCCTCGGTGCTGACGGCCATCGCCGCCCGGGTCGCGGCGGCACCGACGGCGGTGGCGGTCCGCGACGGCGACCGCGAGGTGTCGTACGCCCAGATCTGGGCGGCGGCGGAGCACACCCGGACGGCCCTACGCGCGGCCGGGGTGGGCCCGGGCGGGGTGGTCGCCCTGCTGGGCCGGCGGGGTCCGGAACTGGTCGGCGCGGTCCTGGGCACCTGGCTGGCCGGGGCCGCCTACCTGCCGATCGACCCGGCCCACCCGTACCAACGGATCGTCCACCAGCTCGACGACTCGGGCGCGGGGGTGGTGATCGCCGATCCGGGCACCCCGGTGCCGGAGGTGCCCGGCCGGGTGGTGCTGCACCCGGTGGAGGTCACCACCGCCGAGCCGACCCCGGTCGACCCGGCCACCGACGGGTTCGCCGCCGGTGCGGACCCGGCCTACCTCATCTACACCTCCGGGTCGACCGGACGCCCGAAGGGCACCTGGATCACCCACCGGGCGCTGGCCAACCTGATCGAGCACTTCGTCGAGCTGCTCCACGCCGACGCGCGCACCGCGACCCTCTGGCTGACCACGTTCAGCTTCGACATCTCGGCCCTGGAACTCTTCCTGCCCCTGGCGGCCGGCGGCTCGACCGTGGTCGCCCCGGACGCCGCCCGCACCGACGGGTCGGTGCTGCTGGACGTGCTGCGGCAGCATCCGGTCGACATCGTGCAGGCGACACCGACGACCTGGCGGCTGGTGGCCGAACAGGCGGGGGACGTCCTACGCGACGTCCAGCTGCTCAGCGGCGGCGAGGCGCTGCCCGCCGGGCTGGCCCGGCAACTCGCCGGGGCCGGCCGGGAACTGCACAACGTCTACGGCCCCACGGAGACGACCATCTGGTCCACCGCGGCGCTGCTCGACTCCCCGTTCAGCGGGCCCGTCCACGTCGGTACGCCGATCGCGAACACGCAGGTCCTCGTCGTCGACCCGGAGGGTCGCGAGCTGCCGGTGGGCCTGCACGGGGAACTCTGCATCGCCGGCGCGGGTGTGGCGATCGGCTACCACCGCCGCCCGGAACTGACCGCCGAACGGTTCGGCGGGCACGAGCGGTACGGGCGGTTCTACCGCACCGGGGACCTGGCCCGCTGGCGGCCGGACGGCACCATCGAGGTGCTCGGCCGGATGGACCGCCAGGTGAAACTGCGGGGCAACCGGATCGAGCTGGGCGAGGTCGAGTCGGTGCTCGGTGAGCATCCCGCGGTCGACGCGGCGGCGGTGCTGGTGCACGGTGGCGCGGACGGCACACTCGTCGCGTTCGTCGTCGGCCCCGACCCGGACGACGCCGTCCACGACGACCTCTGGCGGCACGCCATCGGGGTGCTGCCGCACGCCGCGGTGCCGCAGGAGTTCATCGTCGTGGCGGGCTTCCCGACCACCGGCAACGACAAGGTCGACTATCCCGCGCTGGGTCGGCTCGCCGAGGAGCGGCAACGCCGGGCACGCGAGGCCGTACGCCCGGCGGCGGCCAGCGGCGACCCGGTGGTCGACGAGCTGATCACCCTGTGGCAGGACCTGCTCGGCCACGCCGACGTGCACGCCGCGTCCAACTTCTTCACCGCCGGGGGGCACTCGTTGCTCGCCGCCCGGCTCGTCCAGCAGGTCGAGGCCCGGCTGCGGGTCCGGCTCGCGCTGGCCGACATCTTCGCCAACCCCACGCCGACCGCACTCGCCGAGGGCGTACGGGCGGCCCAGCGGCAGCGCCTCGACCGGATCTCACTCAACTAAGGAGCATCCACCATGACAATCACCAGCGACCTGCCCGTCGTCGACCTGCCCGCGCTGCCGTTCGAGCGCGACCAGTTCGACGTCAACGGCATCGCACCCCTGTTCCGCGAGCTACGGGACACCCAACCGATCGTCCGGGTGCGTACCTCGGCCGGTGACGAGGCGTGGCTGGTCACCCGGTACGAGGAGGTCAAGACGCTGCTCAACGACCCGCGTCTGGGCCGATCGCACCCGGAGCCGGCCAAGGCGGCCCGGGTCGCGAACGCGGCCGTGCTGACCGGGCCGCTGGGCACCCCGGACAAGGAGGTCGCCGCCCGGCAGCGGTTCCGGCGGCTGATCGGGCCGTCGTTCGCCGCCCGCCGGGTGGAGAAGCTGCGCGGGCAGGTGCAGGAGATCGTCGACCAGCTGCTCGACGATCTCGCGGCGAGTCCGCAGCCGGCCGACTTCCACGAGGCCCTCTCGTTCCCGCTGCCGGTCCTGGTCATCTGCCAGCTGCTGGGCGTGCCGACGGAGGACCGCACCGAGTTCCGGCACTACTCGGCCGGCGCCACCGCGCTCGACGACCCCGCCGCGGCGAAGGCCGCCTGGGAACGGCTCGTCGCCTACATGTACCGGCTGATCGACATCAAGCGGGCCGAGCCGGGCGAGGACGTCTTCTCCGACCTGCTCGCGGTCGCCGAGCAGGAGAACCTCACCGACGACGAGATCGCCCGGATGGGTGCCGGCCTGCTCTTCGCCGGCCATGAGACCACGGTCACCCGGCTGGACCTCGGCACCCTGCTGCTGCTCACCCACCCCGACCAGCGGGAGAAGCTGCAGAACGACCTGAGCCTGGTGCCGTCCGCGGTCGAGGAGATGCTGCGCATGGTCGCCCCGTCCACCCAGGACGTCCTGCCCCGCTACGCGCACCAGGACATCACGGTCTGCGGCACCGACGTACCGGCCGGTGACCTGGTCCTGCTGGCCTTCACCGCGACCAACCGGGACCCGGACGTCTTCGTCGACCCGGACCGCTTCGACATCACCCGCGACTCGGACCGGCACATCGCGTTCGGGCACGGGCCCCGGTTCTGCATCGGGTCGAGCCTCGCGCGGGCCGAGTTGCAGTGCCTGTTCGCGACGTTGCTCGTCCGCTTCCCCAACCTCCAGCTCGCTGTCCCCCCAGCCGAGCTGGAGTTCCGCGACTTCACCCTCACCGGTGGCGTAACCTCCCTTCCCGTCACCTGGTGAGCTGAATTCGCGGAACCAATTGGCACCGCCGGCCACGTCCCGCCGGCGGTGCCAGTGCCGTGCCCGCCACCACCCTTCCGGCATACCCGGACCCGGCCCCACGGGATGCCCCGGCCCACATGGGCCGGTCCCCGCGAAACCCCGGTCCCCGCGAAACCCCGGTCCGCGCGAAAGCCCGTTCCCCGCGAAAGCCCGGTCCGCGCGAAAGCGAAACCGCCGTCCACACCCGCCCGGAGCCCGGTCCCTGCACAGGTCCGCCGGCCGCGCCGACCGCTACCTGCCCGACCCGACTGCCGGGCACGGATCAGGTGCGAACAGCGCGGTGGCCGCCATCGGGGGGATGATGGCGGCCACCGCGGGTGGAGGGAAATGTCACTCGGCGACGCGGGTCTGCGCCGTCCAGCGGTAGATGACGACGTCACCGTCGACTGCCGTCAGCGACTCTTCGGTGCGCTCGAAGTGCTCGTAGCCGCAGCCGTACCGGACTTTGATCTTCGGCTCCAGGCTGCTCACCAGTCGGGCCCGAAAGTCGTCGGGAAAACCGTTCGGGCCGCCCTCGAGACGAACCTTCACCTGCGACGTGGTCATGGCCATACCTCCGGCTCTGTGCGGTCGACGGGCTGTGCCCGACGGTGGGGTCGGGAAGCGCCGGTGCCGACGTCCCGGTCGGTGACGATGTCGGGCCGGTCCCCGGCCCGCACGGTCCGGGGACGTCCTCGGCCCCGCCCCTCTCGTCTCCGGTGCACGGCGATCAGCCGATCGTCCAGGTGTCGCCGCTGTCGAGCAGTTCGGCGAGCATCCCCGTCGGATCGTGCGGCATGGTCGCGGTGGCGTGCGCGAGCTGCGTGCGTACGGTGTCGTCGTAGCAGGGCCGGTCGATGGCGCGGAACACGCCGACCGGGGTGGTGCCCAGGTCGGAGCCGGAGAGCCGGGTCAGCGCGAACGCGTACGCCGGGTCGGTGACCGACTCGTCGTGCACCACGATCTCGCCGGCGGGCACCTCCGCGGTGCGGCGTACGACGAGCCCGAAGCCGCCCGGCGGATGCGTGACGCAGAACCGGCCGTCCGCACCGAACCGGATCGGCTCGCCGTGGGTGAGCCGGATCAGGTGGTCGTCGCGGACGTCCGGGTCCTTGAGCGGCGCGAAGGCACCGTCGTTGAAGATGTTGCAGTTCTGGTAGATCTCGACGAACGCCGAGCCGCGGTGGGCCGCGGCGGCCCGCAGTACCGACTGCAGGTGCTGACGGTCGGCGTCCAGGGTACGGGCGACGAAGCTCGCCTCGGCGCCGAGCGCCAGCGAGAGCGGGTTAAAGGGTGTGTCGGGCGAGCCGACCGGCGTCGACTTGGTGGTCTTGCCCAGCTCGGACGTCGGCGAGTACTGCCCCTTGGTCAGGCCGTAGATCCGGTTGTTGAACATCAGGATCTTGAGGTTGACGTTGCGGCGCAGGGCGTGGATCAGGTGGTTGCCCCCGATCGACAGCGCGTCGCCGTCACCGGTGACCACCCAGACCGACAGGTCGGGCCGGCTGACGGACAGGCCGGTGGCGATGGCGGGGGCACGCCCGTGGATCGAGTGCATCCCGTAGGTGTCCAGGTAGTACGGGAAGCGCGACGAGCAGCCGATACCGGAGATGAAGACGATGTTCTCGCGCGGGATGCCCAACTCGGGCAGGAACCCCTGCACCGCGGCGAGGATGGCGTAGTCACCGCACCCGGGGCACCAGCGGACCTCCTGGTCGGAGCGGAAGTCCCGGGCGGTCAACGACAGGGCGACCTCAGGCATCACCGATCATCCTCTCGAAGACGTTCGCCAGTTCGCCGGTGGTGAACGGCGAACCCTCGACCTTGGTGTGGGACACCACGTCGACCAGGTACCGGGCGCGCAGCACCCGGGCGAGTTGCCCCAGGTTCATCTCGGGGACGACCACCCGGTCGTAGCGGGCCAGGACGTCGCCGAGGTTCGCCGGCAGGGGGTTCAGGTGCCGCAGGTGGACCTGCGCCACGGCAAGTCCCCGTCGGCGCAGCGCCCGGCACGCCGCCGTGATCGGCCCGTACGTCGAGCCCCAGCCGAGCACCAGCACCCGGGTGTCCGGGTCCGGGTCCTCCACCTCCAGGTCGGGCACCGGGATCGACGCGATGCGGGCCGCCCGGGTGCGGACCATGAGGTCGTGGTTGGCCGGGTCGTACGAGATGTCGCCGGTGCCGTCCGCCTTCTCCAGGCCGCCGATCCGGTGCGCCAACCCCGGGGTGCCCGGCACCGCCCACGGCCGGGCCATCGTCTGCGGGTCCCGCAGGTACGGCAGGAACCGGCCGTCCGGGCCGTTGGGTTCCCGGGCGAAGCTGACCCGGAGGTCGGGCAGCCGGGACACGTCGGGCAGCAGCCACGGCTCGGAGCCGTTGGCCACGTAGTTGTCCGACAGCAGGATGACGGGGGTGCGGTAGGTCAGCGCGATCCGGGCCGCCTCGATCGCCGCGGCGAAGCAGTCCGCCGGTGTCGCCGGGGCGATCACCGCCAGTGGCGCCTCGCCGTGGCGGCCGAACAGCGCGATGTCCAGGTCGGCCTGTTCGGTCTTGGTCGGCATCCCGGTCGACGGGCCGGCGCGCTGCACGTCGATGACGACCAGCGGCAATTCCAGCGCGACCGCCAGGGAGATCGTCTCACCCTTGAGCGCCACCCCCGGCCCCGAGGTGGTGGTCACCCCCAGCGCCCCGCCGTAGGAGGCGCCCAGGGCCGCGCCGATCGCCGCGATCTCGTCCTCGGCCTGCACGGTGGTGATGCCGAACCGCTTGTGCTTCGACAGCTCGTGCAGGATGTCCGAGGCGGGCGTGATCGGGTACGCCCCCAGGAAGACCGGCAGCTCCGACCGGACGCCGGCCGCCACCAGGCCCAGCGCCAACGCCGCGTTGCCGGTGATGTTGCGGTACCGCCCGGGCGGCATCGGGGCCGGCGCGACCTCGTACCGGACGGTGAAGTCCTCGGTGGTCTCGCCGTAGTTCCAGCCGGCCCGGAAGGCGGTGACGTTCGCGGCGGCCAACTCCGGGCGGGTGGCGAACTTGCGTTCCAGGAACCGCAGGGTCGACGCGAACGGACGGGCGTAGATCCAGCTCAGCAGGCCGAGCGCGAACATGTTCTTGGCCCGTTCGGCGTCCCGCTTCGACACCCCCGTGTCGGCGAGCGCGCCGATGGTCAGCGTGGTCAGCGGCACCGGATGGACCTCGTACCCGTCGAGCGAACCGTCCTCCAGCGGGTTGGCCCGGTAACCGACCTTCGTCAGTTGGCGTCCGGTGAACTCGTCGGTGTCGACGATGATCGCCGCGCCGCGCCGCAGGTCGGCGAGGTTCGCCCGGAGCGCGGCCGGGTTCATCGCGACCAGGACGTCGGGTGCGTCGCCGGGGGTGAGGGCGTCGGAGGCGGAGAAGTGGAGCTGGAAGCTCGACACGCCCGGCAGGGTGCCGGCTGGCGCCCGGATCTCGGCCGGGAAGTTGGGCAGCGTCGCGATGTCGTTGCCGAGTTGGGCGGTCTCCGAGGTGAACCGGTCCCCGGTGAGCTGCATCCCGTCGCCCGAGTCACCCGCGAAGCGGATGACCACCCGGTCGAGCTGCCGGACCGGAGCCTGTTCCGTCGCCGCGCCGGTCGTCGTCGTGTCGTGCACCATCGTCGTCATGGTCTCGCCTCCCGATCGTCAGACGCCGAAACTGGAGAGCACCTCGCGCAGCCGGGCGGCGAAGGCGCGGGGGTGGGTGGTCAGGCCGGCGTGCCCGCCGGGGAAATCCGTGGTCGCCACCCCGAGGTGGGCCGCGAGGCGCTCGGCGGCGACGTAGCCCCACACGCCGTGCGAGTCCTGCCCGCCGGCCGGGACGACCCGGGTCGGCGCGGTCTTCATCGCGTCGAGATCGTCCATGTCGAGCCGGTAGTCCCGGAACGCGGGCAGGTCCCGGGCCAGGAAGAACTCGATGTTCGCGGTGCGCCGCTCGTCGGGTGGGGACATGGTCACCCCCGGCTCGGTCTCCAACCGGCGGAAGTCCACGCCGTTGAGCGCGCCGAGGCGTAGCAGGGCCGGCAGGCCACCGGTGCCCCGGTGCAGCTCCTCCGCCTCGTCCAGACCGGCGTTGACCGTGCGGCACATGTCGTCGGCCAGCAGGTCGAGGATCGGCGGCTCGTGCGTGACCAGCACCCGGACCTGTTCCGGGTGCCGGGTGGCCAGGTGCAGCCCGGTGAGGCCGCCGATGCTCGAACCGAACACCACCGCCGGCTCCGAGGTCACCTCGGCCAACAGCCGGTGCACGTCGTCGGCGTGGGTCTCCACGGGCACCGGACGCCCGTCGTCGGGGTCGATGACGCTGCGCGACAGGCCACGCCGGTCGTAGGTGACCACCGTGTACGCGTCGGCGAGCTGCTCGACCAGACCGGCCGCCCGGTCGGCGTCCCCGTCCCCGCCCTGGAGTATCAGCAGCACCGGCCCGGAACCACAGATCTGGTAGTACAGGTTGGCGTCCGGAACCCGAAGCGTGCGACCGATCTCACTCATACGCCCGATCGTCGCGGGCGGACCTAACGCGAACCTTGCGTGTGGCTGTAGCGCACCGCCCGCCCGACGCGGGCCATCCTGCGGCGTGCCTGGGCGGCGGCAACGTCCGACGCGCGGGCATGCCCACCGGCAGCGCACCCGGCGGTGGCGTGCCTGACCCCGTCGCCGCCCGGCGGTGGCGCGCCTGACCCCGTCGCCGCCCGACGGCGTGTCTAGGTGGTGGGGGCGAAGGTGGCGCGCAGCGCCGGTTCCAGCGACCGGCCGGTGGTGGGCGTGATGAACAGTTCGGCCAGCAGCAGGTCGCCGAGGTGGGTCGGGTTGAGGCCCGCCTCCCGGCGCGCGAGACCGTGCAGCAGGCCACCGCAGCCCAGCGAGGCGCGGACGACGGGGGCGGGCAGACGGCCGACCCGACGGGGACGGCCGACCGCGTCGGCGATGCGGCCCATCATCGCCGCCCAGGTGAGATTCTCGTCGGCGACCGGGACGTCCTCGCCCCGGGCCTGTTCGAGCGCGTCGACGGCGACCTCGGCCACGCTGCGCGCCGAAGCGGCGGCCGTTCCACCGACGGGGACCGCCAGCGGCGCCCGGGACCGTGCCCACCGGTCGAGCGGGCCGGCCCAGTTGGGCAGCCGGTCGCCGGTCCGGCCGAACACGAACGGCAACTCCAGCACGGTGACCGGCAGATCCGGGCCGGCGGCGGCCCGGCCCTCCCGGGCCTGTTCCCACCGACACCTGATGTACGAGTGGCGGGTCGTGAGACGCCACCGTGGATGCAACCGGTCGAAGTGGGTGTAGTAGGAGCCCATGACGACCCCCCGGGTGAGCCCCTCCTCGCGGGCGGCGGTGAACAGGCGCACCACCGGGTCGACGAGTTCCCGACGCAGGAGCGGGTGGATCGGCCGGGGCAGCACCCGCTGCTCGTCCGCCCGGGTGGCGAGGACGACCCCGTCGTGGCCGGCGAGCAACGACCGGAGGTCGTCGATCGCGGCGGACTCCAGATCGAGCAGGTGGTCGACGCCCGGCTGGGCGGTACGGGCCACCGTGGTGACCGGGTGGCCCCGCCCGCGCAGCACCCCGACCACATGGGTGCCGATCAGGCCGCTGCCGCCCACCACGAGAATTCTCACGTCCCATCGTCCACTCCGGACGGGGCGGCTTGTCAAGCGGTGCACCGCCGCGAGGTGCTGTCAGGTGCCGAAACCGAACGGCACGTAGCGGTCACCGAGGACGTGCCGGAGGCCGTACGGCAGGATGCCCGCCACGGTCGACGCCGCTATCGCGTGGGCAGGGTCGCCAGTTCGGCGAGGAGCCGTTCGGCGCGACGGGTGTGCAGGAACGCCCCCCGCTCGGCGGACACCGCCCGTGCCTGCTCGGCGGCGGCGGTCACGACCTCGACCGGCGCACCCTGGGCCCGCAGGAGCCGGGCCCGTAGCAGGAGCAGCAGCCCTTCCGGATGGCGCTGACCGCAGGATTCCAGATAGAAGTCGGCCTGGTCGAGCGCCGTCGCGGCGGCGTGGACCGCCCCACCGGCGATGAGCATCTCGCCGAGCAGCCCGTGCCAGGCGGCGACGTCCGAGCGGGGCGGGTCGAGCAGGTGCGAGGCGATGAGCTGTCGCGCCCGGTCCGCGTTGCCGATCGGGTCCCGGCCGGTGACCGCCAGCGCCCAGTAGCGGGCCAGCCGCTGGTAGGTGCCGAGGAAGACGAAGGAGAACCCGGGATCGACCGCTATCCCCCGCCCGGAGGCGCGCAGCGCCAGCACCGGATCGCCGACGATCACCGCGATGCGGGTGGCGGCGCACGCCCACACCGTGAGCATGTACGGGTCCTCGCCGGCCAGGTCTTCGAGCCCGGCGAGCAGGGCCCGCCCGTCCGCCACCGCACCGTGCAACGTGGTGACCTCGGCCAGCATCGCGGCCATCAGCAGCTGGAGGTCGTGCCGCACTGGGTCCCCGTCCCGGCGCGGAATGTCGAAGATCATGTCCCGGGACCGGTCGAGCCAGCGGATCGCCTCGCCGATCTCCCCGTAGTCCCACTGTTGCAGGCCCCAGGCGTGCAGACCGCAGGCGAGCACCCACGGATCGCCGGACTCCTCGCCCCAGCGCAGCAGCCGGCGGGCCAACGGGGCGCTGCGGTCCAGCTCGATCGCTTGGACCAGGGCGGCCCAGCGGGAGTAGAGGAAGCTGGCCGCCTCCCGTTCCAGGCCGAGGCCACAGGCCAGGTGCTCGGCCCGCTCCAGCAGGTCGGTCACCGCGAAGCCGTACATCGACCGCATCCCGAGGACCGCGGTGAGCTGGGCCAGCGCGGCCAGCTCCCACTCGGCGAGGCCCGCGCCGCGGGCCACCTGCACCGCCGCGCGCAGGTGTCGCTCGGCGACGTCGAGCGCCGACTTGCCCGCCGCGTGCCGGCCCGCGCGGATCAGCGCCCGGGCCGTCCGGGCCGGCTCGGCGAGCAGACCGGCGGACCACAGGTGGTGCGCGAGGCGCTCGGCCACCGTCTCGGCGTCCGGCCCGCCCCGTTCCAGCGCGTCTGCGATACGCAGGTGCAGCTGCCCGACCTGTGCCGGTCGGGTCGTCGCGGCCACCGCCTCGCGCACCAGGTCGTGGGCGAATCTCAGCGAGAACGGATCGTCCGGCCGGCTCTCCAGCATGCCGAGCGCCTGCACCGGTTCCAACCGTTCGAGGCAGCCGTCGAGGTCGAGGCCGGCGGCGCGGGCGAGCAGTCCGAGTTCCACGTCCCGGCCGATAAACGCGGCGATCCGGAGCAGGTCGCGGGCGTCGGCGTCCAGCCCGGCCATCCGGTCGATGACCACGTCCCGTACGGTGGCCGGCACGCCGGCCCGCCCCCGGGGCCGGTCGTTGAGCAGGCGGGACAGCTCCCGGACGAAGAACGGGTTCCCGGCGGTGCGGGCGAGGATGCCGCGGGTCGCATCGGGGGTGGGCACGGCACCGGTCTCCCGGCGGATGAGTTCGGCCACCTCGGCTTCGTTGAGGTTGCCGAGGATGATCCGCTGGTGGCCGGGGAGCCGGCTGAGCGTGGCGAGCATCCGGGACAGTGCGGAGCCGGGGGTGGGGGCGCGGTCGCGTAGCGCACCGATCAGCGTGGTGCGGTCGGGCAGGCGGGCCGCGAGGTGGCTGACCAGTTGGAGTGACGCACTGTCAGCCCACTGCAGGTCGTCGAGCACGAGCACCATCGGCCGCTGCGCCGAGGCCGCCGCGATGATCGCGACGACCTGCTCGAAGAGCCGGAACGGGAAGCCGTTGTCGGGCAGCACCGGCGCGGCGAGGACATCCCGGCGCGGTTCCAGGAGGCTGCCCAGTTCCCGGCCGACCGAGGTGTGTCGTTGCCCGGCGGGCAGCCCGTCGAGGACGGCGCGGATGACCTGCACCCACGGCCACATCGCGGGGGCGCCGCCGCCCTCGGGGCAGTGCCCCCGGACGACGAACGCGCCGCGCTGCTCCGCCTCTGCGGTGGCCTCCCGGAGCAGCCGGGTCTTGCCGACCCCGGGCTCGCCCTGGACGACCACGAGCGCGGTGCCCCCGGCGAGGGCCGCCGTGGTCGCGTGGCGCAGTGCCGCAAGTTCGCCGGCCCGGCCGACCAGGCCGCCACCGGTCGGGGCCTGTAGCGGGGGTGTCACGGGCGGCACCGACCGCGGCGACGCCGGGCCGAACGCCCGGTGGTAGGCCTGCCCCAGGGCCGGGCCGGGGTCGACCCCCAGTTGCTCGGCGAGGTCGGTGCGGACGGCCCGGAACACGGCCAGTGCCTGTGCCTGCTGACCGGCGGCGGCCAGCGCGGTGACCAGGCTCGCCTGCACCGGCTCGTGCAGGGGTGCCATCGTCGCCGCCAGGCGCAGGGGGGCCAGCACGTGGTGCGGCTGCCCCAGCGAGACGGCCAGGTCGGCGGCGGCGACGGCGGCGGCGAGGAACTCCCCGTCCAGCGCCGCGAAGAGGGCGACGGCACCCGGCCGGTGCACGTGCCCGTCACCGGCCGGCCCCCGCCACAACGCGAGCGCCCGCAGGTATGCGTCGAGGGCGGCCACGCCCCGCCCTCCGACCCGGTGGGCGTCGGCGGCCACGACGTGCTCGCGGAAGGCGATCAGGTCGAGCATCTGCGCCGTGGCGGACAGCCGGTAGCCGGTCGGGTGCCGGTGCAGGTAGGAGCCGACCGCGCGGGGTGGTAGCTCGGGCTCCAGCAGGCGGCGCAGCGCACCGACATACTTGTGGATGACGTTGAGCGCGGTCGCGGGGGCGTCGTCTCCCCAGACGAGGTCGATCAGCTCGGTGGCGCTGACCGGCCCACCGGCGCGGGCCAGGAGCAGGGCGAGCAGGTAGGCCCGCTGGCGGGGACCGGGGTCCAGCTCGACGCCGTCCCGCCAGGCCCGGAGCGGGCCGAGGATCTGCAGTCGCAGTGCGCCTGGCGAGCGGATCCGGTGCTCGCCCCCGACGCCCTGTCCCGACATCAGCCCCGCCACACCTCGGTACCCCCGGCCGTCGACGACATCGACGGCCTTCAGCTTACGCGAAAGGCCGCAATGCCGACCGGAGAGCAGGGCGTGCCCGAGGCGGTGGCCGGCTGACCGGGCGTCACTCACCAGCGCCAGCCGTCGCGCCCGTTGTCCGGCACGGACTCCACACTCAGGTGCGCGTTCAGGCCGTGGCCGGTCAGGTAGGTCTGGACGAGTTGGCCCTGCACGACCGTGTTGTTGTAGATGCTCATCGAGGTGCTGTCCTGGTGGACGCACCAGAGCTGTCCCTCGCTGTGCGGGTCGTAGTCGTCGAGCACGACGTGGGCGCCGGGCCGGGGCAGGCCCCCGTCGGGGGTGGACGTCAGGTACTCGTCGCCGTGGAGCAGATAGAAGCACCGGTCGGCACCGCGCTGCCCGGCCGGCACCGGCTGCCACTCCCTGGTACCGGTCGTGGTGGGCAGCAGTTGTACCGGTCGGCCCTCGACACCGTCCGGGCCGGCCACCCCCAGCTCGGCCTCCGTGCCGGCGGGGGCGGTGACGGGCAGGATGTCCCGCCGCAGTTCGAGGTCCGTCGATGAGGAGAAGAACCAGCGTTGGTACGGCGAGTCGGTGGCGTCCCGGGCGGCCAGCAGGAAGTCGCCCGGCAGCGCGGTGAGCGCCTGCCCGGTCAGGTAGTTGAGCAGGGTGTACGTGCCGTCGCCGTTGCTCACCGGCCGCCACAGCTGGGCCAGCGACGGTGACCAGCCCAGTGCGGCACGGGCGTCCGGGGCGGCGTCGGCCAGGCCCAGGTAGCGGTCGTCGGTCGAGTTGCCCTCCCGTACCCGTTGCAGGCGCAGGTGACCGGGGAACTCGTTGTCCCATTCCAGCCGCCACTGTTGCGCCCGCGACGGGTCGTACGCGGTGTCCACGACGAGCGGCCCGCCGTTGGGCTCGGCGTCGGCCACCCGGGTGGTGGCCGCGTTGCGCAGCAGGGCCCGGCCGGGCATCGTCGGCGTGGACAGCGGTGGCACCTCCGCGGCGGCGCGCAACTCGAAGCCGTAGGTCACCGGGTGGTGGTCGGAGTTGATGATCGTCGTCTCCGTGTGGGCCTGGAAGAGCCTCGGCGCACCGTTGCCGTAGGCGGTGACGGCGTAGTCCAGCGTGCGTACCGGCCCCAGGGTCGGGTGGGTGTTGCCGTCCGGGGCCATCACGCCGTACTGGTTGGCCGGTAGGGCGTTGCGCAGATCCTGGGGCTCACGGTTGAAGTCGCCGAGCACGATCCACTCGTACGGGCCGTTCGGGCCCGGATTGTTCTGGATGTACGTGCGGATGTTCGCCAGCGTGGTCGGGATGTCGTTGCCGGCGCCGTTGCCCGACCAGCCGTGCACGGTGAAGAAGAACGTCTCACCGATCCGCACGCCGAGCGCCGGCCGGGCACCCGCCTGCCCGGCGACCAGGGCGATCTGGTCGGCCCGCTGGGCGGTGGCGATGGCCAGGTTGACCCGGTTCGGGCCCTGCGTCGAGGTGTCCGTGTTCAACCAGTACAGGTGACGGGTGGGTTCACCGAGCAGGGTGCCCAGGTAGTACTCGTACACCGGAGGGAAGACACCGTTGTTCTGGAACACGTTCTGGGTGTACTGGCCCCGCTCGTGCGCGCTGCCGGCCGGTGGCGACCCGGCCTCCTGGAGCGCCACCGCCAGCGCCCCCGCGCTGAGGAAACCCGTCACGGTCGCGTACTTGTTCTCGTAGGTGCCGCCCGCGCTGGAACCCGCGCCCTGCATGTTCCAGGTCACGACCGTCCGGCGGTTGCCGTCGCGTGGTTCGAGTTGGCCGACGTCGCGCAGGAACAGCGACGGCCACCGTTCGCCGGTGCGTACCGCGACACCCTGGCCGGCGTAGTTCACGGTCTCCCGGCCGGACCAGTCCTTGATCGCCGCACCGCCCTGGCTCAGCGGGGTGAACGCGCGCGGATTCGCCTGGTCGGACCCGAACTGGTAGATCGCCTCCGCATCGGCGCCGTCGCTGGAGTACGGCTCGTAGGGCAGGTAGGGACCCCCGGCGACGGACTGTTTGATCATCGTGTTGCGGTGGAAGACGTTCTGCGGGCCGGACGCGCCGGACCACTTGATCGCCTTTGCCGCCGCCGCCCACCAGATCGGGAACCAGGTGCCGTCCTCCAGTTCGCCGCCCTCGCCGCCGCAGTTGGCGGTGCAACTGCCGGACCGGTGCTCGTACGGGACGCGGACGGTGTTGCCCTCGAACAGGTTGTAGCGTTCCCAGCCGCCGTGCAGGTTGAGGTCGGAATCCAGGTCGTTGCCGAACGCCACGTTGCCGCTGGCCGACCACTGGAACGTGAAGTGCCGCAGGTTCCGGCTGGTGTTGTAGGCCCAGAGCGAGTCCCAGACCCGGCTGCCGCGCAGGTAGCCGTTGCCGCCCTTGCCCTTGTTCCACGCCCCGTCGAACGTGTTGTGCTCGATCTGGAGGTTGCGGGCGACCTCGGTGACGATCGGGTGCGAGCCGGTCATCGACCCGGCCAACCCACGCGCCCAACTGTTCGCGGCCCACTTGAAGGCGATGCCGTGCATGGCGTACTCGGGGGCCAGGTTGCCGTAGTTGTGCACGGCGTCGGTCGGGCTCGGCTGGTAGACGCCACCGAGCAGCTTGGGCAGGCCGGACATCTCCTGGGAGAACGCGAAGTTCTCGAAGCCGACGCCCTCCACCGCACGCAGCGGGGTGATCTTGCTGGTGTAGACGTTGCCGGCGATCGGCGCGGAGCCGTCCGAGGTGGAGTCGACCGGCGCGTCGTACTCCAGCGGGCGGTCCAGGGTGACGGTCTTCGCCGACGTGTTCACGGCGGTCGCCCGGAACATCTGCTGGCGCATGTGCAGGTTCTCGCGGGTGCCCGGGTCGTCCGGCGCGAGCCCCTGCTGCTCGTAGAAGCGCAGGCTGTTGGCGACCCCGACCCAGACGTAGCCGCCGACCCGGAAGCCGTCCATCTTCGCCTTGACGTCGAGCCGGATCACGTTCTGCCCGGCGCGGGCCGAGAATCCCGGGTCGGTGGAGGCCGATCCCAGTTTCTGGCCGGAGGCCCAGTGCTGGTTGATCGAGCCCTCGAAAAGGTCCTTACGGTTGGCAGGGGCGGCGGACCACTCGTCGGCGTACCGTTCGGCGACCTCGCGGGTCTGCACCTTGAACAACGCCCGGCCCGGCCAGATCCAGCCCCCGGTGCCGGTGTCCGGTGCCGAGCCGAACGTCATGGTGTCCTGGTTCCACCGGCTGCCGTCGGCGGTCAGCGTGTCGTACCGGGTGTTGACGTCCGGCCGGAACACCACCCGGGTCCCGCCGCTGCCCGCGCCCTGGCCCCGCAGCACCAGGAAGTTCGCGTCGACGTAGATCTGCCGGGAGATGTCGATCCGCCCGGCCGGCAGCGCGATCAGCGAGAGCCGGCGGGCGTTGCCGGACGGCGAGCAGTTGGCCTTGATCCGGTCGATGGCCGACTGGAGGCCCACGCTGTCGTCCACCGAGTCGTCCGCGCGGACCCCGAACTCACCGGCCAGCCGGGCCGGGTCGATCGTGCAGGCGCCGCCGGCCAGATCTCCGTCGGTCGGCAACGACTGGCCGCCGAGATAGCCGACCCGGGACCAGTCGGGCATCCCGGCGACCCCGCCGATCCGGTTGCCGGCGGTCAGCTCGGCATCCCCCGCGACGCCCGCCACCAGCGACGCCGCCCCGCCTGTCGACGGCGGCACCCCCGCCGGCCGGGCCGCCGCCTGCGCCGACGACGGCGGGGGCACGGCGACCGTCGAGATGAGCAACAGCCCCAGCAGTACGCGGGCAGCGCGGACCATGAGCGTCTCCCTGTTCAGGGTGGATCAGTACCGGTAGTAGTGCGCGTCCTTACGGCCACCGGAGGCGGTCGTGCCCTCGGCGGCGATGCCGATCCCGGTGACGCCGTTGTAGAACGTCTCGTACTTCCGGTTCGGGCCGATCACCAGGAAGGTGTCGGTGCTGGTGTTGAAGTGCCCGACGACCGAGATCAGGGTGGCCTCGCTGCCGGTCGGCACCGGCCCCCACCAGCAGTCGGCCCCCGGGTCGAGGACCGGGCCCAGGGGCAGGGTCTGGTTGTTGAGCGCCAGGTACTCGAGGTGCACCCGGTAGTTGCCCCAGGGGCAGAGCTGCACCCACCCGTCGCGGATGGTGGAGGCCGAGGCGGGCGTCGTGGGCGCCACGACCAGCGCGACCGCGCCGATCGACGCGACGACCGTCGCCAACACCCGCCGGAGCTCGAAACGCTTCGATGTCATGCCAGGCAGAGTAGGTCGCCCCAGTGGACAGACAGTGAATCCCCGATTCAGTACGCCACACCACGCGGCCCGGCCGGCCACGTCAGTGCGGTGGTTACCTTTACCCAGCGAGGACGAAGGGCCGGGCCGCATCTGCGATCATGGCCTCGTGCAGCCCAACCTGGACCGAATCCCGGGGAAGCAGGACCACCTGGCGGCGGCGATCCTTACGCGCGCACCCCGTCGTCTGGATCAGGGATTCGTCGGCTCCCTTGATCCCGCTGTCGCGGTTGCCCTCGGACGTTACGGCATCCGTCTCGCCACGCTGGCGCTCCGGAAGAGGTCTCCCGAACTGCTCTGTCGCTCGGTGCTCGCCACCGGGCTCGCCGCATGTCTGGAGCCTGCCGACTTCCGGGACCTCATGGAGGGTCTGGCACTGCCGTGGTGCGTGGCGCAGCAGCTCGACGCATCCCCCGCAGCGGTGTTCACCGACGGGGCCGACAGTCTCCCGGATGGCCCGGTCGCCGAGCTCATCAGGACTTTCGGTGCCCGGACCGACATCACCCTGGAGGCGTTCGGCTGGGAGCTGGTCACCACACCGGACGGACCCGACTTCCGTCCGCAGCGGTGACCTCTCGGCTCGCTCACACCACCGGCAGACCCGGAGTTGCCATGCGACCGGAGCCCGCCGCCGAGTTGTCCGATGGCACTGCTGCCGGGGATCCCTATCCGAGACTGAGATCGTGCTGCTCCAGTGCGCTCTGAATGATCCTGAGCGCTTTCGGTCCCACCCCGTGCAGGACGACCAACGCGGCGCGCGGCACGCCCGCGAGGTCGCGCAACGTCGGGTAGCCCGCTTCGGTCAGCGCTCGGGTGGCTGGTGCACCGATCTTCGGCAGCGTGTCGAGGGCGGCACTCACATCGCCGACCCTACGCACCCACAGCCAACAACGCGACCGTGGCACGAGGCCCGACGGCCGCTGCTGTCGACAGCAATAGGGCCATCGCCACTCAGCGCTGGTCGGCAACCGACACTTGTTGTCCGAGGAACTCGCGGAGGAGTCCCCGAGACGTCTGGCAGCGAAGCCCCGGCTCGTAGGTTCCGCGCGCTCCGCTCAGATCACGTACTGCTCGAAACGAATCCCGTCGGGCAACTCCACCTCGGCGGTACTCAGCCGCGCCCGCCTTGTGTCGTCCACGACCTGCCCGCCACGGATGGTCCACCGGGTCAACTCCGTCGCCTACCCATCCACCACCCCCGTCCGCATCCGCGCGAGCCCCATCCCCGTAGCAAGCGGCATCTCCTGGCGCACCCCCCAGACAAACACCCAACACCGCCCCCTCTCGGAAGGACGCGGTTTCAGACCATCGACCGCTGCCAGCAGGTGGCGGCCAGCATCGACGAACAGGTCAGACCGTCATCAATTGCCTCCACTGTCGACCTGCGTCGACCTCACGCTGCCTTCTCACCGCCTCGCCGCTGCCCGACGTCTGGCTTACAAGTTTCGAGCCGCCACACCGGCGTTACCTATTCGTTACCTTCAAGGACAATGCAGCTCCAATTCGTACGGCATCATCATTCACATTAAGCGATCAAGAAGAGCGGGGATGGAAATGAATTACCGCAAGTCAGTTCAGGCTGCCTGCGCGGCCATGGTGATCACGACGACGGCCTTCGCCGGTGTAGTCGCGCCTGCGAGTGCGGCAGCAGTTCGGCGAGAGGTGTCGAATCGCGCCGACGGTAAATGCCTTGACGTTACGAGCGATGTCTCCACCAAAACCTGCACTGGCGCGAGCGGACAGAAGTGGACGATCAACCCGAACAGCTCGGGTGAGTCGACGTTTGTCAACTACCAAACCGGCCTGTGCCTGGACAGCAACTCGTCCGGGAGCGTATACGCGATTGCGTGCAACGGCGGCGCCTACCAACGCTGGTATCTCGGCGGAACGGGTGGCATGTTCATCCACAATGCCGCTACGGAGCGGTGCCTTGAAAGCGCCGCAGGAAACGTCACCACTGCTCGCTGCGACGGAAGCAAGAAGGGTCAGACGTGGCTGTTGTCCTGAACTGCGAACCGCAGCGGCGCGGACTGCACTACTAGCGATCCCACCTGCCCACGACCCGCCTTCCTGGGCGGAGACCACCGCCCGGTACGCCACGTCAAGCGGACTTTACGGCTCGCACGGATGCGCGCGTGCCGGGCGGTGGTCTACTCGGCCAGCCTGCGTCAATGGCGGGCGGGATGGCCGCGCACAACCACCCACGGACCCCGAGCCGCTGGCAGCACCCCGGCCATCCTGGATCCGGAGCGGCCCCCACCAGCGGTGCAGGAACCGCAACCCCGCGCAAGCCGCCAGTTCGCCGGCCAGCCAGCGTGCGCACTCCGACGAACTGTGGCGGCGCAACAAACAGGCCATCGAACGCCACCTCACCGCGCTGTGCCGCCGACGCGGCCTCCCCCGGTCCAGGTCGTCACCGCCTCCTACCGGGTGCACCGGCGCGGATATTCCACGGCAAGGTCTCCGGGATGCAACGCCGGAGCGCGGTGCACTTCCACGTTCTGCTGCGCCGCTACGACGTCGACCCGCACGACCGGCATGCCCTCGTCCCGCCGATCACCATCCACGATCCCCGGCGGACCTGCGCCACCCTCCTGGCCGACCTCGACGGGGCGTCATGCGGATCCCCCGGGACGCCCTCAAGCGCCTCGGCGCATCGCTCACCCCGTAGCCGGGCTGCTGTGCTTCGCTGCGGTACGACAGCAGAAAGGCCACCTCCCGAACTCGGGAAGCGGCCTCTGACCTGCGGAACTGAGAGTGGGCGATGCTGGTATCGAACCAGCGACCTCTTCGGTGTGAACGAAGCGCTCTCCCACTGAGCTAATCGCCCTCAGCGCCGTTGACTCTACCCGATCGTGGGGCGGAGCCAAAAACCCGGGGTGCCCGTTCAGGTCGTGGCGAGGTAGCGCAGCAGTTGGGCGACCAGGTCGATGCCGAGGCTGTACTTGAGCGAGAGCCAGAGCACCACGGCGACGAAGACCAGGCCGACGGAGCCGAGCAGGAACCGCACCGGCAGCGACCTGGTGGTGGCCCACCGGGTCCAGGCGTGGACGTGGCGGCGGGTGAAGCCGAGCAGTCGGCGGGCCCAGTGGAACTCGACGGCCCAGATGGCGAGGCCGGCGATGACGATCAGCCAGCCGGGGCCGGGCAGCGGGATGAGGGCGATGCCGACGGTCACCACGAGCGCCCCGGCGACGGCGATGAATATCTTGAGGGCGACCCGGCCGGTGGGGTTGGCCCGGATCAGCTCGAGGGTGGTGCGCAGCCGCCAGCGCCAGCCGGTGGGGCGGGCGGCCAGGGCGGTACGGCCCGACCGGCCCGCGCCGCCCCGGGCCCGTCCGTTGGCGGCCGGTCGGGACCGGCCTCGGGCGGCGCGGGAGGCGCCGGCGGTGCGCCCGGTGTCGGAGGTCGTCCGACCGTCTCGGTCCGATGGTGTGATCGGCACCCTGTCACCCCGCCTTTTGGCTGCTCGGGCCCCTACTTTCGGTGACTCGGCCGTACTCACCGCATCCACTGAGGAACGCTTCGTGGCCATTTCACCCCCCAGTGTCGTCCTGGACCGTCACTTGCGCAGACCACTGGACGTTACCGGAGTAAGTCGACGACTGAACCACCCGACTTCGGACGGGCTCCCGACTGGGCAGAACCGGAAATCCTACAAGAATTCTCACATTCTCACGGCGATTCGGACCCCCTTCCCACCACTGGGTGAAGTCAGCGTATGGCGGAGCGTAGCCAGCAGTAGCACCTGAGTATGGGAAAAGCGGGACACGCGCGTTCCGCAGCGGTGCCGGGGGGAGAACGTCCATGAGTGTCATCCGACCGACGACCGTAGAGGTCGAGACGTCACTAAGGCTCGTCGCGCCTGACGCCACCGCATTGCCGGTGCGTGCCAGCCTGCGTTACGACCCTGCTGATCCGTATGCGGTCCATGTCCTGTTCCACGCCGAATCGGCCGGGGGCGAGGCGGTGAGCTGGTCCTTCGCCCGCGAACTGCTGGTCACCGGCCTCGACGAGCCGGCCGGCATCGGCGACGTCCGGGTCTGGCCCTGGGCCACCCCGCGCGGCGACTTCGTCGCGCTGGCCCTGTCGTCGCCCGACGGTAACGCCCTGTTCGAGGTCCCGCGCAGTGTGCTGGTGCGCTTCCTGCGCCGGACCTACGTCGTCGTCCCGCGCGGCCGGGAGGCCGAGCACCTGGACGTCGACACGGCGGTGACCCGGCTGCTCGCCGGCCGCTGACCGACCCGTACCGGAGCCGCGCGGATCTGCCGAGTCCGCGCGGCTCCGGCCGTCCACTTCCAGTCCGCACCGCCGGTACGGACCGACCGTCGGGCACCCGGCGCGACCCAGCCCGCCGGCCCGACCGCCGGACCCCCAGGCCCGGCCGCCCACCGCCGGACCCCGGGCCCGGCCGGCCACCCGTCGGGTACGCCGGTCAGCCGTGGGTGGTGATGCCGCCGTCCACCGGGATCACCGCGCCGGTCAGGTACGCCCCGGCCCGCGACGACAGGTAGATCGCCGTGCCGGCCATGTCCTCGGGGCGGCCGATCCGACCGAGCGGCACCTGCTGGGCGATTGCCGCCCGCGACGCCGGGTCGTCCAGGGCGAAGGCCATCATCTTGCTGTCGAACGGGCCCGGGGCGATCGCGTTGACCGTGATCCGCTCGGCGGCGAGCTGGTGGGCCAGGCTGCGGGTGAGCATGTGCACGGCTGCTTTCGTCGCGGAGTAGGCGTACACCTCCATGGCCGGCACCCGGAGGCCGTCGATGGAGCCGATGTTGATCACGCGGGCCGGGTCGTCGTCGTCGGCTGCCGCGCGCAGCAGCGGCAGCAGTGCGGTGGTGAGCCGGAAAACCGCCTTCACGTTGACCGACCAGAGCTTGTCGAACGCGGCGTCCGGGTACGACTCCAGCGGCGCACCCCAGGTCGCGCCCGCGTTGTTGACCAGCACGTCGAGCCGGTCGTACCGTTCGCCGACGGCGGTGGCGAGGGCCTCGGCGCCCGCGTCGTCGCTGAGGTCGGCGGGGATCGCCTCGCAGCGCCCCTCGGCGGACAGTTCCTTGGCCACCGCCTCGCACACGTCTGCCTTGCGGGACGAGATGACCACGGTGGCCCCGGCCCGGACGAAGCCCCGGGCGATCATCAGCCCGATCCCCCGGGAGCCGCCGGTGACCAGGACCGTCTTGCCGTCGACCGAGAACAGATCCGTCATGAGCACCCCATCGCACGTCGCGGTCCTTACCGATCGGTAACGTAGCCCGGCCCCGGCGGGCGGACAACCCCGCGACGGTCGACGGGCCACCCGGAGCGCGACCGGGTCCCGTCGCCGGGATGCGACCCCGGCCGTCCCCGGTTACGGTCGAAGACGATGGTCCCTTCCGGTCAGCTCCCCCCGGCAACCCGTCCCGACCTGCCCAGCCCCGAGATCGACATCCTGGAGCTGGGCGACCTCACCCCCGGCGCCGGCCAACCCCGGCCGGTCCTGCTCGACGACGATCTGCTCATCCTGGTCACCGGTGGGCACGGCATCGTCGAGCTGGACTTCCACGCGCTGCCCTGCCGGCCCGGCACCCTGCTGCGGGCCACGCCCGGCCAGGTGTTGCGCTGTCCCGCGCGGCTCGACGCGATCGTGCTGCGCTGGCACGCCGACGCCCTGCACGGGCTGGACGTCGACCCCGCCGCGGTGCCGCACCACCACCAGCTGACCGGTGAGGACGAGGACGCCGTCATCAACGAGGTCTCCCAACTCGTGGTGGACCACCGGCGGCACCGGGACGACCCGGCCGTCCGCGCCCTGCTCCGGCACCAGCTCGCCGTCCTGCTCATCCGGCTGGCCCTGCTGCCCGGTGCCCGCGACTCCGAACGGGCACCCGACGACACCGATCCGCAGCGGACCGAGGCGGCCACGTTCCGCCGGTTCTGCCGGGAGGTGGAGGCGGGTTACCCGTACACCCGCCGGGTGGAGGACTATGCGGCCCGCCTGGGCTGCTCGGTGCGTACCCTGACCAGGGCCTGTCTGGCGGTGACCGGGCGCAGCGCCAAGCAGGTGGTCGACGAGCGGGTCGCGCTCCAGGCCCGCCGGCTGCTCGCCGCCACCGACGAACCGGTGGCCCGGATCGGTCGCCAGCTCGGCTTCCCCGAGCCAACGAACTTCGGCCGGTTCTTCACCCGGGAGGTGGGGGTGAGCCCGGGTGCGTTCCGGGCCGCCCGGGGGCGGTCACCGCAGCGGATCGTCGCGCCACGTCGACCCGGCGACCCCTGCACCCCCGCCGGACGGGCATGATGGCAGGGTGCAGATCTCCGCGCGCGGCGACTATGCGGTTCGAGCGGCCCTGAGCCTGGCCACCGCCTACCCCTCCCTGCTCTCCACCCAGGCGATCGCCAGCGAGCAGGACATGCCGCGCAAGTTTCTCGAAGCGGTCCTGGCCGACCTGCGTCGGGCCGGCGTGGTCCGCGCGCAGCGCGGCGCCGAGGGCGGTTACACCCTGGCCCGACCGCCGCGCGAGGTCACCGTCGGGGCGATCCTGCGCGCCGTCGAGGGCCCGTTGGCCGGGGTACGCGGGCTGCGCCCCGAGGAGACCAGGTACGAGGGCTCGGCGGAGAACCTTCCCCGGCTCTGGGTGGCCGTCCGCGCCGCCGTCCGACAGGTGCTCGACGAGGTGAGCCTCGCCGAGGTGGTCAGCGGCCGGCTCCCGACGCACGTGCGGAGGCTGACAACCCTGCCCGACGCGTGGGAGCCGCGCTGAGTCACCGCGTCCGTCCAGCTCGGACCGGAGCAGGTTTCGGATTTGGTGGATGCGGGCATCTACCGGGTCGAGACGGCAACGACGACAGGGAACGCGAAGGGAGCGCCACGATGGGCCTGATGTTCCGTAAGCGCAAGAAGTACGGGCCGATCATCCTGAACTTCACCGAGAACGGCTTCTCGTCGTGGAGCATCAAGATCGGCCGCTGGTCCTGGAACTCCAAGGCCAAGGCGCACCGCGTCGACCTGCCGGGGCCGCTGTCCTGGAAGCAGGACAAATCCCGGGCGTGACGTCCTTCGTCGAACGGGGCACCGGTGGTTCACCGGTGCCCCGTTCGACGTCTGTACCCCGCTGCGGCACCGGTCGGGTTCCGGATTCGCCGGGCCGGCCCCGTCCCCACGGCGCAGAATCGCCGCATGGCACGCGACGACGGGAGCTACGCGCGGGCACGCCGGCACACCCTGGCGGCCTGCGCCCTGCTGTTGGTCAGCTACTTCCTGATCCCGTTGGAGCCTGATCCGAACGGCCTGCGGCTGACCCTGCGCGCGGTGGGCACCCTGCTGCTGATCGCCGTGGTCACCTTTCTGGTGACCCGCCAGGTGGGTCGTCAGCTCGGTGCCGCTGCCCCGGTCGGCGAGGACGAGGTCCGGTCGCTGAGCCGCCTGGTGGTGGCGCTGGTCGCCGGGCTGCTCGCCTTCGCGGTGGCCGACTACGTCGTGGCGGGCAGCGGGCCGGACCAGTTCTCCGGGCTGCACACCCGGCTGGACGCGCTCTACTTCGCCCTGACCACCCTCACCACCGTCGGCTACGGCGACGTACACGCCCAGGGGCAGCTCGCCAAGGCGATCGTCTGCGTGCAGATGGTGTTCAGCATCGGGGTGATCGCCACCGGGGCGTCCATCGTGGTCAGGCAGTTGACCGGGCGGCCGGGGCGGGGACCGCGCTGATCAGCACGTCCCCGCCGAGCCGCCCGTGCTCCGGGTCCCGGCTGACCGCACCGGTGTCGAGCAGCTCGGTGAGCGCGCGCCCGGCGTCCACCGCCCGGTACGCCGTCGCGGTCAGCGCGTGCCGCCGCAGCTCGGTCACCGTACGCGGACCGTGCCGGGTCAACTCGGCGAGCAGTTCGCCGCACAACGGACCGGCCGCCGGTGGCCCGGCGACGTCGAGCAGCCCGCCGGCCGGGTCGCGGTAGCGGATCGCAGCGCCCCCGCCGGTCACCATGGACCCGTCGGCGGCCATGGACCCGTCGCCCGCACCGGGCCCGTCGGTGACCCTGGACCCGTCGCCCGCACCGGGCCCGTGGGTGGCCCTGGACCCGTCGGCGGCACCGGACCCGTCGGCGGCCCAGAGGGCGTCCTTGAACGCCTCCAGGCTCTTGTCCAGCCCGGTGCCGAAGGCCACCCGGCGGGCCGGTGACCCGTCGACGGGCACCAGCTCGACCTCGGCGACCAGCGGAAACCCGGCGGCGGTCAGAGCCGGCCGCAGGGCGGTGGTCGTGGCGGCGGTGAGCAGCACCTCGGCCGGTCGGCCGGTGGTCGTGGCGGCCAGCAGCGCCCGGTCCGGCGGCACGCCGTCGACCAGGGTGAGCAGCGGTGCGCCCGCCGCGCCGGCCGCCTTGAGTGCCACCGGCAGCCGGGCCGGGTCGCCGGGCACCACGTGCACAGCCACGTCACCGGGCAGGCCGGCCTCGACGACGCCGAGCCGGGCGGGCAGTTCGGGGCCGCCGTCGGCGAGCACCAGCACGGTGAGACGCCGGCCCCGGAGCCGGTCCGCGTGGCCGGCCACCACCCGCAGGGCCGCCTCGGCGCTGCCGGGGTCACCGGCGTACGCCAGCGCGAGGGTGGCCCGCCGGGAGCGGTGCAGCGCCCCCGGCAGCCAGTGGTCGAGCTGGCGGACGAGCAGCTCCCGCAGGACGGCGTCGATCGACATGCTGTCGTTCTACCCTACGGCCGTTCAGACCGGGACGGAGATCCCCACCCCGCCCCGGGTCTGGCCGCCGTAGCGGGCCCGTTCGCGGTCGAGGTCGAGCCGGCCGATCCGCTTGCGGGCGGCGAGGGTGTCCTCGTCGAGCTGGTCGGCCGGGACGATCCAGACGATCTCGAACTCCAACCCGTCGGGGTCGCGGCCGTAGAGGCTCTTGGTGGTGCCGTGGTCGGAGGTGCCGACCAGGGCGTCGGCGGCGGCCAGCCGCTGTGCGGTCGCGGCCAGCTCGTCGAGGGTGTCCAGCTCCCAGGCCAGGTGGTAGAGGCCGACGGTGGCCCGGCCGGCCTGCGAGCGGCCGGCGTTCGCGCCGATCTCGAACAGGCCGAGGTCGTGGTCGTTGGTCGAGTCGGGGGCCTGGAGGAAGGCCGCGCCCCGGAACCCGTCCGGGGTCATCGGCACCGGGCGGAAGCCCAGCACGTCGCGGTAGAAGTCGATGCTGCGACGCAGGTCGGAGACGTAGAGCACGGCGTGGTTGAGGCGGTGGATTCCCATGCCACCCACGGTAGCTCGTTTTGGTTGAGCGTTCAACTATTACGGCTATGATGACGGTCATGACCCGCTGGCTGGACCACGACGAGCAGCAGACCTGGCGTGCCTTCCTGACCGCCTCCCGGGCGCTGAGCGACACCCTCGACCGCGAGCTGCAACGCGACGCCGGGATGCCGCACGCCTACTACGAGATCCTGGTCCGGCTCTCCGAGGTGCCCGACCGACGGCTGCGGATGAGCGAGCTGGCCGACCTCACCGGCTCGTCACGCAGCCGACTCTCGCACGCCGTCGCCCGGTTGGAGACCGCCGGCTGGGTCCGCCGCGACGAGTGCCCCACCGACCGGCGCGGCCAGATCGCCGTCCTCACCGACGACGGTTTCGCGGCCCTCGCCGCCGCCGCGCCCGGCCACGTCGAAGGGGTACGCCGGCACCTGTTCGACGCGCTCAGCCCCGCCCAGGTGGACCAGCTGCGCCGGATCAGCGAGACGTTGGTCGCCCACCTGACCGGTTCTTGACCAAGTTGCCGACCGGCAAGGGTTGTACTAACGGTTGCCGGCCAAGCACGATGGGGCGTGTCTTCCGGCTTCGGTGAACTGACCCTCCAGGCGCAGCACCTGGTGTCCGCCGGCGACCTGGCCGGCGCCCAGCGTCTGCTGGCCGACGCGCTGACCGACGCGGACCCCCGCCCCGACCACGCCTCACCCGAGCTGGCCGAGGCCGCCGGCCTCCAGGCCCGGCTACTGGTCACCCTCGGCGAACCACACTCGGCACGCGGCTGGGCCGCCTTCGCGTACGCGGCGTCGAGCCGGTTGTACGGCATCTCCGACCAGCGGACCATCTCCACGGCGGCCACCCTGGCGGCGGTGCTGCACCGGGTCGGCAGCGACGCCCGCGCCGCCCGGCTCTATTCCGAGGTGATCCTGGAGCTGACCGCCTGGGACGGCCCCGAGTCGCTGCGGGTGCTCGCCGCGCACGCCGACCTGGCCACCGTCGAGTACGCCCGGGGCCAGTGCGCCCAGGCCCGCGAACGCCTCCAGGACGCATGGGAGCTGCACCGCGAGGTCTACGGCGACGGGCACGCCAGCGGGATCAAGATGCTCGCCCGGCTCGGTGCGATGCAACGCGACTGCGGCCGTTTCGACGAGGCGCACGACAACCTCGCTCTCGCCCGCGAGCTGGCCCGCCAGCACCTGGCCGCCGACGACCCGCTGGCCCGGCAGGTCGCCGCGCTGGCCCGGGCGGCTGCCGACCCGGATCACGTCTGCGACGACGAGCCCACCCCGGAACGCGACGCGCCGGTGGTGCCGGCCGCCCGTACCCCACCACCCGCCGAAGGGCCGCCCGACCTGTCGGCCTGGTCGGCCGGGGTGGTGCCCGCTGACGAGGCGTACCCGCCGACGGTGCCCGGCCAGCGGCTACCCCCCGACGACACCGGCTACCCACAGGGCACCGGGCGGCCCACCGCTTTCGGTCACCCGGCGGGCTTCGACCCCCCCGACCAGCCGACCGGCGCCGGCTACCCCACCCGTGACGGCACCGGACACCCCGGCGGCACCGGCTATCCGGCCACGTCGGACCATCAGGCGGCATCGGGTTATCCGACGACGCCCGGCTATCCAGCGGCATCCGGCCACCCCTCGACACCTGACTATCCGGCGGCACCCGGCTATCCGGCGGCACCCGGCTATCCGGCGGCATCGGACCATCAGGCGGCGTCGGGCTATCCGACGACGTCTGACTATCCGGCGGCACCCGACTATCCGGCGGCATCGGAAACCTCGGCCGGGTCGGGCTATTCGGCGACGTCGGACCATTCGGCTGACTCTGGCTATTCGGCCAGATCAGGGTGGGGTGGGGACGACGGTCACTGGCCGCCCGAGTCGGCCAGCACGACGGCCAGGTCCGGGGCGACCGGCGACCGGCGGGAATCCCCCTACGCCCCGCCGCCGGGCCACCCCGGGCAGGAGGCCGCCGGGGTGCGCCGGGTGGTGCCGGCGGAGCCGCCGGTGGACCCGTCCCGGCTGCTGCCCGTGCTGGTGCCGCGCCGGCACGCCCCGCCCCCACGCCGCCCGGGTGCCGTACCGCTGGTGGCGGTCGGGGTCGCGGTGGTGCTGCTGGGCGCGGTCGCGGTGATCGCCGGGGTGTCCCAGGTGGGCAGTTCCGACGACCCGCCGCCCGTCGCACCGAGCGGGGCAACGCCGACCGCCGCGACGCCGAACGCCGTCCCACCCGCCTCGCCGGGGACCCCACCAGGCAAGGTGACGCTGCGCGACCGACCCGACGGCATCACCCTGACCTGGACGTACCCGGCCGGGAGCGAGGGGCCGGTGATCCTCTCCGCCGCGAAGGCCGGGCAGGATCCCCGCCCGTTCCAGACCCTCCCGCCCGGCACCGACAACTTCGTCGTACACGGCCTGGACCGCACCACCAACTACTGCTTCACCGTCGCCGTGGTCTGGTCCACCGACGTCGTGGCCCGCGCCAAACGCATCTGCACCACCCGCCGCTAACCCCTCCCCCCTCCCCCCTCGCCCCCGCCCCCGCCCTCGCCGGAGTTGATCAAGAGCTTTACGTCACCCAACCCTCGATCTTTGACGCAAACCTCTTGATCACCCAGGCACTCGGTTGGACGCGGCGGTGATCAAGAGGTTTGCGTCACCCACAACGAAAATCGTGACGCAAACCTCTTGATCAACTCGGGTGGGGGGGGTGGGGGGTGGGGGTGGGTTAGTCGGGGTCTGGGAGGACCGGGAGGTGGAGCCGGACTGTCAGGCCGGGTTTCGCGTCGGTGAGGTCGACCGTGCCGCCACCCCGGCGGACCAGTTCCCGGACGATGGCCAGGCCGAGCCCGGCGCCGCCCGCGTCCCGGGCCCGGCCCTCGTCCAGCCGGGTGAACCGGCGGAACACCCGGTCCCGGTCCGCCACCGGGATGCCCGGCCCGTCGTCGGTCACCGTCACCAGGTGGTACGCCCCATCCGTCGTCGACTCGACGGCCAGCACGACCCGGGTACGCGCGTGCCGGACGGCGTTGTCGACCAGGTTGCCCAGCACCCGGCGCAGTTCGTCGGGGACGCCAACCGTCCATGCCGGCCCCGACGCCGCAGCGACGAGCACGACCGGCGGCCCGGACGGATCCCCGACACCCGGCGGGACGGTCGCGCTGCCCCCACCCGACAGCACCGATGCGCTGCCCCCACCCGACGGAACAGGCGGAACGCCGACACCAGGCGGAGCAGACGGATCGCCCCCACCCGACGGAACAGGCGGAACGCCGACACCAGCCGGGACGCACCGGCTGACCACATCCGACGGGACAGACGAAGCGCCGGCCCCGGGTGGGGTGGACGGGTCGTCCCCGTCCGGTGGCTCCGTCGCGGGGACGGGCGGTGGGCCCGGCCAGCGGGCGGCGACCTCGGCGAGCAACCCGCCCAGCTCCACCGGCCCCGCCTCGCGGGCGTGACCGGCCCCCGGTGTCGGCTGCTCGTCGAGTCGGGCCAGCAGCAGCAGGTCGTCGACGAGCCGACCCAGCCGTTCGGTGTCGGCGAGCAGGTCGGTGGCGACGACCGGCCAGTCGGTGCGGTCGCCGAGGCGCTGGGCCACCTCCAGCTCGGTACGCATGTTCGTCAGCGGGCTGCGCAGCTCGTGTGCCGCGTCGGCGAGGAACGACCGTTGCCGGGCGCGGGCCGCCTCCAGCCGGTCCAGCATGTCGTTGAGGGTGACCGCCAGCCGGTGGATCTCGTCCTGTGAGGCGGGCACCGGCAGCCGGTCGGCCGCGTCCCGGCCGGTGATCTCGGCTGCCCCGCTGCGCAGCGCCTCGACCGGCCGCAGGGTCGCCCCGACCACCCGCCAGGCGACCACCGCGAGCAGCCCCACCAGCAGCGGGAAGGCGACCAGCAGCACGGTCCGGGCGGCCTGGGTGGCGTGTCGGATGTCGACGGTGGAGCGGCCCACCAGGACGGTCAACGGTTCCCCCGCGGACTGGGCGGGCACCGCCACCACCCGTACCGGCCCCTCCCAGCCGAGCCGTTGGCCGGGCACCACGGTGCGTTGCCGGCCGGTGCCGGTGAGCTGGTCGGGGCGGACCATCGGCACCAGCCGGTCGGCGTCGATGGAGGCGGCCCGGATCCGCCCGGCGGAGTCGACCACCTGTACCCGGAGCTGCCCGCCGGCCACCGGCAGCGGGTCGGGCAGGGCGTTCTCGCCGGCCAGCCGGGCGACCGCGTCGGCGGTGCGGAACGCCTCCTCGTCGACGGTGCGTTGCAGCGTCCAGCCGAGCGCGACCAGCAGCACCACCCCGCCGAGGGCCAGCCCCACGGAGAGGCCGGCCACGCCGAGCACCATCAGTCGGGCGCGCAGGCCGAGCACCGGCCAGCGGGGGCGTCTCACGAGGTCAACCGGTAGCCGGCACCCCGGACGGTCTCCAACCGGTCCCGGCCGATCTTGCGGCGGAGGTAGCCGACGTACACCTCGACCGCGTTCGGGGCGGTACGCAGACTGGCGTCCCAGACGTGGTCGAGCAGTTCGGTCTTGGAGATCACCTCGCCGGGGCGGCGGATCAGGTACTCCAGCAGTGCGAACTCCCGGGCGGTGAGCACCACCTCGGTGTCGGCGCGGGTGACCCGGCGGCGGGCCGGGTCCAGTCTCAGGTCCCCGACGGCGAGGACGGTCGGCCGTTCCGGGGCACCCCGGCGCAGTAGCGCCCGCAGCCGGGCCACCAGCACCACGTACGAGAAGGGTTTGGTCAGGTAGTCGTCGGCCCCGCAGTCCAACCCGTCGGCCTGGTCGTACTCGCCGTCCTTGGCGGAGAGCATCAGCACCGGCAGCCAACACTCGTCGGCGCGCAACCGGCGGACCACCTCGTAGCCGGACAGGCCGGGGAGCATCACGTCGAGGATCATCGCGTCGTATCCGCCGTGCCGGGCGGCGTCCAGCCCGGCCGGCCCGGTGCCCGCCGTGTCCACCACGAACCCCTCGGCGGTCAGGCCGCGCTGCAACGCCGCCGCCAGCCGCGTCTCGTCCTCCACCACCAGCACCCGCATCATCCCAGCGTGCCACCCCGACGCGACCGACCGGAACGCCGTCCTCAGCCGGCTCACAGCACCCGACGGGCAGGATGGTCCCAGGAGGTGCCCCATGTCCGTACTGAAGAACCGTTCCACCCTGCGGTGGCTGGTGCCACTGGCCGCCGCGGTCACCGTCGTGGGCGGAGGTGCCGCGATCGGCACGTTCGCCGCGAACGCCGAACCCGCGCTGCCGCCGCGCAGCGCCGCCCAGTTGCTCGTCGACCTGCAGACCGCCCGGTTGGACGGGCTCTCCGGCACGGTGGTGCAGCGCGCCGATCTCGGGCTGCCGAAACTGGTCGGCCTGGCCGGTGGGGATGCCGCGCTGCTCAGCGGCACGCACACCCTGCGGGTCTGGTATTCGGGTCCGGACCGGCAGCGGGTCGCGTTGCTCGACACCCTCGGTGAGCGGGACGTCATCCGTTCCGGCCGGGACGTGTGGACCTGGGACAGCAAGGCCAACACCGCGACCCACCGGACCCTGCCGGAGTCGACCGGGCGGGCGGCGGAGGGCGCGTTGCCGGTCACCCCGAAGGAGGCCGCCGAGCGGGCGCTGGCCGCCGTCGACCCGAGCACGCTGGTCACCACCGGCCGGTCGGCCACCGTCGCCGGTCGGGACGCGTACGAGCTGGTGCTGACCCCGCGTGACGAGGCGTCCCTGGTGCACCAGGTGCGGATCGCCATCGACGCGACCGAGCACGTGCCGCTGCGGTTCGAGGTGCTCGCCAACGGTGCCGACCAGCCGGCCTTCGAGATGGCCTTCACCCAGGTCGACTACCGCCGGCCGGACGCCGACCAGTTCACCTTCAACCCGCCGCCCGGGGTGAAGGTGACCGAGGCGACCGGCGACCTCCCGGGTGCGGAGGCCGGGTCGAAGGACGGAGCCGGGTCGAAGGACAGGGCCGGGTCGAAGGCCGACGCACACCGGAAGGCCGGGGCCGCGGCGAAGCCCGGGGCGGGCGACGACGCCGGTCTGCGTACGGTCGGGACCGGCTGGACCACCGTGCTGGTGGCGCGGACGGACGCGGCGGACGCGGCGCGCACCCCGGTCGGTGGCGCGGCGAAGCCGGGACCGGCCGACGGACCCGGCGCGGCGCAGGCCCTCGACATGCTCAACGGGTTGCCGAAGGTCAGCGGGGACTGGGGCAGCGGCCGGCTGTTCGCCGGGAAGCTGTTCAGCGTGCTACTCACCGACGACGGGCGGGTGCTCGCCGGGGCGGTGACCCCGGAGCGGCTGTACCAGGCCGCGCGGGGCTGAATCCCGCACGCTACGACCCTCGGGGGTCCGGGCCGGCGCGAGCCGGTACGGGCCCCCGTCGGCGTGTGCCGGTACGGGCCCCCGTCGGCGTGTCCGACCCCGGCAGCGCCGACCTCGCCTGCCGGGAGGGTGGCAACACACCGGGTGGGACGCCCTGCGGTGTGCCACGGGAGGGTGGCGTCGGCCGGGGCAGGGTGAAGGCTTGGTGGAGTGCCGACGCAGGCGGTATCTTGAACAGTTCCCGAAATGCAAAAAGGAATGGCACAAAGCCATTCCAGAAGCGATTTTAATCGACGAGGAGACGGCTTGTCAACGCACCCGGACGAGCTGCGGCAACCCGACGACGAGATCGGCCGCGAGCAGGAGTACGTCTCGATGCTCTACGGCCGGCTGGACGACCTGCGTGAGCAGGCCACCCGACGGCTCACCGACGAGCTGCGCACCGGCGGCGGCACCCTGCAGGACCGCTCACAACGCGACAGCGCCGTACGGATGTACGCCGACCAGGTCGAGCAGTTCTCGGCGGTCGAACAGGGGCTGGCCTTCGGTCGGCTCGACGGTGCCGACGGCAGCCGGCACTACGTCGGCCGGATCGGTATCTTCGACACCGACGGCGACTACGAACCGCTGCTGATGGACTGGCGCGCTCCCGCCGCCCGGCCGTTCTATCTCGCCACTGCCGCCAACCCGCAGGGTGTCCGGTTGCGGCGGCACCTGCGTACCCGGGAACGGAAGGTCACCGGCCTCAACGACGAGGTGCTCGACATCGAGACCGCCTCCCCCACCGGGCACGAGGAGCTGACCGGTGAGGCGTCCCTGCTCGCCGCGCTCAACGCCGGCCGGACCGGTCGGATGCGGGACATCGTCGAGACCATCCAGGTCGAGCAGGACCGCATCATCCGGGCCGACCTGCCCGGGGTGCTGGTCGTGCAGGGCGGCCCCGGCACCGGCAAGACGGCCGTCGCGCTGCACCGCGCCGCGTACCTGCTCTACACCCACCGCCAGCAGCTCTCCACCCGGGGCGTGCTGCTGGTCGGGCCGAACGCCACCTTCCTGCGCTACATCTCCCAGGTGCTGCCGGCCCTGGCCGAGACGGGGGTACTGCTCAGCACCCCCGGCGACCTCTTCCCCGGGGTCAGCGCCCGCCGCGCCGAACCGGCCCGCACCGCCGCACTCAAGGGTCGGTCGGTGCTGGCCGAGGTGCTCGCCGCCGCCGTCCGGGACCGGCAGTGGGTGCCCGACGCGCCGCTGGAGATCGAGTTGCCCCAGCGGGAGGTGCTGCGGCTGGACCCGGAGACGGTACGCCTGGCCCGCGACCGGGTCCGGCGCACCGACCGCCCGCACAACCTGGCCCGCGCCCTGTTCGACATCGAGGTCGTACACGCCCTCGCCGAGCAGGTCGCCGAGCGGATCGGGGCCGATCCGCTCGGCGGGGACAACCTGCTGGAGGAGGCGGACCGCGCCGAGATCCGCCGGGAACTGCGCGAGGAACCGGAGGTCACCGCCGCGCTGGACCAGCTCTGGCCGGTGCTCACCCCGCAGCGGCTGCTCGCCGACCTGTACGCCTCGCCGGAGCGGATCGCCGCCGCCGCGCCGATGCTCACCGACGACGAACGTGCCCTGCTGCACCGGCCGGCGGGCGACGGCTGGACGCCGGCCGACGTGCCGCTGCTGGACGAGGCCGCCGAACTGCTCGGCGAGGACGAGCGGGCCGCAGCCGCCCGCCGGGAACGCATCCGCTCCTTCCAACGCGAGTACGCCGAGGGTGTGCTGGAGATCGCCCGGGGCTCCCGCTCGATCGACGTGGAGGACGAGGCCGAAGGCGGTGAGATCCTCGGTGTCACCGACCTGATCGACGCCGACCGGCTGCTGGAACGGCAGGAGGAGACCGACCGGCTGACCACCGCGCAGCGGGCCGCCGCCGACCGGAGCTGGGCGTTCGGGCACATCATCGTGGACGAGGCGCAGGAGTTGACCCCGATGGCCTGGCGGCTGCTGATGCGCCGCTGTCCGAGCCGGTCGATGACGATCGTGGGGGACGTGGCGCAGACCGGTGCGCTGGCCGGCACCCCGTCCTGGGCCGAGGCGTTGGAACCGTACGTGGCGCGGCGCTGGCGGCTGGAGGAGCTGACCGTCAGCTACCGCACCCCGGCGGAGGTCATGGCGGTCGCCGCCGAGGTGCTCGCCGGGATCGACCCGCAGCTGCGCCCACCCCGCTCGGTACGCCACAGCGGGGTGCCGCCGTGGGACCGGACCGTCGAGCCGGACCGGCTCGGCGTGGAACTGGTCGAGGCGGCCCGTCGGGAGGCCGCCGGGCTGGACGGTGGCGGTACGGATGCCCGCCCGGGTGACCGGGAGGGGCGGCTCGGGGTGATCGTGCCGGTCGGGCGGGCCGACGAGCTGGCGGGTGTACTGCTGGCCGCGCTGCCCGAGGCGGCGGTCGGCGAGCAGCCCGAGCTGGAGAGCCGGGTGGTGCTGCTCACCGTCGGCCAGGCCAAGGGGTTGGAGTTCGATTCGGTGCTGGTGGTCGACCCGGACGGGATCGTCGCCGAGTCCCCCCGGGGTCGCAACGACCTCTATGTCGCACTGACCCGCGCCACCCAACGCCTGGGGGTGCTCCGCCCGACCCCTTGACCCCCACCCTTCGAAGCGGGCCACCGCGTTCACCGGGCGACCACCGTGGGGGCGCCCGACCCCTACGCCCACCCCGACGCACCGGGCCCGTGATCGGCAAGATCGTGCTGCAACATGGATGTAGTGGCCTCCCGGCGAGAGGAGGCCACTACATCCATGTTCGAGCGTGATCATGGGGCGGGTGCCCCTCCAGCAGCGCGGTCAGTCGTCGGAGAAGTCGCCGATCTCGACGGCGCTGGCCGACTGGTCACTGACGGGGCCGCCGGTCGGGGTGCTCAGCCCGCCGGTGGTGGCGTCGCCGGTGGTCGTCGGTGCGACCGTGCCCGGGTGTCGTCCGGGCTGCCGGGCCACCCGCCGCACACTGGCCGGGCCGGCGGTGCCGCCGGTGGTGGTCACCGCCCCCTGGCCCCGGGTCGGGCCACCGTCGCGCAATACCTCCGGGTCGATCGGCACGTCGGCCACGTCGTCCGGGTCGTCCTCCTGGAGGGCTCTGGTCACGTCGACCCGGGGCACGGTCACCTCGTCGAGCGCCCCGGGGCCGTACACCCCGGCGGTGAGCCGCTCCTCGGCCTTACGGGTGGAGTTCCGCATCACGTCGTCGTCGCGCACGTCCATCACCTCGCAGAGTCTCGGCGGAACCCGCTGCGTGCCCGTGGCCCGCACGACCAAACACCGCATCCAGCCCCGGGGACCAGGCCGGGAGCAGGCGGTCGAGACAGCGACCGCACCCCGTCCCACCCTCGCCCTCGCCCTCGCCCTCGCCCTCGAGCGGACCGCACCCGCCCGACCACGCACAGGTCCCACCCCGCGACCCCGGACGGGCCGCACCCGCCCCGACCACGCATAAGCCGCACCCCGCGGCCCGGACGGACCGCACCCGCCCGACCACGCATAAGCCGCACCCCGCCCCGACCACGCACAGGCCGCACCCCGCTTCGGCCCGGGCGGACCGGAGCTGGGTCGGCGCGGCGTCGCCGCGTACCACGGTCGGGGCACCGGAGGGCGGGCCCGGCGGCGGAATTTCGGCCGGAAGCCGGTGTTACCTGCTCGCCGTCGGGGGGTAGACCCAGGGTGCCCCCGCCACAGCAGGCGAACCGTGCCGTGGCCGACCGCGGTAGCGGGGTGAGGGAGCGCAGGTACTCATCAAATCCTGAGGAGGACCAGATGAGCACGCAGGCTGCATCCACCAGGCCCATGAACCGGCCGATGGACACCGCCCAGCGCAACGCCATGATGAACGAGCAGACCCGGCAGATGCCGATGATGCACGACGGGCACCGGGAAGCGATGCCGTCTCCGGGTACGGAGACCAAGCAGTCGTTCCTGACGACCGAGTTCTGGGTGTACGCCGCCGCAGTCGCGGTCGTGGTGATCTCCGCCTTCTGGCGTGGTACCGCCACGAACGGCCTGAACATCAACAACCCGACGCAGGCGTGGTGGTTCCTGACCGCCCTGACCGGCGCCTACCTGGTGAGCCGGGGCCTGGCGAAGGCGGGTTCGGCGCGGCGTTCCGGCGCGGAGCGCAAGGGTCGTCGCTGACCGTAGCTGACCCGAGCAGCACGAGCTGCGCGGGACGATGGCCCCCGGGACTACTCCCGGGGGCCATCGCTGCTCTGGGGACCGCCGAGCACGGTCCGGCCGTCCCGAAATGTCACACTGGGACCGCCGAGCACGGTCCGACCGTCCTGAAATGTCACACTGGGACCGCCGAGCACGGTCCGACCGTCCTGAAATGTCACACTGGGACCGCCGAGCAGGGTCCGGCCGTCCCGGTATGTCCACACCGGACCGGGGACCCGCCCGGCGACGGCCCGTCCGCCGGACGTGACCTCAGTTCACTCGTCGCCGCCGAAGTCGCCGCCATCGTCGTCGCCCTCGAAGGCGTCCTCGATCAGTTCACCGGCGACCAGGCCACCGGCGACACCGAGCGCCGCACCGGCCACCACGCCACCCATCCCCGGGCCCCGGCCGTGGTGGCCGTGGCCGTGGCCGTGCATCGGGTAGCCGTGGGTGGGGGCACCGTATCCGGAGGAGGCGCGCAGGTTGCCGTACGTGGAGGTGGTCTCGCGCAGCCAGCCGTCGACGACCTGGACCCAGTCGACCCGGTCGACGTCGGTGTGGGAGACGGTGTAGCGGCCGAACACGTCGTGCCCGGAGCTGAGGAAACCACCCCGCTTGTCGCACTCCAGCACCACCTCGACCCCGTGCGGGCCGGTTACGAAGGTCAGCTCCAGCTCGGTGATGGCCTGCGCGTACTGGGGTGCGGCGAAGAACTCGATCTCCTGGTAGAACGGCAACGTCTGCTGGGAGCCCCGGATGTGGCCCCGCTCCAGGTCGGCGTGCTTGAACCGGAAACCGAGCTGCTGGAACGCGCCGAGGATGTGCTCGTGCACCGGCAGCGGGTGCACGTTGACCTGGTCGAGGTCGCTCTTGTCGACCGCGCGGGCGATCGCCAGCTCGGTACGCAGCCCCATGGTCATGCCGTGCAGGCGCTGACCGTAGACGTCGGTGATCGGGGTCTCCCACGGCACCGGCAGCTGGAACGGGATGGCGAGCTGCTGCTTCGGCGCGAGCTGGAGGGGGCCGCTGACCACCATCCGGTGGAACTCCATGACGCCTGCGTACTCGCTGTCGCCGCCCTCGATCTCGACCCGGGTGACCAGGCCGATGACGACCTGCTCGATGTTGGCGGGGGCGTCCCCGCCGACCAGGTTCACGTTGCCGTCGAGGGTCAGGCCGGGCCGGGTGTTCGGGTTGGCCAGGACGGTGTCGACGCTGGGCCCACCGACCCCGAACGCGCTCAGCATCTTTTTGAAGACCATCGGAACTCCCGCTTCACGGTCGGCGCGTACTCCACCGTGGAGCACGCACGGTTACCCGCCGCACCCTAATTGCCAGGACTGTGAAGTGCCTGAAAGGACGCACCGGGGCGGACCAGCAGCACCAGCATCACGCAGGCCGCCACGAAGAAGACCGCCATGGCCGCCGCCATCGGCAGCAGGCTCGCGTACCCGAGGAGGCCGGTGAGGGGTGTGACCAGCGCGCCCGCGAGGAAACCCAGACCACCCTGGAGCGCGGCGGTGGTGCCGGCGGAACGCCGGCCGGCCTCCTGCGTCAGGGCGGTGCTGGCCGGCAGGGTCAGACCCATGCCGGCGACCACCACGGCGAGCAGCGTCCACGGCACGGCCAGCGGCCACCCGGCCTCCCGGTCGACCAGGGCGACGACGAGCAGCACGAGGGTGGCCACGGTGGACGCGGCGAGCCCGGCGGCCCGCAACCGGCCGGCTCCGACCCGCCTGACCAGCACCCGGAACAGCAGCCCGGCGGCGGCCATGCCGGCGGCGTTGGTGGCGAAGATGAGGGTGTATCGGGACTCGTCCACCCGGTAGGCGGTCTGGAAGACGAACGCCGAGCCGCCGATGTAGGTGAAGAACCCGGCGATGGCCAGGCAGAGCACGATCAGGTTGGTGAGCACCGTCCGGTCGCGCAGCAGGCCGGCCATCCGCGCCAGCGCCGGGCGTGGGCCGCCGTCGTGCCGGCGGTGCGCGGGCAGCGTCTCCGGCAGGCCGACCAGCGCGGCCACCGCCATCGCCGCCCCCAGCCCGGTGAGGGCGACGAAGACGGTACGCCAGGTGCCGTGGTCGAGGATCACCCCGCCGACGGCCGGTGCCAGCACCGGGCCGAGGAACGTCACCGAGGCGATGCTGCCGAACCGGGCGGCGGCCTGGTCGCCCTGCCACGCGTCGGTCACCATCGCCCGGCCGAGCGCCACCCCGGTGCCGGCGGCGATCCCCTGCCCGAGCCGGGCGAGCACCAGCACCCCGGCGGTCGGGGCGGCGGCGCAGAGCAGTGACAGCAGCACGAAACTCACGGTGCTCACCAGGACGATGCCGCGCCGGCCCCGTACGTCGCTGACCGGGCCGAGCAGGAGCTGACCGGCGGCCACACCGATGATGAACGCGGTCAGGGTCAGCTGCGCCATGGTGGCGCTGGTGTCCAGGGAGCGCCGCAGTTCGGGTAGGGCGGCGATGTACGCGTCGGTGGCGAACGGCCCGACCCCGGTCAGCAGCACCAGCGCGATCATGGAGGGCTTGCCCGCCGCCCGGTCGGGCCGGTACGACGTGGACGGTGTCTCGACCCGCGGAGGTGTCACCCATGGACCGTAGACGAGCCACAGGTGGAGTGCCGGTGGACCGTACGGGTCGGGCTTCGCGACCAGTCCTGGGGGCGAGGGTCCTCCCGCCGACTCAGTCGGCGTCGTCGAGGAGTAGGCCGCGCAGGACGCTGCGTACCGTCGTCGCGAAGAGGTCGTGGGGCGCGGACGGTGACGGGTCGGTGACGGCGGCGACCAGGTTCGGGTACGCCGCCAGGTCGGTGACGGCGAAGCCGACCGGCGGCGCGGCGGTCTCCTGCCGGGCGAACAGCGACGTCACCCCGGTCATCATGGCGATCGCCTCGAACTTGGTGGTGGTCGCGGCCGGCACCGGCCGCAGGACGGCCAGGCAGTGGTCGAACCAGGCCAGGCTCTGCGGGCCGGGGGCGGTCGGCCGGGGCAGGACCTCCACCAGCCAGGGGTGCCGGCGGTACAGGTCGAGTTGCCGCCGGGCGAGGCGCAGCATGGTGTCGAGCCAGTCGTCGCCGGCCTCCGGGTAGGGGCGCAACTCCCCCGCCGCCCGGTCGACCATCAGGTCGAGCAGGTCGTCGCGGGAGGACAGGTAGCGGTAGAGCGAGCCGGCGCCGGTGTGCAGCGCGGCGGCGACCGCCCGCATGGAGACCGCGCCGATGCCGTCGGCGTCGGCGGTCGCGATCGCGGCGGCGACGATCTCGTCCCGGGTGTGTGTCGGAGCGGGCCCGCGCTGCCCACGGGCTGGCCGGGACCAGATCGGGGTACGCGCTGGCTCGTCGGGTGAGGTCACCGCTACACTCTAAAACTGCAAACGGCGTTCGCAGTTTTGCTGGGGAGGACGACATGCAACAGCACTGGACCGAGCAACGGGTGCCGGCGGCCGACGACGCCGAGATCGTGCTCCACTCCACCGGCAGCGGCCCGGGCATCATCGTGGTGCACGGCGGCGGCGTCACCATCGAGGTCTACCGCCGACTGGCGGTGCGGCTGGCCGACCGGTTCACCGTGCACCTCTACAACCGTCGCGGCCGGGCCGACGCGGCGGCCCGCGCCGAGCCCTACGACGGCGAGCAGGACGTCGACGACCTCGCCGCACTGCTGACCGCCACCGGGGTCGGCAACGTGCTCGGCCACAGCGGCGGCGGCTTCGTGGCCCTGCGCGCCGCCGCCCGTGGACTGCCGATCGACCGGCTCGCCCTCTATGACCCGGCGGTCCAGGTCAACGGCTTGTTCCCCCTCGACTGGGTGCCCGCCGCCCGGGCGGCGGCACACGCGGGCGACATCGCCCGAGCCATGGCGCTCACCGGGGCCGGCCTCAACACCCAGTCGGCCACGTCGCGCCTGCCACTGGCCGTCCAGGTGGCCATCTGCCGGCTGTTCCTGCGTACGCCGATCGGGCGCACCATGGGCGACCTGCTGCCGACCACCCTCGACGAGAGCGCGCTGATCCAGCAGCACGACAGCTCGCCGCAGCGGTGGGCCGGCATCACCGCCGAGGTGCTGCTGGCCTACGGCGGCAGCGGGCCGCCGTACTACCGGCCGACCAACGAGGCACTGGCCCGGGTCATGCCGCACGCCCGCACGTTGGCGGTGCCCCGCGCCGGCCACGACGCGCTCAACCGCGCCCCGCGACACCTGGTCGACGCGCTCGCCGACTTCTTCGCCACCCCGGTCACCTCGCAGCAGGCCCACTCGTGACCCGACGGCGGGCCGGCCTCAGCCGTGCGACGCGGCCGACGCCGGCCCGCCGCCGAGGAAGCCCTCCAGGGCTTCGGTGAACCGCGCCGGCTGCTCCTCGGCGGCGTAGTGACCGCAGTCGTCGATGATCGCCTCGGTGACGTCGTCGGCGGCCAGCCGCATCGTCCGGGCGACCAGTGCGCCACTGTCGAGCGCACCGCCGATGGCGAGCACCGGCAGCGTCAGCCGGGTCTTCGCCCGCCGTTCGTTCTGCGCGATCGTCTCGTCCAGCGCCCGGTAGTAGCCGAAGCTGGCCCGCAGCCCGCGCGGGTCAGCGACGAGCCGCCGCCCGCCCCGGGACTAGCCGTGCCGGTTACGCCGACCCCGCCCTCACCGACCGGTGAGCACCGGCGACGTGATCACCGACAACTCCAGCACGGCCGGCACCGCCGCCACACCCGGACCACCGGCCCGAACCCAGGCGACCAGATCAGCCACCACGGCGTCGTCGGCGACAAGCCCGAACCAGACCGGCCGCGCACCGCGGCGTCGCGCGGCCGGACCGGGGTGCACCACCATCACGTTGGACTGCGCGCACACGTCCAGGCACAGACTGGTCCGCACCCGATGATCCGGCTCCAGGGCCGCTCGCAGGCCGTCGAGCTGCGCGTCGTGATCGACCGTCGGATGCTTGGTCCGGCTGCCGCAGCAACAGTCCCGGCACACCGTCACCGTGCAACCCTCGGTCAAGCCCGTTCCTCCCGTAGTGCCCCCTCACCACGGTAGCCGCACCTCCGCCTTCGACCTCGGCCCAGAACTCGTCCGCGACGATCCACGGGGTTGCCCACCCCTCCTCATGCGGCTACTGGCCCGTACGTCCGTCGATGCATTCGCGGAGCAGGTCCGCGTGGCCACAGTGCCGCGCGTACTCCTCGACCATATGGATCAGGATGTCGCGGACGCTGACCTGCTCGCCGTTGGCCATGCTGACCATCGTGCCGAGATCGGTCACCGAATCCAGCCACCTGTCAGCCATCGCGATCTGTTCCCGCCAGGTGGTGAACGCGTCGTCCACGACGTTCGGGTCAGCCACCGCACCGTCGAAGTCCAGGTCGTGTTCCTCAGTCGACCAGTAGAGCCGAGGCGCGTCCAGGTTGCCCTGCAGGGTCCGGTAGAACCAGTTGTGCTCCACGGCGGCCATGTGGCGGAGCAGGCCGAGCAGGCTCATCGTCGACGGCGGCACCGATCGAGAGGCCAACTGCTCCGGTGAGAGATCTTCGCACTTCATGCCCAGCGTCAGGCGATAATTGGACAGATATTCACGGATGGTCGCCAGTTCGCCCACGGGGCTGACGGCGGACCTGGGGTCCGCTTCGGGTTCGGCCCACATGCCGTTGTAGCCGACTTTCCGCTGACTGGTCATGCGTGCACCCTCCCCGATGGCTGCAACCCTGCCAACCCCGCCCGCCCCGAGAGCTGTCAACGCGTCCAGAAGGTCGCCGGAAGGGCTTCGACGTCGGTCGCGGACCGTTCGAGCAGTGCCGCGATAGGCAGCAGAGCGGTCCCCGCAGCATCCCCGGCGTCGGCCAGGTGTCGGATCACTCCCGCCTGCCGTCGGGCCCGCTGCGGCACGGCGGCGGCGAACCCACCCCGGTCACCCTCGTAGCCGTACGCGTCGAGCAGCAGACGCAACCGGCGGGCCCGCTCGCGCAGGTCGCCGTCGCCCAACGGGCTGCCGTCGCGCGGTGAGGCCAGCGGCACCCAGGTCAGCGCGGAGAACGCCAGGTCCCACTCCCGCGACGACGGGCCGGCGGTGTCCCAGTCGCAGAACCCGACCAGCCGGTCACCGTCCACCACCGCGTTGTAGGGGGACGCGTCCTGGTGCCCGACGACCAGCCCGGGGCCCATCGCGCGGCCGACGAACCAGCACTCGTCCGGCGGCGGCGTGAAACCGGCGGTCAGGTCGTGGACCCGGCGCAGCCACCGGCCGACCTGCACCAGCATCGCGTCGGCCGCCGCCCAGTCGGGCCAGGGCTCCCGGCCGCCGATCGTCTCCCCCGGCAGATAGCTGAGCATCTCGCGCCCCTGCTCGTCGAAGCCGAGCGCGCGGGGGGCGGCGTCGAACCCGGCATCCTCCAGATGCCGCAGCACCGCGTGCACGGTGGTCGTCCACCGCGACGCCCGCTTGTGTACGACACCATCGATCAACACGGCACCCGTGGTGTTACCGCCGGGCAGCACCTCTTCACGCATCTGCCCGGTATACCGGGCGTCACGACGCTGACGACACCGAATTTCGTCCGACCGGACCCGACCACGACCCGACTGTCCCACCCTTGTGGTCGAATCCCGGCATGCACATCGTCGTCTGCGGAGCGCTCGTGGTGAATGAAGCGGTCCTGCTGGTGCACCGCAGTCCGGCCCGCCGGGCGTACCCGGATCTGTGGGATCTGCCCGGGGGCCACGTCGAGGCGGGCGAGTCCGAACGCCAGGCCCTCGCCCGTGAGCTGTGCGAAGAGGTCGGCGTCGAGATCGTCGCGGAGTCCTGCTCCCGGCTGGGCGAGCTGCGGTCCGGCAGCGGCGAGGACGCCGTACACGTGGGTGTGTGGCACGTCGGAGCCTGGCTCGGCTCGCCCACCAACCGTGCGCCCGACGAGCATGACGACCTCGCCTGGGTCGGGCTCAGCGAGCTGGGCGGCCTCCCCCTCGTGCACAGCGGCCTACCGGCGCTGCTCCGCGCCCTGGACCGGCCGCCCGCCTCACGCCTGATCGAGGAGGTGGCGTGACGGCAGGTAGTCGATCTTCGTGTCGGCGTAGACGCCGAGCGTGCCGTCGTCGAGGCACCTCAGGCCGACGCTGACCCAGCGCACCTCGCCGTCGGCACCGAGCGCGTAGCCGACCGCGACGGCGAACTCCTCACCCCCGCAGGGGCAGGAGCAGGACTCGTGACCGGTCCCGTCCCAGTAGTCGGCGCTGTCGCCGATGAAGGCGACCGCGCCGCAGGCGAGGCAGGTCCGCCGGGTCGCCTCCTCCTCGTCGATGTCGACGCGGAAGGCACGGCCGTCGCACCCGGCGCACCGGGACTCCACCACCGTGGCCACCGGGTAGCCGCCCGCCGCGAAGTAGCGGAGGTAGTCGGCGAGGTCGTCGACGTTCTCCCCGCGCCACAACTTCCCGGACCTGTCGAGTGCCATCCCGGCATTCTGCCTGGTGCGGGCGGTGCGTCGGCGAGCGGACGACCCTCGTGCAGCTCAGACCCAGGTGGTGGCCAGCCAGATCGCGACGGCGGCGGTCACCAGCAGGACGATGTTGAGCCCGATCTGGCGGGTCTCGCCCCGGGACAGGTGCACCGCGATGCCGCCGACCTGGATCAGGACGAACCCGACGGCCGCCGCGACCGCGAGCCAGGGTGCGATCCCGGTCAGCGGCGGCAGGATCAGGCCGGCCGCGCCGAGTACCTCCAGCACCCCGATGGTCCGGACCAGCGGCATGGGTACGCGGTCGACCCAGCCCATCATCGGCCGGAGCTGCTCCCGGCTCTGGGTGGCCTTCTTGCCCCCGGCGTAGAGATAGAAGACGGCCAGCAGGGCGGCGATGATCCAGTAGGCGAGTGTCATGACGGATCCTCCAGCTCTGAACACGATGGTTACGAGAAGGAACTAGCCACATCATGTGTCAGTATCGGAGGGCTTACAAAAGGCACACGGGTGTGCGTAAGGCACAGGGGGTGGTCATGTCGCAGTACGAACACACCTGCATGATCCGGGGCGACGGCGGCCGGACCATCCGGGCGATCCTGGACCGGATCTGCAACAAATGGACGTTGCTCACCGTGGCGACGCTCGACGCGGGCGCACTACGCTTCACCGAGCTACACCAGCAGATCCCCGGCATCTCCCAGCGCATGTTGACGCTCACCCTGCGCCACCTGGAGCACGACGGCCTGGTGTCCCGCACGGCGTACGCGCAGGTCCCACCCCGGGTGGAGTACGCACTGACCCCCACCGGCAAGAGCCTCATCCCGCCCGCGCTGGCCCTCGCCGGCTGGGCCATCGAACACGTCCCCCACATCGAGGCGAACCGAGCCCTCCACCAGACCCCGCCGGAATGACAGACCCCCGCCAGCCCCGGGCCGACGCGACACTGCAGGTGCGGCACCCAGCGGGCGAGATGTCGCCACCCGCCGGTGACGCTGGTGGTTGACGCAGGCGCGCGCCTCGCCGGTGGCGCTCAGCCGCAGACACTCGTCACGACCGTCGCGAACTCCGCACGTCATCGTCGTCGGGGCTGCACAGTGGAGAGAGGCTGACAGATCGCAGCACGGGCTCCTACCGGGAGCGCGGCGTTCTCTGTGGGAGACCCACGCGGGGGCGGTCGAGTGTGGACGGATTTCCCGTGGCGCTATGGTCGGCGAATGTCAGACAGCCGCTGCTCGCCGGGAAGCGCCCCCGGCGGGAAGCCTCCCGCGCTGCAAGGGGTCGGCCCGGTCCTGGCCGTGGTCGTCGCCGCTGCCGCCCTGGCAGGGGCAGCGGCCTGGGCGGCGGTACCTGCCAAGCTGAGCGTCCACGGAGAATTCGTGGATCTCTCGGTCTACCAGTACGGCGGCCGGTTGGTCCTCGACGGTATGCCGCTCTACGGGTCCCGCGACCCGGCGACCAACCTGCGGTTCACCTATCCGCCGTTCGCGGCCCTGGCGATGGTGCCGCTGGGTCCGCTGCCGTTCTGGCTCGCTACGGCGTTGTGGACTGCGGCCTCGGTGGCCGCGTTGGCCGGGGCCGTCGCGCTGGTGGGCCGCGCGCTCGGCCACCCCGTGGCAGGGTGGCACGTCGCGCTGCTGACCGTGGGTGCGCTCGCTCTGGAGCCGGTGTGGCAGAACCTCACGTTCGGCCAGATCAACCTGTTGCTGATGCTGGCGGTGCTCATCGATCTGGTCCATCCGGAACGACGCTGGTCCGGCGTCCTCGTGGGCATCGCAGCCGGGGTGAAACTGACCCCGCTCGTGTTCGTCGTGCTGTTGGTGATGGTCGGTCGCCGTACGACGGCAGGGCGGGCGCTCCTGGCTTTCGCCGGTACCGTGGCGATCGGGGTCGCGGTCATCCCGGGCTCGGCAAGGGCGTACTGGACCGAGAATCTCTTCTCGGCGGGCCGGGTGGGTCCCCCGCAACTTACCCACAACCAGTCGGTGTTCGGCGTACTCACCCGGCTGCTCGACGCTCCGCCGCCGAACCTGCTGTGGCTTGCGGTCGCCGGGCCGCTCGCTGCCGCGGTCGTGGTCATCGGCGCCGTGTGTTGGCGACGCGGCGATCGGGTGCTGGGCACCGGCCTGGGAGCGTTGGCCATGTTGCTCGCTTCGCCGATCTCATGGTCCCACCACTGGGTGTGGGCCGTTCCGGTCGGGCTGGCGCTGTGGCAGCACAACCGATGGGCGGGCCTCGCGTGGATCGCGGTCTTCGTGGCCCGTCCGTTCCTATGGCCACCGTGGGGTTGGCGCCGCGAGTACGAATGGACCCCGGTGGAGCACGTCGTCGGCAACGCCTACGTCCTCGCCGCCCTCGCCGTGTCCGTCGGGGTGGCGGTGGCGCTCGGCCGTCGGGTCGGCCCGCTCGCCCGGCGACCAGATGACGGTGTCGCCCGGCGACCAGATGACGGTGTGGGACGCCAGGATGGCCGGTCGTTCACCGGCCACCCTGGCCCGTCCGGTGGATGATCGCCAGGCCGCTAAGGCACACGGGTGTGCGTAAGGCACAGGGGGTGGTCATGTCGCAGTACGAACACACCTGCATGATCCGAGGCGACGGCGGCCGGACCATCCGGGCGATCCTGGACCGGATCTGCAACAAATGGACGTTGCTCACCGTGGCGACGCTCGACGCGGGCGCACTACGCTTCACCGAGCTACACCAGCAGATCCCCGGCATCTCCCAGCGCATGTTGACGCTCACCCTGCGCCACCTGGAGCACGACGGCCTGGTGTCCCGCACGGCGTACGCGCAGGTCCCACCCCGGGTGGAGTACGCACTGACCCCCACCGGCAAGAGCCTCATCCCGCCCGCGCTGGCCCTCGCCGGCTGGGCCATCGAACACGTCCCCCACATCGAGGCGAACCGAGCCCTCCACCAGACCCCGCCGGAATGACAGACCCCCGCCAGCCCCCGGGCCGACGCGACGCCACCCGCCGGTGACGCCCGGATGAGCCTGGTGTCGGCGTTCGTACCGATCTGGGTCCTCACCGTGGTCGGCTACGCGGCCTGTCGTGGGGGCCTGCTGGGCGCGGCGGGAGCGTCGGTGCTCGGCCGCTTCGTGTTCCATCTGGCGATGCCGGCCGCCCTGTTCCTGGCCCTGTCCCGGATGCCGCTCTCCGGGCTCGCCGGCCGCCCGCTGCTCGCCTTCGGGGTGAGCACGGCCGCGGTCGTCGGGTTCGGGTGGGTCGGCGCGGGCCGGCTGTTCGGTCGCGAGCCCGGCGAACGGCCCCTCTGGGGCATGGCCGCCGGCTACGTGAACTCGGCGAACCTCGGCATCCCGATCGCCACGCAGGTCCTCGGCGACGTGTCGTTCCTGGCGCAGGTCGTGCTGCTGCAGGTGCTCGTGGTGACGCCCGTGATCCTGATCGCCCTGGACCGGCACAGCGACCCGGCCGGGCGGGTACGGGTCCGTCGTATCGCCTCCCTGCCGGTACGCAACCCGGTGATCCTGGCGTCGCTGCTCGGTGTCGCGTGCTCGGCCGCCGACCTGCACCTGCCGTCGGCGGCCGGCGCGTCGCTCACCCTGCTGTCGGGCGCCGCGGTTCCCGCCGCCCTGGTCGCGCTCGGCGCGTCGCTGCACCACACCGCGCCCTCACCGGCAGAGCCGGCCGAGCCCGCCGCCCTGGCCGTGATCACCGCGCTGAAGCTCGTCGCGCAACCGGTCATCGCGTACGCGGCCGGGCTGGCCCTGCACCTGTCCGCGCCGCAGGTGCTGGCTGTGGTGGTATGCGCGGGCCTGCCGACGGCGCAGAACACGTTCATTTTCGCCCAGGAGTACGGCGTCGGCGAGGCGGTGGCCAACCGGGCGGTGGTGCTGACCACGACACTGTCGCTGGCCACCCTGGCCACGGCAGCCGCACTGCTCGGGTAGGTCCGCGTCGGCGATGTGGTTGCCTCGACAGCGGAGCTGCCCACCATCGTTGAGGCAGTGGGCAGCCCACGCTACCTGTGGATCAGAGGTTGCCGCCGCGGTTGAGCCAGGCGCGGACTGCGCCTTCGCGGTAGACGACGAGGTAGTCGGCCTTCCCGTCGCCGGGTTGAATGCCGGATGGCCGGTCAGGCCCCGGCGCTCGCGAGGTTCGGCACTCCGTCTTTGACGCCGCCGACGAAGCCCGTCCGGCCAACGGCCGACCCTCTGCCATCGGAGGGCCGGCCGTGCCGCATCGCGGTCGTCAGGTGCCGTTGGAGACGTAGATTGAGTAGCGGGTGACGTCGGTGTCCGTGCCGTCCGCCTTGTGGCCGGTCACCGACAGGGTGTGCGTCTCGAAGTTCTGCGTCGGCGTATAGGTGATCGACGCCCTCCCTTGGCTGTCAGCCGGCACGTCGGTCGACGGGCCGTCGTCGATCTGCCAGGAGAAGGACACGATTCCCGCAGTGCCGCCGCTGAACTCGAAGGTGCCTGGGACACCGGCACCGCCCGACCAGGTGCCGCTCGGATACTGGGCGCTCACGACGTAGGGTGCATCGCCGACCGTGAAGTCGTAATCCGTCACGGGCGAGAGTTCGCCGCCCGCCGTCGAGCTCCGCACGTGCAGCGTGTTCGTACCGTTGCGGTCGAACGGCACCGCGACGCGCGTCGCCGTACCGTCGGCGTTCGCCGGCAGGATCTGCTCCGGGCCGTCGTTGACCCGATAGTGGTACTCGGTCACCTCGCCGAACAGTTGGGTACTGAAATAGAAGTACCCGGTCCAGCCGATCCCCACCCGGGACCAGTCGTAGGTGCTGTAAACGGCGACCTTGTTATCCCGAACGCTGAACGGCGCGATCCGCAGGTCCGATTCGGTGCCGTCCGGGCCGATGCTCGTGACCCGCATGTCGTTGTAGCCCCACGAGCCCGGCGTGTACGTGACCGTCGCGGTGCCGTCGGGACCGGCCTGGATGGTCTCCTCGTCGGCACCGTTGAACGAGTAGCGGTAGGAGGCGACGTCCGGCAGCCCCGGATGGAAAGTGAACGTCATGGCCCGACCGACGGTGCCGTCGCCCTCCGGCGTCTGCGTGACCACCGGGCCGGACCAGATGCCGAACGTGTAGGTGGTGGCGGGCGAGCGCGTACCGTCCGCCAGCAACGCCTGAACGACCACGGTGTTGTCGCCGGCGTGCGTCGGCGTGACCGTGATGAGAGCGTACGGATTGCCCTCGGTGGGCACGGTCTGCTCGGCGCCGCCGTCGAACCGGTAGACGAACCCGGTCAGGTTCGGCAGTTGGCTCTCCAACTCGACACTCAGCGGCACGCCGACGCCGTCCCGGCGCGGCCAGCTGTGCAAATCATGGGCGTAGGCGGTCGGGCGGGTGTCGATGATGTTGAACTGGTGGTTCGCTTCCATCGACGTGGAACCGTCCGCCCGCACCGACCTGACGACCATCGAGTGCCAGCCCGGCGTCGCCGTCCATGGCAGTACGGCGGTGTCGTCGTCGGCTGCCGGAACGGTCTTCCACTCGTCGTCGAGGTTGTACTCGTAGGCGACGACATCGTTGCTGTGCGGGGTGAACCGGAACGAGCCGACCTTGCCCGCGACCTGGTCGGTGTCCAGGTTGAACTCCGCCGACTCGACGCCGGGAGCGTCGGTGACCCAGACCTGCAGGGTCTCCTGCCCGATCAGCTTGTTGTTGGCGTAGCTCCGGACAGCCACCTCGATCAGGCCGGTGGCGGTGAACGTGACAGGGCCGGTGGCCTTGCCGTCGACCGCCGGGAGGCGGACCTCCGCGCTGTCCTTGAGCTGGTACCCGAACGCGGTGGTCTCGGGCTTCGAGGCGATGAACGTGATCGTGCTCGGCAGGCCGACGCCCTGCACGACGACATCGACGCGCGGTGCCGTCTCGGCGACCCTGAACCGGTAGTTCTTCTCGGGCCCCCGGTTACCCGCCGCGTCGACGGACGCGACATAGAGGTCGGTGATCATCCGTAGCTTGGGGGTGTACTTCAGGGTCGCCCTGCCGCCCGGGTGCCGGGCCGGAACCTGGCCGGAATACCCCATGGAGTCACGCCAGGTGAACGCGACCACGTCGCGGTCGCCAGCCCCGTCGAAACGGAACGTTCCCTCGATGCCGGTGCCACCGCCGGGGGAGTCACCCTCGGGATAGGTCCGCGACGACACCTTCGGCGGATCGGCCGGTGCGGTCAGATCCATGACCAGGTAGCAGGTCCTGCTCCATGGGCCCTGGTCGTAGTAGTCGCTGGCCTGTGCCTGCCAGGCGAGGACCGTACCGTCGGCGTACTGGCTCAGGTCGGTGCCGTAGTAGTCGTGGAACTCGCGACGCTGGTCGGGATGGTCGACCGGCCAGATCGCGTACAGCACGGTCGGGTGGTCACCCTCGTCCGCATCACTGGGGGTGGCTGAGAAGACCGTGTTCCGCGCCGCCGGCGACGGCTTGGCCAGCGTGCCGCACGGCCGGTCCGGGTACTTCAGTTTGAGGTCCGTGACCGTGGGCGGGTGGTTCACCGTCGCACTGAGCACCGGCTTGTCGAAGGTACGACCGGTCCACCCGACGCCTTCCTGGTCGGCGGCGACCCGGAACTCCAGGGTGATGCTCTTTTCACCTCGGCTGAGCGCCGCGTTGAGCGTGGCAACCATGTCGAAGCCCAGGTAGCTGGGGCAATAGGCGGCGCCGGCACCCCGCTTGGCGGTCAACAGCTTCTCGATCTCGGCCGGCGGACGCAGCCAGGTGGTGTTGCTCTTGACCGGGCGGGTCCGCCACACCTCGATGGTTGCCGGGGCGGAGCAGTCGACGACCGTCTTCTCGTTCGTCCACAGGTATGAGCTGTGGACGACCGTGCCCTTCAGCGCGGTCAGGTCGTAGGTGAAGTAGGAGCGGTAGATGTGCGTCCGGTCGGCCTCGTCGCGGGAGGTTCCGACCGGCGGCGCCACCGCCGCATCGACGACCTTCGCGTCCGGGTTCTGCGAGTCGAGATAGGCCCAGCTCTTCAGCGTCACATCGAACGAGTCGGCGGCCGAGGCTGGAGAACCGGTGGTCACCATGGCTGCCACAACCGCAAGAACCGTCAGCGGTATGGCCGCTCTGAGGCGTCTCATATGGACTTGTACCCTCCCCCGTGGCGGCGTCTCTGTCGACGCCGAGGGCGTCATCGTAGCGAGGGGAGCGCAAACCGTAGGGGCGGTTTTCGACGCCCTCCGGGGTGCGGGACCAGGCAGCTCGGGTGGTGGCCGGCCCCAATGACATGGCCGGCGGGTGTCGGGAATGGCAGATCCCAGGACGACGAGTTCCCGGAACGGGTCACGTCAAATTGTGCGGATCGTGATCAGGTCTTCGAGTCCTGCGAGATCGCTGGCGTTGCGGGTGTAGACGGCGGCGTCGTGGGCGTGTGCGGTCGCGGCGATGAGCAGATCCATCACTCTGGCGCGCGGCTGACGGCCGGTCTCGACGACGCGGGCAGCCAGTCGTGCGTAGCTGTCGGCGATCACGTCGTCGATGGGCAGTGGATCAAATCGGCGCTGGATGGCGCTCAACCGCGCCAACCGGAGTGCCCTCGCCTCGGCGGTCTTGGCGACCAGGACACCGAACTGGAGTTCGGCAAGGCTGGCAACGCTGATGGCCAGCTCACCCGGGATCGGCGTTACGTCGTTGGCGATGAGGACGCTGGTGTCGAGGATGCCCCGACTCACCGCTCGGCCCATGGGTCGGTGACGACACCATCCAGGAGATCCCGATCATCTGCCCAGGCGGGGTCCGTAGGTTGGTCGAACACCCCGGCGAGGTCGTCCCACTCCCGCCAGGTCCGGGGGCTGACCGGGCCGAGCACGGCTGCCGGACGGCCGGCGACGGTGATCGTCAAGCGTTCACCCGCCTGCGCACGACGCACCAGGTCGCTGGCGTTCTGCCGCATCTCCCGAAGCCCCACCTCATGCATACGACCAACGTAGCACATGTGCTACGCGGTGCTGGCGAACCTCACTACGGACAGGCGCACCGCGATGCCGCGGCGGCGGAGGATCTTGGCGGCAGATGGCGCCCTGGAGGGCTGAATTCGCCAAGATCCTCCCGGAACCGACGTTCAGTAGGAGGCGTTGGCGAAGTCGAACTCGCCGTCCTTGACTCCGCCGACGAAGGCCGCCCACTCGTCAGCCGTGTAGACGATCGTCGCCGCGTCACGCGCCTTGCTGTGTCGCACGGCCACCCGACCCGAGCCGTCAAGCAACGGCCCCGCCTCCACACAACTCCCGCCGTTGCTGTCGCTCTTGGTGCTGATGTGCCAGGCAACCGCAGGCAAAGCCTCGTTCATGCCAACTCCTCTGCAATGGCCCCCATCAGGGCGGTGGACTCGTCCTTGCCGAGTGCGGACTTCGACAATCGATCGTACGCACGAAGAAAGCGCTCGGCCTTCGGCGACTCCATGTAGAGCCGGCCGCCGAGTGATTCGACGTAAGCAACCGCAGGGTACGGTTCAGGAAGATGGAAGATCCAGAACGTGCCGTCGAGTCCCTGGTGGAGAGCGACCGACGACGGCATGATCTGGATACGAACCTGCGGTAGGGCCTGGAGTTTCACCAGGTGTGCGAGCTGGTCCCGAAGAACCTGGGCACCACCGACCCGGCGACGCATGACGGATTCGTCGATGACGGTATGAATCGTGATCGGGCGTTCCTTGGAGAGCACTTCCTGGCGGGAGAGCCGCAGCTCGACCCAGCGGTTGATCATCGACTCGGACGCCTCCGGCTCGGCCGCGTTCCGGATCACCGCCTCGGCGTAGGCCCGGGTCTGGAGCAGCCCCGGCACGAGGGTCATGTGAAAGCAGCACACCTTGTCGGCCCGGCCCTCCAGCCACGGGTATTCGATGAAGGACGAGTCGACGACGTCGCCGTAGTCCTCGTCCCAGCGGTCGGTACGCCACACGTCCTCGGCCAGCGCCAGCAGGCGGGCCCGCTCGGCGGCGTGGTGGAAACCGTAGAGGTCGAGCAGTGCGACGACGTCACCCTTGCGGATCGGCCAGTCCGCCCGCTCGTAACGGCCGAGCGCCGACATGTCGCGTTGCAGGTGCTCCGAGACGAGTTTCAAGGTCATTCCGCGTTCTTCCCGGAGTCCGCGGAGTTGTTGGCCGAGCCACTGCGCGCGCAGGGTCCGTATGAACGGCTTGTGCGGCATGATCCACCTCTCGAAAAAGTTGACGAGGCCCGCGAAGGAACCATTGCTCCAGTTCCAGCCCACTGGAAACGTGGCCTTCGGGTGAGGGTGATCACCGGCCCCCGGGGACGCCCGGTGCAAGCGCAGTAACCGCGGCTGTGCCAACAGCCGAGAAGGTGACGAGAGACGGCCTCGCGGATGGCAGCCGCATACCGGATCTCGTCGGGTCTCAACATGAAGCCGAGTTCCGGCTCCGACCGACTTGCTGAATACCTATCACGGCGGCGTGGGTTCCCGCGACCCCGTACCCATCAGGAGGCGACGAATGATCCGCGACGACGGCACCCTGCCGGCCCGGCTGCATCCGCTTCTGGTCCGCGACCACCAGTTCCCCACCGCCGGCTTCGGCCGGCGGGGCCTCGATCCCCGGGAGGTACGCCGGTTCCTGATCCGGGTCGCCCTGGAGCTGGCCAGCCTGCATCAGGAGGTGTCCCGGCTGACCGGGGAGAACACCAGACTCAAGCGGCTGCTGCGGGACCGCCGCAGCGCCCAGGCCAACCGTCCCCCGTGCTGAGCGATGACCCGGCGTCCGGCCGGGACGACGGTCACCGCCACGTGCTGCACCTGCCCGTCACGGCCGCCGACCAGGACCAAGCGCTGCGTTTCGCGTACGCGCTGGCGCGATCGTTGGTGTTGGTGCCGGGGCTCGAAGTGGCCGGGGCCACCGTCTCCGCCGAGGACGCCCAGCACGTACGACGGTGGGTGTTCTGTGACCGGATCATGGCTGACCGGCGGCGCTGCCTGGCGCGGGCCGACCACGACGGGCCGTGCGACCCGGACCGGTGAGCCGGGTCGGTGAGCGGGACGGACGGCGGTCAGTCGACCTCGACGACGACCAGCTCACCTACCTGTTCGCCGATCTGCTGGCGGCCGTCCGCCGGCAGCCCGGCGTCGGTGATCAGCAGATCGGCCTCGGCCAGTGGGGCGATGGTGGCGATGCCGATGGTCTCCCACTTGGTGTGGTCGGCCAGCACCACCAGGTGCCGGGCCGCGCCGATCAGCCGCCGGTTGACCGCCGCCTCCAGCAGGTTGGGGGTGGTGAACCCGGTGCGCGGGCTCATCCCGTGCACGCCGAGAAAGAGCAGATCCACGTTCAGGGTACGGATCGCCGCCTCGGCCACCGGCCCGGTCAGCGCGTCCGACGGGGTACGCATGCCGCCGGTCAGCACGACCGTCTGGTCGACGCGCGGATTCTGGTAGAGCGCGTCGGCGACCGGGATCGAGTTGGTCACCACGGTCAGCCCGGGCACGTCGCCGAGCAGGGTGGCCAACGCGGCGGTGGTGGTGCCGGCGGACAGCGCGACGGCCATGCCGGGCTCGACCATCCGGGCGGCCCGGCCGGCGATGGCCCGTTTCTCGTCCTGCTGACGGATCGACTTCGCGGCGAAGCCGGGTTCCTCGGCCGACCCGGGGCCGGCCAGGGTCGCCCCGCCGTGCACCTTGTCGACCAGCCCCCGCTCGGCCAACACCTCCAGGTCGCGGCGGATCGTCATGTCGGAGACGCCGAACCGGGCGACCAGGTGGCTGACCCGCACCCCGCCGCGCTGCCGGATCAGCTCCAGGATGGCGTTCTGCCGTTGCTGAGCGAGCATCGAACCTCCCAACCGCGCGGACGAAGGAACGGTACGCAGGTCAGGCCGCTGCGGCCGGGGGCGGTTCAACCGCTGGGACCGCCTCCGTCACCGCCTGCTCCTCCCGGACCACGGCCACCTCCCCGGCGGGCACCCGCAGCGTGCCGCCGCAGGGCTGACCGGTGAGCAGGTCGGTGCCGGTCGCGTCGAGGGTCACCTCGGCGTCGGTGTGGTTGACCACGAACAGCCAGGACCGGTCGTCGGCCCGGCGGCGGACCACCTCGACGCCCGTCGGGGCGGCGACCGGTGGGCGTACCCCGGCCTCGGTGAGCAGCCGGCCCACCAGGGCGTCGGTGGCCGCCTCGTCGAGCCGGGTGGCCAGGTACCAGGCGGTGCCGTCGCCGACCCGGTGCCGGGTCAGCGCGGGCACACCCGGCAGCGGACCGTCCTCGTAGGACGCCACGACCTCCGCGCCGGCCGGGTGCAGCCACTCGGTCCACACGTCGGCGGTGGACCCGTCGTCGAGGACGACCCGGTCGCCGGCCAACAGCGGGAAGAACTCCTCGGTACGCACCCCGAGCAGCTCCCGGAACGCCCCCGGGTAGCCGCCGAGCCGGATGTGGTCGTGCTCGTCGACGATCCCACTGAAGTACGTCACCAGCGCCGTGCCGCCCCCGGCGACGTACCGGCTCAGTGCCTCGGCGTCGGCGTCGCGCACCAGGTAGAGGGTGGGCACGAGGACCAGCCGGTAGCCGGACAGGTCGGTCGACGGGTGCACCACGTCGGCGGTGACGCCGGCCCGCCACAGCGCGTCGTAGAGCGCCCGCATCCGGTCGGCGTAGGTGACGTCGACGCTGGGGTGGGAGTCCAGCTCGACGCCCCACCACGCCTCCCAGTCGAACAGGATCGCCACCTCGGCGTCGACCCGGCTGCCGCGTACCTCGGCCAGGGCCCTGAGGTCGGCACCCAGCCGGCAGACCTCGTCGAAGACCTTGGTGTCGGGGCCGGCGTGCGGGACCAGTGCGGAGTGGAACTTCTCCGCGCCGGCCCGGGAGGCCCGCCACTGGAAGAACAGCACCCCGTCGGCGCCGCGCGCCACGTGGGTGAGGCTGTTGCGGCGCAGCTGGCCGGGGGTCTTGGCGACGTTGCGGGGCTGCCAGTTGACCGCGCTGGTGGAGTGTTCCATGAGCAGCCACGGGTCACCGCCGGCCACGCCCCGGGTGTGGTCGGCGGCGAACGCCAGGCCCAGGTGGGCGTTCGGGTCGGTGACGGTCAGGTAGTGGTCGTTGGCGACCAGGTCCACGTCGGACGCCCAGGAGTGGTAGTCCATGTGCTTGATGCCCATGCCGATCATGAAGTTGGTGGTGACCGGCTGGCGGACCCGCCGCTTGAGCACCTCCCGTTCGGCGCGCAGCTGGGCGCGCTGGGCGTCGGAGGAGAAGCGCAGGAAGTCGAGCTGTTGGGTGGGGTTGGCGAAGGTGAGCGCGGCGCGCGGCGGGTTGATCTCGGCCCAGTCGTGGTAACGCTGGCTCCAGAAGGTGGTGCCCCAGGCGTCGTTGAGCCGGTCGAGGTCACCGTAGCGCTCCCGCAGCCACTCCCGGAACGCATCGGCGCTGACATCGCAGTAGCAGTGCACGTTGTGGCAGCCCAGCTCGTTGGAGATGTGCCACATCACCACGGCGGGGTGCTCGGCGTAGCGGTCGGCGACCGCCTCGACCAGGGCCAGCGAACGCTGGCGGAAGATCGGCGAGCTGGGGCAGTAGCCCTGCCGGCCGCCGGGCCACAGCACGGTGCCGTCGGCGGTACTCGGCAGCGTCTCGGGGTGCCGGTGCGCCAGCCACGGGGGCGGACTGGCGGTGGCGGTGGCCAGGTCGACGTGGATGCCGCCGGCGTGCAGGACGTCGAGGGCGCGGTCGAGCCAGTCGAACTCGTACCGGCCGGGGGACGGTTCGAGCAGGGCCCAGGAGAAGATCCCGACCGAGACGAGGTTGACACCGGCCCGGCGCATGAGCGCCACGTCGTCGGCCCAGACCTGCTCGGGCCACTGCTCGGGGTTGTAGTCGGCGCCGAAGTAGATCCCGTCGCCCTGCCAGCTGCCGTGTTGCCGCATGAGAGCAGAGCGTGCCCCTAGCGGTCGATCAAGTCAACACTTTCCAACACGAGCGGATTTTCCAACGTTTACCTCCCAGGCCGACTGCCAACGCTCCGATACCGATCCGGAGCTGCCCTCTTGACAGGGCCGCACGGACGGGTAGCTTCAAGCGCCACCGGGAGTTTGTGTTGGCCAATGTTCATTCTCGGTGGATCTATGTTGGCATTCCCCACTCCCTCCCCCACCACTGACGGCCCTCGGGCGCAGCGCACCTCTTCATCCGCAGGAGGCACCATGTCCCGTCCCCGCACCGAAGCCGAGTACCTCTCCCGGCTCGTACCGTCCTCCGTCGCCGGCATCGGACGACGCTCCCTGCTCACCGGGGTCGGCGCGGGCGCGCTGCTCGGCACCGGACTGCTCGCCGGCTGCGGCTCCGACTCCGGGTCGGGCAGCGACAGCAAGGAGGTGTCGGTCGGCTCCAACCAGTCCGACCCAAAGCCGAAGGACGTCATCGCCAAGGTGATGGACGGGTTCAAGACCTCGTCCGGCATCACGGCCAGCATCAACACCGTCGACCACAACACCTACCAGGAGAACATCAACAACTACCTCCAGGGCAAGCCGGACGACGTGTTCATGTGGTTCGCCGGCTACCGGATGCGCTTCTTCGCCGGCAAGGGCCTGGCCGGCGACATCAGCGACCTGTGGGGCAAGCTCTCCGGCTACTCCGACGCGTTTAAGAAGGCGTCCACCGGGGACGACGGCAAGCAGTACTTCGTGCCGTCGTCGTACTACCCGTGGGCGATGTTCTACCGCAAGTCGGTCTGGAAGCAGCACGGCTACCAGGTGCCGACCACACTCGACCAGCTCACCGCCCTCAGCGCGCAGATGAAGCGGGACGGGCTCACCCCGATCGCCTTCGCCGACAAGGACGGCTGGCCGGCGATGGGCACCTTCGACATCCTCAACCTGCGCATCAACGGCTACCAGTTCCACATCGACCTGATGGCCGGCAAGGAGGCGTGGACCTCCGACAAGGTCAAGAAGGTCTTCGACACCTGGGCCGGGCTGCTGCCGCTGCACCAGCCGGACAGCCTGGGCCGCACCTGGCAGGAGGCCGCCCAGTCGTTGCAGCAGAAGAAGAGCGGCATGTACCTGCTCGGTCTCTTCGTCGCCCAGCAGTTCGGCAACGACGAGCAGGACGACATCGACTTCTTCACCTTCCCCGAGATCGACCCGGCCATCGGGGCCAAGGCGCTGGACGCGCCGATCGACGGCTACATGCTGGCCCGCAAGCCGAAGTCCGAGGCCAACGCCAAGAAGCTGCTGGAGTACGTCGGCTCCAAGGAGGCCGCCGACATCACGGTGAAGAACGACCCGACCACCCTGGTCGCCAACAGCGGAGCGGACACCAGCGGCTACACCGCCCTGCAGAAGAAGGCCGCCGAGCTGGTCGGCTCGGCCACCGAGATCGCCCAGTTCCTCGACCGCGACACCCGGCCGGACTTCGCCTCCACCGTGATCATCCCGGCGCTCCAGCAGTTCATCAAGAACCCCAGGGACATCGACGGGCTGGTCAACAGCATCGAGAACCAGAAAAAGTCGATCTTCACCAGCTGACGGCGAGAGGGGGAGGACCGTCGTGTCCGACCTGCCCCTGATCCAAGCGGATCACGCCGTACCGGCACCGACCCCGGCCACCCCCACCCGGGGTGGTCGTGGTCGGCGGCTACGGCTCCTGTCCCGCACCGACCGCGTGGTGATCACGCTGATGGTGCTCGTACCGCTGCTGCTGGTGGTCGCCCTGGTCTGGTTTCCCGCGCTGGCCACCGTGGCGCTCTCCGGCACCGACTGGGACGGCATCGGCCCGCTGAGCGAGATCGACTGGGTCGGTGGCCGGAACTACTCCGACGTGGTCAACATCTACCCGCCGTTCGTGCCGGCGATGCAGAACAACCTGCTCTGGCTGGCCGCGCTGTTCGTGGTCGCCACCCCGTTCGGGATGTTCCTCGCCGTGCTCCTCGACAAGGAGATCCGCGGCAGCCGGTTCTACCAGACCGCGCTCTACCTGCCAGTGGTGCTGTCGCTGGCGCTGATCGGTTTCGTCTGGCAGCTCATCTACTCCCGGGACCAGGGTCTGCTCAACGCCGTCCTGGGCAGCCAGACCGACTGGTACGGCGACCCGAACGTCAACATCTGGGCGGTGCTGGTGGCGGCCGGCTGGCGGCACGTCGGCTACATCATGCTGCTCTACCTGGCCGGGCTCAAGGGCGTCGACCCGTCACTGCGGGAGGCCGCCTCGGTCGACGGGGCATCGGAGACCAGCACCTTCTTCCGGGTGATCTTCCCGGTGCTGCGGCCCATCAACATCATCGTGCTGGTGGTGACGGTGATCGAGTCGCTGCGCGCGTTCGACCTGGTCTGGGTGATCAACAAGGGGCGCAACGGCCTGGAGCTGATCTCCGCCCTGGTCACCCAGAACGTCGTCGGCGAGGCCAGCCGGATCGGCTTCGGCTCCGCCCTGGCGACGATCATGCTGGCCGTCTCGCTGGTCTTCATCACCGTCTACCTGGCCGTCGTCATGAGGGAGAACCGGCGATGAGCGCGTCGACCACGACCCGTCCGCCGACCTCGGAGCCGGCGTCCGGGGCCGCCCCGCGCCGTCGGCCGCTGCGCCCCGCCCGGGTGGCGCTGCACCTGTTCCTCGGCGCGGTCGCCGTCGGTTGGCTCTTCCCGATCCTCTGGGCGGTGCTGACCTCACTGCGCTCCTACGAGTACACCGCCGCCAACGGGTACGTCTCGTTCGGCGGGTGGACGTTCGACAACTACGTCACCGCCTGGCAGACCGCCGAGTTCGGCAAGCACTTCCTCAACTCGGTCTACATCACCGTCCCGGCGGTGCTGCTGACCCTGTTCCTCGCCTCGTGCGTGGCGTTCGTGATCGCCCGGTTCAGCTGGAAACTCAACATCGTCCTGCTCGGGCTGTTCACGGCCGCCAACCTGCTGCCCCAGCAGGCGCTGCTGATCCCGCTGTTCCGGATCTTCACCGAGGTGCCGCTGCCGGAGTTCATGAGCGACTCGGAGCTGCTCTACGACAGCTACTGGGGGCTGATCCTGGTCAACGTGGCCTTCCAGTGCGGCTTCTGCGTCTTCGTGCTGAGCAACTACATGAAGGCGCTGCCCCGCGACCTCTACGAGGCGGCCATGGTGGACGGGGCGAGCATCTGGCGGCAGTACTGGCAGGTGACCATGCCGCTGTGCCGGCCCGCGCTGGCGGCCCTGGCCACCCTGGAGGTGACCTGGATCTACAACGAGTTCTTCTGGGCCACCGTGCTGATGCGCACCGGCGACAAGTTCCCGGTCACCAGCTCGCTGAACAACCTGCGCGGCGAGTTCTTCACCGACAACAACCTGGTGTCGGCCGGCTCGGTGCTGGTCGCCATCCCCACCCTGGTGATCTTCTTCCTGTTGCAGAAGCAGTTCGTCAAGGGCCTGACCCTGGGCGCGTCCAAGGGCTGAGGTCACCGCCCCCACCCACCCGCACCTGCGCGAGCTGACGATCTCGATGGCCCCCACCCACACCCACGCGCGAGAGCGGTATTCCTGGCAGGCATAACTATGACCCACAGGCATACCGCTCTCGCGCGCTACTGACACCCCTCGACCTCACCCACCGTGACGGACGCCGGGGTGCCCGCACCGGAGATGAGCGCCATGACCGATCCGACCGTGATCCACCTGCGCCGGGGCCGCACCAGCCTGGTGCTCGACGCGCGCGGCCCGGGACTGCCCCGGATCGTGCACTGGGGGGCCGACCTCGGTCCGGTGCCCGCCGAAGACCTGCCGGCCCTGGTCGACGCCACCGTACCGCCGGTGGTGCCGAGCAGCTTCGACGCGCCGACCGTGCTGTCCCTGCTGCCCGAGGCGAGCGCCGGCTGGAGCGGCCGGCCCGGCCTCGCCGGCCACCGCGCCGGCCACGACTGGTCCACCGCATTCCGGCTCGACAGCCTCGACGTCGACGACCCGGGTGGGGCGGCGCGGGTGGGCGTGCGGGCGACGGACCCGGGCGTCGGGTTGACCCTGACCATCGAGATCACCCTCGACCCGGTCGGGGTGCTGACCGTGCGGCACCGGCTGCGCAACGACGCCGACCACCCCTACGAGGTACGCGAACTGACGCCGGTGCTGCCCGTGCCGCCGGTCGCCACCGAACTGCTCGACCTCACCGGGCGCTGGTGCCGCGAACGCGCACCGCAACGGCACACATGGTCGCAGGGCGCGTGGGTCCGCGAGGGGCGGCACGGCCGCACCGGGCACGACGCCACCCTGCTGCTGGTCGCCGGCACCGCCGGGTTCGGCTTCGGCCACGGCGAGGTGTGGGCGGTGCACACCGCGTGGAGCGGCGACCACGTGACCGTCGCCGAACGCCGCCCGACCGGGGAGTCCACCCTGGGCGGCGGGGAACTGCTCGCCCCCGGCGAGATCGTCCTCGGCCCCGGCGACGAGTACGCCACCCCGCTGCTCTACGCGGTGCACTCCCCCGCCGGGCTGGACGGGCTCAGCGACCTGCTGCACACCCACCTGCGGGCCCGACCCGGCCACCCCCGCACGCCGCGCCCGGTCACCCTCAACGTCTGGGAGGCGGTCTACTTCGACCACGACCTGGACCGGTTACGGACCCTCGCCGACCGGGCCGCCGAGGTGGGGGTCGAGCGGTTCGTCCTCGACGACGGCTGGTTCACCGGCCGCCGGCACGACCGGGCCGGCCTGGGCGACTGGCAGGTCGACGCCGACGTCTGGCCCGCCGGCCTGGGGCCGCTCATCGAGCATGTTCGCGGGCACGGCATGCAGTTCGGGCTCTGGGTCGAACCGGAGATGGTCAACCCCGACTCGGAGCTGTACCGCGCCCACCCCGACTGGGTGCTCGCCGCCCCCGGCCGGCTACCCCTGCCGTGGCGGCACCAGCAGGTGCTGGACCTGGCCAACCCGGCGGCGTACGCGCACCTGCTCGGCCGGCTCGACGCGCTGCTCACCGGGAACCCGGGGATCAGTTACCTCAAGTGGGACCACAACCGGGACCTCACCGAGGCCGGGCACGCCGGCCGGCCCGGGGTGCACGCGCAGACCGTGGCGGCCTACCGGCTCTTCGACGAGCTACGCGCCCGGCACCCGCACCTGGAGATCGAGAGCTGCTCGTCCGGCGGGGCCCGGGTCGACCTGGAGATCCTGCGGCGCACCGACCGGGTCTGGGCCAGCGACACCAACGACGCCCTGGAACGGCTGTCCATCCAACGCTGGACCGGCCTGCTGCTGCCCCCGGAACTGGTCGGCACACACATCGGCCCGGGGCGTTCGCACACCACCGGCCGGGTGCACACCCTGGGCTTCCGGGCGGTCACCGCGCTCTTCGGCCACCACGGCATCGAATGGGACATCGTCGCGATCGACGCCGAGGAGCGGGCCGAGCTGACCGCCTGGGTGGCCCTGCACAAGCGGCTCCGACCGCTGCTGCACACCGGGCGGGTGGTGCGGTTCGATCATCCGGACCCGGCCGTACAGGCGCACGGCGTGGTCGCCCACGACCGCTCCCGCGCCGTGTACGCGGTGTCCCGGGTGGCCACCTCCGGCACGCAGACCCCCGGCCCGGTGCGCCTGCCCGGCCTCGACCCGACCCGCCGCTACGCCGTCCGCCCCGCCGAGGGGGTGCCGCAGCCGGCGGCGATGCAGATCACCGAACCCCGCTGGCTGCCCGGTGTGACGCTGGGCGGCGCGGTGCTGGCGACGGTGGGTCTGCACCTGCCGGCCCTGCACCCGGAACAGGCCCTGCTCCTGGAGGTCGACGCGGTCGACTGACCGCCCCGGGTCCGGCCGCAGGGCGCCATCCCGGCGAGGACGGTGGTGGCCGGGCCCCAGGGGACCCGGCCACCGGTGGTGCGGAGGCGGTCAGCTCGCGGTGCAGGTCACCGTGGGGGCCGGGTTGCTGCCGGTCCAACTGCCGATGAAACCGAAGGCCGCGCTGGCCCCGGCACCGAGCCGGCCGTTGTAGTCGACGTTGCGCGCGGTCACCGTGCTGCCGCTGCTGCTCAGCGATGCGTTCCAGGCCTGGCTGACGGTCTGGCCGTTGGCGTAGGTCCACTTCGTCGTCCAGCCGTTGATGGCCGCGCTGCCGGCGGTCACCTTGACCTCACCCTGGAACCCGCCCTGCCACGAACCGATGATCGTGTACGTCGCGGTGCAGCCACCGGTCGCCGGCGGGGTCGTGACCGGCGGGGTGGTGGGCGGCGGGCTGGTCGGCGGGGTCGTGGGCGGGGTGGTCGGCGGCGTGGTGGGCGGCGTCGTCGGGGTGGTGCCGGAGTAGACCGACGCCTCCTTCGCGGTCGACTTGATGCCGTTGACGCCGTTGAAGATCCGCTGCCCCCAGGTGGTCAGGGCGGCCGGGTTGAAGTTGGTGGTCATGTCGAGGTACTCCACGCCACCGCCGTTGCCGCTCCACGACCAGCCGAGGTAACCGATCCCGTTGGCCTGGGTGTACGACAGGATGGTGTCCTCGTCGGGGTTGCCGTCGGAGTGGTCGAAACCGAACTCGCCGACCACGATGGGCAGCTTGGCGGTGCGGAACCGGCCCAGGTAGTCGCTGATCTCGGCGGCGGTGTCGAAGACGCCGTACATGTGGATCGAGAAGACGGTGTTCTTCTGCGGGTCGGCGGCGAACACCCCGGCCGCGTTGTCGCGCATGGTGAACGACCAGTCCTGACCCCAGTTCGGGGCGTCCACCATGATCGTGTGGGTGATGCCGCCGGCCCGCAGCCGCTTGATCGCGTTGGCGTTGTCGGTGGCCCAGGTGGCGTAGCCCTGGTTGCCGTACGGCTCGTTGCCGATGTTGACGATGACGTACCGCTCCTGGCCCTGCAGGGCGCTGGCGATGCTCAGCCAGTAGTCGACCGCCCTGTCCAGGGTGATCGCCCCGGCCTGCTCGCCGTAGCCGGTGGTGTCGTGCACCTCCAGCACGCAGATCAGCTTGTTGGCCTTGCAGAGCGAGATGACGTTGCTGACGTCGGCGGCGGTGTTCTTGGTCCAGCGGTCACCGCTGGCCAGCACCACCCGGACGGTGTTCGCACCGAGCGCCTTGATGTTGGCGAAGGAGGTGGTCTGCTGCGGGTACCAGGTGTGGGCGTGGTTGACGCCCCGCATGATGAACTCGTTGCCGTTGGCGTCGTAGAGCTTGCCACCGGAGACCGTGAAACCGGCTGCGGCCTGGGCCGGCTGGCCGAAGGCGAACACGGCGGCGAGGACGGTGAGCAGGGCGACACCGGCGACGGAAAGTCGCTTCTTCATGGGTTTCCTCAGGAAGGGTCGACCCCGTTGCCCTGGCGGGGTGGCGATGCTGGTGGGTGGCGCTCGGCTGCAGCCCGACAGCCGCCGCCGGAACTCCCTGGCCGCGTGCGGATCAGCGTATGCCGATGGAGCCGGGAAGGCAACCGGTTAAGTTACTGGCGCGTTTCCCGCCGGGCCTGTGGCGACCCACACCGACCATGGGCCGCCACAGGGGGCAGTCATCCCCACCACAGGATGTGACACCACCAGCCTGAACCGGTTAAGTCGGACCCTAGACCCCCCTCCCGGGACCGTCAAGGGTCACCCGGTCGGGCGAGCCGGCCGCACCGGCGAGGTTGACCGGCGTCGCGCAGGGGTATCCGGTGACGATCGTCGCCCGGGAGGAGAAACCAGGATGGTCCGCGTCGGCTACACCCTGATGTGCGAACAGACCGGCCCCAAGCAGTTGGTCGACCACGCGGTACGGGCGGAGGCAGCCGGCTTCGACCAGCTGGTCATGTCCGACCACTACTACCCGTGGCTCGACGCGCAGGGCCACTCCCCGTACGCCTGGTCGGTGCTGGGCGCGGTCGCCCACGCCACCAGCCGGGCCGAGCTGATGTCCTTCGTCACCTGCCCGATCCGCCGCTACCACCCGGCGGTGGTGGCGCAGAAGGCCAGCACCATCGGGGTGCTCTCCGACGGGCGGTTCACCCTCGGCCTCGGCGCCGGGGAGAACCTCAACGAACACGTGGTCGGCGGCTGGCCGCACGTGCAGCAGCGGCACGAGATGTTCTCCGAGGCGCTCCAGATCATCCGTCCGCTGCTCAACGGCGAGACGCTGACCTTCTCCGGCAACCACTTCGACGTCCCCGACGCCTACGTCTGGGACCGGCCGGGACGCCCCGTACCGATGGCCGTCGCCGCATCCGGACCGTCGTCCGCCGCCCTCGCCGCCGAGTACGCCGACGGCATCGTCGCCACCGAACCCGACTCCCGGATCATCCAGCTCTATGACGACGCGGGCGGCGCCGGGCAGCCCCGCTACGGCCAGGTGGCCATCTGCTACGGCCCCGACGAGGCCGAGTGCCGCAAGATCGTGCACGACCAGTTCCGCTGGTTCGGCAACGGTTGGAAGGTCAACGCCGACCTGCCCGACCCGGATGCCTTCGCCGCCGCCACCCAGTTCGTCCGGGAGGAGGACGTCGCCGACGGTATCCCCTGCGGACCGGACGTCGAACGGCACGTCGAGGCGTTCCGCGCCTTCGTCGACGCCGGTTTCACGCACGTGGCGATCGTGCAGGTCGGCGGGGACAGCCAGCCGATGTTCCTGGACTGGGCGCAGGAGCAGCTACTGCCCCGGCTCCGCGAACTGTGACCGCCGGGCCGGGCCGGGTCTCGCGTACCCGTCCCGGCCCGTCCGGTGCCGGACGACCGGCTTGTTCACCATGCCGGTGCCGCCCAGCACGTGCTCACCACCACCCCGGGCCGGTGGCCGGTGCGATCCGTGACCTGCCTGCTCCTCTGACGACGGCGGGGAGCGGCTGCTCGCCTCGTCGCGCTCTACAGGGGACGCCAGCGGGTCGGGTCGTCGCTGCCGTCGACCAGCCTGATCGAGGCTGCCAGGTCCAGCGCCCCGGTACGCCCACCCGCCGCAGCGTTACCCGCCACCGACTCCGTGTCCACCTCAGCGACGCAACCCGCGCAGCCTGGCACTTGAGCCACCCGGTAGGCACCGAACCCCTTCGGCCCCTCGTCCGCCGAGCCGACCCGCCCGCCCACCATCACCCGGGTACGGACGAAATCCGACCCGTCGCCGGCGAACACCCCGTCGGAGACGCCGATGAGGATGTCGCGCCCGGTCGACTTACCGGTCTTCATCACATAGTGCGCGGTCACGTCCAGCCACCTTCCCCGGAACGTCCGGATCTCCACACCCCTGAGCATGCTGCCGGGTGGATCGGCGACCGGCGCATACGGGACGGTGATCGGCTGGTCCTCCCAGAGCAGACCGGCGGCCACCTGACGGGCGACCACCTCCGGCCGACCGAACCCCATGACCCCCACGGAGATCCACCCGTCCGGCGCGTACTGCCAGGACAGCACGGTGTCGCCGCCGCCGGCCCACAGGTGGGCGGGGTACCCCGCCACCGGGGTGACCGGGGGACCCGGCAGGGCGACCGACGGGGAGGCCGACGGCATCCCCGGCATCGGTTCCCGCCGGTACTGGTCGAAGACGTCCTTCCCGCGCGCACCCACCCGGACGACCACCGAGCCGCTGGAGGCCATCATCGGGCCGGCTTCCACCGGGCCGCCGGGGCTCAGCGCCTCCGGCACGTCCGCCCGCACCGTGATCACGGACAGATCCGACTGGTACGACTGGTGGCCCGCGCCCGCCGGCAGGCTCCCGAGCCGGAGCAACCGGCGGGTCGGGTCGAAACGCTCCGGGGCCACCGTCGGCGGCCCGGGGCGACTCACCGTCGGTGCCGGTCGGCCGTCGTCACCGGGGACCCTGCCCGGCCGTAGGCCGACGACCGCGACCGCCACGCCGACCAGGGCGCACACCGTCACGACGGCCGACGCGGCGGTCACCACCCGGCGGCGACGCCGCACCGCCCGATCCCCCGCCGCCAGCCAGGTCTCCGGCCCGTCCCCGCCGTCGGGCAGGTCGTCGGCGGCCCGGGTCAGCATCTCCCGGACCAGGGTCTCGTCGTCGTGGATCACCGGGTCACCTCCGTCGGGTCCGCCAGCGGCAACTGCCGGCGCAGCGCAGCAAGTCCCCGCGCGGTCTGGCTCTTGACGTTGCCGGCCGAGCAGCCCAGCACCTCGGCGGTCTGCTCGACGCTCAGGTCGGCGTAGAAGCGCAGCACCAGCACCATCCGCTGGCCGGGTGGCACCGCCGCCAACGCGGCCCGCACCGCGACCGTGTCCACCACCGCGTCGGTCGGTGGAACTCCCCTGGGCTCCGGCTCCGGCGGGCGGTCGAGCAGGCGTACCCCGAACCAGCGGGACCGGCGCTCCTGCCGGAACGCGTTGACCAGCATCCGGTGCACGTACGCCCCGATGTCGTCGGCGGACCGTGCCCGACCCCACTTGACGTAGAGCCGGGTCAGCGTCTGCTGCACGACGTCGTCGGCACGGTGGGCATCTCCCCCGGTCAGCAGGTACGCCGTCCGGCGCAGCTTCGGTGTCGCCCCCGTCACGAAGTCGACGTACTCCTGCCGTTGCGTCGCGTGCATCGACCACTCCCCGTCCCGGACGCTGGCACTGTCACCGTACGGATGGCCCCCGGTATGGAAACGGTTGCACGGGGGAGAGAACTCAGAACGGACGCCAGCCGGCTTCGTCGTCAGGGTCGGTGACCAACCGGACCCGGGCGGCGAGGGCGAGCGCGGCCCGGTCGCCGCCGAGCGCGGCCCGGTCGCCGCCGAGCGCGGCCAGACCGTGCGGCGTCAGTACCCCGACCTCGGCCACCGTGCGCGGGGCCGCACCGGGAACCCGCCCGACCCGGTACGTGCCCAGGCCACCGGCCGACCACGCCGGCCGGCCGTCAGCGGTGGTGTTCCCCGGCCCGCCCGACCAGTCCCGGCGCACGCCGATGGTCAGGTCGCCGTACGGCGCGGGGGAGCCGGACGCGAGGTAACCGCCCCACACCCGGTGCCACCTGCCGTCGCGCCGCTCGACCGCCACCCGTTCGAGTCGGCAATCCGCAGGCGGTGGCACCCGGAGGAAGGGAACCGTGAGCGGTCGGTCGTCGCCGACCAGCCCTTCGGCGATCTGCCGCAGCACCCGGGCCGACCCGGGCTGGTTGGTGGACAGCACCGCGGCCCACGCGTCGTGGGCGTACCGCCAGGACAGGGCGGCCCGTGAGCCGTCGGGACTGACGTACAGGTGCGCCGGACGGTCCCGCACCGGCGCGACGGCGACCCCGGGCGGAGTCGACGGTGCGGCCGACCCGGCCAGTTCCGGATCCCACTCGCGCAGCGGCCGGCAGACGTCCACGCCCCGGGCCCCCACCGTCACCGTCACCACCCGGCCGGCGCGCACCGGAGCGGCTCCCCGGCCCGGGGTCCACGCCGGCAGCAGGGCGGTGAGCGAGTGCTCCCACCGCTGCCCGGTGTAGGTCAGGTGGGTCAGCTCCCCGGGCAGCCAGGAGAGTCGGAAGACCCGCCGACCGGGATCGAACTCCGACGGCACCCCCGTCGTGCGACACCCGGCGTTCTCCTGCTCCCGCATGCTACCCATCGACCACTCCCCGTCCCGGACGCCGGCACTGTCACCCGTAGCGATGACGGCGGGACCGGAATGGGTTGCACGGGTTCCGTGGTGGGCGGTCAGGCCGGGTCGAGGTCCAGCTCGGCGACGACCGGGTAGTGGTCGGAGGCGTACTCGGTGTCGCCGCCACGTACCACGTGGATGTCGCGCAGCCGGGCGGCGAGCGCCGGGGTGCCGAGCAGGTAGTCCAGCCGCATGCCGGAGAACTCGCCGCCGCCGCCGTGCCGGGTCGGCGCGGTCAACCCGACCTCGGCCGGGCCGGCGGCGTGGGTCGGATCGGCCGGCCCGCCGCCGCGGGGCAGCTCAGGCGGCCCGGCGGCGTGGGTCCAGAGGTCGACCAGGCCGGCGGCGAGCAGCCGGGCCACCGCCCGGGTGTCCACGGTCCGCCCGTCGCGGCGCAGGTGCCGCCGCCGGTACGCCGCCGGCAGCCGGGCCACCCGGTCGGCGTGGTCGGTGCCCGGGTCCAGGGTGTTCAGGTCACCGGCGAGCAGCGCCGACTCCCCCGGCGCGCGGCCTACCGCACGGGCGAGCCAGCCGGCCTCGATGCGCCGCCGCAGCCCGGTGTACGGGTCGAGGTGGGTGCCGAACACGGTGAGCGGGCCGGCGGTGGTGGCCAGCTCGACCCGCTGCGCCGCGTGGTGCAACGGTCGACGGACCGGCCCGGCGGAGCGGATGCGCCACGGCGGGCGGACCAGCACGGCAACCGGCTGACCGAAGCAGCTGCGGGCCAGGTGGGGGCGCATCCCCACCCGGTCGGCGAACCCGGCCAGCACCCCCGGCCGGTCGAAGCCGCGCAGCTCCTGCACGGCCAGCACGTCGGGGGCCTGCGCGGTGACGACCCGGCACACCAGGTCCCGCCGGTCGGGGCCGGTCCGGTCCCGACCGCCGGTCCTGATGTTCCAGGTCATCATCCGCAGCACGGTGGCCGGCTCACCCGGGACGGCCGGCCTTGGCCAGCTCGTCGTCCAGCTCGTCGACCTGTTCCGACTCGATCTCGGGCCGGTTGCCCTCGTAGACGTCGGCGTTGGGTCGGATCACCCAGTAGAGCAGGCCGATCCACAGGCCGCTGAGGATGAGCGCGCCCATGAAGTCGGTCGGGTGGTGCATGCCCCGGTACATCCGGGAGACCGCCACCCCGACCGGCATGATCACGGCCATCGCCACGAAGAGCCACCGCCACCAGCGGTCGGTACGGACGAACACGATGATCGCGATGACCAGCCAGAGGCAGGTGGTCGCGGCGATGTGCCCGGACGGGAAGGACGAGGTGGGCATCTGCCCGTCGAGGTTCTCCACCGCCGGGCGGGGCCGGTCCACCACCCGGGCCGAGGCGAGGAACAGGCTCAGCTCGCCGAAGAGCGCCAGCACCACGAAGAGCACCGGCCGCCACCGCTTCCAGATGGCCAGCACCAGCGGGCAGAAGACCAGCGAGACGATCAGGATGGCGTGGGTGTCGCCGAACTTGCTCCACCACCAGCTCAGCTCGGTGAGGAAGTCGGTGTGCCGGGCGGCGAACCAGCGCGGCACGTCGGTGTCCAGGGTCTCGAAGATGGTGCCCTTGGCGTGGTAACTGACGTAGGTGCCGAAGGCGTAGAGCGCGCCGAAGACGATCACCCAGCCGACCAGCAGTTCGGCTACGGCGGAGCGCGGGTGCTCCAGCACGTGCTCCTCGGCCGGGGCGGGGGTGATCTTGTCACCGGCCTCCGGTTCCAGCCCCTCGCTCAGCGGCGGCACCGGCCGGCCCCGCTCGCGCCGCCACAGCCGGAAGGCGTACGCGGTGACACCGAGCCAGGCCGCGCCGAGCAGCCAGCCGCCGATCACGTCGGAGACGAAGTGCACGCCGAGCGCGATCCGGGTCAACCCGATCAGCGCCACCAGCACGGCGACGATGGCAATCGCCAGCTTACGCCAACGGTGCGCCATGGCGGGCAGAAAGACCAGCAGCAACGCCCCGTACGCGACGAACGAGCCGAGCGCGTGCCCGCTGGGGAAGCTGTTGCCGGGGGCGCTGGCGACGGGCACGTCGACCACCGGGCGGAGCCGGCCGACCAGGGCCTTGAGCGACGGGTCGAGGATCAGCCCGCCCACCCCGGTCACGATCAGGTAGACCGCCAGCCGGGACTGGCGACGGATCAGCAGGGTGACCACGGCGATCGTGACCAGCCAGATCAGCACCGGTCGGCCACCCAGGTCGGTGACCGCCTGGAGCACGGTGACCAACGCGTGGTGCGGCGCGACGAGCCCGTTGAACCATTCGGCCGCCTCGTGGTCGGCGTGGTACATCGGGCTCCACTTGAACCGTACGAGCATCAGCAGCAGCCCGAAGGCCACGCCCGCGCCGGCCACGGCCAGCAGGCCGGCGACGCTCCGTTCGGCGAAATGGCCGAGCGGCCGTCGGGCCGTCGTGTCCTTGACCGCGGTCACCCCGCACCTCCCTGCGTCAACGTGGCGAGGCGCGCTGTACCCGATTCTGCCGTCCCGTACACGCCCGTCCGGTGTGGCGGGCTCAGAGTGCGGTCATGTCACCGGTGTCGAGCAGTTCCTCCCGCTCGGCCTCGGGCTCCCACAGGTCCGGCTGGGCCGGCTCCGGAGCGCCGATCCGCATCGCCTCCAGCTGGGCGGCGAACGACAACCCGCCGAACAGCGCCATGCCGGTGAGGTTGGCCCACAGCAGCAACGCCATCATCCCGGTCAACGCCCCGTACGTCTGGCCGAAGCCGCCGCTGAACTTGACGTACGCGGCGAGCAGCAGGCTGGCCAGCCACCACAGGGCGGTGGCGATGCCGGCGCCGAAGTAGAGCCAGGACAGGCCGGGCTGCTTGCGTCGGGGCGCGTGCCGGAAGATCACCGCCACCGCGACCACGGTCAGCACGAGGCTCAGCGGCCAGCGCACCACCTCCCAGAGGCCGGCGGCGAGATCACCCCACTCGTAGTGGCGCTGTACCGACTCGCCCATCGCCCCGCCGCCGACCAGGATCAGGAACCCGGCCAGGGCGGGCAGGCCGGCGACCACGGCCAGCACCGCCGCGCGCAGGTACTTCCACAGCGCGGGGCGGTCCCGTTCGACGCCGTAGATCCGGTTGGCGCCGCGCTCGATCTGGGCCATGGTGGTGGTCAGCGCCACCAGGCCGGTGATCAGGCCGAGGGTCAACGCCAACTCGCCGGTGCTCTCGGTGCGGTCCCCGTCGCCGAGGAGATCCTGCACCACCTGCTCGCTCTGCCCGGGGGTCAGCGCCAGCACGGTGTCGGCGACCACCCGGCCGCCCTCCTCGACACCCAGGTCGCTGATCAGGCCGGTGAGCGCGATCAGGAACGGGACCACGGCGAGGCAGAGTTGCAGGGCGAACGCGCGGGAGTGGCTGAACCCGTCGCCGTAGCGGAACCGGATGAACGCGTCCCGCAGCAGTTGCCAGCCACCGAGCCGGCGCAGCGTACGCCAGGCGTCGTCGGCGGCGAGTTCGTCCGACGCCATCAACCGGGTCTCGGGGACGAGCTTGGTGCTACTCACGGCGGGCTTCCTCGATCAGCTTCTCGCCGCGCTGCGCCGCCGCGTCGGCGTCGTACGCCAGATCCGGGTCCTGGGCCGGGCGCGGCACGCAGAGCCAGAGCGACCCGGGTCTGATCTCGGCGGTCAGGGTGCGGCCGGGTGCGATCAGGTCGCCGTCGAGCTGCCGGGGCTGGGCCCTGGTGCTGGTGATGACGACCTTGCGGGCCCGGTGGACCTCCATCCGGGGGACGCTGCCCTGCCGGCGGACCAGCGCCCAGCCCATGGCGAGCCAGTGCCGGACCCGGTTGGGGGTGAGCACGGCGACGTCGAGCCAGCCGTCGTCGGGCTCGGCGTCGGTGAGCAGGCGCACCCCGCCCTGGAGCCGCCCGACGTTGGCGACGAGCACGGTGCGGGCCCGGCGGCGCATCGGGGGCCGGTCGTCGATGCGGACGGTGAGCCGCATCGGCCGGTCCCGCAGGTGCTTGGCCGCCCCCACCACGTAGGCGGGCCAGCCGATGCGGGCCTTGGTGGTCTCGGAGGTGTCGGCCAGCATCTGCGCGTCGAAGCCCATCCCGGCCATGACCGCGAAGCACTGGTCGTCGACGACGCCGACGTCGAGTCGGCGTCGGCCGCGTTCGACGGCCACCTGGAGGCCGGCGGCCAGGTCGTTGGAGAGTCCCAGGTTGGCGGCGAGCAGGTTGCCGGTGCCCTGGGGCAGCACGGCGAGTTCGACGTCGGTGCCGGCGAGCGCGGTGACGCAGGCCATCACGGTGCCGTCGCCGCCGCAGGCGAAGACCAGCTCGGCCCCGGCGGCGACGGCCTGCTCGGTCTGGCCCCGGCCGGGGTCCTCGGCGGTGGTCTCGTACCAGGTCGGGGCCGGCCAACCGGCGGCGGCGAGCGCCTCCTCCACGGTCGCGCGGAACTCGTCGAGATCAGTCACCTTCGTCGGGTTGACCACCACCGCCGAGCGCGGGGCTCGGTCGCCGTCGGTCACCGTACGCTTCTGCTCTGCACCGTCCACGGCGTCAGTGTGCAGCACCCCGGCCGGGTCAGCGACCCGACGACGACCGACGTTGCATTGACCGCAAACAGGTTTGATCCGGGTTGGGACCTACCCGACCGGTCAGGCCGCCGTCCGCAGCGCCAACTCGATCCGTCGGCGCAGGTCGTCGAGGTCCACGCCCGCCTCGGTCAGCACCACCGCGCCCAGGCCGCCACCCTCGCGGAGCACGCCGAGCAGCAGGTGTTCGGTGCCGATGTGCCGGTGCCGCAGCCGGAGCGCCTCGCGTAGCGCCAACTCCAGCGCCTTGCGGGAACGGGGCGAGAAGGGCCCGCCGACCGGCCGGCGCAGCGGCCACCGTCGGCGTGGGGCCGGGACCGCCTCGCGTAGGGCGTCCGGGCCGAAGTTGTCCTCGATCCGGGCGACGATGGCCGCGAGGTCGATGCCGATCTCGCGCAGCGCGGCCGCGTCCGCCTCGCCTAGCCCGATCCCGCCGGCACCGACGTGCCGCCGGATCCGGGCGCGCAGGTCGTCGGCGTCGACGCCGGCGGAGGTGAGCACCCGGCTGGCGAGCGCATCGGTGTCGGCCAGGACGGCGAGCAGCAGGTGTTCGGTACCGACGGGACGTCGCCCGTCGCGCTGGGCCTGTTCGACCGCGCTCCGGACGACGGCGCGGGCCCGATCGGTGAACCGCTCGAACATCATTCCTCCCAGGTTCCTCGGACCGCCGGTCGCCCGGCGTGCTTCTTGTGGACCGCCTGCCGGCTCACCTCGAGCGCGTCGGCGATCTCCTGCCAGGACCAGCCCTGCCGTCGGGCGTTGTCCACCTGGACCACCTCCAGCCGTTCGAGGAGCCGACGCAGGGCGAGCACCGCGCGCAGGCCGACCCGGGGGTCGGTGCTGCCGGCGGCTGCCGCGAGTTCCGTTGCCTGACTCATGCTGTCAACTTACGTTGACAATTCGGCCGTGTCAACCACAGTTGACGCACCCGACCTGCGCCGACACGACGCCGGACGCCCCGGTCCAGGCCCGCGACGGTGCTACCGTCCGCTGGTGTTCCGTCGCCGCACCACCGACCAGCCCATCGAGGCGGCCCGCCGGCTGCCCGTCGGCCGGATCGAGTGGGAGATCGCCGGCGGCACCGTGGCCGGTCACCGCTACTCGGCCAACTTCGACGTCCTGCACGTCGACCCGGAACTACCGTTCGCGGTGGTCGTCGACGGCATGGGCGAGGGCGAGGGCAGCCGGGTCGCCGGCAGCACCGCACGCGACACACTGCGCGAACTGGTCCACGCCGGCTGGCCGGCCGTCGGTCCCCGCGAGCTGCGTGCCGCCGTCACCGAGGCCCAGATCCGGGTACGCCGGGCCGGCGCCGCCGTCGACGAGCTGGCCGGCTGCACGCTGACCGCGCTGCTCGCCGCGCCCGACGGCGAACTGGCCTGGATCGTCCAGCTCGGCGACTCCCGGGCCTACCGGCTGCGCGACGGGCTGCTGGAACTGGTGACCGTGGACCACACGATGGCCTGGCTCGGGGTGCTGCACGGCTGGTGGCCGGCGAACTCCCGGGAGGCGTCCCGCGCCCGCTACCAGCTGCTGCGCTACCTCGGCCACCCCGACCGGCCCGACCCGGACCTGCTCGGGGTGCCGCTGCGCCCCGGTGACACCTGGCTGCTCTGCACCGACGGGGTCAGCGACCAGCTCGACTACCACCGGCTACGCGAACTGCTCGCCGAGCCGGACCCGACCCGGGCGGTACGCGCCCTGCTCGCCGCGAGCCTGGCCGAGGGCGGCAGCGACAACGCCACCGCCGTCGTGCTACGCGTACACCCGGGGACCGGACCGACCCGTCCGGCTGATCGGGCTCCACCGCCTCCCCGGCGCGACTAGCGTCGGTGGGGACGGCGCGGGGCGTAGGTGCGGGCGCCCGGGAGGTGAACCGGATGACCGGGTCCACGGGCGGGCCGGTGGTGGTCGGTGTCGGGCCGGCGCCGACGGACCTCACGATGGTCCGGCTGGCCGCCCGGGAGGCCGCCGCGCACGGCCGGGACCTGGCCCTGCTGCACGCCTTCAACTGGGAGGCCGCGTTGGAAGGCCCGTCGGTCGCCGGCAGCCGCGACGCCGCCGAGGAACTGGTCGCCCGGGCCGCCACGGCCGCGAACGAGGTCGAACCAGCGCTGCCGGTCAGTGGGGAGATCGTCGAGGGGGCACCGGTCGAGGCCCTGATCCGCCGTTCCGGGACGGCGTTCCTGGTGGCCATCGGGGACGGCGGGATGGCCGGCTGCGGCGGCTGCGTACCCGCCGACGCGCCCGCCGTGCAGCTCGCCGCCCGCGCCGGCTGCCCGGTGCTGGTGGTCCGCCGCGACCCACCGCCCCCGGGCCCGGTGCTGGTCGGCGTGGACGGCTCGCCCAGCTCCCGGGCCGCGCTCGCCTTCGCCTTCGGCTGTGCCGCCCGCCGCCGGGCCCGGGTCATCGCGGTACGGGTGATCGAGCCGGGACGACCCGACGACGGCGACGACGTGCTCGGCACGCTGGTCGGCCAGGCCCGCCGGCACCACCCGGACGTGCCGGCGGAGTGCCACACCGTACGCGGCGATCCAGGGACCGTCCTGGTGGAGCAGTCCCGGTCGGTGCAGGTGGCGCTGGTCGGCGCCCGGGGCGACCAGCCGGGGCGGGGGATGCTCGGCGAGGTGAGCCAGACCCTGCTCTACCACGCGCCCGCGCCGGTCATCGTCGTCCGTGGGTTGGTTTCCGCCGGGGCGGGCGGGGCATGACGACCCGGCGAGGCCGGGACCAACGGCCCTGACCGGTGACCGGGCAATCACGAAGACTGGGTCTGCCCGGGGCGAATCGGCGCTTCCGGGTGCAGAACTCCCCGAACCGCGAGAGGCTTTGGCAGCATGGACACCGCTCTCGACCTGCACAGCCCCCTGACCGACGACGAGCTGCGCCGGCTGGACGCCTACTGGCGGGCGGCAAACTACCTCACCGTCGGGCAGATCTACCTGCTCGACAACCCGCTGCTGCGCGAGCCGCTCGCCCCCGAGCACGTCAAGCCCCGGCTACTCGGCCACTGGGGCACCAGCCCCGGCCTGAACCTGCTCTACGCCCACCTCAACCGGGTCATCGTCAACCGGGACCTGTCGGCGATCTTCGTCACCGGCCCCGGCCACGGCGGCCCAGCGCTGGTCGCCAACACCTGGCTGGAGGGCACCTACAGCGAGCTGTACCACTCGGTGAGCCGTGACGAGACCGGCATGCAGCGGCTGTTCCGCCAGTTCTCCTTCCCCGGCGGCATCCCGAGCCACGTCGCACCGGAGGTGCCGGGCTCGATCCACGAGGGCGGCGAGCTGGGGTACGCCCTGAGCCACGCCTACGGCGCCGCCTTCGACAACCCGGACCTGCTGGTGGCCTGCGTCATCGGCGACGGTGAGGCGGAGACCGGCCCGTTGGCGGGCAGCTGGCAGTCCAGCGTCTTCCTCAACCCGGCCCGCGACGGCGCGGTGCTGCCCATCCTGCACCTCAACGGCTACAAGATCGCCAACCCGACGGTCATGGACCGGATCCCCACCGAGGACCTGCTCAACCAGATGCGCGGCCACGGCTACCAGCCGTACCTGGTCGCCGGGGACGACCCGGAGCAGGTGCACCAGCTCCTCGCGGCCACCCTGGACCGGGCCTGCGACGAGATCGCCGAGATCCAGCGGGTGGCCCGCTCCGGCGGCCACGTCGAGCGCCCCCGCTGGCCGATGATCATCCTGCGGACCCCGAAGGGCTGGACCGGCCCGGCCCAGGTCGACGGCAAGCAGGTCGAGGGGACCTTCCGCGCCCACCAGGTGCCCATCGCCGAGGTGCGCGACAACCCGGAGCACCGGGCCGAGCTGGAGCGCTGGCTGCGCAGCTACCGTCCGGAGGAGCTCTTCGACGCCACCGGCGCCCCGGTCGCCGAGCTGACCGCACTGCCGCCCAAGGGCGAGCACCGGATGAGCGCCAACCCGGTCACCAACGGCGGGCGGGTGCTGCGGGACCTGACCCTGCCGGACTTCCGCGACTACGCCGTCGACGTCAAGCAGCCGGGTGAGCCGGTGGTCGGCGCGGCCGGGGTGCTCGGCACCTGGGTCCGCGACGTGATCACCGCCAACCCGCAGACCTTCCGGCTGTTCGGCCCGGACGAGGTCGCCTCCAACCGGCTCGGTGCCGCGTTCGAGGTCACCGACCGGGCCTTCGACGGCCGGATCGAGGCCACCGACGACCACCTGTCCCCCGACGGCCGGGTGATGGAGGTGCTCTCCGAGCACCTCTGCGAGGGCTGGTTGGAGGGTTACCTGCTGACCGGCCGGCACGGCATCTTCACCAGCTACGAGGCGTTCATCCACATCGTCGACTCGATGGTCAACCAGCACGCCAAGTGGCTGAAGGTGACCCGGGGCATCCCCTGGCGGGAGCCGATCGCCTCGCTGAACTACCTGCTCTCCAGCCACGTGTGGCGACAGGACCACAACGGTTTCTCGCACCAGGACCCGGGCTTCATCGACCACGTGGTCAACAAGAAGGCCGAGGTCGTCCGGGTCTATCTGCCGCCGGACGGCAACACCCTGCTCTCCACCATGGACCACTGCCTGCGCAGCCGGCACTACATCAACGTGGTGGTGGCCGGCAAGCAGCCCGCCCCGAACTGGCTGACCATGGACGAGGCGGTCCAGCACTGCCGGCGCGGCCTGGGCATCTGGGACTGGGCCAGCACCGACGACGGTCAGGAGCCGGACGTGGTGCTCGCCTGCGCCGGTGACGTGCCGACCCTGGAGACCCTCGCCGCCGCCGACCTGCTCCACCAGCACCTGCCCGAGCTGAAGGTGCGGGTCGTCAACGTGGTCGACCTGATGCGGCTCCAGCCGTCGTCGGAGCACCCGCACGGCCTGCCGGACAACGAGTTCGACACCATCTTCACCCGCGACAAGCCGATCATCTTCGCCTACCACGGCTACCCGTGGCTGATCCACCGGCTCACCTACCGCCGGGCCAACCACGACAACCTGCACGTGCGCGGCTACAAGGAGGAGGGCACCACCACCACGCCGTTCGACATGGTGATGCTCAACGACCTGGACCGCTTCCACCTGGTCATCGACGTCATCGACCGGGTGCCCGGCCTGGCCGCCCGCGCCGCCCACCTGCGGCAGGAGATGGTCGACACCCGGCAGGCCTGCCGCGACCACACCCGCCGCCACGGTGAGGACGACCCCCGGGTCGCCGAGTGGCGCTGGATCCGGGAGACCGAGCCGCAGCAGCTCGACGGGCAGTGACACCCCCGGGGTCCGTGGTGGGCCGGTCACCGGCCGGCCCACCACGCCCCACCAGCCAGGAAAGGACGAGACGATGAACTCCGACGAGATCCTGGTCGGCTACGACGGTTCCGCCGACGCGGGCGTCGCCGTGGACTGGGCGCTGGCCGAGGCGCGGCGCAGCGGACGCCCGGTCCGGCTGGCGTACGTCTTCGAGTGGATGACCGTCGCCGGCTGGGTCGGCCCGGGGGTGGCCCCCGGGGTCTGGCCGGACGACGACGCCCGACGGCAGGTCGAGGAACTGGTGCACAAGGCCGCCGCGGACGCCACCGCCGCCTGGCCCGGCGTCACCGTGCACGGCGAGGTCTTCGACGGCCCGCCCGCGCTGGTGCTGGAGGAACGCTCCGCCGAGGCCGGGCTGCTGGTGCTCGGCAGCCGGGGCCACGGCGGCTTCACCGGTCTGCTCGCCGGCTCCACGGCGGTGTCGGTGGCCGCCCACGCGCACTGCCCCGTGGTGGTGGTGCGGGAGGCGCAGGCCAAGGTCGACGGGCCGGTGGTGGTCGGCTACGACGGCTCCGATCAGGCCGGCACCGCGCTCGGGTTCGCCGTGGAACGGGCCGCGCAACGCGACGCCCCGCTGCGGGTGCTGCGGGCCTTCGAACCGCCGGACGACCGCTGGCGGCCCTCCGACCCGGACGCCGAGGCCCGGCTCGCGGCGGACCGGGCCGAGATCGACCAGGCCCTCGCCGGGTGGCGGGAGACCTTCCCGCAGGTGCCGGTCACGGTGGAGATCGCACCGGCCCGGCCGGCCGCCGCGCTCGTCGAGGCGAGCCGGGACGCGCAGCTCGTGGTGGTCGGCAGCAGGGGACGGGGCGGGCTGCGCGGGATGCTGCTCGGCTCGGTCGGCCAGCAGCTCATCCAGCACGCGCACTGCCCGGTAGCGGTCGTCCGCGAACGCTGACCACCCCGACCGGGGCGGCATTGCATGATCAACCTGCTGGCCGATGTCGCGGTGTCCCGGACGACCTGACACCGCGACATCGGCGGCCGAGGGCCGTGAGGGCGTGGCGGCGTTCCGCGAGCGGTGGGACGCCGCCTGGGTACCGACGGATTGAGCCGGCGAGTGGATCAGGACCCGGGGGTGGGCGGGGCGGGATCGAGGGAAAGGTAGTCCTCCTCTTCCCCGGCCAGGTGCAGGCGCAGCACGGCGTCCAGTCCGTAGAGGCTGGCGAGCAGGTCGGGCACCTGGTCGGGGTGCAACCGCCCGTCGGCCCGGGCCAGGTGACCGCCGATCCGGTCCACCAGCCCGTGGATCTCCACGTGTTCCCGACTCATCGTGGCCGTCGCCTCGTCGCCGCCCAGCGGGCCGGCCAACGCCGGATAGAGCTGCCGCTCCTCGGCGTCGGCGTGCGGCAGCACCTCGTCGGTCAGCCGCCGGTGCGTGTCGCGCAGCGCCGGCAGGCACCCCTCGGCGGTCGGCCGGGTCGCCACCAGGTCGGCGGTGTCACGTACCCGGGCGAGCACGTCGCGTACGCCGGCATGCTGGCCGGCGTACCGGTCGAGCAGGGCACGGGTGGTCGGCGGCACGTCCCGGCGGCGCAGCCCGCCACGCAACGCCCGCAACGCGTTGAGGATGACCAGCACGTCGATGCCCTCCTGGAGGAAGGCGCCCGCCACCGGCGGCAGCCGACCGGCGGCGGCCACCAGCATCGCGAGCACCGCCAACCCCATCCCGACGGCGGCGCTCTGCACCGCGATCCGGCGGGCGTGGCGGGCGATCTCGACGGCGTCGGCGAGCCGGTCCAGCCGGTCCACGGTGATCACCGCGTCGGCGACGTCCGCCGACGCGGTCGCCCCGGTCGCCCCCATCGCCACCCCGACGTGCGCCGCCGCCAACGCGGGCGCGTCGTTCACCCCGTCACCCACCATCACGGTCACCGCCCGCCGCGACTCCCGCCGGACCCGGTCCACCTTCTCCTGCGGCGAGCAGCGGGCCAGCACCTCGTCCACCCCCACCAGCCGGGCCACCTGCTCGGCGGTACGCGGCCGGTCCCCGGTGAGCAGCAGCAACCGGGACAACCCGGCCTCCCGCAGCCGGCGTACCGTCCGGCGGGCATCGGGACGGACCGGGTCCGCCAGCAGGATCGCGCCGAGCGGGCCCTGGTCACCGCTCACCCACACCGTCGACCAGCCGGCCAACTCGGCCCGGTCCCGGGCCAGCTCCGCCCAGTCGGGCAGGTCACCGCCGAGCTGCCCGACCCGCACCAGCCGGCCGTCGACCCGGCCGCTCACCCCGCGCCCCGGCTCCTCGGTCACCTCCGTCGGCGTGGCCAACACCAGCCCCCGCTGGCGGGCCTGCCGCACCAGCGCCACGGCCAGCACGTGCGGGGACAGCTGCTCCACCGACGCGGCCAGCCGCAGCACCTCGTCCCGGTCGCCGCCGGGAGCGACCACCGTCTCCGCCGCCCAGGGCCGGCCCGCCGTCAGCGTGCCCGTCTTGTCGAGCAGCAGGGTACGGGCCCGGCCGAGCAGCTCCAGCGAACCACCGTCGCGCACCAGGACACCCCGCCGGGCCACCCGCGACAACCCGGAGACGATCGCGATCGGGGTGGCCAGCAGCAGCGGGCACGGCGTCGCCACCACCAGCACCGCGACCGCCCGGACGAACTCCCCCGACCACACCCCGGCCACCGCGGCCAGCGCCAAAGTGAACGGGACGAACGCCGCCGCGTACCGGTCGGCGAGCCGTACCGTCGGGGCCCGGTGGGCGGTCGCCTCCCGCGCCAGCCGGACGATCCCCGCGTAGGTGCTGCCCGCCGCGTCCCGGGTGGCCCGCAGACCCACGGCGGCACCGGCGTTGACGACCCCGCTGGGCACCTGTTCCCCGGCGGCCCGGCCCACCAGTTGCGACTCCCCGGTCACCACCGACTCGTCCAGCGTCGCCGGGGCCGTCAACACACCGTCGACCGGCACCACGTCCCCCGGCCCGACCAGCAGCTGGTCACCCACCGCGACCCGGTCCAGCCCGATCACCTCGATGCCCCCGTCGGGGGTACGCCGCCGTGCCCGCCGGGGTGCCCGCTCCAGCAGGGCACGCAGGTCGCGGGTCGCCCGCCCCTGCGCGTACGCCTCCAGCGCCCGCCCCGTCGCCACCATCACCGCGATCACCGCACCGGCCAGGTACTCCCCGACGAGCAGCGCACCGGCCAACGCCAGCACCGCGATCACGTCCACCCCGAACCGCCGCCGCCACAGCTGACGCAGCACCGCCCAGACCGCCGGCACCAACGCCACCAGGGTCGACGCCGCCCAGACCACGTCGGCCGTTCCCCGCCGGCCGGCCGCCCACAGGACCGCCCCGACCAGCACCGCCCCGGCGAGCAGGGTCAGCGGCGTCCACTCACGCCAACGCGCCCGACGCCGGCCGACCGGTCGCCCCGGAACGCACTCCCGCTGTTCCGTGCCCACCTGCGGATCGTCCCAACGGCACCGCGTCAGTGGCGCCGAACGGGAAAACGACAGGCCGAAGTGCCCGTCCGGGTGGGACCTGCCGCCGTGTCCGTACCGGGGCGGACGGGGCAGGATGGGACGGTATCCCCACCCGTGGACCGACCGGGTGGGGCACGATGGGAGAAACGGAAAGGTCGTGCCGATGAGCCACCAGACGCCCGCGACGGACCGCCCGCTGACCACCGCGCTCGCGGAGGCAGCCGCGACGGCCGGCCACGCCCCGTCGGTGCACAACACCCAGCCGTGGCGCTGGCGGGTCCTGCCGGACGCCCTGGAACTGCGGGTGGTCCGGGACCGGCAGCTCACCGCCGCCGACCCGGAGGGCCGCCTGCTGGCGCTCAGCTGCGGCGCGGCCCTGCACCACGCCCGGGTGGCGTTGGCGGCCGAAGGCTGGACGGCGGTGGTCGAGCGGCTGCCCGACCCGCAGCAACCGGACCTGCTGGCCCGGTTGACCGGCCTGACCCCTGCCGGGGCCGACCCGGACGCGATGCGGCTGGTGCAGTGCATGCAGGTCCGGCACACCGACCGCCGGCCGGTCAGCGACGAGCCGGTGCCCGCCGAGGTGGTCGACGACATCACCCGCGCGGCGGACGACGAGGGTGCCCGGTTGCAGATCCTCGACGCCGACCAGGTGATGGAGCTGGCCGCCACCGCCTCGCACGCCGGCACCGTGGAGGCGGAGGACCCGCAGACCCGCGAGGAGTTGCAGTACTGGACCCACCGGGCCGACACCGGCACCGGACTGCCGCCGGAGGTGCTGCCGCAGGACCAGCCGCAGACCACCGTCCCGGCCCGCGACTTCGGCAGCCCCGGCAACCTCCCGGTGGGGCCGGGGCATGACAAGGCCGCCGTGTACGGGCTGCTCTACGGCGACGAGGACGAACCTGACAGCTGGCTGGGGGCCGGTGAGGCACTCTCCGCGCTGTGGCTGACCGCCACCCGGCACGGGGTGTCGGTGGTGCCGCTGTCCGGCGTGGTCGAGGTGCCCGGCACCCGGCAGAAGCTGCGGCAACTGCTCAGTGGGCTCGGCTACCCGTACCTGGTGCTGCGGATCGGGCTCGCGGACCCGGCGCACGCCGGCCCGCCGCACACCCCGCGGCTGCCGGCCGCGCAGGTGGTCGACACCTCCGCGGTACGCGACCAGCGGTCCTGACGATCTCGTGCCGGGCGGTCACCGGGCGCTAAACTCGCCCGCGTGGCCGCCAGCACCCCTGCTTCCCGCAACGAACATCCGGTCCCCTCGTTGGGGCTGAGCCCGTTGTCCCGGGTCCGCCTCGACGAGCTGCTCCAGGAGATGCTCGACCGGGTCGGCGACGTGGTGACCAGCCGGGAGCGGCTGCGGGCGCTACTCGACGCGGTGGTCGGCATCGGCACCGACCTCGACCTGCGCAGCACCCTGCGACGGATCGTGCAGGCGGCCTGCGAGCTGGTCGGTGCGCGTTACGGCGCGCTCGGCGTGATCGGTCCCGACCGGCTGTTGCACGACTTCATCACCCACGGCATCGACGCCGAGCTGCACGCGAAGATCGGTGACCTGCCGCACGGGCGGGGGGTGCTCGGCCTGCTCATCGACGAGCCCCGCCCGGTCCGCATGCCCGACATCACCCAGCACCCCCAGTCGTACGGCTTCCCGCCGAACCACCCGCCGATGCACAGCTTCCTCGGCGTGCCGGTGCGCATCCGCGAGCAGGTCTTCGGCAACCTCTACCTGGCCGAGAAGCAGGGCGCCGCGGAGTTCACCGAGGACGACGAGGAGATCGTCGTGGCGCTGGCCGCCGCCGCCGGGGTGGCCATCGAGAACGCCCGACTCTATGCGCTGGCCCACCGTCGGGAACGCTGGCTGGCCGCGACCGCCGAGATCACCTCGGTGCTGCTCGGCGAGGTACGCCGGACCGACGCGTTGACCCTGGTGGCCCGCCGGGCCCGCGAGGTCGCCGAGGCGGAGCTGGCGCTGGTGCTGCTCTACGACGAGGACGCCGGGCAGTTCACCGTCGAGGTGGTCGACTCCGCCGACGGTGACGCCGACGGGCTGGTCGGCGCGCTGCTGCCGGCCAGCGAGACCAGCTTCGCCGGCTCGGTCACCGAGCGTCGCCGGGAACTGCTCGACAATCTGGCCGAGGCGGCACCCTGGCCGGTGCCGGTGGTCGCCGGCCCGGCGGTGGTCTCCCCGCTCGCCGCCGCCGACACCCTGCACGGGGTGCTGGTGGTGGCCCACCGGCCCGACGCCGGCCGGGCCGCCGACGCCGACGTCACCCTGCTGGCCAGCTTCGCCGGCCAGGCCGCCCTGGCCATGGAGCGGGCCCGGGGCCAGGAGGAACGGGAACTGCTGGTGGTCCTGGAGGACCGCGAACGCATCGCCCGGGACCTGCACGACGTGGTGATCCAGCGGCTGTTCGCCACCGGCCTGCAACTGCAGAGCGGCGCGATGCACGCCCGCCCCGACGTCGCCAAGCGGATCAATGCGGCCGTCGACGACCTCGACGCCACCATCCGGGACATCCGCCGCACCATCTTCGAGCTGCGTACCCCGATGAGCGCGGCGCTGCGTACCGAGATCCGGGAGGCGGTCGACGTGGCCGCCGGGTCGCTCGGTTTCCGGCCCGCCGTCGAGTTGGACGGGCCCATCGACAGCGCCGTGCCGGATCCGGTCCGCCCCGACCTCACCGCCGTGCTCCGTGAGGCGCTGTCCAACGCGGTACGCCACGCCGGGGCCAACCGGGTCGCCGTAGCCGTCCGGGTCGACGCCGGCCGGGTCACCGTGACGGTCACCGACGACGGGGTGGGCTGTGACCCGGCCGCCGCCCGGGGTGGCCTGGTCAACCTGCGCGAACGCGCCGAACGTCACGGCGGCGAGTTCGAGGTACGCCGGGTCGAGCCGCACGGCACCCAGCTCTACTGGTCGGTCCCGCTGCGCGACTGACCCGGGCCACCGGCCGATTCGGGCTCAGCCGGGACGGTGCGACCGGCTCGGGCTCAGCGTGCGGCCGGTGTCCGGCTCAGCGCGTGGTCGGCCCGTTCGGACCTGGCGGACGGTGGGTCAGGATGTCGGCCGGCGCTGGGGTGGGTCAGGGGCGTTGGCCGAGCAGGCGGGTGGCGAGCACGGCGGCCTGGGTGCGACGCTCCAGGCCCAGCTTGGCCAGCACACTGGAGACGTAGTTCTTCACGGTCTTCTCGGCGAGGAACATCTTGCCGGCGATCTCCCGGTTGGTCAGCCCCTCGGCGACGTACTCCAGGATGCGGCGTTCCTGCTCGGTGAGGCTCTTCAGCTCGCGCGGCTGCTCGACGCCGCTGCGGATGCGCTCCAGCACCCGGGTGGTGATCGCCGGGTCGAGCAGCGACTGCCCGGCCGCGACCCTGCGCACCGCGTCGACCAGGTCGGTGCCCCGGATCTGCTTGAGGACGTAACCCGCCGCACCCGCCATGATCGCGGCGAACAACGCCTCGTCGTCCTCGTACGAGGTGAGGATCAGTCCCTTGATCGACGAGTCGACCGCCCGGACGTCCCGGCACACGTCGATGCCGTTGCCGTCGGGCAGCCGGGCGTCGAGGATCGCCACGTCGGGGCGGAGGGCGGGAATCCGTCGGGACGCCTCCTGGGCGGAGCCGGACTCGCCGACCACTTCGATGTCGCCGCTGCTCTGCAACAGGTCGGCCAGGCCACGGCGGACGACTTCGTGGTCGTCGAGGAGGAACACCCGGATCATCCCTCGTTTCTACCCGCCCGGACGCGCTCGTGCACGGGCCGAAGGTCCCTAACCTGGCACGTCGCACCGTCCTTCCTCGGGTGTCACGCCGACTGGGCCGGCCTGGCGGGTCGGGCACGGGCGCTCCGCCGGTGGGAAGGGCGGCCCGGTGGGTCGGGACGTCCGGCCCTGCCCGGCCCACCTGCCGGTGACGGACCGTGGAGGGGAACCACCACCGGGAACCGGGGCGGCGTCGGCCGGCCGGGGCGACACGTTCCCCGCTCGGGGTGGAGCGGCACGAACCGCCACGGAAGGAGCACGACCATGGGCACCGGGTACACCGAGACGCAACTGCGGGCCGCCGTCGCGGACGCCGTCCGCGCGCCCTCCCTGCACAACACCCAGCCGTGGCGGTTCCGACTGCGCGACGGCGGAATCGAGGTGTCGGTCGACCCAGCCCGCCGGCTGCCGGCCACCGACCCGAGCGGTTGGGGCACCCGGGTCTCCGGCGGGGCGGCCCTGTTCAACCTGCGGTTGTCGTTGGCGGTGGCGGGCACCCCGGCGACCGTACGGCTGCGACCGTACCCGGCTGACCCGGACGTGCTGGCCCGGCTGGTCCCGGAGCTGCCGCGCCGTCCCACCCCGACCGAGCAGGGTCTGTACGCGGCCATCGGCCGCCGGTTCAGCAACCGGGCGCCGTTCTGGCCCGACCCGGTGCCCGCCGAGGCCCGCTGGCGGCTCGGCGAGGCGGCCCGCGCCGAACAGTGCTGGCTGGAACTGGTGATCGGGGTGAGCGCCGTCAACGCCTTCGCCGAGATCGCCCGCAGCGCCCACCGGGTGCTCGAACGCGACCCCGCCTACCGGGCCGAACGCGCCGACTGGGTGCGTACCGAACCCGCCCCCGACGGGGTGCCGGCCCGCGCCGGTGGTCCGCAGAGCGAACCGCAGGACCTGCTGCCGTCGCGGGGCTTCGGCGGCCTGGACCGCGCTCCCGGCCGCGACTTCGAGCCGGAACCGCTGGTGGCGGTGCTCGGCGCGGCCGGCAACACGGTCGTCGACCAGGTGCTGGCCGGGCAGGCGTTGCAGCGGGTGCTGCTGACCGCCACCGACGCGGGGCTCGCGGTGTCGATGCTGTCGCAGCCGATCGAGGTGTCGGGGGCGCGGGAGGCGCTGCGGCTGTCGCTGGGTCGTTTCGGCACGCCGCAGATGGTGATGCGGATCGGGTACGGCCAGCCGGGGGTGGCGACACCGAGGCGAAGCGTGGACGAGGTGCTGGACGTTGCGGTGGCACCCGGCTGAACCCCCGCCGCCCGGCCTGTACCGCGCTCGCCTCGCGCGGTCCGGGTCAGGCTGGATGGTGCGCGGTGAGCAGGGCGGCTTCCCGGGCCGGGTCGAGGCCGACGGTCGCCCGCGCCGGCCGCCCCGCGCGGGGCGGGACCGACCCCACCCGGTCCAGCCAGCGCCAGGTGTCACCGACCGTCTCGGCCACCGGACGGCAGGTCAGTCCCGCCGCGTACGCCTTCTCGACGCCACGCTCCTGCAACCAGCGGTACTCGTGGCCCGGGGGAATCCAGATCGGCAGGTCGTTCCACGGTTCGATCCCGGCGGCGAGCAGCACCTCGGGGTCGGTCCACCGCAGTCGGGCGTCGGCCCCGGTCGTCGCCACCGCCTCGGTGAGCAGTTCGCCCATGGTGGTGTGCCCCGGGCGGCTGATCACGTTGAACGCGCCGCCCACGCCCTCGGCGGCCCGGTCGAGCGTGAAGGCCGCGAGGTCCCGGACGTCGACGTACTGCACCGGCAGGTCGGCCGGGCCGGGTGCGAGGACGTCACCGCCCCGGGCCACCCGGCGCAGCCACCACGGCAGCCGCCCGATGTCCTCCCCCGGCCCGAGGATCAGCCCGGCCCGCACCAGCAGGGCGCGTTCCCCGAACACCTCGGTCGCGGCCAGTTCCCCACCGGCCTTGCACCGGGCGTAGTCGTCGTCGCCGGTGTCGTCGGCCGCCGACGCCACCACCGCCGATTCCTCACCGACCCCGGGGCGCACAGGCGGGGCGTAGACGGAGCCACTGGAGATGTAGGCGTAGTGCCCGGCACAGTGCAGCAGCGTGGCGGCGTCGCGTACCGCGCGGGGTGCGCCGTCCCAGGTGTCGACCACCACGTCCCACCCGCCGCCGGCCAGTTCGGCCAGCCCGCCCGGCGCGGTCCGATCACCCCGCAACCGGTGTACGCCCGGCGGGGTGCCCCCGTGTATCCCCCGGTTGAACATCGTCACCGTCCAGCCCCGGCGTACCCCTTCGGTCACGATGGCGGACCCGACGAACCCGGTGCCGCCCAGCATCAGCAGTCTCATCCGTCCCACCCTGCCGGTCGGGGGCACCGATGCGGCACCCTGTTCACCGGCAGCGGATCTGCCGTCGGCAGAATCCGGGCCAGAGCACTGCTCGACTCCCCCGTCGGTCCTTCGTCGACCGACATACGGGTCGGTTCGGTCCACGTCACGCGCGGCCCGGTGCACCCGGTGTGGGTGGTGCAGGGGCGGTGGCGTGTCGACAGCAGGGACGGACCCGCCATATCGCCCCACGATCATCATGCACACGCCTACGCCCGGCCGGGTACCGGCCACCCGCCTCAAATAAAAAGGGACGAACAGGATTTTCGGCTGGTAAAAGCAAGCATTTCACTGGGCGGCTGAAAACGGTCCACGGGACGGGCAACTCCTCGGGCTCCGTTATGCCTGTGAGGCATATTCATGACGCACAGGCATATAGCTTTCCGCGCAACATGATGCAGGGGACGCTGCACCCAGCACAGGCATAAGGACGGCTCGGCGGCCCGGCGGCCCGGCGGCCCGGCGGCCCGGCGGCCCGGCGGCCCGGCGGCCCGGCGGCCCGGCGG
>NZ_JAGFWR010000024.1 GCF_017599305.1 Micromonospora antibiotica
CCGACGCCACCCGACCCGGCGACAACACCCCCCGGATCATGCAAACGACAGGGGCAGAAAGTCATACCGGGCCGGGCGACCGAGGGTCCCCGGCTGGGGACGATCAAAAAGGTAACGGGGGGGGGTCCTCAGGTGGCCGTGTTCGCGAGCGTATTCCTGGAGGGCCCCGTATCCGGCCCACCAGTCGGAGGTGGTCCCTTCGAGGACGCGGATGGTGATGTGGCGGAGCAGGTCGTCGGTGGCGTAGCCATCGGGTAGCCGGATGATGACCCGTTCCGGCAGCACCGTACCGTTGCCGCTGCTGGTCGACAGGGTGCTGCGTTGGGCGTCGAGGTCAGTGGCGAGGTCTTCGTCGTGGGCGCGTAACGCCCGTAAAACCCTGAGCAGGGTGTCCCATTCGGCGAGGACGCCCGGGTCGTCGGTGGGGTCGTCGGGTAGGAGGACAGGGACGAGGACGGTGGCGATGCCGGACCCGTCGGGGTTGCGGCGAAGCGCCCGGCCGACGGCTTGGGCGACGTCGACCTCGGACTCCTTCGGTGAGGTGAACACGACGGCGTCGACGGCGGGAACATCGACGCCTTCGGACAGGCAACGGGCGTTGCAGATGACCGTCCACCCGTCCTGCGGGGGGCGGGCGAGGTGGGACAGGTGGATGTCACGTTGGGCGGCGTTCTGCGTGCCGTCGACGTGCCCCGTCGTCAACTGGCCCTTGGGCCGGTGATGTTCGGGGGTGGCGGTGAGGGTGCGGGGCAGGGTCGTGGCGAACGCCCGGGACTGGGCGATGCGGGACGTGAACACCAGGATCCGGCGTAGGCCGAACTCGGTGGCGGCGCGGATGAGGGCGGTCTGAATCGCGGTGGTCCGCAGCGGCGCGCTGTGCAGGTCGGTGACGGCGTGGGTGTCGGTGTCCCGCAGGATCGACAACGCCTCGTGGGAGGTGACGCCGATGACGAGGATGCGGTAGTCGTCGAGCCAACCGTCGGCGATGGCGCGGGCGAATGGGTACTGGTAGCGGACCGGCCCGAACACCCGGGAGTCATCCATCGACAGCAGATCTTCGTCGCCGGGGCGGCGTCTGGTCAGCACCCGAGGCGTCGCTGACAGGTACAACCGCCGGTGGGCGGGGAGTCGGTCGTCGTCGTGAAGGAGGTTGTTGTGTTTCCCGCCCCAGCCGGCGGTGTGGTGTGCCTCGTCCACGATCAGCAGGTCCGCGACCGCGCCGGCCTGGGTGAGGCCGTCGCCGAGTAGCCCGGCGGAGACGTGCGTGACCAGGATCAGGCGTGGTTGCCCGGTAGGAACACCGTGCAGCCACGCGCTGATCTCTTCGGGTCGGGTGGTGACCGGGCATGCCAGAGCGCTGGCACCACCCGCGGGGACGATCGATTCGTCACCACAGACCGCGAGGACCTGTGTGACGGTGCCAGTCGCCGCCCACACCTTCAACGTCTGCGCGAGTAGCGGCAGGGACGGGCACGCCACCACCACAAGACCGTCGGGGCACATGCGTCGGGCGGCGTGTAGGGACACGATCGTTTTGCCGGTGCCGCACGCCGCACGGACCTGCCCGCGTCCGCCGTCGGCCTGGCCCTGCACGATCGCATCGACCGCTTCCCGCTGGTACCCGCGCAGCAGCGGCAACGCGGGCGTCGGCGGGGACTCCGTTCCCGTAACCTCCCGCCGCGCCTCCGATGGCACCCGGCCCCCAACCGCTTCCGGGCCCGTCATGCCCGACCCCCGAGGACAGAACCGACCAAGGCCGGGGATGAAGCAGTCTGCTGGTGCCGCAGACGGTCGAGATGGTCGGTCATGCGGGCAGTGGCGGGATGCCCGGGGTGAACACGGCGATGACGGCTGATGATGTCGGCGAGCAGCGTTCGAGCGGCGTCGTGATGGCCCAGGTCGTGCAGGACGAGGGCGCTGGTGGCCCGCACGGCGAGGGTCTGGTGCGCGTCGGGTCCGACGGTGACGGCCAAGTGGTCGGCGAGCTGCCCGTAGAGGCGATACGCCCGCTGGTGATGGCCGGCTTGGCGGTGGGCGGTGGCGAGGGTATGTGCGGCGGTCAGAGTGGGCGGGGCGGTAGGGCCCTGGAGGTGGGTGAGGCTGCGATGGGCGTAGTCCGCCCAACGGATCGCCGCAATGCCGTGCAGGAGCGTGGCGAGCAGGTGGGCGGCTTCGGCGTGGAGGGTGCTGATGGCGGTAGCGGCGGGATCGACGCCGGCGAGGATGCTCTGCAGGAGGCGGTGAGCGCGCGCCGGTTCGGTGGTGGCGAGTTGGCGGGCGAGGCGAAGCTCCTCGGTCAGAGCATGGCGGGGTCGGGCGGTGGCGGGCCAGGTGATACGCAGATCGGTGGGATGCCCGCCGGCGGTGATCCGGGCGATGAGCCGGTGGGCGTGTACAGCGGCGATAACCGCGCGCTTGGGGTGAGTGAGGGCGGGCACGAGACGGGCGGCGTGCTGCAGCACCACTTGCCCGACGGCCTCGGCGACGGCCACTGCGTTCAGCGGGGGACGGCGGCACGGTGGCGGACAGTCGTAGACGAGCCCGACGGCAGTGAAGGCTGCGGTCATGGGCTGCTGGCAGAACAGGCAGTGGAGCAGGCCGTCCGGCAGCACAACCAGGTCATCGCCGACATCGGCACGCGGTACTGCGGTGGTTGCTCGGGCGCGGGCTTTGGTCACCCAAGTCTGGAGTAGTCGACGGTCGAGCTGGAGTTCCCGGGCGACGGTGCTGATCGGGCCGCGTCGTCCCGTCGCGCGGGCAGCCTCAACCTGGCGTACTGCGTCGGCGATGACGTCGGAGGTGTACTTGCGGGGCTTGGCCACAGGAGGTTGGTCCTCGACAGGCTGGGGATCGGGGGCGATGAGATGTTGGCCCGCCAGAGCAATCGTCTGGGCGGTCGGATGGGTTGCGGCGCCTCAGATGTCGATCTCGACGGTGACGAGGTGATGGTCAGAGGCGTACGGCGGTCCGTCGGGGATGCGAGGAGTCGCCAGCGGCTGAGGATCCGCGTGGCGTTTGTTACCGCTCACCGCGGCGAGGTGTTGCTCTGCGTCGGCCGGAGGGTGGGCTGCTGGCAGCCAGCTGCCGGTGTGTGGGCGTTCGGGGTGCGGCGGCTGTCGACGTAGAGCCGGTAGCTGGCCGCCTCGGCGACGATCAGCGCCGGGAAGTGGGGTCCCAGGCGCGGATCCAGGGGCGGGATGGGGCCGGTAATAGCGCTGCGGGCGGCGAGCAGGACCCCGCTGCGTGCGTCGATGGTGAGGATGTCGCTTCGCGGCACACCGGAGCGGTCGGTGTACGGGAGGATGAGGTCCATGCCGGGCCGTTGGACGCGGTCGGTGACGCCGGCCTGTGCCAGGAGACCGGGCTGCTGCGCGAGGAGCCGCAGGACCGCGGCCCGGACCGGACGGGTGAGCGCATGGCGTTCGTAGAGCATCGCGACCCCGCCGACGATGTCCTGCGGACGGCTTTCCCCAGGACCGCCCGCGATGAGCAGGTGGGTGCGCAGGGCGTCGGGTTGTCTCGGTGGGGGTTGGTCGAACCGGTCCCCGGTCCGGCCAGCCCAGCTGCCGCTTCCGCCGTCGTCGGGGATGCAGCCGCGGGTTTCGAGGTGCACGCTGACGAGCCGGCCCTTGGCGGCATCGTCGGTGCGCCACAGCTGGTCAACGCGGACCCGTTCGGGCCACCCGGTGGGGCCGGGCGGACCGATGAGCTTCCGATACCAGGTGCGGCGCTCGACGTACTGGTAACCACCACGGGTGGTGTCGGCGGGCGCATCGGTGAGGGTGGCGGCCAGGCGGGTCAGGACCGGTCCGGCCGGCACCGGCGGCGCGCTACTCGGAGACGATGTCGGCGGCGGAGGGCCGGGGTTCTCGTCGGAGGACGGTCCGGCGCAGGCCGCGAGGAGAAGCGCTGCGGCGAGCAGCGTTGTGCCGGTGCGGGTTCGGGTCATCGTCGCCCGTGTCGTGTCAACCGTGGACCTCGGGGAGTAGCGGACGGTGAGGGTGGATGAGCGCTGTTGTGGGGTTTCCTTGTCCAGGGCGGGCGGTGAGCCGGGGCAGTTGGTCTCGCGGGTGAGGAACCAGACCGTAGAAGCGGTAGGGATGAGGGTCATGGGTTGTCCAAGGGCCGTGGCACGTGTGGGCGGAAGGGGGATGAGGCGGTCGTGGAACGGCGTCAGAGAGACGCCTGACCTCGCTTGGTGTGGTGGTGACAGGCACCAACCACTGGGCCGGTCAGATGAGGAGGCTCAGAGTGGTGGGGTGGGCCCGGGTTTCTGGGCGTGCACGGAGGCGAACTGGTAGCTGGAAACCACGACGTACGGGTCGGCCATCAGCTCGGTGAACCGGGCGAGGTCCGTGACGGTGAGGCCGGTGTCGATGAGCTGGTCGTGGAGCTGGTGGGCGTTGTTGGCGTAGAGGGCGCAGCCCGGCCCGCCGCCGGTCCAGGTTTCGGTGACGCTGTGGGCCTGGACGTGGTTCATGCCGGCGGCGAGCAGCAGCGCGGGGGTGTTCTCGCCCCAGTGCAGGTCGACGCTGCGGTCGGCGAGGGTGTCGAGGATGCCGTGGACGGCCCTGGTGATCAGGCTTGCGTCGGGTTCGGCGGGGGCACGGTGAACCATGATCTGGGAGTAGGTGATCTCTCCCAGGACCAGCCATCCGCCGGGGCGCAGCAGGTCGATCATCTGCCGGAGCAGGTCGACCCGGTTCGGTAGGTGTTCGAGCAGGCAGCGGGCGTTGATGACGTCATAGCCGCCGGGGGTGGTGGGGATGGGCTGGCTGCGCAGGTCGCGCTGGTAGACGTCGACCACGCTGGTGGGGTTCAGGAGTTGGGTGTCGAGGTCGACGGCGGTGACGTTGCCGTCGGGTCCGACGAGGCCGGCGAGGTGGCGGGTGATGGAGCCGGCGCCGGCACCGAGGTCGAGGGCCCGCATACCGGGTTTTACCCCGACCCGGGCCAACCCTCGGATGGTGTGCGGGTCGAGGACGTCCTGGAGGGGGTGGAGCTGGTGGGGGCTGTTGCGGAACTGGTAGCGCTGGCTGGTGGTGGTCATGGTGGGCTCGCTTCCGTGATCAGGGCGGGGTGGCGTGGTGGGGACCATCTACCGGTTGCGGGGCGGTGCCGGGCGGGTGGTCGCCGGCTTGGTGTTGTTCCCGCCGGGGGTGGTCGGCGTGAGCACGACGAGCTGGGGATGGGCGGGCATGTTGCCTACTCCGGGTGGTTGGCGGTGAGGGTGAGGTGGTGACGGAGCTTCAGGTCGGCCTGCCCGTCGTGGGGGTCGAGCGGGTCGCTGAGCCGGCCGGCGGCCAGGACGTACACGCGGTCGGCGAGTGCGGTGGCGGCGTGGGTGTGCGGGAGGGTGACGAGCACGGTGACGCCCCGGTCGGGTAGATCCCGGAGTACGGCGGTGACCTGGCCGGCGATGTGGGGGGAGAGCCCTTCGGTGGGTTCGTCGGCCAGCAGCAACCGCGGGTTGGTGCGGAGGGCGCGGGCGATCGTGAGCATCTGCTGTTCGCCACCGGAGAGTTGATGGCCGTGGTGCCGCCGTCGAGCGGCCAGCGGCGGGAACAGGTCGAACAGGTCGTCGACGCTGAAGCCGCCGCCGGTGGTGGGTCGGGTGACGGTGAGGTGGTCGCGGACGGTCAATGACGGCCACAGCCGGCGTCCCTGTGGGGCGAGTGCGACGCCGGCGCGGGCGAGGTGGTGGGGGAGTAGTCCGGTGAGGTCCCGTCCGTCGAGCACGATCTGCCCGGTGGTGGCGCGGAGGTGCCCGGCGAGGGTGTGCAGCAGGGCGGTCTTCCCGGCGCCGTTGGGGCCGACGATCGCGTACACGCCGGGGGTGGGCAGGTGGAAAGACACCGACCGGACGACCGGGGTGTCCGAGCGGTGGCCGGCGGTCAGGTCACGGACGTGCAGCATGACCGGCCTGCGTGGTGCCGAGGTAGAGGGCGCGCACGGTGGGGTCGGCGCGGACGTGGTCTGCGGGTCCGTCGAAGTACCGGCGGCCGTGGTGCAGCACGGTGATCCAGTCGGCGAGGGCGGCGACGACGTCCATGTGGTGTTCGACGAGGATCACCGCCATCCATCCGGGCAGGGTGCCGAGGATGTCGAGGAGTCGGGTGAGATCGGTGTCGGTGAGTCCGCCGGCGGGTTCGTCGAGGAGCAGCACCCGGGGTTGTCCGGCGAGGGCGACGGCGAGGTCGAGCATCCGACGGTGTCCGTGCGGCAGGGTGGCGGCCGGATCGTCGGCCCGGTTGGTGAGGCCGACCAGCTCCAGCAGCTCCAGAGGTTTGCGATCCGGGTGGTGGCGGTGGTGCCAGCCGCCCATCCGTACGCAGTCCAGGACGGTCAGGCCGGGGTAGACGGTGGGGTGTTGGAAGGTACGGCCGATGCCGGCGCGTGCCCGCCAGGCGGTGCCCCGGCGGGTGATGGTCTGCCCCTGGTAGGTGATGGTGCCGGTCTGTGCCCGGGTGCTGCCGGCGAGGAGGTGGAGCAGGGTGGACTTGCCGGCGCCGTTGGGGCCGATGACCGCGTGCCGGTCGCCTGGTGCGATGGCGAAGGAGTCGAGGTCGAGGACGGTCAGCCGCTGGTAGGCGTGGTACAGGCCGGTGGCGACCAGACCGGTGTCGTGGGCGCGTTGGATGTCGGCGGGGTCGCGGCGGGAGGGGATGTGGTCGACGGCGTCGACGTGTTGAGTGGTCACGGGGTTCTCCGGGAGACAGCGGGCAGCGGTTCGGGTCGCCGGGTCGCCCGGACCCGTCGGATCTCGGTGCGGAGGCGGGTGGGGACGGCGGTCAGGCCACCGGGGAGCAGGTAGACCGCGGCGACGAACAGGGCACCGAGGAGGAGCGGGGCGTGGCCGGGCCAGTCGGCGGCGGCCACGTCCCGCACGCCGAGGACGAGCACCGCAGCGACGGCGGCTCCGGGCGGGGAGTGCGCGCCGCCGATGACGGCGGCGAGCAGGGCCAGGGCGGCGGTGTCGAAGCCGACGTCGGCGGGGGTGATCCACCGGTGGGTGTGGATGAGGAGCGCCCCGGCGGTTCCGGCGATGGCCCCCGCGCCGGTGTGCACGAGCCACAGGTAGGTGGTGACGGGGTGTCCGCTGGCGGCGGCCCGGGATTCGTTGCCGCGTACGGCGGTGAGGAGCAGGTGGTGTCGGTACAGCACCTGCATCGTGGCGGCGGTAGCGGCGACGGTGACCGCGGTGGCGTAGAGCAGCATGGGTCGGTCGCCGGTCAACGCTGGTGTGCCGGGCAGCAGGCGGGGAGCGGGGATGCCGGCGAGACCGTCGGTGCCGCCGCTGACCGTGCGCCACCGTGCGGCGGTGATCGTGGTCAGTTCTGCTACGGCGAGGCTGAGCATCAACACCACGGTGGTGCGGTGCCGGACCAGCAGCATGCCGAGCAGGCCGGCGGTGACCGCGCCGACCAGCGCGGCGGCGACGAGCTGCACGGGGGCGAGGGTGTGGCCGGCCAGGGCGAGGCGGGCGGTGGTGTAGGCGCCGGCGGCGTAGGGGGCGACCTGCCCGAGGGTGGGCAGCCCGGCCGCGCTGGTGACGGTGGCGACGCTGACCGCGAGCAGGGCCAGGGGCAGCATCCGGGCGACGGTGGCGGGCCAGTAGCCGTCCGACGCCGCGGCGAGGGTGGTGGCCGCGCCGAGGGGGAGCAGCCAGGGCACCCATCGCCGCAGGTCGTCCCAGCTGTGGGGGAGCGGGAGGCGGGCGGTCATCCGGACATCCCGGGTAGGGGCCGGCGGCGGGTGAGCAGGAGCAGGGCCATCGCGCCGAGCAGCAGGTACGGGGCGAGCGCGGGGATGGTGATCACGCCGATGGTCTGGATCAGGCCGACGCCGGTCGCGGCGACCATCGCGCCGGGGACTGAGCCGAGGCCGCCGCAGACGACGATGACCAGGGACAGCAGCAGTGTCGTCGGTGCGGTGGCGGGTCCGACGCCGAGGATCGGCGTGCACAGGGCGCCGGCGAGGCCGGCGAGGGCACCGGAGGCGATCAGGACGGTGGTGTCGACGGTGCGGGGGTCGACGCCGATGCCGGCGACCATGTGCCGGTCGTCGACGGTGGCGCGGATGAGCCGTCCGGCGCGGGTGCGGTGCAGCACCGCGTACCCGATGGTGGTGATGATGACGGCGGCGGTGAGGGCCGCGAGTCGGTCGGCGGGGTAGGGGTGGCCGGCGATGGTCAGGGTGGTGTCCAGGGCGGCGGGTAGTCGGGGGCGTCGGATGTCCGCGCCGAAGACGGTGGTGAGTAGGTCTGCGCCGATGAGGGCGATGCCGAAGGTGAGCAGCGCCTGGTCGAGGTGGCCTCGGCCGCGCAGCCGGGCGGTGGCGGCGGCGAGCACACCGCCGCCGGCCGCGCCGAGGGCCGTGGCGGCGGTGACGGCGGCGGCGAGGCTGGGCCAGGTGCCGGTGCTGGTGGTGGCGGCGACGTAGCCGCCGGCGGCGATGAGGGTGCCGTGGGCGAGGTTGAGTACGCCGCCTGCGCCGAAGGCGAGGGTGAGGCCGGCGGCGGCGATGGCCAGGAGCAGCCCGTAGGCGATGCCGTCGAGGCCGGGGATCAGGTAGGTGTCCATGCGAACCATTGCCCTCAGGTGGCGGGCAGGGTGGTGAGGTCCTGCACGAGCACGTTGGACAGCACCGGGCCGTCGGCGCGGACCTCGCGCAGGTACCAGCGCTGCACCGGTCGGTGTTCGGTCGGTTCGAACTGCCAGTCCCCGCGTGGGCTGGTGACTCGTCCGACCTTCCCGATCGCCTCGTTGAGTTTCGGGCCGGTCACGTTCCCGGCGACTGCGGCGAGGGCGCGGTCGAGGACGGCGGCGGCGTCGTAGGAGGCCATCGCGAAGGTGGTCGGTGGGTTGGAGTTGCCGGCGGCGGACCAGGCGGCGATGAACGCCTGGTTGGCGGCGTTGGAGAGGGTGGGGCTGTAGTTGAGGACGTTGCGGATGCCGGTGGCGGCTGGGCCCTGGGCGGTGAGGACCGATCCTTCGGTGAGGAACCCGGCGGCGTAGAGCGGCACGTCCTTGAGGTCGGACTGGGCGTACTGCTTGACGAACGCCACCGCCGCCGCCCCGGCGTAGAAGGTGTAGACGGCTTCCGGGTTCGTTGCGGCGGCCTTGTTGAGGTAGGGCAGGAAGTTCTCCGTGGCTGGGAACGGTGTGAACAGTGCCTTCCCGTCGGGGTTGGCGAGTTTCCCACCGAGGCGGGTGAACGTGTCGGTGAAGCCGCGCAGCTCGTCCCAGCCGCCCTGGTAGTCGGGGCCGATCGCGTAGACGGCACCGTCGCCGACCTGCGCCTTGACATGGTCGGCGATGGCGATGCCCGGCTCGTCGGAGTTGTAGGAGGTGTGCCAGGTGTAGGTGAGGTCGCGGGGCTTGCCGCCCTCGGAGGTGAAGGCGGGGCGGGCGTTCGCGCCGAGCAGGGGGATCTTCCGGGCGGTGGTGAGAACCTGCACCTTGTCGACGGTCGCCCCACCGACGAGGCCGGTCAGGGCGAGCACCCGGTCGCGTTCGAGGAGTTTCTGCGCGGCCGGGACGGCGGTGGCCGGGCCGTCACCCTCGTCGCCCACCACCAGGTCGATCTTCCGGCCGCCGAGCTGGCCGCCGTGGGAGTCGAGGTAGAGGCGGAAGCCGGCCTGCATGTCCTGCCCGACGGTGGCGTAGGTGCCGGACAGCGACACCAGCAGTCCAATACGGACGGCGTCGGGGTCGGCAGGGGTGCTGGCACAGGCGGTGGCGGTCAGCAGAGCGGCGGCGGCGGTCGCCGAGACGAGTCCGCGTCGAAGCCGACAACAGAGTCGGGTCATCGTGGTGCTCCTTCAGAAAGGACGGGCCGGGTGTGGGTGAGGACGTGTTCGATGAGGGTGATGAGCAGCCGGCGGACGCTGTCGCGGTCCCGGGCGTCGATGTCGACGATCGGCACGTCCGGCCCGAGGGTCAGGGCGTCGCGGATGGCCGAGAGCGGGTAGGTGTCGGCGTCGGTGAAGTCGTTGACGGCCACCACGAACGGCAGCCGGGCGTGTTCGACGTAGTCGAGGTGGCGGAACGAGTCGGCCAGCCGGCGGGTGTCGACCAGGACCACCGACCCGGCGGCGCCCCGGACGATGGCGTCCCACATGAACCAGAACCGTTCCTGGCCTGGGGTGCCGTAGACGTAGACGGTCACCCCGTTGACGTCGAGGCGGCCGAAGTCCATCGCCACTGTCGTGGTGGTCTTGGCCGGGGTGTGGGAGACGTCCTCGGCGGCGGCTGCCGACATGGGGACCTCGGTGGTGACCGGGGCGATGTCGGACACCGCGCCGACCAGCGTCGTCTTGCCCACCCCGAACGGGCCGGTCAGCACGATCTTCACCCCCTGCGGCGGTGCCGCCGCAGGGGCAGGGCGGGGGAGGGTGGGTGTGGGTGTCATCGGTGCCCTGCCCCGACCAGGGTGGTGTGGAAGCCGGGGGTGAGCTGGTCGCCGACCTGGTCGGCGAAGCGGTGCAGTTCCTCGGTCACGAACGCCAGGTCCGCCTCGCGGGTGACCAGGGTCAGCAGTGACGCCCCGCCGCTGAGCGCGGTCAACAGCAGGTAGCCGCTGGCCAGGTCGACGATGGTGCCCTGCACCCCGCCCGCGCCGAAGTCCCGGGCCGCTCCGTTGAGCAGGCTGCGCAGCCCGGCGGCCACCGCCGCGAGTCGTTCCGCGGCGGCCCGGTTGAGCCCTTCGGTGCGGGCCAGCAACAACCCGTCGACGGACACCGCGACGGCCTGGCTGACGCCGGGCACCCGGGTCAGGTTGTTCGACAGCAGATAACTCAGATCGCTACTCATTACTGGCCTTCCTTCGGCTGGGGAAATCGGTGGCCCAGGCCCCGCTGGTAGGCCCGCGCGGTGCCCGCCAATCCGTCGGGGCGGCGACTGGGCGGCCTGGCGGACACGGGGGGCGGGGCGTAGGGGGTGCGCATCGGCTGCCGCTTGGGCAGGCCGTTCACGGTCGTCGCGGCACCGCCGTAGGGAGTCGGCCCGGCGGGCGGGAGATGGACGGTGGCGCCCTCGACGAACCACGGTGAGACGGGTGACTGCCGGGTCGTCGCCTCGTAGACGGGGGTCGACTGCCGATCCAGGGGCGGGCGGGGGGCCGGGATCAGCGGCAGCGCCTGCGTCGGGGCGTCCACGGCGTGGCTGTGCGGGCGGCGGGCCGGCAACGCCGGCACCACCGGTGGCGGTGGTGCGGCGATCAGGACCGCGCTGACGGGGATCTCCACCACCGCGACCGTCCCCTGCGGTTGGCCCGCCACCAGCCGCACCCGCAGCCCGTGAACGGCGGCCAACATCGCCACCGTCGCCACGCCCTGCCGGCGAATGTGCTCCACGGCGATCATCGGTGCCGGCGCGGCCAGCTCCGCGTTCAACCGGGCCATCAGATCGGGGGTGATGCCCGCACCGGTGTCGATGACCTGCACGACCACCTGGTCGCCGAGCAGATGCCCGCTGATGACCGTCTCGCCGGGGCTGTAGCGGGTGGCGTTGTCCAGCAGCGAGGCCAGCAGGTGCACCAGGTCGTCGATCAACGCCGGTGGCACCGACACCCGCCCGTCGACCGACCCCACCACCACCCGCCGGTACTCCCGGATGCGGCTCAACGCCGCCTGCGCCACCGTCACCAACGCCACCGGCTCCGGGTGCACCGAGCCGAGGGCGCGACCCGACAACACCAGCAGACTCTGCGTCGCGTGCAGCAACTGCGCGGCGAGGTTGTCCACCGCGAACAACGTCGCCAACGTCTTCTCATCGGCCTCGTCGCGTTCCGCCCGGTCCAACTCCCGCATCAGCAGGTGCGCCATTCCCTGACACCGCCGACCCACCGCCTCCACCGCACCCGCAGCGACCAACCGCTGCCGCGCCAGATCGGCGGCCGTCTCGTACACGGTCAGGGCCAGGGCGTCGAACGCGGCGGTGACCTCGTCGATCTCGTCCCGGCTACGACCGGTCGGGGCGAGCGCGGGCGGGGCCGCCGGCATCGCCGACGGGTCACCCGGATCGGTGGCGGAGATCCGCCGCACCAGGTCGGGCAGGTCCCGCGACGCCACCCGGGTCACCGCGTCGCGGACCCGCCGCAACCGCCGCGCCAACGCCCGCCCCTGCCACAGCGTCAACACCCCCGCGACGGCCACCAACGCCAGCGCGGCCCCGGTCAGCACCGCCGTCGTCGTCCACTGCGCGGCCCGCCGCCGGGACACCTCGGCGGCGATGTCGGCATCCACCCGGGTCTGCACACCGTGCAGCCGGTCGCGCAGCTCCCCGGTGGCCTGCACCCAGTCGGCGGCGTCGACCCGCAACCGCGACCCCACCCGCGCCCGGGAAACCTCGTCGTCGAAGCGCTGGGCGGTGAGCACGCCCGGCCCGGTCAACGCCTGGTCCAACCACGACCGCCACCGCCCCGACGATCCGTTGGCAACCGTCAGCAGCGCTTCCTCGTAACCAGCACGGGCGGCGGCAAGCTCCCGCTGGGCCGCCTGGGTCAACACCACACCACCACCGGCCAGCACCGCCGTCTGCTGGACACCCGCGTACTCCGACGCCCGCGACAACGCCGCCGCCACCCGAAGCTGCCCCGCGATCTCCGCGTCCGCGCCACCGACCTGCCCCACGGCCTCCCGTACGGCCAACCCCTGCGACACCGCCACCCGGTAACGCACCAACACCGTCGACAACGACACCGACCGACCCCGCACCTGATCCCGCAACGCCGACAACTGCCCGAGCTGCCCATCGAAGGCCGCGAACAACCGGCCCGCCTCGACATCCACGGCACCGAACCGGCCGCGCCGCTGCCGGTAGTCGGCGATGATCCGATCGGTCCGGGCCACCTGCGCCAACAACGGGTCGACGCTCGCGGACGAACTCGTCAGGAACTGCGCCGCGACCAGCCGCTCCCGGCTCAACTCGTCGACCACCTCGCCCGACACGGCCGACACCGCCACCAACGCCTGAAGCCGATCAGCAGCACGCGCCCGCTGCCCCGTCGACGCCACCCCCCACGCCGCAAACAGCACGGTCGCCACCAGCGGCACCACCAACAACAACGCAAGCCGCCTGACAACAGGCACAGCAGTTCACTCCAATCGTCTTTGCGAAGCGCTTTCACCTTCAGTCGAATCAGGGGCACATTCACGGGAGCCGGCGACCGCTCTGACCCCAGCGCGCCAGACACGTACACCGACCTTGAGCGCCCGAGCAGATACCGCAGGCGTCGCTTCCAAGAGAAGACTGCCCGGATGGGCCATGAGGACGCACCTGCCATCACGGCCGTAGATGGCCGGGCCGGTGGGCAGGCTTGAACAGGCAAAACGTGTCGCGGTGTCACCGATGCCCATTCGGATGGGTATGGTGTTCCGATCGCCGTCCATCACAGCGTCTGGCGCCCGACCTGCCGAGGGGGCATCATGGGCATCTCAACATCCGCTGGCCAGAGCATGAGTCCGCAGGCGCGGGGCCGGGAGTTGGCTCGGCAGGGCAAGCAGCTGTGGCGGCAGTTGGCATCAGTCAAGGCTGTGGCAGCCGAGTTGATCAGCCGGAATCCGGACGTCCCCAGCATTCAGGCGTTCCGTTATGCAGCGGGACTCTCGCAGGACCAGGCAGCCATGCGATATAACGAGGTGACCGAGCATCAGACCAGCCTCGGGGGAACCACCATCAACGCATGGGAAACCTGGGCGCGTAGTCGAGGAGCAGGTTCGCCGCCACCATTCTCCAGCCTGCTCATCCTTGCTGAAGCCTACGGGCGAGGGCCGCTCGGAGTCACAGTCGAAGACGTGTCACCAGGTGATTTAGTCGCGGAGGCATATGAGCGACTACCCGCAGAAGATCAACTCTCGCTCAGAAGATGGTCAGGTAAGCCGGGTCCTCGCTCGAACCGAGCTTTCCTCAGCTCGATCGGGATGTCGGATCAACAAGACGCCGATCAACTCAAAGTAGGGCCGGACTTTAATCTGACGGTGCCGACGATTGGTTACGCAAATCCCGAGATATGCGTTTTCTCGCTGCCTAATTCTCGGCCAGGAAATCTGCTCCATCTCAGCTGGGAAACCTTTGGCTTTGGAATCGAGCGCTTGATTCGTCAGATCAAAAATATGGGCTGGCGTCTTGATATCGATATCTGCTTCGGTGTAAACGAGGCTGGTCTTACTATGGCCACATTCTTGGCGTCCGCCCAGTTCTCCCGGTGTGCTATCGGGTACCTCCGCTGCAACAAGGTAAGAGACAGCGTCACACTCGCGCCGACTTCCTTCTACCCAGAGGTCGGCGGGGCCCCCTCGATCCTCATCTGCGACTTCGAGGTCAAGCAGGCGGACGTCGTCGGCTTCCTCGCTAGCGAAATCCGGCGTAGATACCCTCAAGCCCTCCTTTATTTCGCCGTCTTTGGAGCAATGACCAAAGAAGTGGACCTAGAAGTCGGCAGCTTCGATGATCTGACCGGAGCCCAAATTATGCGTGCCGCAGACTTCTCGGCAGTATTCATGGCTGCGACAATGGGTCCACCTGGTATCGAACCGCCCCTCGAACTACGGTAGCACTCGGAGGTGCAATGAATGACGCGAATCGTTTGCCCGAGCTTGCTGGTAAGACGGCGGAAGTAGTTGACACCCTCATGCTCGAAATCCGTCCCAAGCTCATGCAAGCCGCCTTCTCGGGCAAAGTAGGTGAAAGTGAGAACCTCCGACACTCCGACAATTTTTTGTCGGTTCACGACATGTGGATGCATGAGCGCTACCGCGAATTGATGAGTCGTCACCTCGACTCTTTCGTTTATGCCTCAGAGGAGGATGAACCGCAGGTTATCGGATCGGAAGAAGACCCGGATCTCTGCGTGCTCGTTGACCCACTCGATACCAGTGAACTAGCAGTACGTGGACTGCTTGGGTATACGCACGTCATGATCTATTCGCGAGCACTCGCTCGTCCAATCGTTTCGGTGGTGGGCGACATTTACCACCATGTTCGGCTCTATGTGGCGGCACGGCACGAAGACGGCAAGGACTGGGCCTACGCCTTCACCGCCGATGGCCAGTCTCGTCCGCTTAGGCAACGGCCGCACAAACGCCTATCGGAGTCGCTTCTCACCAACTTTCTGATGAAGCCGGGTGAGCGACTGGTTCCCTTGGCTTCCCAAGAGCGGCTGATGAGCGCCCTTGATGAGCCAGACAAGCATGGCAAGAGTCGCGGAAGGATCGGGGTCGACTTTGGCTCTGTGAGCCTGTGTCATGTAGCCGCAGGTTTCACTGAGGGTGTGTTGGAGTTCGCGAAGGGCTTTGCCATTTGGGATTTGGCGCCGGGTCACTACATTCTCCATGCCGCAGGCGGAGCTGTCATTGACCTTGACGGTCAGCCGGTTTCCCTCGACTACCACTTGCAATCTCTGCCGGACATCGCCAAGGCGATGGATCGAAGGCAGCAGTTCATCGCCGCCGGAAGTTATGAACTGGCGCACGAGGTGTTGCGTCATCTCGACACGCATCCGCGCAGATGATAATTGACTTCGATCCGGGTAGGGAACTGTCTATATCTAGGTCGCAGCCTAGAAAAAGGAATTGTCTGGCCTGCCAGTTGGGTAGACGAGATGCCGGGTAGACAGACGGCCGGGGTGACGGGAATTGAAGAGAGGAGACGTACCGGTCAGTGGTGCGGATGCTGGGCGATCTGTCGCGGACCACGACCCGTCCTGCCCGCGCGGTGCATCTGCTGCCGTACCTGGTGCGCTGCGGAGTCTGCGACGGGCCGCTGTCGTCGCAGAAGGTGAACCGACACGGCTGGACCGGGCAGGTGTACTCCTGCCTGCGCAAGCGGTGCGCTGCCCTGAAGGCTGAGTTCCTCGACGAGTACGTGCAGCGCATGATGGTGGTGTGGCTGTCGCGCCCCAAGGTGTACGACTTCCTCACCGCCGCCAGCGCCACCGACGACGAAGTCGCCCACGCCCGCGCAGAGGCGCAACGGCTGCGTGGCGAGTTGGAGGACTGGCGCAAGCTCGGTGAGGAGGGCGAGGTCACCGCGATCGCCTACGCCCGCGCCGAGAAAGGCCTCCTCGCGCAGATCGCCGAGCACGAGCAACGTGCCGCCGGCGCCGGGAGCCCCGCCGTGCTGCGCGGGCGCATCGGTGACCAAGCGGTGCAGGCGCGGCAGGACCTGGGCGACGACATCCCGGTCAAGCGGGAGATCATCCGCCTCGCCGCCGACATCAAACTCCTACACGCCGGGTTCAAGGGCGAACGCCGCACCTTCGGCCGTCACCGCCTCGACTGGCGGTGGAAGTTCGGCCCGCAGGAGCAGGGGCCATCTGAGCTTGGGCCGGCGGGATCTCCGCTTGATGACGCAGCAGCCTGACCTATCGGTCTTTGGGAGACCCTGCCGCAGGGGTTATGTCGCACCCCGTCTATAGACTTGGTCGAGCGACGCCAGGTCGCGATGCGGAGGGAGCGGAGGGGTCAGACGTGAGGGGTGAACCCTTCGACAGTCGAGTCTTCGCGAGTCGAGTGATAGGCAACATAGGGCGATTCAGAAGCGTGCAAGCTTCGACGAAAGAAGGCGTCGAACTCTCGCACGGTCAACCGTCAGGAGTAAGCGCAGTCACTACGGGCCACCCGGATTTCATGACGCTACCGCTCGGTGGATCAGGTTTCTGCGAGGCTGTCGCGGTCTTCATTGATTTGGAGCAGTTTACGCAGCGGACTTTCTGGGATCCACCGCACGAGATGGTACTGCTCGCGCACGCCGTGCTAGCCGAAGTTTCTCGTACGGTGGTCCAGAATGGAGGCCATGTCCTTGGGCTCCGCGGCGACGGACTTTTTGCCTGCTTCGGTTGCTCGGGAAGCGATCCAGCTGTAGACGCAGCCATTGCACTCGCCTCCGGAGCCCAGATCATGGACGCAGTGCAGTCGACTCTCAACCCCATGTTGCAGGGTTACAGGATGGAACCGGTGCAAGTTCGCGTGGGCGCCGATTTCGGCCGTCTGGACTTCGTGCGTATTGGAACCAATGATGTCAGTGAAATTAACGTGGTCGGCTTCGCCGCCAACTTCGCTGCCAAGTGCGAGAAGTACGCGAACTCCTGGGAGTGCGTCGTTGGAGAGAAGTTTAGAGATCTCTTGGCACTAGAAGATGTGGGGCTGTTCTCGGAGCACGTTGATTCGCCGAAGCGATATACGCGGAATTACGAGACCAAGCGGTACAGGTTTTACGATGTCCGTTGGCGTAAGCTGCTGCCCGAGCTGGATGGTGTGACTGAGCACATCGCCGGCAATCCTACTTCTGCGATCGAGATTTTTTAGGAGCCAACTGTGACACTTCCGTCGCTGCTACGTAAGGTAGGAATTCACGTCCCACGCGGGGTTTCGATCGCTGGTACTGTAGTCTTAGGAGAACGACAGATGCAGTCAGTCAGCTCTACCTCATCTCTCACAATGATGCGCCCTCATCGATTCCACGGAGGTGATGACCCCGCTCCGGCGCGCGATAACATGGAAAGCGCCTGGTGGGTCGAGTCTCCAGAAAACAAGGTCAAAGACATTGCTGACATGCGGGAACATTTCGCAGAAGTAATGGTGATTGACGACGGCACCGACCTCGCGTACGGGGTTGCGCTCGATACCGGCTGCGGCAAGTATGAGGTGCTCATCCTTCCTCAGGTCGATGGGTCACTGCCTAGCGTTATCGCCGTGAAGCCTAAGCGGCTAGGACGGAATGAGGGTAGAAGATTTCGCGCCGCTCCGCACCTCTACCTCAGTGGGGCGCTTTGTATTGCCGACCGTTCCGACTGGGACGGGAAGGGCTACCAAACTAGCGTCGCAGGCGTATGGGCGGCGCATTGGCTAGCCTGCTATTCCGCTTGGAGGATGAACGGAGTTTGGCCTGCGGACGGCTACGAGCCTCGTGGTGTTTAAGCGACAGGCAAGCGTTCCGATGGTGCAGCCGGACCGAAATGATGGAATTTCTGCCATCTCGTTTTATGGTAACTGGATTATTGATGCCGATACCAAAATTGGTTTTCTTGCGACTGGTCTGACGGCGCTCGGTGCGGCGGGATTCGTTCAGTTGCGGAAGTTCATCGAGAGTGCTCCATTCGATGGATGGCGTGACTTGTTTGCGGGGTTCATGACCTTGATGGCGCTTGCCGGGATCGCGGTGGGTGCGGTCTTTTTGGTGGCAGCTCTTACCCCTCGCACGGCAGCGCCCGTTGGTTTTAGTCGCTATGCATACCCGTCGCTCGCGACCCAGCCTCCAGGGTTCGTTCCAGCTCTCGATGCCGATAAGCAGCGAGAGGAAGCCTGGATTCAGGCGCGGGCGTTGTCTCTTATCGCAATGAAGAAGTTCACCTTCTTTCGGAGAGGCCTCTACGCCTTCGTGGTGTCTGCGCCAACTCTTGGAATTGCTGCAATTTTGATCCGTTGACTTAACTTGATCCTCAGCCTGTGGTCGGTTGGTATCGACCATGGCTGATTATGGCCGCAGCCCTTGGTTGATCATTGTTCCTGTCTAGAGAAGAAGATCAGAGTCAAGGGCTGCGGGATGATCAGTGTGCATGACGCCAAGCGGGGAATCACCCCCGCATGCGCGGGGAGCAGGCCGACGCGGCCAGCGGGGAGGGGAGCCGCCCGGGATCACCCCCGCATGCGCGGGGAGCAGAAGATCCGCGAGTGGATCGACCGGATTAAGGACGGATCACCCCCGCCTGCGCGGGAGCAGCTCGACTGGAAAGTGGTGGTGCTGGTCGGCATCGGATCACCCCCGCGTGCGCGGGGAGCAGAACCTGGGTCAGGCCGCCACGAACGAAGCCACGGGACCCCCCGCGTGCGCGGGGAGCAGGCGGGCTACCTCCGCATCGATCAGGCGATGTGCGGATCACCCCCGCGTGCGCGGGGAGCAGGGGACACGGGGTGAACGGCCCTGACACAGGAGGGGACCACCCCCGCGTGCGCGGGGAGCAGACTTCTTGACCTGGGACGCTATAGATCAACTTTGCTGTTTTTGTTCACTTTGGTTGGCGGCCTGTTCTTGGGGTCGGTCTGGTTGCTGCTGGTTGTGGCCGGCGGTTGCCGTACAGGGGATGGTAGTCAATGCCGGTCCGGCGGCGTCGGCCTCATGCGGGTCGGTCGCACCGGCACTGTCCAAGCGGTCTGGCCGTCGACATCATGGTCTGTGGCAGCGATGATCGGGACCGGGCCTTCCTCTGGGCCTGCGGCGAGATGCTTCCCACTGTCCTGCCGCAGGGTAGCCGGCTGAGGTGTGTGGTCACCCGCGACGGCGGAACCACATGGTGGCACGGTGTCTGTACCGGTACCGGAGAGAGGATCACCTGTTGACGGTGCTGTTGCGCGACTACCACGGCCATGCCTTCGAGTTGGCCGACGCCGAGGGTGCGGGACGTCGTTTCGATGAGCAGATCGAGACGATCGTGCCGTACGGGGGCTGCGGGCAGACCTTCACCGTCGGCACCCACGATCAACCCGCCCTCCGTATCGACATGGACATTGATGCGGACCGGGCGGCGGTGCGTTGGCTGTCTGACGGCAGCTACGCCGCCGAGCGGCAAGCCGACAAACCCATCACCGTGTACGAGTCGCCAGACGTCGGCCTGGTGGAAATCTCTGCCGGCATCGCGCGAGTGGCCCCAGCCGCCGCCCGGACCGCAGTCGTCGAGTACGCCACCACCGGCCAATGCCCCATCAGCATGCGCTGGCAGCACGGGAAGCAGTAGCCGCACCGACGAAGCCGTAGCGCAGGCCGTTGACCCATCCCGGGACGACAGAGCCGCCCCGGGCATGCGCGGCGAGCGGCGCAGGCTCGTGCATCTGGGGTTGGTGGTCCCCGCGTGCGCAGGGAGCAGCCCGCCGGAGTTAGAGGGCCCCGACAAGCGGAAGGATCACCCCCGCGTGCGCGGGGAGTAGTCCTACGGGGTGCCGCAGGCATGCGGGGCACCGGGATCACCCCCGCGTGCGCGGGGAGCAGAGGCCGACGATGGTGAGGTCCGCGCGGCGCTGGGGATCACCCCCGCGTGCGCGGGGAGCAGCAGGCGTACCGACGGTGGAACTTGGCCCGCGGGGGATCACCCCCGCGTGCGCGGGGAGCAGGCGGGCTAGCCAGCGCCCGCCCCCTAGCGGAGCGGATCACCCCCGCGTGCGCGGGGAGCAGCAGTGACACCCGAGCCTTGCGTCTCACCTGACGGGATCACCCCCGCGTGCGCGGGGAGCAGGGTACGAGGATCTCGCGAACATCCGCAGCAAACGGATCACCCCCGCGTGCGCGGGGAGCAGACTTCTTGACCTGGGGCGCTAAAGATCAATTACGTCGTTTTCCTTCACTTTGGCTGACAGTCCGTTCATGTGGTCGGTCCTGCTTCGCTGGTGGGGTCCGCAGTTGTGTGGAGGATGGTAGCGAACGCGGAGCCTGTCGATGGCGTCGTGAGCGGCTTCTTGGTCGTGATGGTTGCAGGCTCGTCTCGGTCTGCTCGTCGAAGTGCCGTCCTGTGTCCTCGGCGTCGGTCAGCTCAGCGGGTTGACCGTGGTTGTTGCGCAGGCGGCAGTGTCCACGGGTGATCCTCTTCCGATCACGTGGGGCTGTGACTCTGCCGTACGTGACTGGGTGTGTCATCGGCTGTCCGCCCGGGATCCGCGCCCGCGCTACTTCTTACGCGAGGTCGCGTCGTCTGCCCATCGGACGAGCGATGGGCGTTGACCGGTCGCGATGTACTCAATGACTGCCCGGTGGGCGGTTTCCACCGACAGCACGGCCAACTCGGCGGGGATGGTGACCAAGGGGGAGTCAGACGACTCCAGAACCACGATCGGTTCGGCCGGCGGCTGTTCCACCGCGTGACCGCCATCGGGCAGCCAACGCAGCGCGGCCCTTGCGTTGTCGTAGTCGATGTCGAGGCGCAGGACGTCGTCAGCCCCGCTCGGTGCGAACCAGAACGCGTGCGCCCGGGTGCCGTGCGGTCCGATCATCAGCGTCTGTTTGTCGAGGAACACCCGGGCGGCCTCCGCGTCAGGTAGCTCCTGCTCGCAGATGTCGAACACCACGCGGTATGTCATGACCTGATCCTCTCACCCGTGCCTGTGTAGGTTGTGGTCCACCAGGTTCGTCCGCCGTCCTGTGTCGCCCACACGGTCAGGCGGGCGCCGGCGGGCAGGATCGGGGGGAGGAGTTTGTCGCAGGTCAGCGGCCAGTCCCGGTCGAAATCCCGACTTCCGCATGTGGTGTTGTTCAGCACCAGCTCACCCTCGTCGAGTTCGTCGCGGCGCATCCGCGCCGCGACGTGGCTCTCGACGTGGCTGACCAGGACGCGTGGCCATCCGCCGCCCCGAAACGGGTGCAGGTCCGCGACAGAGGCGTCATCGTCCCGGCTGACAATGGTTTCGCCGTTGAATACCCCAGTGGTCGGGTCCGTCCGCTTGTTGCGGACCGGCAGACTCCGACCGGTTTCTTCGATGTGTGCGGGTGGCTGGGGTGACGGCGATCCCTGCCCGGGTACGTCGCCACCCGCGGTCCTTTTCCCGCGTCACCGGCTGCCCGCGCCTCGCCCAACGCGCCGTCGACGAGGTGCTTCGCAGCATGGCCACGCTGCCCTACCTGTTCGAGGACCTGCTTGATCGTCGCCAGTTGGGACAGCATCGGACCCTGCTGCCCGCCCTGCAGCACGGCGGCGGTGAGATGCTGAACCTCGCCGAGCGTGGCGATGGCGGCCGCGACCGCGGCGATGGCCGCGTCCAAGGTGGCCACGACCTGAGTCAACACGGCGATCGTCTGCTGCGGCGACTCCTGGCTCGCGGCGGCACCAACCGCGCTTCGCGCCTGCGCGATGTGGCCGCCAACCGACGCCACGCGGACCCGGATCTCCTGAGTCCCGGTCTGAACCGCGCGCATACGCTGAGCGATCACAGTGAAGCCGGCGGCGGCTGAACGGGCGGCCACCTGCTCGGCCGCTGTCGCAGCCGCCGCTGCGGTCTCGACGGCTCGTGCGGTCCCCGCCGCCATCGACTGCAGCTCGCCGCTGATGCTATCGGTAAGTGGCATGTCCAGCCCTTCCCGCGACCGACGATCGGCACCTGCCGGTTCATCGAAGCGTATGGACACCAGGTCAGCCGTACCACCGTTCTACGCTCTCGGTACCGCGCCGCGCTTCGGCCGACACGCAGCCCAGTCCGGTACGACATCTCTCGCTTCCCCCGGTCTCGTTGAGGCCGCCCGCATGCCCATGCTGTGGGTGCTGTACGCCCCGGCACGACGCGAGCTGCACGGACCTGGTCCCGCAGCCGATCCAGCAGGACGAGTACCGCATCGAGGAGCCCCGTTGGGCCGCTCCCAGCCGGGGTGCTTCCGCATCGCGTCCGGGATCTGTGCCGCCCGTCGCCCGACTGCCTCCGGAGCCGGCATCCGCTTCGTCGTCACCGTCGCGGCCTTCCCTTCCCGTACGTTGGGCGTGAGACACGGGGGCCGAGCACCGCTTTGCGTCGACCACCGCCCCCCGCATGCGCGGGCAGCAGAGCGCCGCACCACCAGTTCAGGCAGGTCCGGGGATCACCCCCCGCATGCGCGGGGAGCAGCCCAAACCGCGCGCCCAGTGGCAGAGCGTCCTGGGATCACCCCTGCATGCGCGGGGAGCAGGACGCCCTGTTCCCGCGCATCCCGCTCACCGAGGGATCACCCCCCCGCATGCGCGGGGAACAGCGGTAGACCGGGGCAGTCTGGAACCAGCACAACGGATCACCCCCGCATGCGCGGGAAGCAGGCGATGCGCCGTATCGCCGGCGACACCGTCGGGGGATCACCCCCGCATGCGCGGGGAGTAGACGACGACGAGCGACCGGGTCCCGAGCCACCGGACCACCCCCGCATGCGCGGGGAGCAGAAGTTGCGCACCGGGCTGGTCGACGAGATGTCGGGATCATCCCCGCATGCGGGGGGAGCAGATCCGCCATGGTCATCTCCTGATCTGGGCAGCGGATCACCCCCGCATGCGCGGGGAGCCGCAGGGGCTACACCTCAACCGCCCCGCGATCCGGGGATCACCCCCCGCATGCGCGGGGAGCAGGTCGATTGACCAGCCGTGCGAGTGGCCTTCACCGGGATCACCCCGGCATGCGCGGGGAGCAGACCGAGCCGGCCCGCACGATCGACGCCGCCACGGGATCACCCCCGCATGCGCGGGGAGCAGGTGTCCGGCTCCGCCCAACCCGCGAACGCCGAGGGATCACCCCCGCATGCGCGGGGAGCAGGGGAAGGTCAGCGTCGCGAAACGGCCGAGCTTCGGATCACCCCCGCATGCGCGGGAGCAGCGACGCTGCGGCGTGTCCGCACCGGGTTCGATGGAGACACCCTAGCCACCGATGCCTCATCAGGCTGTTCCCGGGAACCAGCGCCTGGACTGCGCTACTTGGGCAAGTGGCGCATCGTGGTGCTTTCGCGAGATAGCTCTCTCGGCAGCGATGACCCAGCCAAGGGGATACTCTCCAGCATTATCTAGAATCGTCTCAAGCAGGGCTGTAGGAACATGGTCAATCATATCACCGCTCACACTTACGACCGCCTTATGTCCGTGCGCCTTGATGCCGTCAAGGAGCATCTTTGAGGGGCGCTCCAGCATGCGGCAAGTCAAGTCGCGAACACCTGGCCATCCGGCGTGATCGAACCGTCCCATATCTCCGAGCTGCTCGTCAGGAAGGCCAGCCAGCTGGCCACCGAGGTCCGGTTGATGATGTGCTACGAGCAGCGCTGTAAGTGTGTGGAGGGGTTCGGTCCTGTCCAGGAGGCCGCCGAGCGGCTCTAAAACGGCTATTTGGCTTCGATGAGCGTGGTCCGCTAGCACGTCTTGGTCGGCATCCGGGTCGTCCTCGTCGTCAGGTGTCGCCCCACGTAGGAGATAACCAGGGAGTTGTCGGGCGAGTCGTGATTGGCCAATACGGCTGGAGCTGTAGCTGAGAGCTCGCTGGAGGTCGGCTGGCAGGGTGCGAGCGGCGGCATCAATGTAGTCGATATTGTCGACTACAATGTTGGCGTTGCCGACGCAGATGATGGCGAGGCACCAAGTCGCCCGCGACAGTGGATCCGTGTGTGTATCGAACTGCCAGCTCCACCAATCAGGGTCGGATCGGCTAAATCGAGATTCTTGGAGCAGCTTTCCGTAGTCCGGGTTGAGGCCGAAGGGCTGGGCTCCCTTGGTGATCGTGCCGCCGGTGGTCCACTCCCTGTCCGAGACTGCGGCGCCGATCACGGCAACCTCGGCGGCGAGCCAGCAGGGACCGTAGAGAGCGGCAATTTCTCGTGCCGTGTCGCTCCAGATGGACGTTGTGCCAGTCTGGCCACGGCCGGTTCGCATTGCCTGGACGATTCGGGAGAAGCGGGGCTCTTGCTCCTGAAGACGCCGCTGGGCATCCCTGCGCGTACGGTCGACTTGCTGTCCTTCAGACGACAGCAACTTGTCCGAGGCTAACGGATTTCGTGCATCTTTAACCGCCTTGGCCAGGAAACGCCTAGGCGCGAGAACCCGAACCAAGTCACCTGCGGCACCGCTAACGGCGTCCAGCTGCACGTCGGAACACTGCCCGTCGAGTACGGCTCTGACCAGCTGCCGCTCGAGGACGGAACCGGGGGTGGCCTTTACGCCTGCGGCTAAGGCCAGTTCAGCGGCTTCCCCGGAGCCAATCTTGAGCCTTCCGACTTGACCAGCGTCCATCGTGGCTCCGCCCCGCAGCGGGACGCCGAGACGAAGCCAGGCCGTCTCCTGCTCGGTCCCTGCTGCCGCAGCCATGCGGGGGGTCCACCAATCGGCCGTGACGCCGCCGAGCCGCAGGGCCAGGTCTAGCTGCTCCCGACTCATGCTGTCTCCTGGGGCTGCCTCAATCTGTTGCATCAGCGCTGAGGTTAGGTGTTCCGCCCCGCGGTCATAGGCCAGTGGCCTGGCGGTCCGTGTGTGCAGCGGCGTACCCTGTCCTCGATCCAGTTCAAACAGAATCAGGCGAACGCTGAGGGCGTCGGCGAATAGTTTAGTAGCTCGCTTCAGCGCTCGTCTCTGACGGGCGAAAACGCCATCGGATAACAGCGTCCAAGCGGCGAGTCGGACCTGCATTGGATGCGAGTGACTCTCGAACTCCTCTTCCAGGACGTCAACCAAGCCGGATAGCTCATTGGGATCGGCGAAGCCGGCAAAGAAGCGGCATGCGTTTAGCCAGAAAGAACGTCGAGCAAGCTCCCCCAAGATCGTAGACTTGTCGAAAGCCCGTAGCTCGGCACCAGCGAATCCCCACAGATACGCTGCAGCGAAAAACTCCCGCATCGTCTGGACATCGAACTCAAATGTGCCTTGTACCTTACTGGTCAGCGCCCAGACGCGGTCGGTTACCGCAGTGAAGAGATCATCGACGAGGGCCGTATCCTTCTCGACATCGTCCAGATAGTTGAGGATAGCCTTCCGGACGGCCTTTGTTGGAACTCGGCCGGCCGCGGGGTCCGTCTCGGCATTTGCCTGCAGGTGCCAGCCGAGGAACGCCGTGACCTCTTCGAGATCCTCGCGGTGTTCGTGCACCGACGGGCTCTTTTCTGACTCGCGATCGAGGAAGGTTTCCATATAGGCTCTGAAGAGCTGGGTTCGCCCGTCAGGGACTGAATCACCCCGCTTTTGAATGAGATAGAGCAAGATCGTCAGCTGCATAGGGTTGTCAGCAAGCTGCTCAATATGCGGCTCGATCGATCGCTGGCGGAAGGTGCCCTCTAGGGCGCGACGTGGCGCACCGCGCAAACCGCGAGCGTCCGCCCATTTGCGGAGATACGCGGTACGGAGTTCGGGGCTAAGGGGAGTTAGCGCGATCGTCTCAAACTTGTCCGCGGATGGCTCCGCCAAACCTGAAGCATTTGGGCGAGTGGTCACAATCAACTGTGGCGCCGTTGTGCCTATGCCTAGGCGCGCCGCGAGCTCGTTGATATCCTTCACTACGCGAGCTCTGGTTTCCTGGTGGGCCACCTCGTCGAGCCCGTCTAGGACAATGAGCATTGGGAACCGCTGGATCACGTCGGTGACGAGGTCGACGGAGACCTCTAGACCTGGACCCCGTGAGGTCAACAGATGTGCGATGAACTTCTCGAGCGAAGGCCACAGACGTCGTGCGCGGACCGACGGTGCGTCGTCTTCGGCAAAGGGATCCTCCCCGGCGCGCCATCGGGCGTAGTCGCGCAGATCCACTCGCATGGGCAGCCTGGGCGTGTCCACGGCAAAATCCGGGCGCGGGCCGGCGAAGTGTTGGCCCCCCGGGAGGAAGGCTGCGCGGTGAATCTGACAGAGGTACTGCGCAAGCGTCGACTTGCCCTGCCCGGGTTCGCCTCGCACTAGCGTCAGTGGGTGGGCGCTGTTAAGGAGATGCTGAGCGGCCCCCCCGAGCCTCGTCTCTTCCTTCAACTCATGGCGCGGATTCCGGGGATCGACTGGCATGGACCGATATGGTGGCCTGTGCGACGTGGCACCTCTCAGGGGATGGGAAGTCCTTTCGAGTGGCCTGGCGATGCGGATGGCCTCCACATCGACGAAAAGGTCTAGCAAGTTGTAAGTATCTAGTTCGACTTGTCGGAATTTGACTTTCGCATCTTCCTCCCACTGCGTCGCGATCACTTGAAGCAGCAGTGTGCGAAGCGCCTGCTGTTTGGTGGCGGCCTCGTCGGCTTCGATTAGATATCGGACTGCATCCTGGCCAGCGAGCATCTCGGGGTAAGACCAGATTAGCTCTCGGGGGGCACTGTCGACGCGTGCGTCCAAGTCTGCACGCCACCAGCAGGTCATTGGAATGCCGAACTGCTCCGAGTATGTCGCCAATTTCTCGTCGAGTTTGTCCATGCTGCCCGTGCCTGGCGCGCTGGTTCCCTCGATGCACGTTACTAGTATGTAGGATTGAGCGCCCTCGGACACGAGGCGTTCAATGTTTTCTTTCTCCTCGTTGACGGTCGCGGTGAGCCAGGTGACAGGATTCTTGGTTGAGGCCTTTGCCCACTTGACTTGATATATCGTGAAGGGTTTTCCATTCCTCTTCAGGACCGCATCTCGCCCCCCATCTCTCTGGCCAACGGGAAAGCAGGTAACGTTAGGATCCTGAAATGCAAGCAAGGCGCTGATCAATTGCTGGAAGCGTTTTTCTGGGAGCCGCTCGTACAGGTACCGCTCCGAACTTCCGCTCAGACGAATCGGCATAGGCGACGACAACTCCTGTGTTACCGGGATGCAAGATCAACGGACGAAGGGGCCATGGTGAGGTTACGCCGTCAGGTCGTCCTGTGGTGCACCGCCAAGCCCCGCGAGCGTCGCCGCGGGGAGCAGTGTGGGTGTGGCGGTGGAGCGGCTCGGGTTCTGGGATCACCCCCGTCGTGCGCGGGGAGCAGTAGGCGTCGCACCCACGGGCCGCCGGCCTCCAGGGATTACCCCCGCATGCGCGGGGAGCAGACGAACGCACGCGTCGTCATGCGCTACCTCGGGGGACCACCCCCGCATGTGCGGCGAGCAGTGGAAGCAGGCTCTGGGGCGGGCCGTCAAGACGGGATTACCCCCGCATGCGCGGGGAGCAGCCGGACGCCCGGGACCGGCTGGCCCGGCACCTGGGATCACCCCCGCGTGCGCGGGGAGCGGTAGCGGACGGGGGTGCCGACCGGGTGGGCGTCGGGATCACCCCCGCATGCGCGGGGAGCAGCTTGGCCCGATGATGCTGACACGATCGCCCGGCGGATCACCCCCGCATCCGCGGGGAGCAGGGGGCATCCTCCTTGAATGCCACCGTGGCCGCGGGATCACCCCCGCATCCGCGGGGAGCAGCCAGCGGATCGCCGACCGGCCTTTCATGGCCAGGGATCACCCCCGCATCCGCGGGGAGCAGGGGCCCTCTAACTCCGGCGGGCTGTGGAACAGGGGATCACCCCCGCATCCGCGGGGAGCAGACTTCTTGACCTGGGACGCTAAAGATCAACTACGCTGTTTTCATTCACTTTGGCTGACAGCCCGTTCTGCTTCTGCTGGTGGAGGCCGCAGCCGGATGCCACAGAGCATGGTAGCCAACGCATACCCCGGCGGTGGCGTCGTGAGCCACCGCTTCTCTCATAGAACTTGATCATGGTCTGTTGGTCGAAGAGATGGAACTGCGTGATCTGGTGCCGAGGAGTTCGAGGGCGGTGGTGGCCTGGCGATGGATCGCGTCAAGCGTCTCGGTGCTGGGGTTGTCGGTGGTGAGGGTGGTTTGGTGGAGCAGGGTTTCCGCTGCCCAGATTCGGTGCCAGGCGAGTGCCCAGGTTTCGGCGGGTAGGCCGGCGCGGTTGCGGAGGGCGTGGGGGTGGCCGCCGGCGTGGATGTAGTGGTTGAGGAGGCGGCGTAGTCGGGGTGGGTTGGGTGGGTTGCGGGTGCCGTGCCAGGTGGCGAGGTCGAGGATGCCGGGGCCGTTGAAGGCGTTGGCGACGTCGAGGAGGTGCCATCTGTGGTGGGTGGTGTGCAGCGAGGTGGGGTGTAGTTCGGAGTGGCAGATGCCGAACGGTGGGATTTCAGCGTCTGCTGTTCGCTGTGCGGTGGCGTGGTCGAGGGCCTGGAACAGCGGGGCGAGGTGGTGTTCGCCGGTGAGTCGGCCGGTGTCGGTGAGGCGTTCTACGTACGCCAGGCTTCGTGCTGGTAGGGCGCGTAGGGCGGTGTCGTCGAGGGTCGTGAGTCTTGGGGCGGGATCGAGGGCATGCAGCCTGGCGGCGGCGATGGCGGCGTCGTTCTCGCTGGCGTTGCGGGTGGCCGGTCCGAGGTCCTCGATGAGCATGCCGAGGGTGTCGTCGATGGTGACGGAGTTGTGGACCTGCGGCACGGGGATGCTGTGGGTGGCCAGGTGTCGCAGTGTGTGGTCTTCGTTGGTGAACGGGCTGGTGGCGTACTTGAAGACGATGGTGGTGTCGTCGGTCAGGTGGAGGCGTTCGACGCCGCTGAGCTGCCAGATCCGTATCGGTTCGCGGCGGACGACCTCAATGTCGGCGGCATGGGTCAGGGCGGCCAGGAGTGCGCTCGTGACCTGTTCGGTGATCACGGGCCGGACTCCTGGAGCCGGGCCCGGGCGGTAGCCGCGTCTTGCTGAAGCAGAGCCAGGACGTGTCCGAGCTGGCTGCTCATGCTGGTAGGCACCCGACCGGTTGCGGCCTGGTGAAAGTCCTGGAAGTGCGGCAGGAGTCTGAGGAGGTCGGGTCGGGCGGTGAAGAAGGCGTCCGGGTTGCCGCTGGAGTGGGCGCGTCGTCGTAGCGAGTCGAGGGCGACGATCTTGTCAGCGGTGGAGGCGAGCAGGACGGGCCGGTCGTCGGTGACGATCGGTGGGTCGGGCTGGTCGAGGGCGTGGTGTTCGACCTGTAACGCTCGGATGATTCGTGGCACCTCTGGCCCGTATGCAGCGGTGAGGATGGTGTCGAGGTCCACGTCGGGCGGGGCGAATTCCGGGGCGTCGTGCAGGAGCGTGGCGGCGGTCAGCTCCGGGGATGCGTCGGGTAGGTGTCGGGTGAGGGTGACCGCGACCCGGACGGCGTGGACGAGGGCCGGTCGTTCGTCGATGGTCTGTCCGGCGCACCAGGTGCGGGCGTCGGTGAGGGCGTGGCGGACGAGTGGGTGCCGTGGCGCGGCGAGAGTGGTCACTGTCGGTGCCCTTCCTGGTCATAGCATGGGTGGGTGGATGGTCCGCTGCCCGAGTGGTGTGAGCGCACCTGTGTGGTGTGTCCGGCGCAGGAGTTGGGTCCGGGCCGGTTCGACGTGGTCGACCGGCCGGGCCCTGATTTCGCGTACGACCGGGCAGTGGGTTGGCGGGTCGACCCGGACGGGCATCCGGTGTGTGTGCACCCGTACCGCGTCGGTATGCCGCCGGGCCGGTACGCCTCGGCCGGTGTGCCGTTGCCGGAGCCGAACGTGGCGGTCCCGACGCCGACCCCGGCGGCGCTGGAGTTGCCGACCGAGGTGGATGACCTGGAGGGGTGGTTGGTCGCCACGCTGCGGGTCGCGGCACCCGAGCAGCTGTTCGCCGCGGTCGCGCGGGCGGAACGGCAGGCCGGCGAACGGTTCGCACCCGGCGCGGTCGTGCAGACCCTACGCCGGGTGCTCTCCGTCGAACTCGCCAACCGGTAGACGGGGGTCAGACCGCCGCGGGGGTGGGCTGGGTGTCGAAGGTGATGGTGTGGCTTCGCTCTCCCCGGCCGAACCCGGCGGGTCCGTAGTGGGCGTCGAGGATGCCCAGCCGGCGGCTGACCTCGGCCGCGTCGAGCCAGTACCGCAGCGGTTGCTCACCCCATCCGGCCGCCGCGTAGTAGTCGTCGGTCACGCATCCTCGGGTGTAGCCGAAGTCCTCCAGCTCGGTGGCGTGGGGGAACACCACCTGGAGGTCGGCCTGCATCCGGCTCATCAGGGTGAACTGCGCGAGCACGGCGTGGACCATCTCGTCCACCGGCGCCGCAACCAGCAGCTCCGCCTTCTCCTCGTCACCTCCGGTCAGCTCGTACACCGCCGCTTTCAGCGCGAGGACCCGCAGCGCCTCCACCAGCAGCGGCCCCGCGTCCCGCTCCAGCGACCACTCGCTCACCGTCGGGTAGCCGGTGAACGTGGCCCAGCAGGACGAGTACCGCATCGAGGAACCGTTGAGCCGCTCCCAGCCGGGGTGCTCCCGCATCGCGTCCAGGATCTGCGCCGCCCGTCGCCCGACCGCCTCCGGAGCCGGCATCCGCGTCGTCGTCACCGTCATGGCCTGTCCCTTCCCGTACGTTGGGGGTGAAGGGCGCGGGGGCCGAGCACTGCTTTGCGTCGACCACCGCACCCGTTACCAACGACGGTATGGGCGCTGGCGGGCGTCGATGGAGAGTGTGTTGTCGGGCGTAGACGCGCCACGTTCACACCCCGTGTGAACGCGGCGAAACACTTCGATCGTCGCCCGGTTGGCCATAGGCTGGCGGGGTGGCCGAGGCGAACATCCTGCTCGATGCCCTCCTCGAACGCGCCGGGCTGTCCCACGCCGGCCTGGCCAAGCAACTCAACACCTTCGACGGTCGACTGCGCTACGACCACGCATCCGTCGCCCGGTGGATCCGGGACCATGCGATCCCCCGGGACCCGGTGCCGGTGCCGGTGATGATCTGCCGCATCGTCGGCGGCCGGCTCGGTATCCCCCTGACCCTGGCCGACATCGGCATGACCAGGAACGGCGACTATGCCGATCCGCCCGGCCTCCCGCAGGTGGTGGACCGGGCTGCCGCGCTGTGGCGCAGCGACCAGAAGGGTCACACACGAAGGTCGACCGTCAACGGGTCGCAGGCGATAGCACCGGTATGGGAGTGGGAGAACCCACCCGAAGACGAAGACGTGTCGCACCTCGGGCACCGGCGGATCGACCCCACCGACATCGCCGGACTACGAAACGCGCGAGCCCGCTACCAGGAGATGTACCGGCGGGTCGGCGGAGTACCGGTCAAGGCCCGCGTCGTGGCAACCCTCACCGCCCAGGCCACACCCTTGCTGCGCGCGTCCTACGACAACGCCCGGGGGCGCGAGCTGTACCGGGCCGTGGGCGGACTCGCTGCCCTGGCCGGCGTCTGCGCCTACGACGCCGACCAACAACCCCTGGCACAACGACACCTGCTGACCGCGCTGCGGCTGGCTAAAGCCTCCGGTGACCGGGCGTTCGGCGCCTACGTCGTGGCACTGATGGCCAACCAGGCGCTCTACCTGGACGAACATCGGCTCGTCGTGCAGTACGCCCAAGCAGCCCTCCGCGCTGCCGGCACCACCATCTCCCCGGCCCTGACCGCAGACCTGCACGCCCTCGCCGGCAAGGCGTACGCACGCATGGGCGACGCGACCGGCAGCCACCCGCACCTCCGGCACGCCGAGACCCTCGCCGGCCGCATCCCCCACGCAGGAAGCCCAGTCGAGGTGTCGTACGTGCAACCAGGCCTGGTTGAAACCCAGATCGCTGAGGCCCTCCGCAGGCTCGGCGATCTCACCGCCGCGCAGACCTACGCCGAGGAATCCGTACGGACCAGCACCATCACCCACCTACGTGGCCAGGCCCACCGGTACGCGGGACTGTCACTCATCCTGACCGCGCGAGGCGACCTCGACCGCAGCGCGCACACCGCCGCCCACATGCTCGACCGGGTCACCGGCATGGAATCCGGACGCCTGCACGACCGGGTAACCCAGGTCATCACCGCCCTACGCCCCCACGCCGCCCACCCCGCCGTAGCCGACCTCCTCGACCGTGCACACCCGCACCTACCACCGATGGGAACCTGATGCGCTGGACAGTTCACTCCGAACGCGACCTCTACCGCGACCAGTGGGTCCACGTCGCCAGCGCCGACGTCGAGCTACCCGACGGCCGGCACCTCGACCACCGGATCATCCGCACCGCAGCACCCGGAGCCGGCCTCGCCGTCGTCACCGACAACAAGGTGCTCCTCATCTGGCGGCACCGGTTCATCACCGACACCTGGGGCTGGGAAATCCCCCACGGCAGCATCCGCCCCGGCGAAGACCCCGCCGACGCGGCCGCCCGGGAAGCCGAGGAGGAGACCGGCTGGCGACCCGAGCGACCGATCCGCCCACTCGTCTACAGCCAACCCTCGCCCGGCCTCATGACCAGCGAACACCACATCTTCACCGCTAACGCCGCCACCCACGTTGGCCCACCCAAGGACAGCTTCGAGAGCGACAAGGTGGAATGGGTGCCACTTGCCGACATCCCAGAGCTCATCAACAAACGGCAGATCGTCGCGGGAACGACCCTCGTCGCACTGCTCTACCTGCTCGTTGGCCACCCCGCCACGGGCTGACGCCGGCAACTCTGTGCGCGCAGGCAAAGGGGGGCGGCTTCAGCCGGGCCACCTCCGTGCATGCGGGCGGGGGAAGCACTCCGGTGCTGGCCGCCACATTCCCACGAAATTTCCCCGCATGTGCGAGGAGCAGCGGAAGCCGAGTCGGGTCGAGACGTCGCCCGTGGGATCACCCCCGCATGCGCGGGGAGCAGACCACCCGGTACCCGGTCACGATCTCCCGGCCTGGATCACCCCCCGCATGTGCGGGGAGCAGGTGCCGGGTAGGGCCGAAGAGCTGGCTCAGCTGGGACCACCCCCGCATGCGCGGGGAGCAGATGACCTTCAGCACCGCCGCCCGGTGCGCCGCCGGATCACCCCCGCATGCGCGGGGAGCAGCGTGCTCTGCGGTAGGGGCGGCCGACGCGGTGCGGATCACCCCCGCATGCGCGGGGAGCAGAGGAAGTCCATCGTCTCCCGCACGGCGCCGGCGGGATCACCCCCGCATGCGCGGGGAGCAGGGAACCGGCGGCGGGCCCCCTCCTGGTCCGCCGGGATCACCCCGCATGCGCGGGGAGCAGCCCGCGCCGACCGGCCGGGAGATCCCTCGGTCGGGATCACCCCCGCATGCGCGGGGAGCAGGCGATGTGCTCGTCGTACGCCTTGTTCGCCGCGGGATCACCCCCGCATGCGCGGGGAGCAGCTGGCCGTCGGGGCGTCGTGGTACGGCGGCATGGGATCACCCCCGCATGCGCGGGGAGCAGACTTCTTGACCTGGGGCGCTAAAGATCAACTACGCTGTTTTTCTTCACTTTGACTGGCGGCCTATTCATGTGGTCGGTCCTTGTTCCGCTGGTTGAGGCTCGCGGCTCATGCACAGGGGATGGTAGCCAACGCGAAGTCGGCGGTGGCGGTGGCTATCGTGGACATACCGGGCAGAGTCCGTAGGGGCGTACGCGTTGTGACTTGGCTTTGCGGCTCTTCACGGGCATGCCATCCCACCGTCACCTACATCGAAGATGATGGTTGCATCTGCTGTTGATGGTGACCTGGAGGCATGGCATGTCAGGACTGACCACGAAGACGTCCGGGCTGGCCCGACCCCGGGTGCGCGCCGTGACGCTGGCACTCGCCATGCTCGTCGGCGCAGCCCTCTCGGTGGGCATTGCGGGGACGGCGGCGGCGACGCCGCCGGGGATCCCGTCGAAGGCGACGGCGCAGTCGCAGCTCAATGCCCTCACCGTCGCCGCCGAGGGTTCCACCAGTGGCTACTCCCGGGATCTGTTCCCGCACTGGATCACCGTCAGCGGCAGCTGCGACACCCGTGAACAGGTCCTCAAGCGTGACGGCACCTCGGTCGTGGTCAACTCTTCGTGCCAGGCCACGTCGGGGCGGTGGTACAGCCCGTACGACGGGGCGACCTGGACCGCCGCGTCGGACGTCGACATCGACCACGTGGTCCCTTTGGTGGAGGCGTGGCGTTCCGGGGCGAGTTCCTGGACGACCAGCCGCCGGCAGAGCTTCGCCAACGACCTGTCCGGCCCGCAACTGATCGCGGTGACCGACAACGTCAACCAGTCCAAGAGCGACCAGGACCCGTCGACGTGGCAGCCACCGCTGTCGTCGTACCGGTGCACCTACAGCAAGATGTGGATCACAGTGAAGTACACCTGGGGCCTACGTCTGCAGTCATCGGAGAAGTCCGCCCTACAGAGCATGCTCAACACCTGCTCCTGAGACTGACAGTTGGATCGGCCGACCAAAGCTCGCCGAGCGTCAGCTGGCACCGGCCTGCCAGCGGGCACATGGGCCGGCGGCCAGTGGACTCTGCAAATCTCCGGGAAGTCGTCCGGCCCGGTGATGCTCACCCTGCGCGGGCCCGCATAGATGCCTCTGGTCGCGTCCAGGTGGAGCGGCGTGTGGGGACTGCTTCCTTGGATTCGACGTCGAGGTCGAGGATGTCCAGTTCTGCAGAGTCGCCGAGTTTGAGCAGGGTCAAGATCCGGGTGATCAGGAATCGGCGAACCGCCCGTCGTCGGGGCGTGCCGTCGTGTGCGCGGAGGTGCTCACGCATTTTCTGCCAGGCGTCCGACTCGCTGCTGGGAGTGGCGACGCGGGCCGTGGCGAAGAACCGTCGGCAGCGCTGTCGGGGCTGGGTCTCGACGGCGGCGATCTCTGTGACGATGTGCTGCAAGAGCCGCATCTGCCTCTCGACCTCGGCGCGCTGCCGGGCAAGATCGTCGACCTCGTGTCGGGCGGCGTCGATGATCACCTTGACGTCGGCACGGGCTTGGCGGAGCAGTGCGCTGGCCTGACGTCGGGCACTGCTGATGATCTCGTCGGTGGTTTCGACGCCGGCGGCGTGTTCGACTGCGGGGCAACAGTCGGCGGTCAGCGGCGACAGGGGAGCGGGGTCGCCGTCGTCGTGGGGGCGGTAGCCGGCCTTCGCGGCGACTTGGTACCACCGGCGGGCCCGGGCCAGGTCGTCGTCGGGTCTCGGGGTGGTGTCGATGCTGGTGTTGGCGGTGAGCACGGAGCGATATTCGAGCAGCATCGCCAGGCGTACGGCGGCGTCGGCGACATCGCGGACCGCGGCGATGTGGAGCCAGTGCTCGGCGAGGTCTCGTTGCCCATGGATTTGGTAGTGCACACCGAGCAGGTAGGCGGCATGGCCGAGTTCGACGTCGGCGATGGTGTCGTCCATCTGTCGGCGCTGCTTCGGGTTGGCCGCCCGGCGTGCGTGCAGGTGCAGGACCCGCCGGGCCTCGACCGAGGTGTTGCGGGTCGACCGGGGACCCAGGCAGGTGTCTACGGCATGTTTTAGTTCGTCGGCAATGCTCACGTGAGGTTCCCTCCGTCGAGGTCGGGTCTCGCGCCGGCCATTCGTCCAGCCAGCCGCTCGTACAGGGTGCGCAGTCCTCGGGCTTTGTGGGTCTTGAGGGCCGACACGCTGATACCGAGGATTTCCGCGGCGGTGGACTGGTCGAGGTCACAGACTTCAGTCAGCACCACGGCTTCCCGTTGTCGGGTCGGCAGCCGACGCAATGCGGCGAGCAGGTCCAGTTTCTGATCCAGGTCACGGCCAGGATCAGCGGTGTGTTCCTCGGTGTCGTGGTGTTGTTCCAGTGAGTCCATCTGCACCGGTACGGCATTGCGCCGGGCGAGCTGCTGGCGTGCCAACCGGTACATCAGGATCTCGGGCCGCGAGTAGCGGCCCCAGTATCACCGGCGAGTTCGTAGTGTCCGTGTCGGAGGTTCTGAGCGAAGGCATGCCGGCGATGATCGTCTGGGCGGTGCGGTCGGAACATAGTCCGCGCCGCCGCTCGTCGAGCCCGTGACGAGTGATTGGCAGGCTCGCGGCGGACCGCATTGCCGACGGATGGACCGCCGAGCGCTGGCTGTGGCGCTGGTTCGACATCCGCGCGAAGCTCCGGCCCACCACCCGCTTCCGCTTCACCTGCGACGGATGAGCCGTGGGAGTTCTTCGGCCTGTTTCTGGATGAGTTAGGGCCAAGCATCGATACTGGGAGTGTGAGTCCTAGTGGTGATCATGTGTGGGTGCTCCGGCTAAGGGTGATCATGATGGCCGTAGCGGTCGGGGTCGGTGCGGCCGGGATCGTCGTGGTGTTGGCAGGGCAGGGGTTGGACCGGGCGGAGAAGTGGGTGTCTGTGGTCGTGGGATCCGGGTCGGTAGTCCTTTCCGCAGCGGGGCTTGTGCTGGGCTGGCTTACCTGGCGTCAGAGCCAGACCGGGGCCGCGCTGCAGCCGGTAAACGCCAGCGGTTCCGGGGCGGTGGCGATCGGCGGCGACAGTCGTGGCGAGATAGAGGTCAATGTGTTGGATGTATCAGATGTTCCCCCAGTTTATCCGCCAGTTCCGTATGGGGTGTGCGCTAGTGGTGCCGGGTCGGTGGCGATCGGCGGCGACAGCACCGCACCGATCCGTACCTCTGTTTCCGGCAGGGGCGATACCGCATGATCTTCGGCCGCCGAAAGCCCGACCAGCCCAGGCCGGTAAACGCCTCCGCTCCGGCCTCCATTGCCATCGGCGGCGACGCGCGCGGTCCAGTCAACGCGACGGTTCATCTCCATCAGCCACGGCAAGTGACCTGGCCGCATCAGGTCGGTGTAGTACCACCGCTGGCTCACTGTCGGCAGGAACGCGCTGCTGACCAGGCTCTCGATGCTGCGGTAGCCGGGGGCGGTGTGGTGCTGTGTCAGGTGACGGCTGGGCTCGGTGGGGTCGGCAAGACCCAACTCGCCGCAGCTCTGACGCACCGGCTGTGGAACCGCAGGGAGCTGGATCTGCTGGTTTGGGTGTCGGCGACTTCCCGTTCGGCGGTGGTCACCGCTTTTGCTCAGGCCTCCCTGGACGTCACTGGCGTCGAGGACACCGACGCGGACCAGGCTTCCGGACGGTTCCTGGCCTGGCTCGCTACCACGACCCGACGTTGGCTGGTCGTCTTCGACGATGTGACCGACCCCAACGACCTGCAACGCCTGTGGCCGCCGGCGACTGGGACAGGGCGGACGGTGGTCACCACCCGCAGCACGGACAACGCCCTGACCGCCGGCAGGCAACGCATCAACGTAAGCGTGTTCACCTCGGCCGAGTCGCTCGCCTACCTGACTGCGAAACTCGGTGGTGATCGGGACCGGCTAGACCAGGCCTCCGATCTGGCTGAGGATCTCGGGCATCTTCCTCTGGCATTGTCTCAAGCTGCCGCCTACATTCTCGACCGCGCGAACATGACATGCGCCAGCTACCGCCGCCGGTTGGCTGACCGGCGGCGGCAGTTGGCGGCCCTGGCTCCCCGGGTGCTACCGGACGACTACCCGTATCCGGTCGCCGTGACCTGGTCGTTGTCCATCGACCGCGCCGACACGTTTCTCCCTGCGGGCTTGGCCCGGCCGGTACTGGAACTAGCCGCCCTGCTCGACCCAAACGGCATGCCCTTGACGGTGTTCACCACCCCTACCGTCCTGTTGTACCTAGGCACCCGCACCGGCAGGCATGTCGAAGACGACGATGTCACCGATGCACTGGACAACCTCGCCCGACTCAGTCTCGTCATCATCGACCCTGCCAGCGGCACTGTCGCGGTGCACGGCCTCCTGCAACGCGTGGTCCGGGAGGCCACTTTCACCGACCACGCCCTCTGGCTGGCGCTTACCGCCGCCGACGCACTGAACCACATCTGGCCACAGATCGAACGCGGCCAAGAACACGCCCAGGCTCTCCGCGCCAACACCGCCGTCCTGCGCTCCCATGCCGAACCACTGCTATGGGATCGCACCCTCGGAAACCACCAGGTCCTGTTCACCGCCGGCAACAGTCTCGGCGCAACCGGCCAGGTCACCGCAGCCATCGACCATTTCCACACCCTGCACACCACCGCTATCGAGCACGTCGGTCCCGACCACCCGTTGATCCTTAGTCTGCGCGACAGACTCGCCCACTGGCGTGGCGAGGCCGGGGACTACGCCGGCGCCGCTGACGCCTATGAAGAACTCCTCGTGGACGCCGTGCGAATCCTCGGCCCCGACCACCCTCAGACGCTGAGCATCCGCGGCAACCTCGCCATCTGGCGCCGCGAGGCCGGGGACGGAGCCCACACTGCCGCTGTCCTGGAGGAACTCCTCGCGGATTCGCTGGCGACCGTCGGCCTCGATGACCAAGCCCGCCTAGCCATCCGCAGCAACCTCGCCGCCGCACAGGGGGACGCCGGCGATCCGGCCGGTGCCGCCACCGCGTTCAAGGAACTCCTCGAGGACATGCAGCGGATCCTCGGCCCCGAGCACCCCCATACTCTCGGCACCCGCAACAACCTCGCCCACTGGCGCGGCGAGGCCGGGGACGTAATCGGTGCCGCCACCGCATTGAAGGACGCCCTCGGGGACATGCAGCGGATCCTCGGCCCCGAGCACCCCCTCACCCTGCAAACCCGCAACAACCTCGCCCTGCGGCGCGGCGAGGCCGGGGACGTAATCGGTGCCGCCACCGCATTGAAGGACGCCCTCGGGGACATTGAGCGGATCCTTGGCCCCGAGCACCCCGTTACTCTGCAAACCCGCAGCAACCTCGCCCACTGGCGCGATGAGGCCGGGGACATCCTGGCTACCCGTAGCAAAATTGCCCGCCGGCGCGGCGAGGCCGGCGATCCGGCCGGTGCCGCTGCCGCCTACGAAGAGCTCCTCGCGGACGCAGTGCGGATCCTCGGCCCCGACCACCGGAACACCTTGGGCACCCGCAACAATCTCGCCGTTTGGCGCGGCCTAGCCGGCGATCCGGCCGGTGCCGCTGCCGCCTGCGAGGAACTCCTCGTGGACTGTCTGCGGATCCTCGGTTCCGACCACCCGATCACTGCGGCCACCCGAATCACTCTCGCCCATTGGCGGGGCGAGAGTAGGCGTCGTTCACGCTGATGCTCCTCGACGTCCGGGGCACAGCAGCGGTTTAACCTCTCGTACCGAGATATGAAGGAATTGCTGGTCGAACGAAGTGTGGGGTCGATCATGTAATGGGTTACCAGTGTTTTTGTTTCACTGTCGGCGGTCACGGAAGATCCTGGCTCCTCGCCCTCCGCCGTGAGATAGGGGGTCGCTCCCGGTGCCGTCATCTACGCCAGGGCCCAGGCGGGCCGCGTCGGGTGAGGTGGCGGTCCTGAAGCGCGATGCGGTGACGGGCGCGTGGAGTGGTGCGTAGCGTCGTCATCATGAGGGTGCTGCTGCGCGGTGGGCCCGGTGACGGGCAGGTGGTGTCCGGCGGTGGGGAAACCGTCGCCTGGCGGGCCTGCCTGTACGAGCTGACGACCGAGCGTTCCTGCCGGCAGGGAGTGGACCTGCGGGTGTACCGGCACCGCGCCGACTGCTGCGAGGTTCACGGCCGTGGCGCTGAGGATCGTTGCGAATGATCGGTTCTCCTGCTCAAAGGTTCAGCACGATTGGACGTGTTTACGACTCCGGTCGTGAACGAGGTGGTTGGGTGGTGGAACGGCGTCTGGGGGCACCTGGCGCGTCGCGACGTCTGGCTGGTTCGCCAGACCCGCTGGAAGGTGGTCGCCCGGGTCGGCGGCGACAGCGACGCCGGCCGAGTCCTCCGCGGGGAGTTCGACTCTCGGTCTCAGGCTCAGGCGATGGTTGACCGTCTCCTCCGGGCACCCTCGCCCGGATGATGGCGCGAGCACTCGTCTCGTGATTGATGTTGGCTGCTTCTCGGTTTGTGTGCGGAGTGCCGTCCTCCGTGTCCAGCCTGCTGCCGGGTGGGGCTGCTGTGTAGTCGGCATAGCGGCTACTCGTCGAGGCGAGGGAAGTGCCGTGGGTTGCTGTGTTGGCACATTCAGTCACTGGATGATCTCCAGTGGGTCATCGCTGCTGCGCGTGCACCTCTGTCATTCTTCTTGCGCCGCGTTCGCCTACGTTCGGTCATGGTGATGCGTCGCAGTGCGCACTGGAAGGCCAAAACGACACTTTATGGTTGATAGCCGACTATGCGCGGCAATAAGTTCAGTGTGATGTCGATACGTCGGGGAGGTGTCGCCATGCGCAAGGGCATCGAGTGGAACTGAATGATCGTTCTGGGCTGCTACTGTGGTCGATCTCTTCGGAAGGGCTGGAGCCGATGACAGCGGGGGCCTGATCAATGCCAATCCAGCGTGACAAATGGGCGCTGGGCCTGTTGACCTCCGTGATCTTCGCTGCGGCGCTGGCATGCCTGGTGTGGGCCGTGGTCCATGTCGGGCAGCCGGCGCCTCTCCATCCCCTGTATCCGTTGATGGGCGTGGCGCTCATGGCGCTGGGCGCGGTGCTTCCGGCCCCGCTGCCCTCGCGCATGCCGGTGCGGATCACGCTGACACCCACCGCCTGCCTGGTCTGCGCCTCCGCGTTGCCAGTGCCCTGGTTGATCCTCTGCACGGCGGTCGGAGTCACCCTGGCGCGGCTCGTGACGCGCTATCCACGTTCCTCGGGCCTGCACAAGGCCGTCCACAACACGAGCATGGACGTCGTCACCTCAGCGGTGGCGGGGCTGGTGATGTTCGCCTTCGGTCTCCGGCCCGTCCTGACCGAGCCCGACCTGGACGGTCCGGGTCTGCTCCGCCAGTTGGTCGCCTTCCTCCTGGCCGCCGTGACGGTGCTGGTTCTGGAGGAGTTGACGACCGCTGCAGCGGTGACCCTGGAGACGAGGCGACCGTTCAGCGTCGTAGCGCGGTACCTGTGGCGGATCCGCCTGATCGTCGCTGTCGGGGAGATCGTCACTGCCGGAATCGTCGCGGTCATCGCCGTGATCGACAGGCGGGCGCTGATCGCACTGCCCGTGGTGATGCTCATCCTGTACTTCACAGTGACCCACCGGTTGCGGATTCGGGAGGAACGGCGTGCCTGGGAGCACCTGGCGGCGCTGAGCGACGCCCTGTCCGCCCGCGACCTGGATGTAGTCCTGCGTACCGCTGCCGCCGGCGCGGTCGACCTGTTCAGCGCCCGCGCGGCGGACATCGAGATCGATGGTGGAAGGCGGCTGGTGCGCGCAGTTGGCGCCGTCGGTGATACCCGGGTCGTCTACGACGGTCCGGCCGACGGTGTCGGCGATGCTGCCGGCTCGCGGAGCGTGGTGCGGCACGAGATCGGGGGAGACGCGGCCGGGCTGCAAGGCGCCATGCGGCTACACCTGGCCGGGAGGAGCGACGTCCTGTCGGTGCGGGAGCAGGCCACCTTGCGGGCCTTTGCGGCGACGCTGTCGACGAGCGTCGACAACGCCCGCGCGTACGACCTGCTGGCGCAGGAGGCGCGGCGGCATCAGCTGGCGGCCACCCAGGACCCCGAGACCGGCCTGCGCAATCGACCCGCGCTGCTCTCGCACATCGTCGAGACGAACGACGACACGGTGTGTCACGTGGTCGCCATCCGCCTGGAGAACTACCACCTCGTAGCCGACTCCATCGGCCGGGACCGCGCCCTGCTACTGATCAACGAGCTCGCCGCGCGGCTCTGCTATGCCGCAAGGGACCGGGCCTCGGTGGTCGGACGCGTCGGCGACGCCGAATTCACCCTCGTCCTGCGGGGAGTCCCGAAGGAAGCCGCCTATCAGCGAGCGTGCTGGGCGGTGGCGGCGTTACGCCGGCCGGTCACCGTCAACGGACAGGCTCTGGGCGTGCGGGCGAGCGCAGGAATGACCTCCGGCAGCGCCGACGACGTCGCGAATCTGCTCGCTGCTGCGGAGCGGGTGATGTGGCAGGCCATCCGGGGCGGTCACGACCGTCTGGTCTCCTACCAACCCGCCCCCGTGCACAGCAGCTCGCTCGTCGACGAGCTGGTGGAAGCGCGGATGTCGATCTCGGTCGAGCCGATCGTGGACCTGACCACCGGCCAGATCATAATGGTGCAGTCCGTCCCGCGCGTGCTCTACTCCCGGCATGACGTGCTGGTCGCCGACGAGCATGTCTATCAGCTCGTGGCCGACCAGGGTGGCCTGGAGGCTCTCGCCCACAAGATCATTTTTCGATCATTGACGGCTGCGGCAACCTGGCGAGAGGTGCTTCCCCGGGCCGGGCTGATCGTGCCGGTGCCCGGCCGCGCCATCACACCCGACTTCGTCGCGGCGCTGCAGGACCTGCTGCTTACGCACGGGGTGACAGGCTCGTCGTTGGTGCTGGGGATTGCGGAACCCACCGGCCTGCCCAGCCGGGGAACCACGGACGTGCTCCAGCGGCACGGCGTACGCCTGCTGCTGGACAACTACGGCAGCATCCAGGGCAGCATCGAATCGCTCAACGCCGCCAACTGGAGCTTCCTGCGTCTGCATCCGGCGTACGCGCTGGACGCGGGATGGCGACCGGCGCGATCGGTCATCCGCGCGGCGATCGACCTCGCCATCGACCTGGAGCTGTCGGTCATCGCCCCGGGCATCACCGTCGAGGACGAGCGACGGGAGTTGGCAGCCCTCGGCTGCCCGCTGGGTAGCGGCCCGCTGTTCGGCGGAGAGATGTTCCCCAGCCAGGTCCGTGGCCACGCCACGCTGTGGCAGCCGGACGTGCTGCCCATCCGGGCGCCGATCCCGCGGCTACACCGGGCCGGCACGACTGCCGGCCCGCCCCGCTGACGACACGGTGGGCGGGCCAACGGCAAGCCCTGCTGGCGGGACGGGCTACCCGGCGTCGCCCACGACGGTGACGGGGACCCAGCGGGCGACCTCGGCGCGGACGAGGGGCGAGTCGTGCAGGGCCCGGGAGATCCGGGCGAGGCGGCGGGTCTCTGCGCGCACGTCCGGCAGATCGGGGGACTGGGCTGAGTGTTGCGTCTCCTCCTCGGCGTGAAACAGGTTGGCCTGGCGGCGGCGTAGGGCGACGGCGACAGCGGCGGCCTCAGCGACGGCGGCCACGGAACCAGGATCGAGCCGATAGCGTACGGCCCGCCGCTCCGCGCTGGCGTACACCGGCTCGCTGTACCAGGGGCGTAACCGCCGCAGCGCATCGTGGACCTCGACGACCCGGCGGTGCCGGTGCCGGCGGCCACCGACCTCCACCGGCACCTGACCTCCGGCGTTGATGCTGACGATCTTCGCGTCGGGCATTCCCTCCCGCAGGGTCAGCCACAGCTGGTTGACGTGCCAGTCGGCGCTGCGATCCCTCCACCACATGTCCGACCGCCTGGTCGCCCTCGCCTCGGGTGCACCGCGGCTGGCGGAGGCGGCGGCACGGTTCATCTGCTCGTACAGCAGGTCGGCGGCGAGCTCGGCCTCCGCCTCGATCGCGGCATCGACCTCGACGTCCTGGTGCAGCACGTCGCCGCTGTGATCGAGCACCAGGTGCGCGACCTCGTGCAGCACCGCCTGCGTACGCGCCAGTGTCGGTAGGGCGGCGTCGACGATGATGAAGTCGGCCCACTCGGCCTGGACGAGCAGGCTGGGCGGCATCTCTGCCTCGAGCTGCAACTCGCGGATCTCCAGGGGAGTGCCTCGACGTTGGCCGATCGCCTCGCACCAGGCGTCCACGGTGTACGGAGCGGGCGGCGGCGGCACACCGAGCTTGCGGAGCCGTCGCGCGAGACGAAGCCGAGCCCAGGGCATCCCCACCTCCGCGACACTACGGTCAGTGCCCGACTAAAGATCAGAGTGTAGCGTCCGAATGGTCGGCCGTGGATGCCCGAAATCTTGGGGACCTCGCCGGAACGCCTGATCGACTAGGCTGCCTCTCTTCAATGGACGCCACCGATGGCTGGCAGTGCATCCACCGGGACGGGGTGAGCAATGGTCGACCAGAAGCACGATGGGGACGGCGCAGGCGGAGGGCGAGCTACCGTCGCCCGGATCTATGACTACCTCCTCGGCGGCAAGCAGAACTTCCCCGCCGACCGCGAGGCCGCCCGGCAGCTCCTCCAGGTCGTGCCGGACGCCGCCAACGTGGCCCTGTCAAACCGCCTGTTCCTGCGTCGGGTGGTCCGAGTGCTCGCTGAAGCGGGCATCACGCAGTTCCTCGACCTGGGCTCCGGCATCCCCACCCAGGGCAACGTCCACGAGATCGCGCAGGCCATCAATCCCGCCACCCGAGTGCTCTACGTCGACATCGACCCCGTGGCGGTCGTCGCCTCCAACGAGATTCTCATGGGCAGCCCGGGGTGCCGGGCCATCGAGGGGGACTTCACCCGTCCCACACAGATCGTCGGCGCGCTCGATGACAGCGACCTCGCCACGGTGATCGATCTCGACCAGCCCACCGCCCTGCTGTACTGCTCCGTCCTGCAGCAGGTCCCCGACGAGCAGATCGACGCCGTCATCGCCCCCATCCGCGACCGACTCGCCCCCGGTAGCGCGATGGTCATCTCGCACCTGAGCACGACGGTCACCGAGGCCTACGGCGCGACCGGTGTCGCGAAGGCCAAGAACGTCTACCGCACCCAAGCCGCCACCGAGATCATCCCTCGCACCAGCGACCAGCTCGCCGCCCTGTTCGGTGACCTCACACTGCTGCCGCCGGGCCTGGTTTCGCTCACCCATTGGCGCGCGGAACTCAGCGAACCCGACCCTTACGCCATCGCCGGGACCAGCTCCCCGATGCTCGGCGGCGTGGCCACCCGCTGACGGCGGTCGCAGACCCGAGCACCCGGCCTCCGGTGTTCGTGCCGGCGAGCCAGCTTCACCGCCCGTCCCTACGGGCTGAGGATCTCCCGATCCCGGACTGGAGCAGCAGCCTCCTGCGCTTCTTCAGGCTGGCGCCTACCTCGGGCCTGCTGATGATTCCCTGGCTGCCGGGTCTGCAGCGGATTGCGGTACGACGTGGCTGGTAGCTCCTGCTGAGGAACAACGGAGGCCACCGGGGCAGCCGCAGGGTGACGGCGTGCGCGGTTCGTCGTGTTCTGCGGGTCGTACTCATGGATGCCTGGCAAAACCCTGATGCCGGCCTCACGGGCGATCCTGCCGGCGCTGCGACGTAACTGGCTGGTGGCGCTGAGAAGCTGAACGCCCCGGGGACTGCCGATGGTGGCCCTGATCCATCGTGACCGCCCGACGGCCGCGCTGGCCTCGGCGAGTCGGTGGGATGTGGGCTCGAGGAGATCACCGCGGTGCAGGGCGGCCCTCGCGGCGCGATGCACCAGGGTGACGAGATCCGGCAACCGTCCGGCAAGTGCGACGCCGATGCCTCGCCAACCGTCGGCATCGGCGCTGACACGGAGTTGATCGGGGTCACGCCACCCGCCGTCGGGTCGGAGTTGCTCGCGGAGCCAGAGTTCGGCGGCAGCGAGCACGGCCGGCCCCACTCCCGGTACGGAGGTGGTGAGGCTCTGCAAATCGGTTGCTGCTCGCGAGGCGATCCGCCACCCCGCGGCGAGAGAATCGATCGCGCCGGCTGGCACATCCCGGCCAGCAGTTTGGGTGAGCAGGTACCCGGTCTCATAGGTCAACGCCAGGCTGCTGCGGGTGAGCACCCTCAGGTCGGCGGCGGTGAGGTCGCGTGGGTGTTGCACGAGCCAGGTGCGCGTGACATCCAGGGCGATGACGCAATCGACGGGTGAACTGATAGTGGTCCAGCGGCCGGCACTGTCAGTGAGCAGCGGCGGCTCAAGATCACGCAGAGGGCTCTGCGCGAGCGGCCCGGCACTGACGGCACGCACAGCGGGATAGAGAACGGCGCGAGCGGTGCGCGCGTCCTCGATCGTCGTCCGGACGACGGACTGCTGGCTGCCTTGGCCATATCCGACTGCCAGCCACCGGGCGAGCGGACGATCAACCTCGCCGGCCGCGCGGGCGAGCCGGGCGAGTTGCATGAGGTTCTGGGACCTGTCGACTCCGGCGAGGATCGCGTAACCCTGCGAAGACCGGGGACGTCCGCTTGACGGGTCGAACTGGCTGTCCACGATCTCACCGGCAGCGCGGAGCGCATCGGCGGCCCGTCGTAACGCCACGGCGACGGGGTGGTGGGACGGTGGCGGCAGCGGAAGATCAGACGTGGTCTTCTCGGTGGCGCGTCCGAGCAGCCGATCCCCCTCCTGATCGCTTCCACCGCCGAGCCGCGCCACCTGCCGCTGAAGTGCCCGGTAAATGTGCGTGCGCGCTACTGCCGCTGCGGCATGGTCGGTGATCCTGCCCGCCTCGGGCTGGCGGAGCGCGAGGTGCGCGGCGGCGAGCGCGGTAGCCGCCCGGGTGAGGTGGTGACCGTAGGTCACGGCAGTTCCCGCAGGGCACGGTCCAGATGCTGTGTGACGGCAGCCCAGGCCAGTTGCCGCCACGGCGGCCCGCCGGGACGATCGGCGGCGGTGGCATAGAGGGCGGAAAGGCTCGTGAGAAGCGCTCGGAGTGGTTCGCGGACGGCAGCTTCGGCAACCCCTGCCAGATCCGGTGGGTCGGTGTCAGGGAGCGGTTCGTCAGGAAGGCCCTCGGCGAGGCGGTCGATGCCTTCGGCGATGCTCAGGCTGGCGAAGGTCCACCGGTCCTGATTGGTCGTCGCGTCGTCGGCGGCGGCATCCGCCGTACGACAGGCGAGACGCAGAGCCGCACGGGCTTCGACGCCGTCCGGATCCGGTCCCAGCGAGAGGACCCGATGAGCGGCACGGAGAACGTCTTCGGTCATGGTGGTTACCCTGCCTCGTCTTCAGCGGGCGGATCGGTCAACGGGTAGCAGCTGTGGACGTCGATCCCCTGTCCACAGGCGGCGGTTGTCGAGGCTGGTGCGCGTGGTAGGGCAGCGGTTGGCACGCTCGGTCGTCTCAACCTCGCTGCCTCCAGAAGTCGCGCAGCGGCTCCCACGAGGAGCCCAGACCGTCGGACCAGTAGGCCAGGAAAATCCCGGCGACAGGCTGGACGGGATCGCTGTACCAGATGGCAGCGACGACCTGACCCGCCCGCTGACCACTCGGAACCACGTAGGCGTACTCCACGTAGTGCGTACCAGCGGAGGCGCCCGAGGTTTCCCCGTCGGGGGACGAGCCGGCGCCGGGCGTCAACCGCCATGCCTCGGCAGACTGCTTCCGGTAGTGAGCCAATGCGTGCTCGCGGTCGGCGATGCTGCGGTACGAGATCCAGTAGGTGGTGATGATGCCGGCTGCGCAGCGGGTGCGGCTCGCCTCGCCCGCCCCGGGTCGCGGCCCGCCGACACCGGTGACGGCGGTGCAGTCGCCGACTCGGCTCAACCAGGGCCCGGCGAACTCGCTGGCCGCCTGATCCCGGAACCGGGACCGGTTGGCGGCAGCCTGGCGCTGCCCGAACGCCCCGCCGGCCTTGGTGGTGTGTTCTGCACTCGAAGAGATCGGAGCGGGTGCCGTCCGATGGGGCACTGAATCGCCCGGCCACGCGACTCTGACAAGCGCAGCACCAGCTACGAGCGCGACAACCGCCGCCAGCGTAAGGCCGAGGTAGGCCAAGCGAGGCCGTAGCCTCGACCTCCCCGCAACTCGCCCAGCGCTGGACGAGGGGGTCTGCTGCACCGATAGGTGACAGTTTCAGTCACGCGGCCTGACTGGCCGGTGGGGTCATGATGGTCTCGTACTCGATAGGGGTCAACCGGGACAGGGATCGTTGGCGTCGGCGGCGGTGGTAGGTCCGTTCGATCCAGGTCACGATCGCGGTCCTGAGCTGCTGCCGGGTCGTCCAGGTTCGGCGGTCGAGGACGTTGTTCTGCAGCAGGCCGAAGAACGATTCCATGGCGGCGTTGTCGCCGGCGGCGCCGACTCTGCCCATCGACCCGGTCACGTCGTGCTGGTTTAGGGCGTGGACGAATTTTCGGCTGCGGAATTGCGACCCGCGGTCGGTGTGCAGCACGCAGCCGGCCACGTCACCACGGCGGGCTGCGGCGTTGTGCAACGCGGTGACGGCCAGGCGGGACTTCATCCGTGAGTCGATGGAGTAGCCGACGATCCGGTTCGACCACACGTCCTTGATCGCGCACAGGTAGAGCTTGCCCTCACCGGCGCGGTGCTCGGTGATGTCGGCCAGCCACAACCGGTTCGGGCCGTCGGCGGTGAAGTCTCGCTTGACGAGGTCGTCGTGAACCGGTGGACCGGCCTTGCCGCCCTTGCCGGGCTTCCTGCGCTTGCTGAAGGCGCTCCACCAGCCGTTGTCCGAGCAGATCTTCCATCCGGTGCGCTCTGCCATCGACTCTCCGGCGGCGCGGGCCTCATCGATCAGGAACCGGTAGCCGAACTCCGGGTCATCGCGGTGGGCGTCGACCAGGGCATTCGCGCGGTAAGCAGCGACGAGTTCGGCGTCGCGGACAGGCCGGGCGAGCCACCGGTAGTAGGGCTGACGAGCGATGTTCAGTACCCGGCACGTCACCGCGACGGGGATGCCGTCGGCGGCCAGCTCGCTCACGAGCGGGTAGAGCCTTTTCCCGGCAGATGCGCCTGCGACAAGTACGCCGCGGCCCGCCGCAGGACCTCGTTCTCCTGCTCCAACAACCGGATCCGCTTGCGGGCCTCGCGCAGCTCGGCTGACTCGCCACCGGTCGTGCCGGGCTTCGCGCCAGCATCAACGTCGGCTTGGCGCAGCCACTTGAACAACGTCATCGGGTGGACCCCGAAGTCCTTCGCGATCTGCTCGACCGTCACACCTGGCTCGCGGTCGCGGGCCACCCGCACGACGTCATCACGGAACTCTCGGGGGTAAGGCTTGGGCACAGCGACATCCTTCCAGCCCGCCACCAGGGCAAGCCATCTCAGATGTCACCTATCGGTGCAGCAGACCCGATCGTCGGCTCCTGCCTCGACTCGCGTATGAATTCGAGGCTGGCCGTCAACAATCTGCACCACGCCGTAGCTCGCCGTGATGACGTGGCCGGCTGCGTGCGCTCGCGCCCAACCGGCTCTGCGGACACCAGCCCTGCCCCATCAACTCCTTGCAGTCCCGGCGGGCCTACGTTGCGTGAAGGGCTCGTATCCCTTCCTGGCCATCGAGAGCTGCATACTCAATGCCGGGTCCTCCGATCAGGCCACCGTGATCAGGCCCGCCTCGTAGGCGGCGATGACCAGATGAACCCGGTCGCGGGCACCCAGCTTGCTCAGCAGTCGGGTGATGTAGGTCTTGACGGTGGCGTGGCTCAGCCGTAGCTCGTCGGCGATCTCGGAGTTGGACATGCCCCGCCCCACCAGGGTGAGCACTTCTCGTTCTCGTCCGGTGATGCCGGAGAGCAGTCGGCGGGGGACAGCGGGCGCGGTGGGGGTGTCGACGACATGCTTGATCAGGCGACGGGTGACGCTCGGGGAGAGAAGGCCGTCGCCGTGCGCCACGGTGCGGATGGCGTCGAGGATGTCGTCCAGCGGCATGTCCTTGATCAAGAACCCGGCGGCGCCGGCCTGTAACGCCCCGAACACGTGGTCGTCCTCGTCGAAGGTGGTCAGGATCAGCACCCGTGTCTCGGGTGACAGGCTGACGATCTGTCCGGTGGCCTCGATGCCGCCCATCCCGGGCATCCGCAGATCCATCAGGACGACGTCCGGTTGCAGTTCGCGGGTCAGCCGGACTGCTTCCTCGCCGGTTTCCGCCTCACCGGCGATCGCCATGTCGTCGACCTCCGCCACCACCATGCGCAGGGCTGACCGGACCAGCGGCTGGTCGTCGACGAGCAGAACCCCGATGGTCATCGGGCGTCCGCCGGGATGGGTAGGTGGGCCGCCACCCGGAAGCCGCCCTCCGGACGTGGGCCGGTGACGATCGTGCCGTTGAGCATCTCGACCCGCTCCCGCATACCGGTCAGCCCGAACCCGAACCCGGCCCTGGGCCGCCGGCCGCGACCGGTTCCGTCGTCGACCACCTCCACGAACAACCCGCCTTCGCGGAAACTGATCATGATCCGGCAGGCGTCGGTCTCGGCATGACGGATCACGTTGGCCACAGCCTCCTGAACGATGCGATACGCGGCAGCATCGATCTCCATGGGCAGGGCCTGCGGCTCGCCCTGCCGGCTCACGTCGATGTCGACACCTGCCGCCCGGGTGGTGGCGACGAGTTCGTCGAGGGTGGTCAGCGAGGGCAGCGCCGTGGGGAGGTCCGGCCGGTCGGGGTCGACGTCGCGCAGCGAGGAGACGACCCGGCGCAGGCCGGACAGCGTCTCCTGGCCGACCTTCTCGATGTTGTGGACCGCTTCCCGGGCGGCTTCCGGTTGCGTGCGCATGACCCGGCGCGCCGCCCCTGCCTGCAGTGCGATGACGCCGAGGCTGTGCGCCACCATGTCGTGAAGATCGCGGGCGATGCGGAGCCGTTCCGCGTTGACCGCCTCGGCGGAGGCCTGTCTGAGCGTGGCTGCGGCGTGGGCCCGTCGCTGCCGGATCACCGTTCCGATGAGGACGGCCGTTCCCAACGTGAGTGCCATGCCCGGTTCCGACGGGGTGCCGCCTTCCCCGAGCAGTACCCAGCGTGTGATCAGGCAGGTGACGAGCAGACCCAGCGCCAGGCTGGCCGCGGTCAGCGTCACCCGGGGTGTGGAGTACAGCGTGAGGGCCGCCAGGGCGATGTCGATCGGGATGATCTGCGGCGCCCAGATCTCCGGCCGCTGCCACGCCAGGGTGGGGATTGCGATACTGACCAGTAGTAGCCCGAAGGCGGGCAGGGGCAACCGGCACAACCGGGTGCTGCCGGCCAGCGCTGCGGCGGTGGCCACCAGTAGGACCACCTGGGCCACGGTGGCGGCGAGGATGCCCGGCGGGAACAGCGACGACCAGCGTTCCTCGGGTGGGTCAGTCAGGAACCAGGCCCACGGGTATGCCGTCAACAGCCATGAAAGGAAGATCAGCGGGGCGACCAGTTGCAACGATCCGAGCCGGGTGAGGATGACGTTCGGCACCGCATGCACGACGCAAATCTAGCCGCCGGGCTTTCCGGGGACATCGGACCACGGCTGTACAACCTGGGATGACATGCACTGGCCGAAGTGTCAGCCCCGGACGGACGCGTCGGGCCGCCCGAATCGGCACGGTAGTTCTCGTGATCGAAGTGAAGCAACTGACGAAACGCTACGGCGAGACCACGGCCGTCGATGACCTGTCCTTCACCGTACGGCCGGGGCGGGTGACCGGATTCCTCGGTCCCAACGGTGCGGGCAAGACGACTACCCTGAGCCTCCTGGTCGGGCTGAGCAGGCCGACCCGCGGCACGGCCACCATCGACGGGGTGCCGTTCGACACCCACCCTCGGGGCCTGCGGTACGTGGGAGCCTTGCTGGACGCCCGTGACGTGCACGGCGGCCGCACCGGGCATGACCACCTCACCGCGCTCGCCCGCAGCAACGGCCTCGGCTGCAACCGGGTGCGGCAGGTGCTGGAGGAGGTGGGCCTGGCCGACGTCGCGGCGCGGCGCGTGGGGACCTACTCGCTGGGCATGAAACAGCGCCTGGGAATCGCCGCCGCCCTGCTCGGAGACCCGCCCGTGCTGCTGTTCGACGAGCCTCTCAACGGTCTCGATCCCGAGGGCGTGCGGTGGGTGCGTGGGCTCTTCCACCGGAAGGCCCACGAAGGCCGCACGGTACTGGTCTCCAGCCATCTCATGTCGGAGATGGAACACACCGCGATCGACCTGGTCGTCGTCGGCCGAGGGCGGCTGATCGCGGCCGAAACGCTTGTCGAGTTCGCCGCCCGCGGCAGGATGCCGTCGGTGACGGTGCGGACTCCCGACCCTACGGCGCTGTCCGCGGCGCTGGCCGAGGCCGGTGCGAAGGTCACCACCCAGGCCGACGGGGCGCTTGCGGTGCAGCAGATGAGCGCCCGTGACATCGGCGACCTGGCTCTGGCGAGATTCATACCACTGCACGAACTGAGTCCGCAGGTCCCTTCCCTCGAGGAGGCATTCATGAAGATGACCGGTGGCAGCGTCGAGTACCGGGCGGGAAGGAGGCAATGACCGGGTCGACGACCGCAGCGGTGCCGGGCAGTGCCAACACCGGTGCTCTGGCGAGTTTCCGGGATCTGCTGGCAGCCGAGTGGATCAAGTTCTGGTCGTTGCGTTCGACGACCTGGACGCTGGTGATGAGCGGCGTTGCAATTCTCGCCTTCAACGGTTACGCGGCGTACGGAGACTATGCCAATCTGGAGGGCTTCTCGGCAGCCGCCCGCGCGGACTTCACCAGGTATGCGATGTCCGACGCCTTCACCCCCTCGTCGTTCCTCGCGCTCATGCTGGCGCTCGGCGCACTGGGCGTGAACGTCGTGGTCGGTGAGTACAGCACCGGGCTGATCCGGTCCACCTTCACGGCGGTACCGGCGCGTGGCGCGGTGATGGCGGCGAAGCTGGTCGTCGTCACCGCGGTGTCGTCGTCGTACGGCCTGGTGGTCATCGGTGGGTCCTTCTTCGCCACCCAGGCGATCCTCGATCGGAAGGACGTGGGTCTGTCGATCACCGATCCGGGCGTGGCGGAACGGGTGCTCGCCTCCGTGCTGATGGCGCCGCTCGCCCCGCTGGTGGCCATGGCCGTCGGTGTCCTCCTGCGGCACAGCATCGCTACGATCAGCGTGTTCGTGGTCGCTTACCTGCTCGTACCGATCTCGCTCAGCGGGCAGACATACGCCACCGCCGTGCTCGGCCACCTGACGCCCTACCGTGCGTGGATGCGCATCGCCGACATCGAGTTCGGCAGTCAGCCCCACCCGTGGCCGGTCTCCGGCGCGTGGACCGTCTGCGCCGTCTGGGCGATCGTCGCGGTGATCCTCACGGTGGTGGTCGTGAAGCGCCGGGACCACTGACCGGCGAGCACCGTACAACTGCTGGAACTACCCACTTGACCGCGCCGGCCCGCGGCTTTCCGGGCCGGCGCGGTCGTTTCTATTGGTCGCAAGTTGCTTTCGGGACAGCCTCTGTTTCGGGCGCTGTCCGATGAGCCAGTTTTTCGCTACACGGCACTGTCGCCCTGCTTTCCGGCGAACGATCAACGTATGAGCTCTTGACGGAAGGGTTGCGGATGGCTGATGAGAATCTCGTTCTCCGTCCGAAGATAATCATCGAGGGTCTGGTCGACCGTTTCGTCGCCCAGCCGCACACAATCTCACCGGTGCAGGCGGCGATGAGTCTCGCATTCCTGCACAAGCCGCTTCTGGAGTCATATCTGCAGTCGCCGCAGCCTCACGTCGAGGCAAGCGCGAACCCGGACCTGCGCGGCGGCTACTTCATCAACATCCGGGAGGACAGGGCCGGCGAGCTGCGGTACCTGCTCGACTCGATCAACCGCGACCGGCCGACGTGCTGCGGTTCGCCCAAGCGATCGCCGATGAGCAGGAACTGCTGCGCACCAGCGCCTCCGGCTTCGATCTGACCCCGCTCTAACCGAAGCTGCCGGCCGAGCTCGGCGGCCTCGTGGAACTCGCCTGCGACACCGACAGCCAGGCGCAGGGCCGGCCACGTTGAGCGGTCCGGCGATCCTGGCCCGGGTCGTGCGGCGGCATGAACCGGACGACCTACCCGACCGGCCGGAACCAGGTGTACCCCGACCGGTCCCGAGCCTCTCCACCACACCCACCGCACGACGGACCACGGACCACGGCCCAGCACGGAACGAGCCTGGTCCCGACGACGCGGACACCGCCGACACCAGGCCCGGACCTGCCGCCACCGACGGCGCGGCACTCCGCCCGCCGTTGCGGTGTCAGCCGACCCGCACCAGGTCGAACCGGTCGTAGACCATGCTGTAACCGCTGGATGCCGGGTTCCTGCCCACCGCCACGGCCCGCAGGGTGTGGTTGCCCGCGGACAACGACAGCGTGCCGTAGTCGGCCGCATAGTAGGCGGCGTTCCCGTACTCGTCCTGCGGCGGACCGACCATGACGCCGTCGAGGTAGAGGGCCTGGAACGCCCGGTTGGCGTTGCTCTTGAGGATTGCACGCAGGTCGTACACCCCGGACGTGCTCACCGGGAGCGTGAACTGGAGATACTGACCCCCTGCGGTCCCGTCCAGGGCGGTGGCCGCGCCACCGCTGGCGCCGGCCTCGGTGAAGACCCGGCTGGTCAGGCCGGGCGAGGCGGCGGTCGACAGCGACTCCGCCTCGTACCTGGTGACCGGCGCGCTCGCCGTGGCCGGGGTGACGAGCACCTTGTACACGGCGTTGGTGGGCAGCGTGCCGAGCGCGAGGGTGACGCCGCCCGAGGACAGGGCCACGTCCGCGTCGAGCACGACCGTCGGTGTGGACAGCGTCGGCGTGTTGGCCACCCGCTCCGCCCGTACGTGCACGACGTTGGACAACGCCAGCGCCGACGCGTTGTTCAGCCGTAGCGAGACCCCCTGGTCACCGGTGGTCTGGTTGCCGATGAGCAGGACACCGCGGCGCTGGCCGGTGTCCAACGACCCCAGCGCGTCGACAGTGGTCGCGGACGACGAGGTGACGGTGACCATCCGGCCGGTCATCGTCTTGTAGGTGTTGTAGCTCCACCAGACACCCTTGGGTAGCGTGCCGGTCGCCTTGTCGGCGGAGTTTCCCAGGGTGGCGATGAAGTTGCCGTCGCTGCCGATGTAGTCCCAGTCCGAGGCCAACGCGTCTTCCAGACCGTTGGGGACGCTGCGCTCGAACTGTGCCAGCCAGCGGACGTTCGGCCCCGCCGCCCAGGCGTCCGCGTTGCCGTAGCTGCTGCCCTGGTATTCGGTGATCGCGATCGGCATCGGGGTGATGCCGTTGGCCTGCATCCAGCTTCTGATCTGCGCCGTGTGTCCGGGCACGTCCGTCGGGGCCGGGCTCAGCTCGTGCCAGGACAGGACGTCGGGCAGGCAGCGGTTGTCGCGGCAGTAGGTGAGGAACTGCTGGAGCTTGGTGAAGTTGTAGGCGCTGAGCTCCGGTGCCTCGACCCGGTACGACGAGTTGCGTGCCTTCACCGCGTCGTAGGCCACCTTGTGTGCCTGGAAGTAGGTGGTGGTGTAGAGGTTTCCCCACTGCGCTTCCGGCTCGTTCCAGGGGATCCAGGCGTTGACCCGGTAGCCTTTCTGCTCCGCTTCGGACATCACCCCGTTGACGATGGTCGTCCACGTGCTGAAGTTGCCGTTGTCACCGGGGCGGTAGTTGCGGTACGGACTGTTCGGGTTCGCCGAGTAGTAGTAGAGGCCGACCCGCAGGTTCGCGCCGGTTGCCGAGACCCGTCGGTAGGTGGCGGGGTCGTAGAGGCTCGGCAGGTTCGGGTGGTGGTCGGCACCGCGCTGCGACCTGACCCTGACACCGTCGACGAGATACTGCGCGGGCGCGGACGCCGAGATGCCGTGCAGGAAGCCGCTGGCGATCTGGGTGGCCGCTCCCCGGTCGGAACCGTAGTCGACGGTGATCGTGGTGGTGGCTGCCGCCGAGGCGGCGTCGGTGGTGACCGTGACCATGCCGGCGGCCACCAGGACACCGACGGCCGCAGCGGTCACCGGTCGTCCTGTACGGGAAAAGAACATCGGTCTCCTCCTGGAGAGATCCGGGGACGGGAGGTGCCCGTCGGAGGTCGACGGGCGGTCGGAGCGCGCACCGTGCGGCGGTGCGCGGTGCGTGGTGCGGCGGTGCGCGGTGCGTGGTTCGGGCGGGAAGCCTGCACCGGTGGTGGAGTGGCTGACCGGCCCGGCGTTCACGTCACCGGTAGGGGCTGAGCCGGCCACACATGCCGAACGGACGCCGGTCGGGCTCGGGCGCCGCCTGCGAGTGGACCTTGGCCTCGGCCAGATGGGTGCCGGAGCCCTCGGCCAGCGAGCGCAGGCGGCGTCGTACCTCAGCGAGGGAGGCGGCCGGACCGGCGTCGAGAATGCGATGCCACTGGGTGGTCCGGGCACTGGTCAGGGACACTGCGGCGTCGTACAGGGCCCGCAGCGAGGAGGTGTCACCGCTAGCCAGGTCCCGCTGGATCGCGAGGTAGCCCTGCACTGCGAGATCGCGGCGACGGCGGGCGCGACGCCCCGCCGCGGGGGAGTGGGTGGGTTCCGGTCCGAGATCGGCAGCCTCGGCGTATGCGGCCGGGTCCGCGAGGACCTCCGGCGGAAACGTGAGTACGGCGTCTCCGGCCTCCGGTAGCCCGCAGTTCTCCATGATGACCACCACCCTGAGGTCGCCGAGATTGACCGCCCGGTGCACGGTGCCCGGCGTGAAGCAGACGACGGTCCCCGGCAGCAGCGGTGTGGTGGCGGGGCCGGCGAGGGTCAGGGTGTGCAACTCGCCGCGCCCACCGACCACCACGTACGCCTCGGTGCACGCCGTGTGCAGGTGTGGTGAGCCGCCGTGGCAGCCGTCGGATGCCGCCCAGGGATAGACCTCGAGCCCGGAGACACCGATGCCGTTGGGTAGGTTCACCACGGGTGGTCCTCCAGGTACCGCTCGACGCGACCGGCAGTCCAGACGCCGTCGGCGATGACGACGCGGTACCGACGCCACAGGGTCGTCCCGGCCGGCAGGACCACCTCCTCCGCGAACGCCAACGACGGATTGACCGCCGCGAAGGGCTCGTTGCGCACGAACCAGACGGGCGGGCTGTCCTCGGCGGACGGGTCGGGAACAACGACCAGGGTCGAGGCCGCGTCCACGACATCGTGCGGGCCGGTGTACGCGAGCCACGCCGCCCGCTGTCCCATCACACTGGGTCCCTCCAGACCACCGGCGGCGAGGATGGTGCCGCCGGTCAGATCCCGTGGCCCACGCCAGAACAGGCCGCTGTAGCCGGCCGCCTCCCGGCCGAGGACGGTGGGGCTGCCGATCTCCAGCGCGTCCCCGCTCACGTTGGTCAGCGCGCTGGCGATGGTGAGCTCCCAGATGCCCGCCACCTCGTCTACGCCGTGTACGGCGATGTCCCGGTGTTCCTCGATCCAGGGCCGGCCCCGGGCGTTGTGCCAGTGCACCTGCTCGGTGAGGTCGAGTCGGTCGACGCCGACGTCGAACCGGGAGAACGCCTGGTGGCGTAGTGACCCGACGTTGTCGAGCCGCTGGTAGCCCTCGTCACGCACGTAGCTGTAGCCGCCCCAGAAGTTCTCCCCCGACAGATGGGAGATCGTCATGGCGACACCCTTGTGCCAGCGGTGGTCGTGCGGGCGGTGTGCCGAGACGAGATTGCCGGCGGTGGTGCGTACCGGGTGGAAGAAGGGCGCCGGGCATTCCCACGGGTCGGTCTCGGCCCCGTACACGTAGGACACCAGTTCCTGGTCGCGGATGCTGACGGTGACGGCCGTACCGACGTCGTGCCGGACCCGCAGAGCCACGTCGGCCGGGATGTTGCGGTTCATGCGTTGCTCCTTGCCGGCGCCCAGCCGGCCGTGTCGCCATGCAGGGCGTGGTAGAAGGGGCTCTGCGGGACGAGTTCGGTGCGCCGTACCGCCCGACCGGTCAGGGCCGACTGGTACAGGGCGGTGACGAGTTCGAGGGTGCTCCGGACACCGGCTCCGCTGGCCGGTGGACGCGTACCGGCCCGCAACGCCGCCAGGAGCAGCGGAAACTGGGCGGCGTGCGAACTGGGCACGTCGGGCGTCGGCGTCCGCCACCGCTGACGGCGCTGTTCGGGCACGTGCGGGGCGGCGGTGTACGTCCAGTCGCTGTCGCGGTAGCCGTACAGGTGGGTCAGTTCGACTGTCGCGTCGGACAGGTCGATCCGTAGGTAGCTCTCCTCACGAGGTGACAGGATGCTGTTGGTGACGCTGGCCAGCGCGCCGTTGGTGAATCGGACGAGGGCCAACGACACGTCCTCGGTCTCGACGTCGCGGTCCAGCCGCCCGGCCAGCGCGGTCACCTCCTCCCAGGGGCCGAGCAGGGTCAACAGCAGGTCCATCTGGTGGATGCCGTGTCCCATGGTCGGGCCGCCGCCCTCGGACGCCCAGCTACCGCGCCAGGGGACGGTGAAGTAGGCGGGCGGGCGGTACCAGGCGGTCGTGCACTGCGCCAACAGCGGACGGCCCAGCTCACCGGCGGCGATCAGGTCAGCGGCGTGCATTCCGGCGGAGCCGAACCGGTGCTGGAACACCACCGAGGCGTAGGCACCGCTGGCCTGCTCCGCGGCGGTGATCCGGTCGAACTCGGCGAGTGTGCGGCACGGAGGCTTCTCCACCCAGGCCCAACTGCCGGCGGCGAGGACCGATTCGAGTTGCCCGACGTGCTCGGCCGGCGGCGTGCACACGTGCACCAGGTCCGGACGTTGCGCGGCGAGCATCTCGTCGACCTCGGTGTAACCGGCGGTGATGTCGGCGTGGGCGCAGAACTGCGCGAGCCGGGAGGGGTCCACGTCGACCGCGGCGACCAGTTCGACCCGGTCCCGGTGCGCCTGGATCGTGGGCAGGTGACTGCCGGTGGCGATGCCGCCGGTCCCGACGACGGCCACCCGGATGCGTCCGTCCCGACCTGTCATGCGGTGTGCTCCTTCGCGCTGGTGGGGTTCATCGGCTGGACCGTCCGTCCCGCGCGGCGACCGCTGTCGGATCGACCACCCGCAGGGCGACGAGCAGCAACGTGAGGGTGGTCGCCATGTAGACGGTCGCCATGGCGTTGATCTCCTGGGAGGCGAGTTCCCCGGCCTGGACCGCCGCGCCGTACAACGCGACGACGAGGGTCTGACTGTCCGGGCCCGAGACGAGGAAGGTCAGTTCGAACTGGCCGACGACCCGTACCAGGGTCAGGACACCGGCTGCCAGCAGGCCGGGCACCAGCAGCGGACCGAGGATGTGCACGAAGACCCGGCGGTTGGTGGCACCGCAGACCCGGGCCGCCTGTTCGATGCGGGGATCGACCTGCTCCACGAACGGGAGGAGCACCAGCACCGCGAACGGGATGGCCGGGACGAGGTTCACCAGCACGATCCCGGCCAGCGTGTCGTTGAGTCGCAGCCGGTAGACCAGGGTCGCCAACGGCACGGCGTAGGTCATGACGGGCACCACCTGCGGCACGAGGAACAGGAGCAGGAGCAACCGGCGACCGGGGAAGGTCAGCCGGGCCAGCACGTAGGCGGTCGGCAGTGCCACCGCCAGCGTCACCGCCACGACGGCCACCCCCACCTCGACGGTGGTCACCAGCAGCCGTCCGAGGCCGAAGGTGGTCCACGACTGCGTGTACCAGCGGGTGGTGTAGCCGCGCGGCAACCAGCCGTCGGCAAGCTGCGTGGTGAGCGAGGCGAGCAGGACGCTGGCCACGGCCAGCAGCAGACCCCCGACGAACACCCACAGCCCGCCCCAGGTGACCGCGCCGGTGAGGGTGTACCCGGGCGGGCGGCGTGCGGCCCCGACGGGGGGCGGGGCGGCTTGCCCGGTGGATGTGGCGGCGACGTCGGTCATCCCTTGCCTCCGGTGGTGGGCCCGCGGTGCAGCAGCCCGCGTGCCGACAGCACGAGGCCGAGGACCGCCAACTGGACGACCGCCATCACCACGGCGGCGGCGGACGCGGTCGGGTAGTGCCCGTAGCTGTACTCGGTGTAGGCGACCTTCGACAGCACGCGGGTGGGACCGGCGTCGTTGCCCACCAGGGTGGCGGAGGGGAACACCCCGAACGCCAGCACGAAGGAGAGGCAGAACGTGATCGTCATCCCGGGCAGCAGCAGCGGGAAGGTCACCAGCCAGAACCGTTGGGCGGGCCGCGCGCCGCAGACCGCAGCGGCCTTGTCCAGGCCCGGGTCGATGCCTGAGGTGTAGCCGACCATCAGCAGGAACGCGAAGGGCAGCCCGGTGAACACCAGCGACAGCAGCACTCCGGTGACGTTTCCGACCAGGGGCAGCGGCTGTTCGATGGCCCCGATGCCGAGCAACGCCCGGTTGAGCCAGCCGGAGGGGCCGAGGAACTCCTTCATCGCCGAGGCGACGAAGACGGTGCCCAGGGTCATGGGGACCAGGACGACAGCGATGAGGGCGCGTTTGGCCCGGACCCGGCCGCGCATCCGGTAGGCGATCGGCACCGCCAGCACGACGTTGACGACCGAGGCGGCGAGCGCCAGCTCCAGCGTGATCAGGATCGACCTGCGGCTGCCGTGGTTGTTGACCAGCCGGTCGGCGAAGAAGTCACGATAGGCCGAGGACCAGCCCTGGGTGCCCTGGAAGGACAGCCCGACGCCGTAGCACACCGGGTAGACGAAGAACACGACCATGAACAGCGCGCCGGGCACGACCAGCCACACCGTCGGCGTGACGCCCCGCCGACGGGCACGGTCCCGCCACCGCAGCAGGTGATCCCCGCTGGGCCCGCTCGCGCTCATGACGGCTGTCCGTCGACCGGCAGGGCCCGGTCGGGCGTCGGTGTCTCCGTCTGCGGCCGGGCGAACAGCCGGACCCGGTCCGGCGCGACGACGGCGACCGCCCGTTCGCCGGGCCGGAACGACCGGTCCGACCGGCAGTGCAGGAGTTGGCCACCGGGTCCGCTGCCCTCGATGGCGAAACCCCGGCCCTGGTACTCGCACACCCGCACGTCGAGCGGCACCTCGTTGCCGGAGCCGGCGGCCGGTTCCCGGACGAGCAGCAGATCCTCGGGTCTGATCATCGCGACGGCGGGGCCCGGGGCGGGCCGGTCGGTGCCGTATCCACCGACGCGCAGCACCAGGTCGCCGGCGTCGAACACCCCGCCTGTCAGTGTCCCCGGCAGACTGTTGCGGTAGCCGACGAACCCGGCCACGAACGCGTTGGCGGGCCGCTCGTACACCTCGGCGGGTGTGCCGACCTGCTGGACCGCGCCGTCGCGGAGCACCACCAGCCGGTCGGCGAGGGACAACGCCTCGGTCTGGTCGTGCGTCACATAGATGGTGGTGAGGCTGAGCTGCTGGTGCAGCGCCCGGATCTCGGTGCGTAGATCCAACCGCAGGCTCGCGTCGAGGTTGGACAGGGGTTCGTCCATCAGCACCAGGCGGGGCTCGACCACGACGGCGCGGGCGATCGCCACCCGTTGCTGCTGGCCGCCGGAGAGCTGGCGGGGATACCGGTCGGCCTGCGCCCGCAACCGGACGAGGTCGAGGGCCCGCCGCACCCGCTCGGCCCGCTCGGGCTTCGGGCACCCCCGCATCCGCAGGCCGAAGGCGATGTTGTCGGCGACGGTCAGGTGGGGGAAGAGCGCGTAGTTCTGGAAGACCATTGCGATACCACGCTGTTCCGGCGGTAGCCGGTCGATGCGCCGCCCGTCCAGGCTGATCGTGCCGGTGGTCGGATCGAGTAGCCCGGCCAGCAGGTTCAACGCCGTCGACTTGCCGCAGCCGGACGGGCCCAGCAACGCTACGAACTCACCTGCGGGCACGTCGAGCTCAAGGCCCTCCAGCGCGGTGAAGGAGCCGAACTCCCGACGCAGGGCGTCGATACGCAGCGCGCCTCCGCAGCCCCGGCCGGTCACTTCGTCGACCCGATCGACCTGTTCCAGATGTCGTACTTCACCTGCACGTGATCGCCCACCACCGGGTTGCGCACCTGCGCGGTGGCCAGCAGCCGCCGGTTGAAGTCCGGGCTGCCGTGCCGCTGGTAGCGGGCCTGAGCGTCGGCGGTGGCCATGGAAAGGTCGACACCGTGGACGGGGAAGGCGGCGCGGAACGGGATCGTCATCGCCTGGTGCCGGGGTTCCAGCAGATACGTGATCAGGGCCAGGTCGACGGCGAGCCGGTCCGGGTCCACCCCCCTCGGTACGGCGGCCCACTGGGCGACCTCGATGGTGACCGGGTCGTCGAACGCCTGGAGAGCGAACTGGTCGCCGAGCACGCCCTTGGCCTTCATCTGCACGTCGAAGCCGGTCTCGCTGAGCACGATGTCGAGCGATCCCTTGGCGAGGGCGTCGAAGGTGTCGACCGTCTTGGTGGCGTACGGCGCCGTGTATCTGTTGAGCTCCGCCAGATAGGCCCAGGTCTTCGTCCAGGTCGCCGGGTCGGCCGGGTTCGGGTCGCCGAGCATGTGGGGCAGCGCGTCGACGAACTGGTTGGCCGGCCCGCTGCCGGTGGGCACGGCGGCGAACCCGAACCGTCCCGGATGTGCTTTCGCCCAGGTCAGCAGCTCCTGTGGGGTGCGCGGTGGATGCGCGACGGTCCGCGTGTCGTACGCGAGCACCGGGCCGTCCGGCTGGCCCGAGATGATCATTGCGTTGCCGTTGAGGGCGTCCTGCAGCTGCCGCGCGGCCGGAGTCATCACGCCGGCCGGGTCGGGCAGGGCGGCGGCGTAGCCCGGCAGCAGGGGCACCACGGTCTGCTGCTTGGCGAGCAGGGAGAGACCCTCGGTGCCGGTGAGGACCAGGTCGTCGGTGACGTTGCCCGACTGCTGCTGGGCGTAGAGCTTGCCGACGACATCGGTGGGTGTGCCGCTCTCGTACCGTACCGACGACACGAGCTGCGGATGTTCCTGGGCGAAGCGTTCGATGACCGGTCTGGTCAGGGCGAGGACGCCGGAGACGTCCAGGATGCGCAGCACGACCGGCCTGGTCGGCAGGTCCGGCACCCCGGTCGGCGGTGCCGCGACCGGAGCGCGCCCGGGGGCGGCGCAGCCGGTGAGCGCGACCGCGAGGGCGACGACTGTCACCACAGCGGCGGGACGGGATCTGCTCATCGACGGTTCTCCTGGTCGTAGCGTTGTGGGGGTCGGCGCCGGCGGCGGTCACCGGGTCGGCGGTCGGGCGCGACGAACCAGCGGAGGGACGGCCCGTCCCGTTCGGGCCGGCTCCGATGGTCATCGGTTGCAGACGGGAACCGGGTGGACCCGGGCGGGCCACGCCCGGACACCGGGCGCGGTGACCTGCCGACGGGCGGCGGGCGGCGGGCGGCGTCGCCGGCAATCCGGTGCAGAACCCCCGAAAGCCCATTGGTCAATTAGATTGGCATCTATGCGCTAGGGTCACGATAGTGATCGATCACTTTTCTGTCAACGCTCTTCGATCACCACCGCCCACCAGGGGGAATGAGAGAAATGGCAACCGGGCAAACAGGACCCACCGGCCGCGCCGAGAGGGCCGCCACGATCCACGAAGTCGCCCGCGCCGCCGGCGTCTCGCACCAGACGGTCTCCCGGTTCCTCAAGGGCCGGGGCGGACTCAAGCCCCAGACCCTGGAAAAGGTCACCCAGGCCATCGAACAGCTCAACTACCGGCCGAACCTCGCCGCCCGATCGATGCGGACCCGGCGATCGGGCCGGATCGCCGTCGTGCTGCCCGACACCACCGACTTCGTGCCGACCCGCCTGCTCAGCGGTGCCACCGACGCAGCCCATGAAGCCGGATACCTGCTCGACGTCGTCGGGCTCGAAGGCGACGCCGCGGCCCGAGCCGACCGGATGCGCACCCTGCTGTCCCCCGAGAACGTGGACGCCGTGCTGTCGTTCACCCCGCTCGCCACCCGGATGGCGGACCTCGACCTGACGTCCTTCCCCGTACCGGTCCTGGTCGACGGCGAGTACGACGACAACATGCGGGCCCAGGGCGTACTCGCGGACGCCTCACCGATAGCCGAGATCGTCCGCCGGCTCGCCGCCGACGGACACCGCCGCTTCGCCCACGTCGCCGGCTCCGACCTGTGGGCATCCGCGCGCAACCGCCGCCGGGTCTACGAAACGACGGTGGCGCAACTAGGGCTCACCTCCTGCGCGGTCGTCGACGGCGACTGGACCGTGCGATCCGGCTGGGAGGCGGCCACCACGGTGCTGGCCCGCTGCGGAGCCACCGCCGTGCTGGCCGCCAACGACCGGGTCGCCTTCGGGATCCTTCAGGGACTCCAGAGCCTGGACATCGACGTCCCCGGCCAGATCAGTGTCTTCGGCTGGGACGACGACGAGATCGGCCACTACACGCGTCCGACCCTGTCGACGGTCAGTGTCGACCGGGAGCGGCAGGGCCGGGAGGCGATGCGGCGACTCCTCGCCCTCCTGCGCGGCGAGGAGTCGCCGAGTCCGCCGCACCCGTCCGACCTGCACCGCCTCCTACCGCGCCAATCCACCGGCCCCGCGCCGGCAGGGTAGGTGGAGACGACCCGGGGATCGTGAGCACGAGCTGTCCCGGGCGACACACAAGGGCAGGTTGCTGTTGTGGCCCCGGATCCCGGTGAGGTCTACGTCGTCGGCAACGACGGACACCTCTGGAGTGCCCGGGTCGACGGTCGGGCCGCGATCTGGAACGACCTGGGGAACCCCGGCGTCAACCTCGACTCCGGCAGTAACGCGTTTGGTGCGCGGAATGCGATCCAGGTGGTGCCGGATGCCCGCCCGTACCTCTTCGTCCTCGGCTCCGACCGTAACGCCTGGCTGCGCTGGCGGTCCGGGGCCGGATGGCAGTGGCACAATTTGGGCTCACCTCCCGGGGAGACGCTGGTGACCGCCCCGCTCGGTGTCCTCTCGGTCGATGGCAGCTCCCCGTTCTCCTTTTACCGTACGTTGAGGGCCTGCCTTCAGGCGGAGATCCGGTGGCGGCGGAGTCATCTGCTCGACAGCCGAACGACGGTGGTGATGGGTGTCGGGCAACACATTGACATCGACGGTCGCCTACCCCAACGTTTCGCGGCATGCGACCCAGTACGCGGATCCTCACGGTTCTGCTCTCGGCCGTCCTGGTGGTGGGTGCCCTGCACGCGCCTGCCAGGGCGGACTCTGCCTGTCCACTCGCGACTGACCCCGCCACAGCCTTCACTCTCGATGCGACTGCCGAGCAGTCGATGACGGTGCGTGCCGGCTGTGCCCGTCATGCTCCTGCGGCGCTCGCGACTCTGGCCAGCCATCCAGACGATCTGGTGATGACGTTCGACTATGTCGGCGAGGACGTGTCAGCCACCTTCCGGCAGGAGGTCGCCAAGGTCCAGGATGCGCAGGCCCGCGGCCAGACCTTCAGCGAGTACTTCCAGGCGCTCGCCGACGAGAACGCCACCGGGCTCTACCCGACGATCGGAGACTTCGAACTCGACGGCTCGTTGCACGTGGTCGGGAACAGCATGGTGCTGGTCGTGCCGACGGCAGAGGTCAGCGTCACCTCGAACGCATGGCAGAAGGTGATCGCCTCCTGGGCCGCCTTCGGCACCGGTGCCCTGGTCACCGGCTTCTGCTTTGCATTCTTCTCGGTCGGCGCCGTTGCCGCCGGCCCGGTGTGCGGGGCGGTGGGTGGTTTCTTCAACGGCCTCGTCAGTGAGCTTGTCAACGCGGCCTTCGACCAGCGACCGCTCGCCGACAAGGACGTCATGGGTGAGGCCTTCGCAGTGGCGATAACCCAGGCAGTCCAGGGTGCTATTGTCGGCGGAGTACTCGGGTTTCTACAGGCGACCGCCACACCGGTGATCACTGGGTTGCAGCTCCTGCTGCGGAGGTTGGCGGCGTCGGTCTGGGGCGGTGGGGCGCTCAAGGTCGTCGCGACCGCCCTCACCGGCTTCGACCTTGCGATGATCGAACGGCTGCGCCGCAAGATGCAGCAGCCCGTCGGCGGGGCCGCGAACGGTCTGCGGGTGCTTCCGCTGGGTGACTCGATCACCTACGGCGTCGGCGGTAGCCCGGAGGGCACCGGCTACCGGGCCCGTCTGTGGGAGCAGTTGGTCGACGAGCCTGGACCGCTCGACTTCGTCGGCTCCCAGGACTCCGGGCAGTTGCCCGACACCGATCACGAGGGGCACCCGGGTTGGCGGATCGAACAGATCGACAGCCTGGTGACCGACTGCACGATGCGCCGCTACCGGCCCAACGTCGTCACCCTGCACATCGGTACCAACGACGCCCGTAGGTCGGACAGCGGTTCGCCGTCGGACCGGCTCCGATCTCTGATCCAGAAGATCGTCCGGATCGCTCCGGAGACCACCGTGCTGGTGGCCACCCTGGTGCCGTCGCTGGATCCGGCCGTCAACGCCCGGGTCCAGCAGTACAACGCGCAGATCCCGGGAATCGTCAACGGCCTGCGGGCCACCGGTCAGCCCGTACGGCTGGTCAGCATGTCCGCGGTGACCACGGCGGACATGTCCGACCCGCTGCATCCCAACAACACCGGCTACCGCAAGATGGCCGATGCTTTCGACCGTGCCGTCACCGCCGCCCGGGCGGAGGGGCTGATCGTGCCGCCGGTACCCGGCGACACCGGCCCCTGCGTCGGGGAATCCTCGTCTCCACCGCCGTCGACGACGCCTACTCCGCCCGGTTGGAACTGGGTGGGCGAGATCGCTCCCGGCGTCGGAGCGCCCCGTGACCAGGTGCGGTTCGCCGATCTCAACGGCGACGGCCGCGACGACTACCTGGTGGTCGGTGACCAGGGTCAGGTCCGGGCGTGGTTCAACGTCCGTAGCGGCAACGGGTTCGGTTGGCAGTACCGGGGTGAGGTCGCCTCCGGCTCGGCCCCTCGCGACCAGGTCCGCTTCGCCGACCTCGACGGCGACGGCCGCGACGACTACCTGGTGGTCGGTGACCAGGGCCAGGTGAGAGCGTGGCTCAACACCGGCACCGGCAACGGTGTGGGATGGGCCAGTCAGGGCGAGGTCGCGCCGGGCGTCGGTGCCACGAGGGACCAGGTCCGGTTCGCCGACGTCGACGTCGACGGCCGCGCCGACTATCTGGTGGTCGGTGACCAGGGCGAGGTCAAGGCCTGGCTCAGCAACTTCGGTACCGCTGGGGCGGGCTGGAGCTACCAGGGTGAGATCGCCACGGGTGTCGGCGCGACGAGGGACCAGGTGTGGTTCTCCGATCTTGACGGCGACGGCCGCGACGACTATCTCGTGGTCTACGCCCAGGGCCAGATCCGGGGCTGGCTCAACACCATCGGTGACGGTAGCCGGCCGTGGAACTACCAGGGTGACGTGGCCGGGAACGTCGGTGCGACCAGCGCCGAGGTGGTCCTGGCCGACGTCAACGGCGACGGCCGCAACGACTACCTCGTGGTCAATGACGCCGGGCGGGTCACCGCCTGGCTCAACGACCGCTACGGCCACCCCGATCCGTGGGACTGGAAGGGCCTGATTGCTTCCAGCAGCGCTCCCCGCGACCAGGTGCGGTTCGCCGATCTCAACGGCGACGGCCGCGACGACTACCTGGCAGTCGGCGACCAGGGCCAGGTCAAGGCATGGCTGAACGTCCTCGGTGGTGACGGCGTCGGCTGGGACTGGCGAGGCGAGATCGCCTCCGGTTCGGCTCCTCGCGACCAGGTGCGGTTCGCCGATCTCAACGGCGACGGCCGTGACGACTATCTGGTGGTCGGCGACCAGGGCCAGGTGAGGGCTTGGCTTAACACGGGCACCGGCAACGGTGTGGCGTGGACCTCCCAGGGGCAGGTCGCCTCCGGTTCGGCTCCTCGCGACCAGGTGCGGTTCGCCGATCTCAACGGCGACGGCCGTGACGACTATCTGGTGGTCGGCGACCAGGGCCAGGTGAGAGCTTGGCTTAACACGGGCACCGGCAACAGCGTGGCGTGGACCTCCCAAGGGGTGATCGCCTCGGGTATCGGCGCGGCGGGCGACACCCTCAGGTTCGACGACGTCAACGGCGACCGCCGGGACGACTACCTGGTGGTGGGTGAGTACGGCCAGATCCGCGCCTGGCTCAACAACCGGGGTGGTCCGGGCTCCGCGTGGTTGTCACTGGGCGAGATCGCCTCGGGCGTCGGCTACACCCGCGACAGGGTGGAGCTGGCGGAGATCAACGGTGACCGTCGCGCCGACTATCTGGTCCTCGATGCCCAGGGTGGCGTCCGGGCATGGTTCAACAACGACGCGGCGGGCGGCCCAGCACCAGCCAACCCATCGCCGATGCCGAACGATCCGACACCGACCGCGCCACCGGGTAACAACGGCTCCGGGCCGAACGACGGTCTTCCCCTCTGCGTCGCGAACCGCTGCTGACCGAGCGCTGATCGTGGGTCGACCAACCCGGCATCGCCCCCCCAGCTCCGCCATGACCCACTTCATCCGGTCCCACAACGACCTGACACCCCAGCTGGAGTGTCAGGTCGTTGTGGGACGTTGTTCGTCAACGGACACCGCTGCGGCAGAAGGCGCAGGTACGGGCGGGGCAGGGGGCGGCGTACCGGACGGAGCGGTGAGCGGTGGACCGGCTGCTGCGTGCGGATCGCAACGCCGCAGCCGGTGCCGGCTGGGGGGTAGCGGGGGAGCCTGCCCATCTCGGCCCACAGTTGATGTCCATCGACCCGCATCGTGGCCATTCGGGGAGATCCGTTGACCGGGCTCGAATCGGCGTCCTCCCGGCACCTAGCCGGGTGCTCTACCACTGAGCTACAACGGATCTCCACGGCCCCGTCGGCTGGGCTCGAACCAGCGTCCACCCGGTCCAGAGCCGGGCGCTCTACCACTGAGCTACGACGGGCGCGATCATGCTGCCCGATCACGGCTTGATGTGTCCATCCCGTTCCGGCAGCTCGCTGACCACGACGTCACCCGGGATCGGTGTCTGCTCCAGACTGTCTTTGGTCACTCTTCCGGAGAACGCCCCACCAGCACGTAGCACCGACGCCCACAGCGGGTCCGCGATCGATACCCCGTGCACCAACTCGGGCGTGGGCCGGAACACCCCGGTGGCTGCGGGTGCCCGGGGACCTGTCCAACCGGACGTGACCGGGTCGACGCCACCATCGGCGCATGCCGCCTCCACATCCGCACGGGTGCAGGTGGCGGTGCCGTCGAGCACGTCCCAGGGCAGCGGCAGCCGAGCCCACACGCCCACGTCGGGGTGCAGGCCGCCACCGGTCGAGCGGTGCCACGCCGCCAGGTCCGCCGCGATCAGCATCATCGCCTTGCCCGGGCAGGACGCCTGCAGCAGGCCGAGGCTGCCGGCGGCGTCGAGCGCTGCGAGCCAGGCCGCCCGCGCGGCGTTGTACGCGCCGCACAGGAGGTTCCACGTCGACGAGTCGTTACCCCGCCTCACGATCATGGTGGCCCGGTCGAACTCGCTGGCCGTCCATACCTGCTTGAGTAACGCCGCGACCTGACGCATCGTTGCCCACCACCGGCCCAGCAGCTCACCGCGCTGTGCCTCGGTCAGCCGGGCGAGCACAGTCGGCGTCGGATGGGCCTGGGCGATCATCCACCAGTCCGTCGTCGGGTCGGCGGTGCAGTGCCTGAACAACAGGTCGGCGATGTCGTCGTACGGGTTGTCCCGCCCTGAGAGCGTGAACTCTCGCCGCAACTTCCGCTTGGCAGTCAGATACGCCACGAAGCACCCCGCCCACGGATCAGCCAGAAAGGCATCCCGCTCGATGCTCGCGGCGAATCCTGCCCGCGCGACCATGGTCAACTGCCGCTTGGTCTGTTCGACGGCCAACCTGTCGGCTTTCGCCAGCAGGCGCTGCGTCACCCGGAATCGCCGGTTGTACTGCCGCTTCGACAGCTCGATTCCGGCCGCGGCCCGGTCCTCCCGGTTCAACCGGTCGCGCAGGAAATCCAGCCGGGCCGGATCGACGGCACCGAGGGATTCGCTCAGGCGGGCCGAGAAATCAAGCAGCGAAACGGGATCGTCCGGGTCGACGCCACCGGGTGGCAGTTCGAACAGCCGCGCGGCGGCGTCGATCTGACGGGCACCACCGATCGGCCGGGCGAAGTCCGCCGACATCGAACTCCACCCGTTCCAGCGCGCTGCCGTACGAGCCGCCCACCCCAACGTCATCCGGTCCCGAAGTCCTAGCTGGCCACCCACCACCCGCAGCACGAGATGCGCAACCTCCTCCGGCCGGCGCCGCTCGTCGAGTGACGTGTGCAGCGCGACCAGGGCATCCTCGGCAGAGGTCTCGGCGATTGACATGGCGGCATCCTGGCAGGGACGACGAGAGCCGGGCAATCCGATTCACCACCTCACCCACCGGTCGGGGCTGCTCCTCGATCTGACGACGGTGACGGGTCGCACGGTGGCTGAGAGCCTCATGACACTGATCTGTATCGAAGAACGCGCGGTCGACCGGGCGATCGCCGAAGCGGCCGGTCCGGCCCTGGCCCGCAAGGCGCCGTTCGTGGGCTCCCAGCGCCCCAGTGCTTTTCCCGTACGGCCTGGCCCCGGCCGTACGCCCGGCGTCGCCATGCCCGAGGCGCTCCGCCTCGGCGTCGATCTCGGAGCGGAACGCCTGCGGCGGACGGACGAGCCCGGCATCGGGGCGGTGACACCGGGTTGCCGGGTGACCGCTGCGGGCGAACGCGGCGGTCGCCGGGGTGGCCTCGAACTGCGTCACACGGCGGCCGGGGCGATCACCGCGCTGTGCGGCCGACGTTTGAGTACGCACTACTCAGGACATGCCCGCAGCAGGTCCCTAGGTTCGCCCCCATGATGTCCTCTCCCACTACCAATTCCGCACCCACCTGGTTCCGGCGCGCACTGACGACCCTGACCTGCGGCGCCCTTCTGCTTCCCACGACCCTCGCCTCGTCGGCCGACGCCGCCGACGGCCGACGCGGCGACAGGCTCGCCGACCTGCGGGTGTGCGACCTGTCCGCCTGCTACCTGGCGGTGGGGGTGGTGGACTCCGACGGTGACGGTGTGGCCGACGCCGACGAGACCGCCCTCGGTTACGACCCGCTCGACCCGGCGAGCACCCCGCCGCTGTCCCTCGTCCTGGACGCGACGATCGACGGGAAACTGCCGACCTACGAACTCGGGTACGGCACGTGGGCCGTGTTCCCGGAGGAGTTCGTCAAGGGCCTCGAAAAGAAGTGGCTCAACCTGCAGGAACTGCCCGGCGGTGTCGAGCCGGGCCTGCCGTCGGAGGTCTTCGGGATCCCCACCCGCCGGGGCAGCATGGCGCTCGCCGGGATCGACGACGGGCTGCTCAAGGGCCTCGGTGTCGAAGCGCCGTGGAAGACCGGTCTGACCTTCGGCCTGACCCGCGACAGCGGCGGCAAGACGATGGGGATCGACCTCGGTCGGTTCAACGGCAGCTGGTACGGCGCGTACGACGGGGTGACCGCCTGGTGGGCGGCCAGCCACGGCGGCGAGAAGAACACGAGCAGCGACAACGGCACGAGGGCCACGGAGTACGGCGACGGGTCCTCGTCGAGGACCACTCCCGGTACGCCGGGGTGCGAGATGATCTGCACGTCGAGCAGCCGGACCGAGTACTACGACCCGGAACTGAACACGGCAGGGTCCTCGACCGACGAGGCGTACTACGACCTGAGCGGCAGGTACCACACCGAGCGGACGCAGCGCGACCAGAACGGGAACGTCGTCAAGGAGACCGAGACCGTCCACACGGGAGGCAAGGACGGCGGCACGACGATCACGAAGGACACCACCGAGTACGAGCGCGACAAGGACGGCAAGGTCACCGGCACGACGAAGACCCACACCGAGCGCACGGTCGACAAGAACGGCAAGGAGACCTCCTCGACCACCAAGACCCAGAAGTGCGACGCCAAGGGTGAGAACTGCACCGATGCGATGACCACCGGCGAGGAGGGCACCGGCCTGACCCTGCCCGGCACGGCCTGGCTCTCGCACCAGGAGACGGCCGCCGCGATCGACAAGCTGCTCACGATGAAGGGCTCGACGGTCACCCCGGTCCAGGACGCACCCTCCGTGGTCGGCGTCCTGACCGACGACGACGTCACCGCGGCCATGCACCGCCGGGACCTGATCTCCCTGTTCTCGGGTGACGACACCAGCACCCACGTCGGGGCGATGGTCCTCGGTACCGGCTGGAACACCGCCGCGCCCGAGACCCGCCCCGACCTGCCCAACCCGCTCGACGGGGCGACCGGCGGCGGGGCCCCCGGGGGCTGCACCTCCGGCGGCGGCACCTGCTGAGACCGCCGTCCGACGGCGGTGCGGCTGTCGTCGCCGACGCCCGCCGCGCCGCCGCCGGACACCGCGACTACCGGCGTGGGATCCCGTACCGGGCGAGGTCACCCCGGGAGTTGATCCCGAGCTTCGCATAGGCGCGGAACAGGTGGTTCTCCACCGTCCGTACCGACAGGACCAGGCGCCCGGCGATCTCGGCGTTCGTCGCCCCACCCGCGGCGAGCTCGGCGACGAGGCGCTCACGGGAGGTCAACGGGTCGGCGGGCACGGGTGACCGGCCCAGCAGGGGAGTCGGCGGGTCACCCACCTCGTGCGCGAGCTCGGCGGCCCGTCGCCGGGCCGCCGCCGCAGCCCGACCGGACGCGCACCGGGACGCCGCGGCGGCGGCCTCTGCCGCGTACAGGGGTGAACCGACCGCCTCGAAGGCCGCCGCGGCCTCCAACAGGGTCGCGGGGCAGGCACGTTCCAGCCCGGTGGCCAGGGCCAGCCGCGCCACGCCGACGGGGGACCCGACGGCGAGCGACGCCAGCCGGGCCCGTACCCCGACGCCGTCGTGCATCCGCAGGCGCTCGTGCAGGATCCAGGACTCGGCGGCCACCGCCCGTTCCCGCGCGGCCCTGGCCTGACCCTGCCGCAGCAGGTCGCCGGCCAGGGCGTGACGACCCTCGGCGTACGCGGCCCAGCCCAGCGCGATCGGCACGGTGTGGCGCAGGAACCCCAGGCCCGCCCGGGGCGAGCGCAGGTGGGTCACCCACGTCGGATCCGGGTTCAGACCGCGTGAGCCGTGGGCCACGGTCAGCACGGACAGGCAGACCCGGGTGCAGTCGGTCATCCCGGCGGCCACCGAGGTCACCAGGCTCCGCCGCGCCCAGCGTGTCGCATCGTCCAGGTGCCCCGCCTGCAACCGGGCCGCACCGACGCACACCGCCGCCCAGGCGCGCTCGAAGACCACCCCGTCGGCCAGCGCGCCGTGGTACGCACGTTCGGCGGTGTTCGCGGCATCGTCGAGCCGACCGTGCTCGCGCAGGGCGTGGCTGGCGTACACGAGCAGTTTGTCGCGGGTCCCGGCGGTCGCCTCCGGCCCGGCGGCCGTGACCTGGTCGAGCAGTTCCTCGACGACGGCGACCGCCTCGCCGGTCCGACCCAGGTGGGCCAGGGCGTTGCTGCGGCTCGTCGCCAGCATGGTCCGGACCGGCAACGGCAGCGTGACGTCGTCCCCGACGTCGGACGCGAGTGCCAGCGCCTCGTCGGGGAACCCGGCGTATGCCAGGGCGTCGGCCTCGGCGACCGCGAACAGGGCCCCGACCGGTGCGCCGGCGGGATACCGGGCGGACTGCTGCCGCAGCACGTCCCGGGCGGCGGGCAGGTCGTGGCAGCCCCAGAGGACCACCTTGTGCAGGGTCACGGCGAGCAGGGCGGCGTCCCTGCCCGGTGGGGTACGGCCCAGCGCGTCGCGTAGGACGGCCACGGCCTCGTCGGCACGCCCGGTCTCCCAGAGGTTGACCGCGAGGACGAGGGCGGCACCGACGGCGACCTCCGGGTGGGCGGTCCACACCTCGGGGACCCGGTCGAGGCACGCCCGGGCGAGCCGTACCGCGACGTCCGTCGCACCACCGGCGGCGGCGACCCGCGCCGCGGCCAGCAACGGCCCCGGCTGCGCGGCCTCTCCGGCGTCCAGGCTCAACACGGTGCACCGCACCTGGTCGTGCGGCGCGAGACTCCGGGCGACCGCGAGGTGCTCGCGGAGCACCGCCCGCCGACGGGCGGGCGACAGCCCTTCCCACAGCACCTCGGCGAACAACGGGTGCACGAACCGTGCGGTCTCGGCCGCCCAGACCGCGATCCCGTGGGCGACCAGTTGCTCGGTTCCGGCGAGGTGCCCGGCCTGCGCGATCTCGTCGTCGTGCGCCCGGCCGGTCGCGGCCAGGAAGCGGGCGGCGGCGACGGCGTCGTCGGGCAGGCCCGCCAGGCGGGTCGGCAGGAGGCTACGTAGCCCGGTGGGGACCGGCAGCGGCCCGACGGCGTGCCAGCCGACCGCCGACCGGTGCAACGCGCCGCTGCGTCGCGCGCCGTCGAGCAGTTGGGTGACGAACAGGGCGTTCCCGCCGGTCCGCCGCCACACGTCGTCGACGATCCCGGCGTCGACCGGGCCGTCGAGCAGCGCGTCGACCAGCTCCTCCGTGCACGTCCGGTCGAACGGCGCGATCGGCAGGAGCACGGTGTTCGACGACGCCGCGAGCTCGGCCACGGCGGGCGGCACCCGATCGTCGGCGGTCCGGACGGTACCGACCAGGGTGCGACCGGCGTCGCGGGCGACCCGTACCGCCACGGCCAGGGAGACCTCGTCGCAGCCGTCCAGGTCGTCGACCGCGAGCACCGTGCCGGCGGGGACCGCCCGGAGCACCTGGGCGACCATCTCCGCCAGTGACGTCGTCGCCGGGTCGACCAGGTGCGCCAGGGCCGCCAGCGGGACGTGTGACAGGCCCCGCGTGCCCCGGGCGCGGACGGCAGGAACGGCCGTGGACACCGCGTCGAGCAGCCGGGTCTTGCCCACGCCTGCCTCGCCGGTGACCAGGACCACGTCCGTCTGTGGATCGCGTACCGCAGCGAGGACGTCGCTGAACTCCCCGGCCCGGCCGATCATCGTCATGCCGGGATCATCTCCTCAGCCCCGTTGGTGGATGAAGCGTGCCGGCCGACGCCACCAGGCCTCCCGGGCACTCGTGAGCTGGACAGGCCCACCGGCGATCGACGACCGGCGGCACGGGCCCACACGGGACCGGGTTGCGGCCCCGCGTCGCGGCGGTTCGCCCGCTGTCCGGGCGTCGACCGCCACGCCGTGCGCCCGTGTGCAGGCGCGGCTGGTCCACTCGTGGTGGTAGCGGCTGTGTGCTGCCTGCATTGTGGCCTCGACGAACCGGTACGCCAACAATGCGCTCCAATCGGAATCCCGACCGGCCCGAGCGGGTGCCCACCGTGTCCGCCGCCCTGCCCACCCGCCGTTGCGCATTATTGCCAGGTTCTGCCGCAATTCTGGACAAAGGAAGCGCCGCGCCGAATTGGCGGTATTGGCCCGGCATGCTCGATCTGCGCCCGGCAGGGAATCCGACGTTGGTCGGGCATCAACCGACAACGATATTATCGATTGCATTGAATTTCCCGACCTCGAAGGGACGATTATGTCCACATTGGTTCGCGCGGTCGTCGCGGCTGCCGCCCTGGCATTCGTCGTCGTTGGTGCCCAGGCGGCGCTGGCGTCGGCGCCTTCCGGTGAGGTGGTCGCGTTGTGCGCCCACGCACCCCGTGGCTGCGACAGCTGACCCACCCTGCTGCGGCCGTCGCCCAGCCTGCGACATCGGGTGGCACCTCGCCTGAGGTGCCACCGTGGCGGTGGCGTTCTGTCGTGGGGCATGGACAGTTCGGCGACCGTGCAGGATCGTGCCCGTGCCGGTCAGGTCCTGGCACCCCGGAACTGACAGCTGCACGTGATCCTGCCCGGCATGCTCCGCGCCAACGCACCACCCGGCCTGTCCCGGGCGGCGATCGACGATCCCCACGTCCGGGCGCCCGGGGGCACCCCAAACCGGTCCGAGCTCGGCGGACCGCCGCAATCGGCGAGTAGCAGTCGATTCCGTCGCTCTCATCCAGCTCGCCGCCGCACTGGACCTGCCGCTCACCACGCTGCTCGACGCGCTCGTCGCCTCCACCGGGGCCGCCGGGATCGGGACCATCCAGTCCGGTGTCTTTCCCGAGAACACCGCCAGCCTGGCCCTGCACGAGCGGGCCGGCTTCCGGGTCGTCGGCGTCCGCGAACGCGTCGACCGCCACGACGCCCTCCTCATCCGTCTCGCTGGCGGCCAGGAGGTGCTCGCCCGCGCGGTCATCGACGCTGGGGCACCCCGAACGTCCTCGGCGCGTCCGGCCTGTCCGCCCGTGGCGAGACCGACGCCGCCGCGTACCTGACACCACCGACCATGACGGTGTCCCGGCCTCAACTGGTCGAGCCACCATGGTGGTCGAGTCTGTCGTGGAGCGTGTCGGCGAAGCCTTCGGCCATGGTGAGTTGGTCGCGCAGCGCGGTGACGCGGGTGGTGGCGGCGGTGTGGAACATGCCGAGCCGGTCGAGCAGGTCGGCGCGGTCGTTGCCGGTGGCGGTGTCGAGGGCGTCGAGGACGGCGAGCAGCTCGCGCATCTCGTCGAGGCTGAAGCCGAGGGGTTTCATCCGTTTGACCACGGCGAGGCGGCCGAGGTCAGGTTCGGTGTAGAGGCGGAAGCCGCCCTCGCTGCGGGCGGAGGGCACGATCAGGCCGGCCTCCTCGTAGTGGCGGATGGTCCGGATGCTCAGCCCGACCCGCTCTGCTGCCTCGCCGATCTGCATGAGGCGGCCGGTGGCCGGGTCGCAGGGGTGCTGCTGCGGCCCGGTGTCCCGGCTGGTGGCGGCCATCAGTGGCCGACGCCGAGTTGCCCGGCGAGAGTGTCGTGGATGCGGGCGCTGGGCTTGTTGAGTTCGATGATCTCGACGGTCTTGCCCCGGGTGGCGTACCTGGTGGTGATGGCGTCGAGGGCGGCGACGGAGGAGGCGTCCCAGACGTGGGCGTGGGTCATGTCGATGACCACGGTGTCGGGGTCGTTCGCGTAGTCGAACTGGCCGACGAGGTCGTTGCTGGAGGCGAAGAACAGCTCCCCGTGCACGGAGTAGACCCGGGTGGTGCCGTCGGGGTCGAGGACGCTGGTGACCTCGACCAGGTGGGCGACCCGGCGGGCGAAGATCACCATGGCGGTGAGGACACCGACGACGACGCCGATGGCCAGGTTGTGGGTGGCCAGGGTGGTTACCACGGTGGCCAGCATGACGGTCGTCTCGCCGTACGGCATCCGCTTGAGCGTCCTCGGCGCGACGGAGTGCCAGTCGAAGGTCGACACCGCCACGATGATCATCACCGCGACGAGGGCGGCCATCGGGATGACGGCGACCACGTCGCCGAGCGCGACGACGAGGACCAGCAGGAACACGCCGGCCAGGAAGGTCGACAAGCGGGTCCGGGCACCGGACGCCTTCACGTTGATCATCGTCTGGCCGATCATGGCGCAGCCGCCCATGCCACCGAAGAAGCCGGTGACGATGTTGGCCACACCCTGGCCCCAGGACTCGCGGGTCTTGTTGGAGTGCGTGTCGGTGATGTCGTCGACCAGTTTGGCGGTCATCAGCGACTCCATCAGCCCGACCAGCGCGATACCCAGGGCGTAGGGGGCGATCAGGGTGAGGGTGTCCATGGTCCAGGGGATCTGCGGCAGGCCGGGGGTGGGCAGGCTGTCCGGCAGGGCACCCTCGTCGCCGACGGTCGGCACCGCGATGCTGGCGACGACGGTTGTCAGGGTCAGCACCACGATGGCGACCAGCGGCGCCGGGACGGCGCGGGTGAGCCGGGGCAACCCGACCATGATCGCCAGCGCGACGGCGACGAGGGGGTAGACCAGCCACGGTACGCCGAGCAGGTGCGGAACCTGGGCGGCGAAGATCAGGATCGCCAGGGCGTTGACGAAGCCCACCATGACGCTGCGCGGGATGAACCGCATCAGCTTCGCCACCCCGAGCACCGCCAGCAGGATCTGGATCGCGCCACCGAGGATCACCGCCGCGATCAGGTGGTCCAGCCCGTGCTCCTTCGCCAGCGGCGCGACCACGAGGGCGATCGCGCCGGTCGCGGCGGAGATCATCGCCGGCCGGCCACCGCAGATCGCGATCGTGACCGCCATCGTGAATGACGCGAACAGCCCCACCCGGGGGTCGACCCCGGCCAGGATCGAGAAGGAGATCGCCTCCGGGATCAACGCGAGGGCGACGACCAGTCCGGCGAGGACCTCGGTGCGGAACACCTTCGGCGACAGCCAGGACGGACGGGACAGACGCGGCCGGACGACCGCGGACAGCACAGAAGACATACAGCCATTTCCACTCGGGCGTCTCGTGGACGCGCGCAACCCCAGCGCCGGGGCGCAGCCCGTTCACCGATCAGCGACAGCCGGATCGGCCACCGAACCTACTCTCTCGTCAGGGGAGAGTTGGTCGAACGTGGTGGTCGTCACCCGGATCGCGGTCGTGCTGCCCGACCCCACCGCTCCCATGCCGACCCGCCTGCTCAGCGCCGCCGCCGACGCGGCCCACGGAGCCGGGAACCGGCCCGAGCCGACCGGATGTGCATCCCGCTGCCACCCGGGAGACGTGGACGCCGTGCTCGACGGGATGGGTGGGACGATCCGCAGGTCGTACCCGGAGATGCACCACCGGGACGGCCTGTCCCACCGGCGTGCGCCGCGCGTGGTCCGCCCACCCGCCGCAGCCCGCTGGCGGACGGCGGGCGCGGTGAGCCCCGGTGGGGTCGGCCCGAAGGATCGGTACCGGCCCCACCGGGGTGGGTCTCCGGCGTCCGGGCCTAGCTGGTGGTGCAGGTGATGCTGGCCGGCGGGTTGTTGCTGCCGTTCCAGGTCGCGGTGAAACCGAACGTGGTGGAGGCGCCCGCGGCGAGCGCGCCGTTGTAGGCGACGTTGGAGACCGTCACGTTCGCCCCGCTCTGGGTGTGGCTGCCGTTCCAGATCTGGTTGATCACCTGGCCGTTGGGGAAGGTCCAGGACACCTTCCACCCGTTGATCGGCGTCGCCCCGGCGGTGACGGTGACGTCGGCCTGGAATCCACCGGACCAGGAGTTGGTGATGGTGTACTTCGCCGTCGCCTGGCCTGCCGGCGGCGCGGTGGTGCCGGTCGGCGTCGGGGTCGGCGTCGCGGTGGGGGTGGGAGGCGGCGTCGCGGTGGGGGTCGCGCCGACGAAGGTCAGCTTGACCACGTACGCGAGTGCACTGTACGGCGCGTTCGCCGACGGCATGGCGATACGCAGGCCGGACCCGTCCTGGGTGGGCCGGGGCAGGTTGATGTACGTGCCGGCGGTGGAGCCGAGCAGTTGCACACCGGTCAGGTTGCCCAGGTTCACCCGGCCCGACGTCATCGTCGAGATGGTCAGGGTGCTGCCCGGCCAGCCCAGCACCGTCGCGTACAGGACGGTGTTGTTCTTGTTGCGGGTGAACCGGATGTCCCGGTTGGTGCCCGCGCGCGGCGTGACGAACGAGCCGCCGCCCATCTGGGTGGGGCCCTCGCCGTAGACGGACCAGGCCCGGGTGCCGTAGATCGACTCGCCGAACCGCTTGAGGTGGTCGCCGATACCCCGCAGGATCGTCTGTTGCCCGGACGGGATGACGCCGTCGGCCGTCGGCGCGACGTTGAGGACCATGGTGCCGTTCTTGCTGACCCGGTCGATCAACGCGTGCAGCAGGGCGGTGGTCGAGTAGTAGCCGATGCCCTGGGTGTAGCACCAGCTGCTGCTGGAGACGCTGTCGTCGGTGAGCCAGTAGGGGGACTGGATGCCCGCCGGGCCGCCGCGCTCGAAGTCGTAGACCTCACCGCGGTTGTTGAACCCGTCCTTGTAGGTGACCACCACGTCCCGGTTCCACGCGACAGCCTTGTTGTAGTAGTACGCCAGGAAGTCCAGTCGCCGTGCCTCGTCGATCCGGCCCAGGTAGAGGTCCTGCCAGATGAGGTCGGGCTGGTAGCCGTCGATGACCTCCCGCAGCTTGTCGGTCCACAGTTGCTGCTCGGTGGCGTTGTCGAGCTGACCGTAGAGCTTGCGCAGGGTGGTGCTCGACTGCTGTGGCACGTACTGGTAGTAGCCGCCGAAGTTCCACTGGTGGTGCAGCGAGACGAACAGCTTGAGACCCTTGGCGCGGATGGCGTCGGCGTGCAGCCGCAGCAGGTCCAGCTTCGGGCCGGTGGCCACGGAGTTCCACTCGTTGACCCTGCTGTTCCACATCGAGTAGCCGTCATGGTGCTCGGCCACCGGCCCGGCGAACTTCGCCCCGGCGTCGACGAACAACTGAGCCCACTCGTTGGGGTCCCAGTTGCCGCCAGCGGACTTGAGCTTCGGCGCGAACTGCACCCAGTTGCCCGCCTTGTCGCGGGACCCGTTGATGAAGTTGTGGTACGGCCAGGCCGCCGGATCGCCGTACACGCTCTTGTGATGGTTGTTCTCGTACGAGCCGTTGTTGTACATGTTGCGCGGGTACCACTCGTTGCCGAACGCGGGGACGGCGAACGCCCCCCAGTGGTAGTAGATGCCGAACTTGCCGTCCTGGAACCACTCGGCGGCCGGTGGGTGCTGGTCGACAGACGCCCAGGTCGGCGTGTAGCTCTGCGGGCCGGCGGTGGCCAGGGCGTTACGGGCACCGAGTAGACCGGTCGCGGCGATGACGCCCGTGGCGCCACCTGCGACGAGCAGGCCGCGGCGGGTCAGCCGCAGGGATGACGAGGACATGAGGGGTCTCCTTGGGGGACGGTGGTGGTGTGGCGGAGACCAGGTCACCGGTAGCCGGCGGCGACGATGTTGGCCTGGACGGCGTTCTCCGTGGCGTCGGTGGGGTAGCCGGCGGTCATCACGCCCTCGTAGAAGGTGCCGGCGGCGCCGTGGCTGTTGTCGCCGCCGATGCCGAGGATGATCGCGCCTTCCTTCTTCATCGGGTTGTAGCCCGCGACGTTGGGCCGTGCGCCGTTGTAGAAGGTCGACAGGCTGCCGGACTGGGCGTTGCCGCCCCGGATGGCCCAGTGGTTGGGCTCGCCCTTGATGATCGCGGTGAGGTAGCGGTGGCTGATGCTGGGGTCGTTGGCGTTGTACTTCTGGTTGACCCCGGAGAAGAGGCCGTTCTCCAGGTCGGCCATGATCCACGGGCCGTTGCCGGCGCCGTAACCCCAGACCTTGTTGTTGCCGAAGTAGATGGCCTCCATCGTGCCGTTGCCGTTGTCCCGGCTGTTGGTCTCGGCATTGCCGTAGTCGAAGCAGCAGCCGCCGTTGTAGTGCGTGCCGTCGAGGATGGCGTACATGCCTTCCGGCTGGTCGCCCTTGGCGATGCCGTTGGTGGTGTTGTTCCGGTAACCGGTGCCCGGGGCGACGAACACCCCGTACGCCTTCTGGCCGTTGAGCGTGGTGGGGGCGGCGGTGGCGTTGGCCAGGTTGTCGTATCCGCCGGGCGCGGGACCGGGGAAGCCGCCGGGGGGCGCCTGGGTGAGGTGGTTACCGCGGCCGCTCTGGTCGTAGATGATGGTGATCAGGCAGGTCGTGTTGGCGCAGAAGGTGTCCTGGGCGGCGGCGTTGGCGACCCCGCCGGCGGTCAGCGGGGTGATGGTGCGGGTGGTGTTGTCCGAGGCCCGGCGGACCTGGTAGAGGTTGCCGGTGTACGCGGCGTACAGGGCCCGGGTGGTGCTGTGCGCGGCCACGCAGGGGGTGTTGCCGGCGGCGTAGAGGTCACAGGGCAGCCGGGTGCCCGGCGGCGGCGTGGTGGGCGGAGGAGTGGTCGGCGGCGGGGTGGTCGGCGGCGGCGTGGTGGGTGGCGGGGTGGTCGGGGTGACACCGCCGGTGCAGGTCGTGCCGTTCAGCGTGAACGTGGTGGGCGCCGGGTTGCTGCCGGTCGCCGCGCCGTTGAAGCCGAACGAGGTGCTGCCTCCGGTGGGGATGCTGCCGTTGTAGGACACGTTGGTGACGGCGACCTGGCCGCCCGACTGGGTGTAGGAGCCGTTCCAGAGCTGGGTGACGGTCTGGCCGGCGTCGAAGCTCCAGGTGAGCCGCCAACTGGTGACCGGGTCACCCAGGTTGGTGATGGTGACGCCCGCGCCGAAGCCACCGGGCCACTGTGAACTGACCGTGTAGGTGACCTGGCAGCCGGCGGCCGCCGCGGACGCCTGCGGCGTCCCGACCGTGCCGCTGCCGATCAGCACCAGCGTGGCCAGGGCCGCGACCGGCCCCGACGCTCGACGCCAGACGGTGCCACGTTTCATGGAGTCCTCCAGATGTGGACGGGAGTTCACGGGCCCGCTCGGGTGGGCCCGTTCGGTACACCGCCTGTCGGGCCCGAACTCCGGCAGACGGGAGGTGATGGTGCGGTCCGGTGAGTCCGTTGGCCGGTGCCGTCGGGGCTGGTGGCCCGGACGCCGGGGCGCTGACCAGCCGAATCGGCGGCAGAGGGTGGGACCCGGCTGCTGCACTGAGGAGCAAGTTAACGTTCACATCACAGCGTGTCAATGGTTGTGTCGACAGTGCTCCATCCCCGCCCCGGTTGCCTGAGGTGGCCTGCGACGGCTTCCTCACCAGGGGAAATAGCGGGGGATCGGTGTTGGATCCGCGAGTCGATCAGGTGAAGTCGACAGGTGTTGCGGGCGATGAGGGTGGCATGTCGGCGGTGGCTCGGACCGGCGAATCCGGCTCATCGGGGTGCCCGACGCGCTCCGGGGGCGGGCCAGGAGGGCCTCTGCGGGCCGGTTTGTCGCCGTCGGGCAGCTCCGGAGCGCTCTGGCAGTCCGCATTAATCCGAAACTGTTAACGTAAACATCTATCCGGCGGCTGGCTGGCCCGCAGGTAGTCTCGATCACATATCAGCAGGTGAAGATGCATGGTGGCGTTCCCGATAGTGCGGGTTCTACGGCGGCCGTGGTCGAAGATCGAGGGTTAAGAAGTTTCGAGAAATCTGGTGTCACATCTTGACGAACGGCATCTCCATCCACTTGAGTCCATATAGGCGGCACCGCGTGCGATCAGCGGCTGACGAGTCAGCAAAGATGCAGGTGAAGGTATTCGGGCAGCACCTGTTAACGCTCTCACGAAGGCCGGTCACCGCAGGGTGTCCGCCAGCCGGGCTGCTGACGATTGGCGACGTCGACCGCCACGTCCAGCTCTTCCGTCGAGGGGCCGGGCTCGCAGTCGACCTCATCCTGCTTCATGCCGCCCACCCCGCACCCGACGCGTCCACGCCGCGACGGCGTCACCCGCGCCCGACAGCCGCGCACCGCGACGCCCGAGCAGACCGACACCAGGAGCCATCTCATGACCCGACGTTCGTCCATCGCCGGCGCGCTGGCTACCGCGGCGGTACTCGTCGCGGCGCTGGCCGGTGCCGCACTGACCGGGAGCCCCGGCACCGCGTCCGCCGCCGAGGTCGGCCCGCTGGCCGCGACAGCAGGCTGCGGCAAGGCCCCCACCCTGGGCAACGGCACCTACACCATCTCCAGCGGTGGCAAGAACCGCAGCTTCATCCTGAAGCTGCCCGACGGCTACGACCGCAACCGCCAGTACCGGCTGGTGTTCGGATTCCACTGGTGGGGCGGCACCGCCGTCGACGTCGCGACCGGTCAGACGGTGCAGCGCGACGTCTGGGCCTACTACGGCCTGCTGCGGCTGTCGAACAACAGCACGATCTTCGTGGCGCCGCAGGGCATCGGCAACGGCTGGGCCAACACCGGCGGTGAGGACGTCACCTTCGTCGACGACATGCTCCGCCGGATCGAGGGCGACCTGTGCGTCGACACGACGCAGCGCTTCTCCGTCGGGTTCAGCTACGGCGGTGGGATGAGCTACGCCCTGGCCTGTGCCCGGCCGAACGTCTTCCGGGCCGTCGCCGTCCAGTCCTCGCCCGGCACGCTCAGCGGATGCAGCGGCGGCACCCAGCCGATCGCGTACCTCGGCGTGCACGGCATCGGTGACAACATCGCCAGCGGACGGGCGCTGCGGGACCGCTTCGTCCGCAACAACGGGTGCACGGCGGCGAGCCCGCCGGAGCCGAGGGCCGGCAGCCTGACCCACACGGTCTACAGCTACTCCGGTTGCCGGGCCGGCTACCCCGTGGTGTGGGCGGCCTTCGACGGTGGGCACATCGCCGCCCCGCAGGACGGTGCCGGCGGGGACAGCGGCACCCGGACCTGGGTCCCGGGCGAGGTGTGGCGGTTCTTCACCCAGTTCGCCGGCACCACGCCGACCACCCCACCCACCACGACTCCGCCGACCACGCCACCCACGACTCCGCCGACCAGTCCCGGGGCGGGTGGTTGCACGGCCAGCTACCAGACCGTCGGCCAGTGGCAGGGCGGCTTCCAGGGTGAGGTCACGGTGACCGCCGGCGTCCGCGCCATCACCGGCTGGCGGGTCAGTTGGACGCTCGCCGACGGGCAGAGCATCACCCAGCTCTGGGGTGGGCGCAACACCCCCTCCGGCAGCACCCAGAACGTCGGCAACGAGGCGTGGAACGGCAACCTGGCCGCCAGCGCGTCCACGACGTTCGGCTTCACCGCGGGTGGCTCGGCGACGACGCCCGCCCTCACCTGCACCGCGACCTGAGAGACCATAGGCGCAGCCCTCGATGCCTGCCGCCCCTGAGGAGGCAGCACAAGATCAGGAGTTTCGTTCTCGCCGCCGTGCTGGCGGGCACAGGTACGCCGGTGCGGGCTGCCGGGTCGACTACACGGTCACCAGTTCGTGGCCGGGTGGCTTCGGCCCGGCAGTCACCGTCACCAACCTCGGCGATCCGATCGACCCTCGGCGGTCGTACGCCGGGCATCCGGTCACCCGGTCCGGAGCCCAGGTCACCGTCACCAACGTGAGCTACAACGCGGCCATCCCCACCGGCGGGAAGCGCCGTCCTGTGTCCTGGGCGTCGGTCAGCTCAGTTACCGCGCCGTGCGTCGGCCGGCACGCAGCCCAGTCCGATACGACATCTCTCTCGCTTCCTCCGGCCTCGTTGAGGCCGCCCGCCTGCCCATGCTGTGGGTACTGTGCGCCCAGGCATGACGCCAGCTGCACGACCTGGTCCCAGAGCCGATCCAGCAGGACGAGTACCGCATTGAGAAACCGTGAGCCGCTCCCAGCCGGGGTACTCCCGCATCGCGTCCGGAATCTGCGCCGCCCGTCGCTCGACCGGCTCCGGAGCAGGCATCCGCGTCGTCACCGTCATGGCCTGTCCCTTCCCGTACGTTCAGTTCGGGCAGGTCCGGGGTAACACCCCCGCGTGCGCGGGGAGCCCTCACGAACCCGACGCCCCATCGCCAGAATCCCTTCACGGCCGAGATCCAAGCACGGTTCCTTATGCGATGTTGTCCTGCTTCGCCGGTATGTGGCGGCTTCGTGTCAGGCAGCGAAGGTCCCGCATCATGGCTGACCTGGGCGCACCCGAGTCGGAGGTTTCACCACTTCTGCTGACCGCTTTCACCGACCCCCGGCAGGTTCTGCCGGTTGCGGCGGAAACGGCGACGAGCGGCGGGGAACGGATATCACCGCCGCTCACGCAAGGAAGCAGAGAACGCCACGTAGCCGGCCACGTCGGCACCAAGGGATCATCCTGCACGTGCGGGAGCAGAGGGTGACCATCGAGATGGTGCTGCCGGCGATGGACCACCCCGCATGCGCTGGAACCACGCATCGCGTCAGGAACACCAAATGACGCTGCCGCACCGTGGATGCTGAACTACCGTGCTGTGGTGCAGGCATACGAGGTTCAGCGGGCGATGCAGGCAGCCGTGTCGAGCGCCTCATCGCTCGGCCTGACCGCCCACAATGCTGCCGTCCTGCACAACTCGAACGCGCTCACCCTGAGGCTGGAGCCCTGCGCCGTGCTCGCCCGGGTCGCCCCGGCAGCGAACCAGTGTGCCCAGCTTGAAGTGGATGTTGCTCGGCGGTTGGCTGAGCTCGGGAGCCCGGTGGCCGCGCTGGAGTCGCCCGAGGTGTTTATCCGGGGCGACTACGTGGTCACCTTCTGGACCTACTACGAACCGGCGACTACTCAGTCACTGTCGAACGCGGAGTACGTCGGCGCGCTCGAACGTCTGCATGCCGGGATGCGTAAGGTCGACCTGCCCGTCCCGCATTTCACGGACCGGGTTTCCGCGGCGCAGACGCTCGTGGCCGACCATGCCCGAACGCCGGAACTGGTTGATTCGGATCGGGTCTTCCTCGCCAGCACGTTGGACCGTATGCGGCGCGCGGTCAGCGAGAGCGGCCGACCCGAGCAGCTTCTGCACGGTGAACCCCATCCCGGCAACCTGCTCTCGACCCGGACCGGCCCGCTCTTCATCGACTTCGAGACCTGTTGCCGGGGGCCGGTCGAGTTCGACCTGGCCCACGCGCCCGACGACGTCGGTGACCACTACCCGGGCGTCGACCGCCGGCTGCTCCGAGATTGCCGGACCCTCATGCTGGCGATGATCACCACGTGGCGCTGGGATCGCGGGGACCAGTTCCCCGACGGCCATCGGCTCGGCGTCGAGTGGCTGAGCGAACTCCGGCACGCAGTGGCCCAGTCTGGATAGGTAAGTCGACCCGTCCTCGAAAGCACAGCCAGCCCCGCAGCGTGGGCCGCACGCGGCTCACGCTGCGGCTATGGCGGATTCTCGGTCGAGGCTCCGAACCGAGCGCCCCGGCATCGACACCGTGCTCATCGACACGACCGTCGACGGCATCCTGTATCGACTCCCGGAGCGTGCGGACGGCCGACACCGTCCACCGCGACACCCGCGGCTAAGAAAGCGGGAAGATTGCGGCACTCGCCCGCCTCGCCGTCCTACGCACACGAGATGCAGTGGCGGGCGAACGGCCGCACGGCGAGTCGTTCCGCACCGATCGGTTGCTGGCAGCGCTCGCAGCGCCCGTAGGTCTCCGCCTCCAGCCTGAGCAGGGCGTCGTCGACCTCGGCGATCCGCGCCCGCGTCGCGGCGAGCAACGCGATCAGCTGGGCGCGTTCGAAGCCGACGGTGGCACCCTCGGGATCGTGTTCGTCGTCGGCGTTCGAATCCCGCGATGCCGTGAACAGCGCCTCCAGATCCCGCGCCAGCGTCGCCGCCTCGGACTCCGCACCCGCCCGTAACCGCAGCAGCTCCTCCCGGATCATCGTCACAGTTTAGTACCGGAGGGGCACACCAACGGCTGATCCCGTTGGCCGGAGCGGCCGCTCCCGGCCGTCGGCGGCCCGGTCAGGATGCCTGGCGGGGTGCGGCGACGACGGCGACGTGCTCCATCGGTAGCGCGCCGGTCCGCTCGACGTCCAATCCGGCGCGGCCGAGCAGCTCGGTGATGTGGTGGAGGCTCCGGTGCGCCCCGCCGGTGATCATCAGCAGGTGCAGATCCCACAGGGCCGGCAGCACGGACGGGTCCTCGTCGACGACGAAGCGGTCCAGGACCAGCAGCCGGGCCGTCGGGCCGGACATCGCCCGGCGACAGTTGCCGAAGGCCTGGACGACCGCGTCGTCGTCCCACCCTGCCAGCGCGCGGGACAGGATGTAGACGTCGCCGCCCGTCGGCACGCTGGTGAACATGTCGCCGCCGACGAGGGTGACCCGGTGGAGCCCGACGGTGGCGGCCAGGTGTTCGCCGGCCCTGGGCATCATGTGCTCGCGGTCGAACAGCACGCCCTTGGCGTCGGGTGTGGCCGCGAGGAGCGTGGAGAGCAGCTGCCCGCCGCCACCGCCGACGTCCACGATGGTCTTGCCGCCGGTGAAGTCGAAGGCGGCCGGCACCTCATGGAAGAACATGTTGCCGGCGTTCATGGTGGCCTGGAACCGGCGGGCGGTGTCCGGATCCCCGCTCAGGTAGTCGTAGAAGGAGCTGCCGTAGGCGGCCTCGAAGCCGGAGTTGACCATGCTGATCGCCCGGTGGGCGTGCCCCCACGCGGCGTAGTACTCCTCGCCGTGCAGCAGGCACATGTCGCGCATCGACGGTGAGTCGGAACGCAGCGCCTCGCTGATCGGGGTGCTGCGGTAGCCGCTCGTCTCGCTACCGTCGAACACGCGCATCGCCACCATGAGTCGCATGAGACGACGTATCCCCGCTGCGGAAGCGCCGCTTGCCGCGGCCAGTTCGTCGCTGGTGGTCCGGCCGGCGGCGACGTGATCCGGTAATCCGAGCTTGACCACGGTGTAGAGAGCCTGCGCCTTCCACCCGCCGGTCATGACATCGACAATGTCCCGAGTGGCCTGTAGGTCGATTGCCATTGTTCCTCCGCCCGCACTGCCCTTCGCGACGACGGTGGCAACCGTACCCCGTAGGGAACTGCCGAGGAAGGGCTTTGGTGTCACGGACTCGCTCCGTTCGGCCAATGACCGGAGTGCGACAAAATTGATGTACAACAACGGTGGTTCCCGGCGTGCGTCGTGGCGAACCGCCGTTGTTGTATTGACGGGTTGCTCGCGGACGACGGGTTAGGGTGCGCACGACATACCCAGCTCACCGAAGGGGAGGGCCACCAAGCGTGTCCCAGCAGAGCACCGTCACAACGGATGGCCGAGACGACGGAACGGACGACAGCGTCGAGACCCTGTTCGAATTGCCCGCACCGTCCTTCACCACCCCGCGCGCCGACCCACGGCCGCAGCCGGGTGCGGCGGCACCGGACGCCGGTCCGCTGGCGACCCGGATGCGACCCCGCACGATCGACGAGATCGTCGGTCAGGCTCACCTGCTGCGTCCCGGTGCCCCGTTACGCCGACTGCTCGAGGGCGCAGGCGCGGCCTCGGTGCTGCTCTACGGCCCGCCCGGCACCGGAAAGACCACGATCGCCCGGCTGCTGGCCACCGCCGGCACCCGCCAGTTCGTGGCCCTCTCGGCGCTGTCCAGCGGCGTCAAGGAGGTGCGCGACGTGATGGTCGAGGCCCGCCGCCGGCTCGACCGGCAGCAACGGCAGACCGTGCTGTTCATCGACGAGGTGCACCGCTTCTCCAAGACGCAGCAGGACGCGCTGCTCGGTGCGGTCGAGGACCGGCTGGTGCTGCTGGTCGCCGCCACCACCGAGAACCCGTCGTTCTCGGTGGTGACCCCGCTGCTGTCGCGCCTGCTGGTGCTGCAACTGCGCTCGTTGGGCGACGCCGACGTCCGTGACCTGCTCCGTCGCGCCGCAGCGGATCCACGGGGCCTCGGCGGCGCGGTCACGCTGTCGGTCGAGGCCGAAGCCGCGCTGGTGCGGCTGGCCGCCGGTGACGCCCGCAGCGCGCTGACCGCGTTGGAGGCCGCCGCCGACGGGGTGCTGGCGACCGGTGGCACCGAGATCGACGTGCCCGCCGTGGAACGGGCCGTCGCGGAGACGACCGTGCGATACGACCGGCAGGGCGACCAGCACTACGACGTCATCAGCGCCTTCATCAAGTCGATCCGTGGTTCCGACCCCGACGCCGCGTTGCACTACCTGGCCCGGATGCTGGTGGCCGGGGAGGACCCGCGGTTCGTCGCGCGGCGGCTCGTCGTACACGCCAGCGAGGACGTCGGCCTGGCCGATCCCACGGCCCTGCACACGGCAGTCGCCGCGGCACAGGCGGTGCAGCTGATCGGCATGCCCGAGGCGCGTCTCGCGCTGACGCAGGCCACTCTGCACCTCGCGATGGCGCCGAAGTCCAACGCGGTGATCGAGAGCATCGACGCGGCGATGTCGGACGTGCGCAGGGGTGCCGTGGGCGACGTCCCCGCCCACCTGCGCTACGGGCGCTACAAGGGTGCCGCGGAACTCGGCAACGCGATCGGTTACCGCTATCCGCACAAGGTGCCGGACGGTGTGCTGGAACAGCAGTATCCGCCGGACGGTCTGGTGGGAAAGAACTACTACCATCCGAGTCGGCACGGTGGTGAGCGCACCCTTCGTGATCGACTCGCAGACCTCCGGCGCGTGATTCGCGGCGGCTGACACATAACACAGTGGACGGTCGTTGCAAAAGAGTCGGGCGGGTGGTCGGATCGGCATTTTCGGTATGGCATTCGAACCGCTGTGTCGAGGGTCTCCAAGGGTAGTGTCGGGTGGGTCGACCAAGTATCAGGATGCGGATTGTGCGGCACCGCCATACGAGGGACCGGGATGCCAATGCATAGATTGGTGACAATCGGAGTCTACGATTTCGATCTCGAATCATTCCTGCTACGCCTGCGCGCCGCGGAAGTCAGACTGCTGTTCGACGTGCGCCAGCGTCGCGGGGTCCGGGGGCCCGACTACGCCTGGGCGAACGCGCGCCGGCTGCAGGAGGCCCTCGCCGGTGCGGGCATCGCCTACGAGCACCACCGCGAGTTGGCCCCGACCACCGAACACCGCCATCTGCAGTACGCCGAGGACGACCGCCAGGGCGTCGGTAAGCGGTCCCGCCGGGAGTTGGCTGCCGAGTACGTGCGCCGCTACACCGCCGAGGTCCTCGACCTCGCCGACCTGGTGCCGCTGCTCGCGGCGCTACCGACGCGGGGGCGGGCGGCACTGTTCTGCGTCGAGCGCGATGCGGTGGCCTGTCACCGGTCGCTGATCGCCCGGCGGCTCACCGAGCAGCACGACGTGTCGGTCGAGCATCTGACCCCGGCATGACCGGCCTGACCCCGACGGGCGGGACCCGGCCCCGGATCGCGGTGTTCGCCGGGCCGACGGCGACCATCCTGAACACCCCCGACCTGGTCACGTCGAACAAGGCCCGGATCCGGCACGGCCTCGCACCCCGGCCGGGTCGGTTCGACGCACTGCGTCCGCAGCGGCTGGCGGCGCCGGTCACGGCGTACGTCGAGGCGTACAGCGCGCACCCACTCGAACGCGACGCGGCACACCTGTACGCGCCGCCGGACGGCTGGCTCGACACCGACGGCGCGTTCCACACCACGCAGCCGGCCGGCGACGCCACCCCGGTGTTCGTCGTGGAGCTGCACCCCGACGACGGGCTGTACCCCCTGCCATACCTGGCGCGGCAGCGTGACGGTTCAGCGTGGGAGCAGGCCGCGACCACGCCGTACGCGCCACCGGAGGCGGCCCGGCAGACGTTCTACCCGGACGCGAGCCGCCTCTACGAGGAGATCGAACGGTTCGGGCTGGGCGATCACGGCACACCCGTCGAGTTCGGTTCGATCGCCGACTTCGACTTCTTCCGCGCGGCCCCGTCGGGTGGCTACACCACCGGTCCGGACGGGGAGCGGCTCGGCCGTGACTTCTTCGTCTACTACCCCTACCACCTGCAGAGTGAGCCGCACCTGGGTGACCTCGCCGGGGCGACCAACCAGGTCCAGGCCGTCCTCGCCGCAGGTGAGCACGACGGCGTGCAGTGGCTCGAGGGCAGCCCGACCGTCGACGAGACCCTCTACTGGCTCGGCCTGCTGATCGACACGACGGTGCCCCTCGTCGGCCACGCCGCCCAGCGGCGGCACCACTCGCTGAGCGCCGACGGCGACCGCAACGTGGTGGACGGAGTGAAGTACATCGCCTCCGGTGTCGCCCTCGACGCGCAGGGTGTCGACCGGGTCGGCGCTTGCGTGATCGTCGACGAACTCGTCTACACCGCCCGCGACGTGACCAAGGTCGACGCCCGACCGGGCGGATACGAAGTCACCGGCGGCCACGGGGGAATCGTCGCCGACCTGGGCGGGTACGGCCCCCCGCAGCTCACCTACCTGCCGACGCGCCGGCAGACCGCGCGCTCGCAGCTGCGCCTCACCGTGCTGCCGAAGGAGGTGAACGGTGTCGCCGGCTCATTGGAGTCGGGCGTCACCCTGCTCGGTGTCGCGACGAGGGACGGGGACGGGCTGATCCCGGACGCCATGCCCAGGGTGACGATCACCAAGTACAGCCGCTACGCGGCGGAACCGGGCGGCGATCCCCGGGTGGGCGACGAGGTGGAGATCCTGGCCCGGATCCGGGCCAATCTCGCCGCCGCCCCGCTCGCCGGTTTCGTCTGCGAGGGCATGTCGCCGTTCGGGATGGCGGACCCGGCGAAGAACTCGGCGCTCGGGGTGGCCATCTTCGCGGGGATGCCGGTGGTTCGCACCGGCCGTGGCAACACCGGTGGCATGGCGTACCGGACGGATCCGACGTTCATCGTCGGCAACAACCTGACCGCGACCAAGGCCCGGTTGCTGCTGATGGCTGCCCTGCTCAAGTACGGCGCGTTGCCGCCGGCCGCGGACCCGTTCCGGCCCACCCACGCTGAGCGTGCGGTGACCGAGCAGGCGGTCGCCCGCTACCAGGCGTTGTTCGACACGCATTGACCTCGACGATCCCCGGCTGGAGAGAACCTGTGGGCACCTACGAGTACGTGGTGGCGGACGTCTTCACGGAGACGGCGTTGGAGGGCAACCCGGTCGCGGTCTTCCTGGACGCGGCAGCCCTGTCCGCCGAGCGGATGCAGCAGATCGCGAACGAGATGCACCTGTCGGAGACCGTCTTCGTGCTGCCTCCGCGCCGGGACGGTGACGTGCGGGTGCGCATCTTCACCCCGGTCAACGAGCTGCCGTTCGCCGGGCACCCGACCCTGGGCACGGCGATCGTACTCAGCGAGTTGAAGCCGGTCGGGGAGATCCGGATGGAGACGGCCATGGGCACGGTTACGTTCGACATCGAGCGGTCCACCCGGGACGGGCGCGGCTCGGCGAGTTCGTGGCAGCCCATCCCCACCTGGGGGCGCTACGACCGGGCCGAGGAGTTGCTCGCCGGGCTGGGTGTCCCCGCCACCGACGCCGTCCTGCCGGTGGAGGTCTACGACAACGGGCCGAGGCACGTGTTCGTCGGTCTGCCGGGTGTACCCGAGTTGTCCGCGCTGGAGCCCGACCAGCGGGTCCTGGCCCGGCTACCCGACATGGCCGCCAACTGCTTCGCGGGTTCCGACACGCAGTGGCGACTGCGCATGTTCTCGCCCGCCTACGGCGTCGTCGAGGACGCCGCCACCGGTTCGGCGGCCGGGTCGTTGGCGGTGCATCTGGCGCGACACGGCCTGATCCCCTTCGGTGAGTGGATCGAGGTCCTGCAGGGCGTCGAGATCGGTCGCCCGTCGACGATGCGGGCCCGGGCCACCGGTGCACCGGACCGGATCGAAACGGTCCAGGTCTCCGGGTCCGCGGTCGTGGTGGCCCGCGCGACGCTTTACACGTGAGCCCCGGGCGGTCCCGCCGACGTGCGGTACGCCGGCAGACCGAGGTGGGCCCGCCCGCTGACCGCGGGCGGGCCCACCTCGGGGGGGTGTCCCTATGGGTTTCGTCAAGCGGGGACGGGGCTGGTGGGGCGGGGTTGGTAGGGGATCTTGTCGCGGAGCATGGCGTATAGGACGTCGCAGCGGCGTCGGGCGAGGCAGATGAG
>NZ_JAGFWR010000025.1 GCF_017599305.1 Micromonospora antibiotica
GCTCCTCATCGAGGACCCTGCCCATTGATGATCTTTGTGTGAGAACTCAGATCATGGACAGGGTCCTCCCCATTCCGCTAGACCTCCACCACCACGAATCCCCCCGACGGTCAAAACACGAGAAAAGGCCCCGACCCGGGTTTGTCCCCGGGTCGGGGCCTTTCGTGTTCATGTCCACCGCGGCCCGAACCCCGAACCCGCGGATCAGGAGTCCGAAGTTCCCTCGCCCGCTGCACCGCGCCGACCGGTCGGGCGGGTGTGCGGCCCGCCCGCCGGTCACGGGCGAGGGGTCAGAAGCGCGCCCAGTCGTCGGCGGCGGGCCGCCACACGTCGATGTTGCGCGGGTCGACCGCCATCCGGCGGGCCCGGTGGGTCTCGTGCTCCTCGGGGGTGAACACCCGGTGCCTGTCGCACAGCTCGTAGCGCGGCCCGTGCCGGGTGTCGTGCATGTAGAAGGCGATCGACGTCGAGGCCGAGTGGTTGACCAGGTCCGAGGCGATCGGGACCTTCTTGTACTGGGCCCGCGCCCGGCCGCGCATCACGTGGTCGAAGCTCTTCATCATGAAGCACAGGTGCGCGACGTAGAACTCGTTGTTGCGCTGGATCGCCAGGCTGTGGTGGTAACGGTCCTCGCTGCGCAGGAAGACCGTGACGTCGCCGACGTGGTCGGACTCCTGGAAGCCGAGCACCTTGGTGTAGAACGCCAGCGTCTCGTCGTACTTGTCGGTGGCGAGGAAGGGGTGCACCAGGTCCAGCGGGCGCAGCTCGATCAGCGGCGGCTCGGCGTACTCCTGGAACTCGGTGAACAGCTCGACGATCAGCCCGTTGGGGTCGCGGACGGCGAAGCCCCGCTGGACCAGGCCCTTGACCCGGTCGGCCAGCTCGAAGACCTCGTGCCCGGCGGCGGTGACCCGCTCGCGCAGGTCGTCGAGGACGGCGTCGTTCTCGACGCTGAACCCGACCGCCGTGGTCCAGGACTCGGTGCGCTGCGGCGCGGCGACCAGCTCGATGCTGTGGTGTTCGAGGTCGGCGCGCAGGAACGCGTACTCGTCGTCGTGCTGCTCCAGTTGCAGCCCGACGTGGTACTGGAGGAACTCGATGGAGGCGGCCAGGTCCGGCACCTCGATCCGGGCGTACTCCATGCCGTAGGGCCCACGGCGGCGGGCGGTGGCCTCGGTGGTCATCTGTGACCCCTCTCGATGGGCTGGGCGTCCCCGGCGGTGGGGAGACTGACGATGGCCTGACGCTCGATGACCGGCCGCCAGCGTTCCCGGACGAACCGCTCGTGCGAGTCGCTGTGCAGGTAGTCGAGCAGGTCCTGCTCGGTGGGGAACTCCACGACGAAGCCGTGGGTCATGCTGGTGTCGCGGGTGCTGACGTTGACCCCGCTGCGCCAGTTGCGCATCGCGGGATACCGGCTCGGGAAGGTCTCCAGCTCGGCCAGGACGGACTCGGCCGCGCCGGGCGGCAGGTCGTCGCGGAACCGGAAGACCAGCATGTGGGTGATCATGGCGGCCGGCTCAGAGGATGAAGCTGAGTCGGGCGCCGGGGTCCATCGACTCCATCACCGGCACGGCCCGGCGCAGCCGGAACCGCAGCCCGTCCGGGTCGACCTTGAGCACGTGCTCGTAGCGGCCGACGTAGGTGTAGGCGCCGTTGTCGCGGTAGCGGTGGATGAGGAAGTTGGCGCTGATCCAGACGGTCTCCGCGCCGGCCTCCAGCAGCAGCACGTTGGAGATCATGCGGTGGGTCCGCGAGTGCGGGTTCTCGGCGTGCGCCTTGCGGCTCTTGAGCCGCTTGACCCGGGCCTGGATCAGCTCGTAGTCGTCGGCGACGAAGTACCCGGCGGTGGTGGCGTCCCAACCGGCCCAGTCGGTGGTCGGCACCTCCAGCCGGCCACCCGGCTCGATCAGGGTGAGCCACTCGTCGAGTCGCCACTCGTCGAGCAGTTGCGCCTCCCGGTAGAGGAAGTCCTCCACCTCGGCCCGGGTCACCTCGCGCGACTCCACCTTGACCACTCCCCCACGGCTCCCGGCCGTCGTTGACAACGCGCTCACTTGCCCGCACCCCCCGCGGCGGGTCCGGCGGCGGGCGTACCGGCCGGCGGGTCGCCGGCCACGCTGGTGCCCGCCCCGACGACCTCGGCCCAGCGCCGCCAGAAGCTGCGCATCGCGCCCTCGTCGATGGAGCGGCCCTGGTTGCCCTGCTTCTCGTTGGCCATGCCCCGGGACATGTCGCTCCAGTCGTGCGCAGGGTCGACCGAGTCGGCGGTCGCGGTGATGCCGCGCTGCACCGCCTCGTACGCCTCGATGTCGTCGGGGGTGGCAAGGCCGCCCGGTCCGACGAAGCTGACCATCGTCTTGATCCGCAGCGCGCGGACCGACTCCGGCTCGCCGACCTCGACGAACTGCCAGGCCCGCACGTCGGTGCGGTCGGCGGCGACGGGTTCGAGCTGCCGGATGGTCAGCGCCTCCAGGTCGAACAGCAACAGGTTGGGGAAGACGAACAGGATGCGGCTGGCGTCGGCCACCTCGGCGGCGAGTTCGGGGCCGAGGCGGGCCTCCAGCTCGCGGCGCTTGGTGACGGTGCGGGTCTTCTCCTCGTCGCCGAAGCGGGGCTCCCACACCATGCCGATCCGGCCGTTGTGCCCGGTGAGCACGAGCAGCCCGTGGCCGCCGCCGAGGTCGTAGGCGTACTGGTCGTCGTCGGTGACGGCGAAGCCGGTCTCGCGCAGGTAGCCGACGAAGGTGTTGTGGGTGGGGGCGAAGTGGTAGCCGTCCATCGCGTTCTCGACGGCCAGCTTCCAGTTGCCCTTCACGCTGTAGAGCTGCACGCCCGGCAGGGTGGTCATGCCGTGCTCGCCGATCTTGGCGGTCAGCGACATGTAGTGCGCGGCCGGTCCGAGGTGGGTCAGCAGGTCCGGCACGTCCGGGTCGAAGGCGACGAAGACGAAGCCCTCGTGGATCTGGAGCCGGGGCACCTGCCGCAGGGCCATCGAGGCCCGGAAGGCGGGGTCGTCGGGGTACGCGTCGTCACCGGGCAGTGCGGCCAGCTCGCCCGAGTTGCTGAACGCCCAGGCGTGGTAGAAGCACTGGAAGAACTTCGTGTTGCCCTCGCTGTGCCGGCACAGCACGGTGCCCCGGTGGGTGCAGGCGTTGAAGAAGGCCCGCACCTGGCCGTCGGCGTCCCGGCAGAAGATCAGCGGTCGACCGCCGAGGGTACGGGTCTTGAAGTCGCCCGCCTTCGGGATCTCGGTCTCGTGACCGAGATAGAGCCAGGTGTGATTCCAGATCCGGTCGACCTCGGTCCGGAAGACCTCCGGATCGCGGTACGCCGAGCGGTGCACCCGGAACCGCAGCGCCTCCCAGTCCTCGTCGATCATCGCGCCGGTTGCACCGAGCGGACGTACCGGCGTCTGCTGCGCCATCACCTCACCGCCTTCTACGTCATGCGAGACAGCATCTCGCTACACGATGCTGCTACTCCGCCATGGCAACTGTCAAGAGCAGGGAAGACTCCGGCACCGGGTTACTCGCTGTTAATACGAACGCAACACGTACCTGCTGATTCGCCGGCCACGATGCCCCACATCCGACTCGGCCCGGCCGATCCGCCCCACGGCGATCACCGGCCCCGGATGCGGCCCGCGCACCCCGTCGCCGGCCGCCGGCCACCCGCACCGGGCAGCGCCGTCCCGTCGCACCGCCAGCCGGTGTCACCCCTCCCGGAGGATGTCATGCTCCAGCCGCACGATGGCCCGATCGGTGGAACCCACTACCTGCCCAGCAACCCGGACACCTGCCTGTGGGGCCGGCTGCCCAACCGGGGGCACGACCCCGTGCTGCGGGTCGACTCCGGGGAGACCGTGACCATCGACACGCTCAGCCACGAGGGGATCCTGGAGGACCAGGGGCGTGACCCGGTCGGCTACCTCAAGCAGTTCGACGTGCCCACCGACCGGGTGCTCACCGACGCCCGCGACCTGGCCGCCTCCGACGTCGCCCACGACTACGACGCCGACGGCCCGCACGTGGTCACCGGCCCGATCACGGTGGCCGGGGCCGAACCCGGCGACCTGCTCCGGATCGAGGTGCTCGACCTGCTCGTCCGTGCCCCCTACGGCTTCATCAGCAGCCGCCACGGCTACGGCGCGCTGCCCGGGGAGTACCCGCTCACCCCCACCGACACCGGCCCCGACAGCGACGGCCCCCGGGAGTACGGCACCGTCAGCCACTTCACCGAGGTGATCCACCACGGCGGCCGGCTGTTCGGCACCCTGCCGTACGGCGACGGCCGGGCGGCCCGCTTCCCCCTCGCACCGTTCCTCGGCCTGATGGGCGTCGCCGTCGACACCGACGAGCCGGTCCACTCGGTGCCGCCCGGCGCGTTCGGCGGCAACCTCGACATCAACGAGCTGCAGGTCGGCTCGGCCCTCTACCTGCCGGTGCAGCTGCCCGGGGCGGGTTTCTACGCCGGTGACCCGCACTACGCCCAGGGCGACGGCGAGGTGGCGCTGACCGCCCTGGAGGCACCGCTGCGGGCCACCCTGCGGCTGTCGGTGATCCCCCGGGCGCAGGCCGGCCTGCTGCTCGGCGGGGTCGACGGGCCGTTCGGCGAGACCGCCACCCACTGGCTGCCGGTCGGCCTGCACGCCGACCTCGACGAGGCGATGCGGCGGGCCGTCCGGGCCGCCGTCGACTTCCTCGTCCGCACCCAGGGCATGCCCCCGCAGACCGCCCTGGCCTACCTCAGCGCCGCCGCCGACTTCGAGGTCAGCCAGGTCGTCGACGGGGTGAAGGGCATCCACTGCCTGATCCGCAAGGCCGATTTCCCGGCCCACTTCTGACCGACGGCCCCCTGCTGACCGACGGCACGGGTCCCGGCCGGTGGCACCACGCCACCGGCCGGGACGACCGGGAGGGGTCACCAGCGGACCCGGGTCACCGCACGGTGCACCGGCGAGGCCCGCAGCGGCACCGCCGCCACGCCGTCGCCCCCGACCGGGACAGGCCGGGGGCGACGCGCAGCCGGCCGGAGCCGGGCCGCTCCGTCGCCGGAAACAGCACGACGGGCGGCAGGATCAGGGAGAACAGGTCAGGCGACCGTGGGCACCTCGGCTCGGCGCGGCGCGGCGGCCATCGCCCCCGCCCGGGTGACGGTGACCGCCGCCGCCCGGCTCGCCCACCGGGCCGCCTCGTCGATCGCCGCGCCGTCGAGCAGCGCGTCGGCCAGGGCGGCACAGAAGGTGTCCCCGGCACCGGTGGCGTCCACCGCGTCGACCTGCTCCGCCGGCACCAGCCACTGCCGGTCGGTGGTCACCACCAGCGCGCCGTCGCCGCCGAGGGTCACCACCACCGGCCCCCGGGTGCCCAGCGACCGGGCCATCGCGGCCAACCCGTCGACCCCGACGTCCGGCGTCGGCGCACCGGCCAGGGCGGCCAGCTCACCCCGGTTGGGCACCAGCACGTCGACCCGGGCCAGGGTCGCCGGATCGACCGGGCGGGCCGGGGCCGGGTTGAGCACCACCAGGCCCTCCGCCAGGCGTACCGCCTCGGCCACCACCGCGGCGTCGACCTCCTGTTGCAGCAACACCGCCCGCGCCGACCCGAGCAGGTCACGCAGGGGCGCGAGGTGCTCGGGCGCGAGCCACATGTTCGCCCCCGAACTCACCGCGATGGTGCTGTCGCCGTCGGCGGTGACCAGGACGATCGCCTGCCCGGTCGGCCGGGGGGCGCGCAGCACCGCCTCGGTGGTCACGCCCTCGGCGGCGATCAGCCCGAGCAGCCAGTCCCCGTCGGCGTCGATGCCGACCGCGCCGACTATCGCCACCCGGCGACCCAGCCGGGCGGCGGCGACCGCCTGGTTGGCGCCCTTGCCGCCGCCGGTACGCCGGTGGTCGGCCGCGCCGAGCACGGTCTGACCGGGGGCGGGCAGCTCGTGCAGCGGCACCACCACGTCCACGTTGAGGCTGCCCACCACGACGATGTCGGTCATCGCGGTCAGCCCTGCCCCGGACGCCAGGCGTGCGGCAGGAAGTCCGCCCGGGGCGGGGCGAAGACGTCCACGTTGATGCACGGGCCCTCGGTCGGTTCGATGTAGTGCTCCGCGCCCCGCGGCACGAGCAGCAGCGAGCCCGGCCCCATCGGGTGCGGCACGCCGTCGACGTAGTAGTTGCACCGGCCGCCGAGGATCAGCACCAACTGGTCGAAGTCGTCGTGGTGGTGCGGGTTGAGGTCCATCCCGACGGCCAGCTCGTGCCAGGCGAAGAGGACCTCGTCGGTGGCGTACACCTTGCGGCGTACCCCGGGCCGGACCTCGGTGGCCGGGATGTCGTCCCAGTTGACCGAGATGCCGTACAGCTGCGGATTGAGCATGTGAACGCGTCCCCTTCTCAGGCGGGTCGGGCAGGTGCGGCGAGCCGACGCAGGCCGGCCCCGAGCAGTTGCAGGTCCGAGCCGACGACGAGGTACCGCGCGTCGGTCAGGCCGCAGCCATCCAGCGTTTCGGCGGAGCGCTCGGCGACCCAACCGCCGAGGGCGGCCCCGGTCGCGCGGGCCGCGTCGGCGATGTCCCCGGTGCGCCGCAACAACGGCCCCCGGTCGTCGGTGGTCGACAGGCCCAGGCTCACCGCCAGGTCGGTGGTCCCGACGAAGCCGACGTCCACCCCGGTCAGCAGGGCGGGCAGCGGGTCGTCGGTGGTCGCCGTCTCGATCTGCGCCACCAGTACGGGCGGGTGCTCGGCCTCCGCCGCCAGGTACCGGTCGAGGCCGTCACCGCCGTACCCCGCCGACGGGTGCGCCAGGCTGATGCTGCGCCGCCCGTGCGGGGCGTACCGGCTGGCCGCGCGCAGCGCCTCGACGTCGGCCCGGCGACGCACGGTCGACAGCTGCACCCCGACGGCCCCGGCCTCCAGCAGCCGGTTGACCTGGCCGGGGTCGACGGCCGGGACCCGGACCAGCGCCGGCAGGCCGGCCAGGGCGGCGAGCCGGAGCTGGTCGGTGGCGGTGCGCTCGTCCAGCCCGGAGTGCTCCAGGTCGACCACGACGAAGTCGAGGCCGGCGCGGGTGGCCAGCGCGATCACGTCGGCCCCGGGCAGCTTGACGAAGGTGCCGACGAGCTGCCCGCCGTCGCGCAGCGTGCCCCGCAGCCGGGCCCGGGCGGCGTGCACGCCGGTGGACGGCGTCGTCCCGGCGGACGCCGCCCCCGCTGCCGGCGGCCCGGCGGACACCGAACCCGGTGGCGTCGACCCGGCGGACACCTGCGCACGCCCCGGGGGCGGCTCGACGGCGGACGCCTGCGGCGGGGTCGGCTCGACGGCGGACATCAGCGGGTCACGCCCCGGTGGCGGGCAGGCCGCGCCACGGCACGGTCGGCACCTGCTCACCGGCGAGCAGCACCACGGCCGGGTCCAGCCGGGGCGCGGTGATCTTGTTGCCGGCGGCGTCGGGCAGCACCGCCTCCTCGGCCTCGGCCAGCACGGTGACGTGGGCCGGGCCGCCCTCGACCAGGGTGCCGTAGCCCTCGGCCTCCAGGCCGGTCAGCCGGGCCGGTGCGGAGGTCACCCGGGGCACCAGCTGCTCCAGGGTCATCCCCATCGCGCGCAACTTGGCCATGCTGGTGACCAGGTCGAAGACCGGGCCGCGCCAGTTGCGGGCGCTGGTGTCGGAGGTGACCACGTCGGGCAGGAAGCCCTGCTCGATCGCCGGGCGGGCGACGGCGAAGCTGAGGTTGCTCTTGCCGTGGGCGGACTCGAACAGCACCCCGCGCTCACGGGCGGCGTACACCTCGGGCAGCACGGTGCCGTCGTTGAGGATGCCGTACGGCTTGCCGGTGTAGCAGTGCGCCACGACGTCGCCGGGGCGCAGCAGGGGCAGGATCACCGGCAGCGGCTCCGGCGTCTCCCCGATGTGGATCATGAGCGGCAGGCCGGCCTCGGCGGCGAGCGCCAGGGACCGCTTGAGCAGCGGACGCCAGTCCATCCCGACGACGTCCTCGGAGAGCCGGATCTTGAAACCGCGCACCCGGTGCGGGTTCGCCTCGGCCACCGCCAGCGCGTCCTCCGGCACCAGCGTGCCCGGGTTGATCAGCTCACCGAACCGGAAGTCGATCAGGCCGAGGACCGAGACGTTGAGGAAGTTGACCAGCCGCATCCGGGCCGGGACGGCGACGTACTTCTCGAACGCGGCGAAGGTCGACGCGCCGACCGTGCCGGCGTCGCAGGCGGCCACGACGCCCCGGTGCAGGTGCGCCTCGTCCGGCGGGGCACCGACCTTGGAGACCTCGGCGAAGATGTGGGTGTGCGCCTCGACCAGGCCGGGCAGCACGTACTGCCCGGTGCAGTCGATCACCCGGTCGGCGTCGGCGGCGAGGCCGGGCGCGATCCGGGCCACCCGGTCGCCGCTGACCGCGACGTCGGCGACCCGACTGGCCCCGGTCTCGCCGTCGAACACCTGGCCACCGGCCAGCACCAGGTCGTATCGGTCGGAATTCTCACTCATGACATCGGGCTCTCTGTGCGAAGCGAGTGGGTCGACGCGCTGACGGCGGCCGCGCTGACGGCGGCCGGCGCGGGGTGGTCCGGGCCCTCGGCACGGAACCGGGTACGCAGGGGCAGCACCCCGGCGACGGTGACCTCCACCTGGTCGCCGGGGCTCAGGAAGCAACCCCGGTCCTGGCCGGTGCCGGTGGGAGTGCCGGTGAGCACCACGTCACCGGGTTCCAGCACCACGTAACTGGTGATCCAGGCGAGCAGGTCGGGCACCGGGAAGATCAGGTCGGCGGTGCTGGCCTGCTGGCGCAGCTCGCCGTTGACGGTGGTGCGTACCCCGATGGCCTCCCGGTCGGCGACCGCGCCGAGGCCGAGCACCGAGGCGCCCAGGGCGCCGAAGCCGGGGAAGCTCTTGGCCAGGGTGGGGTTGCCGGTGGCGGCCATCACGTCCCGGGCGGTCAGGTCGTTGGCGGCGGTGATCGCGGCGAGGTGCGCCCAGACCTGCCCGGCCGGGGTGTGGTGCATCCGCGCACCGACGACCAGGGCGACCTCACCCTCGTAGTCGGGCTGTTCGCTGACCGAGCCGGGCAGCGGCACGGTGTCCCCCGGGCCGGAGCCGGCGCTCGGCGACTTGAGATAGAGCACCGGTCGGGTGGGCAGCGCCCGTCCGGTGGTCCGGGCCTTGCAGTGGTAGTTCAGCCCGACCCCCCACACCGCCCGGGTGCCGGACAGCGGGGCGCGCAGGTCGCCGACGAGGGTCTCCAGCGGCAGCCGCCGCCGGACCCGGGCCTCGACGGCCGGGGTGAAGCCGAGTCCGGCGCGCAGCATGGCCGCCACGTCCGGGTACGGCAGGTCGAGCAGCTCGACGTCGTCACCGACGATCCGGCCCAGCCCGTACCGGGTGACCACCAGGTGCGCGTCGGCGGGCCCCGGGGCGGTCATGCCGCGTCCGAGGAGTGGCCGGGAACGGTGCCGAGCGCCGGGTTGACCAGTGGGGCCAGGTTGTTGACGGCGGCGGCGGCCTCACCGAAGCCGACCGAGATGAGGCGTACCTTGCCGTCGTAGTCGGTGATGTCGCCGGCGGCGAAGACCCGGGGCAGGTTGGTGCGCATCGACCGGTCCACCGCGATGTGCCGGCGACGCATCTCCAGCCCCCACTGCTCCATCGCGCTGAGGTCGGCGATGAAGCCGAGCGCGGCCACCACCGCCTGGGCGGGCAGCGTCTGGCGGCCCTCGCCGCGCACCTCGGCGATCTGCACCGCCTCGATGTGCTGCTCCCCGTCGATCCCGCAGACCTCGTACGGGGTGAGCACCCGCACGGTCGAGTCGTGCAGCTGGGTGACGCTGTGCTCATGGGCGCGGAACTGCGGTCGCCGGTGCACCAGGGTGACGCTGCTGGCGTACGGCTCCAGGGCCAGCGCCCAGTCGACGGCGGAGTCGCCGCCGCCGACCACCACGACCTCCTGCCCGGCGAGTTCCTCCAGCCGGGGTACGAAGTAGCGCAGTCCCCGGCCGAGGTGGCCACTGCCGACCGGCAGCTCGCGGGGGGTGAAGGTGCCGATGCCGGCGGTCAGCAGCACGGCGGCCGCCCGGACCTCGGTGCCGGTGTCGGTGCCGATCAGCACGTGGTCCTCGGCGCAGGTCAGCTCGATGGCGCTCTGCCCGAGCAGGAAGGTCGGCTTGGCGGTGGCGGCCTGGGTGAGCAGGGCGTCGACGAGTTCCTGGCCCCGGACGGCGGGCAGTCCGGCGATGTCGTAGATCGCCTTCTCGGGGTAGAGGGCGGCGATCTGCCCGCCGGCCTCGGGCAGCGAGTCGATCACCGCCACGCTCATTCCGCGGAAGCCGGCGTAGTAGGTGGCGTAGAGGCCGGCCGGGCCGGCGCCGACGATCGCGAGGTCGACCTCGTGCCGCTCGGCCATCAGCTGGCGCTTTCCGCGACGGCCGGGTGGTCGTGGCCGACCCGGCCGATCTTGCGGGCGCCGCCCGGGGTGCCGATCTCGGTGAAGAACTCGGCGTTGATCGGGCCGAACCGGGCCCGGTCGGCGGGCAGGTCGTCGAAGTGGAAGATCGAGGTGACCGGGCAGACCGGCTCGCAGCGCCCGCAGTCGACGCACTCGTCCGGGTTGATGTACATCATCCGGTCGCCCTCGTAGATGCAGTCCACCGGGCATTCCTCGACGCAGGACCGATCCTGTACGTCCACACATTCGTCGGTGACCACGTAGGCCATCGGTCCTCCTGCGGTTGGGTCGGCCGGCCACATCCGAGCCGACGTGGCAGGTCGGGGCGCGCAGCCGATCCGGCGTGCCGGGCCCGTTCCGCGACGTCGCCGGATGCGGGGGCGATGTCGTTTGGTGTCAGGCCACGCTAGAGACCTGGCCCAGAGTATGTCAACATACGAGACGTCATCTTGAATGAAGTCACGCAGGCGAGAGGAACCGGATGGACGACGAGGTGCCGGCGACCCTGCGCCACGCCGCCGAACGGGCGGTCGACGAGGCCACCCTGCTCGACGCCCTGGCAGCGCTCACCGCGCAGCCGACCCCGTACGGCCGGGAACGGGCCACCGCGCACCGCGTCGCCGACTGGGCCGCCACCCGCTGGCCGGAGCTGTCCTGGCAGGTCGACCCGCTGGCCCGCACGGCGGGCACCCCCGACAGCGCCAACCTGGTCGGCGGCTCCGTGCTCGGCGACCGCCCCGAGTTGCTGATCTACTCGCACCTGGACACCTCACTGACCGGCGCGGCCGACTTCGACGCCCCGATCACCGGCCGACGGACCCCCGCCCCCGCGCTGGAGCTGTCCGGCCCGGCCCGCGAGGTGGTCAGCGGCTTCGGCCTCGGGGTGGCCCGGGCGGCCGCCGCCGCCGCCCTGGTCGGTTACGCCGCCGCCGCCGAGGCCTGCCGGGCCGCCGGCCGGCCGCACCGGCTGACCCTACTGCTCGCCGCCACCGGCACCCACCGCGACGATCCCACCGCCGGGCCGGACGACGGGGTCGCGCCGGCCCCCACCGTCGGCGGGGTGCTCCACCACCTGGAGGACCGGCCACTGCCGGCCGCCGCGATCGTGGCCAAGACCAGCCCGGGCATCCTCACCGCCGAGCCCGGGGCGATGTTCCTGCGGGTACGGCTGACCAGCGGGTTCCATCCCGCCCTGTTCCGGGACACCGCCACGCCCCCCGGCGGGCTGCTCGTCCACCTGGGCGTGCTCGTCGAAGCGCTGGAGGAGTTCCGGCACGCGCACCTGGCCCGTCGGGCCGACCCGGACGCACCGGTCGGCGCGGAGTTGGGCATCGGGGCGGTCCGGGCCGGCCAACCGGGCAAACCCGACCTGCTGCCCGGGGTGGTCGACGTCCACCTCTACCTGACCACGGTGCCCGGCGACGACCCACGGCAGATCACCGACGCGCTGCGGGCGACCCTGACCCGGCGGCTGCGCGACACTCCCCTCGCCGGCTGCGGGGTGGCGGTGACCGGCCACCCGGCCCACCCGTCCGCCGCCACCCCGGTGGACGCAGCGATCTGCCGGCACGCGGGCGGAGCCTGGCTCGCCGCGCACGGCCGGCCGGCCCCACCGGTGCGCGGTTGGACCGGCTCGACCGACGGGGTGGTGCTGCGGCGACGGGGGGTGCCGACGGTGCGGCTGGGGCCACCGGCGCTCCCGCCCGATCCGACCGATCCGCGACGGGAAAGGTACGCGGTGCCGGAACTGATGCGCTTCGCCCGGTTGTATGCCGACATCGCGCTACGCCACCAGCAGGCATCGACAGGCTGACGTGTCATATGCCATGATACTGTCTCACTCTGCGCACAAAGGAATCCAGATGGCGGACGATGCCCCTTCGCCGGTCAAGAGCGCTGATCCCAGCTCACCGGCGATCCAGACCGTGCAGCGCGCGGCGGTCATCCTCAACGCGTTCACGGCGGCACGTCCGCGCCTGAGCCTCAACGAACTCACCGCCAGCCTCGGCACCAGCAAGGCCACCGCGCACCGCTACACCAAGGCGCTGCGGGAGAGCAACCTGCTGCGCTACGACGAGCGGGAGGGACTCTACTCCCTCGGGCCGCAGATCCTGACCCTCTCCGCCGCCGCCCGCGCGGCGATGCCGGTCATCAGCATCGCCGGTCCGCGCATGCAGCAACTGGTCCGCGAGATCGACGAGACCGTCGTGCTCAGCGTCTGGGACGGCGACACCGCCGTGGTGGTCCGCGCCGACGACAACACCGACCGGGTCATCCGGGTCAGCGTGCGCACCGGCTCCCGGCTGTCGCGCACCGAGTCCGCCCAGGGCCGGGTGTTCTGCGCCTTCCTCCCCGAGGCCGACGTCCCGGGGCTGGCCGCCGAGATCGCCGCCTCCGCCGAGCTGCGCCGGGAGGTCGACAAGATCCGACGCACCGGCATCTCGGCCAACACGCCCTCGGCCAACGGGGTCCGCAGCATCGCCGCACCGATCTTCCGGGGCAGCACCCTGATCGCCGCCATGGCCATCGTCGGCACCACCACCTCGGTGCCCGAAGGCACCGACAGCGCGCTCGCCATCGCCCTGCAACGCGTCGCCGCCCTGGTCACCGCCGAGCTGGGCAGTGGCGGCAACGGCCACCACCCCCCGGTCGGCAGCAACGGTCACCGCTGACGGGCGGGCAGACCCCGGGCGTCAGCTCGCGCCGAGCGCCTCGGACAACTCCCGCGCCACCAGCCGAACGCTGTCCGCCGCAGCCGCCTCCACCGCGCCGGACAGCGTCGTGCTGGTGCCCAACACGGCCAGGGCGGCCACCACCTGGGTACGCTCGAACACCGGCGCGGCCAGCACGCGTACCCCGAAATCCTCCGGGGAGTTGGCGGCGAAACCGTCCCGGCGGACCTGCTCGACGACCGCCCGCAGCCCCGCCGACAGCCGCAACTGGCGGGCCACCGCGGGCGCCTCGGCGGCCGACAGGTAGGCACAGAACACCCGACCCTGCGCCGAGCGCAGCAGATCCAACGGCGAGCCGGTACGCACACTCAACCGCACGTCACCGCTGGTGTTGTCCATGCAGCGGACCACCGTCGGCACCTCGCCGTTCCACACGCTCAGCACCGAGGTCTGGTTGGTCAGCCGGGTGAGCCGGTCCAGGTACGGCTCGGCGGCGGTGACGATGGGCAGCGCCGCACGGGCGGCGGCCTCCATCGCCAACACCTGCGGACCGAGCGTGTAGGTCGCGGTGGCCACGTCGAAGCGCAGCAGGTTGGCCGCCCGCAACGCGCGGGCGTAACGGTGCGCGGTGGCCCGGCTGATCGCCAGGTCGGCGGTCAACTCGGCCAGGGTGAGCCGGGGCCGCTCGACGGAGAAAGCCTGGAGGATCGTGGCGGCCCGCTGCACCGTCTGGATCGCCGGCGCGTCACCGGCCGACTCGTCGACTCCGCCCGTCACCGCGTCACCTCGCACTCGCCGTCCACCGAAAGGCGAACTCTACCGAGCACGGACCGTATCCGGCGACACGGACACCACCCCGGGCGACGATCCCCACCCGACGCCCCGACGACCGGGACGGACTCCCGCCCCAGGCGGGGCCGGCGTGGTAGGGGTGCGCGACGGTGGCCGGGCTGCTGCCGGCCCGGGTGGGTGGTTCCCCACCCGGAGCGCCCCACCTCACCGGGCGGCACCGCCGTGCCGACCCGGGTTCACGCCGGGCCGCCCGCCCCCGAACCGGGGACGGGCGGCGGTCCGGTGGCCGCGGCGAGCTGACGGTGGACCTCGCCGCTGTCCCAGTAGTCGACCCGGTGGGCGATCAGACCGTCAGCGTCGACCCGGAACCGGAACACGCCACGGATGCGCACCGGGGCCCGGCCGGCCGAAGCCAGCCGGAACGACATCCGGTACGCCACCGCCGCCCGCTCACCGTCGACGAGCAGCTCCTCCACCTCGTAGCGCAGGTCGACGAACTCGGCCAGGAAGCCGTCGAGCCGGGCCCGGTAACGGACCCGGCCGACCACCGTCCGGCCGAGGGCGGCGGTGTGCTCGTTGACGAAGTCGACGCTGACGCAACCGGCGACGGCATCGGCGTCGTGGGCGTTCAGCGCCGCCAGATACCGCTGGACGGCGGCGCGGGTGGAGGCTGCGGTCAGCTCCCCCACCGACGCCGCACGGTGTCGAAGACCTGCTGGTCGTGGGAGATCTCGATGACGTTGCCGTCGGGGTCCTTCAGCGCGCAGATGTAGCCGACCGGCGGCGGCATCTGCCGCGGCTCCCAGTGCAGGCAGCCCAGCTCGCGGGCCCGCGCGGCGATCTCGTCGACGTCCGAGCGCTGCGGCACCTCGATGCCGATGTGCGCGAACGGGTGCAGCAGACCGAGCTGGCCGCCCTTGTCCTTGTTGAAGGAGACGAGCACCAGCACGAACGGGGTGTCGGCCTGCTTGTCGTTGGAGAGCCAGACGCTCTCCCCGTCGGCGTCGGCGAACCGCTCCACCACCACCAGCGGGGTGAGCGTGGTGTAGAACGAGATCGCCTTGTCGAGGTCGCCGGTAGGCAACGCCACATGCGTCCATCGGGCTTGGGTCAGGCCGGTCGCCACTGTTACCTCCACCGTACCGAAATGTCCATCGCTATCGCGTCCACCAGCCTATTCACTGTTCGGTGGCGGGGGCGATGTGCCGGGGACACAAAGCCGACGCGCCGGCTTCGACGCGCCGGGACGGTGCCGGCGGCCGGCCGGCATGCCAGCGTGGGGGCACACCGCGTACGGGAGGACGGTCGGATCATGCAGTACCGCAGACTGGGCGGGACCGGGGTCGAGGTGAGCACCCTCTGCCTCGGCACCATGATGTTCGGCGCCTGGGGCAACACCGACGAGCAGGAGTGCCACCGGATCGTCGCCGAAGCGCTCGACGCCGGGATCAACCTGGTCGACACCGCCGACGTGTACGCCCACGGCGAGTCCGAGGAGATCCTCGGCCGGGCGCTGCGTGGTCGGCGCGACGACGTGGTGCTGGCCACCAAGTTCCACGAGCCGATGGGTGACGACCGCAACCGGCGCGGCAACTCCCGCCGCTGGATCCGGCAGGCGGTGGAGGGCAGCCTACGCCGGCTCGGCACCGACTGGATCGACCTCTACCAGGTGCACCGGCCCGACCCGCTCACCGACGTCGATGAGACCCTCGGCGCGCTGACCGACCTGGTCCGGGAGGGCAAGGTCCGGATGATCGGCACCTCGGCGTTCCCCGCCGAGCAGATCGTCGAGGCGCAGTGGGCCGCCGAACGCCGGCGACGGGAACGCTTCACCGTCGAACAGCTCGGCTACTCGATCCTCACCCGGGGCGTCGAGGCCGCCGCCCTGCCCACCAGCGCCCGCTACCGGCTCGGCGTACTGGTGTTCAGCCCACTCAACGGCGGCTGGCTGACCGGCAAGTACCGGTCGACGGCCGTACCCGCCGACTCCCGCGCCGGGCGCAACGGCGACCACTTCGACTTCCGCGACGCCGCCGCCCGGGACCGCAAACTCGCCCTGGTCGACGAGCTGGCCACCCTCGCCGACGAGAGCGGCCTGACGCTGATCGAGCTGGCGCTCGGGTTCGTGCTGAGCCACCCGGCGGTCACCAGCGCCATCATCGGCCCGCGTACCCTCGCCCAGCTGCGCAGCCAACTGCCCGCCGGGGAGCCCGCCGGGCTGCCGGCCGACGTGCTGGACCGGATCGACGCCCTGGTCCAGCCGGGTCACGACGTCAACCCGGCCGACGCCGGCTACCGGGTCCCTTCCCTGACCGACCCCACCCTGCGCCGCCGCCCCTGACGTCCCCACCGACACCCGCCGCAGCGGTCAGCGGGGCGGTCAGCGGGGTCCGCGTCGCAAGATCGCGCTCGAACCTGGTTGTAGTGGCCTCGCCACGCCCGGAAGCCACTACAACCAGGAACTAGCAGGATCTTGCCGGTCGGCCACGGGCAACGGGGCTGCCGCCGAGGCGGTCAGCAGGGCCGTCGGCGGGGTCCGCGTCGCAAGATCACGCTCGAACCTGGTTGTAGTGGCCTCGCCACGCCCAGAGGCGGACGCTCAGATCCAGCCGTGTTCCCAGGCGATCGTGGCGGCGGCGGTACGCGAGTCGACGTCCAGTTTCGCCATCGCGGACGAGATGTGGTTGCGGACGGTGCCGTGGGCCAAGCCGAGCTGCCGCGCGATGTTCTTGGTGGGCAGGCCGTCCCGGGTGAGCCGCAGCACGTCGATCTCGCGGGGCGTCAGCGGGCTCTCCTGCTCGGTCAGTGCCGACGCGGCGAGGCGGGCGTCGATGTAGCGCTCCCCGGCGGTGACCGACCGGATGATCCTGGCCAGCTCCGACGCCGGGGTGGACTTCGGCACGAAGCCGTGCACCCCGGCACTCAGCGCCCGCTTCAGCGTCCCCGGTCGGGCGTGCCGGGTGACGATGACGACCTGCGTCGCGACGAGACGCAGCAGTCGTCGGGCGGCGTCGACCCCGTCGAGTCCGGGCATTTCGAGATCGAGCAGGGTCAGGTCGGGCCGGTGGGCGACGGCAGCCGCGACGGCGGCCTCGCCGTCGGCGACGTCCGCGACGACCTCGATGTCGGTCTCCAGGGAGAGCAACGCCACCAGCGCGCCCCGGATGAGTTCCTCGTCGTCGGCGATCACGATCCGGATCACCGGCGGGTCCCCCGTCGTCTCCCCGTCGGGGTCGGCTCCTGCGCAGCGGGCGCTGGCGCGTCGGCGGCGGGCACCGGGATGCGGACGGTCAGCGTGAAGGTGTCGTCCTCGCGGGTGGTCTCGACCGTCCCGCGTTGGGCCGCGACGCGTTGGGTGAGGCCGGCCAGGCCCGTTCCGTCCGGACGCGGCACGCCCGCGGCGTTGTTGGTGACGGTCAGCCGGTACTCCGCCGCGACCCGGACGAGTGCGATGGTGGCTTCGGTCGCCCGGCTGTGCCGGAGCACGTTCGTCACCGCCTCCCTGATCGCGACGGCGAACACCGCGCCGAGGGCCACCGGCAGGTCCGGTGTCCCGATGTGGGCTATACACCGGATGCCGGCGGAGCGCAGTACCGCCGCCGCGTTGCGCGCCTCCGTCGCGACGGTGACGGTGCGGTAGTCGTTGACGACGGCGCGGGTGTCGTCGAGGGCCACCTGCGCGATCCGGCGGATCTCGGCGATCTCCCCGCCGGCCCGCTCGGGCTGGCCGGGCAGCAGCCGCTCCGCCAGTTCACTCTTCAACGCGATCACCTGGAGGTTGTGGCCCTGGATGTCGTGCAGGTCGGTGGCGAACCGGAGCCGTTCCTGCGCCACCGCCAGGTCGGAGGCGAGCCGGCGGGCGTGTTCCAGGCGCAGCACCACCTGCTGCACCCAGACCGCGCTCAGCGGCAGCAGGGTGAACACCGCGAGGGTGCTGAGCACGATGGCGTCGGCGACCGCGTCGGGCGGCGGCCCGACGCGCGACGGGGCCAGCACGCCGATCAGGCCACCGGTACCGATCGCCGCCCAGCAGCCGAGGATCACCGTGGCCCGCCACCGGCCGCGCACGAGACAACTGAGCACCCCACCCGCCGTCGCCAGGGTGAACGCCCACCCCCAGCCGGCGAACGGTGGTACGACGGCCAGCACCCACACCGCGCCGGACAGTGCCAGCAGCACCAGGACGAGCGGATGGTGCGGCGGCACCTCGTCGGGGCCCCGCAGCAGCAGGGGAATCACGGCGAGTCCGGCCAGGACGGCGGCGGTCGTCCCGACCAGAAGGACGACCGTCCGGGGGCCGCTGGCGACGCCGACGCCGAGCAACACCTGCACGACGCCGCCGATGAGCATCCCCAGCCCCAGGGAGAACACCGTGAACAGCCGCATCGCCCTGAGGTCGGCGGTGACCCGCGGTGCACCCGGCCAGGTGTCCGTCACCGGCTCAGCCTAGCGACCGGGCCGCCAGGAAAGCCCTGGTCTGCTGGGCGATCTCCGGCGACAGGGTGTGGTGCAGGTAGTGGTCGCCGGTCAGGAGGACGACCTGACCGGTGTCGACGCCCGCCGCCTGCTGCTCGTGCAGGGCGACCCAGTCCGCCACGTCGGGGTCGTTCGACCGGACGAACAACAGGACGGGCAGCCCCTTCGGGAAGGTCTTCCCGCTGACCGCGGCGAAGTTCGCCGGGGCGTGCTCCATCTCGTCGACCATGGTCGGGGCGGCCGTGTTCTTCGCGCTGAGCAACCGCAGCTGCTTCCTCGTCCGCTCGTCGTAGGGCAGGCCCGCGTACGGGTCGTCGGTGATCGCCGCCAGCGCGCGGGTGACGCCGAGCTTGCTCAGGCCGACGATCACCCCGGTCGGGATCGGGTCGTCCCAGCCGGGCTGGTCGGGGACGCTGCTGTCGATGCCGACGAAGGCGACGAGTTCGTCGGCGTAGTCGGCGGCGTAGGTGAGGGCGTAGATCCCGGCGATCGAGTGGCCCATCAGCACATAGCGGTCGATGCCGAGGTGCTGGAGCGCCTCGTGCACCTCCCGGGTGATGTTCGCGGCGGTGCGGTCGGTGTCGGTGGGGTCGCTCAGGCCGGTGCCGAACGGTTCGACGGCGACGACCCGGTAGGTGCTCCGCAGTTGCGTGATCAGTGGCTGGAAGTCGAGTGCGGGGGCGGCGGTGCCGAGGCCGGGCAGGAGCACGATCGTCTCGGCACCGTTGCCCTCGACCACCACGTTCATCTGTTTGCCGTCCACGGGCACGAGTTGCCCGTAACGGGTGATCGAGGAGGCTTCCGACTTCGTCGCCACGACGTTCACCACGGCGGTGGTCGCGAGCAGGAGCACCGGCACGGCGACCAGGACACCGAGGGTGGTGAGCACGACTCGCAGGGGCTTGCGCATGGGTTCTCATTTCGGATCGGCGGCGCATCCGGATCGCTCCCGTGATGCCTGACCAGCCAATCAAGCGCGCGAGGCGCTGCGGAAGTGTCCTGCTGTCACGACCGATCGTGACAAAAAGTCATGGTATGCCCCTGGGGCCCCCGGGTCCTCGTGATCAACGAGATACGACCACCACGCCGGGCGGGTGCCGACCCGCAAACCCACACGGCGCAGCGACCGCCACCGGAGGAGGGTGGCCGCTGCGCCGTGTGGGCGGACCGGAGTCGGGGAGTGCCCCGTCAGGTGGTGCCGCGTTGGAACGGTTGGGCCAGCGCCCGGGGTTCGCGGTGGGTGGTGGCGAACACCAGCATCGCCAGCAGGGCCAGCAGGTAGGGCGCGGCGATCAGCAGCTGCGAGTTCATGGTGACCCCCAGCGCCGGCAGCGCCAGTCGCATCGCGTCGGCCAGGCCGAAGACGACACAGCCGATCAGGGTACGGCCCAACCGCCATGCCCCGAAGATGACCGCCGCGATGACCAGGTAACCCCGGCCGGCGGTCATGTTCTGGTTGAACGAGCCGACCTCGCCGACCGCGAGGTACGCCCCACCGAGCCCGGCGAGCAGCCCGCACCAGAGCAGCGCCTGTCGCCGTCGCTTGTTGACCTCGATCCCGCTGACGTCGGCGGCCTGCGGGTTCTCCCCCACCGCCCGCAGCTCCAGCCCCCACCGGCTGCGCTCGACCAGCCACCAGGTCAGCGGGATCACCGCGAGCAGCAGATAGACCGGCCAGCGTTGGACGAACAGCATCGGGCCGACGATCGGGATGTCGCGCAGCACCGGGATGTCGACCTGCCAGACCTGGTGGCCGGTGAAGGTGCTCACCGTGATCAGGTAGCTGGTGAGGCCGAGCACCAGGGCGTTGAGCACCAGACCTACGACGAACGTGTTGATCTGCACCCGGTGCGACAGGATGCCGTGCACGAACGCCACCGCCACCCCGACCAGCGCGCCGGCCACCAGGCCGATGGTGGCGCTGCCGGTGGCGCTGGCGACCGCGATCGAGCCGAACGCCGCGCCGAGCATCATCGCCTCGACGGAGATGTTCAGGGTGCCGGCGCGCTGGGCGACGTACTCCCCGCAGGCGGCGAAGGCCAGGGGCACGGTGAGCCGGGCCCCGCTGGAGAGGATGGTGGCGATGTTGTCGGCGGCGCTCATGCCAACCTGCCTTCCATGGCGTCCTTGTTGCCGGCGTCGCCGGGGTCCGCCGGCGGCGGCGCGGTGCTCCGGGGGCCGGGGACCGGGGCCGTCGACCCGGCCGGTTCCGCCTGGGCGGACCCGGCAACCGGGGCCGACGTGTCGGCCGGGTCGGTCGACGCGGCGGCGGCCGGCGGAGCCGTCGGGGTCGGGGCGGCCGTCGCAGCGGGCGGTGCCGTCGGGGTGGAGGTGGGGGTCGACGGCTGGTCGGCCAGGCGGCGTCGGCGCAGCATGCCGATCACCACCGGGGGTGCGACGAAGGCCAGCACCAGCAGCGCCTTGACCACGTCGACCAGGAACGACGGCACGCCGGTGGCGGCCAGGAAGCTGCCGCCGGCCCGCAGCACGCCGAACAGCACCGCCACCGGGATGGCCAGCAGCGGATTGTTCCGGGCGACCAGGGCGACCAGCAGGCCGTCCCAGCCGATGTTGAGCGACATCCCCGGCTGCAACCGGTTGGTGCCGACCGGGCTGGTCAGCAGCAGCGCACCGGCCAGACCGGCCAGCGCCCCGGAGATCGCCAGCGCGATGCCGCCGAGGGCACCGACCCGCACACCCGCGTGCCGGGCCGTCGCCGGGTTGAGGCCGACCATCTTCAACCGGAAACCCCAGCGGGTACGCGCCATCACCAGCGCCAGCACGACCGCCACCACGACGGCCAGCACCAGACCCCCGTTGAGCTGGAGGTTCGGGTATTCGCCGAGGGAGGTGAGCCGGGCGTTCTCGGGCACCGGGTTGGACTGCGGGGACAGCGTGCCCCGGCCGAGCCGGGACTCCTGGAGCAGCCACGGGGTGTTCACCGCGAACGAGATGAGCTGCTGGGCGAGGAACGTCATCAGCATCGTACTCACCACGACGTTGACGCCCCGGAACCGGTACATCAACGCGCTGAGCCCGGCCCAGATCCCGGCACCGACCACCGAGGCGAGCAGCACCAGGACCAGCAGCAGCGGTCCGGGTACGGCCAGCCGCAGGCCGACCCACGCGCCGGCGAGCGCGCCGATCAGCACCTGCCCCTCCTGGCCGATGTTGAAGAAGCCGGAGCGGGCGCTGACGCAGGCCCCGACCGCGACCAGCAGCAGCGGCGCGACATAGAGCAGGGAGGTGGACCAGGCCGCCGGGGAGGCCATGCTGCCCTGGTAGAGGGCCTTGGTCGAGGCGGTCGGCGAGCCGCCGGTGACCGCGATCAGCAGGGCGGACAGGCCGAGCGCGACGCCGATCGTGGCGACCGTGGCGAGGCCGACCTGCCAGCCGCCGGGGCCGGGGTTGAGCCGGCGCAGCAGCCGCTGGCCGGTGCCGTCGATACCGAGGGTGGCCATCAGTGACTCACCCCGCCGACCAGCATGCCGAGCCGCTCGGCGGTGGCCTCGGCGGTGGGGAGCACCCCGACGATCCGGCCGGAGGAGATCACCGCGATCCGGTTGGCCAGGGCCATCACCTCCTCCAACTCTGTGGAGATCAGCAACACCGCCACCCCTTCCGCGGCGGCCTGCCGCAGCCGCACGTACATGTCTTCGATCGCGCCGACGTCCAGCCCGTGGGTGGGTTGGGCGGCGACCAGCGCCTTCGGGCCGGCGGACAGCTCCCGGGCCAGCACCACCCGCTGCTGGTTGCCGCCGGAGAGGCTGCGCAGCGGGGTGTCCGGGGAGGGCGCCACGATGTTGAACTCGGTCATCCGCTGCTGGGCGATCTTGTGCATCCGCCGCCGGCTGAGCACCCCCCGGGTGGTCACTGCGGCGAGGGACTTCATCACCAGGTTCTCGGCGACGCTCATGTCCAGCACCACACCGGAGTGGTGCCGGTCCTCGGGCACGATGCCGAGGCCGGCGTGGTGCAGCGCGCCGGGGCGGACCAGGTCGACCGGCCGGCCGTCGATCTCGACGGTGCCGGAGTCGGGGACGAGCAGCCCGGCCAGCAGCTCACCGACGGTGGCCTGGCCGTTGCCCTCGACCCCGTACAGGCCGACGATCTCGCCGGGGGCGACCTCCAGGCTGAGCTTGTCCAGCACCGGCAGGCCGCCGATGAGCATGGTGACCTCCCGCAGCCGCAACGCCGCGGGCTCGTCCTGCGCGGCCGGGCCGGGGGCCGTCGGGGGCACCACCGCCCCGTCGGCCTCGCCGACCGGCGCGGGGCGCTCGACCGGCAGCAGGCCCAGCGCCGCGCTCTCGGACTGCAACGACACCTCCCGGCCGACCATCTGCCTGGCGAGTTGCTGGGCGGTGGTGTCCTTCGTCGCGCCGTGGAACGCCACCGCGCCGCGCCGCAGCACGGTCACCCGGTCGGTGGCCGCCATGATCTCGGCGAGCTTGTGGCTGATCAGGATGACCGCCCGCCGTTCCGCCTGCACCACCCGGCGCAGCACGGTGAACAGCTCCGCCGACTCGGCCTGGGTGAGCACCGAGGTCGGCTCGTCCAGGATCAGGATGGACGGGTCACGGCGCAGGCACTTGATCAGTTCGACGCGTTGCCGTTCCCCGGCGGAGAGCCGGTCGACCCGCACGTTCGGGTCGATGGGCAGCCCGTACCGGCGGGACACCTCCTCGACCTGGGCGCAGGCCGCCGCCCGGTCGATCCGCCCGGTGTCGCCGAGGATGACGTTCTCCCAGACGGTAAGCGGCTCGATCAGGCTGAAGTGCTGGTGCACCATGCCCAGCCCGAGGTCGGCGGCGACCTGCGGACTGTCGATCTCGACCGGTTCGGTGCCGCGCGTGATGGTGCCGGCGTCGCGGTGCACCAACCCGAGCAGGATCTTCATCAGGGTCGACTTTCCGGCCCCGTTCTCGCCGAGCAGGCCGTGGATCTCGCCGGGTCGTACGGCGAGATCCACGGCGTCGCAGGCGACGACCGGACCGTAACGCTTGCTGACTCCGCGCAGGGTGAGAGCCGGCGTCAGCTGGTCGTCAACGTCCACAGTCCGTTTCACCTCGTTGGTCGTCGGGCAGCGGGAATCAGGAGCCGAGCTTGGCGACCGTCGCGGCGGTGTCGGTCTTGCCGCTGGCCACGTCGGCGACGAAGGCGTCCATCTTCTGGGTCTGCTCCGGGGTCGGCTTGCAGATCTTGACGGCCGGGTACGGGTCCTTGCCCAGCTCCCACTTCTTGGTGGTGCCGAGGGTCATCTCACCCTTGGCGAACAGCTCCAGCGCGGCGGCGAAGTACGCACCCGGGTCGAAGATGACCGAGATGTCGAAGCGCGGGTCGGTCGAGTCGCACCGGTCGGTGCCGGGGGTCAGGGTGAGCGCGCCGCCGGTGTTGGCCAGCTTGGCGGCGGCGTCGGTGGCCCCGCCCAGGTACGGGTAGACGACCTTGACGCCCTGGCTGATCTGCGCCTGGACGGCCTCCCGGGCCTTCGCCGAGTCGTTGAAGTCACCGGTGTAGGTGGTCACCAGGGTCGCGTTCGGCACCACCATCCGGATGCCCGCCTTGTACGCCTTGGCGGCGTTGACCGAGAAGTCGGCCTCCATGCCGGTGACGAAGCCGGCCTTGGTGGCGTTCTTGGCCTGCATGACCAGGCCGGTGGCGTACCCGGCGGCGAGCATGCTCTGGTTGGGGTCGTCGCTGGACAGCGTCACCCGGGGCGTCTGCGGGATGTTCTCCGATGACGGCACGTACCAGGAGGTCTTGGCGCAGACCGGCTCCTCGGAGGCCGGGATGGCGTCCTTGAGCTCGGAGGCCCCGAGCGCCACCATGTCCACGCCCTGCTGGCACAGCGCGCGGGCGGCGCTGAGCGCCTCGGTCGGCGGCACGTTGCCGCGCTTGATGACCTGCCAGCCCTTTTCGGTGGCGAACTTCTCGGCACCGATCACGAAGCTCTCGTAGTAGCCGTTGTCGTTGATGTCACCGGGGCTGAGCACGCCGATGACGACCTTGCCGTCACCGTTGGCGTCGGGCTGCCCGGCGGGGGCCGTACCGCTGCTGGCCGACCCTCCCGCCGACGGCGCGGTCGCGTCGTTGCTCGCGCAACCGACCAGGGCGAATCCCAGCGCCCCGGCGAGCAGCGCCGCCGGACCCCGACCAATCCTCATTGTCATGGTGCTTTCCCTTCACGTGGGGTCGGCGCACGGCCCGGCACGGACCGGCGCGCGGAGAACTCGGTCGCTGGCACGCTGGGCCAGCGAGGGGGGATGTCGATGCCGACCCGGCGCAGCAGGGCGGCCCGACGCTGGGCGGCCTCCTCGCGCAGGGCGTCGACGTCGACGGTGGTGATCCGCCGGTCGCGGACCACCAGCCGGCCGTCGACCAGAACGTCCCGGACGGTGTGCCCGGCCGCACCCCAGACGAGCTGGGTGGGCAGGTCACCGCGGGGAATCCAGGGGATGGTCCGGGTGTCGAGCAGCACCAGGTCGGCGGCCTTGCCGACCTCGATGGAGCCGGTCTGCGTCCCCAGCCCGACGGCGGCGGCGCCGTCGACGGTGGCCAGGGCGAAGACCTCGTCGGCGCGCAGCGGGTCGGGAACGCCCCGGTCCCGCTCCAGGCCGGCGAAGAGTCGGGCGGCCCGCCACAGGTCCGGGGTGTCCCCGGCGTTGTGCGAGTCGCAGCCCAGCGCGAGCCGGCCGCCGGCCCGGTGCAGCGCGGTGTGCCGGCCGGCCCGGGTGAAACCCTGGCCGAGCCGCAGGTAGGCCCCCGGGCAGGAGGCGACGGCGGTGCCGGTCTCGACGAGCGCGTCGACCTCGGCGTCGTCGAGCCACACCGCGTGGCCGAGCAGCAGTCGGGGGCCCAGCACGCCGAGGTCGGCCAGGTGCCGCACCGGCCGGGCCCGGCCGGCGGCGGCGTAGGCGGCGGCGTCCTCGGGGCCGGGCGACAGGTGCCAGGTCATGCCCACGTCGAGCCGGTCGGCCAGCTCCGCCGCGCCGGTGAACAGCGCGTCGCTGACCAGGTCGTGTCCGACCAGGGTGATCCAGCCGGTGACCAGCGGGTCGCCGGCCAGGGCGGCGACGGTGTCGGCCTGCACGGCGAGGGTGTCGGCGGCCGGCCGGGCGTAGGGCACGTCGGGGGCGTCCCAGCCCCAGCCGCCGACCCGGGCCCGGATGCCGGCGGTACGCAGCCCGGCGGCGACCCGCAGCGGGTGCGCCACCGTGCCGGGCTCCAGCAGGGTGGTGACCCCGTAGCTGAGCGACTCGACGGCGGTGAGGGTGGCCGACAACTCGTCGTCGTCGCCGGTGACCGCGCTGTGCAGCGGCACGATCCAGTCGAAGATCGCCTGCTGGGCCGGGACGTCGTCGGGGATGCTGCTGCGCACCAGCGGGTCGGCGGTGGTGTGCTGGTGGGCGTTGACCAGGCCGGGGACGACCACACAGCCGGTGGCGTCGAGTTCGGGACTGCCCGGGTACGCCACCCGCAGCGTCGCCGCCGGGCCGATCGCGGCGATCCGGCCGTCGACCACGGCGATCGTGCCATCGGGCACGACCGCCCGGTCGGCCGCCATGGTGACGATCTCGGCGTCGACGATCAGCAGGTCGGCCGGGCGGAGGTCGGCGGTGCCCGCCGTCGGGGTGGTGGTCATGGCCGGACGAGGATCTTGCCGATGAGGTCGCCGGACTCCTGCCGGGCGTACGCCTCGGTCAGTTCGTCGAGCGGGTATTCCGCGCCCCGGACCACCCGCAGGCCACCGGTGAAGTAGGCGTCGAGCATGTCGGCGAAGTCGGCCGGGCTGTACGCCCCGGCCCCGAGCAGCCGCAGCCCGCGCCGGTAGACGTCGGAGAGGGAGAAGCTGACCTGGTCGCCGGTGGTGTTGCCGAGCAGCACGATCCGCCCGCCGGTGCGCAGGCTGGCCAGCGAGGTGGCCCAGGTGGCGGTGCCGACGTGGTCGACGGCCAGGTCGACGCCGTGCCCGTCGGTGTGCTCGAGCACCCGCTCCACGGTGTGCTCGTCGAGGTCGAGCACGTCCGCGCCGAGGTCCGCGGCGACGGCCCGCTTGGCCTCGGTACGCGCCACGGCGAGCACCCGGGCGCCGGCCCGGCGGGCGAGTTGGATGGCGGCGATGCTGACCGCGCTCGTGGCGGCCTGCACCAGCACCCACTCCCCGGCGCGGACCTCACCGACGCGGTGCACGGCGTGCCAGCCGAGGCTCCACGCGGTGGGCAGCGCGGCGGCGTCGGCGAGGTCGACGTGGGCGGGCACCCGGTGCACGACGGTGGCGGGGACGGTGACGTACTCGGCGAAGCCGCCGGGGCGGTTGCCACCGACCACGGCCAGTGTCGGGCAGTAGCCCGGTTGGCCGTTCTTGCAGGTGGCGCAGGCTCCGCAGCCGATGGTCGGGTCGATCAGCACCCGGTCGCCGGGGCGTACCGTGGTGACCTGCGGCCCGACGGCGTCGACCTGCCCGGCGACGTCCATGCCGCCGACGTGGGGCAGGGCGAAGCCGGGGAGCAGGGCGGTGCGCCGCTGGAGCAGGTCGAGGCGGTTGAGGGCGGCGGTGTGCACCCGGACGACCACGTCGCCCGCGCCCGGCTCGGGGTCGGGCAGGTGCCGCAGGCTCAGCACCTCGGGCCCCCCGAAACCGGTCTGGACCATCGCCCGCATCGCAACCTCCCCCATGGTCTACCAGTCAATATGGCGTCTTGCATTGTGATTCTCGTTGCTTGGAGACGTACTCTGCCTGCGGCGCGGCGGCGTGTCAACGGCTTGCCGCAAAAGAGGCGGAACGGTTAACGAAGCAGGTCGTCCAGGCCGTTCACAGGCCACCCACCAGGGGATCAACCGGCCTCGGACGCGGCCAGCAACTCCCGCGCGGCCAACGCCGTACGCAGCACCGCGACCGTCTGCGGATCGAGCGGGTCGACCCCCAACAGCCGCTTGATCAGACCGACCCGGTAACCCACCGAGTTGCGGTGCAGGTGCAACCGTTCGCTGACCGCCTGCCGACTGCCCCCGGTCGCCAACCAGCAGTCCAGGGTGCGCAGCAGGTCGTCGCGGTGCGCGATCGGTCCCAGGTGCCGGTGCACGAACCAGCGCAACCGCTCGTCCGGCACGGCCAACAGCACCTGCGCCAGCCCCGCCTGCCCGAACGGCAGCTCGACGCGCTCGTCCGGGGCGCGCAGCAGCAGCCGCAGCAGCCGGTCCGCGTCCCGGAACGAGGCCGCCGTCCGGGCCGGCCCGGTCACCAGCGCACCGGCGACCACCCGCACCTGCCCGGCCCCCACGATCTGGTCCAACCGGACCCGCAGCCGGGTCACCTCGCGCTCCACGTCACCGTGCAGCAGGGTCCAGGCCCGCCGCCCTTCGGCCAGCACCGGCCGGTCCAGCCAGCTCAGCGCGGACGCCCAGCGGCGCTGCTGCGCCCCGGTGTAGGCGATCCCGGCGACGGCGTGCGGCTGGTCCAACCGCCAGCCGTGCGCCGCACCCGCCCGCAGCAGCTCGGCCTCCCCGGGCCGCAGTGGCCCGGCCCCGCCGGCAGGGGACGGCCCGGTCTCACCCGCCTGCGGCAAGCCGGCCCCGCCCGCCCGGAGCAGCCCGGCAACGCCCCCGGCGGGTCCGGCTGGCGACCCGGTGGGGTCGCCGAGGCCGTCACGCAGGGCCCGCAGCACCGTCGCGGCATCCCGGACGGCAGGCGGCGGCGACTCGTGCCGGACCGCCTCGATCAACAGTGCGGTGGTCGCGGCCCCCGCCAGCGCCAGTTGCCCGGCCGCGACCGGCTCAGCCAGCAGCAGCGCGCCGAGCCGGCGGGACCCCGCACCCACCGCCACCGCCCGACCGGTCCACCCGTCGACGCAGCGGACCAGGGTCGGCACCCCCGTTCCGGCCCGGCCGGTGACCAGGGCGCGGCGCACGTCGTCCGGCGCGGCGGCACAACGGGGGCCGTCCGCGCCGTCGCTGGCGGCGAGCAGCTCCCCCGATTCGGCCACCAGCCGGCAGGCCGCGCCGGTCCGCTCCGCCACCGCGGCCAGCAGCTCCGGCCAGCCGGCGCCACCGAACGCGAGTTCGGCGAGCCACTGGGCGAACGCGGCCGGCGACGGCGCGGCGGCGACGGCCAGCCGTGGGCGGGCCGCCGCCAGCTCACCCGATCGGCTCACGCCGACGGTCGGTCGAGCAGCCGGACCGCGACGGCCTTCTCCTGGGTGTACTCGCGCAGCGCCGCGTAGCCGCCGCCCCGGCTGAAGCCGCTCTCCTTCTGCATGTTGAACGGGAAGCCGATCACCCCGGCGTCGTGGAACTGGTTGACCGCGACCTGCCCGGAGCGGACCAGCCCGGCCACCCGCAGCGCCCGGGACACGTCACTGGTCCAGATGCAGGCCAGCAGGCCGAATTCGGTGCCGTTCATCAGCGCCACCGCCTCGTTGACGCCCCGGAAGCCCTGCACCGCCAGCACCGGGCCGAAGACCTCCTCGCGGACCAGCCGCATGTCCGAGTCGACCTGGTCGAAGACGGTGGGGGCGACGTACCAGCCGTCGTCGAACGCGGCGGTGGCCGGCTCGCCGCCGACGACCAGCCGGGCCCCGGCGGCCGGGGCCTCGGCCAGGAAACCCCGGACCCGCTCGTACTGGGCCTGGCTGACCAGCGGGCCCATGTCCAGGTCCTGGTCCCAGGGGCCGGTCCGGACGGCCTTCATGCCGGCGGCGACCCGCTCGACCACCTCGGCCCGGATCGACTCCTCGACCAGCAGCCGGGAGCCGGCGTAGCAGTTCTGCCCGGCGTTCTCGGTGATCGAGGCGATGATCGCCGGGATCGCCACGTCCAGGTCGGCGTCGGCGAAGACCACGTTCGGGGACTTGCCGCCCAGCTCCAGCTTGACCGGCACCAGGTGCTGCGCGGCGGCCCGCATGACGGCCCGGCCGGTCACCGTCGAGCCGACGAAGCTGATGTGGTCGATGTCGGGGTGCCCGGTGAGCGCGACCCCGGCCTCGGGGCCGAGCCCGGTGACCACGTTGAGCACGCCCGGCGGCAGCCCGGCCCGACGGCCCAGCTCGGCCAGCGCGAACGGCGACAGCGGCGCGACCTCGGACGGCTTCAGCACCACCGTGTTGCCGGCGGCGAGCGCGGGGGCCACGTTGGCGGCGGTGAGCACGGCCGGCACGTTCCACGGGATGATCACCGCGCAGACGCCGTACGGCTCCGGCCGGGTGTAGCCGAAGTAGTCGGGCGTACGGGTGGGCAGGGTGACGCCGGTGAGCTTGTCCGCGGCCCCGGCGAAGTAGTCGACGATGCCCTGGGTGATGTACATGTTGAGCCGCCCGCCGGAGCGGGGTTTGCCCACGTCACGCGACTCGTACGCGGCGAGTTCCTCGACGTGCTCGCCGATCAGCGCGGCCCAGCGCGAGAGGATCGCGCCGCGCTCGCTGGGCGAGGTGGCCGCCCAGCCGGGGGCGGCCCGCCGGGCGGCGGCGACGGCGTGGTCGACGTCGACCGCGCGGGCGCGGGCCACCGACTGGATGGTCTCCCGGGTGGCGGGATCGAGCACCGGTAGCTCACCGCCGTCGGCGGCGGCGGTCCAGTCGCCGTCGATGAGCTGGCGGGCGGTGGGAATGTCCAGGTCAGCCATGTGCGAATCCTTGACCCTCTACGTTTCGCATGTCAAGATGCAATCTCGCTTTGTGAGTCACTAGGGAGGGCGCGTGCGGATCACAGCGGCGGTGCTGGAGAACGCTGGAGGGCCGTTCACCCTCCAGCAGATCGACCTCGCCGACCCCGGGCCGGACGAGGTGCTGGTCCGGGTGCACAGCGTGGGGATCTGCGCCACCGACCTGGAGTTCGCCAACTTCTTCCCCACCCCGGCGGTGCTCGGCCACGAGGGCAGCGGAGTGGTCGAGCAGGTCGGCGCGCGGGTCACCGGCGTCTCGCCGGGTGACCACGTCGCGATGAGCTTCACCTCCTGCGGCGACTGCCCGCTGTGCCGGGGCGGAAACCCCGCCTACTGCCGCCAGTTCGACGCGGTCAACTTCACCGGCCGGCGACCCGACGGCAGCTCGGCACTCTCCCGCGACGGGCAACCGGTCAACGGCCACTTCCTGGGCCAGTCGTCGTTCGCCACCCACGTCGTCGCCCCGGCCCGCGCGGTGGTGCCGATCAGCAAGGAGATCGACCTGGGCGTGGTCGGCCCGTTCGGCTGCGGTTTCGGCACCGGGGCCGGCGCGGTGCTCAACGTGCTGCGCCCGGAGGTCGGCTCCTCGCTCGTCGTCTTCGGCGCGGGCGCCGTCGGCGTCGCGGCGATCCTGGCCGCCCGGGTGGCCGGTTGCGCGGTCGTCGCGGCGGTCGACGTCAACGCCGGCAAGCTCGACACGGCCCGACTGCTCGGCGCCACCCACGGGGTGAACTCCACCGACGGCGACCCCCGCGAGCTGCTGACCGCGATCGCCCCGCACGGCTTCGACGTCGCGATCGACACCACCGGCCGGGAGGACGTGCTGCGCCTCGCGGTCGAGTCGCTCGGCCCGCTTGGCCGCTGCGGCGTGGTCGGGATCGGCCCGAGCGAGCAGATGAGCTTCGAGTGGCGCAGCGTGCTCAACGGCCGCAGCATCACCGGCATCATCGGCGGCAGCAGCCTCCCGCAGGTGTTCCTGCCCAAGCTGCTGGACCTGCACGCCGCCGGCAACTTCCCGGTGGACCGCCTGATCACCCGGTTCCCCTTCACGCAGATCAACGAGGCGGTGGCGGCGCTGCGGTCCGGCGAGGTCGGCAAGGCCGTACTGACCCTCTGACCGGCCGACATCGACGTTTCTGCATCTTATCGTGAAACGTTGTCTCGCTATGTGAGCGACATTACCCTTGGCGTCAGACCCACACCCAGTGGCGCGGCTGGGCAACACCGCGCAGCGTCCCGCACCTGTGGAGCACGTCCCGATGACCGAACAGCAGCGCACCGCCCCGGCCGCCGCGCAGACCGCGACCGCAGACCGGCCCGTCGCGCCCTTCGACCACCACTCGGCCGAGTGCAACACCGACCCGGTGGGCTACTACCGGGAGTTCCGGCAGACCTGCCCGGTGGGCCGGACCGACGCGCACGGCGGCTTCGTCTACACCACCCGGTACGCCGACGTGGTCCGGATCGCCCGCGACGACGACACCTTCTCCTCCGCCCGCGCCACCGCCGGGGGTGACGGCACCGCCATCGTCATCCCCCGGGGCCCCGGCCTGGAGCAGTACCCGATCGAGCTGGACCCGCCCGCCGCGACCGGCTACCGCGACCTGATCAACCCGCTGCTCACCCAGGACGCGGTCGCCGAGCTGGCCCCGATGGTCGCCCGGCACACCACCCGCGTGGTGGACGCCTTCATCGCCGAGGGGTCGGTGGACTTCGTCCGCGACCTGACCAACCCGCTGCCGGCCGCCGTCACCCTCGACTGGCTGGGCTTCCCCGAATCCGACTGGGCCAAGCTCGCCGGCCCGATCCACGACATCTTCGCCGCGCTGCCCGGCAGCGAACGCGCCGTACGCGGGGCCGCCGGCCTGGCCTACCTCGACCAGCGCATCCGCGAGCTGATCGTCGAGCGGCGGGCCGTGCCGACCGGCGACGCGGTGAGCTACCTGGCCGCCCAGCGCCGCCCCGACGGGGAGCTGTTCGCCGCCGACGAGCTGGTCTCGGTCATCGGGCTGCTGATCGCGGGTGGGGTGGACACCACCACCTCGCTGACCGGCTCCACCCTGGTGCACCTGAGCCGGCACCCCGACGACCGGCAACGCCTGATCGAGTCCCCCGACCTGCTGCTCACCGCCACCGACGAGTTCCTGCGGGTGTTCGCCCCGTCCCAGTCGATGGCCCGTACCGTCCGCACCGACACCGAGGTCGGCGGCTGCCCGGTCGCCGCCGGTGAGCGGGTGCTGATCCCCTGGGTCGCGGCGAACCACGACCCAGTCGTCTTCCCCGAGCCCGAGCAGCTCCGGTTGGACCGCGACGCCGCCCGGCACCTGAGCTTCGGCATCGGCAGCCACCGCTGCGCCGGTGCCCACCTGGCCCGGCTGATGTTCCGCGAGATGATCACGCAGGTACTCACCCGGCTGCCCGACTTCCGGGTGGTGGAGGAGGGCCTCGTCGCCTACCCCACCCGGGGCAACCAGAGCGGTTGGGACGCGATCCCGGCCGTCTTCACCCCGGGTCCCCGCCGCGACGCCGACGCGGCGGGGACCCGGCCCACCGCCAGCCTGACCGGCGACCGGGAACTGGTCATGGCGGCCACCGCCACCGCCACCGACGAGGTGCTGGAGGTACGCCTGGCCGACCCGACCGGCGCGGAACTGCCACCCTGGGCGCCGGGTGCGCACCTGGAGGTGCGGCTGCCGTCCGGGCGGGTCCGGCAGTACTCGCTGTGCGGCGACCCGGCCGACACCCGGCACTACCGGATCGCCGCCCTGCGCGAGCCCGCCGGCCGGGGCGGTTCGGTGGAGCTGCACACGCTGGCCCGAGCGGGCGTCGCCCTCTCGGTACGCGGCCCACGCAACCACTTCCCGCTCGTCGACGCCCCCGCTTACCTCTTCCTCGCCGGGGGCATCGGGATCACCCCGATCCTGGCGATGGCCCGCGAGGCCGACCGCCGGGGCGTGCCGTTCCACCTGGTGTACGGCGGGCGTACCCGTGCCTCGATGGCCTTCGTCGACGAGGTGACGGCGCTGGCCGGGGACCGGGTGACCCTGCTGCCACAGGACGAGGCCGGCCTGCCCGACCTACGGGCGCTGCTCGACGCCACCGGGCCGGGCACCGCCGTCTACTGCTGCGGACCGACCGGCATGATCGACGCGGTGGAGCGGGTCTGCGCCGAGACGGACCGGTCGGGGCAGTTGCACGTCGAGCGGTTCACCGCCGGGGACGACCTGGAGGTCGCCTTCGACCCGGCGGCGAACACCGAGTTCGAGGTGCACCTGGCGCGGACCGGGGCGACCCTGCGGGTGCCGAGGGACCGCCGGATGATCGACGTGCTGCGCGAGGTCGTGCCGGGCCTGACCTACGACTGCGAGAAGGGCTACTGCGGCGCGTGTGAGACCCGGGTGCTCGCCGGTACGCCGGAGCACCGCGACTCGCTGCTCACCGACGAGGAGCGCGCGGCCGGCCGGAGCATGATGATCTGCGTCGGGCGGTGCCACTCGGAGCGGTTGGTGCTGGACCTGTAGGTCCTGCCTGGACGGCCGGCCCGGTCCCGGGGTCGGCCGTCCAGGCGTCCACCTCCGGGCTGGACGGCCCGGCCGCACCAGTGGCGCGGCCGGAGCCTCTGATGCGTGCGGCCCGGCCGGGGCCGGCGGTTCGTGCGGCCCGGTCGGGGCCGGTGGTCGTCAGGCCGCTTTCGCCAGGGCGTCGAGGATCAGGTCGAGGCCGAAGGTGAACTGGCCGCCGAAGTCGTAGCCGGGCTGCCGGACGTGCTGGGTGGCGAACTCCACCAGGTGCGGGTAGTCGCCCGCCGCGAAACCCGCCATGATCGCATCGGCGACCTCGGTGGCCGAGCCGCCGCCGTCGAACGGCAGTGACGCCTCCTGCAACACGAAACCGAAGACGTACGCGTCGATGACCGCGTAGGCGTGGGCCGTCATCGGCAGTGAGAAGCCCCCGCCCCGCAGCACGCCCAGCATCCTGTCGTGGTGGCGCAGGGTGGCCGGGCCGGGGCTGGTCCGGGTCTCGATCAGGGTCAGCGCCCAGGGGTGCCGGGCGAGGACCGTCCGGGCCGACAGGCAACGCCGGCGCACCTCGGCCCGCCAGTCGCCGCCCGGCGCGGGCAGGTCGATCTCGGCGAAGACCCCGTCGACGAGGGCGTCGAGCAGCTCGTCCTTGTTGCGGATGTAGTGGTAGAGCGACATCGGTTTGGCGTGCAGCGCGGCGGCGAGCGAGCGCATGGTCAGCGCGCCGAGACCGTCCGCGTCGGCGATGGCGACGGCGGCCCGCAGCACCCGCTCCCGGCTGAGCTGCCGCACCGGTTCGCCCACCTGTCGCTCCCCTGACACCCGGTTGACCGCCTGCACCGCCCACCGTACCGTACTAAGTAAGTCGTACTTAGTACGAAGAGCCCTGGAGGCGACGATGTCCCTGCGTGTGGCCGGTCGGTGGGCCGGCGCGTTCTTCCTGGCGGCGTTCGTCGCCTACGGCGCCGGCAGCGCGCTCGCCGGGCACCCGGCCGGGGTGGTGCTGGTGCTGGCCAACTCCGTGCTGGTGGCGGCGATCGGTGCGCTGGCCTTCCGGGCGCTGCGCCGGGTGCAGCCGGGCGCCGCCTGGGTCTACCTGGTGACCCGGGGCGCGGAGGCGTTCCTGCTCGCCGCCGGCATCGTGCTGCGGGACCGGTTCGGCGACGGGGCCGGCGACCTCGCCTACCAGCTGGCCATGCTGGCGCTGGGGCTGGGCAGCGTGCCGTTCTGCCTGACCCTGGCCCGGTGGCACTGGCTGCCCCGCTGGCTCGCACTCTGGGGAACTGTCGGCTACGCGCTGCTGGCGGTCGGCGCGGCAGCCGAGCTGGCCGGCGTGGCGGTCGGGGTCGCGCTGGCCGTCCCGGGCGGGTTGTTCGAGGTCGTCTTCGGCCTGCGGCTGCTCACCCGGGGCTTCACGCCGCCCGGCCCCGCCCCTGGACCACGCACGTCCGCCAGCGCCAGCGATGCAGACGCCCCGGCCACCACCGGCGGTGCAGCTGCGCCGAACAACACCGGCGGTGCAGTCGTGCCGAACAACACCGGCGGAGCGGACGGGGTGGGAGCGGGCGGCTCCCGCGCCCGCCGGGCGGCACTGGCCGCCGGGCTCGGCCTGTTGCTGATGGCGGTGCTCGCCGGGTGGGCCAACTTCGGCGTCGTACAGCCGCTGGTCGACACCGACGCGGCCGCAAGCGCCACCCGACTGCCGGCCCGGCAGGGGGCGCTCACCCTGGCCGTGGTCGCCCTGTACACGGTGGCCTGCCTCGACGTGCTGGTCGGCTGGGCGCTACGGGCGCTCCTCAGCCGCACCCGGCCCACCGTCGCACTGCTGTCGGCCTGGTGCCGCACCGGGTACGCGGTCGTCCTCGCCGTGGCACTCACCCACCTGATCGCCGTCGCCGGCCTGCTGCGCGACGGCGCGGGAGCCGACCGGCTCGCCGCCGACGGGCCTCCGCGACTCACCGGCTTCCAGCAGGTCTGGGACCTGGGCCTGCTGCTGTTCGGCGTCCACCTGCTGCTGGTCGGATGGCTGGCCTGGCGGTCGGACACCGTGCCGACCTGGGTGGCGGCGCTGGTGGCGGTCGCCGGTGCGGGCTACCTCGCCGACTCGGTCGGGTCGCTGCTGTCGGCCGACCAGCCGGTGCAGGTCTCCGGGGTCACCTTCGTCGGCGAGGTCGTCCTGATGGGCTGGCTACTCACCTACGCCGCCCGCCACCGCTCCCCCGGTGCCACCCCACCCGACGATGCACCGGATGCCGACCGCACGGGGACGGCCCGCCGCGCCACGACACTGGGGCGCTGCGGGCCGTCCTGACGAGGGGCCGGTGGGTCAGTTGCCCCACTCGAAGTTGGGCTCGACCGCCTCGGCGATGTGGAACCGGCCGCCCGGCGCGATCTCGCTGCCGCGCTCGGTCACCACGTGCTTGCCGAAGCCGCCCACCAGCGGCCGACCGACGTCGCGCTTGAGCCACAGCCGCAGCAGGTGCCGGCGGCGCTCCGGCTCCGGGAAGTCGACGTAACCGGTACGCGAGTGCAGGGCGGCGTAGTTCAGCAGCCACTGCACGTCACCGGGCTGGAAGTCCATGTCCAGGGCCAGGCCGGGCGCCTGGGAGACCTCGTCGTAGAGGTGCAGCAGCTCGATCTGCGCCTCGGTGAGGCGGGGCACCTCGGGGTAGTCCTGCGCCGAGAAGATCATCGAGGTGCCGGCGTAGGTGCTGAAGATGCCGTCGACGTAGCTGCAGATCGGCGAGGTGTAGGTGTGGGCCGGGGCGTCCGGGTCCTGCCGGTGCCAGTCCCAGTGCCACGGCTCGAACAGCAGCGGCGCGAGGTCGGGCCGGCGGCGCAGGATCTCGTTGTAGATGGTGGTGCCGCTGACCAGGCTGCTCGCCCCGCCGGCCTTGGCCGCCCGCAGGCACATCAGCGCGACCACGTCGGAGCTGTCGGAGTGGAACGGCAGCCGGTCGCGGACCCGCGACGGCAGGGCCGACGGGTCGTCGAGGGTCTTGTTGGAGGTGGCGATGACGTGGTCGAGCACGTCGCCCATCTGGTTCTGCCCCATCGGCACGCCGAGGTGCAGCCCCATCACGTAGAAGATCGCCCCGGCGAGGGTGTCGCCGTACTCCTCCGTGCGCAGGCCCCGGACCAGGATGAAGCCGCGTCCGCTGTCGAGCTGGCGGGCGCACTCCTCGTTGAGCCCGGCACAGGCCGGCAGCGGGTAGTCGGCGGCGGTCACCGTACGCAGGTCGGGGTTGTCGGCGACGAACCGACGGCCGACGGTCTCCAGCTCGGCGCGCTCGGCGTCACTGAGCTGGTAGACCCATTCGGTCGAGGTACGCAGCTCGTCACCGCGCCAGGCGGACGGGCCGGAGATGGGGGCGAGATCGATTGCGGTGGTCATGATGGTGCGCTCCGAGGGTCGGTTCTGCGGAAAACGGGTCAATGTCCCGGGGCGGCGGTGCCGCCCACCGGGATGATCAACGACGTGGGCGATCGCCGTGTCCCGGTCGGGAGACGGCGTGCCTGTCCATCAGAACGGGGTCTGCGGGTCCCCGGCGGCGGTCCCGGGGCGCATGCCCTCCCGCGGCGGGTGTACCCGCAACGGCTCCTCGTAGCCGCGCACCAGCAATCCAGAGCCTTGCGGAACTCGGATCATGGCGTTCTCCTGCGGCTGGCGATGATCGGTCCAGGCTAACCAACACCCACCGCAACGTCAACAGAGACACCATCTCGCAATACGATCTATTCTCGTCCCCGGACGGCCCGTCGCGCCGTACCGCCCCGGGCGACCAGCGGCTCGGCCAGCAGGACGACCAGCGCCACCGCAGCCACCAGGCCGCCCGCCAACGCCGTGCCCTGCACCCCGGACCGGGACAGCACCACCGCGCCGAGCAGGGACCCGCCGGCGATGCCGACGTTGAAGGCGGCGGAGTTGCCGGCCGCCGCCAGGTCGGCGCTGCCCGGGGCCACCTCCAGCACCCGGTTCTGCAGGGCGGGGGTCAACGCGCCCATGGCGAACCCGGACACGGCCAGCAGCACCCCGGTGGCCACCGGCGACCCGGCCAGCAGGAACATCCCGAGCAGGGCCACCACCAGCAGCAGCACCGGGGTCACCATCGCCACCCGCTGGTGGCGGTCGCTCGCGATCCCCCCGGCGGCGATGCCGGCGAAGTCCGCGAGGCCCCGGATCAGCAGCAGCAGGCCGAGAGCGCCCGGGGCGAACCCGGAGGCGTCGGTCAGGAACACGGCGGTGAAGGTGAACGCCGTGAACAGGCCCCCCACCGACAGCGCGGTGGCTACCACGACGACCGCGTACCGGCGGGCGTCCGGGGTGGTTCCGGTCGACGCGTGCGTCGCCCCGACCGCAACCGGCGGCATCAGTGTCACGATCGCCACGAACCCGGCCAGCGCCACGGCGGCCAGGGCCAGGAACGCCGACCGCCAACCCCACTGCTGACCCAGCCAGGTGCCCGCCGGCACGCCGAGCATCGGCCCGAGCGACGCCCCGGCGAACACGACGGAGGTGACCCGGCCGCGTACCCGGGCGGGGAACATGCCGGCGGCGGCGGGCGCGACCACCGCCCAGAACAGCGCCTGGGTGAGCGCGACGACCACCCGGGTCCCGAGCAGCACCTGGTAGTCGCGGGCGGCGGCCGACACCAGCGTGGCGACCACCAGCACGCCCAGCAGGACCCCCAGCAGCCGGCGACGCGGCACCCGCCGGGTGACGTGGGTCAGCGGCACCGAGACGACCGCGACCGTGACCGCGTAGCCGGTGACGAGCAGCCCCGCGTGCGACACGGACACGTCCAGGTCGGTGGCGACCAGGGGCAGGATGCCCACCGGCAACGTCTCCATGGCGACGTAGCAGAACGCCGAGACGGACAACGCGACCAGCGCCGCCACCGCCCGGGGCGCGGCGGTCACCCCAGGGGTACGACAGTCGGTCATCGCCCGGCCCCCGTCCCTGCGCCCCCCACGAATGCGGTCACCCCGAGAGCAGTCAAGGGTATCAATGAAAAGGGTCCCGTCCCGGGTCGACGGCACCGCCGTCAGCCCCGGGTACCGGGCGGGCGCACCGGTGATCAGCCGGGCGGACGGGTGTTGAGGCGGGCGGCCTGGCGGATCAGGTGGTCGCGTTCGGCGAGGTGGGCGGCCCGGTCGGCGGCCTCGGCGTACCACCGGGCCGCCGTCGCCCGGTCACCGGCCCGTTCGTGCAGGTACGCCGTCACCGCCGCGTGGCGGGGCACCGACGGGCCCACCGCCGCCAGGGCCGCCAGCCCCGCCCACGCCCCGTCGGCCTCCCCGACGGCCACCGCCCGGTTGAGCCGCACCACCGGGCTGTCGGTCAGCCGCGCGAGTTCGTCGTACCACTCGACGATCTGCACCCAGTCGGTCTCCCCGGCGGTGCGCGCGTCGGCGTGCAGCGCGGCGATGGCGGCCTGGGCCTGGAACTCGCCCAACCGGTCCCGGGCCAGCGCCGCCTGCAGGATGCGTACCCCCTCGGCGATCAGGGCGGTGTCCCACCGGCTGCGGTCCTGCGCCGCGAGCGGGACCAGGCTGCCGTCCGGCGTGGTCCGGGCCGCGCGACGGGCGTGGTGCAGCAGCATCAGGGCGAGCAGCCCGGCCACCTCGGGGTGGTCGACCATCGCCGCGAGCTGCCGGGTGAGCCGGACCGCCTCGGCGGCGAGGTCGACGTCGCCGGAGTAGCCCTCGTTGAACACCAGGTAGAGCACCCGCAGCACGGTGGCGACGTCGCCCGGCCGGTCGAGGCGTACGCCGGACACGGTGCGCTTGGCCCGGCTGATCCGCTGCGCCATGGTCGCCTCCGGCACCAGGTACGCCCGGGCGATCTGCCGGGTGGTCAGCCCGCCGACGGCACGCAGGGTCAACGCGACCGCCGAGGACGGGGTCAGCGACGGGTGGGCGCACAGGAAGTAGAGCTGGAGCGTGTCGTCCACCCCCGACGCGGGGCCGGGGGCCGGTTCCTCGACGACGAGGTCCTCACGCCGACGCCGGGCGGCGTCCGCCCGGCCCGCGTCGAGGAACCGGTGCCAGGCCACGGTGACCAGCCAGCCCAACGGGTCCCGGGGCGGGTCGGCCGGCCAGCCGTGTACCGCCTGGACCAGGGCGTCCTGCACGGCGTCCTCGGCCGCCGCGAAGTCGGCCCCGCGCCTGACCAGCACCCCGAGCACCTGCGGGGTGAGCCGGCGCAGCAGGTCACCGTCCACCGGTCAGTCGGTGATGGTCGGCGGCTCGGTCAGGAACGGGCGCAGCTCCAGCCACTCGTGGATCGGTCGCCCGCCCGCCCCCGGGGCGGCCGACAACTCCCCGGCCAGCTCGACGGCACGCTCGTAGCTGTCCACGTCGATCACCATCCAGCCGGCGATGAGATCCTTCGTCTCGGCGAAGGGCCCGTCGGTCACCGGAGGACGCCCCGGCCCGTCGTACCGGACGAACGTCCCCTCGGGGGCGAGCGCCTGCCCGTCGACGAACTCCCCGCTGCCCTCCAGCCGGGCCGCGAAGTCGTTCATGTACCGCACGTGGGCCGTGATCTCCTCGGGCGTCCACTGGTCCATCGGGACGTCGTTGACCGCGGCGGGGGCGCCTCGGTAGTGCTTGAGCAGCAGGTACTTCGCCATCGGGTGTCTCCTCGGTGCCGGTGCGACCACCATTCTGGCCGCATTCACCCCGGGGACGATGCTGGTCCCCCGTTCTCGACATCCCGGCCGGGATTTTTTCCCGGCAGCGGACCGGCGCGGCGACCGCCGTACTGCCCCGCTCACCGCTCCACGAGCTGCCGTACCCGCAGACGTCGGATCCCCGAGACCCGCTCCGTGGGGGCGGACGGTCGGGTGGCGGGCAGACGGACGGTGAAGACCGCCCCCCGGTGCGGCCGGCCCTCGGCCTCGATCGTGCCCCGGTGGCTCGTGACCACCTCCTGGAGCAGGGCCAACCCCAGCCCGAACCGGTGCTCCCCGGCACCCCCGCCACGGTGGAACCGGTCGAAGATGCGCCGCGCGTCGGCCTGGTCGAAGCCGTCCCCGCTGTCCGCGACCACGAACTCGGCGTAGTCGCCGCCACTGCGCAGCGACACGTCGATCCGGCCACCGGGGGGTGTGTGGGCGAGCGCGTTCGCGAGCAGCTCCCCGGCCACCCGGCGCAGCGCCGACTCGACCCCCGGCACCGGCAACGCCTCGCCGGGCAGGTCCGCCGCGACAGTGACCTGGCGTTCGGCGGCCCGGTCCGCCTCGGCGGCGACGGCCGCCCCGACCAGCGCGGTCAGATCCACCGGCGGGTACGCCCGGCGGTCGGCGGGAGCGGCGGCGAGCTGGGCCGAGAGCAGCAGGTCGTCCACGATCTCGCCGAGCCGGCGGGTGCCGCCGATCAGCCGGTCGAGATCCTCCAGGCTCGCCGCGCTGCCACCGGTATGGGCCCGCCGCGCCATCAGCTGGGCGCGGATGTGCACCTGGGCGATCGGGGTACGCAGCTCGTGGCTGGCGTCGGCGATGAACCGCCGTTGCCGGGTCAGCGCCTCCGCCAGTGGCGCGACGGCCCGTCGACCGACGAGCGCACCGGTCAGCACGGCGACGAGCAGCCCGACCGCCGCGGCGAGGCTGAACGCCAGCAGCAGGTGCCGACGGTCGGACAGCTGGAACCGCGCGTCGAACACCGCCTGGACGACCAGCCCGTCGTTGCGGGACTCGGTGCGGACGTGGTAGGTCGTGCCGTTGCGGGTGACGGTGGTGACCTCGGTGACACCGGTCGCGGCCACCGACGTCAGCGCACCGGTCAGCGGAAAGCCCGGCGGCGGCGGGTTGAGACCGGTGTCGGTGATCAGGCCGTTGTAGCGGAAGATCCAGCTGCACGCGGGCGGACCCGGAATGGTGGCGTGGCTGGTGCCCCACGCCAACTCCCGGTGGATCTGGGCCTCCTGGCTGCGCACCAGCACGGCGTACGAGAGGCCGCCGGCCAACAGCAGCAGGGCACCGATGGCCAGCCCGACCAGCAGGCCGATGCGCAACCGGGCGCGGCGCACCATCGCCTGCTCCACCAGCTCCATCAGAGCGCTCCGAGCCGGTAGCCCAGCCCGTGCACGGTGCGGACCACCGTCCGGCCGAGCTTGCGGCGCAGGTAGTAGACGTAGGTGTCCACCATGGACGCCGCTGCGGTCTCGTCGAAGACCCGGCGGCGCAACTCCGCCCGGGAGTGCACGAGGTTGGGCCGGGCCGCCAGCACCCGCAGCAGCTCGAACTCCCGGGCGGACAGCGCCACCCGGGTGCCGTCGGCCAGCACGGCGTCGCGGGACGTCAGGTCGAGCAGCCCGGCCCCGACACGCAGCACGGTGGTGGCCTCGGACGTCCGCCGGCACAACGCCCGGATCCGTGCGCTCAGCTCGTCCAGGTCGAAGGGTTTCATCAGGTAGTCGTCGGCACCCGCGTCCAGCCCGGCGATCCGGTCGCCCACCGTGCCCAGCGCGGTGAGCATCAGCGCGCGGGCCGGGACCTTCCGCGAACGCAGCCGGACGACCAGGTCGAGTCCGTCGAGCGCCGGCAGCATCCGGTCGATCACCATCACGTCGTAGGTGCGGGTCAGTCCGAGATGCAGACCCCGTTGGCCGTCCGAGGCGTGGTCGACGAGGAACCCGTCACCGACCAGTGACTCAGTGAGCAGGCCGGCCAGTTCCTCGTCGTCCTCGACCAACAGCAGACGGTTCGATCCTCCCCCGGGCATGCGTCCACAATCGCACAGAGTAAGGCTAAATAGTGACAGCTATCTTTTTATCATTTCACCACCGCGAGGGTCTGGGGTCGGACAGGGGTTTGCCTACGGGCCTCCCGGTGCTCGATCCAGCTCAGCAACGGAGTCGTCATCATCGTGGTGACCAGCGCCACCACCACCAGCACGGTGAACAACGAGGCGTTCACGATGCCCGCCTCCAGGCCGACGTTGAGCGCGATGAGCTGCATCAGACCCCGGGCGTTCATCAACGCGCCCACCCGCAACGCGACACCCTGCGACTCGCCCCGCACCCGGGCCGCCGCCCAGCAGGCACCGAACTTGCCGACGATCGCCGCCGTCACGCAGGCCGCCGCGAAGAGCAGCACCGGCGCGCTGCCCAGCAACCCGAACTCCGTCCGCAGCCCCGAATAGGTGAAGAACAGCGGCAGGAAGACCGTCGCGGCGACCGGGGTGAGGGTGTCCACCACCCGGTCGGTGTTGGCGGTGTGCGGCATCACCACCCCCACCGCGAACGCGCCGAAGACCGCGTACAGGCCGATCTCGTCGGTGTACCAGGCGACCAGGAAGAGCAGGGCCACCGTGCCGAGCACCCGGGCACCGTCGTTGAGGCGGGGGCTGGTCATCAACGCGGCGGTCACCCGACGCCCGGCCAACCACAGCACCAGCCCGAACAGCACCGCGCCACCGGCGGTGACGACCGCCGGCCCGGCCCGGCCGGAGGCGAACGCCAGCACCACCGCCAGCATGATCCAGGCGACCATGTCGTCGAGCGCACCACTGGCCAGCGACAACGTGCCGTGCCGGGTGCCGGCGTGCCCGCGTTCGGTGATGATCCGGGCCAACATGGGGAATGCGGTGATGGCCAACGCCACCCCGACGAACGCGGCCGACACCCCGATCGACGTCCCGTCGGCCCGCATCGGCACGGCGTCCGCAGTGACCAGGACCAGCCCCACCCCCAGGACGAGCGGCGCGGTCACCCCGGCCAACGACACCAGCCCGGCGGTGCCGGCCAGACCGGTGACCCGGTGGGCGCCGAACGCGTACCCGGCCTGGAACATGAACAGCACCAGACCGACCTGGCCCACCACGTAGAGCACCGGCAGCAGCGCCGTCGGGAACAGGGCGTCCTTCACCTCCGGCAGGACGAACCCGAGCAGCGACGGGCCGAGCAGCACCCCGGCGAGCATCTCGCTGACCACGGCGGGCTGACCCACCCGGCCGAGCAGCCAGGCCACCGCCTTGCAGAAGATGAGGATCACCGCGACCGCGATGAAGAACCGTGGAGCCAACTGGGTGGGGGTCACCGGACCGCCTCCTCGAAGTAGTTGGTGCACAACCGTTGTCGCCGGGCGTCGACGACCATCCAGGCGCCGAACACCAGTTGCCGGACGCTGCGTCCCACGTCGGCCCAGCGGTCCCGCCACCGCATCGCGGCCAGCCGCAGCCGCCCCGGGCCGGGGACACCGGCCGGGGTCAGGTACGCCGGGCCCCGGCTGGGCAGCGACCGGCTGTGCGCGGCCGACGACGCCAGGGCGTACCGGCGCAGCACCTCACGGGTCGCGGCCCGCATCATCACCGGCGCGACCCCGCGCGCCGGGCAGGCCCGGTTGGCGGTGACCCCGTAGGGGATGAAGCGGGCATCCCGGCGGGCCAGCGTCCGCCACCGGTCCGGGTCGAACCGCTCGTCGCCGGCCGGCCCGCTGCGCTGGAACGCCAGGTAGTTGAAGAGCAGCACCGACCCGGCGGGCAGGGTCACCCCGGCGGGCAGCGCGATCGGCGCGGAGGTGATCCGGTGGGCGACCCCGAAGAGCGGATGCAGCCGCAGGGTCTCGTCGATCACCCGGTCCAGGGTGTCGTCGTCGTCGAGGCCCCGCTGGAGATCCGGATGGTTGGCCAGCGCCAGCAGCACGTGCGACATCGCCTCGGACATCTGCACCACCGCCGTGGTGCCGAACGCGCCGTGCAGGTACCAGGCCGTCTCCTCGGCGGTGAACGGCGGCGGCAACGTCACCGGGCAGGTGCCCGCCTCGACCCGCCCGCGCAGGTACCGGGTCAACGGGGCACGCCGGTCCAGGTGCCGCAGGCCGGTGCACTTCAGCGCGGCGGCCACGTCGGCGGCGTTGGCGACGAACAGCGCCCGGACCTCCCTCGGGCACACCTCCCCGAAGATCAGCTCGTGGTAGACCTCCGCCCACACCGGCATCATCAGGTCCCGCAGCCGCACGTGGACCCGCCCCGCCGGCAACTCGTCGAGCACCCGCCGGGTGGCGGCGGTCGCGAGGGCGTCGGCACGCTGCGGGCGCAGGGCGAGCACCCGCCGGGTCACCCCGGCCACCGCCCGGTAACGCTCCCCCGGCTCCAGGTGCTCCTGGTGCATGTGCGGGCCGGGTGACAGCCAGTACCAGAACAGGTCGGACAGACCGGCGCCCCGGCTGCGCCCGTCCGCCGCCGGATCAGCGTACAGCCGCTCGAAATCCTCCACACCGACCAGCGGACCCGGCACCGGGATGCCCTCCCCGCCGTTGACCCGGGCGAAGACCCACTGCCGCAGCCGCACCACCGCCGAGGGCAGCCACCGGGGCAGCGTCCAACCCACCCCGAGCACGACCACCGCGCCCCACACCACCGGCCCGCTCACGCCGACGCTCCCGTGGTGACGAGATCGGCGCTGAGATCGCCGGGTCGGGCGACGCCGACCAGGGCCAACGCCCGGTCCAGGTCGGCGCGCAGCAGGTCGAGCACGTGCCGTACCCCGGCCGCGCCGGCCACCGCCAGCCCCCACAGCACCGGACGGCCGACCAGCACCGCCGTCGCCCCGAGCGCCAACGCGACAAGCACGTCCGTGCCGCGTCGCAGGCCCCCGTCGACCAGGACCGGCAACCGGCCGTCAACCGCCGCCACGACGGCCGGCAACGCGTCCAGGGTGGCCGTCACCCCGTCGAGTTGCCGGCCGCCGTGGTTGGAGACCAACACCCCGTCCACCCCGTGCTCGACGGCCAGCCGGGCGTCCTCGGGGTGCAGCACCCCCTTGAGCAGGATCGGCACGGTGGTGAGCCGGCGCAGCACGGCGACCAGCTCCCAGCCCACCCGGGCGTTCATCTCGATGTCCCGGACCCGGCCGTTCGCGTCACGCATGTTCTCGCAGACCATGCCGGAGGGCAGGTCCACGAAACCGTGCCGCAGGTCGCGCTCGCGCCGACCGAACACGGGCGAGTCGACCGTGACGACCAGGGCCCGGCAGCCGGCGGCCACCGCCCGCCGTACCACGGTGGTGGTGAACTCCAGGTCGGTGTGCGGGTAGAGCTGGAACCACAGCGGCCCGCCAGCCGCCGCGATCTGCTCGACCGGCCGGGTGGCCGCCATGCTGACCACCATGACCGTGCCGGCCTCGGCGGCGGCGCGGGCGGTCGCCACCTCCCCCTCGGGGTGGGCCAGCCGGTGGAACGCGGTCGGTGCGACCAGCACCGGCATCGACAGCGCACTACCGAACAGCGAGATCCGCAGGTCGCGCTCACCGGCACCGCGCAGCACCCGGGGCCGCAGCCAACGCCGGCCGAACGCCGCCTCGTTGGCCCGCAGGGTCCGCTCGTCGCCGGCCCCGCCCGCGAAGAAATCCCAGTGCACCGGGTCGAGCCGACGCCGGGCGGCGGCGGCCACGTCGGCCAGGTTCAACCCCACCTCGTCGGCGGCCGGCACGTCAGTCCCCGGCCCTGCGCAGGCAACGGTCGACGAACGCGGCCAACGGTGTCACGTGCACCTGCGGCCGGTCCCACCGGTTCTCCAGGTTCTCCGCCAGGTGGTGGGTCGCGACGACCTGCCCCGCCCGGTGGTGGCGCACCACCGGATGCAGGTACGCCGCGTCGTGGGCCTGACCGACGACATCCTGGGCCACCCGTTTCACCGTCACGTCGAACGGGTCCACCTGGTCGTGCTCCGGGCCGTACTCCAGGGTGACCACGAAAGCGTCGGAGTAGTCGTGGTCGGCGGTGCGCAGACCGGCCTCGGCGAAGTACGCCACCGGCACCTCCTCGTGGTAACGCGCGTCGGCGTCGGCGACGGTGACCACGTCGGCGAGGACGTCGAACTGCTGCCACAGCGCGGAGGTGCGGTTGACCCGGGCGATGATCGCGTCGGTGATCGCCGCACCGGTGGCGTCCAGCTTCTCCGCCGGCCACGGCGCGTCCACGTACCGCCGTTCGAGGATCTTGTGCAGGGCCCGTACGGCGTAGCGGAAACCGTGGATGAAACCGTTTGTGGAACGCTTGAAGTCCCGTTCCTGGGTGATGGTGCCGGCGAAGTACAGGCCGGGGACGTTGACCGACTCCCACGCCGGGGTCTGCGCCGGGAAACGGTCCCGGATCGCCAGCTCCGGCCGGCAGGACTCGTCGAAGATCGACGCGTCGAACGCGAACCCGGTGCAGGCGAGCACCCGGTCGTAGCGCAGTTCCTTGGTGACCTCGTCGGCCCGGGAGAACGCGAACGTCACCAGGTAGCCGTCGGCGTCGCGGGTGATCTGCCGGACGGTGCCGTCCAGGATCGCGTTGGCCGACTTGAGCTGGTAGGTGTCGAGGAAGTTGTTGTTCACCGCGCGCAGGTGCCCGACGTAGTGGGTGCGCCAGGCCAACCGCACCGAACTCGGGCCGGCCAGGTGGATCAGCGTGGTGGTCTCCATCAGGCTGTCCGCGGTCTCGAAGGCGGAGTTGCCCTTGCCGATGATCAGCACCTTCTGGTCGAGGTAGTCACGCGGGTCGACGGGCATGTCCGCGTACTGTTCGGCCAGCTCCAGCCCCGGGATGTCCGGCAGGTACGGCCGGGACACCCCGGTGGCGACGACCACCCGCCGGGCCCGGAACGTCTCCCCGGCGTGCACCTCGAAGACGTCGTCCACCTTGGACACCGAGGTCACCCGCCTGCCGTAACGCACCTTGACCCCGGTCTTCGCGGCGAAGTCCGCCAGATAACGGACCATCACGTCGGCGTCCGGGAAGTACCGCTCGGTGTACGTGGTGAACCGCAGCGCCGGATCGTCGGTGAGCAGCGAGTTCCAGTCCAGCCGCAGGTTGAACTCCGGGTCGTCGGAGCCGGTGTGCGGCTTGTTGATGGAGATCAGTTGCCGGTGCCGGGGATAGGTGGCGAAGAACGCGCCCGGGATGTCCGCGCCCTCCAGCACCAGGTAGTCGCGCCGGCCGTCGGCCTCCAGCAGGGCCGCCAGTTGCAGGCCGGCCGGCCCGGCCCCGATGATCAGATAGTCAAGCGTCACGACGGCCATCCAGGGTGAGAGGGGTCAACGGAAGTTCGAGCGTGTCCATGACGTCGGCGGCCCGCCGCACGTCACCGTCGAGCGGCCGGTCCGGATCCACCGGGGGGATCGCCTCCACCAACGCCGCGAGCGCTTCGCCGCAGCCCGGCGCGGTGGGCGTCCGGGCACCCACGTACGCGGCCTGCCGCAGCCCCAACGCGAGCGACCCGACGATCAGCCGGAGCAGCCCGGCCTGGTCCCAGACCCGCAGGGCGGCCTGGGTGCCGAGCGGGATGACGTCCTGGTTGTGCAGGTTCGTCGGCAGGCTCTGCATGCTCGCCGGCATGGCGTCCCGGCGGATCTCGGCGATCAGCGCGGTCGAGGCCAACTGCACCCCCTGGAGCCCGTGCTGCTGCCCCGGGCCGGCGGCCAGCATCGGCGGCAGGCCACCGTTGCGGTGCGGGTCGACGAGCAGGTCGAGTTGCCGCTCGGCGAGGTTGCCGACCTGCGCCACCACCATCGACAGCAGGTCGGCGGCGAACGCGGCCGGCTGGCCGAAGAAGTTGCCGCCGTGCACCACGAGATCGTCGTCGGGAAAGAACAGCGGGTTGTCGCTGACGCTGCCCAGGTCGGCGGTGACCACGGCATCGACGTGGCGCAGCGCGTCCTCGGCCGCGCCGAGCAGCTGCGGCGCACACCGGATGCTGTACGGCTCCTGCAACGGGCGCTTGCCCGACGGGACCAGCCCGTCGCTGACCCGCCGCATCCGCACGCCCACGTCGATCGCGCCCGGATGGCCGTACGCGCGCAGCAGCCGGGCGTCGAGGAACTGCGGATCGGCACCGAGCAGATCGGCCAGCAGGCAGGTGAGCACCTGCACCGCCCGGTGCGCTGCCCGCACGGCGGACAACGCCAACGCCGTCGCCGCAGTGGTCAGCGAGGTGCCGTTGACCAGGGCGAGCGCGTCCCGACCGTCCAGCGGCAACGGCTCCAGACCCGCCCGTCGCAACGCCTGCGCCGCCGGCAGGCGTACCCCGTCGAGGTAGGCGTGGCCGCGACCGCGCAGCGCCTGGGCCACCGCCCCCAACGGGATCAGGTCACCACTCGCGCCGACCGAACCCCACCGCGGCACCGCCGGCACGAAGGTGGTGCCGAGCATCGCCGCCAACGCGTCGACCACGTGCGGGGACACCCCCGACGCGCCCTGGGCCAGCGACCAGGCCCGCACCAGCACCGTCGCCCGGACGATCGCGGGGGCGAGGTCGGGGCCGTGGCCCGCGCCGAGGTGGGCGAGGGTGTTGTCGGCCTGGTCGCGCAGGTCGGCCCGGCCGGCGTACCCGACGAGGGCGCCGAAACCGGTGGTGCTGCCGTACACCGCGCGGTCCTCACCGAGCACCTCGGACAGGAAGATGCGGGTGTGCGTGACCCGGTCGCGGACCTGCGGCCCGACCACGACCCGGACCGGGTCCCGGGCGGCGCTCAGGTCGGCGATCCGCAGCGGGGCCGCGAGATCTACCTCTGTCGTCATGCGACGGGACCCTAGAGACGAAATCTCAGAACGCTTTGAAATCGGGCCGATACGGTGCGCCGCATGACGCTCGACTACCTGATCATCGGAGCCGGGCCGGCCGGGCTCCAACTCGCCGCCCTGCTGGAGCGCGACGGCCGCGACCATCTGGTGTTGGAGGCCGGGCCGGCGCCGGGCACGTTCTTCGGCCGCTACCCGCGGCACCGCCAGTTGATCTCCATCAACAAGGTCTGGACCGGTTCCGACGATCCGGAGTTCAACCTGCGCTCCGACTGGAACTCGCTGCTCACCGACGACCCGTCGCTGCTGTTCCGCAACTTCAGCCGGCGCTACTTCCCCGACGCCGACGACATGGTACGCTACCTGGCCGCCTTCGCGCAGGGGCTACGGGTCCGGTACGACACCCGGGTCACCCGGATCGCCCGCGACGGCGACCTGTTCACCGTTCAGACCGACGCCGACACCCTGACCGCCCGCCGGGTCGTCGTCGCCACCGGCGTCTCGAAGCTCTACGTCCCGCCGATCGACGGCGTCGAACTCGCCGAACGCTACGACACCGTCAGCGTCGACCCGGACGACTTCACCAACCAGCGGGTCCTGATCATCGGCAAGGGCAACTCGGCCTTCGAGACCGCCGACGCCCTGGTCGAGACCGCCGCCGTCATCCACGTCGCCGGCCCGCACTCGATCCGGCTGGCCTGGCAGACGCACTACGTCGGGCACCTGCGCGCGGTGAACAACAACTTCCTCGACACCTACCAGCTCAAGTCGCAGAACGCGGTCCTGGACGGCACCGTCGAGCGGATCGCCCGCCGCGACGACGGCGGCTACCGCATCGACTTCCGGTACGCCCGCACCCGCGAGTCGATCCGGCAACTCGACTACGACCGGGTCATCCTGTGCACCGGCTTCCGCTTCGACGCCAGCATCTTCGACCCGTCGGCGCGACCCCGGCTGGCCATCAACGACCGCTTCCCCGAGCAGACCTCCGGCTTCGAGTCGGTGAACGTGCCCGGTCTGTACTTCGCCGGCACCCTCACCCAGCAGCGCGACTTCAAGCGCTCCACCAACGGCTTCATCCACGGCTTCCGGTACGGCGTACGCGCCCTGCACCGGATGCTCGCCGCCCGGCACCACGGCACGCCGTGGCCGGCCACCACCCTGGACGCCACCCCGGAAGCGATCACCGACGCGATCATCGCCCGGATCAACCGCACCTCCGCGCTGTGGCAGCAGTTCACCGTCCTCGGCGACGTCGTCGTCATCGCCGACGGCGTCGCGCGCTACCACGAGGAGGTGCCGGTGGCCCACCTGCACGACGGTGGCCTGGGGGCCGAGCCGTTCGCCGTGGTCACCACCCTGGAGTACGGCCCGGACCACGACCAGGTCGACCCGTTCGACATCACCGTCCCCCGGATCGCCGAGAACGACGCCGAACGCGCCCACGACGCCAGCTACCTGCACCCCGTCGTCCGGGTGCACCGGGGCGGGCAGCTCGTCGCCACCCACCATCTCGCCGAGAACCTGGAGAACAACTGGGACCTGCCCGGCGTGCACCAGCAGCCCCTGGCGCTGTTCCTCAAGGGCGTCCTTTCCGATGCCGGCTGAGCACCACCACGACGACCGTCGCGCGGCGGAACACCAGCACGCCGACCACCGCGCGGCTGAGCACCACGACGACTACCGTCGCGCGGCGGAGCACGACCACGCCGACCGCCGCGCGACGGGGCCCGGCCACCACGGCGGGCACGACCGGGCCGGTCGCGGGTCGGCGGACCGCGACCGGGCCGGTTCCGGCCCGGTCGCCGCCGGTGGTGAGCGGTGGCCGCAGCCCATGCTGCGGTTGCTCACCACCGGTGGCGACCGGCCGGTCTTCGAAGACGGCGACCGGATCGTCGGCGCGGCCGAGCTGGCGGACCTGGTCCGGCGGACCGCCAGCGGGCTGCGCGCCGCCGGCATCGGGCCGGGTCGGGCGGTGGCGTTGCGGATCGGGGTCACCCCGGAGGCGCTCGCCGGTGTCCTCGCCGCGTTCACCGTCGGCGCCCGGGTCTCCGGCATCCGGCCCGAGCTGACGCCGGCACAACTCGACCGGCTGCTCGCCAGCGACGACGCGCTGCTCGTCGACGACACCCGGCTCGCCGCGCTGGCGCGGACCCCCGACGACGGCAGCCCGCTGGTCGCCGCCGGCCGGCCCGCCGACATCGCCCGGATCACCTGGACCAGCGGCAGCACCGGCAACCCCAAGGGCTGCGCCCAGACGTACGCGGCGATGGGCGCGGCCTGGGCGGCGTACCCCGAACGGTGGCCGGCGGCGATCGCCGACCTCGCGCCCCGGCTGGGCCGCTACCTGGTCTTCGGTTCACTGAGCAGCCAGGTGATGCTGGAGTACGGCATCCTCACCCTCGCCGCCGGGGGCACCCTGGTCGCCGCCCGCCCGCCGGGCTTCCCCGGCATGATCACCCGGCACCGGGCCACCGCGAGCGTGATCACCGTCGGCAAGCTGCACCAGCTCGTCCGCGACCAGCGCACCGACCCGGTCGACCTGAGCAGCCTGCGGGCGCTCGTGGTGTCCGGTTCGCCGCTCACCGCGTCCCGGCTCGCCGAGGCGCTCGACGTGCTCGGGCCGGTGGTCTTCCACGGCTACGGGCAGACCGAGACCGGCATGATCGCGATGGTCACCCCGACCGAGCTGCTGGCCGACCCGGGCCGGCTCGCCTCGGTCGGGCGCGCGCCCGACGTGGTCGACCTGTCCATCCGCGACGCCACCGGCCGACCGGCCGCCGAGGGTGAACTCTTCGTCCGGACCCCGGCGCAGGCCAGCGCCTACTGGGCGGACCCGGTCGAGACCGCCGAGGTGTTCACCGACGGGTGGGTGCGCACCCGCGACCTGGCCCGGTTGGACGCCGACGGCTACCTGCACCTGTCCGGCCGGGTCCGGGACGTCATCATCGTCAACGCCAACCTGGTGTACGCCGGCCCGATCGAACGGGTGCTCGCCGCCGACCCCGCCGTCGCCGAGGCGTACGTGGTCAGCCGTCCCGACGACGTCACCGGCGAGGCGGTGCACGCGTACGTGGTGCCGGCCACCGGGTGCCCGTTGGACGTCGGCCGGCTACGCGACCGGGTCGCGGCGACCCTGGGCGGAGCCGCCGTCCCGACGACGGTCGAGGTGATCGACCGGGTCCCGGTGGGGCCGAGTGGCAAGCCGGACAAGCGCGCGTTGGGCGTGGGCACCGGCTGAGCCGTCGACTACCGCTTCTGCGCGACGAGCAGATATTCGTGGGCCCGGTTGTTGACCAGCGGGTCTCCCCCGGTGACCGGGCGCGGATACAGGTGGATGCGTTCGTCGCCGAGGGTGAGGTGCCCCCCGAGCACCCGGCCGACGTCCCACGCCAACGGCACGAACCGGTCGGCGACCCGCCGGTTCTGCACCGCGACCACCGCGTACGCGCCCCGCTTGAGGACCCGGGCCAGCGCGTGGAAGGCGTGGTCGAGGGCGGTCAGGTAGGCGGAGTAGTCGCGCAGCGCATAGAACTGACCGTCGACCGGGGAGTCGGTGTCGAGCGCGGTGCCGAAGTAGGGCAGGTCGGTGACGACGAAGTCGACGCTGCGGTCGGGCACCGGGGGCCGGCGGGCGTCACCGCAGATCATCACCTGCTGCGGGTACGCCCCCAGCCGGCGCGACGCCTGCGCGGCCCGGTCCGGGGATATCTCCAGGCCGATGCCCCGCCGACCGGTGACCGAGGCCGCCACCAGGCTCGTCCCCCACCCGGCGAACGGGTCGAACACCAGGTCCCCGGGGTGGGTGAACTCGGTGATCAGCGGCGCGATCTGACTCACCCAGCCGCACTGCCCGGCGGCCTGCGGTGGCGCGTGCCGGGGATCGTCGCCGGTGAGCACCACCCAGCTGGCAACTCCCATCAGTTCTTCTCCCTGACTCGTACGAGCCCCGCGGCAGCACGGCCATCCCCGGGGTCGGTTTCGGTGGGCGGTGGGGCCTCCTGCGCCGGGGCCGGCTGCGGTCGGAGCGCCTCCGGCGGCAGGTGGGGTTCGAGGCGCAACACGCCGACGGCGGCGACCACCACACCCACCGCCAGCACCAGCCACATGCCGGTCGGCGACAGCGACAGCAAACCGGTCAGCACCGCCGGCGCCAACGCGCCCGGCACCGCCCAGGACAGCTGGTAGACGGCCAGGTGCCGACCCCGGGTCTGCGCGGGGGCGGCGTTGACCACCAACGCCGACGCGGTCGCCCCGTGCAGGAGTTCCCCGACGGTGAACAGCCCGGTCGCGGCGAAGACGCCCGCCAGCAGGACCGCACCTCCGGCCGTCGCCCCGAGCACCGCGAACGACACGAACGACAACCCGAAGATGCCGGCGCCGGCCGCCACGGCCCGGGACCGGCGGAACCGGGTCAGCGCCCGGGTGACGGGGATCTGCGCCACCGCGATGCCGATGGTGTTCACCGCGTAGAGCGCGCCGACGAGCGAGGCCGGCTGCCCCAGGTGCAGGGTCACGTAGACGGGCAGGCTCACCGACAACACCATGTAACCGAACGCGGTCGGCACGTTGAGCAGGGTGAGGGCGAGGAACGGCCGGTTACGGGCCACCAGCCGGTAACCCCGGCGGGCCGCCGCGGCCGGGGCGGTGGCATCGGGTCGACCGCCCTGGACGGGGATCGCGCGGATCAGCCCGGCCGCGACGGTGAAGGCCACCGCGGCGGTCAGCACGATCACGGTGAACGCCCGGTCGGCCCGGACGGTGAGGGCGGCCCCCGCGAGCAGGCCACCCGCGCCGAGGCCGGCGTTGCGCAGGCTGCGTTGCGCGGCGATGAGTTTGTCCCGGGCGCTGCCCGTGGCGATCTCGGCGACCAGCGAATGCACCGACGGGGAGAACGACACGTCGCCGAACGCCACCACCAGCACGGCCAGGAACAGCGGCCCCGCCGAGTCGACCAGGGGGTAACAGGCGAAGGCGGCGGCCCGCAGCAGGTAACCGCCCACCACGACGGCCCGCGCGCCGAACCGGTCGACGAGCACCCCGGTCAGCGGATTGGCGATCAGGCCGAGCACCGCCGCCGCGCTGACGATCGCGCCGACCCGCCCCACGGACAGGCCAGTGCTGTGCTGGAAGTAGATCAGCGACAGCGGCAGGTACATGCCGCTGCCGGTGGCGTCGATCACCATCGCGGCCATGTACCGGGCCTGGACACCCCGGGTCGTCACGACGGCTCCCCGATCTGGATCTGCTCGGCGACCCGGTCGCCGAGCCGGCGCAGCCGCGCCTCACACTCGACCCGGGTCGGGGCGACGGCGATGGCGGCGGTCAGGAAGTCGGCCGACCCGGCGGCCGGTGGGATCACCTGCCCGGGTCGCGCCCAGCACCAGAACCGGCGCACCCAGGGCTCCGTCGGCGGGGTGGGCACCGTGCGGACCAGCCCGGGACGCTTCATCATCAGCACCTGACCGGACATGCTGCGCGGACGCGGCCGGACGCCGCCGGCGAGCCGGTCGACGGCGGGGACGGGCAACCCGAGGTGGGTACGCAGCTCCGCCTCCGCCAGGTTGACGCCGAACATCACCTCGAACACCTCGCGGATCTTCGCCCCGCCGCTGCGGCAGGCGATCTCGCAGAGCACCAACCGGTCGTCGGGGGTGTGGAACACCTCGGCGTGGAAGGCATGGTCGGTGAGCCCACCGGGGCGGCGGGTGAGGGCGGCCAGCACCCGGTCGACCAGATCGAGCAGCCGCCCGGTGAGCGGGTCGTCCGGGTCGAGCGTCACGTCGACGCGCGGGCCCGGGTCGCTGCCGAACGAGGCGAGGTCGTACTGGTACTGCGAGGGCCAGGCCACGGCGGTCCGACCGGCCCGGACGAACCCGTCGACGTGGCACATCCTCCCGGGCACGAACCGCTCGACGATGATGTCGTCGCGGCTGCCGCCCCGGTACAGCTCGTCCAGGTGGGTCCGCAGCTGCCCGGGTGACCGGACGATACGCAACCCGATGGAGTTGTAGCCGGCCCGGTGCTTCAACACGACCGGGTACCCGTGCTCGGCGGCGAAGTCCGACACCTGCGCCGCCGTGGCCGCCAGGGCGTACGGGGCCACCTCGATGCCGGCCGCCGCCGCCTGCTGCTTCATCAGCAGCTTGTCGCGGAACGGCCGGATGTCCGCCGGTCGGGGACCGGGCAACCCCCAGCGCACCCGCAGGTCGGCGGCGAGTTCCAGGTCCGCCTCGTGCAGGGCGACGACGTGCCGGGGCCGGTAGCGCTCGGCCAGCGCGGTGGCCCGGTCCGCCACGTCCCGGTCGTAGTGGTCGAGCACCTCGAGGTGGGCCAGGCCCAGGGTGTCGGTGGGGACCTGCTCACCGAAGGACTCGATCTTGTCGCGGGCGGCGAGCACCACCACCGGCTGGTCGTGGTCGGCGAGCCAGTCCCGGTACGGGAACGGCTCCAAGGGATTGCGGTGCAGGATCAGCACGCTCATGTCAGGCCACCGCCCCGGACACCTGAGCCACCTCGGCGACCCGGGCGAGGTGTTCCCCGCCCCGGTCGTCGACGATCCGGATCCGGATGAACTCGTCGATGACCTGGGCACCCCGGGCGGCGGCGGCGGTCGCGGTGGGCCCGGTGACGGCGACCAGCCCGAGCCGGTCCCAGTTGTCCCGCAGGGGACGTACCTCGTCACCGGGGCGGGCGCTGATCCGTACCGCCAGGACGTCGGGTTGGCGCAGCGCCTCCTCGACCCCCTCGACGGACAGCACCCGGCCGGGTGGACCGACGATGGCCCGTACGCAGCCGCCACCCCGGGGTGCGGGGCTGTCCGGCAGCGCGTCGACCAGGCGGAACGGCCACCCGACGGCGAGCCGGTCCAGGTCGATGCCGTAGACCGCCCGCACCAGCTCGGGGATCGCGTCCCCGCCGTAGCGGTGGTGGCCCTCGATGATGCGGGCCCGGGTGCCACTGAGGCGGACCTCGGTGTGGCAGGGCCCGTCGGTGAACCCCAGGTGGTCGAGGAACGTGCCGACGCACTCGCCGACCCGGTCCCAGGCGTCCTCGGTGAGCCGGGCCGGCACGGCGTGGCCGAGTTCGGCGAAGTGAGCCGGGTCGGTCATCTTCTCGGTGACGGTGACGACCACGTGCCGGCCGGCGAAGCTGAACGTCTCGACGCTGAACTCCCGACCGTGGACGTACTCCTCCATCAGGAAGTCGTCGAGCACCAGCAGGGTCGACACCCGGTCGGTGCGGGTCCCCCGCAGCCGGCACACCTGCTCCCACACGGCCTCGTGCCCGGACGGGTCGTCGACCCGGAACACCCCGATGCTTGCGGTGGCGGCGGTCGGTTTCACCACGAACGGGTATCCGTGGCGTGCGCCGAAGGCGCCCAGGTCGTCGAAGTCGTGCAGCGGTGTCGCCGCGACCGCGTCGGCGTCGCGGCGGACCAGGTGGCGGCGCATGGCCAGTTTGTCGCGGAACCGGCGGGACACCGGGTAGGTGGTGCCGTCCAGGCCGAGCAGGTCACGGGCGCGGGCCGCGATGTCCAGGCCCGGCTCGGTCAGCGAGACCACCTGGTCGATGCGCCACTGCTGGTGCAGCCGGGTCACCACCGGCGCGGTCAGGGTCCAGTCGGTGTAGTCGAGCACCTCGGCGACGTCGGCCAGCCGCCGCTGCCGATCGGTGATCTTGGTGGGGTGCTGGAGCAGGAGCACCCGCAGACCGAGTTCCTTCGCCGCGACGAGGGTGTCGTCGACGCCACCGACGAGAAGCAGTGTCCTCACGGGAGTTCCTCTCCAATCCTCGGGCGTCTCACGGACGCTCCGACCACATGCTCAGGTAGCGCTCCCCGGTGTCGGGGAGGATGACCACGATCCGTTTGTCGACGCTGTCGCGTCGCCGGGCCACCCGCAGCGCGACGTGCGTCGCCGCCCCCGAGGACACCCCGGCGAGCACCCCCACCCGCCGGGCCAGCCAGCTGCTCGTCTCGGCCGCCTCGTCGTCGGTGACGGTCACCACCTCGTCGATCAGGCTCAGATCGGTGGTGGGGGCGACGAACCCACCGTTGAAACCGGGAATGGCGTGGGTGCCCGGCGTACCCCCGGACAACAGCGGCGAGCCCGCCGGCTCGACCGCGACCGCCCGCAGCGCGGGGTTGCGCTCCTTGAGATACCCGGCGGTGCCGCTGAGCGTGCCGCCGGTGCCGACCCCGCAGACCAGGACGTCGACCCGGCCGCCGGTGTCGGCCCAGATCTCCGGGCCGGTGGTCTCCCGGTGGGCCCGGGGGTTGTCGTCGTTGTCGTGCTGCCGGACGAACCACGCGCCCGGCGTCATCGCGCAGATCTCCTCGGCCTTGTCCACGGCCCCCTGGTAGCGCGCCTCGCGCGGGGTCAGCACCACGTCGGCACCGAAGCGCCGCAGCAGGCCGATCCGCTCCGGGGTGGCGTTGTCCGGCAACACGATGATGCAGTGGTGCCCGCGCGCCGCGCACAGGGCGGCCAACGCGATGCCGGTGTTGCCCGACGTCGCCTCCACCACGACACCGCCGGGGCGCAGCCGGCCGTCGGCCTCCGCCGCGCGGAGCATGTAGAGCGCCGCGCGGTCCTTGACGCTCGCGGCCGGGTTGGCGCACTCCAGCTTGGCCAGCACTTCGACGCCGGGTGCCCCGTGCGCGACGGGCAACCGCAGCAGCGGTGTGTTGCCGACGAGGTCGTCGATGCCGTCGGCGATGCTGGGTAGCGGTCTCGGTGCGAGGGTACGGTTCGGCTGCGCCATGGCGGTCTCCACCTCCTCCAGGGGCCGGGGCGTCAGTAGTTCGGCACCTTGCGCAGCAGGTGCTGCCGTTCGACGATCTCCGGTTGGTAGACCTGCGCCTGCCAGCGCTGCTCCTCCACCGGCTCCAGGGCGATGGACACCACGTTCGGGCTGCACCCGAACGCGGTGGTGACCGCCTCGGTCAACTCGTCGACCAGTTGCTGCTCGGTGTCCCGGTGCAGGTCGACCGGAAAGAACTTGATGTTGATGTGCGGCATCGGATCCTCCTGGGATCGCGGACGTCGGTGGGGTACGGACGTCGGTGGGTGCGGATGTCAGTGGGGTTTGCGGATGTCAGTGGGATGCAGTTGTCAGTGGGATGCGGGGCGCAGCGGGGTTGCGGCGGCCACCGCGGTGGCGAGGCGGGTGACGACCTGGCCGGCGGGTTCCGGCCGGGCCAGGCGGTAACCCACCCCGGCCCAGAGCGCCATCTCCTCGACGTCACCGCGTGCCGCCGCCGCTGCCCGCAGCGGCCTGGTCAGGTGGTGCACCTGCGGGTACCCGGCCGGTGCCGACGCGTCGAAGGCGTCGACGAACCGGTTGCGCAGGCCCCGGGCCGGGCGGCCGGAGAACGCCCGGGTGACGACCGTGCCGGGTCGCCCGGGATCGGTGAGCGCGGCCCGGTGCACCGGGTGGGTGCCGGCCTGCGGGGTCAGCAGCAGCGCGGTGCCGACCTGCACCGCCGACGCGCCGGCCGCGACCACCGCGTCGACCTCCGCCGGTCCGGTGATGCCGCCGGCGGCGATCAGCGGCACCGCGACGACCCGTCGTACCGCCCTGACCAGCTCGGCCGTGCCCGGCTGCGGGTCGGTGCGGACGTCGGGGGTGAAGCTCGCCCGGTGACCGCCGGCCCCGGCGCCCTGCACGCAGAGGGCGTCGGCGCCCACCGCGACGGCCGACTGCGCCTCCGCCACGTCGGTGACGGTGACCACCACCTGCGACCCGGTGGCGTGCAGCCGGTCCACGACCGCCCGGGGCGGGCAGCCGAAGGTGAAGCTGACCACTGGTGCCCGCGCGGCGAGCAGCACCTCGATCTTCTCCGCGAAGTGGTCGGTGTCCCGCTCGGGCGGGTTGGGCAGGGCCACCCCCCGGCGGGCGGCCAGCGGCAGCAGCGCCTGCCGGTAGCGGGCGACGGCGGCCCGGTCCACCGGCCGGGACTCCGGCACGAACACGTTGACGCCGAACGGGCCGGCGGTGGCCCGACGGACCCGGTCGATGTCGGCGGCCAGGTCCGCCGGGCGCTGGTAGCCGGCAGCCAGGAAACCGAGGCCCCCGGCGTCACTGACCGCCGCGACGAGGGCGGGCGTGCTGACGCCTCCCGCCATCGGCGCACCGACCACCGGACGCGCCAGCGGACCCGGCCGGCTCACGGCCGCCGACCCTCGGCCGGTGCCGCCGCCCGCATCCCGAACGTGCGGTGCCGGTGCAGGGCCCGGTCCACCAGCAGGTCGGCGGCGCCGACGTAGCGGGCCGGGTCGAGCAGGGTGGCGACCTCACCCGGATCCAGGACGGCGGTGACCCGGGGATCGGCCGTGACCAGGTCACGCAACGGCTGCCCGGTCTCGATGGCCCGGCCGGTCAGCGCGGTCAGCAGCTCCTTCGCCTCGACCCGGCCCAGCAGCGGGGCCAGCCGGACGGCCAACCGTTCCGAGGCCATGAACTCCCCGGCGAGGTCGAGGTTGGCGCGCATCCGGTCGGGGAACACCGTCAGCCCGGCGGCCAGTTCGGCCGCCGCGTCGGCGGCACCCCCGGTCAGCCGCAACGCCTCCCGCAACGGTTGCCACTCCGCGTGCCAGGCGCCACCGGGGCGTTCGTCCTCGGCGACGAGGCAGTGCGCGACGGTCGCGGCGAGCTGCGGCAACTGTGCCGCCGCCGCCCGGATCCGGGTCGCCAGCACCGGGTTGCGCTTGTGCGGCATCGCGGAGGACACCCCGCGCCCCGGGCGGGTCGGCTCCGCCACCTCCCCGATCTCGGTACGCGTCATGACCTGCACGTCCGCCGCCATCGCACCGAGCACGCCGGTGGTGAGACCCAACGCGCCCACGACGGCGTGCAGGGGCGTCCGCACGGTGTGCCAGGGTGTGTGCGGCTCGGCCAGGGACAGTTCCGCGGCGAAGGCGTGGATCAGTTTCTCGGCGTAGGCGTCGTCGGTGTCCCCGGCCAGTCGGGCGAACTCCAGGTAACCGCCGAGGGTGCCGGCGGCCCCGCCGAGCTGCACCGGCAACCCCTCGGCCAGCAGGGCGTGGATCGCCTGCCGGGCGTCGAGGACACCGGAGAGCCAGGTCGCCGCCTTCAGGCCGAACGTGGTCGGCACGGCGTGCTGGGTCAGGGTCCGGCCCGCCATCGCGGTGCCCCGGTGCCGGTCCGCGAGGCCGGCCAGGGCATCGGCGGTGGCCGCCAGGTCCGCGTCGACGACCCGCAGCGCCCGTTCCGCCACCAGGATCAGGGCGGTGTCCAGGATGTCCTGGCTGGTGGAGCCGCGGTGCACGTACTCCGCGGCGGCCGGGTCCAGCGCAGTGACCAGGTCGGTGAGCGCGGCGACCACCGCGACCACCGGGTTCGCCGTCTCGGTCGCCCGACGGGCGACGGTGTCCAGGTCGATCCGCCGCGCGTCGGCGACGGCGGTGATGGTGTCCGCGTGTTCCGTCGGCACCACCCCCAGCCGGGCCTGGGCCCGCACCAACGCGGCCTCGGCGTCGAGCATCGCCTGGAGCACCGCCCGGTCCCGCACGGCGTGCTCGATGGCCCGGTCGGCGCTGCTGGGACTGAGCAACCCGTGGTCGAAGCCTTCGGTCATGTCGTCACCGCTCCCGTCGTGGTGGTCGCCCGCACGGTGAGGGCGAGCACCGACAGGCTGATCGCGTCCGCGTCGCCGAGCATCACCGAGTTGACGCCCGGCCGTGCCCCCGCCGCGGTCGCCCAGTGTGCGCCCTCGGTGGGCACCCCGAAGACGAACCGGCGGGCGTGTCGTTCGCCGGCCGCCGTCACCGGGTGGAACGGCCGGCCGGTGACGGCCAGCCCACCGGTGACGTGCGGCTGCGCCTCCTGGTCGGACACCACGTGCGGGGTGCAGGAGCGGTGCGCGAGCATCCACCCCAGCAACGGATCGGCGGTACGACGCAGGTCGACCTCCGGCAGCCGCGCCTCGATCATCGCGGTCACCACGTCCCGGGCCCCCGGCGTGCGGGGGGACTCGACGAGGAACCCGCCCTGCTCGGGGCAGGGTGACACCCGCATCCCGGCCCCGACGACCCGCAACACCCCGGCGCGGATGAGCGCGGCCAACTGCTCGACCCGGTGGGCCGGCGGTCCGATGCTGAGGAAGGCGTTCATCGGGGTGTACCAGTCGTCCAGGTGGTGGCGGTGCGAGCTGCCCCGCAGGCCACCGTGGTCGACGGCGAGGCGTACCTCGTTACGCAGGTCGCGCAGGACGTCCATGGCGGCCTTCAGCGGGCCGCTGACGTTGCCCTCCTGTGCCGTGTCGGCGTCCTCCTGCAGGTAACGCAGCATCCATTCCTGCAACGCCGCCGGGTCGGCGAAGGTCTCGTCGCGGGCCGGGTCCAGCACCGCGTCCCAGTCCCACCGTTCGGTGATCCCGTAACGCTCGCGGATCTGCTCCTCCTGCCCGTCGCCCCGGGGCACGGCGAGGTATTCGGCCTCGAACCGCCGGGCCTTGCCCCGGCAGCCGCGGCGGCGCAGCACGGCCACGTAGAAGACCGTCTCCACCTCCTTGGCGATCAGCGGCCACAGGTCGGTCATGAAGTCCAACGGCGTCGCGTCCGGGGCGGTACGCAGCCGCTCCACCAGCTCCACGGTGAGCACCCGCGGTTCGTGCCGCCCGTGCGCGCCCTTCTCGTTGCGCCCCCGCGCCCGGTACGGGATGCCCCGCCGGGACCCGGCCAGCAACTGCGGTTCCAACCCGGACGGCAGGTAGGTCAACTGGCCGTCGTCGCCCCGGACGTAGCGGCCGGCGCGGCCCTCGGTGAGCAGGGCCAGGTAGTCGAAGAAGCAGAGTCCCAGCCCACGCAGGAGGGTGGGTTCGCCGGGCCGCACCATCGACAGGTCCACGTCGGCCGGGTTGGCCGGCAGGATGTAGGTGAGTCCCCGCTCGACGGCGAACTCGGCCAGCTTCTGCTCCTGCACCGTCGGGGTGACCGGGAAGTGGCCCTGCGCCAGCACCACCGCGTCCAAGCCGGGGAGCCGGTCGCCGGTCTGCAACTGCACGCACTGCCGGCCGTCGGACTCGTCCCACACCGCGACGGCGACCGTGGCGTGGGCGTGGACGCTGACGTTCGCCGGTGCCGTGGCGACCACCCGGTGGTAGACCCAGCTGAGGTAGTGGCCGAACAACCGGCGGGTGGAGTAGGTGTCGGGTCCCACCCCGCGCAGCTCCTCGGCGACGTCGGACGGGAACTGGGCGAGGTCACCCATCAGCACCTGGAAGCGGGCCCACTCGTAGAGGCTGGGGCCCTCCCGCAGCTGGCCGGCCAGCTCCACGGTCGGGTCGGTGAAGACGGTCACCTGGGAGGCCACGGTGTTCATCAGCAGCCGGTCGGACTGGTCGGCCCGCCACACCCGGCCCGCCCCCGGCGGGTACGGGTCGACGACGTCGATGCGTACCGGGCGGTCGGGGTCGGCCGCGGCGTTGGTGACCAGGCGCTCCAGCACGCACAGGCCACGCGGCCCCATGCCGACGACGCACACCGACAGCGGATCACTGGTAGACATCGACGTCCTCCTGGTAGCCGCCGCTGAGCAGCGCGCGCAACGGGGCGGCGGCCTTCAGCAGCATCTCGTCGAACTCCCCCTCCGGATCGGAGTCGAGGATGATGGCCCCGCCCGCACCGACCCGCATCCCGTCGCCGGACAGCACCGCGGTGCGGATCACGATGTTGAGGTCAGCCGTGCCGTTGCAGCTGAGGAAGCCCAGCGAGCCGGAGTAGATGCCCCGGGCGGTGGTCTCCAGCCCGTCGATGATCTCCAGCGTCCGCAGCTTGGGCGCCCCGGTCATCGAGCCGCCGGGGAAGCACGCCTCGACGCAGTCGACGGCGGTGGCTTCGGCCCGCAGTCGGCCCCGGATGGTCGAGACCAGCTGGTGCACGCTCGCGTACGACTCGGTCTGCATCAGCTTGGGGACGGTGACGCTGCCGACCTCGCACACCCGGCCGAGGTCGTTGCGGAGCAGGTCGACGATCATCAGGTTCTCGGCGCGGGTCTTGTCGCTGGTGGTCAGCTCGTCGCGCAGCGCCGCGTCGACCGTCGGGTCCGGGTCCCGGGGCGCGGTCCCCTTGATCGGCTTGGTCTCGACCACCCGGTCGGCGGTCAGCCGCAGGAAACGTTCCGGGGAGGAGCAGGCCACCTCGATGTCGCCCAGCCGCAGGTAGGCCGAGTAGGGCGCGGGGTTGTAGCGGCGCATGGCCCGGTAGAAGGCGAACCCGTCGCGGGGACGCGGCAGGCGCAGCCCGTTGGTCAGGCAGATCTCGTAGCTCTCCCCGGCGACCAGTTCCCGCTTGCAGGCGGCGATGTCGGCCAGGTACTGCTCCCGGTCCCGCTCCAGCGACGCGACCAGCGAGGTGGTGTCGACCGGCGGCGGGGTGAGCGGGGTGACCGGTCCCGCCTCGGGGATCGCGGTGAGCTGCTCGGCGACGGTCTCGACCCAGTCCTGCGCCGCGTCGTCGCTGCCCTCGCTGCCGTCGGAGAGGGCCACCAGGTAGGTCTGCCGGTCCCGGTGGTCGACCGCGACGAACCGGTCGGCGAAGATCCAGTACGCGTCCGGGGTGTCGGCGCGGTGCGGCCCGGCAGCGCCGAGGTCACCCTTCAGCTCGTAACCGAAGTAGCCGACGTAGCCGCAGGTCAGGTCGGTGGGCAGGGCCGACGAGTCGAGGTGGATGCCGGCCAGCCGCTGCTGGAGGTAGGACAGGATGGTGCCGGGCACCCGGGTCGGGGCGCCGGCCGCCGTGGTGACCTCGACCGCGTCGGTGCCGACGTAGTAGCGGACCACCTCGGACAGCGGCCCGGAGGCGTCACCGAGGTAGGAGAAGCGGGACAGCCCCTCCTCGACCCGGGCGCTGTCCAGCCAGAAGGCGTGGGTGGCGTCCCGGAACAGCCGGGTGAACGCCTGCTCGGCGTCGGTCTCCCAGCCGAGGGTACGCACGTGCAGCCGGTGCGTCGGCGCGGCGATGGGCGGCGGGGCGGCCACCTGGATGCTCTCCCGGGCCTGGTGGGCCCGGGTCAGGTCACGGAAGTTGCCGAGCAGGGTCTGCCCGTACTCGGTGCAGATCGACTCGGGGTGGAACTGGAGCCCCCACATGGGCCGGCTGACGTGCCGCAGGCCCATGATCACGCCGTCCTCGGCCCAGGCGGTCGCCACCAGCTCCGGGGGCAGGTCCGACACGCACAGCGAGTGGTACCGCACGGCGGTGAACTGCTGCGGGATGCCGGCGAACAGGCCGTCCCCGTCGTGGGTGATCGACGCCAGGTGGCCGTGCCGCGGCACGGGCGCGGAGTGGACGGCCGCGCCGTGGCCGGAGGCGATGCCCTGGTGGCCGAGGCAGACCCCGAGCACCGGCACCGGGGAGTCCGCGATGACCTGGGCGGAGAAGCCGAAGTCCTTCTCCCGGTCGGGTCGACCGGGGCCGGGCGAGATCACCACGTTGTCGAAACGACGCAGGTCCAGGGTGGCCACGGCCGGATCGTCGTGGCGGATCACGGTGGGCTCGACGCCGTTGACGACGGCGATGAGCTGGAACAGGTTGTAGGTGTAGGAGTCGTAGTTGTCGACCAGCAGGGTGCGCACTGATGCCTCCTCCGCTCGGGTCACGAAGTTGTCGGGGACGGGTGTTCAGCGGTGCATCGCGGCGACGAGCGCGTCGACGACCGCGTCGGCCTGCTCGTTGTTGAGCCGCGGGTCGCACAGCGACCGGTAGTTGCGGCCGAGCTGGCTCTCGTCGGTCACGCTCGCGCCCACGCACTCGGTGACGTCGTCCGCGGCGATCTCCAGGTGCAGGCCCGCCGGCTCCAGGCCGTGACCGCGCAGCACCTCGACGAAGGTGGTCAGCTCGCCCACGATGGCGTCCAGGTGGCGGGTCTTCACCCCACCGGCGCCGCGGACGGTGTTGCCGTGCATGGCGTCGCTCATCCAGGCGACCGGGTGGCCGGCGTCGACCACCGCCCGCACCAGGGGCGGCAGGTGATCGGCGATCCGCTGCTGACCCATCCGGCTGATCAGGGTGAGCCGGCCGGGCCGGCGGTGCGGGTCGAGCAACGCGCAGATCCGCAGCACGTCGTCGACGGTGGCGCTGGGGCCGACCTTGACCGCGACCGGGTTGCCCAACCCGGCCAGGAAGTTCAGGTGCGCATCGTCCACCCCACGGGTGCGGTCACCCACCCAGGGCAGGTGCGTCGAGCGCAGGAACCACTCGCCGGTGACCTCGTCGAGGCGGGTCAGCGCCTGCTCGTACTCGAGGATGAGCACCTCGTGGCTGGTCCATACGCCGCCGCCGGCCTGCGCCAGCTCCGCCACCACCTGCCGGGCGGTGTAGTAGCAGGACAGCAGCCGGTACGGGTCGGGCTGGCGGGCCAGCGCAGTGCCCTCCGGTTCGTTGACCATCAGCCCGCGGAACACGGGCAGCAGCTGCCCGTCGACCGCTTCGAACGGCTCGGAGCGGGGCTTGGCGAACTGGCCGCCGAGCCGTCCCAGACCGATGGTCGGGCGGTGCAGCTCACGGGTCAGGCGCTCGCCGAGCGACGTGATGGCCCGGTGTTTGGCCCGTGCCGAGGCGGTGGCGGCCATGCCGAGTGGCTCGGCACAGTCGCCGGCCTGGAGCACGAACGCCTTCCCGGCGCTGGCGAGGGCCAGTTCCTCGCGCAGCCGCCTGATCTCCTCGACGCCGGTCAGCGCGGGCAGGCCGGACAGGTAGTCGGCGACAGCGTCGAGTTCGTCCCGGTCCGGCCAGGTCGGCTGCTGCGTGATGGGCAGCGTGCGCCAGCCGGCGGGGCTCCAACTGTCGGTGGTGGGCGCCTCGGGGCGCCGTACGAGAAGCTGTGGTGATGCCATGGAAGTCTCCCCCTGTATTCTTCGGGGCGGCCCGGTCACCGAAGAGGGTGCCGCGATCCGGTACGGACCGTATCGGCGGGGAAGACGATTGGCACAGGGCCATGTTTGCCATCTCGCTAGTACCACTGGGATTGGCACCTGACTATTTGGCTACATGGCCCTTTGGCACCGACGAAACGACTTATACGCTCTTCCTCAATGCGGTACGACTACCCGGATGGGCACGGCCGGTGAATTGCTCGACAACTGTCGTCAGGCGGTTGACGCCGGCCAGGATCTTCTCGGGTGGCGTGGCCGCGTAACCGAGGACCAGCCCCCGGCCGATCCCTTCCAGCTCGTCGCCGAACGACGACAGCGGATAGACCCGCAGGCGTGCCTCCCGGCCGAGCCGGGCCAGGCGTTGCTCGTCGGCGGTCTCCGGCAGGCTGGCGACCAGGTGGGTGCCCCGCGGCGGGTTGTCGATCGTGACGAACCCGCCGAGCCTGCCGCGCAGCGCGCCGACGAGGATGTCGCCGCGTTCCCGATAGACGTCACGCATCCGCCTGACGTGCCGGGCGAGATGATTCGCCTCGATGAACTCGGCGAGCGCGGACTGGGTGAGGATGTTGAGCGAGTTGACGGTCGCCCGTTGCACCTCGGTGACGATGTCGACGAGATCCGGTGGCACCACCAGATAGGCCAGGCACAGGCCGGGAAACAGAACCTTGCTGAAGGTCCCGACGTAGATGACCCGTCCACGCTCGTCGGCCTGGTGCAGCGGTGGACCGGGATTCTCCGCCCAGAACTCACCGTCGTAGTCGTCCTCGATGATCCAGCCGTCGTTGTCACTGGCCCACGCCAACACCTCGGCCCGGCGGGCCGCGGACATCCGGACCGACAGGGGGAACTGGTTGTTGGGGGTCACCACCGCCATCCGGGCGTCCGGGTGGCGGGCCTGGCCCACCCCGATGCACATGCCCTCGGCGTCGACCGGCACCGGGCAGGTCTCGACGCCGGCGGAGTGCAGGGCACCCCGGATGGCCTGCAGGCCCGGGTCCTCGACCAGGGCCTTCTCCCCCGGTTCGAGCAGGGTCACGGCCATGACGTGCACGGCGATCTGGGCGCTCGGCTGGATGATCACCTGTTCCGGGGTGCACCGGACGCCGCGCATGAGCCCGAGCATGGCCGCGATGCCCTTGCGCAGCGGCCAGTAGCCGGCCGGGTCGCGGTGGGTGTAGAGGGCACTGGTCAGCTGATGCGACTTGCTGAACATGATCTGGCCCCAGACCTTCGACGGGAAGAGGTCCAGGGCGGGCATGCCGAGGGTGAACGGCCGGTCCGGGTAGCGCAGCTGGTCGTGCGCCGGGGTGAAGTAGGCCGATGCCTCGGCCATCCGGCGGGCGGCCCGGGTGATGCGCAGTGGCGTCCGGGTGGTCGGCCGGGGGAGCTTGGCCTCCATCTCCCGGACGCTCTGCCGGGTGGCCACCCGGGTGCCGGAGCCCACCCGGCCGTCGAGGTAGCCCTCGGCGAGCAGCCGGTCGTACGCCACGAGCACGGTGTTGCGCGAGACGCCCAACTCCTTGGCCAGGGTACGGGTGGCCGGCAGCCGGGTGCCCGGGGTGAGTTGTCCCGCCTCGATGCTCCACCGCAACTGTTCGTACAACTGTTGGTAAAGCGGTGCCGATGAATGACGGTCGATGAGGAAACCGCTTCCCGGCAGCGCGGGCGACTCACGTGGCATGCATTTGTCCCTTGCCCGATCGGGCGGGGCGGCATGGCACGTTCCGGCCCGCGCTGACGATCCATCTCCCGACCGGACCGGCTCAAGAAACGGAAATTACCATACCTACAACTTAGCTACTGGCGAGAGCGCGGCGGACCCCGCCGGCAGGACGATTCCTGACACCAGTCTGTCCAAATGGGCCGCGCTGTCCACGATGTACGGAAAGACGGTGCTCGTGTCGGCGAGTCGGCCCTCCGTGCGGGTGGGCAGGGTCACCGGCATCGCCACGTCCAGGAGGGACCGCCCGGCCGGACGGGGGGTGGTGAGATCGACGACGCCCCCCGCCGCCAGCCGGCGGTAGCTGGCGAGTTGACCGGTGAGACTGCCGAGCCCACCCGCCCCGGTCGACGGCCGACGGTCCGGCTGCCGGACGGCGGAGTCCAGGGCGAACCCGGTCAGCGCCACCACCAGGGTGGACCGCTCCGGATCCAGGTAGGCGATCTTGCAGACGTCGTCCTGGTCGGTGCAGATGTCCGGCCGGACACTGGCCTTGGCCGGCTCGGTCAGGTCGACGGTGAGCACCCGGTAGCGTGGCCGGGCGCCGGTCAACCGTTCGTGGCACTGCAACACCGCCGCACCCGTCGCGTCGGTCAGCACCACGTCCGGATCACCCAACAGGTCCGCCGACCACGGGGTCGTCGTCTGGATCGGGGTGGAGATGACCACCGCGCCGACGATCAGCCCGGCGATCAGGGCGACGAGTCCCTCCGCGCTGCCCATCGTCAGGATGGCCAGCCGGGTCTGCGTGCCGTCGCCGGACTCACCGATCCGCCCGGCCAGCGTCGCCGACTGGCGCAGCAGGTCACCGTAGGTGAGCGACGACTCGGTCTGGTTGGGCAGCTGGAACCGTACCGCCTGACCGGTCGCCCACCACCCGTCGGAGAGCAGTTCCTCAAGCCAGCGCATGATCCCTCGTTCCGGTCGACACGACGCCCTTGGACTGCAACAGGAACAGCGACAGGTTGCCCTCGTGCGGGATGCCGGGCGTGCTGTCCCAGGGCAGGGTCAGCCCGCACGTCACCTTGCGGACACTCGGGTCGGCCACCGCCGCGGCCCGCAGGTCGACGTCGTCGGTCACCAGGTTGAGCACCAGAGCGTCACCCAGGGCGGCGACGCCGTCCGCGCGCCGCCACGGGGCCACCACGACGAACGGGAACGGCAGCTCGACACCCACCGCCGGATGCCGCGGGTCGTCCGTGGACAGCACGGTGGGCAGCGGCCGGTGCGACCCGTCCGGCAGTCGCACCAGCGGGTCCGCGCCCGCCGCCGTGTGCACGGTCGCCCCGGTCGTGAGCCCGGCGAGCTGCCGGCGCAGGCCCTCGGCGCGGGTGGCGTCGACCACGGGCAGGGTGGCGTCGGACGCCGTCACCTCCGGGCTGGCCAGCGCGTCGAAACGGGCGGCGAGGGCATCGGCGACCTGCCGGGGATCACCGGTGGTCAACACCAGGGAGATGTTGTTGCACCGGGTCCCCCCGTCGTAGGCCGCGCTGACGGTGAGATGGTCGAGCACCTCGGCGGTCACCGGCCGGTCCAGCAGCACCCGGCTGCGGCCGGGCCCCCGGGTGGTGACCGTCGCGCTGTCGGCCCACCGCCGGACGGCGTCGCCGCCGCCGTAGACGATGCCCCGGTCGGCGGCTTCGAGGAGGTACTCCCCCACCGCCCGCTCGCCCGGCAGGAAGGAGATCCGGTGTTCCGCCAGGCCGGCGGCGAGCAGGGCCAGGGTCAACCGCCGGGCGGTGAAGGGTTCCCGGGTGCCGGGGCGCACCAGCACGCTGTAGCCCAGCGCCAGCGCGTGCAGCCACGAGTCGTTGGGCGCCGGGTGGTTGCTGGCCATCACGGCCGCGAAGAGCCGCCCGGCGGGCACCCAGGCCGTCTCGTAACCGTCGCCCAACCGGGACGCCGGCAGCTCCGCCCGGGTCGTGGCGGGCAGGTGGGTGAGGCTGCGCACGATGTCGGCCACGGCGTGCCGGACGGTGACCCGGGGCAGGCCGGCGGCGAGCGCGACCCGCCGCTCGTACTCCTCTGGGGTCTCCCCGTCGAGGTCGGCCGTGGCGAACAGCTCGGCGGCCCGCAGCAGCAGGTCGTGCCCGACCGGGGTGCCGTCGGCCGTCCGCCGGGCCCGGGTCACCGCCCCGACGGCCATCAGCCTCGGCACCATGCCCACCTCGCCCAGCAGGTCGCCCCGGACGTCGGCGAGCGGGGCCCGGTCGAGGCTGCGCACCGGCCGACCGCAGACGATCGGCTCCACCACGATGCCGGCCACTCAGTACACCCCCTCGATGACCCGGACGTCGCCGACCTCGGCCACGGTGCCGACCTCGGCCAGGCCGTCGACCGTGGCGTCACCGGCCGGCTCCACCCGCACGGCGGTGTCCCGCTCGATGACGTTGGGCAGGAACATCTCCTCGCTGACCAGACTCAGCCGGACCCGGCCCCGCTGACCGTAGTCCACCACCGCGCCGTGCTCGTCGACCACGTCGATCCACACCGCCTCGGCGTACGGCTCGAACACGCACAGGTGCCGGTCGTCGGGACGCCGGGGCCGTTGCGGCGCCACCCCCATCAGGGTGTTGCCGTAGATCCCCACGATCGTGGTGTCGGGGAAGAAGACCTCCTCGACCTGGCGCAGGCTCTCCGGGCTGAACGAGGTGCCGGCCCAGATGATCGTCTCGACACTCCGCTCGACGGCGGCGTGCAGCTCCGGGTCCGCGCAGATCGCCTCGATCAGCGGGGGCGTGGTGCTGAGCACCTTGACCGGTTGCGACCGCAGCACCTCGGCGGCCTGGTCCAGCAGGTGCCGCACGTACCGCTTGACCATGTCGGTCTCGCCCGCAGCCACCAGCTTCTTGACCCAGCGCGGGTCGAAGTCGACGGTGTGGAACATGCCGTTGCCGAGGGCGGCGTAGCGGGCGCAGTCGTAGGCGAAGACGTGCGGCCCGCTCGGGCCCAGGTGCAGCCAGTGCGCCGGATCGGCGATGTGGTGCGCCCGCAGCCGTTGCATCGCCCAGGACAGCAGCCGACGCCGGTAGTCCCGGTCGACGATGCGCTTGGGCGCCCCGCTGGTGCCGCCCGACTCGTACACCCGGAAGCCGGTGCCGGTCAGGCCGCGGGGGATCAGATCACCGACCGGCACGTGCCGCAACTGTTCGGTGAGGTCCGGAAACCGCACCAGGTCGGCCGCGCCGTCGATGTCGCGCAGCGGATCGAAGTCGAGCAGTCCGCGTTGACGCAGCCAGAACGCCGACCCGGTCTGCGGGTCGAAGTGCCAGTGCAGCAGCCGTCGGACCCGTTCGTCGAAGGTCTCGGCGCGGTCCTGCGCCAGCGCCGTGGTCATCGTGTCCATCTTCGCTCCTCGCCGATCGTCTGGGGAATCGCCCGGCACCGCCTCAGCGCGCGGCGGCGGCCGGCTCCGGGTAGGACATCGACAGCCCGATCTCGCGGGTGGCCTCCAGTTCCTGCGTCACCTCGGCCAGCTTCTCGCCGATCCGCTGCACGGAGTCCACGCCCAGCGGGAGCCGGAACGGCGGGTGCGGGTTGCGGCCGAGGTCGATGATGGCCGCCGCCGCCCGCTGCGGGTCCCCGGCCTGCGCGTGGTTGTGCCCGACCGACCAGCTGCGGATCCGCCCGGCGGTCTCGGCGTACTCCGGGAACTCCCGGCCGGCGAAGCGCAGCGACGAGGGGTCGAGGAAGTCGGTGCGGAACAGGCCGGGCTCGACCAGGCACACCTGGACCCCGACCGGTTCCAGCTCCACCCGCAGCGCCTCGCTGAGCCCCTCCACCGCGAACTTCGTCGCGGCGTAGACGCCCCAGCCCATCTTCGCGCTGAAGCCGAGGACCGAGCTGATGTTGACGATCCGGCCCCGGCGCTGACGGCGCAGCACGGGCAGCACGCTGCGGGTGACATTGAGCAGGCCGAAGACGTTGGCGTCGAACACCGCCCGGACCTCGGCGTCGGTGGCTTCCTCCACGGCCCCGAGCAGGCCCCGGCCGGCATTGTTGACCAGCACGTCGATGCCGCCGAAACTCTCCACCGCGGCGAGCACGGCCCGGTCGGCCTGGGACTGGTCGGTGACGTCGAGCGGGACCACGAGCAGCCGGTCGGGGTAGGGCAGGTCGGCCAGGCTGCTGGTGTTGCGGGCCGTGGCGACGACCTGCTCGCCCTGCTCCAGCAGCTGGCGGACGATCTCCAGGCCGAAGCCCCGGGAGGCGCCGGTGACGAACCAGACGGACATGCTGCTTCCCTCCTGTGGTACGGGCCGACACGTCGTCGGCCGGGGTGCGGTCAGATGGTGTGGGCGGCCTTGCGCGCGTCGTCCCGGGCCTGTTCGAGATCGGCGGCCAGGGACCGGCTGAAGTCGGTCGGGCGCAGCGCGATCTCGGTCACGGGGTCGACGCCGATGACCTGGAGCCAGTAGTTGAGGTACGAGGACTGGAAGTCGACGCCGAACTCCGGTGGACACCCGGGGGTGTAGACGCCACTGGTGTAGACGACACACGCCCGACGGCCGGTGAGCAGACCCTGGTAGCCGTGGCGCGGGTCGAGGCGGAACGTCAGTCCCGGCTGGGTGACGACATCAATGAAGTGCTTGAGCAGGTACGGGATTCCGAAGTTCCACATCGGCACGGAAAACAGATAGTGGTCAGCGTCGGTAAAGCGTCGTACGAGGTCGCGGGTCTGTTGCCACAACGCCGCCTCGTCGCCGGATCCGGCGGCACCGGAGATGGCGTTCTTCTTCGCGGCCACCGCGACGGCACCCACCGGGGGCAACGTGATCGAGGAAAGGTCGAGCACGTCGAGCTCCGCCCGGGGGTAACGCTCGCGGAATGCGTCGACAAACGCCTGGGCGACGGCCGTCGAACGGCTGGCCGGGCCGGTCGGTGAGGCGCTGACATGCAGAAGTCTGGTCACCGCCCCGACCTCCGCGGCTCGGCACCGGACAGCGCCGCCCCGGGTCGGTCGCAATGACTGCCGAGGGCTGACAAACGCGCCATGACTCCACTCTCTGTGTCGAGGGAAGAACAGAACGTCAGGAAGGCTAACCCAGCGTTAGCAGGGCAGCCAGAGCCATTCTTTGATCCGAGAGGGTGCCACTGGACGACCCCCTGCCCAGCACTCATTTCGGCGCGTGACGTTAAGGTGACGCAGGGTAGCGAGCATTGGCCCCGAAAATCGGGCCATAGACGACAATCACCGAACAGCTCTTCTGGAATGCACGATTTCAGGTTAACGAAGCGGTGTCGGTAAGCCGACCTGCCAGTTACCCGGTCGACTCGCCGCATTCTTCCGGCGACGGGACGCCCGGCGGCGACTAACCGGCACACACCTGGGGGGCGATCGCGTTTCCCACCAGCCGCTACCCCCACCACGATCAATCGGCAAATGGCACCCCCAACCCGCCGGACATGGCCGTGTCCGGCCGGGAAATCCGCTGCTACGGTCGGTGATCCGCGCCGCCGTGAACACACCGGCGCCGACCCCGGACCAGCCTTCTCCCGCCCAGATCCGGAGATCTCATGAAGTCCGTAGCCACGCCGGCCGAACTCACCGCTGCAATCGTGATGGCCGACATCGCCCTCGTCCTCCTGGTAGCCCACCTGTTCGGCGGGATCGCCCGCCGGCTGCGGCAGCCCGTGGTGATCGGCGAGATCGTCGCCGGCATCGCGCTGGGCCCCAGCCTGCTCGGTCTGCTCCCCGGCGACCTGACCACCCTGCTCTTCCCCGCCGCCGCCCGGCCCTACCTGTCGGCCATCTCGCAGGTCGGCCTCCTGCTGTTCATGTTCCTCATCGGGTGGGAGTTCGACCGGCGCATCGTCTCCCGACGCAAGAGCCTCACCGTGTCGGTGTCGGTGTGCTCCATCGCCCTGGCCTTCACCCTCGGCGTCGGCCTGGCCAACCTCATCTATCCCCGGCACGCGACGATCGCCGGCAAGCACGTGCCGTTCCTCGCGTTCGCCCTCTTCCTCGGCGCCGCCATGGCCATCACCGCGTTCCCCGTCCTGGCCCGCATCCTGCGCGACCGCGGCCTGTCCCGCACCCAGGTCGGCGTGCTGGCACTGGCCAGCGCCGCCATCGACGACGTGCTGGCCTGGTGCATCCTCGCCGTGGTCGCCGCAGTCGCCACCGCCCGCGACGCCACCGACCTCGTCCAGGTGGTCATCATGTCCGCCGGCTACGTCGCGGTCATGGCCCTCGCGGTCCGCCCCGGCCTGGCCGCCCTGATCCGCCGCATCGGACCGAACACCTACCAACTCGCGGCCATCACCGCCGCCGGGGTCTTCCTGTCCTCCTACGCCACCACCTGGATCGGCATCCACGCCATCTTCGGGGCCTTCGCATTCGGATTCGTCATGCCCCGGCACCCCGCGGAGCCGCTGACCAGACACATCCGGGTGCCGTTCGAGAACATCGGCCTGGTGCTGCTGCCGGTCTTCTTCATCGTCACCGGGCTGAGCGTCGACATCGCCGCGCTGACCCTGACCAACCTGCTCGAACTCGCCGCGATCATCCTGGTCGCCTGCGTCGGCAAGATGGCCGGCGCCGCCCTCCCCGCGCGGGCCTTCGGCCTGCCCTGGCCGCAGGCACGACGACTGGGCGTCCTGATGAACACCCGGGGGCTGACCGAACTGATCGTGCTCAACATCGGCGTCTCCCTCGGCGTCCTCGACGGACAACTGTTCACCATGATGGTCGTCATGGCACTGGTGACCACCGCGATGGCCGGCCCGCTGCTGGCGACCCGCGCACCGGCGCCCGACGAGGTACCCGCGATGGCCGCCGAACCCGTACCGGCGATCCGCTGACCCTCGGCCGCAGGGCCGGTCCGGGTGGGTGCGACGGGTCACACCCACCCGGACCGGCCCTGCGGCTCAGTCCGGCGCGGCTCAGTCCAGCGCGTAGCGCTGCCAGATCTGGTGGACCTGCTCCTCGGCGGCGGCGGGCACACCGGTGCCCGAGCTGAACACGTATCCCCAGGCGACCCCGGACGCCTCCGTCGTCAGCACCTCCGGAACGATCCGCCGCGCCACCGGCAGCAGCCCGTCCCACGCGACGTCCACGTAGTTCGTCGTCACCGTCGGGTCCCGGTCGTGCGGGCCGGGATAGGGGGCGCGGGTCACCACGGCGTGCCCGACCAGACCCCGGTGGCGACCCTGCATCAACAGCCAGGCGTCCGCCCCCACCGGGATGTTCACCCGCCGTCCCACCGTCCACGAACCGGCCAACGTGCGCTGCGGGGAGACCGTCGGCGACAGCTCCTCATAGCTCGGCGTCCACCCGTTCCACCGCTGGGGATTCCAACCCAGGATGATCGCGGCCACCGCCGTCACCGCCCCGAAGTCCGGGCGGACGTGCCGTCGTACTGCGCCACCAGCCGTTTCGGTGCCGCCCGCCGCCACCCCTCCACCACCAGCTCCCGGAGCTCGTCCGGGTCCGCCGTGGCGAGCTGCGCCCGGACCCAGCCGTACCGGCCGAAGTAGTCCGCCGGGTCGTAGGTTTCCGGGTCCGCCGCCATCAGCTCGGCCTGGTCCTCCTTCGACGCCCGGACGATCGCCACCACCCCGTCGGCGGAGGTGCTGGCGAAGATGCGTTCGCGCACCCGGAACGTGGGATGCCCCCACGTCTCCTGCTCGACCGCCTCCGGCATCGCGAGGGCGAAGTCCCTTACCTGGTCGGGTGTCAGCATTGTCGGTTCCCTCCGGTCGGCGGGCGGTCACGCCCGCGGCGGGGCGCACCGCCCATTAGACGGTCGACGCCGGTTGCCGTCCGAGCGGACGCGCCGACCCCACCCGGGAACGGACAGCACGACACCGCAGGCGCGACGCCCGCGGTGTCAGGTGCGACCACCCCAGGGGTACGCGTGCCCCGGGGGCGTGGACCGTCGGCGGAACCGTCCCGCCGGCCGTACGCGCGCACGGGAACTCCTCACCTGGTCGGACCGGACGGCGACCAGCAGCGTGCCACGGGTCGCCGGGGCGGGAAACGGCCACTTGCCGCCGGTCGACGGGGCCAATCACCGCCGCCCGGGACCGGATGGCGCACCCCGTCCACTCCTCGACGACACCGGCACCGCCCGCCACCGGAGTGGACCCGGACCGCTCGACGATGTGGCACTGGCCGCCCCCGACAGCCGGCCATACCTTCAGGCCACTAATCCTGCTCGATACGTTCGGGAGTTGGGTCATGACCGGAATCAACCGCAGGACATTCCTCGGCCTCACCGCCGGCCTCGGCGTCGCCGGCCTCACCGGCTGCGGCAGCAGCCTCGGCGCCACCGCGGTCAGCAGCGGCACCGACACCGTCAAGGTGGGCCTCGTCATCCCCCAGGCCGGGGTCTACACCCCGCTGGGCGTCGACATCCAGCGCGGCTGGGACCTCTGGCTGCGCCAGCACGACGGGCGGCTGGGCGGTCGCCGGGTCACCACCGTCGTCGCCGACGAGGGCGAGGGACCGCAGACCGGGGTGCCGGCCGTACAGAAGCTGCTCCAGAACGACCGGGTCGACGTGCTGGTCGGCGTCGTCAGCTCCGCCACCGCCCTCGGCGTACGGGACCTGGTCACCAGCGCCCGCCGGCTGCTCGTGATCGCCAACGCGGGCGCCGGTGCCATCACCAGCACCAACCGCAGCCCCTACATCTGGCGTACCTCGTTCACCAACGCCCAGGTCGCCGCCGCGATGGGACGTCACCTGGCCACCAGCGGCGTCCGCCGGATCTACGCCATCGCCCCCGACTACGTCGCCGGCACCGAGGCGATCAAGGGGTTCAGCAACGCCTACCGGGCCGGTGGGGGCACCATCGTCGGCCAGAGCCAGCCGCCGTTCGGCAAGACCCAGGACTACCAGCCCTTCCTCAGCCGCATCCAGTCCTCCGGCGCGCAGGGCACCTTCTGCTTCTTCGGCGGCGCCGAGTCGGTGGCCTTCGTCAAGCAGTACGCCCAGTTCGGCCTGTCCCGCACCATCCCGCTGTACGCGTCGGGCTTCCTCGTCGAGGGCGGCGTGCTCGGCGCACAGGGGCAGGCGGCCGACGGGGTGCTGTCGACCCTGCACTACACCTCCGAACTGGACAACCCCGCCAACGTCGCGTTCGGCCAGGCGTACCGCGCCGCCTACGACGCCGCCCCCACCGCCTACGCCGTGCAGGCGTGGGACGCCGCCGAGGTGCTCTCCCGCGCCATCGCGCAGGCCGACGCCGTCGACGGGGACAGCCTCGCCGGGGCCCTCGACTCGATCGGCGTCATCACCGACAGCCCCCGTGGCCCATGGTCCTTCACGCAGCAGTCGCCCCGACAGAACTTCTACCTGCGCCGGGTGCAGACCCGGGCCGGCGCACCCGTCAACAGCGTCGTCGCGGACCTCGGCCCGCTCGACCCCCAGTCGTAGCCGTACCACCGGACGGAGCCTCCGCGATGCCCACCACGCAGATCGCCGTGACGGCGATGGTGAACGGCCTGGCCATCGGGCTGCTGCTGTTCATCACCGCCGCCGGCCTGTCCCTGATATTCGGCATGATGGACGTGCTGAACCTCGCCCACGGCGCACTGTTCCTCACCGGGGCGTACCTCGCCTGGTGGATCGGCGGTGAGCAGCAGACCTGGCCGTCGCTCGCCCGGGCGGTCGTCGCCGTCGTCGTGCTCGGTGCCGCCGCCGGTGGCCTGCTGTCACTGCTGACCGCGCCGCTGTCGCGGCGTTCCCACCTGGAACAGGCGTTACTCACCCTCGGCATCGCCCTGGTCGCCGCCGACGTCCTGTCCGCGCTGTTCGGCGACGACGTCCGGGCCACCGAGCCACCCGCCGGCCTGGACGGCACCGTGACCATCGCCGGCTGGAGCTACCCGAGCTACCGGCTCGCCCTCGTCGGGGTAGCCGCCCTGCTCGCCGCCGCCGTGTACTGGACCGTCGAACGGACCTCGCTGGGTGCGCTGTTCCGCGCGACGGTCAGCGACCGGGACATGGTCGCCACCGTCGGGGTGGACCCGCGCCTGGTCCGTGGCGGCGTGTTCGTCCTGGGCTCGGTGCTGGCCACCCTCGCCGGGCTGCTCGGCGCACCCATCTACCACGCCCGCCCCGGACTGGACACCACGATCCTGGTGCTCGCCCTGGTCGTCGTGGTGGTCGGTGGGCTCGGCTCGATCCGCGGGCCGCTCATCGCCGCCCTGCTGTTCGGCCAGGTCGAGTCCGTCGGCCGGGCGGTGCTGCCCGGCCTGGCCTCCTTCCTGCTCTTCGGCACGCTCGCGGCGGTGCTGGTCGTCCGCCCGCGCGGCCTGTTCACCCTCGCCCCCGGAGGACGACGATGACATCCCTGGTCCAGACCCGGGCCCCCGCCCGCCCCCGGCTGGGCACCGGGTTCCGCACGGTGGCCGCGACCACCGCCGGCACCCTGGTGCTGGCCGCCGCCCCGCTCTACCTCGCTCCCTACGCGACGACGACGCTGACCCGCATCCTCGTCTTCGGACTGCTCGCCGCGAGCCTCAACCTGCTGGTGGGCGTCGTCGGACTGCCGTCGCTGGGACACGCCGCGTTCTTCGGCGTCGGCGCGTACGCCGCCGCCTGGACCGCCACCCACCAGACGACCGGTGCGGGGACGCTCCTGGTCGGGGTGGTCGTCGCGGCCCTGGTCGCGCTGGTCGCCGGGGCGGTCGCCGTCCGCACCCACGGGGTGTTCTTCCTCATGCTGACCCTGGCGATCGGGGAGCTGACCCAGCAGGCCGCCGACAGCTGGGAGGCGGTGACCGGCGGCTCCAACGGCTTGTACGGGGTGCCGGCACCGTCGATGTTCGGCACGGTCCTCGACCAACCCGCCACGACCTACTGGTACGTGCTGGGCTTCTTCGTGGTGGGCATGCTCGCCCTGCGCCTGGTGTCCACGTCGACCCCCGGTGTGGTGCTGCGGGGCATCCGCGACAGCGAGGACCGGATGCGCGCGTTGGGCTACCGGACCACCGCGATCAAGCTCGGCGCGCTGGTCTTCGCCGGTGCGGTCGCCGGACTGGCCGGCGGGTTGCTCGCCGCCCAGCAGCGACTGGTGACCCCGGCCGACGCCGGCTTCGAGACCTCCGCGCTCGCCCTGCTCGCCGTGGTGATCGGCGGCACCGGTTCCTGGTGGGGGCCCTGCCTCGGCGCGGCCCTGGTCATCGTCGTACGGGACTCGCTGGGCGCGACCCTCGACGGGCACGGCCCGCTCGCCCTGGGGCTGCTGTTCGTCCTCGTCGTCTACCTGCTGCCCCGGGGGATCGCCCACATCCGGCTGAGGAGGGCCACGTCATGATCGATCTGCTCCGCTGCCAGGACGTGCACCACCGCTACGGCGCGCTGAGCGTCCTGCGTGGCGTACGGCTGACGGTGGCCGCCGGGGAGCGGCACGCACTCATCGGACCCAACGGCGCCGGCAAGAGCACCCTGCTCAAGCTGATCGCCGGGCAGGAACGCCCGTCCGCCGGGACCCTCCACTACCGGGGCCGGGACGTCACCCGCGAGCCGGTCCACCGACGGGCCCGCGCCGGCATCGGCCGCAGCTTCCAGCACTCGACCCTGCTGGGTTCGCTCACCGCCGCACAGAACGTGGCCCTGGCGCTGACCGGTGGTCGGCTGCTGGCCCGGCACACCGACCGGCAGCGCCGCGCCGAGGTCGACGCCGCGCTCGCCTCGGTGGACCTGGGCGACCTGGCGGACCGGCCGGTGACGGCGCTGTCCTACAGCCAGTGCCGACGCCTGGAGATCGCGGTGGCGCTCGCCGCGAAACCGCAGCTGCTGCTCCTGGACGAGCCGGCGGCCGGCATGTCCGGGGAGGAACGGAGTGGGCTGGTGGAGCTGCTGCGCGGCGTACCGCCCACCGTGACGATCGTGTTCGTCGAGCACGACCTGGACGTCGTCTTCGACGTCGCGACCAGGGTCAGCGTCCTGCACCTCGGCACCGTGCTGCACAGCGGCACCCCCGAGCAGGTACGACGCAGCCCCGAGGTGCAGCAGGCGTACCTCGGCGGCCGGATGGAGGAGGTGCACGGTGTTCCTGGAGGTGCGTGAGCTGACCGCCGGCTACGGCCAGGGGCAGGTGCTGCACGGGCTGGACCTCGACCTGCCGGCGGGGCAGGCACTGGCCCTGCTCGGCCGCAACGGGGTCGGCAAGTCCACTTTCGTCTCCACCCTCGCGGGGCTGCTGCGGCCCACCGGCGGGCAGGTGCTGCTGGACGGTCGGGACGTCACCGGCTGGCGGGCCGACCGGCTCGCCCGCGCCGGGGTGGCGCTGGTGCCGCAGGGGCGGCGGGTGTGGCCGACGCTGACGGTGCACGAGCACCTCGCCCTGGCCACCCGGCACGGCGGCCGGACCTGGCCGACCGAGCGGGTGTACGAGTTGTTCCCCCGGCTGGCGCAGCGGCGGCGGCACCTCGCCGGGCAGTTGTCCGGCGGCGAACAGCAGATGCTCGTCATCGGCCGGGCCCTGGCCACCGACCCGCGGCTGGTCCTCATGGACGAGCCGTCCGAGGGGCTGGCGCCCATCGTCGTCGACCAGGTGGCCGAGGCGCTGCGGGTGGTGGTCCGGGAGGGGCTGACGCTGCTGCTGGTGGAACACGACCTGCACCTGGCCCTCGGGGTGACCCAGGAGGCGGCGGTGCTGGTCCGGGGGCGCATCGCACACCGGTGCCCCACCGGCGAACTGCGCGGGGACCTGCCGACGGTGCAGCGTCTGCTGGGCGTCGCGGGCTGAGCACGAAACCGGGTGCGGCCCCGTCAGGCGACGGGGCCGCACCCGGACCGGGTTCAACCGTCGACGGCGCGGTGGCAGCCCACCAGGTGGTCGTCGACCATCCCGGTCGACTGCATCAGGGCGTACGCGCCGACCGGGCCGATGAACCGGAACCCGCGCCGCTTCAGCTCCCGGGCCATCGCGGTCGACTCGGGGGTCCGGGCCGGCACCTGCGACGTCGAGCGGGGACGGGGCCGCGCACCGGTCGGCGCGTACGACCACAGCAGGGCGTCGAGGTCCCCGGCCAACGCCACGACGAGCCGGGCGTTGCCGATGGTCGCCTCGATCTTCGCCCGGTTGCGCACGATGCCCTCGGTGCCGAGCAGCCGGGCCACGTCGGTGTCGTCATAGCCGGCGACGGTCTCCGGATCGAAGTCGTCGAAGGCCGACCGGAAGGCGTCCCGCTTGTGCAGGATCGTCGACCACGACAACCCCGCCTGGAAGGTCTCCAACGCCAGGTGCTCGAAGAGCGGGGCCTCGCCGTGCACGGGCCGGCCCCACTCGTCGTCGTGGTACGCGACGTACACGGGGGTGGCGGTGCACCAGCCACAACGCGGCACACCGTCAGCGCCGGTGCTGATCTGCATGTCGTCTCCTGTCGGGGCAGCGGGTCAGCCGGCGGCGCTGCCGGGGTGCCGTGGCAACCGCTGCCACAGCCCCCGCAGCCCGGCGGCGTGCCGGTCGTCGAGCCGCAGGAGGAACGTGTCCTCCAGCTCCCGACGCCACTCGTCGAAGGTGGTCAGCGCCCGCCGGTGCACACCGTCGCCGTCGATGCGGGTCAGCAGGCGGTCGACCAGCGACCACACCACCTCACCCGGGCCCCGGTTGGTCACGATGAACCGGCGGACGAAGGTGGAACCCGGTGCGGTCGAGAGCAGCCGGTGGGCCGCGGCGAACTCCTGCGGCTGCGCCGGCCGGTCCTCCCAGTCCATCACCGTGAACGACCCCCGGGGATCGTGGGTGAACCGCCAACCCCACGCCGTGCGCGCGAAACCGAAGGTCAGCGGCGGCTGCCGGACCACGCCGGGACGTAACGGCACCGGACCCAGCAGCCCGTCGCCGAGCCCGACGTCGACGAACCAGCGCCGACCCTCCACGGTGACGGTCATGGTCAGGTGGTTGGCGAACTCCACCCCGTCGGGCAACGCCGGCGCCTTCTTCACCTGTCCCCGGTGCAGGGTGACGTCGAAGCCCAACGCGGCCAGCAGCGCGGCGAACGCCCCGTTGAGGTGGAAGCAGTAGCCGGCGTCGCCGTCGGCCAGCCGCGCGGCGTTGCCGGCCGGGTCGACGTCGGTGGGTAACCCCAACCGGATGTCGAGGTTGTGGTAGGGAACCCGCCGGACGTGACGCTCGTGCAGTCGGACCAGCGTGGCCAGGTTCACCCCCGGCCGGCCGGGCTCGTCCAGACGGGCGAGGTAGCGCCGCACCACCTCGTCGCCGATCCTGGGCACAGACGGCTCCTGCATGTCGGGACGGTCACCTTCCTGGGAAAAACGCCGGGGCGGCGCCATCGGTGAGATGGCGTCGCCCCGGCCGGTCGTCAGCGGGTCTGCGGGCCACTCGTGCGGCTGCGCTTGAGCTCGTAGAAACCGGGGGTCTGGGCGACCAGGAGGAAGCCGTCCCACAGCCGGGCGGCGTCCTCACCGCGCGGGGCGGGCGTGACCACCGGGCCGAACAGCGCCACCGGATCACTGCCGGGCACGTGCACGTGGATGGTCGGCGTGCCGACGTCCAGCCCGACCGGCTGCATCCCCGCCAGGTGGCTCTTGCGCACCGCGTCGTCGAGCCCCGCGTCGTCCGCCGCGTCGGCCAACTCACCGGGCAGGCCGCACTCGGTGAGCGCCGCCTTGTACAGGGCCGGCCCGTACGACTGGCCCTTGACGTGCCGGCGGGTGCCCATGGCGTCGTAGAGCGACCGGACGGCGTCCGGCCCGTGCTGCTGTTCGGCCGCCATCAGCACCCGCACCGGCCGCCGCCACGGCCCGATGTTGCGCTGGTAGAACGCGTCGATGTCGGCACGTCCCTCATTGAGGGCGGACAGGCTCATGATCCGGAACCGCACGTCGATCGGGCGTTGCCGTTCGGCGTCGAGCAGCCAACGCGACGTCAGCCACGCCCACGGGCACACCGGGTCGACGAACATGTCCACCAGGATTCGGTTCACTTCGGGCACCGTCGTACATCCTTCGGTTGAATCATCGGAACGCCGGACCGACCAGTCCGGCACTGAGGGTCGCCCCGTCGCGCGGGTCGATGAGCAGCAGCGACCCCGTGCCCCGGATGAGGCGGTAGGGGTCCGCGGCGATCGGCTCGTCGAGGTCCAGCACCACGCCCGCGATGTCGTTGACGGCCAGCGGATCGGAGTTGGGGGTGTGCTCCAGCGTGGCGAGGTCGAGCCGGTCGACGATCGACGTGACCGTCCCTCCCACGACCCGGGTCTGGTGCTGCACCAGCACCCGGGCGCCCTCGCCGAGCCGGCGCTCCGCGACGTGGCAGAGCGTCGCGGTGACCTGCCGGGTCGTCGTCGGGATCCGGTCCGCCGCGACGATCATGTCGCCGCGTCCCACCTCGCCCTCCCCGTCGAGCTGCACGCTGACCGACATGCCGGCGCGGGCGTTCTCGATGGGCGTGCCGAGCCGGTGGATGGCGGTGACCACCGCCGGCCGTCCGGCGGGCACGACCAGCACCTGCTGCCCGAGACGGAGCTGACCGGCGACGAGCTGGCCGGCGAGCGATCCGTCGGGCAGGACGTACTGCACCGGCAGCCGGGCCGGCAGGGCGGTCAGGTCCTCGTCGAGGTCCACCCGCTCCAGGTGCTGCAGGAACGTCGGCCCGGTGTACCACGGCATCTCGGTCGAGGCGTCGACGACGTTGTCGCCGCGCAGCGCCGACAACGGGATGGACCGCACGTCGGGAACCCCGAGGGAACCCGCCAGCCGGCGGAACTCGTCGTCGATCTCGGCGAACCGGTCCTCGGCGAAACCCACCAGGTCCATCTTGTTGACCGCCAGCACCACGTGCGGGGTGCGCAGCAGCGCGGCCACCGCGGTGTGCCGCCGGGTCTGGGTCACCACGCCGTGCCGGGCGTCGACCAGGATCACGGCCAGGTGGGCGGTCGACGCGCCGGTGACCATGTTGCGGGTGTACTGCACGTGCCCGGGGGTGTCGGCCAGGATGAACCGGCGGTTGCCGGTGGCGAAGTACCGGTAGGCGACGTCGATGGTGATGCCCTGTTCACGTTCGGCCCGCAGACCGTCGGTCAGCAGGGCGAGGTCGGCCTGGCCGTAGCCGCGGGCGCGGCTGGCGGACTCGACCGCCTCCAACTGGTCGGCCAGCACCGACTTGGAGTCATAGAGCAGGCGTCCCACCAGGGTGGACTTTCCGTCGTCGACGCTGCCGGCGGTGGCGAGCCGCAGCAGCTCACCGTCGCGGGCAGTCTCGAGGCTGAGCGTGGTCACTAGAAGTACCCCTCCCGCTTGCGGTCCTCCATGGCGGTGTCGGACAACTTGTCGTCGGCCCGGCTCGACCCGCGTTCGGTGATCCGGGACAGGCTGATCTCGGCGATCACCTGGTCGATGGTGGCGGCGTCGGACACCAGCGCGCCCGTGCAGGACATGTCCCCGACGGTGCGGTACCGCACGGTGCGTTCCTGCAGCTGCTCGTCGCGGCGCGGGCCGCCCCACTCCCCCGGCGTCAGCCACATCCCGTCGCGCAGGAAGACCTGACGCTGGTGGGCGAAGTAGATGGCCGGCAGCGGGATCTCCTCCCGGGCGATGTAGTTCCACACGTCGAGTTCGGTCCAGTTGGACAGCGGGAACACCCGCACGTGCCCACCCGGGTCGTGTCGGCCGTTGTAGAGGTTCCACAGCTCCGGGCGCTGCTGGCGGGGGTCCCACTGCCCGAACTCGTCGCGCAGCGAGAACACCCGCTCCTTGGCCCGCGCCTTCTCCTCGTCGCGCCGCCCGCCGCCGAACACGGCGTCGAAGCGGTGCTGGGTGATGGCGTCGAGCAGCGGTACGGTCTGCAACGGGTTGCGGCTGCCGTCGGGCCGCTCGGTGAGCCGGCCGTCGTCGAGGTAGTCCTGCACGTGCGCCACCCGTAGCGTGAGCTGGTGCTCCGCCACCACCTTGTCGCGGTACTCGATCACCTCGGGAAAGTTGTGCCCGGTGTCGACGTGCAGCACGGGGAAGGGCAGCTGGCCCGGCAGGAACGCCTTGCGGGCCAGGTGGAGCATGACGGCGGAGTCCTTGCCGCCGCTGAACAGCAGGACGGGTCGCTCCAGCGTGCCCGCCACCTCACGGATGATGTGCACCGCCTCGGCCTCGAGCACGTCGAGGTAGGACATCCGCAGGTCGGATGCGGTTTCGGATGCGGTCGAAGTGAACGCCATGGCGTTGTCTCCCCACAGGTGTCGGCCGGTCGGGCCGGTCAGTTCGAGGTGCCCGGCCGCACGTACCCGGCGGTACGCAGCTCGGGCGGGTAGACGATCGGCACGGTGGAGATGTCCTGGTCGATCTCCTGGTACTGCTGCAGCACCACCGGGGGTGGGCTGTGGTGCCAGTGGGTCTCGCCGCGGGCGAAGCTGACCGGGCCACGCCAGGTGTCGAAGGTGCCCTTCTCCAAGGCGTCGATCAGTTCCGCCCGGCCGACCCCGTCCGCCTGGCGCAGGGCCTGGGCGATGATGGTGATGTCGGTGAAGGCGTTGAGGGCGGTGTCCGGCGGCGGCGTGCCGTACGTGTCGCGGTAGCGGTCCACGAACCACCGGCCGATCGGGGTCAACCCCGACCAGTTCGGGCTGAACTGGGTGGCCGGCCAGACCATGTGCAGGCCGTGCACGCCGAGCGCCTTCCAGTAGTCCGGCGCCCGCAGCGGCCACTGGAAGGGTGCCAGCATGGGCACCTGCGGCAACAGCCCGATCTCGGCGGCCTGCTGCACGATCAGGTGGTTGGTGCGGACCACCCCCACGTTGATCACCACGTCCGGCTGCCACTGCTGGATCTCGCGCAGCTGGGGGCGCAGGTCCGTGGTCGACTCCTGGGGGAACTCCACGGAGTACAGCTCCATCGGCTCCTCGGCCGCCTGCAACTCGGCGGTGAGCAGCGCGGCGGCGCTGCGGCCGAACACCGTGTCGGCGTGGATCAGGCCGACCCGCCGGAAACCCTGGTCGGCGGCGAACCGGATCAGCACCGGGGCGCGCTCGGCCATCGAGGTGAACGTGCGGAAGACCGCCCGCCGCTGCCGCGCGGTGACCCCGGGGTGGGCGTTCTCGATGAACAGCGGCACCCCGATCCGGTCGGCGAGTTCCGCGACCTCCTCGGTGTAGCGCAGGTGCCAGGGGCCCAGGACGGCCAGCGCCCCGTCGACGATCGCGACCTTCGCCAGCGCGCCCACCGCCGAGCGGGGCATCGTGCCACCGTCGAGGGTGACGGTCTCCTGGTCGTCGCGGACGACGAAGTCGAACTGGAGTCCGTCGCGGATGCCACCGTGATCCCGCACGTACTCGGCACCGATCAGGGCGCCGCGGGCGGTCAGCGTGCCGGCCGTGGGGTCACCGGGCAGGGACAGCGGGGTCACGATGCCCACGGTGACCGTGGGGGCACCCGCCACCGTACGGGCGAAGGCGCGGAACTGTTCGTTGACCGTCTCCAGCACCGTGGGCTCCGACGTCGTGCTCACACCCGTCCTCCGATCTGGTACTTCGTCAGGTATGCGGAGAAGCGCTCGTCCAGCTCGTCGGCGTCCAGGCCGTAGTCCTCGGCCCGGTAGACGTGCTTGCCGAGCTTGTCCTTGCGGTTCGCCGCGAGGTAACCGCGGAACGCCTGCTCGACCTCGCCGTCCCAGCGGGCACCGAGGAAGTCGCAGATCTCGGCCATCACCGCGATCGGGTCGGCCATCAGACGCTGGTAGTCGACGTCGAGCACCGGCGTGTCGGCGAGCTTGTCCCGCTCGGCGCGCGCGAACAGGTCGAGCATCTCCGCGAAGCGTTCGGTCCAGAGCCTACCGAGCGCGAGGCGGTCCACCTGGTCGGCGCGCGCGAGGCGGATGATCTCGGTGAGGCTGCACGTCGAGGGGATGGTGACGCTCGGGGCGCGGTGCATGTAGATCAGCCGCGCGTCCGGGTAGGTGCGCGCCAGCGCGTCGGCCCGCCACAGGTGGAACGGGTCCTTGAGCACCAGCGTGTCGGTGGGCACCCGCCAGACGATGTGCTGCATCAGGTAGCGGTGGTAGTCGTAGGCGTCGTACTGGTCCTGGGTGCGCAGCCACTCGCCGTAGCTGGGCACGGTGTAACGCAGCTCGTACGCCATCGTCTTGAACGTCGGCGCGGTCAGCCGGTGGTCCTCGTCGGGGCGGTGCGGCTCCCACAGGTGCACCGGCTTGAGCGCCGGCGCGACGGTGTAGTAGTCGGTGCAGAAGTTCTCCGCCGCCTGGACGAGCGCCTGCCGGGTCGCCTCGTCGCGGCCGTCGGTCGCCGGCGCCATCAGCTCCCACAGGTCGGGGGAGCGCAGGTCCGGGTGCTGGCCGAGCAGGTTGTGCATCAGCGTGGTGCCACTGCGGGTCATGCCCGTGATGAACACCGGCTGGTTGATCTCGACCGAGGCGATCTCGGGGTTCTTCACCCGGGCCCGGTACGCGGCGGCCTGGGTGGCGAGCGCGGCGACCAGGGCGCCCCGGACAGACCGCCGACCGGCCTCGTTCAGGCCGCCCTCGGCGTCCAACGACCGCAGCAGCCGGTCGAGGGCGTCGAGGTGCGCGAACTCGTAGTCCGGGACTCCCACCCTCTCCCGGGCTGCCTCGACGAACTCCTCCACCCGGTAGGTGTCCTGACTGGGTTCGATGACGGCGGTCACGGCGTACTCCCCTCTATCTGGCGGCAAACGCGGCGGATCGGGCTGTCGGTCGGTGCGCCCGCCCCGAGGGGCCGGATCGACCGGGGACCGCGACGAATGTGAACAACAGTCACGGTAGGTAGCGACGATAGGCACCCGGCCACGGTCGGTACAGGGCCACATCAGTGGTTTCCACGGGACCAAAGCCGGTGCCGACAAGTGGCCCGGAAGCCGGTGCCAACGTGGCTCTGGAGCGGCGGCGGACGGCCGCCCTATGGTCGGCCCAGCCAATCGGCGATGCACCGCGGATCGGAGGAACGAATGCCGCCGGCGACTCGGGCCGCCCCCCTGCTGCTGTGGGAGACGGGGGTCCGCGAAGGAATCGAGGACAGTCGGTACCGACCCGTCGTCGCCGACTCCTGGCTCCTCACCGAGGGCCGGGCACGGGCCTACCCACTGCACTGGCAGCGTTTCGACGCCGCCGTACGGAGGTTCGGGGTCTCGGCGCACCGGGTGGCGTCCTTCGGGACGTCGGTCACCACGGCACTGCCCCGCTCCGGGGTGTGGTTCCCCCGCATCGAACTGCACCTGGTCCCCACGCAGCGGCTGGCCCTGCGGCTGCGTCCCGCCCCACCGCTGGTCAGCCAGGCACGCGGCTGGCTGTGGCCCCATCCGGACCCCCGACGGCTGCCCCACCTCAAGGGGCCCGACTTCGAGGAACTGGAGAAGATCCGGGCCGCCGCCCAGGACGCGCAGGCCGACGAGGCCCTGCTCTGCGACGAGCAGGGGCTGGTCCGTGAGGGGGCGTTCAGCACGATCTACTGGTGGTCCTCCGGCGTCCTGCACACCCCGCCGGACGACGGGCGCATCCTGCCCGGCGTCACCCGTCGGCTGCTGCTGGCCCGCTGTGCCGAGCTGGGGCTGCCGGTGCGGCACCGGCTGCCCAGCGTGGCGGAGCTGCTCGACAGCGAGGTGTGGATCACCAGCGCCCTGCACGGCATCCGAGTCCTGACCCAGATCAACGGACAACCGACCGCTCCCGTCCACGAGCGGCGGTTGCACGAATGGCGCGCCCATCTCGACGCGCTGGCCGAACCCCTGCCCAACCCCGAGGCCATCTGGCCGCACCGAAGCACCGAGGAGGCACCATGAAGCTCAGGTCACTACAGCGTTATCTGGCATCGGTCCCGCGCATGCACTTCGGGCGGTCGCACCGGGGCCTGCGGGCCCGGCTGGAGCTGCTGGCCACCCGACAGCTCGGCGCCGGCGACTTCCTGTGGCACGCCCTGGAACGGGGGCAGGACCACGACGCCCCGCTGTTCCACCACCTGCCGCCCGGCGGCGGCCCGGACGACCTGGTCGTCTACAGCCTGGCGACGCTGCGCGACCAGACCGAGCGGTACGCCCGGTGGTACCACAACGCCGGGGTCACCCACGGCGACCGGGTCGGGGTCTTCACCCGCAACGGCATGGCGAGCTTCGTGCACTTCCTGGCGCTCAACAGCCTCGGCGCGATCCCCGCGGTGATCAACCCGAACATGGTGCCCGACACCGCCGCCAAGTACCTGTCCCGGCTCGACGCGGTCGGTGTGGTGGTCGACGCGGACAAGCTCGGCCCGCTGCTCAACGGGATGGCCGACGCCCGGCCGTTCCAGTTCACCGCCTCGCAGGAGGCGATGCACGCCGCGCCGCCGGCCGGCCCGCTGCCCGGGGTCTACCCGTACCGGCACGGCGACCGCGACCCGGTGCTCATCTCGCACTCCTCGGGCACCACCGGCATGCCGAAGGCCGCCACGTTCGGCCACCGTCAGTTCTTCGCCGGCAAACGCCCCCGGATCATGACGCTGCCGTCGGGCCCGGACGACAAGATGCTGCTGGCCTTCCCCGCGTCGCACTCGTCGGGCTACAGCTACATGATGATGGCCACCCTCATCGGCCTGCCCACCCTGGTCATGGAGTCCCAGGACGGGGCGACGGTGGCCCAGGCGATGCGGTGGTGGAAGCCCAGCGTGGTGACCGGCTTCCCGATCACCTTCACCGAGATGCTCGCGCTCGGCCTGGAACCGTCCGCCGCGGCGAACGTGACGACCTGGATCAGCACGGCGGACGCCTCGCACGAGGCCCACGTCCGGGAGCTGGTCCGGCTCGGCCGGCACCGGGAGAACGGCAGCTGGCGGCCGGGGTCGCACTACCTCGACGGGCTGGGCGCCTCGGAGATGGGCATGGCCCTGTTCCTCAACATCCACGGCCCCAAGACCAACGCCTACAACCGTTGTGTCGGCTACCCGGAGCCGATCGTCGAGGACGCGGTCGTCTTCGACGAGGACGGTCGGGAGCTGGGCCCCAACCAGGTCGGCTACCTGGCGGTGCACACCCCGACGGTGACCCTGGGCTACTGGGGCAACCACGAGCTGACGCACAAGTCGATCCGCAACGGCTACTGGCTCACCGGTGACATCGGCTACAAGGACGACAAGGGCCGGTTCTACCACTACGACCGGACCACGGACGTGATCACGACGCGGCGCGGCCCGGTCTACAGCCTCACCCTCGAGGAGGAGATCTTCAAGGCGTGCCGGGCGGTGGTGGACTGCGCCGTCGTCGGGGTGGTCGACCCGGTCGAGCCGACCTCGTTCGCCCCGATCGCCGCGCTGCGCCTGATCGACGGTGCGGACCTCAGCGCCGAGGAGCTGCTGACCCGGGTCAACCGGGCGCTGCGGGCGGCGGGCCGGCACGAGCTGGCCGCGGCGGTCATCTCCAAGGGCGACACCAAGATCCCGCTGGGTGTCACCGGCAAGGTGCTCAAGCGTGAGGTGCGCGCGCAGTTCGCCCAGCTGCTGCTGACCGACGACGACGGTGGGCTGGACGTGGCGCGGACCCGCACCGAGCAGTCGGTCCTGCGGGAGCTGAGCGCCTCGTCGACGCCGGCCGGGACGCCGCAGGAGCAGCGGGCCACCTCGGCCGCCTGACCGGTCTCCGTGGGGCGGGCGGTTCCACCGCCCGCCCCACGGCCTCGTGTTTTGACCGTTCTGTGGGCAGGGTGGTCTGGCGGTGTGGTGTGGGTGTGTTCGTGGTGGTGTGGTGGAGGGCTGTCATTTGCCCTTGTGGACGGCGTTTTTGCGGATGACCGGATA
>NZ_JAGFWR010000026.1 GCF_017599305.1 Micromonospora antibiotica
GTCCGACCCGAAGCCCACAGATGCTCCAACACCTGCCGATGCCCGAACGTCAACACACCCGGCTTCGCCACCAGGACCTCCAACCCAACCCAAGATCAGTTGCACTGAAGCCTAGAAACCGCCCGATCAACTTTGACGTAAACCTCTTGATCAACTGACGCAAAGCTCTTGATCACCGGATCGAGGGGGCGGGGGGCGGAGGGCGGGAGCGGCGGGGGGGGAGGGGGTTTCAGGTGAGGTGGGTGTGCCAGGTCAGGGCGGCGGGGTCGGTGAGGGAGGCGACCTGGTCGATGATGACGCGTAGGCGGGCCGGGTCGTCTCCGGCCTGCCGCCAGAGGGGGGCGAAGACCGGGTCGAGGGCGTCCGGGGCGCGGTCGACGAGCACGGTGACCAGTTCGGTGAGGACGTCCCGCTGACGGTCGTAACGGGTGCGGGCGTCCGGACGGCACATCACGTACCGCCAGGCGATGCCCTTGAGCAGGGCACACTGCGCCCTGATCCGGCGCGGCACGACCAGGTCGGCGGCGTAGCGGTGGTGCGGGCCGGGGCCGAAGCGGTCCCGGGTCGCCCCGACCACGGTCGCCACGAACCGGCCGGTGAGCACGCTGGTGGTGGCCTTGAGGGCGACCTGCGCCCGGTGGCTGCCGTCGTACCCGGCCAACGGGGTGAGCACCGGGTCGGCGAGCAACTCGACAAGCACCCCGCCGAGGTCGTCCGGGGACTCCCCGGAGTAGACGGCGGCCACGTCGACGCAGAGCGCGGCGCGTTCGTCCGGGTCGTTCAGGAGGGGACGCAACGAGACGTACCCGCCGTGGATGCCGTCCTCGACGTCGTGCACCGAGTACGCCACGTCGTCGGCCCAGTCCATCACCTGCGCCTCCAGGCAGCGGCGGGCCCCGCCGGACGGGTCGGGATCAGCGGAGGTGGCGGTGGGGGCGGGGCTGCCGGCGCGTAGCCAGTCGAAGACCGGGCGATCGTCGCCGTACACGCCGAACTTGCGCAGCCCGGGGCGGCGGGGCCACGGGTACTTGCTGACCGCGTCGAGCGCGGCCCGGGTGAGGTTGAGCCCCGCAGGGCTGCCGTCCGGGGCGAGCACCTTCGCCTCCAGCCGGGTGAGCACCCGCAGCGTCTGCGCGTTGCCCTCGAAGCCGCCACAGGACGCGGCGAGCCCGTCCAGGGTGTCCTCGCCGTTGTGCCCGAAGGGCGGGTGCCCGAGGTCGTGGGCCAGCCCGGCGGTGTCCACCAGGTCGGGGTCGCAGCCGAGCCGGGCACCCATCTCCCGGGCGATCTGGGCCACCTCCAGCGAGTGGGTCAGCCGGGTACGCAGGAAGTCGTCGGTCCCGGCGACGTGCACCTGGGTCTTCGCGGCGAGCCGACGGAACGCCGCCGAGTGCAGCACCCGGGCCCGGTCCCGCTCGTACGGGGACCGGCCGTGGCCGGTGTCCTTGGGCGTCTCCTCGACCCACCGTTGCGCGTCGGCCGGGTGCCCGTCGACTGTGGGCATCTCAGCCCCGCCGGGGCTCGTCGTCGCCGGACAGGGCCAGCCCGAACACGCCGGACACGACCGGCCCGGACACGCCGGACAGGGCCGGCCCGAACGCAACCGGCCCGAACGCGCCGGGCGCGACCGGCCCGAACACGCAGGTCCCGGGTCGGCCGGCGTCGACGGTGGCGCTCACCCAGCCGCTGCTCATCCGGTCACCCCTTCACGGTCGTACCCCATGGTCGCGGGAGCCCAGGTTACGCCGCACCGCGCCGGGGGCGCGCGCACCGGGAACCCCGCGACCCGGCCGGGCACCGACGCCGCGCGACGCCCACCGGCGGCGGGCCGGTGGGCGTCGCGGGCGGTCAGCGGCTGTCGGAGCCGGTCGTCTCGATGGCGGCCCGGCCGGCCTCCAGCCGGGCGACCGGCACCCGGAACGGCGAGCAGGAGACGTAGTCCAGCCCCACCTCGTGGAAGAAGTGCACCGAGTCGGGGTCGCCGCCGTGTTCGCCGCAGACGCCGAGTTTCAGCCCGGGGCGGGCGGCCCGGCCCTCCTCGGCGGCGATCCGGATGAGCCGGCCGACCCCGTCGCGGTCGATCGACTCGAACGGGGAGATGCCGAAGATGCCCAGTTCCAGGTAGCGCCAGAAGAATGCGCCTTCGACGTCGTCGCGGGAGAAACCCCAGCCCATCTGGGTGAGGTCGTTGGTGCCGAAGGAGAAGAACTGCGCCGCCTCGGCGATCTGGCCGGCGGTCAACGCCGCCCGGGGCACCTCGATCATGGTGCCGATCAGCACCTCGACCCCGCTGTCCCCGACCACCTCGGCGATGATCTTCTCGGCTTCGGCGCGTACCGTCTCGAGCTCCTGGACCGCGCCGACCAGCGGGACCATGATCTCCGGGCAGGCCGCGCCGCCGTCGCGGGTGACCGCGACGGCCGCCTCGGCGATCGCGCGGACCTGCATCGCGAACAGGCCGGGGATGACCAGCCCGAGGCGCACGCCGCGCAGGCCGAGCATCGGGTTCTCCTCGTGCATCCGCCGGACGGCGGCGAGCAGCGCCTCCTCCTTGGCGACGTCCTCGCCGCGTTCCTGGGCGACGGCGACGTTGACCGCGAGCTGTTCCAGCGGGGGCAGGAACTCGTGCAGCGGCGGGTCGATCAGCCGGACGGTGACGGGGAGCCCGGCCATCTCGCGGAAGATCTCCACGAAGTCCTGGCGCTGCAGGGGCAGCAGAGCGGCGAGGGCGTCGGTGCGGTCGGTGTCGGTGGCGGCGAGGATCAGGCGTTCGACCAGTTCCCGCCGGTCGCCGAGGAACATGTGCTCGGTGCGGCACAGGCCGATGCCCTCGGCGCCGAAGCGCCGGGCGCGGGCCGCGTCCGCCCCGGTGTCGGCGTTCGTCCGCACCGCCAGCCGCCGCCGTGCGTCGGCGTGCGTCATGATCCGGTGTACGGCCCGGACCAGCGCGTTGTCGACGTGCGCCGGGTCGAGGCTGCCCTCGAAGTACTGGACCACCTCGGACGGCACGACCGGCACCTCGCCCAGGTAGACCTTGCCGGTGGTGCCGTCGATGGAGACGACGTCGCCCTCGGAAACGGTGCGCCCGCCGACGGTGAACCGCTTCGCCGGCACGTTGACCTCGATCTCGTCGGCCCCGGAGACGCAGGTCTTGCCCATCCCCCGGGCCACCACGGCGGCGTGGCTGGTCTTGCCGCCGCGCGAGGTGAGGATGCCCTGGGCGGCGATCATGCCGTTGAGGTCGTCGGGGTTGGTCTCCCGGCGGACCAGGATCACCGCCTTGCCCTCGGCGGCCAGCTCGACGGCGCGGGCGGAGGTGAAGACCACCGCGCCGGATGCGGCACCCGGGGAGGCCCCGATGCCCCGGGCGACCGGCGGGACGTCGTGGTCGAGCTGGAAGCGGGGGAACATGAGCTGGGCGAGCTGCGCGCCGTTGACCCGGTGCAGCGCCTCGTCGAGGTCGATCAGGCCCTCGTCGACGAGTTGCCCGGCGATGACGAACGCGGCGGCGGCGGTGCGCTTGCCCACCCGGGTCTGGAGCATCCAGAGCTTGCCCCGCTCGATGGTGAACTCGATGTCGCAGAGATCCTGGTAGTGCCCTTCCAGCCGGGCCATGATGTCGAGCAGCTGGTCGTAGGAGGTCTTGTCGAGCCGTTCCAGCTCCTGCAACGGCACGGTGTTGCGGATGCCCGCGACGACGTCCTCACCCTGGGCGTTGGCCAGGTAGTCGCCGTAGATGCCCTGCGCGCCGCTGCCCGGGTCGCGGGTGAAGGCGACCCCGGTGCCGGAGTCGGGGCCGAGGTTGCCGAAGACCATCGCCACCACGTTGACGGCGGTGCCCAGGTCGGCCGGGATGCGTTCCTGGCGACGGTAGAGGATCGCCCGCTCGGCGTTCCATGACTCGAAGACCGCCCGGATGGCCAGGTCGAGCTGCTCGCGCGGCTCCTGCGGGAACTCCCGCCCGGTGTGCTCGGCAAAGATCTTCTTGTACGTCTCGACCAGCCCGCGCAGGTCGTCGGCGTCCAGGTCGAGGTCGTCGTGGGTGCCCTTGGCCCGCTTGGCCTCGTCGAGGGCGTGTTCGAACTCCTCGCCCGGCACCTCGCAGACCGTCTTGCCGAACATCTGGATCAGCCGGCGGTAGGAGTCCCAGGCGAACCGGTCGTTGCCGCCGGAGGCGGTCGGGTCCGCGCTGCCGCCGGAGGCGGTCGGGCCTGCGCTGCCGCCGGCCTGGCGGGCGAGTCCTACGACGCTGCGGTCGTTGAGGCCGACGTTGAGGACGGTCTCCATCATGCCGGGCATCGAGAACCGGGCACCGGAGCGTACCGAGACCAGCAGTGGGTCGTCCGGGTCACCGAGACGACGCCCCATCTCCCGTTCCAGGGCTTGCAGATGGGCCTCGATCTGGCCGGCCAGCCCGTCCGGCTCCCGCCCGGTCGCCAGGTACGCCTGGCACGCCCCGGTGGTGATGGTGAAACCGGGCGGCACCGGCAGGCCGAGATTGGTCATCTCGGCGAGATTGGCGCCCTTTCCACCGAGCAGGTCCTTGAGATCCTTGTTGCCCTCGGCGAAGTCGTAGACGTACTTGTCCGTCTCGTGCGCTGTCACCAGAAGCCTCCCACGCGCGCCGGAATTGACACTTAACGAAGGTTCAGTTCTGACCTACCCCGGGGCCGACCTCCGGCAATCCGGCCTGGTCAGCGATCGGTGGGCGAAGGTTAAGCGAACATCGGGCAGCCTGGGACCGTTCGGTGACAATAGGCACAGCCATCACGACTATCCGCGTTCGCGCCGGTTTCTGGGAACGCTTCCATGCGCACGATCACGCAATTCCGCTTCCTCCTCGTACTCTTGACGTCACCGGTTCCGCAAACCTGACCTTTGCCATATCCCTCGCGAATACACCCCGGAGCTGCCCCGTGTCGCTCACCCCGCCCCCCGGCCTCGTCCCCGCCCCAGCCCCCGAGCAGCCAGCCCCCGCCGACCTCCCGTCCGCGCCCGACCAGGCCCCCACCATGCCGGCCGCGCCGACGACGGACGGGCCCGCGACGGACGGGCCCACGACGGGTGGGCCCACGACGGGTGGGCCCACGACGGGCTTCGTGGTCACCGGGGTCGAGCCGGCGGCGGCCGAACTGGCGGGCAGCGCCGCCGGGGCCGCCGAACGGCTGCTCACCCGGCCGCCGGTCGGGTTGGGCGACGTGGTGCCGGCGCCCGCGTCAGTGAGGCCGCAGCCGGCCGCGAACTTCGCCCTCCCGGCCGATGCGGCGGTACGGGTGAGCGCCGACCCGGCCGCCCGGGACGTCGCCGAACATCTCGCGGAGTTGCTGCGTCCCGCCACCGGCCTGCCGCTGCCGGTCGCCGACCTGCCCACGATCCCGGGCACGCTGATGCTCACCCTGGCCGCCACCGCGCCGCGCTCGGCGGCGGCGGCGGTGCGGGAGTGGGCAGCGGAGGAGTACCGACTCGACGTCGACGTCGACGGGGTACGCATCACCGCCGGCACCGCGGCCGGCCTCTTCCACGGTGTGCAGACGCTGCGGCAACTGCTGCCGGCGGCCGTCGAGAGCCGGACCACGGTGGCCGAGCGGTGGGTGGTGCCCGGCGGCACGATCGTCGACCGCCCCCACTTCCCCTACCGGGGCGCGATGCTCGACGTGGCGCGGCACTTCTTCACCGTCGACGACGTGTGTCGGGTGATCGACCACCTGGCCCGGTACAAGCTCAACCACCTGCACCTGCACCTCACCGACGACCAGGGCTGGCGGATCGCCGTCGACTCCTGGCCCCGGCTGGCCACCGTCGGCGGGCGCACCGAGGTGGGCGGCGGCCCCGGTGGCTGGTACACCGCCGCCGACTACCGACGCATCGTCGGATACGCCGCCCGGCGGCACGTCACCGTCGTCCCCGAGGTGGACCTGCCCGGCCATACCAACGCGGCGCTGGTCGCCTACCCGGAGCTGGCGCCGGGCAAGGTCGCGCCACCGCCGTACACCGGCACCGAGGTCGGCTTCAGCTACGTCGACCCCACCGACGAGCGGACGTACGACTTCGTCGCCGACGTGCTCGGCGAGGTGGCCGCGCTGACCCCCGGGCCGTGGCTGCACATCGGCGGCGACGAGGCGTACAAGGTGAAGGGGGCGGCGTACACCGGTTTCGTGGAGCGGGTGCAGCAGATCGTCGCCGGGCTCGGCCGGACCGTGGTCGGCTGGCACCAGATCGCCCCCGCCGACCAGGTCGACGGCCGGGTCCTCCAGTGGTGGGGCACCGACGGCGACGACCCGACCGTCGCCGAGGCGGTACGCCGGGGCGCCCGGCTGATCCTCTCCCCCGGCAACCACGCCTACCTGGACATGAAGTACGCCCCGGACACACCGCTCGGCCACGACTGGGCGGGCCTGATCGACGTGCACCGGGCGTACCACTGGGACCCGGCGACCCACCTGACCGGCGTCCCGGCGGAGGCGGTGCTCGGCGTGGAGGCCCCGCTCTGGACCGAGTCGGTGACGTCGTTGGCCGAGATCGAGTTCCTGCTCCTCCCCCGGCTGCCCGCCCTTGCCGAGGTGGCCTGGTCCGCGCCGTCGACCCGGAGCTGGGCGGGATTCCGGGAGCGGCTGGCCGGCCACGGCCCGCGCTGGCAGGCCGCCGGCATCACGTTCCACCCGTCCCCGGAGATCCCCTGGCCCCACCTCCGACAACGTCCGCATCGCCGGCAGCCCGCCACCAGCCCGCCAACCTCGACCACTTTCCGTCACATCCGGCCACGGGCAGACAGCAATCACGTAGAGTAACCGATTTTCGATCCCATTCCGCGGCCCAGCCGGCCCCGTAATCCTCAGAACCCGCCTGAACTGCCCATTCCCCCCAACTCCCGGCAACCCCCACCAACCCCCATCCACATCCTTTGCTCTGCTGCCACATTCGCACCAGACACAAAGCGTGACCGTCGCGCCGAGGGCAGCAGAGCAAAGGATGCGGGTGGGTCTGGGGTGGGGGGCGCCAAAAGTGACGCTTAGTGACCGAATTGAGAGGTCGGCGACGGGGTCGTCGGATTCGGGGCGCCGCTGGCGGACCAGCCCACCCGCCCGGTGACGGAGGCCACCCGTAGGTCGGAATCGTGGGCCGGCCGGGGTCGTTACATCTGGCATCCGCGATCGCACCCCGGCCGGCCCGCTCGGCCGGAGGCGCGGGAGCGCCACCGGAACGGACGCCCCCCGGAGCACGACGCCCCGGAACACGGCGCCCGAGCACGGCGGCCGGAACGCGAGCCACCCGGAACGCGAGCCACCCGGAACACGAGCCACCCGGAACGCGAGCCATCCGGGGCGCGCCGCCCCGGAACAGCGAGCCACCCGGAACGCACGGGCCTCGGCGCTGGCAGCGGGCGCGGAATGCCTGCGCCACCGGCTCGGTTACACGTCCCCGGCCGGCACCCCGCGAACCGCCGGCCCGAGCTACCTCTTCACCTGCCCCACGGCGCGACCGCGCCCATCCCGCACCCCCTGCGGACGTATGCGGGCGTGGACCCCCGAGATGCAGAGGAGCACGACATCATGCGTACCGACATCCTGCGTAAGACCGTGCTGACCGCTGCCGGCCTGGCCGTCACCGCCGGTGGCATCGCCGGCCCCGCGCTGGCCGCCCAGGCCGCCGAGACGACCCGACCCGCCGCCGTCGTGCAGACCGACCGCAAGCCGGCCGGCGAGCGCGAGTTGAAGGTCGACTACGCCGCGCAGCCCAACTTCTACTACTGCGGCCCCGCCGCCACCCGGAACGCCCTGAGTGTCCAGGGCAAGAACATCGACGTCGACGCCATGGCCAAGGAGATGGGCACCACCGAGGACGGCACCGACAGCATCAACGACATCACCCCGGTGCTGAACAAGGAGATCGGCCGCAACGCGTACCGCAGCACCGAGATCCCGGTCGACAAGGTCGACGGCAAGCGCATCGCGCAGCTGCGGGCCGACATCGTCCGGGCGGTGGACGACGGCCGAGCCGTGGTCGCCAACATCGCCGGCACCGCCACCGACACCGACGGCAACACCCACGCCTTCGAGGGTGGGCACTACATCAGCGTCGTCGGCTACCGCGACGGTGGGCGGGTCGTGACGATCGCCGACTCCGCCAACCCGGACACCGCCTCCTACCGGATCGACGTCGACGAGCTGGCCCACTGGATCGCCAGCCGCGGCTACGCCTCCTGACCCGCCCCACACCGGTCATGCGAAGGGCCGGCCCCCCTCCCGGGGGTCGGCCCTTCGCCGTCGGCACCGCCGACCGGCGGACCACCCCGGACAACCCGAACAGCACACCACCCCGGGCGGCGGAACACCACGGACCACCCCCAGGCAGCGGACGGCCCGGGCGGCGGACGCCCCGGCGACCCCGGGCGGCGGACGGCGACCGGGTCGGTCGGTCTCAGCCGCCCGAGTCGTCCAACTCGGCCCCCTCGGGGACGGTGTCGTCGTCCCGGCTGGCCAGCCAGCCCTCGGGCAGGAAGACCTTGCCGGGAGAGTTCGTCCGGCCGCGCGGCTGACCGAGGGCGGCCACCGGGAACGGTTCGACCGCGTCCAGCTTGCCGAGCAGGTCGTCCAGCTGGGCCAGGCTCTCGATCATGGCGAGTTCCCGGCGCAGCTCGCTGCCCACCGGGAAACCCTTCAGGTACCAGGCGACGTGCTTGCGGAAGTCGGTGCAGCCGTCCCGCTCGCCCCGCGCCGGGGTACGCGAGCCGGCGGTGAACTGTTCCACCAGCAGTTCGGCGTGCCGACGCATGGTCACCGCCACCTCGCCGAGGGTCGGCAGCCGACGCTCCGGTCGGCCCTCGAATGCGGCCTCCAGGTCGGCGAAGAGCCACGGCCGCCCCAGGCAACCCCGGCCGACCACCACCCCGTCCACCCCGGTGTGGGCCACCATCCGCAACGCGTCGTCGGCCTCCCAGATGTCACCGTTGCCGAGCACCGGCACGTCGAGCGCCTGCTTGAGGGTGGCGATGGCGTCCCAGTCGGCAGTGCCGGAATACCGCTGCGCAGCCGTACGCCCGTGCAGGGCGACCGCCGCCACCCCGGCGTCCTGGGCGGCCAGCCCCGCCTCGACGTACGTCAGGTGGTCGTCGTCGATGCCCTTGCGCATCTTGACGGTGACCGGCACCCCGGCGGGTGACGCGGCGTCCACCGCCGCCCTGACCAGCCGGGCGAAGAGCCGCCGCCGCCAGGGCAGGGCCGAGCCGCCGCCCCGGCGGGTCACCTTGGGCACCGGGCAGCCGAAGTTCAGGTCGATGTGGTCGGCGAGGTCACGCTCCACCACGATCCGTACCGCAGCCGCGGTCACCTCCGGGTCGGTGCCGTAGAGCTGGAGGCTACGCGGTTGCTCCTCGGCACCGAACGCGATCATGCGCAGGGTCTTCGGGTTCCGCTGCACCAGCGCGATCGTGGTGATCATCTCGCAGACGTAGATGCCACCGCCCTGCTCCCGGCAGAGCTGCCGGAAACCGACGTTGGTGATGCCGGCCATGGGCGCGAGCACCACCGGCGGCCACACCCGGTGGGGGCCGATGGTGAGCGGGCGCAGGACCGCAGCGGGACTGGTCACGTACCCCAGAATCCCATGCCGTCGGCGGCCCGCCCACCGCCGGTCCCCGGCCGCCGCCACGGCGGTGGGCAAACTCGCACCACGACGGCGACCGGTGTACGACTTCAGTACGTGCCGGGTTCGGCGAGGATCAACCCGCAGACGTCCACGATGACCGAGGTGGCCGCGTTGACGTAGACGCCGAACGACAGCGGGGTGCCGTCGTGGCTGCCCAACTGCACCTCCACCAGGTTCGACAGCACCTGGTTGGGCCCCCACCAGTTCAACGAGGACGTCCCCGGCCGAGCCGTCGACGAGCTGTACGCGGTGAGGAAGCCGCCGGAGACGGTCCCGGCCACGGTGACGTTGACGTACGCGGCGGTGGCCTTGCCGGCCAGCGCCGGCGGCACGTTCTCCACCGTCACGTGGATGATCTTGCCGGCGCCGAGCTTGCCGGCGAGCACGTTCCCCGCGCCGGCCACCACGTTGCCGCCGTAGGTGCCCATCGCACGGGTGTCCAGGATGCGCGTCGGCGCGACCGCCAGCGTCCGGTTCGCCCAGCGGGAGGTGTTGACGTACCGCTTCGTCGCGTCCCTGCCCCCGATGACCAGGTCACCCGACTCGTTGATCGCCAGCGAACCGGTAGGCAGCTCCGCCGGGATCGCCGCGTCCGCAGTGGGCGCGAGGATCAACGGCGGACGCCCGTCGGCGTGGGTGAGGGTCAGCGTCGGGGCGGCCGACGAGCCCCCGGTCAGCAGCGTCCCGGTCGTACCGGCGTCGTTGGTCAACCCGGCGCGGACCGGGTCGCCGGCAGCCGCCTCGGCCGGCGTGGCGACGACGGCCGCGACCGGGACACCCGCACCGACGGCGAGGCCGCCCTTCACCAGCCGCCGACGGGTGGTCGAGGAGCTCTGGTCGCTGGTCATGCTGCTGTCCTCCTCGTGGTCACGCACCGGTCCGCACCTCGCGGTCACCGCGCTCGGCGGCTTCCCTGATCACCCGGGCCCGGACTCCGCCGGCACCGACGCGACCGCCCTGGGCGGCCTTCGCGTTGACCACCGCCGACTCCGGGTGGAACACCAGCAGGCCGGTGACATCGAGGATCACCGCCGCCGCGCCAGCGGCCACCCAGACGGCCACCACGTCGGGGTAGTAGTCCCCACCGGCGGTCTCGTAGCCGCCGAGCTGGGAGATGACACCGTTGGAGAGCAGCTGGCCGGCGTCCCACCAGTTGATCGTGGAGGCGGTGGGCAGCTCACCCCGACCCCAGACGGTGGCGAACCCGCCGCGCGCGGTGTTGGCCACGGTGACGTTGCCCATCAGGCCGTCGCCGTAGTCGACGATGTCGCGCAGGTGCACGACCAGCAGGGTGTCGGCAAGTACCCGGCCCTGCGGATCGACCCGGCCGGCCCCCTCCAGGAGCCGGGCGCGACCGGTCGCGCTACGACTGTCGAGCACCCGGGTCGGCGGGATCGGCACCAGCATGGTGGCGTTCGCCGTGGTCAGCGTCTCGTGCTGCACCACCGCGCTGTCGACCACCCGCTGCACGCCCAGGCCGTCGGCGGTGGAGACCAGCCCGCCGCCCCACCCGAAGCTGGACGACCGGCGGGTCAGCCGGAGGGTCGCACCGGTGCTGTTCTCCAGGGCGAGCGTTGCGGCCCCGCCGTCGGCGGCGCTGGTCACGACGGTGTGCAGGCCGCCGGTGGTGGTCCCGCCGAGGACAACCGGGTCTCCGGTCGCGGCGGCGGCGGGCGCGGCGTTGGCTGTGGTGCCGGCGGTCGCGGCGGCGGCGGGCGCCGCGGCGGCTGTGGTGCCGGCGACCGCCGCGCCGCCGGTGACGGCGGCCCGCCGCAGCAGGGCCCGCCGGGAGGCGGCCGGGTCAGGTTCGGTCGACGTCATTCTTCGTTCCCCCGTCGGCTGGTCGGATGGCGGCGTTCGGGGCGCGGTGCGCGCCTCCGGCCACCTAGGCACGGTTGACGAGCACCTGGCTCGGGTGACCGACCAGCAGGCTGGTCAGGTCGAGGATCACGTGGGTCGGCGAACTGGTGGCCTGGAGCGTCAACACGCTGCGGTACGCCCCAACGGCACCGAGCTCGGTGAAGAGGAAGTTCGACAGGACCTGGCCGCTGGTCCACCAGTTCACCGTGGACGTGACCGGCCTGGGGCCGCTGCCCCACACGGTCAGCACGCCGCCACCTGTCATCCCGGTCACGGTCACGTTGCCCTTGAGCGCATAACCGTCCCGGACGTAGCCGTCCAGACTGAGTACGACCGGCTTGCCGGGGACCAGCCGGCCGGTGGCGTCCAGGTCGCCGGCGCCGGAGACGATGGCCCGGCGCAGGTTCGGATCCCGGGTGTCGAGCACCCGGGTCGGCGCGACCGCCACCGAGGTGGTCGCCCACTCCGAGGTCCAGGCCCAGCCGGCGGTTGCCTGGTCGGCGTCGTCCGCCCCGGCCTTGACGAACAGGTCGCCCTGGTCGTCGACGGCCAGCGTGCCGAGCGCGGCGTCCAGCACCTGCGGATAGATGCTCTCGCCGGGCACCAGCCGCAGCGGCGCACCCCCGGTGTTCCTCAGTAGCAGCGTGCCGTAGCCGCTGGTGGCGTTCACCGTGGTGGTGGCCGGGCCGGCGTCGTTGGTCGTACCCATGGTGAGGTTGCCGCCCGGGGCGGCCTGCGCGGTGCCGGGCAGGCCGACCGTGGCGGCGACACCCGCGCCGGCCGTGCCGGCGACGACCGTGGCGGCCCGGCGCAGCAGGCGACGACGATCCGGGTCGTGGTCAGGTTGCGACGCACGCATCATTTCCCACCCCCGTGTAGAGATTCAGCACCGCTGATGCTGACACGGCCCACCGACCCATTCAAGGACTGAACGGACACAGCTACCGACCGGTGCCCGGCCCGGGACCCGACCCCGCCCGGCAACGCGACCCACCCGGCCCCGCCCGGCAACGCGACCCACCCGGCCCCGCCCGGCAACGTGCCGGCCCCGCCCCGGACAGCGGGGCGGGGCCGGTACGACGGCGGTCGGGGTCAGCAGCCGGGCAGCCGCTCGATCAGGTAGCGCTCGACCTGGTCGAGGGCGACCCGCTCCTGGGCCATGGTGTCCCGGTTCCGCACGGTCACCGCGTCGTCGTCGAGGGTGTCGAAGTCGACGGTGACGCAGAACGGGGTGCCGATCTCGTCCTGCCGGCGGTAGCGGCGGCCGATCGCCTGCGAGTCGTCGAACTCGACCACCCAGCGCTTGCGGAGCTGGGCGGCGAGCCCCTTGGCCTTCGGCGAGAGCGCCTCGTTGCGCGACAGCGGCAGCACCGCCACCTTGACCGGGGCCAGCCGGGGGTCGAAGCGCATCACGGTGCGCTTGTCGACGCCGCCCTTGGTGTTCGGGGCCTCGTCCTCGTCGTACGCCTCCAGCAGGAACGCCAGCACCGCGCGGGTGAGGCCGGCGGCCGGCTCGATGACGTACGGCACCCAGCGCTCGTTGCGGGTCTGGTCGAAGTACGACAGGTCCACGCCGGAGTGCTTGCTGTGCGTGGCCAGGTCGAAGTCGGTGCGGTTGGCCACCCCCTCCAGCTCGGCGAACTCGGTGCCGCCGAACCGGAACCGGTACTCGATGTCGACGGTGCGCTTCGAGTAGTGGGAGAGTTTCTCCTTGGGGTGCTCGTAGAAGCGCAGGTTCTCCTCGGACAGGCCCAGGTCGAGGTACCAGTTCCAGCGCTCCTGCAACCAGTACTCGTGCCACTGCTCGTCGGAGCCGGGCTCGACGAAGAACTCCATCTCCATCTGCTCGAACTCGCGGGTGCGGAAGATGAAGTTGCCCGGGGTGATCTCGTTGCGGAACGACTTGCCGGTCTGCGCGATGCCGAACGGCGGCTTCTTGCGGGCGGCGGTCGCCACGTTGTTGTAGTTGACGAAGATGCCCTGGGCGGTCTCCGGGCGTAGGTAGTGCAGGCCCTCGTCGCTCTCCACCGGGCCGAGGTAGGTCTTCATCAGGCCGTTGAACATCTTGGGCTCGGTGAAGGTGCCCTTGTTGCCGCAGTTGGGGCAGTTCAGCTCCTGCAACGAGGTCAGCGGCTTGCCGTGCTTCTCGGCGTACGCCTCCTCCAGGTGGTCGGCGCGGAACCGCTTGTGGCACGACTGGCACTCGGTGAGCGGGTCGACGAACTCGGCGAGGTGGCCGCTGGCCTCCCAGACCTTGCGGGCGAGGATGACCGCCGAGTCGAGGCCGACGACGTCGTCGCGCTGCTGGACCATCGCCTTCCACCACTGCCGGCGGACGTTCTCCTTCAGCTCCACACCGAGCGGACCGTAGTCCCACGCCGAGCGGGTGCCTCCGTAGATCTCACTGGAGGGGAAGACGAAGCCTCGGCGCTTGGCGAGGCTGACGACGGCGTCGATACGGTCGGCTGGCATGTTTCCTCCTACGCCGGCTGGCGGTCGGCGTGGCCATGAGGTGGGTGGGACCGGACGGTCCGGGACAACGGTACGACCAGCAGCGCCCCGGGCCCAGCAGAATACCGGTGCCGGCTCAGCTGACCCCGCACACCTCCATGCCGCCGGTCTGCTGGTCGGCGGCGAGGGTGACCTGCTGGGTGCCCCGCCCACCACCGTTGAAGGTGACGTCGACCGGCACGGTCAGGGTCTGCGGGTCGACGTCACCGACCCGGTAACTGGCCACGGCCGGCTCCTCGGCGATCCGGCGGGTGAACTCGCCCCGGGACTCCCGCCGACGCGCGTCGTCGCAGAGCTTCTCGTAAGCCTTGCCGTACTGCTTGTCGACCAGGGCGCGGTAGTAGTCGTCGGTGACCGCCTGACCCTGCTCCTCGATCGCCTGCACGTTGCTGACCACCAGCCCGACGGCTGCCGCGCCGCCGCCTCCGCAGCAGATCAACAGGGCGAGCGCCCCGACGCCGAGGCCCAGCCAGAGCCGCTTGCGGCTGCCCTCGGTGGGCGGGGCGGCGAACGGCGGGGCCACCCCGGGACCCTGGGGTGGGGCGGGCACCCCCGGGTCACCCGGGGCGGTGGGCACCCCCGGGGCACCCGGCGGGGCGGGCACGCCCGGGTCACCCGGGGCGGCCGACGGCGGGGTGCCGTCCGGGCCGGGTGTCGCGGGGTACGGCGGTGGGGCTGCCGGGCCGGGAGCGGTCATAGGAGCAGGGTAGTGCCCCCGGGCTCAACGCTGCGGACGCGCGGCCCGATCAGGCTCGACGCTGCGGCACGCGGCCCCGACCGGGCTCAGCGGTGCGGACTCGCGGCCCGGTCGCTGTCGACCACCACCACCTCGCCGTCGGGGGCGGCGCCGGCCAGTGTCTCGTACGCCGAGGGTTCGTCGACCGACTCGGCGAGCAACGGCACGGCGGTGATCTTGACGTCGAACCCGCCCAGCGCCCGCCGGTACGTCCCGACCGACTCCCACTCGGTGAGCAGGCACCAGTGCCGGGGGTCGTCGAGGGCGCGCAGGAGTTCACCGCGCAGGTAGCCGGGGCGGGCGGCGAGCGCGGCCAGCGCGGCGTGCGCCCGGGCGGTGAAGTCGTCCGACGCCTCGACGGCGACCACGAACCGGTTGGTGACCAGCACCGGGTTCCTCCTCGTAGAGTCTGTGGGATGCAGCCTACGCAGCGCCCTCTGCTGGCCCGGTTGGCCCGGGCGAACCCGACGTCGGTGTTCCTCGCCACCCTGGCGCTGGTGCTGGTGGCGCTCTTCGCGCCCGGCCCGGTCGGTGGGCTGCTGCTGTTGGCGCTGGCCGCCGGGCTGGCCTATCTGCTGGCCACCACCTGGCCGGTGCAGGCGCCACAGACCCGGCTGTTGCGGTTGGTGATGTTGACGCTGCTGGTCACGGTGGCCCTGGTCAAGCTCTTCTGACATGCACTCATGCGTTTTTGACAATCATTCTCGTTTTCACGGACAGTTGCCGACATGACCGCCCGCACCCTGCCCCGCGCCCTGACCGCCGTCGCCACCGCCCTGCTCGTGCTGACCGGGGGCACCGCCTGCTCGACCGACGGGGCCGGGGCCGACCCGGACCGGGTGGACGTGGTCGCCGCCTTCTATCCCCTCCAGTTCGTCGCCGAGCGGGTCGGCGGGGACGCGGTCACCGTCACCAACCTGGCCAAGCCGGGCGCGGAGCCGCACGACCTGGAACTCAACTCTCGGCAGGTCGGCCAGGTCAGCCAGGCCGAACTGGTCTTCTATCTCAAGGGTTTCCAGCCGGCGGTGGACGAGGCCGTCGCGCAGAACGCCGCCGACCGGGCCTTCGACGTGACAACCGTCGCACCGCTGCGGGACGCGACAGCCGACGGACACGACCACGAGGGTGAGGACGGTCACGCCGAGGAGAGCGGCGGCAAGGACCCGCACCTCTGGCTGGACCCGACCCGGCTGGCCACCGTCGCCGACCAGCTCGCCGAGCGGCTCGGCACCGTCGACCCGGACCGGGCCGCCGACTACACGACCAGGGCCCGGACGCTGCGCGGCGAGCTGGAGAAGCTCGACACCGAGTACGCCGCCGGCCTGAAGACCTGCCAACGCCGGGAGATCGTGGTCAGCCACGCCGCCTTCGGCTACCTCGCCGAGCGCTACCAGCTGGAGCAGATCGGCCTCACCGGGCTCACCCCCGACACCGAGCCCGCCCCGCAGCGGCTGGCCGAGGTCGCCCGCGAGGCCCGCGAGCACCGCGCCACCACGATCTTCTTCGAGACGCTGGTCAGCCCGAAGGTCGCCGAGACCATCGCCGCCGAGGTCGGTGCGAAGACCGCGGTGCTCGACCCGATCGAAGGGCTCTCCGTCGACGGGGGTGGGGACTACCTTTCGGTGATGCGCACCAACCTGACCACGCTCCGTACCGCCCTGGGGTGCTCGTGACCACACCCGTGATCCAGGTCGGGCACGCCTCGGTCGGCTACGACGGCCGCCCGGTGCTGCGGGACGTCTCGCTGACCGTCACCGCCGGCGAGGTGGTGGCGGTGCTCGGCGCCAACGGCTCCGGCAAGTCCACCCTGATCCGGGCCGTGCTCGGGCTGGTCCCACTCGGCACCGGCTCGGTCGAGCTGTTCGGCGTACCGCAGCGCCGGTTCCGGCAGTGGCACCGGATCGGCTACGTCCCGCAGCGGCTCGGCGCGGGCAGCGGCGTGCCGGCCACCGTCCGCGAGGTGGTGGCCTCCGGGCGGCTGGCCCGCCGGGGAGTGCTGCGCCCACCTGGCCGGGCCGACCGGGCCGCGGTCGAGGCGGCGCTGCGCGCGGTGGGGCTCGCCGACCGGGCCCGGGACCCGGTGGCCACCCTCTCCGGCGGCCAGCAGCAGCGCACCCTGATCGCCCGCGCCCTGGCCGGTGAGCCGGAGCTGCTGGTGCTCGACGAGCCGACCGCCGGGGTCGACGCGGCCAGCCAGGAGGCGTTCGCCGGGGCGTTGCACGACTTCGTCGGCACCGGCGGCACCGTGCTGCTGGTCGCCCACGAGCTGGGGCCGCTGCGTCCGCTGATCAGCCGGGCCGTGGTGGTGCACCAGGGCGGCGTCTGCCATGACGGCGCGGTGCCGGAACCGGCCGGGCACCACGCCGAGCCCGACCACGACCACGTGCACCCGCACGGTCCCGAGGAGCCCGCCGGGCTGTGGAGCAGCTGAACGATGGACCTCTTCCAGTACGACTTCATGCAGCGGGCGCTGGTCGGCGCCCTGGTGATCGGGCTGACCGCCCCGGCCCTCGGGATCTACCTGGTGCAGCGGCGGCTGGCCCTGATCGGTGACGGCATCGGCCACGTCGCGCTCACCGGCGTCGGGGCGGGCCTGCTGCTCAACCGGTCGCCGGTGCTGGTGGCGGTGGTCGCGGCGATCCTCGGCGCGGTCACCATCGAGCTGGTCCGGGCCCGGGGCCGCACCTCCGGTGACCTGGCGCTGGCGCTGCTGTTCTACGGCGGCATCGCCGGTGGCGTGATGCTGGTCGGCCTCTCCGACGCCAGCAGCGCCAACCTCAACGCCTACCTGTTCGGCTCGCTCACCACCACCTCCTCCGCCGACCTGACCACCATCGCGGTGCTCGGCGCGAGCATCGCGGTGCTCATGCTGGCGCTGCGCCCGGCGCTGTTCGCGGTCTGCCACGACGAGGAGTACGCCCGGGTGGCCGGGCTGCCCGTGCGGGCACTGAACCTGCTGCTGGCGGTCGCCACCGCGGTCACCGTCACCATCGCCATGCGGGCCGTCGGGGTGTTGCTGATCAGCGCGCTGATGGTGGTGCCGGTGGCCACCGCGCAGCAGGTCACCCGGGGCTTCCGCAGCACCATGACGGCGGCCATGGCGCTCGGCCTGTTCGCCGCCGGGGCGGGGATCTGGGTGGCGGCCACCGCCGACACCGCCCCCGGCGCGTCGGTGGTGCTGCTGGCGATCGCGTCGTTCCTCGTGGTGGCGTTGGCCGCCGCCGGCTGGCGGGTGCTGCGCCGCCGGGCCACCCCGGCCGCCGTCACCGCCCCGGAACCGCACGAGGTGGTGCTGCGGTGACGCCGACCGACGAACCGTCACTGGTATTGGTTACCGTTACAGGGTGACCGGCACCCAGGGCTACGACGCGTTCGAGGGCGCGGGCGAGCTGCTGCGGGCGCTGTCCGCCCCGATCCGGCTGGCCATCGTCAGCGAGCTGGCCCAGGGTGAGCGGTGTGTGCACGAGCTGGTCGAGCAGCTCGGTGCCCCGCAGCCGCTGGTCTCCCAGCACCTGCGGGTGCTGCGCGGCGCGGGGGTGGTGCGGGGTTCCCGGCGCGGTCGGGAGATCGCGTACGCCCTGGTCGACGAGCACGTCGCACACATCGTGGCCGACGCGGTCAGCCATGCCGGGGAGGGGCCGTCGTCCCCCGGTGAGCCGGCGACCGGGCGCGCGGGGGGTGCCGGGCGGCCCGCGTCGTGGCACGCTGTCGGCCGTGAAGATCTACGCTGACCGTTTTCCGGTCGCCCTCCGCCAGTTCCTCACCGATCTCCTCGTCGTCGTCTGGGTCTACGCGGCGATCCGCTTCGCGATGTGGCTGTACGACCTGGTGGAGAAGCTCGCCGTACCGGGGCGGAAGCTGGAGGGGGCCGGCGGCGGCCTCGCCGACAACCTGGCCGAGGCCGGCGGCAAGGTGGGCCGGGTGCCGCTGGTCGGCGACGAGTTGACCGGCCCGTTCACCAAGGCCGCCGACGCCGCCCGGGCGGTGGCCGAGGCCGGCCGCGACCAGCAGGACCTGGTCGGTCAGCTGGCGTGGGCGTTGAGCATCGCGGTGCTGGTCTTCCCGCTCGGGCTGGTGCTGTTCGGCTGGCTGCCGCTGCGGCTGCGCTGGATGCGTCGGGCCGCGTCGGCGAAGGCCCTCGCCGCCGGGCCGGCCGGCCGGGACCTGCTGGCCCTGCGCGCGTTGACCAGTCAGCCGCTGCGCCGGCTGACCCGGATCGACCCGGACGTGGCGCAGGCGTGGCGGCGGGGCGACGACGCCACCGTCGACGCGCTCGCCGCCCTGGAGCTGCGCCGACTCGGCCTGCGCGGCGGCCGCTAGGCACCGTCACCTGTTGTGTCCCCTCGGCCCGCAGGCTTAGATGATGGTGAATGTCTTAGGTCTGCAAGCCGTCGTCGTGCGTCGGCACGGACGGCCCGGAGAGGGAGCGTCCCCATGCCCGTGTCCCGCAGTCGGTCGATCCTCGCGGCGGGAGCCGCCGGGGTGGTGGCGGTGCTGGCCGCCACCCTCATCGGCCTGTCCCCGGCCAGCGCCGCCACCGGTGACGGCTCCCCCACCGACGCGAACATCGCCTTCGTCGGCCGCTGGGACCGCAGCAACAGCAGCGCGTACGTGCCGAACTGGGCGGGCGCCTACCTCAAGACCGGGTTCACCGGCACCACGGTCAAGCTGCGGCAGCGCCGCACCATCGACCTCTACTACAGCATCGACGGGGCCGACTTCCGCTACCTGACCAACGTCAGCGGCACGGTCAACCTCACCCCGACCCCGCTGCGCGCCGGCAACCACACGCTGGTGGTGTCGTACCGGGTGGTCGCCGGCTCGTACACCGGGGACGCGGTGTTCCAGGGGCTGACCCTCGACTCGGGGGCGCGGACCCTGCCGGCGGCGGTGCGGCCCCAGCTGATCGAGTTCGTCGGCGACTCCATCACCCTCGGCACCACCTCGTCGCGCACGGCGCTGACCGCGTACGGGTGGCTGACCGGGGAGCAGCTCGGCACCGAGCACACCCAACTCGGCTACGGCGGAGGCTGCCTCGTCGCCACCGCCGACGGCTGCGTCAGCGTCGCCAGCCAGTTCCTCCGCACCGGATACTCGGCCACCAGCCCCGCCTGGGACTTCGGCCGCTACCAGGCGGACGCCGTGGTGATCAACCTGGGCACCAACGACCGCAGCCACGGGGTGAGCGGCGCGGACTTCCAGAACCAGTACGCCACGTTCATCCGTACCGTGCGGGGGAAGTACCCGCGCGCGGCGATCTTCGCGCTGCGCACCTTCAGCGGCCGGTACGCCGCCGAGACCGCCGCCGCCGTCAGCACGGTCACCGGGGGCGGCGACCGCAACGTGTTCTACGTGGACACCACCGGCTGGCTGCCGGCCGACGGGCTGAGCGACTCGGTGCACCCCAACGACGCCGGGCACCGGGCGATCACGGCCCGGCTCGCCCCGGTCATCGCGGCGAAGCTGACCACCACCCCGACGCCGACCCCCACCACCGCACCGCCCACCACGCCCCCGCCGACCACCGGACCGCCGACCACGCCGCCGCCGACCACCGCACCGCCCACCACGCCGCCGGTGACCACGCCGCCGGCCGGCGCGACCGGGTGCGCCGTCGGGTATTCGGTGACCGGGCAGTGGCAGGGCGGGTTCCAGGGCGAGGTGACGATCCGCAACACCGGCACGGCCCCGGTCGACGGCTGGACGCTGCAGTGGAGCTTCGCCGACGGCCAGCGGATCAGCCAGGCGTGGAACGCGAGCTACACGCAGAGCGGCGGCACCGTCCGTGCGACCAACGCCGGCTGGAACGGTGCGATCGCGGCCGGCGCGACGACGAGCTTCGGTTTCCTCGCCGACGCCACCGGCGCGAACAGCCGACCCACCGGGTTCGCCCTCAACGGCACCGCCTGCGCGCTGTCCTGACCGTGGTCGGGCGGCCCCGGTCCGGGGCCGCCCGACCGCACGCCAGCTATTCAGCTCACCACTGCTGAACCGACCCCACCAGGCTCACCGTCAGCGCAGGTAGGCCGCGAGGCCCAACTGCTGGTTGCGCAGGGCGGTGGCCACCACGCCGGCGATCTGCCGGGCCCCGGCCGTCTCGAAGTGGGTGTGGTCGGCGCAGAAGAACGCGCCCACCGCGCCCGAGTTGTAGTCCCCGTTGTTCGGGCACAGCTTCAGCGTGTTGTAGAGCGTGTAGCTCAGCTTGTGCAGGTCGATGACGGGGACGTTGTTGGCCCGCCCCGCGTCGAACGTCTCGGTGAGGAAGCCCCGGTTGCCCACGGCGGTGCTGCCCGAGCAGGTGATCGCGGCGGCCGGGGTGAGGAAGACCGGGTACGCGCCGCGCTGCTGGGCCGCGCGGGCCATCACGCCGAGCAGTTCCTTGTAGCGGGCCGAGCCGACGTGCCGGTTGCAGGTGGCGCTGCCGTCGTTGATGCCGAACTGGATGAACAGGTAGTCGCCGGCCTTCATCCCGCCGTTGGCGTTGAGCATGGCCTGCCAGCGGGTCGAGTAGGTCTGCGGGCTGATCACGCACTCGCCGGCCGAGTTCATCGTGGTGGTGACGTTGGGGTCGTACAGCCAGGTCTGGATGCTGCGCCCGCCGACCGCGCTGTTGACCACGGTGGCGTTGCCGTTGAGATACTGGCCGAACTGGTTGCCCCAGCCCACCGGGCAGGCCCCGCTGGACGACGGGTTGGCGACCGTGGAGTCCCCGGCCAGCCACACGGTGACCCGCGGCTGCGTCGAGGGCGTCGGGGTGGGGGTGGGCGTCCGGGTGGGGGGCGGCGTGGGCGTGAGGGTGGGCGTGGGCGTCGCGGTCGGCGGGGTGGACGGCGGTGGGCAGGGCGTCGCGGTCGGCGTCGCGCCGGTGCACGACACCCCGTTGAGCGCGAACCCGGTGGGGACCGGGTTCGCGGTGGTCCACGCACCGTTGAAGCCGAAGCTGACGCCGGCACCGGTGCCGATGGCGGCGTTGTAACCGGCGTCCTTCGCGCTGACCGCCGTCCCGCTCTGGGTGACGGTGGCGTTCCACGCCTGGGTGACCTGTTGCCCGCTGGCGAAGGCCCAGGTGAGCGTCCAACCGGAGACCGGGTCGCCGAGGTTGGTGATGGTCACGTCCGCGCCGAAGCCACCCTGCCACTCGCTGGTGACCTTGTAGTCGACCCGGCAGCCGGTCGCCGCCGCGGTGGCGTTCCCGGCCGCGACCGCCACCCCGCCCGCGAGGACCGCCAGCGTGATCGCGCCCAGTCCGGCGACACGTCGTCGCGCTGCTCTCATGATCTGCTCCTAGTCGCCGGTGCCGGGCCGGCGTCGCCCGCCCCCATCTGGACGGCCGCCCGAGCCCCGCGACGATGGCCGGACCCCGGGACGAGAGGAGGCAAAAATCGATGTTACTCGATATTAACCTGCTCTCCCACCTCCGCCCGGTCGAACCGGCACGCCAGAGGACGCCGCACCGGGCCGCAGGCGGTCGCGCTCGGTCGCCAGGCACCGCAACCCCCTCGTCTAGGGTGGTGCGGTGCTCTACTTCCTGATCGTCATCGCCGTGCTGCTGCTGGCGTACGCCGCCGTACTGGTCAGCTTCGTCCGGCGCGGACGTAAGATCCCGCCGCAGGCGTACCTGGTGCTGGCGCTGCTCAACGGGCTCATCCTGGCCGCCGTGCTGGCCTGGGCCATCGCCCGCTGACAATCCGGCCGACACGCGGGCCGGGGCCCACCCTGACCGCCGTCGGCCCGGGTGGGCCCCGGCCCACTGCGTCCCTCACCACCCGAGGGCGGGATCAGTCACCGTTGATCACCACCGGGTCGTCATCGTCGTCGTCGATGTCGTCCTCACCCCAGCTGCGCCGGACGAACGGCAGGATCACCCAGAACGTCAGGAACCACAGGCCGGTGACCACGGTGAGCACCACGGCGATGCCGGTGTCGAGCACGAAGTCGGCGATCAGCAGCACCGCACTCACCATGGCGACCAGCATGAAGGCCAGGCCGCCGGTGGCCATCCGGTGGGCGAACCGGACCAGCTCCGGCTTACGACCCTGGCGGAACAACGCCCGGTGGAAGGCGACCGGCGAGATGATCATCGCGGTGGCCGCGGCGGCCGACAGCAGCGCGAGAATGTAGACGTCCCGCTGGAACTCGCTCGTCCGGGTGAAACCGTTGCTGAACGGCAGGGTCAACAGGAAGGCGAAGAGGATCTGCACGCCGGTCTGGGCGACCCGCAACTCCTGGAGCAGATCGGCGAAGTTGCGCTGCCAGCGCTGCTTCTCGGATTCCTTCGACACGCGCTACCTCCGGATGAGACGGTACGACCGACGGGAGCACCTCCCGTCGGCAGCAACGCCTTTGCCCGATCCGCAATCGCCCGAAACCGATTCACGATCCCCGATCGGCCCGGTCCCCCGCCGGCAGGGCCGCTCAGGCCGCCGGGCGCACCCGGGCCAGGATCGCCTCGGCCAGCGGCCCCGGCGCTTCGTCGGGAATCCAGTGCGTCACCCCGGCCAGCACCACGAACCGGTAGTCCCCCGTGACGTGCCGGGCACACGCCTGCGCGGCGGTACGCCCGACGGCCACGTCCCGGTCGCTCCACACGTAGCTGGTCGGCACCGGCACCGGACCGACCGCCTTCAGGTCCCGCCCCGACATCGCCCGGTACCAGTTCAGCGCCCCGGTCAGCGCGCCCGGCCCGCGCATCGGCTGGGCGTAGCGGGCCACCCGGGCAGAGTCACCGACGCCGGCCAGCAGCCGGCGCAGGACCACCGCCCGCCCGGCCAGCAGCACCCGCTCCGCCAGGCCCACCCGGCGGAACAACGTCATGTACGCCGAACGCGCCCGCTGCCGACGGTCGGTGGACAGCGCGTACCCGAAGGCCGCCGGATGGGGCACCGAGACCGCGGTGAGGGTACGCACCCGCTCCGGGTGCCGGGCGGCCAGCGCCCAGGCGACGATCGCCCCCCAGTCGTGCCCCACCACGTGCGCGGTGTCGACGCCCAGCGCGTCCAGCACCGCCACCGCGTCGGCGACCAGTTCCGGCAGCCGGTAGCCGGCCACCTCCGTGGGACGGGCCCCGGGCGAGTAACCCCGCTGGTCGGGGGCGTACGTGCGCAGCCCGGCGGCGTGCAGGGCGGGCACCACCGCGTCCCACTCCCCGCCGTGCTGGGGGAAGCCGTGCAGCAGCAGCACGACCTCGCCGCCCTCGGGCCCACCGGCCCGTACGTCGAACGTCAGTCCCCGCGCCGCCACCCGCATGACCGGCAGCCTACCCAGCGCCCCGGTGTGCGCCCGGGACGTCGAATGCCGGGAACCATGACCTGCTGGGCCGTTGCCGCAGGTCGGTGCTAGCGTCTGCCGAGACAACTTCACATCCGACAGGGGAGCGCACAGCGCTGAGAGTGCGGGCACCGCCCGCAGACCCTCGAACCTGATCTGGGTAATGCCAGCGCAGGGAGTTCGGTCGACCTCCAGCCGCGCCGCCGTCCGGCAGCCGCCGGGCGCGGCGTGCGTCTTCTCCTGGTTCGATCGCTGGACTGGGAGCACCGACATGCCGCACACCACCACCAACAGCAACCGGTGGCGCACGATCGACATCGTGGTCGCCGCCGTGATCGCCGTGGCCTTCGGCGTCATCTTCTGGGCCTGGGGCCTGGTCTGGAAGGCCGCCGACCCGGCATTCGCCGCCGCACCCGCCAGCCAGGCGGTGATGTACGGCGTGTGGCTGGTCCCGGCGGTCCTCGGCGGCCTGGTGATCCGTAAGCCGGGGGCGGCCCTGTTCTGCGAGGCCGTCGCCGCCACCGTCTCCGCACTGCTCGGCGCGGAGTGGGGCGGGATCACCATCGTGCAGGGGCTGATCCAGGGCCTCGGCGCGGAGCTGGCCTTCGCCGCGTTCCGCTACCGGTCGTTCCGGCTGCCGGTGGCGGTGCTGGCCGGGGCGTTGACCGGGCTGAGCGCCGCCCTGTTCGACTTCTTCGTCTGGAACGCCGAGTACGCCCTGACCAGCTACCGCCTGCCGTACGCGGCGTTGACCGTGCTCAGCGCCGCCGTCGTCGCCGGGGTCGGCGGTTGGTACCTGACCCGCGCGCTGGCCGAGACCGGAGTGCTGGACCGGTTCCCCGCCGGCCGTGACCGCACCCTGGTCTGATCCTCTCCTGACGATCGTGGAGGTGCCGGCGACGTGGCGAGTGTGAGGCTGGTCGGCTTCGGCTGGCGGCACGCCGGTCGGCGGGCCTGGGCGGTACGCGGGGTGGACCTGCGCATCGACCACGGGGAGCGGGTGCTGCTGCTGGGGCCGTCCGGGGCCGGCAAGAGCACCCTGCTGGCCGCGCTGGCCGGGCTGCTGCCGGCGGACTCCGGCGAGCAGGAGGGCACCGTCGAGATCGACGGCCTCGACCCGGCCAAGGCCCGCGAACGGGTCGGCACCGTCTTCCAGGACCCGCAGTCCCAGCTGGTGATGGCCCGCTGCGGTGACGACGTCGCGTTCGGCCTGGAGAACCGGGGGGTGCCCGGCGACGAGATCTGGCCCCGGGTGGACGAGGCGCTGCGCCGGGTCGGTTTCCCCTACCCCCGGGACCGGCCCACCGCGGCGCTGTCCGGCGGCGAGCAGCAGCGGCTCGCCCTGGCCGGGGTGCTGGCGCTGCGGCCCGGCCTGCTGCTGCTCGACGAGCCGACGGCCAACCTCGACCCGGCCGGGGCGGAGCTGGTGCGCGGCGCGGTGGCCGGCGCGTTGGACCCGGACACCACCCTGGTCCTGGTCGAACACCGGGTCGCCGACGCCCTGCCCCTGGTCGACCGGGTCGTGGTGCTGACCCCCGGTGGCGGGGTCCGGGCCGACGGGCCACCGGCGACGGTCTTCGCCGCGCACGGTGCCGCGCTCGCCGCCGAGGGTGTCTGGGTGCCCGGCCACCCCACCGGGTCCCGGCCGGCCACCGGGCCGCCCGCTGCGGGGTTGCTCACCGCCGACCGGCTCGGCCTGCCACCCCGGCTGGCCCCCACCGACCTGACGGTACGCGCCGGCGAGGCGCTCGCCGTCCTCGGTCCCAACGGGGCCGGCAAGTCCACCCTGGCGCTGCTGCTCGGTGGGCTGCTCCGCCCCGGCGTCGGTCGACTGACCGGCACCGCCGCCCTGGCCGACGGGGACGCCCGTACGCCCCCGCACCGGTGGCGGGCCCCCGCGCTGGCCGGTCGGATCGGTTCGGTCTTCCAGGACCCGGAGCACCAGTTCGTCACCCGCACCGTCCGCGACGAACTGGCCCTCGGGCCGCGTCGGACCGGCCGCCCGGAGGCCGCCGTGCGGGCCACCGTGGACGGGTTGCTGGACCGGTTGCGGCTGACCCGGCTCGCCGGGGCCAACCCGTACACCCTCTCCGGTGGGGAGGCCCGGCGGCTCAGCGTGGCGACCGCCCTGGCCACCGCGCCCCGGCTGCTGATCTGCGACGAACCCACCTTCGGCCAGGACCGCCGCACCTGGGGTGAGCTGGTCGACCTCTTCGCCGACCTGCGTGACGCCGGGCACGGCGTGGTCACCGTCACCCACGACCGGGACTTCGTCGCCGCGCTCGCCGACCGGACGGTCACCCTGCACCCCGCCCGGGAGCAGCCGTGACCGCCCCGCTCCCCCGCACCGCACCGGCGGCGGCCGTGGGCCACCCGGCCGCACCCGACAGGGTCGGCCGAATTCCGCTCGGGGCGACGGTGGGCCGCCCCACTGCGTCCACCCCGCGCGGAGCGACCGTGGGTGGGCCGGTGCCGCAGGCCGGGCGGCGGAGGCGGTCGTGATCGGCCTGGAACCCGTCGCGACGCCCGGTGCGCCGTTGGCCCGGCGTAACCCGGTGGCGAAGCTGGCAGCCGGGCTGATCTTCTCGTTCGTGCTGGTGGCCAGCCTCGACCCGGTCGCACCGGCGGTCGCCATCGCCGTCGAGCTGGCGCTGCTGCCGCTGTTCGGCATCCGCTACCGGGTGCTGGCCCGACGGGCGTGGCCGTTGCTGGCCGGTGCCGTCGGCATCCTGGTCACCCTGCTGCTGTTCGCCGCCGACCGGTCCGGCCCGGTGCTGTGGACGGCGGGGCCGCTGCTGGTCACCTCCGGGGTGCTGGTAACCGCGCTCGGGCTGGTGCTGCGGATGCTCGCGGTCGCCCTGCCCGGAGTGATCGTCTTCGCCACCACCGACCCGACCGACCTGGCCGACGCGCTGGTGCAGAACGCGAAGGCCCCGGCCCGGTTCGCCATCGGCGCGCTGGCCGCGTTCCGGCTGGTGCCGCTGCTCGGCCAGGAGTGGCAGATGCTCACCATGGCCCGCCGCGCCCGGGGCGTGGACGCCGGCCGCAACCCGCTGGCCCGGCTGCGGCTGTTCGTCGCCACGGCGTTCGCCCTGCTGGTGGGCGCGATCCGGCGCGGCACCCGACTGGCGGTGGCGATGGACGCCCGGGGGTTCGACGCCGGCACCCCGCGCACGGTGGCCCGCCGGCAGGTGTTCCGTCCCGCCGACTGGCTGCTGGTCGCCGGTGCCGCCGCCCTGGCCGGCGGCGCGCTCGCGGTCAGCGTCGCCCTCGGCACCTTCCGCCCACTGATCGGCTGACCCGCGCCCCACCGGGCCGTCGCCCCACCACCCCGTCGGCACGCCGACCACCAGGCACACCGGCACACGCCGGCACCACTGTGCTGAAACAGCGGTATCCGGAGGTCCGGATACCGCTGTTTCAGCCATCTGGTGTGGGACGTCTGCGCCCGGGCGGCTCAGCTGCGCCGGAAGGCGTACCGGCGGCCCTGGCCCTGGGCGGCGGTGGAGCCGGCCCGGACCGACCGGCCCGACCGCGACGGCGGCCGGGGTGGAGTCGACCGGACGAGAGCGTCCGGGTGGGACGGCGTCACGGCGACCGGGACCGGGTGCGCGGGCGTCACGGTGAGTGCCGCGAGCGCCGCCGGATCCACCTCCACCGGCGACGGTACGACAGGTCGGGACTTCTTGGGACTGCGCTTGGCGGGCATTCGCTGCCTCCTGGGACGTGCGGAGGACCACACCGTCGCCTCAGCGGCGGGCGGTCGACGGACGGGATCGGCTCCGGACGACCGGCCACGAGTCATCCCCGGTCAGCAGGGGACGGGGGACGCGGACGCCCGAGCACGCGGACCCGCGGCCACGGCGGCGGGTCGGCTCTCAGAAAGGGCGTCAGATGCGCATGTCGTCACGGTAGCCGACCCCCATGCCCGGCGCACCCGCTTTTCCCGACGACCATCCCGGCCCGACGACCGTCCCGGCCCGACGGCGGAAGTCCCGACGACCCCGCCGCCCGACGACCATCCGGGCCCGACGACCCCGCCGCCCGACGACCATCCGGGCCCGACGACCCCGCCGCCCGAGGGCGGAAGTCCCGACGGCCGGCCCGGCCCGGCGGCGGGACGGTCGCTGCCGCACGCACGCGACCACCCTGTGACACTGGGTGGACGGCGGCTGCCGGCCGTCGCGGGCGCGCGATACGGTCGCAGCACACAGGTGACGTGAGAGGGCGGGTACGGATGACGCAACAGGCGACGGCGCAGATCGGCGTGACCGGGCTGGCGGTGATGGGTCGCAACCTGGCCCGCAACCTGGCCCGGAACGGGTTCACCGTGGCGGTGCACAACCGCTCCCCGGAGCGCACCCGCAGCCTGGTCGCCGAGCACGGTGACGAGGGCACCTTCGTGCCGTCGGAGTCCCTGGCGGACTTCGTCGGCTCGCTGGAGCGGCCCCGCGCGGTGATCGTCATGGTCAAGGCGGGCGCCCCCACCGACGCGGTCATCGACGAGCTGGTGCCGCTGCTGGAGGAGGGCGACATCGTCGTCGACGCCGGCAACGCCCACTTCGCCGACACCCGCCGCCGGGAGGAGACGCTGCGCGAGCACGGGCTGCACTTCGTCGGCACCGGTGTCTCCGGTGGCGAGGAGGGCGCGTTGCTCGGGCCGAGCATCATGCCGGGCGGCTCGGCGGAGTCCTACCAGAAGCTCGGGCCGATGTTCGAGAAGATCGCCGCGCAGGTGGACGGCGTCCCCTGCTGCCAGCACGTCGGCCCCGACGGCGCCGGCCACTTCGTCAAGATGGTCCACAACGGCATCGAGTACGCCGACATGCAGCTCATCGCCGAGGCGTACGACCTGCTGCGGGCCGGGCTGGGGGCGACCCCGGCGGAGATCGCGGAGATCTTCCGGGAGTGGAACACCGGCGAGCTGGAGTCGTTCCTCATCGAGATCACCGCCGACGTGCTGGCGCACACCGACGCCGCCACCGGCAAGGCGTTCGTCGACGTGGTGCTCGACCAGGCGGAGCAGAAGGGCACCGGCCGGTGGACGGTGCAGATCGCCCTCGACCTGGGCATCCCGATCACCGGCATCGCCGAGGCGACGTTCGCCCGGTCGCTGTCCGGGCACGCCGGTCAGCGCGAGGCGGCCCGCCGCACCTTCGGCGACGCGGGCGAGAAGTGGCAGGTCGAGGACCGGGACGCGTTCGTCGAGGACGTCCGCCGGGCGCTGCTGGCCAGCAAGATCGTCGCGTACGCGCAGGGCTTCGACCAGATCCGGGCCGGCAGCCGCGAGTACCACTGGGACATCGACCTGGGTGGCACCGCCACCATCTGGCGGGGCGGCTGCATCATCCGGGCCCGCTTCCTGGACCGCATCCGCGAGGCGTACGACTCGCAGCCGGAGCTGCCGACGCTGCTGGTCGCGCCGTACTTCGCCGACGCGGTGAGCGACGGCGTGCCGAGCTGGCGTCGGGTGGTGGCGGACTCGGCGCGGGCCGGTGTGCCCACCCCGGCCTTCTCCTCGTCGCTCGCCTACTTCGACGCGCTGCGCGCGGAGCGGCTGCCGGCGGCCCTGATCCAGGGCCTGCGGGACAACTTCGGGGCGCACACCTACCACCGGGTCGACCGGGAGGGCGCGTTCCACACCCTTTGGGCGACCGCCGACCGCTCCGAAGTGGCCGGCTGACCAGCCCGCCGACGTCGGTGCGGTGTCCACACCGCACCGGCACCGGGGCGGCCCGTCCGCCCGGGGCCGCGAGGACATGACGAATGCCCCGCCGTTGCGGCACGTGCCGCAACGGCGGGGCATTCCCACGCCTGGGCCCGGCCGTCGGTCCACGGCGATCCGGGCCGACAGGTGACCGGCAGGGGCGCGGCATCCGTCGGCCCGTTGCCGGGGGTGGTCAGCGGTGTGCGGCCGGCCGGGCGGGGGTCACCAGAACCGCCGACGGCGGGCCTTCTGCGGGCGCAACACGTCGGCGCCCCGGGTCAGCATCCGGCTCACCCCGCTGGGGCCGCGACGGGCCTCCAGGGTGTGGCTCAGCCGGCGGGCGCCCGCCGCGGCCAGCGGCACGGCGACCGCCATGACCGCCCACTGTGCGATCCGCTTCTGAATCATGAGTGCTCACCTCCGCGATTGGCTGCTCACCAGGGGATACCCCGACGGTGAGATCACCAACCGTGGTCCGGTCAGCGCGGCGGGGCGACCGGGTTGGGCAGCGCGCCGCCGAACCGGCGGTCCCGCTGGGCGTACAGCTCGCAGGCGTACCACAGGTGGCGGCGGTCGAAGTCCGGCCAGAGGGTGTCCAGGAACACCAGCTCCGCGTACGCCGACTGCCAGAGCATGAAGTTGGAGATCCGTTCCTCGCCGGAGGGGCGCAGGAAGAGATCGACCTCGGGGACCTCCGGGTGGTAGAGGTACTTCGCCACGGTCTTCTCGGTGACCTTGTCCGGGTCGAGCCGGCCGGCGGCCACCTCCCGGGCGATCGCGGCGGCGGCGTCGGCGATCTCGGCCTGGCCGCCGTAGTTGACGCAGAACTGGAGGGTCAGCGTCGAGTTGCCCCGGGACATCTCCTCGGCGGTCTGCAACTCGGAGATGACGCTCTTCCACAGCCGGCCCGCCCGCCCCGACCAGACCACCCGCACCCCCAGGTCGACCAGTTGGTCGCGGCGGCGGCGGATGACGTCCCGGTTGAAGCCCATCAGGAAGCGGACCTCGTCCGGCGAGCGCCGCCAGTTCTCGGTGGAGAAGGCGTACGCCGACAGGTAGGGCACGCCCAGCTCGATCGCCCCCTCCACGGTGTCGAAGAGGCTGTATTCGCCCTGCTCGTGGCCCTTGGTACGGGGTAGTCCGCGCTCCTTGGCCCAACGGCCGTTGCCGTCCATCACCACGGCGACGTGCTTCGGCAGCGCCTCGGCGGGCAGCGCCGGTGGCCGGGCGCCCGACGGGTGCGGGGTCGGCGGCACCGGCGTCCGCCGGTCGGCCCTCAACGATCGGATCACTCGGTCATCTCCTTGTCCCCACCCTCCACGCCGACCCGGGGCGGCGGCACCCGGCCACCCGGGGCACCCCCGTCGTCCCCCGTCGGCCCGCCGCCCACCGGGCCGGTGTCCGGCGCACCGGGCGTCGGGCCACCCCGGTCGACCAGCGGCAGCGAGCGTAGCGCGCGTTCCAGGTGCCACTGCAGGTGCGCCGCGACCAGGCCGCTGCACTCCCGGCGTACCCCGGTGGCGGTGGCGTCGGCGACCTGCCAGTCGCCGCTGGTGAGGGCGGACATCAGGTCGATGGTGGCGGGCGCGGGGTGGGCCGCGCCGGGTGGCCGGCAGTCCGGGCAGACCGCACCCCCAGCGGGTACGGAGAACGCCCGGTGCCGCCCCGGGGTGCCGCAGACCGCGCAGGCGGTCAACGCGGGCGCCCACCCGGCGAGGCTCATCCCGCGCAGCAGGTAGGCATCGAGCACCAGCGTGGTGGCGTGCTCACCCCGGGACAACGCCTTGAGCGCGCCGAGGGTGAGCTGGAACAGCCGCAGCGACGGTTCCCGCTCGACGGGGGTGAGGCGTTCGGCGGTCTCCGCGATCGCGCTGGCCGCCGTGTACCGGGGGTAGTCCCCGAGGAAACGTTTGCCGTACAGGTCGATGCCCTCGACCTGGCTGACGCTGTGCAGCGAACTGCCGGTGTTGCCCTTCGGGTCGCCGGCGAGTTGCAGGTCGACGTGGCCGAACGGTTCCAGCCGGGCGCCGAACTTGCTGGTGGTGCGGCGTACCCCCCGGGCCACCGCGCGCAACCGGCCGTGCCGGCGGGTCAGCAGCGTGATGATCCGGTCGGACTCGCCCAGCTTCTGCACGCGCAGCACCACCGCGTCGTCGCGGTAGAGCTGTCGGCGGTACCCGGCCATCCGGTCATTCTCCCTCGGGGTGGGAAATCAGGGTCGGCTCGGGGTGGGCCCGCGCTTCGCCCCCGATGTGCCGCAGGTGGAGACGGTCGTAGGTTGCTGGGCATGGCTCTTCCCCGCAGCGCGGTCGCCCTGGGCGCGACCGCCGCCCTCATCCTCGTCACCGGGTGCGACACGCTGTCCTTCCGGCGGCTGGACTTCGACACCACCGAGGCGGCGAAGATCGCCCGGATCACCGTACGGCCCGGCTCCGGGGACGTGGTGGTCCGGGCGACCGGCCCCGCCACCGGCGTACGCGTCAAGCGGGTGCTCCGTTACCAGGGTGACCAGCCGGACACCACGTACGAGATCACCGGTGACGAGTTGGTGCTGGACACCGGGTGCGGTCCCCGCTGCTCGGTGTCGTACGAGGTGACCGCCCCGCCCGGGGTACGGGTGCAGGGGGAGACCGGTTCGGGTGACGTGGACCTGACCAGGATCGGCTCGGTCGACTTCACCCTCGGCTCGGGCAACATCCGGATCATCGAGGCGGGCGGCCCGGTGCGGGCCGAGACCGGGTCGGGCAACATCGAGGTGCTCAACGTCACCGGACCGGTCGACCTGCGGGCCGGCTCCGGCGACGTCACCGGGACCCGGCTCGGTGGCGACGTCTCCGCCGAGACCAGTTCCGGCAACATCACGCTCACCCTGAGCAGGCCGGCTTCGGCGCGGGCCCACGCCGGCAGCGGGGACGTCGAGCTGACGGTGCCGGCCGGCCGGTACCGGGTGAAGTCGAACGTCGACTCGGGGGACACCGAGATCGGGGTCACCAACGACCCGGGCGCACCGCTGGTGCTGGATCTGGAGGCCGGCAGCGGAAACGTGACGGTCGTGCAGCGCTGAGCGGGTGGCGTACCTCAGCGGGCCCTGATCTCGGCGGTGTCGGCGTCGGGTGTCCGGGGCGCCGGGACGCCGGGCGACGCCGTCGCCGGGCGGGGGTGCGGGCGGCCGGGGACCAGCTCGGGGCGGCGGTGGGCCGCCACGTCCTCCACCCAGCCGACCAGCAGGGTCACCACCGCGACCAGGAGGAAGACCAGCACCACCCGGATCGCCAGCCCCCACGGGTCCCGGGGTGACCAGCCGACCAGGCCCACCAGCGGGGTGAGCGCCACCACGAAGGGCATGTGCCACAGGTAGGCGGTCAACGCGCGCCGGTTCGCCACCGTCACCAGCCGGCTGAAGATCCGGTTCCGGTCCACCCAGGCGGCGGTGGCCGGGGCCCGACCGATGACCACCAGGATGAACGCCGCCGACCACAGGGCGTTGCCGAGCGGGATGTCGTTGAGGTCGTAGCCGCGCGGCCCCGGGTGGGTGAGGATCCACGCCGCGCCGGCCCCGGCCAGCAGCACCGCCACCGGCACCAGCACCCGGTCGGCCAGCCGGCGCAACATGCCGTCGTGGTGGGCGAAGCCGAGCAGCCAGGCCCCGAAATAGAGGCCGAAGTCGCGCAGCACCGCCGAGGTGGTCGGCAGGAGACCCACCTCGATCGCGACCAGCAGCAGGTAGGGGGCGGCCAGGGTGGGCAGTGGGGCCCGGCGGAACAGCCACAGCGCCACCGGGGAGGCGAGCAGGAACCACAGGTAGTCCCGCAGGTACCAGATCGGGCTGAGCGCGAGCCCGCCCCAGTAGTTGGCGGGCGGGTCGGTGATCGGGAACAACCAGATCACCACCCGGGGGGTGAACTCCAGCCCGGTGAGCAGCATGGCCGGCACGAAGATCACCGCCACCACCCACAGCGAGGGCAGCAGACGGCGCAACCGACGCCGTAGCGCGGACACGCCGTACCGGTCCATCGACGCCGCCATCAGCGACCCGGCCAGGGCGAACATGATCGACATCGCCGGGAAGATCAGCGTCAGCGTGGCCAGCCCGGTGACGTGGTAGACCACGACCCGGACGATGGCCAGGAAACGGAGCAGGTCCAGATATCGGTTACGCATCAGGCTGCATCTATGTCGGGGACGGATGAACGTCCCCTACCCTGCGCACCCGACCTGTGAAACCGCTGCTAATCGGGGCCTGACGTGAAACTTCCCATATCGGTGTCCGAAGTTCACCCCGGCGTACGGGTCAGAAACCCAGCTTGCGCAGCTGCTTCGGGTCCCGCTGCCACTCCTTGGCCACCCGCACGTGCAGGTCGAGATAGACCCGGGTGCCGAGCAGCTCCTCGATCTGCTTGCGGGCGGTGGTGCCGACCTCCTTGAGCCGGCTGGCCCGGTGACCCAGCACGATCGCCTTCTGGCTGGGCCGCTCGACGTAGACGTCGGCGTAGATCTTCATGAGCTGACCCTCGGGGATCATCTCCTCCACCACCACGGCGATGGAGTGCGGCAGCTCGTCGCGGACCCCCTCCAGGGCCGCCTCCCGGATCAGCTCGGCGACCAGCACCTGCTCCGGCTCGTCGGTGAGCATGTCGTCCGGATACAGCTGCGGCGACGGCGGCAGGTAACCGGTCATCACGTCGACCAGGGTGTCCACCTGGTGCCCGGAGACCGCGCTGACCGGCACCACGGCGGCGAAGTCGGCCAGCTCGCTGACCGCGAGCAACTGCTCGGCCAACCGCCGCTTGTCCACCAGGTCGGTCTTGGTCACCACCGCGAGCACGGTGGCCTTCAACTCGCTCAACTCACCGCTGATGAACCGGTCGCCCCGACCCACCGGCTCGTCCGCCGGAATGCAGAGGCCGATCACGTCGACCTCCGTCCAGGTGGTGCGCACCAGGTCGTTGAGGCGCTCACCGAGCAGCGTCCGGGGCCGGTGCAGGCCGGGGGTGTCGACCAGGACCAGCTGCGACTCCGGCCGGTGCAGCACCGCCCGGATCACGTGCCGGGTGGTCTGCGGCTTGTTGGAGGTGATCGCGATCTTGGTGCCGACGATGGCGTTGGTCAGCGTCGACTTGCCGGCGTTCGGCCGCCCGACGAAACACCCGAAACCCGCCCGGTACGGCCGCTGCTCCACGCCGGTCACTCGACCACCGTGCCGAGGACCGTGCCGTCCGGGGCGGCCACATGGATCGGCGCGTCCGCAGCCAGATCCCGCACCGCCGCGTGCCCCGCCCCGTCCAGGGTCGACGCCTCGGTCACCACCGCCGCCGCCTCCAACCGGCTCGCCCCCGCCGCCGCCGCCGAGGCGACCGCCAACTGGAGCGCCGTGACGGTCAACGAGGGCAGCGAAACGCTCGCCGCAGCGTACGTCCGGCCGTCCTGGTCGCGGACCGCCGCGCCCTCCACGGCAGCCACCCGGGCCCGGGCGCCACGGGCCAGCACGACCAGCTTGCCGTCCTCGGCGCTCAACTCGGCCGGATCGGACGGGGTGGGCCGGGCAGCCGGCACGGCGGGTGTCTCAGGCATCGGCGGGTTGCCTCTCCTCGGTGCTGTTCTGGTTGTCACGGGAATCGGGGCCCCCGGTCGACGGCACCCGGCTGACCAGCACGCTGTCGATCCGGTTACGTCGGCCGGTGGTGCCCTCGGCGACCAGCTTCAGGCCGGCCACCTCGGCGTCGGCACCCGGGATCGGCACCCGCCCCAGGGCCTGCGCCAACAGGCCACCGACCGTCTCCACCTCGTCGGTGGGCAGGTCGGTGTCGAACAACTCGCCCAGGTTCTCCACCGGCAGCCGGGCGGTGACCCGGACCGCACCGTCGGCCAGGTGCTCCACCGGCGGGCGCTCGACATCGTACTCGTCGGTGATCTCACCGACGATCTCCTCCAGGATGTCCTCGATGGTGACCAGGCCACCGGTGCCGCCGTACTCGTCGACGACGATGACCAGGTGGTTGCGGGCGGCCTGCATCTCCGACAGCAGGTCGTCGACCGGCTTGGACTCCGGCACGAACGTCGCCGGTCGCATCAGCTCGGCCACCGGGGTCTGGTGCGCCCGCAGGTCACCACCCCGGGTATGCCGGATGAGGTCCTTGAGATAGAGCACACCGAGCACGTCGTCGACGCTCTCCCCGATCACCGGGATGCGGGAGAACCCGGAACGCAGGAACAACGCCAACGCCTGGGAGAGGGCCTTGCCCTCCTCGATCCACACCATCTCGGTGCGCGGCACCATCACCTCCCGGGCGATGGTGTCGCCGAGCGCGAAAACCGAGTGGATCATCTGGCGTTCGCCGTGCTCCACCACCCCCCGCTGCTCGGCCAGGTCGACCAGCTCCCGCAGCTCCACCTGGGTGGCGAACGGCCCCTCCCGGAAACCGCGCCCCGGGGTGACCGCGTTGCCGATCAGGATCAGCAGCGAGGCCAGCGGGTTGAGCGCCCGACCCAGCCAACGCACCAACGGCGCCACCGCCCGACCCACCGCGTACGCGTGCTGCCGGCCCAGGGTGCGCGGGGCCACCCCGACCACCACGAAGCTGACCACCGTCATCGCCCCGGCGGTCACCAGCGCCGCCCGCCAGCCCGCGCCGAAGCTGTCCACCGCCACCAGGGCGACCAGGGTGGTGGCGGTCAACTCGGCGAGCAGCCGGAGCAGCAGCAACAGGTTGAGGTGGCGGACCACGTCACCGGCGACGGCCTGGAGGGTACGCGCGCCGCGCGCCCCGTCGCGGGCCAGCTCCGCAGCCCGCGCCGGGGAGACCGCGGCCAGCGCGGCCTCGGTCATCGCGATCAGGCCGGCGAGCACCACCAGCCCGGCCGCGAAGAAGATCAGCTGAAGATCGGGAAGGCCGGCGGTCGGGCCGGCCGCGACTATGTCCATCACCGGGACCGGGTCGACCGCCAGCTGGCCAGCAACCGGGCCTGGAGGGCGAACATCTCCCGCTCCTCCTCCGGCTCGGCGTGGTCGTAGCCGAGCAGGTGCAGCACCCCGTGCACGGTGAGCAGGTGCAGCTCGTCGGCGGCGGTGTGCCCGGCGGTGGCCGCCTGCTTCGCCGCCACCTCCGGGCAGAGCACGATGTCACCGAGCAGGGCCGGCTCACCGCTGGCCGGGGCGCTCTCCCCCGGGCCGTGGTCGACGCTGCCCTCGTCCATGGGGAAGGCGAGCACGTCGGTGGGGCCGTCACCGCCCATCCAACGATGGTTCAGCTCGGTCATGTAGCCGATGTCGACAAGCAACACGGAAAGCTCGGCGAGCGGGTTGACCCCCATCTCGTCGAGGGCGTGCCGGGCCACGGCGAGCACGGAGTCGGTGTCGACCTCGACACCGGACTCGTTGGCGATCTCGATGGACAACTGTCTTCCTCTGGTTGGTTAGCGGCGGCGGCCGGCCCGGCCGCCCTGGGCGGTCCGCCCCGGCACGGCGTGCACGCCCTGCGCCTGCTGGTTCTCCCGCTCGTCCCAGCGGGCGTACGCGTCGACGATCTCCCCGACCAGCCGGTGCCGGACCACGTCCGCGCTGGAGAGCTGGGCGAAGTGCACATCCTCGACGTTTGCCAGGATCTCCCGGACCACCCGCAGCCCGCTGGCCGTCCCGCCGGGAAGGTCCACCTGGGTGACGTCACCGGTCACCACGATCTTGGAACCGAAACCGAGCCGGGTGAGGAACATCTTCATCTGCTCGGGCGTGGTGTTCTGCGCCTCGTCCAGGATGATGAACGCGTCATTGAGGGTGTTATGGGTGACCAGGAAGTCGTCGGTCACGTACAACGAGTCCTCCGCCGCGACCTGGATGCACATCGTCTCCTGCACCCCGGCCGGCAGGATCGAGTCGATGAACCGCATCGGTCGTCCGCCGCCGTGCTCGTCGTACCGCTGGCGCTTGCGGGCCAGGCGGAACGGCGGGACACCGGCCGGTAGCCGGATCTCCACGACGTAGGCGTCGGCGCGACACGGGACCGTAAGCCCGTTGGCCAGACCGGGCTTGCGTCCCTCGGCCTCCCGTACCCGCCAGGTCGCCACTCCACCGAGCGACTGGACCAGGTGCACGACGTCGTCCCGCAACCGGGTCGAGGTCGTCGAGTACTGCACCCGACAGGTGCGCCCCGCCTGGACGACCGGCCCCCCGTCGGTGTCCAGCAGCCCTTGCAGAACGGCCAGCCGGACGCCGAGACTGTTCTGCAGGTAGACGTCGGGCACGAACTTGGTCCCCGACTTCACACCGGCAAGGCCCAGTTCGCGGAGCGCGAGCGTCACCGGGTTGCCGACAATCACCCCGCCCCGGTGACCGTTGACGTGCCGGAGCACGTAGTCGTAGTCGCTCTTGCGCACCAGCTCGATGTCGGGCAGCGCTGCGTCGAGCGCGTCGGCCAGCTCCGGGTCGGCGGTGCTGAAGGCCGGGGTGGTCCGCAACGAGATGCTGCCGTCGCCGAGCAGCAGACCGAGGGCGTACGGGTCGAGCGGAACGTCCTGCGACTCGAGCTGCACCGGTGCCACGACCGGAAGCTCGTACCGGCGGATGTGACCCCGCCGTTCCTTGCCGATCATCTCGTGCGTCTCGAGGGTGCGCCGACCGCCGCGCCGCTTGTCCTCCGGGGTGGCGACCGTCCAGAGGTGTTCACCGCAGCAGAGGGTGGAGGCCCCGTCCTGCGTGGTGACCCGGTATACCTGCTTGGGGCCCTGCGGATAGATGCCGATCACCGGCGTGGGCGTCCCGTTCGCGCCGATGACCAGGTCACCGACCCGCAGCGACCCGAACGGTCGGAAACCCTCCGGAGTCAGCACCTTCGCGTCGTAGGGCTGCGCCCTACCCCGCATGTACGCCAGCGGCGCCACCTCGATGGTGCCGGCGGCCATCAGCTTCGGGATGGACTCCGGGTCGAGCATGTCGTGCAGCGCGTCGTAGAGCGGGCGCAGGTAGGGGTCGATCTTCTCGTTCAGGGTGCCCGGCAGGAAGCCCAGCCGCTCGCCCGCCTCGACCGCCGGCCGGGTCAGGATGATCCGGCTGACCTGCTTGGCCTGCAGCGCCTGGACGGCCTTCGCCATCGCCAGGTAGGTCTTGCCGGTGCCGGCCGGGCCGATGCCGAACACGATCGTGTTGGCGTCGATCGAGTCGACGTACGTCTTCTGACCCAGCGTCTTGGGGCGGATGGTGCGCCCGCGCCGGGAGAGGATGTTGAGGGTGAGCACCTCGGCGGGCCGCTCGGTGCCGCCCTGTTCGAGCATGCCGACGGTACGCCGGACAGCGTCAGTGGTCAGGGTCTCGCCCTTCTCGATCAGTTCGAGCAGCTCGCTGAAGAGGCGCTCGGCGAGAGCATTGTCCGCAGGCGCACCGGTGATGGTGATCTCGTTGCCACGGACGTGCACGTCACTGGTGACCGAACGTTCGACGAGTCGCAGGATCTCGTCGCCCGCGCCGAGCAGATTGACCATGATCTTGGCATCGGGAACCGTGATCCTGGTCTGCACCCGGGGCGGGCCGGGAGGTGGGGTGCCGGTCATAGGTCGGGCCGTGGGGCCCTGCGCCACCTGCTTCCATCTCGCGCCGTGCCCTGCTGGCACGGCGTGCGGACGATACGCCCATCGTATCCGCTCCGCACCGGCGGCACCGTGTCACTTTTTCCGCCCGGCCGGACCGGGCGGTCGTACCCGCTCCCCCAGCGGTCCGGTGCGCTGGCCCGGCGGGGGAGCGGCCGGCGGGAGGGCGGCCCGGCGGGAGGGCGGCCCGGCGGGAGGGCGGCCCGACCGGGGGCGGCCCGACCCGGGGGCCCGGCCAGTGCGCTAACCCGACCCGGGGGCGGCCCGGCCGAGGGCGGCCCGGGGAGGTCCCGCATCGGGCCCCGGCCCAGTCAGGCCCGGAAGTCGTACCGGTCGAAGGTCTCCTGGCGGCGGGTGAAGCGGTAGGTGGCCCAGTGCATCGTGACCACCGTCCCGTCGGCGTCGCGGGTGAGCCGCAGCAACTCCCCGACCTCCCGCCCGGCCACGGTCCGGAACACGTCAGGCGACTGCGGCGTCGGCGCGAAGACCGCCGGGGGCCGACCCACCGGATCGTCCGCACCCCGGGCCCGCAGCGTCCCCTCGTGCCAGCTGAAGACGTACTCGAATCCCTCGCCCCACCAGCGGCCCAGCACCCCGCGCAGCGGCCCCGGCGCACCTGTGCCCGGACGCCACGGCGGGATCTCCGCCGGGTCGTGCTCGACGGCGGCGGCCAGCAACCGGTGCGGCAGATCCAGCACCTGCGCCGCCGTGCCCGAGGAGGCGAGCACCGCGCAGCCCGTCGCGCCGGCCGTGCCGTCACCGCCGCGCCGGCCGTAGACCCCGGCCAGGAAGCCGGGCATCGCACCGTCGTGCCCCACGTGCACCACCCGGTCCGGGTACGGCACCAGGATCAGCCCGAGCCCGAAGCCGGCCTTCCAGACCGTCTCGTCGGTGATCGTCACCGGCCAGCGCATCTCGTCCAGGGTGGCCGGGGCGAGCACCGCCCCGGTCGGGTCCAGCGCACCCGGGTCCGCCAGGAACGCCGCCCACCGGGCCATGTCCGTCGCCGTGCTCCACAACTGGCCGGCCGGCCCGACCGCCCCGAAGTCGGTCGGCGGCTCCGGATGCGCCTCGTCGGAGTACGCGTCGACCAGGAACCCGGTCACCGCCTGCGGCCCCGGGTCGACCGAGGTGTCGGCCAACCCCAGCGGGGTGAGCACCCGCTCGGCGAGCACCTCCGCCCAGGTGCCGCCCCGCAACGCGCCGACCAGCCGGCCGAGCAACGCCATACCCAGGTTGGAGTAGTGGTAGCGACGCCCTGTCGGCAACACCCGCTCGGCCCGGACCAGATCGGCGATCAACTCGTCCACCTGCGGCGCGCGCAGCGTGTCCCAGACGTCCCCGTACGGCTCCCGTTGCAGCCCGGCGGTGTGCGACAGCAACCGGCGTACGGTCAGCTCGCCGTGCGCCGGCAGGTCCAGGTGCCGGCCCAGCGGGTCGTCCAGGTCGAGCAGCCCGTCGTCGCGGCACTGCAACACCAGCACGGCGGTGAAGGTCTTGGTGACCGAACCGATCCGGAACCGGCTCTGCGGGCCGAGCACGGTGTCGTTGCCGGTGCCGCCCACCTCGCAGGTCCAGAGCGGACGGTCGGCCCGGTGCAGCGCCACCGCCAGCGCCGGCACCCGGGCCTGCGCCTGAACCTGCCGGACCATCCGCTCCAGCCGACGCCGCGTCACCGTCGCGGCGGGACCCCCGTCGGGATCGGGCGACGCAGCGGGCTGCGGCTCAGTCCCGGACGTCACCCCAGGTCCCGGACCAGCATGGGGCCCAGGGGCGCACCGCCGAGCAGGTGGGCATGCACGTGGAAGACCTCCTGCCCGCCGTACGGGCCGGTGTTGAACATCAGCCGGAAGCCGTCGCCGGTCAGCCCCTCGTCCTCGGCCACCGCGGCAGCCGTGGCCAGCACCTCACCGGCCAGCGCCGGGTCACCCTGGCCGAGCGTCGCCACGTCGGCGTAATGCTCCTTGGGGATGACCAGCACGTGCACCGGCGCCTTCGGCCCGATGTCGCGGAATGCCAGGGTGCTGGCGGTCTCCTTGACGATGGTGGCCGGAATCTCCCCGGCGACGATGCGGCAGAACAGACAGTCAGCTCCCATCCCCCCACTCTAAAGACCACCCCCACCACCCCCACCACCCCCACTCCCCAGCCCCATCCAGCCCCACGGGCCCCTCCCGGCTCCCCGCGTTCCCCCACCACCCCGCCCAGTCCAGCCCCACCGGCCCCTCCCGGCCCCCACCTTCCCCCACCCCCGGTCCCCGCCTCGCCCCGGTGATCAAGAGGTTTACGCCAATTTCAAGCCCTCAGACGACGTAAACCTCTTGATCACCGGCCTCACCGACCCGTCCTCGGCGTTGGGGGCTGGTGATCAAGAGGTTTGGGGCGGAATTTGGCTCGCGGATGACGTAAACCTCTTGATCACCGGGGCGAGGCGGGGGCGGCGGAGGGAGGCGGGGGCCAGGGGGCGGGGGCCAGGGGGGAGGTGAGGGCGGGGGCGAGGTGGGGCGGAGGTGGGGCGAGGGAGGGAGGGGAAGAGGGGGTTACCAGCGGGGGAGGCGGGTGGAGAGGACGGAGAGGGCGGCCACGCCGGCGGTGGAGGTACGCAGGACCGAGGGGCCCAACCGGACCGGGCGGGCACCGGCCTCGGTGAAGGCGGTCAACTCGGTCGGGGCGATGCCGCCCTCGGGGCCGACCACGAGGATGATCTCGCCGGTGGTCGGCAGCTCGACCGTGGTCAGCCGCTCCTCGGCCTCCTCGTGCAGGACGAACGCCGCGCCGGCCCCGGCGATCCGGCGGGCCACCGTGGCGGTGGACTCGTCCGGTGCTCCCGCCACCACCGGCAACCAGGCACGACGGGCCTGTTTGGCCGCCTCCCGGGCGGTCGCAGCCCACTTCTCCCTGGCCCGTACGCCCCGGTCACCGCGCCACTGCACCACCGAGCGGGACGCCGCCCAGGGCACGATCTCGTCCACCCCGACCTCGGTCATCGCCTGCACGGCGAGTTCACCCCGGTCGCCCTTGGCGATGCCCTGCACCACGACCAGCCGGGGGACGTCCGCGTCCACGTACCCCCGGGAGGTGACGGTGAGGTCCAGGGTGCCCCGGCCGACGGCGGTGACCACGGCGGTGGCGGTGCCACCCCGACCGTCGGCGAGCAGCAGCTCCTCGCCGACGCGCAGCCGTTGCACGGTGGCGGCGTGGTGCCCCTCGGGGCCGTCCAGGGTGAGCTGGTCGGCAGGGGGCAGCGACTCGACCAGGAACAGCGGCGCGGACACGCCGATCAGGCTAACCGGCCCGGCCCCCACCGCCCCGGACCGGGCCGCCCGACAGACCGCCGCCCCGGACCGGGCCGCCCCGCACACCACCGCCCCGGAGCAAACCGCCGGACACACCACCGCCCCGGATCAGAACCGCCCCGGGTCAGAACCGTGGGTCAGAAACCGCCCCGAGTCAGAACCGTGGGTCAGAACCGCTCCGGGGTAGGACCGCCACACCCGAGCTGACCAGGGCACCGCTGACGGGGGTCCGAACCAGCCCGGGGCCGGCCCGGGTCAGGCGTGGCCGTTGAAGGCGTCGCGCATCCGGGAGAAGAAGCCGCCCTGCTTGCTCAGCTCGGCGACCTCCTCGCCCCGGGTCTTGGCGAAGTCCCGCAGCATCTTCTCCTGGTCGGCGTCGAGCTTGGTGGGGGTACGCACGTCGAGGTGGACGTAGAGGTCACCCCGGCCGGTGCCCCGCAGGTGCGGTACGCCCCGGGCGCGCAGCCGCAGCGTGCTGCCCGGCTGGGTGCCGGCCTTGACGTCGACCGTCTCCTCGCTGTCAAGCGTCTTGATGGTCAGTCGGGTGCCCAGCGCGGCGGCCGTCATCGGGACGGTGACCCGGCAGTGCAGGTCGTCGCCCTTGCGGGAGTAGACGTCGTGCGGGCGCTCGTGGATCTCGACGTAGAGGTCACCGGCGGTGCCGCCGCCCGGGCCGACCTCACCCTGCTGGGCGAGCCGGATCCGCATGCCGTCCTCGACCCCGGCGGGGATCTTGACGGTCAGCGAGCGGCGGGTCCGCACCCGGCCGTCGCCGGCACAGGTCGGGCAGGGGTGCGGGATGGTGGTGCCGTAGCCCTGGCAGACGGTGCACGGGCGGGCCGACACCACCTGGCCGAGGAAGGTCCGCTGCACCGACTGCACCTCGCCCCGGCCCCCGCACGCCTCGCACGTCGCCAGGTGGGTGCCGGCTGCGGTGCCCGCCCCGGAGCAGGTGGTGCAGAGCACTGCGGTGTCGACGGTGATCGGGGCCTCGACGCCGAAGGCGGTCTCGTGCAGGTCCAGTTCCAGCCGCAGGATCGCGTCGGCTCCGGGGCGGGTACGCGGGCGCGGACCGCGCGCCCCACCGGCCGCACCACCGAAGAAGGCGTCCATGATGTCCTGGAAGCCGACGAACGGGCCGGCCCCGCCGGGGCCGCCCGGGCCACCGGCGCCCCCGCCGCCCGGGGCGAGCGGGTCGCCGCCCAGGTCGACGATCTGCCGCTTCCGGTCGTCCGAGAGGACCTCGTACGCGGCGTTGATGTCCTTGAACTTCTCCTGTGCCTCCGGGTCCGGATTGACGTCCGGGTGGAACTGCCGCGCCAGCTTGCGGTAGGCGCGCTTGATCTCGTCATCGGAGGCTTCCCGGCCGACGCCGAGAATGCCGTAGTAGTCCCTGGCCACTGCGTTCCGTGTCCTCATGTTCGTCTCGCGTTGCGCCGGTCGGCGGCCGGAGCCGGCCGTCGGCCCTGACTGGTCAGTTCTGGGCCAGCAGCTCGCCCACGTAGCGTGCCACGGCCCGCACCGTGGCGATGGTGCCGGGGTAGTCCATCCGGGTCGGGCCGAGTACGCCCAGCCCACCGACGATGGTGCTGCCGGGGCCGTACCCGGTGCTGACCACCGAGGCGGCCCGCAGGTTGTCGACCTCGTTCTCGTCGCCGATCAGCACCCGGGTGGTGCTCGGTTCGGCCTCGCCGATCAGCTTGAGCAGGACGACCTCCTCTTCGAGCGCCTCCAGGATGGGTCGCAGCGAACCCTGGAAGTCGAGCAGGCCGCCCCGGGTGAGGTTGGCGGTGCCGGCGAGCGCCAACCGCTCCTCGGTACGCTCGACGAGGGTCTCCAGCAGCACGGTGGACAGGGTGGTCATGGCCCCGCGCAGGTGCGGCGCGGACTCCTCGACCAGCGCCTGGACCAGCGGTGGGGTGTCGGACAACCGACTGCCGACCAGTTTCTCGTTGACCAGCCGGCGCAGGTCGGTGACGTCGTCGGCGGGGACCGGCGTGGGCAGTTCGACCAGCCGCTGCTCGACCCGCCCGGTGTCGGCGATCATGACCAGCATCAGCCGGGTGGTGGAGATCGGCACCAGCTCCAGGTGCCGCACCGACGACCGGGCCAGCGACGGGTACTGCACGACGGCGACCTGCCGGGTGAGCTGCGCCAGCAGCCGTACGGTGCGGTGCACCACGTCGTCGAGGTCGACCGCGCCGACCAGGAACCGCTCGATGGCCCGACGCTCGGCGGGGCTGAGCGGTTTGACCCGGGAGAGCCGGTCGACGAAGAGGCGGTAGCCCCGGTCGGTGGGCACCCGGCCGGCGCTGGTGTGCGGCTGCCGGATGTAGCCTTCCTCCTCCAGCACCGCCATGTCGTTACGGACGGTCGCCGGGGAGACCCCGAGCTGGTGCCGCTCGACGAGCGTCTTGCTGCCGACGGGCTCCTGCGTGGCGACGTAGTCCTCGACGATCGCCCGCAGCACGGCGAGTTTGCGGTCGTCGAGACCCATCTCCCACCTCCTGTCGCACGGCGACCGGACTTCTGACGCGTCCGGCGAGCGCTCTGGCACTCGACTGTAGCGAGTGCCAGTCTACGACGGCAGTACCGCCGCTGCGTTGATCAACGACGGACCGTCGGTGCGACCGCCCCGGTGGGTTGCCGGCGTGGCCGCTGACCGAATGTCGAGGCCAACCTCACCAGTGTCGCTCTGGTGCACCCTTGCCGGCAGCCCCTACCGTGACGGGCATGACTGAACCACCTCGCCCGCCCGGCGCGGGGGACGGCTACCCGCCGGACCCGAACGCTGGCCAGGGCTCGCCATATGAGCCGCCCACCGCACCACTGTCCGGGGCACCGGGTGCAGGCGGGTATCCCCCGCCCGGCGGGTATCCGCCGCCCACCGGTGACCAGCCGCCGTCGGGGGGCTACGACCCGTCGGGGGGCTACGGCCCGCCCGGTGGCTACCCGCCGGCCGGTGGCGGATATCCGACCGCCGGCGCGTACGGCGCCCCGACCGGTGGATACGCCAACAGCGAGGACAAGACCTGGGCGCTGGTCGCGCACTTCGGCGGGGCCGCCGGCGCGCTGATCAGCCTCGGCCCGCTCGGCTTCGTCGCCCCGCTGATCGCCTACCTGGTACGCGGTCAGCAGTCGCCGGCCGTCCGGGCGCAGGCGTTGGCCGCGCTGAACTTCCAGATCCTCTGGTCGATCATCGCGTTCGTGCTGCTCTTCGTGAGCTGGTGCCTGCTCTTCCTGCCCAGCATCGCGGTCGTGGTGATCCAGATCCTGTTTGGGATCATCGCCGGCATGAAGGCCAACGAGGGTCAGGCCTACCGCTACCCGATGTCCACCAGTTTCATCAAGTGAACCCCGGCCGGCCGCTCCCCCGGCCGGTCGGGCACCACCGCCGGCCCCGGCCCGCCCCGCTGCGGTGCGCGGCGGGCCGGCGGGACCACGCTCACGGCAGCAGGTCGCGGACCACCGCGTCGGCCAGCAGCCGGCCCCGCAGGGTGAGCACCGCCCGCCCCTGCGGGTAGGCCACCGGATCCAGCAGCCCGTCGGCGAGCGCGCGGGCGGCGGCGGCCCGGCCCGCGTCGTCCAGCACGTCCAGCGGCAGCCCGGAGGCGAGCCGGAGCCGCAGCATCACGTCCTCCATGTGCGCCTCGGCCGGGGTGAGGATCTCCCGGGCCAGGCCGGGCGAGTGCCCGGCGGCGAGCCGTTGCGCGTACGCGCTGGGGTGTTTGACGTTCCACCAGCGCACCCCACCGACGTGGCTGTGCGCCCCCGGGCCGAGGCCCCACCAGTCGGCCCCGGTCCAGTAGAGCAGGTTGTGCCGGCACCGGGCCGCCTCGCTGCGGGCCCAGTTGGAGACCTCATACCAGGAGAACCCGGCCGCGTCGAGGGCGGCCTCCGCCGCCAGGTAACGGTCGGCCGCCACGTCGTCGGAGGGGTACGGCAGCTCGCCGCGCCGCATCCGGGCCGCCAACCGGGTGCCGTCCTCCACGATCAGGGCGTACGCGCTGACGTGGTCGACCCCGGCGGCGACGACCTGGTCCAGTGAGGCGGCGAAGTCCTCGGCGCGCTCCCCCGGCGTGCCGTAGATCAGGTCCAGGTTGACGTGGTCGAACCCGGCGTCGCGGGCCTCCCGGGCGGCCTCGGCGGCCCGGCCGGGGCGGTGGGTACGGTCGAGGACCGCCAGCACCCCGGCGGCGGCGGACTGCATGCCCAGCGAGATTCGGGTGTAGCCGGCGGCCCGCAGGGTCTTCAGCGACTGCGGGGTGACCGACTCGGGGTTGGCCTCGGTGGTCACCTCGGCGTCGGCGGCCAGGCCCCAGGTGCGGTCGATGCCGTCCAGCAGGCGGGCCAGGTCGTCGGCGGGTAGCAGGGTGGGGGTGCCGCCGCCGACGAAGACCGTGTCGACCCTCGGTGGCGGGGCGTCGCCGAGCACCCTGGCGGCGAGCGCCAGCTCGGCGAGCACGGTGTCGGCGTACGACGCCCGGCTGACGCCTGCGCCCAGCTCGGCGGCGGTGTAGGTGTTGAAGTCGCAGTAGCCGCAGCGGCTGGCGCAGAACGGTACGTGCAGGTAGACGCCGAAACCGCGCGCGCCGACCTCCCGCAGGGCGGTGGTGGGCAGCGCGCCGTCGACGGGAACGGTCTCACCATCTGGAAGGACGCCGGGCATGGCCACTAGTGTGCCCGGCATGACCTCTCCCGACCGACTCGTGCGGGTCGCCACGGCCCGTGGGGTGACCACGCTCACCCTGGACAGCCCGCACAACCGCAACGCGCTGTCCACGGCGCTGATGACCGAGCTGCTGGCCGGGATCGCCGCGGCGGTCGCCGACGACGCGGTCCGGGTGGTCGTGCTGGACCACACCGGCCCGGTCTTCTGCTCCGGGGCGGACCTGAAGGAGACGGCGGCGGCGTACGCCAGCGGGTCGGTGCCGGCCGGGATGCTCGGTGACGTGCTGGTGGCGGTGCGGGAGTGCCCGAAGCCGGTGCTGGCGAAGGTGGCCGGGCCGGCGCGGGCCGGCGGTCTGGGCCTGATCGCGGCGGCGGACCTGGCGGTCTGCGCGCAGGAGGCGACGTTCGCCTTCACCGAGGTGCGGATCGGGGTGATCCCGGCGGTGATCTCGGCGACCGTGCTGCCCCGGCTGCATCCCCGGGCCGCTGCCGAGCTGTACCTGACCGGCGACACCTTCGAGGGTGGGCGGGCCGCCGAGGTGGGCCTGGTGACCGCCGCCGTACCGGCCGCCGAGCTGGACGCGGCGGTGGCCGGGTACTGCGCGTCGCTGGTCCGGGGGGCGCCGGGGGCGTTGGCCGGGACGAAGGAGTTGCTGCGCCGACCGCCGGCCACGGACCTGCGGGCGGAGATCGCCGACCTGTCCGCCCGCTCCACCGGTTACTTCCTGTCGGCCGAGGGCCGCGAGGGCGTGGCGGCGTTCCGCGAGCGGCGGGACGCCGCCTGGGTACCGACGGATTGAGCTGGTTTCTTCCGGTTCCGTGCGGGAACGTGAACCGGTCGACCGACCCGGGGTCCCCGGATGACGACGTAGGCTGGCTCCGACCCTGAAACAGGAGGTGCGGGTGCGGACACGGACATTCGTGGCAGCCGGTGTCGTGGTGGCGTTGTTCGCCATCGTCGGGGGCTGGGGAGTCCGTCAGTTCGACGGGGAGCTTCGGCTCCCCATCGCGGGCCGCAGTTGCACCGTTCAGGCCGACGGCACCGTGAAGCTCGACGCCGACCAGATGGCCAACGCGGCCACCATCGCCGCGATCGGCATGCAACGGCAGATGCCCGAACAGGCCGTGGTGGTCGCCCTGGCCACCGCCTACCAGGAGTCGGGGCTGCGCAACCTCACCCATGGTGACCGGGACTCGCTCGGCCTCTTCCAGCAGCGCCCCAGCCAGGGTTGGGGCACCCCGGAGCAGATCCGCGACCAGCGGTACGCGGCGACCCGGTTCTACAAGGCGTTGAAGAAGGTGCGCGGCTGGGAGCGGATGGAGGTCACCGACGCCGCCCAGGCGGTGCAGCGGTCGGCGTACCCGACGGCGTACCAGAAGTGGGCCGACGAGTCCCAGGTGCTGGCGCGGGCCCTGCTCGGCGAGGCTACCGGCGCGGTGGCCTGCACGGTGGGGCGTACCCCGGTGATGCGCGGGCAGGCGGCGGCGGCTGAGCTGACCCGTGGCCTGACCCTCGACTGGGGCCTGCCCGACGCCGGGGCGGTGGCCGAGCTGACCGACGTGACGGTGCCCGCCACGGACGTCCGCGACGGCTGGCGGTACGCGCACTGGTTGGTCTCGCACGCCCCCGACCACGGGGTGAAACGGGTCCGCTTCGACGGTCTGGAGTGGAGCGCCGACAACGGCCGGTGGGCGAAGGTCTCCGACGGCCGGCCGACCGAGGCGAGGGTGCTGGCCGAGGTCTTCGCCGACCGCGCCTGACGGGTCGACGGGCCGGTGCGGTCAGCCGGCGACGTTCAGCCGGCGACGCACCTTCTCCCGGGTCGATTCGGGCAGGTCGGGGACGTCGAGCAGCCGGGGCAGCAGTTCCGGTTCCAGGCTGGTGGCCCGGAACACCTCGCCGATGGTGACGCCGTGCGCCGGCCGGTCCACCACCTCGACCGGGTCGCCCGCGCCGACCTCGCCGTCGCGCAGCACCCGCAGGTACGCCCCGGGCATGGCCCGGACGGTGAACCGCTTGATCAGGTCGGGCACCCCCCAGAAGCCGGCGAAGGTCATGCACGGGGTACGCGGCTTGGTGACCTGGAGCAGCGCCGACCCGACGGCCCAGCGTTCGCCGATCACCGCGCCGGTGACGTCCACCGCCCAGGTGGTGAGGTTCTCGCCGAACCCGCCGGGGCTGATGTCGCGGCCCAGTTCGGCCGACCACCAGCCGGCGTCCTCCTGCGCGTAGGCGTAGACCGCCTGGTCGGGGCCGCCGTGTTGGGCCCGCTCACCGATGAAGTCACCGGCCACCCCGTCGGCGCGCAGCAGCACCGGGCCGTCGACCGGCCGCTTGTCGATGCCGCTGCGTCCGCTCGCGTCGCCCGCCCACTGCGCCTGCGTCACCACGCCGAGGTTCACCGCCACCACCCTGCCCGTCATGACCCCAGGGTACGGCCGGGCGCGGGTGGTCACCGTCCCGGCTCAGCCCTTGACCGCACCGGCGACCAGACCGGAGACCATCCGGCGCTGCACCAGCAGGAAGAAGACGATCACGGGCAGGGTGAACAGGGTGGACGCGGCCATCACCGACCCCCAGGCGGTGTCGTCGCGGCCGAAGAAGAACGTCATCGCCACCGGCAGGGTGTAACGGCTCTGGTCGTTGACGAAGGTCAGCGCGAAGATCAGCTCGTTCCAGGCGGTGATGAAGGAGAAGATGCTGGTCGCCACCAGGCCCGGCGCGACCAGTGGGAAGAGGACCTTCCGGAAGATCTGCGACCGGCTCGCCCCGTCGATGGCGGCGGCCTCCTCCAGCTCCTTGGGCACCGCCGCGACGAAGCCGCGCAGCATCCACACCGCGAACGGCAGGGAGAAGCCCAGGTAGGTCAGGATCAGGCTGGGCAGGGTGTTGTAGAGGCCGAGCCGCTGGATCATCAGGAACAGCGGGATGACCAGCGCCTCCAGCGGGATCATCTGCACCACCAGCAGCAAGATCAGGAAGGTGGTCCGCAGCCGGAACCGGAACCGGGCCACCGCCGTCGCGGCCAGCAGCGCCACCAGGCCACTCAGCACGACCGTGCTGACGGCCACCAGCACGCTGTTGAACAGGAAGTCGCCGAAGGTCACGCCGGGGATCAGGTTGCCGGTGAGGATCTCCCGGTAGTGCTCCAGGGTGGGGTGTGCCGGCACCGGCCGGGGGGTGGCCGAGAAGATCTCCCGGTTGGGCTTCAGCGAGGTGGCGACCATCCAGTAGACCGGGAAGACGGCGAAGAGCGCCACCAGCAGGCCCGCACCGTTGAGGGCGACCTTCTTCACGACTCGTCCTCCTGTCTGAGCACCATCCGGACGTACAGGCCGGTCACCAGCAGCAGGATCAGCGTGAGGATGACCGCGATGGCCGAGCCCACGCCATACCTGGGCGGTGGGGAGAACGCCTCGGCGTACGAGTAGATGGCGAGCATGAACGTCGGCCGGTCCTGGGTGCCGCCGGCCAGGACGAACTGCTGGGTGAAGACCTTGAAGTCCCAGATGGTGGAGAGCACCACCAGGATGCCGAAGACCGGCCGCAGCAGCGGGAAGGTGATCTTCCAGAACACCGTCCACGGGCCGGCCCCGTCGACCCGGGCCGCCTCGTGCAGCTCGCTCGGCACGCTCTTGAGCCCGGCGAGCACGCTCACCGCGATGAACGGGAACGAGTGCCAGACCACCACCAGGGTCAGGATCGCGAAGAACAGCAGCGGCGAGTTGAACCAGCCGTAACCCGACCAGTCGGTGCGGCCGAAGAGCGCCTGCGACAGCCCGTCGGGCAGGGCGTTGAACGCCCAGGTGACCAGACCGGAGGTGTCATCGAAGATCCATTTCCAGACGATCGTGCCGGTCAGCGCCGGGGTGGCCCAGGCCAGCATCACGCAACCGGCCACGAAGGTGGCCATCTTCCGGCCGAGCCGGTGCAGCAGCAGCCCGACCAGGGTGCCCAGCACCATCGTCAGCAGCACGTTCGCTGCGGCGAAGAGCACCGTGTTGCGCAGCACCGTACGGAAGAACGGGTCGCCGAGGATCTGGGGGTAGTTCGCCAGCCCGACGAACGGCCACTCCCGGTCCCCGCGCAGCTGCCGGACGTTGTCGAGCCGGAAGAACGACATCGTCACCACCTGACCCAACGGCCAGAGCAGCAGCACCCCGATCACGACCAGGCAGGGCAGCAGGAGCAGGTACGGCAGGCGGTCCACCCGGGACCGTCGCCGCGCGGGGGTCTTCCGCGCGGCGTCCGTCCGGGTGCGCTCGGTCAGCGTGCTCACTTGGCGTTGAGGATGCTTTCCATCTCGGCGGCGGCGTCACCGGTGGCCTGCTCGACCGATTTCTGCCCCTTGATGATCGAGCTGTTCATCGCCTGGGTGACCGTCTTCGTCCGGCTGACCTCCACCCACTTGGGGGTCAACGGCGTCACCCGGGTGCGCTGCATGGTGCTGGCGAACGCCGCCATCAGCTTGTCGTCGGCGTAGTTCCCGCCCTGCACGAGGTCGGCGTAGACCGGGAAGAACCCCAGGCTGCCGGCGAAGGTCTGGGCGTTCTTCTTGTTCAGCAGCACGGTCAGGTAGTCCCAGGCCAGGTCCTGCCGCTTGCTGTCGCGCCACAGGGCGATGTCCGAGCCGCCGGCGAAGGCCGGGGCCGGCCTGCCGTCCGGGCCGGGGATCGGGAAGGTGCCCCAGACCTTCTCGATGTCGGGGTTGTCCTTCTTGATCGCGCCGGCCTGCCAGCTGCCGGCGAAGGCCATCGCCGCCTTGCCGGTGGCGAACTGGGTACGGGCGTCGATCTCGTTCCATCCGGCGGCGGCGGGCGGGGCGACCTTGTGCACGGTCACCAGGTCGGTCCAGAACTTCACCGCCTGCCGCACCTGCGGGCTGGTGTAACCGGACTTCCAGGTGCCGCCCTGGTCGGTGGCGATCTCGCCGCCGGCACCCCAGAGGAAGGAGTAGAAGGGCAGCTCGGAGTTGCCGGGCAGGGCGATGCCGTAGGTGCCGGGTTTCTTGGCCTGCACCGCCTTGGCGACCGCGACCAGGTCGTCCCAGTTCTTCGGCGGCTGCACGCCGGCCTCGGCGAACCAGTCGGTGCGGTAGTAGATCGCGCGCACCCCGGCGTACCAGGGGACGCCGTACTGCTTGCCGTCGAGTTGCGCGTTGCGCACCAGGTCGGGCAGGACGTCCTTGCCGTCGGCCCAGCTGCCGAACCTGCCGGAGACGTCGGCGAGGGCCTCCTGGGCCGCCCAGCCCTGGGTCTCGGTGTTGCCGAGTTCGGTGACGTCCGGGCCCTCGCCGCCGGCGAGCGCGGCCTGAAACTTCTTCGGCGCCTCCAGCCAGGGTATGTACTGGACCACCACGTCGGTGTCGGGGTGCCGCTGCCGGAACTCGGTCTCGACGCCGTCGAGGAACGTCGTCTGGGCGTCGCTCCCCTCGCCCATCATCCAGACCGTCAGCTTGCTGTCGTCGGCGGCTTCGTCGTCGCCGGAACCGCCGCAACCGGCGAGCACCATCGCGGCCGAGGCCACGATGGCGGTGACCGGGGCCAGCCGTTTCCACCTGTTCACGCCACTTCTCCCTCGCACTGTCCGGCACTTACCTTCTCAGCCGCACCCTAGTAGGAAAATTTCCTTTACGACAGGGGTGGGTGCCGCCCCGCGCGAGCGGACCGTCGACGGCACGGCGGCGGACGGCGGGGCGTTCGGCGAGGCGACCGTATCGCAGGCGGGGGCCGCTCTGGCAGGCCCCGCGACGACCCGTCGGGATCGATGGCCACCATCCGGACGAGCGGATGCCCGCCCCCGAACCGGGGGCGGGCATCCGCTGAGTTGGTCCGTGCCGGCCGGTCACCGACCGGCGGGCGGGATCACCGGTGGCTGACGCCCCGACGACGACCCACACCGGCCACCAGGGCCACGGCGATGGCGGCGAGGACGACCTGCACCAGCAGCTCGGTCCAGTCGATGCCGGCGGTCTGAGTGGCGATGCCCATCGCCCGGGCCAACACGGTGCCCAGCAGCGCAGCGCCCACACCGATCAGCATGTGCAGCCAGATCGGCATGTTCTGGCGGCCCGGCACGACCAGGCGACCCAGAGCGCCGATGATGAGACCGACGACGAGCGCGGTGATGATGCCCCAGACGGTGAACTCCACGGCCGTCCTCCTTCAGTAGATATGTCGTTGGTGAGTGTTTGTTGCTGTGGTGATCGATAGGTTCCCGAAGCGGAGAATTTCCAAACCGACTCAGGTAACGATCTGGTCTAGACCGCCCGCCACCGGCGACGACCCCCGCCGCCCGACCCCGTACGCCAGCGGGCGCCCGACCCCCGTGGGGGTCGGGCGCCCGCTCAGCGGTGCCGCTTGACTTACCGGTGGGTGACGCTGCGGCGGCGACCCACACCGGCCACCAGGGCCACGGCGATGGCGGCGAGGACGACCTGCACCAGCAGCTCGGTCCAGTCGATGCCGGCGGTCTCGGTGGCGATGCCCATCGCCCGGGCCAACACGGTGCCCAGCAGCGCGGCGCCCACACCGATCAGCATGTGCAGCCAGATCGGCATGTTCTGGCGGCCCGGCACGACCAGACGGCCCAGAGCGCCGATGATGAGACCAACAACGAGCGCGGTGATGATGCCCCAGACGGTGAACTCCACGGTCGCCCTCCTCCTGAAGATTGAGTCACACGGTATGTGTGGTTCCTGTCGTGACAGCTAGATTCCCGACCCGCCGGAAAACCAAACCGACTCACCACCACACATGTCGCCGCACGTCGATCGAACACCGCTGCGTCGGTTCGCCGGCCGTCGATGTCCGTGCAGCTCAGGGCACTCGCGCCAGCCCATCCGGCAGCGACGCCGGGGCGGAAGATTCGTCCGTACGACACCGGGGCGCGCATGCCGACGGCCGGCGGCCCGGTCGGAACACCGGGTCCGCCGGCCGTCGTGGGACACCTGGGCCGGCCGTGCCGCGCCGACGCGGCCGAGCCGACGGGCCGGGCGGGCGCGGCCGAGCCGACGGGCCGGGCGGGCGCGGCCGAGCCGACGGGCCGGGCGGGCGCGGCCGAGCCGACGGGCCGGGTGTACGCGCCCGCTGCGGGCGGCTACTTCTTGCCGGCCGGCTTGGCGTCGCCGGAGTCCGAGGAGAGCGCGGCGATGAATGCCTCCTGGGGCACCTCCACCCGGCCCACCATCTTCATCCGCTTCTTGCCCTCCTTCTGCTTCTCCAGCAGCTTGCGCTTACGGCTGATGTCACCGCCGTAGCACTTGGCCAGCACGTCCTTGCGGATGGCACGGATGGTCTCCCGGGCGATCACCCGACTGCCGATGGCCGCCTGGATCGGCACCTCGAACTGCTGGCGCGGGATCAGGGTGCGCAGCTTCGCCGCGATCGTGGTCCCGTAGTTGTACGCCTTGTCCTTGTGCACGATCGCGCTGAACGCGTCCACCGGCTCACCGTGCAACAGGATGTCCACCTTGACCAGGTCGGACGCCTGCTCGTCGGTGGGCTCGTAGTCCAGCGAGGCGTAGCCCTTGGTGCGGCTCTTCAACTGGTCGAAGAAGTCGTAGATGATCTCGGCGAGCGGGAGGGTGTAGCGCAGCTCCACCCGGTCGGCCGAGAGGTACTCCATGCCGAGCAGGCTGCCGCGCCGCCCCTGGCACAGCTCCATCACCGCGCCGACGTAGTCGTTCGGAGTGAGCACACTGGCGCGCACCACCGGCTCGTACACCTCGGCGATCTTGCCGGTGGGGTACTCGCTCGGGTTGGTCACCACGATCTCCTGGCCGTCCTCGGTGATGGCCCGGTAGACCACGTTCGGGGCGGTGGAGATCAGGTCGAGGTTGTACTCCCGTTCCAGCCGCTCCCGGATGATCTCCAGGTGCAGCAGGCCGAGGAAGCCGCAGCGGAAGCCGAAGCCGAGCGCCCCGGACGTCTCCGGCTCGTAGTCGAGCGCGGCGTCGTTGAGCTTGAGCTTGTCCAGCGCCTCACGCAGGTTGGGGTAGTCCGAACCGTCGATCGGGTAGAGGCCGGAGTAGACCATCGGCCTGGGGTCCTTGTAGCCGCCGAGCGCCTCGGTGGCCGGCCGGGCGTTGATGGTGACGGTGTCACCGACCCGGGACTGCCGGACGTCCTTCACGCCGGTGATCAGGTAGCCCACCTCGCCGACGCCGAGCGCGTCGGCCTTGACCATCTCGGGTGAGATGACGCCGATCTCCAGCAGCTCGTGCACGGCGGCGGTGGACATCATCTTGATCCGGTCCCGGGCGCTGATCCGACCGTCGATGACCCGGACGTAGGTGACCACACCCCGGTAGACGTCGTACACCGAGTCGAAGATCATCGCGCGGGCGGGCGCGTCGGCGTCGCCGACCGGCGGGACGAACTGCCTGACGATCTCGTCGAGCAGGTACGGCACCCCGTCACCGGTCTTGCCGGAGACCCTGATGCAGTCGGCCGGGTCGCCGCCGATCAGGTGGGCCAGCTCCTCGGCGTACTTCTCCGGCTGGGCGGCCGGGAGGTCGATCTTGTTGAGCACCGGAATGATCTTGAGATCGTTCTCCAGTGCCAGATAGAGGTTGGCCAGCGTCTGCGCCTCGATGCCCTGGGCGGCGTCGACCAGCAGCAGCGCCCCCTCACAGGCGGCCAGCGACCGGGACACCTCGTAGGTGAAGTCCACGTGGCCCGGAGTGTCGATCATGTTGAGGACGGCCTGCTCACCCGTCCGCTCGCCCTCGCGGATGGTCCACGGCATGCGGACGGCCTGGCTCTTGATGGTGATGCCGCGCTCGCGCTCGATGTCCATCCGGTCGAGGTACTGCGCGCGCATCTGCCGGGGGTCGACCACGCCGGTCAGCTGCAACATCCGGTCGGCCAGGGTCGACTTCCCGTGGTCGATGTGGGCGATGATGCAGAAGTTCCGGATGCGCGCCGGGTCGGTGGCACCAGGAGCGTTCGCGCCGGGATCGAGCGTCGGTGGCACAGCGGTCCGTTCTGGTCGGCTGACGGGAGCGGGCCGACGCACGCCGGCCCCCTCTATGCTCCCACGTCGCCGCGAACCCGGTCCGATCACTCCTGGGGTACCCGGACCGGACCCGACGCGGCAGGGCCCGGCGGGGTGCGCTCCTCGGCCACCTCGACGGAGAGGGCGGGCCCGGCGGGGTTCACTCCTCGGGCGGCTCGACGAAGAGGGCGGGCCCGGCGGGGTTCACTCCTCGGGCGGCTCGACGAAGAGGGCGGCGAGCTTCGGCAGCCGACGGCGGGCCTCCTGCTCGTCGTCGAAGTCCCAGAAGTCGTTCAGATCGGGCACCGGCACCCGGTCCCGCTCCGCCGGCAGGTCGGTGGCGGTCGCCTTACGGTAGGCGTCCCACGGCACCGCCAGCATGTCCTCGCACTCGAACTCCTCACCGCTGAGCGCCGCCGACCGGACCCGGGGCACCTCGGCCAACGAATCCGGGGCGGTCACCGCGGCGGCGAAGACCGCCCGCCCCTGGGTCATCAGCCAACCCCGGAAATACTCGAACCCGTCGTCGGAGCAACCCCCGTTGATCAGGTACGCCGCACCCCACAGGTCGACCCGGTAGGAAGCGGCGAGCACCCGCTGCTGGTGGTGCGCGTACCCGACGATGTCCTGCGGGGTGCGTTCGGCGAGCAGCGCGACCGTCCGGGCGGCGACCGCGCCGGCCTCGCCCCCGCCCCCGGCCCGGGCCTGGTCGATCAACTGCCAGAAGTCGTCGGTCCTCATGGCCTGGAGTCTCCCAGACCCCCGCCGGCACCCGGTCGACGCCGGGCCACCGTCGTCCCGGCCGGGGCGCACGCGTCGCGCGGGTCGGCGGTCCACCCGGTTCGGCCCGACCGGGCACGATGGTGGGGTGTCCACGACGCCGCCGCCGTACCACCGCACCGCCGTGCGGCCCGACTGGCGGGAGCTGCCCGTCGGCCTGCGGGACGCGGTCACCGCCCGCCTCGGTGCGCCGGTGGTCACGGCCCGGACCGCGACCGCGGGCTTCACCGGCGGCTTCGCCGCCGTGCTGGAGACGGCAGCCGGCACCCGGGTCTTCGTCAAGGCCGCCGAGTTGGCCAGGCAACGCCACCTGGCCGACTGGTACGCCCGCGAGCTGGCCGTCCTCGCCCGGCTGCCGGCCGGCCTGCCGGTCCCCCGCCCACGCTGGGCGCTCGACGCGGCCGGTTGGTACGCGGTCGGCCTCGACGCCGTGGCCGGGCGGACGCCCCGCCTGCCCTGGGACCCGACCGAGCTGGCCGCCGTGCTCACCGGTTACGCCGAGGTGGCCGCCGCGCTGGTCGACCCGCCGGCCGCACTGACCGCCCTCGGCCTGCCCCGGTTGGCCCAGCTGGCCCGCGACGACATCCTCTGGTGGGGTGAGGTGGCCGCCGGCCGGGAGCCGATGCCCGCACTGCCCCCGGCGGCCCGCGACCGGCTACCCGACCTCGTCGCGCTGGAGTCCCGGCTGCCCGGCTACGCGGCAGCCGCACCCGGCCTGGCCCATGGTGACCTGCGGCTGGACAACGTGCTGCTCGACCCCGCCGGGCGGGCCTGGTTCTGCGACTGGAACTGGCTCTGCCACGGCCCCGCCTGGTTCGACCTGGCCGGCCTCCTGATCACCGGGTACGGCGACCGGGTGGACCTGGATGCGGTCTTCGCCGCCCACCCGGCGGCGGCCGACGCCCCGCCCGACGCCCTGGACGTGACGCTTGCCGCCCTCTGCGGCTACTACCTCACCGCCGCCGGCCCGCCCCCGGCCGCCGCCTCCCCACCGGTTGCCGCCTCCCCGCCGGCTGATGCTCCCCCGCCGATTGGCGGTCCCCTGCCGGCTGGCGGCCTCTCAACGGTCGCCGGCTCCTCGGTGGCTGATTGCCTGACGGCGGCAGGCTGTTCCCCGGCGGCCGGGGGCTCCCCGGCGGCTGCCCAGGGGGCGGGCGGCCCGGGGGCGGCGGGCCCGTCCGCGCTGCTGGGAGTGCATCGACGGTTCAGCGGAGAGCAGGCTCTGCGCTGGCTCGCCGCCCGGCAGGGCTGGTGGTGACCGCCTGCCCCCGGCAGGGCTGGCCGGTCCGGGCGGGGGTGGGGCGTTTTGGCTCGTCCGGACCGACCTGGTAGCCTGGCTTTTCGCGTGGCGATGACGCATGCTCGTCGCGCGCGGTAATGCAGACCAAACCGAGCTATCAAGACGAGGCTGTCGCGTGGCGAACATCAAGTCCCAGATCAAGCGCAACCGGCAGAACGAGAAGCGCCGGCTGCGTAACAAGTCGGTCAAGTCGTCGCTGAAGACCGCCATCCGGAAGTTCCACGAGGCTGCGGAGGCCGGTGACGCCGAGAAGGCCACCGCCCTGATGCGTGACGCCGCCCGCAAGCTCGACAAGGCCGCCAGCAAGGGCGTCATTCACGCCAACCAGGCGGCCAACCGGAAGTCGGCCATCTCGAAGCGCGTCGGCTCGCTCTCGGCCTGACCGAGCGACCCAAACCCGACCGTAGGCCCCGGAGCAGTGCTCCGGGGCCTACGGCTTCGTACTTTCCGGGCCTCGACCCGTCGTCCGCGCTGTCTGCCGAGTCAGGTCCATCCGGGAGGGCCGGGCGGCGAGTCGGGTCTACCCGTGGGAGACGGGCGGGGCGGCGGGTCGGGTCTACCTGCGGGAGACGGGCGGGGGCGGCGAGTCGGCCGGCTCCCAGCGGGCAGGTGCGGTGGTGACCATCGCGCCCGGCAGGGCGTAGGGCACCCGGGCGCGTCCGACCACCGGCTCGACCTGCCGCCGGAACCGGTCCCGCTCCTGCTCCGGCACCAGCGCCGCCGAGTGGACCACCCGCTCGGCGACCTCGTCGTTGAGTTTCACCATGACCGCCACCGCCATCGGCAGCACCGGCACCGCCCACCAGTTGACCAACTCGGCCAGGGCAAGAAGCACCGCGAGCGCCACCGCCCCCTCGAAGAAGAGGAAGCAGAGCACCCCACCCGGGTTGACGAAGCGCAGGCCGAGCAGCCGGGCGTAGAGCGGTCGGTAACGTTGGTCGTCCGCCGGCACGGTCGACCATCCCGGCCGGCCGTGCCCCGTCACCGGGCGGGTGGAGCCGCTCACCGGCCGGTGCACGCCATCCACCTGCCGCAGGTGGCCGGCCGCCGGGCGGATCGGGCCGGTCACCGGGCGGTGCCCTGCCGGGCGGCGGCGACCGAGAAGACCGCCTTTTCCAGGGCGTACGCCCGGTCGTCGGCACCGCCCTTGACCGCCGCGTTGCACTCGGCCGCCGCCCGCATCGCCTCGACCAGCCCTTCCGGTGTCCAGCCCCGGGCCCGCTGCTGGGCATTCTTGATCTTCCAGGCGGGCATGCCGAGGGTGCTCGCCAACTGGTATGGATCACCCCGGCCGGCGGCTGCGACCCGGGCCACCGTCCGGACCCCGTCGGCGAGGGCGTCGGCGATCGGCACCGGGTCGACCCCGACGTGCAGCGCCCAGCGCAACGCCTCCAGCGCGGCGGGGACGTCGCCGATCATGGTGGCGTCGGCGACGGTGAAGCCGCTCACCTCGACCCGACCCCGGTAGTAGCGGGACACCGTGTCCGCGCCGATCCGCCCGTCGGTGTCGGCGATCAGCTGGGAGCAGGCGGCGGCCAACTCCCGCAGGTCGGTGCCGACGGCGGCGATCAACGCGTCGGCCGCGTCGTCGGTGCACCTGCCACCGCCCCGGCGGATCTCGTCGCGGACGAAAGCCACCCGCTCGCGGTGCCCCTTCAGCTTCGCCGCCGCGATGACCGTCGCCCCGGCGGCGCGTAGCCCGTCGGCGAACGCCTTGCCTTTGCCCCCGCCCAGGTGCAGCGCCACCAGCTGGACGTCCGGGTCGGGGTTCTTCGCGTAGCCGAGCAGGGCGGTGACCAGGTCCTTGCGGGCATCCTGGGCGGACCGCAACACCAGCACCCGCCGCCCGCCGAACAACGACGGGCTGAGCATCTCGGCGATCTCGCCGACGGCCAACGCCCCTGCCTGGTATTCCCGGACGTCGACCTCGGGGTCGACGCTACGGGCCTTCGCCACGGCTTCGCTCACCGCGCGCGTGGCGAGCAGCTCCTCGTCGCCGAGGACGAGCAGAATAGGAGCAAGGTCGACGCCGGTCACGTCGCTCATCTTGGCACGGCTCGGCGGCTGATCGCGCCTGCTCATCGACGGCTGCGACGGCCCACCCCGCACTCAGCGCAAATATAGACATTTACCTCAATTGTCGGGCAGTGGGCGCAATATGGCTCTGATTCCGGATTTCCCTTCACCTTCGTCCGGCCTGCCCCGGGCCGGCCAGCCGCCCACCCCACCAGCCGGGGCAGGCCCGGAAGCACCGTTTCGTCCCACCCCTGGTCAGCGGCGACCCGGGGACAGACCCCGGCCGACCACTGCCAGCCGGCCGGACCGCAGCACCACCGCCACGTCCCCGTCGGTGTCGGTACGCAACACCCGGGCACCGGCTCGGGTGAGCCGATCCAGGATCACCGGACTCGGATGGCCGTAGTCGTTGTCGGCTCCCACCGGCACCAACGCGACCACCGGCCGGACCGCATCGAGGAAGGCCGGCTCCTGGTATGCGCTGCCGTGGTGGGCCACCTTGAGCACCTCGGCCCGCAACGTCTGCGCCGGGGTCCGGTCCAGCAGTGCCCGCTGCTCCTCCGTCTCCGCGTCCCCCGGCAGCACGATGCGGACACCGGCCACGGTGGCCCGCAGGACGAGGGAGTTGTTGTTCGGGTCGGACCGGGTGCCCCGCATCGGATAGGGCGGACCGAGCGCGACCAACTCCACCCCACCCGACCGGTACGACCAGCCCGCCGCCGGCACCACCTGCCGCGCGGCACCGGCCGCGAGCGTCACCGACTCCCGTCCCGCCGCCGGCTCGGCCAACGCCGGGGCGACCACCATGGCCACCCGTCGGCCCCGGGACACCCCGGCCACACCCCCGACATGGTCGGCGTGGAAGTGGCTGACCACCAGCAGCGACACCTCCCGGATGCCGAGCCGGCGCAGGCAGCCGTCCACCGCCGACGGCTCCGGGCCGGCGTCCACCACCACCGCCCGGCCGGCCGTCACCGGCAGCACGAGGGCATCTCCCTGGCCGACGGCGCAGGCCACCACCACCCATCCGGGCGGCGGCCACCCGCCGGCGATCAGCCGGACCGGCAGGGTGCCCAGCACCACCGCCACCGCGCCGACCGCCACCAGCCGGCGGACCAACGGGCGGCGGACGGCCAGCAACAACCCCAGGGTCAGCCCGGCCAGCAGCAACGCGCCCGGCAGCCCGCCCGGCCAGGGCAGGGTGCCGGCCGGCAGACGGGCCCCGACCCGGGCCACGGTGACCAGCCACCAGGCCGGCCAGCTCGCCAACCAGGCGGTGAACTCCGCGCCGGCCGGCCACACCGGGGAGACGACCGCCGCTGCCACCCCCAGCACCGTGGCCGGGGCGATCGCCGGCACCACGAGCAGGTTCGCCGGTACGGCCACCAGGCTCACCGTGCCGGAAATGCCCGCCACCACCGGCCCACAGGCGAGCTGGGCCGCCGCCGGAACGGCGAGCGCCTCCGCCAACCCCGCCGGTACGCCCCGGCGACGCAGCCCGTCCCGCCAGCCCGGGGCGAGCAGCAGCAGCCCACCGGTGGCCAGGACGGACAGCGCGAAACCGGCGTCACCGGCCAGCTCCGGGTCGACCAGCACCAGCACGGCCACCGCCGCGGCCAACGCCGGCAGGGTCGCCCGGGGACGCCCGGCAGCCAACGCGGCCAGCCCGATCGCCCCCATGGTGGCCGCCCGGACCACGCTGGGCGAGGGGCGGACCAGGACGACGAAACCGAGCAGGGCGAGCCCACAGAGGATCACCGCCAGCCGGGGACCGGCCCGGACCCAGCGGGCCAGCAGCAGCACCGCGCCGACCACGATCGCCACGTTCGACCCGGACACCGCGTTGAGGTGGGTCATCCCGGTGGCCCGGAAGTCCTCCTCCACGGCGGCCGGCAACCGGCTGGTGTCCCCGACGACCAGGCCGGGCAGCAGACCACCCTGGTCGGGCGGGAGCGGGGCGCAGGCCCGTTGCAGACCGGCCCGCAGGGTGCCGGCGGCACGCTGGAGCCACGGCGGTGGCCCGTGCGGCACCGGTGGACCGGGCACGCTCAGCACGGCAGCGGTGAGATCACCGCCCCGGGGTGCGGCCAGCCGACCCTGGGCGGTCAGTCGCTGTCCGGGCAGCAGACCACGCCAGGTCGGGTCGGTGGCGAGCACGAGCACGCGTACCGGGGCCCGCAGGCGGTGCCCCTCGGGGTCGGTGAGCGTGGCCAGTTCCGCCGTGACGAGCAGGGTCGCCGGGCGGCCGGGTGCGCCGCGTACCGGGCGGGGATCGTCGCGGAGCACCAGGTCGGCGGTGACCCGGGCCCGGTCGTCGACCAGGGCACGCACCGGGGCGGCGTCCCGCACGTGCAGGCGGGCTCCGGTGGCGGTGCTGCCACAGACCACGCCGAGCAGCACGGCGACGGCGATCCAGCCGTACCGGCGGACCGGGGTGGCCGGGGTGCCCAGCACGCCGCACAGGTGCCCGGCGAGCAGCGCGGCGAGGACGGCGGCGGATGCGGCGAGCAGGACCGCCGTGCGGGTGGTGAGGTGCAGGCAGGTCAGCGCCGCCAGCCAGGCCGCCACCGCCAGCCCCGCCAGTCGCAGGTCGGGAACCCGATCGCTGGTGACCCCGTCAACGAGGACCGCGTTCCGGTCCAGGACCGGGTCGGGGCTCCCGGTCACACCGTCACCAGGTCCTTGAGCTGCTCGTACCGGGCATCGCCGATGCCGTCGACCTGACGCAGGTCGCCCACGCTGCGGAAGCCGCCCTGCTGGTCGCGGTGGGTGAGGATGCGTTGGGCGAGCACCGGACCGACCCCGGGCAACGCGTCGAGCTGCGCCAACGTGGCGGTGTTGAGGTTGACCCGACCACCCGGCACACCCCCGCCCGGCGCGGCTGGGCCGGCCGCAGCGGCGTCCGGCCCGGTCGCGCCGGGCGGGGCGGTCACGCCGACCAGGATCAGCTCGCCGTCGGCCACCTTCCGCGCCGGATTGAGCAACGCCACGTCGATGCCGGGCAGGGCACCGCCGGCCGCCTCGACCGCGTCGGCGACCCGCGCCCCGGCCGGCACCCGGACGAGCCCGGGGCGGCGTACCTTGCCGGCCACCGCCACCACCAGCTCACCTGTCGGCTTCGGGGCCGGGCCCGACGCGGACCCGGCGGAGGACTCCGGCCCGGCCACCGCCGTCGCCGTCGGGACCGGTTCCGCCTCGGGGCGCGACCGCCAGGCCCAGAACCCGGCACCGAGCACCACGACCACCGCCACGGCAGCCAACGCCCGGACACCGCGCCGGCCGGGGTCGAAGACAGCGGGGCCGGGCAGCCGACCGACCGACGCCGGGTCGTCACCGTCGGCGCGGGGCAGCCGGTCGGGGTCGAGTGCCTCGCGGCGGGACGCCCCACCACCCGGGGCCGGATCGTCCAGGTCTGCCTGACGCGACCGGTCGGCAGCGGGAAGGTCGACGACGCGCGCGCCCACCCCGGGTGAACCGCCGACGGGGAAACCACCGACCTCCGGTGAGGCGGCCCGGCGGGAGCTGGAGCCGCCGGCCGGGCCGGGCCGCCCGGCCGGCACCCCACCCGCGCCGTCGCCGGACGGTGCGCGAAGCCCGACCGCCGGCCGGTACGGGCGGGGTGGCGGCTCCGGCGGCCCCGCCGCCCGCACCGTCGACACTCCGTCGGTCAGCCGGTACAGCCGTCGCCGCACCATGGTTTCCTCATCCTCCGACACGGCGCGAGGTTAGGCCGACGGACGGCACCCGCTCAGCCCGACGGACGTCGGCTGTGGACGACGACCGGGGCTGTGGACAACCACCTGACCATGGCCGGGATCTGCTATGGCACGGGCAGGCAGGACGGGTCGGCCCGTACGTACACCGGCCCTCATCCTCGGGCCCGCGCCCAGGCGACGAAGCGGTCCGCCAGGTCCGCGTGCCGGTCGGGGTTGAGCTGGGTGAGTTGGCTCGCCGCCTCCTGCATCAGGGTGCCGAGGTAGACGAGCAGGGCGGTCCGGTTCCCCCGGTACTCGACGAGGAGCGCGAGCTTGGCCGGCTGGCACGGCCACTCCCTGCCGCAGTTGCGGCAGCGCCACAGCGGGCGCATGGCGACGTGCGGTACGGGCGGACGGACCACCGCCATCACCGCACCGTCGCGGCGCTGGCCCGCGCCTCGTCGTCGGTCAGGCCCAGGAACCACGACGGGCCGCTGACATCGCTCATGCCGCTCACCAGCGGCCCCCGTTCGCTCGCCACTCCCCGGCCAGGGTCAGCTCGTGGAGACGCCCCGCTCGGGGGTACGCGGCCGTCTGCTCGCTAGTCCAGGCCGGAGGAGCGCTACCGACCACTCGGTAGGGCGGGGTTCTCTCGGGCTTCCACCGCCGAATCAGGCGAAGCATCTCGACCTCCCTTGGAATTGGAAGGGGGTCGCTCCCATCCCCCTGGAAGGGAGCGACCCCACCGCGAAGCCGGCCCCAACACCGTCCTGTCGGAGCCGGCCCGCCTGAATGACAGTCTGGTGAGGGCGGGGCTACTGTCGGAAGTCTTGAGCCCGAGAGCCGGCGAGGGTCTGGAGATCATCAAGCGAAGCAGGCGACGCCTGGCGGCCTTGGAGGATGACTGGAGAGCCATGGAACACGAAGAGACTGCGGATCTCATCCGCTGCCAGCTCCGCAGGCAGCGCTCCCTGACCAGCCTGAGTCAGGAGGACTTTGGCCGGCGCATGAACTACTCGGCGTCGACCGTGTCCGCCGTGGAGACAGGGACCCGAGCCATGGACCTGCCGTTTGCGAAGCGCGCCGACGAGGTGCTGGAAACCGGTGGCCTGTTCGTGTCCCTGCTCCGGGCGGCGCAGCGCGACGGCCAGCCATCGTGGTTTCGGCCCTGGCTGGACGCCGAGCGGGTCGCAACGCAGCTCCGCCTGTTCGAACTGGCGTTGGTCCCCGGCCTGCTCCAGACAGAGAACTACGCCCGCGCAGTGCTGCGACTCAACGACACGCTCAGCTCGCAGGACGTCGAGGAGCGGGTGGCCTCCCGGCTGGAGCGTCAGAAGATCCTGACCCGCGAGGCAGCTCCGCAGGTGGTGATCGTGCTCGACCAAGCGGCGCTGACCCGGTTGGACGAAGAGGTGGCCGGCATCATGGCCGAGCAGATCGCCCACATCGCCGCACTGACCGAGCTGCCGAACGTGCACATCCATGTCATCCCGTCGACCACGGCCCTGCACATCGGGCTGTCCGGCCCGTTCGCCCTGGCCCGGTCCGCAGACGGCGCATGGGTGGGTCACCTGGAGAATCAGCTTGGCGGGGTTGTCGTGGCCCAGGAAGATGGGGTGGCTACCCTCCTAGCGAGGTGGGAGTGCGTTCGGAACGAAACGCTCCCGCGCCGGCAGTCCATCGACCTGATCAAGGAAGTGCAGAGCCAACATGGACCTCACTAACTCGAAGTGGCGCAAGTCCAGCCGTAGCGGATCGAGCGGCGGCAACTGTGTCGAGGTTGCCGACAACCTGCCCGGTGTCGTGGCCGTCCGCGACAGCAAGGACCCGTTCGGCCCGGTGCTGGCCTTCGACCCGACGACCTGGCGGTCGTTCGTCGGGTTCGCCAAGCGCGCCTGACCCGACGCGAGACTGCCCCCTCAGCCGCGCGCTGAGGGGGCCGATTCCGTGTGCGGCGCTACCGGGCGGGACCCGGGCCGGCGTTGCAGCACCGCCGACACCCGTTCCCGCGCACTGCGGCTCAGTGCTACTCATCCACCCCGCACGTCAGGCCGGCCGGCGGTGGACCACGACACTGGCCAGTCCCGGTCCGGCGTGGGCGGCGACCACCGCACCCGCCTCGGAGGCGTAGGTGTCGTGCAGGCGGTCGCCGAGCCGGGCGGTGAGCGCCTCGACCAACTGCTGGGCGCGTTGCGGGGCGGCGAGGTGGTGCACCCCGAGGTCCACGTCGGCGTTGCCGGCTGCCTCGACGGCCAGGTCGATCAGGCGGGCCACTCCCCGGCTGGCGGTACGCACCTTGTCGCGTACCACGATCGCGCCGTCGGGCATGTGCATGATCGGTTTGACTGACAGGGCGGTGCCGAGCAGGGCCTCGGCCGCGTTGATCCGGCCGCCCCGGCGCAGGAACTCCAGCGTGTCGACATAGAAGAAGATGGTCGTCCGGTCGACGGCGGCCAGCGCTGCGGCGCGTACCCCGGCCAGGTCGGCACCGGTCTCGGCGGCCGTGGCGGCGGCGAGCACCGGGAAGCCGAGCCCCATCCCGGCGGACCGGCTGTCGACGACCTCGACGCGGTCACCGACCTCGGCGGCGGCGAGCCGGGCCGCCGCCACCGTGCCGGACAGCTCCGCCGACAGGTGCACCGACACCACCCCGTCCGCACCGTCGGCCAGCAACCGCCGGTACGTCGTGACGAACTGGGCCGGCGACGGTCGGGACGTGCTCACCGAGACCCGCCGACCGCCGAGTGCCCGGGTGGCGTCGGCGGGGAGGGTCTCCACCCCCTCCAGCCCCTCCGCTCCGTTGAGCACGACGGTCAACGGCACCACGGTCAACCGGTGCGCCCGCACCGGCTCGGGGGGCAGGTAGGCGGTGGAGTCGGTGACGACCGCGACGGACATGACCGGCACGCTAGCCGATGCCGGGGCGGGTCGCCCGCGCCGGCCGGCTCAGACCGGCTCGGACGACGCCGGCCGGGCCGGCGGGCCGACGTTGTGGGCGCGCAGGTGCCAGCCTCGGACGTCGTTGCGACGCAGCTCGGTCCAGTGGCAGTTGGCCAGTGCGCCGACGCTGCGCAGCACGTCATGGTCCCAGCCGAGCAGGTGACCGACGCCCTGCCGGGCCGCGCCGCCGTGGGTGGCGACCACGACCGTGCCACCGTCGGCCAGCTCGACGGCGGCCAGCAGCGCCGTACCGACGCGCTTGCCGAGGTCGTCGAGGGGTTCGATGCCCGCGCCCGGGTCCGGGTCGCCGGCCCGCCAGCGGGCGTACTCGGTGGGGAACCGTTCGGCCGCGTCGGTCAGGGCGAGGCCCTGCCAGTGGCCGAAGTGGCGTTCCCGCAGCCTCGCGTCGGGGCGTACCGGATGGCCGGTGAGCTGGGCGAGCGCGGCGGCGGTGTCGGCGGCACGGCAGAGGTCGGAGGCGACGACGACGTCCGGGCGCAGCGCCGCGAGCAGCGGCGCGGCGCTACGGGCCTGCTCCCGGCCGAGGTCGTTGAGGGGTACGTCGGTCTGCCCCTGGACCCGGCCGGCAGCATTCCAGTCGGTGTTGCCGTGCCGCCAGATGATCAGGCGGGTCATTCGGCGGCGGCACCCGTGGCGTCGGCGTCGACCAGGTCGCGGTCGACGAACGGGAGCTGCGGGCAGTCCTTCCAGAGCCGGTCTAGGGCGTAGAACTCGCGCTCCTCGGTGTGCTGGACGTGGACCACCATGTCGACGTAGTCGAGCAGCACCCAGCGGCCACCGCGCTCGCCCTCGCGGCGGAGCGGCTTGGCCTTCTCGGGCAGCTCCAGCAACCGCTCCTCGATGGCGTCGACGATGGCCATCACCTGGCGCTCGTTGGGCGCCGAGGCCACCAGGAACGCGTCGGTGATGGCGAGCTGGTCACCCACGTCGATGATGACGATGTCCTGCGCCTTTTTGTCGGCCGCAGCCTGGGCGGCGGCCATCGCCAGCTCGTGAGCGCGTTCGGAAACTGTCACCGTTCTCCTTCGATCAACCGTGCGACCCGTCAAGCGTCTCACACCCGACGCGGAGACGACTTGTCAGTTCTGGCCGGTTACCGGGATGAACTGGCGGTTACCGGGCGGAATCACTGCTGGTAGAGCCGTCGTTTTGCGATGTACTGCACCACACCGTCGGGCACCAGATACCAGACCGGTTCCCCCCGACCGACCCGGTCGCGGCAGTCGGTCGACGAGATCGCCATCGCGGGCACCTGCACCAGGCTGACCGTGTCGGCGGGCAGGTGCTCGTCGGTCAACGCGAACCCGGGCCGGGTGACGCCGATGAAGTGGGCCAACGCGAAGATCTCGTCCAGGTCTTTCCAGGACAGGATCCGCTCCAGCGCGTCCGCGCCGGTGATGAAGTGCAGCTGCGCCTTCGGGCCGTACTCGTGGTGCAGGTCACGCAGGGTGTCGACGGTGTAGGTGGGGCCACCACGGTCGATGTCGACCCGACTGACCTGGAAACGCGGGTTGGAGGCGGTGGCGATGACCGTCATCAGGTAACGGTCCTCGGCCGGGCTGACCGGGGTGTCCGCCTTCTGCCACGGCTGGCCGGTCGGCACGAAGACCACCTCGTCCAGGCCGAACCGGTCCGCCACCTCGCTGGCCGCCACGAGGTGGCCGTGATGGATCGGGTCGAAGGTGCCGCCCATGATGCCGATCCGCCGGATGTCGTCCTCCACCCGATGATCGTAGGCCCGGCCCACCCCGCCTGAGCGGCCGGTGGGGATGCCGGGCATCCCCACCGGCCCCGTCAGGCACCGGCAGCGGCGACCGCCGTCCGGGCGACCAGCGCCCGGCGCAGGTCGTCGGCGGCGTCGACGACGCTGCGGCGCAGCCCGGGGGTGAGGTCGTCCCGGCTGAGCAGGGCCGCGGCCGAGTCCAGGGTGGGCTGGGCCACGGCGTACCGGGGGAAGGCCAGCCGGGCGACCCGTTCGGCCACCCAGGCGGTACGCCGTCGCGCCGCCGCCGGCATCTCGGTGAAGTACCGGTCGACGTACGTGCCGGTCAGCTCGGCCTGCTCGGGTTGCCAGAACCCTTCGGCCGCCGCCTCGACGAGCCGGTTGGAGCAGCTGGTGTCCCGGGTGATGATCTCCCAGGCGGCGTCCTTCGCGGCCACCTCGGGCCGGGCCGCCCGGCACCGGGCCGCCCGCTCGGCACCGGTGGCGCTGCGGTCGGCCGACGCCTCGGCGGCGATCTCGGGCTCACCGGCCGCACCCAGCACCACCAGCCGGTGCAGCAGCGCCCAGCGCAGCTCGGCGTCGACGGCCAGCCCGGCCGGCACCTCCCGGCCCGTCAGCCACCCGGCCAGCAGGTCGGCGTCGGCGGTGGTGGAGAGCAGCCCCCGGGCGGCGGCCAGTTGCAGCGAACCGCCGGCCGGGGCGGTGTCGAGCAGCGCGGCGCAGGCCTCGGCCGTCCGCAGCAGGGCGGCGTCGCGGGCGAGCGGGTCGAGGTAGCGGTCGACCAGGTTGCGACTGCGGGCGAGCACGCTCTCGGCGACGGCCACCTCGGTCTCGGCGGGCAGGGCCACCGTCAGCAACGACACCACCGCCGACACCGGCCGCTCGCCGTCGGTCGCCGCGTCCAACGACTCCTCCCAGAGCAGGGCGCGGGCCAGCGGGTCGGTGAGCGTGGGCAGCACGGTGCCGACCGCGTCCGCCGACGCCGGGTCGAGCCGGATCTTGGCGAAGGTGAGGTCACCGTCGTTGGGCAGGAGCAGGCCCTCGGCGACCCGACCGGCCAGCTCGGGCAGCTCGGTGCGCCCCCGGTCGGCGGCCGGGTCGAGGTCGACCTCGATCCGTTCGGCCGCGCCGTCGGGGGTGTACCGGCCGACGGCGATCCGGTGCGGGCGCAGCACCGGGTACTCCTGCGGCGCGGTCTGCACCACCGCCACCGAGGACCACCGGCCGTCGGCGTCCACCGAGGTCTCCGTCCGCAGCGTGTTGACCTGCGGTTGACGCAGCCACCGGTCGGCCCAGTCGGTGAGGTCCCGCCCGCTGGCGGCGCTGAGGTTGGCGAGCAGGTCGGCCAGGGTGGCGTTGCCGAAGCGGTGGGCGGCGAAGTGCCGGTTGAGCCCGGCCAGGAAGGCGTCGTCGCCGAGCCAGGCGACGAGCTGGCGGAGCACGCTGGCGCCCTTGGCGTACGAGATGCCGTCGAAGTTGAGCAGGCCCTGGGCGGCGTCGGCGACCTCGTCCGGAGCGACCGGATGGGTGGACGGGCGCTGGTCGGCGGCGTACCCCCAGGCCTTGCGGCGGATCGCGAAGGTCGTCCAGGCCCGGTCGAACCGGGTCGCCTCGGCGGTGACCCGGTTGCCCAGGTACTCGGCGAAGGACTCGTTGAGCCACAGGTCGTCCCACCAGCGCATGGTGACCAGGTCACCGAACCACATGTGGGCCATCTCGTGGGCGATGGTGGTGGCCCGCTGCTCCCGCTCGCTGTCGGTGACCGCCGAGCGGAAGACGTCGTCGTCGCGGATGGTGACCAGGCCAGGGTTCTCCATCGCCCCGGCGTTGAACTCCGGCACGAACGCCTGGTCGTACTTGACGAACGGGTAGGGCTCGGCGAAGAGCTGGTGGAAGCGGTCCAGGCACTGCTTGGTGACGGTGAGGATCTCGTCGAGGTCGGCGTCGAGGTGGGTGGCCAACGACTGCCGGCAGTAGACGCCGAGCGGGATGCCGTCGTGGTCGTCCCGCCGGACGTGCCAGGGGCCGGCGATCAGCGTGACGAAGTAGCTGGCCAGCGGCGCGGTGGGGGCGAACTCCCAGCGGCCCGGGGCCGGGTTGGCGGCGAGCGGGCCGTTGGCGGCCACCGTCCACTCTGGCGGGGCGGTCACCGCGAGAGTCACCGGGGCCTTGAGGTCGGGCTGGTCGAAGGCGGCGAAGATGCGCGGCGCCTCGTCCAGGAACGACATCGCATAGAGGTACGTCGCCCCGTCGGCCGGGTCGACGAACCGGTGCATCCCCTCACCGGTGTTGGAGTAGGCCATCTCGGCGGTGACCGTGAGGGTGTTCTCCGCCGCCAGCCCGCTGAGGGGGAACCGGCCGTCGGTGAGCGCTCCCAGGTCCAGCTCCCGGTCGTTGAGCCGGACCGTCTCCAGGGTCGCGGGCTTGACCTCGACGAAGGTCTCGGCACCGGCGGTGGCCCGGAACCGGATGGTGGTCGTCGACCGGAAGCGCTCCTCGCTACCGGTCAGATCGAGGTCCACCTGATAGGACTCGACATCGATCAGTGCGCGACGCGCGGTCGCCTCTACACGGGTCAGGCTCGGCATCCGCTTATCCTGCCCGACGGGGAGCCGGCCGGGCTTCCCGATACGCGCGGCAATGGAGGATCAACAATGGGTCAGCACCCCAAGGGCGACTTCGACCTGTCCCGGGCGGTCTGGCAGCGAGCCGAGGGAGACACCTCCGACAGCGCGGTCGAGGTGGCCTTCGTGGACGACCTGATCGGGATGCGCAACTCGGCCGAGCCGGACGGCCCGGTCCTGGTCTTCACCCAGGCCGAGTGGGACGCGTTCGTCGCAGGCGCGCAGGACGGCGAGTTCGACCTCGACTGAGCGCCGGACACCGACCCCCGGGCGGTAGGTGGCGAGACACCCTATCCCCGGGGGCACCGGCCCGGCGGGCGTCCGGCTGGCCATCGGGCGGCCGGCCGGTCGACCGGTGTCGGGCCCCCGACTCACCCGTCTCCCTCGCCCCAGCCGAGCCCGCCCGGACCGGGTGCGTAATGGAACCCCGGGTGGCCGGCGACGTCGACGCAACGCTCGCCGTCCGGGCCGACGACGTGACAGAAGAGCCGCTGCGCGGCCCGCCAGGAGCCGGCCGGTGACAGGGCGGCCGAGGCCAGCACCAGCTCCGGGCGGAGCAGGCTCAGTGCCTGCGCGTACGCCACCGCCGACTCCCGGGCCTGCTCCGGCCCGTCGGCGGCGAAACCCAGGTGCACGGTGAAGTGTCGGGGTGGCCGACGGGGACGCCGGATCAGCGGCTGATCCGGCGGGCGGACCCCACCCGGCCCACCGGGCAGGTCGACCAGCCGCCGCTCCCGCCAGTAGGGCGGTGTGTTCTCCCGCATCGGGCCTCCCCCGTCGTCGAACCGGCCCCCGTGGTGGCCGTACCGCTGAGCCAACCAGGTTTCCGGCGTCGCGGGAGGGGCCAGCGGTCGCCCGGCCACTGGCCCACAGCCGACCCGGCCCGCCGCGGTGTCGGGGCCGACCGGGGGGATTCAATGCCCCAAAACCGGGTAGAACACCCAAGGCCGACCAGCCGGGTCCGCCCACCGTCACCGCGTCAGGAGAGCCCGATGGCCACCACCCCGGCCGACCGCAGCCCGGAGAGCACCCTGGCGTTCTTCCGCGAGGGCTACCGGTTCATCAGCACCCGGTGCGAGCGCTACGACACCGACATCTTCACCGCGCGGCTGCTGCTGGAACCGACGATCTTCCTACGCGGGCGGGACGCGGCGGAGCTGTTCTACGACACCGAGCGGTTCCGGCGGGCCGGGGCGGCACCCAAGCGGGGCCAGCGGACGCTGACCGGGCAGGGCGGGGTGCAGGGCCTCGACGGCGCGGCCCACACCGACCGCAAGGCCATGTTCATGTCGATCATGACCCCGTCGGGCGTCGCGCGGCTCGGCCAACTCTTCGCCGACCAGTGGCGCACCCGACTGGCGAGCTGGGGTGGACCCGGCCCGGTGGTGCTGCGCGACGAGATCGGCCCACTGCTCCTGCGGGCCGTCTGCGCCTGGGCGGGCGTACCGCTGCCGGAGAGCGAGGTCGTCCGGCGCAACGCCCAGATGCAGGCCATGATCGACGGGCCGGCCGCACTGGGTCTCCGGCACTGGCGTGGGCTGCGCGGACGCCTGCGCGCCGAACGCTGGATCGCCGACGTGGTGGAGCGGGTACGCATCGGCACCCTGGCCGCGCCGGCGGGCAGCGCGCTGGCGGTCATCGCCGAACACCGCGACGCCCAGGGGCGGCTGCTGCCCCGCCGGGTCGCCGCGGTGGAACTGATCAACGTGCTGCGCCCCACCGTGGCCGTCGACCGGTACGTGGTCTTCGCCGCCCTGGCCCTGCACGACCACCCGGCCTGGCGGGACCGGGTCCGCACCGGCGACGAGCCGACCGAGTGGTTCGTCCAGGAGGTACGCCGCTACTACCCGTTCTTCCCGGTCGCCTTCGCCCGGGTGCGGCACTCCTTCGAGTGGCAGGGACACCACTTTCCCCAGGACCGCCGGGTGCTGCTCGACCTGTACGGCACCAACCACCACCCCCGGCTCTGGCCCGAACCGGAGCAGTTCCGCCCGGAGCGGTTCGCCGGCTGGCGCGACGACCCCTACGGTTTCGTGCCGCAGGGCGGAGGCAGCCACCTGGGCGGCCACCGCTGCGCCGGGGAGTGGATCACCATCGAGCTGATGAAACAGGCGGTCGGTCTGCTGGCCGGGGCGATGGACTACCAGGTGCCACCACAGGACCTGGCCCTGGACCTGTCCCGGGTCCCGACCCTGCCCCCCAGCGGCTTCGTGCTCACCGGCGTCCAGCGCGCCGACTGAGCCGCCCGGGCGCGGGATCGCCGGACACCGGCGGGTGAACCGAGGCGTACCGGGGAGCCACGCGGTTTGTCCCGGCGCGGGTGGGGGATGCCCGGGGACCGCCGTCACCGGGAGGACCCTTGCCCGCCACCGTCACCCGCCGGGCCCGCCGCACCGGCCGGCACCGCCGTACCGGCACCTTCCAGGGCCGCTGGGCGGCGGGCGGATGAGCGCCCCCGCCGCGCGGCCGGTCCCGGTCGGGTCCCGCCCCACCGCCACGCCGGGCGGCCCACCCCGGCTCCCCGTCGAGTACGTCCTGCCGCTGTGCCACGGTGACGACGACGGCCCGGACGAGCTGACCGGCTACCTGCGCACGCTGGGCCGGCTGGTCGACGTGACCGTGGTCGACAGCTCACCACCGGAGGTCTTCGCCCGGCACGCCGCCCGCTGGCACGGCCTGCTGCGCCACCTGCCACCCGATCCGACGGTGCACGGCGTCAACGCCACGGTGCGCGCGGTGCTGACCGGGGTGGCGGCGGCGCGGCACGAACACGTGGTGATCGCCGACGACGACGTCCGGTACGACGAGGCGGGGCTGCGGGCGGTGCACCGGTTACTGGACACCGCCGACCTGGTCCGCCCGCAGCACTACTTCCACCCGCTGCCCTGGCACGCCTGGTGGGACACCGGTCGGACCCTGCTCAACCGGGCGTTCGGCGCGGACCGGCCGGGCACCCTGGCGGTGCGGCGCAGCACCTTCCGGGCGATGGGCGGCTACGACCCGGACGTGCTCTTCGAGAACCTGGAACTGGTCCGCACCGTCCGGGCGTACGGCGGGACCGAGGCCAGCCCCGCCTGGCTCTACGTACGACGGTTGCCGCCCGGTGTGGCGCACTTCCGCAGGCAGCGGGTCCGCCAGGCGTACGACGACCTGGCCCGGCCGGCGCGGCTGCTGGTCGCGCTGGCGGTGCTGCCCGGGGCGCTGGCCGCGGTGCTGGCCCGCCGGCCGGGTCTGCTGGCCGGCGCGGCGGCCACTGCGGTGGCGGTGGCGGAGGTCGGCCGACGGCGGGCCGGCGGATCGGCGGTGTTCCCCCCGACCACCGCGCTGGCCGCGCCGTTCTGGCTGCTCGAACGCGGGGTCTGCGGCTGGCTCGCGCTGGCCCGTGGGGTGGGTCGCGGCGGGGTCCGGCTGCCGGCCCACTCGGTACGGGCGCTGCGTCGCCAACTGACCCCGGTGGAGCCCAGCGACCTGACCCGGTGGATCCGCGCCGATCCCGCCACCCGGGGCCGCTGACCGGGCCTGACCCACCACCCGGGCCGCTGACCGGGACTCACCCGACCATCCCGGGCCGCTGACCGGGACTCACCCGGCCACCCCGGGCCGCTGACCGGGTCCGACCGGCCGGCCATGGGGTCCGGCCGCCGGAGCCGGCCGGCCCGCCACCGGGCGGGTGCCGCAGCAGGTGGTCGGGGTCCTTTCGTCGTTTCTCCCGCCCAGGGCCGCCCCACCGCCCAGAATATGGAAATCGTCCGACCGTCGGCCCCTGGAGGTGACAGCGATGGCCCACGCCACGCGACGGCCCGCCCCGGCCGCCCCGAAGCCCCGGGTCCAGCTGGTCGCCACCATCGTCGCGGCCGTCTTCCTGCTGCTCGGCATCCTCGGCTTCGTCCCCGGCGTCACCACCGGCTACGGGGAGCTGGCCTTCGCCGGCCACCACTCCGGCGCGGAACTGTTCGGGGTGTTCCAGGTGTCGGTGCTGCACAACCTGCTGCACCTCGTCTTCGGCCTGGTCGGCCTGGTGCTGGCCCGTCGGCTCGGCGGGGCCCGGATCTACCTCACCGTCGGCGGGGTGCTCTACCTGGCGCTCTGGCTCTACGGTTTCGCCGTCACCCGGGACACCCCGGCCAACATCGTGCCGTTCAACGACGCGGACAGCTGGCTGCACCTCATGCTCGGCCTCGGCATGCTCGCCGTCGGGCTGCTGCTGTCCAACGACGCCGGCACGGGCGGCCGGCTGGACGTCCCACCCGACCGGGGCTGACCCTCGCGTTCAGGCCGCCACCGGCAGCCGCTTGGCGAAGCACACGCTGTACGGGTTGTCGACGTACTCGCCGTAGACCGGGATCGGCCGGTAGCCACAGGAGGTGTAGAGGCCGATCGCAGCCGGCAGGTAACTGCCCGTCTCCAGGCAGAGCACCGAGTGGCCCTGCTGGAACGCCAGCTCCTCCAGCGCACTGAGCAACTGCCGGGCGATCCCCCGCCCCCGGTAACCCGGGCGGACGTACATCCGCTTCAACTCGCCGGTGTCGGCGTCGAGGGACTGGACACCACCACAGGCCACCACCCGGCCGCCGTCCACCACCACCAGGTAGCGGATGCCGTCGTGCACCACCGTGACCTGCCCGTCCAGCCCGCCGTCGGCCTCGCGCAGCTCCCGCTGCTGGGCGGCGACCAGCGCGTCGACCTCCGGGTCGGTGGCGGGACGGGACTCGATCAGCATCACCCCACGCTAGGCCGGGTCCGTTTCGCGGAGGTTTCCGGAAAACGACCCGGGCCCGACCGGTACGGGGCTACTCCTCGTCGTCGTCCTCGTCGTCGTCCGGCAGGTCGTGCGGGGCCGAGGCCAGCTCGTCCTCGGGGCGCTGCCGGCGGGCCTTGCGGGCGGCCAGCCGCTCGGCCGCCGCAGGGCGCGACGACTTCTCCTCCAGCCGCACGTCGGTGCCCCGGTTGCCGGGGACGAAGTCGACGCCGGCATACAGGGTCGGCTGCCAGTCGAACTCCCGCTCGCCGATCCGGACCAGGTCACCGGGGCTCGCGCCGGCCCTGGCCAGCTTCTCCTCCACCCCCAGCCGGGCCAGCCGGTCGGCGAGGAAGCCGACCGCCTCGTCGTTGTCGAAGTTCGTCTGGCGTACCCAGCGCTCGGGTCGGACCCCCCGGACGGTGAACGAGCCGTCGGCCGCCGCCTCGATGGTGAAGCCGGCGTCGTCGACCGCCTTGGGGCGGATCACGACCCGGGTCGGCTCGGCCGGCGGCGCGGCACGGCGGGCCTGGTCGACCAGCTCCGCCATTGCGTACGTCAGCTCCTTGAGCCCCTCCCGGGTGGCCGCGGAGACGTCGAACACCTGGAACCCACGCGCCTCGAGGTCGGGGCGGACGATGTCGGCGAGGTCCTGCCCGTCGGGCACGTCGACCTTGTTGAGCGCCACCAGCCGGGGCCGGTCGGCCAGCCCGCCGTACTCGGCCAGCTCCGCCTCGATGGTGTCGATGTCGGCCAACGGGTCCCGGCCCGGCTCCAGGGTCGCCGTGTCGACCACGTGCACCAGCACGGCGCACCGCTCGACGTGGCGCAGGAACTCCAGGCCCAGCCCCTTGCCGGTGGCCGCGCCCGGGATCAGACCCGGCACGTCGGCGACGGTGAAGGTGTGGTTGTCCACCCGGACCACGCCCAGGTTGGGCACCAGGGTGGTGAACGGGTAGTCGGCGATCTTCGGTTTTGCGGCGGAGATCACCGAGATCAGCGACGACTTGCCCGCCGACGGGAAACCGACCAGGCCGACGTCGGCGACGCTCTTGAGTTCGAGCACCACGTCGAGCCGGTCACCGGGCTCGCCCAGTTCGGCGAAGCCGGGCGCCTTGCGCCGGGCGTTGGCCAGCGAGGCGTTGCCCCGCCCGCCGCGCCCACCGCGCGCCGCCTCGAAGGTGGTGCCCACACCGACCAGGTCGGCCAGCACCGTACCGTCGAGGGTCTGCACGACCGTGCCGTTCGGCACCTTGATCAGCAGGTCGTGGCCCTTGGCGCCGTCCCGGTTCGAACCCGCGCCGCCCTTGCCGTTCTCGGCCTTCATGTGCGGGCGGAAGTGGAAGTCCAACAGCGTGGTCACCTGCGGGTCGACCACCAGCGAGACACTGCCGCCGTGCCCGCCGTCGCCCCCGTCCGGGCCGCCGAAGGGCTTGAACTTCTCCCGGTGGATGGAGACACAGCCGTGCCCGCCGTCGCCGGCCTGCATGTGCAGGACGACCCGGTCAACGAACGTCGTCACGACGCCAATCCTTCCAGCGGGGTCCGGCCCCGCACCTGAAAACACCCCCGGGCCCCGGCGCGACGGCGACGGGCACCCGGCGGTGGGAGCATCCCCCACCTGAAACGGCGAAGCGGGCCGGGACCCGAGGTCCGCGGCCCGCTTCGCCTTCGAGCTACTGCGGCACGATGCTGACGGTCTTGCGACCCCGCTTGGTGCCGAACAGGACCGAGCCGGCGGACAGCGCGAAGAGCGTGTCGTCGCCACCACGGCCGACCAGGTCACCGGGGTGGAACTTGGTGCCACGCTGACGGATGAGGATCTCACCCGCGCTGACGACCTGACCACCGAAGCGCTTCACGCCGAGTCGCTGGGCCGCGGAGTCACGACCGTTACGCGAGCTGGACGCACCCTTTTTGTGAGCCATTGTCCGACGACCTACTTCCCGCTGGAGATGCCGGTCACCTTGACCTGGGTCAGCGGCTGGCGGTGACCCTGGCGCTTGTGGTAGCCGGTCTTGTTCTTGAACTTGTGGATCCGGATCTTCGGGCCCTTGGTGTGCGCGGCGATCTCGCCGGACACCGCGACCTTGGCAAGCTTCGCCGCGTCGGTCACCAGGTCGTCACCGTCGACGAGGAGCACCGCGGTGAGCTTCACCGCGTCACCGGGGGCACCGGTGAGCTTCTCGACCTCGATCACGTCGCCCTCGGCGACCTTGTACTGCTTGCCGCCGGTCTTGACGATCGCGTACATCGGAGGCGGACTCCCTGTCGTTGAGGCTGCTGGCGGTCGTTCCCATGGCAACTCGCCGGGTAGCTGTGACACCGGCAGCGCGGGCACGCGGGAACTCGGCACACCAAAGTGCGCCGCAGGAAAGAGTACGCCATCATCCACCCGCGCCCCAAACCGACCCCCCCTGTCGAGCGGCCCTCCCGGCAGCCGGGCGGGTCGACCGACCACACCGCCACCGACCGCCGTCAGCGGGAGCAGAGCTGGTCCAGCCGCTGCTGGAGCCGGTCCAGCTCGGTCTCGTCGATCGAGTCGACGTCGGTGCCGAGCCGGCCGATCTCGGTGGCCAGGTCGGCGAGCAGGGCCTTCAACTGGGGGTCGGTGGCCCGGCCGGACTGCTGTCGCAACACGGTCCGCCACGTGGTCAGCGCCGTCTCCGCCCGTTTGCGGGCGGTGTCCGCCGCCGTGCTGTCGTTCGCGCCGACCGCCGCGATCATCTTGCCCAGTTCCTCGACGTAGGTGCGCACCGCAGTGGTCGACGCGGCCTCCGCGTCGGCGCACACCTGCGGCCCGTTGCCACCCGCCGGGGAACCGCTCACCACGGCGGACGGGACCACGGTGGCGGGGGTCACGGCACCGGACGGCCGGCCGGAGGTGGTCGGCGGGTCGGCCCGGTCGCCGGAGCACCCGACGCCGGTCAGCAGGACGGTGGCCACCACGATGGCGGCGGGCAGGCGGCGCATGTCATCTCCTAGCCGGGGTGCCCGATCGTATCGTCGGCCACCGGCACGGCAGGACCCCTCCCACCGGCGGTGTGCCGGGGAAGGGGTCCGGTGCTGCCAGGCGCGGGTCAGCCCGTCACGGTCGGGTACGGCGACGGGCACCGCCCCGGCGGGAACGACGCCGGCCCGTGCCGGCGTCCCCACCGTCGTCGTCGCCGTCGGCCTCGCCGAGCGCGTCCGGGTCGTCCGCTCCCGCGAGCCGGGCCGACTCGCCCGTCTGGGCGTCGGCCACGGCCGGGGTCTGCGTCTCGTACCGGGACAGGTCGTAGCCCATGGTGTCGTCGTAGCCGGCGTCGACCGCCGGGGCGGCGACCTCGACGTCGGTGGCGTCGGTGGTCTCGACCACGGTCCGCTCCGCCGTGGCCGCCTTGCGGGCCCGCCGCCGCGACGACGCGCTGACCGGCGGCTCGGCCGCCGGGGCGGTGACCGCCGAGGCGACGGCCTTGACCCGGTCGCCCGCGCCGCCGTTGACGGCACGCGGCTTCTCCGGCACCGGCTCGGTGTGGATCACCAGGCCCCGGCCCTTGCAGCACTCGCAGGGCTCGCTGAACGCCTCCAGCAGGCCGGCACCGATCCGCTTACGGGTCATCTGCACCAGGCCGAGCGAGGTGATCTCGGTCACCTGGTGCTTGGTGCGGTCCCGGCCCAGGCACTCGGTGAGCCGGCGCAGCACCAGCTCCCGGTTGGACTCCAACACCATGTCGATGAAGTCGATCACCACGATGCCGCCGATGTCGCGCAGCCGCAGCTGGCGGACGATCTCCTCGGCCGCCTCCAGGTTGTTGCGGGTGACCGTCTCCTCCAGGTTGCCCCCGGAGCCGGTGTACTTGCCGGTGTTGACGTCGATGACGGTCATCGCCTCGGTACGGTCGATCACCAGCGAACCACCGGAGGGCAGGAAGACCTTGCGGTCCAGCCCCTTGATGATCTGCTCGTCGATGCGGTACTCGGTGAACACGTCGGCGGTGCCGACGTACCGGCGCACCCGGTCGACCAGGTCCGGCGAGACGTGCGACAGGTACGACTCGACCATGCCGTACGACTGCTCACCCTCGATGACCAGCTCGCGGAAGTCCTCGTTGAACAGGTCCCGGACCACCCGGATGACCAGGTCGGGCTCCTCGTAGAGCAGCACCGGAGCGCCGCCACCGGTCGCCTTGGCCTGGATGTCCTCCCACTGGGCCTGCAACCGCTTGACGTCCCGGGCCAACTCGTCCTCGCTGGCCCCCTCGGCGGCGGTCCGGACGATCACGCCCGCGCCGTCGGGGACCAGCTTCTTGAGCACGTCGCGCAGCCGCTTACGCTCGTTGTCGGGCAGCTTGCGGCTGATCCCGGAGGCGTTGCCGTTGGGCACGTAGACCAGGTGCCGGCCGGAGAGCGCGACGTGGCTGGTCAGCCGGGCACCCTTGTGGCCGATCGGGTCCTTGGTGACCTGGACCAGCACCGAGTCGCCGGAGCGCAGCGCCTGCTCGATCGAGCGCGAACGCCCCTCCAGGCCGCTGCTGTCCCAGTTGACCTCACCGGCGTACAGGACGGCGTTGCGGCCCCGCCCGACGTCGACGAAGGCCGCCTCCATGCTGGGCAGGACGTTCTGCACCTTGCCCAGGTAGACGTTGCCGGCCATGGTGCCCGACGAGTTACGGGTGACGTAGTGCTCGACCAGGACGCCGTCCTCCAGGACCACGATCTGGGTCCGGTCGCCGCGCTGGCGGACCGCCATCACCCGGTCGACCGCCTCCCGGCGGGCCAGGAACTCCGACTCGCTCAGGATCGGCGGCCGGGTCCGGCGCTGCTCCCGGCCGTCCCGGCGACGCTGGCGCTTGGCCTCCAGCCGGGTCGAGCCGGAGACGCCCTGCACCTCGTCGACGGCCTTGCGGGGCTCCCGGATCTTGACCACCGTGGGTACGCCGTCGTCGGCGCCACCCTCGACGTCCCCGGCACCCCGACGGCGACGCCGACGCCGACGACGGGTCAGCCCGTCCCCGTCGCCCTCGTCCTCGGTGTCGTCCCCCTCGGCCTCGGCCTGGGCCGGCTCCTCGGTGTCGTCCTCGTCGGCGTCGTCCGCGCCGCCCTTGCCCCGGCCCCGACCCCGCCGACCCCGGCGACGTCGGCGGCGCGCGGCGGCCGACTCGTCGTCGTCCTCGTCGTCACCGTCGTCCTCGGCGCCCTCCTCGGCCTCGCCGGTGGGCTCCTCCACGACGGGCTCGACCGGCTCGACGGCCTCGACCGGCTCGGTCTCCCGGCGGCCACGGCGACGCCGCCGCCCGGTCTCGACGGGCTCCTCGGCGGGCTCCTCGACCGGTGCCTCGGCGACCGGGCCGGGCTCGACCACCCGGAAGGTGGGCAGCTCCTCCGGCTGCGGGGCCATGAACAGGACCGTCGGCGCGGCGATCGCGGCCCGTCGCCGACGGGTCCGCGGCTGCGGCTCGGCCGGCTCCACCGCCTCGTCGACGGCCGGCACGGCAACCCCGGGCGGCACCTCCCCGGTCCGGTTACCGGCCGCGGCCGGTGGCGTCGACCCGGAGGCCGGCCGGTCGGCTGCGGGCTCCTCCGCGACGGGCTCCCCGACCAGGGGCTCCTCGGCCTCGTCGGCGACGGTCGGCTCGGTCGGGGCAGCCGCCTCCACGGCGGGCTCCTCCGCCGCGACGGCCGGCTCCTGAGCTGCGGAAACCGGAGCCACCGCCGCCGGAGCAGCAGGGGCCTCGGCGGCCGGCAGCGGCGCGGCCGGGGTCTCGGCGGGTGGCTCGGTCGCCGCCGGGGCGACGGCCTTCTTCCGCCGGGTACGGGTCACCTTCACCGGCGGGACGAGTTCCGCGCTGCCCTCCTCCACCCCGTCGGCGACCACCGGCTCCTCGGCCGCCTTGGCCGGGGTGGCCTTGCGGCGACGTCGGGTGGTCTTCGGCGCGGAGTCCAACTCACCGGCGACCGGGACGATCACCTCGGCCTGCTGTGACTCGTCGGTGGCCGAGGCGGCGGTGGCGGACGCCTCGGCGGGCGCTCCCCCGGTCAACTCCGGCTGGCTCAGCGGCGCGACCCGCCGTCGGGTGGTCCGCCGCCGGGTCGGGGGGGCCGCCGCGCCGTCCGGCGACGCCGCAGCGCCCTCCGGTGGCGTGGCGGCGGCTCCCGTGCCGCCGTCGACGGTGCTGTCGGCGGTGTCGCCGGCCGGCTGGGAACCGGTCCGTTCGCCGCCCTCGGGCTCGTTCTCGAGCATGGACGTTCTCCAGTTCTGGCGGCCCCGGGCGCGGGTGAGCGCTGCCACGCAGGATCGCCGCAAAAGTGTTTCCGCCGGGCACGCGACGTGCGCGACCGCCGAAGTCTGCCTGCCAGAACGCTGACCGACGGTCAGTGTTCTCCGATGGCTGCCCCGTCGCGATCCGCGTCCAACGGATCCACGATCGCACCCTGCGCGGTCAACACGCCCTGCGCCAGCCGGATCACCCTCGGGGAGACCGGCGGCTCCAGGGCGGCCACCACGCGGAGGCCGGAAAGGACGTCATCGGGTCGTACGGACGGGGTGACCTGCCGTACGACCAGTTCGAGTATCGCACATGACGAGTCCGCTGCCCCGGAAGGCGTCTCCCCCGACGGCAGCACATCGATGTTGGTCACCGCCCCACGGGCGTCGAACGTCCGTCGGCCCTGCTTGGTCATCCGCTCGACCTGCACCTCGTCGGCGGCCACGAAGGCGGCCACCGCCCGTCGTGCCACGTCCGGGTCGACGTCGGGCAGCTCGATGCGCCAGTGCGACGCCTCGATCCGCTCGGCCAGGCTCCCCCCGGCGGCGACGACCACCTCCAGCACGTCGAGGCCCGGTGAGAGCGCCGCGTCGAGGGCCAGCCGCAGCTGCTCCGGGTCGACCGTCGCCTGGAGGCCGACCTCCAGGTACTCCGCCTCGCTGGCGACGCCGGTGGGAGCGGCGCTGGCGTAGGAGATCTTCGGATGCGGGGTGAAGCCCTGGGAGAAGGCCACCGGCACGGCGGCACGGCGCAGGGCCCGCTCGAAGGCACGGGCGAAGTCCCGGTGGGAGGTGAACCGCAACGGCCCGCGCTTGGCGTACCGGATCCGGACACGCTGGACGACCGGCGCCTGCCCGCCCTCCGGCTGTGGTTTCCTGCTGATCGTCGTACTCCTCGGTCTGACGCCGGCCGGTGGTGCCGCGCCCCGGGTCGACCCGGGGCGCGAACTGCCGGTGACGATAGCTTCACGATCGTCGGAACGGGACGGGCGGCCCGCCACAGCGCGCCGGCCCCGCCCCGTCGGCGGTCACTGCTGGGCGCCGGTGGGCACCTTCAGCGCGGTGACCGGGGTGAGCGGCAGGAGCTTACGGCCGGTGGGCCCGATCTGGATCTCGGTGTCCATCGACGGGCAGACGCCGCAGTCGAAGCACGGGGTCCACCGGCAGTCGTCCTGCTCGTACTCGCCCAGCGAGTCCTGCCAGTCCTGCCACAGCCAGTCCTTGTCCAGGCCCGAGTCGAGGTGGTCCCAGGGCAGCACCTCCAGCTCGTCGCGCTGCCGGGTGGTGTACCAGTCCAGGTCCACGCCGAAGCCCGGGAGCACCGCGGCGGCGGCGTCCACCCAACGCCGGTACGAGAAGTGCTCGCTCCAGCCGTCGAACCGGCCACCGTTGCGCCACACCTCGTGGATCACCGCACCGACCCGGCGGTCACCCCGGCTGAGCAGGCCCTCGATCAGCGACGGCTCGCCGTCGTGGTAGCGGAAACCGATGGCCCGGCCGAGCGACCGGTCCGCGTTGATGGCCTGCTTGAGCAGCTTGAGCCGGCCGTCGATGACCTCGGGCCGCTCCATCGACGCCCACTGGAACGGGGTGTGCGGCTTGGGCACGAACCCGCCGATCGAGACGGTGCAGCGGATGTCCTTGGAGCCGGTGGCCGCCCGCCCGGCCCGGATCACCTCGTGCGCCATGTCGGCGATCTCGAGGACGTCGGCGTCGGTCTCGGTGGGCAGGCCGCACATGAAGTAGAGCTTCACCTGCCGCCAACCGTTGGTGTACGCGGTGACCACCGTGCGGATCAGGTCGTCCTTCGACACCATCTTGTTGATGACCTTGCGGATCCGCTCCGACCCGCCCTCCGGGGCGAAGGTCAGCCCGGTCCGCCGTCCGTTGCGGGACAGCTCCTGTGCCAGGTCGATGTTGAACGCGTCCACCCGGGTCGACGGCAGGGACAGCGACACGTTGGTGCCGGCGTACTGCTCGGCCAGGCCGGAGCACATGTCGCCGATCTCGGAGTGGTCGGCCGACGACAGCGACAGCAGCCCCACCTCGTGGAAGCCGGAGAACTCCAGCCCCTGCTGGACCATCTGCCCCACGGTGGTGATCGACCGCTCCCGCACCGGGCGGGTGATCATGCCGGCCTGGCAGAACCGGCAACCCCGGGTGCAGCCCCGGAAGATCTCCACCGCGTACCGCTCGTGCACCGTCTCGGCCAGCGGCACGAGCGGCTTCTTCGGGTACGGCCAGGCGTCCAGGTCCATCGTCGTGCGCTTGTGCACCCGGAACGGCACGTCCGGGCGGTTGGGCACCACCCGCTGGATCCGACCGTCGGGCAGGTAGTCCACGTCGTAGAAACGCGGCACGTAGACGCTCTCGGTGCGGGCCAGCCGCAGCAGCAGCTCGTCGCGGCCACCCGGGGAACCCTCCGCCTTCCACTCCCGGACGATCGTGGTGATCTCCAGGACCGCCTCCTCGCCGTCGCCGAGCACGGCGGCGTCGATGAAGTCGGCGATCGGCTCCGGGTTGAACGCGGCGTGCCCACCGGCCACGATCACCGGGTCGGCCCCGGTGCGGTCGGCCGCCAGCATCGGGATGCCGGCCAGGTCGATCGCGGTGAGCAGGTTGGTGTAGCCGAGCTCGGTGGAGAACGAGACCCCGAACACGTCGAAGCGGCGCACCGAGCGGTGCGCGTCGACGGTGAACTGCGGCACGCCGTGGGTGCGCATCAGCGCCTCCAGGTCGGGCCAGACCGCGTACGTCCGCTCGGCCAGCACGTCGGGCAGCTCGTTGAGCACCTCGTAGAGGATCTGCACACCCTGGTTGGGCAGGCCCACCTCGTACGCGTCGGGATACATCAGCGCCCACCGGACGGTCGCCGCGTCCCAGTCCTTGACCACCGCGCCCAGCTCGCCACCGACGTACTGGATGGGCTTGGTCACCTGGGGCAGCAGCGCCTCCAGCCGGGGCCACACCGACAGCGTGGTGTCGTGGTGCGGCGACGCGACCGCCGCGTCGTCGGGCGTGGCCGCGGCGGGGCGCGGGGTCGTGGACGGAGCACTCATGGAGCCCAAGGGTACGCGTCCACCCACGGACGGCACGCCGCACCGCCGGTCTCCCCCACCGCCCCGGCGGCCCGCAGGTGTCCGGTGCCGGGCGGGCGGGCGGACGGCCGGTGGCATGGCCGGGGATTCCCGGTCGCGGGGCGGGCGGTCGCGGTACCGCCGATTGGTCGAGGTGGCGCCCCGGTACTAACCTCGCAACCGGTGCGAGAGGAGATTGCCGCGATGCCGCAGCCGCAGCCGGGAACAGACCGGCTGGCCGAGGGGGGCGACCCGGTCCCGGGTCGGCAGCAGGATCCGGTGGTCTCCGCCGGGCCAGCCGACCTCCCCGTACCGCCTGACAGCGACCCTGCCGACACCGCAGCGCCGGCCGAGGAGCCCGCTGAGGTCACGCAGGGCGACCCCACGCACCCGGCCGGCGAGTCTTCCCCGCCCGCCGACTCCACCCCGCCGGAGCCGACCAACCAGGCGGAGCCGACCACCCCGACGGAGCCAGCCAGCCTGGCCAACCCGCCCGCGCCGACAGGCCCAGACGAGCCGGCCACCGGGTCGGACCCGACCGACGCGGCCACCCCGCCGGAGCCGACCACCCCGCCTGAGCCGACCAACCAGGCGGAGCCAGCCAGCCAGGCGGAGCCGACCAGCCAGACCACCCCGCCCGCGCCGGCCGACCCGGACGAGCCGGCCACCGCGCCGGACCCGACCGACCAGGCCAGCCCGCCGGAGCCGACAGGCCCGGCCGGACAGTTCAGCCCGCCGGTGCCCGGCACGGCGGCGGAGCCGGCAAGCCCGGCACGGGGGGTCGCACCCGGCCCCACCACCCCGGCGCGCGGGTCGGCCACCGTTCCGGCCCGGAGCACGGCACCCGAGCCGCCGACACCCGAGCCGCCGCCCGGTCGACCCGACCCGACCCGGGTGGAGCAGCACCCCGGCACCCCCCGCCCCGACGCCGTTCGCCCCGACGCCACCCGGGTGGAGCACCGGCCCGACGCCACCCGGCTGGAACAGCGGCCCGACGCCACCCGGCTGGAACAGCGGCCCGACCAGACGCTGGAGCAGCCCGCGGCCCCCCGCTGGAGCGGTTCCGCCGCCGTACCCGCGCCGCCGCCCCGCCGCCGCAGCTGGGGTGAGTCGGTGGAGTTCGCCCCAGTGCCGCCGCCTCCGCCGCCCCTTCCGCCGGAGCTGCCCGAACACCGCGCCCCGGTGGACCCGTGGGCGGGCGTGGACACCGGCGGCTGGGACCTGCACCACCCGGAGCTGGCCGCGCTGCCCTACCCCCCGTCGCCGCCGACCCGCCCCTACCCACCGGCCGCCGACCCGACCCCGCCCCACCAGCACACCCCGACCCCGACCCCGCCCCACCAGCACACCCCCACCCCGACCCCGCCGAACCCCCCGGCGCCGGCGTACCCGTCGGTGTCGTCGGCCGGCCCCGCCGCACCCTCACCGACCCGGCCGTACCCGGTCGCGCCGGTGCCGGTCGCGCGGCCGGCGTCCCCGCCGCCGGCCCGCCCGGCGCTGCCACCTGCGCCGCCGCCCGCGCCACCCCGGC
>NZ_JAGFWR010000027.1 GCF_017599305.1 Micromonospora antibiotica
CCGGGCTCTGTCGACGGTGGATGTGGCCACGGGTGAGCCGGCGACGGCGATCAACCAGCGTAGCGATGTGTGTGCGGTGCCGGCGGCTGCGGTGGTGGCGGAGGCGATGGTGGCGTTGGTCCTTGCTGAGGCCGCCGTGGAGAAGTTCGGTGGTGACTCGGTGGTCGAGATCCGCCGCAACCTGACCGGCTACCTCGACAGCCTGATCATCCGGTGAACGCGAGGAGTGCGGCGCAGCGGAGCCCCGCAGCCGCGAACGGAAGGTCGGCACGGGTGAGCGCGAGGAGTGCGGCGCAGCGCAGCCCCGCAGTCGCGAACGAGAGGCCAACCCAGTGACGAAGCCTGTCTGCGTGCTGGTCGGGGCGCCCGGCTCCGGCAAGAGCACCGTCGGCGCGGAGCTGGCCACCCTGCTCGGGGTGGCGTTCCGGGACACCGACACCGACATCGAGCAGATGGCCGGCAAGCCGATCCCGGAGATCTTCATCGACGAGGGCGAGGCGCACTTCCGGGCCCTGGAACGGGCTGCGGTGCTGGCGGCGCTGACGTCGCACGCCGGGGTGCTCGCCCTCGGCGGTGGGGCGATCCTCGCCGAGGAGAACCGGGCCGCGTTGGTCGGGCACACCGTGGTGCACCTGTCGGTGGAGTTGCCCGACGCGGTGAAGCGGGTCGGGCTCGGTGCCGGCCGGCCGTTGCTGTCGGTGAATCCGCGCGCCACCCTCAAGCACCTGATGGACCAGCGTCGGCCGCTCTACGCGGAGGTCGCGACGGCGACGGTGGTGACCGACGGCCGCGCGCCGGAGGACCTCGCTGCCGAGATCGTCGCCCTGCTCAAGCCCTGACCGGGCCCACCCGGCGTCGCCGGACCGGCGTCGACCCGTTCCGTCGGGGTTCGGGCCGCCAGGTCACCAGCAGGGCCAGCGCGAGCAGGATCTCGGCCAGGTCGCCGACGTAGTACATCAGGGTCGCCGCCGTCCGCAGTTGGTCGGCGGGGGCGGCGGCGTCGACCAGGCCGGCGTACATCAGCTGGGCCAGGGTGGCGTGGGCGGCGACGGACAGGCCGAGCACCACCAGACGCACCGGCACGCCGGGGCGGTGCGGCCCGGGGTCGGGACCGGCGATCGCCCAGGTGAAGGCGTACCCGCTGAGCAGGAAGTGCAGCAGGAGCAGCGGGTGCAGGCCGGGGTGGGCCAGGGTGGCCCGGTACAGCGGCGTCAGGTGCAACAGGTATAGGCCCCCGGCGGTGAGCAGCAGGCCGGTGACCGGGTGGGTGGCCACCGCCACGGCGGGATGCCGCAGCAGCCGCAGCGCGGCCCGGCCGGCCCGGGGGCGTACCGTCCGCAGGGCCAGCGTGCCGGGTGCGCCCAGCACCAGCCCGAGCGGCGCGAGCATGCCGACCAGCAGGTGCTGCCACATGTGCCCGACCAGGTCGTGGGCGGGCAGCAGCAGGGCCAGCGCGAGCAGCGCCGCGCCCGCGCCGAAACTGGCGGTCCGCCAGTGGCTCCAACCGGCCCGCCCCGGGTCACGCTGGCGCAGGGCGGCGGCCAGATAACCCCAGAACACCACCGCCGGTACGAGCAGCAGCGGTCCGACCCCGCCGTCGTGCGCCCCGGTCATCGCGGCCCGGCGCAGGTGTCCACGGCCGTGGCGCGACGCTGGACCGCCCAGCCGAGGGCCACCAGTGCCGCCCCGAGCAGCAGGAAGCCGACGTCCCAGGCGGTCTGGTGCGGACCACCGTGTACGTGGTGGATGCCGAGCAGGTGGTGGTCGATCACCCCTTCGACCAGGTTGAACAGTCCCCACCCGACCAGTGCCCAGCCCCAGAGCATCCCGGAGCGCCACAGTCGGCCCCGGGACCGGGTGACCCGGGAGTGGAGCAGGGCCAGCCCGGTGAGCACCGCCACCCAGGTCACCACGTGGAACAGTCCGTCCCACAGGGTGTTCATCTGCAACCCGGGCACGGTGTCCACCGGATACGCCCTGATCCCGACGTTGTCGCTGCCGGTGCTGCTGAGCATGTGGTGCCACTGGAGCACCTGGTGCAGGACGATGCCGTCGACGAACCCGCCGAGGCCGACGCCGAGGATGACGGCCGGCAGCCGGATGTCCGCGCCGTCGATGGTGGTGCTGGCCATGGCTTCCTCCGCGTTCGGGTCGATCCCGTCCCCGGTGCCCGGGTCCCGTCGGGCTAAACGCCGACCCTGCCGTGCGGTCACGCGGTGGGTCCGGCATCCGGCAGGTCCGGCACGCGACGAGGGTCGGGCATCCGGTGGGTCCGGCACGCGGTGGACCCGGCATCCGGCGGTTCCGGCACGCGGTGGGTCCGGCATCCGGTGGGTCCGGCACGCGACGAGGGTCGGGTCGGGCGGTCGGTGGTCCGATCTCCGGGCCGTGGTCGGTCAGCCATCCCGTCTCCCGGACCGCCACCAGGTGGACACCCGCCGTGTCGAAGCCGACGCTGGACTAGGCTCCCGGCGATGGACGAGGTGACCCGGATTCCGGTCGGCGGCGAACAGCCGTACGACGTACTGGTCGGGCGGGGCCTGCTGGCCGAGCTGCCCGCGTTGCTGCCCGACGCGACCCGGGCGGCGGTGCTGTACGCGCCGCCCCTGCGGGCGTTGGCCGAGGAGATCGGCGAGCGGTTGGCCGGGGCGGGGGTCACCCCGCTGGCGATCGAGGTGCCCGACGCCGAGGCGGGCAAGCGGGTCGAGGTGGCCGCCGACTGCTGGGAGCAGCTCGGTGCGGCCGGCTTCACCCGTACCGATGCGGTGGTCGGGGTGGGCGGCGGTGCGGTGACCGACCTGGCCGGCTTCGTCGCGGCCTGCTGGCTGCGCGGGGTGCGGTGGGTGCCGGTGGCGACGTCGCTGCTCGGCATGGTCGACGCCGCCGTCGGCGGTAAGACCGGGGTGAACACGGGGGCCGGCAAGAACCTGGTGGGTGCCTTCCACCCGCCGGTCGGGGTGCTGGCCGACCTGGGCACGCTGGACAGCCTCCCGCCGGCCGACCTGGCCGCCGGGCTGGCCGAGGTGGTCAAGTGCGGCTTCATCGCCGACCCGGCGATCCTGGACCTGGTCGAGGGGGACCCGGCCGCCGCCGTCGACCCGACCGGCCCGGTGGCCCGGGAGCTGATCGAGCGGGCGATCCGGGTGAAGGCCGACGTGGTCTCCGGTGACCTGCGCGAGTCGGGTGTCCGGGAGGTGCTCAACTACGGGCACACCCTGGCCCACGCGATTGAGAAGGTCGAGGGGTACCGCTGGCGGCACGGGCACGCGGTCTCCGTCGGCACCGTCTATGCCGGCACCCTGGCCCGGTTGGCCGGTCGGCTCGACGCGGCGACCGCCGAGCGGCACCGCAGCGTGCTGACCGCGCTGGATCTGCCGACCAGCTACCCGGCGGACGCCTGGCCGGACCTGCTGGCGGCGATGCGGGTGGACAAGAAGGCCCGGGGCAGTCGACTGCGGTTCGTGGTGCTCGACGGGCTGGCCCGGCCGGCGATCCTGGACGGCCCGGACGACGAGCTGCTGCACGCCGCCTACCGGGAGGTCAGCCGGTGACCACCGCCACCCCCCGGGTGTACGTGCTCAACGGGCCCAACCTGGGCCGGCTGGGCACCCGTCAGGTCGACGTGTACGGCGTGACCAGCTATGCCGACCTGGTGACGCTCTGCGTCGAGACGGGCCGGGAACTGGGGCTGGACGTGGTGGTCCGGCAGACCGACGCCGAGCACGAGCTGCTGGGCTGGCTGCACGGGGCGGCGGACGAGGGCGCGGCGGTGGTGCTCAACCCGGCGGCCTGGTCGCACTACTCGATCGCGGTGCGGGACGCCTGCGCGTTGCTGCGCGCGCCCCTGGTCGAGGTGCACATCTCCAACATCCACGCCCGGGAGGAGTTCCGGCACCACTCGGTGGTGTCGGCGGTGGCCACCGGCGTCATCTGTGGGCTCGGCGTGGACGGTTACCGGCTCGCGCTGCGGCACCTCGCCACCCGGCTCGGCGGGGCCGACTGACCCCCACTTCCGTCACTGTGCGTGACGGTCGGGGTGGTCGGTGGCGGCGGACCGGTCCCCGGCCGCCGGAACCGCCGCCGATTAGACGCAGCTAGTAGACTTGCCAGGTCTGTCCGCCAATTGATGATCAAGGCAGGAAATGGCATCCACCAACGACCTCAAGAACGGCCTGGTACTCAACCTCGACGGGGAGCTCTGGGCCGTCGTCGAGTTCCAGCACGTCAAGCCCGGTAAGGGTGGGGCGTTCGTCCGCACGACGCTGAAGAACGTGCTGTCCGGCAAGGTCGTCGACAAGACCTTCAACGCGGGCACCAAGGTCGAGACCGCCACCGTCGACAAGCGCACCATGCAATACCTCTACGCCGACGGTGAGGACTACGTCTTCATGGATCTGGAGACGTTCGACCAGATCACCGTCCCCGGCGGCACCGTCGGCGAGGCCGCCAACTACCTCCTCCCGGAGGCCGAGGCGACCGTCGCCACCCACGAGGGTGTGCCGCTCTACATCGAGCTGCCGACCAGCGTGGTGCTCCAGGTCACCTACACCGAGCCGGGTCTGCAGGGCGACCGGTCGACCGGCGGCAACAAGCCGGCCACCGTGGAGACCGGCGCGACCGTGCAGGTGCCGCTCTTCATCACCACCGACGAGAAGATCAAGGTCGACACCCGCGACGGCCGTTACCTCGGCCGGGCCTGATGGCCGAGGGCGCCAAGCAGCAGATGCCGGCGCGTCGCAAGGCGCGTAAGCGGGCGCTGGACGTGCTCTTCGAGGCGGACCTGCGGGACCGGCCTCCGGTCGAGGTGCTCGCCGGCTACGTCGAGCGGATCGAGAAACCGCGTCCCGAGCACCTGGACTACGCGGTCGGTCTGGTCGAGGGGGTCGCCGCGCACCTCGACCGGATCGACGAGGTGATCGCCAGCTACGCCGAGGGCTGGACCCTGGACCGGATGCCGGCGGTCGACCGCAACCTGGCCCGGATCGCCGTCTACGAGCTGCTCTACGTCGACGAGATCGACGACGCGGTGGCGATCAGCGAGGCGGTGGAGCTGGCCCGGCAGATGTCGACCGACGATTCGCCGCGCTTCCTCAACGGCATCCTCGGCCGGATCGCCGAGTACGCCACCCGCTGACCGGTCGCGCGCGTGCCGCCCCACCAGGGCCGGTCCGCGCCGCCGGGGGCGGGAGACGGTGTGACAGAAGGGCCCGTGCCGGACGGCACGGGCCCTTCGACGTCAGCGACCGCGGATCAGGAGGCGAAGAACGCCCGCGGGTCGGCGACCAGCACACCGTGCTCGGTGAGCCGCTCGATCAGCCCGGACGGCGAGGCGTCGTAGACGATCGCCAGGGCGCGCAGGTCGTCGGCGCGGATGGAGAGCACCCGGCCGTTGTAGTCGCCCCGTTGCTGCTGGATCGCCCGGGCGTACCGGGCGACGTAGGCGAGGTCCTCGGAGGCCTCGTCGTAGAGCCGCTCCAGGTCCAGGACGATCTTGCTGGTGGGCTCGTGCCGTACGCCGCTGCCGTCGGGCAGCAGCTCCGAGACGGGTACGCGGTAGAAGTCGGCCAGCTCCGCCAGCCGGGACACGGTGACGGCCCGGTCGCCGCGCTCGTACGAGCCGACCACCACCGCCTTCCAGCGTCCGTTTGACTTCTCCTCCACCCCCTGCAGGGACAGGCCCTGCTGCTGGCGGATGGAGCGCAGGCGGGCGCCCAGCGACTTGGCGTATTCAGAGGGCATTCGGACACTCCCAGTGCTGTGCTTTGGGGTTCTCCCAGCGATCGCTACGGAGCGTGACGGTACGGGGATTGCGACACGTGGTCAAGTGCTCGTGACATTCCCATCGGAGATAGCGGGGGAGTTGTCCGGATTTCACCGTCCTGATCCAGGGATCAGTGGGTCGCGGTGAACCGCGAGGTGACCGCTGGTAACGTGGCCGCCAGCCCCGGTCGGGCCACCCTGACCCGACCGGACACCCCCGACATCCTTTAACGACCCGTCCCGTGAGGCGGGGAAGGAGGTCCGCCGTGGCCTGCCCACCGGCTGCCCACCCGTCGCCCGAGCGACAACCCTCGGTGAAGGTGATCCTCGCCAGCGCCGACGTCCAGCGCGTCGTCGACCGGATCGCCCACCAGATCCTGGAGAAGACCCAGGGCGCCGCCGACACCGTCCTGCTGGGAATCCCCACCCGGGGTGCCCCGCTCGCCCGACGGCTCGCCGCCCGGATCAGCACCTTCGAGGACGTCGACGTCCCGGTCGGGGTGCTCGACATCACCCTCTACCGCGACGACCTGCGTCGGCACGCCACCCGTGCGGTCGGCCCGACCCAACTGCCCCCGGGCGGCATCGACGGCAAGCGGGTCGTCCTCGTCGACGACGTGCTCTTCTCCGGCCGTACCGTCCGGGCCGCCCTCGACGCCCTCAACGACGTCGGCCGGCCCGCCTCGGTGCAGCTCGCCGTGCTGGTCGACCGGGGCCACCGGGAACTGCCGATCCGCGCCGACTACGTCGGCAAGAACATCCCGACCGCGCTCGCCGAGAGCGTCAAGGTCACCCTCGTCGAGACCGACGGCGCCGACGAGGTCCGACTCTGCGGGGGGACCCGGTGAGCGCGCCGCGACGGCATCCGGCAGACGCGAACGAGAGGCGGCCCCGCCCGTGATCAGACACCTGCTCTCCGGGGCCGACCTGGACGCCGACACCGCGACCCAGATCCTCGACACCGCCGCCGAGATGGCCACCGTCGCCGGCCGCGAGGTCAAGAAGCTCCCGGCGCTGCGCGGCCGGACCGTGGTGAACCTCTTCTACGAGGACTCCACCCGGACCAGGATCTCGTTCGAGGCCGCCGCCAAGCGACTCAGCGCCGACGTGATCAACTTTTCCGCCAAGGGCTCCAGCGTCACCAAGGGCGAGAGCCTGAAGGACACCGCGCTGACCCTCCAGGCGATGGGGGCCGACGCGGTGGTCGTCCGGCACCCCGCCTCCGGGGCCCCGCACCGCCTGGCCAACTGGGTGGACGGGTCGGTGGTCAACGCTGGCGACGGCACCCACGAGCACCCCACCCAGGCGCTGCTCGACGCGTACACCATGCGGGCCCGGCTGGGTCGGCTCGCCGGCCTGCACGTGGCGATCGTCGGCGACGTCCTGCACTCCCGGGTGGCCCGCTCCAACGTCCTGCTGCTGAGCACCCTCGGCGCCAAGGTCACCCTGGTCGGCCCGCCGACGCTGATCCCGGTCGACTGGGCCGCCCGCGCCGGCGTCGGATCCGTGGCGACCGACGCCGACCCCGGCACCGACGTCTGCTACGACCTCGACGCGGTGCTGCCCGGGGTGGACGTGGTGATGATGCTGCGGGTGCAGCGGGAGCGGATGAACGACTCCTACTTCCCGTCCGCCCGCGAGTACGCCCGCCGCTACGGGCTGGACGGGCCACGGATGCGCCGGCTGCCCGAACACGCGATCGTCATGCACCCCGGGCCGATGAACCGGGGGATGGAGATCACCCCCGAGGTCGCCGACTCACCCCGCTCCACCATCGTCGAACAGGTCGCCAACGGGGTCTCCGTGCGGATGGCCGTGCTCTACCTGCTGCTCGGAGGAAACAACCGGTGACCGCGTACCTGATCACGAACGTGAGCGTCGTCGGCGGCCCGCCGACCGACCTGCTGATCCGCGACGGCGTCGTCGCCGAGACCGGGGCCGGGCTGACCGACCCGGAGGCCGCCGTCATCGACGGCACCGGCCTGGTCGCCCTGCCCGGCCTGGTCGACCTGCACACCCACCTGCGCGAGCCCGGCCGGGAGGACGCCGAGACGGTCGACTCCGGGTCCCGGGCGGCGGCGCTGGGCGGCTACACCGCGGTCTGCGCGATGGCGAACACCTCGCCGGTCGCCGACACCGCGGGCGTGGTCGAGCAGGTCTGGCGGCTCGGCCGGCAGGCCGGGCTGGTCGACGTGCAGCCGATCGGCGCGGTCACCGTCGGGCTGGCCGGCGAGCGGCTCGCCGAACTGGGCGCGATGGCCGACTCGGCGGCCCGGGTGCGGATCTTCTCCGACGACGGGCACTGCGTCGCCGACCCCAAGCTGATGCGCCGGGCCCTGGAGTACGTCAAGGCGTTCGACGGGATCATCGCCCAGCACGCCGAGGAACCCCGGCTCACCGAGGGCGCGCAGATGCACGAGGGTGAGGTCTCCACCCGGCTCGGGCTGACCGGCTGGCCGGCCGTCGCCGAGGAGGCGATCATCGCCCGCGACGTGCTGCTCGCCGAGCATGTCGGCAGCCGGCTGCACGTCTGCCACGTCTCCACCGCCGGCAGCGTCGAGGTGCTGCGCCAGGCCAAGGCCCGTGGGGTACGGGTCACCGCGGAGGTCACCCCGCACCACCTGCTGCTCACCGACGAGGTGGTGGCCGGCCGGGGTGAGCAGGCCAGCCCCGGGCTCTCGCCCGACTGGAGCCCGACGGCCAGCTACGACCCGGTCTTCAAGGTCAACCCGCCGTTGCGGACGGGCACCGACGTCGCCGCGCTGCGCACCGCGCTCGCCGAGGGCGTCATCGACGTCGTCGCCACCGACCACGCCCCGCACGCGGTGGAGGACAAGGAGTGCGAGTGGGCGTACGCCCGGCCGGGCATGCTCGGTCTGGAGACGGCGCTGTCCATCGCCCTCGACGTGCTCGGCCCGCAGTGGGACCTGATCGCCGACCGGATGTCACGGACCCCGGCCCGGATCGCCGGACTCGACGGCCACGGCCTCGATCCGGCACCCGGGGTACCGGCCAACCTGACCCTGGTCGACCCGGCCGCCCGACGCGTGATCGAGCCCGCGGAGCTGGCCAGTCGCAGTCGCAACACCCCGTACGCCCGCATGACGCTGCCGGGTCGCATCGTGGCGACCTTCCTGCGCGGCGAGCCGACGGTCCTGGACGGAAAGGCTGTCAAGTGATCCGAGCGAGGAACGTAGCGAAGCGGAGTCCCGCAGTCCGGATCGGAGGGGACGCATGATCCGAGCGAGGAACGTAGCGAAGCGGAGTCCCGCAGTCCGGATCGGAGGTGGGCGCGTGATCCGAGCGAGGAACGTAGCGGAGCGGAGTCCCGCAGTCCGGATCGGAGGTGACGTGTGATGGGTAGGCGCAGATCGGCGATCCTGGTCCTGGAGGACGGGCGCACCTTCCACGGTGAGTCGTACGGCAGTGTCGGGGAGACCTTCGGCGAGGCGGTCTTCAACACCGGGATGACCGGTTACCAGGAGACCCTGACCGACCCGTCCTACCACCGGCAGGTGGTGGTGCAGACCGCCCCGCACATCGGCAACACCGGGGTCAACGGCGAGGACGACGAGTCCGACCGGATCTGGGTCGCCGGGTACGTGGTGCGCGACCCGGCCCGGATCGGTTCCAACTGGCGGGCCACCGGCGGGCTGGAGGACCGGCTCGGCGTCGAGGGTGTGGTCGGCATCGCCGGGGTGGACACCCGGGCGCTCACCCGGCACCTGCGCGAACGTGGGGCGATGCGGGTCGGCATCTCCAGCGTCGAGGACGACCCGCGCGCCCTGCTGGAGCGGGTCCGGCAGTCCCCGCAGATGGTCGGCGCGGACCTCTCCGCCGAGGTGAGCACCGCCACCCCGTACGTGGTCGAGGCCGAGGGTGAGCACCGGTACACCGTCGCCGCGCTGGACCTGGGCATCAAACGCAACGTGCCGCGGCGGCTGGCCGCCCGGGGGGTCACCACCCACGTGCTGCCCGCCAACTCCAGCATCGACGACCTGCTGGCCACCGGCGCGGACGCGGTCTTCTTCTCGCCCGGCCCGGGTGACCCGGCCACCGCCGACGGGCCGGTGACGCTGGCCCGGGAGGTGCTGAGCCGGCGGATCCCGCTGTTCGGCATCTGCTTCGGCAGCCAGATCCTCGGCCGGGCGCTCGGCTTCGGCACCTACAAGCTGGGCTACGGCCACCGGGGCATCAACCAGCCGGTGCTCGACCGGGCCACCGGCAAGGTCGAGGTGACCAGCCACAACCACGGCTTCGCGGTGGCCTGGCCGGGCCGCGAGCCCGGGGCGGCGGCCGGCGCGGTCGTCCCCGACGAGGTCATCGAGACCGAGTTCGGTGGCGTGCAGGTGTCGCACGTCTGCCTCAACGACAACGTCGTCGAGGGGCTGCGGGCCGTGGACGTGCCCGCCTTCACCGTCCAGTACCACCCGGAGGCGGCAGCCGGCCCGCACGACGCCGACTACCTCTTCGACCGCTTCGCCGAGCTGATCGAGGGCCGTGGCCCCGACGGGCAGCCCGGTGCGGGCCGGAACCACAGCGAGGGGCGCACGAATGCCTAAGCGCGACGATCTCAAGCACATCCTGGTGATCGGCTCCGGGCCGATCGTGATCGGTCAGGCCTGCGAGTTCGACTACTCCGGCACCCAGGCATGCCGGGTGCTGCGCAGCGAGGGGATCCGGGTCAGCCTGGTCAACTCCAACCCGGCGACCATCATGACCGACCCGGAGTTCGCCGACGCCACCTACGTCGAGCCGATCACCCCGGAGTTCGTGGAGCTGGTCATCGCCAAGGAGCGCCCCGACGCGCTGCTGCCGACCCTGGGCGGGCAGACGGCGTTGAACACCGCGGTCGCCCTGCACGCGGCGGGCGTCCTCGACAAGTACGGCGTCGAGCTGATCGGCGCGAACATCGAGGCGATCAACCGGGGTGAGGACCGCCAGCTGTTCAAGGAGATCGTCGCCAAGGCCGGCGTACGGCTGGGGCTGGCCGACCCGGCCGGCCTGGTGCCCCGGTCGCGGGTCTGCCACTCGATGGACGAGGTCCGGGAGACCGTCGCGGAGCTGGGCCTGCCGGTGGTGATCCGGCCGTCGTTCACGATGGGCGGCCTGGGTTCCGGCATGGCGCACACCGACGAGGACCTGACCCGCATCGCCGGGTCCGGCCTGGCCGCCAGCCCCGTGCACGAGGTGCTCATCGAGGAGAGCGTGCTCGGCTGGAAGGAGTACGAGCTGGAGCTGATGCGCGACCGGCACGACAACGTGGTGGTGGTCTGCTCGATCGAGAACATCGACCCGATGGGCGTGCACACCGGCGACAGTGTCACCGTCGCCCCGGCGATGACGCTCACCGACCGGGAGTACCAGAACCTGCGTGACCTGGGCATCGCGGTGCTGCGCGAGGTCGGGGTGGACACCGGCGGCTGCAACATCCAGTTCGCGGTCAACCCGGCCGACGGTCGGATCGTGGTGATCGAGATGAACCCCCGGGTGTCCCGGTCGTCGGCGCTGGCGTCGAAGGCCACAGGCTTCCCGATCGCCAAGATCGCCGCGAAGCTGGCCATCGGCTACACCCTCGACGAGATTCCCAACGACATCACGTTGAAGACCCCGGCCGCGTTCGAGCCGACGCTGGACTACGTGGTGGTGAAGATCCCCCGGTTCGCGTTCGAGAAGTTCCCCGGCGCGGACCCGGAGCTGACCACCACGATGAAGTCGGTCGGCGAGGCGATGAGCCTGGGCCGTAACTTCACCGAGGCGCTCAACAAGGCGATGCGCTCGATGGAAACCAAGTCGTCGGGTTTCTGGACCACCCCGGACCCGCAGGGGGCGACGCGGGAGAACACCCTCGCGGCGCTGGGGACGCCGCACGACGGGCGGCTCTACACCGTCGAGCGGGCGCTGCGGCTGGGCGCGTCGGTCGCCGAGGTCGCGGCGGCGTCCGGCGGTATCGACCCGTGGTTCCTGGACCAGATCGTCAGCCTGGTCGAGCTGCGGACCGAGATCGTGGCCGCCCCGGTGCTCGACGCCGACCTGCTGCGCCGGGCCAAGCGGGCCGGGTTGTCCGACCGGCAGCTCGCCGCGCTGCGCCCGGAGTTGGCCGCCGAGGACGGCGTGCGCACCCTGCGGCACCGGCTCGACGTGCGCCCGGTCTACAAGACGGTGGACACCTGCGCCGCCGAGTTCGAGGCGACCACCCCGTACCACTACTCGACGTACGACGAGGAGACCGAGGTCGCCCCGTCGGACCGGCCGAAGGTGCTGATCCTCGGGTCGGGGCCGAACCGGATCGGGCAGGGCATCGAGTTCGACTACTCCTGCGTGCACGCCGTCCAGGCGCTGCGTGCCGCCCCGCTGCCCGGCCCGGACGGTTCCGGTGCCGGGTCGGGTGCCGGCGGTGGGTTCGGCTCCGGCGGTGGGTCCGGTGCCGGCGGCTACGAGACCGTCATGGTCAACTGCAACCCGGAGACGGTGTCCACCGACTACGACACCGCCGACCGGCTCTACTTCGAGCCGCTGACCTTCGAGGACGTGCTGGAGGTGTGGCACGCCGAGGACTCCTCCGGGAAGGCGGCCGGCGGCCCCGGCGTGGTCGGGGTGGTCGTGCAGCTCGGCGGGCAGACCCCGCTGGGGCTGGCGCAGCGGCTCAAGGACGCCGGGGTGCCGGTGGTCGGCACCTCCCCGGAGTCGATCCACCTGGCCGAGGAGCGCGGCGCGTTCGGCCTGGTGCTGGCCCGGGCCGGCCTGCGTGCCCCGGCACACGGCATGGCCACCTCGTACGACGAGGCGAAGGCGATCGCCGACGAGATCGGCTACCCGGTGCTGGTCCGCCCGTCGTACGTGCTCGGCGGGCGGGGCATGGAGATCGTCTACGACGACGCCACCTTGCGCGACTACATCGGGCGGGCCACCGACATCTCCCCGGACCACCCGGTGCTGGTCGACCGGTTCCTCGACGACGCCATCGAGATCGACGTGGACGCGCTCTGCGACGCCGACGGCGAGGTCTACCTGGGCGGCGTGATGGAGCACATCGAGGAGGCCGGCATCCACTCCGGCGACTCGTCGTGCGCGCTGCCGCCGATCACGCTGGCCGGTTCGCACCTGACCGAGGTACGCCGCTACACCGAGGCGATCGCCCGGGGGGTGGGGGTACGTGGCCTGCTCAACGTCCAGTACGCCCTCAAGGACGACATGCTCTACGTGTTGGAGGCGAACCCGCGGGCCTCGCGTACCGTCCCGTTCGTCTCCAAGGCCACCGCCGTGCCGTTGGCGAAGGCGGCGGCCCGGATCGCCCTCGGCGCGACCATCGCCGAGCTGCGCGCCGAAGGACTGCTCCCGGCGACCGGCGACGGTGGGGTGCTGCCGCCCGACGCCCCGATCGCGGTCAAGGAGGCGGTGCTGCCGTTCAAGCGGTTCCGCACCCCGGCCGGCAAGGGTGTCGACTCGTTGCTCGGCCCGGAGATGAAGTCCACCGGCGAGGTGATGGGCATCGACACCAGCTTCGGGCACGCCTTCGCCAAGAGCCAGTCCGCCGCGTACGGCTCGCTGCCGACCACCGGGAGGATCTTCGTCTCGGTGGCCAACCGGGACAAGCGGGCCATGATCTTCCCGGTCAAGCGGCTGGCCGACCTGGGCTTCGAGATCGTCGCCACCACGGGTACCGCCGAGCTGCTGCGCCGGCACGGCATCGCCTGTGAGCAGATCCGCAAGCACTACCAGGCGGGCGAGGGCGCGGACGCGGTGTCGATGATCCTCGCCGGTGACGTGGCCCTGGTGGTGAACACCCCGCAGGGCTCCGGCGCGAGCGCCCGCTCGGACGGCTACGAGATCCGTAGCGCCGCCGTCACGGCCGACATCCCGTGCATCACCACCGTGCCGGGGGTGGCGGCGGCGGTGATGGGCATCGAGGCCCGCATCCGGGGCGACATGCGGGTACGCCCCCTCCAGGAACTCCACGCCGCCCTCCGGGCCGCCCAATGACCCCCCACCCCCCGCTCGGCCCGCGCTCCCCGCTCAGGCCGGTGATCAAGAGGTTTCGGTCACCGGACGGCGGTTGTGGTGACGCAAACCTCTTGATCACCGACGAGGGCGCCACCGACGAGGGCGCCACCGACGAGGGCGCCACCGACGAGGGCGCCGGCCGGGGGAGTGTCGGTTGGGGGGCCGGGGCGTGGTGATGTTCGAGAAGGGGGTCCGGAGGGCCCTGTTCCGGATCGGGGGCGGGGACGCCGAGGCGGCGCACGAGTGGACGTTGCGGCGGTTGGCGACCCTGTCGCGGCGGCCGGCGGCGCTGGCCCTGCTGCGGGCCCGCAACCTGCACCGGGCGCCCCGGACGGTGTTCGGGGTGGAGTTCCCCAACCCGGTGGGCCTGGCGGCGGGGATGGACAAGAACGGGGTGGCCCTCCCGGCCTGGCCGGCGCTGGGGTTCGGCTTCGTCGAGGTGGGCACGGTCACCGCGCACGCCCAGCCGGGCAATCCCCGGCCCCGGCTGTTCCGGCTGCCCGACAGCGCGGCCGTGATCAACCGGATGGGCTTCAACAACGCCGGCGCGCAGGCCCTGGCCGACCGGCTGGCCGCGCTGCCCCGCCCGCTCGGGGTGCCGCTGGGCATCTCGCTCGGCAAGTCCAAGGTGACCCCGCTGGACGAGGCGGTCGAGGACTACCTCGCCTCCTACCGGGCGTTGCGGGGGCACGGCGACTACTTCGCGGTCAACGTCTCCTCCCCGAACACCCCGGGTTTGCGGTCGTTGCAGGACAAGGCACACCTGGACGCTCTGCTGACCGCTCTGGTGGGGGAGAAGCCCGTCCTGGTGAAGATCGCCCCGGACCTCACCGAGCCGGCCGTGGCCGAGCTGTTGGAGGTCTGCCTGGCCCGGGGTGCGGCCGGTGTGATCGCCACCAACACCACCCTGGGTCGGGCCGGTCTCGCCCCCGCCGACGCGGAACGTGGCGCGCAGGCCGGCGGCCTGTCCGGTCGTCCGCTGACCGGACGGGCCCGGGAGATGGTCGCCTTCGTCCACCGGGAGACCGGCGGTCGGCTCCCGGTGATCGGCGTCGGTGGCATCCTCGACCCGGACGACGCGGCCCGGATGTTCGACGCCGGTGCCAGTCTGGTCCAGCTCTACACCGGTTTCATCTACCGGGGCCCGGCTCTGGTCCGGGCCGCCGCCCGCGTCTCGACCGGGCCCGGGGTGCCGACGGGTGATCCGGCGGTGAGCGGCCGGTGATCCGGCGGGCGCGTCCGGTGTATCCGGTCGTGCCCGCCGTGGTGCCGCCCGGGAGCGGATCCGACCCCGGCCGGGCCGCCGCGCGCCGCCACGGGCGCGGCGCGTGACACCCCCGCGGGTCGCCGCCGCCGCAGCCCTGCGGCGGTCCGGGGGCGTCGCCGTCCCTGTCGCCGCGCAGCCGGGGCGGGGCGTGGCCGTCGGGGCCACCGCGCGGCAGGTCCAGACCCGCCGCCGTCGCCGTCAGGGCAGCAGAGCAGCGCAGGCCGCCGGTGGTGCGGCGGCTGACGAGGGTACGGAGGAACGCGCGTGACGCCCGAGCAGATCCTGGCCGTCGACCGGGCCCGTGTCTGGCACCCGTACGCGGCGCTGCCGCCGGCTCACCCGCCCTACGTGGTGCACAGCGCCGAGGGTGTCCGGCTGCGGCTGGCCGACGGCCGGGAGCTGGTCGACGGGATGTCGTCGTGGTGGGCGGCGATCCACGGTTACCGGCATCCGGTGCTGGACGCGGCGGTCACCGACCAGCTCGGCCGGATGAGTCACGTGATGTTCGGCGGGCTCACCCACGAGCCGGCGGTCCGGCTGGCCGAGACGCTCGTCGAGTTGGCCCCGGACGGCCTGGAACACGTCTTCCTGGCCGACTCGGGCTCGGTGTCGGTCGAGGTGGCGATCAAGATGTGCCTGCAGTACCAGCGGGCCACCGGCCGGCCGCAGCGCCGTCGGCTGGCCACCTGGCGGGGCGGTTATCACGGGGACACCTTCCACCCGATGAGTGTGTGCGACCCCGAGGGTGGGATGCACCACCTGTGGGGCGACGTGCTGCCCCGGCAGGTCTTCGCCCCGGTGCCGCCCGGTGGCTTCGCCGACCCGCCCGACCCGGCGTACGTGACGGCGCTGACCGACGCGGTCGCCCGGCACGCCGACGAGTTGGCCGCGGTGATCGTCGAGCCGGTGGTGCAGGGGGCCGGCGGGATGCGCTTCCACCACCCGGGGTACCTGCGGGTGTTGCGCGAGGTGACCCGGGCGCACGGGGTGCTGCTGATCTTCGACGAGATCGCCACCGGGTTCGGCCGGACCGGGCGGATGTTCGCCGCCGGGCACGCCGGGGTGACCCCGGACGTGCTCTGCGTGGGCAAGGCGCTCACCGGGGGCTACCTGACCCTCGCGGCGGCGCTGTGCACGCCGGAGGTGGCCTGGGGGATCTCCGCCGACGGGGTGTTGGCACACGGCCCGACGTTCATGGGCAACCCGTTGGCGTGTGCGGTCGCCAACGCCTCCCTGGGGCTGTTGCGGGCCGGTGACTGGGTCGCCGGGGTGGCCCGGGTGGGTGCGGGGCTGCGGGCCGGCCTGGAGCCGTTGCGCGGGACGCCAGGGGTGATGGACGTGCGGGTGCTGGGTGCGATCGGCGTGGTGCAGTTGGACCACGAGGTGGACGTGGCGGCGGCGACGGCCGCCGCGGTGGCCCGGGGCGTGTGGCTGCGCCCCTTCCGCGACCTGGTCTACGCCATGCCGCCGTATGTGACCGGGGAGGACGACGTGGCCCGGATCGCGGCCGGGATGACCGCCGCGGTGGCGGCCGGCTGACCGGCCGGCCGGGTCCGACGCCGCGGTGGCGACCGCCGCTCGCGGTGAACGCAGGAGCAGACGAGAGGAGCATCGATGGAGACCTTCGGATTTCGATTGCACCGGGCGGTGGCGGAGCGTGGGCCGCTGTGCGTGGGCATCGACCCGCATCCCGGGCTGCTGGCCCGCTGGGGGCTGCCGGACGACGTGGACGGCTTGGAGCGGTTCGCCCGGACCGTCGCGGAAGCGCTCGGTGACCGGGTTGCGGTGATCAAGCCTCAGTCGGCCTTCTTCGAGCGATTCGGGAGCCGCGGAGTGGCGATTCTTGAGTCAACTATCCGACAGTTGCGCGAAGCTGGCGCGCTCGTTCTCCTCGACGTCAAGCGTGGCGACATCGGTTCGACCGTCGCCGCGTACGCCTCCGCGTACCTTGATCCATCCAGCCCGCTGTATGTCGACGCGGTCACGGCGAGCCCCTACCTGGGAGTAGGTTCGCTGGCCCCGATGTTCGAGTCGGCCGTCGCGCACGGTGGCGGGGTGTTCGTGTTAGCGCTCACCTCCAACCCCGAGGGGGCTCAGGTGCAGCGTGCCGTCACGGCCGGTGGGCGGACGGTCGCGCAGCTTGTTATCGATGAGATTTCGCAGCTCAACAGGGGTGCGGAACCGCTCGGCAGCATCGGGTTGGTGGTCGGCGCGACCATCGGCGACACCGGTCACGACCTGTCCCGGGTCAATGGCCCACTGCTCGCGCCGGGGCTCGGTGCCCAGGGTGCGACGGCCGCAGACCTACCCACCGTGTTCGGTTCGAGCCTGTCCGCAGTGCTGCCCTCGTACTCCCGGGAGGTGCTCAACGCGGGCCCGGACGCCGACGCGTTGCGGGCCGCCGCGGACCGGGCGGTGGCCGACTGCCGGCACATCCTGGCTGCCCGACACTGACTGACGGCTCGGTCACTGTACGTTGATCATCGCGCGTCCACGTTGCCGAAAGCTCCGCCGAACGCTAGTTTTCCCCGCGCTGGGAACCACGGACCCCTTTGGTTTTCAGCGACACCACGTTTCACAGAGCGACGGTGCGTTCCGCCCGTCGCGATAGGGACCTGAGGAGAACTGGTGCCGCTCCCGTCACTGACCCCCGAGCAGCGCGCTGCCGCGCTGGAAAAGGCCGCGGAGATCCGCAAGGCCCGTGCTGAGCTGAAGGAGCAGCTCAAGCAGGGCAAGACCACCCTGGCCGCCGTCCTTGCGCGAGCCGAGTCCGACGACGTCGTCGGCAAGCTCAAGGTGTCGGCCGTGCTGCAGGCGATGCCGGGTATCGGAAAGATCCGGGCCACCCAGATCATGGAGAAGCTCAAGATCGCCGACAGCCGCCGTCTGCGTGGTCTGGGCGAGCAGCAGCGTAAGGCGCTGCTTGGAGAGTTCGCCGCCAACTGATCGCCGCAGCAGGTAGAAACAAGCGGTGAGCACGGTTGACGAGGCGTGCCCGGCGGCGCGGCTCACCGTCCTGACCGGACCTTCGGGTGCCGGTCGGGGCGGTGTGGTCGGAGCGGTCCGGGCACGTTCTCCCGCCGTGTGGGTGCCGGTCCCGGTGACCACCCGGGCACGTCGCCCCGGCGAGTCCGACGGCGTCGACCGGCTCTTCCGGGAGCCGGCCGAGTTCGATCGGATGATCGCCGCGGGCGAATTGCTGGAGTGGTCCCGGGCCGGGCCGTACCGGCGGGGCACCCCGCGTGCCCCGCTGATCGACCGACTGACCCGGGGGTGGCCGGTGCTGCTCCCGTTGGACCCGCCCGGGGCGCTCGTGGTGACCGAGGCCCTGCCATCGGCCCGGCTGGTGCTGCTGCTCCCGCCCGGACACCGCGCGGACCCGGCCCTGGCGGCCCTCGTCGAGCGCACCGTCCACCACGACCACACCGAGCGTGCTGCCGCTGAGCTGGTAAGCTTGCTCGGTTCGTCCTAATCTGGCTCCCGTCCGACCGCAGACCGTGTTCGAGCGACCAGCAGTGTTCGAGCAACCAGCAGTGTTCGAGTGACCAGCCGCGGTCGAGCGACCAGCCGCCTCCGCGCGGCGAGCGACCAGCCGCGTCCGCGCGGACACCTTTCAGACGCAGAGGTATTTCGTGGGATCCATCGCCAACCCCGAGGGCATCACCAACCCGCCGATCGACGAGCTGCTCGAGAAGACCACCTCGAAGTACGCGCTGGTGATCTTCGCTGCCAAGCGTGCGCGTCAGGTCAACGCCTACTACAGCCAGCTCGGTGAGGGCCTGCTCGAGTACGTCGGCCCGCTCGTGGAGACCACCCCGCAGGAGAAGCCGCTCTCCATCGCCATGCGCGAGATCAACGCGGGCCTGCTCACCGCCGAGCCGACCGACCAGCCGTAACCCCCGTACCCCCGATGTCCGCCGAGATCGTGCTCGGAGTCGGCGGTGGCATCGCCGCCTACAAGGCGTGTGAGCTGCTGCGGCTCTTCACGGAGTCGGGTCACCGGGTCCGGGTCGTGCCGACCGCGTCGGCGCTCCGCTTCGTCGGGGCGCCGACCTGGGCGGCGCTGTCCGGCCAGCCGGTCGCCGACGACGTCTGGGCCGAGGTGCACGAGGTCCCGCACGTCCGGCTCGGCCAGCGGGCCGGCCTGGTGGTGGTCGCGCCGGCCACGGCGGACCTGCTCGCCCGGGCCGCCCACGGCCTCGCCGACGACCTGCTCACCAACACCCTGCTCACCGCCCGCTGCCCGGTGGTGCTCGCCCCGGCGATGCACACCGAGATGTGGGAACACCCGGCCACCGTCGCCAACGTGGCCACCCTGCGGTCCCGGGGGGTGCGGGTGATCGAGCCCGCCGTGGGCCGGCTCACCGGGGCGGACAGCGGCAAGGGCCGGCTGCCCGACCCGGCCGAGATCTTCGCGGTCGCCCGCCGGGCCCTCGCCCGGGGCGTCGACGCCCCCGCCGACCTGGCCGGTCGACACCTGGTGGTCACCGCCGGCGGCACCCGGGAGCCCCTCGACCCGGTCCGCTTCCTCGGCAACCGTTCCTCCGGCAAGCAGGGGTACGCCTTCGCCCGCGCGGCCGTCGCCCGGGGCGCCCGGGTCACCCTGATCGCCGCCAACGTCGCCCTGCCCGATCCGGCCGGGGTCGACCTGGTCCGGGTGGGCACCACCGAGGAGTTGCGCACGGCGACCCTGGCCGCCGCCGTCGACGCCGATGCGGTGGTGATGGCGGCGGCGCCGGCCGACTTCCGTCCGGCGACGTACGCGCCCGGCAAGATCAAGAAGTCGGACGACGGCAGCACGCCGACCATCGCCCTCGTCACCAACCCGGACATCGCCGCGGAGCTGGGTCGAACCCGTCGTCCGGAGCAGGTGCTGGTGGTGTTCGCCGCCGAGACCGGTGACGCCGAGGCCAACGGCCGGGCCAAACTCGCCCGCAAACGCGCCGACCTCGTCGTCGTCAACGAGGTCGGCGTCGACAAGGTCTTCGGGGCCGAGACCAACGCGGCCACCGTGATCGGCGCCGACGGTGCCGTGCACCGCCTGCCCGAGCAGGCCAAGGAGGATCTGGCCGACCGCGTCTGGGACCTCGTGCTCGCCCGGTGGCCCGCCCGGTCCTGAACGGTGGATGCCGACTCGCCGGGTCGTGAGCGGTACGTGAGGGTGACTAGACTGCTGCGCAACGATTATCTAAAGAGCTTAGGAGTGCCGTGACACGCCGCCTCTTCACGTCCGAATCGGTCACGGAAGGCCACCCGGACAAGATCGCCGACCAGATCAGCGACGGGATCCTCGACGCCCTGCTGACCCAGGACCCGCACAGCCGGGTGGCGGTCGAGACCCTGATCACCACCGGTCAGGTCCACGTCGCCGGTGAGGTGACCACCAAGGCCTACGCCGACATTCCGACCATCGTCCGCGAGACGATCCTCGGTATCGGCTACGACTCGTCGAAGAAGGGCTTCGACGGCGCCTCCTGCGGCGTCAGCGTCTCCATCGGCGCCCAGTCGCCCGACATCGCGCAGGGCGTCGACAACGCCTTCGAGCTGCGCACCGGGGCCTCGGAGAGCGCGCTGGACGCGCAGGGCGCCGGCGACCAGGGCATGATGTTCGGCTTCGCCTGCTCCGAGACGCCGGAGCTGATGCCCCTGCCGATCGCGCTGGCACACCGGCTGGCCCAGCGGCTGTCCGCGGTGCGCAAGGACGGGACCATCCCCTACCTGCGGCCGGACGGCAAGACCCAGGTCACCATCGAGTACGAGGGGCTGCGTCCGGTCCGGCTGAACACCGTCGTGGTGTCCAGCCAGCACGCCGCCGACATCTCGCTGGACTCGCTGCTCACCCCGGACGTGCGCGACCACGTCATCGCCCCGGAGCTGCAGAACCTGGGCCTGGACACCGAGGGCTACCGGCTGCTGGTCAACCCGACCGGCCGGTTCGAGATCGGTGGCCCGATGGGTGACGCCGGCCTGACCGGTCGGAAGATCATCGTCGACACCTACGGCGGGTACGCCCGGCACGGTGGTGGTGCGTTCTCCGGCAAGGACCCGTCCAAGGTGGACCGCTCGGCCGCGTACGCGATGCGCTGGGTGGCCAAGAACGTCGTCGCCGCCGGCCTGGCCGAGCGCTGTGAGGCGCAGGTCGCGTACGCGATCGGCAAGGCCCACCCGGTCAGCCTCTTCATCGAGACCTTCGGCACCGAGACGGTGCCGGTGGCCGCGATCGAGAAGGCGGTCGGTGAGGTCTTCGACCTGCGGCCGGCCGCCATCATCCGGGACCTCAACCTGCTCCGCCCGATCTACCGGCAGACCGCCGCCTACGGCCACTTCGGCCGGGAGCTGCCGGAGCTGAGCTGGGAGAGCACCGACCGGGCCGCCGACCTGAAGTCGGTAGCGGGCGCCTGACCGGCACCACGCCCAGCGACCGGCGACCCGCGGACGGGTCGCCGGTCGCGCGGGTTTGCGTGGACGTCCCGCTGCCGCACCTCGACCGACCCTTCGACTATCTGGTCCCCGCCGGCCTGGCCGCCGACGCGGTCCCCGGGGTGCGGGTCAAGGTGCGCTTCGCCGGTCAGCTGGTCGACGGGTGGCTGCTGGAGCGGGTCGACGCCTCGGCGCACGGCGGCAGGTTGGCCTACCTGGAGAAGGTGGTCTCCGCGGAGCCGGTGCTGGCCGCCGAGGTGGCCCGGCTGGCCCGGGCGGTCGCCGACCGGTACGCCGGCAACCTCGCCGACGTGCTCCGGCTGGCCGTGCCGCCCCGGCACGCCCGGGTCGAGAAGGAACCCCGCACCGCCCCCGAGCCGCCTGTCGCCGATCCGACAGTTCCCGTTCCTGGCGGCGGCGCGGCGGCGCGGCGGCGGGCGGTACCCGACCCGCGCGGGTGGCGGGACTACCCGGCCGGCCCGGCCTACCTGACGGCGCTCGCCGACGGGCGGGCCCCCCGGGCCGTGTGGTCGGCGCTGGCCGGGGAGGACTGGGCGGCCCGGTACGCCGACGCGGTCGCCGCCACCCTCGCCGGTGGCCGGGGCGCCCTGGTGGTGGTCGCCGACGCCCGGGACCTCGACCGGCTCGACGCGGCGTTGACCGCGCTGCTCGGCCCGGGGCGGCACGTGACCCTCTCCGCCGCGCTCGGCCCGGCCCGCCGCTACCGGGCCTTCCTGGCCGTCCGGCGGGGCGACGTGCCGGTGGTGATCGGCACCCGGGCCGCCATGTTCGCCCCCGTCGACCGGCTGGGTCTGGTGGCGATCTGGGACGACGGTGACGATCTGCACGCCGAGCCGCGCGCCCCCTACCCGCATGCCCGGGAGGTGCTGCTCACCCGGGCCCGGCTCGGCGAGGCCGCCGCGCTGGTCGGTGGCTGGACCCGGACCGCCGAGGGGCAGTTGCTGGTGGAGACCGGGTGGGCCCGTGAGGTGGTGGCGGACCGGGCGACGCTGCGGGCGCGTACCCCGGCGATCGCCCCGACCGGGGACGACCCGCAGCTGGCCCGCGACCCGGGCGCGGCGACGGCCCGGCTGCCCAGCCTGGCCTGGACCACCGCCCGGGACACCCTGCGCGCGGACGCGCCGGTGCTGGTCCAGGTGCCCCGCCGGGGCTACCTGCCGTCGGTCTCCTGCGCCGACTGCCGGACCCCGGCGCGCTGCCCGCACTGCGCCGGCCCGCTGGCGTTGCGCGCCGCCGACGCCCCGCCGGCCTGCCGCTGGTGCGGCCGGGTCGCCGCCGCGTACGCCTGCCCGCAGTGCGGGGGGCGACGGCTGCGGGCGGCGGTCACCGGGGCCCGGCGGACCGCCGAGGAGCTGGGCCGGGCCTTTCCCGGGGTGCCGGTGCGCACCTCGGGCCGCGACGAGGTGCTGACCGACGTCCCGGCCGGCGCGAGCCTGGTCGTCGCCACCCCCGGCGCCGAGCCGGTGGCCGAGGGTGGGTACGGCGCGGTCCTGCTGCTGGACTCCTGGGCCCTGCTCACCCGGGCCGATCTGCGGGCCGGCGAGGAGACGCTGCGCCGGTGGCTGTCCGCCGCCGCCCTGGCCCGGCCCGCCCCGGCCGGTGGCAAGGTGGTGGTGGTCGCCGACGGCGCGCTCGCCCCGGTGCAGGCGTTGCTGCGGTGGGACCCGGGCTGGTTCGCCGCCCGGGAGCTGGCCGAGCGTCGGGAGCTGGGTTTCCCCCCGGCGGTGAAGATGGCCAGCGTCACCGGCGGCGCGGACGCGGTGGCCGACCTGCTGGCGCAGGCCCGGCTGCCCGACGGGGCGGAGGTGCTCGGCCCGGTCCCGGCCGATCAGGACCGGGAGCGGATGCTGGTCCGGGTGCCCCGGTCCCGGGCCGCCGCGCTGGCCGAGGCGCTGCACACCGCCGCCGGGGTACGCAGCGCCCGCCGGGCCGCCGACCCGGTCCGCCTCCAGGTCGACCCGCTCAGCCTTTTCTGAGTCACCAGTCAGCTTTGGAGTGCACCTGGCCAGTTGTCCGTCGCACACCGCGTGCGGCGGGAGGCGACGGGCCGCGTGATAGCATCGCCCGTCATACCCGGGCGCACGATGGCGCGACGAAGGCGCAAACGCGTCGGGCCGACGCCGGATCGATGAAGTCAAGCAGCCGGTGAGCAGGGGTGGGTCAGTCGTGACCGTTCGTCAGTCGATCGTCTTCAACGGTGACCTCGGCAGCGGCAAGAGCACCGTCTCCGTCGAGATCGCCCAGCGGTTGGGCCTGCGCCGGGTCAGCGTCGGTGACCTCTACCGGCAGATGGCGCAGGAGCGGCAGATGACCGCCCTCCAGCTCAACCTGCACGCCGAGCTGGACCAGGCCGTCGACGGCTACGTCGACCAGCTCCAACGCGACATCGCCGCGTCCGGCGAGTCGCTGGTGATGGATTCCCGGCTGGCCTGGCACTTCTTCACCCACGCGCTCAAGGTGCACATGATCACCGAGCCGGCCGAGGCGGCCCGCCGGGTGCTGCTGCGCCCCTCCGGCCCGGCGGAGAGCTACACCTCGCTGGACGAGGCGGAGGCCAAGCTGCGCGAACGCAGCGAGAGCGAGCGTAACCGGTTCATCCTGCGTTACGGCGTCGACAAGGCCCGGCTGCGCAACTACGACCTGGTCTGCGACACGACCCGCGCCTCCGCCGAGGAGGTCATCACCCACATCGTCGACGTGTACGAGGGTCGCCTCGGTGCCGACGTGCTGCGTGACGCCCCGCCGCTGCTGCTGCTGGACCCGGCCCGGGTCTACCCGACCGAGGACGTCGCCACCCTGCGCGGGCTCGACGGGTCCGAGTTCGTCGGCGGGCTGGCGGCGGCCGGCGACGAGGCGCTCGAACCGCTGCGGATCGGCTTCACCGGCGAGTACTTCTTCGTCGTCGACGGGCACCGCCGGCTCAGCGCCGCCCTACGCAACGGGTTCTCCCTGGTGCCGGCGCAACTGGTCGCCGAGGTGGACGAGCCGGTCGTCGGGCAGACCAGCGCCGTCGACTACTTCGCCGCCCACGTGCGCCCGAGCCTCGTGCACGACTGGGAGGCCGCCCACGGCACCCGGCTCCCGCTGCCCGCGCACGCCCTGCTCGGCGACCACGCGGTGCTGGCCGGCGAACCGGGCGCCAACGCCTGACGTCGGCGTCAGCGGCACCATCCCGACCCGTCGCGGTACGCCGGCCGACACCACCTCGGCACTCCGTAGACTGGTACGGCACCACGCCGTCCAACGAAGGAGCCACCCCGCGTGACCGTCCAGCCCATCCGTCTGTTCGGGGACCCGGTGCTGCGCACGCCGGCCGATCCGGTCGTCGACTTCGACGTCGAGCTGCGTAGGCTCATCGCCGACCTCACCGACACGATGCGTGACCGTGGCGGCGCCGGGCTGGCCGCCCCCCAGCTCGGAGTGGGCCTGCGGGTCTTCACCTTCGAGGTGGACGACGTGCTCGGCCACCTGGTCAACCCGGTGCTGGAGTTCCCCGACACCGAGGAGCAGGACGGCCCGGAGGGCTGTCTGTCCATCCCCGGGCTCTACTTCGACACCAAGCGCCGGCAGAACGTCGTCGCCAAGGGCTACAACGGCTACGGCGACCCGTTGCAGATCGTCGGCACCGGGCTGATGGCGCGCTGTGTCCAGCACGAGACCGACCACCTCGACGGGGTGCTCTTCCTCGACCGGTTGGACCCGGCCGGGCGCAAGGAGGCGATGAAGGCGATCCGCCAGGCCGACTGGTACGACGACGCCGCCCCACCCACCGTCAAGGTCAGCCCGCACGCCGCCGGTGGCCCCTTCGGTCTGGGCCGGTGACCCGCCGATGCGTCTGATCTTCGCCGGCACCCCGGCGGTCGCCGTCCCCGCCCTGGCCGCCGTGCACGCCTCCGGGCACGACCTGGTGGCCGTGGTGACCCGCCCCGACGCCCCCGCCGGACGGGGCCGGGGGGTGCTCCGCTCACCCGTCGGCGCCTGGGCCGACGAGCACGGCGTCGAGGTGCTCACCCCCGCCCGGCCCCGGGAGCCCGAGTTCCTCGACCGGCTCGGCGCGCTGGCACCCGACTGCGTGCCGGTCGTCGCGTACGGCGCGCTGGTGCCCCCGGCGGCGCTGGAGATCCCCCGGTCCGGCTGGATCAACCTGCACTTCTCGCTGCTGCCCGCGTGGCGGGGCGCGGCACCCGTGCAGCACGCGGTGCTGCACGGCGACGAGCTGACCGGGGCCAGCGTCTTCCAGCTGGAGCAGGGGCTGGACACCGGCCCGGTCTACGGCACCCTCACCGACGAGATCCGCCCCACCGACACCTCCGGCGACCTGCTGGAGCGGCTCGCCCACTCCGGCGCCGGGCTGCTGGTGGCCGTCCTGGACGCGATCGAGGCGGGCACCGCCCGGGCCGAACCGCAGCCCGCCGACGGGGTGTCGCTGGCCCCGAAACTGACCGTGGACGACGCCCGGGTGCGCTGGACCGACCCCGCCTTCGCGGTGGACCGTCGGATCCGCGCCTGCACCCCGGCCCCCGGCCCGTGGACGACCTTCCGGGGCGAGCGGGTCAAGCTCGGCCCGGTCACCCCGGTCGGCAACGGCCCCGAACTGAAGCCTGGAGAACTGCTGGTGGAGAAGTCCCGCGTGCTGGCCGGCACGGCGACCGTACCCGTTCAACTCGGTGAGGTGCGCGCAGCCGGCAAGCGGGCCATGCCGGCGGCCGACTGGGCGCGCGGCGTGCGGGCCGGTGCCGGGGAGGAACTCGCGTGACCGGGCCGACGCAACGACCCGGGCGCCCTGTCGACGGCGGGCGACGTGAGCAACGCGGCGACGACCGGCGACCTGATCGGCCGGGTGGCGGCTTCCGGGGGGACCGCCCCGCCCGCACCGGCGGCCGGGGTGGCCGCGACGACACGCGGGGCGGGCGGCCGGGCCGACCGGTCCGCCCGGCCGTGGACCTGCCCCGGTACGCGGCGTACCAGGCGGTCGCGGCGGTGCACCGCGACGACGCGTACGCCAACCTGGTGTTGCCGGTGATCCTGCGCGAGCAGGGACTGACCGGTCGGGACGCCGCCTTCGCCACCGAGCTGACCTACGGCACGCTGCGTCAGCTCGGCACCCTGGACACCATCCTCACCGCCGCGGCCGGCCGGGACGTCGAGCGGATCGACCCGCCGGTGCGTGACGCGCTGCGGCTCGGCGCCTACCAGCTGCTGCACACCCGGGTGCCGGCGCACGCCGCCGTGTCGTCCACGGTCGACCTGGTCCGCACCGTGGGGGAGGGCGCCACCGGGTTCGCCAACGCGGTGCTGCGCGAGGTGGCCGGCCAGGACCTCGACGCCTGGGTGACCAAGCTCGCCCCGTCCCCGACGGCCGACCCGATCGGCCACCTGGCCGTGACCTACAGCCACCCGCAGTGGATCGTGCGGGCCTTCGCCGACGCCCTCGACGGTGACCTGGGTGAGGTCACCCGGCTGCTGATCGAGGACAACGAGCGCCCGCCGGTGCACCTGTGTGCCCGTCCCGGCCGGGCCGACCCGGTCGAGCTGGCCGACGAGGTCGGCGGCGCTCCGGGCGCGTTCTCCCCGTACGCGGTCTACCTGGCCGGTGGGGCCCCCGGTGACCTGCCGGCGCTGGCCGACGGTCGGGCCCACGTGCAGGACGAGGGTTCCCAGTTGGTGGCGAACGCGCTGGCGGCGGGCCCGCTGGACGGCCCCGACGGGCGCTGGCTGGACCTGTGCGCCGGCCCCGGCGGCAAGGCCGGGCTGCTCGGTGCGCTCGCCGCGCAGCGGGGTGCCCGGGTGACCGCGGTCGAGGTGTCCGAGCACCGGGCCCGGCTGGTCGAACAGGCCACCCGGGGGTTGCCGGTGAACGTGCTGCACACCGACGGGCGCACCGTCGGGGCGGACCCGAAACTGCCGGAGGGGCACTTCGACCGGGTGCTGGTCGACGCCCCGTGCACCGGGTTGGGTTCGCTGCGTCGTCGGCCGGAGTCGCGCTGGCGGCGGCAGCCGTCGGACCTGCCTCCGTTGACCCGGTTGCAGCGGGAGCTGCTCGCCGCCGCGCTGCGGGCGACCCGCCCGGGTGGTCTGGTCGCCTACGTGACCTGTTCCCCGCACACCGTGGAGACGCACGTGACGGTCACCGAGGCCGCCCGTCGCGCCGGGGTGCCGGCGGACTTCGTGGACGCCCGTACCCTGCTCCCGTCCGGCATGCCCGGCCTGGGCGACGGCCCCACCGTCCAACTCTGGCCTCACCGCCACGGCACCGACGCCATGTTCCTGGCCGTCCTCCGCCGCAACTAACCCCACCCCGAAACCCCAAACCCCACCCCCGCCTGACCTCGGTGATCAAGAGGTTTACGTCACCCGCCAGCGCGATCCTGACGTAAACCTCTTGATCAACTCGGGTGGGGGCGGGGAGGGCGGGGTGGGGTTAGGTGATGGGGAGGCCTTTGGGGCCGGCGCCGCGCATCGAGCGGGTCAGTTTGCGGTCGTCGCTCCAGAGGAAGCAGCGGATGCCGCGGTCGCCCTCCTCCCACTCACGCTGCGACGGCGGATAGAAGATCGACCCGGCCCGGTACGGCAACTCGCTGTTGTTGGGGACCTCGGCGAAACCGGCGATCAACGCCATGCACCGCCGGTGCACCCGCTGGTTGGCGCGACTGAAATCGGCCCAGCTCAGGTCGCTGCGTTCCAGGTAGACGCCGACGAACTCGGCGCGGTGCGGCTCGGAGCACAGCACCGGGGCCATGTAGTTGAGGTTGTTGCCGATCAGCTTGGGATCGAAGCAGCGGTGGCTGAGCGGGTTGTCACCGACCATCGCCCCGCGCAGGCTGCCGACCCGGTTGACCGGCCGGGTGTTGTCGATGCTGTCGGTCTCGCTGAGGTCGCACCGGAACCAGCGGGCCCCACTGTTCCACGCCGAGTTGGACGGCAGCGCGATGTTCATCGTGAGCCGGGCCGAGTGCCAGTCACCGCCGAGCACGGCCCGGGCCCGCTGGTCGCACTCGGTGCGGGCGGGACGCAGCGCGGCGGAGCCCGGCTCGGGCCGCTCACCCCGGGTCACCGCGCCGGTGAAGGTACCGACGTGGACGGCCTCGGCCAGGTGGCTGCGCGCACAGTCCACCGTCTCGTAGGTGCCGGCCTGCACGACGGGGGTGATCCGGGGCAGGCAGGCGTCGGTGGCGGGCACGAACGACTGGGCCACCGGGAGCACCGGCCAGTCGTCGAGCAGGTCGCCGTCGGCGCTGTGCTGCGACACGCAGCCGCTGAGCGCCACCGTCACCGCGCCGGCCAGCGCCACCGCCACGATCCACCGTCGCATCCTTCGCCCTTCCCGCGCCATGACGGTCCGTCGCCGTGCCCCATGTGGCGTCACCCGTCGACGGGCGAGCAGCATACGTGACCATCCCTGATGGAGTGTCGTCATTTCGGTGCCGTTCGGCCAGTCGCCACCGGCCATTCGTCCCGTACTCCCGCCGACGGGAGCCGATGCTGCACCGTGGGTCACGCCTGGATCACAGGGCGTCGCTCATGGTGCCGTGCTGTCCGCGGCGGATGGCCGCGTTCGTACACTTGCCCTGTGACCGTACCGCCGTCGATCATCGCGCCCAGCATCCTCGCCGCCGATTTCGCCCGCCTCGCCGATGAAGTCCGCGCCGTCGAGGACGCCGCGGACTGGCTGCACGTCGACGTGATGGACAACCACTTCGTGCCCAACCTGACCATCGGCCTGCCCGTGGTGCAGAGCCTGCGGGCGGTGACCCGGCTCCCCTTCGACGTGCACCTCATGATCACCGACCCGCGGCGGTGGGCCCCCGGGTACGCCGACGCCGGGGCGTACAACGTCACCTTCCACGCCGAGGCGTGCGACGACCCGGTGGCCCTGGCCAAGGACCTGCGCTCGGCCGGGGCCAAGGCCGGGTTGGCCATCGACCGGGACACCCCGATCGAGCCGTACCTCGACCTGCTGCCCAGCTTCGACACCCTGCTGATCATGACGATCAAGGCCGGTTTCGGCGGGCAACGGTTCATCCCGCAGCTGCTCGACAAGGTGCGGGTGGCCCGGCGGCACGTCGACAGTGGCCACCTGGAGCTGCGCATCGAGGTCGACGGCGGGATCGCCGCCGACACCATCGAGCAGGCCGCGGCGGCCGGCGCGGACGCCTTCGTGGCCGGCACCGCCGTGTACGGGGCGGCCGACCCGGCCGAGGCGGTCCGCCGCCTGCGCGGGCTCGCGGAGCGCGCTGCCCCCGGGGCCTGAGGTGGAACCCGCAGGCGACCGTCCCGACGTGATCCTGGTCGTCGACGACGACGAGGACATCGCCCGCTTCGTCGAGTTCAACCTGCGGCTGCACGGCTTCGAGGTGCTGCATGCCGGGGACGGCCAGGAGGCGCTCGACATGATCGAGCAGCACAAGCCGGACCTGGCCGTGGTGGACCTGATGATGCCGCGCATCGACGGCCTGGAACTGACCCGCCGGCTGCGCGCGAACCCGATCACCTCGGCGCTGCCGGTGATCATGCTGACCGCCAAGGGCATGACCGTGGACAAGGTGCACGGGCTCAGCGCCGGCGCCGACGACTACCTGGTCAAGCCGTTCGACACCGCCGAGCTGGTGGCCCGGGTCAGTTCCACGCTGCGCCGCAACAAGGAGTTCCGCGAGGTCTCCCCGCTGACCGGCCTGCCCGGCAACAGCCGCATCCGCCGGGAGATCAGCGACCGGGTCCGCAGCGGCGTCGACTACGCCGTCGGCTACATCGACATCGACCGGTTCAAGAGCGTCAACGACCGGTACGGCTTCGTCCGGGGCGACGAGTTCATCTCCGCGCTGGCCCGCAGCCTGCACCGGGCGGTGGTGGCGATCGGGCTGCCGCCGGCCTTCCTCGGTCACGTCGGCGGCGACGACTTCGTGATCGTCTGCGCCCCCGAGCAGATCCGCCCGCTGACCTCCCGGGCCGTGGTCGACTTCGAGAAGTCCGCCGACACCCTCTACGACCCGACGGACCGGGAGCGCGGCTTCGTCGAGCTGAAGGACCGTCGGGGCAACATCCGGCGGGCCGCCCTGGTCACGCTGTCGATCGGCGTTTCGCTCTCGGACGCCCGCAAACGCTTCACCGACCCCCTGGACGCGATCGCCGTGGCCAGTGAGATGAAAACGGTCGCCAAGAGCCAACCGGGGTCATACGTCGCGGTGGACCGCCGCCGCGCCGACGGGGTGTGAAGTAGCACGCTGGAGGTGGCGGACCTCCCGGGGTGACGTGTAAGACTTCGCATGTACCCACCACGCGCTGGCGGGGCTCGGTGAAATTCCGAACCGGCGGTGATCCACGTAACAGTGGTAAGCCCGCGACCCGGACGGCTGTGCCGCCCGGTGGACCTGGTGAGAATCCGGGGCCGACGGTGGGGGAGCGGTCCGTCCGCACCCCCGACAGTCCGGATGGGAGACAGCGCGCGGGCGGGGCGGGCCTGCGCGGGCGTCATCCGGCCGCGCGTGGGCTCCCCCGGGGGCGGCCCTGCCGTTCCCGGTTCCGCCGCCGCCTGCCCGTTCCTCCCGTACCGCCCGCGCGCGGACCGGCGAGGGAGAGGGCAGGGCATGGGCGGCGTCTCCGTGGACGAGGCGATGCGTCGTGCCATCGAGCTGGGTGCCCGGGGCCTCGGCACCACCAGCCCCAACCCGGTCGTCGGCTGTGTGCTGCTCGACGCGGACGGCACGGTCGTCGGGGAGGGCTTCCACGCCTACACCGGCGGGCCGCACGCCGAGATCGTCGCGCTCGCCCAGGCCGGTGAGCGGGCCCGGGGCGGCACCGCGGTGGTCACCCTGGAACCCTGCGACCACACCGGTCGCACCGGCCCGTGCAGTCACGCGCTGATCCGCGCCGGCATCGCCCGGGTCGTCGTCGCCGTGCCCGACCCCAACCCGGTCGCCTCGGGTGGCGCCGCCACCCTGCGCGCCGCCGGGGTGCGGGTCGAGTTCGGGGTACGCGCCGACGAGGCCGAGGCCGGCAACGTCGCCTGGCTGACCTCGATGCGGCGCGGCTGGCCGTACCTCATCTGGAAGTACGCCGCCACCCTCGACGGCCGGTCGGCGGCGGTCGACGGCAGCAGCATGTGGATCACCTCCGAGGCCGCCCGGATGGACGTGCACGCGCTGCGCGGCACCGTGGACGCGGTGATCGCCGGGGTCGGCACCGTGCTCACCGACGATCCCCGGCTGACCGCCCGCAACCTGCGCGACGGCACCCTGGCCATCCGGCAGCCGCTGCGGGTGGTGGTGGACAGCGCGGGGCGTACCCCGGCCGACGCCCGGGTCCGCGACGGTGCCGCCCGCACCTGGATCGCCACGGTCGCGGAGGTCGGGGCCGGCCCGGACGGCCGGGTCGACCTGCCGGCCCTGCTGGCCGAACTGCACCACCGGGGGGTACGCGCCGCGCTGCTGGAGGGCGGCCCCCGGCTGGCCGGGGCGTTCCTCGCCGCCGGCCTGGTCGACCGGGTCGTCGGTTACGTCGCGCCGAAGCTGCTCGGGGGTGGCCCCGCCGCATTGATCGACGCCGGTGTGACGACCATCGCCGACGCCATCGATCTGGAACTCACCGACGTTACCCGGGTCGGATCCGACCTGCGGATCACCGCGCTGCCCCGGAAGAGGGAGGCCTGACATGTTCACCGGCATCGTCGAGGAGTTGGGCGAGGTCGTCCGGATCGCCGACACGGGGGGTGACTCGGCGCTGGTCGCGATCCGCGGTCCGCTGGTCACCTCCGACGCCCGGCACGGCGACTCCATCGCGGTCAACGGGGTCTGCCTGACCGTGGTCGACGTCGACGGCGGGGTGTTCACCGCCGACGTGATGGGCGAGACCCTGCGCCGCTCGGCGCTCGGCGGGCTGCACCCCGGTGACCCCGTCAACCTGGAGCGGGCCGCCGCGCTGAACAGTCGGCTCGGCGGGCACCTGGTGCAGGGCCACGTCGACGGGGTCGGCGAGGTGCTCTCCCGGGAGCCGGCCGCGCAGTGGGAGACCCTGCGGTTCCGGCTCCCCGCCGCCCTGGCCCGGTACGTGGTGGAGAAGGGCTCGATCACCGTCGACGGGGTGTCGCTGACCGTGGCGGCGGTGGGCGACGACTGGTTCACCGTCGGGCTGATCCCCACCACCCTCAAGCTCACCACGCTCGGCGGTCGGGGCGTCGGCGCCCCGGTCAACCTGGAGGTGGACGTGTTGGCCAAGTACGTCGAACGTCTCCTCGGCACCCGCCTGCCCGGCGACGGCGCACCGCCGTCCGCAGGTCCCCACGGGCCGGTGGCCGGCAACGCCGGTGGCCCGGTGCTCCCGCCGGTCGGCGGGGGTGCGCGGTGACCGGGCCGATAGGTTGGCTGCTCGACGCCCAGGTGCAGGTCGTCGGTTCCCCGGTGCTCGTCCGGGAGATCGTCGGCAACGCCTTCGGGCTGGTCTCGGCGCTGCTCGGGTTGCGCCGGCTGGTCTGGGCCTGGCCGGTCGGCATGATCGGCAACGGGTTGCTGTTCACGGTCTTCCTCGGCGGCGTGTTCGCCACCCCGCAGGCGCACGACCTCTACGGTCAGGCCGGCCGGCAGGTCTTCTTCTTCGCGGTCAGCGTCTACGGCTGGTGGCGCTGGTCGAGCAACCGCCGCCAGGGTGGGGACGCCCCGGCGGTCACCCCCCGCTGGGCCACCGGCCGGGAACGGCTGGGCCTGCTGCTCGCCGCCGTCGTCGGCACCGCGCTGGGCTATCCGCTGCTGGCCGCGCTCGGCTCCTGGGGGCCGTTGCCGGACGCCTGGATCCTCACCGGCAGCCTGCTGGCCACCTACGGGATGGCCCGGGGCTGGGTGGAGTTCTGGCTGGTCTGGATCGCCGTGGACGCGGTCGGCGTACCGCTGCTGCTGCGCGGCGGGTTCTATCCCTCGGCGGCGATGTACCTGGTCTACGGCGCACTCTGCGGCTGGGGCTTCGCCGCCTGGTGGCGCACCTCGCGGGCCGCCCGTACGGCGTCCGCGCCGATCCCGCCCACCTACTCGGAGGTCGTGGCATGAGCACGCACGGTGTCACCTTTGCCCGCATCGAGGAGGCGGTGGCCGACATCGCCGCCGGCCGGCCCGTCGTGGTGGTCGACGACGAGGACCGGGAGAACGAGGGCGACCTGATCTTCGCCGCCGAGCTGGCCACCCCGGAGCTGCTCGCCTTCATGGTCCGCTGGACCTCCGGTTACGTCTGCGTACCACTGACCGAGGCGGAGTGCGACCGGTTGGACCTGCCGCCGATGCACCACACCAACCAGGACCGGCGCGGCACCGCGTACACGGTGACCGTGGACGCCCGGGAGGGGGTCAGCACCGGCATCTCCGCAGCCGACCGGGCGCACACCATCCGGCTGCTCGCCGACCCCGGCACCGACCCGACGGATCTGGCCCGCCCCGGCCACGTGGTGCCGCTGCGGGCCCGCGCGGGCGGGGTGCTGCGCCGACCCGGGCACACCGAGGCGGCGGTCGACCTGACCCGGCTGGCCGGGTTGCGGCCGGCCGGGGTGCTCTGCGAGCTGGTCAACGACGACGGCACCATGATGCGGCTGCCGGATCTGGAGAAGTTCTGCGTCGAGCACTCGCTCACCCTGGTCACCATCGCCGACCTGGTCGCCTACCGGCGGCGGCACGAGAAGCAGGTCGAGCAGGTCGCCGAGGCCCGGATGCCCACCCCGTACGGGGTGTTCCGGGCGCTGGGCTACCGGGCCGAACACGACCCGGCCGAACACGTCGCGCTGGTCTTCGGCGAGTTGGGCGAGGGCGACGACGTGCTGGTCCGGGTGCACTCCGAGTGTCTCACCGGGGACGTCTTCGGGTCGCTGCGCTGCGACTGCGGGCCGCAGTTGCAGGCGTCACTGGCCCGGGTCGCCCGGGAGGGGCGGGGCGTGGTGCTCTACGTGCGCGGCCACGAGGGGCGGGGCATCGGCCTGCTGCACAAACTCCAGGCGTACCAGCTCCAGGACCAGGGCCGCGACACCGTGGACGCGAACCTCGACCTGGGGTTGCCCGCCGACGCCCGGGACTACGGCACCGGCGCGCAGATCCTCTACGACCTGGGCGTGCGGTCGATGCGGCTGCTCACCAACAACCCGGCCAAGCGGGCCGGCCTGGAGGGGTACGGGCTGACCGTCACCGGTCGGGAGGGGCTGCCGGTCCGACCGCACCCGGAGAACGTCCGCTACATGCGGACCAAGCGGGACCGGATGGGCCACCTGTTGGACGAGCTGGACGAGGTGACCGAGGCCCCGATGGGCCGGCCGGTCCCCGGCGACGAGATCGGAGCATGACCATGGCGGGTTTCGGTGAACCGGGAGTGACCCCGGTGGACGCCACCGGGTTGACGGTCGGGGTGGTGGCCGCGCGTTGGCACGGCGAGCTGACCGACCACATGCTCGACCGGGCGGTGGCCGCCGCGCAGGCGTGCGGGGCGCGGGTGGTGACGGCCCGGGTGGCCGGCTCGGTGGAGCTGCCGGTGGTGGCGCAGGCCCTGGCCCGGCGTTGCGACGTGGTGGTGGCCCTGGGCGTGGTGGTGCGCGGTGCGACCGCCCACTTCGACTACGTCTGCCGGTCGGTGACCGACGGGCTGACCCGGGTCGCCCTGGACGAGGGCAAGCCGGTGGCGCACGGGGTGCTGACCGTGGAGACCCTCGACCAGGCCCGGGACCGGGCCGGGCTGCCCGGTTCCGCCGAGGACAAGGGCTGGTCGGCCACCGTCGCCGCCCTCGACGCCGCCCTGGCGATCCGCGACGTCACCACCGCCAACGGCCACCGCGTCGGCTTCGCCCACTGACCACCCGCCCCGCCAGGTGTAGGGAAGGGTCCCTTCCTCACCTGCGGTGCGTCAGCTCTGGCACCCGGGGCAGCACCCTGGCCGGCCGACGAGGAATCTATCGCCATGATTGACTGAGGCATGGGGAAGATCGAGTTCGCGAAGTTGCCGGGCCTACGGATGGCGTACCGCAGCTGGGGCCCGCCGGCCGGACGACCGTTGGTCGCACTGCATGGCGGCTCCACGGACGGTCTCATCTGGGCGGGTCTGGCCGCCGCGCTGGGCGACACGGCTCGGCTGTACGCCCCGGACCTGCCCGGCTACGGCAGCACCGATCACACCGGCCGGTACGCCCTGACTGCCCTGCGCGATGACGTCCGTGCGCTGCTGGATGCGCTGGCGCTGACCCGGGTGACCCTGGTCGGCCACTCGCTCGGCGCGGTGCTGGCCTACCAGTTCGCTCATGCGTACCCAGACCGGGTGGCCGCCCTGGTCCTGACCGAGCCGCCACCGCCCGTCCCGCTCGGCTTCCGTCTCCCGCCCCGACCCGCCGAGCCGCAGCCCTTCGACTGGGCGGTGCGGGAGACGGTGGTCGCAGAGCTGAACGATCCCGACCCGGCGTGGTGGGACCGGCTGGCGCAGCTCACTGCGGCGACGCTGGTCGTTGCGGGTGGGCCGACCAGCCATCTGCCGCAGGACCAACTCGCCAGGATGGCCGCCCGGCTGCCCGCCGGTGAGTTGCTCACCATCGACGCGGGACACGCCCCGCACATCCATCGACCGGCCGAGTTCCACGCCGCAGTACGGGCGTTCCTGGACCGCACCCTCGGCTGATCCCGGGTCCCGCTGTCGCGCAGGTCGGGAAGAGCCCCTTCCTGTACGGGATGCGCTGGTAAGGGGGCCCTTCCTTACAGGCGGCCGGCGTCGATGATCCGCTTGAGGAACTGGCGGGTCCTTGGGTGGGTCGGCTCGCCGAGCACCTGGGCGGGTGGCCCGGCCTCGACCACCCGGCCGGCGTCGAGGAAACAGACCCGGTCGGCGACCTCCCGGGCGAAGCCCATCTCGTGGGTGGCCAGCACCATGGTCATCCCGGCGGACTTCAGGTCCCGGATCATCGCCAGCACCTCCCCGACCAGCTCCGGGTCGAGCGCCGAGGTGACCTCGTCGAGCAGCATCAGCCGGGGCGAGTTGGCCAGCGCCCGGACGATCGCCACCCGCTGCTGCTGGCCGCCGGAGAGCCGGTCCGGGTAGGCGTCGGCCTTCCCACCCAGGCCCACCCGGTCGAGCAGTTCCCGGGCCTGCGCCTCGGCCTCGGCCCGCTCCCGCCGGTGCACCCGGCGCGGCGCGAGGGTGACGTTGTCCAGCACGCTCAGGTGCGGAAACAGGTTGTACGACTGGAAGACCATGCCGATGCGCCGGCGGACCCGGTCGGGGTCGACCCGGGGGTCGGAGATCTCCACGCCGTCCAGCTCGATGGTCCCGTCGTCCAGCTCCTCCAGCAGGTTGACGCAGCGCAGCAGGGTCGACTTGCCCGACCCGGACGCGCCGATCAGGGCGACCACCTGGTGGTCCTCGACGGTCAGGTCGAGCCCGTCGAGGACCACCTGACCGCCGAACTCCTTGCGCAGCCCCCGGCAGGTCAGCACGGGCATCTCAGCCTCCGGACTGGCGTCGGGCCGAGCGCAGCGTCACCCAGTCGGTGACCGCGATCAGCGGGATGGCGAGCAGCACGAACAGCACCCCGGCCAGGATGTAGGGGGTGTAGTTGAAGGTCTGCGCGGTGGCGATCTGGGCCGCCCGGACGGCGTCGATCGGGCCGGCCAGGGAGACCAGGCCGACGTCCTTCTGCAACGCCACCACGTCGTTGAGCAGCGGCGGCGCGACCCGTCGGACGGCCTGCGGCAGCACCACGTGCCGCATGGTCTGCCGGTAGGTCAGGCCCAGCGAGCGGGCCGCCGCGAGCTGGCTCGGGTGGATCGACTCGATGCCGGCCCGGAACACCTCCGCCAGGTAGCCGCCGTAGGTGAGCACCAGCGCCAGCCCGCCGAGCACCAGCACCGGGGGCATCCCCTGCAACCGCAGGCCGGGCACGCCGAGGGTGAGCACGTACAGCACGATGATCAGCGGCAGACCCCGGAAGGTGTACGTGTAGCCCGCGGCGAGCGCACGGACCGGGAAGAAGACCGGCCCGCGCAGGGTCCGCAGCAGCGCGATCAGCAGGCCGAGCAGCAGCGCCCCGACGGCGCAGCAGGCCAGCAGCCGGACGTTGAGCCACAGCCCGGCGAGCACGTCCGGCAGGGCGTCCCGGGCGATCTGCGGGTCCAGGAACGAGCGGCGGACCCGGTCCCAGCCGGGCGCGCCGGTGACCGCGACGACCAGCAGCGTGCCGAGCACCGCCGTGGAGGCGGCGGCGACCAGCACGCTGCGGGTCGTCTGCCGACGCCGGTACGCGGCCCGCTGCCGCTGCGCCGTCGACGCGACGTGTCGCCGGGGCGAGGCCGGGCTGTCGTGGTGTGGTGACACCCGGCTCACTGGAGTTCGGTCGCCCCCGCCACCTGGGCGAGCCACTTCTGCTCCAGTTGCTTGAGCGTGCCGTCCCCGGAGAGCTCACCGACGGTCTTGCTGACGCACAGGGTGATCGGGGAGTCCTTGTCCAGCAGCAGCCCGAACGCCTCCGGCGCACCCACCTGCGGCAGTTGGCCGACGATGGTGGCTTCGGGCAGCTCCGACCCGGTGATATAGAACGCGGTCGGCAGGTCGACCACCAGACCGTCGAGCTGACCGTTCTGCAGGGCCTTCTTGGCGTCGTCGTTGCTGTTGTAGACCTGCGGCTTCACCGTCGGCTTGATCAGCGCGGTGATCGCCTGGTAGCTGGTGGTGCCCACCTGGGCGCCGAGCTTGGCGTTCTTGAGGTCCGCCACCGACTTCTTCCCGGCGATCTTCGAGGACTTGAGCGCGATGACCGTCTGCCGCACCAGGTAGTACGGGGCGGAGAAGTCGACCGCCTGCTTGCGCTCCTCGGTGATGGAGAACTGGTTGATGTCGAAGTCGAAGGTCTTCGGGCCGGGGGCGATGGCGGTGTCGAACTTGACCCGGGTCCAGGTGACGTCCCCCCGGGCGTAGCCGAGCTTCTCCGCCACCGCGTACGCGACGGCGGCCTCGAAGCCCTCGCCGGTGTCCGGTTTGTTGCCCTTGAACCATGGTTCGTACGCGGGTTCGTCGGTGGCGACGGTGAGCTTGCCCGGCGTCCGGGTCTTCAGGCTGTCCTTGGCGCAGGTGGCCGCCGTGGGGACGGCGTCGGGGGTGGGGGTCACTTCCTGGGGTGCGCATCCGGCCACCGCGACGAGCAGAACGGCGGCGGTGGCGGCGGCGCGGGCACGTGAGCTACTGCTGACCATGGCCGCCAGGATAGAGAAGAGCGCCGATCCCTCGAAGGGTGTCCCATCAGGTAGATGAGAGATCGATGTCCAAACGTGTCCGGTCCGTTGCCGGGGTGCCGTCCGGTCGTCCCGGCTGGGCCGGCACGCCACCGGGCCGGCGGGCGCGTCCCAGCCTGCGGGAACCCGGCGTGGCCGGACGACTCGGCCGGACCCCGGAGCGCACGGCGTCGGGGGGCGGCTGGAAGAATCCGGTCCCGTGAAGACGTTCGAGGAGTTGTTCGCCGAGCTCCAGGCCAAGGCCGCCGCCGGCACGCCGGGCTCGGGCACGGTCGCCGCCCTGTCCAAGGGGGTGCACTTCGTCGGCAAGAAGGTCGTCGAGGAGGCGGCCGAGTCGTGGATGGCCGCCGAGCACGAGGGGCCGGAACGCACCGCCGAGGAGATCTCGCAACTGCTCTACCAGGTGCAGGTGCTGATGCTGGCCAGCGGTCTGGAGCTGAAGGACGTCTACCGACATCTGTGAGTGCGCCCGCGTCGTTGATCTGATCCGATCGAAGGAGCACTCCGTCATGCTGCGTGTCGCCGTACCCAACAAGGGCGCCCTGGCCGAGAAGGCCGCCCAGATGCTGCGCGAGGCGGGCTACCGCCAGCGCACCGACCCCAAGGACCTGGTCTGCCCGGACGAGGCCAACGACATCGAGTTCTTCTACCTGCGCCCGAAGGACATCGCCACCTACGTCGGCTCGGGTGACCTCGACGTCGGGATCACCGGCCGGGACCTGCTGATCGACTCCGGCGCCCCCGCCGAGGAGGTGGTCGACCTGGCCTTCGGCCGGGCCACCTTCCGCTTCGCCGCCCGCCCCCAGGACGTCGGTGACGTGCAGGAGTTGGGCGGGCACCGGATCGCCACCGCGTACCCGGGGCTGGTCGAGCGCTACCTGGCCGACCTGGGCGTCAAGGCCGACGTGATCCGGCTCGACGGCGCGGTGGAGAACGCCATCCGGCTCGGGGTCGCCGACGTCGTCGCCGACGTGGTGGAGACCGGCGCGACGCTGCGCCAGGCCGGGCTGGTGGTCTTCGGGGACCCGCTGCTGCGCTCCTCGGCGGTGCTGGTCCGCCGGGCCGGTGCGCCGGCCCACCCGCAGGCGGAGCAGTTGCTGCGTCGCCTGCACGGGGTGCTGGTGGCCCGCCGGTACGTGATGCTCGCCTACGACGTGCCGGCCGGTCTGCTCGACCGGGCCAGCGCCCTCACCCCGGGCATCGAGTCGCCGACGGTCTCCCCGCTGCACCGGGAGGGCTGGGTCGCCGTGCAGGCGATGGTGCTCCGCGACGACGTGCACCGGATCATGGACGAGCTGTACGAGTTGGGCGCCCGCGCCATCCTGGTCACCAACATCCACGCCTGCCGCCTCTGATCCCGCCACCGGGTGGCGGCGCGGGGGTGGGCTGCGGCGGGTGGCAGACTGGAGCGGTGAGCGACACCGAGTTGATCCGCCTGAAGCCGCGCCGTATCCGGGTCGTCTGTTGGGCCTCGGCGATCGCCCTGCTGGTGGTCTTCAGCCTGGTGGCCACCTCGTTGACCGGGGCGACCGGCGAGGGCTACGGCACCTTTCAGCGCGGTGACCAGTTCGCCATGATCGGCCTCGGGGTGTTCGGCGCGCTGGGCATCCTGCTGTTCACCCGGCCCCGGGTCGAGGCGGACGCCCGGGGGGTGCGGGTGCGCAACATCCTCGGCTCGTACGAGTTGCCCTGGGAGGTGGTGCGGGGGGTGCGCTTCGACCGGGGTGCGCCGTGGGCCAGCCTGGAGCTGCACGACGACGACCTGCTGCCGATGGTGGCGCTCCAGGCCGCCGACAAGGAGATCGCGGTCGACGGGGTGCGCGCGTTGCGCCGGTTGCACCAGGCCCACCTGGCCCGCCTGGGCGGCGCCCCGACCCGGGGCTGAGGATTTTCCACCCCCACTGACCTGCGGGCCCGGTTTGGGGATGGCTGGGGCGGGGGTGTAGTGTTTCGGAGTCGACCAGACTGCCTCCGCCTCCGGCGGTCAGGCGGTCCCGAAGCGGAGCGCCTGCTCCCACCCGAGTCGCCCCAGTCGGTGGCCGGGTCCGGTCACCGGTTCCGGGCATGTCCCGGTGCCGGATGCGCGATCATGTGATCGTGCCGACCGGTCGAGCGGGCCCTGGCATGTGCCGGGGCCTTCTGCTTTCCGAGTCGTCCCCACCCGGGGGCCGCGCGGAGTCGGCCACACAGCAGACTCGACTCGAGGAGGCCCCATCAGCGTCGAACCACGCGTGAACGAGCAGATCCGGGCACGTGAGGTCCGACTGGTCGGCCCTGAGGGTGAGCAGGTGGGCATCGTCCCGCTGGAGCGCGCCCTGCAGCTGGCCGCGGACGTCGACCTGGACCTGGTCGAGGTTGCGCCGATGGCGCGCCCGCCGGTGTGCAAGCTCATGGACTTCGGCAAGTTCAAGTACGAGAGCGCACTCAAGGCGCGCGAAGCGCGGCGTAACCAGCAGCAGACCGTCATCAAGGAGATGAAGCTCCGGCCGAAGATCGACCCGCACGACTACGAGACCAAGAAGGGTCACGTGGTGCGGTTCCTCAAGGCGGGCGACAAGGTCAAGGTGACGATCATGTTCCGTGGTCGGGAGCAGAGCCGCCCGGAGCTGGGTTACCGGCTCCTGCGCCGGCTCGAGTCCGAGATCACGGACCTGGGATACGTCGAGGCCGCTCCGAAGCAGGACGGTCGGAACATGATCATGGTCCTCGCGCCGCACCGGGCCGTGAAGGCCTCCGCGGTCGCCGCCACGGCGTCCCGCACCGGCCCCCGGGACCGGACCGCGGACGAGTCCGCGTCGCCGGCAGACGGCGAGGCCCCGGCGGCCGGCGAGACCGCAGCAGCCGGCGAGACCGGCCCGACCGCTGACACCAGCGGCCAGTAACAGGGAGAAGACGTTCCACATGCCGAAGATGAAGAGCCACACGGGTATGGGCAAGCGGGTCAAGGTGACCGGCAAGGGCAAGATCGTCGCCCAGCAGGCCGGCCTTCGCCACAACCTGGAGAAGAAGCCGTCCACCCAGACCCGGCGGCTGACCGGCACGGTCGAGCTGGCCAAGTCCGACGTCAAGCGCATCAAGAAGCTGCTCGGCCGCTGACGCGCGCCACCTTTACCTAACAAGGAGTTGAGATGGCACGCGTCAAGCGGGCTGTGAACGCCCAGAAGAAGCGTCGTACCCTGCTGGAGACCGCGAGTGGTTACCGCGGTCAGCGCTCCCGGCTGTACCGCAAGGCCAAGGAGCAGGTGCTGCACTCGATGCAGTACGCCTACCGGGACCGTCGTGACCGCAAGGGCGACTTCCGGCAGCTCTGGATCCAGCGCATCAACGCTGGCGCCCGGGCCAACGGCATGACCTACAACCGGCTCATCCAGGGCCTGCGCCTGGCCGGCATCGAGGTCGACCGCAAGATCCTGGCCGACCTGGCCGTCCACGACGCCGCGGCGTTCGCCGCGATCGTCGAGCTGGCCCGGGCCGCCGTGACGGCCGAGGGCACCGGTGGCGCCGCGGCCCAGGCCGCCTGACCCACCCCGGCAGCAGATCGAGGCGTCTCCCATGCAGTCACCAGCGCGCGGGAGGCGCCTCGACGCCGTCGCCGGCCCGTTCACCCCGCGTACCCCCAGGGTGGTCGCCGCCCGGCGGCTGCACCGGCGGCGGGACCGCGACGCGGCGGGCCGCTTCCTCGCCGAGGGGCCGCAGGCGGTCCGTGAGGCGCTCGACCGCACCGGCACGGTCGTGGAACTCTTCGGCACGCCGACCGCCCTGGACCGGCACGCCGACCTGGCGTCCCGGGCCGCCCACGCCGACCTGCCGGTCTCCGAGGTCACCGACGAGGCCCTGGCGGCGCTGACCGAGACCGTCGCCCCGCAGGGACTGGTCGCCGTCTGCCGGCACCTCGACGTGCCGCTCGCGACCGCCCTGGCGCGCGGACCACGCCTGGTCGCGGTGCTCGCCGGCATCCGTGACCCGGGCAACGCCGGGACCGTGCTGCGCACCGCCGACGCGGCCGGCGCGGGCGCGGTGGTCTTCGCCGGTGACACCGTCGACCCCTACAACGGCAAGTGCGTGCGGGCCTCCGCCGGCAGCCTCTTCCACGTCGACGTGGTCCGCGCCGCCGACCCCGGGGCCGTGGTCGACGCGCTGCGGGCCGCCGGGCTGGCGGTCCTCGCCACCACCGGGTACGGCGACAGCGACCTCGACGACCTCGTCGACCACGGCCGGCTCGCCGCCCCCACCGCCTGGCTGTTCGGGGCCGAGGCGCACGGTCTGCCTGAGGAGTTGACCGCCGTCGCTGACGCCCGGGTCCGGGTGCCGCTGCACGGGCGGGCGGAGAGCCTGAACCTGGCTGCGGCTGCCGCCGTCTGCCTGTACGCTTCAGCCCGAGCACTGCGCTGACCCCGGTCGGCGCACACCCAGCAGGGGAGTCGGTCACGTGCGGAACGCGCCACGGCGTTCGTTTACCCAGCCCGCCGGTGTCGGCGGGCGGCGGGCCTGACACTTCCCCGCGCGCAACTCCCACCGGCGGGCTGCGGCGAAGCCGCGCGTCCGTAGACTCGCCTAGCCGCCCGGGAGGGTCGGCGCCGCCGTGAGGGAGTGCCCGTACGCCATGAGCTACCGCAACGATCCGTACGACCCGAAGCAGGTCGCCCTGCTCGACCCGGCCGCCCTGGCCGAGGCGGTGGCCGACGCCGAGAAGGCGTTCACCGCCGCCACCGACCCCGACGCGTTGACCGCGCTGCGCCCCGCGCACCTCGGTGACCGGTCCCCGGTGTCGCTGGCCCGCCGGGAGATCGGCGCGCTGCCGCCGGCCGCGAAGTCCGACGCCGGCAAGCGGGTCAACGAGGCCCGCCGGGCGATCGAGTCCGCGTACGCGGCCCGCGCCGAGGTGCTCGACCGGGAGCAGGCCGCCCGGGTGCTGGTCGAGGAGCGGGTCGACGTGACCCTGCCGTACGACCGGCGGCCCCGGGGCGCACGCCACCCGCTGTCGACCCTGATGGAGCAGATCAGCGACCTGTTCGTCGGGATGGGCTACGAGGTGGCCGAGGGTCCCGAGGTCGAGTTGGAGTGGACCAACTTCGACGCGTTGAACATCCCCGCCGACCATCCGGCGCGTGGGCTGATGGACACCTTCCACATCGCACCGCCGGCCGGCGCGGACGCCTCCGGCCTGGTGCTGCGCACCCACACCTCGCCGGTGCAGGCGCGCACCATGCTGACCCGCAAGCCCCCCATCTACGTGGTGGTGCCCGGCCGGGTCTACCGCACCGACGAGTTGGACGCCACCCACGCTCCCGTCTTCCACCAGGTCGAGGGCCTGGTGGTGGACCGGGGCATCACGATGGCGCACCTGCGTGGCACCCTCGACCACTTCGCCCGGGCCATGTTCGGCGCGGGGGCGAAGACCCGGTGGCGTCCGCACTACTTCCCGTTCACCGAGCCGTCGGGGGAGTTCGACGTGTGGTTCCCCGAGCACCGCGACGGCCCGCGCTGGGTCGAGTGGGGCGGCTGCGGCATGGTCAACCCGAGGGTGCTGCGGGCCTGCGGCATCGACCCGGAGATCTACTCCGGGTTCGCGTTCGGCATGGGCATCGACCGGACGGTGATGTTCCGGCACGGGGTCAGCGACATGCGGGACATGGCCGAGGGCGACGTGCGGTTCACCCGCGCGTTCGGGGCCGGGGCGTAGGGCGATGCGGGTACGAGTCACGGAGACGGTGGTCTGAGTCATGCGAGTTTCTGTCAGTTGGCTGCGGGAGTACGTCGACCTCCCCGTCGACCTGCCCACCGAGGATCTGGAACAGGCCCTGGTGGACCTCGGTATCGAGGTCGAGTCCGTGGTGGACCTGCGCCGCACGGTCACCGGTCCGCTGGTCGTCGGTGAGGTCCGCGAGATCGAGGAGCTGACCGGGTTCAAGAAGCCGATCCGGCACTGCCTGGTCGACGTGGGCACCGCCAACGGCACCGGCGAGTTGCAGCAGATCGTCTGCGGGGCGCGTAACTTCGCCCCCGGCGACCGGGTCGTGGTGATCCTGCCCGGCGGGGTGCTGCCCGGCGACTTCACCATCGGCGCCCGCAAGACGTACGGCCGGATGTCGGCCGGCATGATCTGCTCGGCGCAGGAGCTGGGGCTGGGTGACGACCACTCCGGCATCATCGTGCTGCCGCCGGACACCGCCGCCCGACCCGGCGACGACGCCCGGCCGGTGGTGGGCCTCGACGACGTCGTGGTCGAGCTGGAGATCACCCCCGACCGGGGGTACGCGTTGAGCGTGCGCGGCATCGCCCGGGAGCTGGCGTACGCCCTGGGGTTGTCCTTCCGTGACCCGGGCCTGGTGCCCGCGCCGGCCGGGACGGACGAGCCGGCGTACCCGGTGCAGTTGCGCGACACCGTCGGCTGTGACCGGTTCGCCACCCGGATGGTCCGGGGTGTCGACCCGACGGCGACCACGCCCGGCTGGATGCGGCAGCGGCTGACCGTGGCCGGCATCCGCAGCATCTCGCTGCCGGTCGACATCACCAACTACGTGATGCTCGAGTTGGGTCAGCCGATGCACGCCTTCGACGCCGACCGGATCACCGGTCCGCTGGTGGTGCGCCGGGCCGAGGCGGGCGAGAAGGTGACCACACTGGACGGTGTGGTCCGCGCGCTCACCGCCGAGGACATGGTGATCTGCGACGCCGGGCTGCCCAACTCCCTCGCGGGCGAGGGCGACGGCGTCCCGATCTCGCTGGCCGCGGTGATGGGCGGCGAGACCAGCGAGGTGGTCGGCGGCACCACCAACGTGCTGCTGGAGGCCGCCCACTGGGACCCGGTGATGGTGGGCCGCACCGCCCGCCGGCACAAGCTGTTCAGCGAGGCGGCCAAGCGGTGGGAGCGGGGGGTCGACCCGGCGCTGCCGCTGGTGGCCCTCCAGCGCGCCGTCGAGCTGCTCACCACGCACGGCGGTGGCGAGGCCGGCGCGGAGGTCCTCGACCTCGACCACGTCCGGCCGATGCGCCCGGTCACCCTCCCGGCCGACCTGCCGTCGCGCCGGATCGGGGTGGACTACTCCCCGCAGCGGGTGGTCGACCTGCTGGAGCAGGTGGGTTGCACGGTGATCCGGGGCGGCGACCGGCTGGCCGAGGACCCGGGGACGGTCGGGACGGCCGCCGGTGCCGGCGACGTGCTCACCGTCACTCCGCCGACCTGGCGGCCCGACCTCACCGACCCGGCCGACCTGGTCGAGGAGGTGGTCCGCCTCGACGGCTACGACCGGGTGCCGTCGGTGCTGCCGACCGCGCCGCCCGGCCGGGGTCTGACCTGGCAGCAGCGTCGCCGCCGGGCGGTGGCCCGCTCACTGGCCGAACGCGGCTACGTCGAGGTGCTGGGCCTGCCGTTCGTCGCCCCCGAGCTGGCCGACCAGCTGGGGCTGCCCGCCGACGACCCGCGTCGGCCGGCGGTGCGGCTGGCCAACCCGCTGTCGGAGGAGGAGCCGCTGCTGCGCACCACGCTGCTCGGCCCGCTGCTCGGCATCCTCAAGCGCAACCTGGGCCGGGGCCACCGTGACCTCGCGCTCTATGAGATCGGCACGGTGTTCCACCCGCGGGCCGGGGTGGGTGCGCCGCCGGTCATGGGGGTGGACCGTCGCCCCACCGACGCCGAGTTCGCCGCCGCCGACGCGGTGGTGCCGGCCCAGCCCCGGCACGTCGCGGTGGTGCTCACCGGGGACGTGGACCCGGCCGGCTGGTGGGGTGCGGGCCGGGCCGCCGGCTGGGCCGACGCCGTGGAGGCCGGCCGGGCGGTGCTCGCCGCCGCCGACCTGCCGGCGGACCGGATCGAGGTACGGGCCGCCGAGCACGCACCCTGGCACCCGGGTCGGTGTGCCGCGCTGCTGGTCGACGGGGTGGTGGTCGGCCACGCCGGTGAGCTGCACCCGACGGTGGTGGCGGCATTGGAGCTGCCGCGCCGCACCAGCGCCATGGAACTGGACCTGGACGCCCTGCCGGCCGCCCCGGTGGTGTCCGCGCCGACCGTGTCGGGGTTCCCCCCCGCGCTGATCGACGTGGCGTTGGTGCTGGACGACACGGTGCCGGCCGCCGACGTCCGGGCCGCACTGGTCGAGGGGGCCGGTGAGCTGCTGGAGCACGTCCGCCTCTTCGACGTGTACGCCTCGGAGTCGCTCGGCGCGGGCCGCCGGTCGCTGGCGTACAAGCTCACCTTCCGGGCTCCGGACCGGACGCTGACCGTGGAGGAGGCGGTGGCCGCCCGGGACGCCGCCGTCGCCGTCGCCACCCGGCGGTTCGGAGCGACCCTGCGCGGCGCCTGACGCGCACCGGCCTGACGACGGCCCCGATCCGGTCACCGGGTCGGGGCCGTCGCCGTCACGTCTCGTCGGTGATCTCCCCGCAGGCGCGCAGGGCGGCCAGGTCGCGCACGGTGATCCGCCGGTAGTCGGTCTCCACCAGCCCGTCGGCGCGCAGCTCCCTCAGCGCCTTCTGGATCGAGGTCTCGGCGGCCCCGCAGATGGTGGCGAGTTCCGGTTGGGTCAGCCGGACGTCGATGACCACCGCGTCGCGGTCCTGTCGACCGTGTGAGCGGCACAGGTCCGCCACCACCCGGGCCACCCGGATCTTCACCGAGTACGAGGAGAAGTCGATCCGGCGGCGGTTGGACCAGCGCAGCCGGTCGGAGACCATGGCGGCCAGTTCCAGGGCGGCGTTGGGGTGGCCCCGCAGGAAGGTCTTGAACTGCTCGGGCTGGATGACGCTGTAGCTGGTGGGCCCGCAGGTGGTCACGGTCGCCGATCGGGGGCGGTCGTTGAGGGCCGACATCTCGCCCACCAGGTCGCCGCCGACCCGCAGTGCCAGCAGGGCGGTCCGCCCGTCGGGCAGGGACGCCGTGACCTTTGTCAGGCCGTCCTCCAGCAGCACCAGGTGCGCCTCCCGGTGACCCTCGTGGATGAGGATCTGCCCGGCCGGTACCTGACGCCGGACTCCGGACGCCAGCAACGCGGTCCGCACCGGGTCGTCGAGCCGTTGCAGGAAGGTCCCGTACGGCCAGTCGCCGTCGGGCCGGTCGTGTGGTAGCCGCATCAGCATCAGCACCTTCCTCAGCAGACGAGAAGTGTCGAAGCGTATCCGTGTGGACACGCGTCGCACCGCCCCGCTGCGGACCGCGAGGGCCTCGACGACCAGCAGGGCGAGGATCGCGGCGGGGGACACCCCGAGCGCCAGGAGCAGTTCGGTCAGGTTCGTCCACATGCTGGCAGCAGACCGGATACCGGCTACCACGACATCTGTCCACGGTGGGATGACCGGATGCCGACAGTCCCGCCGATGCCGTACTTCTGAGGGGTCTGCGGGCGTCGGGCCGGGTTCGATGTGCCCGGTGGTGCCCGCTCGCCGAGCGGGCCGGCGACGAAGGGTGTGCCGGATGCGACATCCCGAACGGCGTCTGCTGGTTTCCGTGGACATGGAGCGGTACAGCCGACGCAGCAATCTTCAGCAGTACGAGGCACAGGAGAACTTCCACACCCTGCTGCACGCGGCGGCGACCGAGGTGGGCCTGGACCGGGTCGCCTGGACCACCCAGCAGGCCGGCGACGGCGAGCTGGCGATCCTGCCCCGCGACGTCCCGGAGTCCCGGGTCATCGGCCGGTTCGTACCGGAACTCAACCGGCGGCTGCGGGCGTTCAACAGCAGCCGGACCGCTCCCGCGCAGATCCGGTTGCGGGTGGCCGTACACCAGGGTCTGGTGCACCTGGACGGGGCCAACGGCTTCCCCGGCCACGCGGTCGTGCACGTCTGCCGGCTCTGCGACGCCACCCCGGTGCGGCAGGCGCTCGCCGCGTTCCCCGACGCGGGGGTCGCGCTGGTCGTCTCGACGGAGATGTACCGCGACGTGGTCTGCGAGTATCCGGAGGAGATGCGGCCGGAGCGGTTCCGCCGGATCGAGGTCGAGCACCCGGCGAAGGAGTTCCGGGAGCCCGCCTGGCTCTACGTGGTCGACGAGGACATGTCGTCGTGGCCACCGCCGCAGGAGCCGTCGTCGCCCACCGGGGGACCGCCACCTCCGCGGCCGGACACCGGGTCCGGCACGGCCGGGAAGGACACCGGGTCCGGCACGGCCGGGTCGGGCATCCGCACCGGCGACATCTGGGTGCAGGGGCAGAACGCGATCGGCCCGAACGCGACGGCCATCGGATCGGTCGGCCGCGACGCCGTCTTCGGCGGCGATGGCGGCGGCCGATGAACGGGACGGCGGATTCGTGGGACCCGCCGGACCCCGACGACGTCGGACCGCCCGCACCGGTCGACGCCGCGCCGGACTCCGCCCGCTCCGACGAACGGGGGTCGGACGAGACCGTGGCCGGGCGGCCCGCGCCGACGGATGCGCCCCCGCCGGGGTCGGCCGCCGAGGACGAACCGGTGGACGAGCCGGAGGAGGCACCGGACCCGGCTGCCGTCCTCGCCCGGCTCACCGCACTGCTCGGTGCCCCGTCGAGCATCGGGGTCGGTGACGTACGGGTCCGGGGCCAGAACGCGACCGGTCCGGGGGCTACCGCGATCGGCACCGTGAACATCACCACGGCGACCGTGGGGGCGGGCGGCCGGACCTGGTCGGAGACGCTCAGCGGCACCTGGGTGCGGCAGTTGGCCGACGGCTACGCCCCCGCGCCGAGCGACCAGCGGCTGGACCGGCAGCTCAAACTGCGCCACCTGGTCTGCCTGACCGGCCCCGACGGAACGGGGCGACACACCGCCGGCTGCCTGGCCTCGGCCCGCCGCTACGGCTACGACCGGGTCGGCGTGCTCGACGCGGAACACCTGTCGGACCTGCTGGGCGCCGACGCACCCGTCCGGCCCGGCCACGGCTACACCCTGGCGCTCGGCGACGAGGCGGTCCGGGAGTTGGACGGCCTGACCCTGGTGGGACTCGCGGTGAGGTTGGAGACCCTCGGGAGCAGCCTGGTGCTGGTCGGGGACTTCGCGCACCGGGAGCAGGAGTTCACCGGGCAGCTGGTGCCCCACCGCCCGGCGGCCTCGGTGGAGGTGTTCCGGGCGCAGCTGCGCCGGCTGCTGCGTGGGCAGTGCGTCGGCTGGTGCGCCGACCACTGCACCGGTGACTGCGTCGACGCGTACGTCGAGGAGGAGTGCGTCCCGCATCCGCTGCTCGCCGCCCACCTGGCCGGCGGTCCGCGCGCCGGTGAGGTCGTCCGGCTGGCGGAGCTGATCGCCCAGGCGCCGCCGCGCGGCGGCGACCTCACCGAACGGCTGGAGCGACTGCTGCCCCGGCAGTTGCGCGAGCGTGCCCGACGGGTGCTCTGCGTCGAGGAAGACGGTGTCGACGGGTCGTCCCGGTGGGACGTCGACCAGCGGCGGGCGTTCCGGCTGTCCTGCGCGGTGCTGGCGGGACAGTCGGTGGTGGAGGTCCAGGCGGCGGCCGGACGGTTGCTCACCGGGCCGGCACCGGACACCGACGGCGCGACCACGCCACCGGTGGGGTTCCTCGGTGGGGTGGTCGACCTGCTGCTCGGACCGGTGCTGCGGCAGGCCGTCGTCCTGGTCGACGACGACCGGCTCAGCGGTGGGCGGCGGATCGAGTTCTCGCCCGGCAACGACCAGTTGCGGACCAGCCTCCTGGAGGTCGCCTGGTCGGACTGGTGGCTGCCGGAGCATCTGCTCGGTTGGCTCGCCACCCTGGTGCGCACGGGGTCGCCCGGGGTCCGGGAGGCCGCTGCGGGAGCGGTGGGCTGGTCCGCCCGGCACGGGGTGCGGGTCGCCCTGGAGACCGTGGACCAGTTGGCCCGGGAACGCCGGGCCGGCGTCCGGCAGGCCGCCGCCATCGCGTTGGTCGCCATGGCCATGCAACCGGAGCTGCGCCAGCGCGTACGCACGGAACTGGACCGGTGGGCGTCCGTAGGGCCGGCCCACCTGCGGGACACGGTTGCCCGCGCCTACGCGTTGGGGCTCGCCCGGCTCTGGCCCGACACCGCCCTGCTGCATCTGCGCCAGATCGCCGGGGCGCGGATGCAACGCTGGCACCACTCGGTGGTGCGGGGCCTGGTCGAGGTGCACACGGCCGGTCACCAGGCGACCGTGTTGCCGGCCCTCGCGCAGTGGACCCGGTCGCCGGACCCGGAGGTGTGGCTGCACGCCGGACGGGCGTTGCGGGTGCTCGCCGACCGGTGGGCGCCCGCCCCTCGGGAGCACTGGCCGGAGCTGCTCGATCTGGCGCGGGTCGGCACCGTGTCGACGACCGACCTGGCCGACTGCTGGGCGAACGCGCTCAGCCTGCCCACGACCGCCTACCGCGCGTGGCGCACGCTCGGTTTCTGGCTCAACCGGGCCGACGGGCACCCCGAGGTCGCCGCCCACTGCCTGGAACTGCTCGCTCTGGTGGTGGCGGGCCGGGCACCCCTGCGGCACCGGCTGGACCACCAGCTGAGCCACGTCTGGGGACCCCTGATGCCCCACAACTCCCTGCTCGCCGCCGTACGCCGACTCACCGACGAGGATCACCGATGAACCCGCACCCCAGCACCGCCATGGGCAGCCAACTTCCGATGCCGCAGCGCCGCCACTGGTGGCAGGGCCTGTTCGGCTCGCCGGCTCCGCTCGAGCCGGTGCCGCCGCTGCCACCGCCGCCGCCCGTCACGGTGTCGTTCCGCCAGGACGTCCCGCATCCGCTGCTGGTGCCGGCGAAGGGGGACGCGTTCGATTTCCGGGTGCACCCCGTGTATCTGTGGACCGGCCGGCGGATGACGTTCGACGAGTTGAAGTTCCGTGCCGAGCGGTATCTCGACTGGGCCGGTGGGATCGTCCGGGAGCGGATCGTGGACGTGTCCCGGGAGTTCGAGCCGCACCGCTCCCACGAGCTGGAGCGGGTGCTCAACGAACGGCTCGCCGGGCAGCGGTGGCCGGCGAACGAGTCGCTGCCGCAGTTCACCGCCCACGTGCGGGTCAGCCCCGACGAGCGGGTGCGTGACCGGCTGCGGCCGTACTGGGAGGAACGGATCCGGCTGGAGTGTGACCACGAGTTGCAGAAGATCCGGGCCCGGCACGTCGACGACCTGACCCGCCGGTGGTGTGCGGTGCTCCAGGCGTTGGAGGCCGATCCGGTGACCGCGCACGCGGCCCGGTTGACCGGGGAGCAGTTCGCCGACGTCTTCCGCCGTTACGTCGACGAGCGTCGCGGAACGGTGCCGGAGCTGGTGGCCCTGCTGCGGGAGGCGGTCCGGGGACACCACGACCTCAACCTGGGCCCGTCGGAGTACACCGAGGCCTGGGACGTGGCGCTGCGGACCTACCAGCGGCAGCACGGGTTGGTCGAGCGGGCGAACTGAGCCGGTGGTCGGGTCCCGGGCCGGCAAGCCGGGACCCGGCCACCTCCGGGTCGGTCGACGTAGCCAGGACAGCGGGTTCGCCCAGGGTGGTCGGGGCGTGACCGGCGGTCAGGCTTATCATTTACATGCGGACGGATGTATTAACTTGCATCCGGCGCAGGTGCGGACTAGCCTTCTCTGCATAGTCATGCGGAGGTAGGAATGGGTATCCGAGTTGCGGTCGCCGGAGCGAGTGGTTACGCCGGGGGCGAGCTGCTGCGCCTGATCGCCGGTCATCCCGAGTTCGACCTGGTCACCGCCACCGCCCACCGTCAGGCCGGAGCGCCGGTCACCGCCGTACACCCGCAGCTCGTGGGGTTGGACCTGGTGTTCGCGGCAACCGATGCGGCCACGCTGGCCGACGCGGACCTGGTCTTCCTGGCCCTGCCGCACGGCGAGTCGGCGGCGCTCGCCGCCGAACTGCCCGAGTCGGTGCGGGTGGTCGACCTCGGCGCCGACCACCGGCTGCGCGACGCCGACGCCTGGTCCCGCTACTACGGCGGCCCGCACGCCGGGGCGTGGACGTACGGCCTGCCGGAGCTGCCCGGCCAGCGGTCCGCGATCGCCGGGGCGACCCGGGTCGCCAACACCGGCTGCTACGCCGTCGCCATCACCCTGGCCCTCGCGCCGCTGATCGCCGCCGGTGCGGTCTCGCCGGCCGACGTGGTCGTGGTCGCCGCCTCCGGCACCTCCGGGGCCGGGCGGGCCGCCAAGACGCACCTGCTCGGCAGCGAGGTGATGGGGGACCTGTCGCCCTACAAGGTCGGTGCCCACCAGCACGTCCCGGAGATCAAGCAGGCCACCGGCGCGACCGGGCTGTCGCTGACCCCGGTGCTGGCCCCGATGCCGCGCGGCATCCTCGCCACCGTCACCGCCGTGCCCACCGGCGACGCCGACCCGCGCGCGGTGCTGGCCGAGGCGTACGCCGACGCGCCGTTCGTGCACCTGCTGCCCGAGGGGGCGTGGCCGCACACCGCCGCCACCGCCGGGGCGAACTCCTGCCACCTCCAGGCCACCGTCGACGTCGACTCCGGCCGGGTGATCGTGGTCAGCGCCATCGACAACCTCGGCAAGGGCGCCGCCGGCCAGGCGGTGCAGAACGCCAACCTGATGCTCGGCCTGCCCGAAACCACCGGCCTGCCCCTCTTTGGAGTTGCCCCGTGAGCGCGAGGAGCGCAGCGCAGCGGAGCCCCGCAGTCGCGAACGAAAGGCATGCACTGTGAGTGTCACCGCCCCTCGGGGGTTTCGTGCGGCCGGAGTCGCGGCCGGGTTGAAGAGCGGCGGGGCCACCGACGTGGCCCTGGTCGTCAACGACGGCCCGGACGCCGGGGTCGCCGGCGTCTTCACCACCAACCGGGTCAGGGCCGCGCCGGTGCGGTGGACCCAGCAGGTCGTCCGGGGCGGTGTGGTCCGCGCCGTGGTGCTCAACTCCGGCGGGGCGAACGCCTGCACCGGTCCGGCGGGCTTCCAGGACACCCACGCCACGGCCGAGCACACCGCCGCCGCGCTCACCGCGTCCAGCCCCCGGCTGCGGCTCGGTGCCGGTGACGTGGCGGTCTGCTCGACCGGCCTGATCGGTGAGCGGCTGCCGATGGACAAGCTGCTTCCCGGGGTGCGTACCGCGATCCGGGGACTGGCCCGCGACGGCGGCCCGGCCGCCGCCGTGGCGATCATGACGACGGACACCCGGCCGAAGACCACCGTCGTGCGGGGGGCCGGCTGGACGGTGGGCGGAATGGCCAAGGGGGCCGGGATGCTCGCCCCCGGCATGGCCACCATGCTGTGCGTGCTGACCACCGACGCGGTGGCCGGGCCGGAGCTGCTGGACGCCGCGTTGCGGGCCGCCACCCGGGTCACCTTCGACCGGGTCGACTCCGACGGGTGCATGTCCACCAACGACACGGTGCTGCTGCTGTCCAGCGGGGCGTCCGGGGTGGAGCCCGACGAGGCCGAGCTGACCGCCGCCGTCACCGCCGCCTGCCACGACCTGGCCCAGCAGTTGGTCGCCGACGCCGAGGGGGCGACCAAGCAGGTCGCCATCGAGGTGGTCGGTGCCGCCGACGAGGACGATGCGGTCGAGGTGGGCCGGTCGGTGGCCCGCAACAACCTGGTCAAGACCGCGCTGTTCGGCAACGACCCGAACTGGGGTCGGATCCTCGCGGCGGTCGGCACCACCACCGCCGCGTTCGACCCGGACGCGGTGGACGTGGCGGTCAACGGGATCTGGGTGTGCCGTGGCGGTGCCGCCGCGGAGGACCGGTCCAAGGTCGACCTGACCGGGCGGGACGTCACCATCCGCATCGACCTGCACGCGGGTGCGGCGGCGGCGACGATCTGGACCAACGACCTGTCGCACGCGTACGTGCACGAGAACTCGGCGTACTCGACATGAGCCTGTCCGCGGATCTCACCCGGGCCCAGGTGAAGGCCGAGACGCTGATCGAGGCGCTGCCCTGGCTGGCCCGGTTCTCCGGGGCCACCGTGGTGGTCAAGTACGGCGGCAATGCGATGGTCGACCCGGCGCTGCAACGGGCCTTCGCCGCCGACATGGTGTTCCTCCGGTACGCCGGGCTCAAGCCGGTCGTGGTGCACGGCGGCGGGCCGCAGATCTCGGCGATGCTGGGGCGACTCGGCATCGCCAGCGAATTCAAGGGTGGCCTGCGGGTCACCACCCCGGAGGCGATGGACGTCGTCCGGATGGTGCTGGTCGGCCAGGTCGGCCGGGAACTGGTCGGCATGATCAACGCGCACGGCCCGTTCGCCGTCGGCCTGTCCGGGGAGGACGCCGGCCTGTTCACCGCCGTGCGGCGGCCCGCCTGGGTCGACGGCGAGGCGGTCGACGTCGGTCAGGTCGGTGATGTGGAGTCGGTGGACGTCTCGGCGGTGACCGACCTGATCGCGGCCGGCCGGATCCCGGTCATCTCCACCGTCGCGCCGGACGTCGACGGGGTGCTGCACAACCTCAACGCCGACACCGCCGCCGCGGCGTTGGCGATCGCCCTGCACGCCCGCAAGCTGGTCGTCCTCACCGACGTCGCCGGTTTGTACGCCGACTGGCCGGACACCACCAGCCTGGTCAGCGAGATCGACGCCGAGGCGTTGGCGGCGCTGTTGCCGTCCCTGGAAGCGGGGATGGTGCCCAAAATGGAGGCCTGCCTGCGGGCGGTGCGCGGGGGAGTGCCCGCCGCGCACGTCGTCGACGGTCGGGTCGCGCACTCCACCCTGCTGGAGGTCTTCACCTCGGAGGGGTTCGGCACGATGGTCGTCGACACCCCGTCCGGGTCCACCCACGAGGAAGGCACGGTCGGCGCATGAGCACGCTGGTGCAACGCTGGGGCGAGTCCATGATGGACAACTACGGCACCCCGCCGCTGGCGCTGGTCTCCGGCTCCGGCGCGGTCGTCGTCGACGAGGCCGGCCGGGAGTACGTCGACCTGCTCGGCGGGATCGCGGTCAACGCGCTCGGGCACGCCCACCCCGCCGTGGTGGCCGCCGTCTCCAAACAGATCGCCACCCTCGGCCACGTCTCCAACCTGTTCGTGGCGGAACCCCCGGTGGCCCTCGCGGAGCTGCTGCTGGCGTTGGCCGGCCGGCCCGGCCGGGTGTTCTTCGCCAACTCCGGCGCCGAGGTCAACGAGGCCGCGTTCAAGCTGTCCCGGCTCACCGGCCGGTCGCACGTCGTGGCCACCATCGGCGGTTTCCACGGCCGCACCATGGGGGCACTGGCGTTGACCGGCCAACCGGCGAAGGCCGACCCGTTCCGCCCGCTGCCCGGCGACGTCGACCACGTCCCGTACGGCGACGTGGCGGCGCTGGCGGCGGCCGTCACCGACGCCACCGCGATGGTGATCCTGGAGCCGGTCCAGGGCGAGAACGGGGTGGTCGTCCCGCCGCCCGGCTACCTGGCCGAGGCGCGGCGCATCACCGCCCGGCACGGGGCCCTGCTGGTGCTCGACGAGGTGCAGACCGGCATCGGACGCACCGGTCACTGGTTCGCCCACCAGGCCGACGGGGTGGAGCCGGACGTCATCACCCTGGCCAAGGGGCTGGGCGGTGGGTTGCCCATCGGCGCGTGCCTGGCCTTCGGTCGGGCCGCCGAGCTGCTCCGGGCCGGTTCGCACGGCACCACCTTCGGCGGCAACCCGGTCAGCTGCGCCGCCGCCCTCGCGGTGGTCTCCACCATCGCCGGCGAGGGCCTGCTCGACCACGTCAAGCGCATCGGTGAACGGCTGCGTCGGGGCGTCGAGGCGCTGGGCCACCCGCTGGTGGCCGAGGTACGCGGAGCCGGGCTGCTGCTCGGCATCGTGCTCGCCGCACCGGTCGCCGGCCCGGTGGCCGGCGCGCTGCGCACGGCGGGGTTCCTGGTCAACCCGGTCCAGCCGGGGGTGATCCGGCTCGCCCCGCCGCTGATCCTCACCGGCGAGCAGGTCGACGCGTTCCTGGCCGCCCTCCCCGCCGCCCTCGACACCGCCGCCCTTCCGGCCGCCGCTGCCCTCGACGACGCCGCTGCCCTCGACACCGCGGTTGCCCCTGCCGACGGCACGCCGGCCGCGCCGGGGGCGCAGACCCGCGCCGTGGCACCACCCACTCCCACCCCGACCCCGACGGAGACCCGCACATGATCCGGCACCTGCTGGCCGACGACGACCTCACCCCGGCCGAACAGTCGGCCGTGCTCGACCTGGCCGCCCGGATGAAGGCCGACCGGTTCGGGTTCACCCCGCTGGCCGGGCCGCGTTCGGTGGCGGTGCTGTTCGACAAGCAGAGCCTGCGGACCCGGATCTCCTTCGACGCCGGCATCGCCGAACTCGGCGGTCACCCGCTCGTGGTGGACACCCAGGTCACCCACTTCGGTCGGGGCGAGACACTCGCCGACGCCGGCCGGGTGCTGTCCCGCTACGTCGCCGCCATCGTGCTGCGTACCCACGGCGACGACCGGATCGCCGAGGTCGCCTCGCACGCAGGCGTGCCGGTGATCAACGCGCTCACCGACGGCTACCACCCGTGCCAGCTCCTCGCCGACCTGCTCACCGTCCGCGAGCACTGCGGCGGCACCGCCGGGCGGACCCTGGCGTACGTGGGGGACGCGGCGAACAACCTGTCGCACTCGTACCTGCTGGCCGGGGCGACCGCCGGGATGCACGTACGGGTCGCCGGGCCGGCCGGGTTCCAACCCGATCCGGGGGTGCTGGACCGGGCCGGGAAGATCGCCGCGGGCACCGGCGGGTCGGTACGGGCACTTGTCGATCCGGTCGAGGCGGTCCGGGACGCCGACGTGGTCGCCACCGACACCTGGACCTCGATGGGCCAGGAGGACGACGGGCTGGACCGGATCACCCCGTTCCTGCCCTACCAGGTCAACGCCGCGTTGCTCGGTCACGCCGGGCCGGATGTGAAGGTGCTGCACTGCCTGCCCGCCCACCGGGACGAGGAGATCACCAGCGAGGTGCTCGACGGCCCGCACAGCGTGGTCTTCGACCAGGCGGAGAATCGGCTGCACGCCCAGAAGGCGCTGCTGACCTTTCTCCTGGAGGCATCCTCATCATGACCGCCCCGACCCGCGCCGCCCGGCACGCCCGCATCGTCGAGTTGATCCGGGCCAGGGCGATCCGTTCCCAGACCGAGCTGGCCGACCTGCTCGCCGCCGACGGGGTGCAGGTCACCCAGGCCACCCTCTCCCGGGATCTGGAGGAGTTGGGCGCGGTGAAGGCCCGGGGCGGGGACGGGCGGGCGGGCTACCTGATCCCCGAGGACGGCCACCGGCCGCTGCGCGACGCCGAGGCGGCCCCCGCCCGGCTGATCCGGCTGCTGCGGGAGTTGCTCAACGGGGTCGACTCCAGCGGCAACATCGCCGTGCTGCGTACCCCGCCGGGTGCGGCGCACTACCTGGCCAGCGCCGTGGACCGGGCGGGCCTGACCGAGGTCGTCGGCACCATCGCCGGTGACGACACCATCCTGGTGGTGGCCCGCGAGGCCGACGGTGGGGCCGCGCTCGGCGACAAGCTCGCCGGGTGGGCCCGCCGCGACGAGGCCGGGGAAGGAAACACCCCGTGACCGCACCGGTCACGGGTTTCCGTACGACGGACGAGCCGGTGCCGGGAGTGAACCCCGCAGTCGGTGAGCGAAAGGTGAGCACTGCCAGAATGAGCGGCGTGGACGACAAGAGCCTGACCGAGAACAGCGCCGCGACGAACCGGACGAGCCTGTGGGGTGGCCGGTTCGCCGGTGGCCCCGCCGAGGCCCTGGCGCGGCTGTCGGTGAGCGTCCAGTTCGACTGGCGTCTCGCCCCGTACGACATCGCGGGTTCCCGGGCACACGCCCGGGTGCTGGCCGGCGCGGGGCTGCTCGACCCCGACGAGCTGGGAAAGATCCTGGCCGCGTTGGACGACCTGGAGGCGGCCTGCGCGTCCGGGCAGTTCCGCCCGACGATCGACGACGAGGACGTGCACACCGCGTTGGAGCGGGGCCTGCTGGAGCGGCTGGGCAGCCTCGGCGGCAAGCTGCGCGCCGGCCGGTCCCGCAACGACCAGGTCGCCACCGACCTGCGGCTCTATCTGCGCGACCACGCCCGGGGGGTGGCCGCCCGGCTGGTGGAGCTGGCCGAGGCCCTGGTCGAGCAGGCGGAACGGCACGTCGACACGGCCGCGCCGGGGATGACCCACCTCCAGCACGCCCAGCCGGTCACCTTCGGGCACTGGCTGCTGGCCCACGTCCAGCCGCTGCTGCGGGACCTGGAGCGGCTGCGCGACTGGGACCACCGTACGGCGATCAGCCCGCTCGGCGCGGGCGCGCTGGCCGGCTCGGGCCTGCCCCTGGACCCGGTGGCTGTCTCCAAGGAGCTGGGTTTCCGGACGTCCTTCGCCAACTCCATGGACGCGGTCGCCGACCGGGACTTCGTCGCCGAGTTCCTCTTCGTCACCGCGCTCGTCGGGGTGCACCTGTCCCGCCTCGGCGAGGAGGTGGTGCTCTGGACGTCGCACGAGTTCGGTTGGGTCGAGCTGGACGACGCGTTCGCCACCGGGTCGTCGATCATGCCGCAGAAGAAGAACGCTGACATCGCCGAGCTGGCCCGGGGCAAGTCCGGTCGGCTGGTCGGCGGTCTGATGAGCGTGCTCACCATGCTCAAGGGCCTGCCGTTGGCCTACGACCGGGACATGCAGGAGGACAAGGAGCCCGCGTTCGACGCGGTCGACACCCTGGAGCTGCTGCTCCCGGCGCTGGCCGGGATGATCTCCACGATGACCGTCCGGGTGGACCGCCTGGTCGCCGCCGCGCCGGTGGGCTTCTCGCTCGCCACCGAGGTCGCCGACTGGCTGGTCCGGCGCAACGTGCCGTTCCGCGACGCGCACGAGATCACCGGCAAACTGGTGGCGCTCTGCGCGGCCCGCGACTGTGCCCTCGACGAGGTCTCCGACGCCGACCTGGCGGCGGTCAGCGAGCACCTCGACCCGTCGGTGCGTGACGTGCTGTCGGTCCGTTCGGCGCTGGCCGCCCGGATCACCCCCGGCTCGACCGGCCCCGGCCCGGTCGCCGACCAGCTCGCCGCCGCGTCCGACCAGCTCACCGGCTGGCGGGAGTGGGCTGCCGAGCGGGTCGTACCCCGCTGATCTGACGCGTGCCGGTCGTCCGCGCCCCGCAACGCGGGGGCGGACGACCGGACCTGGGCCAGCTGGCCGCCGCTGCGGGCGTCCGCGCCGAACGGCCCTCCGGTGTGGACGGTGATCAGGCAGGGGCGCTCGGGTAGGAGATGCCGCCGCCCAGGTCCAGCGCGTTCCACCCGGCCCGGCCGACGTACCGCCCGGGCCGTAGTTGCGGCCGGTCGTCGCGGGCGGTCCGCCCCCGTCGCCGGGCTCGCCGTCGTCGCTGGGCTCGCCGTCGTCGCGGCGGCTGTGACCGTCGCGGCGTGCCGTTTTCGTCGCGCTGGCGGTTGCGGTGCGTGAGCGAGCACCTCCCGTTACGGAGAGCAATGTTCCTCCGGCGAGCACTATGACACCTTCGCGCCCTTTGCTCTGCTGCCCAATTCGCGCCACGCCGCTGACCAGGTGAATTGTTGGAGCTGGCATGACGGTTCGGCGCGGGAGGCTGTGACGCTAAGTGCCTGTCGCGTCGAGGTCAGCAGAGCAAAGGGGCTACAGCAGGGTGGTGGGTGGTTGCGCGTTGACCACTCTTAGTATCGAGCGGCGAACCTGGGGTGGTGGGGCCGCAGCCGACCAGGCGGTCCCAGCGGGTCAGGCGGTTCCAGCGCCTCAGGCGGGTCAGGCGGTTCCAGCGGGTCAGGCGGTGCTGGGTGGGTCAGGCGGTGCGGGCGGTCAGGCGTTCGTGGCGTTGCTTGGCCGCCTGCGCGCTGCCCAGGCCGAGCCCGAACGCGATCGCCTGCCAGGTCAGTCCGCGGGCCCGGGCCATCGTCAGCAGGCCCACCTCCAGCGCGTCGAGTTCGGCGCGCAGGTGTGGCAACAGGGTCAGGGCGGCGGTGAGGTCCGCGTCGTCGACGGGCTCCTCGTCGACCTCCCGGGTCGCCCCGCCGGCGGCAAGCGCGGTGACCACCGAGACGGCCTCCCACGGGTCGGCCAGGTACGGGTTGGTGTGCCGGCGTCGTCGTGCGTCGGTGTCGGCATGCCGGGTGCTGATCCGGTGCAGCGCGGCGTAGGTCCGCTCGGCGCGGGCGCGGGCCGCGTCAGGTGCGCTGAAGGTGTCGGTCATGGCACCCATTCCATGCTGACAACGATCCGTTGTCAACACAATGTTTAAGCAATCCGTCGGGCTGCCCACCGTGACGACCGGCCGGCATGACGACGTCTGCCTGCCCCGGATACCGGCGGGAACACGGTCCTCGGTTTGCCGATCTTCCGCAGGTGCCGTTATCTGGAGCGGTGGACTACCCGTGGCTGCACGCCCCCGCCGCCGAGGTGGCCGAGACGGCGCGCACGCTGCTCGGCTGGGAACTCGCCGCCGGTGGCGTCCGGATCAGGCTGACCGAGGTCGAGGCGTACGCCGGCACCGGCGAGGACCCGGCGTCGCACGCCCACCGGGGACCCACCCCCCGGACCAGGGTGATGTTCGGGCCGGCCGGGCACGCCTACACGTACTTCGTGTTCGGCATGCACTGGTGTCTCAACATCGTCTGCGGTCGCGACGGTGAGGCGGCGGCCGTACTGCTGCGGGCCGGGGAGGTGGTCGACGGGCTGCCGGCGGCCCGCACCCGCCGGGGGGACGTCGCCGACCGGGACCTGGCCCGGGGGCCGGCCCGGCTGGCCGTCGCGCTCGACGTCACCGCGTCTGCCAACGGCACCTGCGTGCTCGACGGAAGCGGTCCCCTGCTGCTGAGCCCGCCTACCCGCCCGGTCGCCCGCGCCGAGGTCACCGCCGGTCCCCGGGTCGGGGTGGCCGCCGCCCACGACGTGCCGTGGCGTTTCTGGATCACCGGCGACCCGACGGTCAGCGCCTACCGCCGGCACGTGCCCCGCCGGCGCGGCTGACCCGGCCCACCATGCCGACCGCCGACGGTGGGCCGACCGCCGATGGTGGGCCGACGGCCGATGGTGGGCCGACGGTCGACGGTGGGCCGGGGTCGACGGTGGGCCGGGGCCGATGGGGGGTCGGGGACCGACGGGGCGTCCGTCTCCGGCGAAGTTCGCTAGCATTCGCGCGCAATCGTGACCGGAGGTGGTTCGGATGGACGCAAACGACGCCGGAGTGCTGGTCGGCAGGGTGGCCTGCGTGGCCGTCCCGCTGGTGCTGATGATGGTGCTGGCGGTCGTCGTCGTGGTGGCGGTGCAGCTCGGCCGCCGCCGCCCGCCGCCACCAGGGCCGCCGCCGTCGTGGCCCCCGACCGGCTCGACCGGGTACGCCCCACCCGCCGGCCCGCCCCACCCCGCGCCACATCCCACCCACCCGCATGCCGGCCAGCCCTCGACCGCCGGCCAGCCCTCGACCGCCGGCCAGCCCTCGACCGCTGGCCAGTCCACGACTGCCGGCCAGCCCTCGACCGCTGGCCAGTCCACGACCGCCGGCCAGCTCTGGACCGCCGGCCCGTCGACGACCGCAGGCCCGCCCGACGGTTCGCCGTCGGACGTCCGACCGGCCGATCGGGCGCCGTCGGCCGTCAGTGCCCCCGGCGACCCGTCGTCGGACGCGTCGGACCAGGGCGATCCGGGTACCCCGAGGCAGGGGGAGGAGCCGGCGGGACCGTCGGCGGCGGGGTGACCGGTGCCACCCCGGGAGTGGCCGACGCCGGAATAGTTGACGCGTCAAATAGGTTGTGCGCGACGTCCGGGTACCACGAACGGCCCGGTATCTCAGACGCGAGGAGCTGGTCATGCAGTTCGGAGTCTTCACCGTCGGCGACGTCACGGTCGACCCGACCACCGGACGGGAGCCGACCGAGCACGAGCGGATCAAGGCGATGGTGACCATCGCCCTCAAGGCCGAAGAGGTCGGTCTCGACGTCTTCGCCACCGGCGAGCACCACAACCGCCCGTTCGTCCCTTCCTCGCCCACCACCATGCTGGGGCACATCGCCGCCCGCACCGAGCGGCTGCTGCTGTCCACCGCGACCACGCTGATCACCACCAACGACCCGGTGAAGATCGCCGAGGACTACGCCATGCTCCAGCACCTGGCCGACGGCCGGGTGGACCTGATGATGGGGCGTGGCAACACCGGGCCGGTCTACCCGTGGTTCGGGCAGGACATCCGCAACGGCATCCGGCTCGCCGTCGAGAACTACGAGCTGCTGCACCGGCTGTGGCGCGAGGACGTCGTCGACTGGCAGGGCAAGTTCCGCACCCCGTTGCAGTCGTTCACCTCGACCCCGCGCCCGCTCGACGACGTCCCGCCGTTCGTCTGGCACGGCTCGATCCGCAGCCCCGAGATCGCCGAGCAGGCCGCCTACTACGGTGACGGTTTCTTCGCCAACCACATCTTCTGGCCCAAGGAGCACACCCAGCGGATGGTCGGCCTCTACCGGCAGCGCTTCGCCCACTACGGCCACGGCTCGCCCGAGCAGGCCATCGTCGGGCTCGGCGGCCAGGTGTTCATGCGACGTAACTCGCAGGACGCGGTACGCGAGTTCCGGCCGTACTTCGACAACGCGCCGGTCTACGGGCACGGGCCGTCGCTGGAGGAGTTCACCCGCCAGACCCCGCTGACCGTGGGCAGCCCGCAGCAGGTCATCGACCGCACCCTCGGCTTCCGGGAGTACGTCGGCGACTACCAGCGGCAGCTGTTCCTGCTCGACCACGCGGGGCTGCCCCTGAAGACGGTGCTGGAGCAGCTCGACCTGCTCGGCGAGGAGGTCGTACCCGTGCTGCGCAAGGAGTTCGACGCGCTGCGCCCGGCGCACGTGCCGGTCGCGCCCACCCACGCCTCGCTGGTCGCCGCCCGCGACGCCGCGCTGGCCGGGACGGGTGACGCCGGTGACCTGGCTGCCGCCGGGGCGGAGGGGGTCCGATGACCCGCCGCACCCTGGCCGTGGTGTCGGCGGGGCTGAGCCAGCCGTCGTCGACCCGGCTGCTCGCCGACCAGCTCGCCGCAGCCGCCCGCGACGAGCTGGTCCGGCGCGGCGACGAGGTGGAGCTGCGGGTGGTGGAGCTGCGCGACCACGCCCATGACGTGGTGAACAACCTGCTCACCGGCTTCCCGTCGACGGAGCTGCGGGCCGCCCTCGACGCGGTCACCGGAGCTGACGGCATCGTGGCCGTCACGCCGATCTTCAACGCGTCGTACAACGGGCTGTTCAAGTCCTTCTTCGACGTGGTGGACGCCCAGGCGCTGGTCGACCGACCGGTGCTGATCGGCGCGACCGGCGGCACCGCCCGGCACTCGCTGGCCCTGGAGCACGCCGTCCGGCCGATGTTCGGCTACCTGCGCGCCGTGGTGCTGCCGACGTCGGTCTTCGCCGCCCCGGAGGACTGGTCCGGCGGCACCGCCGAGGGGGCGTTGCGGGCCCGCATCGACCGAGCCGGCCGGGAGTTGGCCGACCAGGTCGACCGGCGGCCACCGGCGACCGGCCCGGCCGACCCGTTCGCCCTCACCACCGACTTCGCCCAGCTCCTGGGCAGCCGGGAGGGCTGACCCGCAGCAGCGGCTGTCGGGCTGGCCCGCGCCGGCTCGGCGGTCCTGCGGCGGCCGGCCGGGTGACCTCACCGGTACGGGTGGGCCACCAGCACCGGGCAGTGGGCGTGCTGTACCACCGCCTGGCTGACCGAGCCCAGCAGCATACCGGTGAAACCGCCCCGGCCCCGGGTGCCGACGGCCAGCACCGACGCCGTGCCGCTGGCCTCGATCAGACCCTGCGCCACCCCGACCGCCCGGACCGGATGCTCCCGCAGCACCACGTCCGGGTGGTCGGCGCGGACCGCAGCGGACGCTTCGGCGAGCAACCGGACCGCGTGCGCCTGGTACGCCGCCTCGGACTCGGCGACCTCGTCGGGCACCTCCCGGTCCTGCGGGGCGGGGCCGACGTGCACCAGCACCAGCGGCACCCCCCGTCTGACCGCCTCGGCGGCGGCCTGGTCGGCGGCGACCCCGGCGGCCGGCGACCCGTCCACGCCCACCAGCACCGGCCCGTCCTCACCGATCGGTAACGTCTCCGGCCGGACGACCAGCACCGGGCAGTGCGCGTGCGCGGCGACCTGAGCGCCGACCGAGCCGAGCAGTAGCCCGGCGAATCCACCCAGCCCTCGGCTGCCCACCACCACCAGGTCGGCCCGGCGGGACTCCTCGACCAGTGTCGCGCCCGCCCCACCGGCGACCTGACGCACCTGCACCGTCAGCCCCGACCACCGGTCGGCCAGCTCGGCGGCGGTCCGCTCCAACATCTGCTGCGCCTCCTCCGACGGCGCCGGCACCCCCAGGTCGTACGGGTTGAGCGGCACGCCGTAGCCGAGCGGGTGCAGGTAACCGTGCACCAGGTGCAGCGGTGCGGAACGCAGCACCGCCGCGTGCGCGGCCTGCTCCGCGGCGGCCAGGCTGGTCGGCGAGCCGTCCACGCCCACCACTACCGGTCGGTTCATCAGCTCTCCCAGGGTCGGTTGCGCCCATTGTCGACGTGCCGGCCCGTCAAACGCCGGCAGCTGACCAAGCCGGGCGTGCCGCCGCCACCTGCTCTGGCCGGGTGGGCGGTCCCCATCTGCTCAGGCCGGGGTGCCGCCCACCCGTCGCGGGCCGGCGATGCCGGCCACCTGATCCGGCCGGGCGTGCCGCCGTCTGCGGCGGTCAGGCGGCGTGGTTGCGGACGATCACCAGTGGGCTGTGCGCGTGGTGCAGCACCGCGTGGCTGATCGAGCCGAGCAGCATCCCGCCCAGCGCGCTGCGGCCGTGCGCGCCGACGACGGTGAGCTGGGCCGCCGCCGACTCCTCGACCAGCACCCGGGCCGCCGCGCCGGGCACCAGCCGTCGGGTCACCGGGACGTCCGGATAGCGGTCCGACCAGCCGGCCAGCGCCTCGGCGAGCACCCGCTCCTCCTCGGCGGCGAACGCCTCCACGTCATAGACCAGCGGCAGCACGTCGCCCGGGCCGAGCGGCGCGGGGGTCAGCCAGGCGTGTACGGCCAGCAGCCCGGTGTCCCGCTGGGCCGCTGCGGCGAAGGCGAACCCGAGCGCCTCGGTGGACAGCGCGGAGCCGTCCACCCCGACCAGCACCGGGCCGTCCGCCCTCGCCTCACCGCGTACCACCAGCACCGGGCAGTCGGCGCGGGCGGAGACCTGCACCGCCGTCGAGCCGATCAGCAGCCCGGCGAAACCGCCAAGGCCCCGGGTGCCGAGCACCAGCAGCGCCGCGTCCTGGGCCTCGCGTAGCAGCACCGGGGTCGGTGCGCCGTCGGACAACCAGCCGGTGACGACCAGGTCGGGGGCGACCTTGCGGGCTTCGGTGACGGCGTCGGCGATGATCCGTTCGGCCTCGTGCCGCAGCCCCGCCTGGGGCGGTCCAGCGGGCCCGGGGCCCAACGGGATGCCGAACAGCGGCCAGATGAACGCGTGCACCACCCGCAGTGGGCGGTGCCGGTCGGCGGCTTCCCGGGCGGCGACCCGGACCGCGTCCAGCGCCGAGCGGGAACCGTCCACACCGACCACGACGGGGGCACCGGATCTGTTCGTCATCATGTCCTCCTTCGTCCGTCTCCAGCCTGGTCGTGTGCGGCCCGCCCGGTCAGGGGCGTCCGGCCCGAGCGGTGGGTCCTTGGTCCCGCACCGGACGTTCCCGGCCCGTATCGTCGACCGCTGGATCGGTGACCGCGTCCCGGCTGGGGTCGGTGACCGCGTGCCGGCCGGGGTCGGTGACGGCGGCCGTCGGGACGTCGGTCACCGCGTCGGCGACGGCCCCGGCCGGCAGCCGGAGGTCGGGCGTGATCGGGGTGCCGGTGCCGGTGCCGGTGGTGGTGGCGGGGCGGCGGTGGGCCAGCCGCAGCACCAGGCCGGGCAGGACGCTGACCGCCAGGCAGGCCAGCAGGACGGTGGGGCCGAGGGGTTCGGTGCCGAGCAGCGTCCGCAGCGGGGGCAGCAGCACGCCACCGACCTGGAGCAGCGCCGACCCGGCCACGGCGACGAGCAGCCCCGGGTTGGCCTGCCCCGCCCCGGCCACCCGGGGCGCCCGGACGGCGAGTGCCACCCCGAGCTGGGCCAGGCCCAGCACGACGAAGACCACCGACTGCCAGGGCAGCCCGGCGTGGGCGGCGGCCACCCCGGCGGCCAGCACCACCGTCGAGATCAGTGCCCCGGTCACCAGCACGTCGCGGCCCAGCCCCGCGCCGAGCACCGACTCGCGGGGCGAGCGGGGGGCCCGCCGCAGGGTGCCCGGTTCGGCGGGTTCCGCGCCGAGCGCCACCCCCGGCAGACCGTGGGTGAGCAGGTTGATCCAGAGGATCTGCGCCGGCAGCAGCGGTACGGGCAGCCCGAACAGCGGGCCCAGCAGCATCACCACGATCTCGGCCACCCCGCCGGAGAGGGCGTAGCGCAGGAACCTGCGGATGTTGTCGTAGATCCGCCGGCCCTCGCCGATCGCCACGGCGACGGTGGCCAGGTCGTCGTCGACCAGCACCAGGTCGGCGGCCTGCCGGGCGACCTCGGTGCCGCCGCCCATCGCCACCCCGATGTCGGCGCGGCGCAGCGCCGGGGCGTCGTTCACCCCGTCCCCGGTCATCGCGACCACGTGCCCCCGGGCCTGGAGCCCGGCGATGATGTCCAGCTTCTGCTCCGGCTGGGTCCGGGCGAACACCCGGGCGTGCGGTTCCGCCTGGGTGGCGTCGTCGGTGTCGCCCCGGACCACCGGGTCGCCGGCCCGCCACAGGCCGAGCTGTCCACCGATCGCGGCGGCGGTGGCCGGGTGGTCGCCGGTGACCAGCAGCAGTCGTACCCCGGCGGTGTCGAGACCGGCGGCGATCCCGGCCGCGCCGGCCCGCAGCGGGTCGCCGACGCCGACCAGCCCCACCGGGCGCAGGCCGACCGGTGCGGCCAGGTCGGGCACCGTGTCGACAGGTGCGGACGCCACCGCGAGCACCCGCAGCCCTTCGGCGGCCAACTGGCGGGCGGCGGCGGTCAGCGCCTCGATCTCCTCGGCGGTGGCGTCGAGCAGGGTACTGGTCAGCACGTTCTCCGGTGCGCCCTTGCAGACCACCAACTGCCGCCCGTCGCAGCCCCGGTGCACGGTGACCATCCGGCGGGTGGCCTGCTCGAAGGGGCGTTCGGCGATCCGGGGCCAGGCACGGCGGGTGGCCTCGGGCTCCAGTCCGCACCGGCCGGCGAAGGCGGTCAGGGCGGCCTCCAGCGGATCGCCGACCGAGGTCCAGTCGGGCTGGTCGTCCTGTGGTGGCGACACGGTGGCGTCGTTGCAGAGCAGCCCGGCGCGTGCCAGCCGGCGCAGTTCCTGCGGCGCGGTCACCGTCGTGCCGTCGCGACTGACCTGCCCGTGTGGGGCGTACCCGACGCCGTCGACGGTGTACCGGACGCCGTCGGGGGTGACCGCCGTCCGCACCACCATCCGGCCCTCGGTGAGGGTGCCGGTCTTGTCGGAGGCGATGACCGTCACCGAGCCGAGGGTCTCCACCGCGTGCAGCCGGCGGGGGATGGCGCGGGCCCCGGCCATCCGGCGCGCGCCCAGGGCCAGCGCCAGGGTCACCACCGCCGGCAACGACTCCGGGACGGCCGCCACCACCAGGCTCACCGCCGTCACGGCCATCTCCACGACCGGCCGGCCACCGGCCACTCCGATGGCGAAGACCAGGCCGGACAGGGCCACCACGGCCAGGGCGAGGATCCGGCCGAGACCGGCCAGCCGCCGCTGCAACGGCGTCGGGGCCGGTCGGGTGCCGGCGACCAGGGCGCTGATCCGGCCCAGCGCCGACGCGGCCCCGGTGCGCAGCACCATGCCGGTGGCCCGGCCGGTGGTCACCACCGTCCCGGCCCGCACCTCCTCGCCGTCGTCGCGGGCCACCGGCACCGACTCGCCGGTCAGTGCCGACTCGTCCACCTGGAACCGGCTCGCCTCGACCAGCCGCAGGTCCGCCGGGACGACGTCACCGGCCTCCACCCGGACCAGGTCGTCGCGGACCAGGTCGGCGGCCGGCAACACCACGTCGCGGCCGTCGCGTACCACCCGGGCGGTGGGGGCGGAGAGCTGGTCCAGCGCGGCGATGGCCCGGTCGGCGCGGACCTCCTGCACCACCCCGATGATCGTGTTGACCGCCACCACCAGCACGATCACCGCCGTGTCCGGCCAGTCGCCGAGCAGGGTGGTGACCGTCGCGGCGGCGAGCAGCAGGGCGACGAGCGGGTCGGTGAGCTGGCGCAGCACCCGGCCGGGGAGCCGCCGCCGGGCCGGCGCGGCGACGCTGTTCGGGCCGTCGGTACGCAGCCGCGCCGCCGCCTCGGCGGTGGTCAGGCCGTCGGTGGCCCGCCCCGCGTCGAGGCCGCCGTCCACCAGCACCGCTCCCGCACCGGATGTCGTCACCGGTGACCTCCCCGCCTCGTGCGGCGTGTCCCGGGCACGCCGTCCCGTTCCACCCTCGCGCTGCGGCGGCCGGTCGGGCAGAGGCGATCTTCCCGCAGGTCACGGGACCATTGGCCCTGCCGCGTCGGCGTCTTCGGGAGTGCCATGGAGCCGACGACATCACGGCGAAGGGCACCCCGATGACCCCTCTGGAGATGCTCACCGAGCACCCCTTCCTCGCCGGCCTGCCCCAGGAGTGGTTGCCCCGGTTGACCGGGTACGCCCGGCCGGTGGTCTGGCACCCCGGTCACCGGCTGTTCTCCGCCGGCCAGCCGGCGGAGCGGTTCTGGCTGGTCCGGGGCGGGGAGGTGGCGTTGGACTTCCCGGTGCCGGGGCGCGGGGACGTGGGCATCGAGTCGATCGGCCCGGGTGGGGTGCTGGGCTGGTCGTGGCTGTTCCCGCCCTACCGCTGGCAGTTCGGCGCGGTCGCCGTCCGGCGGACCACCACCGTGGAGTTCACCGCCGAGGGGGTACGCCGGCTGATGGAGTCCGACGATGCCCTGGGTCGGCAGCTCACCACCCGGTTCATGATCGTGGTCGTGGACCGGCTCCAGGCGTCCCGGGGTCGGCTGCTCGACCTGTACGGCTATCCGACCTCGGCGGCGAGCTGACCCGGACGGGCGGCGACACCCGCGCCCGTGTCGACACCCCCGGTGGTGTCGGCCCGGATCGTTGCGTCGGTGTCGGGGCGGTGCGTGGGGTGACGACCAGTCCGGCCGGCTGGACGAAGACCGACCGGCGGGCCACCGCCTCGTCCCGGTCGTCGAGCCGGTAGCCGTCGAGCCAGATCCACCCGTCGTAGGTGGGCCAGTCGAGCACCCGGATCACCCGGAACCGGACCGGCCGGAGGAACTGGACGCTGGCCGCCCGGGTCAGCAGGAGCAGGTCACCCGCCCTCGGCAGGGGCGCGTTCATCGCCGACCGAACACGCTGCGGTACCTGCGCCACGCCCTGATCCGGGTGCGGGCGGCCTCCACCACCGGGCAGAAGCCGGTGCCGGTGCACTTGTCGCACCGCCGGTCGCGGTGCTGGTCCAGGCAGCGCCAGGCCGATTCGATCAGGTACGGCACCGCGCGGTGTCCACACATTCCGCCTCCCGGGGGTGTCGGGGTCGTCGCGGCACCCCGCCCCGCCGAGCCCAGCTCCACCAGGGCGGGGGCACCGCGTCACCGATTCCACACCGCCAGTAGCCCCGTGTCAACGTTGGCGCGTCAACAACATCGCGTCGCTGTTATCGTGTCTCGATTATCGCGTGCCCGATAGCGTGCAATAGTGGTCGTGTCAACCTCGGCACGCGCGCGCTGGTCTAGCTTTCTGGCATGACTGATGAGGTGCCGGGGCCACTCGTCGCCGCAGGCGAAATCCTGAACATGCTGAATGTCAGCCGCTCGCGGTTCCGCGCCATCGCGCTGCACCCGAACTTCCCGCGACCGTTCCAGACGTTGTCGGTCGGCTCGGTGTGGCTGCGGTCCGACGTGGAGGCGTACATCCGGGAGCACCGTCGGCCCAAGCCGGCAGCCGACGAGGACGAGCAGGGCTGACCGGCCCCGCCCGTCCGGCGGCTGGGGTCAGGTGACGGTCAGGCCGCGTTCGGCGAACTGGCCCCGGACCCGGGCCACCAGCTCCGGGGTGGGCGGTTCCGTCCGGGCGAGTGGAAAGGTGAGCCCCAGCTCGGCGTACTTGTGCGCGCCGAGACGGTGGAACGGCAGCACCTCGACCCGCTGCACGGTGGCCAACCCGGCGGCGAAGTCGGCGACCCCGGCCACGTTCTCCTCGGCGTCGGTGAGGCCGGGCACCAGCACGAACCGTACCCAGATGGGGGTGCCCCGGTCGGCGAGCCGGCGGCCGAAGCGCAGCGTCGGGGTGACGGACCCGGTGCGGGTGACCCGCCGGTAGGTCGCCGGGTCCCACGACTTGACGTCCAGCAGCACCAGGTCGGTGGCGTCGAGCAGGGCGTCGTCGGCGCGGACGCCGAGGAAACCCGAGGTGTCCAGCGCGGTGTGCAGGCCCAGGTCGTGGCAGCGGCGCAGCACCTCACCGGTGAACCGGGGCTGCATCAGCGGCTCGCCGCCGCTGATCGTCACCCCGCCCCCGGCCACCGCGATGAACCGCCGGTACGGCTCGATCTCCGCCATCAGCTCGTCCACGGTGCGGTGCCGGCCGCTGCGCCGGTACCAGGTGTCCGGGCTGTGGCAGTACCGGCAGCGCAGCGGACAACCGGCGAGGAAGGCCACGAACCGGGTCCCCGGCCCGTCCACCCCCACCGACACGTCCCACGAGTGCACCGCCCCGGTGGTCGGCACGCCGTCGCCCCGCCCGGTGGCGGTGGCGACGGCGTCGCGCGGCCGGACGTTCACAGCGACCCGTGGAAGGTCCGGGACACCACGTCCTCCTGCTGCTCTCGGGTGAGCCGGACGAAGTTCACCGCGTACCCCGACACCCGGACGGTCAGCTGCGGGTAGCGCTCCGGGTGCGCCATCGCGTCGACCAGGGTGGCCCGGTCCAGCACGTTGACGTTGAGGTGGAACCCACCGGCGTCGGTGTAGCCGTCCAGCACCCCGGCCAGGTTGTCGATCCGCTCGTCGCGGGTGTGACCCAACCCGTCCGGGGTCACCGTCGAGGTCAGCGAGATGCCGTCGCGGGCCGCGTCGTACGGCAGCTTCGCCACCGACAGCGCGGCGGCCACCAGCCCGTGGGTGTCCCGGCCGTTCATCGGGTTCGCGCCCGGGGCGAACGGTTCACCGGCCCGCCGGCCGTCCGGGGTGTTGCCGGTGTGCTTGCCGTAGACCACGTTCGAGGTGATGGTCAGCACCGACATGGTCAGCTCCGCGTCGCGGTAGGTGCGCTGCCGGCGCAGCTTCGCCGCGAACGTCTCGGTCAGCCACACCGCGATCGCGTCGGCCCGCTCGTCGTTGTTGCCGTACGTCGGCGGTTCCCCCTCGACCACGTAGTCGATCGCCAGCCCGGTGTCGTCGCGCAGCACCTTGACCCGGCCGTAGCGGATCGCGGCGAGGCTGTCCACCGCCACCGACAGCCCGGCGATGCCGGTGGCCATGAACCGGCGCACCGGGTGGTCGTGCAGGGCCATCTCCAGCCGCTCGTAGGCGTACCGGTCGTGCTGGTGGTGGATCACGTTCAACGCGTCCACGTACGTCTCGGCCAGCCAGTCCAGGGTGCGCTCGTACGCCGCCAGCACCTCGGCGTAGTCGAGGGTCTCCCCGCCGACGGGCGCGGTGGCCGGGGCGATCTGCTCCCCGCTGATCTCGTCGCGCCCGCCGTTGATCGCGTACAGCAGCGCCTTGGCGAGGTTGGCGCGGGCACCGAAGAACTGCATGTCCCGGCCCACCCGCATCGCCGACACGCAGCAGGCGATCGCCGTGTCGTCGTCGTACGCGGGCCGGATCAGGTCGTCGTTCTCGTACTGGATGGCGCTGGTGTCCAGCGACACCTGCGCGCAGAACCGCTTGAACCCGACCGGCAGCCGGGGCGACCAGAGCACCGTCAGGTTCGGCTCCGGCGCGGGACCGAGGTTGTAGAGGGTCTGCAGGTAGCGGAAGCTGGTCCGGGTGACCAGCGGCCGACCGTCGGCACCCATCCCGCCGAGCGCCTCGGTGACCCAGGTCGGGTCGCCCGAGAAGAGCTGGTCGTACTCGGGGGTGCGCAGGAACCGGACGATCCGCAGCTTGATCACGAAGTCGTCGACCAGCTCCTGGGCGTCGATCTCGGTCAGCCGTCCCTCGGCGAGGTCCCGCCGCAGGTAGACGTCGACGAACCCGGCGGTACGCCCCAGCGACATCGCCGCGCCGTTCTGCTCCTTGGTGGCGGCCAGGTAGGCGAAGTAGAGCCACTGGATCGCCTCCCGACCGGTGGTCGCCGGCCCGGAGATGTCGTAGCCGTAGCCCGCCGCCATCTGTGCCAGCTCACCGAGGGCCCGGATCTGCTCGGCCAGTTCCTCCCGGTCGCGGATCACCTCGTCGGTCGACGGCCGGTCGTCCAGCGCCGCCTTCAGCGCCTTGCGCTCGGCGACGAGCCGGTCCACCCCGTACAGCGCCACCCGCCGGTAGTCGCCGATGATCCGTCCCCGCCCGTACGCGTCGGGCAGCCCGGTGATGACGTGCGAGCGGCGCGCGGCGAGCACGTCGGACGGGTACGCGTCGAACACCGCGTCGTTGTGCGTCCTGCGGTACGTGGTGAAGATCCGGTGCACCTGCGGGTCGGCGGGGTAGCCGTACGCCTTCAGCGCGGTCTCCACCATCCGCAGCCCACCGGCGGGCATGATGGCCCGGCGCAGCGGCGCGTCGGTCTGCAACCCGACGATCAGCTCCCGCTCCCGGTCGATGTACCCGGGGGCGTGCGCGGTGATGGTGGACGGGGTGGCCGCGTCGATGTCGTACACGCCGCGTTGGCGCTCCTGCACGAACATCGCCCGCAGCGTCCCCCAGACCTCCAGGGTGCGGCAGGTGGGCCCGGTGAGGAACGACGCGTCCCCGGTGTACGGCTCGTGGTTGTCCCGGACGAAGGCGGCCACGTCGATGGTGTCGCGCCAGGCGTCGCCGGTGAAGCCACGCCACGGGTGGAGAGGTGCGGTGCCGGTCATGATCGGTCCTTCCGCGTTGGTCGGGTCCGGCGGCCTGGGTCGCCGGGGTGTTGCGCCTGCACCATCAGCCTCGTCGGGCCGGACCGTCCCGGGCAGAGGCGCAGGACCACCCCCGTCCGGGACCAAAGACCCCCGGCGGCCGGTCAGCGCCGCACGACGAGCCGTTGGGCGCGCAGCAGCCGCGCCCACCACGGCCGGGGCGTCGCCGGGCGCAGCGCGGGCACCCGCGCGCCGCGCAGGCTCACCCAGCCGCCGGGCCCCATGGTCACCGTGCCGATCGCCGGTGGCCGACGCCGCGCCACCACCGCCACGCCGGCGGTGAGCAGGGCGACGGCGGCGGCACCGGCCGCGGCGGCGAGCATCCGGTCCGGGTCGGGCAGCGCCCGGTAGCGGACCCGCCCGTCGGCGAGCACGAACGCGCCGACGGCCCGCCCGTCGCGGGTCACCGGCACCAGCGCGGCGGCCGGCGAGCCGGGCAGGGTCAGCACCGGCCCCACCGGCCCGACCGCCGTCACCGTCGGTGTCACCGCCGGTTCGGGGGTACGGGGCACCGGCGGCCCCAGCGGGGCGGGCCCGGTCGGATTGAAGATCGCGGTCATGACGCTGCCTCCTAGCGGCTGTCGGACGTGTCGGTGGCGGTCTCGATGGCGGCCCGGCCCGCCGCCAGCCGGGCGATCGGCACCCGGTACGGCGAGCAGGAGACGTAGTCCAGGCCGGCGTCGGCGAAGAACGCCACCGAGTCGGGGTCGCCGCCGTGCTCACCACAGACCCCGACGGTCAGGTCCGGGCGGGTGGCCCGCCCCTCCGCCACGGCCAGCCGGACCAGCCGACCCACCCCGGCGGCATCGATGCTCTCGAACGGCGACACCCCGAAGATCCCCCGCTCCAGGTACGTGCCGAAGAACGAGCCCTCCACGTCGTCCCGGGAGAACGCCCAGGTCAGCTGGGTCAGGTCGTTGGTGCCGAAGGAGAAGAAGCGGGCCTGCGCGGCGATGGCACCGGCGGTCAGCGCGGCCCGGGGCACCTCGATCATCGTGCCGACCGGCATGGCCGGCGCGTCGGGCACCCCGGCGAGGACCAGGTCGGTCTCCGCCCGCACGGCCGCCAACTCCCGCACGTCACCCACCAGCGGCACCATGATCTCCGGCCGGGGGTCACCCCCGTCGCGCACCCGCTGCGCCGCCGCCTCGGCTACCGCCCGCACCTGCATGGCGAACAGCCCCGGGATCACCAGCCCGAGCCGCACCCCGCGCAGCCCCAGCATCGGGTTCGCCTCGTGCATCCGGCGGACCGCCGCCAGCAGCCGCCCGTCGCGTCCCGGGTCCCGCCCGGTCGCCTCGGCACGGGCGACCCGTGCGGTCAACGTGTGCAACGGGGGCAGGAACTCGTGCAACGGCGGGTCGAGCAGCCGGATCGTCACCGGCAGGCCGTCCATCGCGGCGAGAAGTTCGGTGAAGTCGGCCCGCTGCAACGGCAGCAACGCCTCCAGGGCGGCGGTCACCTCGTCCGGACCGTCGGCCAGGATCAGCCGTTCCACCAGTTCCCGGCGTTCACCGAGGAACATGTGCTCGGTACGGCACAGGCCGATGCCGGTGGCCCCCAGCGCGCGGGCCCGGCGGGCGTCCGGACCGGTGTCCGCGTTGGCCCGCACGCCGAGCCGGCGCACCGCGTCGGCGTGCCCCAACAGCCGGTGCACCGCCGCGACCAGCGGATCGGCCTGCGGGGCCAGCTCACCGGCGAGGTAACGGGCCACCGGGGAGGGCTGCACCGGCACCGCCCCCGGGTAGACCCGGCCGGAGGTCCCGTCGATCGAGATCACCTCGCCGGCCCGGACCACCCGGTCGCCGATGGTGAGCTCGCCGCGCTCCGGGTCGATCCGCAGCGCGTCCGCGCCACAGACGCAGGTGCGGCCCATGCCCCGGGCCACCACGGCGGCGTGCGAGGTCTTCCCGCCCCGGGAGGTGAGCACCCCGGCGGCGGCGATCATGCCGGGCAGGTCGTCCGGGGTGGTCTCCCGGCGGACCAGGATCACCGGCCCGTCGGCGGCGGTCGCCGCAGCCGAGTCGAACACCACCCGGCCCACCGCCGCACCCGGCGACGCGCCCACCCCGACGGTGAGCGGCGGTGGCGCGTCGGCCAGGTCGAACGCGGGGAACATCAGCCGGCCCAACTGCGCCCCGGTCACCCGGCACAGCGCCTCGTCCAGGGTGATCAGCCCCTCGTCGACCAGTTGCGCGGCGATCACGAAAGCGGCGGCGGCGGTCCGCTTGCCGACCCGGGTCTGCAACATCCACAGCTTGCCGCGTTCGATGGTGAACTCGACGTCGCACAGGTCCCGGTAGTGCCGTTCCAGCGTCGCCATGATCCCGGTCAACTGCCGGAAGCTGGCCGGGTCGATCCGCTCCAACTCAGGCAGGGCGACGGTGTTGCGGATGCCCGCGACCACGTCCTCGCCCTGCGCGTCGGGCAGGTAGTCGCCGTACACGCCGGGCGCGCCGGTGGCCGGGTCGCGGGTGAAGGCCACCCCGGTGCCGGAGTCCGGGCCGAGGTTGCCGAAGACCATCGCCATCACGTTGACCGCGGTCCCCAGGTCGTCGGGGATGTGCTCCTGCCGCCGGTAGAGCCGGGCCCGCTCGGAGTTCCACGACGCGAACACCGACCGTACGGCCAGGTACAACTGCTCGTGCGGCGACTGTGGGAACTGGTGCCCCACCTGCCGCAGGAAGATCTTCTGGTACGTCTCGACGAGGTCGCGCAACTGCTCGGCGGTCGGTCCGTCCGGGCCTGCGGTGGCGCGCAGCGCTGCCAACTCCCGGTCGAACTCCTCCGCCGGCACCCCGTGCACTGTGCGGGCGAACATCTGGATCAACCGCCGGTAGGAGTCCCAGGCGAAGCGGGCGTCATCGGCACGGGCTGCCAGGCCCACCACGGTGGCGTCGTTGAGCCCGATGTCCAGGATCGTCTCCATCATCCCCGGCATCGAGTACCGGCCCCCGGAGCGCACGGCGAGCAGCAGCGGGTCGTGCCGGTCGCCGAGCCGCCGGCCCAGCCGGGCCTCGACCTCCCGCAGATGGGCGTTGATCTCCTCGAACAGGCCGTCCGGCGGCGACCCGGTGTTCAGGTACGCCCGGCAGGCGTCGGTGCTGACCGTGAAGCCCGGCGGCACCGGCAACCCGAGCCGGGTCATCTCGCCGAGGTTGGCACCCTTGCCGCCGAGCAGGTCGGCTCTGCTGCGATCACCTTCGATGAAGTCGTAGATGTACCTGGTCATGGCCCCGGCCCTCCACTCGACTCGCCGGTCGGACCTGTCCCTTCGTTGGTAGCAACGGCCGGGGGGCGGCCGGCAGGGCCGGACGGTACGCCGACCGGGCCACAGGTCCCGAGGTTGTCGGTGCCGGTGCGTATCCTCCGGCGATGACCGACGAGCTGTCCCTGCGGCCCGTGTGCGACGACGACCTTCCGCACTTCTTCGCCCACGAGCAGGACCCGGAGGCGGCCTGGATGGCGGCGTTCGGCCCGGCCGACCCGACCGACCGGGCGGTGTTCGACGCGCACTGGGCCCGCATCCGCGCCGACCCCCGGGTGGTCAACCGCACGGTGGTCGTCGACGGCGCGGTGGTCGGGCACGTGGCGGCCTTCCCGGTGGGCGAACACACCGAGGTCAGCTACTGGATCGACCCGCACCGGTGGGGGCGCGGGCACGCCACCGCCGCGCTGACCGCGCTGCTGCGGGAGCTGCCGCACCGGCCGTTGCGCGCCCGCGCCGCGAAGGACAACCGGGCGTCCCTGGCGGTGCTGCGCAAGTGCGGCTTCGTCGTCGTCGGCGAGGACTCGGGATTCGCCCCCGGCCGGGGCGTCGAGGTCGAGGAGTGGCTGCTGGAGCTGCCCGCCGTCCCCGCTGACCAGGGCGGGCACTAGTCTCGCGGAGTGAACTGGCTCGAACTCGTCGGCTGGGCCGGCTCCGCGTTGCTGGTCTGGTCCCTGCTCCAGACCCGCATCCTTCGGCTGCGCGCCCTCAACCTGGTCGGCTGCCTGATCCTGATCGGCTACAACACCGCCGTGCAGGTCTGGCCGATGGTCGGCCTCAACGTGGTGCTCGCCGTGATCAACGTGTGGTACCTGCGGAGGATGCTGGCCACCCGGCACGACGACCGCGCCTACCAGGTGGTCGAGGTGGGCGTCGGCGACCAGTTCCTGGCCCACACGCTGCGGGTGCACGCCGCCGACATCGCCCGGTTCAACCCCGACTTCCGCCCACCCCCGGCCGACGCCGACCGGTCGGCCTTCCTGGTGGTACGCGACGACGAGGTGGTCGGGGTGGTGCTGTCGCACGCCGAGGCGGACGGGACCGCCCAGATCGACCTGGACTACGTGACCCGGCGGTTCCGGGACTTCACCCCCGGCGAGTTCGTCTACCGCCGCAGCAGCCTGTTCACCGACCGGGGTTTCCGCCGGGTGGTCAGCCCACCCGGCATGGTCGCCCCCTACTACCACCGGCTCGGCTTCCGCCCCGACGGCGACGCGTACGTCCTCGACCTGGCCCCGGCCGCCGGTCGGCGCTGACCCCCGACCGCCGGGCAGCGCACCGACCGGCGGCCTCCGGCGGCGGTCAGCGGACGGCCGGTCAGCGGACGGCCGATCGGGGCCAGGCCGGCCGTCGGGCCCGCAGCCGGTGGGGGCCAGGCCGGCCGTCGGGCTCGCGTCGGGTCCCCCGACGGCCGGACGGGGCCGGACCGCCGTGCGGGCCGCATCCGGTCACCGATGATGGCCGTGGGGAGGGTTCGCCGACCGCGCGGTTGGGCACAGACTGGGCTACGCCGGGCGGGTCCTCCGCCCGGCGGCGTCGGCCCGTCGCCGACGCCCCCCGCCTGAGGGAGAGTGCCGGGCGTGCAGAGCTACTGGAGCCAGTTGGCCCTGGTCGGAGTCTTGGTGGTGCTCAACGCGATCTTCGCGGGCAGCGAGATGGCCCTGGTGTCGCTGCGGGACAGCCAGGTGCAGCGGTTGGAACGCACCAGCCGGGCCGGCCGGGTGCTCGCCCGGCTCGCCAAGGACCCGAACCGCTTCCTCGCCACCATCCAGATCGGTATCACCCTGGCCGGGTTCCTGGCCTCCGCCGCCGCAGCGGTCTCCCTGGCCAAGCCGCTCGTCCCGCTGCTCGGTTTCGTCGGCGGCGCCGCCGAGACGGTGGCGATCGTGCTGGTGACCCTGGTGCTGACCTTCGTCACCCTGGTCTTCGGTGAGCTTGCCCCCAAGCGGATCGCGATGCAGCGCGCCGAACGGTGGGCGCTGCTGGTGGCCCGCCCGCTGGACATCCTGTCCAGCTTCACCCGGCCGGCGGTGTGGCTGCTCGGTGCCACCAGCGACCTGGTGGTCCGCTTCGCCGGGGTGGACCCCAAGCACCAGCCCGACGAGATCGGCCCCGACGAGCTGCGGGACATCGTCGCCGGCAACCACGGCTTCACCAAGGAACAACGCACGATCATCGCCGGTGCGGTGGAGATCACCGACCGGCAGCTGCGCGCGGTGCTCGTACCCCGGTTGCAGGTCTTCACGCTCGACAGCGGGACCACCGCGGAGGCCGCCCGGCTGCTGCTGGCCGCCACCGGCCACTCCCGGGCCCCGGTGGTACGCCACGGCGGCCTGGACGACGCGGTCGGCGTGATCCACCTGCGGGACCTGGTGGGAGTGCCGGAGGACCGCCCGGTCGACGACTGCGCCCGCCCGCCGATGCTGCTGCCCGACTCGCTGCCGGTGGTGGACGCGCTGCGCCAGTTCAAGGCGGAGCGCCAGCACATCGCCCTGGTGGTCGACGAGCGCGGCGCGGTCGACGGGATCGTCACCCTGGAGGACATCCTGGAGGAGATCGTCGGGGAGATCTACGACGAGACCGACCGGGACGTCCGCTCGGTGCGCACCGAGGCCGACGGCTCGCTGGTGCTGCCCGGCACCTTCCCCGTGCACGACCTGACCGACATCGGCGTCGAGGTGCCCAACCGGCCGGCCGGTGACTACACCACCGTCGCCGGGATGGTGCTGTCCTGCCTCGGGCACATCCCCACCGTCGCGGGGGAGAGCGTCACCATCGACGGGTGGGAGCTGACCGTCACCGGCGTCGACCAACGCGCCATCTCCCAGATCCGGCTGCACCACGCCCCGACCACGTCCCCCACCGACGAGCAGGAACCCGTCCACGACGAAGCCCACGCCTGACCTGCCCGCCCGGTAGCGCCTCGCGGTCCCGGCCGCGCGGCCCGCGAGCGCCTCCCGGGCACGCGGCTCGGGCGGTGTTTCCCGCCGGGCGGCTCAGGCGGCGTCTCCCGGCACTCGGGTACCCGGCTCGGGTGGCGTCCCCGCGCTCAGTCCGGCGGGGACGGATCCCCGAACGGGAAGCCCGGCACCGGGGGCAGCAGCTGGATCTGGTCGGCGGGGAACTGGCGGGTGTCCCGGCTCAGGAACCGGGCGGCCACCCGGATCGCCCAGGGGCCCGACGGGTGCCGTTGCTCCCCGACCAGCCGACCCCACGTCCGGCTCCACCAGTGGGCGGTCACCAGCACGTCGGTGAGCCGCAACCGCCCGTCCGGGAAGTCCCCCCGCACCACCACGTCCACCACCCGCCCCAACCGCCGCCCGTGCAGGTCGTACGCGGTGCGACCGAGCAGCTCACCCGCTCGCACGGTCCGCCCCCGGAATCCGGTCTATCAGGTGCCGCCGCAGCCACGCCTCCACCGGTGGGCGGGGCAACTCGTCGGCGCGGACCCGCAGCCGCACCGCGCTGTCGATCCGGGCGACCTGACCGATGGGGATGCGCAGCGGCCCCGGCGTCTCCTCGGTGAGCCGGTCGGCCAGCGTCACCAGCAACCGCCCCACCCGACCGCCGATCCGCTGCCCCAGCGCCCCCTGCCCGGTCAGCAGGTACGCCACGTAGGGCACCCCCTGCTCGTCGAGGGCGAACGCGACGTCGTCGACCTTGCCGAGCAGCAGCCCGTCGGCGTCGACGAGCTGCCGGTCGAGCAGCTGCCGGCCCAGCTGGACCCTCACCGTCCCATCCCCGTCCCGACGGCCAACGGGAGCGCGGCCACCGACGCCGCCACGATGACCAGCAGGAACACCGCACCGAGCAGGTTGAGCCACGGCCCGTTCACGTCGTCACCCAGGTAGGTGCGGTCGTTGGCGACGACCAGGATCGGCAGGTACGTCAACGGCAGCACCACCGCGCTGGCCACCAGCATGTATTCGGTCAACCGCACCGGGTCGACGGTGGTGGACAGCAGCAGCGTCGCGGCCAGCACGCTGACCAGCAGCACGCTGTGGAACCGGGCGGCCTCCCGGGGACTGACCCGCTTGCCCCACTGCCACCCGAAGTACTGCGCCGCCGCGTACGCCGCCGACAGTCCGGTCTCCAACGCGGCCCCGAAGGTCACCGCGAAGAACGCCAACGCGGCGACCGCCAGCCCCACCCCGCCGAACGCCAGCACCACCGGTCGGGCGACCTGGTCGAGGGTCGACAGCGACACCCCGCCCGGGTGGAAGACCACGGTGGCGGTGGCGACCAGCGACAACGCCAGCAGCCCGCCGACCGGGAAGCCGATCAGGACGCTCGACCGGGCATCGGCCAGATCGGCGGCGCTCCAGTTCTCCTCCACCCCGCCGGAGGAGAAGAAGAACACCTCGTACGGGCTGACGGTGGAGGCGAACAACGCCACCGCCACGAACCAGTACGCACCCCAGCCCTGGCCGGCCGTGCCGGGGTGCAGGGCACCGTGGCCGAGCGCCGCCCAGTCGGTCGGCAACCAGAACAGCGCCAGGGCGAACACCAGCAGGGTCAGCCCGGCCAGCCCGAACACCCGCTCCATCAGCTGGAAGCGCATCCGCCACAGCACCAGCCATACGGCGAACGCCGCGACCGGCACCCACAGCAGGTAACTCACCCGGGAGGCCAACTGCAGGGCCAACGCCACCCCGCCCAGCTCGGCGGCCAGGGTCAGCACTGTGACCAGGTAGGACGCCGCCAGGTTGAGCAGCGCGACACGGGGACCCAGGCGTTCGCGGACCAGGTCGAACACCGCCCGCCCGCTGACCGCCGCGATCCGGCCGGCCATTTCCGCGTACGCGCAGATGCCGACCACGCCGAGCACCAGCACCCAGGCGTGGCCCATGCCGAACCGGGCCCCCGCCTGGCTCGCCGCCACCAGGTCGCCGATGTCGACGAAGCCGCCGATGGCCGACAGCACCCCGAGGGTGGCGGCGAGGAGCTTCACGCGGGCCGGCCGACGCGGGGACGCGGCTGTGGCACCCGGGAGCGCCCTCACGGGGGGACGGGATCGGCGGCGGTCATCGAGGCGACGATATCGGCGCAGGAGGCACCGTATCCGGCAAACCGGTCAGGCTTCCCGGATCACCTGCCCCCGCTGCCCGATGGCCGATGGTCGATGCCCGCTGGCCGCTGCCCGCTGGCCGCTGCCCGATGGCCGATGCCCGCTGGTCGTCCTGCTCGCTCCGTCCGTTGGTCGCCCTTCTCGCCCTACCCGGTCCGCCCGTCCCATTGGTCGCCTTCTCGCCCGGTCCGCCCGTCCCGTTGGTCGCCTTCTCGCCCGGTCCGCCCGTCCCGGCGGTCGCCCTTCTCGCCCGGCCCGGACATCCCGCCGGTCGCCCGGGCGGAGGGGCAGGCGGGGGAGCAGCCGGGCCAGTGCGTCGGCGTCAGTCCCGGGTGAGGTTCTGCAACCGGACCTGGCCCCGGGAGACCAACCGGCCCTCGGCGTCGGTGATCTCCACCTGCCAGAGCTGCTGGCTGCGTCCCCGGTGCACCGGGGTGCCGACCGCGACCAGCTCACCCTCGCGTACCGCCCGCAGGAAGTCCGTCTGGTTGGACACCCCGACCACGCTGCCCCGGTCGCCGAGCCACAGTGTGCCGCCCACGCTGCCGACGGTCTCCACCACCGTGCAGTAGACGCCGCCGTGCATGATGCCGGCCGGCTGGTGCAGCTCCGGCCGCACCTTCCAGCGGATCACCACCCGGTCGCCGCTGGCCTCGTCGAACGTCAGCCCCAGCAGGCCGACCAGACCATCCGTCATCTCCGGGATCTCCACGGCTTTCCTCCTCGTCGCACCGGCCCGGCCAGCCTAGCCGCGCCGCCGGCCGGCAAACCCGGTACGGCCCCAGGTCGGCAATGGGGGAGAATCGGTGACCGTGACCGACAGCAACCTCCCGCACGGGCGGGACTCCCTGACCGACGACCTGCGGTGGCGCGGCCTGATCCAGGACTCCACCGGCCCCGACGAACTGCGTGCGCTGCTCGACGGCGGGGCCGCCACCTTCTACGTGGGCTTCGACCCGACCGCGCCCAGCCTGCACGTCGGCCACCTGATGCAGGTCACCACCGCCCGCCGGCTCCAACTCGCCGGGCACCGCCCGCTGCTGCTGGTCGGCGGCGCCACCGGCCAGATCGGCGACCCGAAGGAGAGCGCCGAGCGCACCCTCAACCCGCCCGAGGTGGTGGCCGGTTGGGTGCAGCGCATCCGCGACCAGCTCGCGCCCTTCGTGTCGTACACCGGGGAGAACGCGGCGCAACTGGTCAACAACCTGGAGTGGACCGGCGAGATGTCGGTGGTCGAGTTCCTGCGCGACGTCGGCAAGCACTTCCCGGTCAACAAGATGCTCGCCCGTGAGGTGGTGCGGGCCCGGCTGGAGACCGGCATCAGCTTCACCGAGTTCAGCTACCAGCTCCTCCAGGCCAACGACTTCTTCGAGCTGCACCGACGGCACGGCTGCCAGCTCCAGTACGGCGGCTCGGACCAGTGGGGCAACATCACCGCCGGCGTCGACTACGTCCGTCGTCGGGGGGCCGGCCCGGTGCAGGCCTTCACCACCCCGCTGGTCACCCGCTCGGACGGCACCAAGTTCGGCAAGACCGAGGGCGGCGCGGTCTGGCTCGACCCGGAGATGACCAGCCCGTACGCCTTCTACCAGTTCTGGGTCAACGCCGACGACCGGGACGTCACCCGCTACCTGCGGTACTTCAGCTTCCGCTCCCGCGAGGAGCTGGAGGCGCTGGAGAAGGAGACGGCGGAACGCCCGGCGGCCCGCAGTGCCCAACGTGCCCTCGCCGAGGAACTCACCACCCTGGTCCACGGCGCGGAGGAGACCCGGCAGGCCGTCGCGGCCAGCCAGGCGCTCTTCGGTCGGGGCTCGCTGGACGACCTCGCCCCGGAGACGCTGCGTGCGGCGCTGAGCGAGGCCGGCCTGGTGCAGCTCACCGGTGAGCTGCCCGACGTGGCCGGGTTGCTGCGCGACGCGGGGCTGGTCGGCGGGCTCAAGGAGGCCCGTCGGGTGATCACCGAGGGCGGTGCGTACGTGAACAACACCCGGGTCACCGACGTCGACGCCACCGTCGACCCGGTCGACCTGCTGCACGGCCGTTACCTGGTGCTGCGTCGGGGCAAGCGCTCCTTCGCCGGGGTCGAGCTGCGCCCCTGACGGTCGGGTGTGACGTGCGACGCGTCCGCCGGATTTGACGATCAACTCGGCGGACGCGTAACTTTCTCTCTGCCAGCGCGGAACGGACGAACCGGGGTGAATGCCTCGAAGGCCGGAGCGCGGTGTGAGGTTCCGACTTCGTGGGGTTGCCCCTGCGAGGCGCGGACCGGGCGGTGCCCGGATCGGCCCGGGGGGTCGATTTGGTGAGGCGAAACCGACCGGGTAGTGTTTGACGCCGGCAGGGCACCGGGCGAGCGTGCGGGAGACCGCAGCGGCCGGCTTGTCGACAATCGCGATGGTTTCCGGTGTGAGCCGGGGGGTTTCGTGGTGTGTGGGAATTGTGGTTGAAGTGGTGTTGATCGTGACAGAGCGGTTTGACACGGCGGATACCACCGGGTAACGTAGTAAAAGTGCCTGGCGCTGGAGCGCCGGACATGGTGGATGAGATGCCCCAGGTCGGGGGTCCTGTTGGTCGGGGCTTTCGGGTGGTGTGTGGTTGTTCTTTGAGAACTCAACAGGGTGCTTGATAAGCCAGTGCCAATTATGATTTATACCCCGCACTGGGCAGACCT
>NZ_JAGFWR010000028.1 GCF_017599305.1 Micromonospora antibiotica
CCAGCAGGTGAGTGCAGGAACGGGTCACCCGGACACGCCGACGAATCCCCTAGAAGACACCACGGTCAGTCAGAGGGTGAGTCAGACCAGCCGGGTGACCCGCTCCCACATCATCACTGTCAGAGGATGACGATGCCAGGCATCATCATCGCGTGGATGCCCGCCGGACGATCGTCTTGGTCGATGATCTCCGTTCGTTCGTGGACGGCCGTGGCGCCGAGGTGGCCCGCAGCAGCGCCGCCGGCGTTGAACTCCTCGATCGGTACCGCGACCGGCGTCTGGACGAGCTGTGGCTGGATCACGACCTGGGCGGGGACGACACGATCTGGCCGGTCGTGGAGGTTCTGGAACGGGCTGCCTTCGACAAGTGCCCCTTCGACGTCGGCGTCATCAACGTCCACTCTGCCAATCCGGCCGGTGCCGCAAAGGTCGCCCAGGTCCTCCGGCGCTGGGGGTATCGGGTCCGGGTCGCGTCGGGCTCCACTGACGTCGGCTATCTCGACGGTCTCCCGTCGAGCTGACCGGCTCGAACCCGCCGCCCGACAGCTGTCACACCGGGCGCGGCAGTCCCGAGCACCGGTGAGAGGCGTCGCGCTGACCGACGGGCTCGGCTTCCCGTACGTGATCGACGGCATCGGCTCCGGCCGGATCCTCGAATCGGCCACCACCGTGTCGTCGGGGGCGGTCGGATCCTCGTCGCACCGGGCACCACCGGCCCGAGTCAGGCAGTCCGGCGGCCGGGCGCGTGACCGGGCCACCGCTGCCCACGGGAGGGGCCCTGCACCGACCCGCCCGAGGGGATCGTCGGTGTGGTGCGCGAGGATGGGCGCGTGTTCGACGGGATCGACGACATCGACTGGGTGCGGCTCGGTCACGCCTACGGCTCGGCCGGCGATGTGCCCGGCCTGCTCCGCGCCCTGCGGTCGCCCGACGAGCAGGAGCGCCACGCCGCCTTCGGCGCGCTCTACGCCAGCATCTTCCACCAGGGCACCCGCTACGAGGCGTCGGCTTATGCGGTGCCGTTCCTGCTGGAGTTGCTCGCCGATCCGGCCGCCCCTGACCGGGAGTTGGTGCTCTATCTGGTGACGGTGCTTGCGGTGGGCCACGATGCGAGGTGGCTGCCGCAGGGCATCCCGGTGGTCGAGCTGCGTCGGGTGGCCGACGGCGGGCGGGAACTGCTCGCCGCCAAACCGCCTCCGTGGCACGGCGACGACGAGGCCCGCAAGGAGTACGTCGAGTACGCGTACGTGGAGTCGCTCGACGAGGCCGACCGGCAGCGGCTGTGGGCGTACGTCGAGCTGGCCGTCTACGACGCGGTGCGGGCCGGCGTGCCCCTCTTGCGTGACCTGCTCACTGACGCCGCCCCGGGACTGCGCGTCGGTGCGGCGTACGCGCTCGCCTGGTTCCCGCAGGACGCGGCCGGCAGTATCCCGGCGCTCGTCGCGGCGGCCGAGGCCGCAGTGGAGGTGGACGAGGGTGAGGCGGCGACGGCTCTGGTGGCGGCGGGGTTGCTCGGTGCCGCGCCCGACGCCGGGCTGTTGGCTGATCCGCGTCCGGTGATCCGCTGGGCCGCCGCGGTCGGCCGGGCCCGGGTGCTCGGCGTCAACGCCGACGAGGCGACGGTCGACGAGCTGCTCGCCTGGACGGCCGCCGCCGAGCCGGACAACCGGCCGGCCACCGGCGGGGCCGAGGTGCCCTTCCTCGACGGCGACCTCAACGGGTACGCGGGGCTGTCGCTGCGCCTGCTCGGCCCCCGGCACACCGATCGGGCGCTCGACGCGCTGCTCGACCGGCTGTCCGTCGCCGTCGGTGAACAGGCGTTGCCGGTGGTGGCCGAGGCGCTGCGCCTGGCCTTCCCTGGTGGCCGGCTGCCCGCCGGGGTGGACGGTGCTGCGTTGGCTGCCCGGCAACGGCGGCTCGTCGAGGTGCTGGCCCGCTCGCCCGGGGCGTGGCTGATCGACGGCGTGTCGTTCGGCAACTTCGCCTCGCTCGTCGGCGACTACGGTCTGCCACGCAGCCGGGAAGCGATGCTTGCCTACCTCGACGGACCTCCAGCGGGACGCTGATGCGGTGTGGGCCGTCAGCGACGGACAGCCGCAACCGGTGGCGCCGCCTGGACGTGCCGTTCGGGCCGGCCGTGGCACTGGCCCGCTCACCGGTGGCCGCCCCGCTGCCCGCGTCACCGGGCGGCTCACCTCAACCCACCGGCGTACGCCTCAACGGCGAGGCGGCGCTACGTGATGTCGAACAGTTGCCTCAGTCGGGCCTCGATCAGGGGTTGGCCGGCGGCGGACACGTCGTAGTGGCCGGCTCCTTCGAGGACGGCGAGGTTGATGTCGTTGTCGTTGATCAGCATCTTGTTGACGGTGTCGTAGGTGACCGTGGCGGGGCTGGTGATGTCGTCGGTGCCGTACAGCCAGAGAATCGAGCCGGGCAGGGTCGAGTTCTCCAGTCTGCCCTGGTTCTCCGCGTAGAACCGTTTGTTCTCGGGCAGCGAGTTCGGGGTGTCGCCGCGAACACCGGGGTAGGTGGTCAGCCGGTGTGCGGGCGACGCGTTCAGGTAGTGCTGGATGTCCCGTTTGACCAGGGCATTGAGATCGTCCAGGCAGGTACGCCAGTTGTCGCGGTAGAACCTCAGCATGTTGGGGCCGTAGATCGTGGCGGGGTCGATGTCGTAGCCCGCGTACCGTTCGGTCCTGGTGAAGTAGATGGTCTCCGCGTTGGCGAAGACGAGTTGCTCGATCTGGTGCTCCGTTGGCGGGAGCCCCGATCGCGCGGCCGCCTCGATGTCGTTCCACAGGACCCGGTTCATGGCGGGCACGTCCGGTACCGGGGCGAGGGTGATGGTGCCGCGGTAGTCCAGGTCGGGGTCGGCCATGGTGGCCCGGTCGGAGTAGTACGCGGCGGCCAGGGCGGCGAAGCCACCTTCCGACCAGCCCGCCGGCACCCACTGACCCGACAGTCGGTCACCGAGGAGCCGTTGCGCGGCCACCGCGGCGAAGACCATCGAGTTTCCCTCGCTGGACAGCTCGTAGTAGCCGTGCCCCTCCGGGACACCCTCGGCCACCGGGCCGAGTCCCTCGTAGTCCGGGGCGACCACGGCGATGTTCATCTTCAGGATGGACGCCAGCAGGGCCGCGTTCGGCCCGTCGGCCCACCGACCGTGCTCCTGGAGTTGCACGCTCGGCGCGCACTCCGGAGCCCACCCGACGGTGCCGTGCCCCCACACCACGAGTGGCCACCCGCCGGCCGGTGGTGCCTGCGTGGGCAGGAACAGCATGGCGGTGGCGTTGATCTGGCCGCCCCGTATACCGGGCATGCGGTAGACGACGAGTTGACCGTCGGCCACGTCGGCGATCACCGAGGGGACGTTACGCAGCGGCGTGGGGGTGCCGACCACGTCCCCGTCGGCGGCCATCTCGACGGTGCCGGTCGGACCACCGTCGGCACCCCACGCCGGGGCGACGGGGATCAACAACCCCACCAGCAGCACGACGAGCGGGAATCCGCGTCGGACACGACCACGTCGTCCGGGTGATCCGATGGGGCAACTGGTCATCGTGCTCCCGTCGTCGTGAGTTCCCGAGACTGTCCCGGGCAGGGCGTCATGCTCCACCACCATCGACGTGACCCGTCGCGTCGTCCGAGCACCACCACAGGGCCCCGGGCAGCCGGGAGCACGTGGCCGTGACGTGTGCCGGGTCGGCAGGCCGGACCCCGCGACGATCCTCCGGTTCCGGTGCCTACGGGTCGAGAATAGGCCCGTGCGGTCAGCTCAGAGGTGGTTTTCCCGGGCCGGCCCCGGGCCGGCGGCGACGACCGGCCCGGGGCCGGCCCGTCCGACGCCATGACCACCCACCGGGCAGGTGATCGCCTGACCCCAGCAGCGGGGAGGAAGCCCTACCCGGCCAGGCCCTCCGTCACCACGTAGACCTCACCGTCACCGGGTCGACCCGACCTACCGGCATCATCGGGGCGACCCGCCGCCAGGCCCCCAGGAGCACGACGGCCATGGCGCCCTGGCCTTCTCCGGGATCACACCATGGCGGGACCTTCCTGACGAATTCGCCATGTGGGCGGGTGCCGACTCCTGGTTCCGTCGCTGGACTGCGGACGCACGCCGCTTGACCGGTCACTTGTATTTTGCAAGTATGGACCGCATGAGCCTCTTCATCACCTGCCCGGTCGAGAGCGTCGAGCGCGCAACCGCCTTCTACACCGCCCTCGGCTGGACCCTCAACGCCGAGATGTCCGACCACAACGTGTCGTGCTTCGCAATCGCCCCCGAGCAGTACGTCATGCTCGGCAGCCGCGAGATGTACGCGAGCGTCGGCGGAGTCGAAGAGCTGATCGGCGGACCGCAGACGCCCTCGAAGGTCACGGTCTCGTTCGACCTGGGCAGCCGGGACGCGGTCGACGAACTCATCGACCGCGCCGGCGCTGCTGGCGGGCGGATCGGTGACACCGACGACTACCCCTTCATGTACCAGCGCCAATTCGACGACCCCGACGGCTACCACTACTCACCGTTCTGGATGAAGACGGACGCCGATCCGACCGCGTGAGCGACCTCGCCGCGGCCCTCGACATCGTCGGAGCACGGTGGGCCCTGCTCATTGTGGAACGGCTGCTCGACGGGCCACAACGCTACGGCGATCTGCAGCGCGACCTCGGCGTACCGACAAACATGCTCGCGATACGCCTACGCGAGCTCGAAGCGGCTGGCGTGCTGATCCGCCTGCCCCTTCGACACAACACCCGGGCCTATGCGCTGACCGATCGCGGGTTCGCCTTGCGCGAGGCGATCGTCGCACTCGGCAACTGGGGCAGGCGCGACTCCTAGTACGGCACCGCCGTCCGGGATCATGGCTGGTCGTCCACAGGAGGCAGAGCATGCAGGGCACGGTAGGCAGATGACTGCTACCGCAGGCGGTCCGATGGTAAGAGACATGACGCCGCGTCAAGCGGTCGACTTACGGGTGCACCGCTGGCTGATGATCGTGGGGGCGCTCCTCACCGCCGCAGCCCTGCTGCTGTTGTCGCTTCTGCCTGACCCGCCCGCCGAGGCCGTCGCGATGACGGCGTGGGTCGAACGCGGCCACCCGTTGCTGATGTGGAGCAACGAACTGCTGTTCTTCGCGGTCATCTGCTGGGGAGCCGGTGCGCGCGGTCTCTTCAGCGCGGGCCGGGCCGGCCCGTCGGCGCGGATCGACGTGGGAAGGACCGCCCTCACGGTCGCCCTCGTCGCGCTCGTCGTCGTGCTGCTCGCGGTGGGGCGTCTGGTCTACCCGGTGTTTGAGATCGACCTGTCAACCGAGGTCGTAGCCCTGCTCGTCAGCTCGACATTCGGCGCCCTGCACGTGGCGTTCCTGGGTTTCGCCGTTGCTGCGGTGACGCTCGGCTGGTCGACACGCGCCGGACTGGCCGGGCGAGCTGTCGGCATCGTTGCCGCAGCCGCATTCATTGTGGGCTCCTTCCCCTGGTTGACACCGAACTGGTGGAACTCACTGGTCCCGGTGCTGATCGCCGCGTGGGGCGTGTTTCTCGCCTGCGTAACCCGCACCGGGCATTCCGGCGACGCGACGGAGAGGACGGGTACCACTGTCTAGCGCATCAGCCGTCGCGAGACCCTGACGGGAATCCGGGATGGAGGCGGCGTGTAGTGGGCTCGTCGGGCTCGAGCTTGTGGAGTCGCGTCAACCCGACCAGTGCAGACGGTGGGTGGCGTCGTTGATCGGACGGATGACGCACGCGTGATCAGGCGGCGGACCCCATTGACCGTGGGCGTGATCAGCATGGTGTCGGCCGGGTCGTCGTCGGTGGCGTCGTGACTACAACCCCGTCGACCTGCAACCCCGTCGATCTGCCACCCGGTGTCCAGATCAGCCTTGGCCACCTATCGCAGACCGCCCCTGGTCGGCGAGGTCGATGGTCACCTCGGACAGGGGCTGGGCGACACACGTCAGGGTGTAGCCGGCGGCCCGCTGCTGCGGGGTGAGACAGTTCGGCTCGCTCACCACGACGTCGCCGCGGCGAAGCCGCACGACGCACTCGCCGCAGGTGCCGACGGTGCAGGAGAACGGCAGGTCGATCCCGGTGGCGAGACCCGCGTCGAGCAGACTCTGGCCGGGTTCGACCGTCCCCGTGCCGACCGGCTGCCCGGCCGCCTCCACGGTCATCGGCTGGGGCGTGGTCGTCGCGATCGTGGTGCCGGCGCCCGAGGTGTACGTCTCATGGTGCACCCGCGCGTCCGGCACGCCGAGGCTCGCGAGTACCTTCCGTACGGTGCTCATCAGCGCCTCGGGGCCGCAGACGTAGTAGCGGGCGTCTGCGGCCGGCGTACGGCCGGTGAACCAGTCCACCAGGCGGTCCGCGTCGAGGCGGCCGTCCCGGCTGGTCAGGACGTGGGTGACGGACAACCGGTCGGGGTGCTCCGCAGCCAACCGGTCGAGGTCGGCGGCGAAGATGACCTCGTCGGCGTCCCGGCTGCTGTAGAGCAGCGCGATCCGGTCGTGGCCGGCCCGGTCGGCGAGCCGCGTACGGATCATGCTCATCATCGGCGTCACGCCGCTGCCGGCGGCGACGAGCACCATCTCGGTCGACGGCTCGGCCTCGGTGTGGAACGTCCCGGACGGGCCGTGCAGGCCCAGGAGGTCCCCGACGCGCAGCATCCGGTGCACGTGGCCGGAGAGCCGCCCTCCCTCGACATGCTTGACGGTGACCTCCAGCCGCGTCGTCCCCGGCGCGGACGAGGCCGAATAGGCGCGTCGGACCGGGCGGCCGTCGACCTCGACGACGAGCGTGAAGTACTGGCCGGGCCGGAACGCGAAAGGGTCGGGCCGTCCGGCGGCATCTTCGAGGACGAGCGTGACGGTGGTCGGCGTCTCCCGGCGCATCTCCACGACGCGCACCTCCCGCAGCGGACTCCCGGCCCGGTCGCCGTCGGTCCGTCGCCCGTCCGCGACGTCGGCGTAACCCTCCCTACGCAGTGCGGAGCGGTAGGCGCGGCGCATCACCACCCGCAGCGCCCGCGACAGCCCCGGGATCGCGCCGACGACCCTGAACAGCGCCGCAGGCGGCCCGCCCGGCGCGTCCGCCGAGTTCGTGGCGAGGTGCTCCAACGCGATCATGGTGAGATCCGGTGCGGCACTGCGGTCGAGGTGCGCGCCGGGATGCCACAGCCGGGCCCGGGCCACCGCGTCGTTGCCGGTCACCTCGGCGTGTTCGACGTCGATGACGAGCGCCGCGTGCGGTGCCAGCCCGCGCAGCGCGAGGGTCCGTAGCAGTGCCGGGTCGTCGGTTACCACGCCGCGCCCGCGTACGTGCAGCACCCCGCTGCGGCCGGGCACGAGCGCGGCGAAGGCGAGCCGCTCGTCCTGCAGCAGGTTGTGTAGCGTGTCGGCGCGTTTGTTGCCCCTGCGGTCCGGGAGCACGAGCGTCCGACCGTCGAGGATCCGGACCACCGTTCCCCGGTCGCCCCGGGGACTGGTGTCGCTGCCACCCTCGGTGTCCCAGCTCGACAGTGCGAGGAACGGCGCTGCGGCGAGGAACTCGGCCACACCGGGCGCCCCCAACGGCTCGTCGACGGCGAGCTGCGGGGCCGGCGCGGCCTTCGCGGGTGGTTGCCACAGGCCGGACCGGAGGATGGCCTGCGCGCAGTGGACCCACGCCTGCCTGATCACCACCGTGGTCCGTGCTCCCTGCTGGGAGGTGACCGTGCCGTTGACGCGCAGGACCTCGCCGACGCCAGGCAGCAGGAAGAACATCGACGCCGGCCCGGGGGCGGCGTCGGCCTCGGGGAGGGCGAACGAGATCCGCGTGGGGGAGTGGACGTGGGCGAACCCGGCGACGCCACCGACGAACGTCGTCCGGCTAGTGCCGCCGGTGTCGCGGTAGCCGAGCGCCGCGATCGGGCTGTGCGCCAGGACGGTGCGGCAACCTGCGTCGATGGCGTCGACCTGCTTGAGCATGACCATGGACGGCGGGCGGCCGACGAGCGCCTCGACCTCGTCCACGGTCGTGAGTCGATGCAGCACCACGGTTCCTCTCAGCCAGGCGCGGGAGAGCCGCGTAGCCGGCGAAGGTGCCGTCGGCTGTCGGTGCACCGACTCGACGAGACCTTGTATCAGCAGCTCAGGGCAATATTATGAGCAATAGCTCAGCTCTTCGCCTACTCGCTTTCCGTGCCCCGGAAGGACCATCGGATGCCGTCAGCCGACCGTCGTCTTCAGCCTCGTCGCGAGCCCCGCCAGGTGCGGGCCGAGCTCACCCGGGAGCGCATCCTGGCCGCCGCTGCTCACATTTTCAGCGAGTACGGCTACGCCGCCGGCACCACGAACCGCATCGCCGAACGGGCCCGGATCTCCATCGGATCGCTGTACCAGTACTTCCCGAACAAGGACGCGATCCTCGCCGCGCTGCTGGTGCGGCACATCGACCGCGGCACCTGGACCCAGGCCGACGAACTCGACCTGTCCCCGGGCACCCTCGCAGCGACGGTCCGGGCCCTGGTCCGCGACGCGATCGACAACCACAGCGAGGACCCACAGCTGCTACGCATCATGATCGAGGAGGCACCGCTGTCGCAGGAACTGCTCGACACCGTCGACCGGCACGGCAAGCAACGCGTCGCCCAGATCCGCGACCTACTCGCCCGGCACCCGGACGTCCGCGTGACCGACCTCGACACGGCAGCCGAACTCATCGTGCTCACCGTGGAGATCAACACGCACAAGCTGATGGCCGATCCCCGGCCGATCCCGGTCGAACGATTCGAGCGTGAGCTGGCAAACATGGTCACCCGATACCTGCACGGGGACCGACACACGGAATGACCGCAGTAGTGGGGCGGCGGACCAGCACCGACCGGGCTACTGGTCGATGCGGTCGGCCGCCGCTGACACGTTTCCTGCTCAGCCGCGGCGTGGCGGGGACAGACGTACTGGAGAAGGTCGTGCAGGGCGTTCGCGCCGTGCAGCCGGCAGAGTCGGACCGCCTGGTCAAGATTCTGGACGAGGCCCGGGCGCCCGAACCCGAGGGACTGTCGGAGGGCCGCCGTCGGCGGTTGGCGCAGGTGACGGTCCGACAGGGGCAGGCCGACTTCCGTCGCCGGCTCATCGAGGCGTACCAGGGCCGCTGTGCGATCAGCGGTTGCGGCGTGAAGGCGGCGCTGCAGGCCGCGCACATCGAGTCGTACGACAGACCGGCCACCAACCGGGTTTCCCACGGCCTTCTACTCCGAGCAGACCTACACAACCTCTTCGACCAGGGGCTGCTCTGGATCGACGACTCCTACCGGGCCCAGGTTGCGGAAGGGCTCGACCACTACGGCGAGTTCGCCGGGGCCGAACTCCCGCCGACGGCGGATCCCGCGCACCGGCCCGACCAGCGGGCGTTGGCGGCGGTCGAAGTTCTACGGGCGGGCGCAGTCATTGGAACAGTGGTGTCGAGTTCATTGATGGTGCTGGCCCTGGTCGTGGGATGCTCGCCACCCTGGCTCCTTGCCCGAATGGATATTTGAGCCTCCACCCGAACCCCCGTTTACCTGGCCGGCGGTCCGGGATCTGTCATTCATCCATGTCGTCGGTGTGGAACGACGGTGGTGCCGATGTCGCCCGGGCTGCGGTTGCCACCACGATCGAGGCGAGGTCCCCGGGGGCGTCGACGGGGACGATGTGTCCGCTGTCCGGGAGCAGGTGCTGGTCGAGGTGGTCCGCGATCAGCGTGAGTTGGCGCGCGGGTGCGTCTCCCACCGTCGAGGCACCGACGGCTGTCACCGGCATGGTCAGCCGGCCCTGCTCGGCCCAGGAACGGTTCCACTGCGCGTTCGTGGGCATCGCGCGGTAGTGCTCGAAGGCCGCGCGCAGGCTGTCTCGTCCCGTGTAGGCGCCGACGAAATGCCGTACGAGGTCCTCCGGGACCCCGCTGCGGGACCCGATGCCGAGAAAGAAACGGACGTAGCGGTCCTCGTCCCCGCTCAGGACGTTCTCGGCGAGGCCGCCCGGTGTCTGGTGGAACCCGAACCACCATGGTCCGCCGGAGCCGAGGAACGCCTCCGCGCCGGTGAGTCCGCTGATGACCGCCTCGACGATGGTGAGGCTGAGTACCCGATTCGGGTGGGCGGCGGCGAGCGCGAATGCGGGCGCGGCGCCGACGTCGAAGCCGACGATGTGCGCCGACTGCAGACGGAGCGCGTCGAGCTGGCGGACCTGGTCCGTCGCGAGGCTCGCGGCGTCGTAGCCGCTTGCCGTCCGTTCGGTGTCGCCGGTGCCACGTAGGTCGGGCATGAGCACTTCATGGCCTGCGGCGACCAGCAGCGGCTCTACCTCCCGCCAGATTTCCTTGGTGTGTGGAAACCCATGGAGTAACAGGACGGGGCTTCCGGCACCGGCTCGGCGCACGCTCACTCGGAGATCGTCGAGTTGGATCATTTCGATCGTCGAACGGTGGACCCGGGCGGCACGACTCATCACGACTCCTAGTTACCATTGGTTACCTGGGAACGATAGGAGAGCTTGGGTGAGCACGAAAGAAGGCACGTCAGGCACGCTTGGTCACCCTGAGGTAACCACCGAACGGCACGGTGACCTCTTCGACGCCAACTGCCCGACGCGGCTGCTGCTCGACCGGGTGGGATCGAAGTGGACCGTCATGATCGTGTTGCTGCTCGCCGACGGAGAGGAGCTGCGGTTCGGTGCGCTGCGCCGCCGCATGCCGGGTGTGTCCCAGAAGATGCTCACCCACACCCTGCGTCAACTCGAAGACGACGGCCTCGCCCACCGCCGGGTGGAACCCACGAGTCCGCCCGCCGTGCACTACTCGTTGACAGCGCTCGGCGACACGCTCGTCGGTCCGTTGCGCGAGCTCAAACGCTGGGCCGAGCTGAACATGGGCGCGATCGATGCGCTGCGTACGGCTGAGGTCAAGGCCGGTCACGACCAGTAGGCGAGGAGGGCGGGCGGATCCTGTCACGGGGTGATGGTCGAAACCCGCGTACCCCCGGCAGGCTGACGCCAGGCCGGCACCTCGACCGGATGGAAGCCAGCACCACCCCGGTCCTTCCGTCGTTTCCGGGTGGGCCGCCTGCCCGGTCGTCCCGGCACGCCCTGCTGCTCCCGCTCCCGTCAGCCGCCCGGGCAGCGGTTGTCGCCGCCGCTGAGTTCCACGCAGTGCCCTGGCGGGCCGGGCGTCGTGTCTGCCGGCACCGGGGTGAGACCCCGCCCGACGGATGCGGCGAACGGTAGGGCGGGCACGGCGATCACGACGGTCAGCACCAGGAAGACGATCGCGGTTCGGACCAGCCGCAGCCGGTACGCGACGAGCGCGATGACTGCCGGGCCGGCGACCGCCACCAACGCGGCGACCAGCAGGGCCCGGCTCGCCTGGCGTCCGAGGCCCACCAGTTCGTCGGGCCGGCCGTCGTAGTTGGCGTTCCACTGCGCCAAGCCGATGTTCAGCCACCACGCGGCTGCCGCGATCAGCCCGCCGATCCAGGCCAGGACCAGGAGCCCCACGATCGGGCCACCCCACCGACGTGCGCCGGCCGCCTCAGACGTCATGCGGTCCAGCGTGGACGGTCCGATCCGACCGGGCATGAGTCGGCGTACTCAGCGCGCCCGTCGAGGCTGTGTTCGTCGGCCCGGGGACATCCGACCGCAGTCAGGCGCGGTCGGTCGGGGCTGGTTTCTCCGTGAGCTGCCACCGGTCGCCGTGACCCGCGGCGATCACGACCGCCTCGACCAGGCGTCGGGCCGCCGCCGGGTCACCGGCGAGTGTGCTGGTGGCTCCGAGGCCGACCGGTGGCCCGCCGGCGAGGCTCGCGGCCACGGCGGTCAGCCGCCGGTCGCGGTCCGGCACGTCGGCGGTCGCCGCGAACCCGACCACTGCCGCCCAGTCGGTGACCTGTCCCATCCGCACGACCTCGTCGTCCCACAACAGATCCAGGATCCGCACGAGGTCGCCGAAGCCCGGCTGGTCGGGGAGCGCGGTGAAGGTCAGCAGGTGTACGGCGGCCTGCTTGCCGAGCGTGGCGCCGGTGGCGATGTCGGTGCGCAGGGCGATCCGGATCTCGTCACCGGTGAACCCCGAAGCGAAGTCCGGCGGGGGAGGCCTCCGGTGCAACGGCGGCGCGGTGTCGGGGTCGGTCAGCAACTCCGCCACCCGCCGGCACTCCACACACGGCGGCAACGTGGTGATGTCCAGGTACGTGTCCCTGCGGTACGCCTCGTAGGCAAGGTCGATCGCCCACTGGTCATTGCCCCAGACCGGACGCTCCGCAGTGGAGCACAAGGTGTATCCCCGACTCCCGTACTCGCCGGCGCGTTCGAGAGCGAGATCCACCGACAGGTGGTGGAACGTGCCGTCCGTACACGGTCGAGGTGTCATCGTGTCCTCCACACCACCGGGTGCTTCGCCGGTCGTCGGTGACAATGAAGTCTACCTGTCTCGGGCAGTATTCCGGATTGCCGATTACTAACCTGCGCAGATCCAATGGCAATCCCATCACCGTCAATGGGTATTCAGGAAGTCGGCGGGGGGGGGCGACCGAAACCCGTATTGCAGTGCCGAAGCGCACTGTCGTCCACAATGAAAATGGGGATTCAGCTGTGCGGCCAGCGGTCGTGGTGGACCGCCTCGGCGAGAGGCCGGCGTCGACGCCACCCGTGCCGTTCCAGGTCGGGCACGGACTCCAGGTGGGTGACCGGCCCGACGCAGAGCCAGGCCACCGGCCGGATGCCGGCCGGTACGCCCAGCAACCCGGCCAGGAACGACTCCCGGTAGAAGGAGACCCACCCGACGCCCAGCCCTTCGGCGGTGGCGGCGAGCCAGAGGTTCTGGATGGCCAGGCAGACCGAGTAGAGACCGGCGTCGGCGATGGCGTGCCGCCCGAGCACGGCCGGGCCCCCACGCTGCGGGTCGTACGTGACGACGACCGACAGCGTCGACTCCAACACCCCGTCGATCTTGATACCCGCGAACCGTTCGGCCGCCGCGCCGTCGAGGGTGGCGGCGAACGTCGCCCGCTCGGCCTGCACGTGCCGGTGGAACCGACGACGGATGGCAGGGTCCCGGACCAGGACGAAGTCCCACGGCTGTGAGTAACCGACGCTGGGTGCGGCGTGCGCGGCGTCCAGGATCCGGTGCAGGGCGCCGTCCGGCACCGGTTCCCCGGTGAACTGGGCCCGGACGTCCCGGCGGCGGTGGATGGCGTCGTAGAGTTCCACAGGCAGGCTCCCGCTGCGCTCGGCCCACCCCCGACGGGCGGGCGGTCGACGCGAGGCCGGTCTTCGGACTCCCGGATCGACGCCAACCCGTCCGCCTTCCCAGCCGTACGGCCAGTGGCTGCGCTCCTCGCGCCTGGACGGTCGCTCCCCGGTCACCGCGGCGGGCCCGTGCCGGATTCACACCGGCTTCCCGATTCTCCCCGCACCCGCGGGGCACCTCGCACGATCATGCCGCCGCCGATGCTAACCCGTGCCGGTGACGCAGGCCGGCCACGCCCCCGGCGGGCGGCGGGCGGTCACTCGCGCGGACTCCACCCCGGCGGTGTGCCCGCCGATCGCGAAGATCCTCCTGCCGCTGGTGACCGCCGCGCCTTCACGATGGGCGGTGGTGGTGCCGGTGACCGTCGCCCAGGTGCCGGTGTCGGGTGAGTACGCGTCCACCCGGGTGGTGTCCACGCAGTCGACCGGTCTTCCCGAAGGGTCGGTGACCAGTTCACAGCCACCTGTCGCATAGATCCGGCCGTCCGGGCCGGTCGTGGCGTCGACCAGACACCGCCGGCTGGGAAGCGGCGCGAGAGTCGCCCAGGTGTCGGTGGTGGGCGAGTAAGCCTCGACGACGTCGAGGACGTTCAGGACGCCGTCCCCGCAGCCGCCGATCGCGTAGATCCGCCCGTCTGGTCCGCCGGTCACCCCCATCTCGTTGCGCGGTGTGGGCATCGACGCCGCGGTGGTCCACCGATCCACCGTCGGCTCGTAGACCTCCAGGGTGGACAGCGAGCCGTGACGCTCCCCGCCGACGGCGTAGACCCGGCCGTCGGTGCCGGCCGTCGCGGCGAGCAGTTGCCGTCCGCTGGGCATCGACGCGACGGGCACCCACTGGTCGTCGCCCGGCGTCAGGGCGAGCACGGAGCTGAGGAACGCTCCCTCGGCACCGGGAGAGCTGCCACCGATCGCGTAGACGCGCCCGTCCCCGCCGGTGGCCGCCGCATGGCGGTACCGGGGCCGGGGCAGCGACGGACCGGCCCTCCACCGCCGGGTCCGAGGCGTGTAGACCTCCACCACCGTGGTGACCGAAGCCGCGTCGGCACCCCCGATCGCGAAGATCGACCCGTCCGGCGCCGTGGCCGCCGCCAGCGCGAAGCGGGAACTCGACAGCGCGTCGTCGGCCCGCCAACGGAGGGCGGGTCGGTCGCCCCTGACGGCGGCACCGGCGACGGGTGCCGGCAGTTGGGCCACCGCGACGGCAATGGCGAGGAACAGTGTCCTCCATGGTGCGACGCGGCCGAGAATGCGAATTGTCGTCACGACTGGGCGCTCCTTTCGCGCTGAGTCGACGGGCGTTTTCCGCTGATCGGCAGGCTAGCAGTCCGGCGTACGCGACAGCCGCGAAGAACCTGCCAATTTCCCCGAGGGTGAAAATGGTGTCGTGGCTGATTGTGTGTTCGCTCGGGAAGCTGTTGCCGGTCACCTCTCGGGGTCCTGTCCGCACGATGCGGAAAGGAATTCTCCTCACCTGCGCCGTGGGTGGTGCCGGCGTCGGGCGGGGAGCGCGACGCCGTGACCGTCGCACCGGCGGCCGCCCGGGGTGAGGGGGTCGGCACCAGCGGGCCGGCCCGGCCTCCACGCCGGACGGCGCGTCGGCGTGACGTTGCGGGGCTGTCCGGTCGGCCAGGTCCGCACCCTGTCCCCAGCGGGATCCTGGTGGTGCACCGCCCTCCGGCGGAACGCCCCCGGGTCCATCGACCCGGCACCGGTCGGGCGTCCGCCACGCGCAGTGACCGCCGACTGCGCTGAAATCGGGACGGTTCACCATGATGGCCGGCGCTACGGACACCTGACCATGAGCCATGCGGACCAGCTCAAATCAGCCGCAACCCCCGCCGGCGAGCTCCCGGCCGTCCATCGATACGTATTGACGCACTCCATCGCTAATGTTACCGTCAGTCATACTCTGGTCGCTAGCTGTGGCAATAGATCGAAGTAATATCCGGCACCGACCGATGATGCTGTCCAAGTTGAATTCACCGTAGGTCACCCCGTGGCGAAACAGTGCCGGGTTCGCTCCCGGGCACTGACATCTCTGTGATTACGCGACACGAGTTTGCGCTTTTTCGACGGATTGCGGGTGTCTGTAGGAAGGAGAGGTAGTGACCGAGGCCCCGGTGAATTCGGTAGACTCGACGGATTCGGCTGAACTGCCACTGTCGTTCGCCCAGGAACAGTTGTGGTTCCTCGACCAACTCGCCCCCGGCACACCGACGTACAACGTCGCCGTGCTGTACCGGATCGACGGCGACCTGGATCACTCGGCACTACAGACCGCGATGACCCGGGTCGTCGCCAACCACGACATCCTCCGCGCGCGCTTCGACGCGCACGACGGCGTTCCCTACCAGGTCATCGCAGCTCCTCCGGAGCAGGCGCTCGTGATCGACGACCACACCGCGGCGGGGGAGCTCGGGGAGACACGTGCCCTCGACGCGGCGACCACGCTGGCACGGACACCGTTCGACCTGGCCGTGGGCCCGCTCTACCGGTTCCGCCTGTTCCGCGTCACAACGGAACGACACCTGTTGTCCATCGTCATTCACCACATCGTGTGTGACGGCTGGTCCATCAACCTGATCAGTGACGAGATCCGCAGGTCGTACGCGGCGATCCGGCAGGGTCACGAACTCCCGGCCGGCCGGGCCGCCACCGACTACGCCGATTTCGTCAAGGCCCAGCGGGTCGCCTTCGAAGACGGCACCTTCGAAGCGCAGCTCACCTACTGGAAGTCCCAACTGTCGGGCCTGCCAGCGTTGAACCTGCCGGCTGACCACCCGCGACCGCCGTACACCGTCCACCGCGGCGAACACCTCAGCCGGGTCTTTCCGGCATCGACCGGTGCCACCGCGCGCCGCCTCGCCCGGTCGCAGAAGGTCTCGCTGTCGATGCTCCTGACCGCGGCCCTCGGGGTGGTCCTGTCCCGTTACACCGGTGAGGAGGACCTCGCCGTCGGCACCACCGCACTCGGCCGGTCCGATCCCGACCTGGAACAGGTCGTCGGCATCTTCGTCAACGCGGTGGTGCTGCGGCTGGACCTGTCCGGAAAGCCCACCTTCGCCGAGCTGCTCGATCGGGTCAAGGACACCTCCCTGCGGGCCTACGAGCTTCAGGACGTGCCGTTCGAGCGGGTGGTCGACCGCCTTGCCGTCCCCCGCGACCCCAGCCGCAATCCGTTGTTCGACGTCCTTCTCCAGGTGCTCAGCGAGGAGACCGGCAGCGGCTCCCTCGACCTGCCCGGAGCCACCATCAGTGTGGTCGACCAGCAGACGATGCACTCCCGGTTCGACCTGTCGCTGACCTTCGCCGAGTCGGCGACCGAGCTGCGGGTGTCGGCGGAGTATTCGACGGAGCTGTTCGCCCGGTGGCGCATCGAACAACTACTCACCCACATCGAACGCGTCCTGACCGGTGCGGCCGCCGACCCCGGCATCAGGGTGTCCGAGATCGACCTGCTGTCCGCCGACGACCGGGCCGAGCTGATGCGGCTGGGTCACGGTCCGGACGACGCCGTCCGCTCCGACCCCGTGCACGTCCTCGTCGCGGAACGGGCCGCAGCGGCACCCGACTCCGTCGCGGCGGTCTTCGAGGGCGTCGAGCTGACCTACGGGGAACTGGACCGACGTGCCGCCGTCCTCGCCGCCCACCTGAGGCACCGGTGCGGGGTCAGACACGAAGAGCTGGTGGGGGTCGCGATGGATCGCGGCCTGGACGTCCTCGTGGCGTTCCTCGGTGTCGCCAAGGCGGGCGCCGCGTACGTGATCCTCGACATCGACCACCCGGTCGGCCGCCTGGAGTTCATTCTCGACGACACCGACGCACACGTGGTGCTGACCACGAGCGACCTGCTCGCCAGCCTTCCCGAGCCCCGGTCGCGTCGTTACCTGTGCCTAGACCGCGACTGGCCGGACATCGAGTCCGCCGGGGCCGGGGGAGCAGGCGACCCGCTCGACGAGGTGAGCACCGGGGACTCGTTGGTCAGCGTGATCTACACCTCCGGTTCGACGGGCCGCCCCAAGGGGGTGCTGACCGAGCACCGGGCGCTGGTGTCCTACCTGGTCCCGTTCGCCGAGACCTTCAAATTCGGCCCCGGCGACCGGATCCTGCAGTTCGCGTCACTCGCCTTCGACCTGTGTCAGGCAGAGGTCTACACCGCGCTCATCAGCGGCGCCACGCTCGTATGTGCCCGCCGGGAGACCCTGCACTCGACGGAGTCGCTGTCCGCGCTGATCCGCGCCGAGCACATCACCTTCGTCGGCGCACCTCCGACGCTGCTGGCGCTGCTCGACGACGGCCCGTACCCGCACCTGCGCCACGTGTTCACCGGAGGTGAGGCGTGCCCGGCCGAGCTGGCCAACCGGTGGAACGTCGCGGGTCGGACGTTCGTCAACGGCTACGGCCCCACCGAGGCGGCGATCGGCGTGACGCTGCACGTCGTACCCCGCGGGGAATACCGGACCTCGCCGCCCATCGGCGGGCCCATCACCGGACGACGCTTCTACGTCGTCGACGAGCAGTTGGCGCTGGTGCCGGTCGGGGTGCCGGGTGAACTGCTGATCGGTGGCGACGAGGGGCTGGCCCGCGGCTACCTCAACCGCCCCGACCTGCACAGCGAGAAGTTCATCCCGGACCCGTTCCGGTCCACCGGACGGGTGTACCGCACCGGCGACCTCGTCCGCTGGAACCGCGAGGGCCACCTGGAGTTCCTGGGCCGGATCGACACGCAGATCAAGCTGCGGGGCCTACGGATCGAGGTCGAGGAGATCGAAGCGGTGCTGCGTACCCATCCCGCGGTCGACACGGCGGCGGTGAAGCTGGCCGAGGACGCACGGGGCCAGCAGATCCTCGCCGGCTACGTGACCCTGACCGGGTCGACGGAACCATCGGTCGCCGAACTGCGCCGGCACGCCGCCCAGTTCCTGCCGTCATACATGGTCCCGCAGGCCTGGCGGGTGCTGGAGAGCCTGCCGATGTCGCTCAGCGGCAAGCTCAACCGCAGGGCACTGCCCGCACCGGCGGCGTACGTCCAGGCCGACCGGGAGGTCGTCGCGCTGGCCACCCCGACCGAACGGCAGGTCGCCGCCGTCTTCGCCGACGTCCTCGGCATGGCCGCCTGGCGACTCAGCGCCGACGACGACTTCTTCGAACTGGGTGGCAACTCGTTGCAGGCGATGCGGGTCATCAGCCGGGTCAACCAGGCGTTCAGCGCGAAACTCGGCGTCCGGACCCTGTACGGCTCGCCCAACCTGCGCGACTTCGCCCAGCAGGTGCACCTGCAGGCCGTCGCACCACCGGCCGCCGATCCGGCCGCCGAACCGCCCCACCAGCAGGCGGGCCCGCCCGCCGATGCGCTGAGCCTGGCGCAGACGATCGCGCTGGCCATGACCGACGTCCTGGTGTCACCGGCCACCCCGGCCGCCGTCACCGACAACCTGTTCGCACTCGGCGCCGACGAGGAGCACGCGGCGAAGCTGCTCCAGCTGATCGAGCAACGCGTGGGCACCCGGATCACGGCCCGGGACCTCTACACGCCCGTCGTCCTCGCCGCAGCGGTGCAGGCGCGACGGGCCGCCGACCAGCAGGCCGACACCTGGTCGCCGCTGGTGACCCTGGCCGCCGCACCCAACGACGGCACGTACCCGCCGCTGTTCTGCGTCCCCGGTGCGTCCGGCTCCCCGTCCATCTTCGCCGGAGTCGCCCGCCGGCTGAGCCCGGAACGGACGATCATCGGTCTCGAAGCGCCGGGGCTGGAGCCGGGTCAGCACGCACTGCCCGACGTGGTGGCGTTGGCGGGCCGTTTCGTAGCGGCGATCCGGGAACGGCAGCCGACGGGCCCGTACCATCTGCTCGGCTGGTCGATGGGTGGGTTGGTCGCGTTCGAGATGGCGCGGCAGCTCACGGAGGCCGGTGCGCCGGTGCCGTTCCTGACAGTCGTCGACACCCCGCTGCCGGACCCGTCCCGGACGCCCGACGACCGGCGCACCGTCGAACAGTTCGTCGCCGACATCGCGGCCGTGGCCGGTCGGGACGCCCCCGAACTTCCCCCGGGCTACCAGGGCCTTCCCGATCAGTTCGACGCGCTGTACGCGCTCCTGCGGGACACGGTGCTTCCGGCGGAGATCGGGCCGGATCAACTCGGTTGCCGCCTGTCCGTCTACCGGGCCAGCGTGCGGGCCACCTTCCGCTACCGGCCCGCCTGGACCTACCCCGGCCGGCTTTCCGTGCTCAGGACCCCGGGGTCGGTACCGGCCGGGCAGTGGGCCCCGCTGGCGGCCACGGTACGCGAGTACCGCGCCCCCGGCACGCACCACTCGATGTGGTCCGGCGAGCACCGCCCCGTACTCGCGGCGGTCATCGACACCCTCCTCGCCGCAGCGGGAGAGTGAGCGTGTTGCAGCGACTGCCAGTGCGTGAGCGGCGGAGCAGAACGGGCCTGTGGTGGCAGAACCGGGACTTCCGCCTGTTCTGGATAGGCGAGACGGTGTCGATGGTCGGGACCCAGGTCACCGCACTCGCGTTGCCGCTGACGGCGATTCTCGTGCTCGACAGCAGTACCGAGCAGGTGGGTCTGCTGCGGATGGCCCAGCTCCTGCCGTACCTGCTGCTCTCGTTGCTCTTCGGTGCCCTCGCCGACCGGATGCCGCGACGGCCGCTCATGGTCGGGGCGAATGCGGTCCGGCTGGTGCTGATCGGCCTCGTGCCGATCCTCGCCGTCACCGGTCAGTTGAGTCTCGGCTGGCTCTACGTCGTCACCGCAGGGGTGGGTGTCGCCGCGGTGATGTTCGACGTGTGCTGGGTGTCCTACGTGCCCACCATCGTCGCCGACCACACCCGACTCATCGAGGCGAACAGCCGCATCGGCGCGGCGGACGCCGCCGCCCACATCGGTGGGCCCGGCCTTGCCGGTGTACTGGTGAACATCCTCACCGCCCCCATCGCGCTCGTCGTGAACGCCGCCTCGTACGCGGTCTCGATCGCCATGCTGCTGCAGATCAGGGCCCGCGAGGTGAAGCCGGAACGGAGCGACACGCCCCGCAACCTGCGGGCCGAACTGGGCGAGGGACTGCGCTGGGTGTTCGGTAACCCGCTGCTGCGCATCCTCGCGATCCTGGGTGCCTGCTACAACTTCTTCCTGATGTTCATCCAGACGGTGTTCCTGGTGTATGCCGTCCGGGAGCTGTCCCTGAGCACCGCCGTTATCGGCGGCATCCTCTCGTCGGGCGCCGTCGGTGGCCTGATCGGCGCCGCGTCGGCGCAGGCCGCAGCGCGGCGGTTCGGCGTCGGTCGGGTGTACGTGGCCTGCGCGAGCGTGTCCTTCTCCAGCTGGATCGTGGTCCCGGCAGCCGGCGGGCCGCCGGTGGTGCTCACCGCCGTGCTGGTGGCGGTGTTCCTGGTCTCCGCGGTGGCGATGGGGGCGACGAACGTCATCGTCGTCAGCCTTCGGCAGACCTTGACCCCCGACACGCTGATGGCCCGGATGAACGCGGTCATGCGCATGCTGATGCTCGGCGTCGCCGCGCTCGGTGGCCCCGTCGGAGGCGGACTGGCCACCGTCATCGGTCTACGCCCCGCCCTGTGGGTGGCGGCGGGGGCGTCGATCCTGGCGTTCGTCGTGTTCTTCCCGCGCCGGATCCTGCACCTGACGGAACTCCCCGAGCCGGCCGCGACCCGGTGACCGGGGGCCGGCGGATCACCACCGCCGCGTCGGGCTCCTCGACCCCCACCCGGCAACCGGGCGGCCACCCCGAGACCGCAGCGTGGCAGCCTCCGGGCCGACGGCAACGTGGGCGGACGGCCCATCCCCGCCCACCGGTGGTGCCGGCGAATCCCGGTAGCCGTGGCGACCCTGCTGATGGATGATCGACATCTGGGTCGCTAGCTCAACTGGCTAGAGCATCCGACTGGTAGCGCGTCCGCCCTCCGCTCGCGCGGCGATGGGTGCGCTTCCTTCTCCCTGTTGGATCGGAAGGTTCGGGGTTCGAGTCCCCGGCGACCCACCGTGCTACGGCGACAGGCCGCCAATCTCGTCCGAGGTGCCCGGAACGGAGGAACACGTGCTCGAACAGCTGATCATCCAGAGGACCCTGCGCGTGCCGGCGAGCACCGCCGCGCCCGGTGACGGCACCTCGGTGGCCCGGCAGTTGGACGCGGCGCTGCTCGACGTCGGCTTCTCGGCTTCGCGGGCCCTGCTGGAGCACATCGGTGCCCTGGCTCCCGCGCCGGCGACGGATCTCGCCGCCACCGTCGTCTCGGCGGTGCGCGAACTGGTCGGGGACCACGTCCGGCACAACGCCTACTTCATCGGATTCCCGCACGACGTGCCGGACACCGTCGAGTTCTGGGCCGACCGGCTGCGGGCGGCCGTGTTCCCCGGCGGGGGCACGGCGACCGACGCGCAGCTGCGGGCCACGGTCGCCCCGGGTGGGGTGAACCTGCTCGACCTGCCGGGCTACGGCACCTACCAGCACACCTACGCGGAGCTGTTGGCCGCGCACGACACGCTGGTCACCGGGTCCGGTGACCGGGTGACCCTGCTGCACCTCGGGGACACCACCGACGTGGAGGCGGCACGGCTCTATCTGGCCCTGGCCGGCAGCCCGACGCCGCACGGCGAGACCGACCTCATGATCCTCAGCGAGCTGGCGGTGGCCTGCGCGGACGGCGCGCAGCCGGCCGAGATCCCGGTACGGGAGAACCGTGCCGTCCTCAACGGGATCCGACTCGTCCTCGGCCGGCCGCTGGTCGGCGTCGACACGACGACCGACGTGCTGCGCCTCGCCTGCCAGGTTTCCGGCGGGGACGTCTCGCTGGCCGCACCCACCCGGTTCCGTGCCTTCCGACGTCCCGAGCGGCGGATGCTGATGGCCGCGCTGAACGAGGTCGTCGCCGCCAACCCGGGCAAGCTCGGTGACGTCGGACGCTACGCGGAGCGCTGGAAGCGGCTCGGGGAACGACTGCACCCGCACGAGTAAGCCCAGTGGCCGCACGCGCAGGAGGTGTTCACGGTCGCCCGTGGTGAGCGGCGGGTGCCCAACCTCGCCGGCCGTGCGGAGGCGGCGATCCGCGCCGGTGCCGTCGCCCCGGCCGCATCGGTGCTGTCGGCTGCGCCGGGCCTGCTCCTGCGATCTGCCGACCGGCTGCTGCGGCTGGCGTCACCGTCGGAACGCACCACCGTCGTCGACGCGGTCACGGGTGCGCTCGGCTCGGCGTCGGGCCGGGTGCTGCTCTCGCTGCGGGAACACGTCGACAACCGGTTGACGCCCGCCTCGGCCCGGATGTATGCCAGCCGCTCACGTACCGCGTGGGTCGGTCCCGACGAGCGGCCCCCGCTGCCGGCGGGCCTGGTGGCCGAGTTGTCGTCGCTACTCGACGCCGAGATCAGCGCTCGCCTGCCGGCGTCGCACCGGCCGCTGATGGTGGATCCGGAGGTGCTCGACGTCGCACTGCCGTTGTCCGGCAAGGCGACCGAGGCCGGTTTCGCAGTCATGCCGAGGGGGTCGCGGGCCTCGGTGTCCGGTGAGTTGCTGCGCTTTTTCACCTACTGGCGTCAGACCAGCCGCCGCACCGACTACGACCTGTCGGTGCTGCTGCTCGACGACGAGTTCCACGGTGCGGGTCAGGTGTCGTGGACCAACTACCGGCACGACGGCGTGGTGCACTCCGGTGACGTCACCGACGCGAAGCACGGTGCGACCGAGTTCGTCGACGTGCCCCTGACGGCCGCCGGGCACTACGTGGTTCCGCAGGTCAACATCTATGCGGGTGAGTCGTTCGAGGAGGTCGCCGAGTCGATGTTCGGGTACCAGACCCGGGCGCGGGACCAGGGCGGTGCGCCGTTCGACGCCCGGACCGTCCGGGCGCGCTCGCACCTGCGCGGCCAGGGGCGGGTCGCGCTGCCGATGGTGTTCGCCAGGAACGAGCGTGGCTGGCAGGCGGTGTGGCTGCACCTGTACCTGCGGGGATGGCCGTCGTTCAACCGGGTGGAGGGGAACACCTTCACCACGGCCGATCGGGTACGAGCGCTGATGGAGCGGCGGTACCTCACCGTGTCCTACCTCGTGGACCGGTGGCGCGCGCGAGCCGAGGTGACGGCGTGGGACGGCCGACTGCCGGACCAGCCGGTCACCTTCGTCGGCGTCGACGCACCGGAGGGTCTACCGGACGGATCGGAGACATATACTCTCGACCGACTCAGCGAGTTGATCCCTGAGTGAGCGGCGAAGTCGAGGCCATGCGGGTGCTTCCTGCTATTCCGTTCGATTCGGGAACTCCGTGCAAGCGGAGGATCTGGTATTCAGCCCCCGTGCTCCCCTCGACTCTCGCCGGCGGTCCCGGTCGTGGCCTGAGTGCCGTCGTTCTCACTGCGGCGTGCCCGACCGGGGTGCGGCGCGTACGTGGGCGCCTTCGCCCTGTCTGCCGACGAGGCTGAGGAACTCGACGGGCCCGGAGCTGGTGGCGCGCGGGCGAGCGGGAGCAGCTGTTCGAGGGTGGGGCGTCGTAGGCCCGCTTCGAGCCGGGACAGGGTGCTGGCGGAGATGCCTGTCTCGTCGGCCCGACGCGAGCGGCCGGCCATCCGCGTCGCGGTGCAGGTCCGTGGCGCGGGCCCGGCCGTCACCCGGGAACCACGGGGTGTACGCGGATCGCGGCGGCGGTGAACGCCACCGTCGGACCTGACGTGCCCCCGCTGCCGGAACGGCAGCGGGGGCACGGCCTGCCCGCCTACCGGGTCACGGGAGGGTCCACTTCTGGTTGGCGGCGGCCAGGCAGGTCCAGAGGTGGACGGCCTGGCCGTCGGTGGCGCTGTTGTTGGACACGTCGAGGCACTTGCCGGACTGTGGGTTGCGCAGGGTGCCGTCGGCCTGGGCGGACCAGTTCTGTGCGCCGCTGCCGTTGCAGGTCCAGAGTTGGATCTTCGTGCCGTCGGCGGAACCTCCGCCGGAGACGTCCAGGCACTTGCCCAGTGCCTTCACGGTGCTGTTCGGGGTGACCGACCAGGTCTGGGCGGCGCTGCCGTTGCAGGTCCAGATCTGGATCTGCGTACCGTCGGCGGTGGCCGCGTTGCGGACGTCCAGGCACTTGCCGGCCAGCCCGACGATCGGCCCGGTGCCCGGGGTGCCGGGGGTGCCGCCGCCCCGGACCAGGGTGAAGTCGTCCACGTCGAACAGCCCGGCCCCGGAACCGGTGAAGGTCAGGTACACGGTCTGCGTACCGGTGGGCACCCCGGCCAGGGCGGTGCTCACGTCGGCGTACGTGGTCCAGCCACCGGTGTTGGGCACCGCCACCTGGCCGAGCAGCGGGCCGGTGGCCGAGCCGGTCCGGATGCCGATGGTGCCGCCCGAGCCACCGGAGACCACCCGGGCCCGCAGCGAGGTGACCCCGGTCAGGTCCAGCCCCGGGTACGCGGCCCAGTCACCCGGGTCGACGTAGCCGAGGGTCTGCCCCCCGTTGGACCCGGCCTTGGTGAACGCGCTGACCCCGCTGGCCGAGCCGAACGCCTCGGCCTGCACGGTGGTGGTGCCGCCCGGGGTACCGCCCAACTCCTTGATCCGGACGTTGCGGAACGACACGTCGTCGCCCGTACCGTGGTTCTGGAGCCCGATGTGGCCGGCGAGGGAGCGGGCCGGGTCGGTGTTGGTGAAGTCGTTGATCTTCCGCCCGTTGAGGAAGACCTGGAGCCGTTCCCCCTCGACCAGCAACTCGTAGCTGTTCCACTCTCCCGGCGGGTTCAGGGCGGCGTCGCGGGCGGCCAGGTCGGCGGACTGGAACGTGTAGACCGCGCCGGTGGTGCGGTCGGTGGCGTCGGTGGCGTCGATCTGGATCTCGTACCCGTTGTCCACCGCCGACCAGGGGTCGGTCGACGGCGGGAAGCCGATGAAGACGCCCGAGTTGTCGTCGCCGGCCATCCGCCAGTCCAGCTTCAGCGAGTAGTTGGTGAACTGCTTGGCGCTGTACCAGTACAGGCCCATGCCGCCGACGGAGGTGAGAGTCGCGTCGGCGTTGCCGAAGCTGCCCGGACCGGCCTGCGACCAGCCGGTGGTGGACCCGTCGTAGAGGGTGACGTAGCCGGTCTCCGGACGGCAGTCGGCCTTCGCCCGGCCGGCCGCGTACCGGATGCCGCCGAGCAGGTGGCCGCGGAACGCCGCCTCCGCGTACGACCCCTGGGTGTGCCCCAGGCCGGTATAAAACGACCGGCCGGAGCTGACCGTCTTGCACCAGGAGATCGGATGGTCGCCGCCCATCGAGCCGCCCGAGTACGACGACTCGTCCAGGGTGGCGAGGACCCGGGCACCCGCGCGCGGGTTGGTCTGGTAGTTGTACCACTCGTCGGTGCGGGTCCAGGTCTGCGGCAGGTGCCCGGTGGCCGGGTGGGCCCGGTTCTCGACACGGACGCTCGCCTGCTGGATGGCCGGATGGGAGGCGAAGTAGCCGCCCACCAGGCTGCCGTAGTAGGACCAGCCGTACTCGGTGTCGGCGGCGGCGTGGACGCCGACGTACCCGCCGCCGCCGTTGACGTACGACTCGAAGGCGGACTGCTGCGCGGCGTCCAGGACGTCACCGGTGGTGTTGAGGAAGACCACCGCCTCGTACTGGGCCAGGTTCGCGGTGGTGAACCGGGACGCGTCCTCGGTCGCGGTCACGGTGAAACCGTTCGCCGTACCGAGTTCCCGGATCGCCTGGGTGCCGACGGCGATCGAGTCGTGCCGGAACCCGGCGGTCTTGGAGAACACCAGCACGTCGTACGGGGCGTCGGCCGCGCCGGCCGGCGTCGGGACGGCAAGCACTGCGGCGGCGGCGGTCACCGCGCCGAGGACGGATCGAAGGAGTCTGCGCATGTCACTCTCCCGGACGGGGGTGGAGGGTGGTGCCGGGGCACCCGTGGGGTGCCCCGGCGGGCGGGTTACGGCAGGGTCCATTTCTGGTTGGCGGCGGCGAGGCAGGTCCACAGGTGGACGGCCTGGCCGTCGGTGGCGCTGTTGTCGGACACGTCGAGGCACTTGCCGGACTGCGGGTTGCGCAGCGTGCCGTCGGTCTGGGCGGACCAGTTCTGTGCCGCGGTGCCGTTGCAGGTCCAGAGTTGGATCTTGGTGCCGTCGGCGGTGCCCCCGCCGGAGATGTCCAGGCACTTGCCCAGTGCCTTGACGGTGCTGTTCGGGGTGACAGTCCAGGTCTGGGCGGCGGTGCCGTTGCAGGTGTAGATCTGGATCTGGGTGCCGTCGGCGGTGGCGGCGTTGCGGACGTCCAGGCACTTGCCGCCGAGCCCGACGATCGGGCCGGTACCGGGGGTGCCGCCGGTGACGAACGTGAACGTGTCGAGGTCGAACAGCGCCCCCGTACCCCCGGCGAAGGTGAGATAGAGCGTGCCGGTGCTGGCCGGTGCGCCGGAGAGGGTGCCGGTGACGGTGGTGAAGGTCTCCCAGCCGCCGGTGACCGGGACGGTCGCCTGACCCAGCACGGTGCCGGTGGGCGAACCCGTCCGCACCTGGAGGGTGCCGCCGACGCCGTTGGAGGAGACCCGGGCGCTGAACGAGGTGGCCTTGTCCAGCCGGTACGGCTCGAACGCGATCCAGTCGCCGTTGTCGATGCTGCCGACGGTCCGGCCGCCCTCGGCCGTGGCCTTGTCGTAGAGGGTCACCCCGGAGGAGGTCTTGAGGTGCTCGGCTTGGCGCTTGCGCGGCTGGAGGGTGTGCTGCCGGTGGGTGGTCAGCCCACCGGCGTCGGTGTACTCGGCGTCGAAGACGGCGAAGATGTTCGCCGCGTCGTCGTGCTCGCCGTCGACCGGGATGGTGATCGTGCCGGAGCAGCCGTTCTTCGCGGTGATCTGGTGACCGTGCTGGTCGTGGCCGAGCACGTAGGTCATCCTGACCCTGGCGCAGTCGATGGTGCCGTCCTCCGGGTCGGTGACGGTGATGCTGAACGGCACCGTGTCGCCGTAGGAGAACAGCGAACCGTTCGCCGGGCCGGTGATGGTGACCGTCGGGGCGGTGTTGCCGACGCCGATCTGCACGCTGGCCGTGCCGGTCGCGCCCTGCGGGTCCCGGACGGTCAGGGTGACGTTGTAGGTGCCGTTGGCGGTGAACGTCTTGCTGGGGTTGGCCGCCGTGGAGGTGGTGCCGTCACCGAACGCCCACGAGTAGCTCAACGCCCCGCCCTCCGGGTCCGAGGACCCGGCCGACGAGAAGTTCACCGTCAGTGGGGCCGCCCCGGAGGTCTTGTCGGCGGCGGCGACGGCGGTCGGCGCGCGGTTGCCACCGCCGACGTAGTCGTACCGGTACAGGGCCGAGTTGGCGTCACCGTTGAAGTAGCCGGTGCCGTAGTCGAGGACGTACAGCGCGCCGTCCGGGCCGAACGCGGAGTCCATCACCTGCTTGCCGTTCCAGGGGAACGAGGCGTCGATGGCGCCCCGGGAGCCGTCGGCGTTGACGTGGATCGGTTTGATCCAGCCCCGGCCCAGCTCGGTGGCGAAGAACTGGCCGTCGAAGGACTGCGGGAACTTCGTGGTGGACGGGTTCGACGCGCTGTAGCGGTAGACCGGGCCGGCCATCGGCGACTCGGAGCCGCCGCCGAACTCCGCCGGGGTGCCGGCGTCGCCGGCGTACCGGATCCAGGCCGGCTGCGCCCCTGGCAGGGTGGGCAGGCCGGTGTTGCGGAACGAGTTGTTGGTCGGCCCGCCGGTGCAGTTGTACTTGGCCCCTGCGGTGCCGGCGGCGAAGTCCCACTCCGCGTACGTCTCGGCGGCGGTGTTGGTGCCGGTGCAGTACGGCCAGCCGTAGTTGCCCGGCCCGGTCACCCGGTTGAACTCGACCTGCCCGCTGGGGCCGCGCGCGCCGGTGGTGCCGGCATCCGGGCCGTAGTCGCCGACGTAGACGACCCCGGTGGCCCTGTCCACGCTCATCCGGAACGGGTTGCGGAACCCCATCGCGTAGATCTCCGGGCGGGTCCGCGCGGTGCCCGGGGTGAACATGTTCCCGGCCGGGACCGAGTAGCTCCCGTCCGCGTTCACCTTGATCCGCAGGATCTTGCCGCGCAGGTCGTTGCTGTTGGCCGCGCTGCGCTGCGCGTCGTACGCGGGGTTGCGGTTGGTCCGTTCGTCGATCGGCGCGTACCCGGCGGAGTCGAACGGGTTGCTGTCGTCGCCGGTCGACAGGTACAGGTTCCCGGCCGCGTCGAAGTCGATGTCCCCGCCGACGTGGCAGCAGATGCCCCGGTCGGCCGGCACGTCCAGGATGGTGACCTGGCTGGACGTGTTCAGCGTCCAGTTGGCGTTGAGGGTGAACCGGGACAGCCGGTTCACGCCCTGCCAGGCGGAGAAGTCCGTGCCGGTGGCCGGGGCGTCCCCGGCGGGGGTGGACAGCGGCGGGGCGTAGTACAGGTAGACGTGCCGGTTGGTGGTGAAGTTCGGGTCCACCCCGACGCCTTGGAGGCCCTCCTCGTCGTGGGTGTAGACGGGGATCGTGCCCACCACGGTGGTGGTGCCGGCGGCGTCGGTGCGCCGCAGCGTGCCGTTGCGGGCGGTGTGCAGCACCGACCGGTCGGGCAGCACCGCGATGGTCATCGGCTCGCCGACCTCGGGCTCGCCCTTGGCGAGAGTGACCTGCTGGAAGTCGGTGGGGTTGATGGTGTGGGCCTGGGCGGGGGTCGGGCTGCCGAGGGCGATCAGCCCGGCGGTGGCCACGAGTAGTAGTGCGGAGCTGACCGACGCCGTTCGCCGGCCGATTGCGCCATCGTGTGCGGACACTGGCTGTCCGTCCCTTCCTGACCTGCGGTTGCCAGGGCGGGGCGCGCGCCGTCGCGCCGGATGCCGTAGCGGGGGAGGGGGCGATGGGTCACCGCGCCGCCGGTTCACCTCGCTGAAACACTTCCGTGATGGCGAAGACATTAAGCTGTTTCGATCCCGCTGTCCATGCCTTCTGTCGAACCACAGCGGACTTTCCCCCGAACCGCAAAAAGTCCCCGTCGTCGCAGCGCGGGGCCGAGACGACGGGGACGGAAGGAGAGCGGTCCACGCGACGGTGGCCGTGGACGATCCCGTGGACTGTGGTGATCAGCCGGCGCGGCGGTAGTGCATGGCCACCGCGCCGTTGCGGAGCGGCTGCGCCGAGATCAACTCGAGCTGGCGCGTGCCGGGCAGCCCGCTCTCGTACAGCGTCGGGCCGTGGCCGGCGATCCGGGGGTGGACGAGCATCCGGTACTCGTCGATCAGGTCCAGCCGGTCCAGCTCGGCCGCGAGACCGACGCTGCCGAGGAGAATCCCGGCCGGGGTCGCGTCCTTGATCTTCTGTATGCCTTCGCGCAGGTCGCCGGTGATGTGGTGGCTGTTGGTCCAGGGGAAGTCGGTGCGCGTCATCGACACCACGTACTTCGGTTTGGACTCCAGCGTGACCGCCCACTCCGTCGTCGTCGGTGGGGCTTCCAGGTCACCACGGGCGACGGCCGGCCAGAAGCTCTCCATCATCTCGTAGGTGACGCGGCCCCACAGCATCGCCCCGCTCTCGTCCAGAAGTCGGGTGAAGAGCGCGTGTGTCTCGTCGTCGACGATCCCCTCCTGGTGGTCGACGCAACCGTCCAGGGTGACGTTGATGCTGAAGGTGAGCAGTCCCATGGCCGGCGAGTCTAACCCCGCTGACGGCGCGGTCCGGCCACGACATGCACGTCGAGACAGCGCCGAAGTGCGGTCCGCCGCAGCACCGTCCGCTGGTCGGTGAGGGCCGACCGTGGTTGGTCGGTGCAGGCGCGCACGGACGAGGTCGGCGCTGTCCGGCGCGACCGGATCAACCCACGGTCTGCCCGGTGCGCGGGGAGGGATCGCCCATCAGGTCCTGGACCACGGCCCACAGGTGGCCGGCACCGGAGAACAACGCGGGGTCGAACACCTCGTCGCCGAAGTCGACACCGAACTCCTTCTCCAACTCCGCCAGGAGCGCTGTCGCCCGCAACGAGTCCAGGCCGAGGTCGACGAGCGGCTCCGCCGGGATGTCCTGATCCGCGGAGAGCGCCGCCAGGTAACGGCGCAGGATCGCCTCGAACGGCGTCGGCCAGGTGGTGGGTGACGACATCTAGGTCTCCGTCCTGGGCGGGGCCGCATCGGCATGGTCGAGGAACCGTCGGGTCAGCGCCGGATAGTCGATCTTGCCGTTGCTGTTCGTGTCGATCGCGTCCACCGCGAGCCACCGCGTCGGCAACATGTACGGGGGCAACGTCCGGGCCAGTGCGGACCGTACCGCCGCGTGGTCCGGCGGCCGGTCGCCGGCGGCCACGTAGGCGAGGCCGATCTCGCGCCCGGCGGCCTCGGGGGAGTCCACCGCCACGATCGCCACGTCGGCGAACTCCGACAGTTGCCGCGCCACCCGCGCGATCTCGTCCAGTTCGACCCGGTAACCGCGGGACTTGATCTGCCGGTCACCACGACCGTGGAAGTGGGCGAGCCCCTGCTCGTCGATGCTGGCCCGGTCCCCGGTGCGGTACCAGCGGGTGGAGTCGTCACCCTCGACGGTGCCGAACACCGCCGCCGTCTCCGTCGGGCTCCGCCAGTACCCCGGGCTGAGTCCGACCCCGGCAATGTGGAGGTCACCGACCATGCCGGTCGGCAGCGGCCGGCGGTGTTCGTCGAACACCCCCAGGCGCTCACCGGGCAGCGCGGTGCCGATCGGCACGTCGGCACCCGGTGCCGGCATCGACCCGACGTCGTAGTAACTGCTCGCGACAGTGGTCTCGGTGGGCCCGTAGAGGTTGGTGAACCGCACGTGCGGCAGGTTCGCCATCCAGTGGCGCAGGCCGTCGACCGGAAAGGCGTCCCCGCACCAGATCAACCGGCGAAGCTCCGGCATGTCCCGTACCACCCCACGGTTGGCCATCGCCATGAGAACCGACGGCACGGACGACCACTGGGTCAGCCGCGACTCACGGATGAACCGCGCCAGCAGATCAGGTACGAGGTTGTAGTGCGCCGGGACCAGGTGCAGCGACGCGCCGGCCGCCACGGCCGAGTAGATGTCGAGTACGGAGAAGTCGAACGACAGGGCCGAGTGGCAGGAGAGCCGGTCCACGCTGGTCAGTCCGAAGTGTTCCCGCGCCCAGGAAGCCAGCCACAGCACGCTCTCGTGCGTGATCGGCACCCCCTTCGGCACCCCTGTCGAACCTGAGGTGAAGAGCAGGTACGCGAGGTCGGTGGCGGTCGGTTCGGTGGCCGGTGGCGTGGCCGGTGCGGCGGCGATCTCGGCCGCCACGACGTCCTGCGGTCGCCGGGCCTCCGGCGGCGGATCGGTGAGCCAGACCGTGACGGCCGACGGACCGTCCCAGCACTGCCGGAGCAGGCGGTGGGTGGCGGCGTCACCGATGGTCAACCGTGGCTCGGCCGCGACGATCCGGGGCCGCAGCCGGGCCGGCGGACCGGCGGTGTCCAACGGAACGTAGACGCCGCGGCACTTCAACACCGCGAAGATGGCGCAGATCGCCGCGGCGGACCGGGGGAGCAGGAGGACGACCCGGTCACCCGGCCGGAGTCCACGGGCCGCCAGGACGTGGGCGAGGCGGCTGCTCTCCCGCTCCAGGTCGCCGTAGGTCAGCACACCGCCCTCGTCGGCCACCGCCACACTCGACGCATCACGCTCGGCCTGTTCGCGGACCAGGTCGACGAGGCTGCCACGTGCCACGGCCGGTATCCCCATGGCGGGCCTCCCCTCCGGACCTCGTAGTCGGTGACACCGACGAAAATTCCTGCCTTTCTACCACACGAACATTTCCACAGAGGACACGGCGACGCACGGTCGGAGCACAGCGAACTCGCTGCCCGAGCTCCTGTTCAAGCAGTGTCCGAGACCCTGCTTGACACCCGGCACCCGCTCGCCGATTCTCTAGGTGATCACTGGTCGATGTCGATCCTCCGGTCGATCCCACTGCCGGCTGCCACCGGTGCGGCCCCGTGACGCAGGGCGGCCACGGGAAAGGAGTCCCACGGTGACGGCCGTTCTCGACGAACAGCTCATCGACGACCGGGAGACCACTCCCGAGAGCCTGTACCTGCGCTGGGAGCGGCAGAACTGGTCCACCCAGGACCTGGCGATGGCCGCCGACCGACCGGCGTGGCAGGCGCTGCGGCCCTTCCTCCACCAGGAACTCAGGGCCGCTCTCGTCGAACTCGCCGTCGGTGAGGTCGCCGTCGCCCGACTACTGACCCCCCTGGTGTACGCGGCCCCCACCCAGGCCGCCCAGTTCTACCTCTCCAGCCAGCTCGTGGACGAGAGCCGCCACAGCATCTTCTTCCTCGGCTACCTCCAGGCGGTGGAGGGATCCACCGAGCCAACCCACGCGTACGCGCGACGGTGCCGGGCGGACGCCTCCGCCGCCACCGTGGAGCTGTTCGACGCGTACCTGCTGGAACAGACCGAACGGGTACGCCGCGACCCGGACGACCTCGACGCCTGGTACGCCGCGGTGACCACCTACCACGTGGTGGCCGAGGGGGCCCTCGCGTTGGTCGTGCTCCGCTCGGTGGCCGAAGCGGTCCGCCGTTGCGGGCAGTTGCCCGTGCTGGCCGAGGGACTGCGCAACGTGATCCGCGACGAGTCCCGGCACGTCGGTTTCGGCGTCTGGGCGATGCGCCACGCGGTGGTCGACGGTCGCCGCCGGCTCGTCGGCGACCAGGTCCTCGACGCCGTCCCGTACGTGGTCCACGTGCTGGTCGGACCGGAGCGGCGCAACCCGTCGGCGCTGCCGATGGTGGTGCGGGCCCGCGGCCGGCAACTACGCGACCAGTGGGACACCGCCCGGGACGCGCTGCTGCGTCGCGTGCGCGCCGCCGGTCTCGACGACGTCGACGCACAGGTCACCGAGGTGTGGCACGCCGCCGAGGAGCGGGCCGTCGCCGACTACGAGAACCGTCACGGCGTGCCACATCCGATCCGGAGCCTGAACTGAGGAAACCGGAGCCCGAACTCAGGAAACCGGAGCCCGAACTGAGGAAAAAGGGAGAAAGTCCGATGGCAGAGCCCGTCGAGGTGACGGTCCGCCAACTGGTGGCCAGCATGGCACCCCACCCGGGCGGGGACGTCACCGACGGCCAGCGACTCGTCGACGACCTGCACTTCGACTCGCTCGCACTGATCGAACTGGCGGTCGCGTTGGAGAGAAGGTTCGACCTGGCACCGATCTCCGACGACGAGGCGATGGACGTCGTCACGGTCGCCGACGTGGTGGCGCTGGTCAGCCAGGCAACCGGATGACGACACCATGAGCCTGACCGGCTGGCTCACCGAGCCGCGCACCGGCCACGGGCTGCGGGTGGCCACCGACGACGCCGGTTGGGCCCGGCACGACTTCCCCTCGCTCGCCGCCGCTGCACTGGCCGTGGCGGGACTGCTGCGCCACACGGGACTGCGCCGGGGTGAGGTGGTCTCGCTCCTGCTGGTGTCACCGGAGACGTTCCTGGCCGGCTTCTTCGGGGTGCTGGCAGCCGGTGGTGTGGTCAACCCGATGCCACCGCCCGCCGGGCTCGGCGCGGGTGCGGCGTACCCGGAGCAACTGACCCACCTGATGCGGGTCGCCGGCACCCACACCGTGCTCGTCGACCCGCACCTGGCCGGGACCGCCCGCAGCGCCGCAGCCGCCGCCGGACTGGCGGTGACCGTGCTGACCGTCGCGGGTCCCGACCAGCCGGGCGACGTGCGGCCGGGCCGTCCCGCCACGCCTGCCGTCGACGACCCGACGCCACCGGCCGGGGACGAGGTGGCACTGGTCCAGTTCACCTCCGGATCGTCCGGCCACCCCCGGGCGGTGGCGATCCGCGCCGACAACCTCCTGGCCAACATCACCGCGATCCGCCGCTGGCTCGACATGGGCGCTGCGGACGTGACCGCCACCTGGCTGCCGACCTACCACGACATGGGGCTGATCGGCTGCACCCTCGCTCCGGTGCTCAACCAGAGCGACATCCTGGCCATGCGACCGGACCAGTTCATCCGTTCGCCCCGACGCTGGCTGTCCTGCTTCGGCGAGTGGGGGGCGACGCTGACCGCCGCACCCACCTTCGGCTACGCCTACGCCGGCCGGCGGATCGGCCCGGCCGAGCTGGCCGGAATGGACTTCAGTCACTGGCGGGCCGCGATCGTCGGAGCCGAACGGGTCAGCCGACGCACCCTGGAGTCGTTCGCGGCGCTGCTCGGCCCGCACGGGTTCCGCACCCGCACCTTCCTCCCCGCGTACGGGCTGGCCGAGAACACCCTCGTCGCGACCGGCCTGCACCTGGCGCCACCACCGGTGGCGCTGCGGGTCGCCGGCGAGCTGCGCCCCGGCGAGCCGGTCGAGGTGAGCGCCGTCGAGGAGGTCGGGACCGACCCGTCGGCCGACGACGACTGGTTGATCGGCTGCGGCGATGCCCGCGACGGTGTCGCGGTGACCATCGTCGACGACGAGGGCCGACCGCTGCCGCCCGACGTCGTCGGGGAGATCGCACTGACCGGCCGGTCGATGGCCGCCGGATACCACGGGGCCGACGCCCCTGACGCCGCCTTCGCCGAGGGCCGGCTGCGCACCGGCGACCACGGCTTCCTCCACGACGGCCAACTGTTCGTCCTCGGCCGGGCCGGCGACAGCCTCAAGGTACGCGGACGCAACCTCTACGCGGAGGACCTGGAGGCCCGCCTCGCCGGCGTCGACGGCCTCTCCCCGGAACGCGTCGTGGTCCTGGCCGGGTCAGCCGGCCACACACCCGTACTGCACGCGCTGATCCGGCAGCGGCCGGGTCCGTGGGCCGCGGAGGTCGCGCGGATACTCGGCCGGGAGGGCGGCCCCGGCGTACGGGTCCGGGTGCTCAGCGTGCCCGCGCCCGCGGTGGCGCGTACCACCAGCGGCAAACCACGACGGCGGCCCATGTTCCGGGCCGCCACGGACGGCTCCCTCCCCGGCGAGGTGCTCTACGACTCCGCCGAGCCCGGGGCGTGGCCGCGGTGAGCGCGGTCACCGTGGCGGAGACCGACAGGTGGCTCGCCGCGCTGCGCCGCATCACCCTCGTCCCGCCGGCCCACCGCGAGGTCACCGTCGACCAGGCGGGCGCGCTGGGGCTGCTGCGTTGCTCCGCCGAGACGCTGGAGCTGCTGGTCGAAGCCGGGCTACCGGTCACCGGCGCGGGCGACGAACGGCGATTCTGCCACTACGACCTGATCAATCTGGGCCTCTACTCGGGCACCGGGAACAGCCTGCCGGAGATCGGCTGGGAGTTCGCGTTCCGGTTCTCCCTGAAGCCCGCCGCCACCTGGACGGAACCGAGGTCCTGGCGGATGACCGCGACGCTGCGGTGTCCGGACGGCGGATGCGGCGCGGACCCCGGCTGGCTGCTGCACCGACCGGTGCCGGAGCGCAGCGGTGGCACGGCCTCCGGCTGGACCAGCGCCGCCGGGCCCGTGACCCTGACCGACGACGAGGTACGGCTCCCGGCCGTACCCGACCTGGTCGCCGTCGAACTGGACCTGGTCACCGCCGGCCGGGCGGACCGGATCGTCTCCCCCCGGTTGGCCCGGCTCTTCGCCGGTATCCGCCACGGCGGACCGCGTTTCCAGATGCTGCCGTCCAGTTGGCAGGTCGACCCGGACGACACGCTCGCCAACGGGGTGGTCAACTGCGTCTCCGCCAGCCTGTATCTCGAACGGGAGTGCCGGGCCATGGGCTACGAGGCGTACGCCCGGCGGGGTTGGCTGATCGGGATGATGGACCTCGACCACGCCTGGCTGGAGGTGCGCGACGACGACGGCCGGGTCAAGGCGGTGGACCCGGTGATGGCGCTGCTGGCCCGACTGCTTCCCGGCGACCGGACCGCCTACGAGGATTTCTGCATCGGCTCCAGCCTCAACCGGGTGTTGCCCTGCGCCTGCCGGGCGGAGGGCCCGATGGCGGTACACCACTGCGCGGGCCGGACCCGTCCGGTCGCGGTGAGCACCACCATCAAGCCGCGGCGGCCCGGCCGACCACAGGGGCAGCTGCCGTGACCGTCGGGTCCAGGGTGTACCGCGCGGGCACCGAGGCGCGCTATCCGGCCATCACCCAGCGGGGCACCCTGAAACCGACCCAGCTGGTGCACCTCCTCGACGAGGTCTCCGCCGGCTGGTGGCAGGAGATGGCCGGCCTCGACCGCTGGTCCTACTTCGAACGGCACCGGGTCCGTGCCGTGGTGCGGTACGTGGAGGCCTACACCCCGCCGGTGCGGGTGCTCCCCGGAGCGCCGCTCGACGCCGAACTGGCCGTCACCCTCGGTCCTGACCGGCGTGGCTGGTACGGCGGGCACGACGAGCTGACCCTGCGCGCCGCCGACGGCACCGTGGTAGCGGTGTGGACCAGCAGATGGACCTGGTTGGACAGCGGCACCGGGGCACGACCCACACCGCGCACCGAGGCACCCCCGGGCTTCGGCGGCGACTCACCGCTGCTGCCGGAGTCGCCGCGACGACCCCGCAGCGGCGGAACCGAGACGGCGGGCTTCACCTTCAGCGACCGCGAGACGGATCTGAACGACCACGTCTTCTTCGCGTGCTACCTGGAGCGCGGCGAGAACGCGCTGGCCGACGCGGGGGTGCCGCCCGGCCGTACCGACACCAGCCGGTGCTGGTACCTGCGACCGGCGCGGGCCGGTCAGTCGATCACACCAGCGGTCACCAGGACCGAACGCGGGCACGTCGTCGAGCTGCGCTTCGGCCCCGGCGGTTTTCCGGCGGCGGTCTGTGAGTACACCAGCATCGAGCCGTGACCGACCCGGAGCCGTGGCGGGCCGAACGGGATCACGCCGAAGGCGACGCGATCCTGCGGAGGCGGGCCGACCGTCGGGGAGGCGCGGAGGTCGCCGCGCCTCCCCGACGGGTCAGCCCGTCAGCGCGGGCACCGGTTCGCGACGCAGAGCGGCAGGACGTTAGGTAGTCGTCGCGGCCGTCGCCGTTCAGGTGCGTGTCTTTCCGAGCGGCTGCCGAGGATATTTGACGGGCAATCTGCCGCCCGGCCGCCAATTATCGGCGCTTCCGGGCTGGCTGAGGGAGCTGGGAGTTTGCCGCAGTGACTGTCAGCGGCCGGTGGATCCGTCGATCCTCTCGCGGATGATGTCCGCGTGCCCCGCGTGGCGTCCGATCTCCTCGATCATGTGGACCAGCACCCATCGCTGCGACGGCGGCAGGGCGCCGCGGCCGGGCGGCCGGGGTGCCGGCTGGGTCAGATCGGTCCAGGTTTCGATGACCTGGTTCGCCTGCGCGATCGTTGCCCGGTAGCCGGCGAGCAGGCCGTCGACGGTGTCGTCACGAGTGGGCTGGAAAGTGCGGCGCATGTTGGTGATCGGTTCTTCGAGGAAGTAGAACCGCTCGACGGCGGTCATGTGTTTGATCAACCCGAGGAGGTTGGTGCCGGAGGGCACGCCGGCGGTGCGGACCTCGGGCTCCGGTACGCCGGCGACCTTGTCCATGATCGCATTGCGGAGGTAGTCGATGAAGCCGACCAGAGTGTCCTTCTCCCCGGGGGCGGTCCATCCGGGCCCGGTGTCCTTGCGTTTCCTGGTTCGGGTGGTCGGCGGCATCAGCTTCTCCGATCATGTCGTTGGATGAGCAGAACGTTGTCGGTGACGGTGGCGCTGCGGCCTCCCGGTCCGGTGGCCCGGCGGCGCGGCATGTCGGCGCGTACGACGGACCACCGGGTCGGGTCGAGGGCCAGCTCGGCTGCGGTCTCGCCGGGTGAGGGGTAGTGCGTGTCGGGATCTCTGTTCCACGACCAGGGCGCGGTCGAGCCGTGGTCGACGATCAGGAGACGACCGCCGGGGCGCAGCGCGTGCGCCGCGGTACGCAGTACCCGCGCGCGATCCAGCGCGAAGGGGGTGTGCAGGTACTGCGCGGAGATCAGGTCGAACTGCCCGTCAGGGAAGCTCCGGGCCAGATCGTGCTGTTCGCCGGTCACCCGGCCGTCGACGCCGAGTTGCCGGGCGCGTGCACGCACCCGTTCCACGGCGGCGGTTGAGATGTCCACGGCGGTGACCTGCCAGCCATGCCGGGCAAGCCAGATGGTGTCGCCGCCGGCGCCACATCCCAGGTCGAGGGCATCGCCGGGAGGCAGTGTCCCGGCTGTCTCCTCCAGCACCGGGTTGGGGTGCCCGACGCCGCCGCCGCGCCGGGCGCGGTGGTGCTGTTCCCAGAACGACTCGGCATCGAGTGCACCGGTCACCGGTCCGCCCCCCTCGCGAAGAACGTCACCAGTTCGGTGGTGACGAATTCCGGGTTCTCCTGGATCAGCCAGTGCCCGGCCCTGGGCACCTCCACGGCGCGGGTGATGGTGGACATGAGGGGCCGGACCGTCGAGCGGGTGAAGTCGAGCGTGCCTTCGGCCGTCAGCAGCATCACCGGCATGGTGATCGGCTTCGCGGCCTTGTTGTCCCGTTCGTCCTGGTCCAGGGTGCGGTAAAGCTCAAACCCACCGGTCAGGACCTGCGGGCGCTGGTACGTGCGGGCGTACTCGTCGATCTGTTGTGCGGTGAAGGGAGCCTCCGCGCCCGGCCCGCCGAAGCTGACCCCACCGTAGGCAACATACCCGTAGAAAAGAGACAGATAGCCACGGACGTCGTCGTCGACCAGCAACTCGGGGAACCCGTCCTGGTGGTGGAACGACATGTGCCAGCTCGCCTGCCGGTAGGCGCTCGCGCTGAGGGCGGGGCCGGGCATCGGATAGTCGAGGTGGGCGTACTTGACGACCTCGTCCGGGAACTGTGTGGCGTACTGGAACGCCACACCGGCACCGAGATCATGGCCGGCCAGGTTGATCTTCTTCAGCCCCAGCTTGTCGACGAGCAACCGGTGGACGTAGCGGGCCAGGGTCGCCTTGTCGTAACTGGACGGCGCACCCTCGCTGTCGCCGAGTCCCGGCAGGTCAAGCGCATACACGGTGTACTTCTCGGCGAGCGCCGGCATGATCTCGCGCCACGAGTACCACGACTGGGGCCAGCCGTGCAGGAGGACGAGCGGCTCGCCCGTGCCGCCGGTGACGTAGTGCATCGTCACGCCGTCGACGTCGGCTGTCTCGTGGGTGAACTGACGGTTGAACGGGGCATCATCCCGGGTGGCCGCGTCGTGACCTGCCGCGATGGTGGCGCTCGCCTGCTGTGCCGTCGTGTTCTGCGCCCTGCCTCCGGTGGTCGTGCACGCTGTCGCCAGGACGAGCGCGACCGTGGCGGCCGCGACGGTGCGCGACCACCGTGTTGCTGGTCTCGCAGTTGCTGCTGATGTGAGCATCGGTTGTCTACCTCCGCTGCCAGCATGACCAGCAGTGTTGCCTATTTGCGAGAAACGTTGCGGATCCGCATCATGGGTCCATGAACGTCACGTCGCACGACGTCCTCGCGGGCGTCGGCCCACGCCTGCACGCACTACGCAAGGCCCGGAACATCTCCCTGGCCGCCCTGGCGGCAGAGACCGGCCTGACCGCAAGCACGCTGTCGCGTCTCGAGAACGGGAAACTGCGCCCGACGCTGGAGCAACTCCTGCCGCTGGCGCGGGCGCACGGCGTCCCGCTCGACGAACTGGTCGCGGCCCCGCCCACCGGCGATCCACGCATCCACCTGCGGCCGGTACGGCGGTCCGGCTTCACCGTCGTGCCGCTGACCAGACGTCCCGGAGGCATCCAGGCCTACAAGGTGATCTATCCACCGGCCGGCAGATCGGCCGCGACGACACTGCAGACCCACGAGGGGTACGAATGGTTCTACGTACTCAACGGGCATGTCAGGCTCGTCCTCGGTGACCAGGAATACCAGCTGGGCCCCGGCGAAGCCGCAGAGTTCGACACCCGCATCCCGCACCAGATCGGCAGCGCCGACGCTCAGGCCGCAGAGCTGCTCACCCTCTTCAGTGCCCAGGGCGAACGCGCCCACCTGTCGCCCTCCCTGACATCTCCCACCTGAACGACCCGGCTCCGGAGCAGACACCTCACCCGAGCCAGGCCGAGGGTGGCGCGACCAGCCACAACATCCTTCGCAGAAACGGCCCAGGAGCTCGGCTACCCCGCCTACGTGCCGTCCGGCACGCCGGGCCCGACCCGCAGCGACCTGCCCGACCGGGCATCGGCGAACATGAGCCCCATCAGAACGACGAACGCCGCCTGATGGAACTCCGGCGGGAAGATCCCCGGCGGGATCGTTCCCGGGTGAAGATTGCCGAGCCACCGCTGCACCAGCGCGGCGCTCTCGTGTTCGTCGACGCCGGCGAACACCTCGACCGCCCGTTCATAGGGGCGTCGAACCTCGTCGACCGGCCCCGTGTCGAGCAAGGCCAGGCAGAGGCCGAGCAGCGCTTTGCCTTCGCGGTACCGGTCGCCGACCGTCCGGAAGATACCGGCGGCCCGGGAATGGGCGACGGCCGCGTCCCCGCACCGCCCCGCCGCCCGCAGATTGTTGCCGAGGTTGTTCGAGGCGACACCCTCGCCCGGCCGGTCACCAGTCTCGCGACACGCCTCCACTGCCAGTTCGTAGGCCTCGGCGGCATCGTCGAACCGTTCCGCGTCCTGCAGGGCCACACCGAGGTTGCTCAGCGCGATGCCCTCGCTGCGCCGGTCGCCGGCCTCGCGGTACGCCTGCGCCGCCCGGGTGTGGGCGGCTGCCGCCTCGGCACACCGTCCACCTCTGCGCAGAGTCAGACCGAGGCCGGTCAACGCCAAGCCTTCGTCGTCCCGGTCACCGCTGTCCCCGAAGAGCTCGACGGCCCGGGTGTGTGCGACGACCGCCTCGTCGAACCGCCGCACCGCCCGCAGCGCCGAGCCCAGATGGTGCCGTGCCTCAGCTTCGTGGTGCCGGTCGTCGAGCTCGCTGAAGATGTCAGCGGCTCGGGTGTGCACGGCGATGGCCCGCTCGTGCTGCTGCATCCCCTGCAGGTCCGCGCCGAGGTTGTTCAAGGCGAGAGCCTCACCCTGCCGATCCCCGGTCTCGCGACAGATCCCGGCGGCCCGGGTGTGGGCGGTGACCGCCTCGTCGAACCGCTCCACCGCCCGCAGCGCCTGGCCGATATTGTTCAGCGCCGTGCCCTCGCTGTGCCGGGCGTCGATCTCACGATAGATGTCCAACGCCCGGGTATGGGCGGCGATCGCCTCGTCGAACCGCTCCACCGCCCGCAGTGCCAGGCCGAGATTGTTCAGCGCCACGCCGACGTCGTGCCGGTCACCGGTCTCCCCGATGAGCTCGACCGCCCGGGTGTGGGCGGTGACGGCCTCGTCGGACCGGCCCGCCTCGTTGAGGGCCGCGCCGAGGTGGCTCAGCGCCATGCCTTCGCCGTGCCGGTCCCCGGCCTCCCGGCAGAGGGCACGGAAGCTGTCGGTGACCGTGATCAGCTCCGACAGATACCGACGGAACGACAGGAACGTGTACAGGAGCGACGCCAGTCCGATGCTGGCCGTGCGGTGCCCGTGCGTCGCCGCGGTCGTACAGACGGCAATCAGATTGGGCCGTTCGACCTCCAACCAGGCCAACGCCTGTGCCCGCGTGGAAAAGGTGACCGTGACCGGGGGCGGCTGCATCTGCCCGGCGGCGGCGTAGGTGGTCTCGATCCGGGCCAGAGCGTCCTCCGGGACGGAGCGCGCGGCGAGCGCGGCGGCGACCGACGGAGGCTCCAGCTGGACACTGGCGGCGGCGGTGGTCGCGACGTAGTAGGTGAACAGCCGGGCACGGGCGGCATCCGGAGCATCGGCCCCGGCGGCCGAGTCCGACTGCTCCTCGGCGTAGAGGCGGACCAGGTCGTGCATCCGCCATCGCCCCCAGCTGGGGCCGGCCTCGACGAGGTGGGCCCGGGCCAGGTCCGCCAGCAGCGTCTCGGCCCGCTGCGCATCGGTGTCGACCAGGCATGCGGCGGCCTCCGTGCCGACCTCGGGGCCGGGGTTGACCGGCAGCAGTCGAAACAGGCGGGCCTGGGTGGGGTTCAGCTGCCGGTAGGAGAGGTCGAACGCGGCGCGCACCGCACGGTCCTCCCGGGTCAGCCGGTCCAGCCGGGTGTGTGCGGCGCGCAACGCCCCCGCGAGGGAGGCCAGCGTACGGGTGCCGGGATCGGCCAGCAGACCGGCGGCGATGTGCAGCGCCAGGGGCAGGCCCGCGCACAGTCCGGCGATCTCGGCAGCGGCCTGCGGCTCATCGTGCCCCCTGCTGTCGGCCGGGCCGCGCAGCTGTCCCAACTGGTCGACCAGGAGCCGAACGGACGTCTCGACGTCCAACACGTCGAGGTCGTGCAGTCGGGCCCCGACCGCCAGGGTGTGTCGGGAGGTGATCAATGTGGCGGTGCTGTCGTCGCTCGGCAGCAGCGGGGTCACCTGGGCGGCGGTGGCCGCATTGTCGATCACGAGCAGCAGCCGCCGGTCCTGTGCGGCATAGGCGGCCAGCACGCTGCGGAACAACGCACTGCGGTCCTGCTCGCCAGCGGGGATGTACTCGCCGGGCAGCCCCAGTGCCTGCAACAGGCCGAGCAGTGCCGCGCCGGGCGACAGGCTCCGTTGCGGGTCGTAGCCGGACAGGTCCACGAACAGCACTCCGCCCGGGAACCACCCCGGCTGTCGTCGGGCCCGGGTGGCGGCCTGCACGACCAGCTCGGTCTTGCCGACCCCGGCCAGACCGGCCACCGCCGAGACCGGTCCCGCTCCGGTGCTCCCGCCGGGAGCCAGCTCCCTGAGCAGCAGCTCGACCTCGGTTTCCCGACCGGTGAAGGACGTCGTGGCCCGGGGGAGCCCGGCGGGGGTGACCTGAGGCGGCAGGGTCACGTTGATGGTGTGACCCTGAATCACCACGTTGAGGAACACCCCACCCGTGATCGTGTTCGAGGTCGCTCCGTCCGTCCGCCGGCCGAAGAGCCGGCGTCCGAACCCGTCGCCCTTCACGTCACCCTGCCCGGGACGGGTCGGCACCGTCGTCGGCAGCCGGCGGGTCTGCTGGCTGCCGGACGACGTCACGGGCCTGGACGACCGGGCCTCGGTACGTGCCGGCCGTGATCGTGTTGGTCACCGCACCCTCGGCGGCCGCCCGGGAGGCCGGGGCGGGCGGGACCCCGAGCGTCAGGTCACGGGCCTGGATGACCGACTGGGCAAACTCGCCACCCTGGATCGTGTTGTCGACCCGACCGGCGGGCCCGGGCCCGGCCTGCGGCGTGGCCCTGCGGGTCGCCGCCGCGGTGTAGGCCGTCAGCGCCAACCCCAGCACGGTGGCGAAGATCCCCAGCGTGCTGGCCCACTTGTCGGCCTCCGTCACGCCGACCCGGACGAACGCCACGCCGAGGCCGACCAGGCCCAGCGAGCAGAGCGTGCCGGCCGCCCACCCGGCGATCTTCGTGTTACGACGGGTCATCGTTCCATTGTCTAGGGTCACCGCCACCGGTGGAATACAGCCGGGGCGGCGGGCGACGTTCGGCCGGCGGCCGGTGGTCGGTGCTCCGGCGGCGAGACCGCGGAGGATGGGGGCGAGCCCCGCCTCGAAGGCGGTTTCGTGGCCGATGGGCGGCAGGCCCGCGCTGTCCGTCGGTGTCGGTCACGGCGTATTCCCGCAGGGGGCGGACTTCACCGGGCCGGTGCCAACCCGTTCTCGACGGCGATGCGTTCGATCTCGGCGGGTGTGCCCGTCATCAGGGCGCGGCAGTGCCAGTTGACCAGGTCGGCGGGCCAGTCCCACCACGCGGCCCGTCGCAGCCGGTGGATGTCGTCGTCGTCGAAGCGCTGCCGGATCGGCCGCGCCGGGTTACCGCCGACGATCGTGTAGGCCGGCACGTCGGTGGTGACCACCGCACCGGCGGCGATGATCGCCCCGTCGCCGATGCGTACGCCCGGCATGACCGTCGCCCGGTAGCCGAACCACACGTCGTTGCCGATGACGGTGTCACCCCGGCTGGGCATGGCGGTCACGACGTCGAGGGTCCGCTCGGCCCATTCGCCGCCGAAGAGGGTGAACGGGAAGGTCGACGGACCCGTGACCGGGTGGTCGCCCCCGGCCATCAGGAACCGCGTGCCTGCCGCTATCGCGCAGAACCTACCGATGACCAGCTGTTCCGGCCCGAAGTGGTAGAGCACGTTGCGCTGCTCGAAGCCGGTCGCGTCGTCGGGATCGTCGTAGTACGTGTAGTCCCCGACGGTGATCTTGGGGGAGGTGACCAGCGGTTTGAGGAACACCACCCGGGGATGCGTCGCCACCGGGTGGAGGGTCATCGGGTCGGGCGTCATGGCGGACCTCGCTCGTTAAGGCTACGGCTGTAGCGATAGCATCGTGGCATGGCGTCGCCACGACCGACAAGCGATCACCCCGCCGAGGCGGTGACCGACCGCGCGCGCCGACCCGGCGGACGCAGCGCAGCGGTCCGCCGGCGCGTACTCGACGCCGCGCTCGCCCAGTTGGTGCAGCACGGCTACGACTCCCTGAGCATCGACGTGGTGGCCGAGCGCTCGGGTGTCCACCGCACGACGGTCTACCGACGCTGGCGGGACGTCGGCGGCCTGCTGGCCGACGTCCTGAACGAGGCGAGCGTCGACGCCTGGCGCCCACCCGACACCGGCTCACTCGAAGGTGACCTCGTCGCGGCCAACCACGAGGTGTACGCGGCACTGACCACCGACCCGGTGACCGTCGCGCTCATCGGCGCGTCCTTCCGGTCCGACCAGGCCGCCGAGGCCCTACGCGCCTTCTGGGTCGACCGCTACGACCGCTGCGCCGACATCACCCGGCGTGCTGTCGAACGCGGTGAGATCCCGGCGGGCACCGACAGCCGTCAACTGCTCGTCGCCGCAACCGCCCCGCTGTACCACGAACTCCTCCTCCTGCGGGCGGCCAGCGACGCCGACCTTCCCGAACGCGTCGCCCGCAGCGTCGCCACCGCCGCCCGCGCGGGCGCCTACGCCCACCGGTAGCACGCCAGCGAACCCGGGCCGGACCCGCAGCGATCACGTGGGTCAGTCGGGACGACGCTCACCCCCGGCGTCGGCCAGACCATCGACGAGCAGCTGCGCCTCGTCGGTCGAGATGGCCATCGTGGTGCTGAGCAGGTCGACGGCCTGTTCGCGGTGCCCGGCCTCCACGAGTGCCGCGATCCGCAGCCAGGCGAACGCGTCGACCATCGCGTCGGGTGGCGCGGATCGCCCCTCCAGCGGGACGGTGGGGTCCTGAGCCGACCGGTCCGCCGCCGGATGATCCACGGTGGCGGGGGAGGCCGTGTCCGCGGTGGACGCGGCAGCAGTCAGCGGGTCGGACGGGACGTCGTCAGCGGTGGTGGCCCGGGCGGCGGCTTCGTGTCTGCGGGCGTCGGCGATCCGGGTGGCCGCGTCCCACTGGCGGGTGTCCGCGCCCGGGGACGCGGCGGCAGCGGCCCGGGCCTGCAGCTCGCGTACCTGGGAGCCCAGCAGGTCCCGGCTGCCGCCACGGCAACGCAGGATCATCGTGATCACCGTGATGAGCACGACCGCGACGACGAACCCCAGCACCACCTGGTCACCAGGATTCCCTGCATCGTGTTGGAGTCACCGCGAGCGGGCAGAAAGTTTCAGATCTTTCTCCGATATTTTCCAGTCGTCACCTTGCATCTCATTGACGAATATCCATGTCAGGCGTTAGCGTCGGTTCCGAAAGAGTTTCTTGAGGAGGCTCTCTGCCTCGGCTCCACCTCTCTGGCCGCGAGGAAAAGCAACGATGGGCGGAGAGAAACCGAAAGGCCCGATCCGGAGCGCCGTTGGTCGCGGGAGGCTTGGCCGCGATGCCGACTGCTCGGCCGATCACCGCGGTCAGGGCTCACGCCGCCCCCGATGCCCGGTGCGTGTGCCGCCGCCGGTCGCCCCGGGGGTGGCGTGTCATCCAGGTGCGCAACGGCACCGCGGCTGCGGGCCGCCGACGGATGGAGCGCGGTGTCGAACCTCGGCCACGGCCCGATCGCCCTGACCAGGCGACACCGTGGCCCCGCGGCACCGAGTCGGCCGGCAAGCCACCACCCGAACACCCTGGCGGCCAGTCGCCTGCGCGACCGGGCACGCGCCCGTCCCGTCCCGTCCCCGAGAAGGGTCCCTATGAGGAACAAACGTCTCGCACTCTGGGCAACGATCGCTGCCCTGTCCCTCGGCGTTGTCGGGGTGGGTGCCCTGGTAGCGCCGGTCTACGGTGCGACCACCGCGGCCGAGGCCGGTGCGTCCGGCCTGGCCGCCGGCGGCTGCGTCGCTGATCCCGCCCTGCGCGGCGCGACGAAGAGTCCGCTCTACACCGTGACGGCGGACGCCACGCCGCTGTTCGTGGAGAAGATGACCAAGTACGCCCCCGAGATGCAGGTCCACTACGCCCACTGCTCCATGGCGGGGGCGGGAACGGCCACCTTCTCGGTCACCGTCGCCGAGGGCTTCAGCTCGTACACCGTCAGCCCCAAGAGCCGGAAGCTCGCCGTCGCCCGCAGCGGCAATACCATCACCTTCACCAGCGGCCCGAACTATCTGATCGTCCAGTTCGACACCAAGGAACTGCTGTTCGTCCTGATCGACGCGCCCGAAACGAACGCACCCCAGGTGGGGGACGCCAACGTCAAGAACCTCGCCGACTACGGCGTCGACAACACCGGGGCGACGCTGGTCACCTCCAAGATCCAAAGTGCCATCAACGCCGCGTCCGGGGCGACCCGCAACGTCCTCTACGTGCCGCCGGGCCGGTACCTGGTCGGTGAGCTGTGGATGAAGAGCAACATGACCCTGTACCTGGCAACCGGTGCGGTCCTCTACGGCTCGAACCAGAAGGCGGACTTCAACACCGGCAGCGGTGGGGTGAACATCGAGGGCATGCAGCACGCCTCGCTCCGGATGTTCCAGGTGCGAAACGCCAAGCTGCTGGGTGGCGGGGTCATCGACGGCAACGGGAAGTACCTGCGGGCCCAGGGCATCAACCTGGCCCTGCTGAAGATCGAAGAGAGTTCCGACATCCTGGTCGACGGCATCACCGTCCGCGACTCCAGCTACTGGAACACGCTCGTCTACCGCAGCGACCGGGTCACCATCAGGAACTACAAACTCATCAACTGCCGGCCCACGACGGGCTACAACAACACCGACGGCGTGGACTTCGACGAGTCGACCAACAGTCTGCTGTCCAACGCGTTCCTCTACACCGGTGACGACAACATGGCGACCAAGAACGAGTTCGCCAACAGCGGCACGGTCAACACCAAGAACGTCGTCCACGAGCACATCGTCTGCTACAGCAACTCCGCCTGCGCGAAGATCGGCACCAAGACCGAGGGAACGTCCATGGACGGTGTCGTCTTCCGCGACATCGACGTGGTGAAGGCGGGACGCTCGATGGTGATCGACGCGGTCGACACCGCCGTCGTGTCGAACACCCGGTGGGAGGACGTCAGGGTCGAACAGACCGACAGTCTGATCGACCTCCAGGAAGACCGGCCACCGTCCTGGCGAACGGTGAAGAACACCTCGACGATCCGCAACGCCTACTTCACGAACGTCTCCTCGGACGTGAAGAAGGTCGTCAACCTGCACGGACGCTCTTCGAGCGTCAACATCAGCGGCGTGCACTTCAGCAACTTCACCGTCCAGGGCAGGCCGGTCACCAGCCAGACCGACTCGGACGCGACCTGGAACATCAACGCCTATGTCTCGAACATCACCTTCTCCACGACCCCCCCGACCACGCCGCCGCCGACGACCCCGCCGCCCACCACGCCTCCGCCGACCACGCCGCCCCCGACCACCACGCCGCCCACCACGCCGCCCCCGACCACCACGCCGCCGCCGAGCCAGTCCGGCGCCTGCGAGGTGGGCTACACGATGAACTCCTGGAGCGACGGGTTCACCGCCAGCATCCGCATCACCAACCGGGGCACCTCGGCGATCGACGGCTGGACCCTGGCGTTCACCCTGCCCAACGGGCAATCCGTCACCAACGGCTGGAACGCCACCTACACCGGTTCCAGCGGTCAGGTCTCCGCCCGCAACGTCTCGTACAACGCGACGCTGGCAGCGGGCGGGTCCACCGACATCGGCTTCCAGGCCACCCACACCGGCAACACCGGCGAGCCCGACTCCTTCACCCTCAACGGCATCAGCTGCGCCATCTCCTGACCTGACCAGCGAACCGGCCGGTGTGGCCGCATCCCGTCTCGGGACGCGGCCACACCGGCCGCCGTAGGGGCGGGTGATCCGGTGCACCGCCGGTGCCGGTGCGTGCGCTGAGCACGGTGCGTCCGCCCGGGTCATGCCCCGGTCGACCCGGGCGGGATCGCGTCCGGCCCGATGGCGCGTCCCCGTCGACCGCGGCGGGCGGCAGTTTGTTCACAGCATTGGAATACCGGAGTTAACCCGGTTCTCGGTTTATCGCAGAATCAAGACGATCGTCGATGCCTTCATGTACGATCGTCTATCGGTGACGTACGAGGACGGGGATCTTCCGTGCTGCATGGCCGGTACCACCCCTGATGTCGGCTGCGGCCCTGGTCGCACCAATGGAAGCGTTCCGCCGGTGTCCGGCTGTGGCGGCTGGCTGAGCCGCAGTTCGGCTCCCGGGGAAAGACGTCGTCTTCGCGTCGTCGGCGACCCCATCCATGGCCAGAACGGCGAGGTGGCAGTGACATGAAGGTTCTCGTAATCGGCGGTGGCCCGGCTGGTAGCACCGCGGCGACAGCGATGGCCCAGTCCGGACTCGACGTGCGGCTCATCGAGAGCGCCCACTTTCCGCGATACCACGTGGGTGAGTCGCTCACGCCGTCGTGCCGGGTGGTGCTGGACGTCATCGGCATGTCGAAAGTCATCGACGACTATGGTTTCGTGAAGAAGAACGGCGGCGTCATCCACTGGGATGACGACCAGTGGGCGTTCGACTGGCAGGCGCAGTCCGGAGTGCAGTCGTGGCAGGTGGATCGCAGCGAGTTCGACATGCTGCTGCTGGAGCACGCCCGCCAGAACGGGGTTGCCGTCACCACCGGCGTCACCGGTCGTTCAGTTAAGTTCGCCGACGGCCGGCCCGTGGCCGTGGAGTGCTCCTCGGAGCACGGTGAATCGTTCACCCTGGATGATTTCGACTTTCTGATTGACGCCACCGGCCGTAACGGGCTGCTCAGCACCCGTCACTTCGGCAACCGTGAGCCGCTGAGCAACCTGCGGAACGTCGGCATCTGGGGCTACTGGACCGGCGCCAGGCTGCTGCCCGAGACGCCGACCGGAGGAATCAACATCATTTCCTCGCCGGAGGGTTGGTACTGGGTGATCCCCATGGCCGGCGGACGGATGAGTATCGGTTACGTCACCACCAAGGACGCCTTCGCCCGTGACCGTTCCGAGCATCCGTCGTCGGACGACCTGTACCGGCACCTGATCGCCGCCTCGCCGACCGTGGCGGATCTGACCGCCGGGGCGGCGTTCCTGGGCACCACCAGGGTCGAGACCGACTACTCGTACATCGCGGATCAGTTCTGCGGGCCGGGTTACGCGATCGTGGGCGACGCCGCGTGCTTCCTGGACCCGCTCCTGTCCACCGGCGTGCATCTGGCGCTCTACAGCGCGCTGACCGCGGCGGCGTGCGTCGCTTCGATGGACCGTGGCGAGGTCAGTGAAGCGGAGGCCCTCAGGTTCTTCGAATTCGCCTACCGTCGTGCTTACATGCGTCTCTTCGCGCTGGTGAGCATCATGTACGAGCGCTATCTCGGTAAGGACGGCTTCTTCCTCACGTCGGACCGGTTGATCGGAGACGAGCAGGCTGCGCAGGCGGATGAAGGTGTCTCCTCCCGTTCCTTCGCGGAGATCATCGGTGGCCTGTCCGACCTGCGTGAGGCGGCCAACTCGTCCACCCGTGTCATCACCGATCAACTGCGGGACGAGGCGGTGCGGGTGCAGCTGCGGGCCGTACGCGCACCGGACTCCGTCGGGCCCGACTTCACCCCGGTCCGTGGCAACCCGCTCTCCGATGCGGAGTCGGCTGACTACCGCCTCGTCACCAGCCCGCACCTCGGCCTTGAGCGGGTCCGTGAGACGCCTGCCTGAAAGCGCTCACGGTCGCTCCAGCCCTGTCCCGACGGTCCGCGCCTGACCCGGGCTCGGCAGGCCGCGCCTGACCCGGGCTGGGCCGGCTGCGCCTGACCCGGGCGCGGCAGGCCGCGCCTGACCCCGGCTGGGCCGGCTGCGCCTGTCGTGCAGGTCGTGACGTGCCGACTGTGCGCGCCCAGGTCATGGTGGCGTAGCTGACCGTGGTTGCCCTGGCCGTGCGGCCAGGGCAACCTGGGGGCTGTACGGCCAGGACGACCCGGGGCCGTGCGGGAGGGGGCGCCGGGTCGGGCCGGCGTTGCGGACTCGTGCGGTCTTCCTCCCTGTTTGACAGCCGATGGACGTACTGCTAGTTGTTAATAGAGTTTCCTAATTCCTGCGGTGCCCGCCTGGGCGAACGTCGCGTCCGGGCACCGACCGGCCGGCGGCCTGCCGCCCTTCCCCCGAGGAACGCCATGGTGCGCAGAAGAACAGTCGCCTACACGGTGGGCACCCTGCTGACCGGCATCGCGGCGGTCGGCTACGGCCTGCCGTCGGCCAGCGCCGCGGCCGCCGGCCCGATCACCGGTCTGGCCGGTAGGTGCGTCGACGTGGCCGGTGCCAACCCGGCCAACGGCACGGCGGTGCAGCTCTACGACTGCAACGGCACGGCGGCCCAGACGTGGACGGTGGGCAACAGCGACAGCTCGATCCGCGCGCTCGGCAAGTGCCTCGACGTCACCGCCGCGTCGACCACCAACGGCACCAAGATCCAGCTGTACGACTGCAACGGCACCGGCGCCCAGAGATGGACCGCCGCCGGTGGTGGTGCCCTGGTCAACCCCGCCTCGGGCAAGTGTCTCGACGTGACCGACCACAGCACCGCGAACGGCGCCCGACTACAGATCTGGACCTGCGGTGGCACCGCCAACCAGCAGTGGACCCTCCCCGGCGGCGGCACCCCCACCCCGACCCCGACCGCCACCGCCCCGGCCGGCACCAACCTCGACGACCCGGCGAAGAAGGACGTCGCCATGCAGCTCGTCTCGGCGGCCGAGAACTCCTCGCTCGACTGGCGTGCCCAGTTCTCCTACATCGAGGACATCGGCGACGGTCGGGGCTACACCGCCGGCATCATCGGCTTCTGCTCCGGCACCGGCGACATGCTCGAACTGGTCCAGGCGTACACGAACACCAAGCCCGGCAACGTGCTGGCCGGCTACCTGCCGGCGCTGCGCGCCGTCAACGGCACCGCGTCGCACGCGGGCCTCGACCCGAACTACCCCCGCGACTGGCGCACCGCCGCCAACGACCCGGTGTTCCGCGCCGCCCAGGAGGCCGAACGGGACCGGGTCTACTTCACCCCGTCGGTCCGCGACGGGAAGAACGACGGGGTCCGGGCACTCGGCCAGTTCGCCTACTACGACGCGGCCGTCATGCACGGGTACGAGGGCATGCGGCAGATCCGCAGCCGCGCCCTCACCCGGGCGAAGCCCCCGGCACAGGGCGGCAACGAGCGGACCTGGCTCAACGCGTTCCTCGACGAGCGGGTCGTCGAGATGAAGAAGGAGGAGGCCCACTCGGACACCTCCCGCGTCGACACGGCCCAGCGGGTGTTCCTCGACAACGGCAACTTCGACCTGAACACGCCACTGGTCTTCGCCGTCTACGGCGACCAGTTCCGCATCGGCTGAAACGTGCCGTGCCACGGTGTGGTCCAGGGCGTCGGCGCGGTGCCGGCGCCCTGGACCGTTCCCTCAGGGTGCCCAGGGTGTCGTGACGTTCCAGGTGCTGTCCGCGGCCCACAGCACGGGTGTGTTCCACGCCGAGCCGCCCGTGCCGTCACTCAGCCAGACCTCCGAGTTGAAGTGCCGCAGGTACCTGCCCCGGAAGTTGTAGGACTCCAACGAGACCCCGCCCCCGCCGACCCCGACCCGGGCACACCAGGTGGCGTCCGCGCGCAGCAGCGCCGAGCCGTCGTCCGGTGAGTTGCGTACGCGCGACTCCTGGTGCCGGAGGAACTGCCCGGGGAAGTTGACCGACTCGAATGAATAGCACGCCGCGTCGGCCAGACCCGCCCGGACCGTGTACGTCGCGTCGTTCCTGAGCACCGCCGAGCTGTTGGCGTCCACGACCTCGGTGTAGGCGAGGCTGTCCCGGTGCCGCAGGAACCGGTTGGTGTACCCGGGAGTCGTCACCTGTAGGGAACGGCGGGTGTTCAGCGGCAGCGCCACCGGTGCCGAGCTGCCGACCGTCCTCGACGCGGCGATGAGGGCCAGGTTCGCGGCCCGCACCCGGGCCTGGTCCATCTTGACCACCTGCCGGTCGTAGGTGAGGAATCCGTTCAGCTCACCCTCCTGGTCGGTGATCTCGGTGTAGACCGAGGCGCTGAGCCCTTTGCCGATCATGAGGTTCTGGGTGCCCTGCACCAGGCCCACGTAGCGGTCGGTCAACGCGGTCGCGTTCGGCTGCCACTCGTAGGCGAAGAAGCTGCCGTTCGGGCTCCACTCGTGTCCGGGCGCGCGCAGGCCGAGGCCGCCGAACTCACCGAGCACGGCGATCCGGCTGCCCGACGGCACCGGTGAGCCCGGCCCCAGATAGACGTGCCAGTCGTCGATGTCGCCGTTGCCGGGATCGCCCAACGACTGGCAGCAGTTGTGGCCGCTGTGCGCGTTGACCAGCCGGGTCGGGTCCTGGGTCTTGACGGCCTGGGCGACCCGGCGGGTGTCGGCCAGCGCCCGCTCACCCCACCCCTCGTTGTAGACGGTGTAGGTGACGACGGCCGGCGAGCTGCGATGCTCGTTCACGATCTCGCGGGCCTCGGCTTCGAGCTGCGCCTGCTGCGCGTCGGTCGCGTTGATGTCCTGCGCGGTCAGGGACGGGACGTCCTGCCACACCAGCAGACCGAGCCGGTCGGCGTGGTAGAACCAGCGCTGCGGCTCGACCTTGATGTGCTTGCGCACCATGTTGAAGCCCAGGTCCTTGTGTTTTTGCAGGTCGAAGGCGAGCGCGGCGTCGGTCGGCGCGGTGTAGAGCCCGTCCGGCCAGAAGCCCTGGTCCAGCGTGCCGGCCTGGAAGACGAACTGACCGTTGAGCTTGGGCCGTAGGACACCGTTGACCACGCCGGTGCTGATCTCGCGCATCCCGAAGTAGTGGGTGGTCCGGTCGACCTGACCGCCCCCGGCATTACGCAGGGTGATGCGCAGGTGGTAGAGGAACGGGTCGTCGGGCGACCAGCGGCGGGCGTTCGGCACGGGCACCGCGAACTCGGTGAAACCGCCGGTGGCGGAGCCGACCACGGTGGTGCCGTCGAGCGCTTCGGCCAGGACGCGGTGACCACTGACGTCCCCCCGGGTGAAGACCCGCACGCGCAGGGTGTCGTCAGCCAGCCTCGGGGTGAGGTCGACGCTGCTGATCGAGGCCGTCGGCACCGGTTCCAGCCACACGGTCTGCCAGATGCCCGAGCTGGGCGTGTAGAAGATCCCGCCGGGCTGCTTGGTCTGCTTGCCGATCGGCGGCAGACTGCCGTTCTGCCGGCTGTCCGTCGGGTCCCACACCTTCACCACGATCTCGTTCGCGCCGCCGCGCAACGGCGCGGTGACGTCGAGGGTGAAGGCATCGTAGCCACCGGTGTGACCACCGACGGCCACCCCGTTGACCCAGACGGTGGTCTGCCAGTCCACGGCACCGAAGTGGAGCAGCACCCGGCGTCCGTTCCAGCTCTCGGGCACCGTCACCACCCGCCGGTAGAACAGGTAGTTGCGGTTGTCGCCGGCGGCGCGCTGCACCCCGGACAGGGCGCTCTCCACCGGGAACGGCACGTTGATCCGCTCGGGCAGTTCGGTGCCGAACGCCGGGGCGTCGTCGGTGGCGGACTGGCGTAGCTGCCATTCGCCGTTGAGGTTGAGCCAGTCCGACCGGGTCATCTGCGGTCGCGGGTACTCCGGCAGCGGTGTGCCGACGAGTGCCTGGGCCGTCCAGGGGGTGGTCAACGGCGGGTTCTTGGCCGGTACGGCGCGCGCCGGGGTGGCCGGCGCGGCGAGCAGGCCGGCGACCAGGGTGAGGACGAGTAGCAGGGGGGCGGCGAGGCGGACGGGATCGGGACGTGTCATGCCGTCTCCATCGGACGGGCCGTCAGGGCCGAACTGCGCCGCCGGCGGCTGGCAGTGGGTGTCGGGCGGCCGGTCAGGTCACGTCCGGTCCCCAGGCCGGGCGCGGACGTCGGGGGAAGTCCCGGGCGACAGGTGGCAGTCGGCAGAACTTCCGGGCGGTGTGTATAACGTTATAGATCCCCGGCGGACAACGCGTCAATCCCCATCCGTCGATGCGTTGCCGCCCGCGCGTCCGCCACCCGGATCGGTAGCCTCATCTCCGCACCGCCGCGCTGCGCCCGGTGGACGTCGCGTCGCTCCGGCGGTCGCGGAGCGGCGGTGCCGGGAACCGGTCGACGGTGCAGGAGGCGGGGACGGCAGATGGGTGTCAGCCTGAAGGACATCGCCGAGCGGGCGGGAGTCTCCCTCGCCACCGTCTCCAACGTGGTCAACGGCTACCGGCCGGTGGGGGAGGTCACCCGGCAACGGGTGCAGCGGGCCATCGACGAACTGGGCTACACCCCCAACCTGAGCGCCCGGCACCTGCGCCGTGGACGCACCGGGTTGATCGCGCTGGCCGTTCCCGAGTTGACCAATCCGTACTTCGCCGAACTGGCGGACGTGGCCATCCGCGAGGCCGCCGGCCTCGGGTACACGCTGCTGATGGAGAACACCGCCGCCGAGCGCGGTGCCGAGTTGGCCCTCCTGGAGGGGGCGCAGCGGCACCTCATCGACGGCCTCATCCTCAGCCCGGTGGCGATCGGTCGGGAGGAGGTGCTGGCCCGGCGGGCCCGGATGCCGTTGGTCCTGATCGGGGAGGGGGTCTACGACGTGCCGTACGACCGCGTCGCGATCGACAACGTCGCGGCGAGCCGGACGGCGACCGCGCACCTGGTCGCGCTGGGCCGTCGGCGGATCGCGTTCGTCGGCGCACCGCCGGGGGGCGACCGGCAGTCCGCGCACCTGCGCATCCGTGGCTACCGGGAGGCGCTCGACGCGGCCGGGATCCCGTTCGACCCCGGTCTCGTCGTACCCACGGAGCAGTTCGGTCGAGCGGACGGCGAGCACGCGATGCACCACCTGCTGAGCCTGGACCATCCTCCCGATGCCGTGCTCGCCTACAACGACCTGACCGCCATCGGCGCCCTGCGAACGCTCGCCCGGTCCGGGGCGGGAGTGCCCGACGACGTGGCGGTGGCCGGCATCGACGACATCGAGGAGGGACGCTTCAGCAATCCCACCCTGACCACCGTCGCCCCGGACAAACGCGCGATCGGCCGGTCGGCGGTGCGCCGGTTGGTGTCCCGCATCGAGGGGGAGGGGGGTCCGCCGATGCACGTGCAGCCCTCCTTCCACCTCATCGAGCGGGAGAGCACCGGCCCGGCGCGCTGACCGGCCCCTTCCGGGGTGCCCGGTGTGTCGTCCCGCAGGCGGGTGGTCTCTCCCGCGTGGGCACCGGCGCGGCCGGGGCCCGGCAGGAGGCCGTGCCCTGCCGGCAAGCGGCGGTAACTCGTTGCTCACGGGTGACTACTCCACAAGCATTCTCCCGCCAGGTGAGACAGCATTGCAAGCCTACTAATCCTATCGGCAGGATAGGAAATCAAAGGGCTGGCGTTGTCGTGCTGGTCAATGGTCTGCAGGGGTGGAGGACGACGCGCCCCACGTACCGAAAGATGGGATGTCGATGACCGTCACGCACCCCGTCGGTGCCGAGGAGGTCGTGCTCGGCGGCGGCCGGTCGCCCGCACCGCCGGACCGCCCACCCGCCACCGGCACCGCCGCACGCCTCACCCGACCACTACCCGCCCTGCTGCTCGTCGGCCTGCTCGCCGCCGGCTGGCAGCTCATGGCACACACCTCCGACAGCGCCCTGATCCCCGGCCTCGGCGACATCGCCCGCAACCTGGCCGACATCACTACCAGCGGCGCGCTGGGGGAGAACGTCCGGGTCACCCTCACCCGCGTCACCCTGGGCTTCGCCGCGGCATTCGTCGTCTCCGTCGCCGCCGGCATCGCGATGGGCCGCAGCGAATGGCTCCGCCGCTTCCTGGAGCCCGCCGTACTCATCGGACTGGCCACCCCCGGCCTGGTCAAAGCCCTGCTGTGCGTGATCTGGTTCGGGGTCAGCCTGGTCAACCCCGTCCTCACCGTCGCGCTCGCGGCAGCACCCGCGCTGACCATCAACATCGCCCAGGGCGTCCGCGCGGTCGACCCGGCGCTGGGCGAGATGGCCCACGTCTACCGGCTCGACGCGCTGACCCGGCTGCGATACCTGTGGCTGCCCGCCATCGTCCCCGACCTGTTCACCGGAGCCCGACTGGGCATCGCCATGGCCTGGAAGGTCATCGTGCTGGTGGAGATCTTCGGCCTCGCCGACGGCGTCGGCTACCAGCTCAACCTGGAGTTCTCCCAACACAACGTGGCCGGCGTACTCGCCTGGACCGTCGCCTTCGCCCTGGTCATGGCCGCCATCGAGTACGGGCTGCTACAGACCCTGGAACGCCGCGCGGTGCGCTGGCGGCGGGTGGCCCTGCGATGAGCACCCGGATCAGCCTCGACGGCGTCGACAAGACGTTCACCAACCGGCGCACCGGCGAACGGCAACAGATCTTCCGCGACTTCTCCCTCACCCTCGCCCCCGACGAACTGGTCGCCGTGGTCGGCGGCTCCGGCACCGGCAAGACCACCCTGATGCACCTGATCGCCGGCCTGGAACGCCCCGACCGGGGCACCGTCTCCACCGGCGGCACCCGACCCCGCCTCGGCATGGTGTTCCAACAACCCCGGCTGCTGGACTGGACCTCCGTCGAGACCAACGTACGGCTCGCCGCGACGGCAGCCGGCATCGACACCACCGAGGTCGCCCCGATCCTCGACGCCGTCGGCCTGACCGAGTACGCCCGGTCGTACCCGTCGGTGCTCTCCGGCGGGCAACGCCAACGCGTCGCCGTGGCCCGCGCGTTCGTCGTCCGACCCGAGGTGCTGCTGCTCGACGAGCCGTTCAGCGCGCTGGACGAGCTGACCGCCCGCCGCCTGCGGCTGCTGCTGCAACAACTCTGGCTGCGGACCCCGCGCACCGGCCTGCTGGTCACCCACAACGCGCTGGAGGCCGCGTTCCTCGCCGACCGGGTGGTGGTGCTCGGCGGACGCCCCGCCGAGGTGGTCGGGGAGTACCGCATCGACCGCCCGCGCCCCCGCAGCCCGGAGGACCCCGAACTGTTCGACGTGCACCGCCGCATCGTCGCCGCCCTCACCTGAACCCGCCCGACCCCGCAGCGCGGCCACCGGCCCGCCGCCATCACCCGCGCGCCGGGCACCCACCCTGAACCACCTGGAAGGAACCCCCGTGTCCACGACACCCCTCACCCGACGATCCCTGCTGCGTGCCGCCGGGCTCCTCGCCGGCGGCGCCGGCGCGGCCACCCTGCTGACCGCCTGCGGCACCGACGAACCCGCCGCCGCCGGCGGCACCCGCAGCGCCAAGGTGCAGCCCCGCAGCCCCGGCACGGCGGGGGCGATCCGCGACTCCGTGGCCGAGCAGTTCGCCCTGGAGAGCAAGCACGGGCTCCGCCTCGACCGCAAGGCCGGCGGCGGCCCCGGCGCGGGACAGGAACAACTGCTCACCGGCGTGCTCGACATCTACGCCTTCGGTCCGCTGGGCGCGACCGAGGTGAACACCAACGGCCACGACGTGGTCATCGTCGGGCCGTCGCTGTGGAACCACGGCCGCTGGATCGTCCCGGCCGACAGCCCGTACCAGAGCATCGCCGACCTCAAGGGCAGGAAGGTCGGCGTGCAGCCACCCAGCAGCGACACCTACCGGGCGGCGGCCCTCGCCGCGGCCGTCAACGGCATCCGCTTTGACCGCGAGTTCAAGCTGTTCACCGGGCAGCCCATCGCCAACCTCGCCCTGTACGAACGCGGCGACCTTGACGCGATCATCGCCATCGAACCCAACGCCACCCGCCTGGTCGGCTCCGGAAACCGGCAGCTCGCCTCCGTCGACGAACTGTGGCGCACGGGCACCGGCGACAGCAGCCCGCTGTTCCTCAACGGCACCGCCGTACGCCGCGACTGGCTGGCCGCCAACCGGGAGACCGCCAGGGCGTATGTCGACTTCACCCTGGAAGCCTGGCAGCTGATCAAGAAGGACCCCACCCTGATCGGGAAGTACCACGCCGACTACGGCGTACCCGCCGACGAGAAGAAGGCCATCGAACTACTGCCGGAACGGCTCGCCCCGGTCTACGCCGACGTGTGGGACGACACCGTCTTCGCCAACCTCGACAAGCAGATCGACCTGGCCGTCGAGGTCGGCGTGCTCAAGAAGCGGGCCGACAAGCCGGTGTACGAGAAGCTCTGACCCCGATGACCCTGCCCTGGCGCAGCCGCGCCGCCCTGCTCGTGTGCTGCGGGACGCTGTTCCTCGGCGTCCTCGACGGCGCGGCGCTGAACCTGGCCCTGCCGTCGGTGCAACGCGAACTGCGCCTCAGCACGGTCGAGTTGCAGTGGGTGGCCACCAGCAACGCCCTGGTCCGGGCCAGCCTCACCCTGCTCTGCGGCGCGATCGCCGACCGGTACGGGCGACGGCGGATGTTCCGCGTCGGGCTGCTCGTGTTCGTCGGGGGGTCGCTGCTCTGCGCGGCGGCCCCGCACGCACCCGCCCTGATCGGCGCCCGGGGCGTGCAGGGCGTCGGGGGCGCGTTGATGGCCCCGCCCGCCCTCGCCCTCATCGCCAACCTGTTCCCCGACGCGCTGCGGCGCGGCCGGGCGCTGGGCACCTGGAGCGCGACGGCCGGAGTCTCCGCCGCCTGCGGGCCCCTGGTCGGCGGGCTCCTGGTGCAGGCCGCCGGCTGGCGCAGCCTGTTCGCCGTGAGCGTCGCCGGCGCGGCGCTGCTGTACCTGGGCACCCGACTGCTACCCCCGGGCGTCGTCGACGGGCCACCCCGACGCCTCGACGGGCTGGGCAACACCCTGGCCGCCCTGGTCCTGGTCGGCTTCACCTTCGCGCTCATCGACGGCCCGGGCCGGGGCTGGCTGACCGGCCCGGTCCTGGTCGCCGTCGCCGTGGCGGTCGCCGCCGCCGTCGGCTACCTGCCGGCCGCCCGCCGCCGCCCCGACCCGGTGCTCGACCCGCGGCACCTGGCGGTCCCCGCCCTGCGCGGCGCGGTCCTCACCGCGATCGTGGCGTACCTGGCGCTGGGTGGGTTCACCTTCGTCAACACCTTCTACCTGCAACAGGTCCGCGGATACAGTCCGCTGGCCACCGGCCTGCTCACCCTGCCGACCACCCTCGGCACACTCGTGCTCGCCAACGTCTCCGGCCGGTTCGTCGGCCGGCACGGCGGCCGGCTGCCCGCCACCGTCGGGCACCTGTCGTTCGTGGCGTCGATGACCCTGCTCGCCCTGACCGTCACCACCGACGCGGGCCTGACCCCGCTGCTCGTCGGCTACCTCCTGCTCGGCGCCGGCATGGGCCTGGTCAACCCGCCGGCCACCAACACCGCCGTGAACAGCCTGCCTCGCGACCGGGCCGGGGTGGCCAGCGCCATCACCAGCGCCTCCCGGCAGATCGGCACCAACCTCGGCGTCGCCGTCCTCGGCGCGGTGGTGGTGTCGGTACTGGCCCTCACCGGCCAGCCCACCGACGACATCGCCCGCGTCGCCACCGAGGCGGGCGACGACTTCACCACCGCCCTGCGCGTCGCGTACGGGCTCGTCGCGGCCACCGCCGCGTACTGCGCGTACGCGACGTGGCGGCTGTTGCGACCGCCGTCCGCCCCGACCCCGGGGGAGGAGGTGATGGGGATCGGGGACACCTCGACGGCACCACCGACCGCCACACCCGCCCGATAACGCACAGCACGACACCAGCACAGAAGGGACCACCACGGTGGCACTCAAGAAGGTCCGGAGCGTCCGCAGCGGCGCCATCTTCACCCTGCCGTACCTCGTCGGCCTGGAGCACGGCTACTTCGCCGAGGAGGGCATCGACCTGGAACTGGTCGCCCCCGGCTCGTACGATGCGGTGCTCAAGCCGATCGAGGAGCACGAGCTGGTCAGCTCGTTCGGCGGCATCTCCACACCGTTCGAGAGCGGCGACGTCTCCCTCTACCGGGCCTGCGAGTGGGGGCAGATCCGCCGCTCCCACGACAGCGGACGCGGCGGCCAGATCATCGCGAAGCGGGCCTCGGTGGCCAGCCAGGCGATCTTCGTGCGGCCCGACTCCGACATCAAGCACCCGCAGGGCCTGGCCAACCGGACCGTCGGCGTCAACTTCCACCACGGCTCGCACTACCTGGCCATCCAGTCCCTGGAGGGTTTCCTGGAGTCCGACGAGATCAAGGTGGTGCACGCCGGCGGGCCGGCCGAGCGGTTCCGCAAGCTGCGCGACGGCGAGATCGACGCGGTCGCGCTGATGGAGCCGTGGACCACCGCCGCCGAGAAGCTCGGGTACGTGCTGATCACCGAGGCGTTCTACGTCGGCTCGGAGATCGCCAGCGCCGACGTCGACCCGGAGACCTTCGCCGCCGTCGACCGGGCCGTCCGCCGGGCCGTCACGAAGATCAACGAGGACATCCGGCCGTACCTGCACCACTTCGTCGCCGAGGTCCCCGAGGACCTGGTGAAGCTGGAGCCGGCCGACTTCCGGCTGGGCCGGCTGCGCTACGTCGACCCGGAGCCCTACCCCGAGGCCGAGTTCGAGCGCACCTACCGGTGGATGGTGAAGTGGGGCCTGATCACCCCCGAATCGACGTTCACCTCCATCGTGGACAACCGGGTCGTCACGGTCTGACCCGCGCGCGGGGCCGGCCCGGCCGACGACGTCCGGCCCGGCCCCGCACCGCGGTCAGCCCTCGTCCGACGACGAAACCGCCGGGCCGGACCCGCGCCGGCCACCACCGCCTTCGACCGGCCCACCCCCGCCGGGACGCGAACCGACGTCGCCGGGTGACCGGGGCGGGGCGACGACCAGGAAGGTGAGATCCTCGCGGGCCCTGGCTCCGACGGGCAGGGGCAGGCGGATGCGCCCGGAGTCCACCATGCCCCGCAGGGCGGGACGACTCAGGCCGAACCCGGCCGTGAGCAGCTTCTCGACCCGGACGGGCGCCGGCAGCTCGAACCTGACGACGACCTCCAGTGGCGCGGCGTCCGCATCCTGCAGGTCGTAGAACGGCAGGTCGGTGTCCAGCTGCCAGGTGCCGGTCCAGTCGAGCTGGTGGCCGGCCCGACGGGCGAGTGTCGCGTCCATGGTCAACTGTCGCACCACGGCCGGATCGTTGTTCTCGAACAGCCGCAGCCGTTCGTTGTCCAGCGCCCGCACGTTGACGCGTTCGTGGACGGGAATCTTCGACGTTCGACCGCACCGGTCGCAGCAGATCAACAACCACACGTCGAGCAGCTTGTGGTTGGCGTTGACCCGGACCTTGCCGGTGGGGTGGTGCCGGGCGGACCTGCACGACACGCAGGACCTGACGATGGCGGGTAGTCCGAGCTCGCTGACCACCCACAGCGCTTTGCGGTCGATGCCGGGCCCATGGCCGTGGGCCGGCACGCGGAGATGGCGGGAACTGTTCATGGCTTCGGCGATTCCAGGGTCTAGGCAGGAGACGCCCGGGGGTGCGATGGCACGCCGGGGGTGCATCCCGGATCCGATGGCGGGCAGCCGGCATCTCGGCGGGGAGCATGCCGGCTGGCGCGACGTCGCAGATCACGTCGCGTGAAGGAAGCCCGCACCGGTCACCCGGTGCGGGCTTCGAGTGGCACGACGAATGAGACGGGGAGCTGACTCGAACCCGTCGTCATCGCGCACGTGCGCCACTGGTCACCGACCCATGCGCGTCAGCATGGTCAACCCGCGCGACGAGGGACAACCGGTTTTCCGTGCGATCCCGCCGTCCGGAAGACGAAATCCACTGTCGGTTGTGGCCGGGAGGTAGTAGAAAGCTGCCGTGAAAGAGACTCTGGAGTTCGCTGACCTGTTGCGCCTGATGGACGAACGATCGGGCGCGTTCCGGGCGGCGGTCGCGACGGCACCCGGCCTCGACGTGCGGGTGCCGACCTGCCCGGAGTGGACGCTGTTCGACCTGGTGCAGCACCTGGGCGAAGGGCGACGCAGGTGGGCCGCCATCGTGGCCGCCGGCCCCGCCGACGCTCCACCGGCGATGTCCGCCCCGGTGGTTCCCCGGGAGCGCGAGGCTCTGCTGGACTGGTTCGCCGCGTCGACGAAGGAACTGCTCGACGCGCTGCGCGATGCCGGCCCGGACCGCGGTTGCTGGACGTGGTGGGGTCCGTCGCAGTCGCCGCAGACGACCGGCGCCGTCGCCCGGCACCAACTCCAGCAGGTCGCCGTGCACACCTACGACGCCCAGGCCGCGCTGGGCACCCCGCAGCCGCTGCCGGACGAGGTGGCCCTCGACGGTGTCGACGAGTTCCTGACCACCTGCGTCGCGACGACCATCGCCTGGCCGCACCAGCCCGCGGTCGTCGACTACCACGCCACCGAGGGCCGGTCATGGCGAACCTGGTTCTCCGCCGACGGTGCCCGGACCGCCCGCCTCCCCACGCCGGTCGCCGTCGAGCACCCGCAGCTGGCCTATGTCTCCGCCCGGGGCACGGCCCACGAGCTGGTCATGTTCTGCTACGGCCGGATTACGATGGATTCGCTGCGGGTCGACGGCGACCGGCGTGTCTTCGACCAGTTGATCGCCTGGGAGCCGGAGGAGTAGCACGCGACGACGGACCCACCCGCCGTGCGCCGACCTCGGCGCACGGCGGTGGACCCTGGCAGCCCGGCCCGGCCCGGCCCGGCCGGACAGCGGACGGAGCCGCGCCGCGACGACCTCCCCGACGGGGGCCGCCGCCCACGCAGTACCGGCGCCGGGTCAGGCCCGGTCCCCGGCCCAGGCCGCCTCCAGGATCGCGGTCAGGCTCGCGGTGTCGGTCGGGCCCGGATGGTTCTGGATAAGGCGGGTGACGCCACCTGCCATCTCCGCGAAGCGGGGAAGATCGGCGCGGGCCACCCCGATGTCGGCCAGGGTGGGTGGGATGCCGATGTCGGCGAGGAGCCCGTCGAGCCAGCTGAGGAACGTGTCTGCGGCCTCGGTATCCGAGGCGTCGGCGACGTCGAGCCCGCACACCCCGGCGAGGACGGCCAACCGGTCGCCGACAGCGTTTCTGGCCGCACGCAGCGCGTAGGGCAGCAGCAGTCCCACACCCAGACCGTGCGGCGTGTGCGTGGCCGCGCCGATGGGGTACTGGAGCGCGTGCGGGGCCGCGTTGCCCGCGTGGGAGAAGGCGAGCCCGGCGAGCACCGACCCGTAGGACATGTCCGCCCGCGCGTCGGTGTCGCCGCCGTCCCTGACGGCACGACGCAGGCTCCGGGCGATCCGCTCGGCGGCCCGCAGCGCGTAGTGGTCGGTGACCGGGTTGCGGCCGAGGAACACCTGCTCCACCGGATCGCGCGGTCCGTGGGGCCGGGGCCGCGCCGTGTAGCTCTCCACCGCGTGGCAGAACGCGTCGATGCCCGAGTGTGCGGTGACGGTCGCCGGGCAGGTGTAGGTGAGTTCGGGGTCGACGATGGCGAAGTCGGGCACGATGTGGACGCTGGAGACCCCCACCTTCAGCGCACGGTCCGGGTCGGTCAACACCGACACGGGGGTCAGCTCGGAACCGGTCCCCGACGTCGTGGGGACCGCGACCAGCGGAATCGTCGGCCCCGGCACCCGCGCCTCACCGTAGAAGTCGCGCGGCGTCCCACCGTGCCGCCGGATGACCCCGACGATCTTGGCGAGGTCGATCACCGTGCCACCCCCGACGGCGAGGATCACGTCGGCGTCCACCGCGGCGGCGGCCGAGACCGCCAGGTCGACATCGGTGAGCGGTACGTCCGGGGTCGCGTCGGAGAACACCTCGACGACCTCGACCCGCTCCCGTACGGCGGCCACGATCCCGGCCACCCCCGGCTGCCCCAGCAGGATCCGGTCGGTCACGATGAGGACCCGCGAGCCACTCTCGGCCACCACCCGGGGGATGTTCTGCGCGACCCCTTCGCCGACTATCAACTGGCGCGGTCCGCGGACGGTCTCAAGCATGTCGGTGCCTCTCCGGAACGTCGGCGGCGATGTGCTGGGCGGACCGCCAGGTCACCTGCGGGACCCCGACGGCGTCGGTGAGGTCGGCCGCCCGGGCGGCCCGGACGGCGCGGACGCCTCCAGGGCGGGGACCGGGCAGGTCGGACGGGCACCGGACGCGACGACCTCCGGTGGATGCCCGGGGCGGGAGGCCGGTCACGGGAGGTCGATCGCCGCGTAGGTGAGGTCGAGGTACTCCAGGATGCCCTCGTGCGACCCCTCCTTGCCGATCCCGGACTGCTTCACGCCACCGAACGGGGCCGACGGGTCCGAGATCAGGCCACGGTTGATGCCGACCATCCCGGTTTCCAGCCCCTCGGCGAACCGGAGCGCCCGCCGCAGGTCACGGGTGAAGACGTACCCGACGAGGCCGTGTTCGGTGTCGTTGGCCCTCGCCAGCACCTCGTCGTCGGACGTGAACGAGATGATCGGCGCCACCGGGCCGAAGATCTCCTCCCCCAGCATCCGCGCCTCCCCGGGCACGTCGACGAGGACCGTGGGCGGATAGAAGTGCCCCGGCCCGGCCGGACGCTCACCACCCACCAGGACCCGGGCGCCGCGACCGACCGCGTCGGCGACCAGCTCGTCGATCCGGGTGACCGAGGCATCGTCGATCAACGCCCCGACGTCCACACCGTCGTCGAGACCGGGGCCCACCGACAGCGCACCCATCCGCTCGACGAAACGTGCCGTGAACTCCTCGCGTACCGGCTCCTCGACGTAGATCCGGTTGGCCGCGACGCACGACTCCCCGATGTTGCGCATCTTGGCCACCATGGCACCGTCCAGCGCGACGTCCAGGTCGGCGTCGGCACACACGATCAGGGCCGCGTTGCCGCCCAGTTCCATCGAGGTACGCAGCACGTTGTCCGCGGCCTGCCGGAGCAGCACCCGCCCGACCTCGGTCGAGCCGGTGAACGACAGCTTGCGGGTCCGGGCGTCGGCCAGCAGCGCGGAGACCACCGCGCCGGAACGCCTGGTGGTCACCACGTTGACGACCCCCGGGGGTACGCCGACCTCTGCCATGATGCGGGCCAGCAACAGCATGGTCAGCGGTGTCTGGGCGGCCGGCTTGGTGATCGTCGTGCAGCCTGCGGCCAACGCAGGGGCGATCTTGCGGGCACCCATGGCCAGCGGAAAGTTCCACGGCGTCACGAAGACGCACGGTCCGACCGGCTTCGGCACGGTGAGGATGCGGTATCCACCCGCAGGGGCGGTGCTGTAACGCCCCTCGACCCGTACCGCCTCCTCGGCGAACCACCGGAAGAACCCGGCGCCGTAGGCCACCTCCGCCCGGGCCTCGGCGAGCGGCTTGCCCATCTCCAGCGTGATCAGCCGGGCGACCTCCTCGGACCGTTCGGTCAGCACCCGGTACGTCGCGGTCAACAACTCCGACCGTTTCCGTGGCGGGGTCGCCGCCCACTGCGCCGCCGCCCCGCTCGCCGCGTCCAGGGCGGCCAGCCCGTCGGCGACGTCGGCGTCCGCCACCTCGGCGATGGTCCTGCCGGTGGCCGGGTCCTCGACGGCGAAGGTGACGCCGCCCGCGGCGTCGCGCCAGGCGTCGCCGATCCGCAGCCGCCGGTGCTCGGGGGCCAGAACGTCCATCGGGTCACTCATTGCGTCGCCTCCTGTGCTCGTCGTGGTGCTGTCCGGGTGCCCGGCGATCGCGCCGCGCGCAGTCGGACGGGTCACCCGCCCCCGCCGGGGCGCGGTTGGAAGATGGCTTCGTCTGCGGTGCCGCCCGCACCACCGACCGCCCTCGCGGGCGCTGGTCGTCAGGCCGTGCTCACCGGTGACGCTCCACGGGGGTACCTGGCGGCGCCTGGTGCCGGTGCCGCCCGACGTGGCTACCGCCCGGCCTCGGACAGCGACAGCCCGGTGCCCGCGTCGAACAGGTGCGCCCGGTCCAGGTCGACCGCGACGAGCACCTGTTCGCCAGGCGTACCGGTGATGGTGGGTCGGGACTTGACCTTGAGGATCTGCGCCCCGACCCGGACGTCGACCACCGTGCGGTCGCCGAGCGGCTCCAGCCCGTAGAGCTCTCCCGGCAACGTGGCGCTTGCGCGCCGCTCGACGGACAGGTCCTCCGCACGCAGGCCCAGCAGCAGCGGGCGACCGTCCTGCGCGGCAGCCCAGCGGGGCCGCGGCAGCGTCCAGCCTGCCGCACCGACCAGGCGGTCCCCCTCGGCGTGGCAGGGGAGCAGGCTGATCGGCGGGCTCCCGACGAATCCCGCGACCCACTGGTTGGCGGGACGCTCGTACACCTCGGTCGGGGTGCCTACCTGTTGCACCTTCCCCTCCTTGAGGACCGCGACCTGATCGGCCATTGACAGCGCCTCGACCTGGTCGTTGGTCACATAGACGAAGGTCGCCCCGAGGCTGCGGTGGATGCGGGTGAGCTCGGTACGCATCTCGACGCGGAGCTTGAGGTCGAGATTGGTCAGCGGCTCGTCCATGAGGAACGCGCGGGGGCTGCGCACCAGCGCCCGGGCCAACGCGACCCGCTGCATCTCACCGCCGGACAACTGCGCGGGACGACGGTTCAGCAGACGCCCGATGTGCAGCAGGTCCGACATCCGCTCGACGGCGGCGGAGATCTCGCCCGACGGACGGCGGCGGGCCCGCAACGGTGACGCGATGTTCTCGTACACCGTGTGTCGCGGGTAGAGGGCGTAGTTCTGGAAGACCATCGCGAGGTCACGGGCGGCCGGGGCGTCGGTGGTCGCGTCCCTGCCGTCCAGGTGCACCGTTCCGGCGTCGAGCCGGTCGAGGCCGGCGATCGCCCGCAGGGTCGTCGTCTTGCCCGCCCCGGAGGGCCCGAGCACCACGAAGAACGCGCCGTCCGGCACGTCCAGCGTCACCCCGTCCAGGGCCTGGACCTTACCGAAGGACTTGCACAGCCCCTGTACCGCAACGGTTCCCATCAGGCCACCAGCTCTTCCGTGCGTACGTCGTAGACCGCCGGTGTCCCGCCGGTGTGCCGCAGCCCGACCTGGGCGTCGGCGGCGAACCGGACCGTCGGTGGCATCCGGACCCGGACGTCGCGTCCGCCGCTGTGGTCGACCACGTAGATGATCTCGTCGCCCAGCCACTCCGCCGACACCACGCGGGCCGGGACCGACCGGTCCGCCCCCGGCGCGGTGACCTCCAGCGCCTCCGGCCGGACCCCGGCGACCAGTGGGCGGTCGCGGGGCAGGCCGGGCGGTGGCGTGAGGACCAGTCCGCCCTGACCGCGCAGCTTCCCGTCGGCCACCTCCACCTCGATGAGGTTCATCGGTGGGGAGCCGATGAACGCCGCGCAGAACAGGCTCGCCGGCCGGTCGTACACCTCGAGCGGGGTGCCGATCTGCTCGACACGGCCCTTGTTGAGGATGGCGATGCGGTGACCGAGCGACATCGCCTCGACCTGGTCGTGGGTGACGTAGACCATCGTCGCCCCCAGCTCCCCCTGCAGGTGCTTGATCTCGGTGCGCATGTCCGCCCGCAACTCGGCGTCCAGGTTGGTGAGGGGTTCGTCCATCAGGAAGGCGCGCGGCCGGCGCACCAGGGCGCGGGCGAGCGCGACCCGCTGCTGCTCCCCGCCGGAGAGCTGACGGGGCCGCCGGTCCAGCAGCGGACCGAGCCGCATCAGCCGGGCCGCCTCCCCGACCCGCGCCTGCACCTCGTGCTTGGGCAGTCCCTCGGCCCGCAGCGGGAACGCCAGGTTGTCGCGGGTCTTCAGGTGCGGATACAGCGCGTAGAACTGGAACACCATGGCGATGTCGCGTTCGGCCGGCGGCAGGTCGTTGACCAGCGTGTCGCCGATGCGGATGTCGCCGCTGGTCTGCCGCTCCAAACCGGCGATCGCCCGTAGCGTGGTGGTCTTGCCGCACCCCGACGGGCCGAGCATCACGAACAGCTCGCCGTCGCCGATGGACAGGTCGACGTGCTCGACGGCGACCGTGCCGTCCGGGTAGCGCTTGTGCAGGGCGCTCACCTCGATGCCCGCCATCAGCGTCGCACCGCCCCGAGGGTCACACCGGCGACGAGGTGCCGGCGGACCAGGTAGGCGAAGACGAGCACCGGCAGGGCGAACACCACCGAGGCGGCGGCGACCAGACCCCAGTCGACGGTGGTGCCGCCGATCAGGCCGGCGATGGCCGGTGGTGCCGTCCGTACGTCGTCGCTGGAGGTGAGGAAGATGGCGAACACGAACTCGTTCCACGAGAAGATGAGCGCGAAGACCGCCGTCGCGGCGATGCCGGGCACGAGCAGGGGCAGGGTGAACTTCCCGAACGCCTGCAGGCGGCTGTAGCCGTCGAGCATGGCGGCGTCCTCGTACTCGGCGGGCACCTCGTCGACGAATCCCTTCATCATCCAGATCGTGAACGGGACGTTGAACGCGGCGTAGATGAGGATCAGGCCGAGCTTGCTGTCGATGAGTCCGACCTGGCGGTACATGAGGAAGATCGGCACCACGACCACCACGGGCGGCATGAAGCGGGTGGACAGGATGAAGAACAGCTGGTCCTTCTTGGCCTTCAGGGTGAAGCGGGAGTAGGCCCAGGCCGCCGGCACCCCCAGCACGGTGGCCAGCACCGTGGACACCCCGGCGACCACCACGGAGTTGAGGAACGCCACGGACAGTGCCGAGCGGCCACCGTCGGCGCCGACGAAGACGTCCCGGAAGTGGTCGAGGGTGACCGTGAAGCCGAAGAACTCGGCCGGCACGGCGTAGACGTCCCGGTTCTCCTTGATGGACGTCTCGATCATCCAGAGCACCGGGAAGAGCATCACGACGGCCAGCACGGTCAGCAGCACGACCTCCAGCACCGACCGGCCATGGCCCCGACGGCGTACCCGGCGTGCGGGGGGCGGGCGGTCCGGGGTCGGGCCCGCGGACACGGCCTCGTCGACGGAGACGGCCATCAGCCCTCCTTGAGCTTGTTCAGGTAGCGCAGGTAGAGCTGCGTCAGGACGATGACGACGAGGACCATGAGGATGCCGTACGCCGAGGCGGTGCCGGTGTTGAAGCCCAGGAACGCGACCTTGTAGACGTGGAACGACAGCGTCTCGGTGGAGACCCCCGGTCCTCCGCTGGTGAGGATGTAGACGAGGTCGAACAGCCGGAACGCCTCGATGGCCCGGAACAGCACGGCGATGAGCAGCAGCGGCCAGACCAGCGGAAGGGTGATGGTGCGGAACCGGAACCACTCGGACGCCCGGTCGATCGAGGCGGCCTCGTACAGGTACTTCGGGACGGCGGTGAGGCCGGCGAGCGCGATGAGCATGATGAACGGCGTCCACTGCCAGGTGTCGACGACGATCAGGGAGACCAGTGCGGTCCGCTGCCGGGTGAGCCACTCCACCTGTCCCAGACCCAGTGAGCCGAGCATGCTGTTGACCACGCCGAACTGCGCGTCGAGCATGAACCGCCAGAACAGCCCGACCACGACCGGCGACAACATCATCGGCACCAGGAACAGGGTGGTCAGCACGCCGCGCCCGTGGGTGCGCCGGGAGATCAGGTAGGCGATGGCGAAGCCGAGCACGGTCTGCAGGGTGACCGCGCCGACCACGTAGATCAGCGTGGTCAGGGCCCGCTGGTGGACCTGCGCCGAGGTCAGGATGGCGGTGTAGTTGCCGAACCCGACGAACCGGGCGGGCCCGCCACGGGTGGCCGAGTAGTCGGTGAACGACAGGTACAACGCCCACAGCAGCGGGAACACCGACATGCCGAGCAACAGCAGCAGCGCGGGGGAGACGAAGACCACGGCGAGACCACGGTCGCTGAGCCGGCGGCGGGACCGGCCCGGTGCAGGTGGCGTCGCGGACACCACCTGCCCGGGGCGGTCGGTCGTCAGCGGGACGGGGTCTTTCACAGCCCGCCGCCGCCCTTGCGGTTGCTGGAGTCGAGCACGCCCTGCTGCTCCCGGGCGATGTCGTCGAGCGCGGCCTTCGGGTTCTTCGCACCGTTGAGGGCCGCGTTGACGCCGGTGTTCTCGATGTCGACCAGACGCGCGTACTCGGGCACGTTCCACATGTCCCGCATCCGCGGCACCGAGTCGGCGTACACCTGGTTGAACGGCCCGGCGTTGAGGAACTCGGGTGACTGCAGGGCATCCGTACGCGCGGGCACGCCACCGGCCGCGGCCCACTTCCTCTGCACGTCGGCCTGCTCGAACCACCGCATGAAGTTCAGCGCCTCGGCCTGCTGCGCCGAGGGGGAGTAGGCCGACACGTGCATCCCCATCCCGCCGAGCGGGACCAGGTTCGTCTTCTGGGTGGGCAGGGTGGCGAACCCCAGCTTGCCGAGGATCTGCTCCCGGCTGGTGCCGAGCGTCGACTGCTTCGGGTCGAGCAGGCCGCCGCTGGCGGCGATCCAGTTGAACGCGATGCACGCCTTGCCCTGGGCGACCGCGGCGTTCACCTCGTCGATGAACCAGTTGCCGGAGCCCTTGGCGGTCAGCGGCTTCATCTTGTTGACCAGGACGTCCATCGCCTCGTGGCCCGCGGTGTCGTTGAGGACGCCATCGATCTTGCGGTCCTTGGCGTTCCAGAGGTTGCCGCCGTAGACGCCGTTGACCGTGTTGTAGGTGACGGCCGCGGCGTCGGAGCCGTTGGCCTGGTGGAAGGCCAGCCCGCTGACGCCCGGGTTGTCCGCCTGGCACTTCGCGGCGACCGAGATCATCTCGTCCCAGGTCTGCGGGGGCTTGTCGCCGATCAGGTCCTTGCGGTAGATCATCGTCCAGGTGTCGCCGAGCAGCGGCAGCCCGTACAGGCTGGCGTTCTCGTCGCGCTTGCCGGTCTCGGCCTGCGGGAACTGGCCGTACGCCGCGAGCAGGTACGGGTTGTAGGCGTCGACGTCGATGTTCTTCTTGACGAAGTCGGTGAGGTCGAGGATGTTGCCGTTCGTCACGGCCTCGCCGATGTGTTGCGAGTCCAGGATCGCGATGTCGAAGTCGGTCTTACGCGCGGCGAACTGGGTGAACATCGCGTCGTGCCAGTTCGCGTTCGGCACGGTGTTGACCTTGATGGTGGCGTTCGGCCGTTCCTTCTTGTACTCCGCGTTGGCGAAGTCCTCCAGGGCGTGGGCGGGGGGCCAGTCGAACCAGATGAAGCTGAGGGTCAGCGGGTCCTTGGTGAGTTCCGGGATGGTCGCCGGTGCCTTCGGGGCGCTCGCCTTCGTGCCGTCGTCCTGGCCGTCGCCGCAGGCGGCCAGGGTCGTGGCCAGCAGGAGCATGGCCGCCGTCGCCAGCCGCACCTTTCGGCCGGAAACGGATGTTCGTCCAACTCGCTTCGGATGCCGCATGGGGGTTCCTGCTTTCTGGGGTGGTGGGGACTTCTAGAGCCTCGCTAGGTGCCTCGCCGAGCAGGTGCCGGGTCGTTTCAGGCGTGGTGCCGGTCCGGCGCGGTGGTCGACCCGTGGACGGTGGTCACGGACCGCCGCGACGTGCCGGTCGTCAGCTGTCGAGAAGGGGTACGTCGGCCCATCGGTGGCCCGGTGACGAAGCGGGCCGGACGTCGAGCATGCTCATGGGAGCTCCAGATGATCGAGTGGAGCGATGGCAGGCGTTACGGCGACGGTGCAGGATGACGGGCGTCCGTCACGTTTCCTATACGATCGGGTGGGGGGCGTCAGCATGTCGCAGCGTCGTGACTGATGTCAACAGGTTCCCGCAGGCGCAAGAGAGGACCCCACGTCACGATGGACGACGAAGCGACGGCCGCGCGGGGCCGTAGGGTCGTGCCGGGCGCAACGTCGCCGGGACGAGCTGGCGGCCGCCTTGCCGACGAGGTGTACGACACGCTGCTCGGACAGCTGATGTCGCTCCGGATCGAGCCCGGCTCCCGCGTCACGATCGACGTCCTGGCGCGCGAGCTGGGGGTCTCGCAGACGCCGATCCGGGACGCGCTGAACCGGATGGAGGCCGAAGGGCTGGTCGTGCGGGTGCCCCACGCCGGCTACCGCATCCCGCCCCAGATCACCCGGCACCGCTTCGAGGACATGCTCGAGGTCCGCCTGCTGCTCGAACCGGCGGCGGCGCGCAGATCCGCCGAACGTGCCACCCTGGCGCAGGTCGCCGGCCTGCGGCGGATGCTGGAGGAGATGGCGGAGCTGGAGGGTGGCAGCGGACCCGCCGCCTACGGCGCGTTCGGGCTGCGCGACGCCGCCTTCCACGATCTCGTCGCGCAGAGCGCGGAGAACCAGGTCATCCGGGAGTCGCTCGCCCGGCTGCACAGCCACGTGCACCTGTTCCGGCTGCACCACGACACCCAGGTCACCCACCTGGCCATGGCCGAGCACGAGGACGTGGTGGCGGCGATCGCCGCGCGGGACCCCGACGCCGCCGCCTATGCGATGCGCCGGCACATCCTGCGCTCCGGCGAGCGTTTCCGGCGGCTGTTCGACGAGATCGAAGGCGCGGAGGCGATGGCCGTGCAGGCTTGACGGGCGGGCGGGGCGGAGGAATGCTAGCTCAATCGGATTGGATCGGATTGGATCGCGTCCACCTCACCGCCACCACATTGCGAGGAGAAGCAGATGCCCAGAGCGCTGCTCCTGACCGGCGACGCCGCAGAGGAACTCGACACCATGTACCCCTACTACCGCGTGCAGGAGGGCGGCTGGGACGTCGACGTCGCGTCACGCACGCTGCGTGACGTGCAACTGGTCATCCACGAGTTCGACCCCAACTCCGACGCCTACGTGGAGAAGAACGGCAGGAAACTGCCGGTCGACGTGCCCTGGGCCGAGGTCGACGTCGAACGCTACGACGCCCTCATCATCCCCGGCGGACGGGCACCCGAGTGGATCCGGGTCGACGCCGACGTCCGCCGCATCACCGAACACTTCTTCGCCCGCAACCTCCCCGTCGCGCTGGTCTGCCACGGCGCGCAGGTCCCCGCAGTGTACGGGCTGCTCAAGGGCCGCAAGACGGCCTGCTTCCCGCCCATCACCGGTGACATGGAGAACGCGGGCGCGACCGTCATCGACGCGCCCGACGTCGTCGACGGCAACCTCGTCTCCTGCCGGGGATGGCCCGACATGCCGCAGTTCGGCCGGGCGATGATGGAACTCTTCGCGAAGTCCGTCGACTCGCCCGCGGCGTGAGCGCATCCGGCCCGTCCCGATGACGACACCGCGGACGGTCACCGTCGACGGCTCTCCCGTCCACGTCTTCGACAGTGGCGTCGGGCCGGCGGTGCTGATGCTGCACGGCTCCGGACCCGGCACGACCGGGTCCGGAGCCTGGGCGGCGACGGCCCAGGCCCTGGGCCCGTCCTGGCGCGTGCTCGCCCCTGACCAGGCCGGGTTCGGCGGCACCCCCGCCCCGGCGGGCTCCCGGGGTGGACTCCGGCTGTGGACCCGGCAGGCCGCTGGACTGATGGATGCGCTCGGTATCGAGCACTACGCCGTGGTGGGCCACTCCATGGGCGGGGCCGTGGCGCTGGCCATGGCGGCCGCGTACCCCCGGCAGGTCACCCGGGTCGTGGCGGTCTCGACGATGGGTGCCCCCGGGGCACCGCTGTCGGCCGACCTCGACGCGCTCTGGGCCGCCCCCGCCGGCCCGGTCGGGGCACGGGACATGCTCAGTCGACTCTTCCTCGACCAGACGCTGGTGACCGACGCGGCCGTCGCCGCCCGCGCGGACGCGATGCGAACCGGGGCCGCCGCGTACGCGTCGTTGTTCCCGCCGCCCCGGGCGCGCTGGGTCGACGACCTCACCCTCGGGGCGCGGACGCTGGCCGCGATCCGCGCACCCGTCCTGCTCGTCCACGGTGCCGATGACCGGGTCACCCCGCTCGCGACGGCGACCCGACCCCTGCTCGACCACCTGGCCGACGTGCGTCTGCACGTGTTCGGCCGCTGCGGACACGTGCCGGCGATCGAGCACCCGCACGAGTTCCGGCACCTGCTGTCGTGCTTCCTCAACCCGGACCGGACGTAACGCGCCGGCCGTCGCGGCAGGTCCCCCGCCCCGGCGGGCAGGTGACGCGGCCCCTGTCGGGTGCCGCCGCGCACAGCCTGAGGTGCCACGGGGATCACCGATGTCGCATCGTCGTGCGCAAACGACCGGCCTCCGGATCCGGCAACAGGGTGCCGGTGTGCCGGTCAGGCCGGGCGGCGGGTGAAGGTGTCGAGCCCTTCGAACCGGGTCGGACGCCGCCACTCGGTGCCCCGGTCGTCGACGACGCAACCGGCCCGGCGAAGCCGCTCCACGAGTTTCGCCCGGGACGGCTCGCGGCCGTCGAAGTCGATGTAGTTGATCCCGCCGAGATCGGCGATCGGCCGGATCGCCCCGGCCCGGACGATGACCGTCCGGTCGGCGAAACCGTACAGGGCGCCGCCCAGCTCGATCAGGACGTTGGGTCGGGGCTGACCGGCCGGGGTCAGTTCGTGGCCGTCCTCCTGATCGCGACGCAGATTGGGATGTAGGTGGACCACGTCGTCCGGGGTCAGCAGCACGACGACGGCCTGCGCCCGGGACAGCCCTTCGCGGATCACCTCGTGTAGGACCGGTGCGGGTCCCCGGTCTGCCGCCGCGACCAGCGACTCCCATTCCATCGGGCGCAGGCCGAGGAGGCTGAGCAGCTCGAACATCCGCCCGACGAAGGCGTCGTCGCGGCCGTGGACGACGAAGACCCGCTGACGGTGCTCGTGGGGGGTGTCCGGGGCGTCGGGCAACGCCGCCGACAGCGCGGCTGCCGAAGGGGCACGCGCGACCAACCGGAATCCGCGTCGGGCGTTCGCCGCGCGGAGGTTGACGCCGGTGCCGGTCCATTCGACCAGGCCGATTTCGTGCAGGCGCAGCGCCACCGCCGCGAACTCGGTCAGCGTCAACTCGTCCCGGACATCTACGGGCAGCGCTGCGTACAGGGCCGCCACGCTCTGCGGGTCGCCGCTGGCCGCCGCCGCGCACAGCCGGGCGTGCACGACCACGTCAGCCTCGGCGACCTCGACCTGCTCGACGTGCAGCAGCGCCCCGGCGGCCAGGCCGAGCAGTACCCCGGGCAGCGAGCCGACGTCCAGCAGTTGGAGCACCGCCGCGCCGACCAGGCCGGTCACCGCCGAGACGGCGACCGCCGGGAGAAGGTTGACGCGCCAAGCCCCCGACCGCATCTCGAACGCCGCCAGCGGATGCTCCTGCTCGATCAGTCCGCGCATCCACACGCGGGTGTCGTCCGGATCGAGACCGAGGGTGTCGCCGAGCCGGTTGACCGATGCGGCGTCCACCAGCACCGTGCCATCGACGGTTGGCTCCGTCGCGCCGAGCAGGGCCAGTGGCCAGGAGTGGGCGGTCACTCGACAGCGTCCTGGTCGAACACGTGCCAGGTGTCGAAGACCCTGGTGAGAACGGCGTTAACGACGCTCGCCTCAGTGCTCAGGAGCGCACCGTCGATCACCAACCGCTCACCATGCCGTTGCCGGAGCCGCTCCAGCAGTACCGACACTCCCACCTTGCCTCCCACCGCGAGGAAACGCAGCCCGGGTCGGCGGTCGATCGCGAACACCGCCAACCACAGCTCGACGCCACCGAACGGCGAGTCGAGCGGCGTCGGCGCCAGCCGGACGGTGGCGCCCTGCCTGAGCCAGTCGGCTACGTGCCAAGCTACCGGAAGATCCATCAACACGAGGACCGGCGAGGACCGCCGCAGCAGCGCGTCGGCCTCCGGGGCGGCGAGCGTGAGGTGGGTGGTCAGCGCCACGACCGGCACCGGTCCGAGCCACGTCTGCACCTCACCGGGTGTCATGCCGTCCGGCAGCAGTCCGAGCCGTACGACCGGTTCCGTTCCACCGCCGTCGATCAGAGCCGCCACCAGATCGGGCAACGGAGGCGTCGCCGGAAGCCGGAACTGTTTGGCCAGTACGTCTCGTCTCATCCAGACGGCGCAGACGAATGACCCACCGAAGGAGCGGCTGGCCTGCTCGGCATCGGTCAGGATGCTGACCTCCGCGGGCAGCCGATCGCGCAGGACGACCTTCTGCCGGTCGTATTCGAGGCCGTCGTCGAGCAGCGGACGCCGTCCGGTCACGATGTTCAGCCGGGCCGCCAGGTCGGTATCCACTGCGCCGACCGCAGCCCGCAGCGCCTCGGCCACCTCAGCCTGGTCGGCCCACGCGACCGACGGCAGGCCGACCCGGTCCAGGACGTGCCGCGCGTGCTCGTACGTGGCCCGCATCAGCTCCCCCTCCGGAGCGCCGGCCAGGTCCCGCACCATCCGGCCGAGTTCAGGACCGGCGCGGGCGGCGCGGAACCGATCCAGCCGGACGTCCGGGGTGAGGTCGTCTGCCGCCAGGTGCTCCCGGGAGAGGCGGCGGAACCCGCTGGAGATCAGGGTCGAGACGCCGGCAGGCGCCATGCAGCAGCGCAGCACCGCGGCCGCGACCGTGGCCCGCCGGGGCTCGGGCACGCCGGGACCGGCGAGTCGCAGGCCGGTCTCCAGGTGTCCTGTGTAGTCGGTGTTGTCGGACAACAGCCGCCGGGTGAGATCGACGCCGACCACGCCGGCCGCCAGGGTGGTAGCGAACACCTCGTGGACCTGCCGGGACCGGACGACCATCTCGTGAAACACCTCGCGGAGCCGGTAGCGGGACACCCCCCGCCCGGACAGCCGGGCGGACAGCGCGGCGACCAGTCCGTAGCCGGTGGAACTCTGTAGCTCGTGGTGGAGCCCCTCGTGGGTCTCGACCAGCAGTTGTTCGTCGTCACCGCGGATCTGGGGCGCGGCGATCGACCACGATCCCGCACCGTCGTACCCGCCGAGCAGCACAGCGGCCAGGCCGTCCCGCGAACAGGCGAAGGTCTGGGGGATCACCGGTCACCAAGGTGCATCATCGGTACATGGCCGGCGAAACCCTGAGCTGCGGACGAGATCACCTCTCCGATGTCCTTCGCTTCGATCAGTACGGCGCCTACGACGGGTCGGACAGCTGGGTCCTGACGATGGGAAGCCTGACCGGGCCGGCCCAGGTGTCCATGACAGAGTTGCACGAGGCGCTCCATCACGAGTTGCAACGGTCGTCCGGATGGGGGCTGCTGGCGACCGGTGCGGGAATTCTAGCCCGCTCCGGATTCCGGCGGCACGCGCTGCGCGAGGTCTTTCTGCGTCTGGTCGACCAGTCGAGAGACAGCCACGAGACGTACGCGACGACACTCTCCGCCATCGTGACCGGTGTCGACGCCGCACGCGAACTGCTGGTCGGTAACCGCGAGTACCTGGCGTACCTGGATCGAGGGCTTGCCCTCGTCGACGTGGCGGGCGACTGGCCCTGGCAGTTTCGGATCAGCGCCATCGACGCGGTGCTGCGAGTCTGCATGCGCCCTGCGATGTCACTCGACCTGGTGCACCGCGGGTTCCGCCAACTCGCCAGTGACGACGTGGCGGCTGGCCGGGACAGCCCGGACCGGCGTCTGGCGGTGTTCGAGCAGACAGGCGGGCCGCAGTCCTGGACACAACTGTTCGCGGCGGTGCGCGCCGAGTTCCCGGAACGGGGCGGTGACGACGGCGCGGCACGTCCGAGGGCCGGCTCGCCGGGATTCGAGCGGCTGCGCCAGTTCGAGGAGGAGGTCCTCGGTCCCCGATGCCACGCCCATGTGTGCGAGGTCCTGGACCGGGCCGGCCTCGGCTCGGTCGGGTCCCACCAGCAGTCCGCGCTGGCCACCGCCTACCGGGACGCCGTCGCCGAGGTCGACCCGGAGACAGCTGCGTTGATCACGGTGGCCCGGGAGCGTCTGGCGGCGCACGAGGACGGGCTCGAACTGCACCGGCAGCGGGTTCTGCTCCGGGCGCCGCTGACCGCCGAGTTCGCCTCCGTCGCGGAGTCGGCCGGCGGCGAGGACCATGTCTGTGGGCTCTGGCTGGACGGCGCGGTGGCGAAGGGCCAGTTCATGTTCGGCGAGCAGGCCGTGCCGGAGCGGTTCGCCGCGATCGCCAGCGTGAGCGGTGCCACGATCCGGCTCGGGCTACTGCCCGACGGGGCTACGCCGACGCAGTGCCAGGGCATGGTGGCGAACCGGCCGTTACTGGCCCTGACCACCCATCACACGCTGGCCCGGCACGGTGACCTGCTGGCAATGCTGCAAACCGTCGAGCCGGTGTTCGTGTTGATGGACCTGCCGGTGGAGCGGCATGTCGCGCAGTGGACGGCCAGCGGGATCCTGGTCCGCACGGCAACCCGCGACATCGGCGACGTCACCTTGCTGATGCTCGCAGTCACCCGCAACCACCCGTTCCGATTCCTGTGCATCGGCACCCCGGCAGGCATGTATCTGCTCGCCGACCGCCTCCGCCGCCACCACCCCGGGCAGGTCGTGCTGGAGCCGACGCTGCTGGAGGAGCACCCGGCGGCGACCGGCTTCGCTGTGGACTTCGTCCTGAACGCCTGGCACCTGCTCAAACAGGGGGGCCCGACCTGACGTCCGGGCCTTCGACCGCCGTCCCCCGGTCACAGAGCCCGGAGAAAGGCCCGGACCTCAAGAAGATTCACGGAGTGCAGGTCGTCGGGATGAACGATGATGCGTAGCTCCCGGCAGATCGGCGTCTTCCGGGACCGCGCCAGGAAAGATATGAGAATCAACTTCAGCAGGGACTCGCGGTCGAGCTGATCGATGCGCGCCAGCCCCGAACCGATTATGGGCATCGCGAGCGGGCGTCGTTCGGCGCGCTCGTAGACGGCGTCCCAGAGCCGGTTCAGGCTGACCCACATATCGTCCACTGACGAGCGCGGCACGAGGTCGTTGCCGAGACGGCTGTACGCCACGGCGAAGATCTGCTGCCCCGGCCGGCCGGCGACGGCAACTGTGCCGATCGGGTACCGTTTGCGCTTGCCGGGCTTGCTCCCGGGTGGCTCTGTCGCGATCGGTGCCGCACGCCGCAGGGCGGCTGCCAGTTCCTGGTCGAGACGCCGCTGGTCGTCACCGTAGCGCCGGTGCAGAAGCTGCCCCTGCACGGCGGCACCACTGATGATGCGGTCGTCGCCCACCGCCGTGTCGAAGGTGTCGGTGAAGCCGACCACGAGGTGGGTCTCCTGCTCGAACAGGTCGCCGACCTCGACCCGGACCGTGGTGTCCGGCGTACTGAACTCGCGCTCGATCCGGGAGCGGGGATAGGCCTGGGCGACAGCCCAGGCGAAGCAGCAGAAAAGAGTGACGGCCGTGACGGCGACTGGCGCCGGGAATGCCTGGTTGAAGAACATCTGCCCGAGGAACTGCACCACTGCCGACACCAGGCCGACGGCCGCGAGAAAGTGAGCGAGCAGGGTGCGTAGTCCACGGCGGGTGCGGAAGATCGCGCGGCTGGCACAAGCCGGGCCGACAACCGAGAGCTTCTTCATGATGACATTGTGTTCAGCTCGCACCAGCGGTTGCTCTGCCGTGGTCGCTGGGGCCGCCATGGCACGGGGAGGCCGGCCCGGCGGAGCCGAAACCAGGGGCACCGTTCAGCCGATGGTGCACCGTAGGAGGCCAGTCGTCTTCGACCCGGCTCGCCGGCCGTCGGCAGCGGACACCGGTGCGGCGGAGTCTCTGTCGGCATCTCGACACCGTCGCCGCATCACCGGCCGGAAACCACCGTGACCTCGGCCGACACGTCCACCCCCCGTCGCGGCGAGCGCGCGGCCCCGGCCGTGATCGTGGGACAGTTCTGGTCGCTCGGCCGGAGCGCTCGGCCGACGACCGCCTACCGCAAACGTTCATCGAGATCTGGGGAATCAGAGCATGAGTGCCGACTCGGACTGGGGCGACTTCCTGACCACCGACACGCCGATCGGGGACACCACCCTGACCGAGGCGGTGGTGGCGCTACCGGAACCCTCGGCGTCCATCGTGGAAAGTGAGATCAGCGGCGCGGTCGGCGACCAGGACTGGTCGAACTGGCACGCGGACAGCGGTGACGACTGGGCCGACTCCGCCCAGGACTGGGCCGACTACGCCGTGGAGAACGCCGCCGCCGGCAACATCGACGTCGCCGAGAGCGCCATGGCGCGGGCGGCCGACCACGCCGACATCGCCGAGAACAACTACACGGTCTCCGCCGACTACTCCGACGCCGTCGTGGACCACGTGGAGACCGCAGCCGCCGAAGTCGACTGGGCCACCAGCGGCACCGACACCAGCACCTCCTACGACACCAGCACGTACGACGCGACCTCCTACGACACCAGCACGTCGTACGACACCTCATACGACGCCGGGGGCTACGACGCCGCCGGGTCCAGCTTCGACACCAGCGTCTCCTACGACGTAGCGGAATGAGCTGGGCTGACACCGGTGGACCCGGAGCCGTGCCGCCGGTCGTCGAGGCCGGGCTGGAGCCCGGCCGGCTGGCCGCCGGCGCGCAACGACGGCTCGGTGCCCCGCCGAGCGTGGCCCGCCAGCAACTGCTGCGCAGTCTCCGTGACCTCGCCTTCGAGCTGAAGACCGAGCAGCTCAGCCTGCTGGAGGCGGTACGCGGCTCCCGCCTCGGTGGCGTCACCCTCTCGCCGACCCAGGTGCCGGTACAGCTGCGCATCACCCTGGAGGCCGACGGCCCGGGGGCGCAGGTGGGCGTGCTGCTGGTCGACCGATGGCCGGGCCGGCTGGGGCGGAACTGGGGCGTGACCTCGGTGTACGTCGGTCTCTTCGAGTCCGTGCTGAGCGCCTTCGACGGCGTACTCGGTCGGCTCGACCCGGCGGCGGCCACCTCGTTCAGCCCATGGTGGCGGCAGACGGGCCCGGGTGACGTGGCGATGATGCAGCACGCCGCCGGCTTGGCCAACCGCGCGCAGGCGGCACTGTCCCGGCACGCTGGCCGGCTGCTCGACGGCGACGGGCAGGCGCACCGGCAGGCGGTCGTCACCCGTACCGGCGGCGCGACCTTCACCTTCGAGACGGCCGACGCCGTTGCCGAGGTCCCTGCCAACCTGGCCGACGGCATGCTGATGGTCGGCACGCTGATCGTCAGCCGGCCGGGCGGTATGCCGCCGAAGCTCGTCGGGCAGGTGCAGTCGCTGGTGTTCCGGGTCGAGGAACGCCTCGCGGCGGGCGGGGCCGACCGGATCACCGTCGAGCCGGCGGACGTGCCGGCGGTGACCTTCCTGCACCAGCAGGCCCGGCTACGTGGACTGCTGCCGGTGCGGACCCTGCGCACCTGCACCACCTGCCGGCTGGAGAAGGTCGCCAACCCCGAGATGGAACGCATGCAGGAGCGCACCCGGCGGACCCGGGACCTGGCCAGCAGCATCGGCGGGCTGGTCACGCCCTACGTGCTCGCCGGCCGGCTGGTGCAGCTCAACAACAAGGGCCCCAAGTTCGCCTGCCCCCGCTGCCAGGGGATGGACGCCGACGAGACGGTGGTGACCTACTGCCAGAAGTGCGGTGATCGCCGCGCCGAGACCGCACTGCGCACCTGCCCGAAGTGTCAGTTCGACTTCCGCAGCCTGATCGGCGGGGAGCAGGTCTGGCGGCCCCGGGTTGCCGTACCGGCGCTCCCGGGGCCGCAGCCCACCGACCACCGGCCATCGGCGGCGCGGCCTGCCACCCCACCGATGGACGCCCCGGGTGTCCCGGCCGAGCCCGGCGTGGCCCGGCCCGTGGTCGGCGTCGCGGCTGCGCCCCCACCGGGCGGCGGCGCTCCACCCGTGGCCGGGGTCACCGCTCCACCCGCCGCCGGGGCGCACGGTCCGGGCCCGTCCGCCGCGCCGCCGTCCTCGGTACGCCCACCCGCCGGGCAGCCGCCACCGGACTACCGGCCCGACCCGGAGGCGGACCAGTGGCCCCGGCCGCCGGGTTTTCCGCCCTGAGCCGGACGTGACGCCTGACGCCCGTCGGCGGCGGTCCGAGCCCGCGGTGGAGCACCGATGCGCCCCGGGCCAGGGGAGCACCGCGCGGCGGCGGCCGAAGCCGCCGGAACGTCGGCGGTTGATCTGCTGCGGCCAGGCCGCAGGGCGTCAGTTGCCCTTGGCGGTGCCGTCGAGCGGGACTCCCGGCGCAGCGGCGACATCGGGGCTGGCGGCGAGGCCGACGGCGATCCGGTCCGGGAGCGGATAGCCGCGCTCGGCGGGCAGGCGTGCTGCCGCTGCCTGCTCGTCACCCCGGCGCAGCAGGTCCCGGATCTGCTCGACGGCGGGGGTGACGTCCTCGACGGTGACGATCCAGTCATCGACGTACCGGTGGACGGCCTCGCCGGACAGCCCGACCTGTAGCGACCGGTACGGCAACGCGGTCAGACGCAGCGACCGCTCCGGGTCCCACTGCACCCGGACCGGGCTGGTCTTCACCTGCTGCGCCCAGGTCGCCGCGTCGCCGTGCAGGTCACGGTCGTAGTGGCTCAGGCAGGCGTGTGCCAGCGCCCACTCGAAACCCGCCCGGGTGATCTCGATGGACAGCACGCGTTCCTGCCCGGGCTTGGTGGCCCAGCCGCAGCGGTACATCATCCACAGGAACGACGGTTTGATCCACGTCATCCGGTCCCGTTTGAAGGGGGCCACGAAACGTCCGGCGTACACCGCCGGCAGCGCGATCTGCGGCGGGTACGCCTGGTACACGGTGATCGTCGTAGTCGAGTAGCGAGCACGGATCTGACGTACGGGTACGGACATCCGCCGATCCTCGACGATCAGGAACCGGCAGGTCCACCGGATTCGCACCTGCACCGGTCCGCACCATCCCCAGTGGACCATGTCGCCGCATCGACCGCCTCCACGATGGACGGTGTCGGTTGCTCGCACCCGGTGTACTGAAAGCCCGCGTCGGCTGATCGAGGAGGGCACGGATGCGGCGATGGTGGCGAACGTTGAGGTCTGCCGAGCAGGTGGCTGCGCTCGGCGTGCTGGTGGCGGCGCTCGGCACGCTGGTCACGCTGATCGTGGGGGTCGTGGCGGCCATGCCGACCTACCGCACACCCGGCAAGGAGAGCCAGTCGGGTTCCGAGTCGTCGCTCGGCCAGATGTCACCGCCGGCTCCGACGCCGTCTCCACCAGGGACGCCGACCCCTGACGCATCGACCGGACCGGAGACGCCGACTCCACCGCCGACACGGAGCAGTCCACCTCCCACCCGGACGCCCTCCACGACAGCTCCGACACCGTCCAGGACCCCGTCGGTGCGCTTCGCGATCACGAGTGCGACGGTCGTGCCGAACTGCTCGGACGTCTCCGGCACGGGGGACGAGCCGGCAGCGGGACGAACCGCCGTGATCTTCGTGCGCCCGGCCGGTGTCCAGGGCTACTTCTACGAACAGCCGCTCCACTTCCCCACCCCGCACACCTGGCAGGCGAACCGCGTCGTGGTCGGCGACGACAGGTCACCGGGACAGAGCTTCGAACTGCACGTCTACGCCGTCAGCGACGCGTACGCGAAGACGCTCAAGCAGACCGACGGCAGCCCCTACCTGGTCACGGAGGTGCCCGGCCAGCTGCTCACCTGGACCGCTGTGACACGCAACGACAAGCCCGGCAACTGCTGAACGCGCCGTGTGTCACCTTCCCGGCACCCCCTGCCGTGTCCGCCCTCAACGACCCTCACCCGGATGGCGGCTGCGCGTCAGGAGGTAGCCGGCGTAGGCGGCCAACGCCACGGCCGCCACCGCCGCCGTCGGACCGACCAGCGTGCGGGCGCTCTCGCGGGACCCCATCGCGACCCCCGAGGAACGGTCGGCCAGCAACGACCAGCGGGACCGCCACGACAGGGCCGACCCGACCGAGAGCGCCGACCCGATGGACAGGACCGATCCGGCGGAGCCGACGCTGCCGACGGAGGCGATCGAGCCGACGCTGCCGATGGACAGCACCGAGCCCCGGGACCCGATCGACAACACCGAGTCGGTGGACCACAACGACAGCCGCGACGATCCGGTGGAGGTCATGGGAGCATTGTCCCCCACCCCGGTCGCACCCGAGGACCGTTCGGACCCGTCCCCGGTCGGTACGCGGGGAGACCGCGTGCTGCTAGGCCCTGTGTCGAAGTTGGTCACAGCCACTCGTTGATCGCGGCGATGTGCACGGTGGCCTCGTAGCGCACGGCGAGCTTGTCGAAGCGGGTCGCCACAGCGCGGTTGCGTTTGAGTCTGT
>NZ_JAGFWR010000029.1 GCF_017599305.1 Micromonospora antibiotica
GCAGGTGAGTGCAGGAACGGGTCACCCGGACACGCCGACGAATCCCCTAGAAGACACCACGGTCAGTCAGAGGGTGAGTCAGACCAGCCGGGTGACCCGCTCCCACATCATCACTGTCAGAGGGCCAGGCAGGCGCTGGCGATGCTGCCCGTCGGTGGCGGCAGCAGGGTGGACGGGATCCCCTCGGCGGCCAGCGCGATCCGCAGCCGGTGCAGGTCGACGCCGAAACGCACCAGGTCGGGCTGGTCGACGGGAGTGGGTGCCGCGCCGAGCAGCAGACCGCTCGCCCCGACCGGCCAGCCGTCGACGGTCGCGGCGAGACCGGCGCGTACCTCGTCGTCGGTGATCTGGGTGAACGTGGTGCCGGGGGCGACCACCTCGGCCACCGCGGCGATCGCCCGGTCGACGGCCGCCGGGTCCACCGGTGCCTCACCACGGCCGTCGGCAAGCGTCGCGGCGGCGCGCATCCCGGCCGCCATCGCCTCGGCGGTGCCCAGTGAGAACAGGTCCAACGCGCTCTCCCGCACCAGGGCGGCGGCTCCGGACCCGTCGTCGACCAGCCGGACCGCCGGCCGGTCGTCCCGGCCGCCGCCCCCGGCCGGCGGGTGCGCCCGGCCACCGTCGGCCGGGGGCGACGACGCCGGCAGGTAGCCCCGGACCACCGCCACCGGGACCTGGTCGCATTTGCCCTTGATCAGCTCGCCTGCGCCGGCCAGCTCGTCGACCACCGCCATCTGGGTCAGTTGCAGCTCGTTGCCGTAGGGGTCGACCTCGCCCCGGTGGTCCCGGATGGCGGGCATCCCGGCGACGCCGAGCGCCACGTCGGTCAGTCCGTTGCGCCACGGCCGGCCCATCGTGTCGCTGATGATCACCGCGACGTCGATCCGGTAGCGGTCCCGCAGGGCGGCGCGTAGCGCCCGCGCCGACGCGTCCGGGTCCACCGGCAGCAGCACCAGCCGGGTCTTGTCGACGTTCGACGCGTCGATCCCGGCAGAGGCCATCACGAAGCCGTGGTGGGTCTGCACGATCCGGGTCGCCCCCCGGCTGGCCACCACCCGGGCGGTCTCGGCGGCCAGCACCTCGTCCCGGGCGGCGAGCCGTTCCGGGCCGTCGGCCGGCACGTCCACCAGCCGGCCCTCCGCCTTGGACACGATCTTGCTGGTGACCACCAGCACGTCGCCGTCGCGCAACCACGGCGCGGCCGTGCCGATCAGCACCGCCAGGTCGTCGCCCTCGGTCACGTCGCCGATGCCCGGCACCGGCAGGATCTCCAGTCTCACACCAGCTCCATCGCGGCCCGGACCATCGCCGTGGTCGCCGCCTCGTCGGTCATCCGCAGCGGGACCGCGCGGACGGTCACCCCCGGCACCGCCACCCCGTCGTCCTCCGGCGCGACCAGCCAACCGTCGAGCAGGCCACCCTCGCGGCGACCGCCGTAGAGCCGGCCCACCCCGGCGGCGCTGCACTCGACGTCGAGGACCTCCAGGCACCGGTCGGCCATCCCGCGCACCGGTGCGCCGCCGATGATCGGCGACACCCCGACGACCCGGGCCGGACCGGTGGCGACCGCGTCGCGCAGGCCGGGCACCGCCAGCACCGGGGCGATGCTCACCACCGGGTTGCTCGGCGCGACCAGCACCACGTCGGCGGCGGCCAGCGCCTCGGCCACCCCGGGGGCCGGCTTGGCGGTGTCCGCGCCGACGAAGACGAACCGGTCGGTGGGCACGCCCGCCCGGTACCGGACCCACCACTCCTGGAAGTGGATGGCCCGCCGCTCGCCGTCCAGGTCGACCACCGCGTGCGTCTCCAGCCGGTCGTCGGTGGCCGGCAGCAGCCGTACGCCGGGCTGCCAGCGGGCGGCCAGCGCCTCGGTGACCTGCGACAGCGGATACCCGGCATTGATCATGGTGGTGCGCACCAGGTGGGTGGCGACGTCCTTGTCGCCGAGGGAGAACCAGCCCGGCTCGGCACCGTACGCCGCCAACTCCTGCTTGATGGTCCAGCTCTCGCCGACCCGCCCCCACCCGCGTTCCGGGTCGGCACCCCCGCCGAGGGTGTACAGGACACTGTCCAGGTCGGGGCAGACCTTGAGTCCGTGCAGGTAGAGGTCGTCGCCGACGTTGACCACGGCGGTCACCTCGGCGCCCACCTCGCGGGCGTACGCCCGGACGCCGAGCAGGAATCGGGCACCCCCGATCCCGCCGGTCAGAACCACGATGCGCATGTCGTCCATCCTCCCGTACGGGACGCGAGCCGCCGCCGGGCGGCCCGGGAGACTAGGCTCACGTCGGCATCTGTCCGTTTCGCCCCGAGGGAGAGTTCGTGACCAGCCCCGCCGAGCCCGCGTCGCACGACGCGTCGCAGGCCCGCCAGATCACCGCACCCCTGCGCGAACTCGCCGCGCTCGTCCTGCTCGGCGCGAACGCCGTGCTGCTCTTCGTCGGGTTCGTCCGGCTGCTCGTGCCGATGTCGGACTACAGCACCTTCTCGGGGCGGGCGGGGAGCGAGTTCTTCGCCTTCGTCGGTGTCGAGGCCACGGTGCTGCCGTTGCTGGCCGTGCTGCTGGTCACCCACCTCGCGCCGGTGTCCGGCCGGGCCCGGCAGTTCACCCAGGTCGCCCTCGCCGAGTACGCCTTCGGCGCCCTGTTCGGCGTGTTGACCTTCCTGATCTGGCTGGTCGGCCGGCTGGCCGAGGCCGAGGTGCTGGACGCCCTGCTCGGCATGTTGACCCGGGCGGCCTGGTTGGCGCTGTTCGGGATGGCCGCCTTCGTGGTCTACCGGATCTGGCGCACCCTCTACCACGTCGCGAAGCCGAAGCCCCAGCCCGGCGTCTACGGTCAGCCGCAGCCCGGCTGGCCGCAGCAGCAGGGTGGCTACCCGGGCCAGGGCTACCCGCCCCCGGGTCACCCCGGTGCCGGGCAGTACGGCCAGCCCGGGTTCGCCCCGCCGCAGTCCGCGCCGTCGTTCGGTGCTGCTCCGCAGTCTGCCCCGCCGTTCGGGGCGCCGCAGTCCGCGCCGCCGCAGTCCGGGCCACCGACCGGCATCCCGCCGCAGTCGGCCCCACCGTTCGGGGCTCCGCAGTCCGCCCCGCCGTTCGGGCAGCCTCCGTCGGCCGACCCGACCCAGGCGATCCCGCGCCAGTCCACGGAGCCGACCACCGGCCCGGCCGACGCGGACGGGGACCGCACCCAGCCCTTCCGGCGGGACGATCCGAACACCCCGCACTGAGCCGCACCCGGCCGGGTCGGCCCGCGCCACGGCGTGAGCCCGACCCGGCCGGCGCGGTGCCACCAACCCGGGTCGGTCGGCGCGCTGCGACGCGAGGTGCCGACCCGGCCGGGACGGTGGTGCGGCAGCACCCGACGGGGAGATGTCACACCCGGCTCGCATGCCTGCCGGATCGTCCCGGCCAGCGCCTAGGCTGGGCGGATGGTTGACCGCACCGATCCCGGCCCGACCTCGGCGAGCGTGCGACGGGCGCTGCGCCGGGCCGCCACCGGGCGCGCGCTCGACGTCGACGAGGCCACCGCGCTGCTGACCGCCCGGGACGCCGACCTGGACGAGTTGCTCCGGATCGCCGGGGAGGTCCGGGATGCCGGGCTGCGCGACGCCGGCCGGCCGGGCGTGGTGACGTACTCGAAGAAGGTTTTCATTCCGTTGACCCGGCTCTGCCGGGACCGGTGCCACTACTGCACCTTCGCGACCGTGCCGCACCGGCTGCCGGCGGCCTTCCTGGAGACCGACGAGGTGCTGGCGATCGCCCGGCAGGGCGCGGCGCTGGGCTGCAAGGAGGCCCTGTTCACCCTGGGTGACCGGCCGGAGGAGCGCTGGCCGGCGGCCCGCGCCTGGCTCGACGAGCGCGGCTACGACTCCACGGTGGACTACCTGCGGGCCTGCGCGGTGGCGGTGCTGGAGGAGACCGGTCTGCTGCCGCACCTCAACCCGGGGGTGCTCTCCTGGTCGGAGCTGCAGCGGCTCAAGCCGGTCGCGCCGAGCATGGGGATGATGCTGGAGACCACCGCCACCCGGCTCTGGTCGGAGCCGGGCGGCCCGCACTTCGGCTCCCCGGACAAGGAGCCCGCGGTGCGGCTGCGGGTGCTCGACGACGCCGGCCGGGTGGGGGTGCCGTTCACCACCGGCATCCTGATCGGCATCGGTGAGACCCCGGCTGAGCGGGTCGACGCGCTGTTCGCGATCCGCCGCGCGCACCGGGAGTACGGCCACCTCCAGGAGGTGATCGTGCAGAATTTCCGCGCCAAGCCGGACACCGCGATGGGCGGCCTGCCCGACGCCGAGCTGCACGACCTGGCGGCCACCGTGGCGGTGGCCCGGCTGCTGCTCGGCCCGAAGGCCCGGCTCCAGGCCCCGCCCAACCTGATCGAGGACGAGTACGACCTGCTGCTGCGGGCCGGCATCGACGACTGGGGTGGGGTCTCCCCGCTGACCCCGGACCATGTCAACCCGGAGCGGCCGTGGCCGCAGCTCGACGAGCTGGCCCGGCAGACCGAGAAGTCCGGCTTCACCCTGCGCGAGCGGCTGACGATCTACCCGGAGTACGTCCGGGCCGGCGATCCGTGGCTCGATCCCCGGCTGTCGCCGCACGTCACCGCGCTCGCCGACCCGGCGACCGGGTTGGCCGTCGAGGCGGCCCGGCCGGTGGGCCGCCCGTGGCAGGAGCCGGAGGAGGTCTTCGGCGGCGGCCGGACCGACCTGCACGCCACCATCGACACCACCGGGCGCACCGACGACCGGCGGGGCGACTTCGACAGCGTCTACGGTGACTGGGCGGAGGTCGCCGGCAAGGTGAGCCCCGCCGCGTCGGGCGGGCCGGTGCCGGGTGCCGACGGTGACCTGCGGGCGGGGTTGCGGCTGGCGGCCGACGACCCGGCGGCGCTGTTGGAGCCCCGGCACGCCGACGCGGCGCTGGCGCTGTTCGGCGCGGACGGCCCGGCCCTGGACGAGCTGTGCCGGCTCGCCGACGACGTGCGACGGGACACCGTCGGCGACGACGTCACGTACGTGGTCAACCGCAACATCAACTTCAGCAACGTCTGCTACGTGGGCTGCCGGTTCTGTGCGTTCGCCCAGCGGGAACGGGATGCCGACGCGTTCCGGCTGTCGGTGGAGCAGGTGGCCGACCGGGCCGAACAGGCGTGGGCGGCCGGTGCCGGCGAGGTCTGCCTCCAGGGCGGCATCGACCCGAAGCTGCCGGTGACCGGGTACGCCGACATCGTCCGGGCGATCAAGGCCCGGGTGCCCGGCATGCACGTGCACGCGTTCTCCCCGATGGAGATCGTCACCGCCGCCGCCAAGGCCGGCGTGCCGGTGCGGGAGTGGCTGTCGATGCTGCGCGAGGCCGGCCTGGACACCATCCCGGGCACCGCCGCCGAGATCCTTGACGACGATGTGCGCTGGGTGCTCACCAAGGGCAAACTGCCGGCCGCCGCCTGGGTCGAGGTGGTCTCGACCGCGCACGAGCTGGGCATCCGTTCCAGCTCCACGATGATGTACGGCCACGTCGACCATCCCGGCCAGTGGCTGGCGCACTTCCGGGTCCTCGCCGGGGTGCAGGACCGCACCGGCGGGTTCACCGAGTTCGTGGCGCTGCCGTTCGTGCACACCAACGCGCCGATCTACCTGGCCGGCATCGCCCGGCCCGGCCCGACCTGGCGGGAGAACCGGGTGGTGCACGCGATGTCCCGGCTGCTGCTGCACGGGCGGATCGACAACATCCAGTGCTCCTGGGTGAAGCTCGGCGACGAGGGCACCGTGGCGATGTTGCAGGGCGGCTGCAACGACCTGGGCGGCACCCTGATGGAGGAGACCATTTCCCGGATGGCCGGCTCGGACAACGGTTCGGCGCGTACCGAGGAGCAGTTGCGGGCGATCGCCGCCGCCGCGGGACGTCCCGCACGCAAGCGGACGACCGCTTACGGTCATCCGTTGCGATGACATCGAACCTTTCGCGCGTGCGGGCCGTACCAGTGTTCGCCGGCGGCGGTTGAGGCGAGGGCCGCCGCCGGCGACCTCGCGCTCCACACCGCGCGCGCTCACGCGCCGCCGGAGGAAAGGTTCCCCATGACGAGCGAAGTGCGGAAGCGTTCCTGGCCGCGACTGACCCGGCGGCAGACACTGACCGCTGCGGCGAGTGCCACGCTGGGCGCGGCGGCGCTGACGGTGACCGGCGTGTCGGCCGCGCAGAACTCCCCGTCGGCGAGCAGCGCGGAGGGTCCGATCGTGGTCCACCTGCGCGACGCCAAGTCGGGGACGTTGGACGTCTTCGTCGGTACGTCCCGGATCGAGGTACGTGACCGGGGGCTCGCGGACCGGCTCCGCCGGGCTGCCGGGCGCGGCTGACCCCGTCTGCTGTCCGACGGCGGTCTGACCTGCCCGCCGTCACCGGGTGGGGGTGACCCGCCCGCTGTCCCGGGTGGCCCTGAACCGCCCGCCCTCTTCCTCTTCACCGCCAGGCGCAGGCTCCCGCGCCCGGTTCGTCATGCCCTGACTCCTCATGATCCCGCAAAGGTTGGTCCGCCATGTCGTCCCACCGCGAAGCACCGGAAATAAGCAAGGACCCGGTCGCCGACAGTTCCGACCTCTACGCCTTCGTCAGCCCCGAACGGCCCGACTCGGTGACGTTGATCGCCAACTACGTGCCGTTGCAGCTCCCCTCGGGCGGCCCGAACTTCTTCGAGTTCGGCGACGACGTGCGGTACGAGATCCATATCGACAACGACGGTGACGGCCATCCCGACGTGACCTACCGGTTCGAATTCCGTACCGAGATCACGAACGAGAACAGTTTTCTCTACAACACCGGGCCGATCGAGTCGCTGGACAGCAAGAACTGGAACCGGCGGCAGTTCTACAAGCTGACCCGGGTGACCGACGGCAAGGAGCACGTGCTCGCCAACAAGCTGCCCTGCCCGCCGTGCAACGTGGGGCCGCTGTCCATCCCCAAGTACAACGACCTGGTCCGGCAGGCGACGTACAAGCTGTCGACGGGGGAGAAGGTGTTCGCCGGGCAGCGTGCGGACGGCTTCTTCGTCGACCTGGGCGCGATCTTCGACCTGGGTACGCTGCGGCCGTTCCAGCAGTTGCACGTGGCCGGCAAGAAGCTGTTCAAGACCGAGGGTGAGCCGGTCAACTCGGTGGACCGGATGAACGTGCACAGCATCGCGGTGCAGGTGCCGCTGAGCAAGGTCCGCCGCAGGTCCAACCGGTACGGCGTGGGCGACCGGGCCTCGACGATCGGGGTGTGGACGACGGCGTCCCGGCAGCAGGTGCGGGTGCTCGGCGACCGGGTCGCCGCGGACGCCGCGATCGGCCCGTGGACCCAGGTGTCCCGGCTGGGCAACCCGTTGTTCAACGAGGTCATCGTGCCGATGTCCAAGAAGGACCTGTGGAACACGCTGCCGCCGACCGAGGACAAGCGGTTCGCCCGGTTCGTCGAGCAGCCGGAGCTGGCGGCGTTGCTGCCGGTGCTCTACCCGGGGGTCTTCCCCAACCTGGACGCGCTGAACAAGTCCAAGAAGCCCCGGGCCGACCTGCTGGCGATCCTGCTCACCGGCATTCCGTCGGGGCTGATCGACGGCTTCACCAACCTCACCGGTGACGTGCAGGCCGACATGCTGCGGTTGAACACCGCGATCAGGCCGAGCAGCAAGCCGAACCAGTTCGGGCTGCTCGGCGGGGACCTGGCCGGTTTCCCCAACGGTCGCCGGGTCGTCGACGACGTGGTGAGCATCGCGTTGCGGGCGGTGGCCGGGGTCACCGTGCCGCTGGTGGACAAGAAGTTCAAGCCGGACGCGGCGGCCGGTGCGGTCACCCCCGGCCTGAGCGCCGCCGACGTGACGGCGCCGTTCCTGCGGGACTTCCCCTTCCTCGGCACGCCGTACGACGGGTTCAACAACCCGGCCGCGGCGAACTCCTGACCGGACGGAGAGCGGCGTGAGCGGACACCACCACCACCATCATCACCAGTACGGGCCGACGGAGAGCGGCACGGTGATGCTCGACGTCGGTGGTGACACCGGTGCCCTGATCATCTATACCGGACGTGACCAGCACGGGCGGGAGATCGAGATCAGCCGGGTCGACCAGGCCGGTGCGGTGCGGACGCACTCCGCCGTACGGGAGCGGATCGTCCGGGACGGGGTGTTCCACAGTGCGGTGTATCCGGACCTGACGTCGGGTGTCTATACCGTCTGGTGGGATGAGGAGACGCCCGCCGGAACGATCTCCGTCAACGGGGGTTCGATCGCCGAATTCGTCTGGCCGACCAGCCCGTCAAGGTCGACCTGAGCACCACGACAACCGTACCGACCCGAGCGCCCCGTCCACATTGTGGACGGGGCGCTGTCGGTATTTCCGGCTCGGTGAGCGATCCGGGCCCAACCGCGTTAACCTGTCCCCCACCATGCTCATGATCTTGATAGGACCGGCCGGCCGGAGCGCCCGACGGCGCTGTGCGGGAGCGTCCGGGGCGGCGACGCCACGGCAGAAATCTGGGGCAACTCGCCGGAGAGGGCGTTACTCGCCCGGGGTCTGAATCGATAGGGCAGGTTGCGAGGGCCGGGTGGTCCGGGTGACCGTCCGGTGGCGTGTCGGGAGGACGACTCCATTATCAAGTTCGGCTTGACGGCGCACGCATTACACGCGTGTAATTTCGATGGGGTTGTTCGCGCGGAACGCACAAATAGGACCGGACGGACAAGCACGCCTTTCGCGTGGGGGGTTGCAGCGGCGGTGACGTCGGTGCGCGACAAGGAGGCATCTGATGGACGGCCAGCTTGAGGTGGCCGACCTGCTCGGAAACGCGCCGGAGTGGCAGGAGCGGGCACTGTGCTCGCAGACCGACCCGGAAGCGTTCTTCCCCGAGAAGGGCGGCTCGACCCGCGAGGCGAAGCGGATCTGTTCGCGGTGCGAGGTCAAGACGGAATGCCTGGAATACGCCCTCGGGCACGACGAGCGGTTCGGGATCTGGGGTGGGCTCTCCGAGCGGGAGCGGCGCAAGCTGAAGCGGCGGGCCGCCTGAATGGAAGGTCGAGTCGGGCGGTGGGGGCCGCCCGGCTCACGCCCACAGCCGGTCGCGGGGGGCGGCCGGTGTCGGGCGGCGGTCCGGCCACGACGGTGGCCGGGCGTGGCGACGCAGCACCGGGTCACGACGTGACCTGACGCCGGGCGACGGGTCCCGGGCGACGGGCAGGTCAGTCCCCGGGCCCCGGGCCGGGTGGTGGAGCCGTCCTCCGGTAGATGAGTGCCCGCCCGGGTGGTGGGCCGGCGGAGTGCTGGTCCTGGTCAACCTCGGCCGAAGACCCGGGTCGTCACCGGGCGCGCAGCCTCAGGTCAGGCAGCCTCAGGTCAGCTCGTCCGGGTCGACCCCGAGCAGGTTCGCCACCTGCTCGATGATCACGTCGTGGACCAGGTCGGCCAGGTCCTCACGGTCCATCGCGCGAAACTCCAACGGCCGCCGGTAGAGCACGATCCGGGGTGGCACCTCCTGCCGGCCCGGTCGGCCGGGCAGCAACCGGGCCAGCGGCACCTCGCCGTCCTCCAGCACGTCGGAGTCATAGACGTTCAGATCCGGCGGGACGTCCTCGACGGCGAACTCCACGCCGGCAAGTTCCTTGGCGAACCGGCGCTCCAACGTCTCCACGGTGTCCAGCACCAGGTCGTCGAAGATCTCGGCCTTGGTCCGGGCCAGCGGCACGGTCGCCGGCACCAGCCGCCCACGCAGGCCACGTCCGTGCCGGTCGCGGTGGTTGCGCCGGCCGGAGCCGGGGCGGCGGCGTTCCGGGCTCGTCATGAACAAAAGGGTAGCCCCCGGTCCGGCCCGCCCGATGGCAGCGCGCGCCGACGGGCGCGGCGGGGCGTCAGGTGCGAATTGTGATCACGGTGACGGGCGTGTCGGAAAGCGAACCGGTGCGCCGGACCCGGTAATGGGGATACCCTGCCGCACGTGAGGTCACCACGGCGCTGCTCCCGTAACGCCTGCCCCCGGCAAGCGGTTGCCACATTGACCTATGTCTACAACGAGTCGACCGCTGTCGTGGGGCCGTTGGCGGCCTTCGCCGAGCCACACACGTACGACCTGTGTGAGCAGCACGCCCGGAGCCTGACCGCCCCCCGGGGCTGGGACGTCGTCCGGCACGAGGGCGAGTTCGAGCCGCCGCCGCCCACCACCGACGACCTGGTCGCCCTGGCCGAGGCCGTCCGCGAGGCGGCCCGCCCGGTGGCCCCCCGCCCACCCCAGGACGACCACGACCCCCACCCCCAGACCCCGCCCACCGGCCGCCGTGGTCACCTCCGCGTAATCCCCCCCAACCACTAACCCCACCCCCACGGCCCTCCCCACCCCAGGCTCTCCCCACCCCCAGGCCCTCCCCACCCCAGGCCCTCTCCCCGGTGATCAAGAGGTTTGCGTCAAGTTTGATCTTCAACCTGACGCAAACCTCTTGATCACCGGGGCCGACGGGTCGCGGGGCCGGCGGGACGGGGGTCGGCGGGGGTGGTGTGGGGGAGCAGGGTGGGGGTTAGTGGCCTAGGAGGGGGGAGAAGAGGGTGGCGCGGCGGGCGGGGCGGCCGGTGCGGTGTTCGACCTCGTCGGCGGAGGACATCACCCGGAGGCCGGCGTTGATGGCCAGCCAGCGCAGCGGTTCCGGCTCCCAGCGGGGGGAGCGGTGGCCGACCCACGGGAGTGCGGTCAGGCCCGACTCCACGCCCCGGATCAGGTCGGCGAGGGTACGGCCGGCCAGGTTGCTCGTCCCCACCCCGTCGCCGACGTAGCCACCGGCCCAACCCAGCCCGGACGACCGGTCCAGCCCCACCGACGCGGACCAGTCCCGGGCCACCCCCAGCGGGCCACCCCAGGCATGGGTGACCGGTACGTCCGCGCCGAGCACCGGGAAGAGTTCACCCAGCGTCCGGCGCAGCGCGGCGAAGACCCGGGGCTCCCGGTCGTATCCGGGGGAGACCCGGGACCCGAAGTGGTACGGGGCGCCCCGCCCGCCGAAGGCCAGCCTTCCGTCGGCGGTGCGCTGGCCGTACACGATGAGGTGCCGGTAGTCGGCGAAGGTCTCCCGGTCGGCCAGCCCGATCCGCTCCCAGGTCGGCGCGGGCAGCGGTGCGGTGACCACCATCAGCGAGTAGACCGGGACGACCGTGCGGCGGTGGCCGGGCAGCATCGTGGTGTACGCCTCGGTGGCCCGGACCACCACGTTCGCGCGTACCGTGCCGTGCGGGGTGACCGCCGCGCCGGGCCGGATCGCGGTGACCGGGGACCGTTCGTACAGCGTCACCCCGTGCCGGCGTACGGCGCGGGCCAGGCCCTGGACCAGCTTCCCCGGGTGTACGGCGGCACAGTGCGGGGTGAACGTGCCACCGCGTACCCCGTCGGCGGCGCACCGGGCGGCGGCCCCGGCGGCGTCGAGCAGGACCAGGTCGTCGGGGTCGAGGCCGTGCTCGCGGGCCTCGGCGACCGCGGCACGCGCCCGGCCGAGCTGGACGTCGGTACGGGCCAGCAGCACCGTCCCGCCGTGGTGCCAGTCGCAGTCGATCCCCTCGGCGGCCACCACCCGGCCCACCTCGGCGACCGTGTCGTGCATGGCCCGTTGCAGCGCCAGTGCCTGCGGCCGGCCGTGCCGACGGGCCAACGCCGGCAGTGCGGTGGGGAACAGCGCCGAGCACCAGCCACCGTTGCGCCCGGACGCGCCGTACCCGGCGATCTCCGCCTCCAGCACGACGATCCGCAGCGTCGGATCGGCCACCGCCAGGTAGTACGCCGTCCACAGCCCGGTGTAACCGGCACCGACGATCACCACGTCGGCGTCGGTGTCACCGGGCAGCGGCGGGAGCGGGGTCAACGGTTCGTCCACCGTGGACAGCCAGTGGGACAACTCCGGGTAGCGCATGCGGGCTCCGGGCGGTCAGCGCCGGCCGGGCCGGCGGCGGAACTTCGCTGGCCGCGAAGTGTCAGTGCCGGCCGGCGGGGACGGGTGGCCGACCGGGGTGCGGAGGTGCCCCTCGGGTGCGGGGTGGCCGGTCCGGTGCGGGCCGGCCGGCGGGACCGCGGGTCGAGCCGCTGTCCGGCCGGCCGGCCCGCAGACGGGTTACAGCCGGGACCACGCCTCGGTGAGTACGGCGCGCAGGATCTGCTCCATCTCGTCGAACTGCTCCTGCCCGCTGATCAGCGGCGGGGCGAGCTGCACCACCGGGTCGCCCCGGTCGTCGGCGCGGCAGTAGAGCCCGGCGGAGAAGAGTGCCGTCGACAGGAAACCGCGCAGCAGCCGCTCCGACTCGGCCTCGTCGAAGGTGGCCTTCGTCGACTTGTCCTTGACCAGCTCGATGCCGTAGAAGTAGCCGTCCCCCCGGACGTCACCGACGATCGGCAGGTCGGTGAGCTTCTCCAGGGTGGACCGGAAGGCGTCCTCGTTGGCCCGGACGTGGCCGATCAGATCCTCCCGGGCGAACACCTCAAGGTTGGCCAGGGCCACCGCGCAGGAGACCGGGTGCCCACCGAAGGTCACCCCGTGGGCGAACATGCCGGTCTCGGTGAGGAACGGTTCCATCAGCCGGTCACTGGCGATCATCGCGCCGAGCGGGGCGTAGCCGGAGGTGATGCCCTTGGCGGTGGTGATGATGTCAGGTTGGTAGCCGTACCGGACGGCACCGAAATACTCGCCGAGCCGACCCCACGAGCAGATCACCTCGTCGGAGACGAGCAGCACGTCGTACGCGTCGCAGATCTCGCGTACCCGCTGGAAGTAACCGGGCGGCGGCGGGAAGCAGCCGCCGGAGTTCTGCAACGGCTCCAGGAACACCGCCGCGACCGTGTCCGGCCCCTCCCGTTCGATGGCCCGGCGGATTTCGTCGGCGGCCCAGACGCCGAACGCCTCGGGCGAGTCGCCGTGCTCGGGGGCCCGGTAGAAGTTGGTGTTCGGCACCTTGATCCCGCCGGGCACCAACGGCTCGAAGTCGCTCTTGATGCCGGGCAGGCCGGTGATCGACAGGGCGCCCATCGAGGTGCCGTGATAGGCGAGGTAGCGGCTGACCACCTTGTGCTTGTTGGGCCGGCCGGTGCGCTTGAAGTAGGCGCGGGCCAGCTTCCACGCCGTCTCCACGGCCTCCGAGCCGCCGGTGGTGAAGAAGACCCGGTTCAGGTCGCCGGGCGTCAGCGAGGCGATCTTCTCGGCCAGCTCCACGGCCTTCGGGTGGGCGTACGACCACAGTGGGAAGTACGCCAGCTCGGCGGCCTGCTTCGCGGCTGCCTCGGCCAGCTCGGTACGCCCGTGCCCGGCGTTGACGACGAACAACCCGGCGAGCCCGTCCAGGTAACGACGGCCCTGCGCGTCCCAGACGTACGTGCCCTCGCCGCGCACGATGGTGGGCACCTCGCCGGCCGAGTAGCTGGCCATCCGGGTGAAGTGCATCCAGAGGTGGTCGGTGGCGTCGGCCATGTCAGCCCCATCGGGTCTCGGGCCGGGCAGGGGTGACACCGGCCGCTCTGCCCACGGTTATCCCACAGTCCGGCCGCGAAATGCAAGCCTAGTTCGCCTTCTGTGCGACGGATTCAGCGCGAGCGTGAGTCCACGGCAACGGATTCCGCAGACCCGGGTGTCGGTGGTCCCGCCGGCTGACGGTCTGCCGGCCCGTGGTCCGTCCGGGTGGGGTGATCGACCCGATGTCGGCCACCTGGCGAGGCCCGGGGCGTGAGGATGCCGCTGTGCCGGCCCACAGGAGTGGATCAAGCTTGCTGCGGGCGGTGCGGCGGGTTCCCGCGAGGCGGGGACGCCGTCGGCCCACGGGTGGGAACCGTCGGGTGGGCGGACCAGCGTGGGTGATTCGCGGTGCACTTCCGGTGCACTTCGCGGACCTTCCAGGGCACCTCGGGGGCCCCTGCCGGAGGTCCGCGCCGACACGCCGACGACTGGCGGACATCGACACGCACTGTCGCTATGGTGCGCCGGAGCGTGTCGGTCAGGTGGAAGGGGCTACCGGTGAACGAGGTGCTTCGGGTGGCGATGGCGGAGCGCGGGGAAACGGTGGAATCGCTGGCGCATCGGGTGGGGGTGGATCCGAAGACGGCCGGCCGGTGGCTCAGCTCGGGGCGGGTGCCGCATCCGCGTACCCGGGTGGCGGTGGCCGGCGTCCTCGGGCGGGAGCCGGCCGAACTCTGGCCCGAGCCCTACCGTCGCCGCGACCTGCCCTGGTTCCGCCCGTGGGCAGAACTGGAACAGGACGCCACCTCGATCCGGTCGTACCAGCCGCTGGTGTTGCCCGGCCTGGTTCAGACCGAGGACTACGCCCGCGCGGTGCTGCGCGCCGGAGGGCTCTCGACCGATGAGGTCGAGCAACTCGTCGTCAGCCGGTTGGCGCGGCAGGCCGTGCTCGATCGCGACCCGCCGCCGCAGCTGGTGATCGTGGTCGACGAGGCCGTGCTGTGCCGGACGGTCGGCGATCCCGAGGTGATGGCCCGCCAGATGGGTCACCTGGCGGACGGCGCTGACCGGGAACATGTGCAGGTTCGGGTAATTCCTGCGGACGAGCCTTGGCATGCCGGTCTGGCTGGCCCGTTCATGCTGGCCCGACTGCCGGACGGGGTCGAGGTGGCCTATCTGGACAATCAGCTCCGTGGCGAGCTGGTGACCGAGAGCGCTGACGTTGTTAGCCTTGGCAGGAGGTGGGAGAGCGTGGCCGGTAAGGCGCTGTCCGCCCGCCAGTCGATCTCCCTGATTCGGGAAGCGGTGAAGAGATGGATCTGATCGAGCCCCGCTGGCGCACGGCCACTCGGAGCAGCAGTAACGGCGGTGACTGTGTTGAGGTGGCGGACAATTTGCCGGGTCGGGTGCTGGTGCGGGACAGCAAGGACCGGGTCGGCGGCACGCTGACCTTCACCCCAGAGGTCTGGTGTGCCTTCGTCGCCGCCCAGAAGTGAGCGGTGGAGAGATGGACCTGATCGAGCCCCGCTGGCGTACCGCCAGCCGCAGCAGCAACAACGGCGGTGACTGTGTTGAGGTGGCGGACAATTTGCCGGGTCGGGTGCTGGTGCGGGACAGCAAGGACCGGACGGGCGGCACGTTGAGCTTCACCCCCGACGCCTGGCGTGCCTTCGTCGCCGCCCGCTGAGCCTCGGGGGGGCAGGCCACGGTGGGTGGGCTCAGGCCGTACCCCAGCTGTAGGTCTGTTTGCGGAGCTTGAGATAGACGAACGCCTCGGTGGCGAGCACCCCGGGCACCGACCGCAGCCGTTGCAGGATCTCCAGCAGGTGGGCGTCGTTGCGGCAGACCACCTCGGCGAGCAGGTCGAACGAGCCGGCGGTGATCACCACGTAGTCGAGTTCGTCGAACTCGGCCAGCCGGTCGGCGACGGCCTCCAGGTCGCCGTCGGTGCGCAGGCCGATCATGGCCTGCCGGGGGAAGCCGAGCTGGAGCGGGTCGGTCACCGCGACGATCTGCATCACCCCGGCGTCGAGCAGTCGCTGCACCCGCTGGCGGACCGCCGCCTCGGAGAGCCCCACGGCCTTGCCGATGGTCGCGTACGGCCGGCGGCCGTCCTGCTGTAGCTGCTCGATGATCTGTTTCGCCACGTCGTCCAACAGCGCGTGGCTGGCACCTTCGCGCACCGTGACGCGTCGCCCCCCGCTGCCGTTCTCGTGCTGTCGGATCGTCATCGACCGCTCCCCATGTCCGTTCCCCCAGCTGAGCCTAGTGCCATCGCGCAGTTTGGCGTAATTCGTCGTCAGAGGCTATTGCGGCAACGGAATCCCTTGTGAGGCTGGTTACCTCATGCCAGGATCAGTCGTCTCAGGCACCCGACCCCTCCCGCCGGCGCCGCACCCCGTCCCCGCCGCCGTCGGACGACCCCTAGGAGTCGTCACATGCGTATTCCCCTGCGGCCCCTCACCCGGCGTGGACTGCTCACCGGCACCCTCGGATCGGCCGCCCTGCTCGCCACGGGCGGCAGCCTCGCCGGCTGCGGCACCAAGGCCGCTACCCAGACCGAGGCGGGCTGCAAGAGCGACGACCTGTCGGCCACGGAGAAGACCCTCGCCTTCTCCAACTGGCCGCAGTACATGGACGTGGACGACAAGGACGCCGCGAAGCGGCCCAGCCTCGACGCGTTCGTCGCCGCCAGCGGCATCCAGGTGACCTACACCGAGGACATCAACGACAACAACGAGTTCTTCGGCAAGGTGCAGAACCAGCTGGCCGGCTGTCAGAGCACCGGGCGGGACATCATCGTCCTGACCGACTGGATGGCCGCCCGGATGATCAGGCTCGGCTGGATCCAGAAGCTCGACCCGGCCAAGGTGCCGAACGTGGCGGCCAACCTGCTGCCGTCGCTGCGCGGGCGTTCCTTCGATCCGGAGGACCGGGTCGCGATCCCGTGGCAGTCCGGCCTCGCCGGGCTGGCCTACAACGGCAGCGTCACCGGGGAGATCCGCACCGTCGACGAGCTGCTCACCCGCCCCGATCTCAAGGGCAAGGTGACCGCCCTGTCGGAGATGCGGGACACCATGGGCCTGCTGCTCTCCTCGAACGGGCACGACCCGTCGAACTTCACCGCCGCGCAGTTCGACGACGCGCTCAACAAGCTGCGCAAGGCCGTCGAATCCAAGCAGATCCGTCGCTTCACCGGCAACGACTACGCCCCCGACCTGGCCAAGGGGGACATCGCCGCGTGTGTCGGCTGGTCCGGTGACGTGATCCAACTGGCCGGCGACAACCCCAAGATCAAGTTCGTCGCGCCGGACTCCGGGGTGATGCTGTTCAGCGACAACATGCTGGTGCCCAACAAGGCCACCCACCGGGGCAACGCCGAAGCGCTGATCGACTACTACTACCAGCCGGCGGTCGCCGCGAAGCTCGCCGCGTTCGTCAACTACATCTGCCCGGTCAAGGGCGCCCAGGCCGAGATGGAGAAGATCGACCCGGAGCTGGCCGCCAACCCGCTGATCTTCCCGGACGACACCCTGCTGGCGAAGTCGAAGGTCTTCATGGCCCTCGACGAAAAACAGGAAAAGGAATACGAGTCGAAGTTCCAGCAGGTCATCGGAGCGTGAGCGGGATGGCGAACGAGGCACCCGCCGGTGACCTGCGGCTGGCCCACCTGAGCAAGCGGTTCGGCATCTTCACCGCCGTCGACGACCTCAGCCTGACCGTCCCGCAGGGCTCCTTCTTCGCCCTGCTCGGGGCGTCCGGCTGCGGCAAGACGACCACCCTGCGGATGATCGCCGGGCTGGAGGAGCCCACCAGCGGGCAGGTGCTCCTCGGCGGCCGGGACATCGCCCGGCTGCGGCCGTACCAGCGGCCGGTCAACACCGTCTTCCAGAGCTACGCGCTCTTCCCGCACCTGGACATCGCCGAGAACGTCGCCTTCGGGTTGCGGCGGCGGGGCATCCGCAAGGTCGGCGACCAGGTCCGTCGGATGCTGGCCCTGGTCCAGCTCGACGGCTACGAACGGCGTCGCCCGGCCCAGCTCTCCGGCGGCCAGCAGCAACGGGTCGCACTGGCCCGCGCCCTGATCAACCACCCGCAGGTGCTGCTGCTCGACGAGCCGCTCGGCGCGCTCGACCTGAAGCTGCGCCGGCAGATGCAGATCGAGCTGAAACGCATCCAGACCGAGGTCGGCATCACCTTCGTGCACGTCACCCACGACCAGGAGGAGGCCATGACGATGGCCGACACGGTCGCGGTGATGAACGCCGGCCGGATCGAGCAGCTCGGCGCACCCGCCGAACTCTACGAGTACCCGGCGACCGCGTTCGTGGCGAACTTCCTCGGCCAGTCCAACCTGCTCGCCGCCGACGCCGCCGGCCCGGCCGGGTCCGAGGTGCCCGTCACCGCGCACGGCGCGCGCTTCTCGGTGCCCGTCGACCGGGCCCGCACCGACCAGGGTCCGGTCTACCTGGGGGTACGTCCCGAGAAGCTGCACCTGGTCGAGACCGTCGACCAGGTGCCCACCGGCCACCAACAGGTCGAAGGGGTGATCACCGACGCGTCGTACGTGGGGGTGAGCACCCAGTACCTGGTGCGCACCGGGTGGGGCAGTGAACTGTCCGCCTTCACCGCGAACAGCGGCGTCGGCGGCCAGCACCCGGTCGGCGCGACCGTGGTGGCGCACTGGGACCCCCGGCACGCCTTCCTGCTGCCCCGCGAGCCCGGTCAGGACGACCACACCACCCCGCTGCTCGACGAGCCCGTCGGGGCACCGTCGTGACCGCACTGGCCCAGTTGGGCGGCGGGACACCGGCGACCGGGGCACCGCCACCGGCCCGGCCCGGCCGGCACCGGCTGCTGCCGTACCTGCTGCTGCTGCCGGGGGCGGCCTGGCTGCTGGTCTTCTTCGTCGTGCCGCTGCTGCAGTTGGCTGCCGCCAGCCTCTACGACCCGACCGGTTCGCTGTCCACCGGGTACGCGCTGACCTGGGCGTTCGGCAACTATCCGGAGGCGGTGCAGGCGTACTGGCCGCAGTTCGCCAGGTCGTTCGGCTATGCCGGGGCGGCGCTGGTGCTGGCCCTGCTGCTGGGCTACCCGCTGGCGTACGCGATCGCGCAGAAAGCCGGCCGGTGGAAGAACCTGCTGCTGGTCTGCGTGGTCGCCCCGATGTTCACCAGTTTCCTGGTGCGCACCCTGGCCTGGAAAACCATCCTGTCGGACAACGGCGTGCTGGTCGGGCTGCTGCGCGACGTGCACCTGCTCGGCCCGGACGGGCGACTGCTCGCCACCCCGGTCGCGGTGGTGCTCGGGTTGACGTACAACTTCCTGCCGTTCCTGGTGCTGCCGTTGTACGCGAGCCTGGAGCGGCTCGACCGCCGACTGCTGGAGGCGGCCAGCGACCTGTACGCGGGCCCGCTGCGCGCCTTCCGCAGGGTTACCCTGCCGCTGTCGATGCCCGGCCTGATCGCCGGCACGCTGCTGTTCTTCATCCCGGCCACCGGTGACTACATCAACGCCGAACTGCTCGGCACCCCCAACGAGTACATGATCGGCAACGTCATCGACTCGGCGTTCCTGGTCCGGCTGGACTACCCGCAGGGTGCCGCCCTGTCGTTCCTGCTGATGGCGGCGATCCTCGCGGTCGTCTTCGTCTACCTGCGCCGCGCCGGCACGGAGGATGTCCTGTGAGCGCGAGGAGTGCAGCGCAGCGGAGCCCCGCAGTCGCGAGCGGAAGGGTTGGTTCGGTGAGCGCGAGGAGTGCAGCGCAGCGGAGCCCCGCAGTCGCGAGCGGAAGGGTTGGTTCGGTGAGCGCGAGGAGTGCAGCGCAGCGGAGCCCCGCAGTCGCGAGCGGAAGGGTTGGTTCGGTGAGCGCGAGGAGTGCAGCGCAGCGGAGCCCCGCAGTCGTGAACGGAGGTGGATTCCGGTGAGGGTGTCGCGGTGGTTGGCCGACCGGTGGGTGATGATCGTCGCGCTGCTGGTGCTCGGCTACCTGTTCCTGCCGATCGCCGTGGTCGCCGGCCTCTCCCTCAACCGCCCGTCCAGCCGGCTGTCGTACGACTTCAACGAGTTCACCCTGGACAACTGGCGGCAGCCCTGCGCCACCCCCGAAATGTGCGACGCGGTCGTCCGCAGCGTGCAGATCGGGTTCCTCGCCACCGTCGGGTCCACGGTGATCGGCACGCTGATGGCGTTCGCCCTGGTCCGGCACCGGTTCCGGGGGCGCGGCGGGATCAACCTGCTGATCTTCCTGCCGATGGCGACGCCGGAGCTGGTGCTCGGCACCTCGCTGCTCGCGCTGTTCGTCTCCGCCGGGGTGCCGCAGGGTTTCTGGACCGTCGTCATCGCGCACGTGATGTTCTGCGTGTCGTTCGTGGTGGTGACGGTCAAGGCCCGGCTCGCCGGGATGGACCGGCGGCTGGAGGAGGCCGCGATGGACCTCTACGCCAGCGAGTGGCAGACGTTCCGGCGGATCACCCTGCCGTTGGTGCTGCCCGGCATCGTCGCCGCCGCCCTGCTCGCCTTCTCGCTCAGCTTCGACGACTTCATCGTGACGAACTTCAACGCCGGCACCACCGTCACCTTCCCGATGTACGTCTGGGGTGCCGCCCAGCGGGGCATCCCCCCACAGGTCAACGTGATCGGCACGGCGATGTTCGGCATCGCCCTGCTGCTCGTCGGGCTGAGCATGCTGCGCGGTCGACGGTCCCGACGGGCCGAGCTCCCGGTCGCTCACGCGCCCGGCCGACGGGCGGCAGGCTCGGCGCTCCCGGTCGCCGATGTGACCGGCCGAGGGGCGGCAGGCTCGGCGCTCCCGGTCGCTGACGGGCCCGGCCGACGGGCGGCAGACCCGTCGTGATCCTTCCGCATACCGACCGGGCGTTCGCCGAGGTGACGCCCGGCCGGTATGCGTACCACCGCCCCGACTCTCCCCGTCCGGCCGCCGACATCCACCTCACCCGCTGGTCGCCGGCCCGCGCCGACGCGTACGCGCACGACGACCGGCACCAGCACTGGCTCCGTACGCCCGATCGTCTTGGTTTGGGGATCGATTCCTGATGCGTATCCTGCTCGTCGGCGCCGGCGGGGTCGGCTCCGCCGCCGTCGCCATCGCCGCCCGCCGTTCCTTCTTCGCCACCGTCGTCGTCGCCGACTACGACCTGACCCGGGCCGAGCGGGCCGTCGCCGGGTACGGCGACCGGTTCGTCGCCGTACGGCTCGACGCCTCCTCGGCGGACGCCGTCGCCGCGCTCTGCCGGGAACACCGGATCACCCACGTGCTCAACGCCGTCGACCCGCGCTTCGTCATGCCGATCTTCGAGGGGGCGTTCGCTGCCGGGGCCGACTACCTGGACATGGCGATGTCACTGTCGCACCCGCACCCGGCGCGGCCCTACACCCAGACCGGGGTGAAGCTCGGTGACGAGCAGTTCGCCGCCGCCGCGACCTGGGCGGACGCCGGTCGGCTGGCGCTGTGCGGCATCGGCATCGAACCGGGCCTGTCCGACGTGTTCGCCCGGTACGCCGCCGACGAACTGTTCACCGACATCGACGAGATCGGCATCCGCGACGGCGCGAACCTCACCGTCGACGGCTACGACTTCGCCCCCTCGTTCTCCATCTGGACCACCATCGAGGAATGCCTCAACCCGCCGGTGATCTGGGAGAAGGACCGGGGCTGGTACACCACCGAACCGTTCAGCGAACCGGAGGTCTTCGACTTCCCGGCCGGCATCGGCCCGGTCGAATGCGTCAACGTCGAACATGAGGAGGTGCTGCTGATCCCACGCTGGGTCAAGGCCAGGCGGGTCACCTTCAAGTACGGCCTCGGCGACGAGTTCATCGAAGTGCTGAGGGCCCTGCACAAGGTCGGTCTCGACTCCACCACCCCGGTGTCGGTGCGCGGCATGCAGGTCTCACCCCGCGACGTGGTCGCCGCCAGCCTGCCCGACCCGGCCACCCTCGGCGACCGGATGCGCGGCAAGACCTGCGCCGGCACGTACGTCACCGGCACCGGGACCGACGGCCGGCCCCGCCGGGTCTACCTCTACCACGTGGTCGACAACGAGTGGTCCATGCGGGAGTACGGCCACCAGGCGGTGGTCTGGCAGACGGCGGTCAACCCGGTGGTGGCGCTGGAGCTGCTCGCCACCGGCGGCTGGTCCGGTGTCGGGGTGCTCGGCCCGGAGGCGCTTCCCCCGCGCCCGTTCCTCGACCTGCTCACCGACTACGGCTCCCCGTGGGCGATGGAGGAACGATGACCCGCTACGGCCCGATGTACGGCCCCGACGTGACCTTCCTCGGGGTGCCGCCCTGCACGGTCACCGAGCCGGTGACCTACACCGACGCCGACGTGGTGATCATCGGGGCACCCTTCGACGGCGGCACCTCGCACCGGCCGGGCACCCGGTTCGGCCCGTCCGCCATCCGGCAGGCCTGCTACCTGCCGCCCGACGGCTCCCGCCCGTCACTGGCGCTGCGGGTCGACCCGCTGCGTGACCTGTGCGTCTACGACGCCGGGGACGTGGAGATGTTCGCCGGGGACATCGAACGCTCCCTGGCCGCGCTGGAATCGGCCGTGTACGCGGTGGCCAGCGCCGGAGCGATCCCGGTGGTGCTCGGCGGCGACCACTCCATCGCCCTGACCGACGCCACCGGGGTGGCCCGCCGGCACGGGTTCGGCCGGGTCTCCCTGGTGCACTTCGACGCGCACGCCGACACCGGTGACATCGAGTTCGGTTCCCTGCACGGGCACGGCCAGCCGATGCGCCGGCTGATCGAGTCCGGTGCGGTACGCGGCGACCGGTTCCTCCAGCTCGGGCTGCGCGGCTACTGGCCCGGCCCGGACACCCTGGCCTGGATGGCCGCCCAACGGATGCGCTCGTACGAGATGACCGAACTGGTCGCCCGAGGGCTGGACGCCTGCCTGTCCGAGGCGTTCGGGATCGCGACCGACGGGTGCGGCGGGGTGTTCCTCTCCGTCGACGTGGACGTGGTCGACCCCGGGATGGCCCCCGGCACCGGCACCCCCGAGCCGGGTGGGCTCACCTCCCGGCAACTCCTCGACGCCGTCCGCCGGGTCTGCTACGAACTACCCGTCGTCGGCGTCGACGTGGTGGAGGTCGCGCCGCCCTACGACCACGCCGACATCACCGCCTACCTGGGCAACCGGGTGGTCCTGGAGGCGCTGTCCGCCATCGCCCGACGCCGACGCGACGCCGCCGGCGGCAGCCCCTGGGACCCCACCCAACCCCTCCTCGACGCCCGCTGAGCTCTTGTCGGCCTCGATCAGGTTTAGCTTGAGCTATAGTTGTCCGGTGGGATCAGCAGGGAGCCGACGGTGGTCGATCCGGGTCACTACCGAGGTGCGGAGCTGGCTCCGGGAACTGCGGCGGACCGATCCGGACACGTACCCGTTCGGTCAGCGTCGCGGTGGACATGCTCGCGGAAACCGGTCCAGCGCTCGGCCGACCACTGGGTGGACTCGCTGCGCGGATCGAGCATCGGCAACCTGAAGGAACTGCGGCCACGGTCCGGTCGGGACGTCGCGGTGCGGGTGATCTTCGTCTTTGATCCGTGGTCCCAGGCGGTGCTGCTCGTCGCCGGCAACAAGGCGCGCCGGTGGGCACAGTGGTACCTGGACAACATCCCGCTCGCGGAAGTCGCATACAAGGAGTGGCTGGACCAGGAGACTCAGCGGAGGAGGGAGTCGTGACGGAGTTCCACGAATGGGAAGAGGTCCGGGACGGGCTCGGCGGCGACGACGCCGCGTACGAGATCGAGCGGGCCCGGACCGAGGCCTGGGTGAGCGCATTTCATCTGGCGGAGGAGCGTAAGCGACTCGGGCTCACTCAACGCCAGGTCGCAGAGCTGATGGGGGTCACGCCGAGCCGGGTGAGCCAGATCGAGAACGGTGATCTGGACGTCAATGAGGTGGCGACGCTGAGCAGGTATGCCGCTGCACTCGGCGCACGCCTGCGGATCATCTTCGACTACGGCAACGATCTGCGCCAGATCGCCTGAGCGGGGCCGTCACAGTCCGTTGACATCGACGGCACTCTCGCCTGGGCCCGGGGAGTCGGTGAACTTTCCTGACAGTGGAACTGAACGGGGAGCGCTCCCGGGCCGTATCAGCCGATGCAGGCAACGGCGACGACGGGAGACGTGGTGAAGGTGCAGCGCAAGCACGTACTGGCGGCGGGGGTGGCAGTGGTCGCCACGGCGGTGGTCGCGGTGGGGACCGGGTTCGGGTTCGCCGACACCACGTCCGCCCGGCCGAGCCTCTGCTCCGGCTCGGTCACCTTCTCCGCCGAGGCCGGTGCGCCCGCCGCGACAAGTGACCGGTTTCCGGTGGGGACACGGTTGCGGGTGACGAACCTGGACAACGGGAAGGTGGCGACGGTGTCGGTGAGCGGGCCGTCGGGTAGTTGTGTGCTGCTCAACGCCGCCGCGATGGAGCTGGTCCGGGAGCCCGGCAAGAACGTGATCCGACGCAACGTGGTCGAGCGGGTCGGCGTCGACGCGCCGGCCGCCCCGGCACCTGGCGAGACCCGGCCCGGCGCCGCCCAGCCGCCGGCCTCCCAGCGGCCGACCCCGTCGGCGACCGGCGTGACGGCCCGGCCCAGCGCGTGTGCCGGCTCGGTGACCTTCTCCGCCGAGGCCGGCACACCGGCCGCGACGAGTGACCGGTTTCCGGTGGGGACACGGTTGCGGGTGACGAACCTGGACAACGGGAAGGTGGCGACGGTGTCGGTGAGCGGGCCGTCGGGTAGTTGTGTGCTGCTCAACGCCGCCGCGATGGAGCTGCTGCGGGAGCCCGGCAAGAACGTGATCCGACGCAACCTCGTCGAGTTGGTGCGCTGACCGCACCGGGCCGGACGGCACCCGGGCAGGGACGGGGACGTCTTCGCCGCCGCCTCGGCCGGCCCGGCGATCCTCGCCCAGGCCGACCAGCCATCGGGTCGACGGTTGCCCCGGTCGGGGCGGTGGGCGGTCAGCCGAAGGCGGCGTCCAGGATGTCCAACCCACGGGCCAGCTCGTCGTCGGAGATCACCAGCGGCGGCAGGAACCGCAGCACGTTGCCGTAGGTGCCGCAGGTCAGGGTGAGCAGGCCGGCGGCGTGACAGGCCGCCGAGACGGCACTGGCGGCGGCCGGGTCCGGGACCAGGGTGCCCGGCCGGACCAGCTCCACCGCCAGCATCGCGCCCCGGCCGCGTACCTCGGCGATCCGGGGGTCGCGGGCGGCGACGGCGCGCAACCGGTCGGCGAGCACCGACCCGATCCGCCGGGCGGCGGCGGCCAGGTCCAGCTCCCGCATCGTCTCGATGCTGGCCAGGGCCGCCGCGCAGGCGATCGGGTTGCCGCCGTAGGTGCCGCCGAGGCCGCCGACGTGCACCGCGTCCATCAGCTCCGCCCGGCCGGTCACCGCCGCCAACGGCAACCCGCCGGCGATGCCCTTGGCCAGGGTGACCAGGTCCGGCACCACGCCCTCGTGGTCGCAGGCGAACCAGTCGCCGGTACGGCAGAAGCCGGTCTGGATCTCGTCGGCGACGAACACCACCCCGGCCGCCGTCGCCCACTCCCGCAGCGCCGGCAGGAAACCCGTCGCCGGTACGACGAAACCGCCCTCCCCCTGGATCGGCTCGATCAGCAGCGCGGCCACGTTCTCCGCCCCGACCTGCTTGTCCACCAGCTCCAGCGCCCGCGCCGCCGCCTGCGCCCCGGACAACCCGCCGTCGCGCAGCGGGTACGACATCGGCACCCGGTGGATCTCCCCGGCGAACGGCCCGAACCGGTGCTTGTACGGCATGTTCTTCGCGGTCAACGCCATGGTCAGGTTGGTCCGGCCGTGGTAGGCGTGCTCGAAGACCACCACCGCCTGCCGTCCGGTGGCGTGCCGGGCGATCTTCACCGCGTTCTCCACCGCCTCGGCACCCGAGTTGAACAGCGCCGACCGCTTCTCGAAGGTGCCCGGGGTCAACGCGTTGAGCTGCTCGCAGACCGCCACGTACGACTCGTACGGCGCGACCATGAAGCAGGTGTGGGTGAACCGTTCGACCTGGGCGCGTACCGCCTCCACGACGCGCGGGGCCGAGTTGCCGACGCTGGTGACCGCGATGCCGGCGGCGAAGTCGATCCACTCCCGCCCCTCGACGTCGACGATCGTGCCGCCGCTGGCGGTGTCCACGTAGGAGTCGATGACGCTGCCGACCCCCCGGGCCACGGCGGCACCCCGCCGCCGGTGCAGCTCCGCACTGGAAACCACAGTGCCGTCTTTCGTTCGCGACTGCGGGGCTCGCAAACCCGGCTCACTCCTCGCGCTCACGGGGCTGTCTTTTGTTCGCGACTGCGGGGCTCGCAAACCCGGCTCACTCCTCGCGCTCACGGGATCAGCCGCCGAAGTGGTGCATGACGTGCTTGATCCGGGTGTAGTCCTCCAGGCTGTAGACCGACAGGTCCTTGCCGTGCCCGGAGTGCTTGAAACCGCCGTGCGGCATCTCCGACACGAACGGGATGTGGGTGTTCACCCAGACGCAGCCGAAGTCGAGCCGGCGGGTCATCCGCATCGCCCGCCCGTGGTCACGCGTCCAGACCGAGGCGGACAGGCCGTAGTCGACGCCGTTGGCCCAGCGCACCGCCTCGTCCTCGTCGGTGAACCGCTGCACGGTGATGACCGGGCCGAACACCTCCTGCTGGATGATCTCGTCGGCCTGGCGTACCCCGGAGACCACGGTGGGGGAGTAGAAGTAGCCGCGCCCGCCCACCCGCGCGCCACCGGTGTGCAGGTCGGCATGATCGGGGAGCCGGTCGACGAAGCCGCTGACCCGGGCGAGCTGGTTGGCGTTGTTCAGCGGGCCGTAGAGCACGTCGGCGTCGTCCGGGGCACCGGTGCGCGTGTTGCGGGCCTGCTCGGTGAGGGCCGCCACGAAGTCGTCGTGCACGCCGGGGCCGGCCAGCACCCGGGTCGCCGCAGTGCAGTCCTGACCGGCGTTGAAGTAGCCGCCCATCGCTATCGCCTCGGCCGCCGCCGCCACGTCCGCGTCGTCGAAGACCACCACCGGGGCCTTGCCGCCCAGCTCCAGGTGGGTCCGCTTGAGGTCCGGCGCGGCGGCGGAGGCGACCTCCATGCCCGCCCGGGTCGAGCCGGTGATCGACACCAGCTGCGGCGTCGGATGCGCCACCAGGGTACGACCGGTGTCCCGGTCGCCGCAGACCACGTTGAACACCCCCGGCGGGAAGAACTCGGCGGCGATCTCGGCCAGCAGCAGCGTCGACACCGGCGTGGTGTCCGACGGTTTCAACACCACCGTGTTGCCGGCCGCCAACGCCGGGGCGATCTTCCACACCGCCATCATCAGCGGGTAGTTCCACGGGGTGACCTGCGCACAGACCCCGATCGGCTCCCGCCGCACGTACGAGGTGTGCCCGGCCAGGTACTCCCCGGCCGAACGGCCCTCCAACATGCGCGCCGCCCCGGCGAAGAACCGGAACTGGTCCACCGCCGGCGGCAACTCCTCCTCGGCGGTGAGCTGCCGCGGCTTGCCGGTGTTGCGCACCTCCGCGTCGACCAGCTCGGCGGCCCGCGACTCCACCGCGTCGGCGAGCTTCAGCATCGCCCGCTGCCGCTCCGCCGGGGTGGTCTCCCGCCAGGTCTCGAAGGCGGTGGCGGCGGCCCGCATCGCCGCGTCCACGTCCGCCGCGCCGGAGACGGGAGCCTGGGCGAAGACATCACCGGTGCAGGGGTCGATCAGGTCGGCGTGACCGCCGTCCACCGGGTCGACGTACGCGCCGTCGACGAAGTTGCGCAACTGCTGCTGGTCGCTCATGGTGAGGTCTCTCCAGGGGTGGCTGGGAGTCGGAGTCAGCGGAGGCAATCGCAATCTGACTGCCATCTTGGCTACCGAATTCGCGGCAGACAAGGGCTTGAGCGACTGTTTCCGTGTGACTGCCCGTCGTCTACGCTGCCGACGTGGAGCCGAGAGCGTGCTGGGTCGCCGGTCGTGCCGTCCACGGCGACGACGAGGTGACCGTCACCCACCCGTACGACGGTCGGGCGGTGGGGCGTACCAGCTGGGCCACGCCCGGCCAGGTCGAAACCGCCGTCGCGGCGGCGGCCCGGGTGGCGACGGAGGCCGCGGCCCTGCCCGCGCACGTGCGGGCGGCGGCCCTCGACCACGTGTCCCGGGAACTCGCCGCGCGGGCGGCCGAGGTGGCCGACCTGATCACCGCCGAGAACGGCAAGCCCGTCACCTGGGCGCGGGCCGAGGTGGGCCGGGCGGTGTCGACGTTCCGCTGGGCGGCCGAGGAGGCCCGACGGTTCTCCGGCGAGATGCAGCGCCTCGACACCGACCCCACCGCGACCGGCCGGATCGCCCTGGTCAGGAGGGTGCCCCGGGGGCCGGTGCTGGGCATCACCCCGTTCAACTTCCCGCTCAACCTGGTGGCGCACAAGGTCGCCCCGGCCCTCGCGGTCGGTGCGCCGATCATCGTGAAGCCCGCCCCGGCGACACCGCTGTCCGCGCTGCTGCTCGGCGAGATCCTCGCCGGCACCGACCTGCCGGCCGGGATGTTCTCGGTGCTGCCGCTGCCCAACGACCGCACCGCCGACCTGGTCGACGACCCCCGGCTGCCGGTGGTGTCGTTCACCGGCTCCGGGCCGGTCGGCGCGCAGATCCGCCGTCAGGTGCCGGACAAGCACGTCACCCTGGAACTCGGCGGCAACGCGGCGGCGGTCATCTGCGCCGACTGGTCGTCCGACGCGGACCTGGACTTCGCCGCCCAGCGGATCGCCACCTTCGGCAACTACCAGGCCGGGCAGTCCTGCATCGCCGTGCAGCGGGTCCTCGTGCACGAACACCACCACGACGCCTTCCTGCCCCGGCTGGTCGCCGCCGTGCGGGCACTGCGCACCGGCGACCCCACCGCCGAGTCGACCGACGTCGGGCCGCTGGTCTCCGTCGAGGCCGCGCAACGGGTCGAGGCGTGGGTCGACGAGGCCGTCGCCGCCGGGGCCACCGTCGAGACCGGGGGCCGCCGCGACGGCGCCAGCTACCCACCCACCGTGCTGACCGGGGTGCCGGCGTCGGCCAAGGTCTGCGCCGAAGAAGTCTTCGGGCCGGTGCTGGTGGTGGCGTCGGTGGACAGCGACGGCGCCGCGTTCGCCGCCGTCAACGACTCGGCGTACGGGCTGCAGGCCGGCGTGTTCACCCACCGGCTCGACGTGGCGTTCACCGCCGCACGGGTGCTGGAGGTGGGCGGGGTGATCGTCGGCGACGTGCCGTCGTACCGGGCCGACCAGATGCCGTACGGGGGCGTCAAGGGCAGCGGCGTCGGCCGGGAGGGCGTGCGGTCGGCGATGGACGACTACACCGAGCCGAGGGTGCTGGTGCTGACCGGGATGCCGCTGTAACCCCGGCACACCCCTCTCACCAGCTGCCGTCGTCCCGGACCCGGGTCGGGGCGAGACCCAGGAGCAGGGTGGTCAGCGCCGCATCGACGTCGTCGCCGAGGAACCACTCGCCCGCCTGGTCCAGCGCGAAGACCCGGCCGTGCTCGTCCACCGCCAGGATCGCGTCCGGATGCCCAGCGCCGATCGGGAAGAGCCGTACGCCGAGCACGGCACCGAAGTCCGCCAGGGTGGCGGCGGTGTAGGCGGCGTGCACGGGGTCGATGGAGAACCGCGAGATCCACACCTGCCGCCCGGGACCGCGCCGACCGGAGGCAAGCCCCGGAAACCTGGTGAGGGCGTTCAGCGCGGACGTGAGATCAGGATGTCGGGGGGAGATCTCCCTCGTTTCCGCCATCGCCTCCTCGGCAAGGCCATCGTCACCGAACCCCGGACGCCAGCCGGCGCTCACCAGCGCGTCGGCCACCTCCGGCGCGAACCGCCCCGGCTCCGGCGCGGCCTGCCTGTCCGGCTGCCACTGCCGGGTGAACGCGAGTTCGGACCAGCCGAGGACCGCGAAGTGCACCAGGAAGTTGAGGCAGGAGTCGCACGGGCGTTCCGCCGGGCCGGCCTGTGGATCATCCGGCTCGCGGGCCAGGAACACGTCCATCCCGGTCGCCAGCAGCAGCGACTCCGCCTCGCGCATGGTCAGCGGTGGCTGGCCGGCGGCGGCGCGACGGTGGTCGTACTCGTGCAGGACGTCGGAGACGACGACCATCTCGGCGTGCCGGTCGCCTCCGCGCACCAGGTGCCCCGGGGGCAGCTCGTCCAGGTAGGCCCGGACCAGTGGGTGGTGCCGCACCGCCACGTCGCCCTTGACACCGTGACCGAGGTAGGTGCGGCCCTCGACAGTCAGGTGCGCCACGGTGGCGGGTGTCGGCAGCCGACGGATCTCGCGGAGCAGCAGGCTGGCCGGGTCGACGGTGCGCGGGGCGGGGGTGCCGGTGGGACGGCTGCGGCGGTACATCTGCTGCACCACGGCCGCCGGCACCCGGGGCCAGGTGGTGACCTCGCCGGTCTCCTTGTCGACGACGGTGGTCGGCAGGTCGCCGGGGTCCGTGTCGACCGCGCGGTCGACGGTCGACCTGATCACGTAGCCCAGGTCGAACTCGTCCAGGGTGGCCCGGCACTCGTGGCCCAGACGCTGCGAGTCCCGCCGGGCCCACACGTCGGCGAGTTGCTCGGCCTGTTGGCGATCGATCACGGCCCGAAACTACCGGACCCCACGGAATCGTGGCACCCGGTATGGTTCGCCTGACTGACGGTGACCGGGGGAGGGTGGCCTTGGCCGAGAGGGTGGACCGCGACGCGAACCAGGCGCTCCGGGCGCGGTTCGACGAGGTGTACGGCCAATACCGGCGGTTGCGGTCCGGTGTGGACGAACTGGGGTCCGAACTGGCCGCGCTGCGGGTCACGGAGCGGTCGGACGACGGCCAGGTCATCGCCACGGTGGGTGCCCGCGGCGAGCTGATCTCGGTGGAGCTCACCGGCGAGGTCTACCACGACCGCGATCACCACGCGCTCAGTCGCAAGATCACCATGACGGTGCACCGGGCCTGCGCCCGAGCGGCCACGGCCACCCAGGAGTTGGTCGCCGCCCATCTGCCGGCCGGCTCGGGGTCGGTGGAGTTCCTGCGTACGGGCGACTTCGGCGCACTGTTCGGGCGGGCCGACGCGGTGCTCCGGCGGGAGGACGAACGGCATGGGTGAGGGGCAACTCTGGCTCGATCCGGCCCGGGCTCGGCGGGGTGGCGCCGACCTGCACCTGGCCGGTGAGTCGGTGTCGGCCCGCCGCGTCACCCTCGGTGCGGAGATCACGGCGGCCAGCGCACCCCGCCCATGGGGTCGGGACGACATCGGCGCGGCCTTCGAGATGAGCTACCGGTCCCACGAGGAGACCCTGCTGCGTGCCTGGGCCGGGCTCGGCCGATCGTTGGAGGGGCTCGGCACCGACGTGGTCACCTCGGTCGACGCCAACCTACGGACCGACGCGGCCAGCGGCCGGCGCTTCGACCGGGTGGCCGACCCTCGTGACCGTCGGCACTGACCTGCGGGGGAAGCCGTGACCGTGCTGCCGAGCCCGATCCCGCACCCCCTCGACTACAGCCCTTGGGACCTGCCGGGCTGGGCCTACGAGGCGCTTGACTGGGTGGTCGGCGTGGAGTGGCCGGAGGGAAACGAACGCGCCGTCTGGGATCTCGCCGACCAGTGGTACGCCGTGGCGGGCGCGCTGGCCGGCCCCCGTGCCGACGCGATCGCCGCCGCCACCGAGGTACGCGGCGGATACGGCGCAGCCGGCGCGGTCCCGGAGGCGTTCGAGGTGGCCTGGCGACGGCTCGCCGACGGCGACGATGCCCCGTTGACGGTGCTGCTCGCGGTCAGTACCGACCTGGGCCGCCTGGTCGAGGAGTGCGGCTGCGACATCGAGGCCGCCAAGCTCGAGGTGTGGATCGAACTCGGCATCCTGGTCGTGGAGCTGCTCGCGCTCGCCGTCGCTGCCGCACTCACCGCCGGGGCCGCCTCACCGGCGGCCGGCGCTGCGGTCACCGCCAGTCGGCTGGTCATCCAGCAGATTTTCCGCCGGCTGATGGCGCAACTGGCCAAGAAGGCGCTCCGACAGGGCCTCAAGGAGGCGGGCGAGCGGGCCGCCAAAGAAGTGGCCCGGGACGGGATGCGTGGGCTCGGCAAGCGGGCGGTCAAAGGGGGCCTGTTCGAGGCGGGACAGGAGGGCGGCGTCAACCTCGCGACGCAGGCGTACCAGAACTCCACCGGTCGCCGGCACGGCCTCGACCTCGCCGATTTCGGTGCGTCGGCGCTCGGTGGACTGGCCGGTGGTGCGGTCGCACCACTGGCCGGGCTGGGGCGGCACGCCACCGGGCGGGGCGCCCGGGTCGGTGAGCACCTGGGCCGGGAGATGACCGGTGAGGTGCTCGCGGAGGGCGCGGCGGGGCTGGCCACCGGCCAGGGAGCGTTGTCGCCGGAGGACGCGGCCCGGGCGGCCGTCTCCGGGGTCGGCGGTTCGGCGACCGCGCAGGCGGACGCCGCACTGCACGCCCGCCTCGACGGCCGGCTGCACTCGTTGGCCGACGCCACCCAGGTGTCGGCGGCCTTCCCCGTCCCACCGTCGCCGGTGCCGGCCGGCGCTGAGCAGGCGTCCCCGGCCGGCGATGCTCCTGGGCGGTCGGCCGCTGACGCTTCCGTGCCGGGACCGGCGACGTCCTTCGGCCCCACCGTCGTGGCCGGTGACGGCTCAGGCACTGCCGCCGAGACGCCGTCACCCCGCGATCCGCAGGTGCCGCCCGATCCCGGCCGGGCCGCCGCTGCCGTCGGGCCGGTGGACGGGCTGGCGGGAGCGGGCGCGGTGACGCCCCCGGCCCCACCGGCACCCGGGGTCGACCACGTCACGGGCGCGGCTCCGGCGTCGATCGTGGCCGAGTCGACGCCGTCCAGCCCCACCCTGTCCTCGGTCGCCGCCGATCAGGTGACCTCCCCGCTGACGGCAGGTCGAGTCGCTGAGGTGGTGCCGACGAACGCGGCGGTCACCGCACCACCCGGGCCCGACTCCGGGCAGGGCAACCCGCCCGCGAGCGTGACGACAGCGGGCGGAGCACCGACGGCAACCGCTACGGCGTCACCCACCGCAGACCCCTCTCCTGGACGCATGACGTCGGGCGCTTCCACGGCCGGCGTTCCGCCGGGGCCGGCACCCGGTGGGTCGGTGGGGCCGGCACCGACGACAGGGCTCCCGACCCACGGCAGCGCACCGGCCACCGGACCGGACACCCCGCAGGCCGCCCGGGAGAGGCCGCCGGGCGTAGCCGACCGCGATGACGGGCGGCAGGGCGACAGGCGGTTCCCGCTCCTGGAGGCGCTGGCCCCCCGGCCCGTGGTCCCGCCGCCCACCGAGCCGACTCCCCCGACACCAGATCCGGACGACGAGCCACCCCGCCCGAGAACTCCCCGGTGGTACGCCGCGAAATGGGCAGCCGAGCGGGAGGCGCTCGACCGTCGCCGCTATCAGGGCTACTTCGAGGCCCAGCGACACTGGTTCGAGGATCGGCGACGTAGGGATGACGCCGGCTTCCGGCGAGAGGTCGCCCGCGAGCACGAAGCGAGGGCACAGCGTGCTGCTCGCCGGGCGAACCACCTACAGCGCGAAGGCCGTCTCGAACTGGCCAACTGGTATCAGCAGATCGCGAGTACCGAGCAGGCGGACAGCTATCGGGAGTTGGATCTGGCCTCGGCGATCATCGACGGCCGGGTCTTTCCCACGGATGTCGTCATCGGAGATCCTGCTGACTTTTCCCGCATCAACGACGACGTGGCCGAGTTGGCCACCGGTGGGGTCGAGACGGGCGACAGGTCGGCGCTCACCGGCGACGACGATCCGCCGCCCATCGACCGCTCCCGCCGGTACGGGCAGTTCGGTGGGTTGCGGCCACCGCTGGCCCTGCACCAGACCGACCTCGAACGGCAGATGCCCCGGCAGCCGGACGGCAGTGTGGTGCGTACCCCCGATCCCCGGCAGGGCGGGTGGTTCGCGCTGGCCAACGACGGTGGCCCGCAGGCCGACCCGACCCGGGGCATCAACTGCCTGGACTGCACCCTGTCCCTGTTCGAGACGTGGGTGCACGGTCGACCCAGGGTGGCCGCGCCCCGTACCTTCGACGGCTACCTGCAAGGCGACATCCGGCGTCCGGTCAACGGTGAGGCCGGCGGACCCGGCCGGGTCGAGGAGGTCACCGGCGGACGGTTCCAGAAGCTGTTCGCCGTCGCCGACGGTGTCCCGCCGGGGCCGGCAGACCTGCGCCAGTCCGTCGAACGGGGCTACCGCAACCTGCACGACCAACTGGTCCTGGGAGGTCACGGCAGCTACGCCTTCCTGATCACCGAGTGGGAGAACGGCGGCTCGCACGCCTGGGTGGCGCTCAACCAGAACGGGACGGTGCTCTATCTCGACCCGCAGGCGGGAACGGTCCACGAGCGCCCCCTCTACGCCCATGCCGGCCGGCGGCACCCCGACAACGTCGTCGGTATCGACGCGCTGATCCTCGGCGGAGACGGCCACCCGATGCCGTTGGCCGGGTTGGCGCGGGGGCGGTTCAGCGCCCTGCCCGCCCTGCCCGAGCACCCGCCGGCACCCGACGACGAGCAGGGGTACGGCGACCCGTACCTCAACCGCCTGCACCTGCTCGACGGGCCCGGTGGCTCGGACCCCACGGCGGACGCTCAAGATGACCCGTCGGAAACGAGTGGTCAGGGCGTACAGCCGGCGGACGTGTTCGCCGAACTCTCCGCGCATGAGCGTAGGGTGCTTGACAGGATTCATGAGCAGGCGGCGGTGGTGGCCGACGATGTGGAGAGCGCGCTCTCCCGGGTAGGCAGGGCACTGGGTTCAGATGGTGCGGTCGAACTGCGTGACCAGGAGTTCCGGTTGAAGAGTCCACTGTCCCTGGCCCGTAAGTTCCTCGACGAGGCACGTGCAGTCGGCGTCTCGGTGGAGGAATTCAGCGGTGAGGTCAACGACGTTCTCAGATTCTGTTTCGTAGTGTCACAGGTAGTGTCTTACGAGCAGGCGGTGCATGGGACCGTGGCGGAGTTGAGTCGTGCCGGATTCACGGTTGACGAGCGCTCCTGTAAGAACTTCTGGCGGTCCGGCAATCGGTTCTACGGCTTCAACTGCACCGTCCGCTCCCCGCAGGGGCAGCTCTTCGAGTTGCAGGTGCACAGCCAAGCTTCCCGCGCCGCATGGTTGGCGACACACCGCGCGTACGAGGTGCTGCGTCGCACGACTCGGTCGCCGGCACAACGGGTCGAAGCATTCTTGGAGATGTTGTCGATCAACCGTCGCCACGGAATGCCCGCCGAAGTACCCACCCGGCTTGCGGAGTTCTTCGCTGCGAAGGATGCCACCTTTGCGAAGTGGATACACCTCAACAGGGGCGTCTGGTGGTCCTACATCGAGGCGCTCCGAGCTGATGGGCGAGACTTTGCGGGTGTCGCTGCGCAGTTCGGGCTGACGGCGCAGGACTTCCCCGTATCTCCCGAACTGGAACATCACATGGAGCGTCAGAGTGTTGACCTACTACGTTCTGTCCCGTAACGCCCAGACGGCTGAGCCGGCAGGTGTGTTCGTGATCGACCCGGCGCGGGGGCATGCCCTGATGTGGGACCACCGCCGCCGCTCATGGGTGTACAACCCTGGGCTCGTTACCCGGTTTCTTGACGACTATCGAAATCTCGACCGTTACCGCGAGGTCGACCGGGTTGCTGCCGATCAGGTCGCGTTGGCAGTGACGGGAGGACAGTTCCTCCCGGACGCCGAAACCATCGAAGGCATTTTCGAGCAGGCGGCAGGCGAGTAGATCCCGCCAAGGCCGCACTGCCCGGCGGGTATGGAGCGGTGAGGGTGGATGGGTCTGACGCCTCGCAGAAGCAGCCTGCCTGAAGGCGGGACGCCGCCGGCAGCCTCCGGCGAAACGGGTGCTTTGCGGCAGCTGAATACGATGAGGTGATGTACCCCTCCGCCAACAAGCGCCAGCTCACCGCCTGGGTGTCGGGCCTGCTCATCGGCATCGTCATCGGGTGGAGCATGTTCGAGGACGCCGTCGGTGTGGTGTTCGGGATCTCCATCGGCACCATCTTCGCGATCGCCTTCGGGGCCTTCGGCAACAAGAAGGAAGAGGGCGGGCGCGACGGTGAGCCGAGCTGAGTCGGCTCGGCGGCCCGAGCAGCACCGCGGCACCGAGCTGACGGTCGCCGAGGCGGTGGCCGTACAGGACCGGTTGCGGCCCCACGCGGACCTGGTCGGGCCGGGTCCGCGCCGGCCTGCGACGGTGGCCGGCCTGGACGTGGCGTACGCCGAGAGTGGTGACCTGCTCGCCGCAGCCGTGACCGTGCTCGACGCCACGACCCTGGAGGTGGTGGACCGGGCGGTCCACGTCGGCCGGCCCGCCTTCGGGTACGTGCCGGGGCTGTTCGCCTTCCGGGAGCTGCCGGCGTTGCTGGCCGCCCTGGACGGGCTGACGACCCGCCCGGAGCTGCTGGTCTGTGACGGGCACGGGTTGGCCCACCCGCGTCGCTTCGGGTTGGCCTGTCATCTGGGCGTGGTGACCGGGCTGCCGGCGATCGGGGTGGGTAAGACCCCGCTGGTGGGCGGGTGGACCGGGCCGGGTCCGCGCCGGGGGGACGCCGCCCCGCTGGTCGATGCCGGTGCGGTCGTCGGCCGGGTGCTGCGTACCCGGGACGGGGTGAAGCCGGTGTTCGTCAGCGTCGGGCACCGGATGAGCCTGGACAACGCGGTCGACCAGGTGCTCGCGTTGACTCCCCGGTACCGGCTGCCGGAGACCACCCGGACCGCCGACCGGCTCTGCCGTCACACCCTCGCTGCCGCCACGGCGCTGGTCGGCGAGGAGTTCGTGGGCAGGGAGCTGGCCGGTGTCGAGCCGGCGGCCACGGCGTCGGCCGGTACGGGTGGCGGGTCGCCGAACGGCAGCCGTGCGTCGGCGGGGTGGGCGGCCGGCACCGAACCGCCCATCCTGGGCCCTGCCGCCGAAGGGTCCGGCGCCGCCCGCCCGGGGAACGAGTAATACGGCCCACATGCGGGACGCTCTGTCACCGGGTGGGTCGCTGACCGGGTTGTAACCTGACCCGCGGCCCCGCCGGGGCGGGAGGGGAGGGGAGATGTCCGTGTGTCGGCAGGCGACGCGGGTGGTGGCCGTCGGTGCGCTGCTCGGTGGCCTGGTGGCGGTCGGCGCGCTCCCCGCGTATGCGGACTCGGACCGGGTGCGGGTCCGGGCCTCGGGTGCCTTCTCCGCCGGTGGTTCTCCGGGCGCGGTCTCGATCGAGGTGCGTAAACGTAGCGCCGGATGCGTGTCGCTGCGCACCGCGCTGGGGCTGAGCCTCACCGGGGTTGGCGCGGACCAGGTGCGGGTAGAGGTGCAGACCGGCGGCCGCTGGTCCAGCGTGCCCGTTTCCGGAGACGGTGGCGTGGTGCGGGTCTCCCGTACCTCGTCGGCGGCTCCACCGTTGTGCAGGGGGAAGAGCAGCACCGTCCGCTACCGGGTGGCGTTCCTGGCCGGGGCACCGGCGGGTCGGTTGGCCGTGGTCGGTGAGGCGACCACGGCGGTCGGCCGGCTGATCGGCCGGGGCACCGACACGTCCAGGGTCGGCGGGAGGGCTGCCGGCACCCCGACCCCGAGTCCCACCCCGACCAGGAAGCCCACGCCCACCCCCGTCGCGTCCACCCCCGTGCCCGCGACGGAGCCGGTGGCCACCCAGGCCGTGCTCGCCGCCTCGCCCGCCGGCCGGGCCGCCGCCGCAGAGACCTCCGGAGGATCCATGATCATGTACGCCGGTATCGCCCTGGTGGTCCTGGGTGCCGGGCTCATCGCCCTGTTGATCTTCCGGTCCCGGGCCGATCGGGCCCGCGCCAGGGCGGCTGATGCCGACCACGCCCCGGCCGCCGCCCCGGCTGACTTCCCGGCCGTCCCGCAGCCCCGCAACCCGGGTCCGACCACCTACCGCTCCGGGGTCGCGGTGCCGGGTCCGCCCCCGTCACCCGCCGGCCAGGTGTACGGGGGCCAGCAGCCGCCCGCCGGTGGCCAGGTGTACGGGCAGCCGCAGCCCCAGCCGTCCGCGCCGGCCCGCCCAGGCAGCCTGTACGGGGCACCCGGCACCTACCCGGCGGTGACACCCGCCCCCGCCCCGCGCCCGGCCGGCGGGGTGTACGGTGCCCGCCCGGCCTCCGCCCCGGACCACCCCGCTTCCGCCCCACCCTCGGCTGCCCCACCGGTGTCGGCCCGGGCCGTCCCCGTCCCGCCGGCCGCCGCTCCGCCTGCCCAGGCCGTCCCGGCCCCGCCCGTCCCGGCCCCGCCTGTTCCGGCTCCGCCCGTCTCGGCCCCGCCTGTTCCGGCTCCGCCCGTCTCGGCCCCGCCTGTTCCGGCTCCGCCCGTCTCGGCCCCGCCTGTTCCGGCTCCGCCCGTCTCGGCCCCGCCTGTTCCGGCTCCGTCGGTCTCGGCCCCGCCTGTTCCGGCTCCGTCGGTCTCGGCTTCGGCTGTTCCGGCTCCGCCCGTCTCAGCCCCGCCTGCTCCGGCCCCGGGTGTCCCCGTGCCGCCGGCTCCGGACGGCTCCACCGCCGCCCCGCCGGCCCCGTCGGCCGCTGTTCCGCCGGCCCCGGCGCGGCCCGTCTCCGTCCCGCCCGACCAGGGGCGGTCCGCTCCGACGCCCACCACCGGCGGTGGGTCGACAACGATCATGCCCCAGCTCCCCGGCTAGCACGGGACGGACGCCACCGCTCCGATACGCTCAGGGTCGTTGACGACCCCTGTCGAGGAGCTGAAACCGGTGTCTGACCTGTCCCAGATCGTGAAGGCGTACGACGTCCGTGGGACGGTGCCCGACCAGTGGGACGAGCGGGCGGCCGAGGCGCTGGGGTCCGCCCTCACCCAGGTGCTCAACTCCTCAGGTGAGCCGGGCGACGCCGTGCTGGTCGCGCACGACATGCGGGCCACCGGCCCGGGGCTGGCCGCCGCCTTCGCCACCGGGGTCCGGGCCGAGGGGCGGGCCGTGATCGAGCTGGGGCTGGCCTCCACCGACATGCTCTACTACGCCTCGGGCGCGTTGGGCCTGCCCGGGGCGATGTTCACCGCCAGCCACAACCCGGCGCAGTACAACGGCATCAAGATGTGCCGCTCCGGTGCCCGCCCGATCGGCCAGGACAGCGGCCTGGCCGACATCCGGGTCCGGGCCCAGGCGCTGCTGGACTCCGGCACCCGCCCCACCGCCGCGCCGACGGCCCCCGTCGACCGGCGTGACCTGCTCCCCGACTACGCGGCCCACCTGCGCAAGTTGGTGGACCTGTCGACCATCCGCCCGCTCAAGGTGGTGGTGGACGCGGGCAACGGGATGGGTGGCTACACGGTGCCGAGTGTGCTCGGCGACGCGGCGCTGCCGGCCCTGCCGTTGGAGATCGTCCCGCTCTACTTCGAGCTGGACGGCACCTTCCCCAACCACGAGGCCAACCCGCTCGACCCGAAGAACCTGGTCGACCTGCAGCGGGCGGTGGTGACCCACTCCGCCGACCTGGGCCTGGCCTTCGACGGTGACGCCGACCGCTGCTTCGTCATCGACGAGCGGGGCGAACCGGTCTCCCCCTCGGCGATCACCGCCCTGGTCGCCGCCCGCGAGCTGGCCAAACACCCCGGCTCCACGGTGATCCACAACCTGATCACCTCCCGCGCGGTCCCGGAGATCATCCAGGAACACGGGGGGGTGCCGGTGGTGGCCCGGGTCGGCCACTCCTTCATCAAGGCCGAGATGGCACGCACCAACGCGATCTTCGGGGGCGAGCACTCGGCGCACTACTACTTCCGGGACTTCTGGTTCGCCGACACCGGGATGCTCGCGGCCATGCACACCCTGGCCGCATTGGGCGAGCAGTCCCAGCCGCTGTCCCTGCTGGCCAGCGTCTACGAACGGTACGTCGCCTCCGGCGAGATCAACTCCACGGTGACCGACCAGGCCGCCCGGGTGGCCGAGGTACGGGCCGCCTACCCGCAGGCGGAGGCGGACGAGTTGGACGGGCTCACCCTGCGGTTCCCCGACGGCGCGTGGTTCAACCTGCGCGCGTCCAACACCGAGCCGCTGCTGCGGCTCAACGTGGAGGGCCCCACCCAGGAGCGGATGACCTCGCTGCGTGACGAGGTGCTGGAGCGGGTTCGCCGATAAGATCCCTCGCGCCGGTCGGCACCGTCGACCGGCACAGACCACACACGTGGAAGGAGCCGCGCCGTGGCCCTGGACCCGCAGTTGCTCGAAATCCTCGCCTGCCCGGACACACACCACGCACCGCTGGACTACGACGCTCAGGCCCAGACCCTCACCTGCACGCAGTGCGGTCGCATCTTCGAGGTGCGCGACGACGTGCCGGTGCTGCTGCTGGACGAGGCACGCGGTGGGCCGGAGGCGCAGCGGTGATGGAGGGGACGGCCGGCGTGAGTGGCCGGCGGGTGGCCGACGAATCGATGCTGGACGACCCGGAGGCGGTCGCCAGCCACGATCCGGGTGGAATGTTGCGCTTCACCGCCTCCGCCGGGGCCCAGGTGCGGGAGTCCGCCGCGCTGGCCGCCGAGGCCAACCTGGCGCTGCTGGAGGACGAGGGCCGCCCCCGGGCGGTCGTCATCGCGGGCATCGGCACCGCCGGGCGTACCGGGGACGTGCTCGCCACGGTCGCCGGGCCGCGCTGCCCGGTGCCCGTCATCCCGCACCGCAGCGCCGGGGTGCCCGGCTGGGTCGGCGCGGCCGACGTGGTGATCGCGGTCAGCGCGTCGGGTCGCAGCCCGGAGGCGCTGGGTGCCGCCGAGGCCGCGCACCGCCGGGGTGCCCGGTTGGTCGCGGTCGGCGCCCCCGACTCGCAGTTGCAGTCGGTGGCCGAGCGGGCCCGTGCCCCGTTCATCCCGGTGCCCCGCCGGGCCCCGGCCCGCGCCAGCCTCTGGGCGCTCACCGTGCCGGTTCTGCTCGCCGCCCGTACGCTCGGCCTGGTGAAGGTCAACGAGGCGGATCTGGCCGAGACGGCGGCCCGGCTGGACGCCGACGCCGACCGGTGCCGGTCGACCGCCGAGTCCTTCGTCAACCCGGCGAAGTCGCTGGCCCTCGGGCTGGCCGGGTCGATTCCGATCGTCTGGGGGTCGTCCCCACTGGCGACCGTGGCGGCCCGCCGGTTCGGCGACACGCTGTCGGCCAACGCCCGTTACCCGGTGGTCGCCGGGGCGCTGGGTGAGGCCGGCCGGGGCCGGGTCGGCCTGCTCGACGGCGTCTTCGGCGGCCTGGTGGAGTCGACCCGGGACATCTTCGCCGACGCGGACGAGGCCGAGCCCGACCCGACCCGGTTGCGGCTGGTGCTGCTGCGTGACGGCGGGCTCAACGCCGACGACGACACCGACGAACCGCTCGCCGTCGAGGAGCGCCGCGCCGACGCGGTGCAGACCCTCGCCGAGCGGCGGGGCGTGCGTTGTGACGTGGTCACCGCCGAGGGTGGTTCCGCGCTGGAACGGCTCGCCTCCCTCGTCGCGGTGCCCGACTTCGCGTCGATCTATCTGGCCCTGGCCCATGGGCTGGACCCGATGGCCGTACCGGCCGTCACCGAGATGAAGGAGCTGTCGAACCAGTGAACGCATGCAGGGACCGCGCTGTGGGCGAGCGGGCCGTCGGACCGGGTAGCGCGGCGTCTCACGTCGCCGCGTCGCGGAGCGGAGCGACAGCGTGAGCGCGAACGGTGGGACCAAGGCGATCATCGCCGCCCTGCTGGCTAATGTCGGCATCGCGATCACCAAGTTCATCGCGTTCCTGCTGACCAGCTCGTCGTCGATGCTGGCCGAGTCGATCCACTCGGTGGCGGACTCGGGCAACCAGGCGCTGCTGCTGCTGGGTGGTAAGCGGGCCAAACGGGCGGCCACCCCGGAGCACCCCTTCGGGTACGGCCGGGAGCGCTACATCTACGCGTTCATCGTGTCGATCGTGCTGTTCAGCCTCGGTGGCCTCTTCGCGCTCTACGAGGCGTGGCACAAGGCGGCCGACCCGCACCCGATCACCGCGTGGCAGTGGGTGCCGGTGACTGTCCTGCTGGCGGCCATCGTGATGGAGGGCTTCTCCTTCCGTACCGCGATCAAGGAGTCGAACCACACCCGGGGCAACCAGTCCTGGGTGAACTTCATCCGTCGGGCCAAGGCGCCGGAGCTGCCGGTGGTGCTGCTGGAGGACTTCGGCGCGCTGGTCGGTCTGGTGCTCGCGCTGTTCGGTGTGGGGTTGACGCTGATCACCGGCAACGGCATGTGGGACGCCGCGGGCACCGCGATGATCGGCGTACTGCTGGTGATCATCGCGATCGTGCTGGCGATCGAGACCAAGAGCCTGCTGCTCGGTGAGGGTGCCGACCCGGCCGACCTGGCGACCATCGAGCGGGCGGTCACCGCCGGCCCCGAGGTCGAGCGGATCATCCACATGAAGACGCTCTACCTCGGTCCGGAGGAGCTGATGGTGGCCGCGAAGATCGGCGTGCCGGCCTGGGAGAGCGCCGAGGAACTCGCCCGGGGGATCAACGCGGTCGAGGCGCGGATCCGTACGGCCGTGCCGATCGCCCGGGTCATCTACCTGGAACCGGACATCTACAGCGTGGCCGCCGAGCGGGCCGGCACCGGCACGGCCGCGCCGACCGCCGTCGTGCCGTCGCCGAGCGAGTCGGGTGAGGTGGCCGGGCGGGCCGGGGGCTGAGCGTGGAGCTGCTCTACGGGTCGATCCGCGACTACGCCTGGGGGTCCCGCTCGGCGATCGCCGAGTTGCAGGGGCGACCGGTGCCCAGCGCCGGCCCGGAGGCGGAGTTGTGGCTGGGCGCCCACCCGGGTGGCCCGGCCACGGTCGACCGGGGCGGCGAGCGGATGAGCCTGACCGATCTGCTGGTCGCCGAGCCGGATCACTGGCTCGGCGACCAGGTGGTAGGCCGGTTCGGCACCCGGCTGCCGTTCCTGCTGAAGGTGCTCGCGGCAGAGGCCCCGTTGAGTCTCCAGGCCCACCCGGACGCCGAGCAGGCCCGCGCCGGGTACGCGGCCGAGCAGGCTTGCGCCGGGTCGCCGGCCGGGCAGGCGGAAGCAGGGCAGGTGAGGGCAGGGCAGGCTGAGGCCGGGCGGGCAGGGGTGGGCAGTGGCACCGGGGCGGGCCACGCCGGAACCGCTGCTGGGGCGGGCCAGGCCGGAACCGTCGTCGGGGCGGGTCGGGGTGGGCGGCCGCGTAACTACGTCGATCCCTACCACAAGCCGGAGTTGCTGGTCGCGTTGACGCCGTTCGACGCGCTCTGCGGGTTCCGTGACCCGGCGGTGTCGGCGACGGCGTTGGCCGGTTTCGGCGTACCGGAGCTGTTGCCGGTGGTGGCCGCGTTGCGGGCCGGTCCGGCGGGGCTGCGCGAGGCCGTACGGACGCTGCTGACCTGGCCGGACGCGGACCGTGCCCGGCTGATCGGGGCGGTGCGCACGGCGGACGTGGCCGGGCCGGACGCCGACCTGGCCCGGGAGTTGGCCGACCGCTACCCGGCCGACCCGGGGGTGCTGGTGGCGTTGCTGCTGCACCACGTCCGGCTGACGCCGGGGGAGGCGATCTGGATGCCGGCCGGCAACCTGCACGCCTACCTGCGGGGTTGCGGTGTGGAGATCATGGCGGCCAGTGACAACGTGTTGCGCGGCGGGCTGACCCCCAAACACGTGGACGTCGACGAGTTGCTGCGGGTGCTGTGCTTCGAGGTGCTGGACGATCCGGTGATCGCCGCCCGTCCGGTGGCGTCCGGGGTGGTCCGGTGGCCGGTGCCGGTGGACGATTTCGCGTTGCACCGGGTGACGGTGGAGGCGTCCGGGCCGGAGGTCCGGCTGCCGTTGCCCGGCCCCCGGGTGGTGTTCTGCCACAGCGGCAAGGTCGCGGTGGACGACGGGGTCGGCGCGGTGATGCTCGGTCCGGGGCAGGCCGCCGTGGGCACGGCCGCCGCGACGGCACTTGTCGTCTCCGGCACGGGCGCGGCGTTCGTCGCCAGTTGCGGCATCTGAACGATCTCACCCCTTTTCCGCAGCAGAGTTGGCGGCAAACGCGGCACGCCGCAAGTCCGACTTTCCCGAATTGCTTGACTATGCCGTGGCACAGTGTAACTATATGTGTACGCAGCGTTGTCGCGACGAAGGTCCGGTGGCGCGCGGGGGAAACCAAACCGGGGGGATGCACGGGGCGGCCGGCAGGTGGGCGGAGGTTTCGTCCGGTGCCGACCGCCCCGTGTGCTGTCCCGAGGCGGCCCACCGTGCGCCGCGAGAAGGCGAGCGTAAGGTGGATGGTCGCGCAGCCATCGTTCGACAGGAGCCTTCATGACCAGCACCCTCCCGGCGTCATCCAGCGACGCCCGGCCGGCCACCCTCGCCGAGGGCGACTACAAGGTGGCGGATCTGTCGCTCGCCGAGTTCGGGCGCAAGGAGATCCGCCTCGCCGAGCACGAGATGCCCGGCCTGATGGCGATCCGCCGTGAATTCGCCGACGCCCAGCCGCTCGCCGGCGCCCGGATCACCGGTTCGCTGCACATGACCATCCAGACCGCCGTCCTGATCGAGACGCTGGTCGCCCTCGGCGCGCAGGTCCGGTGGGCGTCCTGCAACATCTTCTCCACCCAGGACCATGCCGCCGCGGCGATCGTGGTGGGCCCTGAGGGCACCCCGGAGGCCCCGGCGGGCGTCCCGGTCTACGCCTGGAAGGGCGAGAGCCTGGAGGAGTACTGGTGGTGCACCGAGCAGGTGCTCGCCTGGCCGGACGGGCAGGGCCCGAACATGATCCTCGACGACGGCGGTGACGCCACCCTGCTGGTCCACAAGGGCGTCGAGTTCGAGAAGGCCGGGGTCGTCCCGCCGGTCGAGTCCGCCGACTCCGAGGAGTACGCGGTCATCCTCCAGGTGCTGCACCGCAGCCTCGGCGAGGACAACCAGCGCTGGACCCGGATCGCCGCCGGCATCAAGGGCGTCACCGAGGAGACCACCACCGGCGTGCACCGGCTCTACGAGATGCACCGGGCCGGCACCCTGCTCTTCCCGGCCATCAACGTCAACGACTCGGTGACCAAGAGCAAGTTCGACAACAAGTACGGCTGCCGGCACTCCCTGATCGACGGCATCAACCGGGCCACCGACGTGCTGATCGGCGGCAAGATGGCCGTCGTGCTCGGCTACGGCGACGTGGGCAAGGGCTGCGCCGAGTCGCTGCGCGGCCAGGGCGCCCGGGTCGTGGTGACCGAGGTCGACCCGATCTGCGCCCTCCAGGCGGCGATGGACGGCTACCAGGTCGCCACCCTGGAGGACGTGGTCGAGCAGGCCGATATCTTCATCACCGCGACCGGCTGCTTCGACGTCATCACCAACGAGCACATGGCCCGGATGAAGCACCAGGCCATCGTCGGCAACATCGGCCACTTCGACAACGAGATCGACATGGCCGGCCTGATGAAGCGCTCCGACGTCACCCGGGAGAACATCAAGCCGCAGGTCGACGTGTGGCGCTTCGACGACGGCCACGCCATCATCGTGCTCTCCGAGGGCCGCCTGCTGAACCTGGGCAACGCCACCGGTCACCCGAGCTTCGTGATGTCGAACTCGTTCGCCAACCAGACGATCGCCCAGATCGAGCTGTTCACCAAGACCGACGAGTACCCGATCGGCGTCTACGTGCTCCCCAAGCACCTGGACGAGAAGGTCGCCCGGCTGCACCTGGGCGCGCTCGGTGCCCGGCTGACCGAGCTGACGAAGGAGCAGGCCGCCTACCTCGGCGTCTCTCCGGAGGGCCCGTTCAAGCCCGAGCACTACCGCTACTGAGCACACCCGTGCAGGGCCGGCCGCCGAGCGGCCGGCCCTGCGCGCGTCCGGGGGTCTCGCGGCGCTGTGGGGCGGTCCGGCGGGGTCGTGGCCGGTGGATGCCGCTACCGTCGCCCGGCAGAGCGGATCTTGTCGCGGCGGGCCGGACGGACCCAGGTCCACACGCACCAGGCGAGCCAGGCGAGGGAGACGACCAGGGCCAGCGGGCGCAGCCGGAGTGCGTTGAGGACGATCACCAGCGCGAGCACGCCCAGCCACGGGCCGAAGCCCTTCACCGGTGCCGTCCCGGCTGGCGGTGGCGAAGCGCGCCGGGGGCGGAACTCACCGGTGGCGGGGCGTACGCGGGGCGGAGGGTGGGGGTGCGGGGCGTGTCGGGCACGGGCCGTCCTGTCCTGGGGTACGTCGGATTTTGCCACGTCGGGCGGTTGACTGGCACCCCCCGGCCAGCGGGTCCGCCCGACCATCCCGACCAGGGTGAACCCTGTCATGAACGACTTGACGGGACCCCGGATCAGGAGGAAGGTATGGCTGCCCTAAGTAAACTGAGGCATGCCTGACCACGACACGGAGTACCGATGTTCGCCACGTACCTGATCGGCCTGCGGGAGGGCCTGGAGGCGACGCTGGTCGTCAGCATCCTGGTCGCCTTCCTGGTCAAGTCGCAGCGCCGCGACCGGCTGCCCCAGGTATGGGCCGGCGTCGGGCTCGCCGTGGCCCTGTCGGTGCTGTTCGGTTGGCTCATCGAGTACACCTCGACCTCACTGCTGGCCCGCTCCGAGGACCGGGAACTGTTCGAGGCGGTCACCTCGGTCGCCGCCGTCGTCTTCGTCACCTGGATGATCTTCTGGATGCGTCGGGCCGCCCGGACGATCGCCGGTGAGCTGCGCGGCAGACTGAGCGAGGCGTTGGCCGTCGGCTCGTTCGCGGTGGCCGGGATGGCGTTCCTCGCGGTGGTCCGGGAGGGCCTGGAAACCGCCCTGATCTTCTACTCGGCGGCGCAGAGCGCGACCGGCGGCACCGGCTCCGGGCCGCTGCTGGCGCTGATCGGCGGCATCGTCACCGCCGTCGGGATCGGCGTCCTGCTCTACCGCAGCGCCCTGCGGATCAACCTGTCGACGTTCTTCACCTGGACCGGCGCGCTGCTGATCCTGGTCGCCGCCGGCATCCTCAAGTACGGCGTGCACGACTTCCAGGAGGCCGGGGTGCTGCCCGGCCTCAACGACCTGGCCTTCGACATCACCGGCGTGCTCGACCCCAACACCTGGTACGCCGCCCTGCTCGCCGGCATGTTCAACATCACCGCCGCGCCGAGCGTGCTGGAGATGGTCGCCTGGGTCGCCTACGCCGTACCGGTGCTGGTGTTGTTCCTGCGGCGGCCGGCGGCCCCCGCGAAGCCCGCACCGGCCGGCGACCCCGCCCCCACCGGCGACGGTAACCCCACCACCCAGCCGGCCGTGTCGCGGCGAGCCTGAACCTTCCCGAGGAGACAAGCAAACGATGCGTACCACCCGTTTCCTGGCGCTCGCCGCCGTCGGCGCGCTTGCCGTCACCGGTGTCACCGCCTGCGGCGGCAAGGACGAGCAGCAGGATGGCGCGGCCGCCAACACGGTCAAGGTCAAGGCCACCGACAGCGTGTGCGAGGTCGACGTCACCGAGTTGGACGCCGGTCAGGCGACCTTCACCGTGACCAACTCCGGCAGCAAGGTCAACGAGTTCTACGTCTACGCCGCCGGTGACCGGGTGATGGGCGAGGTGGAGAACATCGCCCCGGGGCTGAGCCGCGAGTTGCGGGTGGAACTGCCCGCCGGCACGTACGAGACGGCCTGCAAGCCGGGGATGAGCGGCCGGGGCATCCGGGGCGCGCTGAAGGTCAGCGGCACCGCCGCGACCGTGGCCCCGGACGCCGCGCTGACCCAGGCCACCGCCAGCTACCAGCGGTACGTGACCAGCCAGACCGCCGCCCTGCTCACCAAGACCGAGGAGTTCGTCGGCGCGGTCAAGGCCGGCGACGTGCCGAAGGCCAAGGCCCTGTACCCGGTGGCCCGCACCTACTGGGAGCGGATCGAGCCGGTCGCGGAGAGCTTCGGCGACCTCGACCCCAAGATCGACGGTCGGGAGGAGGTCATCGAGGAGGGCATGGAGTTCACCGGCTTCCACCGGATCGAGAAGGACCTCTGGACCACCGGCGACATCAGTAAGGACGGCCCGATCGCCGACCGGCTGCTGGTCGACGTCAAGGAGATCGTGGCCCGGGCCAACGCCGAGAAGCTCACCCCGCTCCAGCTCGCCAACGGGGCCAAGGCCCTGCTCGACGAGGTGGCCAGCGGCAAGATCACCGGCGAGGAGGAGCGGTACTCGCACACCGACCTCTGGGACTTCAACGCCAACCTGGAGGGCTCCAAGGCCGCCGTCGCCGCGCTGCGACCCGCGCTGGAGCAGCGCGCCCCCGAGCTGGTCGCCCAGCTCGACAAGGAGTTCGCCAACGTGGAGGCGGCGCTCGGCAAGCACCGCGACGGCGACGGCTGGAAGCTGCACACCCAGCTGAGCAAGACCGACCTCAAGGAGCTGTCGGACAGCATCAACGCCCTCGCCGAGCCGGTCAGCAAGGTCGCCGCCGCCGTCGCCCGGTGACGACGGGTCAGCACGGCCGTCGTACGGCCGGTCCCTCCCAGGAGAGTCGATGAGCGAGCAGAGCAGCACCACCGGCCGGGGTCGCCGCCGGCTGACCCGACGGCGGGCGATCACCCTGGCCGGGGTCGGGGTCGCCGGGGTGGCGGGGGTGGCCGCCGGAGCGGGCGCGTTGACCCGCGACGGCGACCGGGCCGCCGCCAACGACGGGGCCGCCGGGGCGGTGCCGTTCCACGGTGAACACCAGGCCGGGATCACCACCCCGGCCCAGGACCGGCTGCACTTCGTCGCCTTCGACGTGATCACCAAGGACCGGGACCGGCTGGTCGCGATGCTCCAGGAGTGGACGGCCGCCGCCGCCCGGATGGCCGGCGGAAAGGACGCCGGGGTGATCGGTGCCGTCGGCGGCATGCCGGAGGCCCCGCCGGACGACACCGGCGAGGCGCTGGGCCTGCCCCCGTCGCAGCTCACCCTGACCGTCGGCTTCGGTGCGACCCTGTTCCGCGACGCGCAGGGCCGGGACCGGTTCGGCCTCGCCGGCCGCCGCCCCGCCGCGCTGGCCGACCTGCCGCACTTCGCCGGGGACGCGTTGCGCCCGGAGATCTCCGGTGGCGACCTGTGCGTGCAGGCGTGCGCCAACGACCCGCAGGTGGCGGTGCACGCCATCCGTAACCTGGCCCGGATCGGGATGGGTGTGGTCAGCGTCCGCTGGTCGCAGCTCGGCTTCGGGCGTACCTCGTCGACGTCGCGGGACCAGGCGACCCCGCGTAACCTTTTCGGCTTCAAGGACGGCACCGCCAACCTCAAGGCCGAGGACGCCGGGCTGCTGCGTGAGCAGCTCTGGGCCCAGCCGGAGGACGGCGCGGACTGGATGACCGGCGGGTCCTACCTGGTCACCCGCAAGATCCGGATGCAGATCGAGACCTGGGACCGCAGTTCGCTGACCGAGCAGGAGCAGATCGTCGGCCGGACCAAGGGCAGCGGTGCGCCGCTGGGCCGCCGCGACGAGTTCGACGAGCCGGACTTCGCCGCGAAGGGCGACGACGGTCAGCCGGTGATCGCCGTCGACTCGCACGTGCGCCTCGCCCACCCCACCCTGAACAACGGTGCCCGGCTGCTGCGCCGGGGCTACAACTACGTCGACGGCTCGGACGGGCTGGGCCGGCTCGACGCCGGGCTGTTCTTCATGGCCTACCAGCGGGACCCGCGCCGGCAGTTCGTGCCGATCCAGACCCAGCTGGCCCGCAACGACGCGATGAACGAATACCTGCGGCACGTCTCCAGCGGCCTGTTCGCCTGCCCGGCCGGGGTCCGGGACGCCGCCGACTGGTGGGGTCGCGCCCTGTTCAGCTGAGCGGCGACCCGGAATCCTCCGGCGACGCCGACCGCAGTACCGGCACAGCCGGGCGCACCCCGGCCGGGGCGGGGCCCGGGGCCGGCGGTTCGACGGCGGGGGCCGGCGGTTCGACGGCGGCGGGGGTGGTCGGGTGCAGGTCGGGCCAGAGGGTGGCGGTGAGCGCCCGGTTTCGGCGCAGCCGCAGCGTGCCGCGCCGGTTCCGTTCCGCCAGCACCGCCGCCAGCAGCAACGGCTCCGGTACGCCGGGCGGTGACTTCGGGGCGGTCACCGCCGCCACCTCGCACCACAACTCCCGGGCCAACCTCGACCGGTACGGCTCGACGATCTGCCCGGCCCGGGTCAGGTACTGCCGGACCGCCAGGGCCAGCGCGTCGTCGAGCCTGGTCAGGTCCAGGGTGGCCGCCCAGCCGGCCAGCGGCGGAATGATCCGTGGGGCCGGTCGCCAGCCCTGCGTCGTGCGGGTGTGCACCACCATGGTGCCGGCGACCAGGTCGCCCAGCCGTCGCCCGCGCGGATCGGTCAGCATCACGGTGACGCCGGCCACCCAACTCAGCAGCGGCAGCACCAGCCCCGGCCACTCCACGGCCACCCCCACCAGCGCCCGGGTCAGCGACTGGCGCAGCTCCACCGGGCCGCCGTCGGCGCTGACCACCCGCAGGCCCACCGCGAGCTTGCCGGGCGTCCGGCCGTGGTTGAGGCGTTCCCAGGCGACCGGATAGCCGACCAGCACCAGCACCAGGCCGAGCGTCTCCAACGCCCCGGTGAAGGCCCGGTCCACCACCGGGTCGGGCAGCAGGATCAGCACCACCGGGGTCAGCGTCAACGCCAGCAGCGCCGCGCAGAGCAGTTGACCGACGACGTCGATCAGGAGCGCCAGGACCCGGGAGCCGAGCCGGGCCGCCCGCACGTCCAGCTCGACGGCCTCGCCGCTGATCAGTCCGGCGTCCGCCCAGCGTCCGCCGGCCGGGGTGTCCGCCGGGCCGACGCGGGTCGGGGTGTCCGCCGGGCCGACGCGGGTCGGCACCGGTGGTTGCGCTCTCACCCGGACAGTGAACACTATGGGCGCGGGACGGGGGAGGACCAGTGGATCTCGACGCGTACGTCGCCGAGCACAGCCACGAGTGGCGGCGGCTGGAGCTGTTCTGCGACCGGCGTCGACTCGACGTCGACGAGATCGACGAGATGATCGTCCTCTACCAGCGCACCGCCACCCACCTGTCGGCGCTGCGCAGCCGGGCACCCGATCCGGCCCTGGTCAGCCGGTTGTCCCAACTGGTGCTGCGGGCGCGGGCCCGGATCACCGGTCGCCGACGGCCGTCCTGGGGGGCGTTGGGGCGGTTCCTGGTCGTCGGGTTCCCCGGCGCCGTCTACCGGGTCTGGCCGTGGTGGTGTGCGGTGGCCACCGGGTTCAGCCTGCTCAGCGGCTTCCTCATCTGGTACGTCGCGGGCAACCCGGGCACCGCCGCCGCGTTCATCGGCCCCGACGCCGCCGCCGACCTGGTCGACTCCGGCTTCGCCGGCTACTACACCGAGTTCTCCGCGCCCACGTTCGCCTTCCACCTGTGGACCCACAACGCCTGGATCGCCGCCCAGTGTCTCGCCTCGGGGGTGCTCGTCGTGCCGGTGTTCTACCTGCTGTGGCAGAACGCGCTGAACGTCGGGGTGGTGGGCGGGGTGATGGTCTCCTATGGCCGGGCCGACGTGTTCTTCGGCCTGATCACCCCGCACGGGCTGTTGGAGCTGACCGGGGTCTTCGTCGCGGCCGGGGTGGGGCTGCGGACCGCCTGGGCGTGGATCTCGCCACCGGAGCACCTGGGCCGGGGGCGGGCGGTGGCCGAGGCGGGCCGCTCGGCGATCCTGGTCGCGGTGGGTCTGGTCGGGCTCTTCGCGGTCTCCGCACTGTTGGAGGCGTTCGTCACCCCGTCGCCGGTGCCGGTGTCGCTGCGGGTCGGTGTCGGTGCGACGGTGTGGCTGGGCTTCCTGGCGTACGTGGTGCTGCTCGGTCGCCGGGCGGTCGCCGTCGAGCGCGTACCGGCCGAGCGTGCCGACCCGTGGCTGGCCGAACTGTGGCCCTCCACGGACCCGGCCCGCGCCTGGCACCCCACCCACCGCCCGCACCGACCCGTGCCGTGAACGGACCGGACCCGGGTCAGAGCTGGCCGAGGGCTTTGAGGCGCAGGTAGGTGTCGGCCAGGGCGGGGGCGAGGCGGTCCGCCGGGGCGTCCACCACGGTCACCCCGTACCGGCCGAGGGCGGCGCGGACCCGGTCCCGCTCGGCGAGCGCCCGCCAGCCGGCCGCGGCGGCGTAGGCGTCCCCGGTGCGGACCGGCGGGGTGGTGGTCAACGCGGTGAGCACCGGGTCGTGCGCGGCCGCCACGATCACCCGGTGCCGGGCGGCCAGCCGGGGCAGCACCGGCAGCAGCCCCTCGGCGAGCGCGCCCGCCTCCAGGGCGGTGAGGAGCACCACCAGGCTGCGCCGCCGGTGCCGGCGCAGGATCTCCGCGACGATCAGGTCGAAGTCGGTTTCCACCAGCGCCGGGTGCAGCGGTGCGAGCGCGTTCACCAACCGGTGGAGCAGGGCCGGCTGGCTGCCACCGGTGACCGTGGTCCGGATCTGCGCGTCGGCGGCGAGCAGGTCGACCCGGTCGCCGGCCCGGGAGGCCAACGCGGTCAGCAGCAGCGCGGCGTCGATGGCGGTGTCCAGCCGGGGCTCGTCCCTGACGCGTACCGCCGAGGTGCGGCCGGTGTCCAGCACACACACCAGTCGGCGGTCGCGCTCCGGACGCCAGGTGCGGACCAGTACGTCCGCGCGGCGGGCGCTGGCCCGCCAGTCGATCGACCGGACGTCGTCGCCGACCACGTACTCGCGCAGGGTGTCGAACTCGGTGCCCTGGCCCCGCCCCCGGGCGACCTGGGTGCCGTCGATGACCCGCAGCCGGGACAGCTTCTCCGGCAGGTGCCGACGGGAGTCGAACCGGGGCAGCACCCGCAGCGTCCAGCCGGGGGTGGCCGGCCGGCCCGCCCGCTGCCGCAACGCCAACCCGAGCGGCCCGAGCGAGCGCACCGTCACCGTCACCGCCGGCCGGTCGCCGCGCCGGGTGGGGGTGAGCCGGTTGGGCAGCACCAGTACCCCGCCCGGTCCGACCCGGGACACCCGGCCCGGCGGTACGTCCGGACGGGCCCCCGCCGACGGCACCCACCCGTCGCGCACCTGGGCACGCAGCGTACGGCCGGAGGTGTTGGTCAGGCGCAGGGTGACCGTCGCGGACCGGCCCAGCCGGACGGCCCGGTCACCCTCACGGTCGACGGTGATCGTGTGCAGCGGGGCGGCGAGCGCCCAGTCCACGGCGGTCAGCAGCAGCACCGCGCCGGTCATCACGGCCACCCCGCGCACCGGGTCCGGCCAGAACGCCAGGGTGGGCACCCCCACCAGCAGCAGCACGGCCGCCCGCCAGGTCATCGCGGGGTCGGCACGGTGGCCAGCACCGTGTCCAGCACCATGTCGACCCCGACCCCCTCCAACTCCACCTCGGGGCGCAACCGCAGCCGGTGCCGCAACGTGGGGCGGGCGGTGGCCTTCACGTCGTCGGGGGTGACATGGTCGCGGCCGGCCAGCCAGGCCCACGCCTTCGCGGTGCTGAGCAGGCCGGTGGCGCCCCGGGGCGACGCGCCCAGCTCCAACGCCGGGGCGGTCCGGGTGGCCCGGCACAGGTCCACGATGTAACCGAGCACCGGCTCGGCCACGTGCACCCGGCCCACGGCCTCCCGGGCGGCGGCCAGGTCGGCGACGCCGGCCACCGGGCGTACGCCGGCCGCGCCGAGGTCACGGGGGTCGAAGCCGGCGTGGTGGGCGCGCAGCACCCCCAGCTCCTCGTCCCGGTTGGGCAGCGGCACGGTCAGCTTGAGCAGGAACCGGTCGAGCTGCGCCTCGGGCAACGGGTAGGTGCCCTCGTACTCGACGGGGTTCTGGGTGGCGGCCACGATGAACGGTTCGGGCAGCGGCCGGCGGGCGCCCTCGACGGACACCTGGCGCTCCTCCATCACCTCCAGCAGCGCCGACTGGGTCTTCGGCGGCGTCCGGTTGATCTCGTCGGCGAGCAGCAGGTTGGTGAAGACCGGCCCCTCCCGGAAGGTGAACGCGGCGGTACGCGGGTCGAAGATCAGCGAACCGGTGACGTCACCGGGCATCAGGTCGGGGGTGAACTGGACCCGCTTGGAGTCCAGGTCGAGGGCGGTGGCGACGGTGCGGATCAGCAGCGTCTTGGCCACCCCGGGCACGCCTTCCAGCAGGACGTGGCCCCGGCAGAGCAGGGCGATGACCAGGCCGGTGACCACGGCGTCCTGGCCGACGACCGCCTTGGCCACCTCGGTGCGCAGCCGGTGCAGGGCGGCCCGGGCGTCGTCCGGGCCGGCCGTGGGCTCGGCGGTGGTGGCGGGTCGGGTCACCGGGGGTCTCCTTCGGTCGGACGGCCGGGCGCTGCCGCCACGGTACGGGTCAGCCGGTCCAGCGACCGGGCCAGCTCCAGCAGTTCGGCGTCGGTCCCGGGTGCCGCGCCGAAGAGCAGCTCGTGGATCTGCTCCGGGGTGCCGCCGGCCGGCCCGGCCACCCGGGCCGCCAACTCCGCCGGTGCGAGGGTCGCGGGCAGGTCGAGCCGGCCGCGCAACCGTCCCAGCGCGGCGGTACGCAGGATCTCGGCGGCCGGGCCCCGGGCGCGGGCCCGTTGGTAGAGCCGGGCCCGGCCGAGGGCGGTCTCGGCGGCGCGGACCTCGACCGGCAGCGGCTCGGTGACCGGCGGGCCGAGCCGGCGGGCCCGCCACAGCACGGTCAGCAGGGCGGCCAGGGCGAGTTGGAGCAGTAGCGCCCAGAACCAGGGCGGGAAGGCGTCCAGCAGCGGGTGGTCGTCAGGTGGTGGCGGACCGGCCGAGTCGGGGGCGTCACCCCGTCCGTCGCCTCCGCCGGTGGCGGGTCCGGGGCCACCCGGGCCCTGCTCGCCGGTGCCGTCGCCGTAACCGGTGGACCCGCCGGGGGCAGGTGACCAGGCGGGCTCGCCGGTGCCGTCGGGACGGCCGACCGTGGGGGCCGGTGCCGGCCCGTCCAGGTCCAACCAGACCACCCGACCGTGGACGCCGAGCAGGCCGGTGCCGAGCGTCTCGTTGCCGTGTTCGGCGATCCGGTCGTTGCGGAACGGGTCGCTGGCACCGATCACCACCACCTCGGCCCGGCCGGGCAGCCGGACCAGGCCGTCGCCGTAGCAGCGGTCGAGGGTGGCTGCGGTGCCGGGCGCGGCGGCGTACCGCTGGAGTAGGGCGGCGGCCACCCCGGCCCGGCTCGCCTCGGGTAGTGGACAGGGCCGACCGTCGGTGTCGGGTCCGACGGCCCGGGCGGCCCACCGGCGGTCGGTCGGCACCACCGGCAGGCCGGCGGATTCGAGCACCCGGCGGGACGGGTCGACGAGGACCAGTCGCCGGCCGGCCGGCAGCTCACCCAGCGTGTCGAGGGTGTCGGGGTGCAGCAGTTCCGCCGCCGGCACGAAGAGGGTGGCCGGGCCACGGTCGAGGCCGAGCAGGGCGGGCAGCAGGTCGGTCTCCCGGTCCACGGTGACGCCCCGGGCGCGCAGCGCGTCGGCGAGGCGGCGGCCACCGTCGTCGTCGGTGGCGACCGGGGAGAGGAAACCGGGGTCGGTCGGGTCGGGCTGGTCCAGCGCGTGGGCACCGACGGTGCCGGCGAGCAGCACGGCGGCCAACGCCAGCGGCACGATCACCCGGTGTCGGCGGCGGCGCCGCCGGACCGGCCCGGCCGGTGGCGGGCGGACGGGGGCCGGTGGCGGGCTGTCGACCGTCGGTGTGGCGGGGCGGGTCACCGGGGCCCCCCGTCCGGCTGTGGGTGGGTGAGGGCCCGGTCCAGCTCGTCGGCGAGTTCCCGCATCCGCTGGTCGTGTCCGGCGGCGGCGGGGCGTTGGGCGTACCACAGCTCGGCGAAGATCGCTCCGGCGGCGCGTAACGGCGGGTCGACCGGGGGACGGGCGTGGGCCGCCGCGTCGGTCAGTTCGGTGACGGTCATCCCGGGTCGGGGTGCGACCGCACCGACGGCGACCAGCCGGCGGATCATGTCGCGCAGCCGTTCCCGGACGGCTTCGGCGTACCGGCCCTCGGCGGCCAGCCGGTCGGCCAGGGAGCGCCCGGGGCCGGCGGCGGGGGTGTCGTCTCCGGTGCGGGGGCGGGGCAGGGTGACGCCGGGCGGGTCGTCGGCCGACCGCTGTCGTCGCCGCCAGCGGGGCAGCCTGAGGCGGGGCAGCCTGAGCCGGGGCAGCCGCCAGCGGGGCAGTCGGCGGGGCACCCAGGTCGGGAAGTGGTACCAGGCGAGCGCGGTCAGCCCGGCGACCAGCACCAGCAGCAGTGCGGCCAGCGGCAGCGGCAGCACGTCGCCGAGCGCGGCGACGGCCTCGGTCCACCACCGGCTCACCGATCGACCGCCGGCAGGCCGGCCGCGACGGAACCCGCAGGGGTACGGGCGAGCCGGATGTCCAGCCCTTCGGCGCGCATCCGGGTGTCCAGGTGGTTCACCGCGTCCAGACAGGCCAGCGCGGGGTAGGCGACGCTGTTCACCGCCGCCCAGGCGAGCATCGCGGCGACGACCCGCACGTCGGGGTCGGCCAGGTCGACCAGGTGCAGCGACTCGACGCCGAAGAAGAGACCGAGGGCGAGACCGACCCGCAGCACCCACCAGCCGAGGTAGCCGAGCAGCCGGACGGCGGCGGCCCGACCGCGCAGCGCGACGCGGACCGACCGGGGCACCGCCGACGGTCCGGGCACCCGGTCCACCACCACGGCTGCGGCGACCGAGCCGAGCAGTCCCCAGCCGACGAGCCAGGCCGGGCCGAGCAGCGCCGCGACCAGCATCAGCAGGCCGACCGCCGGGGCGAGCAGCAGGGTGACCCCCCAGTGGGCTCCGGCCGGGCGGAGCAGGTCCCCCACGCCGGTGTGGCGGCCGAGCAGGGCCGCGCCGGCCGCCCGCGCGGCCGGGTTGCCGAGCAGCAGGACGATCACCGCCTCACCGGCGGCGCCCACCGCGAGCAGTTGCCACCAGAGCGGAAACGACCCGCTCTCGCTCCACCACACCGGGGGTACGGCGTCGGCGAGCCGGCGCAGCGGGTACAACAGCACCTGTTCACCGGCGGCGAGCAGGACGCCCAGGGGGACCAGCACCCGCCCCTGGGCCCGCAGCAGCAGCACGGCGGAGTCGAGCAGTTCACCGACGGTGAGCGGACGGCGGGGGAGCACGGCGGTCGGGCCGACATCGGGCACGCGTACTCCTGCGGATGGTGGCTGGCGGGGGGCGACCTGCCCGGGGATCATGGTGACACGGTCCGACCGGTCGGGTGGATCCGCCGTGCGGGCCACCGATACGGCCATCGGGGGAGATATCGCGCGTGGGGCGTGCGGTGGCACCTCTCCCGGCAGTACCGTGCCATCCAGACGCGATCCCACCGACTGAACGGGGATGGAAACATAAACCCCATGAGAGCCCGGGTGCTGGTGGTCGACGACGACCCCGCGCTCGCCGAGATGCTCGGCATCGTCCTGCGCAGTGAGGGTTTCCTGCCTTCCTTCGTCGCCGACGGGGAACGGGCGTTGGCTGCGTTCCGGGACAGTCGACCCGACATCGTGCTGCTCGACCTGATGTTGCCCGGGATGAGTGGTATCGACGTGGCGCGGGCGATCCGTGGCGAGTCGGGTGTGCCGATCGTCATGCTGACCGCCAAGAGCGACACCGTCGACGTGGTGCTCGGCCTGGAGTCGGGTGCCGACGACTACGTGGTCAAGCCGTTCAAGCCGAAGGAGCTGGTGGCCCGGATGCGGGCCCGGCTGCGGCGGGGCGAGGACGTCGCCCCGGAGATGCTGACCATCGGCCCGCCCGGCAACCAGATCACCATCGACGTGCCGGCGCACACCGTCAGCCGGGACGGCGACGAGGTGAAGCTGACGCCGCTGGAGTTCGACCTGCTGGTCGCGCTGGCCCGCAAGCCGCGTCAGGTCTTCACCCGGGAGGTCCTGCTGGAGCAGGTCTGGGGTTACCGGCACGCGGCGGACACCCGGCTGGTCAACGTGCACGTGCAGCGGTTGCGCGCCAAGATCGAGCCGGACCCGGAGCGGCCGGAAATCATCCTGACCGTGCGGGGCGTGGGATACAAGGCGGGTACCGGATAGCCTGGTCTGCACCGTGACCAGTGCCCCCGACCCCACCCCCGAGCACACCGCCGGCTGGCGTCCCGCCGCGCGGGCGGTGTGGCGGGCCCTGCTGGGCCGTTGCCTGCGGGTGACCGCCGGCCTGCGGCAGACCTGGCGGCGGTCGTTGCAGGTCCGGGTGGTGACCATCACGCTGGTGGTGTCCAGCCTGCTGGTCGGCGGCTTCGCCTACCTGATCGCCGACAAGATCACCAGCATCCTGCTCGAGAACGCCGAGACCGACGTGCTGCTGCGGCTGCGCAACGGCAGCGACTACTCGGCCAAGCAGTTCAACCTCTACAGCCAGCCCCAGGAGGCGCAGCTCCAGGACACCGTCGAGGGCACGGTCAACTATCTGGCCGGGGGCGACCCGCAGCAGACCAGCGGGGTGGTGGTGGCGATCACCGCGGACAACTACGCCGGCATCATCGAGACCCGCACCTCCCCGGCGATGGACGTCCGGCCGCTGGTCAGCCGGGAGCTACGGGCCGCCGTCGCCGACGGCAAGGTGGCCCACCAGATCCGCACCGGCCAGCTCACCGGGGAGCGGACGAAATACCTGGTCTACGGCTCCCCGGTGCCCACCCGCTTCGGCCAGCTGGAGCTCTACTACCTCGTCCCGCTCAACCGGCAGGACGCCACCGCCGCCGACGCCCGGGCCACCGTCCTGGCCACCGGGGTGGCCCTGGTGCTGCTGCTGGGCCTGCTCGCCGCCCTGGTCACCCGGTTGGTGGTGACCCCGGTGCGGGTCGCCGCGCGCACCGCCCAGCGGCTCTCCGCGGGCCTGCTCGACCAGCGGATGGTGGTCAACGGCGAGGACGACCTCGCCCTGCTCGCCGCCTCGTTCAACCAGATGGCCACCAACCTGCAACGGCAGATCCTCCGCCTGGAGGAGATGTCCCGCCTCCAGCGCCGGTTCACCTCCGACGTCTCGCACGAGCTGCGGACCCCGCTGACCACCGTCCGGATGGCCGCCGACCTGATCTTCGCCGAGCGCGACGAGTTCGACCCGGCGGTGGCCCGCAGCGCCGAGCTGCTCCAGGCGGAGCTGGACCGGTTCGAGGAGTTGCTCACCGACCTGCTGGAGATCAGCCGCTTCGACGCCGGCTTCGCCATGCTCGACTCCGAGCCGACCGACCTGGTGCCGGTGGTGCACCGGGTCGCCGACCGCCTCGCCGGGCTGGCCGAACGGGTCGGCGTCACCATCGAGCTGGCGGTGCCGGCCAGCCCGGTGATCGCCGAGGTGGACCCGCGTCGGGTCGAGCGGGTGCTGCGCAACCTGGTCGGCAACGCCGTGGAGCACGGCGAGGCCAAACCGGTGGTGATCACCCTGGGCGTCGACCAGACCGCCGTCGCGGTCACCGTCCGCGACCACGGCGTCGGGCTCAAGCCGGGCGAGGAGAAGCTGGTGTTCAACCGGTTCTGGCGGGCCGACCCGTCCCGGGCCCGGCAGACCGGCGGGACCGGGCTGGGGTTGTCGATCAGCCTGGAGGACGCCCGGCTGCACGGCGGCTGGCTGGAGGCGTGGGGGGCGCCGGGGCAGGGCGCCCAGTTCCGACTCACCCTGCCGGTCCGCTCCGGCGACCGGCTCACCACCTCACCGCTGCGGCTGGTGCCGGCGGACGCCACCCTGCCCTTCGGTGGCCCGCGAGACGGCGACCTGTTGGCGATCGGGCCCGCTGACGGTGGTGTCCTGGCCATCGGCCCCGGTCCGGCCGCCGTGCCCGACGAGCGGGCGGAGGTCCGGTCGTGAGTCTTCGCACGGGCCCGGGCCCGGCCGTGAATCGTCGCACGGGCCCGGGCCCGGGCCCGGCCGTGGGGCGTCGGGCGCTGGCCGGGCTGCTCTGCGTCGTACTGCTGGCGCTCGCCACCGGCTGCGGCATCCCCGACCGCACCGACGTGCAGGTGGACGGGTCCGGGCCGGCCGTCTCGGCGGGCGCGTCCAGCTCCGGCCGGGGCGAACCCCCCACCCGCACGTCCAGCGGCGCCGACCGGGAGACCTTCGTCCGCAACTTCCTGGCCGCCGCGGCCGGTGAGCCCGAGCGGGCGTACGCCCGGGTCAAGCAGTTCATCGCCCGCGAGGACCGCAACCGGCTCGCGGAGAAACAGGGCAGTGAGGTCGCGATCAACGTGGTCCGGCTGACCGAGAAGCCGGTGATCACCGAGAACGTCAACGGTCTGCTCACCGTCCGGGTGCCGGTGCAGCAGGTGGGGCTGCTGCGGGCCAACGGGGTGCTCGGCCCACCGGTGGTGACGGACACCGAATACCAGTTCTCGCTGCGCGGCTCCGCCGAGCCGGGCCAGGAGAGCACGCAGGACGGCGGCTACTACGTCACCGATCCGCCGAGCGTGCTGCTGCTGGACACGTTGAGCCTGCGGCTGTACTACCAGATCCGTACGGTCTACTTCTGGAACTCCGACGCCACCCGGCTGGTCGCCGACCAGCGTTACCTGCCCCTCGCCGTGCCCAACGAGCGGCTGGTCAGCGAGGCGGTCAAGTGGCTGATCGCCGGCCCGTCGGACTGGCTCCGCCAGGGGGTGAGCGGCCTGCCGGACCGGACCGCCCTGATCAACAACGCGGTCAAGACCGACGGCCGGTGGGAAGTCAACCTCGACCTGCCCGGGGACGACCGTCGCAAACTGGAGAAACTCGGCATCCAGCTGGCCTGGTCGCTGTCCGACCTGGACGGCCCGCTCCAGCTCACCACCCGCAACCAGTCCCGGGTGACCATCGACGACCTGGCCGCCCACCGGCTCGCCAACCCGGTCTATCCGCTCACCGAGGCGCCGCAACGGTTCACCGTCTATGACGGGGCGATCCATCCGCTCGTCTTCGAGGCCGAGCCCATCGGCCCCGTGCCGATCCGCGTGGAGGACAACCACACCATCGTCTCGGCGGCCCTGCGGCGGACCGTCGAGGACAAGACCCTCGCCGCCCTGGTGACCACCGCCCCGGGCGGCCGGCACCGGCTGGTCGCCGGTTCCGGTGCCGCGCCGGTGCAGGTGATGACCCCGGGGACGCAGACCTTCGCCGCGCTCGGCCGGCCGGTCTGGTTGCGCCCGCTCGGCGGGGCCCAGCCGTACGGGCTGGTGGTGGCCGACGGGCGGCTCTACCGGTTCGACGACCGGGCCCGGATGGTCCAGGTGCCGGTGGGCACGACGGGTCAGGTCAGCGCGGTGGCCGCCGCCCTGGACGGGCACCGGATCGCACTGATCGTCGGTGGGCGGCTCTACCTCAGCACGGCGAGTCTCGACGGCGGAGTGGTCTCCCTCGGCCCGGTACGACAGGTCGCCACCACACTCACCGACCTGTCGGCGGTGGACTGGGCGCAGGAGAACACCCTGGCCGTGGCCGGGTCCACCAACCGTTCGGCGGTCTACGAGGTGGGTGTGGACGGGGTGTTGCAGGCCGGGCTGGTCACCGACGTCGGTGCCCGGGTGACCCACCTCGCGGTGTACCCGGGCAACCCGACCTACGTGCTGCCCACCCTCATGATGATGTACGAGGCCAACGGGGTCGCCTACCGCTACCGTTCACCGTCGGCGGAGACGATCCGGGGCGAGCAGGTGCTGGACGTGCCGTCCCCGCCCGCCGGTGGCCGGGCGGGCAGTCCGACTGCGCCGTTCTTCCTGTTCTGAGCCGCTCGTGCGGGACATCGGCGGACTCTGGGCGGACCTGACCGATCTGGTCTTCCCGACCGGTTGTGCCGGCTGCGGTCGGCGGGACGACACCCTGCGGCGGGGCTGCTGCCCGCGCTGCGTATGCCAGCTCGCCGCGCTGCGGCCGGTGCCGGCCCGTCCCACCCCGCCTCCGCCGGACCTGCCGCCCTGCCACGCCCTCGGCCCGTACGCGGGCCCGCTGCGGGAGGTGCTGCTGTCGTACAAGGAGCGGGGTCGGCACGGGTTGGCCCGGCCGCTGGGCGGGTTGCTGGCGGAGGTGGTGGCGGCGGCGGTGGGTCCGGCCCGGCCGGTGCTGCTGGTGCCGGTGCCGGACCGGGCGGCGGCGGCCCGGGCCCGCTACGGCGACCACCTGACCCGGTTGGCCCGGCACGCGGCGGTCCGGTTGCGGGGGGCCGGCTGGGACGTGCGGACGGCGGTGCCGGTGCGGGCCCTGCCCCGGCCGGATTCGGTGGAGCTGGACCAGGCGGGGCGGGCCGAGGCGGCGGCGTCGGCGTTCCGGCTGCGGGCGGGGTGGGCCGGGCGTGGTGCGGGTGGCCGGACGGTGGTGGTGCTGGACGACATCCTCACCACCGGGGCCACCCTGGCGGCGCTGAGTCGGACCTTGCGTGCGGCGGGAATGACGCCATATGGCGCGGCCGTGTTGGGTGCAACGCAAAAGCGGCGGCATTGGTGACGCAACGTGTTTCCGTTTCACCCCATGGTGTTGGTTGCTGTTAATTCTCTGAGGGTTTCCCACAACCGGGGGTGACTGTCGGCCGAACAGGAGTTAGCGTTTTCGTGTCGGGGTAGGAAGGGTTCCCCACCCGTCCCCGACGGTGGAAGGAGGCGTAGCCGTACCTGACCGGTCGACGCTCCCAGGGGCCCTCCCGAGGTTGCTCGACCGGATTCGAAGATCAGCCGACCATCCGGAAAAGGGAGGTCACGTGGACATCGTGGTCAAGGGTCGAAACGTCGAAGTGCCGGACCATTACCGGGTACACGTAGCCGAGAAACTCGCGAAAATCGAACGCTACGATCACAAGCTCATCCGGGTCGATGTGGAGCTGTTCCACGAGCGCAATCCCCGGCAGTCCGACACCTGCCAGCGAGTGGAGATCACCTGTGTCTCCCGTGGGCCGGTGATCAGGGCAGAGGCCTGCACGAACGACTTCTACAGCGCGCTGGACGCGGCCATCGCCAAGCTGGACACCCGACTGCGCCGGGCGGCCGACCGCCGCCGCGTACACCGGGGCCGGCATGCGCCGATCTCCGTCGCCGCCGCCACCGCCGGTCTGCCGGTGGCCGGCTTGGACGACGTCGCCGCCCCCGCCGGCGGCACCGCCACCGCGACCGCCGTCGAGGAGCGCCCGGAGGAGCACGACGACCAGCCCTGGCATATCGCCCGGGCCAAGGTGCACCCCGCCGACCCGATGACGGTCGACGACGCCCTGTTCCAGATGGAACTCGTCGGTCACGACTTCTATCTGTTTCACGACAAGGAGTCCGGCCGCCCCAGCGTCGTCTACCGCCGCCACGCCTACGACTACGGCATCATCTCCCTAGACACCTAAACCCATCCCCCCCCGCCCCCGCCCCCGCCCCCCTCCGCCCCCGCCCGCTCGCGGTGATCAAGAAGTTTGCGTCAGCTACGAAGATCGAATTGACGTAAACCTCTTGATCACCCGGGAGGTGGGGGTGGGGGCGGGGAAGAGGGCGGGGGAGGGGGGTCGGTGGGGAGGTGGGACCAGAGGAGGGTGTCGGGGCGGGGGGTTTCGGGTGTCGGGGCGGGGAGGCGGGCACGCATGAGGCCCTCCCGGTGGAAGCCGGCCCGGGTCAGGACGCGCTGGGAGGCGGTGTTCCACGGGGCGGTGCCGGCCCAGAGGCGGGCCAGACCCACCGGGCCGAACGCCCAGCCGGCCACCAGCCGGACCGCACGGGTGGCCAGTCCCCGGCCGCGCGCCTCGGGCAGCAGGCTGTAGCCGATCATCGCCTGGCCGGTGGCCGGCTCGTCGTGGATCAGTGCGCAACCGCCGACCATCGTGCCGGTCACCGCGTCGCACAGCGCGAAGTCGGCCGCCCGGCCGGCCAGCCAGTCGCTCTCGGCGACGGCACAGCGCCGGTCGATGTCCGCCCGGGTCGGTGGGACCGGACGGACCCGGGTCGCCACCACCTCGGGGCGGGTGTGCAGCCGGTGCAGCACCTCGGCGTCGGCCGGGGCGAGCCGGCGCAGGGTCACCACCGCGTCGGTGAGCCGGCCGTCGGGCAGGTCCGGCAGCAGGCGCGGGACCGGGCCGGGCGGGTCGTCGGCGAGGCGTACCCAGGCGAGCAGGTCGTACCGGTCGCCGTCGCGGTCCAGGCCGGCTGCCCGGCGTACCCCCTCCAGGTGGAAGCCGGCGGCCAGCGCGACCCGCTGGCTGGCCGGGTTCTCGGCCCTGATCAGCAGCTCCAGCCGGGCCAGGCCGGCCTGGAACGCGGCCGCCGCCAGGGCCCGGGTGGTGGCGGTGGCGATCCCGCGCCGCCGGGCCCGCGGTGCCACCCAGTAGCCCAGCTCCGCCTGCCCCCGGCCCGGCGCCACCTGGCTGAGCCCGGCCCCGCCGACCAGCCGGTCGGTCCCGGCATCGACGATCGCGTACGCGGCGCCGCCGCTGCGCCACGCCGCCGGGGCGCCCTCGGAGATCCACCAGTGCGCGTCGGCGACCGTGTACGGCTGCGGCATCACCGGGTTGAACCGCAGGTTCACCGGATCGTCGCGGCCGGCGGCGAGGTCCTCGGCGTCGTCCGGCCGGAACGGCCGCAGCCGCACCGGTCCGGCCTCGATGACCTCCGGGGTCACGTCAGGTCCTCGCCAGGCTCGATGGTCCGTGGGTTCACGTCAGGTCGCCGCCGGCGTCGTCGGACTGCAGGTCACGTCAGGTCCCCGACGTCGTTGGTCTGCGGGGTCGAGTCAGGTCCCCGGCGTCGCCGGACTGTGGGTTCACGTCAGGTCCCCGGCGAGCAGCGCGCCGATCCAGGCGTCGACCCGGTCCCCCCGCTGCGGCACCCCGCCCCGCAGGGTGCCCTCGACGGTGAAGCCGGCCTTCTCGGCGGCCCGCCGGGAGGCGGTGTTGCCGACGTGGGCCTTCCACTCGATCCGGACCAGGTCGAGGCCGGTGATGCCCCAGGCGGCGAGCGCGCCCAGCGCGGCCGGCATCCAGCCCCGGCCCCGGGCCTGCGGCGCGGTCATGAAGCCGACCTCGGCCCGCAGCGGGTCGACGGGGTTCAACCGCAGGTCGACGGTGCCGGCGAAGGCGTCGTCCGGGTCGGCCAGGACGAAACACGCGCTGCTGCCCCGCGCCCAGGCCAGCCCGCCGTAGGTCAGGTAGCCCTCGGCGTCGGTGTGCTGGTAGGGGTGCGGCACGCTGGTCCACCGGACGGTATCCGGGTCCCGGCAGGTGGCGACGACCCCGTCCAGGTCGCGTTCCTCCATCGGTCGCAACCGCAGCTCGGTATCCCCGGCGGTGGCGAACAGGACGGGCTGCGGCCGACCGAACACGGCGGCCCGCCGGGCTTCCAGGGTGCCCGGCCCGGCCGGTCCGGTCGCACCGACGGCGGGCACCTCCCCGGGCAGCATCGAGCCGATCCAGCCCTCGCCCCGGCCGTCCCCGGCGGGTCGGGCGAGCCGCAGCTCACCGGAGATCTGGAAGCCGGCCCGCAACGCGACCAGCCGGGAGAAGTGGTTGCCGACCTCGGCCTGCCAGATCAGCCGACGCAGCGCCAGAGCGTCGAAGGCCCAGCGGGCGACCGCCCGGGTGGCCCGCACGGTGACCCCCCGGCCCCGAGCCCAGGGGGCGGTCCAATAGCCGATCTCACCGGTCTCGACCTCCCGGTCGATCGCGACCAGGCCGCAGGAGCCGAGCAGCTCGCCGGTGGCGGCGTCGCAGACCGCGAACGGTGCCCCGCTGCCCTCGGCCCAGGCGCGGGGGCTCAGCTTGGTGACGAAGCCATGGGCGTGTTCAGGCCGGTACGGACGCGGTACGGTGGTCCAGCGCTGGATGTCCGGGTCCTGGCAAGCCCGGTGCACGTCTTCCGCGTCCGAGGCGAGCCACGGACGCAGCAGCAGGCCGTCCTCGATGATCTCCACAGGCTCCATGCGGGTCATCGTGCCGGATCGTTCGCGGTGGGCGTAACCGGATAACCGCCGGGCGGCGGGTCGAGCCGAGCATTATGTCGGTTTGGTCGGGTCGGACCGCCGCCACCAGTGACCATCGCGCCGACGGAGCGCCTACGATGGTTCGAGACTGTCTAGGGGAGCGTTGATCCGTGTCGATTCTGGAAAGGGTCCTCCGCGCGGGCGAGGGCCGTATGGTGCGCCGGCTGAAGGCCATCGCCGCCGCCGTCAACTCGATCGAGGACGACTACGTCAACCTCACCGACGACGAGCTGAGGTCACTGACCGACCAGTACCGGGAGCGGCTCGCCGATGGTGAGACCCTCGACGACCTGTTGCCCGAGGCGTTCGCCACGGTGCGCGAGGCGGCTGCCCGGGTGCTCGGCCAGCGGCCGTACGACGTCCAGGTGATGGGTGGCGCGGCACTGCACTTCGGCAACATCGCCGAGATGAAGACCGGTGAGGGCAAGACGCTGACCTCGGTCATGGCGGTCTACCTCAACGCGCTCTCCGGCAAGGGCGTGCACGTGGTCACCGTCAACGACTACCTGGCCCAGCGCGACGCCGCCTGGATGGGTCAGGTGCACGAGTTCCTCGGCCTGACCGTCGGCGTGGTGCTGCCCAACCGGCCGGCCGCCGAGCACAAGGCCGCCTACGAGTGCGACATCACCTACGGCACCAACAACGAGTTCGGCTTCGACTACCTGCGCGACAACATGGCCTGGTCGCACGATGAGCTGGTCCAGCGCGGGCACAACTTCGCCGTGGTCGACGAGGTCGACTCGATCCTGATCGACGAGGCCCGGACCCCGCTGATCATCTCCGGCCCGGCCGAGCACTCCGCCCGCTGGTACGGCGAGTTCGCCGGCGTGGTGGCCCGCCTCCAGTCCGGCAAGGACGGCGAGGGCGACTACGAGGTCGACTACGCCAAGCGCACCATCGCGGTCACCGAGCGCGGCGTGGCCAAGGTCGAGGACCGGCTCGGCATCGACAACCTCTACGAGTCGGTCAACACCCCGCTGGTCGGCTACCTCAACAACGCGATCAAGGCCAAGGAGCTCTACAAGCGCGACAAGGACTACATCGTCAGCGACGGCGAGGTCCTGATCGTCGACGAGTTCACCGGGCGCATCCTGCACGGCCGCCGCTACAACGAGGGCATGCACCAGGCGATCGAGGCCAAGGAGGGGGTGGAGATCAAGCAGGAGAACCAGACCCTGGCCACCATCACCCTCCAGAACTACTTCCGCCTCTACGAGAAGCTCTCCGGCATGACCGGTACCGCCCAGACCGAGGCGGGCGAGTTCAACAAGGTCTACAAGGTCGGCGTGGTGACCATCCCCACCCACCGGCCGATGGTCCGGATGGACAAGGCCGACGTCATCTACAAGACCGAGAAGGCCAAGTTCAACGCGGTCATCGAGGACATCGCCGAGCGGCACCAGGCCGGTCAGCCGGTGCTGGTCGGCACCGTCTCGGTGGAAAACTCCGAGATCCTCTCCACGCTGCTGCGCCGCCGGGGCATCCCGCACTCGGTGCTGAACGCGAAGTTCCACGCCCGCGAGGCCGAGATCGTCGCGCAGGCCGGCCGCAAGGGCGCGGTCACCGTCGCGACCAACATGGCCGGCCGGGGCACCGACATCCTGCTCGGCGGTAACGCCGAGTTCCTCGCCGCCAGCGAGCTGCGCCAGCGCGGCCTCGACCCGGTCGAGCAGGAGGACGAGTACGCCAAGGCGATGGAGGAGGCCCTCCCCACCTGGAAGCAGGCGTGCGAGACCGAGGCCGAGGAGGTGGCCGCCGCCGGTGGCCTCTACGTGCTCGGCACCGAGCGGCACGAGTCCCGCCGGATCGACAACCAGCTGCGCGGTCGGGCCGGCCGGCAGGGTGACCCGGGCGAGTCCCGGTTCTACCTGTCGCTCCAGGACGAGCTGATGAAGCGGTTCCGGGCCGGTGCCGTCGAGGCGGTGATGGAGCGGTTCAACATCCCGGAGGACGTGCCCATCGAGTCGAAGATGGTCACCCGGCAGATCAAGAACGCCCAGGCCCAGATCGAGGGCCAGAACGCCGAGATCCGCAAGAACGTCCTGAAGTACGACGAGGTGCTCAACAAGCAGCGCCAGGTGATCTACGCCGAGCGGCTGCGCGTGCTCAACGGTGAGGACCTCTCCGACCAGGTCCGCAACATGATCGACGACACCATCGGCGCGTACGTGGTGGGGGCCACCAGCGACGGCTACGCCGAGGACTGGGACCTCGACCAGCTCTGGGCGAGCCTCAAGCAGCTCTACCCGGTTAGCGTCACCGTCGACGAGCTGGAGGAGGAGGTCGGTTCCCGCTCCGGCCTGGACCAGGACTTCCTGCTGGCCCGGCTCAAGGAGGACGCGAACGCCGCGTACGACCGGCGTGAGGAGAGCCTCGGCGAGGAAGCCACCCGCCAGCTCGAGCGGATGGTGCTGCTCCAGGTCATCGACCGCAAGTGGCGCGAGCACCTCTACGAGATGGACTACCTCCAGGAGGGCATCAGCCTCCGGGCGTACGCCCAGCGCGACCCGGTCATCGAGTACCAGCGCGAGGGCTTCGACATGTTCGCCACCATGATGGAAGGCATCAAGGAGGAGACGGTCGGCTTCCTCTACAACCTGGAGGTGCAGGTCCAGGAGCCGGAGCCGGAGGCCGAGGAGGTGCAGCTGCTGGACAAGCCGGTCGAGATCCGGGCCAAGGGCCTCAACCGCGCGCCCCAGCAGCAGGGCCTGCAATACTCCGCCCCCACCATCGACGGTGAGGCCGGCGCGGGCGCGGTGGCCGTGGAACGGCCCGAGCCCGAGCCGTCCGCACCGGCACTCGGCATCGGCGGTGGGCAGCCGCAGGCTCCGTCGCAGGCCCGACCCGCCGCCGGTACGCCGCGTCGCCCGGCCGCCGCCGGGGCGACCGGTCAGGCTGCCGCAGCCAGCACCGCCCGGCGTAACACCGGTCCGGTCGACCGGTCGGCCGAGGGTGGGCCGTCCCGCAACGCGCCCTGCCCGTGCGGCTCCGGTCGCAAGTACAAGCGCTGCCACGGTGCGCCCAACGGCGGCGCCTGATCCGAACCGCCAGGACGCCCACCTACTCACCAGAGCAGGCGGGCGTCCTGCCGTTCCGGGCAGTCCTGCCGTTCCGGGCGGTCCTGCCGTTCCGGGCGGTCCTGCCGTTCCGGGCGGTCCTGCCGTTCCGGGCGGTCCTGCCGTTCCGGGCGGTCCTGTTGTTCGGCCGCGGAACCCCTTGCCCGACTTCACCCCCACCCAGCCCCGCCCCTCACCCGGATCAGCCCTCCGGGTTCCGTCACCTCCGGTGATCAAGAGGAATACGTCAGTTGGATCTCCAGGAATGACCTGAACCTCTTGATCAACACGGCGGACTGGCTGCGGGGAAGGGTGTGGGGGTCTGGGGTGGGCGGGGTGGGGGTCAGATGACCTGGAGGGTGGTGCAGAGCCAGCTGCCTCGGCGGTGTTCCAGGCGGAGCGCCATCGCCCAGGTCCGACCAGCTGCGGCGACCACCACGGCCACCTCGACGGCTGCCGCGTGCGGTTCGAACACCCGCAGCCGGCGCAGGTGGACGGCGGGACGGGTGGAGCGCCGACGCACCGGCGGGGTACGCGACGCGGCGCGGGCGAGTTGTTCGCTCACCTCGGCGGTGTGCCCCGGCTCGACCAGTGCCCGGATCTGGCCGGGCGGCCGGTAACCGTTGAGGATTTCCAGGCAGGTGCCGACGAACCGGTGGGCCGCACGGGTCGCCTCGGGGGTGGCGGTGGCGGGCGGGGGCAGTGCCGGGGTGGCCGGATGTCCGGGGTGGGGTCGGGGGTCGGGCCGTCGGCCGGCCGGGCGACCGACGGGCGGTTGCCCGGTGCCGAACAGGTCGAGGGCGAGCTGGCCGGGCGGTCGGGGCCACAGATCCGGCACCTCGTCGACGTAGGGCGGGTCGGCGATGGGGGCGGGGCGCAACCGGATCGGTGGTCGGGTCGGCCCCGGACGGCGGGAGTCGGCCATCGCTGCACCCTCAATCCCTGCGTTTGCCTTCGTTTGCTTCCGACAGCGTCGATTGTCGACCACGGCAACGCCCAGGGTCAATGGCTCAGGGGTACGGGGCGATCACTCCGGGTCGCGGTCGGTGAGCGGGTTGCCGCGTACCCACTCGGCGGTCTCGGCGTACTTGAGCTGGATGTACTCCTCCAGTCGGGCGCGCTCCACCCGCCACTGACCCCGCCCGCCGATCTTGATGGCGGGCAGTTCGCCGCTGCGTACCATGTGATAGACCTGCGAATCTGAGACGTTCAGCTCGGCGGCCACGTCGGAGAGCAGGAGAAACCTCGGCTCCACGGAAACCCCTCGGCTTGACGTCGTTCGGATCAGTTTGCCACCGACAGCCTTCCCCGCCCAGCACCGGACCGTCCGCCCGGTGCGGCGTCTTCCACCGCAGCGCTGTGCGGTGTATGACGGTCTCGGCCGTCGGGTCCGCGCCCGTACCGCCCGTACGGCATGATCGGCGTTCGGGCGGGCGGTGCGGCCACGGTCCCGGGGGACGCGGCGAAACAGCCGGCACGGCAACGAGCGGGGGAGACGATGGCGGGCGACGAGCTGGTCCGGGTGTACGTGCCGGCGACCGTGCCGATGCTGGCCCTGCTGCGCGAGCGGGGACTGCCGGTCAGCGACGGGCACGCGGTCACCCCCACCCTGCGCGAGTGGTACGCCGAGGGCGACGAGGAGGAGCTGGAGTACGTCGCCTTCACCCGGGCCGCCCAGGACGCCCTGCAACTGTTGCGGGAGGACCCGGCCGCACCCCGACGGCGGGTGGTGGTCTCGGTCGACCTGCCCGGTGCCGCCGTCGGCCGGGGTGACGGCGAGCTGGGCTCCAGCGTGGTGGAGCTGGACGGTCCGGTGCCGGCGTCGGCCGTGGCCGCGCTGCACGTGGACGGGGACGAAGCGGTCGAGGACGTCACCGCCGCCGTCGACGTGGTGCACGAAGCGCTCGCCGGTGACCCGGACGCCCAGTTCACCGTCGACGGGGCCGAGGACCACGAGCTGGAGTGGTACGCCCCCTCCGAGTGGGAGTTGCTGCTGCGTACCGCCTCCTGACCCGGGTCAGTCCTCGACGGTCTCGGGGTCGTCGTCGCGGTGGGTCGGGCCGAGGGTGCGGCCGAAGAGAATCACCGAGGTCAACGCGCCCACGAAGAGCACCCAGATGCCGTTGTCGATCCGGGAGGTGCCCATGCTGGTCTGGGCCACCGCGTCCGCCTCGCTGAGCGCGCCGGCCAGGTCCAGCAGGGTCCGGCCGCCGATCCGGATGATCACCTCGGTGAGCAGCAGGAGTAGACCCGGACCGGCTCCGGCGAGCAGGTAGGCGGGCCAGCGTGGAGCAGGGGCGTCGGGGGCGCGGCGGACGGCCCGGCGGCGGGCCCAGCTGAGGTAGCCGAAGGCGAGTAGCCCGGCCAGCAGTCCGCCGAGCAGCGACTCGGTGCGGGAGACCCACTTCGCGGCACCGACCAGGGACGCCTGCGAGTCGTCCGCACCGAACAGGTCGAACAGCGGGTCGCGGGCCTGGCTGAACAGCACGACGAAGAGCAGGGTGCCGAGGGCGGCGGCGACCACCGCGCCGACCGGTGCCGGGGTACGCGCCCCGGCGATCGCCCCGCCGATGATGGCCGCCGCCGCGCTGGTGCCGGCGATGGTGTTGGTGGTGGCGTTGTCGGCGTAGGTCAGGTTGACGGCCAGGGCGGTGCCCAGCCCGACCAGCATGCCGGCCCCGAGCGCCGCCGCGAAGCGCAGTGCGGCGCGGTCGCCGAGCCGGCGGGCGGCCAGTTCGCTCGCGGCCAGCGCGACGGCCGTCCCGGCGACCAGCGCGGCGGAGATCACCCCGGGTAGGGCGAAGGCGGAGAGGGTGATCGCGGTGAGGCCGACCGCCGCCGAGTGGATCGCTTCCCGGGTGGACCACAGCATCGCGGCCAGCCACCCGAGCGCGAGCACCGCCAGCAGGGGCGTACCCGGGGCGTACCCCGCCGGTGCGGTGTGGGTCTCCCCGCCGCCCTGCCCGGTGTCGACCGTCTGTGCGGACGCCGCCGTGGAGCTGCCGGGCTGCTTGCTCATCGTCTCCCCTTCGACACCGCGCCACCCCGGCACCGGGAGGCCTCTGATCGCTCGAACCAGGGTACGCGGGCTGACGGTGCGGTCCCTGGCTGGGCGCGGACCGTCCCCACGCCCGGCCGGGCAGCCGGAGGGGGCGGGTGGCATGGGCGGCGCGGCTGCGGTCTGCCCGTAGCGCCGCCGGCCCGCGCCGGTCCGCCCGGCCGGGCCCGCGCCGGTCCGCCCCGCCGGGCCCCGTCCGGTGTCCGGCGCTGCTGCCCTCCCGGTGCCGCCGCCGTCGGACCGCCCTGTCTTTCTGCTGATCGACGGGGGCTGTTTGATGCGAATCGTCGCCCTGAAGGTGTCGTGGCCTCGCGATCATCGGTGCGGGGCGGGCGGGGCGTGGTTCCGTCGGGGTCGGCGTGGGAGAATCCCCGGAGGTCCCGCCACCGCGCCAGGCACGCCGCGCGGTGTCCGGTGTCCGACCGTCCGGTCGGTGCCCGCGGGGCCGATTTCGCCGCCGCTGTCGAGATCGCCCAGGAGCTGTGATGGACGCCGTGTTCTCCGTACCCGAGCCGCACAACGAGCCGGTACGCACCTACGAGCCGGGCAGCGCCGACCGGGAGCGGCTGCAACGGCGGCTGACCGAGCTGGCCGCCGAGCGGATCGACCTGCCGATGACCATCGCCGGTGAGCAGCGGATGGCCGGTGGCGACCCGATCGACGTGGTGCAGCCGCACCGGCACGCGCACGTGCTCGGGGTCACCGGTCACGCCACCCACGACGACGCCCGCGCCGCCGTACGGGCCGCCAAGGACGCCGCGCCGATGTGGCGGGCGTTGCCGTTCGAGGAGCGGGCCGCGGTCTTCCTGCGCGCCGCCGAGCTGCTGGCCGGCCCGTGGCGGGACACCCTCAACGCGGCCACCATGCTCGGCCAGTCCAAGACCGCCGTGCAGGCGGAGATCGACGCGGCCTGCGAGTTCATCGACTTCCTCCGGTTCAACGTGCACTTCGCCCGGGAGTTGCTGGCGGCGCAGCCGAACTCGTCGCCGGGGGTGTGGAACCGGTTCGACCACCGCCCGCTGGAGGGCTTCGTCTACGCGGTGACCCCGTTCAACTTCACCGCGATCGCCGGCAACCTGCCGTCCGCGCCGGCCCTGCTCGGCAACACCGTGGTCTGGAAGCCGGGCCCCACCCAGCAGTTCGCGGCGCACTTCACCATGCGGCTGTTCGAGGCGGCCGGCCTGCCCCCCGGCGTGATCAACATGGTCACCGGGCGGGGCGAGGAGGTCTCCGACGTGGTGCTCGCCGACCCGGACCTGGCCGGCATCCACTTCACCGGCTCCACCAGGGTCTTCCAGCAGCTGTGGCGCACGGTCGGCGAGAACATCGCCGCCTACCGGGGCTACCCCCGGCTGGTCGGTGAGACCGGCGGCAAGGACTTCGTCGTCGCGCACCCCAGCGCCGACGTCGACGCCCTGCACACCGCGCTGATCCGGGGCGCCTACGAATACCAGGGCCAGAAGTGCTCGGCCGCCTCGCGGGCGTACGTCCCCCGGTCGCTGTGGTCCGCTGGGCTGCGGGACCGGCTGGCCGCCACCGCCGACGCGTTGACCTACGGCGACGTGACCGACTTCGCCAACTTCGGCGGCGCGGTGATCGACGCCCGCGCGTTCGCCAGGCACACCGCCGCGCTGGACCTGATCGCCGGGGACGACAGCTGCCGGGTGCTGGCCGGGGGCACCGCCGACGACTCGGTCGGGTGGTTCGTCCGGCCGACGCTGTTCGAGTGCACCGACCTGGCCCACGAGACGTTCACCACCGAATACTTCGGGCCGATCCTCGGCGTGCACGTCTTCGACGACGCCAACTTCGACGACGTGGTCACCCAGGCCGAGTCCATCGCCCCGTACGCCCTGACCGGGTCGATCTTCGCCACCGACCGCCGGGTGGTCGACGCGGTGGCCGAGAAGATGCGGTACGCGGCCGGCAACTTCTACATCAACGACAAGCCGACCGGGGCGGTGGTCGGGCAGCAGCCCTTCGGCGGGGCCCGGGCCAGCGGCACCAACGACAAGGCCGGGTCGTGGCACAACCTGGTGCGCTGGATGTCGCCCCGGACGATCAAGGAGACGTTCGTGGCGCCGACCGACCACACGTACCCGCACATGGGGTGAACCGGCGACGACCGGCGGTGGCGGGTGATCCGGCCGCCGCCGGTCGGGGTCGTCCCGGGCTCGGGCGGCGCGGGACGGCCACCGCGCCGGCCACCACGGTCGGTGCACCCCAGGTCACCGCCGATGGCGTGGGCCAGTGGGCGGTCGGGGGGCGGTCCTGGGAGCACTGTCGTCCGCCGACAGTGCACATTGGAAATCCTCCCGGGTGGCAAATCCGGAAATCCTGGACGCCGGGACGGCAAAGTGGCAGCTTAGAGGGCATGGCGGATTCCGGAGTCAACCCCACTGCGGCGGCCCTGCTGGGGTTGTTGCATGAGGGCCCGATGACAGGCGGCCAGCTGATGGCCGCCGCTGAGCGCCGACTGGCGCCGTACTGGTCGATGACACGCAGTCAGGTCTACCGTGAGTTGCCGGTCCTGGCGGAGCGTGGTTTCGTGCGGCTGGGCAAGCCCGGGCCGCGGATGAGTCAACCCTACGCGATCACGGCGGCGGGGAAGCGGACCTTCTCCCGATGGCTGGCGGAGAATCCCGGTCGGGACACCATCCGCAACCCGATCGCCCTGCGGATCGCGTTCGGCAACCTGCACTCGGCCAGCCAGCTCAAGAACCTCTACACCTCGGCCAACGAATACCACACCGAGGCCCTCGCGTACGTCCGGGAGCAGGTCAAGACCGCCAAGAAGGAGGGCGACGAGTACGACGCCAGCGCGCTGGAGTTCGCCGTTGCCTACCACAAGGCGGCGCTGTCCTGGCTCAAGACCGCCCCGGTCGGCTGATCATCGGCCCTGGTAGGTGGTGTGACGTGAGCGGACCGCCGCACGCACAGTACCCTTGTCTGTCGTGACCGCTGCCGATTACGCCGAACAGCTCAAGGAACTCGACGCGACCCTGCGCAACATCGAGGCGGTGCTCGACCTCGACCGCCTGCGGGAGGAGAAGGCCCGGCTGGAGGAGCAGGCGTCCGCGCCGGATCTCTGGGACGACCAGGCCAAGGCGCAGCAGGTGACCTCGCAGTTGTCGTACGTCAACGGCGAGATCAGCAAGCTGGGCAGCCTGCGGTCCGGGCTCGACGACGCGCGGGTGCTGCTGGAGCTGGCCGAGGACGAGGCCGACTCCGGGGTGCTGGGCGAGGTCGAGTCGGAGATCGCCACGCTGACCAAGGCCATCCAGGAGATGGAGGTCCGCACCCTGCTCTCCGGCGAGTACGACTCCCGGGAGGCGCTGGTCGCCATCCGGGCGGGCGCCGGTGGGGTGGACGCGGCCGACTTCGCCGAGATGCTGCTGCGGATGTACCTGCGGTGGGCGGAGCGGCACGGCTACCCGACGGAGGTCTACGAGACCTCGTACGCGGAAGAGGCCGGCCTGAAGTCCGCCACGTTCACCGTCAAGGTGCCGTACGCCTACGGCACGCTCAGCGTCGAGTCGGGCACCCACCGGCTGGTCCGGATCAGCCCGTTCGACAACCAGGGCCGCCGGCAGACCAGCTTCGCCGGGGTCGAGGTGCTGCCGGTCACCGAGCAGACCGACCACATCGACATCCCGGAGAACGAGATCCGGGTGGACGTCTACCGGTCGTCCGGGCCGGGTGGGCAGAGCGTCAACACCACCGACTCGGCGGTGCGGTTGACCCACATCCCCACCGGCATCGTGGTGACCTGCCAGAACGAGAAGTCCCAGCTCCAGAACAAGGCCTCCGCGATGCGGGTGCTCCAGTCCCGGCTGCTGGAGCGCAAGCGGCAGGAGGAGGAGGCGAAGCTGGCCGGCCTGAAGTCCGGCCACGCCCCCACCTGGGGCGACCAGATGCGCTCGTACGTGCTGCACCCCTATCAGATGGTGAAGGATCTCCGAACCGAGCAGGAGACCGGCAATCCGTCGTCGGTCTTCGACGGGGAGTTGGACAGCTTCATCGAGGCGGGTATCCGCTGGCGCAAGCAGCAGCAGCTCGCCAACGACGCTGCGTGATCGATCGTGAACGGGGCGCGTCGTCGATTCCGGGTTGACCGGGCGAATCGATGACGCGCCCCGCTTCGGCGGGGCGTGCCACTTGGCTCTGCGGTTACACCGCGTAGACTCACGACCCGTGATTCAGCTTGAGCAAGTGACGAAGACGTACCCGAAGGCGTCCCGGCCTTCGCTCGACAACGTGTCCGTCTCGATCGAGAAGGGCGAGTTCGTCTTCTTCATCGGGCCATCAGGCTCCGGCAAGTCCACGATCATCAAGATGCTGCTGCACGAGGTCGCCCCCAACAAGGGCCGGGTCGTCGTCAACGGCAAGGACGTCACCTCGATGCGGTCCTGGAAGCGACCCCACTTCCGACGTTCCATCGGCTGCGTCTTCCAGGACTTCCGGCTGCTGCCGAACCGCACCGCCTACGAGAACGTGGCGTTCGCCCTGGAGGTGATCGGCAAGACCAAGGCGGTGGCCCGCCGGGTCGTGCCCGAGGTGCTGGAGTTGGTCGGGCTCGGTGGCAAGGAGCACCGGTACCCGCACGAACTCTCCGGCGGTGAGCAGCAGCGGGTCGCGGTCGCCAGGGCGTTCGTGAACCGTCCGCTGATCCTGCTGGCGGACGAGCCGACCGGAAACCTGGACCCGGACACCTCGATCGAGATCATGCGTTTGCTGGACCGGATCAACCGCACCGGTACGACCGTCGTGATGGTCACGCACGACTCCAACATCGTGAACCAGATGCGCCGTCGCGTCGTCGAGATCGAGAGTGGCCGCATCGTGCGCGACCAGGCCCGCGGCGTCTACGGGTGAGCCGGCGCTCCACCCCTGCCGTACGACCTGACGACGAACACCTCACGCCGGAGAGCCGGAGGAACACCCGATGCGGATAAAGTACGTCCTGTCCGAGGTACTGGTCGGACTGTGGCGCAACGTCACGATGACGATCGCGATGATCATCACGATGGCGGTCTCGCTGACCATGCTCGGCGCCAGCGGCCTGATGTACAAACAGGTCGGCGACATGAAGGACCTCTACTACAAGAACGTCGAAGTCTCGATCTTCCTGAAGACCGACGTCACCGAGCAGCAGCGCACCGACCTCGACGCCAAGTTGAAGGGCGACCCCCTGGTCAAGGAGGTCCTCTACGTCAACAAGGACGAGGCGTACAAGACGTTCAAGGAGATGTACCAGGACGCGCCCGACCTGGTGAACGTCGTGAAGCCCGACCTGCTCCCCGAGTCGTTCCGGCTGAAGCTGGTCAACCCGGAGCAGTACAAGAACATCTACGACCAGTACCAGGGCACCGAGGGTGTCGACGTGATCGTCGACCAGAGCCGGCTGCTGGACAAGATCTTCAATGTGCTCACCGCCATCCAGAACATCGCGCTGGCCGCCGCGGTGGTGATGGCCATCGCCGCGTTGCTGCTGGTGGCGAACACCATCCAGGTGGCCGCGTACAGCAAGCGGCGTGAGGTCGCGGTCATGAAGCTGGTCGGTGCGTCGAACTGGTTCATCCAGGCGCCGTTCGTGCTGGAGGCGGTGGTCGCCGGCCTGATCGGCTCGCTGCTGGGCCTGATCGCGCTGATCGGCGCCAAACAGCTGCTGTTCAGCGGTTCGTTGAAGGCGCTCGAAGGGCTGCTCTCGCCGATCCAGTGGTCGGACATCTTCCTGATGTTCCCGCTGATGGCCGGCGTCGGTGGCCTGATCAGCGCCGCCACCGCCTGGGTCACGCTCCGCTTCTACCTGCGGGTCTAGTCACCGCAGGGGTCGACGTGCGGGCCCTCCCGCGCCGGGAAGAAACGGCGCGGGAGGGCCCTTGTCATTCGGGTAGCATGATCCCCGCTCACCGACCGGCCGGTCGGTGAGCGTACACGGAAGGGGGTGCGCCGGATGCCACGGGAAAAGGGCCGCAAGGTGGTCGCCTCCAACAAGAAGGCCCGCCACGACTACGCCATCCTCGACACGTACGAGGCGGGCATGGCGCTGACCGGCACCGAGGTCAAGTCGCTGCGCGCCGGGCGGGCCTCGCTGGTCGACGCCTTCGCCCAGGAACGCGACGGCGAACTGTTCCTGCACGGCATGCACATCCCGGAGTACACCCAGGGCACCTGGACCAACCACGAGCCCCGGCGTACCCGCAAGCTGCTGCTCAAGCGGTTGGAGATCGACAAGTTGATCGGCAAGACCCGTGAGGGTGGCCTGACCATGGTCCCGTTGCAGGTCTACTTCTCCGACGGCTGGGCCAAGGTCGAGATCGCCCTGGCCAAGGGCAAGAAGTCGTACGACAAGCGGCAGGACCTCGCCAAGCGGGACGCCGACCGGGAGATCGCCCGGGTGTCGGGTCGACGCGGCAAGGGAATGGACGACTGATTCATCCTGTTTGCCCGGCTCGGCACGCTGGGCCGGGCCTCGGGATGAAACCCGTTGCGGTAGGCGTTAGTCTGGACAGTGCCGCCACATCGGTGGCCCGTCGAGGGGGTGACTGGTTTCGACTTCGTACGCAGCGACAGGGGAAGCGAGCCGAGGAAGCCGACGTCGTCTCGAGAATCGGTCGTCGGAAACTTATAAGCGCCAAGCAAAATCGCGCTGACTTCGCTCTCGCCGCCTGAGGCGAGTAGTGAGTCTGTCGGCCTGGGAACGCCTTCGTCCCAGTTAGCCGGCATCAGTTAGGAGGCTGGCCAACCGGACCCGGTCGCGGGGTCCGTGCGGCGAGATCAATCAGCGACTGGGCCCGTCACACCAACTTGCTCGCGTGAGCGGTGGGGCCGAGTAGAGGCATAGCGAGCTGCGCTCGGAGAAGCCCTGACAAACCGGCGAAGGACCCGGGTTCGATTCCCGGCACCTCCACCACACGATGCGCCCCGGTCCCCAGGACCGGGGCGCATCTCTCTCTTCCCACCCGGCCCTCTCCCCTCCCGCGCTCCCCGCGCGTCCCGCGCTCTCCCTCCGCCCCGTCTCGGTCGCGTTGATCAAGAAGTTTGCGTCATTTTTGGAGATCAACTTGACCCAAACCTCTTGATCAACGGGGGCGGGGCGGGGTGGGGGAAGGTGGGGAGGGGGGAGGGTGGGAACCGGGGGAGGGGGTGGAGCGTCACAGGGGTATGCGGCGACTTGTTGTGGTGGGGTGGGGGCTCGTGGTGGCGGTGGCGGGCGGGTGTGCGCCGGTGGGGTCGGTGCCGGGTGGGGCCGGTGGGGCGGTCGGGGGTGGTCCGGGGCAGCACCGCGAGGCGTTCGACGAGCGGGCCGCCGAGGTCGCGGGGGCGTGGCGGCCCGGGTCCGACTGGTCGAGTGGATACCTGCCGTTGCAGGACGCCACGGTGCTCACCGGGCAACCCGGCTTCACCGCCGACACCGAGATGGCCTTCCGTTCCGGTTGGTACCGCGACCAGATCCCAATGCCGACCGAGGTGCCCGCCGACGCGGCGATCCGCTTCCCGGACGGCGCACTGACCGTCCCGCTGATCAGCGCGGCCGAGGCGTACCGGCAACTGGACCAGGGGGACCCGCCACCGTGCGACGGGCGGCCCCGGGTGCCCCGGGCTGCAGCCCCGACTGCCGGCACCAGGCCGGACGATTCGGTCTCCACGCAGGCGGCCACAGCGTGCATCCCACTCACCGTCACCGGCGTGACGCTCGGCGAGGCCGAGGTACGCACCAGTCGGGGCGTCGCCGCCGTGCCAGCCTGGTTGTTCACCGTGGCCGAGTTGACCGCCCCGGTGGCCCGCCTCGCGGTAGCGGCCCGGGCGGTCGGCGCCGTGCCCGAGCCGGCTGCCCCGACCCGACCCCTTCCGGGCGGCGTGGCCGGTGCCGATCGACTCCAACGCGTCGATCACGCCCGGTTGACGTACACGGTGAGCATAGGCGCCTGCGACACCGGGCCCACCGCCCTGGTGTGGGAGAGCGACGACGTGGTGGTGGTCGGCGGTGGAGTGCTCCAGGGCACCGGGGAGTGCGTCGACCTCGCGGTACTCAAACCGGTCACCGTGACCTTGACGACCCCCCTCGGCACCCGCCCGGTCCTCGACGTGGCAACCGGCCGCCCCCTCACCCTCACCCCCTGACAGTGATGATGTGGGAGCGGGTCACCCGGCTGGTCTGACTCACCCTCTGACTGACCGTGGTGTCTTCTAGGGGATTCGTCGGCGTGTCCGGGTGACCCGTTCCTGCACTCACCTGCTGG
>NZ_JAGFWR010000003.1:0-455935 GCF_017599305.1 Micromonospora antibiotica
CTATCCGGTCATCCGCAAAAACGCCGTCCACAAGGGCAAATGACAGCCCTCCACCACACCACCACGAACACACCCACACCACACCGCCAGACCACCCTGCCCACAGAACGGTCAAAACACGAGTCCGAGGGGCCCGACCGTCCGGTCGGGCCCCTCGGCGCGTCGGGCGGTGCGGTCCCGCGCGGGTGCCTGCGGTTGCGGCCCCAGGTGAGGCAGGTCAGCGCGGTCCGGACGACGTCGCGGCGGTGACCGGGCGGCGGGCGGCGGCGAGTTCGGGCTCGTGGCGGACCGCCCAGTCGGCGAGGCCGGACAGCGGGCCGAGCAGGCTCCGTCCGAGCGGGGTGAGCCGGTACTCGACGCTGGGCGGGACGGTGGGATGGACCTCGCGCAGGACCAGGCCGGCCGACTCCAGACCGCGCAGGGTGCGGGTCAGCATGCGTTGGCTGATCCCGCCGATGGCCCGGTGCAGCTCGTTGAAGCGGTACGGCTGACGGCCCAGCAGGACCAGCACCAGCATCGACCACTTGTCACTGAGCAGCCGCAGCAGCCCGGTGACCGGACAGCCGTCGTACTCGTCGGCCGGGACGGGCGTCGGCAGGGCCGCCGCGACCAGGGAACGAACATCCGTGTTCGGTACGGACATGACACTGCCTTCTTCCGCTGTCGCCTGCCTCCGCGAAGGATTGTGCCGGTCGTGGTCCACGGTCGACGTCCGGTGCCGAACGGGGGCCACCGGGCGGGAGAGAGGGGTGGCATGCGGGTCATCGTCATCAGTGGCGGCACCGACGGCATGGGCCGGGCGACACTGGAGGCCCGGATCCGCCGTGGCGACGAGGTCGTCGCCATCGGCAGCAACCCGACGAAAGGCCGGGCCGTGCGGGCGCTCTCCGGCCGGGTGCACTTCCTCCAGGCGGATCTGCGCTCGGTGGCGCAGACCCGCCGGGTCATCGACACCATCAGGGATCGGTGGCCGAGGGTGGACGCACTGGCCCTGTTCGCTAACCGGCAGTCGCCCCGGCGGGTGGTCACCGACGAGGGCCTCGAGCAGACCTTCGCGCTGTACTACCTGAGCCGCTACCTGCTCAGCCACGGTCTACGCGAACAGCTCGACGCCGCCGAACGGCCGGTCATCGTCAACGTGGCGGGCGTCGGCACCACCAGAGGGTCGATCCACTGGGACGACCTCCAGCTCGCCGGGAGGTACGGCATGGTCGACGCGCAGTTGCAGGCAGGGCGGGCGAACGACCTGCTCGGGGTGGACTTCGCGCAGCGCTCCGGCTCCCGGGCGCGGTACGTGCTCTACCACCCCGGCTTCACCCGCAGCGGTGACCTGTCCACCATGCCGGCGGCGATCCGTGGGGTGATCCGGGCGGCGTCGGTCGTCGCCAGGCCGGTCGAGAAGTCGATCCGTCCCGTCGTGGCATGGATCGACGATCCACCGTCGGACGCCCTGACCGCCAGCGACCGGGGCAGACCCGTTCCGCTGTCGACCACGACGCTCGATCCGGCCGCCGCCCGCCGCCTCGGCACGGTGACCGACGCGCTGCTCAACCGGCTGCACGCCGGCTGAGCCCGGTGGCTCACCAGAGGGGTGCCGGCGTGCCGGTGGGCGCGGGCAGGATCTGCCGTACCCGCCCGGGGGGCACGCTGCGCTGACGCCACTCCCGGGGGTAGCCCACCGAGACCTCCTCGAACCGCACCTCGTCCTTCCAGGTGGTACGGGGAATGTGCAGGTGCCCGTAGACGACCACGGTGGCGGCGAACCGGCGGTGCCAGTCGGCGGTGGCCTCCGTCCCGCACCACTGGGCGAAAATCGGGTAACGCAGCACCTCGGTCGGGTGGCGATCCAGCGGCCAGTGGTTGACCAGCACGGTGGGCAGCGCCGGATCGCGGGCGGCCAGCCGGCGGGCGGTCGCCTCCAGCCGGGCCGCGCACCACGCCTGGCGGCTCGGATACGGGTCGGGATGCAGCAGGAACTCGTCGGTGCAGACGATCCCCGTCCGGTACGCCTCGGCCAGCGCCGCCTCCCGGGTGTCGAAGCCCGGCGGTCGCCAGGTGTAGTCGTAGAGCAGGAACAGGGGTGCCACCAGCACCGGGCCGCCCGGCCCCCGCCACACCCGGTAGTCGTCCTCGGGGGTGACCACGCCCAGGTCCCGGCACCGCCGCACCAGCAGGTCGTAGCGGTCCACCCCGCGCAGGGTCACCGGGTCGGCCGGCGGGGTCCACAGCTCGTGGTTGCCGGGCGCCCAGATGACGGTGTCGAAGCGTTCGGCGAGCGTGCCGAGCGCCCACTCGATGTCGGCGACTGTGTCCGCCACGTCACCGGCGACGATCAGCCAGTCCCGTGGCGAGGTGGGCCGCAGCGCCTCGACCAGGGCACGATTCTCCGCGTACCCGATGTGCAGGTCGCTGATCGCGACCAGACTGCCCTCGGTGTCCTCCCCCAGCATCCGCCGATCGTACGCAGCCGACCGCCCGGCGTGGGGCCACCGCATCGGCCACCGCAACGGCGGTGGCCGGCCGACCGAGCCGGTACCGGGGCACCGGAGCTCCGCACGATCGGAGAACCCGGCCGGCTGCCCGGCACCGGCAGGTACGCACGGGCAGCCCGAACGGCACCCGGTAGGATCGTCGGTGGGCCGTGACTGGCGCGTGGGGATGGAGCACCATCGGGAAGCGGCCCCGTCATGAGGACGCACGCCGAGCGCCTGGGCCTTCCGCACGTCACCTGGAGGTCGCATGTCGCGCAACGCCGAATCCACCGCTTTCCTCAGCGCGCTCGAGGTGATCCGGGCGGTCGAACCCCGGGTGGCCGACGCGATCGGCGCGGAGCTGACCGACCAGCGTGAGTCGTTGAAGCTGATCGCCAGCGAGAACTACGCCTCCCCGGCGACCCTGCTGACCATGGGCAACTGGTTCAGCGACAAGTACGCCGAGGGCACCGTCGGCCGTCGCTTCTACGCCGGCTGCCAGAACGTCGACACCGTCGAGGCGCTCGCCGCCGACCACGCCAAGGCGCTGTTCGGGGCCTCCCACGCCTACGTGCAGCCGCACTCCGGCATCGACGCCAACCTGGTCGCCTTCTGGGCGATCCTGGCCGACCGGGTCGAGTCCCCCGCCCTCAAGAAGGCCCAGGTACGCCAGGTCAACGACCTGACCGAGGCGGACTGGTTCGCGCTGCGCCGCGAGCTGGGCAACCAGCGGATGCTGGGCATGTCGCTGGATGCCGGCGGGCACCTCACCCACGGTTTCCGACCCAACATCTCCGGCAAGATGTTCGACCAGCGCAGCTACGGCACCGACCCGGCCACCGGCCTGATCGACTACGACCGGGTGGCCGAGGCCGCCCGGGAGTTCAAGCCACTGATCCTGGTCGCCGGCTACTCGGCGTACCCCCGGAAGGTGAACTTCCGGATCATGCGGGAGATCGCCGACTCGGTCGGGGCCACCTTCATGGTCGACATGGCGCACTTCGCCGGCCTGGTCGCCGGCAAGGTCTTCACCGGCGACTTCGACCCGGTGCCGCACGCGCACATCGTCACCACCACCACCCACAAGTCGTTGCGCGGACCGCGCGGCGGCATGGTGCTCTGCGGCCCGGAGCTGGCCGACCAGGTCGACCGGGGCTGCCCGATGGTGCTCGGCGGTCCGCTGCCGCACGTGATGGCGGCCAAGGCGGTCGCGCTGGCCGAGGCCCGCCGGCCCGACTTCGCCGACTACGCCCAGCGGATCGTCGACAACGCCCAGGCCCTCGCCGAAGGGCTGCTGCGCCGGGGCACCACCCTGGTCACCGGCGGCACCGACAACCACCTGGTGCTGCTCGACGTCTCCGGCTACGGTCTCACCGGCCGGCAGGCCGAGCAGGCGCTGCTCGACTCGGGCATCGTGACCAACCGCAACGCCGTCCCGCAGGACCGCAACGGCGCCTGGTACACCTCCGGCATCCGGATCGGCACCCCGGCGCTGACCACCCGGGGTCTGGGCACCGCCGAGATGGACGTCACCGCCGAGCTGATCCACACCGTGCTCAGCCAGACCACGCCGGGCGCCAACGCCGACGGCACCCCGTCCAAGGCCAAGTACGTCCTCGACCCGGCGGTCGCCGACAAGATCAGCAAGCAGGCCACCGACCTCCTCGCCGCCCACCCCCTCTACCCCACCATCAACCTGGGCTGACTGTGAGGCTGGCCCGGCCGCGCCGGGCCGGGCCTGCGCCCCGCCCCGCTCCCTCGCTCCCTCGCGTTGATCAAGAGGTTTAGGTCACGAAAGCCCTCATCAGTCACCCAAACCTCTTGATCACCGACCCTCACCACCGTGCCGACCCCACCACCGTGCCAACCCCGACCAGGGACAGCCGGAGGGTGGGGGTGAGGCCGCGGTGGGCTGCTGGGGTGATCAAGAGGTTTGGGTCAGGAAAGGTGGTTCTGGTGACCAAAACCTCTTGATCAACCGGGAGACCGGGGGTGGGGAGGGCGGGGCGGGGGCGGGCGGGGTGGGGGTCAGGGGAGGGGGCGCTTGAGGTGGTAGCGGTGGACTTCGGTGCTGCCCTGGATGTTGTTGACGTCCTCGGCGGCGGAGACCAGCTCCCAGCCCTCCCGACCGACCCGGTTGAGGTGGGCGATGGCGGTGTCGCCGTAGGCCGTGACGTCGGTGCGTGAGCCGTCCGGGCCGTACCAGACGAACGAGACGTGGAACTGGCGTCCCTGCCCCTGATAGCGGCGGACCAACAGGGCGTACTCCCAAGCGATCATGCGTCCATTATGGCCACCGGCCCATCCGCCGCACAGCACGGGAGGTGGCGGTTCGATGACACGCGGTGCCGGTCGGCGCGGTGATCGGGTCGGCCGGAGCACGGCAACCGCGCGGTCAGCGGAGGCCGGTCAGTTCGTCGGTGATCAGGGCGGCCAACCGGTCCAGCCCGAGGTCGATCTGCTCCGGGGTGACGGCGCTGACCGACAGCCGCAGCGCGTCGACCGGGCGGCCGTCGTCATAGAAGTGCGCCATCGGCGTCCAGAGCACGCCGTACCGCTGCGCGGAGCGCCGCAGCAGCGCGTCGTCGACCGGGAACGGCACGGTGACCACCACGAAGAAGCCGCCGGCCGGGGCGTTCCAGCGCACCGGCGAGCCGGCCGGGAAACGTCGCCGCAGGCCGGCCAGCAGGTGGTCCCGGTTGCGGGTGTACGCCGCCCGTTCCCGCCGGTTCGCGGCCACCAGTGAGCAGGCGTGCTCCAGCAACGCCCCGCCGATCACGGCCTGGGCCAGCGGCGACGTGTTCACCGATACCATGCTCTTGATCTTGGCGAGCTGGTCGGCGAACAACCCCACCGCACCGTCGACCCCGCCGACCCGCTGGTCGGCCACCAGATAGCCGATCCGGGCCCCGGGGAGCACCGTCTTGGCGAACGAGCCGAGGTAGACCACCCGGCGTCGGGTGTCGAGCGCCTTGAGCGTCGGCACCCGGTCGGCGTCCCCGGCCGGGAAGAGGCCGTACGGGTTGTCCTCGATCAGCAGCAGGTCCTCCTCGACGGCCAGGTCGAGCAACCGCCGCCGGTCGGCCACCGGGATGCTGGTGCCGGACGGGTTGGCGAAGTCGGGCATCACGTAGCAGGCCCGGGGCCGCAACCCCTCGTCGCGCGCCCGACGCACCTGGGCCCGCAGGTCGGCCAGGTCGATTCCGGTCGGGCCGGCGGCGACCGGGCGCACCGGCAGGTCCACCAGCCGGGCCGCGCCGGTCAGCCCCACGTACGTCGGGGCGACGGCGAGCAGCACGTCGGTCGGGCCGGCCCGTAACGCCCGCAGCACCAGCAGCATCGCCTCCTGGCAGCCGACGGTCACCACCACCGCCTCGTCGTCGACGTGGACGTCCTCATCGACGGCGAGGTTGCGGGCGATCAGATGGTGGATGATCCCCTTGGTCCGGCCGTACTGGAACAGGGTGCGGCGGACCTGGTCGGGGCTCTGCCCGAGGTCGTCGGCGAGGTGCCGGCGGAACCGGTCCAGCCAGCGGCCCGGCGCGTCGTCGTCGAAGAACTCCTCGTAGGGTCGCCCGGCGGCCAGCGACACCGCGTCGGGCCAGTGCTGGGACACCTCGTTGAGGAAGTTCATCGAGTTCAGCGCCGGATCGTCGACCGCCGGGTGCAGGGTCGCCAGGTCCAGGTCCACCAGATGCTCCAACGGGTCAGCCTCCGGTCAGGGTACGCAGCCGCCGGGCCTGCCCCGGGTCGGCGCAGCCGGTCAGGGTCAGCGCATCGCGCAACTCGACGGCGAGCAGGTCGAGGGCGGCCCGCGCGCCGGCCCGGCCACCGGCCGCGAGCGCCCACAGCATCGGGCGGCCGAGCAGCACCCCCGTCGCGCCGAGGGCGAGCGCGCGCAGCACGTCCGTGCCGGACCGTACCCCGCTGTCCAACAGCACCTCGATCCGCTCGCCGACGGCCGCGACCACCTCGGGCAGCATGGTGGCGGTGGCCGGTGCACCGTCGAGCTGCCGGCCGCCGTGGTTGGAGACCACCACGGCGTCCACGCCGACGTCGGCGGCGCGGACCGCGTCACGCGGGTCGAGGATCCCCTTGACCAGCAGCGGCAGCCGGGTGCGTTCCCGCAGCCAGGCCAGGTCCGCCCAGGTCAGCGCGGGGGCGAAGGCGGCTTCGGTGTGCGCGGCGATGGCGGACACCCCGGGCGTTCCGGTGTGGGCCAGGTCGTCGCGGCCGGCAGGCAGGTTGGCGGCGGTCACTTCCGGCGGCAACGCGAAGCCGTTACGCACGTCGCGCAGCCGCCGGCCGAGCGCCGGCACGTCGACGGTGACCATCAGCGCGGCACAGCCGGCAGCCTGCGCCCGGTCGAGCAGATCGGCGACCAGGCCCCGGTCGCGTAGCCAGTAGAGCTGGAACCAGACGGGCCCGTCGGTGGCGGCGACGACCTGTTCGATCGGGGTGCTGCTCAACGTGCTCAGCACATAGGGCACCCCCGCTGCGCCGGCCGCCGCCGCGAGCGCCGGTTCGCCGTCGGGATGCAGCAACCGTTGGTACGCCATCGGCGCGACCGCCACCGGCATCGCCTGTTCCCGCCCGAGCAGCACCGTGTCGGTGCGGGGCCGCTCCACCCCGGTCAGCACCCGGGGTAGCACGACGACCCGGTCCAGGGCGGCCCGGTTGGCGGTGAGGGTGGTCTCGACGCCGCTGCCCCCGTCGACGAAGTCCCAGACCCCGGGTGGAAGGGTCACCCGGGCCAGGTCGGCGAAGTCCGCCAGGCTGACCGGCGGCCGGTCCGCCCGGCCGGCCCACCCGGCGGTGGCCGACCCGGCACCGACCGACCCGACGGAATCCGAGCCGACGGTGGCCGAGCCGACGGAATCCGACCCGGCTGCGGCCGACCCGGCGGTGCGGGGGTGCTCCGTCACCGGGCGTCCCCGACCGTGGCGGTGACCGGGGCATCCGCCGCCGGGGTGGGCAGCCCGAAGACCTCCCGGAGGAAGGCGGCGGCCTCGTCCTGGGCACGCCGACCGGCGTCGAAGACCCCGGGCATGGCGAAGAAGCCGTGGATCATGCCGGAGTAGCGGGTGGCCCGCACCGGCACGCCAGCCTCGCGCAGCCGCTGCGCGTACCGCTCCCCCTCGTCGCACAGCGGGTCGTGTTCGGCGGTGACCACCAGGGCCGGCGGCAGGCCGGACAGGTCGTCGGCGAGCAACGGCGAGGCCAGCGGGTCGGCCGCGTCCGCCGGGTCGGCCAGGTAGTGACCCCGGTACCAGTCGACGGAGTGCCGGTTGAACAGCAGCGGGTCCTGCTCGTCGGCGGCGGCCCGGGGTTCGGCGTCGGTTGCCGGGTCGGCGTCGGTTGCCGGGTCGGTGCCCCGGCCGGGGCGCGGGCGGTCGGCCCGCTGGTCGGTGTTCGGATAGACCAGCAGCTGCCCGGCCAGCCGGGGGCCGCCCTCGGCGCGGGCCAGCAGGGTCACCGCCGCCGCCAGGTTGCCACCGGCGCTGTCCCCGCCCACGACCAGTCGCTCCGGGTCCACCCCGAGGTCGGCGGCGTGCTCGGCCAGCCACCGGGTGGCGGCGTGGCAGTCCAGCACCGCCGCCGGGAACGGGTGCTCCGGGGCCAGCCGGTAGCCGACCGTCACCACCTGGCAGGGCGTGGCGTTGGCCAGCCGGCGGCAGATCCCGTCGGCGGTCTCCACGCTGCCCAGCGTCCAACCGCCACCGAAGAAGTAGACCAGGGTGGGCAGCGGGCCGTCGCCGGCCGGCCGGTGCACCCGGACCCGCAGGTCCCCGGCGGGGCCGGGCACGGTCGTGTCGCGTACCTCGTGGACCGGCTCGACGTCGCCGCCGCCGGCCCGGATCGCGGCGAGGTCGGCGGCGCGGGCCTCGGCGAGGGTCTGGGTGTACAGCGGTGGGGTGCCGGCGGCGGCCCGCGCGGCCCGGTAGGCCACCACCTGGGGATCGAGGGACATGGGATCGGCTCCTATCCGCCAGTGGTGACGAAGAGCTTGTCGATGCCGCGCAGGAACAGGCTCCCGCTGTAGTCGGGCCGCTGGCTGACCGCGAGGCCGGGGAACCGGGCGAACAGCCGGGGCAGGCCGATGCGGCCCTCCAGGCGGGACACGGCCGCGCCGAGGCAGAAGTGCGGGCCGACGCCGAAAGCCAACGACGGGGGGCCGTCGCGGCGCGGGTCGAACCGGTCCGGCTCGGGAAACCGGCGCGGGTCCCGGTTGGCGCCGGCGATGATCAGCAGGACGTTCTCGTCCCGGGCGACCGGTACGCCGCCCAGCACGGTGTCCCGGGGCGCGGCGCGGGCCAGGAAGTGCACCGGGCTCTGCAGCCGCAGCACCTCGTCCACGCAGCCCTGCGCCAGGGTCTCGTCACCCGGCAGCGCGGCCACGGTCTCCGGGTGGGCCAGCAGCACCGGCAGGCCGTTGCTGAACATGTAGACGGTGGTGACGAAGCTGGCGTTGAACAGCACGATCAGGTTGCTGATCAACTCCTCCTCGGTCAGGTCGACCTCACCGGAGTCCAGCGCCTCGACCAGCCCGGAGATCAGGTCCTCGCCCGGCTGGCGGCGACGGTGCGCGATCAGGTCCCGGTAGAGCGCCCGCAGCTCCTCGGCAGCCTGGTTGGCCAACGCCAGCCGCTCCGGGGTCTTGCCCGCCACATCGAGGAACTCGTCGATCCAGTCGACCCGCTGCCGGTACCAGGCCAGCTCGCTCTCGGGCAGGCCGATGAACTCGGCCATCACCAGTGCCGGCACCGGGTAGGCGAAGTCCGCGACGAAGTCGACCTCGGAGCCGTCCGCCCCGGCGTCGGCCATCCGGTCCAGCAGGGCGTCGACCACCCGGACGATCACCGGTTCCAGCGCGCCGAGCCGGCGCGGGGTGAACGTACGGGAGAACACACCCCGCATCCGCCCGTGGTCGGGGGCGTTGACAAACATCATCGACGACTGGAAGGTCCGCAGGATCTCCTCGTCCTGCCAGCCCGGTGGGGCCTGCTTGTACCACTCCGGGTCGCGCAGCACCTGGTCGACCAGGTCGTAGCCGACGGCCACCGCGCTGACCGTGCTGTGCTCCGGGCGGTTCGGGATGACGCTGATCGGCCCGTGCTCGTGCAGGGCCGCATACCACGGATAGGGGTCCTGCCGGCCGGCCTCGCTGTAGAGACCGGTCAGGATCTTGTCGACGTCCACGATGGTGCTTCCTCCCCAGGAATGACCGGGGGGCGACGGGGTCACCCCCGCCGCCCCACCGGTGTCACAGACCGAGCAGTCGAAGTGGTACGGCGTCCGCCAACGCCTGGTTGCCGGCGTCGTTCGGGTGGATGTGGTCACCGGCGTCGTACGCGGGCAGCAGCCGGCTCGGCTGGGCCGGGTCACGCAGCACCGCGTCGAAGTCGAGCAGCCCGTCGAACTCGGCCGCCCCCGGGCCCCGCAGCCAGGTGTTCACCGCCTGGCGGGTGGTCTCCTTCTCCGGCGTCCACACCCCCGGGTTGCCGTGCCCCTCGTACGGGGTGAGGGTGACGGCGAGGCTGCGCAGGCCGCGCGCCTTGGCCTGCTTGTTGATCTGCTGCAGCGAGGCGATGATCCGGTCGGCGGAGTCGTCGGACATCCAGATGTCGTTGATGCCGAGGTGGGTCACCAGGGTCTTCACGCCGGTCTGCGGGAAGACGTCCTCGTTGAGCCGGGCCAACGCATTCGGACCCAGCTCGTAGTAGCCGGGGAAACCGCCCGCGCCGGGCTCGGTGCCCTCGTGGTTGAGCCGGTTGCCGGCCAGGCTCAGGTTGAGCACCCCGGGGGTACGTACCTCGGGACGGGCGGCGACCAGCCGCCCGGCGAGCAGCTCCGGCCAGCGCTTGTTGGCGTTGACGGTGCTGCCGTTGGCGTCCCCGATCGAGTCGCTGAGCACCACCACCGCACCGGGGTTAGCCGGACGCAGCACGTCGATGCCGGACAGGAACATCCAGCAGCAGTCCGGACGGATGGTGAAGCCGGCGCCGTCGGCGGCGGTGGTCAGGTCGTTCGCCCCGATGAAGGTGGTCACCTTGGACTGGCCGTGGAACGTGACCGGCCCGGTGAGCACCGGGAAGTGCAGGGTGACGACCAGGTCCTCCTGCTCGGCCACCTGGTAGGTCAGCGGGTCGCTGAGCAGCTCGGCGCCCTTGTTCATGGTCGCCGAGGTGGCACCGCCGAACTTCAGCTCCCGCAGGGTGCCGGGCAGGATGTCCGACCGGTCGGTCAGGGTCGCGGTGTTCGGGCGGGCGACGGTGGCGTGCCCGACCTGCACCGCCTGCTCGCCGTAGAGGTTGCTCAGCCGGACCCGCAGCCGCTCCCCGCCCACGGTGGTGCGCACGGTCATCCGGATGCTCTGGTTGTTCAGGCCGGTGTTGGTCAGCCCGACGGTGTTGCCACGGGTGACCGCCGCGGCCCACGTACCCGCCCACTGCGGCCGGGCGGCTGCCTCGCTGCCGGCGTCGGACGGTCCGGCGCTGGCCACCACCGCCGGGGCGCTCACGACCAGCAACACGGCCGCGGACGCTATGACCTGCCATCTCTTAGGGGTCGACATTGAACCTCCATGTTGGGCCGCCCAGGGCCGGCGCCCATTGACGGCACCGCCCGGACGATGGTCCAGAAACCTAGCGGCGACGTCTGACAGGCGTCAATCAACCCGATAGACATGATCAAAAGTCCATGATGGCCGGTCACTCGCCGTTCGGCTCTGTCCCCCGGCGACACCGTCGGCCTAGGCTCGCTAGCGGCGGCGGTGCGGTCGCCCACTTCCCGCACCCCGTCGCGGGCCGGGCTCTGAACTGCTCGGACGCCATCCCGGCCGGTCGCCACGGCGGGTCCCACCGGGCCGCCGACGACCCGCCGCATCGACCTGGGGGCTGTGCGATGACCGACGGGGCCGACCGATCCACCACCTACGTGCACGACGCGCTGGAGTTGTTCGCCGGGTTCGGCGACCGGGAGGCGCTGGTCGGCGACGGCCGGCGGCTGACCTACCCGCAGGTCGCCGCCGAGGTACGCGGGCTGGCGCACGCCCTCACCCGCCACGGGGTACGCCCCGGCGCGGCGGTGCTGGTGATGCTCGGCAACGCCGTGGAGGGCCCGCTGCTCCAACTCGCCCTGCACCTGCTCGGCTGCCGGACGATGTGGATCGCCCCGGTGACCTCCCGGCGGGAGATCGACGAGTTCGTCCGGCTGGCCCGCCCCGACGTGTTCGTGCACCACGCGTACGCCCCGGACGGGCTGGGTGACCAGATCGCCGCGTCGCTGCCCGGGGTGCCGGTGCTGCGACTGGGCATCGAGCTGACCGCCACCACCCCGTCGGCGGACCCGGACCCCGCCACCACCCCGCAGGTCGGCGTGGGCCTGAGCGCCGACGACCCGTCGGTCGGCCTGCCGGCCGGGGTGCCCGTGCCGGAGTCGTTCCTGCAGACCAGTGGCACCACCGGCACCCCCAAGCTGGTGCACCACCGGGAGAGCTTCTACCGGCAGGTGCTGGCGCTGGCGGCCGACTTCCGGGCCGCCGGCTTCCCCCTGCTGCGGCACCTGTCACACTCCCCGATGTGGCTGGCCAGCGGGCAGATCACCACCCTGTTCAACCTGTTCACCGGCGGCGTGCTCTTCCTGCGCCAGCAGTGGGACCCGGCCGCCTTCATCGCCACCGTGGACGCCGAGCGGCTCACCTCCACCTTCGTCACCCCGCCGATGCTCTACGAGGTGCTCGACCATCCGGCCCTGCCCGGCGCGGACTTCTCCGCCATGTTCATGTTCAACGTGGGTGCCGGGCCGGCCGCGCCCGCCCGGCTGCGCCAGGCCATCGCCCGGTTCGGCCCGTGCCTACGCATCGTGTACGGCCTCAGCGAGGCGGTGGTGATCTGCGCCCAGCCCGGCCTGACCGAGGACCCGGCGCACCCGCAGCGGCTCGGTTCCTGCGGCCGGCCGTACGGGGACGTCACCGTGGAGATCCGCGACGCCGACGGGCAGGCGCTGCCGGCCGGCACGGACGGCGAGGTGTGGGTGCGGACGAAACTGAGCTTCCACGGCTACCACGGTCAACCCGAACTGACCGCCGAGACGCTCGTCGACGGCTGGGTACGCACCCGCGACATCGGCCACCTCGACGACGACGGGTTCCTCTACCTGGTCGACCGGTTGCAGGACCGCATCCTCACCCGGCAGCGCAGCTGGCCGATCTACTCCCGGCCGATCGAGGACGTCCTCGCCGGGCATCCGCAGGTACGCGCGGCGGCGGTGATCGGGGTACCCGACCCGGTCGCCGGGGAGCTGCCGTACGCGTACGTGGTGCGGACGCCGGGGGCGACGGTGACCGGGGCGGAGCTGATCGACCTGGTCACCGCCGAACTGAGCGACACCTGGGCGCCGGGTGCGGTGGAGTTCGTCGACGCGCTGCCCCTGAACCGGTCGGCGAAGGTGGACAAGCGGGCGCTGCGCGAGCGGTACGCCACCGGCGCTCCCGCCGATCCGGTCGGCAGCCCATCGTGACCGCCGACGCCGACACCGGCCCCCGTACGGCCACCCACGCCGCCAGCGACCCGGCCGACGGCGACCCCCGCACGGCCACCCACGCCGCCAGCGACCCGGCCGACGGCGACCCCCGCACGGCCACCGACGCCGACGGCTACCCGGCCGACGGCGACGCCGCCGGGGCTCCCGGCGGGGCGTCGGGCCTGCGGGCGGCAGCCGACCCGACCGGTCCCGGACCGGCCACCGGTGAGGAACACACCGGAGCGGGTGGCACCCAGGCGGGTAAGGCGGGGGCGGGCGACACCGGGTCACTCGCCGCGCCGCCGGGCCCCGAGCGGCGGGCCGCCCGGCGGGAACTGGTCACCCTGGTCGCCGCCGACCTGATCTCCAACCTGGGCAGCCGGATCTCGGTGATCGCGATCCCCTGGCTGGTGCTCACCACCACCGGCAGCCCGGCCAAGATGGGCATCGTCGCGGCAGCCGAGTTCCTGCCGTACATGCTGTCGAGTTCGTTGGCCACGCCGTGGGCGGACCGGTTCGGGGTACGACGTACCTCCATCACGGTGGACGCGGCGAGCGCGGCCGTGATCGCGGTGGTGGCGCTGGCCCCGTGGCTCGGCTTCGGGGCGCTCGTCGCCCTCGTCGCGGTGGCCGGCGGACTGCGCGGCATCGGCGACCGGGTCAAGCACGTGATGTTCCGGCCGGCCGCGCAGCGTGCCGGGGTGGAGCTGATCCGGCTCACCTCCGCCTACGACGGGCTGGCGCGCGGGGTGGCGCTGTTCGGCACGGTCATCGGCGGTCTGCTCATCGACTGGGTGGGGGTGACCCGGGCGATCTGGATCGACGCGGGCACCTTCGCGATCTGTGCGCTGCTGGTCGGGGTGCTGGTACGCCCACCCGCCAGCGACGCGCCCGCCGCACCCCGGGAAGGCTACTTCCAGGCCCTGCGCACCGGGTTCGGCTACCTGCGCACCGACCGGGTGCTGCTGACCATGCTGGTGGTGGTCTCCACGCTGAACATGTTCGCCGCCGCCAACACCGCCGTCTGGGTGCCGCTGTGGGTCCGCGACGAGTTCGGCGACCCGGCCGGGTTCGGCCTGGTGCTCGGGGTGTTCGGCGGTGGCGCGCTGCTCGGCAACGTGGTCTTCACGATGCTCGGCCCCCGGCTGCCCCGGACCCTGATCTTCGCGGCCGGGGCGGCGTTGAGCGGTGCGCCCCGGCTGCTGGTGCTGGCGCTGACCGACCACCTGGTGGTGGTGCTGGTGGTGACGTTCCTGTCCGGGATCGGCATCGCGGCGGTCAACCCGCTGCTCGGTGCGGCCCTCTACGAACGGGTGCCCGACGCGTTGCAGACCCGGGTGCTGGGGATCTCCGGCTCGCTGGCGTTCGTCGGACTGCCGGTGGGCGCGCTGCTCGGCGGCTGGTCGGTGGCGGCCCTCGGGCTGCGGCCGGCGCTGCTGGTGATGGCGGTGGTGTGCGCGGTGCTGACCGTGGCGCCGCTGGTCGCCGGGCCGCTGCGGATGGGGCGGTCCACCCCCGCGCCACCCACCGCCAAGGCCTGACCCGGGCCCAGAGGTGTACGGCGTCGAGTGCCCGACCCGGGGCCCGGCTGACCGCCGTCGAGAGCCGACCGAGGCACGGGTGACCGCCGTCGAGGGCCGATCCGGGGCAGTGTGACCGCCGTCGAGGCCCCACCGGGGGCACGGGTGACCGGCGTCGACGCGAGTCGGCGCACCGGGACGACCATCAGGCGATCCGCCCGGTCGCAGTGATCGACCAGGCCGGTACGGTCGGCTAGATTGCCGGCCATGTCATCGATGTTGACCGAGGCCACCGATCCGTACTGCCTGCGTGAGGGGGAGAGTGCCGCGCTGCTGCGCGACCATCCGTGGCACCGGTTCGTGGTGCTCGGCGACAGCGTCGCGGAGGGCATGTGTGAGCCGGTCGAGGGGTACCCGGACGTGCAGTGGGCCGACCGAATCGCGGCCGAACTGGCGGCGGTACGCCCCGCGTTGGCGTACCTCAACCTGGGTCGGCGCGGGCTGCGGGCGCAACAGGTCCGGGCGGGCCAGCTGGACCGGGCGCTGGCCTTCTCCCCCGACCTGGCGCTGGTGGTCTGCGGCGGCAACGACGCCTTCCGCACGGCGTTCGACCCGGACGCGGTCGACACCGAGCTGACCGCGATCGTCGGCGCGCTGCGCGACGCCGGGGCCGACGTGATCACGGTGGGCATGTTCGACGTGTCGCACAGCCCGGCGGTCCCGGCGGCGCTACGGCCCGGCCTCGGCGCCCGGATGCGGCTGCTCTCCTCGCGTACCGGCCGGCTCGCCGACCGGCTGGGCGCGCTGCACGTGAACCTGACCGACCACCCGGCCGGCACCGACCCCTCGATGTACAGCAGCGACGGACGGCACGGCAGCGCCCGCAGCGACGCCATCGCCGCCGCCGAAACCATCCGCCGCCTCGCCACCCACCTCGGCACCCACCCCTGACACCCCACCGCCCGCCAAAGCTCAACCGGCCCGCCGGGGCCAACCGGCCCGCCGGGGCCAACCGGCATGCCGGGGTCGATCAAGAGGTTTACGTCATCCGAAGCCGCTATCCCGCCCCAAACCTCTTGATCACCGCACCCCAGCCCGGCCAGCGCCGGGTGATCAAGAGGTTTGCGTCAACATTCCGCGATCTGGTGACGCAAACCTCTTGATCACCGGGGCGAGGGGGCGAGGGCGGGGGGGCGGGGCAGGCGGGGTGGGTCAGGTGGTGAGGAGGATGCCGGTGAGGAGGACGCCACGGGCCAGGTTGAGGACCTCGTCGCAGCCGGGGAAGCCGACCCGGGCCAGGGCACCCGAGCCGGTACGGCCGAACAGGTACGGGGCGATGCTGTAGGGCACCTCGGCGGTGACCGTCTCACCGGTCTCGATCTGGACGAAGTCCATCTCCACCCGGTCGGCGGGCCAGTACCGCTGGAGGATGTCGCCGCCCCGGTCGAGGGCGGCGCGCAGGCCCTCGGCCCACTCCGCGTCGCCCATCTCCCGGCCGATGAGCACCCCGTGGCCGGCCGAGCCGTCGGCCGGCTTGACGACCAGGTTCTCCCGGTCGGCAAGTGCCCGGTCCAGTTCGGCGGCGGTGAACGCCACGGTGTGCGGCACGTACCGGCGGACCAGGGCCTGGTCGTCGGCGGAGAGCAGGTCCAGGTCCTCGTAGAGCCAGGCGAAGTTGATTTTGTTGCCGAGCAGCCAGGCGGCGGTGCTGACGAACATCGGCAGGGTGCCGGCGTGCAGCGCCCCGGCCACCGCGTCCAGGCCGGCGCTCGGGGTGACCCGGTTGGGCACGAAGAGCCGGAACAGCGCGTCGACCGGTGCACCGCCGACGACCAGCCGCTTCGCGTCGTCGAGGGTGGCCGTGGCGACCGGGGCGATCACCAGGTCGATGCCGAACCGGCGGGCCTGGTCGATCAGCGGCGAGAGGATCTTGATGAAGTCGTCCGGGGTCTCCAGGCCGGGGTAGTCGGCGTCGAAGTCGAGCAGCAGCGCCACCCGGGCCCCGTCGGGCAGGGACAGCCCGTCACGGATCGCCACGAACCGCTGGTCCAGCAGGGAATCCGCCGGCCGCACCGGCAGCCCGTCGAGGATGCCCCGCTCCTGGTAGAGCGCCGCGTACCGGCGGACCACCGTGTCGGCGTCGAACCCGCCGCCCAGGCTGCTGTCGATGTTGTACTCGACGATCCTCGGCACCCCGCCGGAGATCAGCACGTCGGGCCGGTAGGCGGCGAGCAGCTCCTCGGACAGCTCCTCGGACTCGTCGAGCAGCCGCGTCGCCCCCGCGGGCACCCCGAGCAGCTCGCGCAGCTCCCCGGCGGTGCGGGCCCGTCGCCGGCAGGCGTCCAGGATGAGCTGGGCGATCCGGTCGCAGACCTCGTTCAGCTCACGGAACGCGTCCGCCGGCATGACCGGGGGCCGGGCCAGCCGCCACTGCTTGTTGTACGTCGCACAGCCGTAGAAGATCTCCCGCCAGGCGGCGGCCCCGCTGGACACCATCGCCGTACGGGCCGGCTCCGGCAGCTCGCGCCACGCCTGACCGGGCTCGGGCCAGAGGTAGTTCGGATCGGTCATGATCTGTCCTTCATGGTCAGTTGGATGGCGGCGGTGAGTTGCTCGCGGCCCGGCTGCACGGCCCGGTCGAGCACCGGCGCGAAGGGCAGCACCGCACCGTCCGGCCGGGTGACCCGGCGCGGCGGCGCGACCAGCGGCACCCGCTCCAACACCGAGGTGATGATCTCGGCGGCGATGCCGCAGGACCGGTTGGAGTCGTCGACCACCACCAGCCGGCCGGTGCGGGACACCGAGTCCAGCAGGCCGTCGAGGTCGAACGGGTAGATCGTGCGCGGGTCGAACACCTCCACCGACACCTGGTCGGCCAACTCCTCGGCGACGGCCAGCGCGTCGTGCACCAGGTGCCCGACGGCGACGACGGTGACGTCGTCGCCGGCCCGGCGGACCACCCCGCGCCCCAGCGGCACCGGGGCGAGGGTGGCGAAGTCGACGTCGTCGCGGACCTCCAGCGCGGCGGCCGGGGCGAAGACCACCACCGGGTCGTCGTGCCGGATCGCCGAGGCCAGCAGCCCGTACGCGTCGGCCGGGGTGGCCGGCACCACGGTGACGATCCCGACGTGCGCGAACAGCGAGTACGGGTGGTCGGAGTGCTGCCCCGCCCAGCCGGTACGGGAACCGGAGCCGGGCACCAGGTAGGTGACCGGCACCGAGCACTGCCCGCCGGTCATCATCGGGAACTTGTGCGCGTGGTTGACGATCTGCTCGAAGACCAGGAACAGCAGGGACGGGATCTGGAACTCCACCACCGGCCGCAACCCGGCCAGCGCGGCCCCGGTGGCGAAACTGGTGAACGCCTGCTCCGACAGCGGGGTGTCCAGCACCCGGTCCGGTCCGAACCGCTTGAGCAGGCCCGGGGTGACGTTGGACGCGCCCACCCGGATGTCCTCGCCGAGCAGGAACACCGACTCGTCCCGGGTCATCTCGTCGGTCAGCGCCCGGGTCAGCGCCTTGCGGTAGGACAACCGTGGCATCTCAGGAGCCTCCCCGGGCGGTCAGCCCACTGGCGTACAGGTGGTCCAACGCACCGGCCGGGTCCGGTTCGGGGCCGGCCAGGGCGAACGCGACGGCCGCGTCGAGGGTGGTCTCCACCTCGGCGTCGACCGCCTCCCGGTCGGCCGGGGACAGCCGGGCACCCTGGATGTCCACCGGGTCCCGGGACCGGCCGTCGGCCACCTCCTGCGGCGTGCGGTACGCCAGGCGTACCGCGTGTTCAAAGGTGTGGTGGGCGTCGAACCGATAGGTGCGGGCCTCGACCAGCTCCGGCCCGCCGCCGTCGCGCATCCGCGCGACGGCGGCGGCCGTGACCTGCCGGACCGCCTCCGGGTCCTGCCCGTCGACGACGACGGCCGGGATGCCGAACGCCTCGGCCCGGCCGGTGATGGTGCCGGCGACCGCGCCGGCCACCGGCATGGTGGTGGCGTAGCCGTTGTTCTCGCAGACCAGCAGCACCGGCACCCGCCAGAGCGCGGCCAGGTTGAACGCCTCCAGCAGCATCCCCTCGTTGACCGCGCCGTCACCGAAGAAGCTCGCCCCGACCACGGGGTTGCCGCGCTGCCGGTGCGCCCACACCGCGCCGGTGAGGATCGCCGGGGACGCCCCGACGATGGCGTTGGCGCCGAGCACCCCGATGGAGAGGTCCGCGGCGTGCATCGAGCCGCCCCGGCCCCGGTTCAGTCCGGTTTCCCGGCCGCACAGTTCGGCCATCATCCGGGCCGGGTCGGCACCCTTGGCGAGCACGTGGCCGTGCCCCCGGTGGGTGCCGGTGACCAGGTCCCCCGCGTCGAGTGCGGCGCACACACCGGCGGCGATCCCCTCCTGACCGAGGTAGGGGTGGATGCCGCCGACGATGTGCCCGGAGCGGACCAGGGCGATGGCCCGCTCCTCGAACCGACGGATCAGCCGCACCGTGCGGTAGAGCCGGGCCGGGTCGGCGTCGGTCACCGGTCGCGGCCCTCCTTGACGGCGGCGAGGATGTCGTCCCAGAGCTGCGCGCGGGCGGTCAGCGCCAGGTTGACCGTGTCGGCGCACTCCTGCCACTTGGTGTCGTCGTCGCCGCACAGGTCGGCGAGCATCTGCATCGCCATCGGGGTGTGCTGCTCACCGTCGACCTCGATGTGCCGCTCCAGGTAGTCGACGAAGGTGTGCAGCCGGTTGCTGCGCTCGTTGACGGCGACGACCTGGGTGAACATGTCGGGGATCAGGTCCTCCCGGCCGAACGCGAACGCGGCGGCCTGACAGTGCACCGGGGTCGAGGAGATGATCTGCCAGGTGGTGGCGGCGAAGGCCCGCGACGGTGCGGGCACGCCCGCCTCGACCAGCGCGTCGGTGACCGACGAGCCGGCGCGCAGCAGCTCGACCAGCCGGTCGACGGCGGTGGTGTCCGCGCCCGCCTCGCCCATCCCCCGCACGTACAGCTCGAAGTGGCTGATGAAGCCCTCGCCCAGCTCGTCGCTCTCCTCCACCATGACGATGTCGTTGATCAACCGGCGGCTGCCGGTCGGCCCGGTGGGGATCCACGGCACGTCGACGCAGGTGAGTTGCCGCTGCAACGACTTCAGCAGGGACATGAAGTCCCAGACCGCGAAGACGTGGTGCTCCATGAAGGTGACCAGCGCCTCGTGGGTGTCCAGGTTGGCGTAGAGCGGGTGCTTGACCACCACGTCGCGGCGGTCGGTCACCGCCTTCTCCAGCCGCTCGATGCCCGGGTGTGTCTTGCCCCAGTCGTACCGTGACATGTTTCTAGCCTTCCTGCTGGGCGCGCTCGCGCCAGATGACCGGGCAGTAGTCGGGGTCCGCGTAGTCCGGCCGACCCTCGGGGGTACGGCGGACCAGCACATCGTGGTTGTACGCGGCGAGGGTGCCGTCGGAGAGCGGGAACTCCCGGTGGGCGTTGTCGCCGTCCTGCAGGTGCAGCGAGATCGCCCGGCGCGGGCGTCCGCTGACGTTCGCGCCACTGCCGTGGTAGGTGCGGCAGTGGTGGAAACTCATGTGCCCCTTGGGGATCACCATCGGGATCTTGCGGATCTGTGCGCCGTTGTGCGCCGCGTTCTCGGCCAGCATCTCCTCGAGCTGGTCGCGGTCCCGATCGGCGAAGTGCCGGACCACGGTGTCGTCCGCGCCGATCTCCGACCACCGGTGCGAACCGTCGACCATGGTGATGGTGCCCATCTCCTCCCCGCAGTCGTGGAACGGGATGAACGCGGTGAGCATCCGCTCCGACGACGAGGACGACCAGTAGTGCTTGTCGAAGTGCCAGGGCACGATGTTCGACGGTTCACCCGAGATCGGCGGCTTGTAGATCAGCGTGGACTGGAAGATGCGGATCTCGTCGGCCTGCGCCAGCCGGGCGGCGACCGCGCCGATCAGCGGCTTGCGCAGGATCGCGGCGATCCCGTCGTGCTCGTAGTGGACGTAGTCGTTGTGCCGCTGCACCGGCCCCTTCGACGGGTCCCAGTAGGCCAGCTTCGGCGGACGCACCGGCAGGGTGCGGTCCCGCTCACCGTCGTAGTAGCGGTCGGTGGCCGCGGTCAGGGCGTCCACCTCGGCGTCGGTGAACAGCTTCTTCGTCAGGTACCAGCCGTGCTCGGCGTAGTGCCGCACGTCCTCCGCTGAGGGGAGCAGTGACTCCTCCTCGGCGGTCAACGTCGGATGTGTCGTGGTCATGCCCCTACTCCTCGTGCCGTGCCGACCGCGACGGCGGGGGTCGCCCCCGCCGCGGTCAGCTCCCGTTCCTTGGCCTCGTAGAGCGCCCGGATGTTGCCGCTGCCGAAGGTGCGCGCCCCCCGCCGCTCGATCAGCTCGAGGAACAGGGTCCGGCGGACGTGCATCGACTCGGTGAAGATCTGCAACAGCTGCCCGCCGTGGTCGGCGTCGACCAGGATGCTGAGATCCCGCAGCCGGTCCAGCGGCGCGTCCACCTTGCCGACCCGCTGCTCCAGGGTGTCGTAGTAGGCGGCCGGGGTGCCGGCGAAGCGCACCCCGCGGGCGCCCAGCGCGCCGACCGCGCCGACGATGTCGTCGGTGCGCAGCCCCAGGTGCTGCACCCCGGCCCCGTGGTGCTCGGTGAGGAACTTGTCGATCTGACCGGGCCGCCGACCGGCGTCCGGCTCCAGCAGCACCAGGGTGACCCGCCCGGAGGCGTCCTGCACCACCTTGGAGTTCATCGCCTGCCCGGCGACCTCGATGTGCTCCTCGAAGATCTGCGCGAAGCCGAACACCCGCTCGTAGAGCGCGACGGTGTCGTCGAGCTGACCGGGCGGCACGCAGACCGCCAGGTGGTCGATCTCGGCGAGCAGCTGCGGGTCGGTCCCGCCGGCCGGGGTCGCCTCGATCGCGCCGGGCAGGAAGTCGTCCCGGTCGCCGCGCCGCTCCACCAGCCGGTGCAGCACGTCACCGAAGCCGCCCACCTCGGCGGTCACCACCTCGGCGTCCGCGCCGGTCCAGGTGCGCGGCGGCGTCACCGGCGTCGCACCCCGGGCCACCAGCTCCGCGTACGCCCCGGCGGCGTCGCCGACCTCCACCGCCACCACCGCGATCCCGTCACCGTGCCGGGACACGTACGTCGAGGCGGGATGGTCGGCGGTGAGCCCGGAGGTCAGCACCATCCGGATGTCGGCCTGACCCAGCAGCAGGGAACGCTGCCCGACCAGCCCGGTCTCCGGACCGCCCTGGCCCCGCAGGGTGAAACCGACGGCGGTCCCGAAGTAGAAGGCCGCCTGTCGGGCGTCCCCCACGTACAGTTCAATGTGGTCTATGCCACGAATATCCATCTCTCCAGCCCTTCCCCATGTCCCCCCGTGACTGCCGTCCGGGCGCGTGCGGCCCGGGTCGCAGCGTCGATCACCTCCCCGGCCCGGCGGGCCGGACGCCAGCCCCGGTGGTACGCCGCAGCAGCAGGCTCACGTTCTGCCCGCCGAATCCGAAGGAGTTGGTGAGCGCGAATTCGGCCCGGCTCGTCCGTGGCACGTCGCGGACGTGGTCAGCCGGGCAGTCCGGGTCCGGGTCGTCCAGGTGGTACGTCGGCGGCAGCAGGCCGGCGCGCAACGCCAACGCGCAGGCCGCCGCCTCCACCACCCCGGACGCGCCGAGCAGGTGCCCGGTGAGCGCCTTGGTGGAGCTGACCGGCACCCCGCCGACCCCGAAGACCTTGCCCAGCGCGGTGCTCTCGGCGATGTCACCGAGTTTGGTGCCGGTGCCGTGGGCGTTGACGTAACCGACCTCGGCCGGCGGAACGTCGGCCCGGGCCAGGGCCTGCCGCATGCAGTCGGCCGCCCCCTCGCCGTCGGGCCGGGGCATGGTCGGGTGGTGCGCGTCGGTGGTGCTGCCGTAGCCGGCCACCTCCGCATAGCTGCGGGCGCCCCGGGCGGCGGCGTGCCCGGCCCGCTCCAGCACCAGCAGGGCGGCCCCCTCGGCGAGCACGAACCCGTTGCGTCGCCTGTCGAACGGCCGGCTGGCCTCGCTCGGGTCGGCCCAGCCCCGGGCCAGCGCGCGGGCGTTGCCGAAGGTGTCGGCGAAGGTCGGGAAGAGCGGCGCCTCGCTGGCCCCGCAGAGCACCACGTCGGCCTCCCCGGCCCGGATCAGCCGGGCCGCGTCGGCGACCGCCTGGGCCCCGGAGGCGCAGGCCGTGCCGACCGACGAGCTGTAACCCCGGATGCCGTGGGCGATGGCGATCCGCGCCGACGCCATGTTGGGCAGGATGCCGGTCAGCAGGTACGGGCTGACCGCCGCCCGGCCCCGCTCGGTGCGGGCGATCACCTGCTGCTCCAGGGTGGACATCCCACCGACCCCGCCGACGATGACGCCGATCCGCGCCGGGTCGACGTCCCGGCCCACCTCGATGCCCGCGTCGGCGAGCGCTTCGGCGGCGGTGATCAGGGCGAACAGCACGACCCGGTCGAGCACCTTGGTCTCCGGGCCGGTGGCGACCGTACGCGGGTCGATCGGCGGGAGCACCCCGGCGACCTCAAGTGACTCCCGGGCCGGGTGTCCCTCGGGTGGCCGGCTCAACCCGGACGTGCCGGTGGTCAACGCGGCGAAGGTGGCGTCCACCCCCCGCCCGACCGGGCTGAACAGGCCCATCCCGGTGATCACGACGGTCATGATGACGACTCGGCGAGGTAGCGTTCGCGCAGCGCCACCTTGCGGACCTTGCCGGTGACGGTGACCGGGATGTCGTCGGCGCTCACCGGCACCACCCGACGCAGGGTGGCTCCCACGTCCGCCCCGAGCGCGGCCCGGATCGCCTCGGTCCGGTCGACGGTCGGGTCCGCCCCGGCGGCCAGTTCCAGCAGCACGTCGGTGGTGACCGTGTCACCGTCGGCGACGATCAGCACCGTGCAGTCGGTGACGTCGGGGCAGGCGGCGAGCACCCGTTCCTCGGACAACGCGGTGAAGTAGCGCCGCCCGTCGGGCAGCGTCACCGAGTCGACCGCCCGGTCCAGGTGGTAGTAGCGGCCGTCGGCGTCGGCGTGGACCAGGTCACCGGTGAGGTACCAGCCGCGCAGCCGGAACCGGTAGCTGGTGACCGAGTCGTTCCAGTAGCCCCGGAACAGCGACGGCGAGTCGATGCCGAGGAAGCCGACCTGACCGGGAGGCAGCTCGTTGCCCTCGGCGTCGAGGACGGCCACCCGGGCGAACCGGTAGGGGCGGCCCACGCAGCGGCCGTACCGGTCGGTGTCGGTGGTGTGCGTGATGTGGAACATCGAGTGCCCCATCTCGCTGGAGCCGAGGCCGTCGATGAACACGGAACCGGGGACCCGGGTGACGCCCTGCCGGGTGAACACGTCCCGCGAGCCGACGGCGACGAGCCGGCGCACGTGCGGCTCGTGCGAGCAGTCGCCGGTGTTGAACCACAGCCGCACCGAGTCCAGGTCGTACCCGCTCAGGTCGAAGCGGGCCAGCTCCGCCCAGGTCATCGAGAAACCGAAGACCCCGTCGGGCCGCCACTGCTGGATGGCGTCGAGGACCCGCTCGCCGCCCTGCTCGGACAGCAGGAACATCTCCGCCTGGTTGCCCAACGCCTGGTTGACCATGAGCACCGTCGCGGTGTGCGGGGCGGGCAGCGCGTTGAGGATCCGCCGGGTGCCCTGCGCCTGCGGCATGGACAGCAGGTGCCGGGTGGCGGCGAAGAGGCTGGCGTGCGAGTGCAGCACCGCCTTCGGTACCCCGGTGGTGCCGGAGGTGTGGGTGATGACGATCGGGTCGTCGGGGTGGTGCCGGTAGTCGGCCGGGGCCTGCGCCGGGTCACCGCTGCCGGCCTCCTGCGGGGTGCCCAGCAGCGGTGCACCGAGGTCGTGCCCGGCCAGCAGCTCGGTGTGCGCGGCATCGGCGAGCACCCCGGCACCGCGCAGCCGGCGGATGTACTCGGCGGCGATCTCGGGGCGCAGCTTGCCGTTCATCAGCGCCGGGATCGCGCCGAGCCGGGCCAACGCCAGGAAGCTCAGCACCATGTCGGCGGCGGCGGTGGCCCAGACGGCGACCGGGTCGCGGGGCCGCACCCCCCGGTCGTGCAGCCAGGCCGCCCGGGCGGCGACCCGCTCGTCGAGCTGACCCAGGGTGAGCGGCTGCCCGGCGGGGTGCCCGTCGACCGGGGTGTCGAAGGTCAGCCCCGGCCCCTGCGGGTCAGCGCCGTGGGCCAGCACCCGGGCCAGCACGTTTCCCGCGCCGAGCTGCGGATCGGCGGCGAGCACCCCCCGCAGTCCCTTCGTCCTCATTGACTGTCTCCTCCCCCCAGCAGCACCGCGACCGCACCGGTGGGCGTCGCGTCGGGTGCCTCGTCGATCAGGACCAGCAACGCCTCGTCGGCGTCACCGTCGTACAGCAGCAGTTCCCCCTCGGCGGTGGCGTCGGCCCGGGGGTCACCCGTCGGGCTCAGGCACACCACCGGACCGGTCAGTCCCCAACGGGCGGCGACCTGCCCGGCGACGCTGTTGGGCACCGACTGGAAGAAGAACAGTGGACCGACCCGCCCCCCGGCGGCGACGGTCGACCGGACGTGCAGGGCGCTGGGCCGGTCCCCGGCGGCGCTGACCAGCACCACCGCGCACCGGGAGCCGGCCGGGGCCGGGCTCGGGCGACGTTCCAGGCACCGCCCGGCCGCCGCCGCGACCAGCGGCGCGAACGCCGAGTGCACGAACCCGGGCAGCGGCGGTGGTGGCCCGTCGCCCGGTTCCGGCCAGCACGCCTGCGCCAGCACCCGGGGTGCGCCGTGGCCGGCCGGACGGCCCGGGACGATCCCGTGCCCCGGGCCGCGCGTGCCGGTCACGGCGCACCCACCAGCAGTGCGGTGTTCGCGCCGCCGAAGGCGGCGTTGAGGCTGAGCGCGTACCGGCTGGTGACCGGGCGGGGCGCGGCGGTGACCACGTCCAGCGGGCAGGCCGGGTCGGGGCCGAGCCAGCCGGCGTTGACCGGCAGTTTCCCGTGCCCCAGCGCCGCCACGGTGACCACCAGTTCGAGCAGGCCGGACGCTTCCAGCGCGTGCCCGTGCAGCGCCTTGGTGGAGCTGACCGGCACCTGCCCGGCCTGCTCGCCCAGGGCCAGTCGCAGCGCCGCCGCCTCGGAGGCGTCACTGAAACCGGTGCCGGTGGCGTTCGCGTTGACGTAACCGACCGCCCCGGCGGGTAGGCCGGCCCGGCCCAGCGCCGCTCCGACCGCCCGGGCCAGCCCCGCGCCCTGCGGATCGGGCTGGCAGGGGTGGTGGGCGTCGCCGGCCCGCCCCCATCCGACCAGCGTCGCCACGGGGCTGCCACCCCGGGCGCGCAGCGCGGCGGCGGACTCCAGCACGACCGCGGCCACCCCGTCACCGAGCAGCAACCCCTGCCGTCCGACGCTGAACGGACGCACCGCCCCGTCGGCGGCGAGCGCCCGGCCGGCGTCGAAGAGCGCGAACTGGTCCGGTTCCACCAGGTACCCGGCGGCCACCACGACCCGGTCGGTGTCCCCCCGGTGGATCATCGCGGCAGCGTCGGCCACCGCACTGCTCGCCGAGACGCAGGCGGTGGTGTAGACCCGGGTGGGGCCGCCGAGGCCGCACCGCCGGGCCAACCGGACGGCCAGTGTGGGCAGCTCCGGCCAGGCCGGACCGGCGTCGTCGCGTTCCCCGTCGGCCCACCACGGGTCGTCGGTGTCCGCGACCGGCCGGTCGTCGGTGTACGGGCCGGCCAGGGTGGCCGGGCCGCCGTGGGTGGCCAGCAACAGCGCCGCACCGGCCCGCTGTGCCGGGTCGAGCCCGGCGGTGACGCAGGCCGCGTCGACGGCGTCGGCCAGCTCCTGCGGCAGGGTCGCCACGTCGGGCCGGGTGGCCGCGACGGTCACCCGGCGACCGGTGGTGGCGAAGCGGCCCACCGGCCGGAACGCCGGTACGCCGGACAGGACCCCGGCCAGCAGCGCGTCCACGCCCCTACCGAAGGCGCTGACCGCGTACGTGCCGGAGATCGTGACGGGTGCCCGCTCAACCATCGGCGGGGGCGGGTAGGTAGGTGTGGAACACGGTCAACGCGTCGTCGACGGTACGGATACCGGCGAGCTGGTCGTCGGTGAGGTCCAGCTGGGTGCCGTAACGCTGTTCGACGAGGTGCACCAGCCACGCCAGTTCCATCGAGCCGACCCGGTGCGGGACCTGCTCGACGGGTTTGCCGGTGAGTTCGGCGAGCATGCTCACCAGGTCAGCTCGCCCCAGGTCGGGCTGACCGGACATCAGCGGTTGTCGGTGGTCGCCCCGGCGACCCGGTCGGCGACCATGGTGGTGAACTCCCCCACCGTCATCAGGGCCAGCTTCTCCGACTCGTCGTCGGCGAACCGCAGCCCGTACCGGTCCTCCACCCGGACGGACAGGTCGGACAGGGCGAGGGATTCCAGGTCCACCCCGGACGGGCCGAGGGTGGTGTCGTCGTCGATCCCGTCGACGTCGTAGTTCATGTCCTGGAGCTGCTCGATGACGAAGGTTCGGACCTCGTCTCGCATGACGGTTACCTCTCTCGATGGGCGAGTTGCCGGCACCCGGTCGGGGCACCGTGCGGGGATGGTTCGGGCGTACCGCCGACGGTCGGCCGGTGGCGACGCGGTGGTGACTCCCCGGCGGTCCTCGGGGACCGGCCGGGGGGTGGGATGGAGCGGACCGCTCACGGGGCCGCCGTTCGCAGCACGTCCAGCGAGCGGACCAGTTTGCCGGTGGTGGTACGCGGCAGTTGCGCCACGAGGTGCAGGGTGCGGGGCCGCTTGTAGCCGGCCAGTCGTTCGGCGAGCAGCTTGTCCAGTACGTCCTCGGACAGCGGGCCGTCGGGCTGCACGAAGGCGGTGATCCCGTCGTCGTAGGTGACCACGGCGGCGGCCACCCCGGGCAGGCCGGTGAGGGTGGCCTCGACCTCGGTGAGGTCGACCTTCAGGCCCCCCACGGAGACCTGCGAGTCGAGCCGGCCCCGGACGGTGACCAGGCCGGTGTCCGGGTCGACGGTGCCCGCGTCGCGGGTACGCAGCCAGCCGTCGGCCCAGCGGTCGGGGTCGCTGAGCCCGACGTACGGCGAGGCGGGACAGCTGATCAGCAGCTCACCGTCGGACTCGCGGACCTCGATGCCGGGCGCGGGCATGATCGCCGGCCGGTGGCTACCGTGCAGGTCGGTGCCGATGACACCGACCTCGGTCATCCCGTACATGTTGCCCAGTGGTACGCCGTGCCGGTCGGTGAACGCCTGCACGACGGCCGGCGGGACCAGTTCCCCACCGGTGGTCATCCGCTTGAACTGGGGCAGGGGCCCGTCCGGGCGGGTGGAGGCGAGCAGGCCGATGTGGAAGGGCACGCCGAGGACGGTGGCCGGGGTGTCCTGGGCGGCGATCGCGGCCAGCACGGCGTCGCCGCCGAGCCGCTGCGGCGGGACCAGCTCGACGCGGGCGTGCAGACCGTAGAGCAGCCCTCCGACCAGGCCGAGCACGTGCACCATGGACGGCAGCAGGATGATCCGCTCGCCGGGTAGCGCCACGCCGTCGATCCGGGTGTAGCGGTGCACCTCGGCGACCAGGTCGGCGGCGGTGCGTCCGATCACCTTGGACGGTCCGGTGGAGCCGGAGCTGAGCTGGATCACGGCGTGGCCGCTGACCGCCGGGCGGTCCGCGTAGCCGGTCACGCTCTCGGTGACGTCGACGAAGACCTTCAACGCGCCGCCGGTGGTGCGGGCCGGGGCCACCACCACCTGCGGGGTGAGCCGGTGCAGCGCGCGGTCGACCTCGTGGTCGGTGAGCCGATGGTCGAGCAGCACCGCCTGGCCACCGCTGCGCCACGTGGCCAACAGATTGACCACATAGGACAAAGAGGGCGGCAGACGCAACGCGACGGCCCCGCCGGGGCGCAGTCCGGCGGCGCGTAGCCGGTCCTGTGCCTCGACGACCAGGCGGTGCAGGGTGGCCCGGTCCACCGGCTCGGGTAGCCGGAGACAAATGTCGGTCGGACGGCCGCAGAACAACACGTCGTCCACCCAACCGGGGTCTTGCGCCGCAGGATCTTCCGTCGGGCGATACATGGTCACCGCCGGTCACCGTCCAGCATAGAATCGGGCAAAAGCGCCCATAAATGATGTCTCTTGGCGTGCTCACGGCACCCTACGACAGCCCGGAAGAGCATTTCTAGATGCGAATGGCTAGATCATAAAGAGCGGCCGGCCGGATTGCCGCCGCTCGATCGGCCGGGCAGGATCGGGCGCGTACGCCGACCCGGGACACCACCGGCGGCATCGCCGTGCCCGCCGATCCGATGTGGAACCGGGCGGCCCGACGACGCCCCACCCCTGGTCAGCACCGGTCATCATGGACGGTCGACGGGCCGCCGCAGGCGGCACCGGCGGATGCGGACAGCGGTGCGCCCGGCGACAGGTCCCTGCCGCCGGGCACACCCCGGGAGTGACGCACAGTGATCAGTCGGTGGCGCTCCTCTGTCGCGGGATGGCACCCCGCAACACCAGCGCGCTGTTGAACCCGTCGAAGCCACGCGCGCAGACCAGCGCCACCCGACTGACAGGCCGACGCGGGGCCCGCAGGAAGTCCAGCTCGCAACCCGGGGCCGGATCGACCGGGCCGGCCGAGGCGGGCAGCGTGTCGCGGTGCAGGGCGAGCAGCGCGGTCGCCACGTCCAGCGCCGACCCGCCCTGGTGGGCCCGACCGGTCAACGACTTGTGGGTGCTCACCGGCGGCGGCCGGTCACCGAAGACCGCCCGCAGCGCCGTCGCCTCACTGCGGTCGTAGCGGGGCACCCCGAGCGCATCGGGCACGACCAGGTCCACCTCCTCGGCGGTGCTGCCGGCGCGGGCCAGCGCCAGTCGCATCGCCCGCGCGTACGTCGCCGGGTCGCCGGCAGTGTCCGGGCCGGTGTGCACCGCGTCGTGGGTGGCCGCCCAGCCGGTCACCTCCCCGTAGATCCGGGCACCCCGGGCCAGGGCGTGCTCCCGCTCCTCCACCACGAAGACCGCACCACCCTCGGCCGGCACGTAGCCGCCGGCCACCCGGTCGAACGGCCGGTACGCCGCCGCCGGCTCGTCGACGGTGCTGAGCAGCCCGGAGCGGAGCTGACAGGCCAACGCGTACGGGCTCAGCGGGCACTCGGTCGCCCCGGCGATCACCACCGACGTGCCCCGCCGGATGGTCCGCACCGCGTGCGCGAGGCTGTCCAGCCCACCGGCGGCCTCAGCGACCAGCACCCCCGACGGTCCCTTGAACTGGTGGTGGATGGACAACTGCCCGACGCTTGCCGCATAGAACCAGGCGATCGACTGGTACGCCCCGACGGTGCGGCTCGACCCGCCCCAGAGCCGTTGCAGCTCCCGCTGCCCGAACAGGTTCCCCCCCGACGAACTGGCCAGGGTGACCGCCCAGTCGTACGGGTCGGGGGCGCGCGGGGGCAGCCCGGCGTCGGCGAGCGCCAACGCGGTCGCGGCGAAGCCGAGCTGGGTCCACCGGTCGGTCTGCACGAGCTGCCGGGTGTCCACGTACGCGGCCGGATGGAAGTCGGGGACCTCGCCGCCGACCCGGGTGGGGTAGCCGGTCGGGTCGAACAGGGTGATCGGCCCGGTCCGCCGGATGCCCCCGGTCACCGTCCGCCAGTGCGCGTCCACGCCGATGCCGCTGGGCGCGACCACCCCGATCCCGGTCACCACCGCCCGCCGGTCCCCCTCCGGGTCACCGGGGGCGGTCGCCCGGGGCGGGCCGGAACCGGCAGCGGTCACCCCGGCAGCGGAGCGCGTCACCGCGTCACCGCCAGCCGACGGAACAGCATCGCGGACTGGAAGCCACCGAACCCGCTGCCCACCGACAACGCCACGTCGACCGGGGTCTCCCGGGCCACGTTCGGCACGTAGTCCAGGTCGCACTCCGGGTCCCGGGTGGTCCAGTTGGCCGTCGGCGGCACCACCCCGTACTCGATGGCCAGGGCGCAGGCGGCCATCTCGATGGCGCCGATCGCGCCCAGCGAGTGCCCGACCATCGACTTGATCGAGCTGACCGGCACCCGGTACGCCGTCGGGCCGAGGGCCCGCTTGAACGCCGCCGTCTCGTGCCTGTCGTTCTGCCGGGTCCCGGACCCGTGCGCGCTGACGTAGGAGACCGCCGACGGGTCGAGCCGGGCCTGCCGCAGCGCCGCCGCGATGGCCAACCCCATCTCCACCCCGTCGGGTCGCAACCCGGTCATGTGGAAACCATTGCTGCGGCTGCCGTAACCGGCGACCTCGCAGTAGACGTGCGCGCCGCGCCGCCGGGCATGCTCCCACTCCTCCAGCACCAGCACCGCGGCCCCCTCGGCCAGCACGAAACCCTGCCGGTGGGCGTCGAAGGGTCGGCTGGCGTGCCCCGGGTCGTCGTTGTCCGGGCTGGTCGCCCGGATCGCGTCGAACGAGGCGACGGTGACCGGGGAGATCGGCGAGTCGGCGGCACCGGCCAGCACGATGTCCGCCTCCCCGTCGACGACGAGCTGGTGGGCGTACCCGATGGCGTCGATGCCGGAGGTGCAGCCGGTGGAGACCACCTGCGCCGGGCCGTGCAGCCCGTGCCGGCAGGCCACGTCGGCGGCGAGGCTGCTCGGCACCAACGCCTGATAGAGGTACGGCCCACCGAGGGCGTGGTCGACCAGCCAGTGCCGACCCGAGTCGCTGACCCGGACGTACTCCTGCTCCAGGGCGGTGGTGCCGCCGACGGCGGTGCCCAGCACCACCCCGGCGACGTCCCGCTCGGCGTCGGTCAGGTCGAGCCCGCTGTCGGCCAGCGCCTCCGCCGCGCAGGCCAGCGCGAACTGCACGTACCGGTCGGAGCGTTGCCGCTGCGCCGGGGTGAGCCCGGCGGCGTCCGGGTCGAAGTCGCACTCGGCGGCGATCTGCGACCGGTACGGCGACGGGTCGAAGAAACTGATCCGCCGGGTGGCCGTGCGCCCCTCGGTGAGGGTCTTCCAGAACCGGTCCCGGGTGACGCCGCCCGGGGCGACCACCCCGACCCCGGTCACCACCGCACGGCGGCCGGTCACGACGGGCCCCGCTGCTCGACCAGCTCGGTGTCCACATGGCCGAGTTCCGGGCGGGGGGCGAGCGGACCGAGGTGGAAGACCACCTCGGCGGCGACGTCGCCGGTGTTACGCAGCCGGTGCCGCACGTTGCGCGGCACGAACAGCGCCTCCCCGGCGGCCAACGGCACCGGCACGTCGTCCAGGTCGACGGTGATCGCGCCGCGCACCAGATAGAGGAACTCCTCGCTGTACGGGTGGTAGTGCTCGGCCACCCGGTCACCGGGGTCCACCGTCACCACCCCCATGAACCCGGAGGTGCTGCCGACTGTACGCGGGCCGAGCAGCACCCGCAGCTCCCCGCCGCGCCGCCGGTCGGCCGGCACGTCCCGGGCGGCGACCAGTCCGGTGGTGACCTCACTCATCGCCGCCTCCCGCGTACGCCCGCTCGATCCGTTCCTTGATCACGGCCAGTTGCACCCGGCTGTTGGTGTTGATCCGCTCGGTCATCGCCGCGTCGTCCACCGGGGCGGTCGGCTTCATCGCGAAGTCCTGCACCCAGGTCATCCGGGTGCCCGCAGGCTCCGTGTCGTAGTACCAGTGGATCCGCATGTACTCGAACGGACCGGTCTCCACCCGGCGGGCCCGCACCTGCCAGGTCGCCGGGTCGGTGGTGCGCTCGCTGACCCAGCTCCACGCGACGCCGTTCTCGTCGGGGTGCATGGTGAGCCGGAACCGCACCGTGTCCCCGTCGCGGTGCAGGATCTCCACCACGGCGTACTCGGTGAACAGGTCCGTCCAGCGCGCCACGTCGTTGGTGATCTCCCAGACCAGCGGCAGCGGGGCGGCGATGAGGATGCTGTTCTCGGTGTGCCCGGCCGGCCCGGCGGCGGCCACCAGGTCGGCCACACCGCCGATGCTGAGCTGCCCGGCCTGCTCGGGGATGCGTACCCGCCAGCGGTCGGCGACCACGGCGGACAGCTCCAGCAGGGCCAGCGAGTCCATGCCCAGTTCCTCCAGGCTGGCGGCGGGCGCGCGGGCGGCGGCGGCGGCGTCGAGGCCGCACCGGGTCACCAGGATCTCGGTGATCTCACTGGTGAGTGCCGTGCCATGGGTGACGGTCATCTCGGGTCCTCCTCCACCGGGCGGCTCACCCCGGTAGCCGTCACCTTCCGGCCGGGCCCGTCACCCGGGCGTCACCCGCCGACCCGCGACACCCCCACAAAGTGGTGACGTTGCGTTGACGCAGGCTGTGTATCGGCTATGCGAGAGCTGTCCATTGTGATGGAGGTTCGCAGTTCAGAGGCGATATCGCCCAGTCACGATACCTACACTCTTGTTGACTGAGAGTAATCACATTGGTAGTGTTCGTGCCGGCCGGTCCGGTGGGAACGGCGGGTCCGGCAGCACAGCGGAGCGACCCGGCCACCGCGTCACGACCGACCGCGTCGGGACACCGGACGATCTGGACCCAGGCTTGCGTGCAGGGGGTGCGCCGTGACCGGTCATGCCAGCACGCCGACCAGTGACGTCCCGGCCGACCCACCGGTACGCCTGCACCTGCTCGGCGGCTTCCGGCTGCTGCACGGCGACCACCCGGTGGTGGTCCCCCGGGGGCTGCAAAGGGTGATCGCCGTGATCGGCCTGCGCCCCGGCGCCACCCGCAGCAACCTGGCCGGCCTGCTCTGGCCCGAGGTGCCCGAGGAACGGGCGTTGTCGTCGCTGCGCACCGCACTGTGGCGGCTGCGCCAGGACCCCTGCTGCCCGCTACTGATCAGCGGAGACACCGTCCGCCTCGACCCGACGGTCCGCCTCGACGTGGACGACCTCGTCGCCACCGCGGCCCGGGTCCGCGACGGGGGTGACCCGCGTACCACCGCCGTCGCGCTCGCCGCCGGCAGCCGTGACCTGCTCCCCGGCTGGTACGACGACTGGGTGCTGCTGGACCGGGAACGACTGCGCCAACTCCGCCTGCACATGCTGGAACAGCTCGCCGTCGACCACCTCGACGCCGGCCGGCACGGCGAGGCGTTGCAGGCCGCCCTGGCGGCGATGGCCGCCGAGCCGCTGCGCGAGACACCACACCGCCTGGTGGTACGCATCCACCTCGCCGAGGGCAACGCGTTCGAGGCGGTACACGCCTTCTACGTCTACCGGGACCTGCTCATGCGGGAACTGCGCCTGGAACCCTCCCCCACGATGTGCGCCCTGGTCGACGAGACCCTCGCCCCCATCCGGCAGGCCACCCGCCGCACCCCGGCGGCCCGCCGTCACGATCCGGACGAGCGGTGTGACGACCAGGTGACACCTCCTGCGCCAGGGTGGAGCCACCGAGAGCCCTGGACCGATCGGGGCGCACCACCGGCGAGAGGGGTCCGATGAGCCGTCTGGTGATCGTCAGCAGGATCATTCCCGGCGCGGAAGGGCGGGTCGCCCAGATCTTCGCCGAATCCGATGCCACCGAACTGCCCGGACTCACCGGGCTGCGCCACCGCTCCCTTTACCGCCTGCACGACCTGTGCGTACACCTGATGGAGACCACCGAGGTCGACCTGGACACCCTGGTCACCGCGTACAACCACCCGCTCTACCAACGGACTAACGAACGGTTGTCGGCGCACACCTCGGCGTACCTGCCGACCTGGCGCTCCCCCCGGGACGCGCCGGCCGGCTGCTTCTACAGCTGGGACGTCTCCGACGCCCCCAGCCCGGAGGCCCTGCGCTGAGCAGCGCGGACACCGCCTCGGGCCACCACCGGGCCCGGTCACCACCACCGGTGGGTACGGCGACGGCGACACCGTGTCGTGACGTCGCCACCGCCCGACACCGGTCATTTCACCTGCGCAACGAGGGGCGGTCCTCCCTGTCGTCCGACATTCGCGTGTGCAAAGCTGCGGCGGGTCTTCGCGTTTTCCTCGCGACTTCAACGACATACGCAATAGGGAGGTAGCCGTGCCGTCGACTTTCGGGCAATGGCTGATCGTGATCCTGGCCCTGCTGGTGGGCCTGGGCGGAGGCTGGGCGCTGTGGGGACGGCAGAAGCCGGCCGCCACCTCGCCCATCGTGGAGGGTGACCCGGTCGTCGGGCTCTCCGCCGAGGAGAAGGCCGCCGCCGCCACGATCGACACACCGCGCCCGATCGCCACGGTCGACAACTCCCCGGCCCCCGCCGCCGTCGTGGACCACCCCACCCCGCACACCGCGCCGGAAACCGACCACGCCGCCCCGGCCACCGACTCGACCACCCTGACCGCCGACTCGACCGACTCGACCGCCGACTCGACCGCCTTGACGACCTCGACCGCCGACGAGCACGCCAGCACCGCCGTCGACGGCACGCCCACCACGATCGCCGCCAAGCGGTCCGCCCCGCTGGCCGCCATCGACGACGATTCGACCACCGCCGACCTGACCGGTCGTACCGTCTCGGACGAGAAGCCCGCGAGCACCGACGCCGACGAGACCGTCGCGCCGGTCCCCGCGCCCCGGGCGACCGTCGAGGACACCCCCGACACCCCGGCTACGGCGACCGCGCTGCCGCAGCCGACCACGGTCGACCCGGACGGCCCGGCCGCGAGCAGCACGGAGACCGGGGCCGACCCGCTCGCGGCTCCGAGCGCCGAGACCACGCAGCCCGCCGAGCCGGTCGCCACTGAGCCGGCCATCGAGCCGGTCGCCGCCGAGCCGGTCGCCGCCGAGCCGGCCATCGAATCGGTCGCCGCTGAGCCGGCCACGCAGGTCTCCACCGTGGCGGACGGGGAGTCGACGACGCCGGCGAGCGTGCCGGACCCGGACCTGTCGGGCGCGGACGACGTGGACACCGCCCCCGTGGCCGTCGCGCCGGCGGTCCCGGCGCAGCGCACCTCCGTCGAGGACACCGCCCCCGCCCCCGCCCCCGCCGCCGCGGACGCTCCGGTCCCGGCGGCCGCCCCGCTGTCGGACGCCTCCCCCACCCAGGGCGGGTCGGCGGACGACTTCCGCCGCATCCAGGGTGTCGGCCCGAAGATGGCCGCCGCGCTCCAGTCCGCCGGCATCCACACCTACCAGCAGCTCGCCGCGCTCGACGAGACGGGCCTGCGGGAGACGATCCGCGCCGCCGGACTGCGCGCCACCGCGAGCCTGGCCACCTGGCCGCAGCAGGCGAAGGTGCTGGCCGGTGCGGGCGCCGAGGCCGAGCGGGTGCTGCCCACGCCGACCGGTGGCGACACCCGGGACTGATCCAGCTCACCCGACAGGGCCGGTGGGCGGGCGTCATTCGCACCCACCGGCCCTGTCGCGTTTTCGGCCGGAACCCCGCAATTCGGCCTGAACCCCGGCTCCTGCGGTCGCGCGACCGCACCAGACTCGGCACCGCGCCGAAACCCGTGGCCTTCCACAGTGCCCAGCCGCACGGGCGTCCCCGGTGCCGGGTTGACCTTCAGCCGGCTGGGTGGGGTCACCGACCACCGTCGCGTCGGGTCGATCGCCGGAGAATCCAGCATCATCGCGCTGACCGTTCCGGAATACCGTTTATCCGGTCCCGGCCGGTGGGTACATGGGCGTCACCTCGAACACAACACAAGCCGGGAGGCACCCCCATGCGCGGTTCGTCGATCCTCGGAGTCATCGTCGTCATCTGGCTGGTCATCGGCGCCATCGCCGCTGGTCAGCGAGGCTATTACGGAAACGATGACACCAACTGTGCCGAGGCCGGCACCATCCTGGTGACCATCGTGGCCGGGCCGCTCAACTACATCGGCGCCAACCCGAAGATCGACTGCAAGCTCCCCGAGCCGTCGAAGTAAACCGTCGCACCCCGGCCCGCGCCCACCCCTCGGGGCGCGGGCCGCATCATGTCCGCTCCAGATCACCCCACCCACCCTGAAACCCCCCACCCAACCCCTAAACCATCCTAGGAGCCTACCCCACCATCCCCTCCCACACTCCCACCCCAACCCCCTCCCACCCTCCGCCCACCCAGACCACCCCAGGCCGGTGATCAAGAGGTTTACGTCACGCCGACGGGGTTTTCTGACGTATACCTCTTGATCACCTGACGCAAAGCTCTTGATCACGGGAGGGAGGGCGGGCGGGGAAGAGGGGCGGCGGGAGGGGGTGGGTCAGCCGCCCACGTGGATGCCGGGGCGGCGGGAAGGGTCGGGTTCACTCTTGCGAATGATCTCGCGGACCACGGGTGGGGTGTCGCCCCGACCGAGGATCAGGTAGCGCAGCAGATGGGCGAGCGGGTTGCCCTCGGACCACTCGAAGTGGGCGTGTGGTCGGACGCCGGTACCGTCACGCAACGCCAGCAGGATCGCGGCGATCGCGTTCGGCACCGCCGGGCTGCTGGCCCGCAGCACCCGGAAACCGCCCACCTCGACCCCGTGCACCCGCAGCACCCGGCTGAACTCCGACGGGTCCACCACGTCGATCTCCAGGAAGAGCACGTCGGAGGCGCCCGGCACCGGGTTCATGCCCCGCTGGACCCGCTCCTTGACCCGGTACTCCTTGAGCGCGCCGGTGTCCCGCTTGTTGGCGATCAGGTGCAGCCGACCGTCGTGGGCCAGTGACTCGGCGACGAACCGCCGGGCCGGTCCGTCGAAGTCGATCCGCTCGGCCCGCAGTTCGGTGGTGCGGGTGATCCGGGAGACCAACGAGACCACGACGATGCCGGCGATGAACAACCCGGAGATGGCTATCCCGTCCGGCTTCTCGATGACGTTCTCGACCAGCGCGTAGAGCAGCACCGCGGTCAGCACGGCGAAGCCGGACGCGGCGAACCGGTGCCGGGCCCGCAGGGTCGCGATGGTCACCGCCACCGCCCCGGAGACCATCATCGCCAGGATGCCGGTGGCGTACGCGCCGGCCTGGGCGTTGACGTCGGCCCGGAAGGCGACGGTGATGACGATGCTGATCAGGGTGTAGACCAGCACCACCGGCCGGACCGCCCGCCCCCACTCCGGCGCCATCCCGTACGACGGCAGGTAGCGCGGCACGATGTTGATCAGGCCGGCCATCGCCGACGCCCCGGCGAACCAGAGGATCAACACGCTGCTGATGTCGTAGACGGTGCCGAACCCCTCGCCGAGGCGGGCGTGGGCCAGCCAGGCCAGCGCCCGGCCGTTCGCCGCGCCACCCGGCTGGAACTCCCGGGGCGGGATCAGCACGGTGGTGACGAAGGTGGTGGTCAGCAGGTACCCCGACATGATCAGCGCGGCGGCGGTGAGCAGCCGGCGGGTGTTGCGGATCCGGGCGGCCAACCGCTGCTCGCGGTCCGCGCCGGCCCCGCGTACCAGGGGCATCATGCTCACCCCGGTCTCGAAGCCGGACAGGCCCAGGACCAGCAGCGGGAAGGCCAGCACCGCCGGGCCGAGCAGATCCCCCACCCCGGAACCCCCGGCGGTCAGGGCCGCCGTCCAGTCCCGCACGGTGCCCGGATCGGCGGCGATCTCGGCCAGACCGACGGCCACCACCACCGCGTTGAGACCGAGAAAGACCACCACCAGCGGTACGGCCACCAGCACCGCCTCGCTGAACCCGAGCAGGAAAACCCCGCCGAGGACGAGCAGCAGCGCCACCGTCACCAGCACGGCCACCCCGTCACCGTGCGGTGCCGACGACGGCAGGTACGGGTTCTCCAACAGGTGCACGGTCGCGTCGGCGGCGGAGAGCGTGATCGTGATGATCCAGGAGGTGGCGACGAAGCCGAGCAGCACCAGCACGAACAGTTTGCCCCGCCAGAACGGCAGCAGCCGCTCCAGCATCGCCACCGACCCCTGCCCGTGTGGGCTCTCCCGGGCCACCCGCCGGTACATCGGCAGCATCCCGAGCAGGGTGAGCGCCACGATCAGCAGGGTGGCCAGCGGGGAGAGCGCCCCGGCAGCCAGCGCCGCGATGCCCGGCAGGTAGGACAGGGTGGAGAAGTAGTCGACCCCGGTCAGGCACATCACCTGCCACCAGGGGTGCCGGCGTTGGCTACCCTCCTCGGTCTCCGGGCCGACCGGCTGCACCCGGTACGCGAACAGCCACCGGCGCAACGCGCCACCGGGCCGCGCCGGCCGGGCATGGCTGTCCACGCACTCCGGGAGCCCCACCGGCCCCGGCCGGGTGCGTTCGCCCTGCCCGGCGGCCCGTGCCTCGCGCAGCGCCCGCCCATGCCCCGGCGGCGGCGTGCTCCCCCGCCGTTCCCGGGTCCGCCGCTCCCGCGCCCCGTCCCGCCCGTCCGCCATCCCCCGACCGCCCTCGTAGGCCCTGACCCGACGGTAGGCGCTGAACCGGCCCCCACCGGCCGGAACAGGGGAAGCCGGGCGGACCGGACCGGCGACGCTACCCGGGCCGGCCGGGCAGACCGGGCCGGGCAGGGCAGGACGGCCGGGCAGGGCAGGACGGCCGGGCAGGGCAGGACGGCCGGGTCAGGGCGGTCAGGGCAGGACGGTCGGGCCGGGACCTGCCGGCCCGACCGGGGTGGATGGTCGGTCGGGAGCCCGGGCGCGGCCACCGGGGCGGGTAGTCAGGTGCGGCGGGGATGGCCGGCCGGCACGCGGCGCAGGGCCGCCAACAGGGCCACCGGGTCGGTCACCGTGACCGTGGCCGCCGGATGGCGCAGCCACCGGCCGGGGGCCAGCCCCGACACCGGTGTGCCGAAGCGCAGGCACACCCCGGCCGTGGTGCCGGTACCGAAGGTCACCCCCCGGTCGGCCAGGGACAGGTGCGGCCCGACCGCCCGCCACCAGCGGTACGGCCCACTGCGCTGCGCGTCGACCACGTTCGCCCGCCCGGTCCGCAGCTGCCAGCGGCCGAACCGGATCACCAGTTCCTCGTCGTCGAGCAGCACGGCGCAGGTCTGCGGACGGATGCCGAGCAGCGCCAGCGGAACCCGGAACCCGGGGTCGAACCGGAAGGCGAACCGTTGTACGGGCATGACCGACGGGTACCCCGCGCGCGTGGCCCGACACCCGAACGGGCCGAACCGGTGGGGCCGCCCGAGGATTGCCCGAGGATTGCCCGAGGGCCGCCCGTAAACCGCGAGAGGGCCGCCCGCGCACCGTGCGAGAGGGCCGCCCGCGCACCGTGCGAGAGGGCCGCCCCGGATGCCGCCCGCCGGGTCATTCCAGGGCGCGGGTCCAGTCCTCGACGTGGGTGCCCAGGTGGTCGGCGACGGAGCGCCAGTAGGGGCCGTCCTCGGCGTGGATCCGGACCCACGGCTGCACGCCGTCGCGGGCCCCGGCGCACAGCAGGTCGTACATCGCCCGGGCCCGTGGGGCGAGGGTCGCGGCGAGCGCGGGACGCTCCGCTGCCGGTAGGTCGTACCCGTCGACGAGGGTGCGCAGCCGGTGGGCCGACTCCGCGACCGGCCGGTCGGGGCGCATCCCGGCCATCGCCTGGGCGGCGTACGCCAGCTCCCAGCGTCGGGTGCCGGGGCCGGCGCCGTCCCAGTCGATCAGCACCCAGCCGCGTGGGGCGCGGACCAGGTTCCACGGTGCCGCGTCGTGGTGGCAGACCAGGTCCGCGCCGTCGGGTCGGATCGGCACCTGCCAGCGGGCAGGCCCGGGGGGCGTGAAGTCGGCGACCGCGCGGTGCAGGTCGGCCAGCAGCCGGCCGATCGAGGCCAGTTCCGCCGTGCGGTAGAGACCCGAGGGGTGACCCAGCTCCCCCGGCACGTACTCCAGCACCTGGCGGCCCTGGTCGTCGCGGCCCAGCGGGCGGGGCGCACCGTCGAAACCGACGGCGTGCAGGTGGGTCAGCAGGGCGTCGACGGCGTCGGTCCACGGGCCGACCGGCCGGCGGACGGTGTCGCCGATGCGGACCACACCGGTGGTGACGTTGCCGGGCAGCGGTTGTTCGATCGGGCTCACCCGGCCATCCTGGTCCAACGGACGCGTCCCCGCGCGCCGGTTTCCCGGCGCGCGGGGACCCCCCGTCCCGGCTGCTACTGCAGGAACGCCCCCAGCGGTGAGAGCAGCAGCCGGCCGAGCGCCGCGGCGTTGTCGTCCAGCCGCGCGCGCTCGCCGTCTCGGGCCTGCGGGTCGTGCCGGCAGCGCCAGATCTTCTGCGCGTTGCGCCAGGCCACGTCCCGGGTGTACTCGACCAGTTCGCCCTGGTACCAGTCGTCGATGTCGCCGTTGAGCATGTCGAGCAGCAGTTGCCACCGCTCCAGGTAGCCCCGCCGCAGCGACGGGATCTTGTCGGCGAAGATATCGTTGATCTTGAGATAGTCACGGTGCTGTTCGGTGCCGTCCACCGGCTCGGACTCCAGGTGGTCGAACGTGGTCACCAGGGCGAACGGCAGATCGAAGTTGATGTGCGCGTTCACTCCCGCCGCCGCCGACGGCAACGGCCGGGCGTCCGGGCCCCTCATCCGCTTGAACAGGCACGACCAGGCGCGCGGGGTGGTCGGGCTCGACTCGGTCCACAGCCGCATCGCGTCGAAGTAGCGGGCGGCGAACTCCACGTCCAGCCGGGACAGGAACACCGGGTCGGCGAAGTAGTCGTCGTAGAGCCCCTCCAGCACCCGGCTGGTGATGGTCAGGTAGAGCCGGTTGAAGTCGGCCAGCGGGCAGCTGCCCTCCAACGGCGGTAGCCGGACCAGCAGGTCCTGAAGTTTGGTGAGGTGGTCGACCACCGCCGGGACGTCCTCCGGGTGGTCGGCGAGCAGATCGACGATGTCCACGTGGACGGGGCCCCAGACCGGTTCCGTCATGTCTCCTCCACAGTGGTCGGGGCAGCGCCGTGCCGTCGTTGACGAGGGACAGCCTGGCAGCGTCGACCGGGCGCGGGATCAGTAGAACGACGTATTCGACCGCGCCGTACGTACGCTCACTCGCCCCGGTTCCGCAGGTGGATGGCGCTGGCCTGGACCCGGGTGCGCACCTGGAGCTTGTCGAAGATGTGCGACACGTGCACCCCGATGGTCCGCTCGCTGATGAACAGCCGCTGACCGATCTCCTTGTTCGTCAGACCTTCGGCCACCGCGGCGAGCACCTCGCGTTCCCGCGCGGTCAGCGTGGTCAGCTCGTCGACGACCGGCCCGGCTACGACGGTGACCGACCCCGACCCCGCGGGCCGGCCGTGCCCCACCCCGGTCGACCGGGGACGGCCCTGCCGGCGGTCGACCCCGGCGGGTTGGGCACGGTCGGTCAGCTCCACCCGCGCCCGGCCGGCCAGCGTCCTGATCTCGCTGGTCAACGGCACCGCCCCCAGGCTCAACGCCATCTCGTGGGCCTCTCGCAACAACGTGCCGGCGGTGCTGCTGCGACCACGCCGGGCCAGCAACGCCTCAGCCTGACGCAACCGCGAGTAGGCCGCCGGGTAGGGGTGGTTACGCTTGTCCCACTCGGCTGCCGAACGGGCCCAGGCGTCCGGGTCACCCCGGCCGTCGAGCCGGGTCAGCTCGGCCGTGCACAGGGCCAGGAACCCGTCGGCGACGACCCGTACCGGCCCGGCCGCCGTCGCGCTCTTGGCCGTCACCCGGTCGACCGCGTCGCGCAGCCGCCGCACCGCCGTCGGGTCCACCGCCACGGTACGGCTCGCGTGCGCCTCCGCCTCCGCGCGCAGCCCGTGCCAGGCCAGCGTGCCCAGCAGCACCACGTCGTCGGAGCGGCTCTCGGTCATTCCCCGCTGCACGGCCTGCCGGGCCACGTCGTGCCGGCCCTGCCACATCGCCAGCCCGGCCCGCAGGATCAGCATCGGCAGGACGTGCCGGGGCGCACCGCCACCGGCGAGCATCGTCGCCACAGCCTCCAGGTCCCGGTCGGACGCCTCGACGTCGCCGTACCCGACGGAGAGCCGGCAGCGGGCCAGCAGCAGCTCCACCGCGTCGGCCCCGGACGGGCGGTGCCGCAGCGCCGCCGCGACGACCTTCTCCGCCTCCGCCCACTGGCCGACCCGGAACAGCCCGTTGGTGGCGATGGCCAGCAACCGGGTCTCGTAGGTGCGGCCCAGGCCCAGCTCGGCGACCCGCTCGGCACCCCGGCGGGCCACCACCACCCCCTCCTCCAGGATGTTCAGCGGCCCGGTCAGCAACTCCGCCAGGTGCAGGTACGCGCAGGCCACGTCCTCCGGGCCACCGGAACGTTCGGCGGTCTCCAGGGCCCGGCGGACCACGGCCAGGCCCGAGTCCGGGTCCTCCAGGAACGCCTCGCTGAAGCCGAGCGCCGCGCTGGCCAGCACCACCGAGTTGGTGCTCCCGTCGACCGTCGCGGCCAACTCCAGGGCCTCCCGGGCGCGCTGACCGGCGTCGGCGTAGCGGCCCTGGAGCACCAGCAGATGGGCCAGTTGGGCGGCGGCGGCGGCCCGTTCCCCCGCGGTGCAGTCGACGGACTCCAACACCCCCCGGTACTCCGCCTCGGCGGGCGCGGACCGGCCGGCGGCGGCCAGGTAGCGGGCCCGCCGGATGCGCAACCCGCAGGACGGATCGAGCGGTTCACCCCCGGCCAGCTCGGCCAGCAGGGACAACGCCCGGGCGTGCTCGCCGCTCTGGTGGGCGGTCTCGGCGGCGTGTTCGAGCAGCACCGCCCGGTCGACCTCGGGCGGTACGCCCCCCGGCCCGCTGGTCGGGGTCGCGGCCAGCTGCAACGCCGCCGACCAGTGCCGGTGCGCCTCGGCGAAACCGTGCAGCCGTTGTGCCTCCCGGGCGGCGGCCATCGCCGCCGGCAGGGCCCGGGCGGGCTCACCGGCCAGCCGCCAGTGATGGGCCAGCCGGGCCTGGTGCAGCTCCGCCGGGGCCTGGGTGAGCGCCTCCGCGTAGCGGCGGTGCAGGCCGGCGCGCTCCGCCGGGAGCAGTTCGTGGGCGAGCACCTCGGCGACCAGCCGGTGCCGCAGCCGGTAGCCGTCGTCCGCGCCGACGAGCAGCCGGTGGGCCACCGCCTCCCGCAACGCCTCGATCAGTTCCGGCTCGGGCAGCCCGAGCACCTCGGCCAGCAGCCAGTGCTCGACCGGCTCGACCCCGGCGGCCACCGCGTGCACCGCCGCGTGCGCCTGCCGGGGCAGCACGTCCACCCGGGACAGGAAGATCTCCCGCAGCGTGTCGGACAGCCCGTCGCGGCCGTCACGCAGGTCACGGGCCAACTCCTCGACCACGAACGGGTTGCCGCCGCTGCGCTGCCAGACCTGGTCGGCGGCTTCCGGGGCGAGGGGTGTGCCGACGATCTCGCCCGCCAACCGGTCGGTGTCGGCCCGGTCGAGCGGGGCCAGGTCGAGCACCCGTACCGACCGCAGCCGGCGTAGCTCGGTGAGCACCCGGCGCAGTGGATGGGCCCCCTGCAACGACTCGGCCCGCACCGCCGCCAGCACCGACAGTTGCAGGTCACCCAGGCCGGCGAGCAGGTAGAGCAGCAGTTGCCGGGTGGTCCGGTCCACCCACTGGAGGTCGTCGAGGACGAGCACCAGCGGCCGGCCCTCGGCGATCAGACTCAACCCCCGGGAGACCCGTTCCAGCAGCGCCCCGGCGCTGTCCGCGCCGCTGCTGTCCTCGGCGAAGGTCCGCAGCAGTCCGCGTACCGCCGAGGAGGTGCGGGCCTGCGCGGCGGTGAGGTCGGCGTCGAAGCGGCGCAACGCCTGGAGCACCGGATGCAGCGGGGAGGCGTCGCCGATGTCCAGGCAGGAGCCGGTGAGCACCACCGCTCCCGCGTCCCGCAGCCGTGCCGCAGCCTCGGTCAGGAGCCGGGTCTTACCCACCCCGCTCTCCCCGGTGACGAAGACGGCGGCGGTCTGCCCGGGGCCGATGTCGTCGTGGAGCGCGGCGCGGAGCGTCGCCAGCTGGTCGGCACGGCCGACGAGCGGCGCGCTGTCCACTTCGCTGGCCATGTCCGCAGCCTAGTCACAGGTCCCCGCACCGTTCTACGGGCTTGATTCGTCTCTGGTACCTCTCGCGTCGAGTTTGCGACTAAAGGTGGTCGCCCGCCGACATACGTCGTTCGGCAGATCCCCCGTCCTACCGGTGGTGACACTCTCCGGAAGTCATCAGACCACTGCGGAGGAAGGGTGGGTGGGATGCCACTGTCCACGGTCGGTACCGGTCGGGAAGACGTCACCACGACGCCCTGGCCGGTCCCGCAGGAACGCCGAACGCTGACCGTGCTCTTCGCCGACATCGTCGGCTCGACCGCGCTGACCGAACGGCTCGACCCGGAGGACGTCCGGGCGGTGCAGTCCGCCTACTTCGACACCGTCGCCGGGGTGCTGCGCCGCTGGCAGGGCACGGTCGAGAAGTACGTCGGCGACGCGGTGATGGCGTTGTTCGGGGCGCGTACCTCCGATGGCCTCGACGGTTACCGGGCGGTGCGGGCCGCCCTGGAGATCCAGGCCGCGCTGGAGCGCCGCGAGCTGCCCGGTGGGGTGACGCTGCGGGTCCGGGTGGGTGTCGCCACCGGCGAGGCGGTGGTCGACCTGGCCGCCGCCCGCGACGGTGGCCACGGCATGGCCTCCGGCGCCGTCCTCACCACCGCCGCCCGCATCCAGGAGTACGCCCCGCCGGGCGGCGTGGTCGTCTGCGCGGCCACCCACCGGGCCACCGCCGGCCTGGTCGAGCAGCACGCCCTCGCCCCCGCAGCGCTCACCGGCAAGGCACGGCCGGTCGACGTCTGGCAGGTCACCCGCACGGCGAACCCGCGCCCACCCCGCCACCACGGTCCGCTGGTCGGCCGACGCCGTGAACTCGCGACCGCCGTCGAACAGCTCACCCGGGTCGCCCGGGAACACCGTCCACGGTGGGTGGCCCTGGTCGGCCCGGACGGCATCGGCCGCAGCCGGCTGCTGGCCGAGCTGCGCCACCGGCTACCGACGGTCGACGGCACGCCGGTGCGCTGGGCGGTGGGGCACTGCCCGCCGCACCCGGAGCAGGTGTTCGGGCCGGTCGCGGAGCTGCTGCGGGACCTGCTGGGGCGACCGGCCGACGACGCGGCGGGGACCGTCGCGGCACAGCTGGCCGCCCTGGTCGACGGGCTGGTCCCGGCGGGTCAGGTCCCGGCGACGGTGGCGGCGCTCACCGCGCTGCTGGACGCGCCGGACCGGTCGGCGGTCGCCGGGGCGGCGGCGGTGCGCCGGGTGCTGCTCGCCCTGGCCGCCCGCCGGCCGGTGGTGGTCGGCGTGGACGACCTGGACCGGGCGGCCCCCGAACTGGGCCACTTCCTGCACTCGCTGTTCGCCGCCGCGACCGCCCGGGGACTGCCGCTGGCGGTGCTGGCCACCCACCGGCCCGACCGGGCGGACCACGTCCCCGCGCCGGCGGGCGGACACCACCGGGTGGAGTTGGCGCCGCTGGGCACCCTCCACAGCGGCCGGTTGCTGCGTCTGCTGCTCGCCCACGCCGGTCAGCCGGTCGCGTCGGCCGCCCGGATGGTGCCGCTGGTCGCCGGCCGTCCCGGTTACGCAACCGCCTACGTCCACGCGTCGGCGCTCCCGACCGGTGACCCGTCGGCGCTCCCGACCGGTGACCCGTCGGCGCTCCCGACCGGTGACCCGTCGGTGCGCCCGACCGAGCCGCCCCTGCCCGAACCGCTGCGACGTCGCGCCGCCGCCCGGTTGGACCGGTGTGACGGCCCGCACCGGGCGGTCCTGATGGCCGCGGCGACCCTCGACGGGGAGTTCGCCGCGTCGGCGGTCGACGTGCTGCTCGGCTGGGCGGCGGGCCGGGCGGCGCAGGCGTTGCGTCGACTCACCGACGCCGGGCTGGTCCGGTCCGGTTCCCACGGCGGGCACGTCATCGTCGACCCCGCCCTGCGCCGCTGCGCGTACGACCGGCTACCCCGGATGCTGCGCGCCGAGTTCGCCCGGCGCGCGGAGGCCACCCGGTCCGCCGGGGCCGTCCGGCGGACCGGGACGGCCCGGCGCGCGCAGAGCTTCCGACGGGCCGGGGCCGACCGGCGGACCGGCGTCGCCCGGCCGGCCGGGACCCGGCACCGCACCGGTACCGGCTGGTCGGTCGGGGCCGGTCTGCCGGTCGACCCCGGGCCGGTCTTGGCCACGGTCAGCTCGCCGCAGGGTCGGGAAGCCCGATGGCAGGCAGCCACCCCCCACCGCGCTCCGCTCCCCGCCGCCACCGCCGCATCCGCCACCGGGAGCAGGACCGGCCGGCCGCGGCCGGCAGTCGCGGTCCCCGCCACCGGAGGTCCGGGGCCGGTGGCCGCCCATCCCGACGGCCGCGGGCCCCGACCGGGGACCGTCCTTCCCGACGGCGGCGGGCCCCGACCGGGGGTCGTGGGCTGCCCGGAACCAGGGTCCGTGCTGATCGCAGCCGGCCCGACGGGTCCGCCGCCGGCCGGTCTGATGCCGGGCACCGCCATCGGGCGACCGCGCGCCGGCTCGACGCGGGACGACCGGTGGGCGGGGGTGCCCGGCGGGTCCGCCGCCCGACCCGTCGACCCCGGGTTGCCGGGCCCGGGTGGCGTCGTCGTGCCGCTGCCCTCGCGCGGGACCGGCGTACCGACCGGCCGCCCGCCGACGACCGGCGGGCGGCGACGGGGGGAAGGGGTGCCCCGCACCGCCGTACCGTTACCGGCCCAGGCCGCCTGACCGTCGGCAGTCGGCCGCCCCTGACCCGTCGGCCGTGCCGGATCCGCCCGGTCCGAGCACCCACCGCCTCGTCAGCGGGGTGCCCCGGTGACCGGGGGCGGATCGGCAGCCATGGCCCGGACCGCCTCCCCGGCGTAGAGGCAGGCGGCACGGTGGCCGGGGGCCACCTCGACCATGGGCGGGTCGGTCCCGGCGCAGGCGGCACGCGCCTGCGGGCAGCGGGTCCGGAACCGGCAGCCGCTCGGCGGGTCGGTCGGGCTGGGCAGTTCACCACTGAGGATGATCCGCCGCCGGTCGCGCTCCACCCGGGGATCGGCCACCGGGACCGCCGACAGCAACGCCGCCGTGTACGGGTGCGCCGGCTCCCGCCAGAGCTGCGCCGGGGTGCCCGTCTCCACGATCCGCCCCAGGTACATCACCGCGATCCGGTCACTGAGGTGTTCCACCGCGGCCAGGTCGTGCGCGATGAACAGGTAGGTCAACCCGAGGTCCCGTTGCAGCCGGCGCAGCAGGTTCATGATCTGTGCCTGCACGCTCAGGTCGAGCGACGCGATCGGTTCGTCGAGGACGATCAGGTCGGGTTCACCGGCCAGCGCGCGGGCGATCCCGACCCGCTGACGCTGGCCGCCGGAGAGTTCGTGCGGGTGCCGACCGGCCGTCTCCGGTCGCAGCCCCACCAGGTCGAGCAGTTCGGCGACCCGACGTCGGCGGGCGTCGGCGGAGCCGGCCAACCGGTGCACGACCAGCGGTTCGGTGATGCTCGCACCGACGGTCAGGCGCGGGTCCAGCGACGCCTGCGGGTCCTGGAACACCATCGCCACCCGGCGGCGCAGCCCGCGCAGGCGGCGCCGCGACCACCCGGTGACGTCCTGCCCACCGACCCTGATCCGCCCGGTCGTCGGGTCGACCAGCCGCAGCAGCGCCAGGCCCGTGGTCGACTTGCCGCTGCCCGACTCCCCCACCAGGCCGAGGGTCTCGCCGGCCCGTACGGTCAGCGACACCCCGTCCACCGCGCGCACCGGTGGGCCACCGGAGCTGGGGAACCAGACCGTCAGGTCGTCGATCTCGGCGACGGTCGCGGTGCTCATCGATCCTCCCGGTGGAGCTGCTCGCGGTCACCGGACACGCGCCGGCCGTCCCCCGTGGCCGGGCCGCCGCCGATGGACGGGCCGCCGCCGATGGACGGGCCGTCCCCCGTGGACGGGCCGTCCCCCGTGGACGGGCCGTCCCCCGTGGACGGGCCGTCCGGGAGGGGATAGAAGGTGCGGACCCGGTGCCCGGGGGTGATCGGCGTCAGCGGGGGCAGTTCGTGTGCGCAACGCGCGTCGCCCCGGACCGGGCAGCGGGGCCAGAACGCGCAACCATCCGGCAGGGCGAGCGGGCTGGGCGGCGCACCGGGAATCGCGGCCAGCTCCTCCCCCGCCGCGCCGGGCCGTGGCCGGGCGGCCAGCAGGGCCCGGGTGTACGGGTGCCCCGGTGCGCCGAACACCGCGTCGACCGGTCCCTGCTCGACGATCCGGCCCCCGTACATCACCGCGACGGTGTCGGCGATCCCGGCCACCACCCCGAGGTCGTGGGTGATCCAGACGACGGCGGTGCCGAGCCGGCGTCGCAGGTCGGCGACCAGCTCGACGATCTGCGCCTGGGTGGTGACGTCCAACGCGGTGGTCGGCTCGTCGGCGATGAGCAGCTCCGGTTCGCAGGCCAGCGCCATCGCGATGACGACCCGTTGCCGCATCCCCCCGGAGAACTGGTGCGGGTGCGCGTCCACCCTGCGGTCGGGGGCCGGGATGCCGACCAGGTCGAGCAGCTCGACGGCGCGGGCCCGGGCCTGCCGCCGACTCATCCCGAGGTGCTCCTCGCACGCCTCGGTGACCTGGCGGCCGACGGTCAGCACCGGGTTGAGGGTGGTCATCGGGTCCTGGAAGACGAAACCGACGTGCCGGCCACGCCACCGGCGGCGCTCCGGCTCGGACATGGTGGTCAACTCCCGGCCGAGCAGCCGGACCCGGCCGGTGACGGTGGCGGAGCGCGGGGCCAGGCCGGTGGCGGCGAGCACGGTCATGCTCTTGCCGCTGCCGGACTCGCCGACCAGGGCGAGGGTCCGGCCGGGGGCCACCGACCAGTCGACGCCGGCGACCGCACGGGCGGGACCGTTGCGGGTGCCGAGGGTCACCGTCAGGTCGTCGATGGCCAGCACCGGCGCGTCCCCGGCGGCCCGGGGCGACGGTACGACGGGCGCGTTCATCGGCTGCTCCTGCGGGCCTCGCTGACGGTGAGCTGACGCGGGTCGAGCACGTCCCGCAGCGCGTCACCGACCAGGTTGAAGGCGAGGACGGTCAGGAAGATCGCCGCGCCGGGGAAGAACCCCAGCCACCAGGCGTCGGTGACGAACCCGCGCCCGTCGTAGAGCATCCGGCCCCAGGCCGGCGCGGGTGGCTGGACGCCGAGCCCGAGGAAGGACAGCGCCGCCTCGGACAGGATCGCGAAGGCCAGCGACAGCGAGGTCTGCACGATCAGCGGGGCAGCGATGTTGGGCAGCACGTGCCGGCGCAGGATGCGCAGGTCGGAGGCGCCGATGGAGACGGCGGCCCGGACGAACACCTGCTCCCGCACGGCGAGCACACTGGCCCGGGTCACCCGGGCGAAGATCGGGGTGTAGACCACCCCGACGGCGACCATCGCGGTGACCAGCCCGGGGCCGAGCACCGCGACGATCGCCACGGCGAGCAGCAGGACCGGGAACGCGAAGAGCACGTCCATGCCGCGCATCAGGAGGTTGTCCGCCCAGCCGCCGTACCAGCCGGCGAGCAGGCCGACGCTCACCCCGACGGCCAGGGCGATGCCGACGCTGACCAGGCCCACCTGCAACGACACCCGGGCCGCCACCAGCACCCGGCTGAGCACGTCGCGGCCCAACTCGTCGGTGCCGAACGGGTGTGCGCCGCTGGGTGGGCGCAGCATCTGGTCGACGTCCACGTCGTTGGTCCCGGCCGGCGCGAGCCACTGCCCGGCCAGTCCGACGACCAGCAGGACCAGCAGGACGACCGTGCCGGCGACGGCCGGCGGGTCGTGCCGCAGCGCGGTCACCGTGCGCCGCACGGTGCCCGGCTCGGTGACCGTCGCCGCCGGGTGGTCGGCGCTCATCGCAGCCTGATCCTCGGGTCGAGGCGGGCGTAGAGGACGTCCACCAGCAGGTTCGTCAGCAGGAACAGGGTGGCCACGAAGAGCACCGCACCCTGCAGCACCGGATAGTCCCGGGCCTGCACGGCGTCGTAGGTGAGCCGACCGATGCCGGGCCAGGCGAACAGCACCTCGATCACGATCACCCCGCCGACCAGGCTGGCCAGCTGCACCCCGCCGACCAGGCTGGCCAGCTGCACCCCGACCACCGTGACCACCGGGATCAGCGCGTTGCGCAGCACGTGCCGGACGACCACCACCCGGCGGCGCAGCCCCTTGGCCTCGGCGGTGCGCACGTAGTCCTCGGCGAGCACCTCCAGCACCGAGGAACGGATGAACCGGGTGAGGATGGAGGCGGTGACCAGGCCGACGGCGGTCGCCGGCAGGGCCACGTGCGACGCCCAGCCGGCCGGGTCGTCGGTGAGCGCGACGTAGCCCGACGGGGGCAGCCAGCCGAGCACCCCGGCGAAGAGCAGGATGCCCATGATGCCCGTCCAGAAGTCGGGGACGGACACGCCGAACTGGCTGAACACCCGGGCGGCGTGGTCGACGAACGAGCCGCTGCGCACCGCGGAGAGCACACCGAGCGGGAAGGCGACCAGCAGGGCGAGGAGCACGGCGGTCACCGCCAGGGACAGGGTGGCGGGGAGTCGTTCCAGCACGATCGTGGTGACCGGCTGGCCGCTGCGGAAGCTGACCCCGAGGTCACCGGTGAGCGCGTGGCCGACGTAGCTGAGGTACTGCACCACCAGTGGACGGTCCAACCCGGAGCGTTCCCGCAACGCGTCGTAGGTCTGCTGGTCGAAGCGGGTGCCGAGGGCGACCCGGACCGGGTCGCCGGGGACCAGTTGCAGCAGCAGGAAGACCACCAGGGTCACCCCGAGCAGGACGACGACCGACTGGAGCAGCCGCCGCAGGACGAAGCGTCCCACCTCGCCCCCTCAGCGGTTCAGGGTAACGTCGCGGAACCGGATCGCCCGGTCGGTGCGGACCTGGTAGCCGGTGACCTTCGCCGACCAGCCCTGCACCACGTCCGGGTTGTAGAGGTAGATGTAGCTGGCGTCGTCGACGATCTGCTTCGCCGCCCGCTCGTACGTCTGTCGGCGTACGCCCTCGTCGGTCTGGGTGCGGGCCTGGTCGAGCAGGGTGTCGACGGCGGGGTTGCTGTACCCGTGGAAGTTGAACGTGCCGCCGGTGCGGTGCTGGGCGTAGTAGAACTCGTCCGGGTCGATGTTGCCCAGCCAGCCGAGCAGGAACGCGTCGAAGTTGCCCTTGCCCTGCTCGTCGAGCCACTGGGCGAAGTCCAGGGTACGGATCTTCACGGTGATCCCGACGTCCTTCAACTGGGCGGCGATCACCTGGGCGGCGGTGACCGTCTCCGGGTACTCGCTGGTGACCATCAGGTCCAGGGTGCGGCCGGTGACGCCGGCCTGGCCGAGCAGTTGCCGGGCCTGGTCCGGATCGTGCCGGTACGGCGTGTAGTCGTAGTACCAGGAGCTGCCCTTGGGGATGGCGGTCTGGTTGGCGGTGGCCTGCCCGAACTTGGCGGCCTTGGTGATCGCCTCCCGGTCCAGGGCGAACGCGACGGCCCGGCGCACGTTCACGTCGTCGTACGGTTTGCGTGCCTCGTTGAGGGCGAGGTACCAGTAGTCGGTCGAGGGGGTGGTGGCGACGGTCACCGCGCCGTCCTCCTTGAGGGCCGGCACCTGCTGCGGTGGCAGGTTGTCGGTCCACTGCACCTCACCGCCGCGCAGGTTCTGCAGGGCCACCGTCGGGTCCTTGACGAAGGTGAAGGTGACCCCGTCGAGCTTCGGTTTCGGCCCCCAGTAGGCGTCGTTGCGGGTCAGTTTGATGGTGTCGCCGGAGGTGTAGGAGGCCACCGTGAACGGGCCGCTGCCCACCGGCCGGGTCTTGATCGCACCGGACTCCACGTTGGACCGCTGGACGATCGCGACGCCCTTGAAGCCGCCGAGGTTGGCCAGCAGGTTGGGGGTGGGCGCGGTCAGCGTGATCACCACGGTGGCCGGGTCGGGCGCGGTCACGGTCTTGACGGTGGCGAACTTGTACGCCGCGTTCAGCTTCTCGTTGATGATCCGCTGGTACGAGTAGACGACGTCCTGCGCGGTCAGCGGCGACCCGTCGGAGAACCGCACGCCCTCGCGGAGGGTGAACGTCCAGGTGAGCTGGTCGCTGCTGGTCGTCCACTTCGCGGCCAGCGCGGGCCCCATCTTGAGGTCGGCGTCCGGCTCGACGAGGGTGTCGTAGACGTTCTCCAGGACCTGGAAGCTGTAGTAGGCCGACGTCCGGTGCGGGTCGAGCTGGTCCGGTTCGCCGCCGATCGCGGCGGTGAGCGTGCCACCGGCCGACCCGGCGGCGGTGGACCCGCCGTCCACGTCGACGCTCTCTCCGGCGCTGCACCCGGCCAGCCCGGTCAGGGCGACGGCGAGCGCCGCCGCGATGATCCTCGATCTGGTCATGGACTCGGTCACCCTTCGTCGCCTGGCAGATCAGAGAGCGAGTCTTCTCCGCCAGGTGGAGCGATGTCAATAAATCCCGGCAAAGTAGGGTGATTTTGGAGGAATCAGCGCGGTGCCGTGACCGTCCGGAGAGGACTGCGGCACCCTCGGCGGCGAACCGGCCGCACCGCGCCGAGGGGTCGGGCCGTCACCCGTGGAGGGTGCACCACGGACCACTGCCGTACCACCCTGTTACCCACTGTGGACCTGCCGAACCCTGGGCCACCGGTCAGTCGTCGGCGGGTCGGGCGAGGGTGCGGCTGCGCCCCCGGAACTCGGCCACCACCTCGTCGCCCCGGGTCACGGTGACGTCGTAGATGCCGCTGCGGCCGTACCTGACGCGTTCGGTGGCGTACGCGGTCAGCAGGTCGCCCTCGCGGACCGGGCGCAGAAAACTGATCTCGCCGCCGGCCGCGACGGTGGCCGGGCCGTGGGTGTTGCAGGCCAGCGCGAAGGCGGTGTCGGCGAGCAGGAAGACGAAACCGCCGTGGCCGATCCGGTGCCCGTTGACCATCCCGGCGGTCACCCGCATCCGGGCCACCGCCACACCGTCCCCGGCCGAGACCAGCTCGATGCCGAGCCCCCGGGAGGCCACGTCGGCGTCGAACATGTCGTGGGCGGCCGTCCGCCCGGCACCATCGCCACGCGGCACCCGCCCGGGCACCCGACCGGTGCTGTCGCCACGCGGCACCCGACCGGTGCTGTCGCCGTCGGTCCCCTCGGTCGGGGCGGGTGCGCCGGGGGGTGGGCTGCGGTCCGGCACGGGTTCCTCCTGGGGTCACGGCAGCGGCGGCCGGCACGGGCTACCGGCTGCCGCTGCCGACCGTACGCGGACGGGTCGGTCGCCACCCGGACGTGGGGGCGGGGGTGGCCCCCGGCCTCCGCCTCCTTTCGCGGTGGGGGCCGTCCGGTCGGGCTATGCTCACGGACGTGTCGGCGGTGGGGCCCGCCGTCCCGGTCGGACCGGGAGAACCGCGTCGGAGACGCCAACGGTCCCTGCCAGTGGTCCGGGTGCTGGTGGGGAGGTCCTGATGACGCAGGGGGTACCGCGTCGCGTCGATCCCGACGTCGACCTGCGCGTGCCGGCTGACCGGAGCGAGCTGACCGCGCGGCCGGCGACCGTGCTGGGTGCGATCGCCGTCGGCGGGGTCCTCGGGGCGCTGGCCCGCGCCGGGGTGCAGGCCGCCCTGCCGCACACCTCGACCGGATTCCCCTGGTCCACCTTTGCCGTGAACGTCACCGGTTGCCTGCTGATCGGCGCGCTGATGGCGGTGCTCGGCCGGCGTCGGGTCGGCCCGCTGGTCCGGCCGTTCCTCGGGGTCGGTGTGCTCGGCGGTTTCACCACCTTCTCCGCCTACGTGGTCGACGTGCACCGGGCGCTGGACGCCGGGGCCGCCCCGACGGCGTTGGCCTACCTGGTCGCCACCCTGGTCGGCGGGCTGCTGGCGGTCGCCGCCGGTGACGCCCTGGCCACCCGACTGCTGGCGCGGGGGCCGGGACGGGACGGACCACCGCCGGGAGCGGGTCGGGTGGACGGGGAGGTTCCCCGGTGACCGTGTTGCTGATCGCGCTCGGCGCGGCGCTGGGTGCGCCGCTGCGCTACCTCACCGACCGGGCCGTGCAGGCCTGGCACGACTCCCGCTTCCCGTGGGGGACGCTGACCGTCAACGTCGCCGGTTCGCTGCTGCTCGGCGCGGTGGTCGGGATGCCCGCCGGGCCCGCCGTGACCGCGCTGGTCGGCACCGGCTTCTGCGGCGCACTGACCACCTGGTCGACGTTCGGCTACGAGACCGTCCGGCTGGCCCGGGCCGGCGACCGGTGGCACGCGGTGGCCAACGCCCTGGTCAGCGTGGTCGCCGGGTTGGGTGCGGCGACCCTCGGTTTCGCCCTGGCCCGAGCGCTCGCCGGCTGACCGCGGGCACCCTCAGCGGACCGGGGTCGCGTCCGGCGCGGCCCGCCGCTGACCGTGGTCGTGGGCGTCGTCGTGGGTGTGGGCGTCGTCGTGGGCGTGGTGGTCGTGGGCGTGCCCATGGTGGTGATGATGGTGGCCGTGGCCGTCGACCGGGTCGTCGGGGTGGTCGTGGGGGGTCTGCGGGCGGCCCACCTTGTCGGCGAACCCCGGCATCAGCACCCGGTAGGCGCAGGTGTCGCAGTTCATCCGGATGTCCCCGCGCAGCGCCTCGGCGTACCGCTCCAGCACCAGGTCGGCCAGGGCGTCGCAGTCACCGATCAGCTCCGCGACCCGGATGTCGAGCTCGGGATGGTCGGCGGCGTACGCCTGCGACTGCGCCACGATCCGGTCCGGCAGCACCCCGGCGAACAGGAAGTACGGCGCGACCACGATCCGGCGGGCACCGAGGCGGCGTAACCGGTCGAGCACCGCCGGCACGGACGGCTCGGCCAGCGAGATGAACCCCGGTTCGACCCCGGCGTAGCCGCGCCCCTCCCACAGCAGCCGGGCCACCTTCGCCACCTCGGCGTTGGCGTCCGGGTCGGTGGCGCCCCGCCCGATCAACGCCACCCAGGTGCCGGCCCGGTCGGCCCCGGCCAGTGCCGCGTCGATCCGCTGCTCCAGCACGGTGTGCAGCAGCGGGTGCGGGCCGAGCGGTCGCCCGTACCGGTAGGTCAGGCCGGCGTGGCGTTCCTGCTCGCGGGCCATCGCGGCCGGGATGTCGCCCTTGCCGTGGCCGGCGGCGGTGAGCACCAGCGGCAACGCGACCAGCGCCCGGTGCCCCTTCGCGACCAGCGCGGTCACCGCGTCGGTCAGCGGCGGCCGGGACAGCTCGATGAAGCCGCCCTCGACGTCGCCGACGACGGCCCCCGCCCGGTCCCGGACCCGGTCGACGAGCGCGGCGAACTGGTCGACCCCGGCCGCGCTGCGCGTGCCGTGTCCGACGATGACCAGAGCGGTCATGTTTCCTCCAGGTAGAGCAGGGCGTTGAGGGCGGCGGCGGCGACCGCCGAGCCACCCTTCTCGCCGATGTTGGACACGGCGGGCAGGCCACTGGCCCGCAACGCCGCCTTGGACTCGGCGGCCCCGACGAAGCCGACCGGCAACCCGACCACCAGAGCCGGGTCGGCGGCCACGCCGATCAGTTCGACCAGGGCCGTCGGCGCGCAGCCGACCACCCAGACCGCCCCCGGGCCGACCCGGTCCCGGGCGATCCGCACGGCCGCCGCCGACCGGGTCAGGCCGGTCTCCCGGGCCAGCGCGGCGGCGGCCGGGTCGGCGACCGGGCAGACGATCTCCCGCCCGGCGTTGGTGATCCCGGCGGCCACCATCGCCACGTCGGTGACGATCGGCGCCCCGGCCCGCAGTGCGGCCAGCCCGCCGGCCAGCGCCACCTCGTCGCAGACCAGGTCGGTGACGTAGTCGAGGTCGGCGCTGGCGTGCACCACCCGCTCGACGACCGCCCGGGTCAGCGGCGGCAGGCCGCCCAGGTCGACCCGCTCACGCAGGATCCGGTACGACTCCTGCTCGATCGGGTGGACGACCCGGCTCACCGACCACCCCCCGGGGTGGGCCGGTGGCGGGCCGGGTGGGTACTGGTCATGGTGCTCCTCGTCGGTCGGTGACGGTCCGGATGGCGTCCACCGGGCAGACCTCCAGGCACTCCAGGCAGCCGGTGCAACGGTCGGCCCGGACGGTCAGGCCGCCGGGCACCGGACGGATCGCGTGGGTGGGGCAGGTGAGCAGGCAGGCCCCGCAGCCCTGGCAGGCGTCGATGGACACCGGTGCCGTGGCCGGGCCGTCCACTGCGGTGAACGGCGGATCCACCGCGGGCGGGACGACGGCGACCAGGTCGGGCGGGGGCACCGCGGGGGTCATCCGCGCCACCGGTAACCCCGGGGGGTGACCATCCGGCCACCGACCAGTCGGGTCTGCGAACTGCCCACCACCACCAGCCCGTACATGTCGACCACGCTCGGGTCGAAGGTGGCGAGGGTGGCCAGGTGGACCCGCTCGTCGGGTCGGCTGGCGTTGCGTACCACCCCGACCGGGGTCTGTGGCGGGCGGTGCGCGGCGAACGTCGCCAGCACCGCGCCGAGCTGCCAGTCCCGGGCCCGGCTACGCGGGTTGTAGAGCAGCGCCACCAGGTCCGCCTCGGCGGCGGCGGCGACCCGTCGTTCGATCACCGCCCACGGGGTGTGCAGGTCGGACAGGCTCAGGTAGACGTGGTCGTGGCCGATCGGCGCACCGAGCAGGGCGGCGGCGGCCAGCGCGGCGGTCACCCCGGGCACCCCGACCACGTCGATCCGCTCGTCGGCGTACTCCAGGGCGGGGCTGGCCATCGCGTACACCCCGGCGTCGCCGGAGCCGATCAGCGCCACGGCCTGCCCGGCGGTGGCCTCGACGACGGCGCTGCGGGCCCGTTCCTCCTCCGCGCCGAGCCCGCTGGCCAGCACCCGGGTGCCCGGCCGCAGCAGGTCACGGACCTGGTCGACGTACTGGTCGAGGCCGACGACCACGGCGGCCCGGCGCAGCTCGGCGACGGCGCGCGGGGTACGCAGGTCAGCCGCGCCGGGGCCCAGGCCGACGATCGCCAACCGGCCGCGCGGGGCGTGCCGGGCGACCGCGACGGTGGCCATCGCCGAGGCGGTCTTGGGCACCAGCAGGGTGCCGCCGTCGCGCAACGCCGCCGCCTCGGCGACGCTGGGCGTGCCGACGGCAGCCCGGACCACCTCGCTGGGGTGCGGCACGTCGACCGTCGCCAGCTCCGCCGCCGGCCAGGTCCGCAGCGGTACGCCGAGCGCGTCGGCGGTGGCCCGGATGCCCTCCTCGTCGGCCTTCACGTCCACGCTGGCCAGGCAGCTCAGGCTGGCCGGGCTCAAGCCGGCGTCGGCGAGCGCCCGGCGCAGCAGCACCTCGACCTCGGCGGCGGGCACCCCCCGGCTCGATCCCACCCCGGCGACCAGGGACGGCGGCCGCAGCACGACGGTACGGTCGTCGACCGGCACGACCCGGTCGGTGACCAGCACCCGGTACCCGCCCTCCTGGTCGGGCCCGACGGCCCGGTGTTCCCCGGCGGGCGGTTCCCGGTGGACGTTCGGCGGCAGGGCGGGCAGTGGCCACACCGCGTCGGTGACCAGCCGGACCGGTTCGCCGTCGAGGATCGCCCGGGACACCGCAGCGACCGCCCCCTCGACCGGCCAGCCGAGGGTGTCCAGGCCGGGCAGGTCGACCGCGTCGGTGGCGGTGGTGACCACCGGCCGGGCGTCGAGCACCGCAGCCACCTCGACGGCGAGCGTGTTCGCACCCCCCGCGTGGCCGCCGAGCAGGGCGACGGCGTGCCGGGCGGCCTCGTCGACCACCACCACCGCCGGGTCGGTGCGCTTGTCCCCGAGCAGTGGCGCCAGCACCCGCACCACCGCGCCGGTGGCCAGGAACGCCACCACCGCGTCGTACTCCGTCCAGGCCGTCCGCAGCGCGTCGGCGACCCCGTCGGCCTCGACGAGCCGGGCGTGCGGCCAGGCGGCGGCCAGGGTGCGGGCGTGCCGGCGACCGGCGGCGGTGGCCGCGACGAGTCCGATCCGGTGCGGGCCGGTGCCGGGCGTGTCCCGGTGCCGGTGTACTGCGATGCCGGTCACTGACGCTCCCCGGTGAGGACGACCACCGGGTTGGTGGCCGCGAGTCGGATGGATCCGCCGGGCAGGTCGGCGAGGCGGGCGGCGGTGAGCTGGCTGCCCGTCACCGTGTAGCCGGCGCGGCGCAGCAGGTGCACGGCCGGGGCGACCCGGTCCAGGGCGGCGAGGGTGACCACCACCCGGTCGGGGCGGCGGTCGGCGACGGCGCTCAGCACGTCGGTCCCCCCGCCGCCGACGAAGACGGCATCCGGATCGGGCAACCCGGCGAGGACGGCCGGCGCGTCACCGGTCACCACCCGGACGTCGACGCCGTGCCGGGCGGCGTTGCCGGCGACCGGTGCCGTCGGGTCCCGTTCCACGGCGATCACCGCCGCACCGAGCAACGCGCACTCGATGCCCACCGATCCACTGCCCGCGCCGATGTCCCAGACCAGACGACCGAGCCGGGGCCGCAACCGGGCGACGGCCAGGGCCCGCACCTCGGCCTTCGTGATCATCGAGTCCCGGTGCCGGTACGCGGACTCGGGCAGCGCCCAGCCCCCGACGGGTGCGGCGGCCGGCTGGTTGTCCGCCCGCACCCGCCCGACCCGGACCGGAGCGTCATCGCCGGCCGGACCGGTGTCACCCGACCGGCCGGCGACCTCGCCCCGCTCGGCGGTGCCGGGACGCCGGGCGGGCCGCACCCCGGGGTCACCGTCGGTCGCGGCCAGGCTGAGCAGGACGTGCGGGTCGGCCCAGGCCCGGGTCGCGGCCCCCTGCGGGGTGGTCCAGGTGACCCGCTCGGCGGGGGTACCGAGGTGTTCGGCGACCACCAGGCGGCGGGACCAGCCGGCCAGACCGGCCCCGATCTCGGCCGCCCCGGCGTCCGGCGCGGTGAGCACGGCGACGGCGGGCAACGCCCGGCAGGCGTTGAGCGCGGGACCCAACTCCCGGCCGTGGGCGGTGACCACCACCGCACCGTCCCAGTCGAGCCCGGCGCGGGCGAAGACGGCGGCCACACTGGACACCGCCGGCAGCACCCGGACCGGCAGTCCGGCGGCGCGCAGCCGGCGTACCACGCCGAAGAACCCGGGGTCGCCGCTGGCCAGCACGACGGCCGGCTGCCCGGCGGCGTGCGCGGCGGCGAGCCGGTCCAGCGCCGGGGCGAGCGGGCCGAGGGTGACGGTGTCGGCACCGGGCGGCACCGGCACGGCCGCCAGGTGCCGGGCCGCCCCGACGACCAACCCGGCCCCGGCCAGGGCGGCCACCGCCGACGGGGGCAACGGCCGGCCGGCCGCGTCCATCCCCACCACCACGACCGGCTCCGGCACCCCGACGAGCGACTCCGCCCCGGTCCCGCCAGGCACCGGCTCCGGACGCGTCACACCGGCCACCGGCTCCGGACGCGTCACACCGGCCACCGGCTCCGGACGCGTCACACCGGCCACCGGCTCCGGGCGGGTCACGCCGGCCACCGGCCGGACGAGGCGACCAGGTGGTCGCCGGTGAAGTCGACCATCGCCACGTCGACGGTGAGCGCCGGCCCGGCGAAGCGGCGCAGCACCTGACGGACCCGGTCGCAGAGCAGGTCACCGGCGGGACGCAGCAGCCCGGCGGCCTCCCACAGCTCGTAGGCGTGCCGGCCGGTGTTGGCCGCCAGCACCGCCGCCACCAGATCGGCGTCGCCACCGGCCTCGGCGGTGACCGCGCCGAGCAGGGACAGGTCCACCTTCGACCGGGTGTAGTGGGTCATCAGGATCCCGGCGGCGAGTTTGGCCAGCTTGCCGGCCATCCCGACGAAGACCACCCCGGTCATCGCGTCACCGACGGCGGCGGTGACGGCCGCGCCGGTGAAGTCGCCGACCTCGACGAAACACACCTCCGGCAGCTCCGGCAGCAGCGCGCGGGCGGCCCGTTCGGTGCGCCCGCCGGTGCACAGCACCACGGTCCGCTGCCCCTGGGCGGCCATCACGTGCACCGCCTGCACCACGCTGGCCCGCCAGGAGGCGGTGGAGAACGGCCGGACGACGCCGGTGGTGCCGAGGATCGAGATGCCGCCGACGATGCCGAGCCGCCGGTTGGTGGTCTTGCGGGCCATCACCTCACCGCCCGGCACGCTGATCACCACCCGTACGCCCATCTCGGTCAGGTCGACCACCTCGGCGACGGCCTGGCCGATCATCCGGCGGGGGGTGTCGTTGATGGCCGGACCGCCGACGGCGAGGCCGAGCCCGGGGCGGGTGACGGTGCCGACGCCGTCCCCACCGGCGAGTTCCAGGCCGGGTCGGGGTCGCCAGCCGACGGTGGCGGTGAGGTGCGCGCCGTGGGTGACGTCCGGGTCGTCCCCGGCGTCCTTGACCACCACCGCCTCCGCTGTCGGTTCGGGCCGGGCGGTCAGGTCGCAGCGGGCCACCGCGAAGGTCACCCGCCGGCCGGCGGGCAGCCCGATCTCCACCTCCCCCGGCGGTACGCCGGTGACCAGGGCGGTCACCGCCGCCTTCGCCGCCGCCGTCGCGCACGCGCCAGTGGTCCAGCCGGTCCGCAACGCCACCGGCCGGACCTTCGCGGTACGCGGCAGGTCCGGCTCGCGCAGCGGCGGCTCGGGGTGGGTCACGGTGTCGCGTCCTCCGCTGCGGTGGCCCGGGAGCGGCGCAGCTCGGCGCGGGCGGCCGGCTCGGCCCGGCGGAAGGTGTGGAAGTGCCCGGGGTGGTAGAGGTGCGACCGGGTGCCGGTGGCGGCGAGCGCCGGCCCGACCAGGAACAGGGTGTGCTTCCACAACCGGTGTTCCTTGACGGTGGCGGCCAGGTCGCCGAGGGCGCACCGCACCACCAGTTCGTCCGGCCAGGTCGCCTGGTAGGCCACCACGACCGGGGTGTCGGCCGGGTAGCCGCCGGCGAGCAGTTCGGTCTGGGCCTGCCCGGCGCGGGCGGCGGACAGGAACAGCGCCATGGTGGTGCCGTGCCGGGCGAAGTCGCGGACCCGCTCCCCCGCCGGCATCGGCGTCTTGCCGCCCTCCAGCCGGGTGAGGATCACCGACTGGGCCACCTCGGGGATGGTCAACTCCCGGCCGACGATCGCGGCGACGGCGGTGAACGAGGAGACCCCGGGGACGATCTCCACGGCCAGGTCGAGGGCCCGGCACAGGTCGAGCTGCTCCTGCACGGCACCCCACAGCGCCGGGTCGCCCGAGTGGATCCGGGCCACGGTCAGCCCGTCGGCGGCGGCCCGCCGGTACAGCGGCAGCACCCCCTCGATGGGCAGCTGCGACGAGTCGACGATCTCGGCGTCGGGGCGGGCGTGGGCCAGCACGTCGGCGTGCACCAGGCTGGCCGCCCAGATCACCACGTCGGCGTCGGCGATCACCCGGGCGGCGCGCAGGGTGAGCAGGTCGGCGGCGCCGGGCCCGGCCCCCACGAACCACACCTTTCCGGTGGACGTCACAGTTTTCCTCCCCGCCCGTCCCGGCGGGCCGGGACCAGCAGCGTCGACAGGTAGGGCAGCTCGTCGTCCGGGCCGACCGGCCCGATCCGTTCGTCGGGCAGGCCGAGGCCGCAGCCGAGCACCGCGTCGTCGAGTCGGTCGTGCCGGCGCAGCTCGTCGACGAGTTCCCGGTGCCGCCGCCAGCCCTTGTAGACCACGACGGTGCCGGGTCCGGCGAGGGCGTCGGCGACCAGCGCCGGGCCCGCGGTGGCCGGCAGCAGGGTCAACGGCTCCCGCCCCTGGCACAGCGGGACGCCACTGCGCGCGGCCAACTCCTGCATGGCGGTGACGCCGGGCACGGTCCGCACCTCGACCGCCGGCCGCAGCGCGCGGACCCCGTCGGCCAGGTAGGTGAAGGTGGAGTAGACGTTGGGGTCGCCGATGGTGGCGAAGGCGACCGACCGGGCCCCGGCGGCGAACGCGTCGACCACGGCACGGGCCGCGGCGTCCCAGGCGGCCTCCCGACGGGCGGTCACCCCGCCCCGGTCGTCGAGGGCGAACGGCAGCCGGCGCAGCCGGTGCGCCGGCACGTGCGCGCGGACCGTCGTCTCGGCCCGGCCGGGGGGCGTCGCCGGGTCCGCCGCCAGCCGGTCCAGCACCGGTACGACCACCAGGTCGGCCTCGGCCAGCACCCGGACCGCCTTGAGGGTGAGCAGTTCCGGGTCCCCCGGCCCGACCCCCACCCCGGTCAGCGTGACCGGCCCGGTCGACGCGTCCCGGCCCGTGCCCCCCTCGACGACGGGCAGGTGGTCCGGCCCGGTCGGCGCGGCCCGGTCAGTGGCGGCGACAGGCGGGTGGTCCGCCCCGACGCCGGTCACCGGGCCGCTGCCTCGACCAGTCGGCGGGCGGCCCGGGGGTGACCCGCCCAGTGGGTGTGCAGGTAGGAGGCGTGCACCTGCCCGGTGACGAACCCGTGGGCGGTGTCGTCCCAGCGCCAGGCGGGCCGGTCGCCGTGCCCGGGGTCGGTGACGGTGCGGTGGAACTCGTGGCCGCGTACCCGCTCCCCGGCGGGGTGGACCGGGGAGTCGGTGGCGGCGACCGCGTCGCGGTAGCCGAGGGTGAGCCGGCCGGACATCCGGGCGTGGTGGTCGAGCCGCCCGCACATCGGCACCCCGTCCAGGGAGCGGCCGAGGTAGAGCAGCCCGGCGCACTCGGCGACCACCGGCCCGGCGAAGCCGGCCAGCTCGGCACGGAGCCCGGTGTTGTCGCTCAGCGCCTCGACGTGCACCTCGGGGAAGCCGCCGCCGATGACCACGGCCCGGGTGCCGGCGGGCAGGGCCGGGTCGGCCAGCGGGTCGAACGGGGCCACGGTCGCCCCGGCGGCGGTGAGCAGTTCGGCGGTCTCGGCGTACGAGAAGGTGAAGGCGGCACCGGCGGCGACCGCGACGACCGGACGGTCCACGCCGGCCGGGCCACCGACGGCGGTGCCCGGGTCCCAGGCGTCCACGGTCAACGGCGGGGCGCTGCGGGCCAGGTCGAGCACCGCGTCGAGGTCGACGGTGGACGCGACGAGCCCGGCGAGCGCGTCGACGACGGCCAGCGACTCCGGTGCCCGTTCGGCGACCGGCACCAGCCCCAGGTGCCGGGCCGGCGCGGCCACCTCGACGGCCCGGGTGACCGCCCCCAGCACCGGTACGCCCACCTCGGCGAGCGCGTCGCGCAGCAGGGTCTCGTGCCGGGGCGAACCGACCCGGTTGAGGACCACCCCGCCGATCCGTACGGCCGGGTCGAAGGCGCGCATGCCGAGGACCAGCGCGGCAGCCGAGCGGCCCTGCGCGGTGGTGTCCAGGACCAGCAGCACCGGCGCGTCGATCAACGTGGCGACGTGGGCGGTGGAGGCGTACCCGGCCCGGCCGACCGCGCCGTCGTGCAGCCCCATCACCCCCTCGACCACGGCGACGTCGGCGGGGGTGGGGACGCTCGCGCCGTGCCGCAGCAGCGGGGCGATCAGCTCCTCCCCGACCAGCCACGGGTCGAGGTTGCGGCCGGGGCGGCCGGCGGCGAGCGCGTGGTAGCCGGGGTCGATGTAGTCGGGGCCGACCTTGTGCGGGCTGACCGTGAGGCCCCGGCGGCGCAGCGCGGCGAGTAGCCCGGTGGCGACGGTGGTCTTGCCGTGCCCGCTGGCCGGGGCGGCGACCACCAGCCGGGGCAGCGCCCACGGGCCGACCGGCGCGGCGGGCCCGGCCGACGGTGGCCCGCCCGGCGCGGGGCCGCCCGGGTGACCGGTCGGCGCGTTGCCCGGCGGGCGGCGCTGATCGGTGCGGCGGGTCGGTCCGGTCACCACTCGATGCCCTTCTGGCCCTTCTGACCGGCGTCCATCGGGTGCTTGACCTTGGTCAGCTCGGCGACCAGGTCGGCCGCCTCGACCAGGCGCGGGTCGGCGTCCCGGCCGGTGATCACCACGTGTTGGAAGCCGGGCCGGTGGGTGAGGGTGTCGACCACCTCGTCGACGTCCACCCAACCCCACTTCATCGGGTAGGTGAACTCGTCCAGGACGTACAGGCCGTAGCGCTGCGCGGCCAGGTCACGCTGGATCTGCCGCCAGCCCTCCAGGGCGTCGGCGGCGTGGTCGGCGTCGCCGCCGCGCTGGATCCACGACCAGCCCTCGCCCATCTTGTGCCAGGCCACCGGGGCACCCTGCCCGGTGTCGGCGTGCACCTGGCCGAGGGCCCGGAAGGCGTTCTCCTCACCCACCCGCCACTTGGCGCTCTTGACGAACTGGAACACCCCGATCGGCAGCCCGGCGGTCCAGGCCCGCAGTGCCAGGCCGAACGCGGCGGTGGACTTCCCCTTCATCTGCCCGGTGTGCACGATGGTCAGCGGACGGTGCCGTCGTTGCCGGGTGGTCAACCCGTCGGCGGGGACGTGTTCCGGCTTTCCCTGCGGCATCAGCGCACGCTCCGATTCGCTCCGACGGTGGCGAGCCCGGCCAGCGGGTCGGCGGTGACCGTGTCCAGGCGGTGGTGGGCCGCGCCGAGCTGGTCGGCCAGCCGGCGGGCCAGGTGCAACCGGACCGGGCCGGACTCACAGTCCACCACGACGCAGGGTGCGCCGGTGGCGGCGAGCACCGCCGCCGCGCGCGCCGACCGGTCCAGCGGCCGGTGCCCGGCGGTGGCCCGGCCGTCGGTGACGACCAGCACCAGCGGACGCCGGCGCGGGTCCCGCAGCCGCTGCACCCGCAGCAGGTCGGCGGCGGCGAGCAATCCCTCCGCCAACGGGGTACGCCCCCCGGTGGGCAGCTCGGCCAGCCGCGCCGACGCGGCCAGCACCGACGAGGTGGCCGGCAGCAGCACCTGCGCCCCGGAACCCCGGAAGGCGACCACCGCCACCGTGTCCCGACGCTGGTAGGCGTCGGTGAGCAGGGCCAGCACCGCACCCTTGACCGCCGACATCCGCTGCCGCGCGCCCATCGACCCGCTGGCGTCGACCACGAACAGCACCAGGTTGCCCTCGCGCCCCTCCCGGACCGCCTCCCGCAGGTCGTCGGGGCGCAGCAGCAACCGCCCGCCGCACCGGCCCCGCCGGGCCTGGTGCGGGGCGGCGGCACGCAGGGTCGCCGGCAGGTGCACCGTGGCCGGCCGACCGGCGGGCACCCGCGCGCCGGTGGTCCGCCCGCGCCCGGTCCGGGCCCGCGACCGCCGGCCGGGCACCCCGTCACCCACCCCCGGCGCGGTGAACAACCGGGCCGTCAACCCCTGCTGCGGTACGGCCACCGAGCCGGTGCCCGCCGGGTCACCCGGGTTCGCGGTGCCGCCCTGGCCGGGTCGCCCCGGACGGGCACCGGTGTGCTCGGCGGACCCGTCGTCGGGGCGTCCCGACCGGCCGTCGGCGCGGTGTGCGGTGTCCGGCCCGTCGTCGCCGTCCGGTCCGCCGTCGTCGATGCGGTCCGGCCACCGGTCGTCCCCGGACTGTGGGGAGGCCGGACCGGTCCGGGCGCGCGGGTGGTCGTCGTGGCCCAGCGGACCACCGGCGTCCTGCGGCCCACCGGCGTCGTCGGGTGGCTGTGGACCGGACCCGCCGCCGGGGCCACCCGTCGAGGAGCCGCCCGGCCCACCGCCGTCCGGGCCGCCGGGGTCGCCCGGACCGGTCGGGCCGGTGTCCGGCGGATCGTCGTCGGGGTGCTCGTCGCGGGCCCGCTGCAACGCCTCGTCGAGGCGTTTCTCGTCCAGGCCGGGGGTGTCGAACGGGTCACGACGACGCCGGTGCGGCAGGGCCAACCGGGCGGCGACCCGCACGTCGTCGGCGGTCACCCGGTCCCGCCCCTGCCAGGCGGCGTGCGCCACGGCGGTCCGGGCGGTGACGATGTCGGCGCGCATCCCGTCCACGTCGAACGCGGCGCACACCTCGGCGATCTGCCGCAACGCGGAGTCAGGCAGCAGCACCGCGTCGAGCCGCCCCCGGGCGGCGGCCACCCGGGCGGCCACCTCGGCGTCGGCGGCGGCCCACCGGGCGGCGAACCCGGCCGGGTCGGCGTCGGCGGCGAGCCGGCGGCGCACCACCTCCACCCGGACGACCGGGTCCCGGCTGGCCGCCACCTCGACGGTCAGCCCGAACCGGTCGAGCAACTGCGGACGCAGCTCACCCTCCTCCGGGTTCATCGTGCCCACCAGCAGGAACCGGGCGGCGTGGCTGACCGAGACACCCTCCCGCTCGACGTGGCAGCGGCCCATCGCGGCGGCGTCCAGCAGCAGGTCGACCAGGTGGTCGTGGAGCAGGTTCACCTCGTCGACATAGAGCACCCCCCGGTGGGCTGCGGCGAGCAGGCCCGGCTCGAAGGCGCGTACCCCCTCGGCAAGGGCCTTCTCCAGGTCCAACGAGCCGACCACCCGGTCCTCGGCGGCACCGACCGGCAACTCCACCAGCCGGGCCGGACGGCGCTCGACCGGCGCGGCGGCCGGGTCCTCGTGCCCGGCGACGCCCGGGTGCGGACCGTCCGGGCAGGTCGGATCCGGGGCGGCCGGGTCGCAGCCGAACCGGCACCCGGCGACCCGGTCCACCGGCGGGAGCAGCGCGGCCAGGGCCCGCACGGCGGTCGACTTGGCGGTGCCCTTCTCGCCCCGCACCAGCACCCCGCCGATCGCCGGGCTGACCGCGTTGAGCAGCAACGCCAACCGCATGTCGTCCATCCCGAGCACGGCCGAGAAGGGAAACGCGCTCACTGTGCTGCTCCGGATCGCGACTGCGGGGCTCGCAAACCCGGCTCACTCCTCGCGCTCACAGAGCCGACCTCCGATCGCGACTGCGGGGCTCGCAAACCCGGCTCACTCCTCGCGCTCACTGTCGTTCCTCCAGGTCGCCCTCGGTGGCCAGGTACGTCTCCCGCAGGCGGTCCAGGGTGGCCGGCTCGGGTGCCGCCCACAGGCCCCGGTCGGCGGCCTCCAGCAACCGCTCGGTGATGCCGCGCAGCGCCCACGGGTTGGACCGTTCCAGGAACTCCCGGGTCTCCCCGTCGAACAGGTACGCCTCGGCGAGGCGCTCGTACATCCAGTCGTCGACGACACCGGCGGTGGCGTCGTAGCCGAACAGGTAGTCCACGGTGGCGGCCAGCTCGAACGCGCCCTTGTAGCCGTGCCGGCGCATCGCGGCGATCCACTTCGGGTTGACCACCCGGGCCCGGAACACCCGCCGGGTCTCCTCGCCGAGGGTGCGGGTACGCACGTCGTGCGGCATCGCCGAGTCGCCCACATAGGCGGCCGGGGCGGCCCCGGTCAGGTGCCGCACCATCGCCACCATCCCACCGTGGTACTGGAAATAGTCGTCGGAGTCGACGATGTCGTGCTCGCGGGTGTCCTGGTTCTTGGCCGCCACCGCGATCCGGGCGAAGGACCGTTCCATGTCGGCCCGCGCCTCCCGCCCGTCCAGGCCCCGGCCGTAGGCGTAGCCACCCCAGACGGCGTACACCTCGGCCAGGTCGGCGTCGGTGCGCCAGTTGCGGGCGTCGATCAGCGGCAGCAGCCCCGCCCCGTACGCCCCGGGCTTGGAGCCGAAGATCCGGGCGGTGGCCCGCCGCTCGTCGCCGTGGGTGGCGAGGTCGGCGGCCACGTGCGCGCGCAGGTAGTTGTCCCCGGCCGGCTCGTCGAGGGCGGCGACCAGCCGTACCGCGTCGTCGAGGAGGGCGACGACGTGCGGGAACGCGTCCCGGAAGAAGCCCGAGATGCGGACCGTGACGTCGACCCGGGGCCGGCCCAGTTCCGCCACCGGCACCACCTCGACGCCGGTGACCCGCCGCGACCGGTCGTCCCACACCGGCCGGCAGCCGAGCAGGGCCAGCACCTCGGCGATGTCGTCGCCCTGGGTACGCATGGCGCTGGTGCCCCACACGGTCAGCCCGACCGACCGTGGGTACTCCCCGGTGTCGGCGAGGTAGCGGGCGAGCAGCGAGTCGGCCAGCGCCACCCCGACGTCCCAGGCGTTGCGGCTGGGGATCGCCTTCGGGTCGACGGAGTAGAAGTTGCGGCCCGTGGGCAGCACGTTGACCAGCCCCCGGGTGGGCGACCCGGACGGGCCGGGGGGCACGAACCGGCCGTCGAGCGCGCCGAGGGTGTGGGTGATCTCGTCGGTGGTGCGGTCCAGCCGGGGCACCACCTCGCGGGCGGCGAACCGCAGCACCTCGGCGGCGTCGGGGCAGGACCCGCCGGTCACCTCGGTGACCACCTCGTCGACCCGGGCGGGGTCCCACCCGAGGGTCTCCATGCCGAGAACGAGCCGCCGGGCCAGCCCCTCGATCAGGTCGACGGTGTCGGCGGCGGTGACCGCCGGCCCGTCGACGACGTCGGTCAACGCCGCCGGCACCGCCACCCGCGCCCCGGGCTCGGCGAGCAGCGCCTGCTCGTCGAGGTCGTAGCTGGCGGCGAGGGCCTGCCGCAGGCCGGGCAGGGCCTGGGCACCACCCCACACCTGGGGGGCGCGCAGCACGGCGAGGACGAGGTTCACCCGGGGCTCACCGGTGGGCACCTCGGCCAGGATGTGCAGCCCGTCGCGGATCTGCACGTCCTTGACCTCGCACAGGTAACCGTCGAGGTGCAGCACGAAGTCGTCGAAGTCGTCGGCGTCGGGCATCGCCTCGGTGTGCAGGTCGTGGTGCAGTTCGGCGGCGCGCACCAGCTCCCAGATCTGCCCCCGGACCACCGGCACCTTCGCCGGGTCGAGGGCCTGCACGGTGGCGTACTCGTCCAGCAGTTGTTCGAGTTTCGCGAGGTCGCCGTAGGTCTCGGCGCGGGCCATCGGGGGCACCAGGTGGTCGACGACGACGGCGTGCGCCCGCCGCTTGGCCTGGGTGCCCTCGCCCGGGTCGTTGACGATGAACGGGTAGACCAGCGGCAGGTCGCCGAGGACGGCGTCGGGGGCGCAGTCGGCGGCCAGGCCGAGGCCCTTGCCGGGCAGCCATTCCAGGGTGCCGTGTTTGCCGAGGTGCACCACCGCGTCGGCACCGAAGCCGCCGTCGGCGACCGGCGCGGCCAACCACCGGTACGCGGCCAGGTAGTGGTGGCTGGGTGGCAGGTCGGGGTCGTGGTAGATGGCGATCGGGTTCTCACCGAAGCCGCGCGGCGGCTGGATCAGCAGGGTGACGTTGCCGAACCGCAGCCCGGCCAGGACGATGTCACCGTCGTCGGTGTAGAGCTGGCCGGGTGGCTCACCCCAGTGTTCCCGCATCCGGTCCCGCAGGTCGACCGGCACCTGGTCGAACCAGCGCCGGTAGGTCTCCCCCGGCACCCGGGCCTCGGCGGCGGACAACTGCTCCGGGGTGAGCCACTCGACGTCGTGACCACCGGCGGCGATCAGGGCGTGGATCAGGGCGTCCCCGTCGGTGGGCGGGGGCGCGTCACCGAGGTGGTATCCGGCGGCGGCGAGGGCGGCGAGCAGGCGTACCGCCGAGGCGGGGGTGTCCAGGCCGACGGCGTTGCCGACCCGGGAGTGCTTCGTCGGGTAGGAGCTGAGCACGATCGCCAGCCGCCTGTCGGCGGGGGGCAGGTGCCGCAGCCGGGCCTGTCGGACGGCGATCCCGGCGACCCGGGCGGCCCGCTCGGCGTCGGCGGCGTAGACCGACAGTCCGTCGGCGTCGATGCGTTTGAACGAGAACGGCACGGTGACGATCCGGCCGTCGAACTCGGGGATCGCCACCTGCATCGCCGCGTCCAACGGGGACAGTCCGGCGTCGCTGCCGGCCCACTGGTCCCGGGTGCTGGTGAGGCAGAGCGCCTGGATCACCGGCACGTCGAGGGCGGCGAGCGCGCCGACGTCCCAGGCGTCCTCGTCGCCGCCGCCGGAGGCGTCGGCGGCGACCGTCCCCCCGGCGGCGAGGACGGTGACGACGAGCGCGTCGCAGCGGGCGAAGAGGTCCAGCGGCCCGTCGCCGGGGGTGAGCCCGCGCAGCGATCCGCAGTAGATCGGCAGCGGGTTCCCCCCGGCCGCGTCGACCGCGTCGGCCAGGGTGTGCACGAAGTCGGTGTTGCCGGCCAGCGCGTGCGCCCGGTAGAACACGATGCCCACCGTGGGCCGCCCGTCGCCGTCCGCCCGCCGCCCGTCCGGCCCGGCCGCCGGTTCCGCCCGGTCGCCCGGGGCGGTCGGGGCGGTCGGGGCGGTCGGGGGTCGACGGTCGAGGATGCCGTACGGCGGGGTGGGGGTGGGCGGGTCGAAGCCCTCACCGGTGAGCAGGACCGTGTCGGACAGGAACCGGGCCAGCTGGGCGAGGTTCGCCGCGCCCCCCTCGACCAGGTAGGACAGGGCTTCGGTGGCCACCCCGGAGGTCACCGTGGAGGCCGCCATCAGCTCCGCGTCGGGCACCGCCTCGCCGCCGAGCACGATCGTGGGGACGCCGGAGCCGAGCACCGCCGCGAGGCCGTCCGGCCACGCCTGCCGACCACCGAGCAGCCGTACGACGGCCAGGTCGACCCCGTCGAGCAGGGCCGGTACGGCGTCCACGTCGACCCGGGTGGGGTTGGCGAGCCGGTAGTCGGCGGCGCTGGCCCGGGCGGCGAGCAGATCGGTGTCGGCGGTGGACAGCAGCAGGATGCGCACGTGCGGCTCCGGAGAGTGACGTCCGGCTCGACCACAGGGCCGGGCCGAGCGGGGCGGGAGGGACGCCGGTCAGCGGCGGCGGAGGTACGACGCACCCGCCTGCGGCGGGGTACCCGGACCGGCCGTCAGCGGTACGTGGCAGGCCGACCGCCCCGGCGGCGGCCGGCGACGGTGGGAGAGGTGGGAGCACGCGGCGGCGCGGGCTCGACGGTGATGCAAAAATCACCGACCGTGATGGGGTCGGCAGTGACGCTGTGCGTCATCGGGTCCTCCTCGGGTGTCCACGCCCTGGGGTTCTCCGACGGCCGAAGTATCCTGGCTTCCGGATCGACGCTCACCCCCGGCCTTCCAACCGTGCACGCACGGTCGTGACTCACGAGGGGGGATCGCTCCCCGGTGACAGTGGCGGGACCGCGTCGGAATCGCACCGACTTCCTTCACTGCCGTCAGGCCGCGAATGCTGCCACACTCCTCACCCCGAGGTCAACGGTGGCCACCGGCCCCGCGACGGCACCGCTCGACCCCTGTGGCGAGGCCGGCAGCCGCCCGCCCCGCCCATCCCACGGGTGGGTCCGACCCCGCCCGACGGCCGACCCGCAGCCGCCCCGCGTGACGCACCCGCAGATCCTCCGAGGCGACCCGCAACCCGCGTCCGCCGGCCGCCCACCGGCCGACGCGGAGCCGATCGAGGCACCCGCCCCGGGGCCGACCGTCCCGGGGCCACTCGTCCGGGGCCACTCGTCCGGGGGCCACTCGTCCGGGGCGGTCGGAACACCTCTCTCGCACGCTGTCGAGCTGATGACGTCAACGACTCGGGGTCGGCACGGTCCGACCCGGCCCGACCGGACGGGCGCCAGGCCGGGCCGCGCCGGGCCGTCCCCCCGGACCGGGCGGGCGTCGGGCCGGGCTGCGCCGGGCCGTCCCACCCGGGGGACCGATCCGTCACCGTCATCAGCTCGAAAGGGCCCGCGACGACATACCCACACCCCTGGCCCGCAGCCGCCGGGGCGGCCAACGGCCGTGCCCACCACCACGGCCACACCCCACGGCCCGCCCCCACAGACACCCACCCCCGCAGACCCCCGGCCATGCTCCACGCAGCGGCTGAGGGGTCAGCGGAGGTGACGCTCGGGGTGGGTCCGGTTCCAGGCCCGCATCCGCTCCGGGTATCCGGTCTTCGCCGCCTCGTAGAGGGGCACCGCGTGCCGGTGGGCCAGCTTCGCCGCCGTACGTGGGGAGCCGGTGCGGCGGCGGATCCACTCCCCGTCGTGCGCGATCGCCACCACTGTGGTGTCGGTGGCGGTCGTCTCGGGTTCGAGATAGAACTCCACCCCCCGGTGGGTGGCCACGAAGTCCGACAACGCGGTCAGGTCGTCCCGGGTGGCCTCCCGGTCGAGCTTGGTCGGGATGCCCTCGTCAGCCCGGGTCCGTCGGCTGAACCAGCCCATCTGCCCGTCCTCTCCTCGGCGTCCCTCCAGTGGAACACCCCTGCCTGGCAGGGCGCTGCGAGCCCGGTGACAACCGGCTGGACGGGGCAGACCTCGACGTCCCCGGGCGTACGCGCCACGCCCGGGACCGTTCAGCCCAGGGCGGCCAGCTCGTCGGGGGTGAGTCGCAGCGCGGCGGCTGCGACGTTCTCGGCGAGGTGGGCCGGGTCACCGGTACCGGGGATGGCCAGCACATGCGGGCCCTGGTGCAGCGTCCAGGCGAGGCGTACCTGCTGCGGGGTGGCGTCGTGGGCGCGGGCGACGGCGCGTACGGCCGCATCGTGGTCGGTACGTGCCCCGCCTTCGCGGTTGACGCCGGTCAGGGAGAAGAACGGCACGTAGGCGATCCCCCGGGCACCGCACTCACGGACCATGGCGTCCTGGTCGCCGCGGTTGTCCAGGGCGTAGTTGTTCTGCACGCAGACCACCGGGGCGATGGTCTGCGCCTCGTCGAGGTGGTCGACGCGGACGTTGGACAGGCCCAGGTGCCGGATCAGGCCGGCGTCGCGCAGCTCGGCCAGCGCACCGAAGCGTTCGGCCACGGAGTCCGGCGCGGGCCGCTTGACGATCCGCAGGTTGACCAGGTCAAGGTGGTCGCGGCCGAGCCGACGCAGGTTCTCCTCCACCTGGGCGCGCAGCTGCGCCGGGCTGGCCTCCTCGCGCGTGCCGGTCGTCGGGTCGGCCCGGAAGCCGACCTTGGTGGCGATCACCAGCCCTTCCGGGTACGGGGCGAGGGCGGCACGGATCAGTTCGGTGGCGTACCGGGCGGGGCCGGTGCCGACCTTCAGGGTGCCGCCCGGTGAGACGTAGAACGCGGCGGTGTCGATGTGGTCGACGCCCAGTTCGACGGCCCGGCGCAGGACGCGCAGCGCCCGGTCCCGGTCGGGGTGGGCGGTGAGCCGCATCGAGCCGAAGCCCATCCGGTGCACGGTGCGGTCGCCCAGGGTCCAGCGGCCCGCCGCTGCGGCGGTGATCTCAGTTGGCATCCGGCGACCCTAGCCAGCGGCGACGACCCGGCGTAACGGCCGCGCACCCGATACCGGTGCGAGCCGGGAACTGTTAGTTTTTCTGTACTGGAGCGGTGTGTGGCGACGGCCCGACGCCGGCCGGTGGACGAGTCGCCGGCACCAGGGCCAGCGTCGGGATCAGCAGCACCGGCACCACCAGCAGGGCGTGCAGGATGCCGACGTGGTCACCGAGCAGACCCAGCAGCGGCGGGCTGGCCAGGAACGACGTGTAACCGATCACCGCGACGACGCTGACCCGGGCGGGGGCGTGCTCCTCGTCGTCGGCGGCGGCGCTCATCCCGACCGGGAAGCCGAGCGACGCGCCGAGCCCCCAGAGGACCACCCCGACGACGGCCAGCGGGCCGGAGCCGGCCAGCACCGCCAGCAGCGAGCCGGCGGCGGCCAGCAGGATCGTGCCGATCAGCACCGGCACCCGGCCCCAGCGGTCGATGGCCACGGTGCCGACGGTCCGGCCGATGGTCATGCCGGCGACGAAGACCCCGAAGACGGCTGCTCCGGCGGCCTCGCTGACCCCGTAGCCGTCGACGAAGGCGACCGCCAGCCAGTCGTTGGCGCTGCCCTCGGTGAACGCCATCACCAGCACCAGTGCGCCGATGAGCAGGGTGCGCGGCTCCCGCCAGGCCGCGAGCAGGCCACCCCGGCGGGCCGACGCGGCACCGTCCGCGGTGGAGGCGGGCAGGGCGGGCAGGAAGTTCCGCGCCCCGAGCAGGGTGCCGCCGAGCACCACCGCCGCCAGCACCGCCAGGTGGACGGTGATCGGCACACCGAGCCGGGCCGCGCCCGCGCCCAGCCCGGCACCGGCCACCGAGCCGAGGCTCCAGGCGGCGTGGAAGCGGGGCAGGATGGTGCGGCCCAGCCGTTTCTCCACCGCCGCGCCCTCGACGTTCATGCCCACGTCGCAGGTGCCGGAGCCGTAGCCGAGGGCGAACAGGCCGACCGCGACGCCGGGCAGCGAGCCGAGCGGGGTGGCGACGCCCACCCCGGCCAGCCCGACCGCGACCAGCACGGTGGAGGCGACGACGGTGCGGGCCGGGCCGAGCCGCTGGGTCACCAGGCCGGCGCTGGTCAGCGCCAGCACCGCGCCCCCGGACATGGCCAGCAGCAGCAGGCCGAGCCGGCCGGCGCTGAGGCCGAGCGCGTCGCGGACCGCCGGGACCCGGGAGAACCAGGTCGCCACGGCGAGGCCGTTGAGGGCGAAGACCACCGCGACTCCGGTACGGGCGGCCCGCACCACCCGGGGCGCGACGGTACGGGGCTCGGTGGCGGCGTTCACGGCAGTGCGGTCCCTTCGGCCGGGGGCCCGTCCCCGGGGTGGGCACGACGGTCCTCACCAGAGATCTCACACCGGTTTCGTCACGGCCACAAGCACGATGTGCCCCTTACCGCAGCCCACCACCCCACCCCCACACACGCCCCCCACACCCCGCCAACGCCCCCGACCCCCGGCTTTCCCCGGTGATCAAGAGGTTTGCGTCAGAAAATCCCCGGCAGGTGACGCAAACCTCTTGATCACCAAGCGAGGTGCGGACCTAGGGGGGCGGGGACGGGGGGTGGGGGTGGGAGTGGGAGGGTCGGTTGTTTCGGGTTGGTGCCGTCGGGGTTCGATGCGGATCCGGTGCGCGCGGAAACGGAACCGGTAATGTCGACAATGGTGGTCAACCGTTCAGGATATCTGCCGTTCACCATTTCCGTACTGTCCGAACAGTTGGGCGTTCCGGTAAGATCGGGGACAGGCGGATGACCGATCTAGGACTGCCGACTGTGAAGTGGATCACACACAATGTGACCCATGACAACCGGACTCCGGCGCGGCCGGGCGGTACGGGCGGTGGCGTGCCTCGCCCTGGTGGCGTCGCTCGCCGGCTGCATGCAACTCAACCTCGGCCTGACCGTCAACGCCGACGACACCATCGACGGGCAACTCCTGCTGACCGCGGACAGGTCCGTGCTCAGCAACCGCAACAAGAACATCGCGGTGGCCTACGCCGAACTGCGGGAGAACATTCCCAGCCTGCCCGTCGGCGAGGAGACCGTCTACCAGGACGAGCGTTACTACGGCGCGCAGATCACCTATCGGCACACCCCGTTGAAGGATTTCACCAGCGAGAGTGTGAATCTTGTCCGGGACGGTGATCTCTACCGGTTCAGCCTACCGCTCGATCCCAAGAAATACGGCGGAAAAGTGGCCGAGCAGAATCCACAGAACCAACAGGCGTTCATGCAGCTGATGTCGTTCGAGATATCCGTGACCTTTCCCGGGCGGGTGATCGACACCAACGGCACCCTCAGCGGGCGCTCGGTCAGCTGGAAGGTCGTGGCCAACCAGCCCAAGCCGGCCGAGCTACGGGCGATCGCCGAGGCCCCGCCCCGACCGAACCCGTCGGCCACCCCGGTCGCCGCCACCGGCGACGACGACCCGGGTTCCTTCCCCTGGCTGCTGGTGGCCGGTGCGGTCCTGCTCCTGCTGCTGGCCGGTGGGGTGGTCACCGTGCTGCTGCGCCGCCGCGCCCGTGCCACCACCGTCCCGTCCACCCCGCCGGGCCCGACCGGCACCACGGGCGGGGCCGCACCGACCGATCGTCCGGGGCCGGTCTGACCCCGGCGCACCACCACGGCACCCGGGCGGCCCGCCCCACCGGCCGTCGCACCTCACCACCCGCACCTACCCTCCCCGCACCACTCGAAGGGGGATCGCCGTGAACGATCTCTTCACCTGGGCCGCCCTCGGCAGTGTGGCCGGCGCCAGCGCCGCCACCCTGCTCACCGCCAACGTCGTCGGCGGACTGATCGGCCCGAACAGCGACAAGGCCCGCAAGTGGATCGCCCTGGGCGTCGCGCTGACCCTGTCGTACGCCACCGCGGCGTTCGCCACCGGGGCCGGCGGTGAGAAATGGCTGATCGCGTTCTTCAACGGCCTGGTCATCTTCTCCGCCGCGCTGGGCGTCAACCAGCTGCCGCCCGGCAACCGGCAACCGACCCAGGCGTCGGCCGACCAGCTCGCCCAGGGGCGCGAGCCCCGCTTCGTCCGTTCCTGGGTCTGAGCGGAGGCGCGTCATGATCTTCGGAATCGTCAGTGCCGCCGTCCACGTCCTGTGCGGGGCGACGCTCGGGGTCCTCACCGGCGGGCCGGTCGGCCTGCTCGTCGGGGCGGTCGTCGGCCTGCTCGTCGGCGTCCCGTTCGGCTGGTCGGTCGCCGCCGCCAGAGTGTACGGCCCGGACGTCCGGGGCGTGCTGCTCTTCGTCGTCGACCACACCTGGAGCCTGCCGAACACCGCCGTCGGGGCGCTCTACCTCGCCCTGCACCTGGTCTTCGGCCACTCGCTGGACCGGCCCACCTCGCAGCGCAGCTGCCGGGTCAACCTGGTCGAGGGGGTGTCCCCGCGCTACGCCACCACCATCGGCACCGTCTGCGCCGGGTCCGGCCCCGGCATCCAACGCCACGAGGACGTGCACATCTTCCAGGCCCGGCTGCTCGGGCCGCTCTACCTGCCGCTGGTCGTCGGAAACTACGTCCTGTTCACCGTCGCCCCGGTGTGGCTGCTCTGGCACGACCACACCAACGCCCCGATCAACCGGTTCACCAGGTACTTCGAGATCGGCGTCTACCCGCACGTGTGGAACGAGGCCATCGCGTACCGCATCCAGGGGACGCCGCCGCGATGACCGGCGACGGGCGGGGACCGGTCGAGGCGGCCACCGCCGCGCTGGCGGCCTGGCTGGCCGGGGTGGCCGGCGAGGACGTCCCGGTCGGCCCGCCCACCGACGGGGGTGCCGGACTGACCCTGTGGCCGCTGGCCCTGCGGCCGGCCCGGCAGACGCGGGGCACCGGCACCCGGGAACCGTACCGGTTCACGATCCGCTACCTGGTCAGCGCCGCCGGTCCGACGGCGCTGGCCGGGTTGGACCGGATCCTGACCGCCGCCGCCGGGGCGGGCGAACCGGAACTGGTCCTGGAGGCCGGCGACCCGGCGCTGTGGGTGACCCTGGGCGTCACCCCCCGCCCGGCGCTGCTGGTCGACGTGCCGGCCCAGGTGACACCCGCCTCGCCGGTCGCACCACCGGTGCTGCACCCGCTGCGGTTGCACCGGCTGGCCCTGCGGGACCTGGCCGGCCGGGTGATCGGCCCGCAGCAGCAGCCGTTGGCGGCGCTGCGGGTGGAACTGGTCGGCACCCCGTACGCCACCCACACCGACGCGGGCGGCCGGTTCCGGATCGCCGGGGTCCCGCACGACCCGGAGCACCCCGGACGACCGGTCCGGCTGCGCCTGGTCGGCCGGGGCCGCACCCTCACCGCCGAGGTCGACCCGGCCGACGCGGACCTCGTCATCGTCTGCGAACCCCCGGCCCGCTGACCCGGACCGCCCGCGTACAGGAGGACCGATGCCCCAATACTTCTCCCCCGGCATCTATGTCGAGGAGGTACCCAGCGGCGCCCGGCCGATCGGGCCGGTCGGCATGGCCACCGCCGCGTTCGTCGGGGTCGCTCCGGACCGCACCGCCCACGTCGACCGGGCGCTGGCGGTCAACAGCTGGTCGGAGTTCCTGCGCCTGTACGCCGACGGCGACGACCTGGAGAGCACCCCGCTGGCCCGCGCGGTCTTCGGCTTCCTCGACAACGGCGGCAGCCGCTGCTGGGTGGTCAACGTCGGCGCGGGCGGCCAGCTCACCGGCACCGGACAGCGTCGCACCGGGCTGCAACTGGTGGAGGCGATCGACGAGGTGGCCATCCTCGCCGCGCCCGGCTTCCACGACCCGGTGTCGCACGACGCGCTGCTGAGCATGGCCGAGCGGCTGCGCACCATGGTGGCGATCTGCGACCCGCCGCCCGGCGTCGAGGACATCTCGACGCTGACCCGGGTGGCCACCCCCACCCCCCGCCCCGCCCCCGGCAAACCCGCCGACGGCAAATCTGATGACGGCAAACCCGATGACGGCAAGCCCGATGACGGCAAGCCCGGTGACGGCAGGAGCGGTGACGCGGCGACGTCGGGCGACGGGCCGGCCGGCACCGCCCACCGGGCCCGGCAGTCCGACTACGGCGCGTTCTACTTCCCCTGGCTGCGGGTGCGCGACCCGCTCACCGGCGAGCTGGTGCTCACCCCGCCGAGCGGGCACATGGCGGGCATCTGGGCCCGCACCGACGGTTTGCGCGGCGTCCACAAGGCCCCCGCCAACGAGCCGGTACGCGGCGCCGTCGACCTGGAGTACCTGGTCACCCGCTCGGAACACGACGTGCTCAACCCCAAGGGGGTCAACGTCATCAGGTACTTCGCCGGGGAGGGCATCCGGGTGTGGGGGGCCCGGACCCTGGCCGCCGAGGCCAGCGAGTGGCGTTACCTCAACGTCCGCCGGCTGTCGATCTCCATCGAGCAGGCCATCGCCAACGGCACCCGGTGGATGGTGTTCGAGCCCAACGACTACTCGCTGTGGCGGTCCATCCGCCGCGACATCGGCGCGTTCCTGACCCGGGTGTGGCGCGACGGGGCGCTGCTGGGGCGTACCCCGGAGGAGGCGTTCTTCGTCAAGTGCGACGAGGAGACCAACCCGGTCGACGTCCGCGACGCCGGGATGGTGGTCGCGCACATCGGCATCGCGGTGGTCAAGCCGGCGGAGTTCGTGGTGTTCAAGCTGAGCCAGTGGGCCGGCGGCGCCGAGACCGAGACGATCGGAGGCTGACATGCCCACCACGGCCACGCCACAGCCGGGCGCCCCGGTCGACCCGTACCGGGCGTACAACTTCAAACTGCTCATCAACGGCGTCACCAACGGGCACTTCACCGAGGTCAGCGGTCTGGAGCTGACCATCGGCCGGCTGGCCTACCGGGAGGCCGGCAACGACCGGATCCGGTCGGTACCGGGGCAGGTCGACTACGCGCCGGTGACCCTGCACTTCGGACTGACCCCGTCCCGCGAGCTGTGGGACTGGGTGCACAGCGCGGCGACCGGGACGGTGAGCCGCCGCAACGTGTCGGTGGTGCTGCTGGACGCCGCCGGCACCGCCGAGGTGCTGCGCTGGAACCTGATCAACGCGTGGCCGATGCGGTGGCGCGGCGCACACCTGCACACCCTGTCCCAGGAGATCGCCATCGTGGCGCTGACCCTCGCGTACGAGGGGCTGGAACTGGAGGCCGGCGGTGCCACCGCGCCCACGACCGCGTAACTGGCTGGCCGCCCGGCTGCGGGCCGCCGCCGACGCGGTGGACCCGGCCGCCGGCCCGACCGCGCCGGCCCCGGACCCAGCCGGACACGTCGCGGCACCGGCCACGCCGTTCGCCGGTCCGGTGCTCGCCCCGCCCGCACGGCGGTCCGAACCGGTCGACCCGGCAGCACCCCCGCTGCGGCGGCCGGGGCAGCCGCCGGAGCACTGGCTGCGGGTGGTCGCCGCGCACGCCCCCGGCCTGCTGCACGACCTGGTCGGGCCGGCCGACGACCTCCCGCCGGGTCCGCCGCCGACCGCCGATCCCGGGCAGGCAGCCCTCCCGGGGGTACCCGGCCGGTCCGCCCCGGCAGCCGCCGGGCACCCTGCGCACCCCTCCCGGCCCGGCTCGCCGCCGGTCGACCGGCCACCCGCGCCGACCGGGCCGACCGGAACCACCGGGCCCGACGACCGCTACGGAACCACCGGGCCCGACGGAACCACCGGGCCCGACGGCCCACCGGTCGCAGCCGGCCCGACCGCCCCCGCCCGGACGGGGGTCGACCAGCCGGCCACCGGCCGGCCGGGGTGGCGGACCGCGCAGCCGACGCCACGGTCGTACCCGACGGCTCCGGGCCGCCGCGAACCGACGGCGACGGCCCGCCCCGGCCGCGTGGGTTCGCTCTGGACCCGACTGCGTGGGGCGGCCGGGTCCGGCTGGCCCCACCGGTCGGCCAGACCCGGCGTGTCAGGACCGGCCGGTCCGGCCGGGGCCGGGCAGCGCCCTGGACCGGGGCCGGCCGGGCGGCCTGCCGCAGCGGGCCCGCCGGTCGTCCCGGCGGGTCCGGGCTTCGCGCCGCCGCCCGACGGCCCACCGCAGCCGGGCCCCGGCGGAACCCGGGAAACGGTCCCCAACCGGGCCGGCGGGACGAGCCCCGACGGGACCCGGTGGGGCGGCCCCGGCGGAGCACCGGGGGCGGGTGCCGCCGCCACGCCGGGGACGGGTGCCGCCGAGCCGGAGACGGGTGCCGCCGGGACGGTGCCGCCGGGACGCCCCGGGCCGTCAGGTGGCCGACCACCATGGGTGGTGGACCCGGGCGGCCCGACGGACACCGGCCCGGGCCCGCGGACGCCCGGCGGCCCGGCCGGTTCCCCGGCGACCGGACCCGGCGCGCGGATCGACGGGCCCGGCGGAAGTACCGGCCCCGTCGGCGGTGACGCCGCCGGTCCCCACCCGGCCGGGCCGGCGGACGGCCGCGCCGCCGCTGCGGCGACCCGGCGATCGGGCGCGACACCCCCGGTGCTGCGGATCGCCCCCGACCCGACGACCCACCCCGGCGGCGCCCCGCCGGGACTGACGTCCGGACGGGGACCGACCGACCCCACATCCCCCGACGCGGACGACAGATGGCGGGCCGGTGGGCGCGGCGGGTGGCGGGCCCGCGCGGATGACGGGTGGCGGCGCGGCGGGCCGCCACCGCCGGGGCGGGACGCCGGCAGCAGCCGTCCGCCCCGGTCCGCCGACGATCTCCGGCCGGACGACGGGAGCCGCTGGCCGACCGGCGAGCCGACCCCGCCCGGCGACCCGTGGCCGGCCCTGCCCGACGAGCCCACCGTCCCGGCCGGCACGGTCCCGGCGACCGGTGCGCGGGACACCTGTCGCAGCGGCGGGACGGCGTGGGCGGGCATACCGGCGGGGGCGGTGGCCGGTCCGTGGCCGGCGCTGCCCGACGACGGCGGATGGCGTACGCCGCTGGTGGCCGGGCTCGACGACGTCCGGTACGGCCGGCTCGACGCCGAACAGCGGGGGTGGTGATGGAACGGGTGGCGTTCCTGGTCGACGAGTCCGGGGTCCGGATCGACTGCCTGCTCAACCCGCAGACCGTGCAGGTCACCCGGGTCGCCGGGGTACGCCCCCGGGGCAGCGCCGACGGGCAGCTCACCGGCGTCGGGCTGGCCGACGACCCGCTGGTCTTCACCGGCGGCGGACGCACCGAACTCGTGCTGGACCTGCTCTTCGACACCGACCTGGTGGAGGGACCGACCCCGCCCGAGGACGTCCGGATGCTGACCCGGCCGCTGTGGATGCTGGCCGAGAACTCGGCCGTGGCGCACGGCTGGCAGCGTCCACCGCTGGTCCGGCTGGTCTGGGGCAAGACGTGGAACGTGCCCGGGGTGGTGGTGGCCGTCGCCGAACGGTTCGACGTGTTCACCCGCACCGGCTCACCGCGCCGCTCCTGGCTGCGGTTGAAGTTGCTGCGGGTGGCCGAGTCGGCCGACGAGGCGCAGCAGGGCTTCGCCGAGGAGCTGACCGCCGCGTCGACCCCCGCCGTCGGGGTGGGTCAGGCGGTGGTGGCCACCGGGGACGGCTCGGCCGCGCCCGGCTACTCCGGTGTCCGCTTCGACCTGCTCGCCCACGACGCGCTCGGTTCGCCGCTGCGCTGGCGGTTGCTCGCCGAACACAACCGGATCACCGACCCGTTCACGGTGCCGGCCGGCACCGCCCTCGCCGTACCCCCGCCGACAGGCACCGGCACCACCATCGGCACCGGCCCCACCACCGGCACCGGCGCGGTGGCCGCCCTGGGCCTGCTGACCGACGGGGGCCTGCTGGCCGGCACGGGACCGTGGCCCGGCGGGGACCTGTTCGCCGGCCCGGGTCCGGCCGGCCCCGACGGACGTGTCCGGTGAGCGCCCGGCCGTCGCTCCTCCTCGACGGGGTGCCGCTGGACGGGACACCGGCCCACCGCATCCGGTCGGTACGGGTGGCCGCCCGGCTCGACCAGCCCACCCAGTGCGAGGTGGTGTACGCGGCCGACCCCGGCCCGGCCGCGCGGGGTCCCGGCCCCGGCCCCGCGGTGCCGACCGGTGCCACCCTCGACGTCCGGCTCGCCGGGGAACGGCTGTTCACCGGCGAGGTCACCTGCGTCGAGGTGGAGTACGCGGCCGACGGCACCGCCCTGTTCCGGTTGCGCGGCTACGACCTGCTGCACCGGCTGCGCAAGCGGCAGCAGCTGCGGGTCTTCGAGGCGGTCACCGCCGCCGACCTGGCCCGTGAGCTGTGTGCCGAGGTGGGGCTCGACGTCGATGCCGACGACGACGGGCCACGCCTGGAGCGGCTGCTCCAACACCGGCACAGCGACCTGGAGCTGCTGTTGGAGGTGGCCGGCCGGGCCGGCCTGCACCTGGCCGCCGACGGCGACCGGGTCCGCCTGGTCACCCTGGACGGGCACGGTGAGCCGCTGCCGTTGGCGCTGGGCCGGACGCTGCACTCGGTGCGGTTGGCCACCAACCTGGACCGGGCCGCCGGGGGCAGCGCCGCCCTGGGCTGGCACCCGCAGCGGGCCGAGCCGCTCGGTCAGCAGGTCGACACCGCGCGGACCGGTCGACGGGTGCCGCTGCGGCCCGACCCGGCGGTGGTCGGTGCGGACGGCGTACGGACCCTGGTGGACCAGCCCGGTCGCAGCGACGACGAGTTGGCCGCGCTCGCCCAGGCCGGACTGGACGCCCGGGTCGCCGCACTGGTCACCGCCGAGGGGGTGGCCGAGGGGGACCCGGCGTTGCGACCCGGTCGGCGGATCACGCTGACCGGGGTGGCCGAGGAGCTGTCCGGGGCGTACGTGCTCACCGAGGTGGTGCACACCATCGACGGCACCGGCCACCGCACCTGGTTCTCCACCGCCCCGCTGCCCTCCCCGCCGCGCGTCCCGGCCGGCGGGGCGGTGGTCACCCTCGGTGTCGTCACCTCCGTCGACGACCCGGACCAGCGCGGCCGGGTACGGGTGCGGCTGCCCGGCTACGGCGACCTGGACGCGGGCTGGCTGGCGGTGCTCTGTCCGGGGGCGGGACGGGACAAGGGCATCGTGGCGCTGCCCGACCCGGACGACACCGTGCTGCTGGCGTTGCCCGGCGGTGAACCGGTCTCCGGGGTGGTGCTGGGCTCGCTGTTCGGCGTCGTCGCGCCGTACGACACGGGGGTCGCCGACGGGCGCGCGGGCCGCTGGTCGGTGCGGACCGGCAGCGGTCAGACCATCGTGGTCGACGACGCCGCGCGGACGGTGCGGCTGGCCACCGACGCCGGCAGCTTCCTGGAGCTGACCCCCGAGCTGACCACCCTGCACGCCGCGACCGACCTGGTGCTCTCCGCGCCGGGCCGGGCGATGGTGGTACGGGCCCGCAGCGTCGACTTCCTGCACGCCGACACGACCGAGGACGCGGCGACCGCCCGGCAACAGGCCGGCGCGCTGGCCCGCGCCCACTCCGGAGGTGGCTGATGCGTTGGATCCACCTGAACTCGCTGGTCGCCTGCGACCACGACGGCCGGGTCACCAACCGGGCGTCACAGCACTGGCTGACCGTCGCCGGGGTCCCGGTGCTGGTCGACGCCGACCCCGAGGGGCGCGACATCGTGGCCTGCCCCAACTACGGGCCGACGGTCAAACCCTGCGCGAAGACCCTCGCGGTGCGGGTCGGCTACAGCGACTGGCTGCGGGTCGACGGGCACCGGATCGTGCTGTCGCACCTGGACGGCTTCACCGACGGCACCCCGCCGGGCCTGGTCCACCACACGGTCCACGACCCCCGGCAGCGTCTGGTGGAGGCCGACCGGTGAGGGCGTTGCGGTTCGTCGGGGCCGGCTTCGACGCCGGCCGCACCGGGGGCCTGGCGACGACCGCGACCGGCGGGCTCGCCGTGACCGAGGGCGACGAGACGGTACGCCAGGCGTTGTACCTGCTGCTGTCCACCACGCCGGGCGAGCGGCTGATGCGACCCGGGTACGGCTCCCGGCTGCACCGGTTGGTCTTCGCCCCCAACGACGACACCACCGCGGGACTGGCCATCCACTACGTCCGGCAGGCGATCCGCCGGTGGGAACCCCGGGTCGAGGTGATCGACGTAGACGCCGGCCCCGATCCGGACGACCCGTGGCGGCTGGTGATCCGACTGGACTACCGGGTCCGGGCCAGCCTCTCCCCCGGCCAACTGGTCTTCTCCGTCGACCTGCTCCCCGACGACACCGACCCGGCCGGTGGCCCGACTGCCGCCGGTGGCCCGACCGTCGCCGGGGACCGGGCCGCCCGGCGTCCGGCGTCCGGCACCGACCGCCCTGCCGCCGAGGGGGACCCGTCATGACGCTGCCCGTGCCGCACCTCGACGACCGCACCTTCCTCGATCTGGTCACCGAGGCCCGGGAGCGGATCCGGCAGTCCTGCCCCGGCTGGACCGACCTGTCCGCGCACGATCCGGGCATCGCGCTGGTGGAGGCGTTCGCACACCTCACCGAAGTGATGATCTTCCGGTTGAACCAATTGCCGGACAAGGCGTACGTGCAGTTCCTCAACCTGCTCGGGGTGACCCGGCACGCGCCCACGGCGGCCTGGGCCGACGTGCGTCTCGTGCGTACCGGCGGCGACCGGGCGGCGGTGCGGATCCCGGCGGGCACCCGGATCGCGGCGGCCCGGGGCGCGGACCCGAAACCGGTCGTCTTCGTCACTACCGAGCCGGCGCTGCTGCCCGAGGGGGCCGCCGAGGTGACCGTGCGCATCCACCACTGCGACATCGTCGACGCGGAACTGCTCGGCGTCGGCACCGGCCAGCCGGGGCAGGTGCTACGGGCCGCCCGGGCGCCGTTGGCACGCACCGCCGAGGCGTGGGACCTGCTGCTCGGGGTGGAGGTGGCGGCCGGCGCGGTGGAGCTGGGCGCGGCGGCCCGGGAGCACGAGGGCACCCCGTACGAGCTGTGGCGGCCGGTGGACAGCTTCGCCGGGGTCGGCCCGCAGGCGAGGGTCTACCTGGTGGACCGCTGCTCCGGGGTGGTCACCTTCGCCCCGGCGCTGGACCTGCGCCCGGCCGGTGACGGGCCGGGCGGCGGGCCGGTGACGGTCGCGGCGGTCCCGCCGGCCGGCGCCCGGATCCGACTCTGGTACCGGGCCGGTGGTGGCCGGGCCGGCAACGTCGCCGCCGGCACCCTGACCAACCTGCGGGACCCCCTGCCCGGGGTACGCGCGGAGAACCCCGGGCCGGCCAGCGGCGGGCGGGACCTGGAGACGCTCGACTCGGCGCTGGTCCGGGGCCCGTACGAGTTCTTCGCCCAGCAACGCGCGGTCACCGCCCGGGACTTCGAGATCCTCGCCGCCGGCTCCGGCGGGGTGTCCCGGGCCCGGGCGTTCACCCGGTCGGCGGTGTACAGCTTCGCCCGCCCCGGTGAGGTCGAGGTGGTGCTGGTGCCGTACGTGCCGGACGAGGCCCGACCGGGCGGCCGGCTGCCGGTGTCGGTGCTGCGCGCGCACGAGGTGGAGGAGTCCCGCCGCCGGGTGGAGGCGGACCTGGACCGGCGGCGGGCGTTGGGCACCAGCTGCCGGGCCGGCTGGGCCCGCTACAAGGCGGTGTCGATCCGGGCCCGGGTGGTGGTCCGCCGCGAGGAGGACGCGGAGGCGGTCCGCCGGCGTATCCACGACCGGCTGCACCAGACGCTCAGCCCGCTGCCCACCGGGCTCAATCCGACCGGTTGGGCGTTCGGCGAACCGCTGCGCGCCTCCAACGTGTACCGGATGCTGGAGCACGCCGAGCCGGGGGTGCGCTACGTCGAGTCGGTCCGGTTCGTGGTGGACGAGGCCCCCGACGCGCAGGTCCGTGCCCTCGCCGTCGACCAGTACCAGGCCCGCACCTGGTACGCCGGCCGGGGACTGGTGCTGTTCCGCTCGTCCAACGCCGGGGTCGGCTGGGAGCCGGCCGGCCGGTTCGACGACGACGAGACGGTCGTCCGGGTCGCCCCCGCCCCCGCCCCGGTACGTCCCGGCGTGGTGGCCCGCCCCGGCGCGGTGGCGGTGGTCACCACCCGGGCGGCGGGTGGGTCCCGGGTGCACCTGAGCACCGACCTCGGCGAGACCTGGTCCCCGCTGACCGGTCTGGACTCGCGGATCACCGACCTGGCCTGGATCGACCGGGACGGCGCGGGCGCGCTCCTGCTGGCCACCGACACCGGCCTGTACGAGGTCTCGCTGCTGCCCGGGGCGGTGCCGTTGCAGATCCTGGTCGACCCGGCCGACGCCGACCGGGGCTTCTACGCCGTCCGGTCCTTCGTCTCCGAGCGGGGTGCGCCGGGCGTGGCGGTCGCCGCACAGGCCAGCTTCGGGGTCTACCTGTCCACCGCCGGTGGTCGCCCCGGCAGCTTCACCCACGTCGGGCTGGCCAACGTGGACAACCGCGTCCTCGCCGTGCAGTACGACGGCCCGGCCACCCTGCTGTGGGCCGGCGCGGGCGAACCCGACCCGAAGAAGCCGGGCCAGGGCTGCCACCGCACCCGGCTGTTCGAATCCGACGTGAAGTGGCAGCAGGTGCAGGCCGGTTGGGTCGGCGGCACCTGCCGGGACCTCGCCTTCGTCGGCACCCTGGCGGTCGCCGCCACGCAGAGCGGCGGGGTGGTCCGGCTGGACACCCTGGCCGCGCAGGCGCAGTGGCAACCGGTGACGGTCAACTGCGGCCTGCCGCTGCGGGACCGGACCCGGTTCGTGCCGGTGGACGCGATCGCCGGCACCGCGGCCGGGCCGGACGGCACCGGGCGGCTGATCCTCGCCGGTGGCGAACGCGGGGTGCACCGCAGCACCGACGCCGTCGACTGGACGGCCAGCGCCAACCAGGCCACCGCCGACGTGGTGACCGTCCCCGACACCTGGCTGCTCTGCTCCGGCGAGCACGACATCGAGGTGGTGGGGCACGATGCGCCGGGCGGCGATTGAGCGGCTGCTGCCGGCGGCCTACCAGCGGGCCGCCGGACCGGGCAGTGTGCTGGGTGCCCTGCTGGACGTGATGGAGGCGCTACACGCCCCGGACGAGGCGCTGCTCGCCGAGGTGGACGCGCTGTTCGCCCCGTACCGCACGCCGGACGGGTTCGCCGGTTACCTGACCCGCTGGGTGGCGATGGACCACGTACTCGGTCCACCCCGGCCGGACGCCCCACCGGCGTTGCCCGTCGGGCGGCTGCGGGACCTGGTCGCGCACGGTGCGCTGCTGGCCCGCTGGCGGGGCACCCCGTACGGGATGCGGACCGCGTTGGAGCTGGCCACCGGGGTCACCGGTTTCGTCCTCGACGAACCGGTCGACCGGCCGTTCCACCTGGTGGTCCGGGTGCCGCCGCAGGCAGCCGGACTGCTGACCGTGGTCACCCGGATCGTCGAGGCGGAGAAGCCGGCGGCGGTGACCGCCGAGGTCGTCCTCGCCGACGATCCACCTGCCGACGCCGAGGTCGGGCCTGGTCCGTCCGGGGTCGGTCCATCCGGGGTCGCTTCCGGGGTCGGCCCGTCCGGTGGCGCGTCCGGCGGCGGCGGGCCGGTGCCGTGCGGGCCGGCGGTCGGTCGCGCCCCTGTCCCCGCCCCGGGTTCCGTTCCCCCGCCCGGACCGTCGTCTGAGGAGCCGTCATGACCACCGAATGGGCCGTCGTCGCCGCCGCCGAACAGTTCACCCTCGACCCGGCCAACCGGGGCGAGCTGACCTTCACCGTCTCCAACCCGGGTGTCGCACCGGACACCGTGGTCTTCGACGTCGCACCGGGCGACGGCAGCCAGCGGACCTGGTTCACAGTGGCCGAGCCGCAACGGGTGGTGCCGGGGCAGAACTCGGTGTCGTTCCTGGTCCGCCTGGTGGTCCCGGCCGGCACCGCACCCCGGCGGTACGACATGACCGGCTTCGCGTACTCGGCGAACACCGCGCCGGAGGAGAGTTCCCGCTCCAGCGGCCGGGTGACGTACGAGGTCAGGGCGGTCGCCCCGCCGAAGCGGACACCGTGGCCGTGGATCGCGGCGGCGGTGGCGCTGGTGGTGCTGGTCGGCGCGGTGGTCGGTTACCTGCTGACCCGCCCGGACGACGCGCCGGCACCGGCCGCACCGCAGGTGGTCGCGGTGGAGGCCGAGGCCCTGCTCGCCGGGGCGAAGACGGAGTCACCGGCGGGGGCCGCGGTGAAGGTGGTCACCCAGCCCGACTGTTGCGGGATCGCCTGGTCCGGTGGCGGGCAGCTGTTCTTCCAGGGATTGGCGGTGGGTGACCGGGTGAGTCTCACCGTCACCCTGCCGACCGATGCCACCTGGTCGTTCGCCGCGTCCCGGACCACCTCCGCCGACTACGCCAACACCATCTGGCAGCTCGACGGCGTGCAGTTGGGCGGCACCTTCCTCGGCTTCTCGAAGCTGCCGGCGCTGCGGGCCGTCGAGGACGTCGGCACGGTCCGGCTGGGCCGGGGCCCGCACACTCTCACCCTGATCGCCGTCGGCAGGACGCAGGGCACCGAACGGTACTTCGCCGGGGTGGACCTGATCCGGTTCACCGAGCTGCCCGGGGCGGGCACGCCGTGACCGGTCGACAGAAGCTGCTGCTGGTGGCGGTGGCGGTGCTGCTGGTGGCCGCCTTCGTCACCGCGGTCGGGGTGGGCCGCGCCGACCGGGGCGACCCGGCCGACGCCGGTGCACTGGGCTGGCTGGGCCGGCTCGGCGGGGGCGGCAGCGCACTCGACCCGGCGACGGTCCGGGCCGACTGTGACCGTACCGGCGACGTGCTGACCTTCGTCGGTGGGTGCGTGCTGCGGGTGGCCGACCCGGGCGCGCTGCGCACCCTGGTCCTGCGCAGCGCGGCGGCCTTCACGGTCGCCGCCCCCGCGCCCGGCGACGCCGACCTGACCGTACGCGACGACGTCACACCCACCGACGGAGGCGGGGCCGTCGCGAAGATCGCCGTCGACCGGGCCACCGAGGTCGACCTGGGCTGCCCGGGAGGTACCTCGTGCACGGTCACCATCGCCACCTCGTGACCCGGCACCCGTCCGGGCCCGGAGTGGGCCGCACCGAGCCGGACCGGACCGGGACAGCCCACCGGGGTAGGCCGGGCCGGCCAGGACTGGAGCGGGCTGGACCGGGCCGCGCCGGAGCGGGGCGGGCGGGGCGGGGCGGGTGAACTGGGCTGGCCCGGGGTGGGTCCGGCCGGGGATGGGCGGGGCGGTGTCGGAGCGGAGGGAGGCCGGGTGTGGGCGAGTTACGCAAGCCGTTCCTGCTGTTGGCGCTGCTGGCGGTGGCGCTGGTGGTGGGATTGGAACTGGGGTCGTCGCTGCTCACCGGCGGCGGCGAGGCGGGTGGGGCGCTGCTGACCAGCGCCCGGGACCTGGGCGTGGATGTCGGCGACGTGGGCGGGATCAGTGAGCCCTCCGGGCGGGGCACCGGCTACCTGACGCTGATCGACATGGTGGCCTTGTGGACGACCGGGCTGTTCTGCCTCAGCCTGGTGCTCTCCGACCGGGTGCAGGGGCGGGTGCAGGGGGTGGCCACCCTGGTCTTCTCGATCCTGCTGCTCCTGGCCTCGCTGGTGCTGCTGGTGATCGCCTTCGTCGAGTTGACGGTGATGGTGTCGCTCTTCCTGGCCGTGCCCTTCGGCACCCTGGCCTACCTGGCGCTGTGGGGGTTCTTCCCGGTCGGCGAGGCCAGCCTGCTGCTCGGTCTGGTGCTGCTGTTGAAACTGGTCTGGGGTGGGCTGCTGCTGCTCGCCCAGCCCCGGTTCCTCCAGAACAAGGGGTTGGTCCTGCTGGTGCTGACCACCCTGGTGTGCACGGTCGTGCTGGAGTTCCTGCACCGGCTGGTGCCGGTGATCCTGGTCAGCATTCTCGACGACGTCGGGGCCCTGGTCTTCGCGGTCGTGGCCATCGTCTGGGGCCTGGTGCTGTTGATCGGCTCCATCCCCGCCATCGTCAAGGCCGTCCGCGTCACCGCCACCGTCCGATGACCCGACCGGTCAGCAGGAGATCGGTCGGCCATCGCCGGTCCGGCGGGGATCGGTCGGCGCGCTGCGGGTCAGTGGGAAAGTCGCCCATCGTGGCGAGACGGCGGCGGGGCATGGCAAGGCCCGGACCGGTATGCCTGTCCGTCATATTCATGCCGCAGAGGCATACCGCTCCCTGAGGGAAACCACCTACCTTCCACTACTCTGCGTGAAGCCGATTCGCCCCGGCCGAAGCTCAGGCGCCTGCACGTCCCAGGCAACCCCGACCGACCACGACCGACCGACCGACCGACGGACCGACCGACCGGCCGGCGGACCCGGCGGCCAGCATCGCCCGCCACCGTGGCAGGGCGGACGTGCCCACCAGGCCCGGCTCCGATCGGGTCAGGACACGTGGGCCCGGTAGGCGTCGATGGTCGCGGCGAGGATCTCCGGGCCGGGTCGGGACCAGAGCGCCGCCTGGAACACCTCGACCTCGACCGGTCCGGTGTACCCGGCGGCGTCGACCGCCACACGCAGCCGGCGCAGCTCCACACAGCCTTCCCCGGGCAGCGCCCGACCGAGCAGTACGCCCTCCGGCAGCGGGGTGACCCAGTCCGCCGCCTGGAACGCGGCGATCCGGTCGCCGGCCCGGGCGATCTGCGCGTACACCGTGTCGTCCCACCACACGTGGTAGGTGTCGACCACCACCCCGACCACCGCCGGGTCGAACCGTTCGGCGATGTCGAGCGCCTGGCCGAGGGTGGCGATCACACACCGGTCGGCGCTGAACATCGGGTGCAGCGGTTCGATGGCCAGCCGTACCCCGGCCGCCGCCGCCTCGTCGGCCAGGGCGGCGACGGCGTCGGCGACCTTCCGGCGGGCCCCGTCGACGTCCCGGCTGCCGGGCGGCAGCCCACCGGAGACCAGCACCAGTTCGCGGGTGCCGAGGGTGGCCGCCTCCTCGATGGCCCGCCGGTTCTCGTCCCACCAGTCCGGGGCGGTGAAGAACCCGCCCCGGCACAGCGAGGTGACGGTCAGCCCGGCGTCCCGGACCAGCCGGGCCGCCCGCTCGACGCCGAATTCCTGGACGGGTTCGCGCCACAGGCCGATGCCGGGCACCCCGGCCGCCGCGCAGCCGGCGACCGCCGCGGCCAGCGGCCAGTGCTGGGCGGTGGCCTGGTTGAACGAGAACCGTTCCAGCCCGGCCGCCACGCCACCACCAGGCAGCGCACCACCACCAGGCACCGCACCACCGCCGGCCGCTGACCCGGTCACTGGGTCACCCCGGCCAGGGTGAAGTACGCCCGCGCCCGCGCGGCGGCCAGCTCCGCGTCGGGCAGCAGGCCGGCGTCGTCGGCGAGGACGAGCAGCCGGGCCAGGTGCGCCGGGGACCGGCCGGACTGCTGCCCGGCCAGCATGGTGAAGTGCTCCTGGTGCCCGGCCAGCCAGGCGAGGAACACGATGCCGGTCTTGTAGAACCAGGTCGGCGCGGCGAACAGGTGCCGGGCCAGCGGCAGGGTCGGGGCGAACACCGCGTCGTACCGGCCCAGATCACCGGCGTCGAGGGCGGCGAGCGCGGCGGCGGCGGCCGGCGCGATGGCGGCGAAGACGCCGAGCAGCGCGTCGGAGTGACCCTGCGCGTCGCCCCGGATCAGCTCCGGGTAGTGGAAGTCGTCGCCGGTGTAGAGGCGTACCCCGGCGGGCAGGCGACGGCGCAGTGCGACCTCCCGGTCGGCGTCGAGCAGGGACACCTTGATCCCGTCGACCTTCCCCTGGTGCTGCTTGATCAGGTGCAGCACCGTCTCGGTGGCCTCGTCGAGGTCGGTCGAGCCCCAGTAGCCGGCCAGCGCCGGGTCGAACATGTCGCCCAGCCAGTGCAGCACCACCGGTTGGTCGGCGGCGGTGAGCAGCTCGTCGTACACCCGTAGGTAGTCGTCGGGGCCGGTGGCGGCGGCGGCCAGGTGACGGCTGCACATCAGCACCGGGCGGGCGTCGGCGGCGGTGACGTCGGCGAGTTGCTCGGCGTACGCCCGGGTCACCTGGGGCACCGTGGCCGGGCCGGGTGGGAGCTGGTCGGTGGCGACCCCGGCGACGATCCGGCCGCCGACCGCGCGGGCCTCGGCGGCGCTGCGCCGGATCAGCTCCCGGGTGGCCGGGTGGTCCAGGCCCGCGCCGCGCTGTGCGGTGTCCATCGCCTCGGCCACCCCCAGCCCGTACGACCAGAGGTGGTGCCGGAAGGCGAGGGTGCGGTCCCAGTCGACGGCGGCCGGGGCGCCCGGCACGTTCTCCGCGCGCGGGTCGGCGACGACGTGCGCGGCGGCGTACGCCACCCGGCTGGTGGACGGGCCGGTGGGCCGGGCGTGGCCCGCGCCCCCGCGCAGCCGGTGGGTGCCGCCGTCGGGCAGCCGGACGACGGCGGTCACCGGGACAGCTCCGGCACCTCGACGCGGCGGCCCTCCCGCGCGGAGCGCAGCCCCAGCTCGGCCAGTTGCACCCCGCGCGCCCCGGCCAGGAAGTCCCAGGCGAACGGGGAGCCGGTGACGACGTGCCGCAGGAACGCCTCCCACTGCACCTTGAACCCGTTGTCGAACTCCTCGTTGTCGGGCACCTCGGTCCACTGGGCGCGGAAGTCCTCGGTGGCGGGCAGGTCGGGGTTCCACACCGGTTTGGGGGTGACCGCCCGGTGCTGGACCCGGCAGCGGCGCAGCCCGGCGACGGCGCTGCCCTCGGTGCCGTCGACGTGGAACTCGACCAGTTCGTCGCGGTGCACCCGGGTGGCCCAGGACGAGTTGAGCGCGGCGACGATCCCGCCGTCGAGTTCGAAGATCCCGTAGGCCGCGTCGTCGGCGGTGGCGGGGTAGGGGCGGCCGGCCTCGTCGACGCGCTCGGGGATGTGGGTGGCGGCGAGGCAGGTGACCGCGCGGACCGGGGCGAACAGCTCCTCCAGCACGTACTGCCAGTGCGGGAACATGTCCATCACGATGCCGCCGCCGTCCTCGGTGCGGTAGTTCCAGGAGGGCCGCTGGGCGGGTTGCCAGTCGCCCTCGAACACCCAGTAGCCGAACTCGCCGCGGATGGACAGGATGCGGCCGAAGAAACCGCCGTCGATCAGCCGGCGGAGCTTGCGCAGCCCGGGGAGGAAGAGTTTGTCCTGCACGACGCCGGTGCGGATGCCCGCGGCATCGGCGGCCCGGACCAGTTCGAGCGCGGCGGCGCTGGACTCGGCGAGGGGCTTCTCGGTGTAGATGTGCTTGCCGGCCTCGATGGCCTGTCGGATCGCTTTCTCCCGTTGCTGGGTCACCTGGGCGTCGAAGTAGATCTCCGCGTCGTCGCGGGCGAGGGCGGCGGCGAGGTCGGTGGTCCAGTCGGTGAGGCCGTGCCGTTGCGCGACCGCCTGCAGGCGGGTCTCGTCCCGGCCGACCAGGATCGGCTCGGGCCAGATCCGGGTGCCGTCGCCCAGCGGCAGTCCACCCTGCTCACGGATCGCGAGCAGGGAACGGACGAGGTGCTGGCGGTAGCCCATCCGACCGGTGACGCCGTTGACGATGATGCCGATCGACCTTCGGGTCATGGGTCGTCCTTCCCCTGTGCACGGTACATAGGTAAGCGCTTTCCTAGCAGCCTAGGTGGCGGCCCGACCACGGGCAAGGGCCCGCCCCGACCGTTGCGGTAACCTGTCCGCTACCGCGCGGCCCGGATCGGGTCCGGACACTTTCGGGGGTGCCCATGGCGACGCTGGCCGATGTCGCCCGTCGCGCCGGGGTCTCCCCCGCCACCGCCTCCCGGGTGATCAACGGCAGCAGCAAGCCCGTCGCCGACAACCTGCGCGAACGGGTGCTGCGGGCCGTCGCCGACCTGCGCTACGTGCCGAACGCGCACGCCCAACTGCTGGCCCGCCCGCAGCGCAGCGTGGTCGGCGTGGTGGTGCACGACGTGTCCGACCCGTACTTCGCCGAGCTGACCCGGGGGCTGCAACGGGTCGCCACCGACCACGGCCGGCTGGTCATCATCTGCAACAGCTACCGCGACCCGGAACGCGAGCTGGAGTACGTGGAGATGCTGCGCGCCCAGCAGGTCGCCGCGATCGTGCTGGCCGGTTCCGGCTACCACGACGCCACCTTCACCGCCCGGCTCGCCGAGAAGCTGGCCGCCTACGAGACGACCGGTGGCCGGGTGGCGGTGGTGGGCCGGCACGAACACCCGGGCGACGCGGTGATGCCGGCCAACACCGACGGCGGCCGGCTGCTCGGCACGGAACTGCTGCGCCGGGGGCACACCCGGATCGGGGTGGTCGCCGGCCCGCAGGTGCTGACCACGATCACCGACCGGCTCGACGGGCTGCGGGCCGCGCTCGCCGAGGGCGGCCACCCGCTGCCCGCCGAGCGCATCCGCTACGCCGACTTCGACCGCGACGGGGGCGCCCGCGCCGCCGGTGAACTGCTCGACGCCGTCCCCGGGTTGACCGCCCTGGTGGCGTTGAACGACTCGATGGCCGTCGGCGCGCTGACCCTGCTGCGCGCCCGCAACGTTGCGGTGCCCGGGCAGGTCTCGGTGGTGGGCTTCGACGACATGCCGGTCGCCGCCGACGTCACCCCGGCGCTGACCACCGTCCGGCTGCCGCTGGTGGAGCTGGGCGCGCGGGCGATGACCCTGGCCCTGGGCCCGGCGGCGGACCGGCCCCGGGTCGAGGTGCTGCCGGCCACCCTGGTCGTCCGGGACAGCCTCGGCCCGGCGCCGGACTGATCCGCCCGCACCGGGCAGGCACCACGGCGGGTGGGCGGGCGGGGTCGGCACCGGCTCAGGCCGGGGTCGTCGCCAGCTCGGCGAGCCGGTCGATCTGCCGGGGGTCGGACAGCGCCGAACCCACCGCCACCACCCGCACCCCGGCGGCGAGGAAGTCGGCGGCGTTACCGGCGTCGATCCCACCGGTCGCCACGAACCGCAGCTCCGGCAGCGGGCCGGCGACCGCCTTGAACCACTGTGGGCCGAGGCTGACCGCCGGGAACGCCTTGAGCCAGATCAGCCCGTGGTCGAGCGCGAGCTGCGCCTCGGTGGGGGTGGCCACCCCGGGCAGGTGCGGGATGCCGTAGCTGACCGCCGCGTCGGCCACCGCCAGGTCCAGCCCGGGGGCGACGGTGAACGCCGCCCCGGCGCTGGCGGCCTGCCGGACCTGGGCGGGGGTACGCACCGTGCCGGCCCCGACCCGCCGGCCCCGGTCCTTGCCGGCCTCCACCGCCGCCCGCAGGGACAGCGTGGCGTCCGGGGTGCGGATCGGCACCTCGACCACGTCGATGCCGAGGTTCCAGGCCCGTTGGGCGAGCCGGACGGTCTCCGCCGGCGGCAGGTCCCGCAGGATCACCATCACCCGTGCGGTGCCGAACAGGGGTGCGAAGTCGTGCGCGGTCATCGACCGTTCCTTCCGGTGGCGGGGGTGGGGAGCAGTCCGGCGTCGACCAGGTCCAGGCGCGCCCAGTCCCCCGCCGGCAGGGCCAGGAGCCGGTCGGCCAGCGCCCGGCGCGGCGGCGGGGCGGTGTCCCCGGCCACGGTCAGGGCGGGGGCCGCGCAGAGGTGCCCGAGCCGCAGGCAGTGCTCCAGGTCGAGGCCGCGCAGCAGCCCCGACAGGCAGCCTGCGGCGAACGCGTCGCCGGCCCCGACCGGCTCGTGCACCGGCACCCGCAGCGCGGGGACGAAGACGTCCGGTCCGCCGCGGGGTAGCGCGGTGACACCGACGTCGGCGTCCTTGACCACCACCAGTTCCGGACCGGGCAGCAGGTCGCGTACGGCGTCCGGGGCGGTGACGCCCCACAGGGCGCGGGCCTCGTCGAGTCCGACGAGGACCACGTCGGCGGCGTCGGCGAGCCCGCGTAGCACCGGCGCGGCGGTCTCCGCCGACCACAGCCGGGCCCGGTGGTTGACGTCGAAGGTGATCCGGGCGGCGGGCAGTGGCCGGTCGGTGAGCGCCCGGCGCACCAGGGCCGCACAGGACGGCGACAGGGCCGCGGTGATCCCGGACAGGTGCAGCAGCCGGGTCCCGGCCAGCGCCGGGTCGTCCAGCACCTGCGGGTCGAGGCGGGAGGCCGCCGACCCGGACCGGTAGTAGTGCACGGCGGTGCCGCCGGGCGTCGGGTCCTTGAGGTAGACGCCGGTCGGGGCGGTCGGGTCGACGGTGACCAGGCGGGTGTCCACGCCGGTGGCGGCGACGTGCCGCAGCACCCGCCGGCCGAACGGGTCGTCGCCGACCCGGCTCACCCACGCCGTCCGGTGGCCGAGCCCGGCGAGCGCGGAGGCCACGTTGGACTCGGCACCGCCGACGGAGACGCCCAACCGGTCGGCCCGGTCCAGCGGACCCGTCGGATCGGGGCTGAGCACCACCATCGACTCGCCGACGGTGACCACCTCCGGCCCGACCGACGACTGCTCAGCCGACCGGTCGGCGGATGGTGCCGGGGCCGACCGGTCGGCGGGTGGTGCCGGGGCCGGCCGGTCGGCGGTCACACCGGCTCCGCGGCGGCGAGCAGGGCGACCACGCCGGCCCGGTCGCGTACCCCGTCGGCGACCAGCACCCGGTGCCGGCCGGTGCGGCGGCCACCGGCGGGCACCACGGCCGGCCGGTCGAAGGCGAAGGCGACGCAGACCCCCGGGTACATCGCGGTCCGCACGAACCACCGGTCGCCCAACCCGAGGCCGGTGAAGACCAGGGTGTACGCCCCACCGGCCGGCGCGACGCCGGTCAGCGCGACCCAGCGGGCGGCGCTGCCGTTGGCCGCCTGCTCCCCGTCGGCGTCGGCGGTGAACGTGACCGGCTCCCCGTCGGCGACGGCCCGCCAGAAGAACCCGCCGTAGCCGGCCCCGTCGGGTCGCCCGTTGGTGGCCGGGCTGCCCAGGTGGACGTCCCGATCGGTGGGGGCGGTGAGGGTGTAGTCGACGTCGAGGGCCCAGGCGTCGGGGGCCACCGGGCTCGCGGCGAGCCGGCGGTGCTCGGTGAGCAGCACCCCGCCGTCGCGGTCACGCCACTGCAACACGTGCGCCAACCGGTCCGGGGTGCGTTCGCGCCACCGCGTGTGGGCGATCACCCCGTGGTCGTCGCGCCAGGTGTAACCGGTGTCCCGGACGTACGTCCGGCCACCCCACAGGTTGGTGCCGGCGACGTCCTGCACCGCCAGCGACGCCCCGAGGTGCCAGACGTGGTCGGCGGGCAGGGCGTCGGTGACCGGGGTGCCGGCCAGCGTCCGCACCGGGTGCAGGTAGGGCCGGGGCCCGTGCTTCGGGTCCAGGTCGGGGCGCACCACGTACCGGGCCACCTCGACGTCACCGACGTGCAAGCGGGGCTCGTCGTCGCCCGGGCCGTCCGGGTCGACCCGGACCTGCGGCGGGACGGATCCGGTCGGGTCCGCGCCGGGGCGGGCCGGTTCCGGGCCGAGCTGGGCCGGGGTGGGGTGGGGGTGACCGGTCACGGTGCCTCCGTCCGGGTGGTGGACCGGCGGGCGGCGACGGCGTGCAGGGCGGCCAACGCGTAGCCGGCCAGGATCGGCACCGCCACCGGGGTGACCAGTATCCCCAACAGAGCGGCCACCGCGCAGACCCCGCCGGCCGCCGCCCAGGTCCCCGGCCGGGCCAGGCCGGTCCGGGCGGCGACCCGGGCCGCGGCCCGAAAACCGCGCCCGCCGGTACGACCGATCGCCACCACGGTCAGCCCGGCGTACCCGGCCAGCGCGGCGGTGACCACGGCGGTGCCGGCCAGCACGGGCCCGCCACCGGGCACCCGGCCGGTGGCCACGGCGACCAGGTCGACGCCGAGCGCGACGGCGACGGCCACCCCGACGGCGCTGGCCACCAGGCCGGCGGGCAGGGCCCGGCCGAACCGGGACAGCGTGGTGCGCAGGTCCGGCCAGCCGCCGAGGGTCAGCCGGTCGTGCACGGCGGCGCTGGCGGTGGCCAGGGCCGGTGCGAGGGTGAGCACCGGCAGCGCGGCCAGCGTCACGGCGAACCCGAGCAGCGCCAGGTCGGTGGCGTCGCGCAGGGTGTCGCGCCAGTCCCGGCGCAGGGGCGCCTCGGCCGGCTCCGTCACCGGTACGGCGGTCATCCCTTCAACCCGCTGGTGTTGATGCCCTCGACCAGCATCCGTTGGAAGGCCAGGAAGAACAGGAAGACCGGCAGCAGCGACAGCACCGACATGGCGAACATCGGGCCGACCGCGCTCTGGCTGGTGGAGTCGATGAACAGGGTCAGCGCCACCGGGACGGTGTAGTCGTCCAGGCTGGACAGGAAGACCAGTTGCCGGAAGAAGTCGTTCCAGGTCCAGATGAACGAGAAGATCGCGGTGGTGACCAGCGCCGGGCGGCTCAGCGGCAGGATGACGTGCCGGAAGATGCCGTACGGGCTGGCACCGTCGATCTTGGCAGCCTCGTCGAGTTCGCGCGGGATGCCCCGCATGAACTGCACCATGAGGAACACGAAGAACGCCTCGGTGGCCAGGAACTGCGGGATGAGCAGCGGCAGGTAGGGCCACTCCCCGCCGACCAGGCCGAGGCTGCGGAACAGGATGTACTGCGGCACGATCAGCACGTGGCCGGGCAGCAGCAGGGTGCCGATCATGACGGCGAACCAGACCCCCCGCAGCCGGAACCGCAACCGGGCCAGGGCGTACGCGGCGAGCAGGCAGGAGGCCGCGTTGCCGACCACGGTCAGCAGGCTGACCATGGCGCTGTTGAGGAAGAACGTGCCGAAGCTGAGGTCGAAGTTGCCCCAGCCGGCGGTGTAGTTGCCCGGGGTGAACGCCTCGGGCAGCAGACCGATGTTGTTGACGATCTCTTCCTGCGACTTGACCGAGGTGCCCACCATCCACAGCAGCGGGTAGAGCACCACCGCCACGATCACGATCAGGATCAGCAGGCGTACGGCCTGCCGGCCGCCCTGCCGCCGGCCGGGCCGCCGCGCCGTCGAGGTCACCGCCACCATCACTTCTCCCCGTCGGAGTAGTGCACCCAGAACCGCCCGGTGCTGAAGAAGACCACGGTGATCAGGCCGATCGCGATCAGGAACACCCAGGCCATCGCGGAGGCGTAGCCCATTTCCAGGTCGGTGAAGCCGGAGATGTAGAGCTTCAGCGTGTACATCAGGGTGGAGTCGACCGGCCCGCCGGTGCCGTTGCTGAGCACGAAGGCGGCGGTGAAGCCCTGGAACCCGTTGATGGTCTCCAGCACCAGGTTGAAGAAGATGACCGGGGAGAGCATCGGCAGGGTGACGTGCCAGAACTGGCGGAACCGGCCGGCACCGTCGACGGAGGCGGCCTCGTACAGCTCGGTGGGGACCTGCTTCAACCCGGCCAGGAAGATCACCATAGGCGCGCCGAACTGCCAGATGGCCAGCACCATCAGGGTCTGCAGCGCCCAGTCCGGGTCGCTGACCCAGGGCAGCCCCTCGATGCCGAACAGCGCGAGGAACGAGTTGAACGCGCCGTCCCGGTTGAACATGTTGACCCAGACGATGGCCAGCGCGACGCTGCCACCGAGCAGGGACGGCAGGTAGAACAGCGCCCGGAACAGGCCCACCCCCCGCCACGCCTTGTTGAGCAGCAGCGCCACCCCGAGGGCGGCGGCCAGTTTCAGCGGTACGGCCACCAGGGCGAAGGTCAACGTGACCCGGACCGCGTGCCAGTACGACGGGTCGGCGGTGAACATCCGCTCGTAGTTGGCAAGCCCCACCCACTGCACCTCGGACAGCGGGGTGAGGATGTCGTAGTTGGTGAAGCTCAGCCAGAGCGAGAGCAGCATGGGGATCGCCGTGACGCCCATCAGTCCGATGAGCCAGGGCGAGAGGAATACGTAACCCGCCAGTCCTTCGGCGTGCCGGTCCCGCCCGCCCCGACGCCGGTTGGCGTGGGGGCGGGCGGAACCGGTGCGTCCGGTCCGGCCGGGGGCCGTGGTGAGGGCCACGGGGCCGGCTCCTTTCGTCGACCGCGACCGGTCGATCAGGCGATCGCGGACTTGCAGGCGGCGATGAACTGCTCCGCCGCCTGGGCCGGGGTGGCCCGCTTGTACTGGACGTTCTCGGCGGCCTTGACCAGCTCGGACTTGACCTTGCTGTGTCCCTTGATCGGCACCTGCGGCGACGTGCCGAACTTCTGCGCCAGCTCGGTCTCGACCTGGATGGACTGCTTCATCGCCGGGTCGGTCACCGTCTCGCTGACCTTGGCCCGCAGGTCCATGTTCGACGGCAGCCCCCGGTCGGTGCCGAGCAGCGCCGCCGCCTCCGGGTCGTTGGCCAGGAAGTTGATCACGTCGACGGCGGTGTCGCGGTGCTTGCTGCTCTTGAACACCGACCAGTACATCGAGGCGCGGGCCCACTGGGCGCTCGGGTCACCCGGGTAGGCGACGACGCCCAGCTCGTCCTTGGTGTTCTTCTTCAGGTCGGGCATCTGGTTGACCCACACCCAGGAGGTCGCGGCCTTGCCGGTGACCACGAGCTGCTTGGTCACGTCGCTGGCGTTGCCCTCGTGGATCACGTCGGGGGTGGGGGTGGCGCCCCGGTCCCGGGCGCCCTTCCACAGCTCGAACCACTTCGTCACGTCCTCGGCGGTGAAGCCCAGGTCCTTGCCGTTGTAGAGGTCCTTGCCCTGCTGGCGCAGCCACACCCAGAACGCCTTGTAGTCGGCGCTCGGGTCCTGGGTGCCGGGGATCTTGGTCTTCCTGGCCACCTGCTCGGCCCAGGCGATGTGCTCCTCCCAGCTCTGGCCGGTGGTCGGTTCCGGGAGTCCGTTGCTGGTCAGCAGGGTCTTGTTGTAGACCAGGCCCTGGGTGTTCTCGCCGGAGGCCACCCCGGCCAGCTTGCCGTCGACGACGCCGTACTCCAGCAGGCTCTTGGGGAACTTGGACACGTCGAGCTTGCCGGAGTCCTGGTAGCTCTTGAGGTCGAGCACGGTGCTGCGGCCGGCGTACTCGGACAGGTAGTTGTCGTCGATCTGGAACAGGTCCGGCGGGTTGCCGCCGGCGGTGAGGGTGGCCAGCTTGTCGAAGTAGCCCTGGTTGGCCTGCCAGGTCTTCTCGAAGGTCACGTTCGGGTGCTTCTTGGTGTAGAGGGCGAGGGCGTCCTCGGTGAGCTTGGCCCGCGCCTCACCGCCCCACCAGAAGATGGAGAGCTTGATCTGGCCGCCGGCACCGGCGTCGTCGTCGCCGCAGGCCGCCGCGCCGAACATCAGCGGTACGGCGACGGCGGCGGCGACCAGGCCGCGCAGGAATCGACGACGGGGTGCGGGGGTACGGTGGTGCGGCTCGGCCGGCGTGCCGGCGGTGGGGGACGTTGCGGGGTGCATGCGCTCACTCCTCGGGCTAGGAGGCGACGACGCCACCGGTGGTCACGGTCGGGCTGCCCGGGTCCGCAAGGCGATGCGGGCCCGGGCCATCCGGAACGGATCCGGGACGGGATCGACCGGGTAGGGGTCCGGTCGAGTCGCGAATGACCAGTTCGGTCTGGAGCATTACCTGTGCGGTGGTGCGTCGGTCGCCGACGGCCGCTGCCCGTCCCCCGCCGCGGGGGCGGAGTTCGGAGTCGTGTTGCAGCAGCATGTCGACGGCCGTCCGGCCGGCGGCCGCGGTTGGCGTGGCCACCGTCGTCAACTTGGGGCGGGTGAGTCGGCTCAGCGCGATGTCGTCGACGCCGACGACGCTGACGTCCTGCGGCACCCGGATGCCGAGGTGGTCGAGCCCCTCGATCAGCCCGATCGCCATCAGGTCGTTGTAGGCGAGCACGGCGGTGACGCCGCTGTCGCGTACCTGGGTGGCCAGTGCGCTGCCGCCGGTCTCGGTGGGCGGGTTCGGCCCGAGCACGGTCAGCTCGGCCCCGCCGGAGCGGGCGGCGGCCCCGGCCGCCCGGCGCATCTGCTGGTTGGTCCAGGAGCCGCGCGGGCCGCCGAGCAGGGCGAGCTGCCGGTGGCCGAGGCCGAGCAGGTGCTCGATCGCGGCGCGGGCCCCCTGGCCGACGTCCATCATCACGCAGGGCAGGCCGGTGACCTGCCGGTTTATCACCACCACCGGGACTTCCCGGCTGACCTGCTCGATCAGCGCGTTGCTCATCCGGGGGCTGCACAGCAGCACCCCGTCGACCTGCTTGGCCAGCGCGTGGACCAGCTCCTCCTCGGCGGCCGGGTCCTCGTTGGTGTCGGCCACGAAGACGTGGTAGTCGCGGTGCCGGGCCTGCCCCTCGGCCGCCTTGATCAGCGGTGGGAAGAACGGGTTGGCGATGTCGGCGATGATCAGGCCGATGTTGTGGGTCCGGCCGGTGATCAGGGCGCGGGCGGCCCGGTTGGGGCGGTAGCCGAGTTCCTCGGCGCAGGCCAGCACCCGGACCCGGGTCTCCGGGTTGACCAGGTGGGGTGCGGAGAAGGTGCGGGACACCGTGGAGATGTGCACGCCCGAGGCCCGCGCGACGTCGCGGATGGTGGCTGGCACGGGCGGCCCTCTCGTCGATGGTGTGGTCGGGGTCACGTGGGTGCCGCCAATTAATGCAAACGGTTGCTCCACTGTCAACGGGAGTTTGTTACAGGTCGATTGCGGGGGCGCTCCCGCCATGCCCCTTTAAGCCCACGAAACGGGATCTATGACACGGGATTGGCATCGATCGTTGACGTGCTCTTCATCGCCGTGGTTTCTTCACTGCAAACCTTTGCAGCAACCGGGGAGGTCCACCCGATGTCACCACCAGCCGCGTCCCGCCGCCGGCACGCCCTGGTCGGCACCGGGGCGCGAGCCGAGATGTTCGTCCGCGCCCTGGTCACCGAGCACGCCGACACCGCCGAGCTGGTCGCCTTCGCCGACGTCAACCAGACCCGGATGGACGCGCACAACCGGTGGCTGACCGAGCTGGGCCACCCGCCCGTGCCGACCTACCGGGCCGACGACTTCACCGCCATGCTCGCCAAGGAACGGGTCGACGTGGTCCTGGTGACCAGCGTCGACGTCACCCACGACGAGTACATCGTGGCGGCCCTGCGGGCCGGCTGCGACGTGGTCACCGAGAAACCCATGACCACCGACGCCCCCCGCTGCCGACGCATCCTCGACGCGGTCGCCGAGACCGGGCGGCAGGTCACCGTCGCCTTCAACTACCGCTACAACCCGTTGCACGAGCAGGTCAGAAGGCTGCTCGCCGACGGCGCGGTCGGCGAGATCGGCTCGGTGCACTTCGAGTGGCTGCTCGACGTACGGCACGGCGCGGACTACTTCCGCCGCTGGCACCGGGACAAGGCCAGCTCCGGCGGGCTGATGGTGCACAAGGCCAGCCACCACTTCGACCTGGTCAACTGGTGGCTCGACGCCACCCCCGTCGAGGTGTACGCGGCCGGGCGGCTGTTCTTCTACGGCGACGACGGCCGCCGGCACGGCTACGCCCGCGACTACGAGCGGGCGCACGACTCCCCCGCCGCCACCGACGACCCGTTCGCCCTGCGGCTGGCCGAGCACCCCCGACTGCGGGAGCTCTACCTCGACGCCGAGGGTGAGGACGGCTACCACCGCGACCAGAACGTCTTCGCCCCCGGCGTCACCATCGAGGACGACATGGCGGTGCTGGCCCGCTACTCCACCGGCGCGACGATGACCTACCACCTCACCGCGTACGCCCCCTGGGAGGGCTACCGGGTGATGGTCAACGGCAGCCGGGGCCGCCTCGAACTGGAGGTCACCGAGAGCGACTTCGTCAGCCCGGCCGCCGCCGGTGCGCTCAAGGGGGCGGCCCTGCACGGCGACGAGGCCGCCGCCGAGCACGGCGAGGCCACCCTCACCCTGCGCCCGTTCTGGGCCCCGCCCACCCGGATCCCCGTCGAGGGCTACACCCGGCAGGGCCACGGCGGCGCGGACACCCGGATGACCCGGGTGATCTTCGGTGGCGAACCGGACCCGCTGGAGCGGGCCGCCACCGCCCACGACGGGGCACTGGCCCTGCTCACCGGCCTGGCCGCCAACCGGTCCTTCGCCACCGGCGACCCGGTGCGCGTCGCCGACCTGCTCACCCTGCCCTGACCGGGCCGGCCCCACGACCGTCCACCCGGAACCGCCGACCCTCCGCCCGCATCCGAGGAGTCCCCCGACGTGCCGACCTCTCCTGACCTGCTCCTGCCGACCGACCCGGGCGTCCGGGCCATCGCCCGCGAGCTGTACGCCCTGGCCGGGCCGCAGCCGATCATCTCGCCGCACGGACACGTCGACCCGGCGCTGTTGGCCGAGGACCAACCCTTCCCGGACCCGGCCCGGCTGCTCATCGTGCCCGACCACTACCTCACCCGGATGCTGCTCAGCCAGGGCGTCCCCCCGGCCGAACTGGGCGTGCCCAGCGTCGACGGCAGCCCGGTGGAAACCGACGGCCGGACGATCTGGCGACGCTTCGCCGCGCACTGGCACCTGTTCCGGGGCACCCCGTCCCGACTGTGGCTGGAACGCACCTTCAGCGAGGTGTTCGGGGTGGACACGGCGCTGACCCCGGACACCGCCGACGCCGTCTACGACGAGGTGGCCGCCCGGCTGGCCGAGCCGGCGTACCGGCCCCGGGCGCTGTTCGAACGGTTCCGGATCGAGGTCCTCGCCACCACCGAGTCACCCCTGGACGACCTCGCCGCGCACGCCAAGCTCGCCGCCGACGGCTGGGGCGGGCCGGGCGGCCGGGTGGTCACCACCTTCCGCCCGGACAACGTGGTCGACATGGAGTTCGACGGTTGGGCCGACAACGTGGCCCGGCTCGGCGAGGTGGCCGGCGTCGACACCGGCACGTACACCGGTTACCTGGACGCGCTGCGGGCCCGCCGGGCGGCGTTCGTCGCGGCCGGCGCGACCTCCTCCGACCACGGCCACCCCACCGCGCGCACCCTGGCACTGACCGCCGACGAGGCGGCCCGGCTCTACGACAAGGGCCGGCGCGGGCTCGCCGACGCCGCCGACGCCGAGACGTTCCGGGCGCACATGCTGGTGGAGTTCGCCCGGATGTCCCTCGACGACGGGCTGGTGCTGCAACTGCACCCCGGGGCGGTGCGCAACCACAACCGCCGGCTGTACGCCACCCACGGCCGCGACGTCGGCGGCGACGTCCCGCACGCCACCGAGTACGTGCACGCGCTCGCCCCGCTGCTCGACGCGTACGGCAACGACCCGCGGCTGCGGGTGGTGCTCTACACCCTCGACGAGTACACGTTCACCCGGGAGCTGGCCCCGCTGGCCGGCGGCTACGCCGCGCTCTACCTCGGGGCGCCCTGGTGGTTCCTGGACTCCCCGGAGGTGCTGCGCCGGTTCCGGGAGGCGGTCACCGAGTCCGCCGGGTTCTACAACACCGCCGGGTTCGTCGACGACACCCGCGCGTTCTGCTCCATCCCGGTCCGCCACGACGTGGCCCGCCGGATCGACGCCGGTTTCCTGGCCCGCCTCGTCGCCGAGCACCGGTTGACCGAGGACGAGGCCGCCGAGACGGTCGTCGACCTGGCGTACCGGCTGCCCAAGAAGGTCTTCAGGTTCGGAGGGTCCGCATGAGCACCAGGATCACCGACGTCGACGTGCACGACGTCCGGTTCCCCACCGCGGCGGCCGGCGACGGCTCCGACGCGATCAACCGGGGTGACTACTCGGCCAGCTACGTCGAGCTGCGCACCGACGGCGGCCCGACGGGTGCCGGGTTCACCTTCACCAACGGCCGGGGCAACGAGATCACCTGCGCGGCGATCGAGGCCCTCGCCCACCACGTGCGGGGGCGCACCGTCGAGGAGATCGCGGCCGAGCCGGTGGCGTTCTGGCGCTCGCTCACCGCCGATGTGCAGCTGCGCTGGCTGGGGCCGGAGAAGGGGGTCATCCACATGGCCGCCGGCGCGCTGGTCAACGCCGTCTGGGACCTGCGGGCCAAGCTGGCCGGCAAGCCGATGTGGCGCTACCTCGCCGAGCTGTCCACCGACGAACTGGTGGCCAACATCGACTTCCACCACATCACCGACGCGCTCACCCCCGACGAGGCGGCCACCCTGCTCGACAAGGGACTGGTCGGAGGGTCGGAACGGCTCGCGGAACTTGAGCAGAACGGTTTCCCGTCGTACACCACGTCGGTGGGGTGGTTGGGGTATCCCGACGAGAAGGTGCGGGCGCTGACCCGCGAGGCGTACGCCCAGGGGTGGCGGGCGATGAAGATGAAGGTCGGCGGCCCGCCGGCCGACGACCTGCGCCGGGCGCGGATCATCCGGGCCGAGATCGGCCCGGACGCGCTGCTGATGATGGACGCCAACCAGGTCTGGGACGTCGACGAGGCGATCACCAACATGACCGCGCTGGCCGAGGTCGACCCGTACTGGATCGAGGAGCCGACGCACGCCGACGACATCCTCGGCCACGCCCGGATCGCCCGGGCGGTGACCGGGCTGACCGACGGCCGGTGCCGGGTCGCCACCGGCGAGGTGGCCGCCAACCGGGTGATCTTCAAGCAGCTGCTCCAGGCCGAGGCGATCGGGGTGATGCAGATCGACGCCTGCCGGGTCGCCGGGGTCAACGAGGTGCTGGCGGAGATCCTGCTGGCGGCGAAGTTCGGGGTGCCGATCTGCCCGCACGCCGGTGGCGTCGGCCTCTGCGAGTACGTGCAGCACCTGGCGATCTTCGACTATCTGCGGGTCGGCACCAGCCTGGACGGGCGGATGGTCGAGTACGTCGACCACCTGCACGAACACTTCGTCGACCCGGTCCGCACCCGGGGCGGCCGGTACCTGCTGCCCACCGCCCCCGGCTACAGCGCCACCATGCGCCCCGAGTCGATCGCCCGGTTCCGCTTCCCGGACGGCCCGGCATGGCGGTGAACGTCGGCACCGACCGGTTGGGGCTGGCCACCCTGCGCCGGGTGCCCGAGCAGAGCCGACCGCTGATCCGACCGGGCAGCGTGCCGGCCGGCATCGTCCACCTGGGACTGGGCGCGTTCCACCGGGCCCACCAGGCGGTCTACACCGAGGCCGCGGTCGACGCGGCCGGCGGCAACTGGGGCATCATCGGCGTCGCGCCGCGCAGCACCACCCTGGTCGAGGCCCTCGCGGCGCAGGACGCGCTGTTCAGCGTCACCACGCTGGCCGCCGACCGGTCCGAGACCCGGGTCGTCGGCGCGCTGGCCGGGGTACGGCACGCCGCCAGCGACCCGGCGGCGGTGCTCGCGCTGCTGGCCGACCCGGCGATCCGGGTGGTGACGCTGACGGTGACCGAGAAGGCGTACCACCTGGACCCGGTCTCCGGGGTGCTGCGGGCCGACCCGGAGCTGACCCGCGACCTGACCACCGACCGGCTGCCGGTCACCGTACCCGGCCTGCTGGTGCGCGGGCTGCTCGCCCGTGCCGCCGCACAGGCGGGGCCGATCGCGCTGGTCAGCTGCGACAACCTGCCGTCCAACGGGCGTCGGCTGCGCGGCCTGGTGCAGCAGTCGCTGGCCCTGGCCGGGGTGCCGGACGCCGTGCTGGACGCCCTCGCCGGGCAGGTGAGCTTCCCCGGCACGATGGTGGACCGGATCGTCCCGGCCAGCACCGACGCGACGTTGGCAGACGCCCGCGCCGCGCTCGGGGTGACCGACCTGGCGGCGGTGGCCGCCGAGCCGTACACCCAGTGGGTGGTGGAGGACGACTTCCCCGGCGGCCGGCCCCGGTGGGAGCGGGCCGGTGCGGTGCTCACCACCGACGCCGGCCGGTGGGAACGGCTGAAGCTGCGCGGCCTCAACGGCGTGCACTCGGCGGTGGCCTACCTGGGTGCGGTGGCCGGCCGCGAGACGATCGCCGAGGCGCTGGCCCTGCCCGGCCTGACCGACGTGCTGCGCCGGTTCGTCGCCGACGATGTGGCCGGGAGCTTCACCCCACCCGACGGGGTACGGGTCACCGGGTACGGCGACGAGGTGTTGGCCCGCTTCGCCAACCCGGCGATCCGGCACCGCACCCTCCAGGTGGCGATGGACGGGTCGCAGAAGCTGCCGCAGCGGGTCCTGCACACCGCCGTCGACCTGCGCGCACAGGGCCGGCCGGCGTACTGGTCGGCGCTGGTCGTGGCGGCCTGGCTGCGGTTCCTCGACGGGCGGGCCGACGACGGCACGGTGCTGCCGCTGGACGACCCGCTGGCCGACCGGATCACCACCGCGCTCGCCACCGCCGGGGACACCCCCGCCGGGACGGTGGAGGCGCTGTTCGCCCTGCCGGAGGTCTTCCCGGCCGCGCTCGCCGACGACGACGGGTTCCGCACCGACGTCGCCGGCTGGCTGGGCGCGTTGCGTACCCACCCGGTGGCGGCGGTCCTGGCCGGTGCGGCGTGACCGCCCCGGTGCCGCCGGCCGCCGTCGGCGGGCTCGCCGCCCAGGGCGCACCGGCGGCGACCACCGGGACACCGTCGGGCTCCCCCACCGGGGCACCGCCGGGCGGCCCGGCCGGGGCCGCCCGGCCCGACCACCCCGCCGGGACCGGGGTCGCCGTGCCCCGGGTGGCGATCGTCGGCGCGAACGGGCACGGCCGCTGGCACCGGCGGGCGGTGGCCCCGCTGCACGCGGCGGGACGGTTGCGGCTGGTGGCGCTGGTGGACGTACGGCCGATCGAGGACGAGCCGGCCGCGCCGGTGCCGCCCGGGACCACCGTGCACACCGACCACCGGGAGATGCTCGCCGCCGCCCGCCCCGACGTGGTGATCGTGTGCACCCCGCCGCACACCCACCTGCCGATCGCCCTGGACGTCCTCGCCGCCGGTGCCGACCTGCTGCTGGAGAAGCCTCCGGTGCTGTCCACCGCCGAACACCGGACGCTGGCCGGGGCGCTGGCCGCGACCGGCCGGGCCTGCCAGGTCGGCTTCCAGGCGCTCGGGTCGGTGGCGCTGGCGCAGTTGTCGGCCGCCGTCGGGCAGGGCCGGCTGGGCACCGTCACCGGCATCGGCACGGTCGCCTGCTGGCAACGCCCCGACAGCTACTACGCCCGATCCCCGTGGGCCGGCCGGCGCACCCTGCACGGCCGACCGGTGCTCGACGGGGCGTTGGCCAACCCGCTGGCGCACGCGGTGATGCAGTGCCTGGCGGTGGCCGAGACGGTGACCGGCACCCCGGTCCGGCCGGCCCGCATCGAGCTGGAGCGCTACCGGGTCCGGCCGATCGAGGTGGACGACACCGCCACGCTGCGGATCGTCACCCCCGGCGGGCCGCCGATCGTGGCGGCGGTGACGCTGGCCGGGGAGGACTTCGTCGCCGGTGAGGTGATCGTCACCGGCACCACCGGGCGGGCGGTGCTGGAGTACCCGACCGACCGGCTGCTGCTGCCCGGTGACCCGCACCCTGAGGAGGTGCCGGGCCGGCAGGGGCTGCTGGCGAACCTGCTCGCCCACCGCGCCGACCCGGACGGCACCCCGCTGATCGCCCCGCTGGCCCGCACCGCACCGTTCACCGCCGTGCTGGAACAGGTGCGGCAGGCCCCCGAGCCGACCCTGCTCGACGGCGACCTGGTCACGGCCGCCGGCAGCGGGCCGGAGCGGGTGGTGACGGTACGCGGGATCAACGCGGTGCTGCGCCGGGCCGCCGAGCAGGGCGCGCTGCTGTCGGAGCTGGCGGTGCCGTGGGCGGTGCCGCCGGCGCGTATCCCCCTGGCGGCACAGGACGACTGACGCACCACCCACCACCACCCTTCGGGAGAGTCCCATGCGTCCACGCACCACCGGGGCGGCCCTGGTCGCCCTCACCCTCCTGCTGACCTCGGGCACCGCCGCGTACGCCGCGCCACCCGACGGGCCGCCCCGGGGCGTCGAGCGGTTCGCCCGGCAGACCCTGCCGGCCGGTGACGGCTGGGCGGCCGACGGCCCCGGCACCACCGGCGGCGCGGCGGCCGCCCCGGACCAGGTCCACCTGGTGCGCAGCCGGGCCGACCTGGTCCGCGCGCTGGGCGGCGACAACGCCACCAACAAGAGCAACGCCACCCCGAAGGTGATCGTCGTGGACGGCACCGTCGACGGGTTCGCCGCCGACGACGGCCACCTGCTCGGCTGTGCCGACCTGGCCGACCCGGAGTACAGCCTGCCGGCGTACCTGGCCGCGTACGACCCGGCGGTGTGGGGCATGGTGCCGCCGACCGGGGCGCTGGAGGCGGCCCGGGTGCGCTCGGTGGCCAACCAGACCCGCCAGACGCAGATCAACGTCGGGCCCAACACCACCATCGTCGGCCGGCACGGGGCCACCCTCACCGGGCTGACCCTGATGATCGACGGGGCCAGCAACGTCATCGTGCGCAACCTGACCTTCGACGACGCCCGGGACTGCTTCCCCGCCTGGTCGCCCACCGACGGCGCGACCGGCAACTGGAACTCCCAGTACGACCAGGTCTCGGTACGCCGCAGCGAGCACGTCTGGGTCGACCACAACACCTTCACCGACGGCGACAACCCGGACAGCGCCCAGCCGGTGTACTTCGGCCGGCCCTACCAGGTGCACGACGGGTCGCTGGACGTCACCCACACGGCGAGCCTGGTGACCGCCTCGTACAACCGGTTCACCGGACGGGACAAGCTGATGCTGATCGGCTCGTCCAACACGGTCGGGCCGGACGTCGGCCGGTTGAAGGTGACGCTGCACCACAACCTGTTCGACCGGGTGCTCCAGCGGCTGCCCCGGGTGCGGTTCGGCCAGGTCGACGTCTACAACAACTGGTACCGGCTGGCCGGCGACGACTTCGCGTACGCGATCGGGGTGGGCGTGCAGTCCGCCGCGTACGTGGAGAACAACTTCTTCACCCTCGGTGCCGGCATCGCCCCCGACGGCCTGCTCTACGACTGGGGTGGCACCGCCGTCACCACCCGGGGCAACTGGGTCGACGCCGACCGGGCGTTGCCCCGCCCGGTCGACCTGGTGGCCGCCTACAACGCGACCCACGACCCGGATCTGGGCGGCGACGCCGGCTGGACGCCGACCCTGCGCGTGGCGCAGCCGGTGCCCGCGCCGCTGGTGCCGCTCGTGGTGGGGCCGTTCGCCGGGGCCGGTCGACTGCCCTGGTGACCCGCGTCCGGGGCCAACTGTCACGGTGACCCGTTGCGGTCGGGCCGCGCCGTCGCCGGTGCGGTCCGACCGGTCGGTCGTCCCGGCCGGCGTGACATCGGCCGGGGCGGCGCTGACCGGGGCGGCGCTGACCCTGCCGGGGGCTACCTCGGCAGGGTCATCACCTCGGCGCCGTCGTCGGTGATGGCGATGGTGTGTTCGCTGTGTGCCGTCCGGCAGCCGGTCACGCTGCGCAGTGTCCAGCCGTCGCGGTCGGTGACGAGTTCGGCGGTGTCCGCCATGATCCAGGGTTCCAGGGCCAGCAGCAGCCCGGGGCGCAGCCGGTAACCGCGACCGGGCCGGCCCGTGTTGGACACGTGCGGGTCCTGGTGCATGGTGGAGCCGACGCCGTGCCCCCCGAACTCGGTGTTGATCGGATATCCCGCCGCGCCGAGGACGCTGCCGATGGCGTACGAGATGTCGCCGACGCGGGCTCCGGGGCCGGCGGCGGCGATCCCGGCGGCCAGCGCGCGTTCGGTCGCGTCGATCAGCGCGACGCTCTCCGGGGACGGTGTGTCGCCCACGACGAAGCTGATGGCCGAGTCGGCGACCACGCCGCCGAGGGAGACCGCGAGGTCGAGCGAGAGCAGGTCACCGTCGGCGAGCGGATAGTCGTGGGGCAGGCCGTGCAGCACCGCGTCGTTGACGGAGGTGCAGATGTAGTGGCCGAACGGCCCGCGTCCGAAGGACGGCTCGTAGTCGACGTAGCAGGACTGCGCCCCGGCCTCGACGATCATCTGGTGCGCCCACCTGTCGATCTCCAGCAGGTTGGTGCCGACCACGCTGCGGCTCTTGAGCGTCCGCAGGATGTCGGCGACCAGCGCGCCGGTGTCCCGCGCGCGCAGGAGGTCGGCGGGGTTCAGGATCTCGATCATGCAGCGCCTTCCTCGGACCACCAATAAGTATCCCGGTCATGTTATCCCGGTACTAGAATCGCAGCCATGGTCAGGTTGCCGCTCACTCCCGCCGAGGTCGAACGCGGACAACGCCTCGGCGCCCTGCTGCGCCGCGCCCGGGGCCAACGGTCGATGCTCGGCACCGCGCTGGCCGCCGGGCTCTCCCCGGAGACCCTCCGCAAGATCGAATCCGGCCGGGTGGCCACCCCCGCCTTCCCGACCATCGCGGTACTCGCCGACGTCCTCGGCCTCTCCCTCGACGCGGTCTGGTCGGAGATCAACCAGTCCGACGGCGGCCTCGGTCTCGCCGGCCCGGTGCACGACCCCGCCGGGCGGCTGGCCTCCTAAGCCCCCACCGCCGACCGACCCGGCCGGGGCCCGGTGGCACCGGACCACCCGCCCGCCGGACCCGGGTGCGGCGTCACTGTCACGGGAAGACCCCTGGTCCGGGTACGGCCGGCCGGGACAGGGAGAATGGCGGCAACGACGGTCGGGCCCGGCCCCGGCGGCGAGGATCAGCGGAGGTGGGCGCGGGTGACGGGTGGACGCGACGTCGGCGCGAGCTGCCCCGACCCGGTGGCCGCACGCCACCCGGCGGACGACCCGCCCGGCACGCCACCACCTGCCGGCCCGGCGGCCCGGGACACGCCGGTGGTGTTCCGCGCCGCACTGGCCGCCGACCCGGCCCAGCTCTCCCCCACCCGGGAGGCGCTGCGGTCGTGGCTGACCGGGGCCGGGGTGGACGAGGCCGACGTGGAGGTGGTGCTGATCGCCGTCGGCGAGGCGTGCGCCAACGCCATCGAGCACGGTTGCCGCTTCGCGTCCGGGGCCACCGTCACGGTACGGGCCGGACTGCACGCCGGCCGGCTGGAGATCGAGGTGTCCGACACCGGCGGCTGGCGCGACGGCCCCTCCGACGGGCGGGACCGGGGCCGGGGCCGGGGCCGGGGCCGACTGATCATGGCCCGCCTGATGGACGAGGCACAGCTCGACGGCACCCCCGACGGGACGACGGTACGCCTGGTCAAGCACCTTTCCGGCAGGAGGTGACCCGGTCACATGCCCGACGACGGGGTCCGCTGGACAGTGAAGATCGGCTATAAGTAGGCGATGGAGTTCCCGCCGTACCTCGCCACCATGCCGATGCACGCGATCACCGAGCTGCACGGTGAGCCGGGCCTGCTGGCCCGGTTCCGGTTGGAGCTGCCGGCCTTCGCGGCGGCCGACCGGGACCGGCTGACCGCCGCCCTGGACCTCGCCGCCGAGCTGCACCGCGACGACCGCCGGTCCCGGGAGCCCTACCTCAACCACCTGCTGCGGGTGGCGATCCGGATGATGCACCACTACCAGGTTCGCGACGTCGACGTGATCGTCGCCGGTCTACTGCACGACGCGGTGGAGGACCACCCCCGGGAGCTGGCCGGCGCGCAGGCGTCCGACCCGACGGCGGCGGCGCTGGCCACGCTGGCCGACCGGTTCGGGACGCGGGTGGCCCGGCTCGTCGGCGCGGTCACCAACCCGGTGTACGACCCGGACCGGGACCCGCACGTGCAGTACCGCGAGCACGTCGCGGCCAGCCTGGACCGGGAGCCGTGGGCCCGGGTCATCAAGATCTCCGACTTCACCGACAACGGCGTGGGGGTGGTCTACGCCGTCGGGCCCAAGGTGGCCCGCTCGGCGGCGAAGTACCGCCCGCTGGTGCCGGTGTTCCGGGATCTGATCGCCCGACCGGACACCCCGCTGTCGGCACCGGTGAAGCGGCACATCTTCGCCCAGCTCGACCTGGCCGAGGAGCGGTTCAGCGCGATCCTCGACCACCCCAACTGACCTCGCCCCGCCCGACACCTTCGCTGCGCCTCTCCCGCCGGCAGGTCGGGCGGGGCCGGCGCAGCGCCCCTGGCCCGCCGGTGGCCGGAAACGACCCGCGACCCGGCACGGCACCGCACCGCACCGCTCAGCGCGCCACGCCGCCGGGTGGGACGGCCACGCCACAGCCGCCGAGGACGGCGGAGAGCCGCAGTCGCAGGGCGGGCAACGCCTGCGGGGTGTCCCGCAGCACCAACCGGACCGGCTCCCGGGCACCCGCCGACACCCCGCCCACCACGTCGAGCAGTGTGCCGAGCTGGCCGGACGGTTCGTCGGCGAGCAGCAGGCCGGCGTCGGTCACCTCCAGGGTGAGCGGGCCGGCGTCGAGCCGTTCGGCCAGCACGTCGGCGAGCGCGTCCCAGTTGCGGCCGAAGTGTCCGGGCAGGTCGAGTGCGACGGCGAGGGCGTCGAACAACGCGGGACGGGTGCGGGCCGCCGCGCCGGCCACGGTGAGCGACGGCGTGGGATGCCCCGACGGCGACGGCTCGTCGGTCACCCGCAGCCAGCCCGGCTGGCGCTGTCCGGTCATCGTGCATCCTCCTGCTCACCCGGGGTGGGCCGGCCGACCGGCCCACCCCGATGGTTCCTGGCTCAGATCCGGTAGAAGTTCGCGTAGTGGTCGGGCGAGAACCAGGTCGCCCCGGTGCTCCTGTTCACCACGATGCGGTACGCGTCCCGCGCCGCGCCGGAGACCCGCGGGTAGACGTCGTACTCGTAGTAGGTGGCGCCGCCGGGGAGCTGCCCCTCGTAGTTGTGGAACTGGCCGCCGGCGAAGTTCGACAGGCCGCCGCTCCAGGCGTACCAGCCCCGGCTGGTGGGGAAGCTCTTGGCCGACCAGCCGGATCGGGCGGTACGGGCGTCCGCGCAGCGGGACATCGTGCAGGAGCCGTAGACCGCCGCCGACGCGGAGTCGGTCAGCCTCGGGGTCACCACGGACGGCCCGACCAGCACCGCCGCGATCATGGCGGTCAGCAGCGCGAGGGTGCCCAGCAGCCGGTGCGGTCGGGTAACGGGGTGCGGGGCGGCGGGGTGCGGGGCGGCGGCGGTCGGGGCGGTGACGGGGGTGACGGGGTTCGCGGGAGTGCGCAACGGGTCCTCCGGGTCGCGGGGGCCGACAGGAACGTATCGATCGGGATGGTTATCCCGGTCAGCCACATTCTGGCGGGAGGCGAACCCCGCCGACCAGAGGTCAGCCTGGCAACCGTGGATGAACGCACCATGATCGGCACGTCACCGCCGACTGAAATGCTCGGGCGGCACGGCCGGGACCGGGCAGCCCCGTCGGCCACCCGGTCCCGGCGGGGGTCAGCAGCCGATCCGGCTGCTGCCCAGGGCCACGTCGTCGTACCAGATGGTGTCCGCGCCCTCGCCGTAGCTCTCCCAGCCCAGCTTCAGGTCGGTCAGCCGGGGCCGCCAGGTGCGGTTGAGCCACTGGCCGTCGACGTCGTGGGTGGGCACCCCGTCGGCGGTCAGCCCGGTGATGGCGGTGCCGTCGAGCCAGGTACGCAGCTGACCCTGGTTGCCGTCGACCATGAACTCCAGGCACGTCCAGCGCCCGGTGGGCAGCGGCACGCTCAACGCCACCCCGGCCGGGCTCTGCTCGGGCAGGGTCGCGTCGTCGGAGGCCCGGTTCCACTGCAACGCGCCGTTCTGGCCGCCCATCCGCAGGTCCTTGTTGCCGTCGGCGGCGTCGGTCATCGCCGTCATGGTGACGTGCTGGGTCGGCAGGGCGGTGGTGTGGCGCAGCCAGATCCGGCCGTACCGGACGGTGCCCACGGCGCTGAGGTCCTTGTTGGACCGGACGAAAACGTGGTTGCAGTAACCGGCCGCGCCGTCGATGCGCAGCGAACGGCTACCGCTGTGCGTGGTGGTCGTGTCCACCGCCGCCCGGCCCGCCCCGGAGCAGTCCGGGTTGACCACGCTCCAGTCGCCGGCCGGCGTCGAGCCGGTCTGGTTCTCGAATCCGTCGCAGAGCACCGCACCGGCGCACCCGGCCGGCGGCGGGGTGGTCGGCGGCGGGGTCGTGGGCGGGGGCGTCGTCGGCGGAGGCGTCGTGGGCGGCGGGGTCGTCGGCGGAGGCGTGGTCGGCGGCGGGGTCGTCGGGGGCGGCGTGGTGGGCGGCGGCGTCGTCGGGGGCGGGGTCGTGGGCGGCGGCGTGGTGGTCGGCGGCGGAGCGCCGTTGCACGGTACGCCGTTGAGCGCGAACCCGGTCGGCGCGGCGGAACCCGAGGTGCTGGTGCCCTGGACGCCGAACTCGGTCGAGCCGCCGGCCGGGACACTGCCGTTCCAGGCGGCGTTGCGGGCGGTGACCGTGCTGCCGGCCTGGCTGACCTGGGCGTTCCAGCCACCGGTGATCCGTTGGCCGCCCGGGTAGGACCAGGTGACGGTCCAACTGCTCAGGGCGGTGTCGCCCGGGGAGACCCGGACGTTGGCGGTGAAGCCGCCGGTCCACTCGTTGGGCTGGTAGTCGACCCGGCAGCCCTGGGCCGCCGAGGCGGTGCCGGCGAGCACGGTGGTGACGGCCGCCGCCGCTGTGACGGTGGCAGCCACGGCGGCGGTGATACGGGTACGGGAAATCCTCACAGGGGTCCTTCCGGCTGGCCGTCGGGGAAACACCGACGGCGCGGGAGCATCGACATCGCTCGCGCGTCGACATGCCTCTCGGCACGTGGACAACAGCCCGGCTCAGGCCACACCGCCGCCCGGCAACAGGGCGGCACCCGGACCCCAATGTAGTGATGGTTGCCTATGGAAACAAGTGCCCCACCGCGTACGGCGATGGTCGCCGGCGCAACCCCGGCGTCGAGCCCCACCCCGGTCGGCGTCACCCTGCCGGCGCGCGGTCGACCCGGCCACCGGGTCGACCGCACGCCGCCGCCTCAGCGGTCGGTGGACAGGCTGGCGCAGTCGGTCTCGTCGGGCAGCAGCGGCCGGAGGGTGATCGACCAGCGTTTCCCGCCGGAGGTCCACGGGGTAGCCGCGTTGGCCTTGTCGGCGGCGGCGATCACCTGCTGCACGGCGGCCCCGGTGACCGTCACGCAACCCAGTTGGAGCCCCTCACCGAGACTGGTGCCGGGCAGCGCCGGGCCGGGCCACTCCACCCTGGGCTGTTTCGCGGTCTCCGGTGTGGCGACCCACGGCCCAGCCACCGCCGCGATGGCGGTCGGCTGGTACGGCTGCGTCGCCGCCCCCGCCGGATCGGTCACCTTGTCGGTGAAGGTCCGCAGTTTCTCCCGGGCGGCCTGCTGCGCGGCGGTCAGGCCGGCCTCCGGGCCGGTCGCCTCACCCAGGGCGTAGACCTCCAACCGCTCGGTGCCGACCGGCCCCCGGATGGTGAACCGGGTGGTGGCCACGTCAGTGATCGACGGGGTGCCCACGTCGACGGAGCTGCCCACCCCGGCGGCGCGGGCCTGCTCGACCAGCTTCGCCACCTCGGCCTTGCTGATCGTGCGAACCTGGATGTTGGGCAGCGCCGGCCCGGGATAACTCAGGATGGTCGGCCCCTCGGTGATCACCCGACCGTCGCCGTAGACGCTGACGGCCGGCAGCCGGGTCACATTGGTCTCGGGCCGCACGAAGCCACCCGTGTAGTCGATCCGCAGCACCGGCACATCAGCGGGAAGAGCGGATGGGACCGCATCGGGCGCCACACCCGCCCCGTCCTGCCCCGCACACGCCGCCGTGAGCAGGAGCACCGGAACAACCACCACCCACATGCCTCGAAAACTCGTCATACCCCTTGGACGCACCCAGACCCCCCACGGCTCCCCCCACTTTCCCCACCCCCGCTCCCACCCCGCCCCGCCCCGCCCCCACCCCACCCCACCTCGTCCGCTCCGCTCCCCGCCCCCACCACGCCCCGGTCCCGCCCCGCCCCGCCCCGCCCCGGTGATCAAGAGGTTTACGTCAAGTTTGATCTTCTGAATGACCTAAACCTCTTGATCACCGGGGCATAACGCTCGGCGTGTGGGACCGGACGAGGCGGAGCGGAGACGCAGGGACGCGGAGCCTGCCACGCGCCTGGTGATCAAGGAGTTTGCGTCATCGGGGAGATCAAAGTTGACGTAAACCTCTTGATCATCGGGTAGATCGCCGCATGGGGGCGGGATGGGTGGGGGCGAGGTGGAGTCGGGTGGAGTCGGGGTGGGTGGGGTGTTGCGGGTGGGCGGGTCAGGGTTCGCGCATCCAGAGCTTCGGGTCGTTGACGAAGACGCCCTTGCCCTGGTGCCGCCAGATCACTCGCAGCGCCTCCAGCCGGACGTAGACCTGCTTGACGGTCGACGGGCTGACCTGGTGCAGCGCGGCAAGTTCCGTGATCGAGGGCAGCTTGTCCCCCGGCGTCAGCTTCTTGGCCCTGACGTCGGCGACGATCTCATCGGCGATCCGGATGTAGTCGGCGGTGATCGGCATGACTCCCCCTGCGCGGCACGCCAATTCGATCACGCAAGGACACCCTCCAACAACTCTATGTTTGACTCAGATGACTGGGACAGCTAAGTTTGGTGCTGCTCCTCCCCTTGCGTGGCAACAAGGAAGAGGGCTTTCCCCTGGTCGGGGCGGGTGTGTTTGCCCGTCCCGACCCCGGCCGGCTGCTCTGCTGTCGTACCGCCGATGTGGGCTGCGACGGCCGGGCCGGCGGGTCGTCCGCAGCCGGCGGCGGACGACCCGCCCTCCAGCACCACCGAAAGGACCCCTCCACCCTCCCCCAGCACGGGAAAGGACCCCCGTGGCCCAGGTGTATCGCGGTGGCCAGCCCTACGGGACCGGTCGCCCCGCCCTACTGACCCCCCACGAGGTACGCACCCACGAGTTCCCACCGCGCCGACGCGGCGTCGACCCCGTCGAGGTACGCCGGTTCCAGACCCGGCTCGCCGACGAGTTGGCCGCCCTGCACCAGGAGATCCGCGCCCTCGCCCAGGAGCACGACCGGCTCCGGCGGGCCCTGCGCGACTGGCAGAGCCGGCATGCGCGGGACTGCCCGCCCACGAACGGCGGGCACTGGTGAACGTCCGGCCCCGCCCCGGTGACCTGCTGGTCGTCGACCGGGCCGCCTCGGTGCAGTTCGCCGGGGAACGTGCCCTGCGGCTGCGGGTGGTGTCGGTGTGCGACCGGCCCACCTACGACGGGTGGATCTGGCTGACCGGTTACGTGCTCGACCGGCGCGGCGAGGCCACCGCCAAACGGGAGGTCTTCGTCCAACTCGCCGGCCTGCGCCCCGTCTCCGCCCCGCCGCAGGTGGATCGGCACACAGAGGGTCGCTCCCGCCACGCGTCGGTCGGGCCGGGCAGGGTGCGGCGGTGAGTCGGGTCAGGCACCCGGCGCGGGTTCGGAAACCTGCCGATCCGGCTGGGGTTGGCGGGCGCGCAGGAACGGGCCGAGGCCCATTCCGTCCTCGGTGGCCAGGAACGCGCCGCGCGCGGTGAGCAGCGTCTCGTCGGCGTGCGCCATGCACCCCCACGCCGTGTCGCCCCACGAGTCGGCGAGCTTGACCTCCGCCGGTTCGGCGCACGATTCACCGCGTGGGCCGCCGATCTGGCAGCGGGCGGGTGCCCCGCCGCGCCGACCGGCCGCCTCGGCGGCCTCCCGGATCAGCGAGAACCGCACCTCACCGCCCGCCTGCGGGTCACGCTCCTGCTGCGGTACGGCCTGCCGCTGCCCGAAGGCGACCACGTTGCCGTCGGGGTCGGTGACCCGGCACTCGCCCCCGGGGGCGTGCTCCGGGTAGCCGCTCTTCTCGACCGGGTGCCCGGCGGCGGTGAGCCGCTCGGCGGTCACGGTCAGGTCGTCGACGTACAGGTAGACGAGCAGGGGCAGCTCGACGGTGACCAGGCGGGGGGTGACCGCCGCCAGGAGTAGCGTCAACTCCCCGCACCGCAGGTACGACCAGTGTGAGCCACCGTCGCCGCCGGCCCGGATCTCGGTGTAGCCGAAGTTCTCGTAGAACCGTCGGGCCGCGTCGGCGTCCGCCACGTACAGCACCGGCACCTGGGACCGCACACCACCACTTTGCACGGCGTCACTCTAGTCACCGATGATCGGCGACTCACGTCTTGCAGATCGGGTTTTTCCACCCGTCGGGTCGCCCCTGGTCACGGCCCTGCCCGTCGGCCGGTCGGGGCCCTGGACGCCGACGGGGCCGCCCTGGCTGTGGGACTCGCCCCGGTCCGGGGGACGCGCCGGGTCAGTGGGCTCGCCCCGGTCACAGGGCTCGCCTCGGTCACAGGGCACGCCCGGGTCAGGGGCTCGCCCCGATCAGTGGGGTCGCCACGGTCAGAGGGCTCGCCGGGGTCAGCCGGCCAGGGTGGCGTACCGGCCGGCGCGGGCCAGCAGCGTCTCGTGGGTGCCGGACTCGACGATCCGGCCGTGGTCGAGCACCGCGATCTGGTCGGCGTGGCGCACCGTGGACAGCCGGTGCGCGATGGTGATCACCGTGCGTCCCTCGGCAAGGGTGTCGAAGGCCCGTTGGACGGCGCGTTCGGTCTCGGTGTCCAACGCGCTGGTCGCCTCGTCGAGCACCAACACCCGGGGGTCGCGCAGCAGCGTACGGGCGATGGCCAGACGCTGCTTCTCGCCACCGGAGAAGCGGTGGCCCCGGGAACCGACGACCGTGTCGTACCCGTCGGGCAGGGCGGCGATCAGGTCGTGGATCTGCGCGGCGCGGGCGGCGTCCTCCAACTGGGCGTCGGTGGCGTCGGGGCGCGCGTACCGCAGATTTTCCCGGATGGTGGTGTGCAGCAGGTAGGTCTCCTGGCTGACCACGCCCACGACGGCGGCCAGGTCGGTCAGCCGCAGGTCACGCAGGTCGACACCGTCGATGGTGATCCGGCCGGCGTCCGGGTCGTGCAGCCGGCTGACCAGGGCGGCGAGGGTGCTCTTGCCGGAGCCGGTCTCGCCGACCAGGGCGAGGCTGGTGCCCGCCGGGACGTCCAGGCTGATGCCGGCGACGGCGGCGGTGTCGCTGCCCGGGTAGCTGAAGGTGACGTCCTCGACGCGCAGGTGCCCACGCACCCGGGTCGGGTCGATGGTCACCGGCCGGGCCGGGTCGTCCACCTCCACCGGCAGGTCGAGGTACTCGAAGATCCGGGCGAACAGCGCCAGCGAGGCGGTCAGCGTGACACCCACGTTGAGCAGGCCCATCAGCGGCCGGAACAGCCCGCCCTGCAGGGCGGTGAAGGCGACCAGGGTGCCGATGCTGAGCGTGCCGGCGGTGCCGGGCAGCCCCGCGCCGAGGTAGATCACCGCCGGGATGGCGGCGAAGATGATCGTCATGGTGGCCATCCGCCAGCGGCCGGCCAGCTCCGAGCGCAACTCCAGGTCGACCAGGCGGGCCGAGCTGCTGGTGAACCGGTCGATCAGTGCGTCACCCGCGCCGAGGGTCTTGCTGAGCTGCACGCCGCTGATCGACAGCCCCTCCTCGATGGTGACGTTGAGGTCGGCCAGCTCCTGCTGACGCTGGGCGGTGATCTCGCGGCGCATCGCGGCGACCCGGCGGGTCAGCCAGATGGCCGGCGGCAGCACCACCAATGAGACCAGGGTGAGCCGCCAGGACAGCGCCACCATGGCGACCAGGGTGGCGACCACCGTGGTCAGGTTGGACGCGATCGAGGTGGCGGTGGAGGTGACCACCGTCTGCATGCCGCCGATGTCGTTGGTGATCCGCGACTGCACCTCGCCGGTGCGGGTGCGGGTGAAGAACGCGATCGACTGCCGGTGCAGATGGGCGAAGACGTCGGTGCGCAGCCGGTGCATCACCAGCTGCCCGACCCGGGTGGAGATCCAGGTCTGCGCCACGCCGAGCACGGCGGTCACCGCCGCCACGGCGATCATGCCGACGACCAGCCAGACCAGCAGGGTCAGGTCGCGCTCGGGCAGCGCCCGGTCGATCACCGCCCGCAGCAGGAAGGGCGAGGCCATCGCGACCATCGACGACACCACGATGATCGCGGTGACCACGGCCAGTTGACCACGGTACGCGGTGAACAGCCGGCCGATGCGGCGCAGCGAGACGGCACGGGCCTGGGTCTTCTCGGCGGCACTGGCGGTCCGGGGGGCGCCGCCGCGGCCCTCCCGGTGAGTCTGGGTGGTGTCCAAGGGGGTCCTTCTTCCGTTCGGGGGATTTTTACTGAGGTTACCTCATCATGAGGCAACAACAGCGACTCCTGCTACCGTATTCCGGTGACCGGCGCGACATCCGACCCGCCAACCGATCCGGCCGCACGCTGCGCCGGGCCACCGACCGACCCGGCAGAGGAGAGCCTCGCCGAGTTGTTCTGGGCGGTGGCCCGTCGGCTGCGTCACCAGTCCCGACGTACCCTCGAACCCTGGGACGTCAACCCCGGTCACGCCCGCGCCCTCGCGGTGCTCACCCGGCACGGGACGATGCGGCTCAGCGCCCTCGCCGAGCACCTGCACATCGCCCCCCGCTCCACCACCGAGGTCGTCGACGGCCTGGAGGAACGCGGGCTCGTCGCGCGCCGCCCCGACCCGGCCGACCGGCGGGCGACCCTGGTCGCGCCGACCGACGACGGTACGCGGGTAGGCGCGGCCATCCGGACGGCCCGCGCTACCGAAGCGGAGCGCTTCTTCGGCCACCTCTCCCCCACCGACCACGCCGACCTCACCCGCATCCTGCGCACCCTGCGCGACTGATCCCACCCCGACCCGGTGGCACCTCGACAGCCACACCGGCCCGCGTGTCGCATCACCCCACACCACGCAACCCGTGCAGCGCAGCGCCGCACCGGGGCCATGTGCCCGTGCAGCGCCACAACACACCGGCCGCACGCTGCCCGTGCAGCGCCACACCACACCGGTCCCACACTGCTCATACAGCGCCGCACGGACAGCGTGCCGTGCTGCCCCGCAGCGTGTGCCCCACCCGGCCCGCGCAGGGCCGCACCACACCCGCACCGTGCTGTCCCACGCTGCGCCGCACTACCCACGCGGTGCGTGCCGCGCGTGTCGGCTCGGCATGTTTTCATGGCGGTGGGAAGGCGGTGTCTCGACCGACCGACATGCCTGCCCGTCGGCTGGTGAGGATCGCGTGCACCTCTCGGCGGACCGCGTCGGGCTCGTGGAGCAGGCGATGGCGGGCGAAGCGCACCACCAGGATGCCGACGGTGGCGAGCAGCGCGTCCCGACGTAGGTCGATCTCCCGCTCGCGGGGATCACCATGGGTCGTCGCGCCGTCGAGTTCGAAGTCGACGCGCTCCCGCTCGGCGTACACGTCGAGGTAGATGGTGCGCCGACCGACGACGATCCGGGCCTGCCTGCGGAAGACGGGCATTCCCGCACCGGTGAAGACGTGGTCGTGTCCCCAGATCTCCAGCGGGCTACGACATCCTCCGGCGAGCCGGTCGAGCAGGGTACTCAACCCGGCCCGCCCGGTCAGCCTCGGCACGGCGGTGAGCGCCGAGGCGATCCGCTCCGGGGTGGTGAGCCGGTCGTTGACGGCTTTGATCACCGGAGCGGGGCGATCCTGCGGGGGCAGCAACGGCCAGGCGTCGACCAGGGCCCGTTCCAACCGCACCACCGTAAGACCACGCCGGATCAGCACCCCGGGTGGGGCGAGGGAGAGGTCATCCCGGCGGTGGACCACGAGGTGCGACCGGCTCCTGAGCCCGCAACCCGCCCTCACGTCCAGGCGCACCGGCTCCCCGTCCGGCTGCCCGCGTACTCCCCAGACGGCGAGGGCGGTGACGCTGCCCAGCGCCGCACGCCCGTCGGCCCAGGCGAGCGCCGCCCGGTGGCGGCGGGTGACGTCCAGCAGCCGAAACGCCTCGTCGCCATCGGGTCCGACGGCTCCCACCCCGGCAACGGCACCCGGCGCGGCACGGCCGAAGGTGACCGAAGCGCACCGCGACGCAGCGGCGGAGACAGCGGTATGTCCGGCGACGCCGGCACTGTCGGCAGCGGAGGCCGCGCGGGCGGCGGCGGAAGTACAGAGGTCAACGGCGGCCAGGGAGCCGGAGGTGGACGAGCCGGAGGCGAAAGAGCCAGCCGTGGCAGAGCCGGACGCGGCAGAGCCCGAGGCGGAGGAGGTGGACGCGGAAGAGGCGGGGGCAACGGAGACAGTGGAGGTGGTGGGGATGATGAGGGCGGCGTCAACGTAGACGCCGGGCAGGACCCGCCGGAGTTGGCCCACGCGATGGGCGTGGGTGAGCACCCAGGCCGGCACCACCTGCACCACCACCCGGCGCGTCACCACCCCACCGTCCCGCTCCACCAACGCTCGCAACACCGGATGCATGTCCGAAGGCTGCCTCCGGTAGGCGTACCGCGGCGACACTCCGCTACCGCCCTGTGGACACCCACCACCGCTGTGGACAACACCCCACTCGTCAACGGGATCTGCTAACGAACCAAGGCATCCCTGGTCGGGCTACCAGGCGAACTCAAGATCAGATTGCAATTACGAGCACTTTCCCCGGCGTGTCGTCTGCTTTTCGGCACTCTGATCATCGGGGCAGCGGGACGCGGGGGCGGGTGGGTGGGCGTAGCGGCGGGTGGGTGGGGTATGCGCGGGCGGTGCGGGTGGTGGTGGTCGGTGGGGGTTTCTCGGGGCTCGCCGCTGCGGCGGTGTTGTGCCGGGGTGGGGCACGGGTGCTGGTGCTGGAGGCGCGGGAACGGGTCGGGGGGCGGGTGGCGACCCGGCGGCTGGACGACGGCACGGCGCTGGACCTGGGCGCGCAGTGGATCGGCCCGACCCAGGAACGGATGGCCGCCCTGGTGGCCGAGCACGGACTGACCACGTTCCCGTCGGCCGCGTACGGGAGGCCGGTGGTGCGCTGGGACGGGCGGCTGCGGGAGACACCGCCGGAGTCGGTCCGGCAGACGGTCAACCTGCTCGACGACTTCGCCGCCGAGGTGGACCCGGCGGCCCCGTGGCGGGCGGCCCGGGCGGACGAGTGGGACCGGCTCACCCTCGGCGGCTGGTTGGCCACGGTCGCGCCCGATCCGGTGACGGCCCGGTACGTGGGTCGGCTGATCGCCGGTGGGTTGCTGGCGGCGGACCCGGACGAGGTGTCGCTGTTGCAGGTGCTGTTCTACCTGCGCAGCGGCGGTGGGAGCGGGTTGCTGCTGGGGATGGCCGGGGGTGCCCAGCAGGATCGGATCGTGGGCGGTCCGGCCCTGCTGGCGGAGCGGATGGCGGCGGCGCTGCCCCCGGGGACGGTACGGTCCGGGGCACCGGTGCGGGCGATCCACCAGGACGGGCACACGGTGGTGGCGTACACCGATGACGGGGCGTACCCGGCTGGGGCGGTGGTGGTGGCGGTGGCCCCGGCGCTGGCGGGCCGGATCGCGTACTCACCGGCGCTGCCGGCCCTGCGCGACGCGTTGACCCAGCGGATGCCGATGGGGTCGGCGCTGAAGCTGCACGCGGTCTACCCGACGCCGTTCTGGCGGGCCGACGGGTGTTCCGGGGTGACCACGTCGACCGACGGGCCGCTGACCGAGACGGTGGACAACTCGACGCCGGGTTCGACGCGTGGGGTGCTGACCGCGTTCAGCTACGGCCGGCAGGCCCGGGAGCTGCGCCGGCTGTCGCCGGACCCACGACGGGCGGCGGTGCTGGCCGCGCTGGTGGGGCTGGTCGGTCCGGCCGCCGCCGAGCCTGACGACCTCGTCGAGTACGACTGGTCGGCCGACGAGTGGACCCGGGGCTGCTTCTGCGGGGCGCTGACCCCCGGCTCGTGGCGGGACCACGGTCCCGAGCTGCGCCGGCCGGTGGGGCGGGTGTACTGGGCGGGCACCGAGACGGCGACCCGGTGGGCCGGCTACCTCGAGGGCGCGGTGCTGGCCGGCGAACGGGCGGCGGCCGAGGTCCTCGCCCACTACGCCGCCTGACCCGTGGCCGGTAGATCCGCCCACACCTCGACCGTCGGGCAGACCGCGCGACCCGGGACCACTCGACCCGCCCACATCTCGACCGTCGGGCAGACCGCGACCCGGGGCCGGCGGATCCGCTCGCACCGTGACCGTCGGGCGGGTGGACGGTAGCGCCACGTGCAGAAATAGATAATCTTGATTCAGTCTATTGAAAACTATCTCCGGCCGTGACCTAATACCTGACAGTTCCTTTCGTCGCTCCCGCCGTAACCACGCGGCATCCCCCAGGGAGGAAAGATGAACCGTCTCCGTGCGGTCACGGGCGCGCTACTGGCGGCCGTCACCACGGTCGCCGCCGCCACCCTCGGCGTCGTCACCCCGGCCACCGCCGCCCCGGCCGGCCTGCCCGGCATGGACGTCTCCAGCTACCAGGGCAACGTCAACTGGTCCGCCGCCTGGAACAACGGTGCCCGGTTCGCCTACGTGAAGGCCACCGAGGGCACGTACTACACCAACCCGTACTTCGCCCAGCAGTACAACGGGTCGTACACCGTCGGGATGATCCGGGGTTCGTACCATTTCGCCCGGCCGGACACCACGACCGGCGCGACCCAGGCCAACTACTTCGTCGACCACGGTGGCGGCTGGTCGAAGGACGGCCGGACGCTGCCCGGCGCGCTCGACATCGAGTACAACCCCTACGGCGCGACCTGTTACGGGCTGAGCCAGAGCGCGATGCGCAACTGGATCGCGTCGTTCGTCAACCAGTACTACGCCCGCACCGGGCGCTGGGCGACGATCTACACCACCACCGACTGGTGGACCACCTGCACCGGCAACTACAGCGGCTTCGCCGCCACCAGCCCGCTCTGGCTCGCCCGGTACGCCGGCACGGTGGGCACCCTGCCGGCCGGCTGGGCCACGTACTCCTTCTGGCAGTGGGCGTCGTCGGGCACCTTCCCGGGCGACCAGAACGTCTGGAACGGCACCCTCGACCGGCTCCGGGTGCTGGCCTGCAACGGCCCCTGCTGACCCGACCGGAGCGCCGCAGCCGCCCGGTCGGCCCGGCGACGCCCCCCGGCCACCCCGGAGTCGTCGCAATGGTCGACCAGCCGGCACCTCCCCCACCCCCTGAGGAGCCCGCCATGTCCGTACCCGTGTCCCGGCGCAGCGTGCTGCGCGGCGCGGTCCTGCTCGGCACCGCCGGGGCGCTCGCGCCGACCCCGTTCGGCGGATCCGCCGTGAGCGCCGCCGCCGTGGGCCACTCCGCCGTCGACCCGACCCTGACCACCGCCAGCGCCCTGCCCACCGGCAGCGCCCTGACCCACGGCAGCGCCCTGACCACCGGCAGCACGTCGGCCGACGGCCGGGTCGTCCTCGGTCGGGTCGACCAGCCGGTGATCGCCAACTGCGCGACCTGGGGGGCCCGGCCGCCGTCGTCGCCGGTGAGCGTGGTCGGCAGCCGGCCCAACAAGATCATCGTGCATCACACGGCGTTCCCGAACTCGACGGACTACAGCCTGGCCCACGCGTACGCCAACTCGCGGGAGATCCAGGACCTGCACATGGACGGCAACGGCTGGCTGGACTCCGGGCAGCACTTCACCAACAGCCGGGGCGGTCAGCTCACCGAGGGCCGGCACGGCAGCCTGTACGCGCTGATGCACGGGCAGACCATGGTGCAGGGCGCGCACTGCGTGGGGCAGAACAGCCAGGCCATCGGCATCGAGAACGACGGGATCTACGTCGACGTGCAGCCGCCGCAGGCGCTCTGGGACAGCCTGGTGGTGTTCTGCGCGTTCACCTGCCAGCAGTACGCCATCCCGGCGAGCCAGATCTACGGCCACAAGGACTTCGCCAGCACCCAGTGCCCGGGTCTGCTGCACGACCGGTTGCCCGAACTGCGCTCCGCCGTCGCCGCTCGACTGGGTTGATTGCTTATATAAGCTATGCCTGATACAAAGGGGACCGTGCACGCCTTCGACGTCCTCGGCGACCCGGTACGCCGGCGCATCCTCGAACTGCTCGCGCAGGGCGAACGGAGCGCCGGTGGGGTCTGCGCGGTCATCCAGGAGGAGTTCGGGATCACCCAGCCCGCCGTCTCGCAGCACCTCAAGGTGTTGCGGGACAACGGGTTCGCCACGGTCCGCCCGCAGGGCGCCCGCCGGCTCTACGCGGTCGACCCCGCCCCGCTGCGGGAGGTCGACAGGTGGCTGGAGGGATTCCGCCGGTTCTGGACGCCGGCCCTGGACGCCCTGGCCACCGAGATCGCCCGGGGTCGGCGCGAACGGCGGGCGCACACCACGACCGACGACCCGACCGAGCACCGGAGCACCTCATGATCGAGACCAGCCACCAGATCAGCGCCGTACGACGCACCGTGGGCAGCCGCACCCTGGAGGCGGGTGAGGCACGGGTGCTGACCATCAGCCAGACGTACCCGACGACGCTGGACGACCTCTGGGACGCCTGCACCAACGCCGAGCGCATCCCGCGCTGGTTCCTGCCGATCTCAGGCGACCTGCGGTTGCACGGCCGCTACCAGTTCGAGGGCAACGCCGGTGGCGTGGTGCAGCGCTGCGACCCGCCGAAGAGCTTCGCCGCCACCTGGGAGATGGGCGACGAGACCAGCTGGATCGAGGTCCACCTGACCCCGGAGGGCGACGAGCGGACCCGGTTCACCCTGGAACACGTCGCCCACGTCGACGACGTCCGGTGGACCGAGTACGGCCCCGGCGCGGTCGGCGTCGGCTGGGACTCCGGCCTGCTCGGCCTCGCCAGCCACCTCGACGCCGACGGTGGAGGCGTCACCCCCGACCAGGCCGCCGAATGGATCGGCTCGGCGGACGGGCGACGCTTCATGACGCTCAGCGGCGAGGCGTGGGCCGAGGCCGACATCGCCGGCGGCACCGAACCGCAGGCCGCCCGGGCCGCCGCCGCCCGGACCATCGCCGCGTACACCGGCACGCCGCCGGCCTGACCCCGGGGCCCGCACCGGGTCCGGGCGAAACCCGGGCGCGGGTTGTCGGTGCCGGCAGGGACACTGTGCGGCATGTCGATGCGCCGCGCCGAAGACGTCCTCGCCCTGCACCGCGCCGGGCAGCGGGTGCGCTATCTCTGCTTCTGGGGGCACCAGCCGCAGCGGGACGGCGCCGTCGGCCGCGGCTGCCTGAGCCAGTGGTGGCCGGCGGCGTTCACCGTCGACGGGCGGCGCTTCGCCACCGCCGAGCACTGGATGATGTGGCGCAAGGCGCTGCTCTTCGACGACGCCGAGGCCGGCGAGCGGGTGCTCGCCGCCGGCCACCCGCAGCAGGCCAAGGGGGTCGGCCGCCAGGTCCGCGGGTTCGACCAGGCGGTGTGGGAGGCCGAGCGGTACGCCGTCGTGCTGGCCGGCAGCCTGGCCAAGTTCGGCCAGCACGCCGACCTGCGGGCGTACCTGCTGGGCACCGGGGACCGGGTGCTGGTGGAGGCCAGCCCGGTCGACCGGGTGTGGGGGGTCGGGCTGGCCCCCGACGACCCGCGCGCCGAGGACCCGGCCCGCTGGCGTGGGCTCAACCTGCTCGGGTTCGCCCTGATGGAAGCCCGGGAGATCCTGCGCGACGACCGGCCGACCGACCCCGGGCCGACGGCGGACCTGCCCTGAGCGGGGTGGCCCGGGGGCGGTAACGTGCGGCGGCATGACCGTCCTGCCGTACGCACACTGCCACTACTGCGGGGCGGCCTACCCGCCGGACGCCGGCTGGCCCCGGCTCTGCCCGGCCTGCGGCCAGACGGTGTGGCGCAACCCCACCCCGGTCGCGGTGGCGCTGCTGCCGGTACGGACCGACGCCGGGCTCGGCCTGGTGGTGGTGCGCCGGGACATCGAACCGGCCCGGGGCCAGCTCGCCCTGCCCGGCGGGTTCGTCGAGTACGGCGAGGAGTGGTCCGAGGCGCTGGTCCGGGAGCTGCGGGAGGAGACGGGGCTGGTCGACGAGGCGCAGCGGGCCCGGCTGTTCGCGGTGCACGGCGCCCCGCACGGCGGCACCATGATGATCTTCGGGGTGCTGCCGGAGCGGCCGGCCGCGCAGCTGCCCCCGTCGACGCCGACCGAGGAGGCCACCGAGTGGCTGGTCCTCACCGAGCCGGTCGAGCTGGCCTTCTCGACCCACACCCGGGTGCTGGCCGACTTCCTGGCCAGCACCTGAGGCGGCGGCTGGACCGCCGACCACCACGACGAGATCCGCGCCAACCCCGAGCATGCCGCGACGACCGGATCCTGACCGGCACGAAACGGCACGCCCCTTCCGCGCCGGCCGGCACCGACCCACCGCGCCGCCGGCCGACACCAGCCCACCGCACCCCGCCTCCGGCCGGCCGGAGGACCGGATCAGACCCGGGCCGGTTGCGGGGCGAACGGGACGCTCGCCGTCGCCTCGGCCACCGGGTCGCCCGCCGGATGCCGCCACAGGCCCCGGGCCCGCAGGATCGGCAGCACCCCCTCACCGAACCAGTACGCCTCCTCCAGGTGCGGGTGGCCGGAGAGGATGAACTCGTCGATGCCGAGCGCGTGGTACTCGGCGATCCGGTCGGCGACCTCGGTGTGGCTGCCCACCAGGGCGGTGCCGGCCCCGCCCCGGACCAGCCCCACCCCGGCCCAGAGGTTCGGGGCGACCTCCAGCCCGTCGCGGCTGCCGCCGTGCAGGGCCAGCATCCGGCGCTGCCCCTCGGACTCGCTGCGCCGCAGCCCCTCCTGGGCGGCCCGGATGTCAGCCTCGTCGATGCCGTCGAGCAGCCGGCCGGCCTGCGCCCAGGCCGCCTCGGCGGTGTCCCGGGCGATGACGTGCAGCCGGATACCGAAGCGCGGCGACCGGCCGGCGGCGACCGCCAGGGCGCGGATGTGGTCAAGCTTGCCGGCCACCTGGGCGGGCGGCTCACCCCAGGTCAGGTAGACGTCGCTGTGCCGGGCGGCGACCGGGCCGGCGGCGGCGGACGAGCCACCGAAGTAGACGGGGGGCACCGGGTCGGGCAGCCGGGCCAGCCGGGCGCCCTCGACGCGCAGGTGTTCCCCGACGTGGTCGACGGTCTCCCCCCGCCACAGTGACCGCACGACGTGCAGGAATTCGTCGGTGCGGGCGTACCGGGCGTCCTTGTCGAGGAAGTCGCCGTAGGCGCGTTGCTCGGCGGACTCCCCGCCGGTGACCACGTTGAGCAGCAGCCGGCCGCCGGACAGGCGCTGGAACGTGGCGGCCATCTGGGCGGCGAGGGTGGGTGAGAGCAGGCCAGGGCGGAACGCGACCAGGAACTTCAGCCGTTCGGTGACCTCGGCGAGCATCGCGGTGGCCAGCCAGGCGTCCTCGCACCAGGCCCCGGTCGGGGTGAGCGCGCCGACGAAGCCGAGTTGCTCGGCGCTGCGGGCGATCTGCCCGAGGTAGGCGACGGTGGCGGGGCGGGCCCCACCGGCGGTGCCGACCGCGACGCCGTGACCACCGCCGACGATGTCGCGGCTGTCGCCGTAGGTGGGCAGGAACCAGTGGAAGGTCAGCGGCATCGGGGGTCCTCCTGAGGGATGGGACGACGACCAGGACAGGCTACCCATAAAACCTATCGGTTTGGTAGGTTACTGCCCGCCGCCGACCTCCGGCGTCGCGAGCACATCGTCCACTCCCGAGGAGCCGACATGTCCACCCCGCCGAGGAACCTGCGCCGGCTGGCCACCGCCCTGTTCACCGCACTGTCCCTGGTCGCCGTCGGCGGGGTCAGCGGCTGCGCCGACGGCGCCGACGCCCAGGCCGGCAGCGGCCCGCTGCGCATCGGCTACCAGCGCTTCGGCGGGCTGAGCCTGGTCAAGGCCCGCAACGCCGCCCCGGACGCGCAGTGGTCGCTGTTCGAGAGCGGCCCCGCCCTGACCGAGGCGCTCAAGGCCGGCGCGATCGACATCGGACAGGTCGGCGAGGCACCCCCGATCTTCGCCGCCGCCGCGAAGATCCCCTTCTCGGTGGTCGGCACCTCCGCCCCGATCCCCCAGGGCGAGGCGGTGCTGGTCAAGGAGAGCAGCGGCCTGAAGACCTTCGCCGACCTGCGCGGCCGGACGGTGGCGCTGAACAAGGGCAGCAACGTGCACTGGCTGCTGGTCCGGCTGCTGGCGGCCAACAACATGACGCTGAAGGACATCACCGTCAGGTACCTCAAGCCGGCCGAGGGACGGCCCGCGTTCGACAACGGCCAGATCGACGCCTGGATCATCTGGGACCCGTACTTCGCCCTCGCCGAGCAGCCCGGGGTGAAGGTCCTCGCCGACGCCACCGGCCTGGCCAGCAACCGGGAGTACGTGCTGGCCTCACCCGAGGTGGTCCGGGACCGCACCGACGACGTCCGCGCCTTCCTCACCACGTACCGGAAGGTCACCGACTGGGGGATCGCCAACCCGGCCGAACGCGCCACGGTGCTCGCCCCCGAGCTGAAGATCCCGCTGGACGTCACCACCCGGGCCCTGGCCCGCAGCGCCCGCCCGCTGGCCCCGGTCACCCCTGCCGTCGGCACCGAACTCCAGGCCATCGCGGACGGCTTCACCACCCTCGAACTCGTCCCCGGCCCGGTCGACATCGCCGGCCGGGTGGACGACCGGTTCAGCGCGGTGTTCCAGTGAGCAGCACCGTGCTGGTCACCGCGCCACCGACCGCCGTCGCGGCACCACCCGACGCCGGCCCGCGACGACGTGCCGGCCTGCGCTGGCGGCGACTGGTCAGCCCGGTCGTGCTCGTCGCCGGGTGGGAGGCCGCCGCCCACGCCGGACTGCTCGCCCCGGAGAAACTGCCCGCGCCGAGCCGGGTGCTCGCCACCGGCGTACGACTGGCCGGCGACGGGACCCTCGGCGTCCACCTGCTCGACTCCCTCACCCGGGCCGGCGTCGGGTTGCTCCTCGGCGGGCTGCTGGCGCTGGTCCTCGGCGTCGCCGCCGGGCTGCTCCGCCTCGGCGACGACCTGGTCGACCCGCCGGTGCAGATGGCCCGGATGCTGCCCCACCTGGGACTCGTCCCGCTGCTGATCATCTGGGTGGGGATCGGCGAGTCGCTGAAGGTAACCCTGGTCGCGCTCGGGGTGTTCTTCCCGATCTACTTCAACACCTACGCTGGCATCCGGCACATCGACGAACGGCTCGTCGAGGCAGCCCGCACCTGCGGCCTCGGGCCCGCCGCCCGGCTACGGCACGTGGTGCTGCCCGGGGCGCTGCCGTCGCTGTTCCTCGGGCTGCGACTGGCGATCGGGGCGGCCTGGCTCAGCCTCGTCGTCGGGGAACAGGTCAACGCCCAGACCGGCATCGGCTTTCTGATGATGGAGGCCCGGGAGTTCAGCCAGACCGACGTGGTGGTGCTCGGCCTGGTCGTCTACGCGCTGCTCGGCCTGCTGTCCGACCTCGCCCTACGGATCCTGGAGAGGAGGACCCTGACATGGCGACGCGGCCTGCGCGCGACCTGACCGGTCCACCCGGCGGCACGGCCGGGCTGACCGGCGGGGTGGGTGGGATGACCGGCGGGGCGGAGGCCGGGGTGACCGGCACGGCCGTGGGCAGGGTGACCGGTGGGGCGGCGGTGCTGACCGCCCACGGGGTGCGGCGGGCCTTCGACGGCCGGCCGGTGCTCGCCGGGATCGACCTGACCATCGCCGCCGGTGAGGTGGTGGCGCTGCTCGGCGGCAGCGGGTCCGGCAAGAGCACCCTGCTGCGGGTCCTCGCCGGCCTGGACGCCGAGGCCACCGGCCGGACCCGGGTGCGCGGCACCGCCGCCGTGGTCTTCCAGGAACACCGGTTGCTGCCCTGGAAACGGGTCGGCGACAACGTCGCGCTGGGGTTGACCGGCCCCCACGTGCGCTCCCGGGTGGACCGGGCGCTGACCGAGGTGGGTCTGGCCGACCGGCACCGGGCCTGGCCGGCGGAACTCTCCGGCGGTCAGGCGCAACGCGTCGCGGTGGCCCGGGCCCTGGTCCGGGAGCCGGACCTGCTGCTGCTCGACGAGCCGTTCGGGGCACTCGACGCGCTGACCCGACTGCGGATGCAGTCCCTGCTGCGGCGGCTACGCGCCGAGCACGGCTTCGCCGCCCTGCTGGTCACCCACGACGTCGAGGAGGCGCTGCTGCTCGCCGACCGCATCCTGCTGCTCGACGGGGGCGTCATCGCCGAGGAGATCCCCGTCGACCTGGACCCCGCCGGCCGGTCCGCCGACCGACCGGCCCGCTCCCCCGACCAGCCCGCCTTCGGCGCGTTGCGTCGCCGGCTACTCGACCGCCTCGGCGTACCCGCCGCCTGACCCCCGGAGCCGACCATGACCCGCTGGACACCCGACCCGAGTTTCTACCCCTCCCCCCGCGAGGCGGCCACCGCACCCGCCGAGAAGCTGGCCTACGTCGCCGCGTTCGACCGTGCGGCGCAGCGGCCGGACGCGATCGTCGTGCTCGACACCGACCCGGAATCCGCCGACTACGGCCGGGTGGTCGGCTGGACCGACCTGCCGCACACCGGCGACGAGCTGCACCACTTCGGGTGGAACGCGTGCAGCAGCGCGCTCTGCCCCACCGCACCGCACCCGCACGTCGAGCGGCGCTACCTGATCGTGCCGGGGCTGCGGTCGTCGCGCATCCACGTGTTCGACACCCGGCCGGACCCGCGCACCCCGCAGCTGGTGAAGGTGATCGGCGCACAGGAGCTGGCCGAGAAGTCCGGCTACTCCCGCCCGCACACCGTGCACTGCGGCCCCGACGGCATCTACCTGTCGGCGCTCGGCGGCGTCGACGGTGCCGAGGGTCCCGGCGGCATCGCCGTGCTCGACCACACCACGTTCGCCGTCCGGGGCGCCTGGGAGGCCGACCGGGGCCCGCAGTTCCTGGCGTACGACGTGTGGTGGCACCTCACCCAGGACGTCCTGGTCACCAGCGAGTGGGGCACCCCGTCGATGATCGAGGACGGCATCGTCGGCGAGCTGCTGCTGGGGCGGAAATACGGGCACGCGATCCACTTCTGGGACCTCGCCAAGCGCCGGCACGTGCAGCGGGTCGACCTCGGCGACCAGTACCAGATGGCGCTCGAACTGCGCCCCGCGCACGACCCGACCCGGTCGTACGGCTTCGTGGGGGTGGTGATCAGCGTCGAGGACCTGTCCGCGTCGGTCTGGTTGTGGCACCGCGACGGCGCGGGTGCGGACGCCCCGTGGACGGTGACCCGGGTGATCGACATCCCGGCGGAACCCGCCGATCCGGCCGACCTGCCGGACCTGCTCAAGCCGTTCGGGGCGGTGCCACCGCTGGTCACCGACATCGACCTGTCGGTGGACGACCGGTTCCTCTACGTCTCCTGCTGGGGCACCGGGGAGCTGCGCCAGTACGACGTCAGCGACCCGTTCCACCCGGTGCTGGTCGGCTCGGTACGGCTCGGCGGCATCGCGGCCCGCACCGCCCACCCGGCCGCGCCGGACGAGCCCCTGGCCGGTGGCCCGCAGATGGTGGAGATCAGCCGGGACGGCCGGCGGGTCTACGTCAGCAACTCGCTCTACGGTTCCTGGGACGACCAGTTCTATCCCGACGGGGTGGGCGCCTGGCTGGCCAAGCTGGACGTCGACCCGGAACGCGGCGGGCTCACCCCGGACGTGCGGTTCTTCCCGCGCGGCGCGGAGTTCCGGGGGCTGCGGGTGCACCAGACCCGGTTGCAGGGCGGCGACGCCAGCTCCGACTCGTACTGCTTCCCGTGACCGGGCGGACCCTGCTGGCGTTGGTGGCGCTCGGCGCGTTCCACGGGTTGAACCCGGCGATGGGGTGGCTCCTCGCGGTCGCCCGGGGGTTGCAGGAGCGTCGCCGGGCGGCGCTGCTGGCCGCGCTGCCCCCGGTCGCGGCGGGTCACCTGGCCTCGGTGGCGATGGTCGCCGCGCTGGTCACCGCCACCCGCTCGGTCACGGCCAGCACCGCGCTGACGGTGACCGGCGGGGCGGTGCTGGTCGGTTTCGGGCTGTGGCGGCTGTTGTCGCAGCGGCATTTCCGCTGGGCCGGGATGCGGCTGTCGGCGGCGCAGATGGCCGGTTGGTCGTTCCTGATGTCGTCGGCGCACGGCGCCGGGCTGATGCTGCTGCCGGTGCTGCTGGCCGACCCGCAGCCGGCCGGCGGGCACGCCGGGCACCTGGCGGCGGCACCGGCCGGCGCGCTGCCGGGACTGGTCGCGGCCGGGGTGCACACCCTGGTCATGCTGGGCGTCGCATCGACCGTCGCGCTGGTGGTGTACGAGGTGCTGGGGGTCGGGGTGCTGCGCCGGGCCTGGTTCAACGTGGACCGGCTCTGGGCCGGGGTGCTGGTCGCGGCGGGGGTGGTGACGCTGGCCGCCGCGATCTGACCGAATGGCCCCGGCCGTGGTCGGCCAGTGGTCCTGCCCGGCGGGTAACTCCTACTGATTCAATAGGAGTTACCGTCGCCGAGCCGAAGGAGCCCCGGTGTCCACCGTTGTGTCGTACGACGAGGCAGACCACGATGCCTGCCGGGCCCGGCAGTGGCTGGCCGGTCAGGCCCGGGACCCCGGGGTGTCCCGCGCCGAGCTGATCGCGGTGGGCACGGCGATGAGCGCCCTCGCCGCCGCCACCGACACCCGGGATCCGGTCACGCCCGCCGCCGGGCCGGTCGGGGTGGCCCCGGGCATCGTCAAACCGCTCGACCCCGCGCAGCTCACGCCCCGCGACGGCAACGCCGAGATGCGGTGGGAGGCGATGTCCGGCCAGGGGTACGTGGTGCCGAACGACCGGTTCTTCGTCCGCAACCACACCCACACCCCCCGCATCGACGCCGACACCTGGCGACTGCGGCTGTACGGCGACGGCCTGCGCGACACACCGACCCGGGACGCCCCGGTCGAGTTCGGCTACGCCGACCTGCGGGCGCTACCCGCCGTCGAGCTACCCGCCCTGGTCGAGTGCGCCGGCAACGGGCGGCACTTCTTCGCCAGCCAGCAGGACACCCCGGCCTCCGGGGTGCAGTGGCGGCTCGGCGGTGTCGGGGTGGCCCGCTGGCGCGGGGTGCCGCTGGCCACCGTGCTACGGCACGCCGGGCTGACCCCCGACGCGGTGGACGTGATGCCGGAGGGCCTGGACCCGCCGTACGTCAGCGGGGGTGTCGACCTCGGCCGGGTACGCCGTCCGCTGCCGATCGGCAAGGCCCTCGACGACGTGCTGCTGGCGTACGAGATGAACGGTGCGCCGCTGCCACCCGACCACGGCTTCCCGGTCCGGGTGGTGGTGCCCGGCTGGATCGGGATCTCCTCGATCAAGTGGGTCGGTGCGATCGAGGTCTCCACCGTCGCGCTGTTCTCCCCGTGGAACACCAGCCTCTACCGGATGTTCGGACCCGGCCGGCCGGTCGACGGTGGGCCGGTCGACACGCAGTCGGTCAAGAGCGCGTTCGAGCTGCCCTGGGACGCCCGGCTGGCGGCCGGTGTCGAGACCACGCTGACCGGCCGGTCGTGGTCCGGGGCCGGTCCGATCGACCGGGTCGAGGTCGACACGGGCGACGGGTGGCAGCCCGCCACGCTGGTCGGGGCGGACCGGGGCGGGCCCTGGCAACGGTGGTCGACGCGGTGGTGTCCGCCGACCGCCGGCCGGTGGACGCTGCGGGCCCGCGCGGTGGACGTGACCGGTCGGGGTCAGCCCGACCGGGCCCCGGGCAACGACCTCGGGTACCTCTTCGACGGGGTGGTCCGGCATCCGGTGACGGCGGTGTGAGCCGCCCGTCGCCCGGCTGGACCGCCACCCGGCGGGACCGCCGACCGCAGGACTACCCGGCATCCGCCGGCCGGTGGGTGTCCGGTGTTGACGGGCGACGGGCCCTCTGCCGCGTGGATCGGGTCGACCGCCCGGGTGCCATGGGCGGCCGGGTGCCACGAGCGGCCGGCCGTCCCGGCGCGACGGTCGTCGCCGTCGCGCCGGGTGGGGGCCGGGATCAGACCGGGGTCAGGCGCGGGCGCAGGTCGCCGTGCCGGTGGGACCGTTGCCGGTGCCCTGGAAACCGAACTCGGTGCCGGCTCCCGCACCGACGGTGCCGTTGTAGCTGACGTTGCGGAAGCTGACCGCACCGGAGGTGCCGGTGTGCTGCGCGTTCCACGCGTTGGTGACGGTGGCGTCCGACGGCAGGGGCAGGTTGACCACCCAACCGTCGAGCCCGGCCGGGCCGGCGGTGACCTTGACGGTGGTCACGAAGCCGCCGGGCCAGGAGTTCACCGACACCGCCGCGGTGCAGGCACCGTCACCGGGCGGCGGCGGAGTCGTCGGCGGCGGTGTGGTCGGCGGGACGGTGGTGCCGCCCGCGTTGAGCGCGTCCAACGTGGAGGTGTACGCGGCCTTCTTGGCACCGTTGCCGTCGAAGAGCAGCGGGGTGGCGCTGGACCGCCACGAGTCGGTGTCCCGGATGCCGGAGACGGTGATGCCGGTGCAGCGGGAGACCGCCAGGCAGGCGCTGACCACGCGGGAGTAGCTGTCGGCCTGGGAACTGCCGGAGCCCTCGATGTCCAGCTCGGTGATCTGCACCTCGACGCCGAGGTCGACGAAACGCTGGAGGTTGGCCTGGTAGTCCGACGGCACCGGCGACTGGGCGGTGAAGTGGGACTGGAAGCCGACGCAGTCGATCGGCACGCCCCGGGCCCTGAAGTCCCGGACCATGGCGTACACGCCGTTGCTCTTCGGGTTCTGCCCGTCGGTGTAGTAGTCGTTGTAGCAGAGCTTCGCGCCCGGGTCGGCGGCGCGGGCGGCCCGGAACGCCGCCTCGATCCAGTCGTCACCGGTGCGCTGCAGGTTGGAGTCCCGACGCGCACCGCTGCCACCGTCGGCGAACGCCTCGTTCACCACGTTCCACGCGTGGATCTTGCCACGGTAGTGGGTGGCGACCTGGGTGACGTGGTTGAGCATGGCGTTGCGCAGGGCGGTGCCGGACAGGACCGCCGTCCAGCGCGGTTGCTGCTGGTGCCAGGCCAGCGTGTGACCGCGGACCCGCATCCCGTTGGCCTCGGCGTGGCTGACCAGCTTGTCGCCGCTGGCGTAGGTGAACTGGTTCGGGCTGGGCTCGGTGGCGTCCCACTTCATCTCGTTCTCGGCGGTCACCGAGGTGAACTCACGGTTCAGGATGCCGACGTAGACGGAGTCGGAGAGCCTGTTCACCGCCACCGCGGCGCCGAAGTAGCGGCCCGTCTCGGCGGCGGCGGCACCGAGGGTGGTGCCGGCGCTGGCACTGGAGGCGAGGGCGACGGTGGTGCCGACGGCGACCACGCCGGTAACGATCGAGACCAGTGCGGCACGCAGCCGCGGTGGTGTGGTCCGACGCCCGCTGCTGCGGGCGGACACATGGTTCATGGCAGAGGCCTTTCAAGACGGTGAGGGGTGCACCGTCCCGACCTTTCGCCCGAGTGCGGTGGCCGGCCCGGGAGGCGGGGTGGTCGCCCGGAGGCCACGCCCGCCTGTGCCGTCGCTCAGCCGCCACCGCCGAGGTCGAGGGGTTACCCGGTGACGCTATCGAAACATCTCCCAGAGTTCAACGAACGTCGATGCCTAAGCCGCCGTCACTCGGTGGCGGCGAGGTAGCCGCTCGCCTGCAGCTCGAACAGCTCCCGGTAGGGCCCGTCGGCGGCCATCAGCGTGTCGTGGTCGCCCTGCTGCACCAGCCGACCGTGGTCCATCACGAAAATCTGGTCGGCGTGCCGGACGTTGGCCAACCGGTGGGTGATCAACACGACCGTCCGGTCGGGCCGCCGCCGCAGGTGCTCGAAGAGCGCGTGCTCGGCGCGGGCGTCGAGGGCGGCCGACGGCTCGTCGCAGATCAGCAACCGGGCGTCGCGGTAGAGGCCCCGGGCGGCCACCAGCCGCTGCCACTGCCCGCCGGAGAGGTCGTGGCCGTTCTTGAACTCCCGGGCCAGCAGGGTGTCGTAGCCGAACGGCAGCCCGGCGATCATGTCGTGCGCGGCGGCCGACCGGGCGGCGTCCTCGACGGTCGGGCCGGCCGCGTCCGGGGGCCGGTCGTGCCGGCCGATGCGGATGTTCTGCGCGGCGGTGAACGGGAACTTCCACCACTCCTGGGTCATCACCGCCACCTGGGCCGCCGTCGCCGCCGGGTCCAACTCGGCGACGTCGACGCCGTCCCACCGGATCACCCCGCCGGTGGGCCGGTAGAGGCCGGCGATCAGCTTGGCCAGGGTGGTCTTGCCGGAGCCGTTCTCACCGACCAGGGCGATCACCTCGCCCCGCCGGATGGTCAGGCTGACCTCGTCCACCGCCGGGGCGTCGGTGTCCGGGTAGCGCAGGCTGACCCGGTCCAGCTCGATGTGCTCGAAGCCGGCGGTGGGCCGCCCCTGCCCGGCGGCGGTGCGGCTGTCGGCCCGGTCGAGGAAGTCCCGGTAGTCCTGGTAGTAGAGGGCGTCCTCGTAGAGGTTGTTGGTGGCGTAGACGGCGAGCGCGAGGCTGCTGCGCGCCGACTGGAGGGCGAGCAGGGCGGTCGCCGCCGCGGCGAGCGCGACCACGCCGGTGAGCAGCAGCCCGCCGAGCACGGCGTAGACCGCGAAGGCCGCGATCCCGCCGACGGACATCCCGACGGCCCTGGTCCGGCTCTGCGCCCGGGCCAGCCGCAGCAGCGCGGCCGTCTCGACGGTCATCATCCGGCGGAACTCGGCGAGCAGGAAGTCCCGCATCTGGTAGGCGCGCACCTCGGCGGCGGTGTGCCGGTTGGCCATCAGGTGGGCGAGCATCCACATCCGGCGGCGGCGGTTGATCCGGGCCAGCATGTCCAGGTACTGCCGGCGGGCCATCCGCACCGCGGTGACCGCCTCCGGCACGGCAGCCAGCAGCAGGCAGGGCAGCAGCACCGGTTGGATCACGGTCACCGCGGCGGCGGTGGCGAGCACGCCCACCACCCCGGTGATCAGGTTGACGGTGTGGTCGACGATCGACGCCGCCTCGGCCATCCCCCGGTCACGGACCCGGTCCATCTCCTCGGCGAAACCGGCGTCGTCGAAGGCGGCCAGCTCGACCGCCGTGGTGGTCTCGAACAGCCGCAGCTCCACCGCGTAGTTGATCTGTGGAATCAGCCGGGCCTGCGCCCAGCCGGCGGTGACGGTCAACGTGCCCTTCACGGCCACCGCCGCGGCGGCCAGGACCAGCGCGGGCAGCGCGGCCCGGACCCGGTCGGGCGTCGGACCGGCGGCGAACAACTCGCGCAGCACCCCGGTGGTGGCGAGCAGACCGAGGGTGGTCATCACCCCGGCGGCGAGGTTCAGACCGATCGCGGCGAGGGTGTCGCGACGGTTGGTCGCCCAGGCCAACGCGATGGCCTCGCGCACCAGTCGGGGCAGCCGGCGGGCCACCGACCGGAAGCTGGTGTGCGCGAACTCGGTGGCGTGGTGCATCCATCCGCCGTCCGCCAATTCCGGCAGATCCAGCCCGGCCTCCGCCGACCCGGCCTCCGCCGACCCGGCCTCCGCCGCGGGCTCGTCCGTGGGGGTCGAACGGCGGGGGCCGATCACCGTCGCCATGGGTCCTCCCGGGCCGAAGGGGGCAGGGCACGGCGAGCCTACTGTCGGCGACGATCCGGTGTCGCCCCGTGCTCGGCGTGTCGTACACCTGTCGCATTGGCGTGTCGCCGGCCACCCCGGGGCGGCGGCTGCGCCGGGTCGCGTCGCGTGGCCGCGCCCCGGGTGGCAGGCTGGGACGCGAACCGTCGGCGGCACCACGCGCCGACGACCGTCGTGAAGGAGAAGATCGACCCGATGGCTGCGAGTGTGACCACCACCGACGAATGGCAGGCGCTGCGCAAGCACGCCGAGACGATGCGCGGCACCCACCTGCGGGAGCTGTTCGCGGCCGACCGGCAACGGGGTGAGCGGCTCACCGGTGAGGTCGCCGACCTGCACGTCGACTACAGCAAGCACCTCGTCACCGACGAGACGATCGGGCTGCTCACCGCGCTGGCCGGGCGGGTCGGGCTGACCGACCGGATCGCCGCGATGTTCGCCGGGGAGCACATCAACTCCACCGAGGACCGGGCCGTGCTGCACACCGCGCTGCGGCTGCCGCGCGACGCCGCGCTGACGGTGGACGGTCAGGACGTGGTCGCCGACGTGCACCGGGTGCTGGACCGGATGGCCGCGTTCAGCGAGCGGGTCCGCTCCGGGCAGTGGCGCGGGCACACCGGCGAGCGGATCAGCACGGTGGTCAACATCGGCATCGGCGGCTCCGACCTCGGCCCGGTGATGGCGTACGAGGCGCTCAAGGCGTACCGGGACGGCGGGATCACCTGCCGGTTCGTCTCCAACATCGACCCGACCGACATCCACGACAAGACCCACGACCTCGACCCGGCGAGCACCCTGTTCGTGGTGGTGTCGAAGACCTTCTCCACGCAGGAGACGCTGGCCAACGCCGAGCAGGCCAAGACGTGGCTGCTGTCGGGCCTGGACGCCGACGACGACGCGGCGATCGCGAAGCACTTCGTGGCGGTGAGCACCAACGCGGGGCGGGTGGCCGACTTCGGCATCGACCCGGAGAACATGTTCGGCTTCTGGGACTGGGTGGGTGGCCGCTACTCGCTGCCGTCGGCGGTCGGGCTGTCGGTGATGCTGGCGGTCGGGCCGGACCGGTTCCGCGAGTTGCTGGCCGGCTACCACGCCGTCGACGAGCACTTCCGTACCGCGCCGGTGGAGCGGAACCTGCCGGCGCTGCTGGGCCTGCTCAACGTCTGGTACGTCGACTTCCTCGGCGCGCAGACCCACGCCGTGCTGCCGTACTCGCAGTACCTGCACCGGTTCCCGGCGTACCTGCAACAGCTGACCATGGAGAGCAACGGCAAGTCGGTGACCCTGGACGGCACGCCGGTCGACCACCCGACCGGGGAGATCTTCTGGGGCGAGCCGGGCACCAACGGCCAGCACGCCTTCTATCAGCTCATCCACCAGGGCACCGTGCTGATCCCGGCGGACTTCATCGCGTTCAGCCAGCCCAACCACGACCTGGGCGAGATGCACGACCTGTTCATGTCGAACTTCTTCGCGCAGACCGCCGCGTTGGCCTTCGGCCGGACGGCGGAGCAGGTCGAGGCGGAGGGCACCCCCGCCGAGGTGGTGCCGCACCGGGTGATGCCGGGCAACCACCCGACCACCTCGATCATCGCGCCAAAGCTCACCCCGTCGACGCTGGGCCAGCTCATCGCGCTCTACGAGCACATCGTGTTCACCTGCGGCGCGGTGTGGAACATCAACCCGTTCGACCAGTGGGGGGTGGAGCTGGGCAAGGTGATGGCCAACCAGCTCGCGCCGAAGCTGACCGGTGACGCGCCGGACCTGTCCGACGTGGACTCCTCCACGGCGGCGCTGATCAGCCGCTACCGCCGGGAGCGCGGTCGGGCCTGAGGTCCGCGCGGCCGTTGCCGGGCACCCGGCAACGGTCACCGGTGAGGTCCGTCGGGACGGCGGCCGGGTCACCCGACCCGGCCGCCGTTTCTTTCGGTACGACTGGTCCAACCAGTTGACGGGTTGATGGGTACGCCGGCACACTGCTGCCGTGGCCTTCGTCCCCGTGCCCCGCAGCTCCGTCTCCGACCACGTCTTCGCCCAGCTCCGCGACGCCATCGTCAGCGGGCGGCACTCCCCGGGCGACCCGCTGCCCGGTGAACGCGAACTCGCCGCCGCGTTCGCCGTCAACCGGCACGCCGTGCGGGAGGCGCTGCGCCGGCTCCAACAGCTCGGGCTGCTGCGGGTCAGCCAGGGCGGCGTCACCCGGGTGCTGGACTGGCGGGTGCACGCCGGCCTCGACCTGGCCCTGTCCCTCGTCCAGTCCGGCGACGTGCTGCCGGTGGAGCACCTGGTCCGGGACATGCTGGAGATGCGCGCCTGCGTCGGGGTCGACGCGGCCCGGCGCTGCGCCGTCCGGGCCGGCGGGACGGTAGGGCAGGTCGTGGTCGACACCGTGGAACGGTTCGCCGCGCTCGCGCCCGACCTGGCCGCGATGGCCGAGGCGAACATCGCGCTGTGGCGGCACATCGTCACCGGCAGCGGCAACACCGCCTACCTGCTCTCCTTCAACAGCCTGGTGGCCGGGGCGCTGGCCGTCGGGGAGGTGCCGCCACAGCGACGCGCGGCCGAGTTGCTGGACGTCGCCGGGCACCGCCGGCTGGCCGCCGCGATCGCCGACGGCCGGGGCGACGACGCCGCCACCGAGGCCCACACCCTGCTCACCGCGTCCCTCACCGCCCCCACCGGCTGACCGCCACCCACCCGCCGACCGCTACCCACCCCCACCCGCCGACCCGTCCCGGGCGTCCACCCCCGCCGCCCGTCCCCCCGGAAGGGAACGTCGCGCATGATCCCCGCCGTGCTCTACGCCGTACCGGCGTTCCTGCTGCTCATCGCCGTCGAGGCGTGGTCGTACCGGTTCGCGCCGGACGACGACGAACGCGGCTACGAGCGGCGGGACACCGCCACCAGCCTCACCATGGGCGCCGGCAGCCAACTGATCGGCTTCCCGTGGAAACTGCTCACCGTCGGTCTCTACGTCGCGCTGTGGACCGTCGCCCCGGTGCAGCTCTCCCCCACCAGCGTCGGGACCTGGGTGCTGCTGTTCCTCGCCGACGACCTGGCCTACTACTGGTTCCACCGCACCCACCACGAGGTACGCCTGTTCTGGGCCAGCCACGTGGTGCACCACTCCAGCACCCACTTCAACCTGTCCACCGCGCTGCGGCAGAGCTGGACGCCGATGACCTCGCTGCCGTTCTGGCTGCCGCTGGCGTTGCTCGGCATCCCACCCTGGATGATCTTCCTTCAGCAGTCGGTGAGCCTGCTCTACCAGTTCTTCCTGCACACCGAACGGATCGACCGGCTGCCCCGACCGGTCGAGTGGGTCTTCAACACCCCGTCGCACCACCGGGTGCACCACGGCGCGAACCGCGAGTACCTGGACCGCAACTACGGCGGCATCCTGATCGTCTGGGACCGGCTCTTCGGCAGCTTCGCCCCGGAACGCACCCCCGTCCGGTACGGGCTGACCACGAACATCGGCACCTACAACCCGCTGCGGGTGGCCACCCACGAGTACGCGGCGATCTGGGCCGACGTCCGGCGGGCCGGCTCGTGGCGGCACCGGCTCGGGCATGTCCTCGGCCGCCCCGGTTGGCAGCCCGCCCGATGAGCCGCTCCCGACCCGACCGCCCACCCGGGCGTCCCGCGCCGCACCGCAACGGGTCGGCGGAGCAGACACGGCCGGCCAGGGCGGCGGGACGATGGTGGCTCGGGTCGTTCGGGCTGGTCACCGCCGTGGAGCTGACCGGGGTCGCGCTCGACTCGGCAGCGGTGCAGTGGGCGGCCAAGCCGCTGCTCGCCCCGCTGCTGCTCGGCTGGCTGCTCACCGTACGGCGGCGGTGGGACCCGGTGGCGACCGGGCTGGTCTGCGCGACGGCGGGTGACGTGGCGCTGCTGGTCCCCGGCACCACCGCGTTCCTGATCGGGATGGGGTGTTTCCTCGGCACCCAGGCGGCGTTCCTGGTGGCGTTCCTGCGCCACCGGCGACCACCGGCGGGGGCAGTCGCCGGATACCTCACCCTGTGGGCGGCGGGGAACGCGCTGCTCTGGGGCCGGCTGGGCGACCTGCGGCTGCCGGTGCTCGGCTACAGCCTGGCGCTGAGCCTGATGGCCGCCGCCGGCTGGGGGGTGTCCCGGCGGGTGGCCGCCGGAGGTGCGCTGTTCCTCCTGTCCGACCTGCTGATCGGGGTCGAGGCGACGGGTGTCCGACTGCCCGGCCACGGGCTGTGGGTCATGACCACCTACCTGGCCGCGCTGCTGCTGATCACCACCGGCTGGGCGGGTCGCCCGGCACCGACCGCCGTCAGGTGAGGGCGGCGACCAGGGCTTGCGGGGCCATGGTGGACGGGCGGTCGCTGACCTGGCCGTCGCCGATCTCCACCAGCCGCCACCGACCGTCGGCATGCCGGGCCAGGTCGGCGGTGACGAACGGCAGACCGAGCGCGGACAGCACGGGGGCCAGCGGCCCGGTGTCCACCGGGGCGTCGGGAAGCTCCCCCGGGGTGTCCGGATGCGGGCCGGTGAGCACGCACCGGCCGGCGACCCACCAGGTGCGCACCTCGACACCGGACAGCGGCTCGAACCGGCGCAGCACGAAACCACCGGTGAAGTCGTCGTCGCGCAGTTCGCGCAGCCGGGTCGCGATCCGCCAGGCGGCCTCCGCGTCGGCCAGCTCGGGGACGAAGCACGCCTCGTGCCAGTGGTGCTTGGCGGACTTCGTCCAGTCACGCAGCACGGCCGGGCCGGTGCCCAGCCCGGTGCGCGCCCGGTCGAAGTCGGCCCGGTCGACGCCGACCGTCCAGCGGGACTCGGGGGTGAGCGTCGCCGCGGTGGCGTACCACCCGGGCAGCTCGTGGGCGCGGCGGTACTGGTCGGGGTCGGTGCGTAGGGTCACCTGCCGGGCGCGGAGCGCCTCGGCGAATCCGGCGTACCCGGTGGCGGGCAGCATCCAGCCCCGGTAGACCGCGTCGTCGTCGGCGGGGACCCCGGCGACCGCCCGCCCCGGGTCGCGGCCCGCCGCGAGCGCGTCGTGGTCGACGACGGCCACCCGGTGGCCGGCCTCGCGGGCGGCCTGCGCCTCCGGCGCGAAGTGCGGGTCCGCTCGACGGGGGCGCAGCGGGTCGGCGGGGACGATCAACAGCATGCCCGCATCCTCCCCCAGCCGCGCCACCCCGGGCCGCACGCCCCGGGCGGTGCGGCTCCCCGGGTCCGGGGGTGGCTGAGCCGGCAGGTCGACCGGGGCGGTGCGGTTCGCCGGGTCGGGGGGTGGCTGAGCCGGTCGGGGGTGGCTGAGCCGGCAGGTCGGCTCCGGGCGGTGCGGCTCCCGGGTCGGGGTGGTGGTTGAGCCGCCGGGTCGGCCCCGACCGGTGCGACGCGCGGCTGCGGCGTCAACCCGCTGCCGGCCGGTCGCCGTCGGGCGGGCGGATGCCGTCGGGCAGGCGGATGCCGGTCAGCCGGCACAGCGCGGCGAAGCCGTCCTCGGTGCCCGGCCAGTGCCGGCGTACCGCGTCGACACCCGCCCGGCGGACCACCGCGCGCAGCACCGCAGCCACGATGATCGCGTCGTCGGCGTACCCGATGACCGGGACGAAGTCCGGGATCAGGTCGATCGGGACCGCCAGGTAGGCCATCAGCAGGCCGAGACGCACCCGTACCCCGCGCGGCAGGGTGGCGTCACCGGCCAGCCGGCGCAGCAGCCGCAGCAGGTCCGGCAGCAGCCGCAGCGCCTCCGTGAGCAGCGCACCCCGGGGCCGCACGACCAGCAGGCCGACCAGCAACGCCACCCAGGCGGCCAGCGCCGCGACGGCGACACCGAGCAGGACGTCCCGGAGCATCCGCTGCCTCCCTCCCCGCCGGACGACCGCCCGGAACGGGCCCGCCGCCCGGCCCGGACCAGCGGCACGACACCCGGGTCCGCTCCCCGCCGACGGGCCGACACCCGCACGGCATCCCACCACGGGACACCACGGACGGGATCAGGGGGTCATCTCGTAGCGACCGGCCAGGGCCTGGACCCGGGACCAGACCCGGCCGGCGCGGGCCGCGTCGGCGACCGGGCGACGGACCTGGGTCAGCGCCCAGGTGGCCTGGGCGTCGGTGGTGGTCGGCTTGCCGTGCAGTTCGGTGGCGTGGCCGGCGAAGTCGCGGACCAGGACGTCGAAGATCTGGTCGAGCAGGTCGACGTCGAGCCCGGTCACCCCGGCCTGCTCCAGGATGAGCTGACCGTAGACGACCAACGCGAAGAGCTGCCCGAGGGCGAGCAGGAAGTCGAGGTCACCCTGCTGGTCCTCGCCCGGCGGGTGGGCGGCGAGCAACTCGCGCAACCCGTCGGCCTGGGCGGTGAACCGGGCCACGTTCGGCACCTCGGCCCGGGCGGCGTACGCGGCCCGCCAGTCGTGGAACCGGATCGCGCCCAGGCCACGCGCCGGGCCCTGCCGGAACAGGAACCCGTCGTCGGCCGGGTCGTGCCGGGTGGGCACCGGGGGAAACTCGGCCGGGGCGAAGAAGTAGTTCGCCATGAACTTCAGGATCAGCGCCAGGTTGACGTGCACGGTGCCTTCGAGCTTGGGCAGCCCCCGGATGTCCCGGGCGGCCTTGTCGAAGTAGGTGTCCGCCTCGAACCCCTTGGCGGCGATGACGTCCCAGAGCAGATCGATCACCCGTTCGCCCTCGGTGGTCACCTTCATCTTGGTCATCGGATTGAACAGCAGGTAACGCCGGTCGTCGGGGCCGGCCGAGCGGAAGTAGTCCACCGCCCGGTCGCTGAACAGCTTCATCGCGACCAGCCGGGCGTACGCGTCGGTCAACTCCCGGCGGACGTGCGGGAAGTCGGTGACCCGCCGGCCGTAGAGCACCCGGCGGTGGGCGTGGGTGACCGCCTCGTACATGGCGTGTTCGCAGATGCCGATGCTGGCGGTGCAGAGGTTGAACTTGCCGACGTTGACGGTGTTCAACGCGGCGTCGAACGCGGCCCGACCGGTGTGCAGCACGTCCTCGGCGCGCACCGGGTAGTCCTCCAGCCGGAACTCACTGACGTACATCTGCGCGTTGACCACGTTGCGGACCAGCCGGTACGCCGGGTGCCGGCTGTCGGCGGCGAAGAAGACGTAGCCGTCGGGCCCCTCGACGTCGGCGCGGCGACCGAAGACCGAGACCAGCCCGGCGACGTTGCCGTTGCCGATGTAGTACTTGCCGCCGGTGGCCCGGAAGCCGTCCGCGCCGTCGGGGGTGAGCAGCATGTCGGTGGAGTAGATGTCGGCGCCGTGGGCCCGTTCGGAGAGGCCGAACGCCATCACGTGCCCGTCGTCGAGCAGCCCCGCCGCGCGGGCCCGGACGACGGCGTTGTCGCTCTGCCAGACCGGGCCGAGACCGAGGACGGTGACCTGCCAGGTGTACCAGTAGCCGAGCCCGTAGAAGCCGAGCACCTCGCTGAGCGCGGCGTTGCGCGCGGTGTCCCAGCGTTTGGCCGGGTCACCGCCACCGTCGGCGGCCGGGGTGCAGAAGGCCGCGAACAGCCCCTGCGCGGCGACGAAGTCGAGGAAGTCGGCGTACCAGGTGTGGTCGTTGTAGCTGTCGACCAGCGCCTTCTTGCCCCGGCGCTCGAAGAAGTCGACCGTGGCCCGCAGCAGCCGGCGGGACTCCTCGTCCAGGTGGTCGGGGTCGTAACGGTGCGGGTCGAGCAGCAGGTTGTCGTCGGTCATCGCGAGGTGGTCCCTTCTCCGAAGGTGGTCGGCGGTCGGCGCGTGCGGGTGGTCAGTGGTCCAGGCCGCGCAGGGTGGCCAGGACGTCGTCGAGCCAGGCCAGCACCATCCGCTCGTACGCGATGCCGCCGCGCAGCACGACGTGCTGGAGGGCGGCACGGTCGTCGCCGGGGACGCCCCCGGGGAAGTCGCGGCGCTCGCCGGCCAGGTAGCGGGCGAGCACCGCCTCGTGGTCGGCGCGGTACCGGGCGACCTCGACGAGCAGGGCGACCCGGCCGGCCCGGTCGGTGAAGGCGGCCCCCCGGACCTTGACGGCGAGTTCGTGGCGCACCGCCTCCGGTTGGACCTCCTCGCGGAGCCAGTCGGTGAGCACGGCGTGGCCGGTGCCGGTGACCGACCAGCGCCGCTTGTCGGGGCGGCCGTACTGGCCCACCTGTTCGGCGGTGATCCAGCCGTCGGTCCCCATCCGGGCGAGCACCCGGTAGATCTGCTGGTGGGTGGCGGTCCAGAACCGACCGATGGAGCGGTCGAACCGGTGGGCCAACTCGTAGCCGGAGCCCGGCTGCTCCAGCAGCGAGACCAGGATCGCGTGTTCGAGGGCCATCCCGGCATCCTGCTATGCAACGAGTTGCACAACAAGGGTGGAGTGGTGATCCCCACCAAGGTCGGTTGGTTTTGCCACCCGACCCGGTGGAGACTCTTCTCCGGTACCGACAAAGGGGGAGACCATGCCCGACACCGACCGCCCGCAGCGACATACCCGCGCCGCCGTGCCCGCCGGGGTGACCGATCCGCTCCTGTGGCGGATGGCCCTCGACGTGATCAACGCACACCATCCGGACCAGGCGGGGCGTTGCGACAACCTGCTCTGCGAGCACCAGGAGTGGCCCTGCGACGCCGCGTGCAACGCGCAGCGGGCGCTGACCATGGCCGGCGACACGACGACCGGCGTCACCGACGACCGGCGCACCGGCTGGGAGCAGCCCGGTCGGGCCGCGCGTCGCACCCGGTCCGTCGAAGCGGCCTGAACCGGCTTCCGTCGTCCTGTCCGCACCTGCGGCGGCTGGCGCACCGCAGCGGCGGACGGAGGCGACCGCACCGGCACACCACCGGTGCAGCGGTCGGCACGGTGACGCCCGGTGGCGGGGTGTCCGCACGCGGGCACCCCGCCCGCCACCGGTCGCGCCGGGCGACGGTCCGCCCGGTCTCGACGGGCCGACCCGGCCGCGCGCTGCGGCGATCCGGTGGCGGCGTCAGCCGAGACGCTTGGCGGAACGGATCGCGGTGGCCAGGTTCTCCAGCAGCGGGGCCGCGCCCGCGTACGAGAAGCGGGGCACCGCGTCCCACGGGGTGACCTGGTTGGCCCGGACCGCCGGCAGCTGCGCCCAGGTCGGCTTGGCCGCGAGGTCCTTGGGCTGCAACGCGGTGGAACGGTTGTCCAGCAGGATCAGGTCGGCCGGGAACTTGCCGGCGTTCTCCCAGCTCAGCGCCTCGAAGTAGTCGCCGGCCTCCAGCTTGGTCGGCACCACGATGTCCACGCCCAGCTCGGCGAAGTACATCAGGTCCGTGCTGACCTTCGGGTTGGAGACGTAGAACAGGTCGGGGCTGCCCGAGGAGGCCATCACCCGGATCCCCGGGTTGGCCTTGACCGCCGCCCGCACCTGCTCGGCGGCGGCCTCGAAGCGGGCCTTGGCCTCGGTGACCTTCGTGGCCGACAGGTCCGCGCCGAGCGAGCGGGCCAGCTCGGCGTAGCGCTCGATCGGGCGGGTCATCGGGGTCCGGGCGGTGGTGATCGCCACGCTCGGCGCGAGCTTGAGGATCTTGTCGCGGCTCTCGTCCGGGACGTACCACAGGGCGTCCGGGTCGTACATGTGGGTGACCAGCAGCTCGGGGCGCAGCGCGGCGTACTTCTCCACGTTGAACTCACCCCAGACGTTGCCGAGCACGGTGACCTTGTCGACGTCGAGGTCGCCGGCCTGCGGCTCGCGGGAGCCGTCGGTCCGGGTGGTCTCCCCGAACACGCCCACGAGCTGGGAGTCGAGTCCGAAGTCGACGAGTGCGGCGGCCACCCCGGTGAAGGCGACCACCCGGGTCGGCGCGGCGGGTGCGTCGACCTTGCGCTGCCGGTCGTCGGTGAAGCTCCACGGGCCGGCGGAGCCGCCTGCGGCGGGCTTCGCCGGGTCGTCGCCCCCGCCGCAGGCGGCGAGGAGGGCGGTCAGGGCCGCGCCGCCGCCGGCGGCGAGCAGGCCGCGGCGGGAGAGTCGGGGTGAGGACGAGGAAGGCAGCATGTGACGTCTTTCGGTCAGGCCGGAGCCGCGCCGGTCCGCGACGGCATGGTTAGGGTAACCTAACCTAAATCGCTGTCAACAATCGGCGCGCGCCGCTCTCGCCCCCTGGAGCCGACACTGTCCGCCACCCTGTCCCCACCCACCGTCCTGCCGGGAGCGACGCCGAACCGTCGGCGCACCGGCGTCCGGACCGCCGGGCTCGGCGCGGGCCTGCTGCTGCTCGTCGCGGTGGCGGTGCTGAGCATCGCCGTCGGCGCGAAACAGCTCACCCTGGTCGAGGTGTGGCACGGCCTGACCTCCCCCACCTCCCCCGAGCATGCGGTGGTGCAGCAGATGCGGCTGCCCCGTACCCTGCTCGGGCTGCTCGCCGGGGCCGCCCTCGGAGTGGCCGGCGCGCTGATGCAGGCCCTCACCCGCAACCCCCTCGCCGACCCCGGTCTGCTCGGCATCAACGCCGGAGCGTCAGCCGCCGTGGCCACCAGCACCGCGCTGCTCGGCGTCGCGACGGTGCGGGGTTGGATCTGGTTCGCCCTGCTCGGCGCGGTCGTCGTCACCGTGGCGGTGCATGCCGTCGGCGGCGGCCGGCAGGCCACCCCGCAGCGGCTGGCGCTGGCCGGGGCCGCCCTCAACGCGGTGCTCTACTCGTATGTCAGCGCGGTGATGCTGCTCGACGCGGCAGCGCTGGACCGGCTGCGGTTCTGGACCGTCGGCTCGCTGGTCAACGCCGACTTCACCACCGTCGCCACGGTGGCCCCGTTCATCCTGGCCGGCCTGCTGGTCGGGCTGGCCGGGGCCCGCCCACTCAACGCCCTGGCCCTCGGCGACGACGCGGCCCGCGCGCTCGGCGCCCGCCCCACCCTGATCCGGGCCGGCACCGTCACCGCGGTCACCCTGCTCTGCGGCGCGGCCACCGCCGCCTGCGGCCCGATCGTCTTCGTCGGCCTGCTCGTCCCCCACCTGGTCCGCGCGCTGACCGGCCCCGACCTGCGCTGGCTGCTGCCCTACGCGGCGGTGCTCGCCCCGGTGCTGCTGCTCGGCGCCGACGTGCTCGGCCGGGTCCTCGGCCGGCCCGGTGAACTCCAGGTCGGCCTGGTCACCGCCGTACTCGGCGGGCCGCTGTTCCTGCGTCTGGTGGCCCGCCGATGAGCCGCGCCCGCGCCACCGCCGCACCGACCCGCCCACCGGCCCGGGTGGTCCGCATCGGCACCCGCTCGGTGCGCTGGCGCGGCCGGTCCCTGGTGGTCGGACTCGGGGCCACCGCCCTGGCCGTCGTCCTCGGGGTGCTCGCCATCGGTGGCGGCGACTACCCGATGAGCCCCACCGACGTGCTGCGCACCCTCACCGGCGGCGGTAGCGCCGCCGAGGACTTCATCGTCGGTGAGCTGCGGTTGCCCCGACTGGTGACCGCGCTCGCCGTCGGCGCCGCCCTGGCGCTGTCCGGCGCGGTCCTCCAGTCGCTGGTCCGCAACCCGCTGGGCAGCCCCGACGTGCTCGGGGTCACCCAGGGTGCGGCCACCGGTGCGCTGATCGTGGTGGTGGCCGGGGGCGGCACCCTGCTGCTGTCCGGCGCGGCGCTGCTCGGCGGCCTCGCCACCGGCCTGCTGCTGTGGGCGGTGGCCGGCCGGCACGGCCTGCACGGCTACCGGCTGGTGCTGGTCGGCATCGGCACCACGGCGATCCTCACCGGCGTCAACGGCTGGCTGCTCACCCGGGCCCCGCTGATGGACGCGGCCCGCGCGGTGCTCTGGCTCACCGGCAGCCTCGACGGGCGGGGCTGGGCGCAGGCTGTCCCGCTGCTCGGCCTGCTGGCGCTGCTGACGCCGGTGGTGGTCGGCACCGCCCGGGCGCTGTCGGTGATCGAGCTGGGTGACGACACCGCCACCGCGCTCGGGGTGCCGGTGTCGCTGGTGCGGCAACTGCTGCTCGGGGCGGCGGTGCTGCTCGCCGCCGGGGCGGCCGCCGCCGCCGGGCCGGTCTCGTTCGTCGCCCTGGTCGCGCCGCACCTGGCCCGCCGGCTCACCCGGGTGCCCGGCCCCAACCTGGCCGCCGCCGCCGCGACCGGGGCGGTGCTGCTGCTCGCCGCCGACCTGGCCGCGCAGCGGGCGATCGACGGCCACCAACTGCCCGTCGGGGTGGTCACCGGCCTGGTCGGCGGGGCCTACCTGGTGTGGTTGCTCGCCGCGCAGGGACGCGCGGCTCGGATCTGAGGAGGACACGGTGACCGAGGACAGTCGGCTCGGTGGGGTCGGGCTGACCCTGGCCTACGAGCGGCGGGTGGTGGCCCGGGACCTGTCGGTCGCCGTGCCCGACCGGTCGTTCACGGTGGTGATCGGCCCCAACGCCTGCGGCAAGTCCACCCTGCTGCGGGCCCTGGCCCGCACGCTGCGACCGACCGCCGGCACGGTGCTGCTCGACGGCCGCGACATCCACTCGCTGCGCTCCCGGGAGGTGGCCCGCACCCTCGGCCTGCTCCCCCAGTCGTCGGTCGCCCCGGAGGGCATCACCGTGGCCGACCTGGTCGCCCGGGGCCGCTACCCCCACCAGGGCCTGCTGCGCCAGTGGTCCACGCAGGACGAACAGGTGGTGACCGCGTCGATGGCCGCCACCGGCGTCGGTGAGCTGGCCCACCGACCCGTCGACGAACTCTCCGGCGGGCAGCGGCAGCGGGTCTGGATCGCGATGGCGCTGGCCCAGCAGACCTCCCTGCTGCTGCTCGACGAACCCACCACCTACCTGGACGTCGCGCACCAGATCGAGGTGCTCGACCTGTGCGCCCGACTGCACGAGGAGCAGGGCCGCACCCTGGTCGCGGTGCTGCACGACCTGCACCACGCCGCCCGCTACGCCACCCACCTGATCGCCATGCGCGACGGTCGGGTGGTCGCCCAGGGGGACCCGCGCGAGGTGGTCACCGCCGCGCTCGTCGAGGAGGTGTTCGGACTGCCCTGCCGGATCGTCGAGGACCCGGAGACCGGCACCCCGCTGGTCGTACCCCGGGCCCGGCGCGGTCGTCAGTCCGGACCGGTGGCGGCGGGGTAGTCGGCGGCGGTCAACGGGCCCGACGACAGCGAACCGTCGGCCCGGGGCACCTCCAGCGGCCGGCCCCGCCGCAGGAACGACACCCCGGCGACGTCCGGTCGGCTGTCCAGGGTGCAGACGATCTGACCGTAGGCCAGCACCTCGTCGCTGCGACCGGACTCCTCCCCCAGCGGCTCCACCTCCACCTGGGCCCGCCCGTCGACCAGCCGGGCGCCCAGCACGTGCACCGCACCGGGCAGGGCGGTGCCGAGGCCAGCCACCCGCTCCGCGTCGTCGGGGCCGGCCAGCAGCCGCCGCAGGTGCCCGTCCACCCCGCCGGCCGCGTCGACCTGCCGGACCACCCGGACCAGTCGACCGGCGCGGACCAGGCAGAACGCCTGTTCCACCCGACCCGGCACACTGCTCGCCGCCGGCGCGGCCGGCGGCCCGAACGGCGGCTCGACGGCCCGGGGCCGATCGTCGGCCGGCACCCCGCACCCGGCGAGCAGCAGGGCCGCCACCGCCGGCAGCAACCACCGCCACGGCGACGGCGACCGCCGGGTCACGGCCGGGGAACGCGGCGGGCGGGTCACGGCCGGGCCCCCGGCAGCTCCACCCGGAACCGGGCACCACCGCCGGGCCGGTCACCGACACCGGCCCGGCCACCGTGCGCGGCGGCGTGCTGGGCGACCAGCGCCAACCCCAGGCCGGTACCGTCCCCGCCGGCCCGGTCGTGCGCGGCCCGACCCCGGACGAACCGGTCGAAGACCACCTCCCGGTCGGCCACCGGCACCCCCGGCCCCTCGTCGTCGACCTCCACCACCCCGACCCCGTCGGACACCCACAGCCGCACCGCGACCGGGCCACCGCCGTAGCGGACCGCGTTGTCCAACAGGTTGACCAGCACCTGCTCCACCCGCCGGGGGTCCACCGACCATCGCCCCGGCGCGGGTGGGCCGGGCTGGACCAGTGACTCGGGCAGCCCCCGCCCCCGACACACCCCCCGGGCCAACGCCAGCACGTCGACCTCCTCCCGCTGCACCGGCCGGTCACTGCGGGCCAACTCGATCAGGTCGTTGACCAGCCGTTGGAACCGGGTGATCTCCTCGCTGACCAGGCCGGCGGCGGTGGCCGTCCGGTCGTCCAACCCGTCCCGACGCCGGGACAGCACGCTGGCCGCCGCCGACAACGTCTGCAGGGGTGAGCGCAGCTCGTGGGCGACGTCGGCGGCGAACCGGCGGTCCCGTTCGATGCGGACCGCCACCTCGTCGGCCATCCGGTTGAACGAGGTGGAGAGCCGGGCCAGGTCCGGGTCGGTGCCCGGGGCGAGCCGGGCGGTCACGTCCCCCGCCGCGATCTTCTCCGCCGCGTCGGCCACCGCCGTCAACGGGCGCAGCCCGTGCCGGGTGGCGTACCAGCCCAGTGCCGCACCGGAGCCGGCCACGGTGACCGCCACCACGGTCAGCGCCAGCGCCAGCACCTGGAAGGTCTGCTCCAGCTCCCGCAACGAGGTGATCTCGTAGTAACCGGTCGAGTCGGCCAGCGGCACCCCCACCAGCAGCGCCGGCTGCCCGTCGACCCGGATCCGCTGCACCGCCGGCTCACCGTCGGCGACCATCGCCATCAGCCCCGCCGGCACCGCCCCCGACGGGCCCTCGTCGGCGGTGCGGGCGTACCAGCGGCCGTCACGGTGCACCAGCGCCCGGCGGGTGCCACCGGTGTCCAGGGTGCGCAGCACCTCGTAGACGTCCGGGGTGTCGGTGTCCAGGCCGGCCCGCACCACCGCCGCGTCGAAGTACGCCGCCCGCAGCGCCGTGCGCTCCCGCTCGTCGAGCAGCGAACGGCGCACCAGCTCGTACGAGATCAACGCCATCAGCGCCGACAGCAGCAGCGCCCCGATCGCGAACGCGGCGGTGACCCGGGCCCGCAGGCCGAGCCGCCTCATCGTTGCAGCTTGTAGCCGAGGCCCCGCAGGGTCACCAGGTGCCGGGGGTTGGCCGGGTCGGCCTCGATCTTCTGCCGCAGCCGCCCCACGTGCACGTCGACCAGCCGCTCGTCACCGGTCTCGTAGCCCCACACCCGGCTGAGCAGCTGCTGGCGGGACAGCACCCGGCCGGCGTGCTCGGCCAGCTCGCAGAGCAACCGGAACTCGGTGCGGGTCACCGGCACCGGCTGTCCCGCCCGGCGTACCTCACCGGCCTCCGGGCTGATCTCCAACGGGCCGAAGGCCAGCACCGGCACCGCCGCCGACGGCGCGACGGCGGTACGCCCCCGGCGGCGCAGCGCCCGCAACCGGGCCGAGAGTTCCTTGATGGCGACCGGCTTGACCAGGTAGTCGTCCGCGCCCGCCTCCAACGCGGCGACGATGTCGTGGGTGTCGTCGCGGGCGCTGACCACCACGATCGGCACGTCGTCGTCGCGGCGCAGCTGCCGGATGCACTCGAAACCGTCGAGGCCGGGCAGCATCAGGTCCACCAGCACGTAGTCGGCCGCCTCCTGCCGCTGCGCCCGCAACCCCTCCTCCGCCGTGGCCGCCCCGCGCGCCAGATAGCCCTCGTCCTCCAGGGCCAGCAGCAGCGCCAGACGGATCCGGTCGTCGTCCTCGATCACCAGTACGCCCGCCATCGGGAAATCGTGCCCGGTGCGCGCCGACGATGACGAACCGGCTTCGGCGTACGCGGAATTTGTCACGCAACTGACATACGTCCGCGCGGCCCCCGCCAACCTCGCCCACCAGGCTGGGTCCGGACAGCGAGCCGGAAGGAGGCCGATCGTGGGAGCATCCCGCCCGGAGTGCACCGTACCGCTGGTGGAGGTGTGCGTCACCGACGACCTGGACCTGGCCGCGCTGGCCCCGTCCCGGGAGGTCTTCGACCGGCTCGTCGCGTTGCGCCCGGCCCACGTGGTGGTGGACCTCTCCGAATGCCGGCACCTCGACGCCGCCGCCGTCGGGCTGCTGCTCGACGTGCACCGGGAGCTGACCCGCCACGGCGGCGTGCTGACGCTGCGCGACCCCAGTCCCCGGGCGTTGCGCGTGCTGAGTGCCGCCCGGGTGTCCCGGGTGCTGCCCATGGTCACCACCCCGAGGGCACTGCCGGTGGGCGAAGGGCTGGTCCCGTCCGCCGCCCACCGGCGACCCGCGCCGCTGCGGGTCCGGGAGCACAGCCGATGAGCGTGCCCGGCATCGTCGCCGCCGTCGTCGTCGGGCTCGTGGTCGGCACGCTGGGCCGGCTCGTCATCCCCGGCCGCAAGCAGGTCCCGGTCTGGCTCACGCTCGCCGTCGGCCTGGTCGCCGCGCTGCTCGGCACCATCCTGAGCCGGCTGGTCGGCATCGACGGCGACGGCTACACGCTGCGGCAGCTGATCGTGCAGGTCGGCCTGGCCGGGGTCGCCGTGGCGCTGGTCGTCGGCACCGCAGGCGGCCGCACCGAGCCCTGACCCACCGGAACCGGTCGTGGTCCGGCGCATGCGGGGTCTCCGGTCGACCACCGCGCGCCGGGCCACGACCACCGGGCCGCCGCGACCACCGGGCCGCCACGGCCATCCTCAAGGAGGAGATCCGATGACCGTCGTACCGGACGACCCGATGATGACCCTGATCTGTGACAGCTGCGGGACGGTCGCCACCGGCCCGGCCTGTGTCCTGCCCGACGCCGAGGTGGTCTGGACGTTCGTCGCCGAGCAGGGCTGGACAGGTTCGCCGTTCGCCACCGGCCCGCACCGCTGCCCCCGCTGCGAGCTGGTCCCCGAACCGGCCCCGGTGCCGGCCCGCGCGCCCCGCCGCTCCGACCCCCCCGGTGTGCTCGGCGTCGAGCACACCGACCAGGTGGCGATCGTCACCGCCGCCGGGGACCTGGACATCGCCACCGGCGACGACCTGCACGGCGCGTTGTCGGAGGCGGTCGACGCCGACCGGCACGTGGTGGTCGACCTGGTCCGGGTGCACCTGATCGACTCCACCGCCCTGGGGGTGCTGGTCCGGGCCCGGCAGGACGCCCGGCAACGCGGCCGGCGGCTCAGCCTCGCCGGACCGTCCCGGTTCGTGCGTACCGTGTTGCACACCATGCGGCTCGACCGGGTCTTCCCGGTCTTCGACACCCGGCAGGAGGCGGTGGACTGGTCCCGGGCCGGCACGGCCGACCGGCCCCGGGAGAGGAGCGCGGCGTGGTGATGCCGTGGCCGCTGCCCGACGACAGCTGGTTCCGTCCGGAGCCCGACCCGCCCGGTCCACCGGGTGACGACGTCCGGCTGGCCGCCGAGGTGGCGTACCGGATCGTGGGCGGGGTGGGTCTGCGGGCCCGGCGGATCACCGTCACCGTGCAGAACCGGGTGGTGATCCTCGGTGGCGTGGTGCCCGACGTCGAGGCCCGGCAGCTCGCCGGTGAGGTCGCCTGGCGGGTGCCCGGCGTGGCCGACGTCTGCAACGCGCTGCGGCTGTCGGCGAAGCGCTGATCCCCGGCGTCGGTGCCGCCGGGGATCAGCCGGGTGCCGGGGCGGCGGCGCAGGGCAGTGCCGCCGACCGGCGCAGGGCAGTGCCGCCGACCGGCGCAGCGTAGGGCCGCCGACAGGCGTCGCGCTCGGCCACCGCCGGGGTCAGCGGGGCGCGGCGACGTGGGCCGGCGGTTGCGGCCCGAACGTGGTGAGGAACCGGTCCCGGAAGGTGTCCATCGGCCACACCGGCGCGTCCGGGCCGGGACGCAGCCCCTCCTGCCAGCCCCAGCCACCCACCCGGGCCAGCACCGCCGGGTCGCGGGTGACCACCGTGATCGGCACGTCCCGGCTGGCGTTCGGGCCGGTGACCAGCGGGGACGGTTGGTGGTCGCCGAGGAAGACCAGCACCAGGTCGTCGTCGCCGTACGTCTGGACGTAGGAGATCAGGCTGTTCAGCGAATACTCGATCGCCCGGCGGTAACCGGTACGCACCTCGGTGGTGCTCCGCCCCACCACGTTCTTCGGGTTGAACGCCACCGACGTCGGCCGGCGGTAGATCGAACCGTCCCCGACGTGGTCCCAGTCCAGCATCCGGGGGATCGCCACCCACGGGGAGTGGCTGGAGACCAGCGGAATCTGCGCCATGATCGGCGCGTGGTCGGGGTTGGCCCGCTCCCGGCGTTGGAAGGCGGACAGGGTGTACTGGTCGGGCATCGGCGCGTAGCTGAACTGCGGGCCCCGGTAGTCCAGCCCCGCCGCGTCGTGGTAGCGGTCGTAGCCGAAGAACGCCCCCTCCGGCCAGGGCGAGGTGGCCGCCGGCATCACCCCGACCGTCTGCCAGCCGGCCCGCCGGAACGCCCCGTTGAGGGTCAACCGGTCACTGGCCAGCAGGCTGTCGTGCCGTTGCTGGTTGTTGATCCACAGCCCGGACAGCAGGGTGTCGTGGGCCAGCCAGCTCCCGCCACCGGCGGTGGGTGAGGTCAGGAAGCCGCTGCGGGCGGTGAACCCGGCGGCGGCCAGTCGCCGGGTGCCACCGTCGAGCACCGCACCGACCTGCCCGGCGAACTCGGGGTCCTCGACCGCGTCCCGGCCGTAGCTCTCGACGAACGCCAGCACCACGTCCTTGCCGCGCAGCGCGGTGAGCAGCTGGTCGCCGGGCGTGTCGCGGAACGCGTCCCGGTTCACCTGGTCGGTGAACTCCCGACGGTCCCGCAGTCCCGCGCCGACCTGACCGACGTGCTGCCCGACCAGGGTCGCCGTGCCGGAGTCGGCGACCGGCACACCGAGCGTCGCGGCGGCCACCCACAGCGCGGTGAGGCCGGCGACGACCCGGGTGGCGACCCGGTGGTGCCCGGCCGCCACCCGGGTCAACCGCAGCACCGACCAGCTGGTGAGCACCAGCAACGCGACCACCAGGGCGACCAGCCCCACGGCGGCGGCGACCGCGCCGCCGGTGCCCACCGAGTCGGTGAGGAAGGCGTACCCGTCGTCGAGCAGCACCCAGTCGAGGACCAGATCGAACGGGCGGGCCAGGCTGGCCGACATGCCCAGGTCGAGCACCTTGACGATGGCGACCAGCCCCAGCACCACCCCGATCGACACGGCGACCGGCCGTCGGGGCCGACCGGGCAGCGCCAGCAGCAGGGCGGCAGCCAGCAGCCCCTCGATCGGCACCCGCAGGAACGCGACCGGGGTGACCTGGTCGAGCCGGTCCGGTGCGGTCAGCACCGCCAGGACCAGCATCCCGGCCAGCACGGTGGTCACCCGGACCGCGACGGTCCGCCACCGGGCCCGCCCGGCCGCCGCCGGGGCCTGCGGCGTCGTCGGGTCCGCCTCCGGCGGGGTCGGGGTCGGCGCGTCGCCGGCAGGCCCGGCGGTCGGGGTGGACCGGTCGGCCCGGGCGGGGGCCCGCCCGGTTGCCGTGCTCGGGCGACGCAGGCGTGACAACAACGACACTCCGGAAGGTCCTTCCTGGCAGGGAGCCCGGCGGCAGGGCCGGGCCGGATCGACGGTCCGGATCAGACCGGCTGGTGGACGACGAACGGCGGCCGGTCGGCGACGGCCTCCACCCGGGGCCGCACCGATGGTACGGACGGCAGCATCCCGACCGGCGACACCCGCGGGACGGAGATGGACGTGCCGGCCGTCGGCGCGACGGTCCGGACGGGCAGGACGGGCAGGACGGGCCGGGTCGACCGGTGCCACCAGAGCCAGCCCACGTCGTGACCGAACGACTCCACCAGCAACGCCAGCGCCACCGCCGCCAGCACGGCGGTCAACGGTCGGGCCAGCACCTCCGCGGCGACCACGAGCAGCAGCACGCCCTGCGCGGCGGCGACCACCTTGCGCCAGAAGCGCGGCGGCAGCGCCCCGCGCATCCAGGGCAGCAACCAGCCGGCGGCGACGAAGGCGTACCGCAGGCCGCCGATGGTAAGCACCCACGGCCCCACCGCCGGCGCCACCTGGACGCTGAGCACCAGGATGAGGAACGCGTCGACCTCCATGTCGAAACGTGCGCCGAGGGCGCTGACCGTGCCGGTGCGCCGGGCCACCCAGCCGTCCACCGCGTCCAGCGCCAACGCCACCGCGGTCATCGGCACCAGCACCGCCAGCGGGGCCGGATCGGAGAAACCGGTGACGACCAGGGCGGTCACCCCGCCGACCAGCACCCCCCGGGTCAGCGTCACCCGGTCGGCCGGCCCGAGCCGGTCGACACCCCGGCGGCGCAGACCGCGCTGCAACGCGACGCAGGTGACCACGCCGTACCCGAGGCCGGCCAGCCAACCGGCGACGTCGAGCCCGACGGTCGCGGCCAGCCCGGCCAGCAGGACGGTCTGTACGGTCAGGCCGAGCACCGGACCGGTTCGAACCCTGGACACCCTGCCTCCGTGTTTATGATCGACGACCTCGGCAGTGGGTACGCAGGACGCGGCCGTTTCGTTCGGTTCCGCCGGCAGAAGAGGAGAAAACCCGCGTGATCCGCGATGCCCGGGCCTTCTGGCTCCGCTCCCCCGGCGTCGGTGAGCTGCGGCCGGTGACCCTGCCCACGCCCGGCCCCGACGACGTGCTGGTCCGCAGCCGCTACTCCGGGGTGAGCCGCGGCACCGAGACGCTGGTCTTCACCGGCGGCGTGCCGGAGAGCCAGTACACGGCGATGCGTGCCCCGTTCCAGGAGGGCGACTTCCCCGCCCCCGTCAAGTACGGCTACCTCAGCGTAGGCGTGGTCGAGGTCGGCCCGGCGGCGCTGCGCGGGCGGACGGTGTTCTGCCTGCACCCGCACCAGAGCGCGTACGTGGTGCCGGCGTCGGCGGTGACCCCGGTGCCGGACGACGTGCCGGCGGCCCGCGCGGTGCTGGCCGGCACGGTGGAGACGGCGGTCAACGCCCTGTGGGACGCCGCGCCGCTGGTCGGCGACCGGGTCAGCGTGGTCGGCGGCGGGATGGTGGGGTGCAGCGTGGCGGCCCTGCTGGCCCGTTTCCCCGGGGTGCGGGTGGAGCTGGTCGACGCCGACCCGGCGCGGGCGGCGGTCGCCTCGGCGCTGGGGGTCGACTTCGCCCTGCCGGCGGCGGCGACCGGGGGGCGGGACCTGGTGGTACACGCCAGCGCCACCGCCGCCGGGTTGCAGCGCAGCCTGGACCTGCTCGCCCCGGAGGGCACCGTGGTCGAGCTGAGCTGGTACGGCGACCGGCCGGTCGAGCTGTCGCTGGGTGGGGCGTTCCACGCCGGGCGGTTGACCGTGCGCAGCAGCCAGGTCGGCACGGTCTCCCCGGCGCGGGCGTCCCGGCGCGGCTTCGCCGACCGGCTGGCGCTCGCCCTGGAGCTGCTCGCCGACCCGGTGTTCGACGCGCTGCTGACCGGGCGGTCCCGCTTCGCGGAGCTGCCCGAGGTGCTCGGCCGCCTGGCCTCGGGGGAGCTGCCCGCGCTGTGCCATCTGATCAGCTACGACGAGGAGACACCGTGTTCAGCGTGACCGTACGGGACCACATCATGATCGCCCACAGCTTCCGGGGTGAGGTGTTCGGGCCGGCCCAGAAGCTGCACGGGGCGACCTTCGTCGTCGACGCCACCTTCCGCCGCCCGGAGCTGGACGCCGACGGCATCGTGGTGGACATCGGCCGGGCGATCGACGAGCTGAAGGCGGTGCTGGCCGACCTGACGTACCGCAACCTGGACGACGAGCCGGCGTTCGCCGGGCAGAACACCACCACCGAGGTGCTGTGCCGGGCCATCGCCGACCGGCTCGCCGACCGGGTGCACGCCGGTGGGCTGGGCGAGGGCGCCCGGGAGCTGGCCGGGATCACCGTCACCCTGCACGAGTCGCACATCGCCTGGGCCAGCTACGAGCGGTCGCTGTAACCCGTGCCGGCGGTGCACGTCGTCCTGCCCGGCGACATCGACGATCCGGCCGCCCCCAGCGGCGGCAACGCCTACGACCGGCGGATCTGCGCCGGGCTCGCGGCGGCCGGCTGGACGGTGCGCGAACACGGCGTACCCGGGGACTGGCCGCACCCCGACGAGGCGGCGCGGGCCCGGCTGGCCGGGGTGCTCGCGGCCCTGCCGGAGGCCACGACGGTGCTCTACGACGGGTTGGTCGCCTCGGCCGTGCCGGAGCTGCTGGCGGCGCAGGTCGGCCGGCTGCGTCAGGTGGTGCTGGTGCACATGCCGCTCGGCGACGACGCCGAGGCGCGCGGGCTGCCGCACGCCGACGCGCTCGTCACCACCAGCGGCTGGACCCGGGAGCTGCTGCTGGCCCGGCACCGGATCGACCCGGACCGGGTGACGGTGGCCGTCCCCGGTGTCGACCCGGCGGACGTCGCCGCCGGCACGGCCGCCGGCACGGCGCTGCTCTGCGTCGCGGCGGTCACCCCGGTCAAGGGGCACGACGTGCTGGTCGACGCCGTGACCGGGCTGGCCGGTCGGCCGTGGACCCTGGACTGCGTCGGCGCGCTGGACCGTGATCCGGCCTTCGTGGCGGCGCTGCGGCAGCGGGTCGACCGGGGCGGGCTGGCCGGGCGGGTGCGCTGGCACGGTCCGCTGACCGGGCCGGCGTTGGCGGCGGCGTACGCGGGGGCGGATCTGCTGGTCCTGCCGTCGCGGGCCGAGACGTACGGGATGGTGGTGGTCGAGGCCCTGGCCCGGGGGCTGCCGGTGCTGGGCACCACCGCCGGTGGGGTTCCCGAGGCACTGGGCCGGGCCGGCGACGGCACCCCGCCCGGGATGCTGGTGCCCCCGGACGACCCGGTGGCCCTGGCCGGCGCCCTGCGGCGCTGGCTGCACTCGGCCGATCTGCGGGACCGCCTCCGCCGGGCGGCCCGGGACCGGCGGGTCGACCTGCCCGGCTGGTCGGCCACCACGACCGTGATCTCCCAGGTGCTGGACGGAGTGAGGACATGACCGCGTACGCCACCGAACCGTTCGCCGACTGGCTGCGGCTGCGGGAGCCCGCCGACGCCGAGGCCCGCAGCGGGGAGCTGGTCGACCTGCTCCGCGCCCGGCTCACCGGCACCGGCACGGCGGGTGCCGGTGGTTCCGGCATGCCGACGACCACCACCGGTGGCCCGGGTGCGGCAACCGGCGGTGCGGCGGGCCTGTCGCCGGCCGGTGAGGGGGGACCCGGGATGCTGGTGACCGGGGTCGGTTCCGTCACGTCGCTGCGCGGGGACCGCCCGTGGGTGGTGCACGACCTGGGCAGCGGGACCGGTTCGATGCTGCGCTGGCTGGCCCCGTTGCTGCCCGGCCCGCAGCGCTGGGTGCTGCACGACCGGGACCCGGGGTTGCTGGAGCGGGCCGGCGCGGCGGTGCCGGCCGCCGCCGACGGCAGCCCGGTCGAGGTGACCACCCGGCAGGGCGACCTCACCCGGTTGACCGCCGCCGACCTTGCCGACGCCGACCTGGTCACCGCGTCGGCGCTGCTGGACATGTTCAGCGCCGACGAGATCAGCCGGGTGGTGGCCGCCTGCGCGGGCGTCGGCTGCCCGAGCCTGTTCGTGCTCTCCGTGGTCGGTCGGGTGGCGTTCGACCCGGCCGACCCGCTGGACGCCGAGATCGCGGCCGCCTTCGACGCCCACCAGCGGCGTACCGTCGACGGCCGGGACCTGCTCGGGCCGGACGCCGCGGCGGCGACCGTCGCGGAGTTCGGCCGGCACGGGCTGCCGGTGACGGTGCGGCCGAGCCCGTGGCGGCTCGGGCCGGACCGGGCGGAGCTGCTCGTCGAGTGGTTCGACGGCTGGCTCGACGCGGCGCTCGCGCAGCAGCCCGAGCTGGCCGACCGGACCGCCGACTACGTCCGGTGGCGACGGGCCGAGGCGCTGGCCGGTCGGCTCACCGTCACCGTCGGCCACGACGACCTGCTCGCCGGGGTGGAATGAACCGGTTCGCCAACCGGTACGTGAGAAAGGACAAGATCCCCGAGGAGGAACCGCGTGTCACCGGACCCCACCGGCACAGCTGTCGCCCGTACCCCGTCCTCCCCCCCGGCCCGGGGCTCCTCGGCCTGGGCCTGGCTGAGCAACCTCGCCGGGGTGGGCCTGGTGGGGGCGCTACTGTGGTGGTTGGGCACCGGCCCGGCGCTGGCCGGACTGCGGCGGATCGACGCCCCGGCGGTGCTCACCGCGCTGGCGTTGGGCGCGCTGGCCACGGTCGGCTGCGCGTGGCGGTGGCGGCTGGTGGCCGAGGCGCTCGGCATCCGGCTGCCGCTGGGCACGGCGGTGGCCGACTGCTACCGGGCGGTGTTCCTCAACGCGACACTGCCCGGCGGGGTGCTCGGCGACGTGCACCGGGCGGTCCGCCACGGCCGGGAGGCCGGTGACCTGGGTCGGGCCGTGCGGGCGGTGGTCTGGGAGCGGACCGCGGGGCAGGTGGTCCAGGTGGTGCTCGCGGTGGTGCTGCTGCTGGCCCTGCCGTCGCCGGTGCGGCCGTACCTGCCGATGGTGACGGGGGTGGCGGTCGCGGTGGGCCTGGTGCTGGTGGTGTTCGTCCGGGCGCTACCCCGGTCGGGGCCGTCACGGCGGGCCCGCGCGGTGCGCGCCGTGGTCGCCGACGTGCGGGCCGGGCTGCTGGGTCGGCGCACCGGGCCGGGGGTGCTGCTGGCCTCGACCGTGGTGGTCGGCTGCCACCTGGCGACGTTCGTGCTGGCGGCCCGGGTGGCCGGGGTCACCGCGCCGCTGTCGGTGCTGGTGCCGCTGACGCTGCTCGCGCTGCTGGCGATGGGGCTGCCCGCCAACATGGCGGGCTTCGGGCCGCGCGAGGGCATGGCCGCCTGGGCGTTCGGGGCAGCCGGCCTCGGTGCCGCCGAGGGGGTGGCGACCGCCCTGGTGTACGGGGCGCTGGTGCTGGTGGCAGCCCTGCCGGGCGCCGCCGTGCTGGTGCTGCGGGGTCGCCCGTCCGCGCTGCGGGAACGACCGGGTGACCGTACGGTGGGAACTCAGGGTGGTTCCTCACCGGTACCCGCTGCCGGGCTGGCCGGCAGCGCCTGACAGAGGAGACACATGTACGACGCACTGCCGGCCGCGACGGTTCGGACACAGGTCACGGTCCCCCTGCGGTTCTCCGACGGGTTCGCCACCACGGCCCGGGTCTTCTCGTTCGACGGGTTGGTGGACGGCCGGGAGCACCTGGCGTTCGGGCTGGGCGACTGGTCGGGCGCGCTGCGCAGGCACGCGACGGGTGGGGCGGCGCCGCTGGTCCGCCCGCACAGCGAGTGCCTGACCGGGGACGTCTTCGGCAGCCAGCGCTGCGACTGCGGTCCGCAGCTGCGCGAGGCGGTGCAGCGGATCACCGAGGCGGGCGGTTTCCTGCTCTACCTGCGTCAGGAGGGACGCGGCATCGGCCTCTACCCGAAGCTGGACGCGTACGCCCTGCAGGACGCCGGGTTGGACACCTACGAGGCGAACGTGGCACTCGGGCACGACGAGGACGAACGGGACTACCGGGCCGCCGCGCAGATGCTGGCGGTGCTCGGTGTGCCGGAGCTGGTGCTGCTGAGCAGCAACCCGGACAAGGCCGAGCAGCTGGCCCGGCTGGGCGTGGCGGTGGCCGAGGTGGTGCCGACCGGGGTGTTCCTGTCCCCCGCCAACGCCGACTACCTGGCGGCCAAGGCGAGCCGGGCCGCGGCCCGGGCCGTCGACCTGCCGTCGTTGAACTGATGGGTGTCGTACCGGCGGGGACGGCGACCACCGCCGTGCCGGCGTCGACCGGGCGGCCGTACGTGCTGCTCAGCTGCGCCACGTCGATCGACGGTTACATCGACGACGCCACCGAGCAGCGGCTGCTGCTGTCCAACACGGAGGACATGGACCGCATCGACGCCGTCCGGGCCGGTTGCGACGCCATCCTGGTCGGCGCGGGCACGATCCGGGCGGACGACCCCCGGCTGGTGGTCCGCTCGGCGCGGCTGCGGGCCGCCCGGCAGGCCGCCGGCCTGTCGCCGTCACCGGTGAAGGTGACCATGACCGCCCGGGGGTTGCTGGACCCGGCGGCCCGGTTCTTCACCGTCGGTGACGCCGAGAAGATCGTCTACTGCGCGGGGCCGGCGGTGGACAAGACCACCGAGCTGCTCGCCGGGGCGGCCACCGTGGTCGACGCGGGTGACCCGCTGGACCCGGCCCGTGCCCTGGCGGACCTGGCCGGCCGGGGGGTGGAGCGGCTGATGGTGGAGGGCGGCGCGACGGTGCACGCCCAGTTCCTCACCGCCGGGCTCGCCGACGAGCTGCACCTGGTGGTCGCCCCGTTCTTCGTCGGTGACCGACGGGCCCCCCGGTTCGTCGGCGACGGCGCGTTCCCGTGGCACCCGGGTCGCCGGGCCCGGGTCGCCGAGGTACGCCAGATCGGCGACGTGGTGCTGGTCCGCTACGCCCTCTCGGAGCGCTGCGCCGACGGGTGAACCGGCGGACGGGTCCGGTCCGTACCATGCGGACGAGGGACCGTCCGGTTCACTACGCTGCGTGGTAGCGGCCGACGGTACGGACGAGGAGTGGCGGGATGAGCGACCGGTGCGCGTCCTGGCGGGAGATCCTGTCGGCCCAGCTCGACGGGGAGGAGACCGCCGAGGAGCGGGGCGCGGTCCAGGCGCACCTCGACGGTTGCCCGGACTGCCGCGCCTGGCACGAGGTCGCCGCCATGGTGACCCGGCGGGCGCGTACCCGGGTGGTGGCGGCGGTGCCCGACCTGACCGAGTCGATCCTCGCCGCCGTGCCGCCACCGCGGCGACGACGGTTCGAGCGGTGGCGTGGCAGGTGGACCGCCGGCCTGCGGGTCGCCCTGGGGCTGCTCGGCGCGGTCCAGCTCGCCCTCGGGCTGGCCCAGGTGGGCCAGGGCGTCAACGCCGAGCACCTGCACCCGACCGGGCAGCACCTGTGGCACGAGTCGGCGGCGTGGAACGTCGCGGTGGGCGCCGGCTTCCTGTTCGTCGCGCTGCGCCGTACCCCGCCGGCCGGGTTGCTGCCGATGCTGAGCGCCTTCGTCGCGACCCTGGTCCTGTTGTCGGTCAACGACCTGGTCACCGCGCAGGTGGCGGTGCCCCGGCTGGTCAGCCACGGGTTCCTGGTCGGCGGTTACCTGATCACGGTGCTGTTGTACCGGCTCGGTCCGCGTCCGAGCGACCCACCGCAGGGACGACGTGCCGGCCGGTCCCGGTGGCGGCTGCGTCTCGACGAGCTGGACGAGCCAGGCCGGGCCGTGGTGCAGCCGTACGGCGCGCAGGCCCGGGACCGCCGGGCGGCCTGAGCGGCGCACCGTAATCAGCTGGCAAGGTTCGGCGGCCCGTCGCGCCGTTACGCTGGCCGGCACGAGAGGGAGGTGCCGGTGGCGCAACGGGTGCTGGTGGTCGACGACGACCGGACGGTCAGCGACGTGGTGTGCCGCTATCTGGAGCACGCCGGCTACCAGGTGGACCACGTGGGGGACGGGGCCGCCGCGCTCGCCGCGGTGGCTGCCTCGCCTCCGCAGCTGGTCGTCCTGGACGTGATGTTGCCGGTGCTGGACGGGTTGGAGGTGTGCCGTCGGTTGCGGCAGCGCCCGGACGGCGTACCCATCGTGATGTTGACGGCCCGGGGTGACGAGGCGGACCGGATCCTCGGCCTGCAACTGGGTGCGGACGACTACCTGAGCAAGCCGTTCTCCCCCCGGGAGCTGGTGCTGCGGGTCCGTTCGGTGCTGCGCCGGGCCGGCGGTGAGCCGGTCACGGCGACGGCGCAGGTGCTCACCGACGGCGGGTTGAGCGTGCTGACCGGTCCCCGGGTGGCCCGGTTGCACGGTCGCGACCTGGCGTTGACCCTGCGCGAGTTCGACCTGCTCGCCCACCTGATGGGGCATCCCGCCCGGGCGCTGTCGCGCGCCGAGCTGCTGGAACGGGTCTGGGGGTGGCGGTTCGGCGACCAGTCCACGGTGACCGTGCACGTCCGCCGGCTGCGGGAGAAGATCGAGGACGACCCGGCCAACCCGCGCCGCATCGTCACGGTCTGGGGTGTGGGTTACCGGTACGAGCCGGCCGATGACTGACCTGGCGTTGATCTTCGGGGCGGCGCTGGCCGCGGCCGGCGGGGTGGGGCTGCTCGGCGCGGGGGTGCTGCGGCTGCTGCGCGGCCGGTCCATCACCGTGCACGTCACGGTGCTGCTGGCGATGACGGTGAGCGCCGTGGTGGCCGGGGTCGCGGTGATCGCCGAGGCGATGTTCCTCTCCCCGCACGACCTGGAGGTGGTGCTGATCACCGTCTCGGCGGCGGCGCTGGTCAGCCTCGCGGTGGGTTGGCTGTTCGCCCGCCGGCTCGCCACCGCGGCGGTCTGGGCCGACCAGGCGCGGGCCCGGGAGCGGCGGATCGAGAAGGGCCGCCGGGACCTGGTCGCCTGGGTGTCGCACGACCTGCGGACCCCGCTGGCCGGGTTACGGGCGATGGCGGAGGCGCTGGAGGACCGGGTGGTCGCCGACCCGGTGACGGTCGACGAGTACCACCGCCGGATCCGGGTGGAGACCGACCGGATGACCCGGCTGGTCGACGACCTGTTCGAGCTGTCCCGGATCAACGCCGGGGCGTTGCGGCTGTCACTGTCGGCGGTGCCGCTGGGTGACGTGGTCTCCGACGCCCTGGCCGGGACCGCGCCGCTGGCCGCCGCGCGCCGCATCCGGCTGCTGTCCGCCGAGTCGGGCTGGCCCACGGTGACCGCCAGCGAGCGCGAGCTGAGCCGGGTGGTGGGCAACCTGCTGCTCAACGCGGTGCGCTACACGCCGGCCGACGGCACCGTCCGGGTCGACGCCGGGCGCGACGGCGACGTCGCCTGGCTGGCCGTCGCCGACACCTGCGGCGGCATTCCCGAGGCCGACCTGCCCCGGTTGTTCGACGTGGCGTTCCGTGGCGAGCCGGCCCGCACCCCGCACGCGGGCAACGGCCCGATGGCGGGTTCCGGCGGGTTGGGGCTGGCCATCGTGCGCGGCCTGGTCGAGGCGCACGGCGGCCGGGTGGACGTGCACAACGTCGCCGAGGGCTGCCGGTTCGTGGTGCGGCTGCCGCTGGCCCGGTCCCCCGGCGGCGGTCGGCGCGCACCGGTGGGTCAGGCGCCGAACTCCTCGGCGATGTCCATCACGTACCGGCCGTAGTCGGAGCCGGCCATCGCGGCGCCCAGCCGGTGGCAGGCCGCCGCGTCGATGTAGCCCATCCGCAACGCCGTCTCCTCCAGGCAGGCGATCCGGACGCCCTGCCGCTCCTGCATGGTCTGCACGTAGAGGCTGGCCTTCAGCAGCGCCTCGGGGGTGCCGGCGTCCAACCAGGCGAACCCACGCCCGAGGTCGACCAGGCGGGCGCGACCCCGGGCGACGTAGACCCGGTTGACGTCGGTGATCTCCAGCTCGCCGCGCCGGGACGGTCGGATGTTCTTGACGATGTCGACGACCTCGTGGTCGTAGAGGTACAGGCCGGTGACGGCACGGTTGGAGTGCGGGTGGGAGGGCTTCTCCTCGATGTCGAGCAGGGTGCCGTCCGGGCCGGTGACGCCGACGCCGTACCGCTCAGGGTCGTGGACGGGGTAGCCGAACAGGGTGCAGCCGGTCACCGTGGCGGTCTCCTGCCGCAGCAGCCGGGAGAACGCGGTGCCGTGGAAGATGTTGTCGCCGAGGATCAGCGCGCTGGGCTCGCCGCCGATGTGGTCGGCGCCGATCAGGAATGCCTCGGCGATGCCGCGCGGCTCGGGTTGCGCGGCGTAGGAGATGTCCAGCCCCAGGTGGGTGCCGTCGCCGAGCAGCAGGCGGAACTGTGGCAGGTCGGCCGGCTTGGCGATGACCAGGATGTCGCGGACGCCGGCCAGCATGAGCACCGACAGCGGGTAGTAGATCATGGGCTTGTCACCGACGGGCAGGAGCTGCTTGGACACCGGCACGGTCATCGGGTAGAGCCGGGTGCCCGACCCTCCGGCCAGGACGATTCCCTTCACGGTCCTTCTCCCTCCAGAGGCCGGCGCGGACGTGGTGGTCCGGTTCAGTCGAGGCCGCGGATCAGGTGCGGCTCGGTCTCCGGGTCGGACCAGTCGCACTGCCCGCGCCGGTTCGCCCGCGCCCAGGCGTCCAGGGCGGAGGGCGTCCGGTGCGCCCCGTCCGCTCCGGCGGTACGGGGTCGGCCGGGCCGGGGGCGGGCCTCCTCGTCGTCGGCGTTGTCGGTCCTCACGTTGCCCATTTGCGGACGCCTCTCATCGTGACGCCGGCACCGGGTCCGGCGCACCTTCCTCGTTGCCCAGGTCAACGGTCGAATCGCCGGATGGCGACGGGCGATCCGCCCGCAGCGCTTTTCCGACATCAATCATTGAGCCGGGCGCATCGGGCCATGACGGCAATCATCACCGGATAGACAGGGGGTACGCATCCGGAAAAGACACCTGTTAGTGCCATTCGGATTCTGCGCCGTTGACCATGCTCAGAGGGTGCCCTAGCATTGAGGTCAGCTGATTCGACAAAACCGACAAAACCCTTTTGTCGGCGTCAACCGCCATTTGCCGATTCCGCCCCGGGGGACGTCGCGGAACCGGAACGACGCTGCATCGTCGCAGCTCAGCCAGACGATCCACGTCGTACAGACCAGCACCCACCATTACGCTCGCCGGGGGCACGATGGAAGACCACAGCAGCAGGGCGGTCCGGCGGGTCATCGCCGAAATGCACCAGAATCTGGGGAAGCAATTCAGCGTGGACGAGATGGCGCGAACCGCCCTACTGAGCAAGTACCACTTCTGCCGGGTGTTCCACAGGGTAACCGGAGTGTCACCAGGGCGCTTTCTGTCGGCGATCCGATTCCAGCGGGCCAAACACCTGCTGCTGGCGACCTCGTGGAGTGTCACCGACATCAGCCACCAGGTCGGTTACACCAGTGTCGGTACGTTCAGCGCGCGGTTCAGCAGCAGCGTCGGTCTGCCCCCCTCCAGCTTCCGCCGGCTCGGCCGCGCCCTCGGCCGGGAGTTGCCCTACCGGCCGCCGTGCCCGATCCGCCCCGACCCGGCCGACGCCACCGGCCCGACCGTGCGGGGACAGATCAGGACGCTTCCCGGCGAGGCGCCCGACTGGATCTTCGTGGGGCTGTTCCCGGAGCGGATCCAGCAGGGAAAGCCGGTCAGCTCCACGGTCCTGCCCGGCCCCGGCGCGTACCTGCTGGGCCCGGTGCCGCCGGGCACCTGGTTCGTCCTGGCCCACGCGGTGCACCGCCGCCGGTCGACCACCGGGGTGCGACCGCTGCTGGTCGGCCACCACGGGCCGGTGACGGTCGGCTGCCCGTCCCGGTCGATCCGGGCCGACCTCACCCTGCGCCCCATGCGCACCTTCGATCCGCCCGTGGTGCACGCGGCCGGCCTGCCGCCGCTGCTGCGCACCGGCTGACCGGGCGGCACACCGGGCTCCCCCGCCACCGGCCGGCAGCCGGTCGCGGCGGTCCGTCCCGCCGGGACGGACGTGGGGCCGCCCCGGCGGGACGGCCCCACGTCGTCACGGACCGGATCAGCGAACCAGCGCCGGCGCCGCCGGACTGACCGGCACCGACCCCCGAGCGCGCTCGCGACTGCGGTCACGCCACCAGATGCCCCACCACATCAGGCCACGGACGGCACAGACGATGGTGACGGCGAAGAAGAGGGTGTAGACCACGTTGAAAGCGACCAGCACCCCGTAGACCCCGGCCACCGCGGAGCCGAACATGAACTGGTTGCGGCCCCGCGACGGCGTCGTACCCGGGTCGGTGATCATGTAGTTGGTGAACAGGACGAAGGCCACCCCGGTCATCGGCACCAGCGCGGCCCAGATCGCCACGTCCAGCACCAACGCCCGGACCACCGCCTGGATGACGAAACCGCCGAGCCAACCGACGATCAGCAGCACCTTGCGGGTGAGCATGGCGTTGAGCACCGTACCGGCGGTGATGATGACCAGCGGGACCATGATGCTGATCGCGTCCGGCACGTTCTCGGTGAACTGGTAGGGCGGCGCGATGTTGACCCAGGAGAAGGCCAGCAGCGTCACCGTGATCCCGAAGTTCGACGGGTTCATGAAGTGCCGCATCCGCCCGTTGACCGGCGCCCGCAGGGCGGTCTTGGCCCCGATCGCGACGACCACGGCGAACGCCACCGGCCAGAACCGGTCGTTGGCGTAGAGCAGCATGTTCGCCGCCAGCGCGGTGATGTGGGTGGGCAGCAGGAAGGTGTACATCCCCCACACCCCGTTGCCGCTGAAGGCGGGTCGCCGCTTGCCGGCCCACGCCGACACCATCTCGATCCCGATCTCGGCGGTGTAGCCCACCAGCAGGGCGAAGAACGGCCAGGTCCACGGCTGCTCGAAACCGAGCAGGGTGTAGCCGATGATGTTGAAGATCGACATCGACATGGCGAAGTTGCGCAGCGCCAGATAGCGCGGGTCCTTGCCGTCCACCCGGGGAACCGCCGGTCGGGCCGTGGGCGGGGTCGCCGCGTCGACGGGCCGCACCCCGCCCGGGACCGTACGCACCGCGGCGTCGGTCACGCCTTCCTGTTTGACGTCAGTCATCGGGTGATCTCCTGGGCGTCGGCGGTCAGCATCAGGTCGTGCCAACCGGAGGTGAGCGAGAGGGTCTGTTTGTGGGTCGCACCGGTCAGGTCACGCCAGCACACCTCGGCCGAGACCGGGCGGTCCCCGGCGGAGCCCAGCCCGAAGAAGACGTCGAAGCTGCGCTTGCCCGAGTGCCCGCCGCCGCCGTCGAGCTGGGCGACCTGGGTGAGCCCGTCGGCGGTACGGATCTTGACCTGGGCGCCGTAGGCCGGCGTCCGGGCGTCGGCCGGGCCACCCACCGTCGGCCGGTGCAGGCGCAACCCGAGGAAGCCACCCGGGGACGCGGCGGTGTTGCGGTAGAACGCCGGCGGTCCCCACTGGCGGGCCACGGCGAAGTCCTGCACCCCGTCGGCGTTGGTGTCGGCCACCGCCACGCCCCGGGTCGGGATGGGCACGTCGAGGCCAAGCTCGGCGTTGAGGTTGACGAACGTCTTGCCCTGCCGCACCCAGAACGCCAGCTTGTCGTTACCGGCGATGTCGTCGCCCGGCTCCGCCTTCGGCCACATCGCCGGGTTGCGCAGCATCAGGTCGTTGGACATCGCCAGCTCCTGGAGCCAGGCCCACCGGCTGGTGGTGCCCTTGACGAACCCGTCGGCCTGCACCACCTCCAGCGAACCGTTGTTGTCGAAGTCGGCCATCTTGGCGTCCCAACCCCAGCCGGTCCAGGCCATGTTGAGCTTGGACGCCTTGTTGTCGTACGGCGCCACGCCGCGGGTGAGCTTGGCCCGCGCGTCCTGCGGACTGCCGGCGTTGTTCATCCAGACGAAGTTGCTCTCCTCCAGCCCCCAGGAGCTGGTGATGTTGCTGACGAACATGTCGAACCTGCCCCGGTTGTCGAGGTCACCGAAGTCGATCGACATGCCCTTGAAGGAGTCCTGACCGAGCACCATCGACTTCGGGGTGAACGCGCCCCGCCGGCCCTGCGTCTGGGCGAACCTGATCCGGCCCGGGGTCGAGACGTTGTGCAGCAGGTGGTCGTGGCCGAAGTCGTTGGCCAGGTACAGCTCGGGCAGCAGGTCACCGTCGATGTCGGCCGACGCCGCGCCGAGGGTCCAGCCGGTGGAGACCGGGCCGGGGACCGCCTTCTGCTCGACGTACCGCACCGAGGGCTGGTCACCACCGGTGGCCGCGTCCCAGCGCAGCACGTGCGCCCCGCCGGAGTTGCGGGCGTGCGACATGGAGGCGTTCATCTGGACGTTCGGCTGCCCGTCCGGATCGAGCACCTGGGTGTCGGGGAAGTAGTTGAACACGCCGATGTCCGGCCGGCCGTCGCCGTCGAAGTCGGCGACCGCCACCGCGTTGGTGTTCCACAGTGCACCCTGGTAGCGGTTGGCCGGACCGGGCTGGGTGGGAATCAGCTCGGTCGGCGCGTAGCTGCCCAGGCGCAGGTCGGTGGCGGCGGCCCGGTGCAGGAAGAGCACCGGCGTCCGACCCCAGTAGTAGACCAGCAGGTCGGTGCGGCCGTCGAGGTTGTAGTCGCCGGGCACACAGCCCATCGGAGCCATGGTGGTGTCGGTGGGCAGGGGCCGGGGATCGAGGACGAAGGGCTGGTAGCGGGCCCCGCTGTCCGGCGCCGGAGTCACCACGGCCGTGTCGCTACGGGTGTCGACCAGGCAGAGGTCGTCGGCCACCCCGTTACCGTCCAGGTCGTTGAGGGCGATCGCCGCCCCGACCGAGGACACCCAGGACTTGATGTGCTCGTACTCCGGATTGACCTCGCGGACCGTGCGGGTGGTCGGTGCGGGTGGCAGCGCGATCGGCAGCTCGGCGAACTGGAACCGTGCGGCCAGCTCCGACCGCTCGGCGGCGGACGCCTCCGGGCGCTGTGCCACGACGAAGAGAATGCTCAGCAGAACGAGCACAAAGGCTGCGGGAGTTGCGCGGCGAAGGAAGCCGGCAGATTGAGACGGCAACAGTCCCCCTACGTTTTAGTGGGCGCGTCGTTCGCCCGTTGACTGGTCACTCGGAAGTGCCACCGACCGGGGCGGGGATACTGATGATTACCACCCTCCGCGGCGGGGTGAATAACCAACGGATTAACCGCCCATCAGATGACTGGAGCCCTTTCGGGGGCCACGAACATCGTCAGCCAGAAGACCAATGGAGTCTTCTCAGAGCGTGCTCTCCCGCCGGCACGGACCGGACGGCCGGGGCCCGATCGTGCCATCACAGCGAGTCTCTCGCCGGTCGCGATGCGTCAAAGTTCTCTGACTTTGCTCTCCTGAACGCCCGCTTGACCGCGATGCGGCTGCCTCGATACACCCTGAAATATGGCTATTGCCGGTTTAATGCCCGCCGAATGGGAGCGCCTCCAGCCCACCCAGCAGATCGGACGAATCATCTCGCACCGCCCCCGGCCCGCCCGGTACACCCAGCCCAACAATGGCCGTACGCTGCGCGGACGACATCAGGGGCGGCCGGACGGATAGCGAGGATCTCCGCTGGCAAATACGGCCCGGATCGATAGCATGGCTATCCATCCCGCCGGCATCGGCGCTCATTGCCGCCTATCTTTGGTCGCGCTAGCATCAACACGGCCCCGACGGCCAAGGCAATTTCGACGGCCGCATCCGCGTTTATGCATTGATCGAGATTTAACGCTCCGTCAATCAGCCGGCATAGACACCGTAGGCACACAGTCGCCACAACTGTGCCCGGGGATGCCACCGACCGACGAATCGAACACCTGGGGGAGACCGTGGAAGACGTCATTGAACGGGCGGTGGAGCGGGCCATCGTCACGATGCGGGACAACATCGCCGAGCCGCTCACCATCGACGACATGGCCCGTGCCGCAATGTTCAGCAAGTTCCACTTCTCAAGGATCTTCCGCCGGGTCACCGGCGTCTCGCCCGGACGCTTCCTCTCCGCCATCCGCCTCCAGGAGGCGAAGCACCTGCTCGTCTCCACCACCCTGAACGTCGCCGACATCAGCCTGCGGGTCGGCTACAACAGTGTCGGCACCTTCAGCTCACGCTTCACCCGCAGCGTCGGCATGTCCCCCACCGCCTACCGGCGCTACCGGGGCTTCAGCACGCGCATTCCGCAGGACGAGACCAGGGGCGGCTCGGCCGGACGCACCTCGACGGTACGGGGGACCGTCACCGGACCGGACGACGAGGACCTCGGTTTCGTCTTCGTCGGGCTCTTCCCCGACCCGCTGCCCGAGGGCCGGCCCGTCCGCTGTGCGGTGCTCAACGGCGCGGGCGCGTTCGAGCTGGAGACGGTCCCCGAGGGACACTGGTACCTGCTCGTCCAGTCGGTACGCACCGACGGCTCCCCCACGGACGCCCACGACCTGGACCCCGAGGACATCTTCGTCGGCTCGCACGGACCGATCATCGTCCGGCGTGACCAGGCCGTACCCCCGATCGAGATGGGCCTCAAGCCGGCCCGGTCCATCGATCCGCCGGTGCTGCTCGCCCTGCTCGACATCCGCCGGATGGCGCTGGACCAGGTCGGCTACCGGGTCGAAGCGGCCTGACGGCGGGTCGGACCGCGAACCGACCGGAGCCAGCGGCGCATCCCACGAAAGGTGGGATGCGCCGCATCGCCGTGTCAGCCGGTCGGCCCGGGCCGGGCCGAGCCAGACCGAGCCGCGCCGCACAGGACCGGGCCGGGCCGGGCCGCACAGGACCGGGCCGCACAGGACGGGTCACGGTCGGCCGGGCACGGCCCGGCGGTTCGACCCCGGTCGCGCCGGGCCGGGACCACGGGCGGTCGAGGTGACCACCGGCCGGACCACACACGCCGGACCACAGGGTTCGAGGGGGCCCGCACGGTGGACCACCCGACGCCCGGGACCACCAGCGGGCCCGGACGCCAGGCGGCGGATCAGCGGTCCTGGGGCTCCTCCGGGTCGGACGCGACCCGGGGCCGGCGCAGCAGGAGCACCGACAGCGCGATCAGCAGCACCAGGTCCAGCACCAGCAGCAGACCGTCCAGGGGGTCGGTACCGACGTGCTGGTGTCCGGCCTCGGGCACGACGGCGGCCGGCGGCAGCAGCGGTGCGGCGCCGACGGCGAACACGCTGCGCCCGGTGCTCTGCCGACCGTCGGTGAGCCACACGTGGTAGGCGACGGTGTAGCTGCCCTGCGGCAGGGCCGGCACCGACACCACCAGGTCGCTGCCGTCGCGGCGGGAGGCACCGGTGGGCACCTGCGGGCCGTCCGCCGGCGTCAACGACACGTGCGCCTCGTTCGGATCCGGAGTTCCCGCCAAGCGCAGCCGCACCTCGGTCGGCCCGGTGGGCAACCGGCTGCCGTCCGCAGGCACCACGACGGCGGCGACCGTCTCGGCCGGTCCCGGCGGGTTCGGCGAGCGCAGCCACAGCGCGGTCACCACGGTCACCAGCACCACGGCGACGGCCGCCGCGCGCGGCCCGAAGCCACGGCGGCGGCCGTCCTGTCCGGCGGCGGTCATGCCGGCGTGAGCGCCCTGACCGAGCGGGGGGCGCAGGTGCAGGCCATCGTCGCCTGCTCGGCGGGGGTGGGTCGCAGGTGCAGGTACATCGCCACCACCATCGGCAGGAAGACGATCGTGTTGTAGAACAGGTGCAGCTCCACCCGGGCAAAGACCAGCTGCAGCACGCTGGTCGGCACGGGACGGTCGAACAGGAAGTGCCCCGTCTGCGCCTGGAGCAGCAGCAACAGGTGCTCGATGTGGTGCCAGAACTGGATCGCCAGCGCCACCGTCCACCAGGTACGCGCCCGACCGACGAAACCGGGGCGCAGCAGGGCCAGCCCGATGAGCATCACGATGGCGTACCCGTAGTGCAGCCACTCCGAGGTGACCAGCCAGGGCACGGCCAGCCCGAGGACGCCCCGGGACTGCGGCACCGGCCAGCCCAGCACCCAGATCTGGAACGCCTGGACGAGGTGCTCGGCCCAGTGCGCCAGCACCACGACCATGTACAGGTTCAGCGCCGTGCGGTGGTAGGGGCCGTTGAGCCGGCCGAGCGGGCCCGATCGGGAAGGGCGGGGTACGGCTTGGTTGGACATGTCGGGTGGTCTCCCCCTCGGTCGACGGACACCGGCACCGCAGCGGGCCGGGGGACGGCAGCACGCCGCCTCTCCAGGCTGGGACCCGCGCGACCCGGTGTCGTCTTCCAACGTGCCGACGTTCCACTGTGGTGGACGGTCAGCCACCCGCCGCCCGGTCGGCGGAGGTGGCGCAGCAGTGCGCCAGGTGGCTCTCCTGCGCCATCCGGCGCATCGCCTCGAAGGCCACCTCGGACAGCACGTTCCAGACCGCCATGGCGGTGGCGGAGTGCGCCGACTCGTGCCCGAACTCGTGCGTCACGATCCGCGCCGCGCTCTCGGCGTGCTCACTGAACACGTCGATGTCGCAGTTGGCGTCGAGCCGCTGCAACGCGGTCAGCACGTGGGCGAGGGTGTCCCGACCGGGTGAGGCGGCGTCGACCTCCCAGCCGAGGCGGTCGATGAAGTCGTCGACCTGGACCCGGGCCGGGCCGACGTCCGGGGCGTCCTCCTCGGGCTGGTCCGGGAAGAGCGCCCAGATCGTGGCCCGGCACTGGGCGCCCAGCGAGAGCCCCTTGTCGTCGAGGGCGGCCAGCACCCGACGGACCGAGGACAGACTCAGCCGTCCGATGCCGGCCAGCACCCGGATCAGCTGGAGCCGGGCGAGGTGCTCCTCGCCGTACTCCGCCTGGTTACGCGCGGTGGGTCGGCCCGGTGGGAGCAGCCGCTCCCGGATGTAGAACTTGATCGTCGGAAGTGGAACACCACTGATCCTGGCCAGATCTGAGATGCGCATCCGTCCCCCCAGGGTCCCGGTGACCACCGCCGGACGCCGCCAGCGGCGGGACTGCGCCGCCCGGCAGCGGCCGGTCCGAACGTATCGGCGGTGACGCCGCCGCGGACAGCGGGCGCCGGACAGCACGGCGGGTGACGGCCGTCGGCGCGTTCGCGATGACGGCGGTGCAGCCGCCCGTCGGTGCGACGGCGGCTCCTGGGACAGGGCGGGCACCTCGGGCCTCACCGGCCGGGGTGGTCGCCGCGCATCCGGGACTCATCGCACCTCCCCCAGCACGATGAGCAACCTGAGAGTTGCTCAGCGCAATAGTAACCAGTGTGGCCTGCGTGCCGGTTATTCGATGTTGCTGAACCGCACTTCGTGGCTGTGCCCCGAGGGTCACGTCAGGGCCTGCACCGTCATCGGCAGACCGCCCCGGATGCGCAGCGACAGCATCGGTTCGGGCACCACCCGGTGTCCGGCCGGGGTGTGCAGCCGCAACCGGCGGCTCACCATGGCCACCACGAAGACCGCCTCCATCAGACCGAGGTGGTTGCCGACGCAGAACCGGGGGCCCGCGCCGAACGGCACGTAGGCGTAGCGGGGCCGGCCGGCCGACACCGACGGCGAGAACCGCTCCGGGTCGAACCGGTCCGGCTCGTCCCAGTAGGCCCGGTGCCGGTGCAGGGTGTACGGGCAGATCAGCACGTCGGTGCCGGCGGGCACCGCGTAGCCGCCGACCTCGTCGGCCTCCTGCGCCCGGCGGGACAGCATCCACACCGGCGGGTACAGACGCATCGCCTCGCTGAGCACCATCGAGGTGTACGTCAACCGGGGCAGGTCCTCATAGGTCGGCGCCCGGTCACCGAGCACCTCGAGCGCCTCGGCCCGTACCCGCTCCCAGACCTGTGGGTGCCGGTCGAGCAGGTGGAAGGTCCAGCCGAGGGTGCTGGCGGTGGTCTCGTGCCCGGCCAGCAGCAGGGTGGTCAGCTCGTCGCGCAGCCGCCGCCGGCCGACCGCGGGGTCGGTCTCCCGGCGGGTCGAGGCCAGCAACCGCGACAGCGCGTCGTCGTTGTCCTCGTGGCCGGGCCGGGCACGCCGCCGCTCCGCCAACTCGTCGACGATCTCCGCCAGCTCGCGGCGGGCCCGGCGGAAGCGCATCTGCTGCGGCAGCGGCACCCACATCGGCACCATGTTCATCGACGCCATCTCGAACATGGCCTGGTCCTGCATCGACTCGAAGGCCGCCCCCAGCGACCGGAAGCCGCTGAGGTCGGCGTCGAGCAGGGTACGCCCGAGCACCCCGAGGGTGAGCCCGGTCATCTCCCGCATCATGTCGACCGGCTCACCACCGGCGTACGTCTCCAGCCGGTCGACCAGGCGGCCGGCCTCCTCGGCGACGATCCCGGCCTGCTGGGCGATGCGGCGGGCCTGGAACACCGGTTGGATCACCCGACGCTGCTCCCGCCACAACTCGCCCTCACTGGTCAGCAGCCCGTCACCCAGGGCCCGCCGGGCGTGCATCAACCCGATGCCCTTGTGGTAGTTCTGACTGTTGTCGGCCAGCACGTGCTTGGCGTGGTCGGGGTGGTTGAAGAAGTGCAGCCCCCGCCCCGGGCCGAGACGTACCGCGTCGCCGTAGGTCTCGGCGGCGGAGCGCATCAGGCCGAGCCGGTCGCGGCCCAGCTTCCACAGTGTGCCGAGCATCGCCACCCCGGTCGGGCCCCGGGGGACCACCCGGGGCGCGACCGTGGTCACCGGACCACCCCGCTCGGCATGGGGGTGATCTGCCGGAACCGCCCGTGCAGGAACAGCACCGCGTCCTCCTCGTGAAGTTTCTCGGCCGACAGCAACCGGCCGACGAAGATGGTGTGGTCGCCGCCCTCGTAGTCGCGCCACAGTGCGCACTCGAAGGAGGCCAGCGCGCCGGTGATCAGCGGCGCTCCGGTGAGCCGGCCCGGCCGCCAGTCGACGACGTCGAACTGGGCGGCGCCGAGCGGCCGGCGGCGGTCGGCGAAGTGCCGCGCCACGTGTTCCTGGTCGGCGGCGAGCACCGACACCGCGAAGCTGCCGGCGGCCACCAGGTGACGGTGCATGACCGCCTCCCGGTCCACGCAGACCAGCAGCAACGGTGGGTCCAGCGACACCGAGGTGAAGGCGTTCGCGGTCATCCCGTGCGGGGTGCGTCCCCCGACGGTGACCACCGTGACGCCGGTGGCGAAGGCGGCGAAGGCCCGCCGCAGCGCGGCCGGGTCGACCACCGCGTCGTCAGCGCCCGCAGAGATGTCCATCCTGGTCCCCTCGCCGTCACTGGGCCCGGACGGTGGCCGTGTAGGGCGCCAGCGCCCGGGTCAGCGCCTCCGGCACCCGGGTGGGCGCGGTCCGGTTGTTGGGCCCGCGCATGCAGGCCACCCGCTGCCGACCCCGGGCGACGAGCGTCTCGCCGCCGCCCGGGTCGAGGCGTACGTAGTCGAAGCTGAACTCCAGCTGGGTCTGCACCAGGTCGACCAGGCGCATCCGGATCGACAGCTCGTCGAAGGCGGTGATCTCGGCGAAGAACTCGCAGTCGACCTTCAGGGTGAACAGCTTCAGGTCGTCCTGGAGGTCGGCCAGCACGTCCGGGGCGTGCTGCTTGAGGAACATCTCCCGGCACCGTCCCTGCCAGCGCAGGTAGTTGACGTAGTAGACGTTGCCGACGATGTTGGTCTCCTCGAAACCGACCGTGTGCGGATACTCGAAGAACTTGTCCATGATCAACTCCACCCGTCGGTGAGCACGGTGAACACCACCGGTTGCGGGGTGTCCACCAGGCTCGTGGCGAACGTGGCGACACGCAGCGCACCCGAGGCCAGGACCACCCAGCCGTCGGGTCCGCCAGGCGTCAGGGTCAGCGGCGAATCCGCCGGCAGGCCGACCTTGCGCAGGCACTCCACCGCGCCCCACACCCGGGTCGACGCGGTGTGCGCGCTCTCCTCGCGGTCCCCGGCGATCAACGCGGCCAGACCGGCGTGGACGCCCAGCAGGCCCGCCCAGTCCGCCGCCGACCGCTCGGCCACCGGCTCGACGTCACAGCCGACCGTCCCGGTCGCCGCGACCGCGAGGGTGACCCCGGCACCGTGCGCCGCCGAGACACCGCGGTCACCGTCGACCTCCGGCCGGCCGTCCGGGCGGTAACGCACCTCGTGCCGGGCGCCGAGGGCCCGGCCGACGGCGACGGCGGTCCGGTCCCGGCGGGGGGTGTCCGCCGCGCCGTCGGGTTCCACGGCGACCGCGACCCGGGCACCGAGCACGTCGCCCAGCCCGCGTTCCAGGTGCGAGCCGAGCAGCACCGGCAGCCACGGTCCCCGGCCGCCCCGGTGCCGGACCGCCTGCAACCGCAGGCCCTCCCAGCGTTCGACGACCGCCCCGGACTCGTCGCGCACCGCGATGTCGTAGACGTAGGTGTCGCCGTCGCGGCTGCGTTCGGTGGCGCAGCAGCGCACCGTGCCGGTGCCCGACATCCGTGCCCCGGCCGGCCAGATCCGCTCCACGCCCACCGGCAGCAGAGTGGCGTCGGGTACGCAGACCTGGTTGCCGTGCATGAACGCGTCCCGGGTGCCGGGGTCGCCGAGCAGCAGCTCGTCGGGGAGGAAGCCGGCGAACCAGGCGTCACCCCCACCGACGGCCACCTCGGCGTCCACGTCGCGGGCGGCGGCCCGGTGGAACCCGCGCAACCGTTGGAACCGGCCACCCTGGAACAGCCACTCGCCGTAGAGGTCCCGCTCGGGTGCCAGCGGCACCTGCGGCAGGCCCGGGTCGGTGCGTCCGGGCGGGCCGTCGGGGACGGCGGTGTCGGTGAACCGCAGCCGGGCCCGGAAGTGGTCGGTGGCGTACCCGGTCTCGGCGCTGCGGATCGCCACCTGGACGACGGCGTCGTCGGTGACGGTGGCCGCCACCCGGATGACGGTGCTGCCGTCGGGCGGCACCACGATCGGCCGGGGGAACTCCACCTGCTCGACGACCGGCACCGTGGACCGGCCGGTGACCGCGACCGCCACCTGCGTCATCGCCTCCATCCCGAAGACCGCCGGGAAGAGCAGGTTGCCGTCGAGCAGATGGTCGGCGAGGTAGCGGTCGGTGCCGGCGGTCAGCTCGACCTCACTGACCAGTTCGACACCCGGGTAGTACGCCAGCGGTTTGTCCACGAACCGCAGCAACGGCAGCGGCGGACGGTCGTAACGCAGGGTGTCCATCCCCTCGGCCCGGCCGCTGACCACCACCACGGGCGGCACATCCGGGTCGGCGAGCAGCCGCAGCAGCACCTCGACGCCCTGGTCGGGGCTGATCGGGACGACCCCCTCCCGGCTGAGCGACTCCACCACCGACAGCCGTTCACCCATCCCCACCCCGGACCAGACCGACCATTCCAGGCACAGCGCCCGGCAGTGGGGCAACCGTCGGCCGGTCTCCTCGGTGAGGCCGGCCAGCCAGTCGTTGGCGGTGGCGTAGTGCGCCTCACCACGCAGGCCGGCCCGGCCGATGATGCTGCCGAAGGTGACCAGCAGGCGCAGCTGCCCGGGGTCGACCGCGGCGAGCACCGCCCGTAGGCCGTCCAGCTTGGGGGCGAAGGTCCGCCGGACCGCCGCCTGGTCCAGCGCGGTCAGCGCGGCCGGCTCGTTGCGTCCCGCGCCGTGCAGCACCGCGGTCACCGGACCCAACGCCGCCCGCACCTCTGCCACCGCGGCGGCGACCTGCCCGGCGTCGGTGACGTCGGCCCGGGTGTAGTGCAGGGTCACCCCACGGGCGGCCATCCGCCGCAGGTTGTCCGCCAGCTCGGTGTCCTCGGCCGGATCGGAGCGGCCGACCAGCCCCAGCCGGGCCCCGGTCTGCTCCGCCACCGCCAGGGCGCACTCGGCGGTGATGCCCTTGCCCCCACCGGTGACCAGCAGCACGTCGGAGTCGTCGAGGGCGGGCCGGGTCTGCGCGGCGCGTACCGGCAGGGCCCGCAGCACGGGCAGCTGGCGCGTACCCGCGTCGTCGTAGTGGCTCTCCTGGTAGCCGGTGGTGGCACCGACCTCGGCGACCACCCGCTCGACGGCCCCGGGTCCCGCCGGGGTGTCCACCACCGTCACCCGTAGCTGCGGCGCCTCCAGGCGCAACGTCTTGGCCACCCCGGTCGCGCCCCGACCGCGCTGCACCAGCACGAACCGGGTGCCGGCCGGCCCGGCCAGGGCCTGCTTCGCCCCGTCCAGGGCCAGCGCGAGGTGCTCCTCGGTGCACTCGGCCGGCAGGCACACCAGCACACCGGAGTCGACGGCGGCCCGTTCCAGGGCGTGCCGCAGCGGCGCGGCCAGCGGGTGACCGTCGGGGGCGAAGACCTGCCACCGACCGGGTGCGCCACCGCCCACCGGGGTCGGTGGTGCGGCCGGCTCCCGGTCGACGGTGAAGGCCCGGGTCCAGGTAGCCGCGCCGGTCACGGCGGGCGAACGGTCATGGTCGCCGGCCTGGCCGGTCGCGGACAGTTCGTCGAGCGCCACGGCGAGTTCCGCGACGGTGGCGGTGGCGAAGTTGGTGGGGGCCTGGGCCGGCGGCACGTTCACCAACCGGGACGCCTCGTTGATGATCTGCCCGACGGTGATCGAGCTGAGGTGCAGGTCGTCCAGGAGCCGGCTCTCGCCGTGCACCATGGTCAGTGGCAGCTCGGCCCGCTCGGCGGCCAGCCGGCGCAGCATCTGCACCGTGGACTCGCCGTCGACCGGCCCGTCGGCGTCGGTCGGGGCGGGACGGTCCACCCGGGTCGCCTCCGGCAGGTCCACCAGCGGCGCCTGCTCGCAGGGGCTGGCGAAGAAGTGCTGCTCGGCCCCGATACGCAGCGGCCGACGCAGCCGGTCGTCGAACAGCGCCGGGTAGTCGTGCGCGGCACCCACCACGAACGCGGCGGCGGCCACCCGCAGCAGCCCGCGCAGCGACTCGTCGTCGGTGTCCAGGGCCACCGCCGGCACGTCGGTGATCGCCCCGGCCAGGCCGCTGAGGATGCGCCCCGGACCGACCTCCACGAACAGGTCGATGTCCTTGGCGGCCAACGCCACCGCCTGGGCGAACAGCACCGGGTCGGTGATCTGGCGGTGCAGCAGCCCCCGCAGGTCGGTCTCGGCGGCCAGGGTCTCGCCGGTCACGGTGGAGACCACCCGGCGGCGGACCGGGCCGAAGGACTCCCGGGTCAGGTGCCCGGCGAACGCGTCCGCCGCCGGTGCCACCAGCGGTGAGTGGAAGGCGTGCGAGACCCGCAGCAGGGACGCCCCGATCCCGGCGTCGGCGGCCAGGTCGAGGGCGGCCCGGACCGCGTCCTCGGTGCCGGCCACCACCGTCTGCTCCGGCCCGTTGTACCCGGCGATCACCACGGGCACGCCGGCCACCAGCGCGGAGACCCGCTCCGGCCCGGCGTTGACGCTGGCCATCACCCCGGAGGAGCTGTGCTCGGTCATCGTCGCGCCCCGGGCGCGGGTCACCCGCAGCAGGGTCTCGTCGTCCATCGCGCCGGCCCAGTGCAGGGCGGACAACTCACCGAGGCTGTGCCCGACCGCGACGGTCGCGTCCAGACCCAGCAGGTCCAGGGCGGCCAGGCCGGCCCGGGACCCGGTGACGATGCGCGGCTGGGCCAGCGCGGTGGCCACCATGTCCCCGGTGACCGGCAGGTCGGCCCGGCGGAACACCTGGTCCACCTCGGTCAGCCGGCGGCGCAGTGCCCCGCCGCTGGTCCCGCGGCCGGCACCCTGACCGGGGAAGAGGTAACCGATGCGGCCGGCGCCGCCGACGTGGCCGAGGAAGCTGCGCCCGTCGCCGTCGACCAGCCGGGTCTCGCCGGAGTCGAGCAACTCGCACAGCCGCCGCAGCCGCTGCTGCGCGTCGGTGGGCGAGGAAACCACCACCGCCGCCCGGTACGGCCGGTCGGCCAACTGGTCGTGCAGGGTGGCCGCCACGTCGGCGAGCTGCCCCTGGGCCAGGGTCGGCACGTGCTCGAGCAGTTCCCCCAGCCGGTCGCGCAGCTCGTCCCGCGAGGACCCGTCGACCAGGAACAGCTCCACGTCCTGCACGGAGGTGGCGAGGCGGGCCGTCCGGGTGTCGAAGGCGACCCGACGGGCCGTCCCGGCCCGCTCCAGCACCACATGGGTGTTGATGCCGCCGAACCCCATCGCGGTGATGCCGGCACGCACCGGCTGACCGTCCGGCCACGGTTCGGCCGCCCGCAGCACCCGCAGCGTCGCGTCGTCGCGGGTGAGCAGCTCGTGCGGGTCGACGCAGCCGAGCGCGGGCGGCAGCACCTGGTGGTGCACGGCCAGCGCCGCCTTGATCAGGCCGGCCACCCCGGCAGCCGCCTTGGTGTGCCCGATCATGCCCTTGATCGAAGTGATCACGGCGGGCGGGGCGGTCGGGTCGGCCTGCCGGCGGGCCTCCGACAGGGCGGTCAACTCGGTGGCGTCCCCGACCGCCGTACCGGTGCCGTGCCCCTCGAACAGCGGCACCGACTCGATGCCGAACCCGGCCCGCTCGTACGCCCGGCGCAGGGCGAGCTGGTAGCCGTTGACCTCGGGACGGGTGATGCCGCCCTTACCGTCGGAGGAGATGCCCCAGCCGGCGATGGTGGCGTAGCTGCGGTGGCCGGCGGCGAGCGCGTCGGCCTCCCGCATCAGCACCACCATCCCGCACCCCTCCCCCGGCCAGAAACCGTTGGAGTGCCGGTCGTAGACCCGCATCTCGTCGCGGGCCAACGCGCCGGTCTTGGCGAAACCGACGATCTCGAACGGGTCGATCGACAGGTCCACCCCGCCGGCCACCGCGACGTCGAGGTCGCCGTCGAGCAGGGCCCGGCAGGCGGTGGCGACCGACAGCAGCGACGAGGAACAGGCGCCGTCGACGGTGTACCCGCCGCCGTTGAGGTCGAAGTAGTTGCAGATCCGGCCGGCGATGGTGTTGGACAGGCCACCGGCGAGGGTGTCCTCGTCGATCTCCGGGAAGGGCGCCTTGTAGCGCTGCTCCAACCCGTCGAGGAAGGTCGCCAACCGGTCGTCGTCCCAGCCCTGCTGCTGGAGCGCGGTGGCGACGGTACGACGGACGAACGGCCAGCGCAGCCGCATGACGTTGGCGCGGGCGAACTCACCGGTGAGGGTGTTGCCCACGACCACACCGGTGCGGTCGCGGGGCAGCCCCTCCCCCAGCGGGAAGCCGGCGTCGCCCAACGCCTTGGTGGCCATGTCCAGGGCGAGCCAGTGGGTCAGGTCGGTGGAGCGGTAGGTGCTACCGGCGATCTTGTAGGCCAGCCGGTCGAACTCGTACCCCTCGATGACGGCGGCGGTGCGGGCGTAGAACCGGTCCGGGGCGCTCGGGTCCGCGTCCCAGTAGTCCGCCAACCGCATGCGGACGTCGGGCAGCGCGCGGAAGGCCCGGCGACCGGCGAGGGCGTTCTCCCACAGTTCTCGGGGCGAGGTGGCGTCCGGGTATCGGCACGCCATGCCAACGATGGCGATCCTGGTCATGCGGGCACGATCTCCTTACCGTTCGGGTCGCCACGGGCGTGGCGAGGCGCCTGCCGAGTCGTGGGCAGGTGTGGGGAGGCTGCGCCGGGACCACCCGGCGTCCGGCGGGACGGGAACAGGGACGGGGACGGAGTCCCGGTCAGTGCCTTCCGCGTACCCGCAGTTCGTCGGCGATGGCACGACGCCAGACCTCGTAGGCGGGCTCCAGCGGGCTGTCGGCGCCGGTCGGCCGCTGCGCGGCGCAGATCCGGTCCGCCTCCGCCGGGGTGGTGCCGGCCAGCACCGCCGTGGCCCGGGCCGTGTGCGGGGTCTGGAGGCCGGCCGTCAGCCGGGCGGTCGCCGCGAACGCGCTGCCCTGGGCGACCTGGGCACGGTGCGAACCGGCCCGGTCGAGGAACACGCGCAGTTCGTCGGCGTCGACGCCACCGGCGTACGTGGCGGCCAGGCCGGCACCGCCGTAGAGGTCGGCCCGGCGCTCGGCCGGGAACCTGTCGATCAGATCGGCGACCACCGCCGCGTCGGTGCCGCCGACGAACCACATCGCCCGGCCGATGCCCTGGTCGATGGCGCGTTGGGCGTACCAGCGGGGGCCGTCGGCCGGCCACGGGAAGTCCGACTCCTGGTAGTGCTCGTGCACGTACCGACGGGTGTGGAAGTACGCCTGGTGGAAGCCGTACCCGTCGAGCACCAGCCAGCGCAGCAGCGGGTCCGGGGCGAACAGCTTCGACCAGCGGAACCGGGGCACCCGGGCCATCGCCCAGCCGACACCGACGTAGGCCATGTAGACGTGGTCGGCACCCCGGCCGGACAGGAACGTCGCCACCCGGTCCGACCGGCCGCCGGGCAGGGCGTCCAGCACGGCGAAGCCCATCGCGGCACCCTCGTAGGCGAAGCCGCGGAACTGCGCACGCACCGCCTCCAGTGCCGGCTCCGCGTCGGCGGGCTCCCGGGCCTCGGCCGCCGCGGCGTACCCGGTCAGAAATGACTCACCGACGGTTTCCAACAGTTCGACGGCGGCCGGGTCCTTACGGTGGAAACCGCGCACATCCAGTTTGGTCTCCGACAACGAGGGCGTGAGAATGCGTCGCCGCAATCTCCGGAATGTATTCGACACCTGGCGTCCCCCTATCTTCTCGCACGTCAGGAGGGATGCCTCCTGAAGTTATGTTTTCAGCGGCGAAACAGATCGTCTACTTCAAAGGTGCGCCACCGGCGCATTACCCGATGGCCCCGGAATTGATCGGCGACGTCATCGGGTGGCGGGGCCGGCACAGCGTCGGCCGACCTCCCGCGCCGCCGCGTACGCCGCCCAGGCCACCGCCTGCACCAGCGCCCGGTCGGTCGGCTCGACCCGGCGGAACCCCGCGACCACCTCGTCGTCGACCAGGTAGGAGGCGAACGCGGTCAGCAGCGCCAGTCGACCGGCCGCCCGGTCCCGCTCCGGCAGCCCGCCGACGGCCTCGTCGCACCAGCGTCGACCGGGTCCCGGCGGCTGCCCGTCCCAACCGTCGAGCCGGTCGCGCACCAGCGCCCGTACCGACGCCGGCACCGCCTCCGCACCGGCCAGGTCGAACGCCCGGTAGGCGCGGGCCGCCGCACCGGCGACCACCGGATCGGCGGCGGCCCACCCGGCGTCGAGCGGCAACGCCGCCACCGGCAGCAACGCCAGCGACCGACCCGGCCGGGGCGCGGCCCGCAGGGTGGGTCGCAGCAACCGACCGACGGCCCGCTTGAACCGGCGGCGGGCGGCACCGGACAGGCCGGCGGGCAGCAGATGGTCGGGCAGGAAGACGTTGACCACCCGGGCCAGGTAGTGGAAGGCCACCACCACGCCCACCAGCTCCGGGCCGTGGGCGGCCGGGAACGGGGGGACCACCGCACCGGTGTGGGCCTGCCGGGCCCAACCGGCCACCGCCCGCACCACCGGATCACCCAGGTCGGCCATCCGGTCGTCGGCGACGGCCTCCGCGTCGTCCTCGGTGGCCAGGTCGTACAGGCTGATGCTGTGCATGTCCACGCAGTACGGGCAGGTGTTGGCCACGGACACCCCGGCGGCCACCGCCTCCTTGGTGCGCCGGTCCACCACCCGGCCCGCGATCAGCGGCTCCCGCATCAACATCCAGTACGCGGCGAGCACCGGCGGCGCCGGGGAGTGCAGCAGCACCGGCGGAACCACCAGCTTCTGCTCGTCCTGCGCCTGGGCGTACACCTCGGCCACCAGGCCCCGGGCGGTGCCGGCCGGCACCGGCGCGACGTACCTGACCTGGCGGCGTACCACCGATGACGCGACCCGTGCGGCGACCATGGTCCCTCCCCCTGGCGGGCCCGCCGGCGTGCCGGGGTTGGCCGGACGTCGACGGCCGGGCCCATCGTGGTCAGCATGCGCCGCGCGGCCCGGCCGGCGGTTCTTCCACGGTGCGCAACCCGGCGCACGGGCCCGGATGCGTCCCGTTGACGCGGGTCCACCATCGACCGCGGGCGCGGCCCGTGACCGCGGTGACACCGGGGTACGGCCCGGCCGCAGCGCATGACGAGAGAAGACAGCGCCCACGCCCGGCCCGCATGCTGCTGGTGCTGACGTGACGCCGTCGGCGCGGGCCCGGCCACCGGCCGCCCGACGCGGCGGCGACGGGATCGGCGTCGTGCGTGGCAACCGGCGCCCTCGGACGCGCCGGGCCACGCTCGCCACTGCTGACGAGCGAGAGGACAGCCGCGTGAGCGCACAAAACGACGTCTTCGTCGACCTGGGCCTGGAGGGTGACGCCGTCGACCGGATGGTCGCCGACCTCGACGAGGCGCAGTGGGCGCTGGACACCCCTGCGCCGGAGTGGACCGTCGCCCACCAGATCGCCCACCTGGCGGCGACCTTCCGGCTGGCGGGACTGGCCGCGGCGGACCCGGCGGGGTTCGTCGCGCTCGCCGGGCAGTTCGGGCCCGACTTCAACCGCAACGTGCGGACCGCCCTGTCGCCGTACCTGTCCGCACCGCCACCGGCGCTGCTGGCCAAGTGGCGCGAGGAACGGGCCACCGCCGAGCAGGCCCTGGCCGCGGTGCCGGCCGGGCAGACGGTGCCCTGGCTGGTCCGGCCGCTGCCCGCGCCGGTGCTGGCCGCCGCCGGCATGATGGAACTGTTCGGCCACGGGCAGGACATCGCCGACGCGCTCGGGCTGCGCCCCGAACGCACCGACCGGCTCCGGCACCTGGTCGACTTCGCCGTCCGCACCTGGGACTTCGGCTACCAGGCGCGCGGGCTGGACACCCCGGACGTCGCGTTCCGCTTCGAGATCACCGCCCCGTCCGGCGACGCGGTCTGGGAGTTCGGGCCGGCGGACGCCACCGAGCGGATCAGCGGGCCGGCGGCCGACCTGTGCCTGCTCGTCACCCGCCGCCGGCACCGCGCCGACCTGGCGCTCACCGCCGTCGGGGCGGAAGCCGACCGCTGGCTGGACCTGGCGCAGGCCTACCGGGGCCCGGCCGGTCCCGGCCGCACCCCGGGCCAGTTCGACAGCGTCCGGGCCTGACCGGCCGGCGGCCCCCGTCCCGAGCCGGGACGGGGGCCGCCGGCTGCGCGCCGACCGGATCAGGCCGGGGTCGCCGGGTCGGCGACCGGCACCCGGTCGCGCACCCGGGCCCGCCACAGCTCGTACGCCGGCAGGCCCGGCCCGGCGGCGGAGTCCACCGCGACCTCGTCGGCCAACACGGAGGCGTGCTCCACCGTCATCCCGGCGAGGGCGTGCAGCGCCACCCCGGTGTGCCCGGGGATGTGACCCGAGTAGTCGCGGGCCTTCGCGGCGAACACCGCGCCCTGACCGAGGTGCGGGCGGTCGACGCCGCTGAGCCGGGCCAGCAGGGCCAACCCCTCCGCGTCACAGCCACCGGCGAAGGTGGCCGCCAGTCCGACGCCGCTCCACAGGTCGGCCTGCCGGGACCGGTCGAACCGCTGCACGGCCGCCGCCACCTGGGTCGGCTGCGCACCGTGGATGAACCACAGCGCCCGGCCGACGCCCTGGTCGCAGGCGCGCGCGAAGTAGTCGGGGTGCCCCTGCCACGGGTACGGCGACGGGCGGTACTGCCCACCCACCCAACGGTCGGTGTCGAAGTAGGCCCGGTCGAAGCCGTACCCGTCGACGGCCAGCCAGCTCATCGTCGGGTAGTACCGCATGCCGGTCAGGTCGGGCAGGACCCGCCGCCACAGCGGGCGGGGCAGCCGGGCCATCGCGAAGCCGATCCCGATGTAGGTGAGGAAGGTGTGCCGCTCGGCCCGGCCCCGCAGCAGGTCCCGGGCCCGGTGGCCACGTCCGCCGGCCATCGCGTCACGCACCGTGCAGGCCATCGTCGCCCCCTCGTAGGCGAACCCGCGCAACTCGACGTCGACCAGTTCCAGGCGACGCTCCACCTCCCACTGGTCGCGGGCGTCGATCGCCCACTCGAACCCGCAGATCACCGTCTGCGGGATGGCCTCCAACCGCCGGGTGACCGCCGACTCCTCGACGGGGAAGCCGCGCCGGGCGAAGCTCACCTCGGCCAACGACGGGGTGAGCAGCAGCCTGCGGATCGAACCAAGGGTGGTCGGCATGGGCATCTCCCTGGGCAACGCCGGAGTCGGCAACGGTCGGGACCCGCCGGGGCACCTCGGGGCGCACGCCGGTCACGGGTGCACTCATCGTCCGGGCCGCACCCGTTTCCCCGCTTCTCCCGACGTGCGCAGGTGTCCACCCGGACGGTGCACGGCGGGGTGGACCGGACCGTCGGTGGCGGGTCACCGGGGGGTGCCGGCCGCACCGGCGTCGGGTCCCGGCACCCACCGCACTTCGGAAGGTGTTTCGGTGCCCCCGATGCGTGCACGATGTGCGGCAGCGGAATCGCGCGGGGCGGTGCCCGGATTCCACCACCGACCGGCCGGCACCGACATTCGCGCGACCCGTCGTGTACGCGGGGAAAGAGTATTCCCGGAACCGCCCGGAACAATTTCGCACCGGACAGGAGGCGTCGCCGTGCAGTCCAGTACCACCGACGCAGACACAGCGCGGACTATGACCATCGAGGCCTTTGCCGACACCATTGTTCCGGGCGAGAAGAGAAGCCCGGACGACCAGGCCGTGGCCGGCGCCGCCCCCGGTGGGGGTGCGGTCGCCGCCGGGGCGGTGGAGCTGCTGGAGTTGCCGGCCGGCGGCCTGGCCGACTCGCTCGACGGGCTGGCCCTCACCCTCGACATGCACGCCGGCGAGTACGCCGCCGAGCAGGGGATCACCCTGGACCCGGCGCTGCCGGCGTTCGTGGCCCTGCCGTTCGCGCACCGCACCGAGCTGGTCCGCCGGCTGACCGACCCGGAGCACCCGGAGAAGCAGATGTGGGTGGGCCTGGCGCTGTTCAGCAACATGGCCTTCGACAGCGCGGCGCACCTGCCGACCGTGGCGGCGCTCGCCGACGGGCACCCCGGCCTGCTGCACATCGGCTACCACCGGCCGGACGCCGACGGGTTGTGGCGCTACCCGAACTACTCCTACGGCCGCCCCCTGGCCCCCCTGCACCCCGACACCACCCCCACCGGGAGCCCGGCATGAGCAGCACCGAGAAGACCGACGTCCTGATCATCGGCAGTGGTTTCGGTGGCGCGATCACCGCCTACCACCTGGCCGCCGGGGGCGCGAAGGTGGTGATCCTGGAGCGCGGGCCGTGGCTGTCCGGTCAGGACTTCGACCACGACTTCGAGCTGGGTTCGTCGTACACCCGGGCGTTCGACTTCGTCGTCGGGGACGGGATGAGCGTGCTCAGCGGCAACTGCGTGGGCGGCGGCAGCGTCGTCTACTTCGCCACCATGCCCCGGGCGCCCCGGTTCGTCTTCGAACGCCAGGGCTCGATCGGCCGGCGGATGTGGCCGGCCGCGATCAACCGGGACACCCTGGACCCGTGGTACGACCGGGTGGTCGAGGCCCTGCCGGTCACCGGCCAGAGCTGGGACCAGGTGCCGTACCCCGGCGGGCTGTGGGCGGCGGCCTGCGCCCACGCGGGTCGCACCGCCAACCCGGTGCCGTCGGCGATCGACCTGGACAAGTGCACCAACTGCAACTGGATGATGGCCGGCTGCCGGTTCGACGCCAAACGGTCGCTGCTGCTGAACTACCTACCGGCGGCGCTGGCCCACGGGGCGACGATCCGGCCGCTGCACGAGGTGCAGCACCTGTCGCGCACCGACGACGGCGGCTACCGGGTGCACTACCGGGTCGTCGACGACGAGGACTACCGCGTCCTGCACGACGCCGGCACCATCGACGCGAAGATCGTCATCGTCGCGGCCGGCGCGGGGGCGACCCCGGTCATCCTGCAACGCTCCGAGGCGACGCTGGGCAAGATGCCGTCGGCGGTCGGCCGCTACTTCTCCGGCAACGGGGAACGGCTCAACACCGCCGTGTTCGACGAGGACCGGGTCCGTGAGGTACTGGGCCTGGACCGGGGCGACGGGGTCGCCTACGAGGCGTACCAGATCGGCCGGGGGCCGACGGTGGCCAGCTGGGACAAGCTCGACGCCAACCTGCCCGAGTACGAGCGGTACTCGTTGGAGCAGCTCTACTTCCCGCCCGGCCTGGGCACCATCCTCGCCCAGGTGCCCGACGCGACCGGCCCGAGCTGGTTCGGGGTGGAGAAGAAGGAGCTGATGCGGCACTTCAAGTCGTGGCTGACCGTCTTCACCATGTCCGAGGACGACAACGAGGGCGTGTTCGGCCCGCCGCCGGAGACCGGCAACGCGCACCGCTTCTCCCAGCAGATGCTGGGGCACGGCCCGCTGCGCTACCAGCCCACCGCCAACACGTGGCGGGGCTGGAACCTGTCCGACGCCGACGTCAAGGACATCGTCGAACGCGACGGCCTGGCGAAGGTGATGCCGTGGACCAACGACCTGGTGGGCGCGTACACCGTGCACCCGCTGGCGTCGTGCCGCATCGGTGACGACCCGGCGACGTCGGCCCTGGACGACCGGCACGAGCTGCGCGGGCACCCGGGCATCTTCGTCACCGACGGGTCTGCGGTGCCCGGCGCCCTCACCGTCAACCCGGCCCTGACGATCAGCGCGTTGGCCGAACGGGCCGTCCCGGGCATCGTCCGGGCCGCCCGGGAACGTGGGGTCGCGGTCACCTACGGCGCTCCCGCGCCGGACGGCGCGACCGCCGGCCGCCGCGCCGTGCTCCAGGCCCGCTGACCCGACCACGGTCCCCCGGCATCCGGCCGGGGGACCGCCCCGACCTGGAAGGGGATGACCGTGGCGACCCTGTTGGCCCGCGCCACCCGGCGCACCGTGCTCGCCCACGTCCGGCACGTCCGCCCGGTCGCCCCCCATCGGGCGGACGGCCTCGTCGCCCAGGTGTACGGGCAGGTCGAGCGGGACTTCGGCATGTTGGCGCCACCGGTGGCGCTGCACTCCCCCGCCCCGCGGGTGCTGGCGGCGAGCTGGACGATGCTGCGGGAGACCCTGGTGGCCACCGGTCCGGCCGGCCGGCCGGCGAAGGAGGCGGTGGCGGCGGCGGTCTCCGCGGCGAACCGCTGCCCGTACTGCGTCGACGTGCACGGGGCGGCCCTGGTCGGACTGCTACCCGGTGGTGGCGGGGCCGGCCCGGCGGTGGCGGGGCTCGACGACGGGCCGTGGGGGCCGTTGGCCCGTTGGGCCCGGCGGCCGTCCCCGCACGGCCCGGCCGGGCCGCCGCCGGCACCCCCGGACCAGCTGCCGGAGCTGGTCGGCGTGGCGGTGGTCTTCCACTACCTGAACCGGATGGTCAACGTGTTCCTGCGGGACTCCCCGCTGCCCGACACCCCGTCGGTGGCCCGGGGTGTCGTGCAGCGGACGGCGGCCCGGGTGATGGGGGCGCTGGCCCGCCGGCCCTGCCCGCCGGGGGCGGCGGTGGTGTTGCTCCCGGCCGCCCCACGCCCGGCCGACCTGGTCTGGGCCGGTCCGACGGTGCTCGCCGAGGCGCTGGCCCGTGGTTACGCCACGATCGAGGACGGCGGCCGGCAGGTCGTCCCCGCCGGGGTACGGGAGCTGGTCGCCGCCCGCTGCGCCGACCCGAAGGACGGTCCGACCGGCATCAGCGCCCGCCCCTGGGTGGAGGACGTCGTCGCCGGTCTGTCCCCGGTGGAGCGCCCGGCGGGACGACTCGCCCTGCTCACCGCGTTCGCCTCCTATCAGGTCAGCGACGCCGTGGTGGCGGACTTCCGGGCGCACCACCCCGGCGACGACGCCCTGGTGACGCTCACCGCCTGGGCGGCCCTGACCGCGGCCCGCCGCTACGGCCCGGCACTGGCCGGTGTCCCGGACGTGCCGGACCCGACCAGCTGACCCCCAGCCCCGGCCCCCGCCCGAGCCCTCGGTCCCCCGGCTCCGACCCTCCGGCACCTGATCGCCCTGCCCACGCCCCCGGCCCTGGCTCCGGCTTTGACCCACGCCCCCCGGCCCACGCCCCCCCGGCCCCGGCTTTGGCCCACGCCCCGGCTCACGCCCTCCGGCCCTGGCTGCGGCCCGGTCCCGGCTTTGACCCTCGGCCCACGCACCCCGGCTTTGACCTTCGGCCCACGCACCCCGGCTTTGACCTTCGGCCCACGCACCCGGCCTTGGCCCTCGGCCCACGCCCGCTCGCCTCGGACCAGCCCCGCAGCTGGGTCCCCGACCGTGGGTCGGGGTGCGGCGTGGAGCCGAGAGGTAGCGCGGAGCCGACACGCGGCCGGAACCAGAGCGCGGTGTCAGGCTGGGCAGGGGCGAGCTGGGCGGGTTGCGGCTCCCGGAGGGGACTACCTTCCCCGATAACGGTTATGCCTGTCCGTCATATTTATGACGCTCAGGCATAACACCTTCCCGGCACACCATGCCTTCCCGGCACACCGAGTGGCCGGCTGGCCCGCTGGCCGGCTCATGTCACACCTTCCCGGCACACCATGCCGTCCGGGCACGCCGGATGACCGCCTCACCTCGCTTGGCCCGTCTTACGGCACTCGTCGTCGTCCCGGTCTCGGTGGGCAGTTCGAGCAACGGCCCCGTCCTATGGCAGCTCGGCGCGGGTCGGGGTGGGCGGGCAGGGCGCAGCCGGAGCCGGTTCCCGCGCCGGCTCCGGCTGCTGTCCCTGGGCCGGTCAGGACCCCGACCGTTGCCCGGCGTCCACCGGGCCGTCCTCCACCCCGGCCGCCGACGGGGCCGACGGCGGCGTCGACGCGGCACCCGTCGAGGGCACCGGGGCAGCCGCAGGCGACGGGACCGGCATGGACGGGCCACCCGACGGAGGCGACAGGACCGGCTTGGGTGAGGAATCCGGCGCGGCCGACAGGACCGGTGCGGGCGAGAGACCCGGTGCGGGTGACGGGACCGGGGAGGTGGCCGGCATGTCCCGGGCCAGGCGGAGCACCCGCACCAGCAGCGGCAGCCGCCACAGTGTGCGCGGCGGGTCGACCAGTCCGGCGACCCGCATGTACGCCCGGGTGACCTCCGGGTCCTTGGTCATCGCGTACTGGAGGCGGACCAGATAGGCGTTGTGCAGCCGGATCGGCAGCGACCGCGGCCCCACCCCGGGGAAGTCCAGGTCGGTGCGGGTGGACAGCTGCCACGGGTGGCGCATCAGCCGCGCCACGTCCCGCAGGTAGGAACGGCCGTCGGCGGCCGGTTGCCGGTCGAGGAACCGGCGCAGCGCGGTCACCTGCATCGCCGCGGCCGTCATCCCCTGGCCGTAGACCGGGTTGAAGCTGCACACCGCGTCGCCGAGCACGGCCAGCCCGGCGGGGAACCGGGACAGCCGCTCGTAGTGCCGCCAGACGCTGGCCGGGAAGGTGAACGACACCGCGTCGCCGGTCGGGTCGGCGTCGCGGACCGCCTGGTGGATGTCGGCCACCGGCAGGGTCCGGACGTACTCCTCGAAGCCCGCCGGGTCGGTCGGTGGGTGGTCGCCGAGGATGCCGGTGAGGCTGAGCCGGAAGTCGCCGGTGGCGGTCTGCCCGAAGAACGCCCCCCGGGGGTGCTCGGGAGAGGCCACCGGGTTGATCGCCACCGGGCCGTCGAAGGTGCCGGGCCGTCTGCGGTAGGTGCGGGTGGTGTACGCCAGCCCGATCGTCATCCGCTCCTCGACCGGCCGTTCGTAGCCCAGCTCGGTCAGCCAGACGGGCAGCCGGGACCCCCGGCCGGTGGCGTCGACCACCAGGTCGGCGTCGAGGCGTTCCTCGGGGCTGCCCGGGGTGCGTTCCTGGATGCGGATTCCGGTGACCCGGCCCCGGTCCCCGGTGGCCACCAGCCCCAGCACGTCGGTGTGCTGCCGGTAGGTCACGTTGGGCAGCCCGGCCACCCGGGAGCGCAGGTAGTTCTCCAGCACCGGCCGGTTACCGGCGACGGAGAGCAGCCCGGTCTCGGTACGGGCGATCGGGCGGGCGTTGAAGTACCAGCGCATCAGCCCGAAGTCGCGTACCGGCAGGCCCAACTCCTTGGCGTCGTCGAGCAGGCCGGGGAAGAGGTCGGACAGGATCAGGTAGCCCCGGGCGTGCAGCCCGTGCGCGTGCACGGCGTGCGACGCGCCCTTGCGCATGCCGGTGACCCCGAGCACCTCGTCGCGGTCCACGACGACGACCTCGCGGTACCAGTCGGACAGCACCCGGGCGGCCAGCGTGCCGGCGATGCTGCCGCCGGCCACCACCGCCCGGTCGCCCAGGATGCGTGGCGTCACCGGGGCCGCCGGCCGACCGCCGAAGACGGCGCGTAGCCGGTCGGTCACCCCACCGCTTCGCGCGGTACTGCTCGCTGCGACGTGGTCGCCCATCTGCGGTGCCTCCCTGAACTCGGTCGGCGGCCCACGCGGGGCGGGGACGGGAAGCGCCCCGCCGCGCACACCGCCGGGCGTGCGGCTCGCCAGGTGTGCTGCCCATGGAAGCAGAGGACGCGGGTGCCGCACTTCCTCGAACGTGCCCAATGCGGACGGTCACCGGTGCCGCGGCGGCCCCGCCGGTCGGCACGGCGCGGGCCGGCCGGCGGAGTCGGCCCGCCGGGGCTGAGCACGCTCGGAGATGACCCCCCACCTCGGCGGTTCCATCCTCGAACCGGGTACGACGGGTGCCGCCGACAGTCGCGGCCCCGGCGGCGCGGTGCCGGCACCGGCACCGCGCGGACGGCCGAGACGAGGAGGCGGACACGTGCCGCAGGTGACCGAGAACGAGGACGGGACCACGACCTTCAGCATCAACTCCGCCGAGCTGCGCCGGCTGCGGGACCTGGTCCTCGACCGGGTGCCCGAGCTGAAGCGGGCGGTGGAGCTGGCGGAGAGCCCCGAGGTGCGCACGACGCTGCGGTTCGTGCGGTCCGTCATCCGCTGACCTCCGGCCCGCAGGACGCCGGCGACGACCATCCCGCGTGCCGTGGGTCCCGGCCGGCTTCCGGTCGGCGCACCGCCGGCCGGACCGAAAGGACGAGTAGATGAGCGTGACGACCAGGGACGGCGGGGCCTCGGCCACCGCGGGCAGGGCGGGCGGTGACCGGGACCCGGCGATCTTCGGCATCCGCGGGTTGGCGGCGTTGGCGCTGCTGACGGTGCACGTGGCGATGTTCTCCGGGCTGTTGGGCACCAAGGCGCTGGGTACGCCCCGACCACCGAGCAATTTCCTCGGCGCGTTCTTCGTCAGCGGGCTGCCCTCGTTCATCGGGGTGTTCTTCGTCCTGCCCGCGCTCTACCTCTACCTGCCGTTGGCGCGGGCGATCATCGCGGGCCGGCCGCGTCCGCCGCAGGGCGCGACGATGGTCCGCCGGCTGATGCGGCTGCTGCCGGCGTACTACCTGATGTACCTGGTGGTGCTGGTGGCGTTGAACCGGGACGCCATCGACGGCCCCTGGTACGTGCTGCGCCCGCTGCTGCTGTTGCAGATCTACTCGCCGAGCCCGTTCGCGCCGCACTTCATCAACGGGATGGAGGTCAGCTGGACGGTGCCGAGCATGGTGCAGTGGTACCTGGCGCTGCCGCTGATCGCCTGGGCGAGCCACCGCTTCGCCGCCCGGGGGGCGACCCCGGTGGCGCGGGCGCGACGGCTGCTGCTGCCGGTGCCGGTGCTGATCGCCATCGGTGTCGGTTGGCTCTTCTTCGTCAAGGGCAACGGCTGGGACAACCGGATGGTGTTCTGGTGGCCGCAGGGGTTCGCGCCGACCATCGGCATCGGCCTCGGCCTGGCCGTACTGCTGGCGTTGTCGCAGGTGTCGCCCGGGGACACCCCCCGGCTGCTGCGGTTCGCCGCGCTGCGCCCGGGGCTGTTCTGGGTCGCCGCGATCGCGGTCTACCTGGTCAACTGCGCCCGCCCGTTCAGTGTGATCGGGATGGACGCGATCTACTCGACCAGTGGCCTGTTCATGACGTACCTGATGGTGGCGCTGTTCGGGTTGTTCGCGTCGCTGCCGCTGGTGTCGCCGGGCGCGGCCCGGACCCGGATGGTGGACGCGGTGCTGACCGCCCGCCCGGTGGTCCATCTCGGCAAGGTCTCCTACGGCGTCTACCTGTGGCACTTCGCGGTGATGCACTTCTACCTCCAGCCGGGGGCGGTGTTCAGCGGCGCCGTCCGCCCGATCCGCGAGCTGTACGGCACGGCCGGGTTCTGGGAGTTGGAGACGGTGACCCTGCTCGGTGCGGTGCTGCTGGCCACGCTCAGCCACCGGCTGTTCGAGCAGCCGCTGGCCGCCCTGGTGGACGCCGCGCTGGCCCGGCGACGACGGTCGACGCCGCGACCACCGGCGCTGCTGCGGGCTCCGCTGCTGGCGGCAGCCACCGTCGACGTGCTGTCCCCGCCGCAGGCCGGGGCGGCGGTGGCGGCGGCGGTCACCGACCGGGACGCCATCCAGGCCAACCTGGTGGACCTGGAACGGCACCTGGACCGGCACCTGCTGGCCGCCGCCGAGCTGACCGGGGAGTCGGCCCGCCGGTGGGCCGCCGCGCGGGCGGATCTGGCGCAGTTGTGGACCGTCTACCACGCCTACTCGGCGGTGGTCGACGAGGTGGTCGGGCCGTTCGCCGGCCCCGGCCAGCCTTCGGGGGCCGAGCTGGCCCGGGTCAGTGCCCTGCTCGACCAGGCGTCGGTGGTGGTCACCGGCCCGCCTCCGCCGCTGGCGCGGCGGCGGATCACCGACGACGGCCGGGTGGAGTTGACGGTCGCGGCGGCGGTGGCCCGGATGGACGAGCTGTTCCGGGGCATCGCCGAGGTGGTGACGGCGGCGGAGGCGGTGTGGGAGACGGCCGGGGCACGGTTGGACCGGATCGACGCGGCCCTGGCCCACCGGGCCACCGGGGACGGGACGGACCCGGAGCCAACGGTGCAGCGGGCCGGGCGGCTGCGGGCGGCGCTACGGACGGACCCGTTGGCCCGCTGGCGGGACGGGACCGTGGTCACCGACGACCTCGACGAGTTGCTCCGCTCGTTGGAACATCTCGTGGCATAGCCGGCGTTTTACACGGTTTGCTCAGGCGGCGGGGCGGATAATCATCCCGCACGGTGACCGGCGGTGGTCGCGGAATTCCCGCGCGTGGTCCGAGGGCATGAGGAGACCGTCTTGAGTACACATCGGACCGTTGGCGACGAGGACCTGTTGGCGGGGACGGAACGACACGTCCCCGCCAACGGCGTGCGGCTCTGCGTGGGCACCTTCGGCTCGCCGGAGCACCCGGCCCTGCTGCTGGTCAGCGGGGCGTCCAACTCGATGGACTGGTGGGCCGACGGGTTGTGCCGGCGCCTCGCCGACGGCGGCCGGTACGTGGTGCGCTACGACCACCGCGACACCGGCCGATCCACCGGCTGGCCGGCCGGCTCCCCCGACTACCACTTCGACGACCTGGTCGCCGACGCCGCCGCCCTGGTGGAGCAGCTCGACCTGGGGGCCGCCCACGTGTGGGGCATCTCGATGGGCGGGGCGATCGCGCAGCGGCTGGCCGTGGAGCATCCGCAGCGGGTCGCCTCGCTGACGTTGAGTTCGACCAGTCCCGCCCTGCGGATCGGCGAGCGCCCCTACGACGACCTGCCGCCGATGTCGAAGTCGCTGATGGCCAGCTTCGGCGAGTCCCGCCCCGACCCGGACTGGGCCGACCCGGACTCCGTCGTGGAGCACATCGCCACCGGTCAGCGACCGTTGACCGGCAGCGTCGCGCTGGCCGGGGCGGAGCTTCGGGAACTCGTGGCGCGGGCGGTGGCACGCACCGTCGACATCCGGGCCAGCCTGGCCAACCACTGGTCGATCGACGGCGGGGCGGAGTACCGCGACGCGCTGGGCGGGATCACCGTACCGGCCCTGGTGGTGCACGGCACCGAGGACCCGCTCTTCCCGTACGGGCACGGGGAGGCGCTGGCCGCCGAACTGCCGGTCGCCCGGCTGCTGCCGCTGCCCGGGGTGGGGCACCAGATGCCGCCCCGCGCGACGTGGGACACGCTCGTGCCGGCAGTCCTGGCGCACACCGGTGGCGGCCCCGGGAAACCCACCGGGTGAGCACGTCTGCGGAAGACAACCGCGCCTCCGCTCTGCCAGCGTGGACACGGCCCCTGACGCACCGCTGATCACGGACGTCGGTGGGTCGACCCTGACCACCGACGGCTGGAGCGTGACGCCATCAGATTCGACCACGTCGGCGACCCGGCCGGCCGTACGTCCACAGGGGGGATCGACACCCGGCGGGGTGCCGGTGCGGACGGCCACCGGTGGCCATGGTCCGGCTAGTCCTGCGCCGGCTGGCCTGGACCGGGCCGTTGCTGTTCGTCGTGTCGGTCCTGTGCTTCCTGCTGATCTCCTTGGTGCCCGGTGACCCGGCCCGCACGGTGCTCGGCCCGCTGGCCCCGCCCGAACAGGTCGAGGCCCTGCACCGGCAGATGGGGCTGGACCGCCCGCTGACCGTGCAGTACCTCAGCTGGCTGGTCGCCGCCGTGCACGGTGACCTGGGCCGGTCGGTGAGCACCGGCACCTCGGTCGGCCCGCTGATCGCCAGCCGGTTGGCCCCGACGCTGTCGCTGATCCTGCTGGCCACGCTGACCGTCGGCGTGGTCGGCACCGCCCTCGGCGTGCTCAGCGCCGTCCGGGGTGGACCGCTCGGGCGGCTGGTCGACGTCGCCTCCGTGGTGGGTCTCGCCGTACCCGGATTCTGGCTGGCCCTGGTGCTGATCACCTGGTTGGCGGTGCGGTGGCGGCTGTTCCCGGCCACCGGCTACGTCCCCTTCGGGGAGTCCCCGGTGGGGTGGCTGCGGTCGCTGGCGTTGCCGGTGGCCGCGACGTCGCTGGCGGCGGTAACCGCGGTGGCCAAACAGACCCGCGACTCCATGTTGGACGTGTTGAGCCGCGACTTCGTGCGGGTGATGCAGGCCAACGGCCTGTCCGTCCGCTCGATCGTCTACCGGCACGCGTTGCGGACCGCCGCGGTGCCGGTGGTCGCGCTGCTGGGGGTGATCTCCGCCAGCCTGCTCGGCGCGACCGTGCTGATCGAGAACATCTTCGGCCTGCCCGGCCTGGGCTCCGGGGCCGCGCTCGCCGCCGCCCAGCACGACATCCCGGTCCTCCAGGGGGCGGTGGTCTGCTACACCCTGATCGTCGTGGTGATCGGCCTGCTCGCCGACCTCGCCCAGGCGTGGCTGGACCCCCGGGTGGGGGCCCGGTGAACCGGCCGGCGGCGGTGGCGGTGCGGGTGTTGCGCCGCCCACTGGTGCTGCTCGCCGTGCTGTGGCTGCTGCTGGTGCTGGCCTGCGCCCTGCACCCTGAGCTGGTCACCGGCCGGGACCCGGTCGACCAGGACCTGCCGGCCGCCCTGGGTGGGCCGTCGGCCGCCCACCCGCTGGGCACCGACCGCCTCGGCCAGGACCTGCTCAGCCGGCTCGCGTACGGCGCGGCGGGCACGCTGTGGGGGGTGCTGGTGGCGGTGCTGACGGCCACCGTGGTCGGGGTGGGTCTGGGCCTGCTCGCCGGCTACCTCGGCGGGGTCGTCGACGCGCTGGTCGGCCGGCTGGCCGACCTGCTGTTCTCGTTGCCGGCCATCGTGATCCTGCTGGTGGTGGTGGCCGTCTTCCCGGGCGACGTCACGATCGCCATGCTGACCTTCGGGTTGCTGCTCTCCTCCGGCCTGATCCGGGTGGTCCGGGCCGCCACCCGGTCGACCCGGGAGGAGCTGTTCATCGCGGCGGCCCGGCTGGCCGGGCTCTCCACGCCGCAGATCCTGCGCCGCCACGTGCTGCCCCGGCTGCGCGGTCTGGTCATCGTCCAGGCGTCCCTGGTCGCGGCGATCGCCCTGGTGATGCAGGCGAGCCTGGCCTTCCTCGGGTTCGGGCCCCCACCGCCGGAGCCGAGCTGGGGCGGCATGATCGACGAGGCCCGGATGGTGATCGTCCGCCACCCGTGGGCCCTGGTTCCGCCGGGGCTGGCGGTCGCGTTGACCGTGCTCTCCTTCGTGCTGCTCGGCGACGCCGCCCGCGACGGCGCGACCGCCGCCTGGGCGACGACGAAACTGGCCCGCCGACGCCGGCGGTCCGGCCGGCGCCGAACCCACCCCACGGTGCCCGCGCCGCGCCACCCCACAGGGTCCGCGCCCGCCCACCCCGTCGAACCGGCGCCGGCCGGCGGGCCGGGCCACGCCGACACGTTGCTGTCGGTACGCCGCCTGTCGGTCCAGCTCCCGGGTGGTCCCGCCCGGGGCGCGCGGACCGGCACCACCGTGGTCAGCGACGTCGACCTCGACGTCGGTCCGGGGGAGATCGTCGGACTGGTCGGCGAGTCGGGCTGCGGAAAGACTGTCACCGCGCTGAGCATCCTCGGGCTGCCCCCGGGCGACGGGCAGCTCACCGGCAGCTGCCACTTCGCCGGCCTCGACCTGGTCAGGGCCGACGACCGGCAGTGGCGCACGGTGCGGGGCCGCCGGATCGGCTACGTCGCGCAGGACCCGATGGTGAGCCTGGACCCGACCCTGCGCGTCGGCGTGCAACTCGCCGAGGCCGTCCGCCGGCACACCGGGCTGGGTCGACGACCGGCCCGGGCCCGGGTGCTGACGCTGCTGCGCGACGTCGGCCTGCCCGAACCGGATACCGCCGCGCGACGGTATCCGCACCAGTTGTCCGGCGGGATGGCCCAGCGGGTGGCGATCGCGTTCGCGTTGGCCGGGGACCCGGAGCTGCTGATCGCCGACGAGCCGACCACCGCGTTGGACGTGACCCGGCAGGCCGAGATCCTGGCCCTGCTCGCCCGGACCAGCCGGGAACGGCGGTTGGCCGTGCTGCTGGTGACCCACGACCTGGGGGTGGTGGCGGCGCTCTGTGACCGGGCGGTGGTGATGTACGCCGGTCAGGTCGTCGAGTCCTGCCCGGTGACCGAGCTGTTCGCCCGCCCCCGGCACCCGTACACCCGGGGGTTGCTGGCGGCCGATCCGCACCGGGCGTCCCGGGCGGGCCGGCTGCCCACGATCACCGGCACGGTGCCGGCCCCCGGGCAGTGGCCGACGGGGTGCCGGTTCGCGCCGCGCTGCCCGCTGGCCACCGAGTCCTGCCGGCACGCCCCGGTGCCGCTGGACCGGCTCGGCCCGGCCCACGCCGTGCGCTGCGTACGGCCGGACGAGGACCGGGTGGCGGCGTGAGCGGGCGGCCGTTGCTCGCGGTGCACGACCTGGTGGTCGACCTCGGACGCCGACGGTCGGCGACGCGGGTGGTGGACGGGGTGAGCCTGACCGTGGCCGCCGGAGAGACGGTCGGCCTGGTCGGTGAGTCCGGTTCGGGCAAGTCGACGATCGCCCGCGCGGTCCTGGGTCTCACGCCGGTGACCGACGGCCGGGTCCTCATCGACGGGGTGGACGTCACCCATGCCGGCCGGCGGCAGCGCCGGGCGCTCAGCGACGACGTGCAGCTGGTGTTCCAGGACCCGTTCAGCTCGCTCAACCCGGCCCGCCGGATCGGCGACAGCCTGGTCGAGCCGCTGCTCAACCGGCGGGGCGTCGACCCGGCGCGGCGGCGGGTGCTGGTCGCCGAGGCGCTGCACCGGGTGGGTCTGCCGGCCGAGTCGGCGCACCGCTATCCGGGGCAGTTCTCCGGTGGGCAGCGGCAGCGCATCGCCCTGGCGCGGGCCCTGGTCGGCAGCCCCCGCCTGCTGGTCACCGACGAGCCGGTGTCCGCGCTGGACCTGTCCGTCCGCGCCCAGATCATCAACCTGCTCGCCGATCTGCAGGCCGAGCTCGGTTTCGGTCACCTGTTCATCGCCCACGACCTGGCGGTGGTGCGGCACCTGTCGCACCGGATGGTGGTGCTGCACCGGGGACGGGTGGTCGAGGCCGGTGACGCCGAGACCGTGTACCGGCGGCCCACGCACCCGTACACCCGGGCGCTGCTGGCCGCCGTGCCGGTGCCGGACCCCGTCCGGGCCCGCGCCGCGCTGGCCGCCTTCGCCCGGCAGCCGCCCCCGGCCGGTCCGGCCCCCGACCTCGGGGTCGACCCGGCAGCCGACCGGCACCCGACCTCCTGACCACACACCCTGCTCCCCCTCGACACCGGCGTCCGCCGGGAAAGGATGGCCATGTTCGCGCATCGTCCGCGCCGAAGCGTCCACCAGGTACGAGTCCTGGTCGCCGCCGCGCTGCTCACGGTCGGCTCGCTGACCGCCTGTTCCGGCACCGCCGAGCCGGGGGGCGGCGCCGACGACGCCGTCCTGACCATGGCGGTGGCGGCCCCGCCGACGCTGGACCCCTACAAGGCCAACATCGACCTGAACAACATTCCGACGGTAGCGCTGGCGTACGCCCCACTGATCCGGATGAACGCCGACCGGACGTTCACCGGGGAGCTGGCCGAGTCGTTCGGCTACGTCGACCGGCAGAACAAGGTCTTCCAGCTCAAGCTGCGCCCGGGGCTGACCTTCGCCGACGGCACCCCGCTGGACGCCCCGGCGGTGGTCAAGTCGCTGGAGTACATGCGGACGGTCAGCCCGAAGGCGAAGACCTGGGCGGCCACCATCACCAGCGTCACCGCACCCGACGCCGCCACGGTGGTGGTCACCAACAGCGCCCCGAACCCGGTGATGCGGCAGCTGTTCAGCCAGGCGATCCTGTCCGGCTCGGTGGTCTCCCCCGCCGGGCTGACCGATCCGGGCCAGCTCGCCCAGCGCACCTTCGGGGCCGGCCCGTACCAGCTCGACCCGGCCGGCACGGTGGCCGGCGACCACTACACCTACCTGCCCAACCCCCGGTACTGGAACAAGGAGGGGCAGCACTGGAAGAAGGTCGTGGTCCGGGTGCTGCCGGACGCGAACGCCACCGTGCAGGCCATCCAGGCGGGGCAGATCGACTATGCCGCGCTCAACGCCGACGCCGGTCCGGCGGTCGTCGCCGCCGGGCTCAAGCACATCACGGCGAGCGTGGCGGTGCTCGGCATGGTGCTCGCCGACCGCGACGGCACCGTCGCCGCGCCGCTGCGCGACGTGCGGGTACGCCAGGCGTTGAACCACGCCATCGACCGGGCCACGATCGCCAAGACCATCTTCGGCGAGTTCGCGCACCCGACCAGTCAGATCGCCGCCCCCGGTTTCGACGGCTACCAGGCGGCCCTGGACGACCGCTACCCGTACGACCCGGACCGGGCCAAGGCGCTGCTCACCGAGGCGGGTTACCCGAACGGCTTCACCGTGAAGGCCGAGGCGCACACCCCCGGCATCGCCGCCGTCGCGCAGGTGGTGGCCGGGCAGTGGAAGAAGATCGGGGTGACCGTCGAGCTGACCACCGACACCCAGGTGCCGCAGTGGCTGGAGCACGTGATGTCGCGCAAGTTCCCGGTCACCGCGTTCGGCTACGGCAATCTGCCGACCTACCTGTCCTCTCTGGACTTCATGCGGCCGGTGGCCAACCCGTTCAACCCGTACGCCACCGACGACGCGCAGTTGAAGCAGTTGCTGCAGCGGGCGGTCGCCGAGCCGGAGCCGACCACCCAGGCGGGGTTGTTCCAGCAGGCGGTGGCCCGGCTCACCGAACTGGCCTGGTTCGCCCCGGTGGTGCGGATGGACGGTATCGCGGTGACCGGCTCCCGGGTCGCCCCGCTGGAGGCGGCGGCCGACAACGGGCTGCCGAGCGTGGTGACGGTCCGCCCGGCCGGCTGACCACCGCCGGTCCACAGTGGTCTTACGGGCGGCGGGTACGACGGCACGCTGGGAGGTGTCCGGCCTCCCGGCCTCTGCCACGATCTACTGGTAATGGTCACTACCGGTATCCGTCGCCGCGCAGTTCCGGCGGCGCCCTGAGCCGTCGGAGCCGCAGATGCGCGTGCTGATCACCAGCGCACCGATGCACGGCCACCTCTTCCCGTTGGTGCCGCTCGCCTGGGCGCTGCGGGCGGCGGGGCACGAGGTGCTGGTCGCCTGCACCGAGCACTTCGTGCCGACCGTGACCCAGGCGGGTCTGCCGGCGGTCTCGGCCGGGCCGGGGATGGACATCCGCGAGCTGGTGCGGCCGGATTCGCCGCACGGCATCGAGGACGACCCCTACGGACACGGCGAGGTCTTCGCGACAATGGCGTCGCGGAACCTCGCCGGCACCCTGGCGACCGTCCGGTCCTGGCGACCGGACCTGGTGCTCGCCGAGCGCTCCGAGTACGCCGGCCCGGTGGCCGCCCGCGCCGCCGGTGTCCCGTACGTCGAGCTGCACTGGGGTGTCGCGGAACTCGTCGAGTACCGGGCCGCCGCCGAGACGGTGCTCCGGGGTGACCTGCACCGGCTCGGGTTGACCCGGCTTCCCCGGGCCGATCTGGTGCTCGACCCGTGGCCGCCGAGCCTGCGGCTGCCGCACGCCCGGGCCCACCTGGGGTTGCGGCCGGTGCCGTACAACGGTGCCGCCCGGGTGCCGGAGTGGCTGCTCGACCCGCCGCCGCGGCCCCGGATCGGGCTGACCATGGGGACCGTCCTGCCGCACCTGACCGACGCCGGGATGGGTGGTCTGCTCACCGGGCTGGTCGAGGAGCTGGCGACCCTCGACGCCGAACTGGTCCTGGCCATCGACGACGAGGCCGCCCGTCAGCTGCCACCGCTGCCGTCGGCGGTCCGGTACGCGGGCCGGATTCCGCTGTCGGAGCTGGTGGCGACCTGCCGGTTGCTGATCCACCACGGCGGACAGGGTTCCGCCCTGACCGCGCTGGCCGCGGGTTGTCCGCAGCTCGTGCTGCCCAAGTTCGACGACGCGTTGGACAACGCGGAGGCGATCGCCGCCGCCGGGGTGGGGTTGGCCGTCCGGTTGGACGTGGCGACCCCGCGCGGGGTGGCCGACGCGGCGGGGCTGGTGCTGGGCCAGTCCCGGTTCGCGGTCGCGGCCGGTGCGGTGGCCGGGGAGGTCGCGGCCCAGCCGTCCCCGGCCGAGACCGTCCGGGCGCTCACGCGGTTGGCCCGGCGGGAGACCGCCGGTGCCGCGCCGGCCGGCGGGTCGGCCGTCCGGTGGCCGCGGTGAGCGCCGACGGCCGCCGGGTCCCGCCGGCATCCGGCCGGACCGGCGACCGGCGCGGCCCCACCACCGGTACGCACACCTGTCGCGATCACGAGAAGGAGTCCGGGCATGAGTGACCGTAGAGCGCTGCTGCTCGACGAGGTCCGTAAGTTCCACCAGGACGCACAGCCCAACCAGCCCTTCATCCCGGGGGTGACCGAGATCTGGCCCTCCGGGGCGCTGCTCGACGCCGAGGACCGGGTGGCGCTGGTGGAGGCCGCGCTGGACATGCGGATCGCGGCCGGCCCGCTGGCCCGCAGGTTCGAGTCGGAGTTCGCCCGCAAGATGCACCGCCGCAAGGCGCACCTGACCAACTCCGGCTCGTCGGCGAACCTGCTGGCGGTGAGCGCGCTCACCTCCGACCTGCTGGAGGACCGGCAGCTGCGCCCCGGTGACGAGGTGGTCACGGTGGCCGCCGGGTTCCCCACCACGGTCAACCCGATCCTGCAGAACGGGTTGGTGCCGGTCTTCGTCGACATCGATCTGGGCACCTACAACACCAGTGTGGAGCGGGTGGCCGCGGCGATCGGCCCGAAGACCCGGGCGATCATCCTGGCCCACACGCTGGGCAACCCGTATCCGGCCCGGGAGATGGCGGAGCTGGCGGACGCGCACGACCTGTTCTTCGTCGAGGACAACTGTGACGCGGTGGGCTCCACCTACGACGGTGCGCTGACCGGCACGTTCGGCGACCTGTCCACGGTGAGTTTCTATCCGGCCCACCACCTGACCATGGGTGAGGGTGGCTGCGTGCTCACCTCGAACCTGGCGTTGGCCCGGATCGTCGAGTCGCTGCGCGACTGGGGTCGGGACTGCTGGTGCCCGCCGGGCGAGTCGAACACCTGCCTGAAGCGGTTCAAGTACCAGCTCGGCACGCTCCCCCAGGGCTACGACCACAAGTACATCTACTCGCACGTCGGCTACAACCTGAAGGCGACCGACCTGCAGGCCGCGTTGGGGTTGACCCAGTTGGCCAAGCTGGACGAGTTCACCGCGCTGCGGCGGCGCAACTGGCGTCGGCTGCGCGAGCGCCTCGACGGGGTGCCGCACCTGCTGCTGCCCGAGGCCACCCCGAACAGCGAGCCGAGTTGGTTCGGGTTCGTCATCACCGTCGACCCGGCGGCGCCGTTCACCCGTTCCGAGCTGGTGGCGTTCCTGGAGGACCGGCGGATCGGCACCCGGCAGCTGTTCGCCGGCAACCTGACCCGGCACCCGGCCTACCTGAACCAGCATTACCGGGTGGTCGGCGAGCTGACCAACAGCGACATCGTCACCGAGCAGACTCTCTGGGTGGGGGTCTATCCGGCACTCACCGACGAGATGATCGACTATGTCGGAGCGTCGATCCTGGATTTCGTCGCCGCCCGGGGATGACGGACGGGGAAACGCCTGAAGTCGAGAGGACGAATTCCTTTTCGGCTGCCCTCGCCGACCAGCCGACCCGATGTCGCCGACCCCACCGACGAAAACGACGCGGCACCCTGTGGCCGCGTCGACCTACCCACGCTGAGCTGCACGTCTGTATTGTGTCGTAGCGACGGTGCTGGTTGTGACCTACCGGTGGGACAATCATCTCCGACCTTGGAGGTGCGGTGAAATATCTGATCCTGATCAGCCACAACGAGCAGGCTCGTGACGCGTGGCAGGACATGTCCGACACCGAACGGCAACTGGGCGTCAAGGCCCACGCCACCCTCGTCGAAGACCTCGCCGCCGCCGGTGAACTGATCGTCTCCGAAGCGTTGGCCGATCCGGCGACGGCCCGTCGGGTCCGGGTCGACCGGGGCCGCACCATCGCCACCGACGGCCCGTTTCCCGAGGTGAAGGAGTATCTCGCCGGCTTCTACCTGGTGGAGTGCGACACCATCGAGCAGGCGGTGGCGCACGCGGCCCGGGTGCCGGAGGCGCAACTCGGCCTGGTCGAGGTGCGTCCGGTCCTCGACGCCGCCCGGCCGGACGCGTGACCGTCACCACCGACGTCGAGGACCTGCTGCGCGAGCACGCGCCGCAGGTGCTCTCCACCCTGGTACGCCTGCACGGCGGCTTCGACACCTGTGAGGACGCCGTGCAGGAGGCCCTGCTCGCGGCGGCCGTGCAGTGGCCGGAGGAAGGGTTGCCGGCCAACCCCCGGGGCTGGCTGACCACGGTCGCCTCCCGCCGCTGGACGGAGTTGTGGCGCAACGACGCCGCCCGCCGCCGCCGGGAGCGTGCGGTGGCCGCCCTGACCGCCCCGGAGCCCGGTCGGGTCTCCGCCGTGGACGACACGCTGACCCTGCTGATGCTCTGCTGCCATCCGGCGCTCACCCGGGTTTCCCAGGTGGCGCTCACCCTGCGGGCGGTCGGCGGGCTCAGCACCGCCGAGATCGCCCGGGCGTTCCTGGTGCCGGAGTCCACCGTCGCCCAGCGGATCAGCCGGGCCAAGCAGCGCATCCGGGCCAGTGGCGCCGAGTTCCGGATGCCGGCGCCGCAGGATCGGCCGGCCCGGGTGGCCGCCGTGATGGAGGTCCTTTACCTGATCTTCAACGAGGGTTACACGGCCAGTTCGGGGCCGGCGCTCAACCGGATCGAGCTGACCGCCGAGGCGATCCGGCTGACCCGGCAACTGCACGAGCGCCTGCCCGACGAACCGGAGGTCACCGGGCTGCTGGCGCTGATGCTGCTCACCGACGCCCGACGGCCGGCCCGCACCGGCCCGGACGGGGCGCTCATTCCGCTGGCCGAGCAGGACCGGTCCCGGTGGGACGGGCGGGCCATCGAAGAGGGCGTCGCGTTGATCACCCGCACCCTGGCGACTGCTCCGGTCGGGCCGTACCAGGTGCAGGCGGCGATCGCGGCGGTGCACGACGAGGCGGCCCGCGCCGAGGACACCGACTGGCCCCAGATCCTCGGGCTCTACAACCTGTTGCGGCGCATCGCGCCCGGTCCGATGGTCGCCCTGAACCGGATCGTGGCGGTCGCCATGGTGGACGGGCCGCAGGCCGCGCTCGCGGAGCTGACCGCCGCCCAGACCGATCCGGTGCTGGCCGGTAACCACCGGGTGCACGTCGTGCGGGCCCACCTGCTCGACCTGCTCGGTGACCGGGCGGAGGCCCGGCGGCACTACCTGCTGGCCGCCCAGGCGACGCTCAGCGTCCCGGAGCAGCGGTTCCTGCGGCTACGCGCGACCCAACGGGCCTGACCGGTCGGTGAGTCCGGCGGCCCACGGGCTCCCGAATTCGCTCCCGACCGAGACGCAGAAACGACGAATTAGCCGGAAAGGCCGAAAGGCCGATGCCGGCAACCAAAAGATGAAACAATTTTGACGCAAGCGCGGATGACCATGATTGTCTATGTTTTATAGCCTCCCCTTAGCGGTCGACAGCAACTCCCTCAGTGCTGTCCGGCCGGTCGGCCCGGAGCACGCACCACCTCTTCCGGGGCTACCGGCGCCGCCTATTCCCGACGCCCGACGAACGCGCGGAATCGGGACGGACCCGAGACCGCGGGTAGTGGAGAGCAGAACATGGCCATCCCCTCGACCCCTGTCCCCGGCGCCGCCACGAGCGCCTCCGAACGACTGCACGCCCTCGACGCGGTACGCGCGGGAGCCCTGCTCCTCGGCGTCGTGCTGCACACGACACTGTCCTTCCTGGAGCCCCGCACCTGGGTGGTGGGGGACGTGTCGACGAGCCCGGTGATGAACGGCACCTACTTCGTCATCCACGTGTTCCGGATGACGCTGTTCTTCCTGATCGCCGGCTTCTTCGCCCGGCTGCTGCTGCACCGGCGCGGCACCGCCGGGTTCGTCCGCAACCGGGCGGTGCGCATCCTCGCCCCACTGGCGATCTTCTGGCCGGTGGTGATGGTCTCCACCGTGGTGGCGATCATCATCGCGGCGAACCTGGCCGGTGAGGAGGTGCCCGGGGCCACCCCGATGACCCTGCGCACCTTCCCGCTGACCCACCTGTGGTTCCTCTACTGGCTGCTGGTCCTCTACGTGCTGGCACTGGTCGTCCGCGCGGTGGTCAACCTGCTCGACCCCGACGGCAGCCGGCGCAGTGGACTGGTCGACCCGATCGTCCGCAACGTCGTCGCCCGTGACCTCACCCCGCTGGTCGTCGGTGCCCCGCTCTGCGTCGCCTTCCTGCTCAAGCAGGACTGGCTGCTCTGGTACGGGGTGCCGCCGGCCGAGAACGGGCTGATCCCCAACCCGGTGGGCCTGGTCGCCTACGGGTGCGCGTTCGGCTTCGGCTGGCTGCTCAACCGCCAGGTGGACGTCATCCGGGTGTGGGAGCGGCGGTATCCCCGTAACCTGGTGGCGGCGGTCGTGCTCACCGCGATCGCGCTGGCCATGGTGGGGCTCACTCCGGACACCGAACCCGAGTCGCTGGGCTGGCACAAGGTCGCCTACGCGGTCGTCTACACGCTGGCCGTGTGGGCGTGGACGATGGGCCTGATCGGGGCGGCCATGCGGCACCTGTCCCGGCCGAACCCGTCGATCCGGTACGTGGCCGACGCGTCGTACTGGGTCTATGTCGTCCACCTCCCGCTGGTGATGGCGCTGCAGGCGGCGGTGTCGCAGGTGGCGGTGCCGTGGTTCGTCAAGTTCCCGGCCATCCTGCTGGTCACCTATCCCCTCACCCTGCTCAGCTACCGCTACCTGGTCCGTTACACGTTCATCGGGGCGCTGATCAACGGGCGGCGTCGCCGGAGCGCGGAGCCGGCCGAGGTGGCCGTGCCGCAGACCGCCGCACACTGACCGCCGCACACCGACCGCCGCGCCGCGCGGCCGCCGGTGCTCGCGTGGGCCGAGTCAGCCCCGCCGGAAGGGGGATCCGGCGGGGCTGACGCCTGCCGGGGGGACGGCAGGTTCTCCGGCCCGGACCGGGGGGACGGTCCGGGTGGCACACCGGGACCGGTGCGGCCGGTCCCGGGCTGCCGGCCGGCCCCGGGGGAAGGGCCGGCCGGCCCGTCCCGCACCGACCCGGGGGGGTGGGTCGGTGCGGGGCGGGAACGGCGTCCGGGCGGCGGCAACCACCCGGACGCCGACCGGTCAACGTGCGGGTGGAGCACCGGTCCGGTCGTCGGCGGCGGCCGGGGCACCCGACGGGGTGTCGGCGTCGCCGGTACCGGCCAACGGGGCGTCGGCGGTGGTCTTGTCGGACGGCGTCTTGTCGTCGGGGGTGGCCCAGTCGCCCTGGATGCCGATCTTCTCCAGCAGCAGGAGCACGACGAGGGCGACGACCAGGAGCAGCACCGCGGAGACCCGGTAGGACAGCACGTACCCCTCGGTGGCCGCGACCCTCGCGTTCACCCCCTCGGCGAGCCGGTCCCCGCCCAACCGCAGGGCCAGCGCCACCAGGACCGACAGGCCGAGCGCGCCACCGACCTGCTGCATCACGTTCTGCATGGCGGAGGCGAGCCCGGTGTCCTGGGTGCCCACCTTGTAGAGCGCGGTGTTGGCGGTGCCGGGCATCGCCAGGCCGAAGAAGACGCCCAGCACCAGCATGCCGGGCAGGATGCCGCTGGCGTAGTGGGTGTCGACGGAGATCCCGCTGAGCAGCAACAGGCCGCCGGTGACCCCGAGCAGACCCACGATGATCACCGGCTTGACGCCGAACTTCGGGATCATGCCGGTGGACAGCCCGACGCCGAAGGCGATGCCCAGACCCACCGGGATGAAGGAGAGGCCGCCCTTGAGCGGCGAGTAGCCGAGCACCTGCTGCTCGAAGAGGGTGGTCAGGAAGGTGAACCCGAAGAAGGCGCAGGAGAGGGTCAGACCGACCAGGTAACCCACCGCGCGGGTGCGGTTGGTGAAGAACCGCAGCGGGATCAGCGGTGCGGCGGCCCGCGACTCGATCAGCAGCATCAGCCCGATCAGTGCCAGACCGCCGAAGAGCGGCAGCAGCACCTGCGTCGACAGCCAGGACCGCTCGGCGGCCTGGAGCAGGCCGTAGACGATGGCCACCAGACCCGCCGTGGCGGTCAGCACGCCGGCGAAGTTGAACTTCTGCCCGGTGCGCTCCATCCGGGTCTCGCCGACCAACCGGCCCACCAGGGCCAGCGCGATCACCGCGACCGGGACGTTGACGTAGAAGATCCAGCGCCAGCTGGCGTCGGCGACGATGAGCCCACCGACGACCGGGCCGAGCGTGCCGGCCAGGCCCGACAGGCCACCCCAGATGCCGACCGCCTTGACCCGGTCGGCCGGGGCCGAGAACAGCAGGAAGACGATGCCCAGCGCGGCCGGGGCGGCCAGCGCCTCACCGACGCCCTGGAGGAAGCGGCTGTAGATGAGCATCTCGGGGTTCATCGCGGCCCCGGAGATGACCGAGGCGATGGCGAAGATGACCACGCCGGTGACGAAGATCCGCCGCCGGCCGAACAGGTCGGCGAGCCGGCCGCCGAACAGCAGCAGACCGCCGGCCATCAGCACGTAGCCGTTGACGACCCAGGCCAGCCCGGTCCGGGACATGTCGAGTTCGCCCTGGATGCGCGGCAGCGCGACGCTGACCACGGTCATGTCGATGACGAACATGAACTGGACGAAGCCGAGCAGCGCCAGCGCCTTCCACCGACGGGGATCCGGCCGGTCCGCGGACGCGTCAAGCGCCTCGTCCGAACTCGGTGTGGTACCGGTGCTCATGTGCCCTCCTCGACATCGGCGCACGTCACGTGCGCTTCTGCCTGGATGTCGAAGCTGGCTCGTTGGTTTCGACATACGGGTAAGCAAATAGTTCGAGCCTTCAGGAGGCACCCATGAAGTACCTGATCATGATCAGCCACAACCAGCAGACCCGGGACGCCTGGCAGAACATGTCCGACACCGAGCGGGAGCTGGGCTTCAAGGCGCACATGTCGCTGGTGGAGGATCTGTCCGAGTCGGGCGAGCTGATCGTCTCCGAGGCCCTCGCCGACCAGGGCCAGGCCAAGAAGGTCCTGGTCAGCGACGGCAAGGTCACCACCACCGACGGCCCGTTCCCCGAGGTCAAGGAGTACGTCGCCGGGATCTACCTGATCGAGTGCGACACCATCGAGCAGGCGGTCGGGCACGCCGCCCGGATCCCGGAGGCCAACTTCGGCCTCGTCGAGGTCCGTCCGGTGCTCGGCGCAGGTGGCCCCGACATGTGACGACCCGCACATGCGGGCGGACCCGCGGCACCGACCGGTGCCGCGGGTCCGTTTCTTCGTTCCACCGTCCGCCGTGCCCGGCGGGCGGCACTCAGATGTACGGCGAGTTGGGCTCCAGCCCGCACAGCACCCGACCGTAGAGTTCGAGGTTCGTCGACGGGACCATCAGCGCGTGCAGGTTGACCGCGTACATGTCCCGGACCACCCGCTGCATCGGGGCCTGGCGCAGGATCGACGAGCCACCGCTGGCCATCCCGAGCAGGTCGACGGCGGCCCGCCCGAGCTGGCAGATCGCCCCGATGTCGGCCCGGGTGCGGGCCCGCTCCTCCAACGTCCACGGCTCACCGCTGACGCCCTTGGTGTCGACCAGGTCGGTGATCCGCTGGGCGTGGAACTCGGCCTCGTCGATCTTCATGGTCGCCTCGGCCAGCTGCAGGTGGGTGACCGGGGCCTCCCGCTGCGTCGCGTAGTCGGTGTAGGTGATCTTGCGGTCGAGCCGCTCCAGGAAGAACTCCCGGGCCGCCCGGGCCAGCCCGATCACCGTACCGGCCGAGGAGGCGTTCGCCACCCCGAGCAACGGGTTGCGGTACATCGGCAGGTCCCGGTTGAGCGCCGAGGCGCTCTGCCCCTGGAGCACGGCGGGCATCGGCACGATCCGCTCCTGCGGCACGAAGACGTCCCGGGCCACCGTGGTGATGCTGCCCGAACCCTGCAGGCCGGCGGTGTACCAGTCGTCCACGATCTCCAGGTCGGACAGCGGCACCAGGGCCATCACCGGCCACTGGTTCACCCCGTCCGGGGCGGGGGCCATCGCGATGACCTCCTGCCAGTGGCTGTGCAGGGCGCCGCTGATGAAACTCCAGCTGCCGTTGAGCACCATCCCGCCGCCGGGCTTCGGGGTGCCGCTGGCCGACGGGCTCAACGTCCCGCAGATCCGCACGTCGGGGGTGGAGTAGACCTCGTCCTGCACCGCGTCGGGGAACATCCCGACCATCCAGCCGGGGATCGCCCACACCGACGCCGTCCAGGCCACCGAGCCGTCGCCCCGGCCCAGCTCCACCATCACCTCGTGCAGGGTGCGGGTGTCCGACTCGTAGCCGCCGTAGCGGCGCGGCACCCGCATCCGGAACAGGCCGGCGTCGGCCAGCGCCTCGACCGTCTCGTCGTGCAGCCGCCGGTTCTCCTCCTGCCAGCTGGCGTGCCGGCGCAGCAGCGGCACCAGCTCGCTGGCGCGGCGTACCAGTTCTTCCCTCGGGGGGGCCTCGGTCGCGCTGGTCATCTCACTCCTCCTGTGCGGGTACGGTCGGCGGACAGGACACCGCCCACCGGAACGGACGGGTCGGCGGGCGGGCGGCAGGTCACCGGGCGACCGCCTCGGCCTGCCGGGGCAGCGGCGCGACCCCGGCGATCAGGTCCGCCGCCTTTTCCGCGATGGCGATCACGGCGGCGTTCGGGTTGCCCCGGACCAGGGTGGGCATGACGCTGGCGTCGACCACCCGCAGCCCCTCCAGCCCGTTGACCCGCAACTGCTCGTCGACCACGGTGCCCATCGCGCAGGTGCCCGCCGGGTGGAAGATCGAGTGGGCGTACTGCCGGACGTAGTGCCGCAGGTCCTCGTCGGAGTCCGAGGCCGGCGGCGCGAACTGTCCCTCGGTGTACAGGGCCAGCGCCTTCTGCTGGGCGATCCGGATGCCGATCCGGGTCGCCGCGACCGCGTCGTCGAGGTCGCGCTCGTCCTGGAAGTAGTTGTGCACGATCTTCGGCTTGGCCGTCGGGTCGGCCGAGGCCAGCAGCACGTACCCCCGGCTGCGCGGGGCGATCATCGACGGGCCGTACGAGATCGAGTGGTGGGTGGGGGTGCCGAGCCCGCTGTCGGCGAACATCACCGGCGCGGCCAGGAACTCCGCGTCCGGGGCGGTCAGGTCGTCGCGGGTACGCACGAAGCCGCCGGCCTCCGGCCCGTTGGCCGTCATCGGGCCACGCCCCTCGGCCATGAAGCGTTGCAGGTGCTCGGGCTGGTTGGCGGCGAGCAGGCTGATCGGCTGCGAGTGGGTGTAGACCAGCGGGATCAGCGCGTGGTCCTGGAGGTTCTGCCCCACCTGCGGCTGGTCCAGCAGCACCGGCACGCCGAGCGCGCCCAGCAGCGGGGCCGGGCCGACCCCGGAGAGCATCAGCAGCTGCGGCGAGTTGTACGCCCCGGCGGCGAGGATGACCTCCCGGGACGCGGTGACGGTCAGCGTGTCGTCCAGCCGGGTCCCGGTCACCCCGACCGCCCGACCGTTCTCGATCAGCACCCGGTGCACGTGGACGTTGGTCTCCACGGTCAGGTTGGGCCGGTCGAGGGCGGGGTGCAGGAACGCGGTCGCGGTGCTCTCCCGGCGGCCGTCGCGCTGGGTGAGCTGGAAGAAGCCGAAACCCTCCTGCCCCGCGCCGTTGAAGTCGTCGTTGACCCCGTAGCCGGCGTCGGTGGCCGCCTCGACGAACGCCGACGACATCGGGTTGTTGGCCCGCCCCTCGGAGACCGCCATCGGCCCGCCGACCCCGTGGTAGGTCGAGGCCCCCCGCTCGTTGTCCTCGGACCGCTTGAAGTACGGCAGCAGGTCGTCGAAGCCCCAGCCGGGCTGCGCCCAACCGTCGAAGTCGCCGCGCGCGCCCCGGATGTAGACCATCGTGTTGATCGAGCTGGTGCCGCCCAGCACCCGCCCCCGGGGCAGGTAGACCCGCCGCCGACCCAGCGCCGGCTCCTCGTGGGTGTCGTAGTCCCAGTCCAGGGCGGTGCGGAACAGGGTGCCGAAGGCCACCGGGACGTGGATGTTGTCGGCGGTGTCCCGGGGACCCGCCTCGATCAGGCACACCGTGACGTCGGGGTCCTCGGTGAGCCGGGCGGCCAGGACACACCCCGCTGATCCCGCGCCGACGATGACGTAGTCGTACACCACTGCACCCTCCAAGGTCAGGTTCTCGGTTGTCGGTCGCGGGTCTCCGCGCCACCGGCGGGGACCGGGCGGTCCCCGCCGGGCGTGCCCCGGGGCCGTGGTGATCCGTGATCGGGATCCCGTCGTCACCACGACCGCGGCGGTCGGGCGGTCGTCGTCGACCGCGTCGGCGTCAGCCCCTGATCGGGCTGCTCTGGTGCGAGACCAGCCGGAGCTGGCCGTCGGGTTGGCGCAGCATCACCCAGGTGGCCCGGATGAAGTTCTCCGGCGCGATGTCGTCCTGGCCGGCCATGATGATGCCGCCCTCGGTCACCACCAGAGCGACGTCGTCGGTGAGGAAGGTGACCTCGACCGGCCAACCCTTCACCCGGGCGCCTCGCAGCGGCCCGGCGAAACCCCGGGACATGTACGCCCGGATCTCCTCCCGGCTGGTGAGCTGCTCGTCGCGCATCAGCAGGCTGCCGTTGTCGGTGAACACGTCGGCGAACATGTCGGCGTCGTTGGCCGCCCAGGCCGCCTGGATACGCATGGCCACCGTCAACGCCGCCCGCTCGTCGGCGTCGGTGTACCCCCGGTAGTAGGACGGGTCCTCGGGGACGCCCGCGGCGGCCAGCAGCGCCGAGGCGTCTCCCCAGGGTGCCATGGTCGTGGTCATCGGTTCCTCTTCTCCTCTCGTCGTCCAGGGCCGGGCCGACCCCTCGTCGTCCCGGCCCTGGACGGCCCGCTGGTCACCCCGGCGCAGCCGGGACCGGTCTCAGCCGGTGACCGGGCTGCTCTGGTAGGAGGCGATCCGCCAGTCGCCGTCCTGCTTGACGACGACCCACATGATGCGGACGTTGTCGCCCGGGGCGAGGGCGGCGGCGTCGGCGTAGACGACCCCGCCGACGCTGACCGCCAGCGCCATCGACTCCGAGACGACCTGGATCTCGCTGAACTCCAGGGCCAACCGGGAACCCTTGTACGGGCCGGCGAACAGCTCGCCGAGGTAGGACCGGATCTCGTCGCGGCTCATCAGCTGGTTGTCGCCGACCAGCATGCTGCCGTTGTCGATGAAGAGGGAGGCGAAGCCCTCGGCGTCGTTGGCGTCCCACGCCGCCCGGCAGCGCAGCGGCGCGGTCAGCACCGCCCCTTCCACCCCGTTGGGGAAGTCGCCGTAGTACGAGGCCCACTGCTTGGCGCCGGCCACGAGCGATGCGCCCTCGGTGCTCATGCTGTCTCCTCCTGTCCGAGTGGGTGACCGGTCACCAGCGCAGCGTCGCGCCGGCGCCACGCGGGCTGTTCTGGTAGCCGGCGAGCTGCCACTGGCCGTCGCGCTTGACGACGACCCAGGTGGAACGCACGGCCAGCTCCTCCGCGATCTCCGTCTGGCCGGCGGCGAGGATGCCACCGTGGGTACGGATCAGGGCGGCGTCGTCGGCGATGATCCGCACGTCGACCGGGCGGCCGGTGACCCCGGTGCCCTTGAACGGCCCGGCGTACGCGGCGGCCATGAACGAGCGGATCTCGTCGCGGCCCTTCTTGAACACGTCACCCGGCAGGATCATCACGCCGTCCTCGGTGAACGCATTCGCCACCCCGGCGGCGTCGTTGCGGGACCAGGCCTGCACCAGGCGCAACGGAACGGTGAGGACCTCCTTTTCCTGGTCGCTGGTGAACGACCCGTAATACGCGTCGAGTGCCTTTTCTCCGTCAATGGCCGGAGCCACCTGGGTACCAGTGGACATCGTGGTCGCTTCCTCTCCTGGGACTACTGCGGACAGTGGACACATTCACCCCCGAACGGTCCGTCCGTCCCCCCTATCCTCCGGCGGTCCGACACCGCTGACATCTCCCCGATTGCGATGTCGGAGACCGTTTCCGAGAAATCGTTTCCGGGGGCGGGACGAGAAATAGCCGTACCCCGGCCGGTGGGTGCACCGGCCGGGGTACGGCGGGATCGCCGCAGGTGGGGGTCAGCCCACCCGCAACGCGGCCGGGTCGTCGGCCGGGTCGTCGTCGGTGGGCTCCGCGGGGCGGAGACTGTCGACGATGTGGTCGGCCAGGGCGGCGATGGTCGGCTTGTTCCACAGGATGTTCGGCGGCAGCTCCAGGCCGTACCGGCCCTGCAGCCGCACCCGCAGCGCCACCGTCATCACCGAGTCCACGCCCAGCTCGACCAGCGGCCGGCGCAGCTCCAGGTCCTCGGCGGCCAGGCTCAGCTCGGCGGCGGCCTGCTCCCGCACGTCGGCGGTGACCAGCTCCCGCAGCTCCTGCTCCGGGGTGTCGACCCAGTCGACGCTGAACGCCTGACCGGTGCCCCCCTCGGTGGTCGACCTGGTCGCGGTCAGCTCCCGCAGCATCGGTAGCCGGGGGGCGTTGGTGGTGGGCGCCAGCACCCGCAGGATCGCGTGGTACGGGCTGTGGAACCGGTCGGCGAAGGCCCAGGCCCGGAACGCCTCGGTCACCGAGATCGCGTCCAGGCCACGGGAGTTGGCCTCCAGCATGGTCGACGAGATCGACTCGGACATGCCGACCCCGCGCCAGGACGTCCAGCCGAGGCTGGTCGTCTCGGTGTGACCGTCGGCGTGCCGGTGCGCCGCGAGGGCGTCCAGGAACGAGTTGGCCGCCGCGTAGGTGGTCTGCCCGGTCAGCCGGGTGAACTGCCCGCAGGACGAGAACATCACGAAGAAGTCCAGCGTGCCCGGGGGGAAGAGCCGGTGCAGCACCATCGCCCCGTTCACCTTGGGCCCGAGGACGTCGTGCAGCCCCTCCCGGTCGACCTTGTCCACCATCGCGTCGCGTACCACGCCGGCGGCGTGCACGATGCCGCGTACCGCCGGCATGCCGTGCGAGGCCGGGTCGAGCGCCGCCGCGACCTCCACCGGGTCGGTGATGTCCAACGCCAGGGTCCGGACGGTCACCCCGAGCGCCTCCAGTTCGAGCACCCCGTCGATCTGCCGGCGGGTCCGCACGTCGTGGTCGCCGTCCCAGTCGGCGCGCGGCGGCAGGCCCCGGCGGCCGGCGAGCAGGATCCGCCGGGCCCCCCGGTCGGCCAGCCACCGGGCCACCATCAGGCCGAGTGCCCCGAGACCACCGGTGATCAGGTAGGTGTCGGTCGGCCGGCACTGCAACGCGGTGCCGTCGGCGGGCCGCTCGACCTGCCCGAGCCGCTGCACCGCCACCTCACCACCGGTGACCGAGACGACGTCCTCGTCGCCGGTGAGCCGGCGCAGCACCGTCGCGAGGGTCTCGGCGGGGACGTCGGCGTCGTCGGCGAGGTCGACGACCCCACCCCACAGGTCCGGGTGTTCCCCGGCGATGATCCGGGCGATGCCCCACAGCGGGGCGTGGGCCAGCGACCGCTCCGCCACCGCCTGCCGCACACCCCGGGTCAGGCACCATAGCCGGGGCTGGGCGGCCGCCGGGTCGCCCCCGGCCGCCTGGGCCTCGATCAGCGCCTGCGCGCTGTGGATCAGCTCCCAGCCGCACCGTTCGGCGGCCTGCTCGGCCGACTCGCCGGCGTCGCCGGCACCCGGTGCGACCAGGACCGCGTCGCGCGGGGTGAGACCGACCGTGGCCAGCTCGTCCGGGCCGTCCACCCGCACGGTACGCAGCCCGGTGCCGGCCAGCGCCCCGGCCAGGTCACCGGCGGCGGCGTCACCGCCGACCACGACCACCCGGGACAGCTCGGTGCTGCTGCCGTCGACGGTGAGGTCCAGCGACCGCCAGACCACCTCGTGCACCAGCTCGCGGGGGGCGGCCACCGCGCTGTCGGTGTCCGAGATGGCGGAGAACCGCAGGCCGCGCACCTGGCAGACGACCTCGCCGTGCTCGTTCGCCACCTGCACGTCCACCGTGTCCTGCGGCGACCTGGGCGACCGCACCGAGTGGACGGTGATGTGCGCCGGTGGTTCCCCCGAGAAGACGACCGACTCGATGTGCGAGGACATCCACTGGTGCCTGGCGTACTCCGGGGTGACCAGCACCGCGCTGATGGTCAGCGCGCCGTCGATGACGTGCGCCCAACTGGTGGCCGTCTGCGCCGGGGGCGGCACGATGACGATGTCGGCGAGTTGCTCCTCGTCGTTGCGGCGCAGCTCCACGACGTCCCAGGGGAACGCGTAGCCGCCGACGCCCATCCGGCGGAACATCTCGTCGACCCGCTGCCAGGACCACTCCTGCGGGCACCGGGCCCGCACCTCGTCGACGTCGACCCGGCCGTCGACCAGTTCGGTGCTCCAGTCGATGGTCGCCGTCGAGTGGGTGATCCACTCGTACTCCTCGTCGTCGACGACGGGGGCGCCGTCCTGCGGGGCGACCCGGGTGGCCAGCCGGGCGGTGTTCTCCGACAGGACGATCTGCACCACCCGGGGCGGCGCGACGGCCAGCGGGGTACGCAGCACGATGTCGGCCAGCGCGGGCAGCCGGCCGTCCTCCGCGGCGGCCAGGGCGAAGCTGTTGATCAGGACGGCGGCCGGGGTGATCTCGACGTCGACCACCTCGTGGTCGAGCGGGTAGGGCCGCGACGACATGTCCAGGTAGGTCTGCCACACCTGCCGGGGCGGGGCGCCGGAGACCGTCATCCGGCCGCCGAGCAGGCTGTGCCGCTCCGGGTCGTGCCCCCCGCCGGGACCGGACTCGGCCCGGGCCTCCGGGAAGATCCAGTACGGCCGGTGCTGCCAGGCCACCGAGGGCATCGGCAGCAGCGAACCGGTCGGGTGCAGCCGCTCCCAGTCCACCGCCGCGCCCGCGCAGTGCAGCCGGGCCAGGCCGGCCAGCAGGGCACGTTCCTCGTCGGTGTCGCGGCGCAGGCTGTGCACGACGGTGGCGTCCTCGACGCCGAGGTGGGCGAGGGTCTCCCCGATGGAGTGGGTGACCACCGGGTGGGTGGAGACCTCCAGGAAGACCCGGTGTCCGTCGGCGACCGCCGCCGTCACCGCGTCGGTGAAGCGCACCGGCTCACGCAGGTTCGCCACCCAGTACGCGCCGTCGCGCGGCGCGGTCGACCGGGGGTCGGTCAACGCGGTGCTGTAGAGGGGGGTGCGGGGCGTTCCGGGCCGCAGCGCACCGGCCGCAGCGGCGACCTCGGCCACCGCGGCGTCGACGTGCGGGCTGTGGAAGGCGATGTCGGTGTCGACCCGCCACACCGCCACCCCCTCCTCGCGCCAGTGCGTCACGATCTGCTCGACGGTCTCCCGGTCCCCGGACAGCACGGTGGAGGTGGGGCTGGCCGAGATGGCGGCGACCACGCCGACCGAACCGGCGAGCCGCTGCCGGGCCTCGTCGAAGCCGAGCCCGACCATGGCCATCCCGCCCTGTCCCTGCAGGCGTTCCAGGGCGCGCGCCCGCTGGCAGGCGAACCGGGCGGCAGCCAGCACGTCCAGGCTGCCGGCGACGGCGGCGGCGGCGATCTCCCCCACCGAGTGCCCGATCACGGCGGCCGGGGTGAGCCCCCGGGACCGCCAGGTCTGCGCCAGGGCGACCTGGGTGGCGAAGGTCAACGCCTGCACCTCGACGCCGTTCCACGGGCCGCCGGCGGTGAGCGCCTCGCGGGGCGTCCAGCCGAGTTCCTCGCGGAACACCTCGGCCAGCGCGTCGACGGCGGCGGCGAAGACCGGCTCGTCGCGCAGCAGCTGCCGGCCCATGCCCGCCCACTGCGCGCCGTGGCCGGAGAAGACCCAGACCACCGGGGCCGGATCGGCCACCGTCCGGCCCCGGGCGACCTGCGGGGTCGTGCGGCCGTCGGCCACCTCCCGCAGCCGCTCGACGAGTTCCCCGGGTGAGGCGGCCAGTACGGCGGCCCGCTGCGGCAGGTGCGAGCGGCGCTGCGCCAGGGTGTGCCCCACCGACGGCAGGGACGCCCCCGGGTGCTCCACCAGCCAGTCGGCGGTGCGGCCGGCCAGCGCCGCCACCCCGGCCTCGGACATCGCCGAGAGCGGGTACACCGACGGCCGGGCCCCGGCGACGACCTCGGTCGAGGCGGTTCCGGCCTGCGCCGGGTCCGCTGTGGCCCCGGTCGAGGCGGCCACGGCGGGCGGCGCCTCCTGGAGGATGACGTGCGAGATGGACCCGCCGACGCCGTAGCTGGACACGCCGGCCCGGCGCGGGCTGTCGCCGGCCGGCCACGGGGACCGCTCGCCGATCAGCCGCAGCCCGGAGCCGGCCCAGTCGAAGTCCGGGTTCGGCTCGCGGTGCAGGCTCGGCGGGATCTCGGCGTGCCGCAACGCCAGCACCGCCTTGATCACACCGGCGATGCCCGAGCCCGCCTCGACGTGACCGATGTTGGGTTTCACCGAACCGATCAGGCAGGGCTCGTCGGCGGGCCGTCCGGCGCCGAAGACGGCGGCCAACGCTTTGGCCTCCTCCCGGTCGCCGACCGGGGTGCCGGTGCCGTGCGCCTCGACGTAGTGCACCGTCTCCGGGGCGATGCCGGCACGCTCGTAGGCCACCCGGAGCATGTGCTCCTGGGCGGAGCCGTTGGGCGCCATCATCCCGTCGGAGCGGCCGTCCTGGAACACCCCGCTGCCGGGGATCAGCGCGAGCACCTCGTCGCCGTCACGGCGGGCGTCGGACAGCCGCTTGAGCACCACCACGCCGGCGCCCTCGCCCCGGCCGTAGCCGTCGGCGTCGGCGGCGAACGCCTTGCTGCGCCCGTCCGGGGCGGTCGCCCCGGCCGCGTCCAGGGCGACGAACAGGGTCGGGCTGGCCATGATGTTGACCCCGCCGACGACGGCCAGCGGGATCTCCCCCTCGCGCAGGCTCTGGCAGGCCAGGTGCAGGGCGGTGAGGGAACCGGCGCAGGCGGTGTCGACCGCCATGCTGGGGCCCCGCAGGTCCAGGAAGTACGAGATGCGGTTGGCGATGCCGTAGTAGGTGGTGCCGTTGACCGCCCACGCCCCGGTCCGCGGAATGTCCTCCAGCAGGCGGCGGCCGTAGTCGTTGGAGTTGGCCGCCACGAAGACACCGGCGTCCGAACCGCGCAGCGACAACGGCGGCACACCCGCGTTGCCCAGCGCCTCCCAGGCCAACTCCAACACGATCCGCTGCTGCGGGTCGAGGAAGTCCGCCTCCCGGGGAGAGATGCCGAAGAAGTCCGCGTCGAATCCCTCGATGTCGTCGAGGAATGAGCCCAGTCGGGTGGTCTTCCGCAGGATCGCGGTGGCCTGGGGGCTGGTCGAGGCGTACGGTTCCCACCGCTTGTCGGGCATGGCGCTCACGGCATGTCGACCACCGATGAGAAATGCCCAGAACTTCTCCAACGAGTCAAGGTCAGGGGCGAACCGGCAGCTCATACCGACAATGGCCACTGCCTCAGAAAATTCCCCATCCTGGCTCACGTCCAGGCTCCTCTCCACATCGCCGACCGCACCCGGAACACAGCCGGATGCGGTGGTCGCTGTCCTTCGGAAATGTCGCGGTGACGGTCAGGTCCGGACGCTGACCTCAACTGCGAAACATCCTGTTCCCCCACCGATCACAGGGGCACCTTCCTGAGTGCGATCGTCGGCGGCCGACGGCGGCCACCGGCACCCGCCGTGACCTCCGTTAATGCCCGGCGGCGCAATAGCGCAATGCGGGAGAAGGAACTCGGCGGTGCGCCTCCGTACGGTTTCCCCGCGAGTTCGACACGCGAATTCCTCGGTCGCGCCGCGCGGGCCCCGACGCCGGTGCGCCGCGTCGACCCACCGGATCGGGAGGACCCACATGTCCGCAGAAGCGACCCGACCTACCCTCGACGGGACCGTGCCGTGGCCACCGGAGCTGGTGGCACGGTACACCGAGCGGGGGTACTGGACTCACCGTTCGCTGGGGGCGCAGCTGTACGCCGCCGCCGACGCCGACCCCACCGCGACGTGCCTGGTCGACGGCCCGGTACGGCTCACCTTCGCCGAGCTGACCGCCCGCGCGGACGGGGCCGCCACCCGCCTGCGGGAGCTGGGGATACGCCCCGACGACCGGGTGGTGGTGCAGCTGCCCAACTGCTGGGAGTTCGTCGTGCTGACGGTGGCCTGCTTCCGGCTGGGCGCGGTCCCGGTGATGGCGCTGCCGGCGCACCGTCGGCAGGAGATCGCCGCGATCGTGGCGTTGACGGGGGCGCGGGCGCTGGTCGTACCGGACGTGTTGAAGGACTTCGACCACCAGGCGTTGGCGCACGAGGTGGCCGCCGACGCCCCGACCCTGCGGCACGTGCTGGTGGCCGGGGCGGACGTCCGCGCGGACAGTGTCGACCTGCGGCTGCTGTGCCGGCCGGCGGACGACCCGGCGGCGGCCCGGTCGGCGCTCGACGCCGCCGCTCCCGCCGGCTCGGCGGTCGCCCTGTTCCTGCTCTCCGGCGGCACCACCGGGGTGCCGAAGCTGATCGCCCGGACCCACGACGACTACGGCTACATGATGCGCCGGGCGGCCGAGCTGTCCGACGTGGACGCGTCGACGGTCTACCTGGCGGTGCTGCCGCTGGCGCACGGTTACCCGATGGCCGGGCCGGGTCTGCTGGGCACGTTGCTGGCCGGTGGCCGGGTGGTGATCCTGCCGTCGCCCGCACCGGAGCGCGCGTTCGAGACGGTACAGCGGGAACGGGTCACCTTCACCTCGCTGGTGCCGGCCGCCGTGCAACGCTGGCTGGAGTACCGGGAGAAGGACCCCGACCGGGACCTCGGTTCGCTGCGCCGGGTGCAGGTCGCCGGCTCCCGGCTGGCCGACCAGGTGGCCCAGCGGGTCACCCCGGTCCTGGGCTGCGCGTTGCAGCAGGTGTACGGGATGGCGGAGGGGTTGCTCTGCCTGACCCGCCCGGCCGACCCGCCGGACGTGGTGTGCCACACCCAGGGCCGCCCGATCTGCCCGGACGACGAGTTGCGGCTGGTCGACGAGGACGGTCGGTCGGTGTCGCCGGGCGAGGCGGGGGTGCTGTTGACCCGGGGGCCGTACACGCCGCGCGGCTACTACCGGTCGCCGGAGCTGACCGCGCGGGCCTTCGTCGACGGCTGGTACAACACCGGCGACATCGTGCGGCTGCGGCCGGACGGGAACCTGGTCATCGAGGGGCGGGACAAGGACCTGATCAACCGGGGTGGGGAGAAGATCTCCGCCGAGGAGGTGGAGAACTTCGCCTACCAGCTCGACGCGGTGAGCCTGGCCGCCGCGGTCGCCATGCCGGACGCCGAGCTGGGTGAGCGGGTCTGCCTCTACGTGGTGCCGCAACCGGGCCGGACGGTGGCCCTGGAGGACGTACGGGCGGTGATGCAGCGGGCCGGGGTGGCCGCGTTCAAGCTGCCGGAGCGGCTGGTGACCGTCGACGAGCTGCCGTTCACGGCGGTGGGCAAGGTGAACAAGAAGCAGCTGCGGGCGGACATCAGCCGCCGGTTGGCCGGCTGATCCGGCCGGCGACGGGGACACGTCGGCGGGGGCGCACCGGGTGCGCCCCCGCCGCCGCGTCCGGGTCAGGGTTTCGGGATGTCGAACAGGGTGGGGATGCGCATGGCCAGTCCCCGGTCGCCCTTGGCCTTCATCCGGCCCAGCACGAACATGGTGACCGGGTTGGCGCTGCTGCTGACCAGCTTGAGGAAGTCGATGTCGCTGAGGGTCAGGGTGAGCCGGGGCTCCCGGTCCGGCCGCTCCGACAGCACACACTCACCGCCGGCGATCACCATCTCGTAGGTGTCCACCGTGCCCTCGCGCCGGTCGCCGACGCTCCAGTGCAGGACGGCCTCGGTGTTGCCGGCCCGGTCGGCCCGGAACAGGGTGGGCATCCGGACGAAGATGCCGTCGAGGATGGTGCGGCGGTGCGGGCCGCCCATCACCCGGCGCAGTTCGTCGACGGGGGTGGCGGTGACCAGTCGGGCGAAGTCTCGGGGTTCCATCAGGGCAGGGTCGGCGTCGGCGAACATGGGGGTCCCTTTCGTCGTACGGGCAGGCAAGGCCGTGCCGGCAGCTGGCCGGGCGGTCGCGCGCGGCGCGAGCACGACGGCGGCCGGCGGTGCCGCCGCCGTGCGGGGCACCCGACCGGTGGGCGGCCGGTGGCTGGGGTGGGGCCGCCTGTGCGTCGAGTATGGAGAGGTCGGCGGTGGGTTCCTACTTCGACGATGCCCGGTGGCCGACGGGGAAAGGGCATGTATGGAGATGTCCGGGGGCGGCCGGGGCCGAGATCATGGTGGGGAGGAGGTCGACGGGGGGCGCAGCAGCATGTCCGTGTGCCGGTCGCTCCCGGACGCCGCCCCTGCCGAGCCACGCCACACCGAGCTGAGGGAGACCGGATGAGAGTGCTCTTCGTGCCGCACGCCAACAAGGCGCACCTGCACATCATGACGCCGTTGGCGTGGGCGCTGCGCACGGCCGGACACGACGTCCGCGTCGCCAGCCAGCCCGAGATCGCCGACGCCATCATCGCAGCCGGGTTCGTCCCGGTCGAGGTGGGTCGGACGCGCACGGAGATGCCGGCCTTCTACCCCGGGGTACGCCCCGGCGAGGCGCCCCCGGTGGTGATGGCGCCCGGTGAACGCCAGGAGATGCCGTTGCAGCAGGACTTCCCCCGGGACAACCCGTTGGAGAAGCTGTCCCGCGCGTCCTGGGGTTTCGCGTTGTTCTCCACCGACGAGATGATCGCCGACCTGGTCGCGCTGATCGCCTCGTGGCGGCCCGACCTGGTGGTCTGGGACTCCATGGTGTACGCCGCCCCGGCCGCGGCCACCGTGTGCGGGGTGCCGCACGCCCGGATGATGATGGGCCCGGACGGGATCACCCAGCTGCGCCGGGCCGCCCGGGACGAGGGCGATCCGCTGCGTGACTGGCTGGACCGGGTGTTGACCGGCTACGGCACCCGGTTCGACGAGGACGTCGCCGTCGGGCACTTCACCATCGACCCGATGCCGCCGTGGCAGTACCAGCCCGACGGGCTGCACCTGGTGCCGGTGCGGCACATCGCGGTGAACCCGCCGGCCCGGATCCCCGACTGGTTGCGGGAGCCGCAGCAGCGGCCCCGGATCTGCCTCACCCTCGGCGAGTCGCACCGCAACGGGCGCGGCACCGAGGCTCCCGCCGCCGATCTGCTGGACGCGGTGAGCGGGTTGGACGCCGAGGTGATCGCCACCTTCAACGCCAAGCAGCTCGCCACCATCCCGAAGCTGCCGGACAACGTCCGGGTGGTCGACTTCGTGCCGCTGGCCATGCTGCTGCCGAGTTGCGCGGCGATCGTGCACCACGGCGGGGCGGGCACCTTCGCCACCGCCATCGAGCAGGCCGTCCCACAGTTGATCATCCCGGGGACGCACTGGGGCTTCCAGTGGTGGGGGCCGCTGGCCCACGCCAACGGCCTGCAACAGCAGGGGGCCGGCCGGTTCGTCGCCGACGCCGACCACCTCACCTCCGAGGCGCTCGCCGAGGATCTGGCCCGGGTGCTCAAGGACCCGTCGTTCAAGGCGAACGCCGAACGGCTGCGGACCCAGGTGGCCGGCCTGCCCACCCCGAACGACCTGGTCCCGGCGCTGCACCGGCTGGTCGACCAGTACCGCGACGTGGCCGCCGCACGGGCCGGGCGGCCGGCATGACCACACCGCTGCGGCTGACCACCGACGCCGGCACCTTCGACGCGCTGACCGCCGGCCCCGCCGACGGCCGGGGCGTGCTGCTGCTACACGGCTTCCCCGAGGGGGCCGTCGAGTGGGAGCACCAGCTCGCCGCGCTGGGCGCCGCCGGTCACCACGCCGTCGCACCGGACCAGCGCGGCTACTCCCCCGGGGTACGCCCCGACGACGTCGACGCGTACCGGATGGACGCCCTGGTCGCCGACGTCGTCGCGGTCGCCGGGCAGCTCGGCTGGGACCGGTTCGACCTGGTCGGGCACGACTGGGGGGCGGCGATCGGTTGGGCGGTGGCCGATCGGCACCCGGAGCTGCTGCGCACCTTCACCGCGGTGTCGGTGCCGCATCCCCGGCCGTTCGCCGACGCGCTGGCCACCGATCCCGACCAGCAGAGCCGCTCGGCGTACCTGGCGATGTTCCGGCAGCCGGGGCAGGCCGAGGGGATGCTGTTGGCCGACGACGCGGCGTTGCTGCGCCGGATGCTGGGCGCGGCGGTGGGGCCGGCGAAGCTGGCGACCTACCTGGACCGGTTGACCGCGCCGGGCGCGCTGACCGCCGCGCTGAACTGGTACCGGGCGACCCGGCCGGAGGACGTCGAGGCCGGACCGGTCGACGTGCCGACGCTCTATGTCTGGGGCGGTGCCGACATCGGTGTCGGGCCGGTCGCCGCGCACGGCACCGCCGCCTGGGTGAAGGGCCCGTACGAGTTCCTCGCCCTGGACGGGGTGTCGCACTGGGTGCCCGAGGAGGCCCCCGACCGACTCTCCGCGGCCCTGCTCGCCCATCTCGCCCGGCATCCGGGATGAGCCGGCCCGCGCCGCCGCGGCGCGTCCCGGGTCGCCACCGGGTACGCCGTCGGCTCCGCGTGCCGGGTCGCCACCGTCCGGGCCCACCGACGCACACCGCGAAAGGACCGTGATGACCGTCAACAGCACATACGCCGCCGATGCGGCGTCCACCGGGGAGGCACCCGACTTCCCGATGCCCCGGACCTGCCCGTTCGCCCCTGCCCCCGAGTACGTCGGGCTGCGCGCCGAGGCGCCGGTCAGCCGGGTCCGGGTGCCGGACGGGCAACTCGCCTGGCTGGTCACCCGCTACGCCGACGTCCGCCGGCTGCTGACCGACCCCCGGGTGAGCGCCAACCGGTTCCACCCCAACCTGCCGCTGACCGAGCCGGTGACCCCGCAGACCCGGCGCAACATCGCCGCGGTCGGCCGCTCACTGATCGGGCTCGACCAGCCGGAGCACGGTCCGCAGCGGCGGATGCTGATCGGTGACTTCACGCTGCGCCGGGCGCAGGAGATGCGTCCGCACATCCAACGCACCGTCGACGAGTGCATCGACGCGATCCTGGCCGGGCCGAAACCGGTGGACCTGGTCGCCGCGTTGGCGTTGCCGGTCCCCGCCTCGATGATCACCAAACTGCTCGGCATGCCGTACGAGGACCGCGACCTGATCGTGCGCAGCGCCGACGCGCAGCTGCGCCGGACGGTCTCCGCCGAGCAGCGCCAGCAGACCAGCAGCGAGCTGCGGGCCTACGTCGACCGCCTGGTAACCGCCAAGGAGGCGGAACCGACCGACGACCTGCTCGGCCGGCTGGTGGTGCAGAACCGGCAGACCCCGCTGTTCGACCACGACATGCTCGTCGGGTTGGCGATGCTGCTGCTGGTCGCCGGCTTCGAGACCACCGCCAGCATGATCTCCCTGGGGGTGGCCGGGTTGTTGGAGAACCCCGACCAGCTCGCCGTGGTCACCGGTGATCCGGCGGCGATGGGCCTGGCGGTGGAGGAGCTGCTGCGCTACTTCACCGTCGTGGACGCGCTGCCCCGGGTGGCCACCGCCGACATCGAGGTCGGTGGGGTGACCGTCCGGGCCGGCGACGGGCTGCTGCTGTCGTTCGCCTCCGCGAACTGGGACACCGACGTCTTCCCCGACGCGGAGGTGTTGGACGTCCACCGGGGCGCCCGGCACCACATGGCCTTCGGCTACGGCATCCACCAGTGCATCGGGCAGAACCTGGCCCGCGCCGAGCTGGAGATCGTCTTCCGTTCCCTGTTCACCCGGATCCCCGGGTTGCGGTTGGCGGAGGAGCTCGACGGTCTGCCGTTCCGCAAGGAGTCGAACATCTACGGCCTCGACCGGCTGCCGGTGACCTGGTGAGGGGGACCGCGGTGGAGGGGGGTGACCCGGTGGGCGCGGAGGAACCGACGACGACGCTGGTGGTGAGCCGTGGCCTGTGCATCGGCGCCGGGCAGTGCGTGCTGTCCACGCCGGACCTGTTCGACCAGAGCGAGGACGGCCGGGTGCTGCTGCGTCGGCAACCGGTCGACACCGAGGAGGCCCGGGTCGCGGTCGACCTCTGCCCGTCGGGCGCGCTACGGCTGGCCGCCGGGCGGTCCGGGCCGGTCGTCGACGACCAGGACGCCACGGCGAAGGGGTGGGGCTGATGGCCGGCACGGGTAACCGGATCGCCGTGGTGACCGGCGGCGGGCGGGGCATCGGGCAGGCGATCTGTCAGGGCCTGGCCCGCCGGGGCATGGACGTGGTGGCGGTGGACCTGGTCGACCCGATCGAGACGGTGGCGCTGGTGGAGGGCGAGGGGCGCAAGGCCCTCGGTGTCACCGGGGACGTCTCGGACCCCGACGAGGTGGCCCGGATCGGCGCGGAGATCACCGCCGGGATGGGCGGCTGCCACGTCCTGGTCAACAACGCCGGCATCTATCCGGCCAAGAACATCTTCAAGCTGGAGTACGAGGCCTGGCGCAAGGTGCTGGCGGTCAACCTCGACTCGCAGTTCCTGATGACCAAGGCGGTGCTGCACCACATGTGTGAGGCACGGTGGGGGCGGATCGTCAACCTCACCTCCAACTCGGTCGGTCTGGCCCTGCCCGGGTTCACCCACTACATGGCCAGCAAGATGGGGGTGATCGGGTTCACCCGCGCGCTCGCCAGCGACGTCGCCTCGTACGGCATCACGGTCAACGCGGTCGGGCCGACGTTGTCGCGTACCCCCGGGCTCGCGGAGAGCCCGATGGCGGGGGCGGCGCAGGAGCACGTGGCGGCGATGCAGGCCATCAAGCGGCCGGGCGAGGCGCAGGACGTGGTCGGCACGGTGGCCTTCCTGGCCAGCGACGACGCCGCCTTCGTCACCGGGCAGACCATCATGGCCGACGGTGGTCTGGTCCGGCTGTGAGCCACACCGGGCCACAGAGTCACTTTTGAGGAATTAGATACCAATTTGTGAGTATTGTCCGACCGGACCGGTGTGCGGGTTTCCTGATCCCGCCCGCCGGTCCGGCTGGCGTGCTGAGCTGGTCACGAACCCCGCCGACCTCCTCCCGGCAGCGAAAGCTATTGCGGTTAGCTTTTGAGCTAGCTAAGCTAGCCTCATGACCGGTTCCCGGAACGCCGACCCGCCCCCGACCCGCCACCTGCACCGCGCCGAGGGCCGCATCGCCTACGACGTCCAGGGCAGCGGCCCGCTCGTGGTCCTCGTGCCCGGCATGGCGGAGCTGCGCTCGTCGTACCGTTTCCTCACCCCGACCCTGGTCGACGCCGGCTACACGGTGGTCACCACCGACCTGCGCGGCCACGGCGACAGCGACACCACCTTCACCTCCTACGGCGACCCCGAGACGGCCGCCGACATCAGCGCCCTGATCGACGAACTCGGCCGACCGGCCGTCGTCGTCGGCAACTCACTGGCCGCCGGTGCCGGCGTCATCGTCGCCGCCGAGCACCCCGCACAGGTCTGCGGGCTCGTGCTCGTCGGGCCGTTCGTTCGCAACCCCCGACAGCCGCCGGGCATGCGCAGCCTCTTCCACCTGCTCATGTCGCCGCTGTGGGTGGCCGGCGTCTGGAAGGCCTACCTGCCCACCCTCTACGCCGGTGCCAAGCCGGCCGACTTCGCCGAATACCGGGCGGCCGTCGTGGCCAAGCTCCGGCAGCCCGGCTACGGCGCGGCGTTCTCCCGCACCGCCCGGCAGACCGACCACCGCTTCGCCGAGGCGCGGCTCGCCGAGGTGGACACCGCCGTGCTGGTCGTCATGGGCGAGCGCGACCCCGACTTCAAGGACCCGGCGGCCGAGGCGGCCTGGATCGGCGAGACCCTGCGCGGTGAGGTCGTCATGGTGCCCGACGCCGGCCACTACCCGCAGTCCCAGCAGCCCGAGCTGACCGCCCGGGCCGTGCTCGACTTCCTCAGCAGGGTGCACGCCCGTGCCTAGGGCCGGCCTCACGACCGACGTCGTCGTCGCGCGCGGCGCACAACTGCTCGAAGCCCACCCCGCCGACGAACTGACCCTCGCCGCACTCGCCGACAGCCTCGGCGTCCGCGTCCCGTCGCTCTACAAGCACATCGACGGCCTTCCCGGGCTCCGCCGGGGCATCATGCTCCGCGCCAAGGCGAACCTGTCGGCGACCGTCGCCCGGGCGTGCATCGGCCGCGCCCGCGACGACGCGGTCCGCAGCCTGGCCGCCGCCTACCGCACCTGGGCCCGGCAACACCCGATGCAGTACCCGATGACCATCCGGGCACCCGAACCCGACGACGTCGAGGACCAGCAGGCGAGCGCCGCAGCCCTCCAGGTGATCTACAGCGTGCTCGCCGGCTACCGGCTCCTCGGCGACGATGCGATCGACGCCACCCGGTTCCTGCGCTCGGTCATCCACGGCTTCGTCAGCCTGGAGACGGCCGGCGCGTTCAAGCTCGCCGCCGACCTCGAACGCAGCTACGACAGGGCCGTCAACAGCATGCTGACCGCCCTGGAGAACTGGAAGCACCCGTGAGCGCCGGGCCCGCCCGGGGCGCCCCGCCGGCCACCCCGGTGCCGATCCTGCACCGCGCCGAGGGCGCAGCCGTCGCCGGGGCCGCCGTCGTCCTGCTCGTCCTGACGGGCTTCGCCTGGTGGTGGCTGTTCGCCCTGTTCCTCCTCTTCGACCTGTCGATGCTCGGCTACGCGGTCGACCACCGCGTCGGCGCGATCGTCTACAACCTGGGACACACCTACGTCGCCCCCTTCGTCCTGCTCGCCGGGTACGGCCTCGCGCACGCCCTCGACGCGACCGGATGGTCGGTGCTCGCGCTCGTGGCCGCCTGCTGGTTCTTCCACATCGGCGTGGACCGGGCACTCGGCTTCGGCCCGCGTCCCCTGCACTGAACCCGGTCGACGGCACCGGGTCGGCGACGCCCCCGCAGCCCCGCACGGAACCCGCCGACGGCACCGGGTCCGCGACGCCCGCCGCACGCCCCCGGCGCGTCCCGGCCACCGCGTGGCGGCCACCACCAGGCTCACGCAGGGTCACCCGGTGCCCGACACGCTGCACCGGCCTGCCGGACGGTGACCGGGTCGTCCTGGGAGGATGGCCGACGGGTGGCGGGCGTCCCGCCGGCTCCCGCCGCCCGGCAGACCCGCACACACGGGCGTCGCCCCGCGCGGCGTCCCCCGAGGGGAGCAACGGTGACACTGTCGGACAGGCTCGCACCGGAGGCCGGCCGGCTCCGGCTGGGCGACGGGTCGAGCGTCAACCGGTTGGGCTTCGGCACCATGCAACTGCCCGGTCCCGGTTCCTTCGGCCCTCCGGACGACCACGCGGCCGCGCTGACCGTGCTGCGCAGGGCGGTCGAGCTGGGGGTGAACTACCTCGACACCAGTGACTTCTACGGCCCGCACGTGGCCAACGACCTGATCCGCGAGGCCCTCCACCCGTACCCCGACGACCTGGTGATCGGCACGAAGATCGGGGTGGTACGCGACAACTGGGGCGACTTCGTGCCCGCCGGGGCCCCCGACCAGCTGCGGCGGCAGGTGCAGGAGAACCTGCGCCGGCTGGGCCGGGACCGGTTGGAGCTGGTCTACCTGCGGGTCGGCGGGGACGGGCTGCTCCGCCCGGGCGGGACCCGGTTCTCCGAGTCGTTCGCGATGCTGGTGCGGCTGCGGGAGGAGGGCCTGGTCGGCGACGTCGGGCTCAGCGGGGTCACCCTGAAACAACTGGACCAGGCCCGGGCGACGATCCCGATCGCCGCGGTGCAGAACCGGTTCCACCTGCTCGACCGGGACTGCCTGGACGTGCTGCACCGGTGCACCGAGGAGCAGATCGCCTTCGTGCCGTACTTCCCGCTGGGTGCGGGGCTGCTCAGCGGGCGTACCGGGCGACCGCAGCTGCCGTTCGGGCCGGACTTCAGCGCCACGCAGCGGCGTACCGTCGACCGGATCGCCGACGGGCACGACGCCACCCGCGCGCAGATCGCGATCGCGTGGTTGCTGGCGTACTCACCCGCGATCCTGGTCATTCCCGGCACCAGCTCGGTGCGGCACCTCGAGGAGAACATGGCCGCGGCCCGGCTGCGCCTGACCCCGGCGGACCGCGCCGCGCTCGACGCGCTGGCCTGACCCGCTCCACCCGGGCGCCCACGTCCCGGCCGGCCGGCCGGCGGCACCCGCGCCGGGCCCCGATCCGCCGGTGCCCCGCACGTACGACGTGCGGGGCACCGGGCCGTGGATCAGGCGGCGCAGCCGGCCAACGCCGGAGTCGGAGTCGGCGCCCCGGGCAGGCCGAGGAACAACCTGGTGCAGTCGATGAGGAACTGCGGGTTCTCCTCCGGGACCCAGTGGCCCGAGTCCGGTACGACGACCTGCCGCACGTCGGTGGCGACCTGCCGGTAGGAGGCGGCGACCCCGGGGCCGAAGGAGAATGCCGCGCCCATCGCCACCACCGGCACGGTCACCGGCTTGGCGGCGGCCTGCGCCCGGTTGTCGGCGATGTCGGCGTCGAACGCCCGGTAGTACTCGTAGCCGGCCGTCCGGTCGGCCGGGTCGCGGTAGGCGCGGTAGTAGACCGGCCGGTCGATGGTGTCGTGCTGGGACGAGAAGTCGAAGATCCGGTCCAGGTAGACCGGGACGTCGTCGTTGTCGATGAGCAGCTCGGGCGTCGGCGCCGGGGTGGCGTTGAACAGGAAGTGCCAGCTGCGGCTGTAGAGGTCCTCCAGGCCGAAGCCGGAGAGCGCGGTCTCGATGACGATCATCCGGGACACGTCGGCCGGGTAGTCCCGCGCCCACGGGTAGGCCACCAACGCGCCGACGTCGTGACCGAGCAACTCCACCCGGCCGAGGCCGAGCTGCTGGGTCGCGGCGTGCAACCGGCGGGCGGTGGTGGCCTTGTCGTACCCGCCGACCGGCGCGGCGGAGTCACCCAGACCGGGCAGGTCGAACGCGACGACCGTCCGGCCGGCGCGCAACGCCGGCAGCACCGGCCGCCACGCCTGCCAGGTCTGCGGCCAACCGTGCAGCAGCACCAACGCCGGTCCGCTCCCCCCACGTACGTAGTGCAGCCGGGTCCCCTCGACCTCGACGAAGCCGTGCCGGAACCCGGGGGGCAGCGCCCGGTCGGCCGTCCCGGCCGGACCGGGCGGACCGGCGACCGCGTTGGGGGCGGCCACCAGCAGGAGCACGAGCCCGGCCACGGCGGCGACGACCCGACGCCACGGGTGGCGGCGCGGCACCGGGGCACCGGCAAAGACGGACGTTCGCGGGAAGCGGCGCACGAGGAGTCCTTTCGTCCGGATCAGCACTGTCAGGTGACGCGGAGGCCGCGGCGGGGCAGGCCCCGACCGGCCCGTACCGGACCGGGCGACGGCGCTCCGGCGGGTCGGTACGGTCGCCCCGCAACACGTCGTACGACGACGGATGGGATTCGCGCCGTCGCATCATGTCACCCTTCCCCGGTACGGTGACCACGTCAATGGTCGATGAAGCGCACGTTGCGAGACGACAGGACAGCGGCCGTACGCCTAGCGTCGGAGCATGGCGACCGACAGCGCGGTGGTGGTCGGCGCGAGCATCGGCGGGCTGCTGGCCGCCCGTGTGCTCAGCGAGACCCACGGCCGGGTCACCCTGGTCGACCGCGATCCCCTGCCCGAGCAGGCCGCCAGTCGACGCGGGGTGCCACAGGGCCGGCAGCTGCACGTGCTGCTGGACCGGGGACGGCAGGTGCTGGAGGAACTGCTGCCCGGGGTGACCGACGAGCTGGTCGCGCTCGGTGCGCCCCTGATCGACCTGCACGGCGACGTGCGCTGGTACAACGACGGTTACCTGATGCAGCCGGCGGCGTCCGGACTGCGGGCGATCGGGGTGGGCCGCCCCCTGCTGGAGCAGGTCATCCGCAACCGGGTGGCCGCGTTGCCCGGGGTGACCATCCTGCCCGGCCACGAGGTCACCGCCCTGACCACCACGCCGGACCGGCGACGGGTGACCGGCGTACGCGTGCACCGCCGGGCCGACGGCCCCTCGACCACCCGGGAACTCTCCGCCGAACTGGTGGTCGACGCCGGTGGGCGGGGCACCCGCAGCCCGGTGTGGCTGGCAGAACTCGGCTACCGCCCCGCCCCGGAGGAACAGGTGCCGGTCGGGCTGACCTACGTCACCCGGCTCTACCACCGTCAACCACAGCAGCTCGACGGGCTGCTCGGGGTCCTCACCAACGCGGTGCCCGGTCGTACCCGCGGTGGGATCGTGGCGGTGCAGGAGCAGGACCGGTTCGCGGTGGCCCTCAGCGGCATGTTCGGCGAGGAACCGCCGCTCGACGACGCCGGCCTGCTCGCCTACGCCGACAGCCTGCCGGCACCGGAGATCGGCGCGTTGCTGCGGCACGCCCGACCGCTCGGTGCGCCGGCCCGGATGCGGTTCCCGGCCAGCGTCCGCCGCCGCTACGAGCGGCTGCGCCGCTTCCCCGCCGGTTACCTGGTCTTCGGCGACGCGCTGTGCAGCTTCAACCCGATCTACGGGCAGGGCATCACGGCGGCCGCGTTGCAGGCGGTGGAGCTGGCCCGGCTGCTGCCCGCCGGGCCGCACGGGCTGGCCCGGCGGTTCTTCCGGCGGGCGGCCCGGGTGATCGACATGCCGTGGTCCATCGCGGTCGGCACCGACCTGCGCTTCCCCGAGGTCCCCGGCCCCCGGTCGGCGCGGGTCCGGCTGACCAACGCCTACGTGCACCGGCTGCACGCCGCCGCCACCGCGAACCCGACGCTCGGTGCGGCGTTCCTGCGGGTGCTCAACCTGGTCGACCCACCGCGCCGGCTGCTCGCGCCGACGGTGGCGGCACGGGTGCTGCGCGGGTCGGACGGTTCGGCCCGACGGTTCGACAGGCCGACCGAAGTCGGCACGCTCGAATAAGACCGCACCGGTACGCGTCGGCATGCTGTGAGCGGGCAGCGGTCGCTGCCCGGCGGGTGCGACGACACACGGCGTCACCCGTCAGGCCTGGGGCCCGGTGGGCCGGGCGCCTGCCGGGTCGGGTCGCTGTCGGTCGGCCGTGGGCCCGCCCGGATCGGCAGAGACGAGGCACCATGGCCCTGCGAGAAAGTCCCGAGTCCCCGGCCCCCCGCCGGCCGGTGTCGCCGACGCCGGTGCGACCGGTCTCACCGGCACCCGCCCGGCACGGCACCGCCGCCCTGGTCAGCGCTGTCGCCGGGGTGCTGTTGGCGGTGCTCTGGTCGTTCGAGCTCGTCGACTCGGTCATCGGTGACACGGTGGCCAACAACCTGCTCGGCCACGACGCGAAGGCGACGGCGATCGGCGGCACCGGCGCGGGGCTACTGTTCGCCTTCGTGTCCGGGTTCGCCGGCACCTTCACCGCCTGCAACATCGCGATGGTCGCGTCGGTGGGTCCGCTGAGCCAGGCCGGATCGCCCACCGGGCTGCGCCACCAACTGCGTACGCTGGTCCGCCCGGTGGGCTGGCTGGCACTGGGGATGATCGCGGTCTCCGCGACGTACGGCGCGGTGGGGGTGCTGATCGGCGACGGCCTGCCGCAGCTGTCCACCGAGACGGTCGGTGGCATGCCGGTCCGGCTGATCCAGTCGTCGGTGGTCTTCGGGGTGATCGGGTTGGTGCTCGCCCTGCTCGGGCTGGGTGCCCTCGGGCTGGTGCCCGACGTGTTCGCCCGGCGGCCGGTGGCCCGGGTGGTGCTCATCGGGGCGCTGATCGGCGGTTTCCTCATCGGACGGCCGTACCCGCTGTTCAACAAGCTCTTCCACTGGGCGGTGGAGACCGGCAACCCGCTGTACGGCGCGGCGGCGTTCACCCTCCAGTCGCTGGGCAACATCGTCATCGTGACGCTGCTCTTCGTCGTCGTCGTGCTGGTCACCCGGGGAGGCTTCCTGCGCTGGATGACCGACCCGACCCGCTCGGCGCTGGTCACCGGCGCCCTGCTGGTCGCCCTCGGCGTCTTCACCGTCGTCTACTGGGACCTCCGGGTCCCGGCGATCTTCGGCATCGGCTGGTTCCCCACCATGCCCTACAACTGACCCACCCCGCTCCCCTCCCTCCCCTCCCCCTCCCCGCCGCCAACCCCGTTGATCAAGAGGTTTGCGTCATCGTTGATCTCCAACCTGACGCAAACCTCTTGATCACCGCCGCCAGGCGGGGGTGGGGTGGGGTGGGTGGGGGTGGGGGGTTAGGTGGGGGGTGCGGTGACGCTGGAGCGGTGGACCAGGGTGGGGGCGATGGTGTGCCGTTCGACCGCTCCCGGGCCGGCCTCGATCTGGCGTAGCAGCATCGCCAGGCCGGCGCGGGCCACCGCGTCGAAGTCGGGGCGCACGGTGGTCAACGGCGGGATGAAGTACGCCGCCTCCGGCACGTCGTCGAAGCCGACCACGCTGATCTCCTCCGGCACCCGACGCCCCCGCTCGCTCAGCGCCCGCAGCACCCCCAGCGCGAGGTGGTCGTTGGCCGCGAAGATCGCCGTCACCTCCGGCATCCGGGCCAGCATCTGCCCGCAGCGGTAGCCGGACGCCGCGCTCCAGTCGGCCGACAGCACCGGCGGCACCTCCGCGCCGGCCGCCCGCAGCGCCGCCCGCCAGCCCTCGACCCGCCCGGCACTGTCGAACCAGTCCGCCGGGCCGGAGACGTGCCACACCGTGCGGTGCCCGGCGTCCAACAGGTGCCGGGTGGCCAGCCCGGCCCCCGCCGCCTGGTCGACGGTGACCAGCGCCGCCTCCCGGGCCGGATCGCCGTCGACGGTGACCAGCGGCACCCCGTGCGGCAGGTGGTCGAGCGCCTCGTCGGCCGAGGCCACCGGGGCGATCACCACGATGCCGGCGACCCGGTGGTCGAGGTGCCGCTCCACGGCGGCGGAGATGGACCGCCGGTCGAGGGTGCTGACGCTGCCGACGCTGACCGCGAAGCCGGCCGACGCGGCGGCCTGCTCCAGGGCCGCCAGCAGCGACGCCGGACCGTACAGGGTGCTGTTCTGGGCGACCACCCCGATCAGCTGGGAGCGGCCGGTGACCAGTGCCCGCGCCGCCCGGTTCGGTCGGTAGCCCAGCTCGGCGATGGCCGCGCGGACCCGTACCCGGGTCTGTTCCCGGACGTTCGGGTGGTCGTTGAGCACCCGGGAGACCGTCTGGTGGGAGACTCCCGCGAGGCGGGCGACGTCCGTCATCGCAGGACCACGCATGGGGTCATTATCCACTGGCGTGGTCCCGCCGTTCGCCGGTGTCCACGCCCGGCGGCGACCGGAAGTTCCGGTGGTACGGGTCGCCTTGCGAGCCGACGACAGGCTAACGATACTCATGGATGTTCCTGAGCCGGACATGATCGAGCCGCCGGGCAGCCTCGATCGGTAGATCCGTATGTCCGCGATCCTCCGGAGGAACCCGCCCATGAGATCCAGGATCAAACTGCTCGGCACCGCCCTGGTCGCCGCCGCGCTCACCGCGCTGGCCGCGATCGCCGCCCCCACCCCGGCCTCGGCGGCGGCGCTGACCCAGGTGACCAACTTCGGGGCCAACCCGAGCAACCTCCAGATGTACCTGTACGTGCCGAACACCGTGGCTCCGCGACCGGGCCTGCTGGTGGCGGTGCACTACTGCACCGGCAGCGGCCCGGCGTTCTACTCCGGCACCCAGTACGCGGCCCTGGCCGACCGGTACGGCTACATCGTCATCTACCCGTCGGTGACCCGCAGCAGCAAGTGCTTCGACGTCTCCTCCCCGCAGGCGCTGCGCCGCGACGGGGGCAGCGATCCGGTGGGCATCAAGTCGATGGTCGACTACGTCCGGGCCCGGTACCCCGTCGACCCCAACCGGATCTTCGCCACCGGCACCTCGTCCGGGGCGATGATGACCAACGTGCTGCTCGGTGACTACCCGGACGTGTTCGCGGCGGGTGCGGCCTTCGCCGGGGTGCCGTTCGGCTGCTTCGCCACCACCGACGGTTCGGAGTGGAACAGCCAGTGCGCCAACGGGCAGGTGACGAAGACCGCGCAGCAGTGGGGCGACCTGGTCCGCAACGCCTACCCGGGGTACACCGGCAAGCGGCCCCGGATGCAGTTGTGGCACGGCACCAACGACGAGACCCTGCGCTTTCCGAACTTCGGCGAGGAGGTCAAGCAGTGGACCAACGTGCAGGGGTTGAGCCAGACGCCGACGTTCACCGACACCCCGCAGGCCGGCTACACCCGTACCCGGTACGGCGGTAGCGGCGGCACCGCGCCGGTCGAGGCGATCAGCATGCAGGGGGTGACGCACAACCTGCCGGTCGACGCGGCGCAGGCGATCCGGTTCTTCGGCCTGGACGCCCCGCCGACCACCACCCCGCCCCCGACCACGGCACCGCCGACCACCCCGCCCCCGACCACTCCGCCGCCCACCACCACGCCGCCTCCGACGACGCCGCCGGTGCCGACCACCACGCCGCCGACGCCGTTCCCGCCCACGCCCACCACCCCGGGCCCGGGGGCCGAGTGCCGGATCGCCTACACCGTGAACGCCTGGAACACGGGCCTGACCACCGCGATCACGATCACCACCCTCAGGGACACCGGGATCAACGGCTGGAACCTGGCGTTCACCCTGCCCGCCGGGCAGACCATCACCAGCGGCTGGAACGCGACCTACTCGCCGACCAGCGGGGCGGTCACCGCCACCAACGTCTCCTACAACGGCTCGATCCCCCCGGGTGGCTCGGTCAGCATCGGCTTCCAGGCCAACCACACCGGCAACACGGCGAAACCGCCCTTCTTCACCCTCAACGGCTCCCCCTGCGCGGTCGTCTGACCACACCCACCGGCGGTGATCAAGAGCTTTGCGTCAGGAGAACCGCTCCGGATGACGTAAACCTCTTGATCACCGCCGCCACTGCCGGCGGCGGCGGTCCGCACTAGGGGGTGGGGGTGGTTTGGTGGATGTGGGGACGGGGGTGGGTGGATAGGGTGGCGGCGACGGGGGGGGGTCGCCCGGGGATGCGGGGCGGCGGCCGGCGCGGCAACGGGCGGGTTCGCCGCCCGGTGGGCCAGCCGCAAGCGACCGAGCCGTCGTCACCACCGGTCGTCCACAAGGGAGAATGCATGCGTCTGAATCGATCGATGAAACTGGTGCGGCACCGGTTGCCCGCGTTCGCTCTCGGTCTGGGCGCGGTCACCCTCGTCGCCACCCCCGCCGCCGCCGTGCCGGCGGGCGTCCACCCGGCGGGCCCCGCCACGGGCGTCGCCTCCGCAGCCGCCCGTCCGGGCGACGCGGCGGCGCAGGCCCGCACCGTGGGCACCGCCACCCGCCCCTCGGCTGCGCGGGCGGCGGGCTGGACGCCGGTGCCGGGTACGGCGCAGGCGCGGTCCGCGCCGGCCACCGCCACCTACGGGGGCGACCTGCACGTCTTCGTGCAGGGCCCCGACGGGCAGGTACGGGTCGACCGGTACGACACGAACACCGACGCCTGGTCCGGCTGGTCCACCGTCCCCGGTGACGCCATGGCGACCTCGGCACCGGCGGCTGCCGTCTACGGCGGGGAACTGCACCTGTTCGTGCAGTCCGACCAGAAGATCCGCACCAACCGGTACGCCCTGGACACCGGCGCCTGGTCCGGCTGGAGCACGGTCGGTGGCACCACGTCCGCGTCGTCGGCCCCGTCCGCCACCGTCTACGGCGGCCAACTGCACCTGTTCGTCCGGGGCGCGAACGGCAAGGTCCGCACCAACCAGTACACGCTGGACACCGCCGCCTGGTCCGGCTGGGCAACCCTGGCCGGCCCGACCGGTGCCAACTCGGCCCCGTCCGCCGCCATCTACGGCGGTGACCTGCACGTCTTCGTCCGGGGCACGAACGGCAACGTGCGCACCAACAGGTACTCGCTGGCCACCGGGGCCTGGTCGGGGTGGAGCGACGTGCCCGGCACCGCGCGTGCCGCGTCCGCGCCGGCCGCCCTGGTCTACGGTGGCGGGCTGCACGTCTTCGTCCGCACCGGCGGCGACGACCTGCGTACCGCCTGGTATCTGCAGGACTCCGGCGCGTGGACGGGCTGGAGCACGGTCGACGGCCCGGGCCAGACGATCTCCGCCCCGGCGGGAAGCGTCTACGGCGGTCTGGTGCGGCTCTTCGTCCGGGGTGCCGACGACGAGATCTACCAGGGCCAGCCCTGACGGTTGCCGCTCCCACGCCACCCCGTCCACCGACCCGGTGGGCGGGGTGGCGTCGTGTCGCGGGCCGGGCGGTGGTGTGCGCAGTCCGGGCCGGACGGTGGTGGCTAGAGTCCGGGCATGGATGCGCAGGGGCGACGGGCGGTCGTGGTGGGCAACAGCGACGGCGTCGGGCTGGCCCTGACCCGGCAACTGGTGGCGGCCGGCTGGACGGTCGCCGGGGTGTCCCGCAGCGGCAGCGACCTGACCGCCCCCGGGTACACCCACAACGTCGCCGACGTCACCGGCGACGCCTACCGCACGGTGCTGGCCGGGGCGGTCGACCGGCTCGGCGGGGTGGACGTGTGCGTCTACGCGGCGGGGGTCGGTGAGTTCTTCGACCTCGGTGACCTGGCGGCGCAGACCAGGGCGTTGGAGGTCAACCTGATCGGTGCGGCGCGCACCGTGGAGGTGGTCGTGCCGGCGATGGTGGCCGGCGGCGGCGGGCACCTCGTGGGCCTGTCCAGCCTCGCCGACGCCGCCCCGTCGGCCCAGGCCCCCGGGTACGCCGCCGCCAAGGCGGGGTTGACGTCGTACCTGGTGGGGTTGCGGGGCGCGCTGCGCCCGCACGGGGTGCGGGTGACCGTCGTGCGGTTCGGGTTCGTCGACACCAAGATGGCGAAGTCACCGGTCAAGCCGATGCTGCTCAGCGTGGAGCGGGCCGCCGACGTGGTGCGCGACTGCCTGCGTACCCGGCCGGCGGTCGTCTCCCGGCCCCGGCGGATGGCCGCGGTGGTGCGGGTGGCCGGGGTCGCGGCGAGGGTGGCTGCCCGGCGTTGAGCCGTCCCGGCCGGGCGACCGGGCCGACCGGCGGCACGGCACGGCACCACCCGGGCCCACCGCCTTGAATTCGCGACGATCGTCGTGGGATTCTGATGCGTCGATGGCTTGCCGCGCGCGGGGCTGACAGTCGTCCAGGGCAACCGGGAGCCGTTGGGTTTCCGGGGGACGGCGACAAGCACGACGGAACGACGCCAGCACTCCCGTCCATCAGTCCCGCCCGCCGTCTCGACGCCCTCGTGGGCGACGCAACCCCGACCGGCCGGGCGGTGTGCTGTGGTGACCCACGAAGGAACCCGTATGAACAGAGATTCCGCCCCGTCGTCGCGCCCGTCGCGTCGCCGGGAGCGCTGGACGGCGCTCGCCGCGAGCCTGCTGCTCGCCACCGGTGGGCTCGCCGTGACCGGCCCGTCGCCCGCCGACGCGGCGGCGGACCCGGTGGCGGTGACCGTCAACGCCAACGCGGGGCTGGCCACCGTGCCGGCCACCGCGTTGGGCGTCAACCACGCCATCTGGGACTCCCAGCTCGGCACGGCCGAGACGTCGGACCTGCTCAAGGCCGCCGGGGTGCGGATGATGCGCTACCCGGGCGGCTCGTACGCCGATATCTACCACTGGCGTGACCACACCGCGCCCGGCGGGTACGTCGCACCGAACACCGACTTCGACACGTTCATGGCCGCCGCCCGGCGGGTCGGCGCGCAGCCGATGATCATCGCGAACTACGGCACCGGCTCCCCCGCCGAGGCCGCCGACTGGGTGCGCTACGCCAACGCCACCAAGGGGTACGGCGCGAAGTGGTGGACGGTCGGCAACGAGAACTACGGCAACGGGCACTACGGGTCGGCCTGGGAGGCCGACGACCACCCCGACAAGAGCGCCAGCCAGTACGCCCGGCTGGTGGTCGACTACGCCGACGCGATGAAGGCGGTCGATCCGACGATCAAGGTCGGCGCGGTGCTGACCATGCCGGGGAACTGGCCGGACGGGATCACCGCCGGCAGTGACCCGGGCCCGTGGAACCGGACCGTGCTCTCCCTCGCCGGCCCCAAGATCGACTTCGTGGACGTGCACTGGTACCCCGGTGGCACCGCCGCCGAGTCGCTGGCCCGTACGGCCCACATCGACGAGGCGGCCCACCTGCTGCGCGACCAGCTCACCCGGTACGCCGGCCCGAACGCCGCCCGGATCGGCATCAGCTTCACCGAGCTGAACGTCGGCACCGGGCAGAACACCCAGCCGGGTGCGCTGTTCCTCGCCGACGCCTACAGCGACCTGCTGGAGAACGGCGTCTTCACCGTGCAGTGGTGGAACGTGCACAACGGCATCGGCACCGTGTCGCAGGTGGGCGGGCAGACCGACTACGGCGACTTCGGGCTGCTGTCCAGCGGCGGGTGCACCGCCGACAACTCGGTCTGCGAGCCGCCGCTGAACACCCCGTTCGCGCCGTACCACGGGCTGTCGATGATGAACCTGTTCGCCCGACCGGGTGACCAGTTCGTCCGCGCCGCCACCGACGAGCCGCTGGTCACCGCGCACGCCGTGCGGCGGGCCGACGGGGATCTCGCGGTGCTGCTGGTCAACAAGGACCCGGACAACGCCCACCCGGTCACCATCGACTACGCCGGCTTCACCCCGTCGGCTGCCGCGCCGACGACGTACTCGCTGACCAACGGGGCGTCCGGCGTGGTCACCGGGCAGTCGGGCAGCGCCGCCAGCGCGACGCTGCCGGCGTACTCGCTGACCACGCTGGTGCTGCGGCCCTCGTCCCCGGTCACCGCGCACCCGGCCCCGCCGGGGCAGCCGACCGCGAGCGGGGTGACCGACCGGTCGGCGACGATCTCCTGGTCGCCGGCCCCGCCGAAGGGCGCCCCGATCGCCAAGTACGAGGTGTACCGGCAGAACGGCACGGTCAGCGAGCAGCTCGGTGAGACGGCCGGCACCTCGTTCACCGTCGACAACCTCGTCCCGGGCACCCGGTACACGCTCAACGTGCTGACCCGGGACACCGCCGGGAAGGTGTCCTGGTCGTCGTCGCCGGTCACGTTCACCACCGCCGGCCCGGCCGAGAGCACCTGCACCGTCCGGCTCACCACGGCCAGCGACTGGGGCAACGGCTGGGTCGGCAACGTCGAGATCGTCAACAACGGGGCGAACCCCGTCGACGGTTGGACGTTGACCTGGAGCTGGCCGACCGGCTGGCAGCAGGTGAGCAGCGGCTGGAGCGCCACCTGGACGCAGACCGGGCGTACCGTGACGGTCGCCAGCACCGACGACAACCGGCGGATCGCCGCCGGTGGCAGCACCACCGCCGGTTTCGTCGGGGCCTACAGCGGCCCGAACGTCCCGCCCACCGGTTTCGTGCTCAACGGCACCCCCTGCACGGTGGGGTGACCGGGGCCGGGTGGCCGTCGGCGCAGCGGTGCTGCGGCGGCGGCCACCCGGGGAGCGGTCAGAGACCTGCCGCGTGGGCGGCGGGGGTGCCGCCGACCACCGGAAGAACGATCTTGCTGCTCTTCAGGGCGACCTGGATGTTCGCGGCGGTGGTGTCCGCCTGGCTGGAGTACTGCGGGTAGCTGGCCACGATGATCACGCCGATCCGGTGGCCCGGCTTGAACACGTAGTCCTCCGGCAGCAGCGGGAAGGTGAAGTTGTACGACTCCCCCACCACCAGCGGCACGGCGGTGCGGATCGACTGCCGGTTCTGGGCGTCCATGATGCCCTTGGTGACCAGCTCGTAGTCGGCCGTGGCGACCCGCTTGGCGGTCTGCTTGTAGCAGCCGTCGTCGGTCGGGCTGTTCAACCCCCAGCAGTCCTCCGTGGCCAGGGTGACGATGCCCTCACCGGAGGCCCGGTGCGCCACCCGCTCGTCGGTGCCGTAGTCGACCAGGATCGCCCCGAAGTTGGTGTCGGTCTGGTCGGCCGAGGCCCGCAGCTGCACCGTCGGCGTGCCCGAGATGTGCAGGGGCGCGGTCAGCGGCGCGGACAGGAACGCCAGCCGGTTCGGCTGCACGGTGTCCGGGTTGAGGATCATGGTGTTCTGGCTCTGGGTCCGGCTGTCCTGGAACGCGCCGGTCGCCGGCTTGGTCGTCGGCACCAGCTTCAGGCCCCCGGCCCCGGTGCTGCCGGGCTGGAGGAACACCTCGGTGTCGGCCTTACCGGGGATCGGCCAGTCGGCGTGGGTCTCCCACACGTCGGCGGCCCGCTCCAGGTCGACCCGGGGCTCGTCCATGATGCCGTTGGCGACCCCGTGCAGCCAGAAGTCGAACCACCGGTGCAGGGTGGACACCCACACCGCGCGCCGCGAGTCGAACGGGTCGACGTGCCCCTCCTGGGAGAGCCACAGCTTGCGCTGGACGTTGTTCTCCGCCAGGGCGTACCAGAACTTGCTGAAGTGGTCCGCGCGGACGTTGTCGTCGTTGAGACCGTGGTAGAGCAGCACGCTGGCGGTCATGTTGGGGACCTTCTTGACGTAGCTGCGCTCGTTCCAGAAGGCGGTGTAGTCACCGGTCTCGTCGCCGTCGGCGGCGGCCATCGCGTCGCGTACCGGTTTGCAGTACTCCCGCCGCTCCGGGTTGGTGACCGTGTTGGCCAGCGACGCCACGTAGCTGTTGCCCCGGGTGACCACCCCGTTGCTGCGCACGTAGTCGTAGTACTCGGTGGGGCCGCTGATCGGCACCACCGTGGTCAGGCCCTTGACGCCGGTCACCGCCGTCGCCATGGCCAGCGAGCCGTCGTACGACTTGCCGATCATGCCCGACTTGCCGTTGTGCCAATCGGCGGTGACCACCTGACCGGCGGCGTTGCGCGCGGTGGCCCGGCCGTTGAGCCAGTTGATCGCCTGCTTGGCGCTGAGGTTGTCCTGGTTGGCGTTGGTGGTGGGGCAGCCGGTGGAGTTGTTGGTGCCCACCATGTCCAGCAGGATCACCGCGTAGCCGCGCGGCACGAAGTAGTTGTCGTAGAACAGCGGCCACTTGTCGAGCAGGCCGTCGCCGTCCAGGTCGGCCTTGCACTCGGACTCGTTGCCCCGGCAGACCGTCGAGTAGTACGGGCTGGCGTCCATGATGACCGGCACCTTGAGGCCGTTCGCGGTGGCCGCCGGTCGCATCAGGTCGAACGCGATGATGTCGCGCAGACCGTCGTTGTCGCTGTCGAAGGTGGAGTCGATGAACAGGCGTTCCCGGATGGCGTCGCCATAGCCGAACACCGGCTGGGTGACCCCGTCCTGGACCACGATCGCCGGTACGTCCTGCGCCGCCAGCGCCTGTGGTGCCGCACCCAGGGCGGCGAGCACCATCGCGGACAGTGCGGCCACCCCGGCGCGGAGGGGTGTTCCCAATCGAGCCATGCGGTCTCCTTGAATCTCGGCGAGACCGCGCACGTTATGGGCCGACCGACCGGCACCACCACCTGCACCTGTAGGAACTTTGCCCCGCCCGCCCCGACGACACCGGCCGGGCGGGCGGGGGGCGGGCGTGCCGGTCAGTCCCGGTAGCCCCACTGCCGCAGCGGCTTGTCCAGCACCCGCTCCACGGCGGCGAGCTGCGCGTCGCCCAACTCCTCGTGGTAGGCGGCCTGCCGCCCGGCGTGGAACCGGTAGCGTCCGAAACCCCGCTCGAACGCCGGTGACCAGTCCAGGCCGAGGAAGTCGAGCATCCGGGCCACCTCGGCGCGCGGGTCGGCGAGCAGATCCTCGTAGCGCACGTCGAGCCACTGGCCCTCGGGGTGCACGGCGCGGGCCTCGGCGAAGGAGTCCATCAGCATCTTCCAGCCCAACGCGGCGAGCACCGGGAACGACCTGTCGTATTCCTCCCACTCCTGGCGCAGGTCGGTCGGCAACGGCCCGAGGAACCAGTTGTCCGGCCCGCGCCAGCCGTCCCACCAGCCCATCTGGAGCCAGGAGTTGGTCACCGCCCGACCGTCGCGGACCACGTTGACCACCCGCAGCTGCGGGTAGCCGGCCCGCAGGAACCCGGTGCGCGGCCAGCCGGTCACGTGGTGCAGCAGCAGCCGGCAGCCCTGCCGTTCGATCCGGGCGTCGAAGAAGGCCCGCAGCCGCCGCCGCAGGTACGGGGTGAGGTCCTCGGCCGTCAGGTCCCGGCACGGGCGGGAGAAACCGGCCACCACGTGCCGGTCCAGCAGGTCGTACGCCTCCGACGGGGCGACCCGCAGCCGACCCTTCTCCAGCAGCCGGCGGCTGTGCCGCAGCGACGTCATACCCGCCGGGCGGGGCGCGGAACGCCGGTACAGCGGCCCGTTGAACCGGCCGGCCAGGTTGAGCAGGGACAGCTTGTCGTCGACCCCGGAGACGAACCCGACCCCGGGATGCCGGGACAACAGCTCCTGCACCAGCGTCGACCCGCACCGCCCGGTGCCCACCACCACCGCCAACATCGCTCAGCCCTCCTCGTGCCCGGTCGACCCCGCCCGCCCGACGCCCACCGACCGTCCACCGGTCGCAGCCGGCCCACCCCGCGCGGGCCGCCCCGCCCCGGCCGGTGCCGGGACGCCGCGCCGCCACGGGTAGCCGAACCGGCGCAGCCCCGGCGCGGTGAGCCCGGTGACCAGCGCGTACGACCAGCGGGACAGGTCGCGCCGCCACTGCACGTCGGCGGTGATCGGCACCGGACCGGTCCGGTGCCGCGACGGGTTGCCGGCCACCGAGTGCGTCGGCGTCAGCCGTACCGTCGCCGGGCCGGTGAACGGGCCGCCGTCGGGGTCGACCCCGGCGAAGGCGACGATCCGGCGCAGCGTCGCCTCCGGGTCGGCGGTCAGGTCCTCGTAGCGCACCCGCAGGTAACCCGCCGGTGCACGGTCGGCCCACAGCCGGACGGTCACCGTGTTCCAGACCAGCCAGAGCAGGGCCGCCTTCCACACCGGCGGTCGGCTCATCAGCTCCGGGTCGGTGTCGCCGTCGAGGCCCCGGCGACGACGCCAGGAGAAGGCGGTGGCCCGGGGGTCACGCACCAGGTGCAGCACCCGCAGCTCGATGCCGGGCAGCGCGCCGAGCAACGCCCCGTACGGGGGCAGCTTCGACGAGTCGACCACCACCCGCGCCCCGGTGTGCCGGGCCACGGCCGCGTACAGGTCGGCCAGCACCGCGTCGTCGGGGTGCGCGGGCACCGGCCGGAGACCGCGGCGGTGCCGGCGCAGCAGCGCGGGCAGCCCGCGCATCCGCAGCCGGCCGCGTAGCCCGGCGGCGATCGCGGCGGCCCGGTCGGTCGGCAGCTCCCGGCGCACCCGGTCCCACAGCGGGCAGTCCCGCAGCGGCCGGCCACAGCCGCAGGGCCGGTTCTCCAGCTCCCCGCGCTGCCACAGGTACCGCAGCTCCCCGGCGGCGAAGACCCCGTCGTACTGGCCCAGCACGGTGGTGACCAGGGTGCTGCCGCTGCGTCCGCTGCCGGCCAGGTAGAGCACCCGCACCGGCGGGTTCACACCGGCTCCCGCACGGCCTGCGCGGCGCTCGCGTAGACCTCCCGCAGCCGGGTCAGGTGCGCCTGCGGGGAGAAGTCCCGCTCCACCCGCGCCCGACCGGCCCGCCCCATCCGGTACGCCCGCTGCGGGTCGGCCAGCACCCGGTGCAACCCGGCGGCCAGCGCGACCGGGTCGTCGGCGGGCACCACCTCACCGTCCACCCCGGGGGTCACCAACTCCGGCAGGCCACCCAGGTCGGAGGCGACCACCGGAACCCCGCAGCCGTACGCCTCCAGCACCGCCATCGGCTGGTTCTCGTTCCACCGCGACGGCACCGCCACCACCGTGGCCGAGCGGACCAGCTCGTGCAGCCGGGCCTTGTCCAACCGGCCGTGGAACCGGACCCGGCCGGGGGCCCGCCGCCGGGCCAGCTCGGTCAGCCCGTCGCGGGCCGGGCCGTCACCGGCCACCTCCAGCACCACGTCGTCGGGCAGCCGGGTGAGCGCCTCGATCAGCACGTCGACGCCCTTCTCGGCGGCCAGCCGACCGGCGAAGACCACCGGCCCGCCGGGTGCCGTCTTGACCGCCGTCGCGGCGACGTCGACGAAGTGCGACACCACGTGCATCCGGTCGGGGAAGACCCCGGCCCGGCGCATCACGTCCGCCAGGAACCGGCTCGGGCTGACGAACGCCTGCACCGGCCCGTACGCCCGGGTGGTGCGGTGCAGCCACGACTCGACGGCGAGCAGCGAGCTGGCCCCGAACGAGCCGTCCTTGCAGCGGCGGCGGGCCGCGCGCAGCGGACCGCCGGTCACGCAGGCGTCGCAGACCGCGCCCCGGTCGAGCATCTGGTAGCTGGGGCAGGCCAGCTTGTAGTCGTGCAGGGTCATCACCGCCGGCACCCGGGCGGCGCGCACCGCGGCCAGCACCGACGGGGAGAGCTGATGGTAGATGTTGTGCAGGTGGACCACGTCGGGCCGGAACTCGTCGAGTACCCGGGCCAGGCCCCGCCGGCTGGCCGGCGACCAGATCATCCGGGCCGCGACCGCCGCCCGGGCGCCCGCGCCGCGTGGCGTCGGGTCCAGCTCCACGTGGGACGGGAAGTGCCTGGCGTACGGGGTGGGCGCGTCGTTGTCCGGGTGGGTCATGCCGAAGAAGGCCACCTCGTCGCCGTCGCCCCGTTGCAGCTCGGCGACGTCGAGCAGGTAGCCCTCGGCGCCGCCGCGCCGGTAGAGGAACTTGTTGACGTGGAGGACACGCATCGGCCTGCTCCGGAGGTGGCTGCTGGGGTCCGTCGGGGGTCGGGAGGTGGGGTGGTCGCCCCGGACAGCAGCGGTGACCAGGGGCCCCACCGTATGCAACACCGGTGTCGTGAGTCCAGCTCATGATCCCCAAGTAGCCACACGGCCCATCGCCGGCTGACCACACGGCCACGTGGTCAGCCGCGATGATCTGCCGGTACCGTGTGCCCCACCCCGCCCGACGTGCCCGAGGAGGACCCGGTGCCCCACCCCGACGAACCTTCGGCGCTGGCGTACACCGCCCGTCGGGTCCGCCGGCACCTGCGCTGGGCGCGTACCGAGGGCATCCGGCGACTGGTCGAGGAGGACCGGCTCGACCCGGTCGACCGGGCCCGCACCGCCCTGGCCAAGTGGCGCTGGCGACGGACCCATCCCGGGCCGCCCGGCCGGGCCGTCCCGGTCTACCTGGTGGGCCTGCAACGCTCCGGCACCAACATGCTGACCCGGGGGTTGGACGCCGACCCGTCGGTGGAGGTCCGCAACGAGAACGACCGGGTGGTGTTCCACCGTTTCCGGCTGCGCCCCGACCCGGTGCTGACCGCCGTCATCCGGCGCAGCCGGCACCGGTACGTGCTGGTCAAGCCGCTGTGCGACACGCACCGGGTGGACGAGCTGCTCGACCTGTCCGGGGTCGCGCCGGGGCGGGCGCTGTGGGCGTACCGGGACGTCGACGACCGGGCCCGCTCCGAGGTGGCGAAGTTCGGTGACGCCAACCTGCGGGCGTTGCGGGCGATCGCCGACGGCACCATCGGGGACCGCTGGCAGGGGCAACGCCTGGACCCGTCGACGCGGGAGCTGGTCGCCGGCTTCGACCACGACCGGATGACCCCGCACACCGCCGCCGCCCTGTTCTGGTACGTCCGCAACTCGCTGTTCTTCTCGCTGGGCCTGGCCGACCGCCCGGACACCCTGCTCTGCTCGTACGACGCGCTGGTCGCCGACCCGGCCGGGTACACCCGGCGGTTGTGCGCCTTCCTCGACCTGCCGTACGACCCGGTGTTGCACGCGCACGTCGGCGTCCGCAGCCCGGCGCGGCCCCGGCTGGACATCGACCCCCGGGTACGGGCGCTGTGCACCGAGCTGACCGGCCGGTTGGACGCGTCGGCCGGCCGACCCGAGGCGGTGGAGCATGGCTGACCCCACCGACCCGGCCCCGCACACCGCACCGGACCCGCAGGCCCGGCCCGCACGGACGGCCGACCCCGCACCGGGCCCGCAGGCCCGGCCCGCGCCGGACGCGGCAGCCGGGGCGGGGCGGCCGCAGGGGCCGATCTTCCTGGTCGGGTGCCAACGGTCCGGCACCACGATGCTGCGGCTGGTGCTCGACTCGCACTCCCGGGTCAGCTGCGGCCCGGAGACCCGGTTCCTGGCCGACATGCAACGCATCGTCGGGCGGGACTGGGAGCGGCTGTCCCGCTTCGGGTTCCCCCGCGATTACTGGCTGGGCCGCATCGCCGACTTCTTCGGCGGCATCCAGGCCGACTACGCCCGCTCCCGGGGCAAGACCCGCTGGGCCGACAAGACCCCGCTGTACGCGCTCTCCATCGACTTCCTGGCCGAGGTCTTCCCCGACGCGCAGTTCGTGCACGTCGTGCGGGACGGCCGGGACGTGGTGGTGTCGCACCGCAAACGGTTCGGCTACTGGTCGGCGGTCAAGTGCGTGGTGAAGTGGCCGCGCTACATCCGGATCGCCCGCGCCGCCGGGGCCCGGCTGCCGGCCGACCGCTACCACGAACTGCGCTACGAGGAGACGGTCACCGACCCGGAGAAGGCCATGCGTGGCCTGTTCGAGTTCCTCGGCGAACCCTGGGAGGCTGGCGTGCTCGACTACGACGGCAAGCAGCACGACGTGGCGGGCAAGTACACCGCCGAGGCGGAGCGACGGCGGGCCGCCGCCGGCACCGACGCCCCGATCTACGGTTCCCGGGTCGGCACCTACCGCCGGGAGCTGGACCCCTTCCTGCGGGTGCTGGTCCGGGTCTTCTCCGGCGCCACCCTGCGCGAACTGGGCTACCGGTGAACCGCCGGGACGGGTCGCCGGGGCGGCGGGCGGCCGGACCACCGGCGACCGGCCGGGCCGGGTCGTCGGCACACCGCCGGGCCGGGCGGCGGATGCTGATCGCCGGTGCGCTGCTGTTCGCCCTGGTCGCCGGGGCGGCCTGTTCGGACGATCCCGCTCCTGCACCCCGGCCCGCCCCCTCGGTGACCGGGCCGTCGGCCGGTGCCAGCGGTACGCCGCTGCCGGCCGGTGCGCCGGTCCGCAACCCGTTCGGCGCGCACTGGGACTTCTCCCGGCACGACCAGTTCGTGCCCTACCTGGAGAAGCTCACCGGCTCGACGACGTACCACGAGCTCAGCTGGTGTGACATCGAGAAGACGCAGGGCAGCCCGGACTTCGCGGCGGTGGACCAGATCGCCGAACGCAGCCGCAAGCTCGGCATCACCCTGCACCTGAAGATCCGTACCGGGGTGTGCTGGGCGACCGGCGGGACGGCGAAGTTCACCCGGGGCCAGGCCAACAAGACCGAGTCGGCGATGCCGACGGACCTCGCCGCCTACCAGAACTTCGTCCGCACGCTGGTGCAGCGGTACGCCCCGTACGGCGTCGGCGAGTACGCCATCGAGAACGAGGTCAACGCGCAGCAGTACTGGGCGGGCAGCCCGGAGGACTACCGCCGGCTGGTCACCGCCGCCGCCGAGGCGATCCGGTCGGCCGACCCGAAGGCCAAGGTGGTCGACTCGGGCATGAGCAGCGTCGCGTACGGGATGGGGGTCGCCGACCGGTTGCTGCGCGCCGGGCAACCCGACCAGGCCGTCGCCGCGTACCAGGCGTACTTCCAGCGGCGGATCGGCACCCGGGGGCGGCTGATCCCGGCGGTGAACGACCCGACGGCGTTGCGCACGGCGTTGGACAACGCGCAGAACTCCCGCAACCTGGCCTACCTCGCGGTCACCGAGAAACTGCTCGACGACCGGGTGGTCGACGTCCGGCAACTGCACTTCTACGAGCACTTCTCCGGGGTGCCGGCGCTGCTGGACTACCTGCGGGCCGAGACGCCGTCCGGTGTCCCCGTGCAGGCGTGGGAGGTCGGCCAGTTCTGGAAGGACGGCGACGACGACGCCGCGGCCCGGGGCGACGAGATGGTCAAGGTGGTCAGCATGCTGGTCGCCGGGGGCATCCACGAGGTGCTCTGGTTGCCGCTGGCGTACAACCCGAACAACCGGGCCGGTGCGGAGGTCCGCTACGGGCTGCTCGACCCGGACGGCACCCAACGGCAGGCCGGCGCGATGATGGCCGCCCTGGCGGCGGCGGCCCGGGACGCGACCGTCGAGCCGGTGAACGGCAAGGGCCTGACCGGGGTGGCGTTCCGGCGGGGCAAGGAGAGCACCCTGGTGGTCTGGTCGACCTCCAACGGCACCGTGTCGTTGCCGGCCACGGGCGGGGTGACCGGGGGGCCGGTCGGTGCCGACCCGACCGCCCGCACCGGTGCGCTGCCGATCGGCCCGAGCCCGGTGCTGGTGCGGGCGCAGGGTGACCCGGCCAGCGTCCTCGCCCCGATCCGCTGACCGGCTCCCCACCGCACCCGGTCCGATGGTAGGTGCGGTGGGGCCCCGGCCGGTGCTCTCGGGGGGCGGGCGGTGTGCGGCGGGCGCGGGTGAGTCCGGTGGACTCCCATGATCACAGTGCGATTTTGCGCACTGTCCTCGGCGTGTCGTCTACCTAATCGCCATCTGTTCATGGTCCCGCACGTTGGCGCAGCGGCGTTCACCCCGGCGACGGGGCGTGGCCCGCTCGCTCACCAGGTACGGGGCCAGCCGAGCAGTCAGCCGGTGCAGGCGTAGACGGCGGTGGCGTCGTCGCTGCACTTGTTGCGCGGCCAACGCAGGCACGCCGGATCCGCGGCCTCGCTGGCGCGCACCCGGCGAATCAGTGCCACCGGGCCTTCCCGGTCGAGAACATCGAGGACGTCGGCCCAGGTCAACAGGTCGAACAGGGCCACCGGCCGGGCAGCGCCGTCGGTCAGCACGGCCACCCGCCGTACGTTGTCGAGCGGCACGTCGCCGGTGATCGCATAGCTGGCGGCGGTCGGGTCGGCGGCGGCCACCCAGTAGCCCCCCGGCCGGTTCCGGGCAGCCAGTTCGGCATGCTTCATCCGCAACAGCGCGGCCTGCTTCGCCACTGTGCCGAACGGGTGACGGTTCACCTCCTCCCGTTCGGCACGCGCCGTCCCGTCCACCCGGTCGTCTGTGACGACCCGGATGCCGTCGGCGGTGTCGATGACGACCGTCACGTCACCGAGCACCAGGAACTCCAGCGAGCCGTCGCGGGGCCGCAGCACTGCGATCGCGGCGGACGGGGTGCCCGGATGGTCGAGGTCGCACGAGTGCCGATGCTGCTCGGCGACGCTGCGGATGCCTTGGGCCAGGGCGTCGGCCAGCGGGGTGTCCCGATCCACAGCGAGGCCGGCGAGCGCTGAGCCGAGCTTCGCGGCGTACCAGGCGACGCCGTGTTCGCAGCCGGTGCCGGTACGGGCGGTGGCCCCGTCGAGCACGAGGATGAGGCGCTCTCCGGCAACAGCCCAGTCCTCGTTGGGCACCATCGGGTCACCCGCTTCCGACGCGGTGCAAACGCGCATCACGACCCCCCTTCGCCCCGGTGGATCGACGTCAGGGCCTCAACCTTCTCGATCGTCCGCTTTCGCGGGTCGTAGGTGCAGGCAACCAGGAGGGAGAAGCGCCGGTTCTTCACCTCGCGGTACAACTCGTCGAGGTGGTCGTGCAGGTATCGGGCGACACCGAGGGTGCCCATCGCGTGAATGCCGGCGAGATACAGGAACGTGCCGCGCCCATCAGGTCGGGGAAGTCGACCGAGGTAGCCGTAGTCGACCGGTTCACCCGAGTCTGACGGCGAGCGAAACGCCTCGCCGGTCTGGTGGTTCACCAGGTAGTGGCCGTCGTCGTCCGCGCAGAATCCGAACCTGGTGTCGGCGGCGACCACCTGACCCACGAACGGCAGTATTCGGGGGCTGCCGATCACGATGAGGTTGGCGCGGTTGAGGTCGACCATGCCGGGCGGCGGGATCACCTTGTACTCGGACGTCAGACCAAGACGCCGGGCAAGAACGGACAGTTTCTCGTACGCGGCGAGCATCTCCGCTGACACCACAGCGTACGGATCCTGTTTGCCAGCCTCGAACTTGCCGCCTACGGCGATGGTCAGCTCGCCGGTGCCGAGCATCGCCCGCTCCGGGCGCGGGCCCGAGGACAGGAGCTGACTCACCCGGGCGCGGGTCATCCCGACGACTCCGGCGATCTGCGTCTGGGTCATGCCCTGCGACACCATCTCGTCCAGCGCCGCACGGCGCAGCCTGGACAGCTCGTTGACCGCTGCCTGGTGCTCATCGATAAGCTCGCTGGCTTTGCGCGCTCTCGCCCCCGGGTCACGGATCTCCACTACTCCGGAATGGCTGATCTCCACGGGCCTCTCCAGCTCACCGGTCTTGTCAGGCGACACGACACGAAGCCTAACCCATCGTTAGAGGCCTTGACCCCTGTAAGTGCCCTTGCATACCGTGGTGATGCCCGCTCTGTTTCCTCCTGTCCACAAGGGGTGCCGGAGCGCAAGAAGGCCTCGACGGGATTGCGGCCCGTCGAGGCCAGACGCATCGACCCTCTGCGAAAGGAACGACGATGCCCGTGCAGCCTATCGTTCGCTCTGATCCGTCCGGATCAGACAGCACCTCGACGCCCTCGATCGCCGGGCCGCTGGCTGCCCTGGCACCCCATCCGGACGCGAGTCTGTCCGTGATGCTCGACGAGGCCATCCTGTTGGCTGCCCTGTCCAACGGCGAACTGGCCGTCGCCATCCATGCCGCAGGCCTTCCTTCGGATACTGCGGACCTGTCCACCGATCAGATCAGGGCACTCGCGGTCACCGGGATCGCCCTCCTGGGGCTGGCGGAAGCCCGCCGGATCAACGACGAGTCCCGGCTCGTCAATGTCGCCTACTGCACCAAGGCTCGCGACGACGCCTCGGCCGACGTACGCGCCGAGGTGACCGCCCACCACCGGATCTGGGGCACCTGGCGGCGGGAGCAAACGGCCACGGATCTTGCCTACCGGCTGTCCAGCCAGCGGACCATAGGCCACCGACTCGGGTAACCGGACGTCGACTCGATCCTGACTCTGCCAACGCGGGCCACGCCCCGTCACGCCGCTACGGGCAGTTGACGGGGCGTGGCCCGCTCGCTCACCAGGTACGGGGCCAGCCGAGCAGGTCGGCGAGGCGGGCGTTGTGCGGGGCGAACCCGGCGGCCAGCTCGGCCCGTAACGCCGGGGTGAGCTGGGACGGGCCGGTGTCCGCCCGGCGGGTGTGCCGGGCGAACTCCGCCGGGGTGAACGGGGCCAGCCCGAGGAAGCGCAGCACCCCCGCGTAGGTGGTGGCCGGGTCGGCGTACAGGTCCTCGCTGCGGATCACGTGCAGCCGGTCGGCGGGCAGGTGGGCGTACCAACGGTCGAGCTGTTCGGCGTAGCGGCCCCGGGCGGCGTAGGAGAAGTTACGCAACGCGTGGTGCGCCGCCGGGGTGTCCGGCCCGTCGGCCAGCGCCCCGGCCAGCCGCCCTGACTCGGCGGCCAGCGCCTCGGCGAAGCCCAACGGCTCCAGCCCGTACGAGCGGGTGTGCAGGTAGTGCGAGTAGGCCCGCTCGACCGGGTCGCGTAGCAGCGCCACGAACCGGGCTTCGGGCAGCGTCGCCGCCACCCGGGCCGGCACGCTGGGGTGGAACAGGTAGTAGGGGCTGGCCTCGAAGCTGCGCCGGCCCGGGGCGGCCGGCGGGAAGTGCGCCCGGTACCAGCGGGTCCCCCGCCCGAAGTGCAGGCTGAAGAACTGGAGTTCCTTGCCGGTGGCGGCCCGCACGTCGGGATGCGCGGCGAGGTAGTGGTGCAGCGAGGTGGTGCCGCACCGCTGCCCGCCGATGATCAGGAAGTCGGGCAGTGCGCCGACCCGGCCGGGCCGCGCCGCCCGCGCCCAGGCGCGGGTGCCGCGTACCACCCGACGGAGCCGGTCCACGGCGACCCGGCGCGGCCCCGCGCTCACCGCGACACCGCCCGGCCGGAGGTGTCCCGGCCACCCCCGCCCACCCCGGAGGGGGGCGGACTGTCGTCGGACGGGACGCCGCCCGGGACGTCCCCGGCGGCGGTGTCGGGCGGGACGCCGCGACGGCGGCGGGCCAGGGTGCGCAGCACCATCAGATCCTCCCGGCTGAGCCCCAGCGCCAGCACCGTCCCCAGGTAGACGGCGACGATCGCGGTCAGCCCGGCGACCGGCCGCCACGGCCAGCCCGGCACCAGCCAACGCACCAGCAGCCCGGCGGCCAGCGCGGCGGCCCCGGCGGCGAGCCCCTTGGCCATCCCGACGGTGAACGGCAACGCGCCGGTCAGGTGGCGGACCTGCACCACCCGGGCGATGTTGACCACGATCAGCGAGGCGCTCCACGCCGCCGCCGCGCCGACGATCCCGTACGCGGGGATGAGCCACAGGTTGAGCAGCACGTTGAGCACCAGGGCGACCAGGTTGTCGGCCATGTTGAGCGCCACCCGGCCGGACATGTTCAACACCGTGCCGCACGGGCCGGTGGCCGCGTTGACGAGCTGGCCGAGGGCGAGGATCACGGTCACCGCCGCACCGGTGGCGACCTCGCCGCCGAAGACGCGCAGCAGGTCACCGGGGAGGACCAGCAGCGCCACGAACGCCGGCAGCGACAGCCGCACCACCCAGCCGGTGGCCACCGCGTAGACCCGGCGGACGTCGTCGAGGTCCCCCCGGTGGTAGAGGTGCGCCAGGTACGGGCCGAACGCCGCGTTGACCGGCGCGAGGACGAAGATGGCCACGGTGACCAGCCGGGTCGCGACGTTGTAGACGCCGATCTCCGGGTTGGCGAAGAAGCCGAGCAGCAGGGTGTCGACCCAGATCAGCCCGGTCGACGACAGCGACGACACCCAACTGACCGTGGAGAAGCGGAACAGCTCCCCCGGCCGGTGCACCGGGCGGGCCGGCGGCACCCGGCGCACCAGCCGGGCCAGCGCCAGCAGGGCGAGCAGGGCGGCCGACCAGCCGGCCACCACCAGCGCCCAGAACGCCCCGGTCAACCCGGCCCCGGTGACCAGGGCGAGCACGGTGAGCAGCAGCCGGGTGCCCGGCTCGTAGAGCTGACCGATGAAGGTGTACGGCCGCTGGGTGCGCCAGCCCCGGGTCGCCGCCAGCGCCGCCTCACAGATCGTCGACGCGGGCAGGGTCAGCGCGACCAGTCGTAGGCCGGTGACCAGTCCCGGGTCGTGGAGCCGGTTGGCGAGCCACGGTGCCCCCCAGGCCAGGGCCCCGGCGAGGACGACCGACGAGCCGGCGGAGACGGCCAGCCCCAACCGGACGGTGCCACGCAGTGCCGGGGCGTCGTCGTCGGCCAGGTGCACCGCCACGAACCGGGTCAGCCCGGCCCGGAACCCGGACAGCGACAGCAGCCCGGCCAGCGACAGCACCGCGTAGCACTGGGCGTACCGGCCGACCTCCCGGATGCCCAGCACCCGGGCCAGCAGCAGCATGACCAGGAAGACCGCCGCCTGGCTGAGCAGGGCACCGAGCAGGTTGAGACCGCCACCCCGGGCCATCCCCCGCACGTGCTGGTCGCCCCGGGTGGACGCTTCGGTCACCCCGGCCTACCGGCGGCGGGAGTGCTGCTCGGGCACGGTCGCCGTCACCGCCGGCAGCACCACCGTGTCGTCACTGCTGCGCCGCCCACCGGTCGGGGCCGGGGTGGCCCGGCCGACGGCCGCCGGTCGTCCGGCCCGACGGCTGCGCGCCAGCCACTCCAGCACCGCCACCAGCAGCACGGCCAGCAGCAGGCCGGCACCGGACACTGGCAGCACCAGTGCGACCAGCGCCTTCATCCGGGACACCGGCTGCGCCTCGCCGACGCTGGTCACCTTGTCGGGGTCGGCCGCCTGGGACTGGGCGCGGGCCTGTTGCAGGCCCTGCCGGGCCGAGGCCAGCGCACTGGTGGCGCTGTCCCGCTGGGCGATCAACGCCTGGTAGTCGGGCAGCTTCGGGCCGAGTTCGTCGAGCCGCTTCTGCCCGGCGCTGATCGAGTCGGCGGCGGCGTCGGCGCCCCGGCTGTTGCCGACCGCCTGCATCTGCAACTGCTGCTGCCGCAGGCTGGCGATCTCCTGCAGCGTCGACTGGTAGAGCTTGTCCGGCTGGCTGACCTTGTTGGTCTTCTCCCAGTCGTTGATCGCCCGGGTGGCGCCGGTCAGCTCGTCGGTGGCCGCCTTCACCTCGTCGGTGGCGATGTTGACCTGGCTGGTGAACAGGAACGCCAGGGCACGCTTGCCGGTGGCGGTGAGCACCGGGGCGACCGTGGACCGGTCGTCGGCGGTGTAGGTCACGGTGAGCTGGCTGCTCGCGCCGACCTGCTTGACCGCCAGGCCGTCGCGCAGCGCGTCTGCGGGGACCCCGGTGTCGGCGGCCACCTGGTCGACCACCTGCGGGGAGGTGACCGCCGCGGCGAAGGCCGCCGCGAACTGGTTGGCGGCCTGGGTGCCGGTGTACTGCTGGGCGGCGCTACCGCCGACCAGCGCGGGCGCGGCGACGTAGGAGGTGGCGGCGTACTGCTGCGGGCCGAGCAGGACGATCGACGCGGCTGCCGCCCCGGCGACCAGCGGAATGCCCACCAGCAGCCAGAGTCGACGCCGCGCGACCCGCAGATAGTCGACGATCTCCACCCTGGTGCTCCCCACTGCTTGATCCTTCATCGGTTGGTCCGGCCGGTCGTCACCGGTCGGGGCGTCGCCGGCCGGGCCAGGTCGTCCGGTAGCCCGCGGGCGACCGCGCCGGCTGCCGCGGCGAACGCCGCGAAATACCACAGGGTGACCACGTTCGAGATCACGTTGGACGCGGCGCTGACCGCGACGAAGGCGACCGCGCAGCCCAGGAAGCCGATCGCGATGCCCCGGCCGAGCGTGCCCGGTGGGGCCCGGCGCAGCGCGTTGAGCCCGGTGTGCAGGCACAGCGCCATCATCGCCAGGTACGCCAGCAGCCCGGCCAGCCCGGTCTCCACGTACGCGCGCAGGAAGTCGTTGTGCGGCTTCTTCGCCTCGTCGGCCTCGAACTTCGTCATGTTGGGGCCGATCCCGGTGACCGGGTTGCGGTTGGCCAGCGACACGATCTCCGACCAGTAGCCGACCCGCCAGGCGAGGGTGTTGCCGGTCGGGCCGCCGCCCACGGCGCTGCTGTCGGCGAGTTGCCCGAAGCGGTGCGCCACGCTCGGCAGCAGGGCCACCCCGGCCACCGTGACCAGGCAGAGCGCCACCAGCATCCGCCGGCTGCGGTGCAGCACCGCGACCACCAGCAGGCCCAGCCCCGCACCCAGGATGGCGCTGCGGGTGTTGGTGAGCAGCAGGAACAGCAGCGACGCGGCGAGCAGCACGCCGAGGCCGAGGCGCAGCCGGCGGCTCAGGTAGCGGTGGATGCCGAACCCGAAGATCACCATGAACATCAGGTAGCGGCCGAACGTGGTGGACTGGCTGAACGGGCCGCTGATCCGGGTGAAGTCCCCCTTGACCTCGGCCGGCGGGTGGCCGAGCAGGGACAGCACGGCGGTGTAACCGACCGCCAGCGCCAACGAGACGTACGCGGCGAGCAGCACCCGGCGGACCGCCGGCAGATCCGGCATGAGCTGTTCCAGGACGACGAACATCACCACCACGGTGCCGATCCGCAGCGCCTCCAGGGCGCTGGGCACCGGCTGCGCGGCACCGGCGGCGCTGACCAGGCAGGTGGCCCCGACCAGCAGCATCGCCACGCCGAGCGGGGAGCCGCGCAGCCGGCCGTGCTGCCGCAGTTGGGCGGCGAGCCAGAGGCCGGCGGCGAGCAGGAACAGCACCGCCAGGATCGTCGAGGGGTCCATCGTGCGGGTCGCCCCGGCACCGTCGGCCCGGCCGGCCGTCGGGCCGCTGAGCTTGAACAGGTCGACGCAGGACCGGACCGCCAGCATCAGCAGCACGTACGCCGAGAAGCGGGTCAGCGCGAGCGCGCCGACGGCCAGCCCGGCGAGGATCACCAGGGGCAGCACGGCGGCGATCCGGCCGCCCCCGGTCACGGCCAGCCCGGCGCCGACCGCCACCACGGCGCAGAGCAGCGCCGCGCCGCCGGTCAGCAGGCGGGTGGTCCGGTCACCGGCGGACCACCCGCGGGGTCGCCCACCGGGCAGGCCGAGGTCGCCCTCCGTGCCGTGTCGCTGTCCGTCCACCGCTCGCCGACCACTCGTTTCCAGGGAACTGTTGCCGGTCGCCGCCGACGGCCGGGAGAACGGCCTAATCTAACGGGCGACGCGATCGGGGGACATGGGCCGTTACGTCGGCCGTGGGCGACCCAACGTCCGGTTCCTCGGGGCGGGGGGCGCGCAGGGCCAGCGAGAAGTAGAGTTTTTCCAGCTCGCGGGCTGCCGCGTCCCAGCTGTACTCGGCCATGACCCGGTCGCGCAGCAGCGCGGCACCGGCCCGTTCGGCCGGTACGTCGGCGGTCACCGTGGCCAACGCCCGCAGCAGGTCGTCGGCGTCGCCGTCACGGAACAGCCGGTGCCCCGGGCCGTCGTGGGCCAACACCTCACGGTGGGGTTCGATGTCGCTGGCCACCACCGGCAACCCGTACGAGGCCGCCTCCAGCAGGGTCAGCGGCAGCCCCTCCAGGCGGGACGGCTGCACGAAGGCCGCCGCGTGCGAGTACAGCTCGGCGAGCACGTCGCCGTAGACGAAGTCGGTGAACACGATGCGCGGGTCGTCACCGGCGGCCTGCCGCAGCCCGGCGACGTACTCGTCGGTGAAGGACGAACCGCCGACGATGGCCAGCCGCAGGTCGGTCGGCAGCCGCCGGAACGCCCGGACGAGCAGGTCGGCGGCCTTCTCCGGGACGAGCCGACCAACCAGCAGCAGGTAGCCACCGGGGCGCAGGCCGAACCGGGACAGCTCCCGGGGCGGCCGGTGGGTGGGGGTGGCCACCCCGTTGGGGATGTAGCGGGCCGGCCGGCCGAACCTGCTGGTGTAGTGCGCCGCCAGCCCCTGCGACACGGTCACCCGGGCGTCCGGCAGGTGTCCGCTGAGCCGGTACGCGGTGCCGAGCACCGCCCGCGCCGCCCGGCCCCACTTGTCGCGCTGGTTGTCCAGCCCGTGCACGGTGAGCACCACCCGGGCCCGGGAGGCGTAGCGGGCCAGCGGCGCGGTCAGCACCGGGCCGAGACCGTGGTAGTGCACGATGTCGGGGCGCTCGGTCAGCGCCGCCAGGGTCGAGGTGGCCGAGTGCACGATGGCGTCGAGGTGCTTGCTGGGCACGGTGCGGGCCCGCCGCAACCGGATGCCCCGGTGCCGGGTCGTCTCCACCGCGCCGTAGCTGTCCCGGCAGTAGACGGTGATCTCGTGGCCGAGCCCGGCCAGCCGACTGGCCATCTCCTCCACGTGCCGTTCGATCCCCCCGTAGGTGGCCGGCACGCCCTTCTGGCCGATCATCGCCACCCGCAGCGGACGCCAGCCCGGCGGGCAGGTCACGGTCGGCCCCGAACGGTCGGAGCGGAGTTGCTCTCCCCGATCGGCGGCTTCGTCACGCAACGGCACTGTCCCCCCTCGTTTCTGCTCCTCACCGGGTTGGTGGCGCTGTCCCCGGCGCACGGGACGCTAGATCATCGACGATCGGCCGGCCACTGGCCGGTCAGTCAGACCTGGCCGGACACCACCGGTGTCCGGCCAGGTCGGACACCACCGGTGTCCGGCCGGTCGACCGCCGGTGACCACCCGGCACCGATAAGACGCCGGGAGGACGGAGTCTCCGTCCTCCCGGCGACCGGAGGGTGACGTCAGGAGGTCGGGCCGCCGAACTCCACCCAGTTGAGGTTGAACAGGCTGGTCGTGGGTCCGCCGGAGACGGGCTTGAAGACCAGGTAGAGCGCGTGGGTGCCGGCGGCCTGGCTGACCGGGAAGGTCTGGCTGGCCCAGGCGCTGGTGCCGGTGGTCGCGTTGAGCGTCGCGCTGGTCACCAGCGCACCGGTCGGCGAGTCGAGCCGCAGCTCGACGATGCCGCGCGGGGTTCCGACGGTGGCCGTGGAGCCACCGGCGTACCGGAAGGTGATCTTGTCGATCCCGCCCAGGTTGATCGGGTCGAGCGCGATGTGGTCACCGTTGTCGATGCCGGCCACGTGCTGGCCGCCACCGGCGTCGGTGGTGTTGGCCAGGGTGACGCCCTGCTGGACCTGGGCGAACTCGGCCTGCTGCCGGAAGGTCTGCAGGACGATCTGGTCGAGCGAGGACAGCGCCGGCTGGCCGTTGGCGCCCTTGTCGGTGTAGGTGGCGCTGATCGCGCCGTACAGGTAGCCACCGGCGTGGTCGGCGCCGTCGGCCGGGGTCTCGAACGAGCCGGAGCAGCCGTTGGCGTCGCTCATGCCGTGGCCGTGGGTGTCGTGGCCGAGCACGAACGAGACCGTGACCCGGCTGCAGTCGATCGGGCCGTCCTCGGGGTCGGTCACGGTGACCGTCCACGGCACGGTGTCACCCCAGTTGAAGAACGTGCCGGACAGCGGCGAGGTGACCTTCACGGTGGGCGCGGTGTTGCCCACGGTGATCTCGCGGGTGAGCACCGCCGTCTTGCCGCTGGTGTCGGTGACCGTCAGCTTGGCGGTGAACACCCCGACGGTGGTGTAGGTGTGCGACGCGTCCCGCTGGGTCGAGTCGGTGCTGCCGTTGCCGTCGAAGTCCCAGGCGTAGGTGATGGTCTCGCCCGGGTCCGCGTCGTAGGAGCCCTCGGCGGAGAACTGCACGGTCAGCGGCGCCGCACCCGAGGTCGGGCTGGCCTTCAGTTCGGCCACCGGCGCCCGGGTGCCCTTGGCGTAGCGGATCACCGACAGCGCGGCGTCCGGGTTGGCCCGGAAGAAGCCGTCGCCGTACTCCAGCAGGTAAAGGCTGCCGTCCGGGCCGAACTCCATGTCCATCGGGTTGTCGAAGACGAAGCCCGGCAGGAACTGCTCCACCCCGACCAGCTTGCCGCTGCCGTTGGTGCGCATCATGTAGATCTTGTCCCGGGTGAACTCCCCGAAGACCACCGCGTCGTTGTAGTACTCCGGGAACTTGGTCTCGGAGGCCAGCGCGGCGTCGTACTTGTAGACCGGGCCGCCCATCGGGCCGACGCCCCCGGTGCCGAGCACCGGCCACTGGAACTCACAGGTGCCCGGCGGGGTGCTCAGGTACGCCTCGGCGCAGGTGGTGGTGGCCCGGAAGGTGTAGTTGAGCTGCGGGTCCTGCACCGGCGGGAGGACCCGACGGCCGGTGTTGCGCGGCGAGTCGTTCACCGGCGCGGCGCAGTTGAACGCGCCCTTGGACTGCTTGGTGACGAAGTCGTAGTCGATGTACGGCAGGGTCGGCGAGTAGCAGTACGGCCAGCCGTAGTTGCCTGCCTTGTTGGCGGCGATCCACCGCCCGGTGCCCTCCGGCCCCCGGGCCGCGTTCGGCACCTGCGAGTCCGGCGAGTAGTCACCGATGTAGACGAAGCCCCGCGAGTCCACGTCGAAGCGGAACGGGTTGCGCAGGCCCATCAGGAAGATCTCCGGGCGGGTCTTGTCGTCGCGGTCCTCGGCCTCGGGGAAGAGGTTGCCGGCCGGGACGCTGTACGACCCGTCCGCCTTCACCTTGATCCGCAGCACCTTGCCCCGCAGGTCGTTGGTGTTGCCGGCGGAACGCTGCGCGTCGTAGCCCGGCCCCTGGGTCGGCGACTCGTTGATCGGGGTGAAGCCGTCCGAGCCACCGGCGTTGGTGTCGTCGCCGGTGACCAGGTAGAGCAGCCCCTTGCCGTCGAACTTGATCTCACCGGCGACGTGGCAGCAGACACCCCGGTCGGTGTCGACCTTTATGATCTTCTGCTCGCTGGCCAGGTCCAGGTGCGGGGTCGGCTCCTCCACCCACTTGAACCGGGAGAGCTGGTTGTGCCCCTTGTAGGCGTCCCACGCGCTCGGGTCGGTGCTGGTCACCGGCGCGTCGGTGATGGGGGTGTCGAGCTTCGGCGCGTAGTAGACGTAGACCCACTTGTCGGTGGCGAAGTCCGGGCCGACGGTGACCGACTGGAGGCCGTCCTCGTCGTGCTGGTACACCGGGAGGGTGGTGATGACCGGGCTCGCGCCGGTCTTCGGGTCGTACAGCCGGATCTCGCCGGCCCGGGTGTTGTGCAGCACCCGACCGTCGGGCAGCACCGACAGGGTCATCGGCTCGCCCGGCTCGTCGTTGAGGATGACCTTCTCGTAGTTGGCCTTGACCGTCGCACCGCAGTCGCCCTGGACCATGCCGGCCGACCACTGGATCGCGCCGAGCAGGTGCTTGCGGAACGCCCCGTTGGCGTACGTGTCGGCGGAGTCGCCGAGTCCGGTGTAGAACGACCGGCCGCCCTGGAAGTCCTTGCACCAGGAGATCGGGTGGTCGAAGCCCATGGTGCCGCCGGTGAAGGACTTCTCGTCCACAGTGGCCAGCACGTGGGCGGTGCCCCGGACGTTGGTGGTGAAGTTGTACCACTGGTCGTTGAGGGTGAGCTGCCGGGCGAGCGGCTTGCTCGCCGGGTGCGCCCGGTCGGCCACGTCGATGGTCGCCGACCCGCTCGACGCCGTACCGGCCACGGTGGTGCCGACGATGTCGCGGTAGAACGTCCACGATGGTTCGGCCTCGACCGCGGCGTGCACGCCGAGGTAGCCACCACCGTTGCGGATGTAGCGCTCGAAGGCCGCCTCCTGGCCGCCGTTGAGCACGTCGCCCGTGGTGTTGAGGAAGACGACCGCGCCGTAGCTGGCCAGGTTGTCGTCGGAGAAGGCGGTCGCGTTCTGGGTGACGTCGACGGTGAAGCCGTTGCCGTTGCCCAGGGTGCGGATCGCGTTGACGCCCTTGTCGATCGACGGGTGACGCTCACCGTCGGTCTTGGTGAACACCAGGACGCTGGTCTGGTCCTGGGCCGGCTGGGCCAACGCCGGGGCGGTCGCGGCGAGCGGGACGACGATCCCGACCCCTGCGATCGCGGCGAGCCATCGGTGTACCGATCTTGCCATCTGGTTCCTCCGGTGGGGGACGATGTGCTACCTGCTCCGGGCGGGTGCCGGGGCCACCCGGGGTGTCGTGGTGCTGCGCCTGGCTCTCCGGTGGGGCGGGACGACGCCGTCCCTGCCCCGGGATGGTTCGCCGACCGGTGAGCCGCCGCACGGTCCGGGGGCACGGCCCGTGCTGCGGGCACGGGGCATCGCGGCCCGGGGTACGGGTCGGAAGAGGTGACGTGGTGGCGGGCGGGGCCTGCGGGGGCGTACCGCCCGGGGACCGTGCCGACATCCTGCCCGGGTCTGCCGGGGCGGGGTCGGGGCGTGGCGGTCGGCAGGCGACGGCGTCCGGGCGGTGGCGGTCGCGTCAGGGGACGCGACCGCCACCCGGGAGCCGCCGACGGTGGTGCGAACCGCCGGTCGGTGCCCAGCTGCGGCCGGTAACCGGCCGTCGGGGCGGTCAGTCGTTGCGGTAGATGGTCAGGTCGGCCATGTTGGCGTAGCTGAGCCGGGCGAAGTCCAGCGACTGGCCCGGGTTGGCGGCACCGCCGGGGGCGGTGTCCATCTCCCAGTTGGCGTGGTGGAACTCGGACTCGCCGATGGTCTCGAAGAACTGCTGGAAGTTGATGTCGCCCTCACCGAGCGGGATCATCTCGTAGCCGTTGGCCAGCGTGCTGTTGCGGTTGCCGTCCTTGGCGTGGAACAGCGGGAACCGCTTGGTACGCCGGGCCACGTTGAGGATCGGGTCGAACAGCGAGGTCTTCTGCTGGCCGGCCGAGTTGGTGTACTTGGTGTGCTTGAACCGGGCCACGTACGCCCAGTAGATGTCGCACTCGAAGTAGACGTACTTCGGGTCGGTCTTGGCGAAGAAGTACTCCAGCCGGCGCACGCCGGAGGAGCGGGTCGGCTTGCCGTTGGCGTCCAGCGGGCCGCTGTCGAGCAGGAACGAGTAGGCCACGTCGTGGTTGTGGGTGTAGAGACGCATCTTGCGTTCCTTGGCCTGCCGGCCCAGCTCGTTCCACAGGTCGGCGGCGGCGTCCCAGTCGGCCTGGTAGGCGCTGTTGGTCGGGTCGCTGCCGGTGCCGATGTTCTTCATGCCGAGTTCCTCGGCGATGTCGAGCTGCTGCTGGAAGGTGGCCGCGTTGATCGACGTGTGGGTGCCGTTGGCGACGAGGCCGTTGTCGTCCAGGATCTTGCGGATCTCGGTCGGGGTGATCTGCCGGCCCAGGATCGAGGTGTGCTGGTTGTAGCCGGCGAACTCGATCTCCTTGTAGCCCATCTCGGCCAGGCTGGCGAGCACCCGCTCGAAGCCGTAGGGCACGCCGCTGTCGTCGGGGGCGGCGGAGATCCGGTCCCGGACGCTGTAGAGGATGATGCCGCGGTTCTGCGTCGGGATGAGCGGGTCGACCCGCCACTTGCCGTCCGCGCGGGCCGGGCCCTTGGTCTGGAGCACCGGCAGTCCGGCCGCGCCGAGGACGGCGGCGGCGCCGGCCGACGCGGCGAGCAGCCGACGACGGGTGACCTGGGCACGGTACTGCGGGTCGGCGGCCAAACGGCGTTGTTCCTCGTTCACAATTTCCACCTTTCGAGGGTGGCCCTGCGGCCACGGAGACGTGCGAGTCCTGCTGGGAGGGTCGGTAAGGACCTGCGCCGCCGAATACGCGTGGCCCGGTGGATGACTGGTCGATCAAGGGGGGATGTCAGCCGTGTTACGTCCGTGAACCGGACACTAACGGTGGCTGACGGCTAAAGATAGACCTCGAACGGAGAAACTTTTGCTCGCCTAAACAAAAGTTCTCGATGGTCGGAGACCCTGCCCGAACGGCCGCCCAGACCCGACTCCCTGGTCGATTCCCCGACCCCCACCAGCGCGAACAGCGGCGGCGTCCCGGAGGCGGGCAGGCGGACACGGCGCGGGGCACGGTGTCGACCCCACCATCGAATCGACACCGTGCCCGACGCGTCGCCGCGGACCGCTGCGGCACCGGCCGGCGTGCCGCTCCCCCGAGCGGGTGACCCGGCCCGCTATCCGGAACCGGCCAGCACCAGCTCCCCGATCCGCTGCTCCAGCGCCGCCGCGTCCAACCCGCCCGGCCAGCCCCGCAGCAACGCACCCCCCTTGGCGACCAGGACGACGGCCGGTGGCTCCCGCACCGCGTACGACCGCCAGACGGTCTGCTGCTCGTCGACCACGACCGGGTACTCCACCCGGTGCGTACGCAGGTAGTCCTGCAACTCGTCGGCCTGGTCCGCGCCGGCCACCCCGACGAAGACCACCCGGTCCCGGTGGCGGCGGGCCAGCTCGCTCAGCGCGTCCTGCCGGGCGACGCAGGTGGTGCACCAGGAACTGAAGAAGGTGAACACCACCGGCCGGTCCGCCCACAGCCCGGCGGCGGTGAGCGGGGTGCCGTCGGTGAGCGCACCGGTGAACGCGGGGGCGGCCGGGGCGGTGCCGGGGGGCGGGCGCAACGCCAGGTCGGCGGGGACCGGACCGGGCAACGTGGACGCGCCCCCGGCGAGCACCGGCGCGGTCTCCGCGGTCGGCCCCGCGGAGCAGCCGGCCAGCAGCAGCACCGCCAGCAGCGCCGCGAGCAGCCGCCTCATGCCGGCACCACCGCCACCAGCGCCGGCCCCTCGCTGCTGTCCGGGGTCAGCTCCAGCGCGGGCCGGCCGGCCACCTCCAGCCGGTACCCGGCCCGCTGCGGCACCTGCACCGGCACCGCGAACTCGCAGTAGGTCGGCACCCGTTCCACCTCGAGGTCCTCGGCGAACGCGGCCACCGCCGTGCCCGCCGGCAGGGTCCCGGTGACCAGGGCCGCCCCGTCGGGGTCGAGCACCCGGAACGGCGCCCGGTGGTGGAAGTAGAGGTACGGCCCGGTGCCGGCGCAGTCCACACCCTCGGCCCGGATGTTGATGTCACGAACCAGGACCCGGACGGTGATCGGGCTGACCGCCTCCGGTCCGCCGTCGGTGCCGGCACAGCCGGTCGCCCCGGCCAGCAGCGTCACCCCGGCCGACAGCAGGGTCAGCAGCGCGCCGGTGCCGCGCCGGGCACCCGTGGACAGCCGCACGTCGTCTCCTCCCACCCGTGCGTCGGGTCCGGGGCGGCGTGTGCCGTCCCGGACCCGACGCGACGATCGATCCCGGTCAGGACTTCTCCACCCGGCACTGCTTCGTCACGGTCTTCGACGGGTCGCTCTCCGAGGTCGCGGTGAGCTTGACGAAACCGGTGTCCGCGGCGGCGGCGGTGGCCCCCACCGACACCCGGACGGTGGTGGACTTGCCGAACTGGGCCGTGGCCAGCGGGTTGGGCAGCCAGGTCCGCCAGCCCTTGCCGGCCACCTCGGCCGAGAGCCGGTAGACGTCCGACTTGAGGTACGCGGTCACGTCCTCCGGGTGCTGCTGCCCACCGGCCGAGTACGCACCGGTGTTGGTCAGCTCGAACGAGCAGGTCACACCCCGGTTCGTCGGCTTGCCGGTGCTGGTCACCTCACCCTTGCCCAGCGTCACGCCGTGGCTGCTCGGCCCCCCGGTGCCGTCCAGCGACCGCACCGCCACCGTGTACGACAGCGAGCCGGCGGCGTCCCGCTTGAGGTCGATGACGTAGAAGTGCAGCCGGTTGGCCTCGTCGACGTACTCGTACTGACTGCCGGTGTCCGCCCCGGCGTGGAACAGCGCGTCGGAGAGCTGCCGGTAGTCACCCATGGTGATCTTCTGCGGGGTGCCGTCCGGCCGGTAGAAGTCGATCATGTCGATGTCCTGCGGGTTGGCGTCCACCACCCACTGGAACGGCGCGCTGTCGGCGTTCTTGGTCTTGCTCAGCAGCACGCCCCGGTCCGGGGTGAACGAGTCCGCGCCCATCCGGTCGACGACCTCGACGGTGTAGTTGTTGAAGCTGCCGCCGTCGCACAGCGGGTTCGTGGCGACCGTGCAGGCCGGCGAGAGGTCCTTGTTCAGGGCGATGTTCACGCCGGTCAGCCCCTTCGGGCCGGCGTCGACCGCGCGGGCGGTCACCTGGGCGGTGACCATTCCGGACGAGGCCAGCGCCTCCCGGGACAGCCGCAGCACGTGCTCCTCACCGAGCAGGCCGATCTTGAGCTTGTCCCGCACCGTGTGCAACGACCCCATCGAGCCACCGTTGGTCGGCGGGATCTGCCAGCGGGTGTGCGGGCCACCGGGGCCGTTGAACGAGCCCCGCGACATCATGCTCCAGATGCCGGTGTACGCCCGGCGTAACGGCTCGCCGTACGGGTTGTTGTAGTTGTCGCCGATGCCGAGCAGGTGGGTCAGCTCGTGGGCGTACACCCCCATGCCGGAGCTCTCCCCCTGGGTGGACGAGCCGGACCCGGCGTTGGGCCACAGGGTCGCCGCCGCCTTCCAGGACGTCCACTCGACGTAGCGGGTCTTGGCCCAGTTCGGCAGGTTGGGGTCCGGCGGGCCCCAGGAGTCCGGCACGTCCTCCTTGTTCTGGAAGATCATCTGCCCGAACTCCTGCCAGGTGGACGACTCGTCCTGCCCGGCGCTGAGGATGAAGACCAGCTCGTACTGGTTGGCGACCTCGTCACCGACCGCCGCCCGCCAGGCGCCCAGCCCGTCGGTGCGGATGTTCTTGTTGCAGGCCTCCCCGCCCGGGCAGGCGCCGGGGTTGAAGCTGTTGTCCAGCCCGTACTGGTAGGACTTCGCCGGCAGCTGGTACGGCCCGAACCCGGCCAGGTCCACGCCGTAGCGCCCGTTGGAGTCCTGCATCCAGTACTCGTGCAGGGTGTGCCCCTTGTTCAGGGTGTTCGGGGTGTTGAGGAAGTCCTGGTAGAACTTCGGCACGTCGGCGCGGGGGATGTTGGCCGCGACCGACTGGGGGTTGCCGAAGACCGTCGAGCGGGCCCGTTGGGACACCGCGAACGTCTGGTCCGGATAGTCGAGCGCGACCAGGGCGATCTTGAAGTTGCGGATCGTGCCCCGCACGCTCGGGTCGGCCCAGTTCTTACCCGGCACCGCCTGGTAGTCGTCCCAGGTCATGGTGTCGGGGTTCTGCCAGGCCTGCGGGTCGAGGACCTGGAACGGCGCGGTGCCGCCGGCCGGATTGGCCGGGGCCGCGGCAGCCTGCGCCGCGCCGGTCACCACCAGCGTGCCGGCCAGGACCGCAGCCAGCACGGAACGCCTCAGTCGGGGTTTGTTGCGGGTAACACGGTGCACAGGTTCACCTCTCGTCGGGAGGGACACGGCGTCCGGTCCGGTGTCGGCGGGGGGTGGCTGCCGGGGCACCTGTCACTGGGCCGCGCAGCGAATCTAGGAGGACGGGCCGGGGCCGGTCACCGTGCAGATGTCGGCAGGTGGACCGGCCGCTTCCGACACCTGAAGGACCCGCGTCGGGTCACGGCGGGCCACCAGCCTCCGCCGGGGCCTCCCCGACCCGTCCGGTCCACCCGCCCGGCCCGCCCGTCGACCGGCCCCGCCGGCCGGGGTGGTTCACCGGGGACGACCGTCGACGACCGGATCGACGGTGACCGACAGGGCCCGGACCAGGTCCCGGCGCAGCCGGGCGACGGCCGGCGGCGGCAGCGGACCGCGCGGCGGGCGGCACCGGCCGCCGAACCGTCCGGCGCAGTCCATCGCCAGCTTGATGGCCTGCACCGCCTCCGGCCGGGAGCCCCAACCGAATGCCGGGTGCAGCTCGGCGTAGAGCGGCAACGCCCGGGCCAGATCCCCGGCGACACAGAGGTCGTAGAGCCGCAGGGCCTGCCGGGGCAGCGCGTTGGACAGGCCGGAGACCCAGCCCCGGGCCCCGCACAGCACCAGTTCGAGCAGCACGTCGTCCGCGCCGGCCAGCACGTCCACGTGCGGGCAGAGGTCCCTGATCCGGTGCACCCGCCGCACGTCACCGGAGAACTCCTCGACCGCGACGATCCCGTCGGTCTCGGCGACCCGGGCGAGCAGCTCCGGCCTCAGGTCGACCCGGGTGTCGTACGGGTCGTTGTGGGCCACCACCGGCAGGCCGACGGCGGTCACCTCCCGGTAGTGGGCGACCACGTCGGCGTCGCCTGCGGGGTAGCCGTCCGGGGGTGGGGCGAGCACCCCGGCGGCCCCGACGGCGGCGGCCTGCTCCGCCCAGCGGCGGGACTGCCGGCTGCCGTACCCGCCGACGCCGGGCAGCACCGCGCAGCCGGGTGGCGCGGCCTGCACCGTCGCCCGTACCACGTCGGCCCGCTCGTCGTCGGACAGCGCCCGGTACTCCCCCACCGACGCACACGGCGTCACCCCGTGGCAGCCCGCCTCGGCGAGCCACCGCACGTGCTCCTGGAGCCGGTCGAAGTCGACGCCGAGGTCGTCACGCAACGGCGTGGTGATGGCGACCAGCACCCCCCGCCAGGGCCTACCAGCTGTCACTCGGGCGTTCCCTCCTACGCGCCGGCGGCCCGCTGCCCACCGCAGGTGGAACCCTACGATCGTCGATCGTCGTGGCTCTTCGGACAATTGCCGGAACAGTCGCCGTGGGGGCCGTCCTTTTGTCGGTATATCCGCGGTGGACCTTGCGCACAGGCCCACCGGCCGCACAGGGTAGGGCACCGGCTGTCGCACCCCCTGCCGCGCAGCCAACCAGGGGAGATCCATGCACGGTGAGCTTCAGCGCATAGTCGACGCCGTCGCCGCCCGGGTGGGGCGTCCCGCCCTCATCGAGGACCGGCGGCAGCGGGTGGTCGTCTACAGCGAACACGACGGGCCGATGGACGAGGTACGCCGGATGTCGATCCTGCGCCGGCAGACCACCCCGGAGGTGATCGCCTGGTTCCGCCGGATGGGTGTGCTCACCGCCCGCGAGCCGGTGCGTACCCCCGCCGACGTGGCCCTCGACCTGCTCCCCCGGGTCTGCGTGCCGATCTGGCACGACGACCTGCTGCTCGGTTTCGTCTGGTTCATCGACGACGACGGGTCGATGACCGACGCGGACATCGCCACCGCGACCGGTGCCTTCACCGACCTGTCGCTGGCCCTCTACCGGGAGAACCTGCTCGGTGAGCTGGCCTCGCAGCGGGAGTCCGAGGCCACCCGGACCCTGCTGGTGGAGAGCGCGCAGGCCCGTGCGCACGCCGTGCGTGCCCTGCTGGAGGAGGGTACGGTCGCCGGTGACGGCACGACCACGGCGGTGGTGGCCCAACTCGCCCCCGTCACCGGGCGGCACCCCGACGAGATGGCCCGGATCGCGCTGGAACAGGCACTGGTGGCGACCCGCCGGTGGCTCGGCGTACGCGAGTCGCTGCACATGGTCTGGCCCGACCACGGGGTGCTGCTGATCTGCGGTGGTCGGATCGCCGGCCGGCCCACCCCGGAGGTCGCCGCCGGGCACCTCGACGAGGCGCTGGGGCAGGCGACCCGGGGGCTGTCCTCGGTGGAGCGCACGGTGACCGGCATCGGTCAGTCCCGCCCGGGGCTGGCCGACGCGGTGCAGTCGTACCGGGAGGCGGTGCAGGCGGCCCGGGTCGGTGTCCAACTGCCGGCGCTCGGCCGGGTGGTCTCCTGGGCCGGCCTGGGCATCTACCGGGTGTTGTCGCAGCTGGACGCGCGGCACCTCGACGTCGCCGGGGTGCACCCCGGGTTGGAGCGGCTGCTGCGCGACGACGCCCACCAGGTGCTGCTGGAGACCCTGGAGGCCTACCTCGACCTGGCCGGCAACGCCCACGCCACGGCCGAGAAGCTGCGGCTGCACCGGACCACCCTCTACTACCGGCTGCAACGCGTCGAGCAGCTCGCCGACACCGACCTCAAGGACGGCAACGAACGGTTGTGCCTGCACCTGGCGATGAAGCTGGGCCGGCTCACCGGCCACTACCGCACCCCGTCCTGACCGTGCCGGCCGCCCGGCGACCGTCGGGACAGGACACCCGCACCGCCGCACTGTGACAGCCCGTGTCCGGCCGGACAGATCATTGACAGATCCGAGCGGGTACGGCCAGGATGGGCGCACCGATCGGCAATGCCCCCAGGACCGACCGTAACCAGGTACGCCCCCCCGCCCGTCACGCAGACCGGATCGGCGCCGGTCCGTCGCCGCCGCGCGTCCGGGAGACACCCCGTGTCCCCCGTCCTGCGGCGGGTCGACGTCATGACCGGCCGCCCACCGTCGCCCGACTGTCGGCGTCCGACCTCCCCGTTTCGTACCCCGCCCGACGGCGGGCGCTGCCGCGCGCCGTCGGCCCGTCGTGCACCCCCAGGAAAGGTGGCCCGAGATGTCTCGTTCCGCACTGCCCCGCCGCTGGCGGCGGCTACCCGCCGCCACGGCTGCCGGCGTGGCGTTACTGCTGCTCGCCGGCCCGGCGACCGCCGGCACCGCCGCCCCGCCCGACCGGGAGGCCGACGCCCCGATCGGGCTCGAACGCTCCGCCGACGAGCAGGCCGACGTGGTGGAGGTGGTGGTCGACGGCACCGCCGCGCTGGACGAGCTGGTCGCCACCGGGGTCGACCTCGACCACCATGTCACCCAGACCGCGCAGGGCATCGTGGTGCACGCCGTGGTCACCCCGACCGAGGTCGCCGCGCTCAAGCGGAGGGGCTACCGGGTCGGTGCCGTGCTGCACGACGCGGCCGACTCCGCGCAGCGGGTCAGCGAGCGGGACGCGACGATCGCCGCCCACCAGGCCGAGAACCGGGCGTACACGGCGACCCTGCAGCGCAGCGCCGCCACCTCCGACGTGAAGATCATCCGGGCCGACTACTACACCTCCGGCACCAACCAGGTGCTTTCGGTTGAGGCGAAGTGGGCCCAGGGTCAGACCTCCACCAGCACACTGACCGTGGCCCGCGACAGCGGCCCCGGCACCGAGATCGGCTCCGGCGGCACCCAGAACATCTCCCGGTTCGTCGACGCCGGGGTCTACCTCTATCACCGGGGCGCCGCCGCCGTCACCGCCCGGCCGCAGCGCATCCAGATCACCAGCCCCACCGGGGACGTGGCGGTCGCCGAGGTGAAGGAGTGGCTGCCCATCCCGGCCGACAGCCCGGAGGGCCCCGGCTACCAGAAGGACTTCGTCACCAGCTACCTCACCCCGACGGAGCTGTACGACCGGATCAAGCGGCTGGCCGACGCCTACCCGCAGCTCGCCGAGGTGGTGAAGCTGCCCTACCAGACCAACGGGTACCGGCGTAAGGCGCAGGTGGTGCTCGGCGGGACCAACGCCACCCGGGTCGCGGTCGACTCGCTCGCCTGGGGGCACGAGGGCGGCAACGACATCACCGTCGAGCTGGCCAACCCGGGCGCGGCCGACAGCCCGCTGGCGGTCACGGTGACCGGCAAGGCCATCCGGGTCAGCCTGGCCACCGACGCCGCCGGCACGGTGACCAGCACCGCCGCCCAGGTCGCCGCGGCGCTGACCGCCGAGGCGGGTGCGCTGGTCACGGCGTACACCTACCGGGGGGACGCCGGTGCCGGGGTGGTCACGCCGGTCGCGTCGACGCCGCTGACGGACAACCTGAAGGCCCCGGCCGGGGTGTCCCGCGACCCGCACCCGGTGTACGCGATCCGGATCGGCAAGTACCGCGACGGCTCCCGCACCGGCGTGCTGGCCTACGCGCAGGAACACGCCCGCGAGTGGGTGCCGCCGCTGGTGACCATCGAGACCGCCGAGCGGCTGCTGCGCAACCACGCCACCGACGAGAACACCAAGCAGCTGCTGCGCACCCTGGACATCTGGATCGTGCCGTCGATCAACCCGGACGGCGGGCACTACTCGTTCTACGACTACGCCTCGCAGCGGCGCAACATGACCAACCACTGTGCCCCGGGCGGTGCCACCGACGCGCTGGCCCGCAACTCGTGGGGGGTGGACAACAACCGCAACTACACCGAGTACAGTCTCTTCGACGGCTACTCGGGGGCATCGGCGAGCTGCACCGGTGACACCTACGCGGGACCGAGTGAGCTGTCCGAGCCGGAGAACCGCAACGTCGACTGGCTGGCCCAGCGGCCCAACATGAAGTTCTCGATGAACCTGCACTCCTCCGGCAACTACTTCATGTGGTCGCCGGGCGCGTACGCCACCCCGGGTCGGATCTCCGCGCCCCGGCCGACGCTGGCCGACGAGTCGTTCTTCTGGGGCGCGTCGTCGCGCATCCTCACCGCGATCAAGCGGCACCGCAACATGGCGGTCACCCCGGCCCGCACCGGCCCGATCTCCGACGTGCTGTACTCGGCGGCGGGCAACTCCGGCGACATGCTCTGGTACAAGTACGGCATCTACGCCTGGAACTTCGAGGTGGGCACCAGCTTCCAGCCCACCTGGGACGAGGCGCACCAGGAGACCATGGAGTTCAGCAACGGCCTGGTCGAGCTGCTGCGGGTGGCCCGGGACTTCGACAAGGACAAGAAGCGCCCGACCAGCACCCTGGCGGTCACGCCGAGCGCCACCGAGGGCTCGGTCAGCGTCCGGTTCGACACCAGCGAGCCGGCGGCGGTGTTCTACACCCTCGACGGCTCCCGGCCGACGTTCGACTCCACCCTGTACGCCTCGGCGGGCATCCGGGAGGGGGGCGAGACGCTGACCGTCCCGGCCGGCACCAAGGTGCACTGGTTCTCGGTGGACGCCGCCGGCAACATCGAGCGCAACTACCGGCCGGACGACGACAGCCTGACCTTCAACCGGGGCTGGGCGACCCTGCCCACCGGCTGAGGCCGACACCAGCGGGGGTCCGCGCGGTCGGACCCCCGCTGGTCGGCCCGGGTCAGTCCTGCGCCCGCCACCGGTAGAACTCGGTGGCCACGGCATCGAGCGGGCTGCCCCAGGTGTCCGGGTCGAACGGGCTGATGTACGGGCTGAGATCGTCCATGATCTTGGCGAAGACCGGTTGGTCGTGGCGTTGCTCCACGGCGCCGTCGAACGACTCGCCGACGCGCTCCAGCACGTGCAGGTAGACGTCGTCGATCGAGTACAACCACCGCCCGGTGACCCCCATCATGGCGGGCAGCGGGCCGGCGTCGGACTCGGCGAAGATCTGCGCGACGGTGGGTTCCGCACCGGGCTTGATCCGGGCCACGATGACCGTCCGGCTCGGCTCGCCCGCGTCGGCCGGCGGCTCGGCCGGCGCCCAGGAGTAGAACTCCTTCGCCACCGAGTCCGACGGGTTCTGCCAGTCCCTCGGGTAGGGCGTCACGTACGGGGCGATCTGCTCGGCGATCTGCTGGAAGGCGGGCAGGCCCCGGGTCTGCCCGGTCACCCTCGGGTCCGCGTCGCGCTCGATCAGGTGGATGTAGAGGCCGTGGAACGACAGCAGGGTCCGCCCGACCACGCCCAGGTCCTGCGGCCGGGTGGTCCGGTCGTAGTAGCCGAACACGTCGGCGACGGTCTGCTCGCTGCCCGGCACCATGGAACAGACGATCACGTTGCGGAAGGTCATCGGAACTCCTCGGGGATCAGACGGTACGGGTCGGCTCGGTGGGACGGGGGCGACTGGCCGGCGGGTACGACACCGGCGGCGCGGAGGCGGTGAACCGGACCGGCAGCTCCAGCAGCCCCCGGAACGGGGACGCCGCCGGCAACCGGCGCAGCTCGGCGGGCGGCACCCCGAGGCGCAACCCGGGCAACCGGCGCAGCAGTGCCGCCAGGGCGATCTGGGCCTCCATCCGGGCCAGCGAGACCCCGAGGCAGTAGTGCACGCCGTGGCCGAACCCGAGGTGCGGGCCACGGACCCGGCGCAGGTCCAGCCGGTCCGGGTCGACGAAGTGCGCCGGATCGTGGTTGGCGGCGTTGAGCACCACCCCGACGATCGACCCGGCCGGGATGCGTACCCCCTGGTATTCGACGTCCTCGGTGGCGACCCGGGGGCTGGCCACCGGCAGCGGGCCGTCGAAGCGCAGCAGTTCCTCGATCGCCGAGGGCAGCAGGTCCGGGGTGTCGCGCAGCAGGTCGAGCTGGTCGGGGTGGGTCAGCAGGGCCACCGTCGCGTTGCCCAGGAAGTCGGCGGTGGTCTGGTGCCCGGCGAACAGCAGCAGAAAGGTGGTGGTGACCAGCTCCGCCTCGGACAACCGGCCGTCCTGGTCGCAGGCGTCGATCAGCGCACTGATCATGTCGTCGGCCGGGACCGCCCGTTTGGCGGCCACCAGCTCCACCAGGTAGTGGTGCAGCCGTACCTGCGCCTCGCCGACCGCCGCCCGCTCCTGCGCCGGGGGTCGCCGCGCCGACCCGGAGGTCCGGATCACCTGCGTCCAGTCCAGCACCCGCTCCTGGTCGGCCCGGGGCACCCCGAGCAGCTCACAGATCACCACCATCGGCAGCGGGATCGCGAAGTCGTGCATCAGCTCGGCCCGGCCCTGCGCGACGAACCCGTCGATCAGGTCGTCGACGATCTGCCGCACCCGGGGGCGCAGCGCCTCGATCCGGCGCGGCGCGAACGCCTGCGACACCAACCGGCGCAACCGGGTGTGCTCCGGCGGGTCCGCGTTGAGCATGTTGCGGTTCAACGCCTCGGAGTTCGGGCCGAAGAGTTGCAGGTAGTGCTGCCCGGGGCCGTAGAGGTCCTTGGACAGCCGGGGGTCGGTCAGCGCCGTACGCGCGTCGTCGAACCGGGTGAGCAGGTACGAGTCGAACCGGGGCGAGCTGACCGGGCAGACCGGGGCGTCCGCGCGCAGCCGGGCGAAGGACGGGTAGGGGTCGACGGCGAACTGCTCGGTGTAGAGCTGCGCTGCGGGCACCGGCTCGGTCATCTGGTCTCCTCGGGCGCGCTGGGCATGCTGTGCAGCACCTGGTAGGTGTGTCGTTCGGCGGATTCCCGCAGGTCGCGGACCACCCGCAGCAGCCGGTCACGGTGCTCGCTGCGGCCGAAGGCGTCCAACCGTTCCCGGTCCGCCCAGTCGCTGATGATCAGGTAGCTGCGCGGGTCGTCGGCGTCGCGGACGAGGTCCTGGCGCAGGCACCCGTCGAGCTGCCGGATCTGCTCCGCCGCCGAGAGCCACTCCGCCTCGAACCGCTCCGCGCAGCCCTCCCGGGTACGCATGGCGAGTACCGTGCGCACCGGCGTCATCGCGCACCCCCGAACACCAGGTGCAGGTTCTTGCGCAGCGCGTCGGCGTCGACCGGTTGGCTGCGGAAGCCGACGTGCCCGTCCGGGCGGACCAGGTACAGGGCGGTGCCGGTCACCCCGTACCGGGCGCGGAACTCACCCCCGGCGTCGCGCAGCACCGGCGGCGCGAGCAGCCCCGGGTCGTCGGCGTCCGGACTGATCAGCAGGTACGCGTCGACCTCACCCCGGGTCAGGGCACGGACGTCGGCGCAGAGCCCCGACACGGCCGCCACCGCCGCCGGTTCGGCCGAGGCGTCGGCGTAGACCAGCAGGGTGTGCCGGGTGCCGCCGGTCAGCTCGCGCAGCCGCAACGGGTGCCCCACCCCCCGCCGGGTCAACCCGCCCAGGTCGGGGGCGCACTCACCGGGGCGCGGGCCGGTACGCAGCGCTTCGGGATCGGTCACGCACTCCCCGACCAGCGGGCTGTCGGCATAACTGAGCAGCAGCGACATCTCCTGGCGGAACTGCCGTTCCAGGTCGGCGCGGTCCAGTTCGTCGGTGAACGCCATCCGAACCGCCCGGCCGACGATCTCCTCGCCCTCCGGGCGACGTTCGGCCTCGTAACTGTCGAGCAGGCCGGGGGCCGCCAGCCCCCGCGCCGCCAGCGCCACCTTCCAGGCCAGGTTCCAGGCGTCCTGGATGCCGGTGTTCATCCCCTGTCCCCCGGCCGGCGGGTGCAGGTGGGCCGCGTCACCGGCGACGAAGACCCGGCCGTGGCCGTACCGGTCGACGATGCCGTGGCTGATCCGGAACACCGACGACCAGCGCAGGTTCGCCGCCCGGGTGCCCGGTGGGGCCAACCGGGTGAGCGCCACCTGCACGTCGTCGAGGGTCGGCTCGGCCAGCTCCTCGCTGAACCCGGGCGGGGCGTCCCGACCGCCGGTCTGGGCGAAGAACCGGGGTGGCGCGAGGGTCGCGATCCGGTACCGGCCCGCACCGCGCAGCGGTACGCAGACCAGCATCCCGTCCATCTGACCGTCGGTCTCGTGCAGGAACCGCAGCAGGTGCCCCGGTGGCATGTCCCAGTTCACCTCGACGTCGGCGAGCATGAACAGCTGCGGAAACCGGCCCAGCCCGCCGGAGAACGTCAGCCCGAGCAGGTCACGGACCCGGCTGTGCGCGCCGTCGGCGCCGATCAGGTACTGCGCCCGGACCGTCTGGGTGCCGCCCCCGGCGAGCGCCAGGGTGGCCAGTACGCCGTCCGCGCCCTGGGTGAACCCGGTCAGCTCCGCCCCGCGCTGCGGCCGTACGCCGAGGGTCGCCAGCCGCTCGGTGAGGATCCGCTCGGTCTCGTACTGGGGCAGGCCGAGGTGCGCGTACGGCAGGTCGGGCAGCTCCCAGCTCATCCGGTGGGTCTGGGTGCCGTTGACGAACACCACGTTGCCGGTGAGCCAGATCCCGGCGTCCATCGCCTCCCGCGCGATGCCCTGCTGCGCCCAGATCTCCATCGTGCGGCAGTGCACCCCGATCGCCTTGTCCGCCTGGCCGGGCGGGGCGGCCCGCTTCTCCACCACCTGGCAGTCGATGCCGCGCCGGGCCAACTCGACGGCGGCGGTCAGCCCGGTCGGCCCCGCCCCGACGATCAGTACGTCCGTTGTCGTGTGCACGTCGGTCTCCCTACCGGTACTGGCTGCCCGGCCGGTGCCGGGATGAGCCGCGAGGTGGAACAGTCGGCGGCGGAAGTCGAGCAGGAACGGCGCGATCGGCCCGGCTTCCTCCCGCGCGTGCGCCGGGTTGGCCACCCAGCGGTGGAACTCCGCCTCGGTGCGCCACTCGGCGAAGATGTGATGGACGTCGGTGTCGGGCTCGCGCAGCAGCTCCTCGCGCAGGTAGCCGGGGACCCCGGCCATCCGGGCGGTCACCTCGGCGTGGCCGCGGTGGAACTCGGCGAGCCGGGCGGCCGGGACGGTGACCTCGACGTCCACCAGGAGCGTCGGGTGCCCGCCGGGCCGGTCGCGCATCACCCGCCGGTCGGCGGCGGTGGGCGGCGCGCACCCGGCACGCAGGGCGTCGGCGAGGCCGGCGGCCACCGGGCCGCGCTCGTAGTCGAGCAGGGCGTCGTCGTCGACCCACTCGGTGGCGATGACGAACGTACGCGGGTCGTGCGCGTCCACGAACAGGTCCCGACGCAGGTTGCCGGGCAGCCCGTCGAGCTGTGCCGCAGCCGTGCGCCAGGCCGACCGGACGGCCTGTTCGGCACCGGGGCGCGCGCGGATCCGGAGCATTGTCCTGATCATGGAGTCTCCTTGACGGCCTGCCCGTGACGAGGGTCCCGACCGCCGGGGCCTGCACCGGCGCGTCGTCGCTCGACCCTGTCGCAGCGCGCGTCACCCCGGCGTCACCGGCCGGGCGACCCGGGTCGACCACCGTTGACGCCGCCGGGACGGCCCACCCGCCCGGACCGTTCCCGCCGCCGGACGCACAACGACGGCCGGTACCGCACGCGCACGGCGGGACCGGTCGGGGTGGCTCAGGGGCGGCGGTTGCCGCTGCTCGCGCGGACGACGAGGACCGGTTCGACCTGGGGTCGGGGCGCGTCCGCGCCCGCACCGTCGAAGAGTTCCAGCAGCGCCGCCACGCACCGCCGGCCGACCTCGTCGAAGTCCTGCCGCACGGTGGTCAGTGGCGGGGAGAGGTATTCGGCCTCGGGGATGTCGTCGAAACCGACCACGCTGACGTCTTCGGGAATCCGGGCGCCCCGCTGGTGCAGGGCGCGCAGCAGACCCAGCGCCTGGTGGTCGTTGGCGCAGAAGACCGCCGTCACGTCGGGGCGCTCCACCAGGGACTGGCCCAGCTCGTAGCCGGCCCGGGGGCTCCAGTCGCCGACGATGACCGGCGGGACGCGGCGGCCCGCCTGCTCCAGGGTCTGCCGCCACCCGTCGACCCGGTCGCGGGCCTCCAGCCAGTCCCGGGGCCCGGCGATGTGCCACACCGTCTCGTGGCCGAGGTCGAGCAGGTGCCGCACCGCCAGCCGGGCCCCGGCCACCTGGTCGACGGAGATGCTGGGCAGTTCGCCGCGTTCCCCGCTGGCCTCGACCACCACCGCGGGCACCCCGGTGGGCAGGCCGTGCACGGCGACCGACGCCGTCATCATCGGGGTGATGACGACGACGCCGGCCACCGACTGCTCGGTCAGCGCGTCGATGGCCGAGCGCATCCCGCTACGGTCCAGCCGCTCCAGGGTGACGATGCTGATGCCGTACCCGGCGGCGCGGGCGGCCCGCTCGATGCCCAGCAGGGTGGCCGCCGGGCCGAACAGGATGGTGTCGAAGCTGACCACGCCGATGACCCGGGAGCGGCGGCCGGCCAGCCCCCGGGCCAACGCGTTGGGCCGGTAGTTGAGCTGGTGCACGGCACGCAGCACCCGCTCCCGGGTCTCCGGCCGAACGCTCGGGTGGTTGTTGAGCACCCGGGACACGGTCTGGTGCGACACCCCGGCGAGTTGCGCGACGTCGCTCATCACCGCGGCGCGTTCGGGCCGCTGCTGGCCCATGGCGGGTCAGAAACCCCGGGCCAGGCGGTAGTAGGCCTGGTTCCAGCGCAGCTCGTCGGCGAACCGGCGGGGGGTCGTGTCGGCGTCGATGACGACCAGTTCGGTGCCGACCATCTCGGCGAGGTCGTGCAGCTCCTCGACCCCGACGGCCTGGGACAGCACCGTGTGGTGCGGGGCGCCGGCGGTGAGCCAGGCCTCCGCCGACGCGGCCAGGTCCGGCCGGGGCCGCCACACCGCCCGCGCCACCGGCAACTTCGGCAGCGGGTACGGCGGCGCGACCACGTCGATCTCGTTGGCGACCAGCCGGAACCGCTCCCCCATGTCGGCCAGGCCGAGCACCACGGCCGGGCCGGGCTGGGCGTCGAAGACCATCCGGACCGGGTCCTCCCGGCCACCGATACCCAGCGGGTGGATCTCGACGTTCGGGGTGGCCGCCGCGATGGTCGGGCAGACCTCCAGCATGTGCGCCCCGAGCACCAGTTCCCGGCCCGGGGTGAGGTCGTAGGTGTAGTCCTCCATGAACGAGGTGCCACCGGTGGTGCCGACGGACATCGACTTGAGCGTGCGCACCAGCACCGAGGTCTTCCAGTCGCCCTCGCCGCCGAAGCCGTACCCGTCGGCCATCAACCGCTGCACGGCCAGGCCGGGCAGCTGACGCAGCCCGCCCAGGTCCTCGAAGTTGGTGGTGAAGGCGCGGAACCCACCGGCGTCGAGGAAGTCGCGCAGCCCCGCCTCGATCCGGGCGGCGTAGCGCAGCGAGTCGTGCCGGTCGCCGCCGGAGCGCAGCGCGGCGACCAGGCGGTAGCTGTCGTCGTACTCCTTGACCAGGTCGTCGATGCGCGCGTCGGCGACCGCGTCGACGGCTTCGACCAGGTCGTTGACCCCGTAGGTGTTGACCGAGACGCCGAAGCGCAGCTCGGCCTCGACCTTGTCCCCCTCGGTCACCGCGACGTCGCGCATGTTGTCGCCGAAGCGGGCCAGCCGCAGCGACCGCATCTCGGCGTGCCCGATCGCGGCCCGGGTCCACGCGCCGATCCGGGCGGCGACCCGGGGGTCGCTGACGTGCCCGGCGACGGTCTTGCGGGCGACACCGAGCCGGGTCTGGACGTACCCGAACTCCCGGTCGCCGTGGGCGGCCTGGTTGAGGTTCATGAAGTCCATGTCGATCTCGGACCAGGGCAGTTCCACGTTGGCCTGGGTGTGCAGGTGCAGCAGCGGGGTACGCAACGCGTCCAGCCCCGAGATCCACATCTTGGCCGGCGAGAAGGTGTGCATCCACGCGATCACCCCGACCGCACCCTGGACGGCGGCGTCGCGGCAGACGGCCAGGATCTCGGCGCTGGAGGTCAGCACCGGCTTCCAGACCACCCGGGCCGGGACGGCCGGGTCGGCGTCGAGCCGTTCGGCGATCCGTCGGGACTGCTCGGCCACCTGGCGCAGGGTCTCCGGGCCGTACAGGCCCTGGCTGCCGGTGAGGAACCAGACCTCGGCGACCGGGGATGGGTTGGTCATGGGCGTTGCCTTCCGGTGGGACTGGCGAGGGTCACTTGGTACGGATACCAACGAGGCGTTGGAGCAGGATGAACACGAACAGCAGGCCACCAATGACGATCTTGGTCCACCACGAGTTGAGCGTGCCGTCAAAGGTGATCAACGTCTGGATGATGCTGAGCACCAGCACCCCGAGCAGGGTGCCGAAGACGTACCCGGAGCCGCCGGTGAGCAGGGTGCCGCCGATGACGACCGCCGCGATCACGTCCAACTCCATGCCCACCGCGATCAGCGGGGCACCCGACAGGGTGTAGAACGACAGCAGGATGCCGCCGATCGCCGAGCAGAGGCCGCTGATCGTGTAGACCGCGATCTTCGTACGGCCCACCGGCAGGCCCATCAGCAGCGCGGACTGCTGGTTGCCGCCGATGGCGTACACGTTGCGCCCGAGCCGGGTGTACGCCAGCACGGCCGCCGCCACGGCCACCACCGCGACGGCGATCAGCGCACCGACCGAGACGAAGTTCTCGCCGAGGTGGATGCGGTGCTGGGCGGCGCTGGTCCAGAACCCGTCGGTGATCGGGATCGAGGTGGTGCTGATCCAGGTGCACACCCCCCGGGCGAAGAACATCCCGGCGAGCGTGACGATGAACGGCTGGATGTCGAAGAAATGGATCACGCAGCCCATCGCGAACCCGAGGATCGGGCCGAGCAGCAACGCGATCACCAGCACCAGGGCGGGGTGCAGGCCGTTGCCCAACAGGGAGGCCGACACCATCGCCGTCATCGCCACCACCGACCCGACCGACAGGTCGATGCCCCCGGTGAGGATGACGAAGGTCATCCCCACCGCGACGACCAGCAGGAAGCCGTTGTCGATGAAGACGTTGAAGACGACCTGGATGTTGGAGAACGCCTGGTACTGCGCAACACCGATGGAGTACATAACCAGCAGCAGCGCTGCGGTGGCGAGCACCGGCACGTGCCGGGGTGGCACCCGCCACCAGGCACGGCCCGGGCGGGCGGCCAACGGGGTCGTGGTCATGCCGGAACCTGCTCCTTCTCTGTGCCGACCGGCTCCACCGGAGTCACCGGGACGCTGCGCCGACGGCGGAACCGCGCCCGGAAGGCCGGGGCCTGGATGAGACAGACCACGATCACCACGACCGCCTTGAACAGCAGGGACGTCTGCGGGTCGATGTTCATGGCGTACACCGAGGTGGTGAGGGTCTGGATGAGCAACGCGCCGACCACCGTGCCGCCGAGGTAGAACCGGCCGCCGGCCAACGCGGTGCCGCCGATGACCACGGCCAGGATGGCGTCCAGCTCGACCCAGAGCCCGACCGCGTTGCCGTCGGCGCTGGAGACGTTCGCCGTCATCATGAACCCGGCGATGGCCGCGCAGGCGGCGCTCACCACGTACACCAGGAAGGTGATCCGCCGGGAACGGATGCCGGCCAACCGGCTGGCCTCGGCGTTGCCGCCGACCGACTCGATGATCATGCCGAGCGCGGTACGCCGGGTCAGCACCGCCACCAGCAGGGTCACCGCGAGGGCGATGACGATCGCGAACGGCAGGGTCAGCAGGTGCCCCACCCCGATCACCTTGTAGGGCCCGCTGTTGATGGTGATGATCTGCCCTTCGGCGATCAACTGGGCCAGGCCCCGGCCGGCCACCATCAGGATCAGCGTGGCGATGATCGGTTGGATGCCGATGCCGGCGACCAGGATGCCGTTCCAGGCACCGAGCAGCAGGGCCACCCCGAAGCCGAGCGCCACCGCGGTGAGCACCACGCCCAGACTGTTCTGGTCGGGCTGCTCGCTGATGTAGAGGCAGGCCACCGCACCGGCGACCGCCGCCACCGCACCCACCGAGAGGTCGATGCCGCCGGTGGCGATCACCAGGGACATGCCCAGGGCGACCAGGATCAGCGGGGCGCTGAGCCGGACGATGTCGATCAGGCTGCCGTAGAGGTGGCCGTTCTTCAGCTCGATCGACAGGAAGCTCGGCCGGTAGACGGCGTTCGCGACCAGCAGCAGCACCAGCACCACGAGCGGCCAGAACAGCCGGTGGCTGGTGACGCCCGCAGCGCGGGCCCGTACGGTGCTCATGCCGGCACCGACCCTTCCTGGGAGCTGCCGCTGGCGATGACCTGCATGACGCGGGCGGCATCGAGGCTGTCGTCGTTGGTGAGTTCGGTGACCAGCTGCCGGTCGCGCATCACGGCGACCTTGTGGCTGAGCCGCAGCACCTCCTCCAGCTCGGCGGAGATGAACAGCACCGCCATTCCGCCGTCGGACAGCTGCGCCACCAGACGCTGGATCTCGGTCTTGGCGCCGATGTCGATGCCCCGGGTCGGCTCGTCGAGGATCAGCAGCCGGGGTTCGGTGATCAGCCACCGGGCCAGCAGCACCTTCTGCTGGTTGCCGCCGGACAGGTTACGCACCGGCATCTCCGGATCGGCCGGCCGGATGCTCAGCGCCTTGATCCAGTGCTGGACCAGTTCGTCCTGCCGGCGGCGCGGCACCGGCCGCAGCCAGCCCCGGGCCGCCTGCATGGCCAGGATGATGTTCTCCCGCACCGACAGCTCACCGACCAGTCCCTCGGTGCGGCGGTTCTCGGAGCAGAACGCGATGTCCCGGTCGATGGCGGCCACCGGGTTGCGGATCGCCACCGGGGCACCGTCCACGGCGAGCCGGCCGGCATCGGCGCGGTCCGCGCCGAAGAACAACCGGGCCACCTCGGTACGCCCCGAGCCGAGCAGGCCGGCCAGGCCGACCACCTCGCCCTGGTGGATGGTGAGGCTGAACGGCGCGACGGAACCGGACCGGCCGAGCCCGTCGGCCGCCACCAGGGGGGTGCCCTGTTCGAGGGTCGCCCGGTCGCCGCCGCTGGTCGCCTCGTCGAGGCGTTCCAGGGCGTCCAGCTCCTTACCGATCATCTTCTCCACCAACGCGATCTGCGGCAGTTCGCTGGTGAGGTACTCGCCGACGAGCCGGCCGTTGCGCAGCACGGTGATCCGGTCGGCGATGGCGTACACCTGGTCGAGGAAGTGGGTGACGAAGATGATCGCGATGCCGTCGTCGCGCAGCTGCCGCATGATCCGCATCAGCTGGGCCACCTCGTCGGCGTCCAGGCTGGAGGTGGGCTCGTCGAGGATCAGCACCCGGGCCCGGATGTCGACGGCGCGGGCGATCGCGACCATCTGCTGCACGGCCAGTGAGTAGTTGCCGAGCAGTTCGCTGACGTCGATGTGCAGGTCGATGCGGGCCAACAGCTCCTGCGCCCGGCGGCGCATCTCGCGCCAGTTGACCGCGCCGAGCCGGCGCGGCTCCCGGCCGATGTAGATGTTCTCCGCCACCGACAGGTTGGGTAGGAGGTTGACCTCCTGGTAGACGGTGCTCACCCCGGCGGCGGTGGCCTGCATCGGGCCGGAGAAGGAGACCTCGTCGCCGTCGAGGGTGATGGTGCCGGAATCGGTGCCGTAGACGCCGGTCAGCACTTTGATGAGGGTTGACTTCCCGGCGCCGTTCTCGCCCATCAGGGCGTGCACCTCACCGGGAAAGAGCCGCAGGTCGACGCCGTCGAGGGCGCGGACCCCGGGGAAGATCTTGCTGATCGCGGTCATCGTCAGGACCGGATGCCTCTCCGACATCCCACCGAACCTTTCGTCGGAAGCGGAGGCCGCCGCGCCGAACGCGGCGGCCTCCGGTCGGATCAGTACTTCCGGTTGGGCAGGGCCGCCTTGGCCTGCTCCTGGGTGAAGGTGGTCTCCTCGGTCTCGACCCGGGCCGGGACCTCCTCGCCGGCCTTGACCTTCTTGGCCAGGTCCATCAGCTGCGGGCCGAGCAGCGGGCTGCACTCCGCGATGAAGTTGAACTTCCCGTCAGCAAGCGCCTGCATGCCGTCCTTGACCGCGTCGACGGTGATGATGGTGATGTCCTTGCCGGGCGTCTTGCCCGCCGCGGTGATCGCCTCCAGCGCGCCCAGGCCCATGTCGTCGTTGTGCGCGAAGAGCACGTCGATCTTCGGGTTGGCCTTGAGGAACTGCTCCATGACCTGCTTGCCGCCGGCCCGGGTGAAGTCACCGCTCTGCGAGGCGACGACCTTCAGGTTGGGGTTGGCGGCGATCGCCTCGGCGAAGCCCTTCTTGCGGTCGTTGGCCGGGGCCGCGCCGGTGGTGCCCTGGAGCTCGACGATGTTCACCGGACCGGCCGCGGACGCCTTCTCCTTGACCAGCCACTCGCCGGCGAGCTTGCCCTCCTTGACGAAGTCCGAGCCGATGAAGGTCTTGTAGAGGCTCTTGTCGGCCGAGTCGACGGCCCGGTCGGTCAGGATCACCGGGATCTTGGCGTCCTTGGCCTCCTTGAGCACGGTGTCCCAGCCCGACTCCACCACCGGCGAGAAGGCGATCACGTCCACCTTCTGCTGGATGAAGTTGCGGAGCGCCTTGATCTGGTTCTCCTGCTTGCCCTGCGCGTCGTCGAACTTCAGCTCGATGCCGGCCGCGGTGGCGGACTCCTTGATCGAGTTGGTGTTCGCCGTCCGCCAGCCGCTCTCCGCGCCGACCTGCGAGAAGCCCATGACGAGCTTGCCGTTGCCGCTGCCGCCGCTCTTGTCGTCACCGCCGGTGTCGCTGTTGCCGCAGCCGGCGAGTCCGCCGGCCAGCAGGCCGACGGCGAGCATCGCGCCGAGGCCACGCCGGGTGAGGGTAATACCGGTCTTCGCCATGTGAAGACTCCTTGTACGGGGATGAGGTGGGGGATGGTGCTACTGCGGGAAGGACCGGCCGGACGGCACGCCGGACGGACCGGACCTTCCAGGGGTGGTGCATCGGGTTGCGGTGGATCGACCGGTCCGCACGGGGCGGCCGGTGGCGAGGACGGGCGGGGCCGCGGTTACGGCCCCGGTTGCCCGTAGACGTTCTGGTAGCGGTGATAGAGGGAGTCGATGTCGGCCTGGGCCATCGGCACGGGGGTGCCGAGCGACCGGGCCAGGTACGCGGTCCGGGCCACGTCCTCGCACATGACGGCGGCCTTCACCGCCGAGCGGGCGTCCCGGCCGATGGTGAACACGCCGTGGTTGCGCATCAGCACCGCCGGTGAGCGGTGCCCGGACAGGGTCGCCACGATGCCCTTGCCGATGTCGTCGCCGCCGATGAGCGCGAACGGACCGACCGGGATCTCGCCGCCGAACTCGTCGGCCTGGGCGGTGAGGTGGCACGGGATCGCCTCGCCGCAGGCGGCCCAGGCGGTGGCGTACCCGCTGTGGGTGTGCACCACGCCGCCGACCTCGGGCATCGCCCGGTAGACGTAGGCGTGGGCGGCGGTGTCGCTCGACGGTGACAGGTCACCGTCGACCACGACCCCGTCGAGGTCGCAGACGATCATGTTGTCGGGCCGCAGGTCGTCGTAGGACACCCCGCTCGGCTTGATCACCATCAGCTCCCGGCCGGGCACCCGGGCCGAGACGTTGCCCGCCGTCCAGGCCACCAGGTTGTAGCGCACCAGCTCGCCGTGCAGGGCGGCCACCTGCTCGCGCAGCCGGGCCACCTCGGCGTCGAGGTCGAGGGTCATGCCGGCACCTCCAGGGGGTGGGTGGTCGGGTCGGCCGCGGGGTTGACGGCGGGGCGGCGGGCCGCGTTGCGGATCGCCCGCAGCCGCAGCAGCACGTCGTCGCCGCCCCGACCGAAGTGGTCGTGCAGCCGGCGGTACTCGGCGTAGAGCGCGTCGTAGGCGCGGGCCCGCTCCGGGTCGGGCCGGTAGACCTCGCGGTCGACCCGACCCATCGCCGCCGAGGCGGTCGGCACGTCGGGGTACGCCCCGGCCGCGACCGCCGCGTGGATCGCCGACCCGAGGGCCGGACCCTGCGCCGAACCGATGATGCCCAGCGGACGCCGGGTCACGTCGGCGTAGATCTGCATCAGCAGGCTGTTGTTGGTGAGCCCGCCGGCCACGATCAGCTCGTCGACCGGGACGCCCGCCTCGGCGAACGCCTCGATGATCATGCGGGTGCCGTACGCGGTGGACTCCAGCAGCGCGCGGTAGACGTCCGGCGGCCGGGTGGCCAGGGTCAGCCCGACGAGCACCCCGCTGAGGTCGTGGTTGACCAGCAGGGAGCGGTTGCCGTTCCACCAGTCCAGGGCCACCAGGCCGTGGGCGCCGACAGGCTGGGCCGCGGCGGCGGCGGTCAGCTCCTCGTGGGAGGCGAACCCGGCGGGGGCGGCGTGCTTGACGTACCAGCCGAAGATGTCACCGACGCCGCTCTGGCCGGCCTCGTAGCCCCAGGAGCCGGCGCTGATCCCGCCGTCGACCACCCCGCACATGCCGGCGACCTCGGCCCGCTCGGTACCGTTGACCACGTGGCAGGTGGAGGTGCCCATGATGGCGACCAGCCGGCCGGGGGTCAGCGCCTGCGCGGCGGCGGCGGTGACGTGGGCGTCGACGTTGCCGACGGCCACCGCGATCCCCTCCGGCAGCCCGGTCCAGGCGGCGGCCTGCGCGGTCAGCCCGCCGGCCCGCGCGCCGAGCTGCGCCAGCGGCCCGTCGATCTTGGCGACGAAGTCGGCGAAGCCGGGGTTCAGCGCGGACAGGTAGGCCGGGGACGGGTAGTGGCCGTCTTGGAGCAGCCCCTTGTAACCCGCGGTGCAGACGTTACGGGTCTCGACGCCGCACAGCTGCCAGACGATCCAGTCGGCGGCCTCGATCCAGCGCTCGGCGCGGGCGTAGACCTCCGGGTCCTCCTCCAGCAGCTGCAGCCCCTTGGCGTACTGCCACTCGGCGGAGATCTTGCCGCCGTAGCGGCCGATCCAGGACTCGCCCCGGGAGTGGGCCAGCGCGTTGATCCGGTCGGCCTGCGGCTGGGCGGCGTGGTGCTTCCACAGCTTCACCCAGGCGTGCGGGCGGGTACGCAGGTCCGGCAGCTCGCACAGCGGCGTGCCGTCGGCCAGGGTGGGCAGCACGGTGCAGGCGGTGAAGTCGATGCCGATGGCGACCACCTGGGCCGGGTCGACGCCGCTCGCGGCGAGCGCGGCGGGCACCGCCTCGCGCAGCACCTCGCGGTAGTCGTCCGGGTCCTGCAGCGCCCAGTCGGCCGGCAGGGGCTGGCCGTCCGCGGCGAGCGTCGTCTCCATCACCGCGTGGCGGTACTCGTGCACCGCCGTGCCCAGCTCGGCGCCGTCGCCGACCCGCACCACCAGCGCCCGACCCGACAGCGTGCCGTAGTCGACGCCGACGACGTACCGGTCCTGCGGGTTCGCGCCTGCATCCATGCCGTTCTCCGTTCAATCGTTGGGGGCAAGTGTTAGCGCTCACATGGAATCCGTCAAGGCGCATCCATGTAACACTGCCGTAACCATCCTGAGCGGCCCCGGCACGGCATCCACCATCACCGCTGCGACCAGCCATCGAGCAGCCGGCATGCGACGACCAGGTGAGCGGTCACATCCGTTCGTCCAGGCCCGCCCTTGACACGCCCGCGCGGGCGGTTCCAGACTTCGGGGCGACCACGTGGCGGGCCGACAGCCGGGCCGGACGGGCGACGACGGATGCCATCCGGCGTCGTCGCCGCCCACCGGCCACCCACGCGGAACGGACCACGGCCTTCGTCCGCGCGGCGGACCACACGGCCTTCGTCGCCACCCGAAGGAGGCCGTGTGCGGATCGTCGACGCCCGGGTCATCGTCACCTGCCCGGGCCGCAACTTCGTCACCCTCAAGATCGTCACCGACGAGGGGGTCACCGGCGTCGGTGACGCCACCCTCAACGGCCGCGAGCTGGCCGTCGCGTCCTACCTGCGCGACCACGTGGTGCCGCTACTGATCGGGCGGGACCCGGCCCGGATCGAGGACACCTGGCAGTACCTCTACCAGGGCGCCTACTGGCGACGGGGGCCGGTGACGATGAGCGCCATCGCCGCCGTGGACACCGCGCTGTGGGACATCAAGGGCAAGGTCGCCGGCCTGCCGGTCTACCAACTGCTCGGCGGCCGGTCCCGCGACGGGGTCACCGTCTACGGGCACGCCAACGGCGAGACCGTCGAGGACGTGCTGGTCGAGGTCGCCCGCTACGTCGACCTCGGCTACCGGGCCGTCCGGGTGCAGTGCGGCGTGCCCGGCCTACCCAAGACCTACGGGGTCAGCACCGACAAGCTGTTCTACGAGCCGGCCGACGCGGCCCTGCCCAGCGAGGCCACCTGGTCCACCGCGCGTTACCTCGCGCACGTCCCGACGGTCTTCGCCCGGGTACGCGACGAGTTCGGCCCCACCCTGCGGCTGCTGCACGACGTGCACCACCGGCTCAGCCCGATCGAGGCCGCCCGGCTCGGCAAGAGCCTGGAACCGTACGCGCTGACCTGGATGGAGGACCCGGTCCCCGCCGAGTTGCCGGAGGGCTTCCGGCTGATCCGGCAGCACACCACCACCCCGGTCGCCGTCGGCGAGGTGTTCAACAGCATCTGGGACGCCGCCCAGCTCATCCGGGAACAGCTCATCGACTACATCCGCACCACGGTGGTGCACGCCGGTGGGATCACCCACCTGCGACGCATCTTCGACCTGGCGGCGCTGCACCACGTGCGCAGCGGCTCGCACGGGGCCACCGACCTCTCCCCCGTCTGCATGGCCGCCGCCCTCCACGTCGACCTGGCCATCCCCAACTTCGGGCTGCAGGAGTACATGCGGCACACCGACGCCACCGACGAGGTCTTCCCGCACGGCTACCACTACGCCGACGGCTACCTGCACCCGGCGGAAACCCCCGGCCTCGGGGTGGACATCGACGAGCAGGCGGCGGCCCGCTACCCGTACGCCCCGGCGTACCTGCCGGTCAACCGGCTGGAGGACGGCACCGTCCACCCCTGGTGAGCGCGGGACCGCCGGGGACGTCTGGGCATCCGACCCACCGGGGTCTACCGTACGTATGCAGGCGGTCACACCGGAGTGGGGATGGTGCCATGACGACAGCACGGACCGGCGCGGGTCGGGCCCGGACGGGCCGGCTTCTCGCCACGACAGTCGCGGTGGCGGTGGGGGTGGCCGGCGGCCTGTCCGCCGGGACGCCGGCCCGCGCCGGCTCGAACGGGCAACAGGTCTACTTCGACTGGGGTCCCGCCTGGGGCCGCGCCACCCTCGAGGGCACCAACAACAACGGACAGTACGTGACCTCCCCGTCGATCTACCTCGGCGCCACCGGCTACGGGGCGTTGAACGACTGGTGGTGGAAGGGGTGGGTCACGGTGCACTTCTACTACGCCGACGGGGCCAGCCGGGACAGCCGTACCTGCTGGGTACCGACCGAGCAGAGCGGTTCGGACTGGACCTCCTGCTTCTGACGGCCACCGCCGCTCCCTCCGGCGGCAGAAGACCCGGCCCGCGCGCCTGCGGCCGCCGCCAGCCACGTCGACGCCACGGTCAGAAGAGGTGAACATGCGGATACCGACGAGAATCGGCAGGATCGCTGTCGGTGCGGCCGTCACGATGGCCGCCGTGACGGCCGCCGCCCCGCCCGCGGTGGCCGGCTCCAACGGTCAGCAGATCGCGTTCAACTACAGCGGCCCGGCCTACGGGTTCGTCTACCTGGAGGGATACAACCAGTCAGGCGACTGGGTCTACTCCCCCTCGATCCCGCTCGACTCGTCCGGCTACGGCCAGCTCTACGGCTGGTGGTGGCGCGGGTTCGTGACCGTCAACTTCTACCATTCCAACGGGACCTGGGCCCGGGGCAGCACCTGCAACGTACCGATCGACCAGTGGGGCGACTGGACCTACTGCTGACCGACCACCCCACCGGACGGGCAGTCAGCGCAGCTCCTTGACCCGGATCAGGTTGCCGGCCGGGTCGCGGAAGGCGCAGTCGCGCACCCCGTACGGCTGGTCGATCGGCTCCTGGACGACCTCGGCGGCACTGGCCTGCACCGTCTCGAAGGTGCCGTCGAGGTCGGGGGTGGCCAGCATGAGCCAGCCGTAGGTGCCCTTGGCCATCATCTCGGCGATGGTCCGGCGCTCCTCGTCGGTGACCCCGGGGTCGATTGCCGGTGGGGCCAGCAGGATCGACGTTCCGGGCTGGCCGGGTGGCCCGACGGTGATCCAGCGCATCTTGCCCGAGCCGACGTCGTTGCGGACCTCGAAGCCGAGGATGTCGCGGTAGAAGACCAGCGAGGCGTCCGGGTCGTCGTGCGGCAGGACGCAGGTGTCGATGGTGAGATCCATGCCGCTCACGCTAGGTGATGATGGTGGCGGGTGCTTCTCGATTCCTGACCGGTCGGGTCACCTGTTTGGTCAGGCACGGCGGCAACTGGGCCGACCCCTGCGCCGCCAACGCCCGGTAGCTGCTCGGCGGCATGCCGACCAGCTCGGCGAAGCGGGTGCTGAAGGTGCCCAGCGACGAGCAGCCGACCGCGAAGCAGACCTCGGTGACGCTGAGGTCGCCCCGACGCAGCAGCGCCATCGCCCGCTCGATGCGCCGGGTCATCAGATAGGAGTACGGTGACTCGCCGTAGGCGCGGCGGAACTGCCGGCTCAGGTGACCGGCCGACATGTGCACACCCCGGGCGAGCGCCTCGACGTCCAGCGGTCGGGCGTACTCCCGGTCGATGCGGTCCCGCACCCGGCGCAGCCGGGCCAGGTCGCGGAGCTGCTGGTCGGGGGCGGATCTGCTGCTCACCCCCGTGATCGTGCCACGTCCCGGCGTCCGGTGGGTCGGCCCACGCCGGCCGGATATGCGGCGCTGGTCAGTGGATGCGGCGGCCCCGGGCGTCGGGCACCCCGGACTTGCGGAAGAAGTACGTGTTGACCTGGTCCCGCCACTCGGTCGCACAGCGCAACTGCTCGTCGAAACGCTCGACGACCCGGTCGTACACCGCCTGGTCGATCACCCCGGCGAGCCGGGTCCACCGGTCCCGCATCGCCACCACCTCCGCCACCCCGGCGAAGTGCGTGTCGTAGATGTGCTGGATGACGGTGACGCCGCTGTGCAGGACGTGCGAGTAGGGCACGTGGTGGAAGAAGAGCAGCAGCTCGTCCGGGCACCGCTCCAGCGACTCGTACACCTGGGACCAGGGCGGCGGGTACTGGCCGGCGAAACCGGTGCCGGTCGCGCAGGTCCGGTCCACGCCGACGCCGTCGCGGTCGGCGAAGTGGTAGGTGCCCCACCGGCTGTACTCGTAGCCGTCCACCCCCGGCCCGTAGTGGCCGGCCGGATTGACCATGAAGCCGACCCCCAACGGGGCGGTGTAGCGCTCGTAGGTGCGCCAGGAGTCGTCGAGCACCGCGTGCAGCGTCTCACGGACCAACGCCGGGTCACCCACCGTCGACGCCGGGAAGGTCAGGTCGATCCACTCGTCGAGGATCGCGTCGGCCGCCAGGCCCGGATCCCAGGCCAGCCGCCCGAAGGCGTACAGGTTGGCCTGGGCGAGCGGGTGCCCGCACCAGAACGGGTCGTCACCGACGTTGGCGACGGCGACCAGGTCACCACCCCGGTGCGGCCCGGGACCGGGCACGTCCGCCAGCACGTCGGTGACGCTGCGCTCCGCCGGCCCCCACGGCCGGAAGGCCAGCACCTCGTGCCACCAGGGGGCGAGGTAGCACGCGTGCCACTGCTGGCCGGTGTACTCCTGGGTCACCTGCAACTCCACCGCGACCCGGGTGGCGGGCATCGCCGCGATCACCGGCGACACCGGCTCCCGGGGCTGGAAGTCGACCGGGCCGAACTTCACCTGGAGGACGACGTTGTCGGCGAACCGCCCGTCCAGTGGGGCGAAGTGGTCGTACGCGGCGCGGGCCCGGTCGGTCGTCCGGTCCCGCCAGTCCTGCCGGTGGTCGTAGACGAACGCCCGCCAGTGCACCACTGCCCCGTGCGGGGCGAGCGCGGCGGCCAGCAGGTTCGCCCCGTCGGCGTGGTCACGCCCGTAGCTGAACGGGCCGGGCTGCCCCTCCGAGTCGGCCTTCACCACGTACCCGCCGAAGTCGGGGATGCGCGCGTGGACCCGGCGGGTGGTGCTCTCCCACCAGTCCCGCACCCCGTCGTCGAGGGGGTCGGCGGTGGGCAGGCCACCGAGGACGACGGGAGCGGCGAAGGTCACCGACAGGTGCACCCGGATGCCGTACGGGCGCAGCAGGTCGGCGAGGTCGACCACGTCGTCGAGCCGGTCGGTCAGCAGCCGCGCCTCGGTCAGCCCCACGTTGACGTTGTTCACCGAGATCGCGTTGACGCCGCAGGCGGCGAGCAGCCGGGCGTACGCCCGCAGCCGGTCCCGGTCGCCGCGCGGGCCGCCGTCGCGCCAGAAGATCGAGCCACCGGCGTAGCCGCGTTCCACCTGCCCCATCACCGGGTGCACGGCCACGTTGTCCCAGTGGTCGAGCATCCGGCGGCGCAACGCGGGTCGGTGCGCCCGCGCCGGGTGGTCCCCGGTGTGCGCGGCCTCGCCGAGCCGGACCAGGTGGAACAGCCCGTACAGCAGCCCGGCCGGGGCGTCGGCCAGCACCACCGTCACGTCGTCGACCCGGGTCAGCAGGAACCCCTCGTCGCCGAGCGGCCCGTCGGGGGTCGGGCCCGCCGTCACGGCGGCCGGCACCGCCGACGGCAGCGGTCCCGGGTCACGCAGGGCGAGCACCAGGTCGACGGGGTCGACCGCCGACGCGCCGTCGGTGCCGGTGCGGTCCACCCGTCCGCCGTGTGCGGCGCAGGCCTGCGCCACCTCGGCGAAGACCGTGTCGACCAGCAGACCGTCGCCGTGCACCAGCACCCTGCGTACGCCGAGGGGCCGCCACGCCTGCGGCGGCAGCCAGGCGGGATGCGGCCGGGGTTCCCCGGCGCCGCTCTCTGCGGCCGGGACGGTGACGGGCCTGGTCATCCGGTGAAGTCCTTCCGCACGATGTCGGTCATCGCCGTGGCGACCCGCAGGTACGCCACGACGAACAGCACGGCCAGCAACGCCAGCAGCGCCTCGGAGAAGAGCACGGTGAGCGCCGCGGCGGCGGCCAGCAACAGCAGGTTGCCGACGGTGACGCCCGGGGTGCGGATCAGGAAGTGCACCGCCAGCCGCAGCACGTCGCGGGTGCGGAAGGTGAACAGCGAGGCGATCACCAGGGCGTTGCCGCCGATCAGCACGAGCAGCACGCCGAGCCCGACCAGCGGCACCGCCCAGCCGGCCGGGACGCCCGCGGCGGACAGGTGGGTGAGGTTGACCCCGAGGACGGTCAGCCACAGCAGCAGCGGCACCCAGAGCCGCAGCACCTGCGGCAGGTTGGCCCGGTAGCCCTGCCAGAACCGGGCCGCGGGGTGCAGGTCGGTCAGGTCGGGGCGTTGGTGGTGCAGGGCGTACAGAGCGGCGGAGACCGCCGGGCCGACGGGGAGCAGGCAGACCGCGACCAGCGGCAGGTTGCTGGCGTCCCGGCCGAGCAGGAGCAGCGGGACCAGTCCGGGCAGGGTGACCAGTGCCAGCAGCAGCCCGACGACGAGCACCGTGTAGATCGACGCGGCGGCCCGCGACAGTGGACCGTCGCCGAACTCCCGCCAGGGCTGCGCGCTCACGACCGCTCGTCCCGGTCCGTCGGCGGGGTGCGTTCGGTGGGGCCGCCGAGCAGCCGGGCCTCGTCCCACCACGGCGGGGTCTCGTCGCGCACCGCCGCCAACTCGACCAGGGTGACCTCGTGCCGGGCCAGCGTGAGGTCGAGGTCGACCCGGCCGGCGGTGACCGGCAGGGCCCGGTGGGAGCGGGTCGGCTCGGCGGCCTCCCGCAGGCTGTCCAACTGCCCGGGGCGGGGAGACCGGGGACGGCCCATCTCGCTCCAGGCGGTCCAGGCGTTACCGGCCTCCTCGCTGACCGACGAGCGGAGCAGGAACACCGACGAGGCACCGGGCGGGCCCACCGGCACCGACAGGGCCAGCGGGTGCCGGTCGGGCACCGGCGTGTGGCCCGTCACGTCCACCGGCGCCCAGGCCAGCACGGCGACCCGGCCGTCGGGATGCCGGGTGACCAGGTGGTCCGCACCGCGCGCCAGCACCTCGTCGCCGAGGCGGGCCATGAAGGCGTACAGGTGGTAGGTGGGTTTCTTGATCTGCCGGTGGGTGAGCAGGCCGAACCCGCCGTGGAACAACGCGGTCGGCACCCCCGTCTCCTCGAACATGTCGCTGAACGTCCAGTACGAGAAGGAGTCGACCAGGTCGCCGCCGGCCGCCAGCACCGGGGCGAGGTACGCGGCATGGAAGGCCGTGTCGTGGATCGGGTTGTCCGGCCGGTAGGAGGAGTTGAACTCGGTGATGTGCACCGGCAGCTCCGCCAGGGCGGTGCCGTACAGGTGCCGCCGGGGCGCGGCGAACTGCTCCAGCAGCGACGACGCCGGGGCCAGCGTCTGGTGGGTGCCGAAGGGTACGTGCTGGGCGGGACCGGAGGTGTAGGCGTGCCGGCTGACGAAGTCGACAGGCACGCCGCGTGCGGCGACGAAGTCGGCGAAGGGTTCCAGCCAGTCGTCCGCGCCGGGTGAGATGGCCGGGCCGCCGACCTGCAACCCGGCGTCGACCTCCTTGACCGCGTGCGCGGTGACCTCGTAGAGGCGGTGGTAGGCGTGCCGGTCCGCACCCTGCCAGAAGTCGGGCAGGTTGGGCTCGTTCCACACCTCGATCGGCCAGCCCCGCACCTCGTCGAGGCCGTACCGGTCGACCAGGTGGGCCACCGTGGCGCGGACCAGGTCGGCCCACTCCGACCAGCAGCGGGGCGGGGTGACGTTGCCCTGCCACCAGAACACCGTCTGCCCGCCGGAGGCCAGCGCCTCGGGCATGAAGCCCAACTCCACGAAGGGTCGGATGCCCAGCCCGAGGTAGGCGTCGACGACCTGGTCGACGTACGTGAAGGAGTGGTGCACCCGCCGTTCGCCGCCGTGCTGGTAGGGACGGTGGACGCCGACGCCGTCGCTGAGCAGGCCGTGCCCGCGGATGTGCCGGAAGCCGATGTCCTGCTGGATCAGGGCCAGCGAGTCCTGGTAGTCGCGGCGCAGGGCCAGCTCGAAACGCCCGGTGCCGACACAGTGCCGCCAGGCGTCGGTGAGCCGCCCCACGGGCTGGGCGGGAACGGTGATCCGCATCGTGGTCGTCCTCCGGTGGTCGCCGCGTCGGTGACCGGTCCGGCCGGGCCCGTGGCAGGGCCCGGCCGGACCGGGTCGGACCGGGTCGGTCAGCCGTTGTCCTTCTCGAACCGCTCGTGCGCCTTGTTGACCAGGCCGATGTACTGGTCGGCGTTCTTGGCCTTCAGCTCACCGACGTAGGCGTCCCACTCGGTGAGGGGACGCTGGCCGAGGATGAACTTGAGCGTGTTCTGCACGACGTGGTCCTTCAGCGGGGTCTCCCACAGCGACGCCTGCTCCCGCTCCTCGTCGGTGAGCGGGGCCGGCGGGTCCACCGGCAGCGGCGTCCGGGCGTTCATCACCTTCTGGAACTCCATCTCCTCCGGCGAGAAGAACGACTGCACCAGGTCGAGCTTGCCGCCGTAGGAGAACACCCCGTTGCCGAAGCCGAAGTCCTTCTGCAGGTGCTTGCTGCCCTTGGGGTTGAGCCCGATCATGTCGACGTCGGGGTTCAGGGTGTACTTGCCGGCGTCCTTGGTGAAGGTGGTGCCCTCGACGCCCCACTTGGCGAACTCCTGACCGGCGTCGGAGTAGTACAGCCAGTCGATGAACTGCATCATCGCCACGAAGTTCTTGCTGTCCCGGGCCTTCTTGGAGATCATGATGCCGTTCTCCAGCCGGCTGGCCGGGTTGATCTCGCCGGCCGGGCCGACCAGCATCGGGATCTTCGTCAGCTTGGCGTTCGGCAGGGTCTTGGCCAGGTCGGGGCGGTAGTCGTTGACCAGGCTCTGGGCGTTGCTGCCGATGACGAAGGACTTGCCGTTGGCGAGCTTCTGCCGGGCCTGCTCATCGGTCTGGGTGAAGCTCTCCGGGTCGAGCAGCTTCTCGGCCACCAGCTTGTTGAGGTAGACGATCACCTGCTTGTACTGCTCGGTGGCGCCGGTGTAGACGAACTTCTTCGCCGCCGGGTCCCAGGTGGCGGGGTTCCAGCTCCAGCCGGTCCGGAGGCCGTGCGCGGCGCCGACGATGCTCAGCAGTTCCCCGCCCGGGTTCGGCTTGCTCCACCGGTCCGAGTACGGGTACGAGTCGGGGTAGCGCGCCTTCATCGCCTTGAGCACGGTGTACAGCTCGTCCCAGGTCTTGGGGATCTGGAGGTTGAGCTGCTGGAGGATGTCGGTGCGCACCGCGATCGAGTATTCCGCCCACGGCTTCTCGTGCAGGCCGGGCAGCAGGTAGAACTTGCCGTCGGACTGTCGCAGCGTGTCGAACTCCGGTTGGAGGTTCCACTTGGCGATCTTGTCCTTGAGGTTGGGCATCAGGTCCAGGTAGTCGCTCACCGGCAGGATCGCGCCGGAGGAGACGAAGGCGTTCTCCGACGGGTGGTAGGTCTTCGGCATGATCAGTGGGGCGTCGCCGGCACCGATCAGCAGGCTGCGTTTCTGCTCGTAGTCGCTCAGCGGCACGGCCACCGGTGCGAGCTTGACGTTGGTCCGCTTGGTCAGCTCCGACCAGAACAGCCAGTCGTCCTTGAGCGGATAGTTCGGGTGGTTGTTGTAGAGAATGGAGAAGGACAGCGGTTCGCTGGCCTTGAACTGCTTGTCGATCCCGTAGTCGGCCATCGCGCCGGCCCGGTTGCCGTCGAGGTTCTTGGCCTCCGGGGCGTCATCGGAGCAGGCCCCGACGAGGGTGAGGGTGAGCAGCCCGGCAGTGGCTATCGCCACGCGGCGCCACGTCCTGTGGAACATGGCTCGTCCTTTCGATCGGGTGGTGTGGGGGTGCGGTGGAGTGGAACGGTCGGGCTACCCCTTGACCGCGCCGAGCATCACGCCGGACACGAAGAACCGTTGGATGAAGGGGTAGACCGCGAGGATCGGCAGGGTGGTGAGCACGATGGTCACGGCCTGGATGGTGGCCGCCGCCTGCACCGCGTCGGACTCGGCGACACCGCCGGCCGACTGCGCCCCGGTCGCCCCGGCGATGAGGTTGCGCAGGTAGACCGTGACCGGGAGCAGGTCCTGCTGGTCCAGGTAGAGGAACGCGGTGAACCAGGAGTTCCAGAAGGACACCGCGTAGAACAGCAGCATCGTGGCGATGATCGCCTTGGACAGCGGCAGCACGATCCGCAGCAGGGTGCCGTACGTGCTGAGCCCGTCGACGGCGGCGGCCTCCTCCAACTCGACCGGCAGGCTCTCGAAGAACGCCTTCATCACCAGCAGGTTGAACACGTTGATCGCGTTGGGCAGCACCACCGCCCAGATGCTGTTCTTCATCCCCAGGCTGGTGATGAGCACGTAGTTGGGGATCAGCCCGCCGGAGAAGAACATGGTGAACACGGCGATCCCGACGAGCACCCCACGCCCTCGGAGCTGGTGCTTGGACAACACGTACGCGTAGCAGGTGGTCAGCACGATCGAGATGGCGGTGGCCACGACGGTGTAGACCACGGTGTTGCGGTAGTTGGTCCAGAACATCGGGTCGGACATCACCAGCCGGTAGGCGGTGAGGTTGAAGCCCTGCGGGACGAGGTTGACCTTGCCCGCGATGATCGGCGCCTCGTCGCTGAGCGACCGGGCCACGATGTTGACGAACGGGTAGAGCGTCACGATCACCACGAGGGTCAGCACGACCCCGTTGACCGCCTGGAACACCCGGTAACCCCGGGTGGGTCGGATGCCCCGGGACCGGCGGGCCCGCACGGGTGGTGTCGTCTTCGGGCCGGCCGTGCCGGGGGCCACGGTCACCACAGGCTCGTCCCGACCGTACGCCGGGAGATGGTGTTCGCCCCGAGGACCAGGATCAGCCCGATCACCGCCTCGAACAGGCCGATGGCGGCGGCGTAGCTGAAGTTGCTCGACTCGAAGCCCAACCGGAACAGGTACGTGGAGATCACGTCGGCGGTCGGGTACGTCAGCGGGTTGTACAGCAGCAGGATCTTCTCGAACCCGACGGCCATGAAGGTGCCGATGTTGAGGATCAGCAGGGTCACCATCGTCGGCCGGATCCCGGGCAGCGTGACGTGCCAGGTCTGCCGCCACCGGTTGGCCCCGTCGATGCGGGCCGCCTCGTAGAGGTTCTCGTCGATGGTGGTGAGCGCCGCCAGATAGAGGATCGTCCCCCAGCCGACGGTCTGCCAGACCTCCGAGGAGACGTAGATGGCCCGGAACCAGCCCGGCTGCTGCAGGAACGGCACGCCCTCGCCGCCGAGACCCCGGACCAGCTGGTTGACCGAGCCGTCCATCGACAGCAGCTGCATCACCATCGCCGCGACGATCACGATGGACAGGAAGTGCGGCAGGTAGGACACCGACTGGACGAACCGCTTGAGCCGGCGGGCCCGGACCTCGTTGAGCAGCAGCGCCAGCACGATCGGCAGTGGGAAGCAGAACAGCAGGGTCAGCGTGCCCAGCACCAGGGTGTTGGTGAACACCTGCCAGAAGGTGGGGTCGGCGAGGAACAGCCGGAAGTACCGCAGGCCCACCCAGTATTCGCCGAACACGCTGCCGCCGGGGCTGAACCGGCGGAACGCGATCACGTTGCCGATCATCGGCAGGTAGCGGAACACCAGGAAGAACAGCAGCGGCACGACGGCCAGCGAGTAGAGCTGCCAGTCCCGACGCAGGGACCGCCGCCAGGACCGTCGGCGACGGCGTCGCGGGGCCGGGTTCGCCGCCGCCTGTCCCGGGGTCGCCGGGGGCGGCCGTAACGTCTCGGATGTCATCCTCGGCCTCCTATCCGGCGTGCTGGCCGGTCGCGACGGGCTCGACCCGTACCGACGTGAGCAGGTGCCGCTGGACGCCGACCTGACGTTCGTCGCCGGTCAGGCGCAGCGGCAGGGTCGCCGCGGTGTCGCCGCTGGAGCGGCCGAACCGCAGCTCGACGTCGCCGGGTTCGACGATGCGCCGGCCGTCGCGCCCGGTGAACGAGGTGAGGTCGGCCGGCACGGTGAAGCTGACGTGCGCCGCCGCGCCGGGGTCCAGCGGCACCCGGGCGAAGCCGACCAGCCGGACCACGGGCCGGGTGGTCTGCGCGACCGGGTCGTGCAGGTAGAGCTGGACCACCTCGGTGCCGGCCCGGTGCCCGGTGTTGCGCACGGTGATCCGTACCGTCGTCTCGCCGTCGACCGGCCAGGCCGGCGGCCCGTCGACCGGCCCGACGCCCGGCACCACCGGGTCGGTCCACGCGAAAGTGGTGTAGCTCAACCCGTGGCCGAACGGGTACGCCGGGGTGGGGTCGATCGAGGAGACCTCGGAGCGTCGGCCCAGCGGCGGCGTCAGGTAGGTGCCCGGCAGGCCACCCGCGTCGCGGGGGACGCTGACCGGCAGCCGCCCGGACGGGTTCACCGCGCCGGTGAGCACCTCGGCGAGCGCCTGGCCGCCGCGCTGGCCGAGGAAGAACGCCTGGACGACGGCGGCGGCCCGGTCGTGGTCGGGGCCGAGCGCGTAGGGCCGGCCGGTCATCAGCACCAGGACCACCGGCGTGCCGGTGTCGAGCACGGCCCTGACCAGGTCGGCCTGGACGCCGGGCAGCCGCAGGTCGTCGGCGTCGCAGCCCTCCCCGGAGGTGCCCCGGCCGAACATGCCGGCGCGGTCGCCGACGGCGAGCACGCACACGTCGGCCGCCGCCGCGGCGGCGACCGCCGCCGGGATGCCCGAGGTGTCCCCGTCGGTGATGGCGCAGCCCGGCTCGTGCACGAGGCCGGGAACCAACCGGGTGAGTTCGTCGCGCAGCGAGGGGATCTCCAGGCCCAACCCGTGCTCGGGGTGCCGGACGCCGACGTGGTTGGGGAAGGAGTAGCAGCCGAGCAGGGCCATCGGGTCGTCGGCGACCGGGCCGACCAGGGCGACCCGCCGGTCGGGGGCGAGCGGCAGCACGCCGTCGTTGCGCAGCAGCACCACCGACTCGCGGGCCAGCCGGACGGCGACGTCCCGGCTGGTCTCGTCGTCGAGGCGTAGGTTTTCCACGTCCTCGGGCAGTTCCTGCCAGTCCGCGTCGAGCAGCCCCAGCTCGATCTTCTGGATCAGCACCCGGCGCAGCGCGCGGTCGATCAGCGCCTCGTCGATCTCGCCGGCCCGCACCGCCGCCACCAGCGGTTCGCCGAAGGCGTCCACGGTGGGCAGTTCCACGTCGATGCCGGCGCGCAGGGCGAGTCGGGCGGCGTCGGCGGCGTCGGCGGCCACCCCGTGCAGGGTCTCCAGGAACCGCACCGCGAAGTAGTCGGCGACGAGGGTGCCGGTGAACCCCCACTCGTCGCGCAGCAGCCGGGTGAGCAGCCCTTCGTCGGCGGCGACGGGCAGGCCGTCGATCTCGGCGTACGAGTGCATCACCGAGCGGGCCCCGCCGAGGCGCAGCGCCATCTCGAACGGCGGCAGGATGACGTCGGCCAGCTCCCGGTGGCCCATCGACACCGGGGCGAGGTTCCGGCCGCCCCGGGAGGCGGAGTAGCCGGCGAAGTGCTTGAGGGTGGCGACGACACCGGCCCGTTCCAGGCCCCGCACGTACGCCGCACCGGTCGTCCCGACCAGGTAGGGATCCTCGCCGATGGTCTCCTCGGTGCGTCCCCACCGGTAGTCCCGGGTGACGTCGAGTACCGGGGCGAGTCCCTGGTGGACGCCGGCGGCCCGCATCGACCGGCCGATCCGACCGGCCATCTCCTCGACCAGCGCGGGGTCGAAGGACGCGCCCCAGCCCAGCGGGGTCGGATAGACCGTGGCCCGCCAGGCGGCGAACCCGGTGAGGCACTCCTCGTGCACCTGGGCCGGGATGCCGAACCGGCTCGCCGCGGCGATCTGCGCCTGGGAGGCGGCCAGCGAGCGGGCGCCCACGACGGGGTCGACCGGCGCGGTGCCGAACGGTCGGGTCAGTTGCCCGAGCCCGTACCGGATGATGTCACTCCACGGCGGGGCCCCGTCGATCATGTCGGCCTGGTGCGGGGCGACCCCCTCGCCGGATGCCTCCGCGCCGACCCAGACCCCGACGAGCTGGGCGATCTTCTCCTCCAGCGACATGACCGGGACCAGCGCGTCGGCCCGTTGCGCGGGTGAGCGTCGCGGATCCCGCCACGGCTGGGTGTCCTGGGGCGTCGGGCCGTCGTCGACGGGCACCTGACTTCTCATGCCACACCTCTCACCATCGACCGCTCCCCCGCCCGCGCCGAACTGACCGACGCGGTGTGCCGGCGGAGGGTTCGAAAATTTCGTAAACAGCGCGTTACCTTTTTCGGGCAACTTAGGAGGCATCCCGGAGACTGTCAAGGGTCTCAAATGCGACATCCGGGAGCGCTCTTCCCGCAAAGGGCATTCACCCCCGTCAAAATCTTCCATCGACGCCGATCCCGCTTTCGCAGCCGACGTGCTAGAGTCCTCCGAAACTTTCGGAAGTGCCTGGTGAGGCTTCGATGACCGCGTCCCGCCCGCTCACCCCACAGTCCTCGGCCACCATCGCCACCATCGCCGAGGAGGTCGGCGTCTCCGTGGCGACCGTCTCGAAGGTGCTCAACGGGCGTGCGGACGTCGCCGCAGAGACCCGGGCGCGGGTCGAGGAGAGCCTGGAGCGCCACCGGTACCGCCGCCGCATCCGCCGGCAGTCGCCCGGCATCGACCAGATCGACCTCGTCTTCCACGAGTTCAACTCCGGCTGGGCGATGGAGATCATGAGCGGGGTGGAGGCGGTGGCCAGCGCCGCCGGGCTCGGCATCGCCATCTCCCAGCTCGACGGGGAGCACCGGCCCGCGCCCCGCCGGCTGGACGCCCTGATCGCCCGCCGACCACTGGGCCTGCTCTTCGTGCTCTGCCACCCGACCCCGTCCCAACAACTCCTGCTGGCCGAGCACCGCATCCCGTTCGTGGTGGTCGACACCGACAGCGCGACCTCGGCGTCGGTGCCGACCGTCGGGTCGAACAACTGGAACGGCGGCCTGTTGGCCACCCGGCACCTGATGGAGTTGGGGCACCGGCGGATCGCCGTCATCTCCGGCCCCCGGGACGTGCTGTGCAGCCAGGCCCGCGCCGCCGGCTTCCGCTCCGCGCACGACCAGTTGGGGCTGGCCGTGGACGTCGACCTGGTGCGCTACGGCAGCTTCTACGTCGACGGCGGGCACGCCCACGGGTTGGAGCTGCTGGCCGGGCCCGACCGGCCCACCGCGATCTTCGCCGGCTCCGACCTGCAGGCCATCGGCGTGCTCCGGGCCGCCCGCCAGCTCGGCCTGCGGGTGCCCGACGACCTCTCGGTGATCGGGTACGACGACCTGCCGGTGGCCGGTTGGACCGACCCGCCGCTGACCACCGTGCACCAACCGCTGCGGGACATGGCCGGCACCGCCACCCAGATGCTGCTGGAGCTGGCCCGGGGTGGCTCCGTCGCGACCAGCCGGATCGACCTGGTGACCGAGCTGGTCGTCCGGGAGAGCACCGCACCACCCGCCACCACCCGCCCCTGACCACCCGAGGAACCCATGTCTGCCACCGAAGACCTGCGGCGGTACACGCCCGCTGTCGTCGAGCCCGCCGACTTCGACGCGTTCTGGCGTACCACGCTCGCCGAGGCGACCGCCCGGCCGGTGCTCGTCGACGTCCGCCCGCACCGGACCGACCTGCGCCTGGTCGACACCTGGGACGTCACCTTCGCCGGTTTCGCCGGTGACCCGGTGCGGGCCTGGTACACCCGCCCGGCCGGGGTCGACGCCGCGCTGCCCGCCGTGGTCGAGTACGCCGGTTACGGGCGCGGCCGGGGCCTGCCGCACGAGCGGCTGACCTGGCCGGTGGCCGGGTACGCGCACCTGCTGATGGACAACCGGGGCCAGTCCGGGCTGCACGGCGCGGGCGACACCCCGGACCCGCACGGATCGCCCGGTGGCCCGTGGCCCGCCACCTGGGGCATCCTCGACCCGTACGACTACCACTACCGTCGGCTGATCACCGACGCGGTCCGGGCGGTCGATGCCCTGCGCGCGCTGCCCGGGGTGGACCCGGCCCGGGTCGCCGCCGTCGGCAACAGCCAGGGCGGCGGGCTGGCCCTGGCGGTCGCCGGCCTGCGCGACGACCTCGCGGCGCTGCTGACCACCGCGCCGTTCCTCTGCGACGTCCAGCGCGGGATCGAACTGACCGACGCCGCCCCGTACGGTGAGATCGCCAGGTACCTGGCGGTGCACCGGCAGGTCGAGGAGGCTGTCCGGCACACGCTGTCCTACGTCGACGGGGTGACCTTCGCCCGACGGGCCACCGCGCCCGCGCACTTCGGCATCGGCCTGCGCGACAACGTCTGCCCACCGGGCACCGGCTTCGCCGCCTACAACCAGTACGGCGCGGCGAACGGTCGGGAGGGGACACCGGCGCGGCAGCTGCACACCTACCCGTTCAACGGCCACGAGGGTGGCGAGGCGTGGCAGGTCGAACGGCAGCTGCGCTGGCTCGACGCGCTGCTGGTGGGGGGCACCGAGCACGCGGCGCGGTGACCGGCGGTCGGCCCGCCCGAGCCCGGTCGCCGCGTCCCGCCCCCGGCACCCGGAGGGTGGTTCGTCCGGTCGGCAGCTCACCCGGGCATCGTCACTCACCGATGTTGCTGATGTTAGCGATAACACGATATGGTGCATCCCGGCGGGAGCGCAGGGCACGCTCCGGCTGTGGATCACCGGTTCGTCCACGTCGCGACCGGTGGCCAGCGGCACCTCACGGCGTCCACGACCAGTGACGAGTCCGGGATCCTGGCCGTTGCGCGTGGCGCACCGTCCGCCCATCACCCCATGCAGATCCGCCGGGAAGCGGTGGTCGGTCCGCCCCGCGAGCCGGCGTCCGGGTGGTGCCGACGCACTCCTTCGTCCACCAGCCGGACGAGCCGGCGACCCCCGGGACGGTCGCCGTGCTGCACCGTCCGCACCGCCACCCCAGGGAGTTTTCATGAGCGGCACGAGCTGCCCGAACGCCGGGCCACCCCCGTCCGACCGATCCCACCTCGTCGACGCCGCCCCCGCCGGCCGACGCCTGCCCACCATGCGTCGGGGCCTGCGCCTGCTCGGCCTGGCCACCGCGGCCCTGGTGGCCGCGGTCGCCACCGGCGCCGTGGTGACCGCACCCGCCGCCGCCGAGTCCAACGGCGGGGTACGGGTGATGCCCCTCGGCGACTCGATCACCGACGGGTTCAACGTCCCCGGCGGCTACCGCATCGAGCTGTGGCAGCGGATGGTCGCCGACGGCTACCGGGTCGACTTCGTCGGGTCGATGTTCAACGGTCCGTCCAACCTGGGCGACCACGACCACGAGGGCCACTCCGGCTGGACCATCGCCCAGATCGACGCCAACGTGGTGAACTGGCTGCGGAACACCACCCCGCGTACGGTGCTGCTGCACATCGGCACCAACGACATGTACAACGCCTCCGGCGCCCCGGCCCGGCTCTCCACCCTGATCGACAAGATCACCAACACCGCGCCGAACGCGGACGTCTTCGTCGCCACCATCATCCCGCGCAACGGCACCGAGTCGGCGGTGCGCACCTTCAACGCGGCGATCCCCGGGATCGTGCAGAGCAAGGTCACCGCCGGCAAGCGGGTGCACCTGGTGGACATGTTCAGCGCGGTGGGCACGGCCGACCTGGCCGACGGCATCCACCCCAACGCCACCGGCTACCGCAAGATGGCCACCACCTGGTACAACGCCCTGCGCGCCGTGCCCGGCAGCCTCGGCGGCAACACGCCGACGACCCCGCCGACCACCGCCCCGCCCACCACGCCGCCGCCCACCACCCCACCGCCGACCACGCCGCCGCCGACCACCCCGCCGCCCTCGGCGGGTTGCCGGGTCGCGTACACGGTCAACGCCTGGAACTCCGGTCTCACCGCCTCGATCAGCGTCACCAACACCAGCAGCACGGCGGTCAACGGCTGGGCACTGGCGTTCACCCTGCCCGGTGGGCAGACCATCACCAGCGGCTGGAACGCCACCTACACGCCGACGAGCGGGGCGGTGACCGCGCGCAACGTGTCCTACAACGGCACCATCGCGCCGAACACCTCGGTCGACGTCGGCTTCCAGGCCGAGCACACCGGCAACACGGCCCGACCGTCCTCGTTCACGCTCAACGGCACCGCCTGCACGGTCGCCTGACCCACCGTCCGGCACCGGCGTGCCCGCACGCCGGTGCCGGACGCCTTCCACCACCGACTCCCACCACCCCCAGTAGGAGTAGCGCATGCGACTCACCAGAAAGTTGCCGGCCCGGGTGTTCCTGGCCGCCGGCCTGATCGCCGCCGGAACAGCCGTCGCCCTGCCGGCCGAGGCCGCCGCGGCCGGCTGCTCGGTCGACTACACCGTCTCGTCCGAGTGGGGTGGTGGCTTCGGCGCGAACGTGGCCATCACCAACCTGGGTGACCCGATCAACGGTTGGACCCTGACCTGGTCGTACGCGGCCGGGCAGCAGGTCACCCAGGCGTGGAACGCCACCGTCACCCAGTCCGGCGCCCAGGTGACCGCCCGCAACGTCAGCTACAACGGCGCCATCGCCACCGGAGCCAACGTGTCGTTCGGGTTCAACGGCTCGTGGAACGGCAGCAACCCGAAGCCGACGAGCTTCACCCTCAACGGCGTCACCTGCACGGGCGGCACGACCACCCCGCCGCCCACCACACCCCCGCCGACCACCCCACCGCCCACCACCCCACCGCCGACGACCCCGCCCCCCACCACTCCGCCGCCGACCACACCGCCGCCCACGACGCCGCCGCCGGGACAGTGGCCGCCGTCGTCCACCTTCAGCAACCCGGTGATCTGGCAGGACTTCGCCGACATCGACATCCTGCGGGTCGACGACACCTACTACTACTCGGCGTCCACCATGCACTACTCCCCGGGCGCTCCGGTGCTGCGCTCCTACGACCTGGTCAACTGGGAGTTCGCCGGCCACTCGGTGCCCAAGCTGGACTTCGGTCAGAAATACGACATGTCCGGCGGCCGGGCATACGTCAACGGGATCTGGGCGTCATTCCTGGGCTACCGCAAGAGCAACAAGACGTTCTACTGGGGCGGTTGCATCGACTTCAACAAGACCTACATCTACACCGCGCCGTCGGCCGAGGGTCCGTGGACCCGGCACACCACCCTCAACAGCTGCTACTACGACGCGGGTCTACTCGTCGACGACGACGACACCATGTACGTCGCCTACGGCAACTCGAACATCAGCGTCGCCCAGCTCTCCGCCGACGGGAAGACCCAGGTCCGCTCGCAGCAGGTGTTCACCACCCCGTCGAGCGTGGGCACCCTGGAAGGCGCGCGCTTCTACAAGCGCAACGGCAGCTACTACATCTTCCTCACCCGACCGGCCAACGGGCAGTACATCCTCAAGGCGTCCAGCCCGTTCGGGCCGTACACCATGCAGCAGGTGCTGCTGAACCTGCCCGGACCGATCTCCGGCGGCGGGGTGCCGCACCAGGGTGGTCTGGTGCAGACGCAGAACGGCGACTGGTACTACATGGGCTTCCAGGACGCCTACCCCGGCGGCCGCGTGCCCGTGCTCGCCCCGGTCACCTGGAACTCCAGTGGCTGGCCGGTGATCCAGCTGGTCAACAACGCCTGGGGCGGCTCGTACCCGTACCCGAACGTGCCCCGGCCGCCACGCCAGGTCAAACCCATGATCGGCACGGACACCTTCGCCGGCACCACACTCGGCCCGCAGTACGAGTGGAACCACAACCCGGACGACACGAAGTGGTCGGTCAACAACGGGCTGCGGCTACAGACCGCGACCGTGACCAACGACCTGTATTCGGCGCGCAACACCCTGACCCACCGGATCCAGGGGCCCCGGTCGACCGCCACCATCGAACTCGACTACTCCACGATGCGCGACGGTGACCGCTCCGGCCTGGCACTGCTGCGCGACCAGTCGGCCTGGATCGGGGTGCGCCGGGACAACGGCGCGACCAGGGTCGCCGTGGTCAACAACCTGACCATGGACAGCAAGTGGAACACCACCAACACCGGCACCGAGGTCGCCGGCGCCGGCATCTCCGGTGGCAGGATCTGGTTGCGGGCCACCGCCGACATCACCCCCGGATCGGGTCGGCAGGGACGCTTCTCCTACAGCACCGACGGGGTCAACTTCATCTCGCTCGGCCCCGCCCTCACCTTCAACAACGCCTGGCAGTTCTTCATGGGCTACCGGTTCGCCATGTTCAACTACGCCACCAGTTCCCTCGGTGGCGCGGTGACCGTCCGGAAGTTCGACCTGGCCAAGTCGTAGGACCCGTCCCACCTCGCCGGCCGACCACCCCCGTGGTCGGCCGGCGAGCCGTATCCCCCACCTCCGACAGGAGCACCCCCATGTCCGCCTCACACCACCCCCGGTCGGCCGTCCCGCCGTACCCGCACCCGCCCGCCACCGCACCCCGCACCGACCTGCCGCCCGCCCGCCACCCCGGCCGGGCCCGGACGGCGGCGCTGATCGTGCTGACCCTGCTGGCCACCCTGCTGACCGCCGCCGCCCCGGCCGGGGCGGCCCCCGCCGTCCGGGTCACCAACCCGCTGGTCGCGCAGCGCGCCGACCCGCACATCGTGCGGCACACCGACGGCTACTACTACATGACCGCCACCGCCCCCGAGTACGACCGGATCGTGCTGCGCCGGGCCACCACCCTCCAGGGCCTGTCCACCGCACCGGAGACGGTCATCTGGCGGCGGCACACCAGCGGGATCATGGGCGCGCACATCTGGGCCCCGGAGATCCACTTCATCGACGGCCGGTGGTACGTCTACTTCGCCGCCGGCGCCACCGACAACGTCTGGGCGATCCGGATGTACGTCCTGGAGGGCACCGGGGCGAACCCACTGACCGCCAGTTGGGCGGAGAAGGGGCAGATCCGTACCCCCTGGGAGACCTTCGCGCTGGACGCGTCGACGTTCGTCACCAACGGGGTGCGCTACCTGATCTGGGCGCAGGCCGAGCCGGGCATCGCCACCAACTCCAACCTCTACATCGCCCGGATGGCCAACCCGTGGACGCTCAGCGGAACCCCCACCCGGATCGCCGTGCCGACCCTGGAGTGGGAGATGCGCGGCGGGGTGAAGGTCAACGAGGGGCCGACCGTGCTGCAACGCAACGGCCGGATCTTCCTCACCTACTCGGCCAGCGCCACCGACGCCAACTACTGCCTCGGCCTGCTGACCGCGTCGACCGGCAGTGACCTGCTCCGGGCGTCGTCCTGGGTGAAGTCGCCGCAACCGGTCTTCACCAGCAACGCCGCGACCGGCCAGTGGGGGCCGGGGCACAACTCGTTCACCGTCTCCGAGGACGGGCAGAGCGACATCCTCGTCTACCACGACCGCAACTACCGGGACATCAGCGGTGACCCGCTGCGCGACCCCAACCGGCGCACCCGCGTCCAGAAGGTCTACTGGAACGCCGACGGCACCCCGAACTTCGGCATCCCGGTGCCCGACGGGGTCACCCCGGTCCGGCTGCGGTCGGACAACCAGCCCGACCGGTTCGTCCGGCACTGGGAGTACCGGGCCCGGCTGGAGGCGAACGTGACCAACCTCGCCGACTCGCAGTTCCGCCTGGTGCCCGGCCTGGCCGGCGGCAACACGGTCTCCCTGGAGTCCACCAACTTCCCCGGCTACCACCTGCGGCACCGCAACTGGGAGGTGTGGGTCGAGCGGGACGACGCGTCGTCGACGTACCGCGCCGACGCCAGCTTCGTGCAGCGGCCCGGCCTGTCCAACGCCGCCGGGGTGTCGTTCGAGGCGGTCAACTACCCCGGCCAGTACCTGCGGCACAGCAACGGCCTGCTCTATCTGCGGACCGTCACCGACGCCACCGGCAACGCCGACGCCACGTTCGTGCTGGAGTGACCGCCGCCCGCCGGGCCGCCCCGACACACGGGGTGGCCCGGCGGGTGTCGTCCACGGTGGCCGGCCTGCCGGGCCGGTGGGCCGTCGGGCCGGACGGACGGGGCCGTCCGGGTGGGCAACCCGCCACGTCAGGGTGACCGTCCGGGGACGGAGCGCTACCCGGTCATCGCCTATAGTGGCGTCCATGGCTAGCCGAGCGGTGATGTCGGTCGATGAAGCGCGGGCCTGGCTCGCCGAGGTCATCTCCGGGGCCGAGCGCCTGCACCTGGAGTCGGTCGACGACGGGCGGGTCGTCTCGGTGACCGGCCCCGACTGCCTCGAACTCCGCCTCGACGGCACCATCTCCGGGCCGGCCACGTTCTGGGCGATGGACCTCACCGGCTTCGTCGCGGTCACCGTGCTGATCGGCCCGACACCCGCGATGGTCCTGGCGCACAGCAGCATCAGCTTCCTCGAACCCGCCGAGCCCGGCGAGCTGCGGGTCACCGCCGAGGTGATCAAACTGGCCAGCCGGTCGGCGGTGGTCGACGCCCGCGCCAACGACCGCCGGGGCGTCCTGGTCGCCGCCTCCACCCTGCACTTCGCCCTGCCGTCCCGGGCCACCCGGGCGGCCCTGCGCGCCGAGCACGCCGTCCGGGCCGGCGGCTGACCCGTCCACCCCTGCCCCGGCCGGGACACCGGCGCGTACACCGTCCGGACGGGCCGCCGGTGGATCCGGCCCACGGCGGGGGCACCGGTCCGCCCACACGTCGACAGCCCCGTCCGGGTCACCGGGCGGCTCAGTCCGGGCGGTCCACCACGTGGGTGCGCCGCTGCCAGGGGTAGGTCGGCAGCGCGGTCACCGCCCGGCCCTTCGGCATCGGCACCGGATCGTCCGCGCCGAGCACCCGCACATCCGGATGGGCGGTGCCGGCCGCCACCGCCGTCAGCGCCGCCACCGCCTCCACCGGCCCGGACGCCCGCACCCACACGGCGTGCGCCAGCCGGGTCCGCCCCCCGGCGGCGGTGCCGGCGAACGCCGGATAGTCCGCCGCCGGCAGTGCGGCCAACCGGTCGGCATAGCGGCGGGCCACCTCACTCAGCGCCGGCCCGGTGGCCGCCGACACCGGGAACCCGTCCACCGACGACGGCGCGGTCGACGGCACCGGCGGGGCCGGCGACAGCACCGCGAAGGCGTTCGTGCCGCTCATCCCGTACGAGCTGGTCGACGCGCAGGCCCCGAACCCGCCGTCCCAGGCGACCGGGGCGACCGGGATCTCGATGCCGGTGCCGGTGAGGTCGATGCGGGGGTTGAGGGTGCGGAAGTTCGCCTGCGGGGCGATCGTCCGACGCTGGAGGCAGAGCACCGCCTTCACCAGCCCGAGCACCCCGGCGGCGGACTCGGTGTGCCCGATGTTGCCCTTCACCGAACCCACGTACAGCGGCGGGCCGTCGGCACGACCGAGCGCCGCCGTGATCGCCGACATCTCTGCCGGGTCACCCAGCGGGGTCCCGGTGCCGTGCGCCTCGTGGTAACCGACCTCCGACGGGGTGATCCCGGCGGCGGCCAGCACCGTGTCGATCAGCCCCGACTGGGCGGACACGTTCGGCGTGGTGAACGTCGCCGTCCGGCCGTCGTGGTTGATGCCGGTGCCGCGCAGCACCGCGAGCACCCGGTCGCCGTCGCGCTGCGCGTCGGCCAGCCGCTTCAACACCAGCATCGCGCAGCCCTCGCCCCGGACGAACCCGTTGGCGTCGGCGTCGAACGGGCGCGACCGGCCGTCCGGCGACAACGCGCCGGTCTGCGCCACCGACCGGGTGGTGCTCGGTGCGAGGATCAGGTTGACCCCGCCCGCGACCGCCGCGTCACAGTCACCCGCCGCCAGCGCCCGCGCCGCCGTGTGCACCGCCACCAGCGACGACGAACAGGCCGTGTCCAGCGCGAACACCGGACCCCGCAACCCCAGGGTGTACGCGACCCGCCCGGCGGTGAAGCTGTGCCCGTTGCCGATCGTCCAGTACGAGTTGGGGTCACCCGTCAGCCACTGCCGGTAGTCCCGGCCGGTCACCCCGACGAAGACCCCGGTGCCCCCGGCGACGGTGGCGACCGGGATCGCGGCGTCCTCGAACGCCTCCCACACCACCTCCAGCAGCAGCCGGTGCTGCGGGTCGAGGACCCGGGCCTCCCGGGGCGAGATGCCGAAGAACTTCGCGTCGAAGTCGAACACGGAGTCGCAGTAGCCGCCCCGGGTGACCATCCCGTCCCACTGCGTGCCGAACCCGGCCCGGCGGTCGTCGGGCAGCTCGCCGGTGAGGTCCCGGCCGGCCAGGATCGCCGACCAGTACGCGTCGAGGCTCGACACCCCGCCGGGCGCACGGACCGCCATCCCGACGACCGCGATCGGGGTGGGCACTACAGCACCCGACGCATCCAGCCGTGGGTGTCGGCAGCCCGGCCGGACTGGATGTCGAGCAGCCGCTCCCGGAACTGCTGGGTGTACTTGCCCGGTGCCCCGTCGCCGATGGTGAGGGCGAAGTCGTCGCTCTTGAGCCCGATGATCGGGGTGATCACCGCTGCCGTACCGGCGGCGAACGCCTCCGTCATCGACCCGTCGGCGAACCCGGCCCGCATCTCGTCCAGGTCGATGGTGCGCTGCACCGGCTCCAGCCCGTGCTCGGCGGCGAGGGTCAGCACGCTGTCCCGGGTCACCCCGTCGAGGATGGTGCCCAGCCCGGGGGTGAGCAGCTGGTGGTCGCGGGTGACGAAGAAGACGTTCATGGTGCCCGACTCGTCGATGCTGCGCCGCCCCTCACCACCCAGGTAGAGCACCTGCTCGCAGCCGTGACCGAGGGCCTCCCGCTGCGGGGCGAGGCTGGCCGCGTAGTTGCCGCCGCACTTCGCCGCGCCGGTGCCACCGATCGACGCCCGGCTGTAGGTGGTGCTGACCCAGAGCGTGACGCCGGTGACCCCGTTGGGGAAGTACGACCCCGCCGGGCACGCCAGCACGCAGTAGGTGACCTGCTGGGCGGGACGCACCCCGAGGAACGCCTCCGAGGCGAACATGAACGGGCGCAGGTAGAGGCTCTGCTCACCGCCGTACGGCGGGACCCACGCCTCGTCGGCGCGGACCAGCGCGGCCACGCTCTCGACGAAGGTCTCCTCGTCCAGCTCCGGCAGGACCATCCGGCGGGCGGACGCGGCGAACCGGCGGGCGTTGAGCTCCGGGCGGAACAGCCAGACGCTGCCGTCGGCGTGCCGGAACGCCTTGAGCCCTTCGAGGATCTCCTGCGCGTAGTGCAGGACCGCCGCGCCGGGATGCATGGTGAACGGCTCCAGCGCACCCACCCGGTGGTCGTGCCAGCCGGCGTCCGGCGACCACACGGCGGTCGCCATGTGGTCGGTGAAGTACCGGCCGAACCCCGGGTCGGCGAGGATCTCCTCCCGGGTCTGCGGCGGAGTGGGGTGGTCGGTGGGGACCAACGGGAACTGCGCGGTCATCCGGGCTCTCCTCGCGACGGGGTTTCGGTGAACACGACGACGCAGTTCTGCCCACCGAAGCCGAACGCGTTGGTGAGGGCCGCCCGCACCGGCGTCTCCCGGGCCTGGTGGGGCACGTAGTCCAGGTCGCACTCCGGATCGGGCTGGTGCAGGTTGACCGTCGGCGGGACGATGCCCTCGCGGATCGCCAGCGCACACACCATCGCGCCGAGGGCGCCCGCCGCGCCGATCAGGTGACCGAGCATCGACTTCGGGGCGCTGACCGCGACCCGGTCGGCCGCCGCGCCGAGGGCCGCCCGGATCGCCACCGTCTCGGTCAGGTCGTTGGCCTTCGTCGAGGTGCCGTGGGCGCAGACGTAGTCGACCTGGTCGGGGCGCACCCCGGACCGGTCGAGCGCCTGCCGGATCGCCTCGGCGGCGTACACCCCGCCGGGGCGGGGAGCGCTGACGTGGAACGCGTCGCTGGTCAGCGCGCCACCGGCGACCGTCGCATACGGGGTGGCACCCCGGCGGCGGGCGTGCGCGGCGGACTCCAGCACCAGGATCACCGCGCCCTCACCGAAGACGAAACCGTCCCGGTCGGCGGAGAAGGGCCGGCTCGCGCCGGTCGGGTCGTCGTTGCGCTGGGACATCGCCCCCATGCTGACCAGACCCGCGAACATGGCCGGGGTGATCGCCGCGTCGGTGCCACCGCAGATGACCACGTCGGCCTCCCCGGCCAGGATCAGCCGGCGGGCGTCGAGCAGCGCGTACGCGCCACTGGCACAGGCCAGCGCGCTGGCGTTGACCGGCCCGTGCGCGCCCACCTCGATGGCCACCTCACAGGCCGGCATGTTGGTCAACGAGGACGGCACGAAGTGCGACAGGGGCGCGGTCGGGTCGGGGGCGAGCAGCCCGCGTACCGTCGCCTCGACGGTGTCGAAGCCGGCGACGGCGGCGTTGACGACCACACCGACCCGGGCGGCGTTGTCGGCGTCGACGGTGAGCCCGGCGTCGGCGACCGCCTCGCGGGTGGCGACCACCGCGAACTGGCTGAACCGGGCCATCCGTCGCAGCTGCTTGCCGGAGAAGTGCTCGGCCGGCTCGAAGCCGCGCACCTCGGCGGCGATCCGGGTGGGCAACGCGGCGGCGTCGAACGCGGTGACCGGGCCGACGCCGGACTTGCCGGCCAGCAGGCCCTGCCAGGTGCTGTCCCGGTCGAGACCCAGTGGCGTGACGGCACCGATGCCGGTGATCACGACGTCGTCGGTCACCATCTCGCCGTCGCCCCCCAGCATCCCGCTCCGGCTCCGCTCTCCCGCCACCGAACGACCGATAGAACACTATCAGTCACCATCGACGTCCGGCAGCCGTCCACCGCACCGCCCGGCGCACCCGGACGGCCACCCCGGTCGGGCCGACCCCCGGGCCGCCACGCCCTACACATCACGCCCCGAGCCCCGGGCGAGCACGGGCAGGGCACGCCACGCGTCGGGCCCCGCACCGGGGGGCGGCGTCGACCCGCAGATCACGTACCCGGTCGGCGCGACGAGCCCCGGGCGGCCCGCCAGCGCGTCGAGGACCCGCCGGTGCAGTTCCGTGGGCGAACCCGGACCGGACACGTAGGCGGTGATTCCGCCGTCGGCCGCCGGTTCGGCGAAGGCCGTCGTCCCGGCCACCTCGCCGACCAGCTCCGCCACCGCCTGCGGGCGGACCCAGCCGGCCGGGGTGGACACCCAGTCGGGACCCCGCCGGGCCGGGGTCAGGCCGATCCGGTCGGCGATCTCGGCGACCCGGACCACACCGGTGACCGCCGCGCAGAGCAGGGTCTCGATGCCCCGGATGACGGTCTCGCCGAGCCCTCCGGGGAAGAAGGCCGTGTCGACCAGCAGTCCGAGCCGGCACCGGCCGTCCCCCTGGTTGCTGGCCGCGACGTAGAACCGCATGTCGCTCTTGGACAGCGGCTCCAGCCGCGAGTAACGGGAGCCCCGGCGCAGCTCGGTGAGGCGGTCCGGCCCCGGGTCCGGGTCGGCCGTCGCCCAGTCGCTGCCCCGGTGCCCGTTGTTGAAATAGGCCGACAGGTCGAACGTCAGGCCACGCCGCCGGCCCACCTCGTCGACCACCGTCCGCACCCCCGCCGGGTCGCACGGGGCCCGCCGGTACGCCTCGAACGCCGGCCGGTGCAGTTGCCGGATCGCGGTGAGCAGGTCGCCGTCCCCGTCGACCGGGTGCACCAGCAGGGCGTCCAACGTGTTCAGGGCGATCAGGTCGCGGCTGTCGCGGTCCAGGCGGTTGCCGGCGATCAACTTGAACACGGCGGTGCGGTGCCCGTTGTAGGCGGTCAGGACCAGCGTGGTCAGGCACAGCAGCACCGTCGAGAACGAGGTACGGGTCCGGGCGGCCAGCGCCGTCGCCGCCGCGGTGACGGCGGTGGAATCCAGCAGGTGCCGTTCGATGGGCTGATCGCCGGTCGCCGCGCGGGGCAGGTCGAACATCGAGGCCGGTGCGGTCGACAGGCCCTGCTCCCAGTGTCGCAGCCCCAGCCGGCTCTGCTGCCGGCCGGCCGCCGACTGCTGGTGGGCGGCCTGCGCCAACGGCTGCGCCCCGCTGCCGGTCGCCGGTGCCGGCGGTGCTGGCGGGTCGGCGAGTCGGGCGAGCAGCAGCGCGGTGAGGGTGTTGAAGGCCCACCCGTCGAACGCCAGGTGGGAGCCGACGAGCGCGACCGCGCTGATCCGGTCGGTCCGGTCCCGGGCACAGCCGACCCGCAGCGGCCATTCGGCCTCGTGGTCGAACGCCGTCGCGGTCAGGTCGGCGACGAGTTCGTCGCCGACCCGGGCCGGGTCGCCGTGGTCGTCGACCACCACGACGTCGTACGCCCCGGCTGCGGCCACCTGCTGCTGCGGCTGGTCGCCCCGCTCGACGTACCGGGTACGCAGGGTCTGGTGCGCCTCGACCAGGGCCCGCAGGGTGGCGTGCAGCCGGGCCGGCGCGACCGGTGTGGGCGGCACCAGGGACCGGCCGATGTTGAACTGGTTCGCCTCCTTGCCGAACCACTGCATCGGCCCCCACATCACGCTCTGCGCCCAGGTCAGCGGCGCGGTGGCGTACTCGCCCGTGGCGAACGGCACGCTGATCGTGGCGACGCCGGTGGTCGTGTCACGCACCCGGTCCCCCTGCGCACGGTCGTCGGTGCCCACTACGCCCGCCCCACCGACGCGTACGGACCGGACGAGCGCGGGGTCAACCGCAGCGGCAGGTGGTCGAGCCCCCGGAACGCCGGACTCTTGACCTTGACCAGCTCACCGATGAGCGCGATGTCGTCGGTGCGTTCGATGAGCATCCGCAGGAACGTGGTGGCCTGCAGGCGGGCGAGATGCGCGCCGACGCAGGTGTGGATGCCCGCACCGAAACCGAGGTGGCCGTCGGTCACCCGGTCGATCCGGTAGTCGTCGGGGTCGGGGAACTTGCGCGGGTCCCGGTTGCCGGCGGCGAACGACAGCTCCACCCGGGCCCCCTGCGGGATGGTGGTGTTGCCGACCACCACGTCGGTGGTGGCGGTACGGAAGACGTTCTGCACCGGTGGGTAGAACCGGGCGGTCTCCTCGATCGTCGGCCCGATCAGCTCCGGCCGCTCGCGCACCAGCCGGAACTGGTCGGGGTGGTTGAGCAGCGCGTCGAGCATGTTGCCCAAAAAGTGGGTCATCGTCTCCTGCCCGCCGACCAGCAGACTGAGGCACAGCCAGAGGATCTCGTTCTCGGTCACCCCGCCGGAGGCCGCGGCGGTGAACAGCTTCGACACCACGTCGTCGCGGGCCGGCTCGTCGCGCCGTCGGGTGAGCAGGTTGCCCAGGTACCCGGAGAGTCCGGCGACCGACGACAGGGCGGCCTTGGCCGCCTGCAACCGCAACGCGTTCTCGGTCGGATCGTCGGGAGCGTCCTCGCCGACCTTGGCGTTGGGGATGAAGCTCTCCAGCACGCCGGCGGTGAGCTTGAGCTTGGCGAGGTTGTCGTCGGGCACCCCGACGATGGTGGTGATGACCTTCACCGGTTGCAGGATGATCGCCTGCTGGACGAGGTCGATGTCGCCGGTGGCCACGGCCTCGTCGAGCAGCTCGCCGCAGACCTGCTCGATGAACGGCCGCCAGAACTGCACCCCGCGTGGGGAGAAGTCGTGCCGGATCAGGGCCCGCAGCCGGGTGTGGTCCGGCTGGTCGAGCCCGAAGAGCACCGGCAACGTCGAACGGTGGTAGGCGATCCCGTCGGCCGAGGACAGTGCGGCGTGGTTCTTCGCCGCCAACCGGACGTGCTCGTAGCGGATCACCAGCCACATGTCGCGCTGTGCCAGGTAGAGCGGCTCCTCGGCGCGCAGCAGCTCGGCGTAGGCGGGGTACGGGTCGTCCATGGACTCGGGCGAGAAGGGGTCGAACTCGTCGGTACGCGTCGCGCTGGTCACTGCCTTGTCCTCCGGAATCGATGGGGGCCGGTCACCGGTACGCCCTGGCCTGGAGTTCGAACATCTCGGCGTAGTGGCCGCCGGCGGCGAGCAGGTCGGCGTGGCTGCCGACCTCGGCGACGCCACCGTCGGCGAGCACCACGATCACGTCGGCCAGTTGCACGGTGGAGAACCGGTGGGACACGAACACGCTGACCGCGCCGGTCCGGCCGGCCACCTCGCGCGCCTGGTCGCGGTAGCGGGCGAACAACGCGTGCTCGGCCTCCGCGTCGAGCGCGGCGGTCGGCTCGTCCAGCACGACCAGCAGTGGGTCGTCGCGCATGAACGCCCGGCCGAGGGCGAGTTTCTGCCACTGCCCGCCGGACAGCTCGGCACCGTCGGTGTGGCTACGGCCGAGCGGGGTGTCCAGGCCGGCGTCGAGCTGCCCGATCAGGTCCTCGGCGCCGGCCCGGCCCAGCGCCGCCCGTACCGCCGGGTCGTCGTCGCGGCGCGGCAGGTCACCGACGCCGACGGTGTGCCGGGCCGGCAGCTCGAACCGGACGAAGTCCTGGAAACCGGCGGCGATCCGCTCACGCCAGCGCGGCACCGACAGCTCCCCCAGCTCGACCCCGTCGACGAGAATCCGGCCGGACGTCGGTGCCAGCAGGCCGCAGAGCAGTTTGACCACTGTGGTCTTGCCGGCGCCGTTCTCGCCGACGACGGCGACGGTGGCGCCCGCCGGCAGGTGCAGGTCGATGCCCGTGACCACCGGCTGCGACCCACCGGGGTAGCGCAGCGTCACCCCGGCCAGCCGGATGCCCTCCCGCAGCCGGGCCGGCGGCAGACCCGCACCCCCGGTGTCCCGGGCGGTGTCGCCGCCGGACGTCGGGTCGCCGCCCACCGACCACGCGTCGACCGACCCCGGGTGATCGACCGGAGACGGTTCGTCGACCGGGGTGGGCAGGTCGACCGACACGGGGTGGTCGACCGACGCGGGATGACCGGGCGCGGCGGCGTAACCGGGCGGCGCGGGGCGGTCGGCGGTACGCACCAGGTCGTGCACCTCGTCGAGCCGACGGTAGACGCTGCGCAGCCGCTGGAGGTCCTGCAACACCCCGACCGCCGCCGCGACCTGCTGATTGACCTGCGCCGCGATGGTGACGACCAGGATGACGTCACCCACCCCGCGCCGGCCGGCGACGGCGTCGCGCAGGATCACCAGGACCGCCCCGATGTAACCGGCCGTGAACGCCAACTGCCCGGTCATCCGCACCAGGCTCGCCACCAGCTGGGCCCGCCACAACCGTCGGGTGGCGTCCTGCCAGTGTCCGCGGTGCCGCCGCCGCACCTCGCCGGTCAGGCCGAAGATCCGCAACTCCTTGCCGGCGGCGGCATCGGTGCTGAGCCGGAACAGCCCGAGGGCGCGGCGGGTGGATTCGGCACCCCCCTCCCGGGCCCGGTTCACCATCCGCTCAGCCCGCCGCCCGGCCAGCAGCGGCGGCACGGCGGCCAACGGCAGCAGCAACAGCAACGGATGCAGTACGGCCAGCACCACCGTCGTCAGCGTCATCGCCACGGCCAGCCCGACACCGGTGAGTACGGCCTGGAGACCGACCCGGAGCTGTTGGACGTCCTGCTCCAACACGGTGATCTTGTCGGCGAAGTCGGGCCGCTCGACGTGCGCCATCCCGGACGACCCGTTGGTGACGTCCATCAGCTGCTGGTGCACGTGCAGGACGTCGAGTTCGGCGAGTTCGAAGTAGGCGATGTGGGCGAAGTGGCCGAGGGTCAGGCCGGCGATCAACAGGACCGCCACGCCGACGCCGGCGACGCCCGCGGTGACCGGCCGGCCGGCGGTGACCGCATCGAAGAGCACCCGCAGCAACACCGCCACCAGGGGCCACGCCACCGCCCCGGCGACGACCAGGGCCAGCGCGGTGAGCGCCTTGCGCCGGTCCTGGTGCAGCGACGTCCGCCACAGCGACCACCCGGCGGAGAGCAGCCCGCGGCTCATCGGGTGCTCCCCGGCGACCCGACGTCCGCCGCTGCGCCACCGGCAGCCAGCGGGCCACCGTCGAGATCGCCGTCCACCGCGCCACCGTCCACCGGGCCGGCCGTTGGCGGGCCGGCGGTTGGCGGGTCGGCGGTTGGCGGGTCGGCGGTTGGCGGGTCGGCGGTTGGCGGGTCGGCGGTTGGCGGGTCGGCGGTTGGCGGGTCGGCGGTTGGCGGGTCGGCGGTTGGCGGGTCGACGTCGGTGGCGTCGGACGTCACGGGGTCGGGGTGGGCGGCGAAGCGCTGCGCCTGGAGGCTGAACAGCCGGGCGTACCGGCCGCCCCGGCTGAGCAGTTCCTCGTGCGAACCCTGCTCCACCACCCGCCCCTGCTCCAGCACGACGATGTGGTCCGCCCGGCGTACGGTGGCGAACCGGTGCGAGATCAGCACCGTGGTGACCCCCGTGGTGGCGGCGATGATCTCGTCGAAGAACCGCGCCTCGGCCCGGACGTCCAGGCTCGCCGTCGGCTCGTCGAGGACCAGCACCGATGCGCCGTGCCGGACGGCGAACAGCGCCCGCGCGATGGCCACCCGCTGCCACTGCCCGCCGGACAGGTCCACCCCGTCGCGGAGCTGACCGGTCAGCGGGGTGTCCAGCCCCAGCGGCAACGCGTCGAGGGTGTCGAGGATGCCGGCGGCGTCGGCGGCGGCACGGATGCCCTCCCGGTCGTCGGCGTGGGCGATCGCACCCAACGCGATGTTGTCGGCGGCGCTGGTCTCGTAGCGCAGGAAGTCCTGGAAGATGACCGCCAGGTGGCGTCGCCAGTGTGCCGGCGGGAGGTCGTCGACCGGTGTCGCGCCGACGGTGATCCGGCCCGCGTCGGGCAGCGCCAGCCGGGACAGCAGCTTGACCAGGGTGGTCTTGCCGGCACCGTTGAGCCCGACGATCGCGGTGCACGCCCCGGCCGGCAGGGTGAGGTCCAGGTCGGTGAAGACCGGTGTGGTGCGGTGCGGGTAACGGAACGACACCGCCTCGAAGCGGATGTCCACCGGGCCGGCCGGCCGGTCGCCGGCCCGACCCGACGCAGGCTCGACGGCGGGGCCGGCGGCCACGTCCCCGGTGGCCGTCCGGTCGCGCATCCCGGCCCGGAACTCGCCCACCGCCCGGTAGGCGTTCATGCCGAACTGGGTCTGCACGTCGGCCTCGGGATAGAACTCCCCGAGCTGGACCGCCGCCAGCACGGCCTGGATCACCAGCGCCAGCCGGGTCAGCCCGACCTGCCCGTCGCCACCGGCCAGGCCCAGCGCGGCGAGCACGGCGACGAGCACCGTCAGTCCGACCGCCGTGTAGAGGAAGTAGGGCTTGAGGTAGACCCGTCGCCGCTGCGCCCACACCGGGCGCATCCAGTCCAGGTACGCCTCCCGGTACTGCTCACGCAACCACGGCAGCAGGCCGAAGATGCGGATCTCCTTGGCCGCCGGCCGGCCCATCGCCACACCCCGGAAGTAGGTCAGCCGGCGGATCCGGGCCACCACCGAACCGTAGATCGCCGCGTACCGGCGCAGGCCACCGCGTTGCCCGTGCCGGAACGCCAGCACGGCCACCAGCAGGCCCAGCCCCGCCGACCAGGCGAAGGCCGCTCCGACGATCACCGCGTACCCGAGGAGTTGTCCGTAGCGGGCGAGCAGGGCCAGCATCCCGGCACCCGCCGCCCCCGGACTCTGGATGCCGTGCTCGACCTCGCGGGACGCCTCGGTGAGCTGTTCGAGCAGCGCCTGGTCCTCCAGCGGGGTCGTGCTGACGCTGCTCAACGCCGCCGTCATCAGCTCGTCGGCCACCCACCCGTCGATCCGCCGCTGCACCAGCAGACCCGTGGCGACCTGCAGCTGGGCCAGCAGCTGCTGGGCGCTGAGCGCGCCCGCCGCCACCACGAACGCGGTCACCAGATGACCGAAGGCCGGCGCGTCGACGCCATCGCGGACCGCCTGCGGCAGCCACCCGATCATCCGGCTCGTCGCGACGACGAACAGCACGGGCGCGGCGGCGAGCAGCAGGTTGACCACCACGGCGGCACACACCGCCGGGCCACCCGCCCGGGGCAGCAACCTGACGATGCGCCACCGGTCCTCGGCGGTCCGCCGCAGCACCCCGGCCACGGTGTCGGGGTGCGTCGCGTCGGCGGTCATGCCGGCTCCCCGACCCGCAGGGCCCGACCGGTGCCGCGGGCGGCCCGCTGGAACGCCAACGCCGCGGCGTGCCCCTCGGCGATCGCCCGGACCGCGTCCAAGCCGACGGTGTCGCGGGCGCCGCCCACCACCCGGTGCCAGACCCCGACCCGGCGTACCGTCCGCACCAGGGCGTCGGCGGGCAGCTGGCCGGCGGCGACCACCACCGTGTCGGCGGGTACGGACCGGGCCGCGCCGGTGCCGTCGACCAGGTGCACGGCGTCGGGGTCGACACGCAGGCCCCGGACGCCCGTCACCACCGTCACCTGCCGGCGGCGCAACTCGGCGAGCACCGCCCACCGGGTGGAGCGTCCCATCCGGGGGGCGAGCCGGTCACCGCGCAGCAGGATGGTGACCTGCCGGGGCGGGCCGGCACCCGGCTCGCTGGCCAGGTGGGCCAGGTCCACGGCGATGCCACCGCCGCCGATCACGGCGACCCGCCGGCCGAGCGCGTCGTCGGTGAAGGCCGTGCCGTAGTCGCGCACGTGCGGCAGGGCCCCGCCGGGCAGGTCCGGCCGCCTCGGCACCACCCCGGTGGCGACGATCACCCCGTCGTAGCGGCGCAGCAGGTCCTCGTCGGCCCCGGCGACCGGCCGGCCGGTGTGCAGCACCACGCCCAGCCGGGTCAGCTCGGCGGTGAGGAACCGGATCGTCTCGGCGTAGTCGGCCTTGCCGGGCACCCGGCAGGCCAGCCGGAACTGCCCGCCGGGTTCGCGGTCCGCCTCGTAGACGGTGACCCGGTGCCCGGCCAGGGCCAGGTCGTGGGCGGCGCGCAGCCCGGCGGGACCCGCACCGACCACCGCCACCGCCCGGGACCCGGCCACCGCCCCGACCCGCACCACCGGCCCGGCGCGGGTCACCGGCTCGACGTGGATCACCGGCTCGGCCGGCATCGGCAGGTCGGCCGAGCCGGTCGGGTCGGTCGAGGCCGGCAGTTCGGCCGAGGCCGTCGGGTCGGTCCCGGCCGGCGCGGCACCGGACCCGGGGTCGGCCTCCCGGCCGACGAGCGGATTGACCATGCAGGACACCACCGCACCGACCAGCGAACGGTCTATGCATGCCTGGTTGCAGGCCACACAGATGTTCACCGGGCGGCCCGCACGGCTGCGCTCGACCAGCGCCGGGTCCGCCAGGAACGGCCGGGCCATCGACACCAGGTCCAGTGTGGTGCCGGCCAGGATCGCCTCGGCCTGCGTCAGCCGGTTGATCCGGTTGCTGGCCAGTACGGGCAGCCCGCCCACGGCGGCCTTGACCACCGACGCCACCGGCACCCAGTGCCCCGGCGGCACCACCGCCTGCACCGTCGGGACGGGTGACTCGTGCCAGCCGACGCCGACGTTCAACGCGTCGGCACCGGCGGCGACGAGCGCCCGCGCGTACTGCGCCACCGTGTCCCGGTCGGTGCCGCCGGGCAGCAGGTCGTCGCCGGTCATCCGCATCACCACCGGGAAGTCGGCGCCCACCGCGGCGCGGACCGCCCGCACCACGGCCACCCCGAACCGCATCCGGCGCTGCGGATCGCCGCCCCACTCGTCGTCGCGCCGGTTGGTCAACGGGGAGAGGAACTGGTCGATCAGATAGCCCTCCGAGCCCATGATCTCCACGGCGCTGAAGCCGAGGTCCCGGGCATGGTGTGCGCCCCGGGCGAAGTCCTCGACGATCCGGGCGACCCCGGCGGCGGGCAGCGCGTCCGGGGTGAGCCGGGAGATCGGGCTGGGCACCGCCGACGGGGCGACCGGGCGGGGACCGTCGGCCGCCGGCCGGGCGTACCGTCCGGCGTGGAACAGCTGGAGGGCGAGCAGGCCACCGGCCGCGCCGACCTCACCGGCGACCCGGCGCAGCCGGTCCCGGAAGGCGGCGTCGTCGAGCACCCCGAAGCCGGGCACGTCGGCACCGGCGGCGCTGACCGCAGCACCCCCGGTGACCATCAGCCCGGCACCCCCGGCGACCCGGGCCAGATAGAACGCCGCCAACGCCCGACCGTCGTCGTCCCGGTTCTCCCAACCCAGGTGCATCGCCCCCATCACGATCCGGTGCGGCAGCGCCAGCCGACCGATGCGGCCGGGACGCAACACCCGCTCCAGCCCGGTCGTCATGCCAGCGGACCGCTCAGGTCCCGGGTGAACGGCGGCGCGACGATCGACAGCCCGCCGTCCACCACCAGGGTCTGCCCGGTGACGTACTCGGCGGCCGGGGAGAGCAGGAAGGCGATCACGTCGGCGACCTCCTGGGCGGTGCCCATCCGCTGCTTGGGGATCAGCGGCAGCACCCCCGACAGCGGGGCCATGCCGGGCACGTCGTAGAAGTAGCCCGACGACTCGGTCTCGATGATGCCGCCGTTGACCGCGTTGACGTTGATGCCCCGGCCGGCGAACTCCACGGCCATGTACCGCACCCACGCCTCGATCGCGGCCTTGGCCGCACCCAGGTTCGCGTACGTCGGGTAGGCGCGGATGCTGCCGTAGCTGGACAGCGCGACGATCCGGCCGCCGTCGGGCATCAGCCGCACCGCCTGCTGCGCGCCCAGCACGAACGAGCGCATGTTCATCGCGTACGACCGGTCCAGGTGGTGCGGCTTGAGGTCCATGATGTTCTTGAAGGAGCTGGCCGCCGCGTTGCACACGAAGTAGTCGAGGGTGCCGAACTCCCGCTCGACCACCGCGAAGAGCCGTTCGATCTCCTCGGGTTGCTCCACGTCGGCGGCGACGGCGACGGCCCGCCCCCCGAGCTGCTCGATCTCCTTGCGGACCTGCTCGGCGAGTTCGGCGTTCTTCTTGTAGTTGACCACCACCGAGGCGCCGCCCCGGGCCAGGGTGAGCGCCAGCGCCCGACCGATGCCCCGGGAGCTGCCGGTGATCAGGGCGGTACGCCCCTGGTAGCCGGTCATCGTCCGGCCGCCAGGATCTCCCGGGCGATCACGGTCTTCTGGATCTCGTTGGTGCCCTCCTCGAAGCGCTGCGCGCGGGCGTCGCGGTAGACCCGTTCGATGGTGCTGCCCTCCCAGTAGCCGATGCCGCCGTGCGCCTGCAACGCCTTGTCGGTGACCCGGGTCAGCATGTCCACCGCGACCAGCTTGGCCATCGAGGACAGCGCCCCGGCGTCGCTCTGGCCCGCTTCCCAGCGGCGGGCGGCGTGCAGGGTGAGCTGCCGGGCGGCCTCGATGTCGGCGGCGTTCTCGGCGAGCGCGAACGCGACCGCCTGCCGGGCCGCCAGCGGTTTGCCGAAGGTGACCCGGTTGCCGGCGTGCTCGACGGCCAGCTCCTGCGCCCGACGGGCCAGCCCCACGCAGGTCATCGCCACGCCGATCCGGCTCGGGGTGAGGAAGCCGCCGAGCGCGACGGCCAACCCGTCGCCCTCCTCGCCGAGCCGGTTGGCGACCGGCACGGGCGCCCGGTCGAAGGTCAGGTGCGCGTGGTCGGTGCCGCGTACACCCATGGTGTCGGGCATCGGTTGGACCCGGACGCCCTCGACGTTCCGGTCCACCATCAGCGCCACCGTGCCGTCCTTGCCGGTGCTGCCCGCGCACCGGGCGAACAGCAGCCAGTAGTCGCAGCTCACCCCGAAGGTGATGAGGTGCTTCTCCCCGCTGAGCAGGTAGCTGTCGCCGTCGCGGGTCACGCTGGCGCGCAGGTCGGCCCCGGTGCCGGCGGTCGGTTCGGTGAGCGTGAACGCGACCCGCAGGTCCCCGGCGACCTGCGGCAGCACGAACTTCTTGCGTTGCTCGTCGGAGGCGAACTGGTCGATGGAGCGCCACACCCCGTTGGACACGTGCACGATCATCCGCAGCGAGGCGTGCGACATCGAGAACAGTTCGAGCAGGTGCAGGTACTGGGTGAAGGACAGGCCGGCCCCGCCGTAGTCGACCGGCGCGGCGAGGCGCAGGTAGCCCCGGTCACGCAGGTCGGTCCAGAGCTGCGCGGGGACACTACGGTCGCGTTCGATCACCGTCGCGTACGCCTCGCCGGGGCCCCGGACGAACGCCTCGACCTCGCGGGCCAACGTCTCGAACGACGTGCCATCGGCCTGGGTCACTCTGCCTCCTCGCCGATCGTTGCGCTGATCTGGTCACGCAACACGAACTTCTGCACCTTGCCGACCACGTTGCGGGGCAGCGCGGTGACGGTCTCCAGCCGCTCGGGCCAGTACTGTTTGGCGACCTTGTGGCCGTCGAGGAACCGCTGCATCTCGGCGAAGCCGAATGCCCCGCGGGTCACCACGAACGCACAGGCCCGTTCGCCGAGGCGGGGGTCGGGCATCGCCACGATCGCCACCTCGCGCACGGCGGGGTGGGTGTGCAGCAGTTGCTCCACCTCCGCTACCGGGATCTTCTCGCCGCCCCGGTTGACCACGTCGGTCACCCGGCCGGTGATCCGCAGGTAGCCGGCGTCGTCGATGGTGGCCAGGTCGCCGCTGCGGTACCAGCCGTCCGGGGTGAGCGCCGCCGCGGTCAGGTCGGGGCGGTCGAGGTAGCCGGCGAACAGGCAGTCCCCGGCGACCTCGAAGTTGCCCTCCACGCCGGGGCCGAGGACGGTGCCGGCGTCGTCGGTCACCCTGATCCGGATCCCCTCCAGCGCCCGCCCGTCGGTGCCCCAGGCGTGTGCCGGCGCGTCGGTCGGCGCACCGAGCGTGCCGAGGCACGATTCGGTGGAGCCCCAGGCCCCGCAGACCGCCGCGCCGAGGGTCCGGGTGGCGTGTTCGGCGAGGTTGCGGGGCACCGCCGCGCCGGTGGCGACGAAGACCCGCAGCGCCGGTGGTGGCTGCCCGCCCGTCTCCACGGCCTCGACGAGGTCGGCGAGGAAGGGGGTGGCCGCCTGGACGAAGGTGGAACGGGTGTGGTGCAGCGTCTCCAGCGCGGTCCGGCCGTCCCAGAGCGGTTGAAGCACCACGGGTGCGCCGATGGTGAAGCCCAGCCACATGCCGTAGAGGAAGCCGGTCTGGTGGGCCAGCGGTGACGGGATGAACAACCGGTCGGCGGCGGTCAGGCCGAGGTGCCGGGCCTGCATCGCGGCGGCCCGGGTCAGCGTGTCGACGCGGTGCAGCACGCCCTTCGGCTCCCCGGACGTGCCGGAGGTGAACATCAGCTGGGCCAGCGCCGCCGGGTCGGGCCGGTGGGCGGCCGGTGCCGCGCCGTCGGGACGCTGCCGGGCCAGCGCCGGGCCGAACCACTGCCAGCGCAGGTCCGTGGTGTCCGCCGGCAGTCCGGCGGCGTCGGCCGGTGCGGCGGTGCCGGCCGGGATGACGGTGCCGTCGGGGCTGGTATGGCTGTCCGGGATGACGGTGCCATCGGCGGTGGTGTGGCCGTCCGGGGTGGTGTGGCCGGCGACGACGAGGACGTGGGCCACGCCCGGGGCGTCCGGGCCGGCCAGCATCGCCGCGGTCTCGGCGAGGTGCGCGCGACCCCGGAACCGGTCGGGGACCACCAGCACCCGGGCCCGGGAGCGGCGCAGCAGCCGGCCCATCTCGCGTTCCCGGAAGAACGGCATCAGCGGGCAGCAGACCGCGCCGATCCGGGTGGTGGCCAGCGTGAGCACCACGAACTCGGTCCAGTTCGGCAACTGCCAGGCGACCACCTCGCCGGGGCCCACCCCCAGCTCCCGCAGCAACGACGCCGCCTGGTCGGCCCGGCGGTCCAACTCGCCCCAGCTCAGCGTGGTGCCGGGCCGCCCCGGCGAGGCCGCCTCGATCACGGCCTCGGCGTCGGGGCGCGCACCGGCGTGCCGACGGACCAGCTCGGCGACGGGTGTCTCGGCCAACCGCGACGGTGACGGCAGCGCCACCGACCGCCCCCGTGCCGACACCCCGACCGACGACGTCGGCGTCACCACCGGTGGGGTCGGTGCCGATACCCCGACCGACGACGTCGGCGTCGGTGCCGGCGTCACACCCGGTGGTGTCCCGGCCGGTGACACCGGGGACGGGCGGGCCGGCCGCGGGTGGTCGGGGCGTAACCGACCGGCCGGCTCGCCGGCGGCGGGTCGGGGCAGGCGGCGGGCGCGGGCCCGGTCGACCGACATGTTGAGGCCGACGGCGTTCATCTGGTCGAGGAACTGCGGGAAGGAGATCCGGTGGGCGTTCGGGTAGGTCAGCCGGGTCTCGCCGGTGGCCCGGGAGGCGGCCACCGCCAGCGCCATCAACACCCGGTGGTCGTTGAACGAGGACAGGTCGGCCTCCCGCAACTGCCCGACCCCCTCGCAGACGAGCCGGTCGCCGTCGAGCCGCAGCCGACCGCCCATCCGGTTGAGTTGCAGCATCGCCGTCACCCGGTCGGACTCCTTGAGCCGTACGTGGGCCACGTTGTCCAGCACGGTGGTGCCGTGCGCGTGGGAGCCGAGGACGCTGAGCACCGGCAGCATGTCGGGCACCGCGCGGCAGTCCACCCGCACCGGGGCCAGCCGTAGCCCGTCGTGGCGCACCCTGATCCAGCCGGTCGCCGGGTCACGGGTCAACGGCACGCCCATGGTGGTGAGGCTGTCCAGCAGGTGCGCCTCCGGATGGTCCAGCTCCCCGGCGGGGACCGCCGGCAGGCCCCGGAACAGCACGTCGGACGGGTGCAGGGCGGTCGCGGCCAGGCCGAACGCGGCGGCGCCGACGTCCGGGGGCAGCCGTACCACCGCCGGGGTGGGCCGCTGGCCGGCCTCGACGTCGTACCGGCGGCCGTCGCCACTGACCTGCACGTGCAGGCCGAACTGGCGCATCATCGCGACCGTCAGGTCGACGTAGGACCGCTCGTTGAACTCACCGACCACCTCGATCGTGGTGGGCCCGGTGGCGAACGGGCTGACCAGCAGCAGGCTGGAGATCCACTGGGAGAGGGTGCCGGGGATCCGCACCCGGCCCCCGGTCGGCGGGCGGGCGGCAACCCGGATCGGCAGCAGTCCGCCGGTCGAGCTGATCTCCACACCGATGCCGGCGAGGGCGTCGAGCAGCGGGCGGATCGGCCGCCGTCGGAAGTACTTCTGCCCGGTGATGCCGACCGGGGTGTCGGCCAGGGCGGCCAGCCCGGTGAGGAAGTAGAGCGTGGTGCCGGAGCTGCCGACCGAGATCTCCGGCCGCACCGGACGGTACCGGCCGCCGCGCACCACGAAGGCGTCGTCCTCGACGGTGACGGCCGTGCCGAGGTCACGCAGCGCCCGGATGGTGTGCTGCACGTGACCGGCGTGGCAGGCGCCGTGGATGCGACTGGTCCCGTCGGCCAGCGACGCGAGCATCAGCGCCCGGTGCGCGTGGTACTTCGACGCCGGGACGTCGAACTCCCCCACGAGTGGCTCGGCCGTGCCTTTGATGACGAGACGCACAGTCCCTCCCCGCAGTGTGTGTCAGCCGGCGGTGTCTGGTGGCGACGGTGCCGCCGGAGCCGGGGCTGGCCCCGGGGCCGCAGCCGGTCCGGGGGCCGCAGCCGGTCCGGGGGCCGCAGCCGGTCCGGGGGCCGCGACGCCGCCGAAGACGGCGTGCATGCCGCCGTCGGCGTGCACCACCTGCCCGGTGGTGTACCGGGACAGGTCCGACAGCAGGAACAGCACCGCCCCGACCACCCGGGCCGGGTCGGCGCGGTCCCAGCCCAGCGGCGCCCACCGCTCGTACTGGTCGGCCAGGGCGGAGAAGGTGCGCACCCCGCGCGCCGACACGGTCTCGACCGGCCCGGCGGCGACGAGGTTGACCCTGATCCCGGTCGGGCCGAGGTGCATCGCCAGGTAGCGGCAGACCGCCTCCAGCGCCGACTTGTAGACCCCCATCCACCCGTATCCGGGCAGCGCCCGGGTCGAGTCGACGGTCAGCCCGACCACCGCACCGCCGCCGGGGGCCTGGCTCAGCAGCGGCGACAGCGCGGTGGTGAGCTGCTGGAACGAGTACGCCGACGCGCGGAACCCGTCGAGCACCCCACCGGCTGCGGCGGTGACGAACCCGGCCCCCAACGCGTCCGGTGGGGCGGCGGCGATGCTGTGCAGCACCCCGTCGAGCTGCCCCCAGCGGCTGCCGATCGCCTCGGCCAGCTCGTCGACGCTCGCGTCGGACATCACGTCCAGTTCGAGCACCTCGGGGCGGGACGGCAGCAGCTCGGCCACCCGTCGGGTGATCCGGCCGACCCGCCCGTACGAGGTGAGGATGACCTCGCAGCCCTCCCGTTGCAGGGCCGCCGCCACGTGCCAGGCGATGGACTCGTTGTTGAGGACCCCGGTGACCAGGTAGGTGCGCTTGTCCAGGCTCAGCAACGAGCTCAACGCGACGCGCCCGCCACGATCCGCTCGACGAGTTGACCGACGGTGACGTCCGCGAGTTCGCTGCGCGGGATCTCCACCCCGTACTCCTTGACGACCATGGCCATCAGGTCGGCCACGTCGAGCGAGTCGATGTCGAGCGCGTCGAACTTGGCGTCGGCGCTGATCGCGTCCTCCTCGACGCCGAGGTCGATCAGTTCGGCGCGCAGGCGCTCCTCGACGGCGGGGGCGGTGATCTCAGTCGATGGAGAAGACATCCGGTGCTCCTTTTCTCGGTGCGGGTCGCCTAGGCGGCGAGCGGGGCCTGGCGGGCGAGGTTGGTGTGGTGCCGTTGCGCCCAGTACCACTGCCGCCAGTAGCTCTCGGCCAGCTCCAGCCAGGTCTCCAGCCGGCCGCTGTCGTCGAGGAAGCGGTTCATGCTGACCAGCAGCCAGCTGTAGACGCCCTGGCTGTCCCGGCAGTCCGCGCAGTTGCCGGAGGTACAGCAGAACTGGAGGGTCTGGTAGTCGGCACCGTAGACGGCGAAGCCGTCCAGGACCGGGTTGCCGTTGCGGATCCGCTCGGCGTGGTCCGGGTGGTCCACGCTGATGCTGGGGCAGACGTCGTAGCCGAACTGGCCGTCCCAGTGGGTGCGACCGGTGATCAGCGCCTCGATGAAGTACGGGTGGCAGACCACCGTCTCGGGGTACGCCTGCTTGACCCGGAGCGCCTCGGCGAGGGTGCGCTGCTCGTTCTCGATGCGCAGGGCGTGGTCGCTGCCGTGGGCGGAGTAGAAGTTGAAGGTGACCTGGTTGCCGTTGTCCTGGATGGCCCGGACGGTCGGCTCGACGTACTGCAGACCCTCCTCCGACAGCGCGTACACGAAGATCACCCGGGGGTCGTTGCGGTAGTGCCCGAGGGCGGTCTCGAACAGCCCGGAGAACGACGAGCCGTTGACCCGGTAGCCGCGCAGCGCGTCGTCGAGCGGGCCGCCACCGAACAGGCTGATGGCGACCGCGACCTGCTCGAAGCCGACCATGGGCAGCGGCCGGATGCCGTTGGTGGAGATGGTCACGTACGGCAGCCGCTCGACGAACGGCACCACCCGGGGCAGGACCAGGGTCGGCTCGCCGCCGATCAGGGTCGCCTGGGTGACGCCCTTGGCCACGAGCGAGTCCACGAACCGGGAGATCAGCTCCGGGTCGGAGGTCTCGGGGACGGCCGCGTCGAAGCCGCCCTCGAAGTACCAGCACCCCTTGCACCGGATGTTGCAGGTGGTGGTGAGGTGCACCTCGGTCGCGCTGACCCGGCGGCCCATGTCCCGCACGACCTGCAACCGCGCGGCCAGGTCGGGGCGGTCGGCCAGCAGGGACGCCAGACGGGTCTTTGCCTCCCGCCGGGACAGCGGACGGGGATTGATCGCGATGGGAGTGGGCATGACCGTCCTCTCAGGTGCCTGCGGACGGGACGACGAGCCCCAGTGCGTGGATCCGGGGAACGACGGTGTCCTCCCACTGCTGCAAGGCCTCGCCGTTGGTGGTGCGGCGCAGGCCGTACCGGACCGCCCGCTTGGAGCGCTCGGATTCGGGCGTGCCGAACAGGTCGCGGAACACCGGCCAGAGCCGGTCCAGCGCGGCCTGCAACTGCTCGCGCCCCTCGTCGGTGGTGGCGAGGTTGCGGCAGACCCGGGCACCGTGCGCGATGTGGATCTTCTCGTCCAGGATGATCGTCCGGACCGCGTCCGCCCACGGTTTGTAGCTGCCCTGGGCGAACTCCTTGATCATGATCAGGGCGCTCTCCTCGCCGATGTAGGAGTAGATGCCCCGCTCGGCCCAGGTGGTGCACTGGTGCAGCCGCTTGTCGGCGAAGAGCCGACGCTCCTCGATGGTCTGGCTCTCCATGTGCGAGGTGTCGATGCCGATCTCGGCCAGCACCCGCTTACCGATCTTGTAGTGGTCGTACTCCTCGGCGGCCCGCTCGGCGCAGACCTGACGCTCCTCGGCGTTGGGCGCCAGCGGCAGGAACATCATCGTGTAGTCGTCGCCACCGGAGAGCTCACCCTCCGTATTGATCATGATTTGACTGATCAGTGCCTTCTGGTAGGCCCGAGGCATCCGCTTCAGCTCTTCGGGGGTACGGACCACCACTTCTTCGTCGTCAAGGATCTCCACCGACATAACGCAGACCGCCTCCTGTCGCCATTCACACCCGCAAATTACGGAAAAGGGGACACCGGCGCTGCCGCGCCGCCACGACGGACCCGGGACGACTCCCGGTGACCCGATCCCCTGCGAATATTCCCCCGTTCCTCCTCGCCCGCCACCGACGGTGACGTCAGGTCAGGTTCTCGATCGCCAGCCTGCGCACGTCCGACCTTTGGATCTTGCCGAGCGGAGTACGCGGAAAACTGTCGACCCCGATCTCCTTGAGCGGCACGAACCGGCGCGGCACCTTGAAGGCGCTGAGCTGTTTCAGCAACAGCGCACGCCATTCGTCGTCCCGGGCCTCCGCGCCGGGCAGCAGGGTGTAGACCAGCACCAGCTCCACCCCCGTCACCGGGTGCGGCAGCGCGGCGACCACCGCGTCTTCGATCCCGTCGAGCTGCGGCACGACGTTCTCGATCTCGGCGGGATAGACGTTCTCCCCGCTGACGATGACCATGCTGTCCATCCGGTCGACGATGGTCAGCTCACCGCGTTCGTCGAGGTGGCCGAGATCGCCGCTGCGGACCCAGCCGTCGACCAGCCGCCCGGCGGTGAGTTCCGGCGCCTGCTCGTACCGGGTGAAGATGCTCGGCCCGCGCATCAGCACCTCGCCGCTCTCCCCCGGCGGGACGTCCCGGCCGGCCTCGTCGACGACCCGCACCTGGGCGAACGGCACCGGCAGCCCGGCCGTACGGCGGTCGGCCGGCCGACGGTCCCGGGGCTCCACCACCGTCAGGGAGGTCATCTCGGTCATGCCGTAGACCTGGAACACCGGGATGTCGAAGGTGGCCTCGAACCGGTGGATCAGCTCGGGGCTGAGCGCCGAGCCACCGGCGAGGACCCCCTTGAGCCGGCTGGCGGCCGGTCGTTGCGGTCGTTCGACCAGGTGCGCGAGGTAGGCGTTGACCACCAGGGTCCAGGTGGGCCGGAACCGGTCCACGTAGGTCCAGAACCGGGCCAGCGCCACCTCCGAGCGGACGCAGACCGAGCGCCCACCGGACCACAACGGCGTCAGCGTGGGCAGGCCCTGCCCACCGACGTGCAGCATGGGGATGACGTTGAGGAAGACGTCGTCGCGGCCCGCGTCGGCCCACTTCACCATGGCCAGCGAGTTGGCCAGCAGGGCGCGGTGCGACAGCACCACCCCCTTGGCCGCGCCGGTCGAACCGGAGGTGTACACGATCTCGGCGTCCCCCGCCGCGCCGCCCGGAGGTGCGGGCAGGTCCCCCGGGTGCGCGACGCCCCGGTCGAGGACCTCGGTGAGGAACACCTCCGCGTCGTCGACCGGCAGCCAGCGCCGGCCGGGCGACGCCTTCGCGGCGGTCGCCGACGGACCGAGCACCAGCCTGACGTCGGCGTGGGCGAGCAGGGTGTCCAGCTCGGCCGGGCCGGACTTCGGGTTCAGCGGCACCAGCATCCGCCCGGCGGCGATGATCCCGAGGAAGAGCAGCGCGGCCAGCGAGGAGTTGTGCAGGACCACGGCCACCCGGCCGCCCGGTGGCACCCGGTGCTCGTCGAGCAGCGCCGCACAGCCCCGGGTGAAGGTCAGCACGTCGGTGAAGCTGACCACCCGCCCGCCGGGCTCCGCCGGGAGCAGGTACGGGTCGTCGCCGTAGGCCGCCGCGGCCTGGGAGACGAGGTCCAGCAGGTTCGCCGTGACGGTGAGATCCGGCTCGACCAGCGGACTAGGCATGCGACTCGTCGCGGACGGCGGACCCCTCGACGACGGCGCAGAGCCGGTTGACCGTGGGCGTGTCGAAGATGACGTCGACCACGTCCACCCCGTACGCCGCCTCGACCCGGGTCACGATCTCCACCGCGCCCACCGAGTCCATGCCGAGCTCGACGAGATCGTCGTCGGGGCCGACGGTGGCCCTGTTCAACACGTCGGCGCAGATCGAGGTCATGTTCTCATGAAGATCGGTCGTGGTCACTGAAGCGGTCCCCCCATGTCAGATCACCACACGGGCCACGGCAACGTTGCGGCAGCGGTCCCTTCCCCCAACTCTCGGGACTCGTCGGGACCATACTCAGTCGCGTCGTGAATCGTCCAGGGCAACCGTCGGGGCAACCGCAACCCACATCGTCGTGCGTCATTAGTCCGTGTCATATCCGGATAGGATCCGGGCATGGGGAAGGGGCGACCGAAGGCCAGGCTGGTGCTCACCGACGAGGAACGGGAACACCTGGCGAGGGGGGCCCGCGCGGCCCACTCGACGCAGGCGTTCGCCATTCGCTGCCGCATCGTTTTGGCATGCGCCGACGGGGCCACGAATATCGAGGTCGCGACCCGGTTGAACGTTTCACCCGCGACGGTCGGGAAATGGCGTTCCCGGTTCGCCGCCGCCCGGCTGTCGGGGCTCGCCGACGAAGTGCGTACCGGCCGGCCCACCTCGGTGCGTCCCGAGCAGGTGGACCGGGTGGTGGCGGCCACCCTCGGCGGCACGCCCGCCCCGGCCCGGCGGTGGTCCCGGGCCTCGATGGCCGCCCACACCGGGCTGTCGGCGTCCACGGTCGGCCGGATCTGGCGACAGTTCGACCTGCGCCCGCACCTGCAGGACGGCCCGACCCTGGCGGCCGACCCGGGGTTCGTCGCCTCGGTGGTCGCCCTGGTCGGGCTCTACCGCCACCCCCCGGAGCAGGCCCTGGTGCTCTGCGCCACGCCCCGGGACGACCGCTTCGCCGTCAGCGGCGGCCCGGCCCCGGGCGGGCCCGAACCGTACCGGCCGGGGTCGCCCGCACCCGGCGAGGAGGACGGCCCGCACCGGCGGCGACGCGCGGCCGCGTACCGGCGGTTCCTGGTGGCGGTGGACCGGGCGGTGCCCGCCGGCCTGCTGGTGCACGTGATCGCCGACGACCCGGCGTCGCACGGGGCGGCGGCGGTCCGGGGTTGGCTGACCAGGCACCCCCGTTTCCACCTGCACCTGACCCCGGGCGGCGGGGTCTGGGCCGACCAGGTCCGGCGCTGGTCGGCCCTGCTCGCCGCCCGGCATCCGGACGACGCCGGCCCGGCCCGCCCCGGGGTGTGCGGGCCGGTGCCCCCCGACGCGGTCGGGCCCGCCCCGGACGGCGCTGACGGGACCACCGGCGTCGGGGAGGGGCCGACCCGCTGGATCAGCACCGTGGACGAGGTACGGAAGGCGCTCGCCCGACATCATCAACGGACTTCGGACGCATCGACGTCCACCGGCCGGCCGTACGCCCCGGGCCCGCCCACTGCGGCTACCGGTATGTGAGATGCCGGAATCGCATCGTGCTCCGGCTCGGACCAGGTGTCGGCCTGACCCGTCACCGCGTCGTACGCCCGGCCCATCCGGCGCGCGGTGGCTGACCGGTACCGCCGCCTACCCCGCCACGGTCGACGGCACCACCGTGACGGGCACCATGGCCACCCCACCGGCCGGACCGGCACCTGGTCGACCGAACGCCGGTGACCCCCGGCCACGCCCGGCGGCGAGCCCCCCGGCCACGCCCGGCGACGACCGCCGGGCGCAGCCACGCGGGAACCGGCCCGCCCCGGGCAACGCCCCGCCCCCACCGCCCGACCGTGCTCCGGTCGGGCGGCGCGGGCGGCTGACGCGGCGGCGCGGGCGGGCGGCGGCTACCTGACCGCCGGAACCCGCAGGACGCCCACCTCGCCGACGTTGCCGGCCACGTCGACCGCGCGGTAGCGGACCCCGTGCGCCAGGTCGTCCAGCGGCACCGGCCCGGTCCAGGTGGTCCACTCCCCACCGTCGAGGCGGTACTCCACCCGGGCCACCCCGGAGTCGCCGTCGCGGCCGGTCACGACCACCGTGCGGCCCGCCAGCGTCGCCTCGGCGGTCGGCGCCACCCGGTCCACCTGCACCGACACCGACCACGGTGCGCTCCAGAACAGGTTGACCCCCTGCGCCCGGTACTGCACCGTGTGCCGGCCCGCCGGCAGGGCCACCGGATCCCGGTACGGGAACCAGCCTCCCCCGTCGATCTGGTACTCCACCAGCCGGATCAGCTCGCCGTGGGCCAGGGTGAGAGCGGCGTTCGCGCCGTACCAGCCGTCGGCGCCCGGGTCGGTGATCCGCAGCCGGGGCTGCCCGCCCCGGTAACGCAGCGGCTCGACGCCGCTGAGCGTGGGCACCACCGGTTCGATGGTGCCGTCGTCGGCGAAGTACAACCGGTCGATGGTGGTCTCCCGGTGGGTGCCGTCGCCGCCCGGGATGGCGAACCGGTGGTACGCCACGTACCAGTCGTCGGTGCCGGGCACCTGGATGATCGAGTGGTGCCCGGTGCCCAGGATGCCCTGGGCCGGGTCCTTGGTGAGGATCTCCCCCTTGCTGGTGAACGGCCCGAGCGGGCTGCTGCCGATGCCGTAACCGACCCGGTAGTTCTCGCTGCCGGTGTCGTCGATCGACCAGGACAGGTAGTAGACGCCGTTGCGCTTGTGCATGAACAGGCCCTCGCGGAAGCCGGTGAGCCCGGTCAACCGGACCCGCCTGCCGACGTCGTAGGAGACCATGTCGTCGTTCAGCGGCACCACGTACGGGGTGCCGTTGCCCCAGTACAGGTAGCTCTTCCCGTCGTCGTCGGTGAACACCGCCGGGTCGATCTGCTGGGCGTTGCCGTAGTCGGCCTTGCTCACCAGGGGCCGGCCGAGCGGGTCGACGAACGGCCCGAGGGGCGAGTCGGCCACCGCGACGCCGATGTTCTGCTGCGCCGAGAAGTACAGGTAGTACTTCCCGTTCTTCTCGATCGCGGCCGGCGCCCAGGCGTTGGTGTCCGCCCAGCTGATGTCCGGCCCGAGGTCGAGAATGGTGTCGTGGGCGGTCCAGTCGACGAGGTTGCGGCTGGACCAGACGGTGAACGTCGAGCTGCCCCAGCCGGGGAACCCGTCGGTGGTGGCGTAGATGTAGTAGGTGTCGCCGAACCGGACGATGTTCGGGTCGGCGTTGAAGCCGGGCAGCACCGGGGTGGTCATCGGCACCGCCCGCACCGTCCAGGCCCGGCTGGCCCCGGCGGCGCTGGTGACGGTGACCGTCACCGGTCGGGTGTAGTTGCGCGGCCCGGCGGGCTTGACCGTGGAGGTCGGCGCGACCAGGTAGCGCGGGGCGAGCCTGGTCAGGTCGGTGCCCGGCCGGACCGGCAGGGTGATGGTGCCGCTGGCGGCGTCCACGACGGCCGGGACCCTGAGGCTGTCGAGTTCGACGGCGACCACGCTGGTGCCGTTGCTGCCCAACGCGGCCACCTCGGCGTCGGTGAGCGCCCGGTTGTAGAGCGAGAAGTCGCGGATGCGGCCCTTGAGGTAGCGGTCGCTGGCGTACTGGGAGCGGCCCAGGTAGTTGGCGGTGGTCCGACCGCCGCCGATGTCACCGGGGGCGACGGTCAGCCCGGTCTTCTCGGCCACCCGCACCCCGTCCAGGTAGATCCGCGCGGTGCCGGCCCGGTTCAGGGTGTACGTCAGCGTCTTCCACGCTCCCCGGGGGAGCGCCCGGCCACCGGTGACGGTCTGTTCGCCGGTCCAGTTGCCGAGGCTGATCGAGGTGCGGTAGTCGTTGCCGGTGGTGAACAGGTAACCGTTGCCGACGCCTGCGGAGTCGGTGTTGCCGAGCCCCCAGAGGAAGTACGGGGTGGCCTGGTCGGCGGCGATGTTCACGTCCATCGACACGGTGATCTCGTCGAGGCCGGCCATGATGTTGTCGGGCAGGTCGACGTGGCCGTTGGTGCCGCCGAGGGTGAGGCTGCCCGCGTCCCAGCGGGCATCCCCGGCCAGGGTGGCGTGGTGGCCGTTGCCGGAGTCGTCGGTGACCGTGCCGCCGCCTGTCTGGTCGAACCGGTAGTGGGCCACCACCCCGTCGGCGTTGGCGTCCACCGGTGGTGGCGCGTCGTTGAGCGCGTCGAGTTCGGCACGGGTCACCGGGATGACGGTGCCGTGGCGGGGGCTGGCCGGCAGCCGGTACGACGCCGGCACCTTCCAGTTCGGCTCGGCCAGGTCGTCGGTACCCAGCGGGATGTAGCCCCGACCGCCGTACTCGTCGACGAACAGGTAGTACCGCGAGCCGGAGGTGTCGCCGGGGTTGGCCTTGAAGACGGTGGGCCCCTCCACGGCGGAGGTGCCGGCGTCGCGGCCGATGCACGAGTCGAGCATCGTCCACGACGGTCGGCCGGGCAGGTCGACGGCGGTCAGCGAGGTCGACTTCTCCTGGATGATGTCGGAGCAGCCGGTGCCGCCGCCGCCCTCGTCCTTGGTGAACCGGTAGTAGGTGTCGCCCTCGCGGATCATCGTGGAGTCGATCCGCGACTCGCCCCGGTCCTGCCAGATCGTCGCCGGGCTGAACGTGACGAAGTCGCGGGTGGTGGCGGCCAGCATCCGGTTGTACGTGTTGCCCGTGTGGTTCGGGTCGTTCTCGGCGAACAGCTTCGACGCCCAGAAGACCAGGTACTCGCCGCGCTCGGCGTCCCAGTACGCCTCCGGTGCCCAGGTGTTGCCGGCGGTGGGTGGGGACACCTCGACGTGCCGCTGCGCCGACCAGTTGACCAGGTCGGTGGACTCCCACACCTCGAGGTAGCGGCTGCCCCGGCGCTGGGCGGCGTCCCAGTCACCGTTGCGGCCGATGGACAGGTCGGTGGCGATCAGGAAGAACCGGTCGCCCTCCGGGCTGCGGATCAGGAACGGGTCGCGCAGGCCCAGCGTGCCGTGGGTCGACTCCAACTTGGGCTGGCCGCCGTTGAGCTCGGTCCACTGCAGGGCGTTGTTGCCCCAGCTGGCGGCGAAGTAGATCTTCTCCCCGGCGATCGAGTTGCCGGTGAAGTAGCTGAACGCGTAACCGGCGTACGGCGCGGGGGCCGGCAGCTCGCGGACGGTCAGTGTGATGGTCCGTTCGGCGGTGGCGGCGCCGACGGTGACGGTGGCGGTCACCGGGACCGTCACGTCGCCCGCTCCGGGTGCGGGTCGACGCACCACGCCGTCGGCGGCGACCACCTCGGGTCGGGCCGAGCGCCAGGTGATGGTCGCACCGTGCCGGCCGGTGCCGGGCATGGTGAGGTTGCCCCGGACGTCGTCGGGGTGCACCAGGGACAGCGCGGCGGCGGCCGACTCGGCCCGGGTCTGGTCGGACTCCTCGGGTCGCACGATCGCGGCGACCTCGGCGGGGGTGAGCGCCCGGTCGTAGATCCGGAAGTTCGCCACCCGTCCCTTGAGGAACCGGTCGGTGGCGTAGGTGGACCGGCCGAGGTGGTTGCTGGTGGTGACGCCGTTGCCGACGGCGCTGGGTGGCACGGTGACGGCGGTGTTGCGGGCCACCTGCGCGCCGTCGGCGTAGAGCGTGCCGGTGGTGCCGGTCTGGGTGTAGGTGACCGACTTCCAGACCCCTCGGGTCAGGTTGCCGCCGGCACCGGTGACCTGCTCGCCGGCCCAGTTGGTGGTGGTGATGCCGGCACGGAACGCGTCGCCGCTGGCGAACAGGTAGCCGGTGCCGGCGGCGGAGGTGGCCGGGTTGCCCAGACCCCACAGGAAGTACGGGGTCTGCTGGGTCGGGTCGACGAGGACGTCGACCGCGACGGTGAGCGACGACCGGCCGGCCAGGATGTTGTTCGGCAGCTTGACGTGGTCGTCGACGCCGTCGAGCAGCAGCCCGTCCGGGCCGGTCCAGGTGCCGCCGCCGACGAGGGTGCCGTCGTTGCCGTGACCGGAGGTGTCGGTGATCGTGGTGCCGGTGCGCTGGTCGAGGTCGTAGCGCAGCAGCAGCCCGTCGGTGACGTCGGCGGCTGCCGCGTCGGCCGGGGTCGCCACGGCGGGGGTCAGCGCGGCGAGGAGGGTGAGCAGGGTGGCGGCGGCGACGGTACGGGAACGGCGGGGGGTGTGGGTGGCGTGGTGGTCCCGGGGAACTGCTGAGCGCATGGGGGATTCCTCGGTGTCATGTGAGCGTTAACAGGCTGGAATTGTCAACGCAACAAACAGACCCCGTCAAGGAACTACACCCCGCCGATGCGCTGCGCGTACGCCCGCTCACCGCACGGCGACCCGGCGGTCGCCTCGTAGACCGTCGGGCGACCCGGAACCCTATTTAATCTTGCGGGTGGACCGGGCCACGATGTCCGCGTACTCCGGGTGCCGGCCCAGCCAGTCGGCGAGGAACGGGCAGATCGGCACCACCGTCCGCCCCCGGGCGCGGGCGTCGTCCATGACCGCGCGGGCCAGCGTCGAGCCGACGCCCCGACCCTCGAACGCCGGGTCGACCTCGGTGTGCGTGTAGGCGATGATGGCACCGGTCAGCTGGTAGGTGACCAGTCCGGCCAGCGCCCCGGTCTCGTCGCGCGCCTCGAACCGCTCCCGGCCCGGCACGTCTGTCACAGTCAACTCCACCGGACCATCCAAACACGCCCGGGGGCCACCCACCCGTCCGGGCGCGCAGCTCAGCGGGCACGCCCCACCCGACGGGTGGGGCGACCCGTCGACGACGGGGGCAGGGCCCACGATGCGTTAGAGTCCGGCCGCATGGACGGCACCACGCTGCGGACGCCCCGCCTGACCCTGCGCCCGGTGGGTGACGGCGACATCGACCGCATCCTCGAATACCGCAACCTGCCCGAGGTGACGTACTGGCTGCTGCGGACCGAGGTGGAGCCGGCGGCGTTCCGGGCGGTCTGGCAGCGCGCGGCCGACGACCCCGACGACCACAGCCGGGCGGTCGTCCTGGACGGCCTGGTGATCGGAACGGTCTCGCTCGACGTGCTGGACGGGATGGGGCAGCCGGGCATGCCGAGCCGGACCGAGGCCCAGCTCGGCTACATCTTCGACCCGGCCCACGGCGGGCGGGGCTACGCCACCGAGGCGGTCGCCGCGATGGTGACGTACGCGTTCACCCGGTTGGGCGTCCGCCGGATCACCGCCGGGTGCTTCGCCGACAACCTCGCCTCGGTGCGGGTGCTGGAGAAGGTCGGCATGCGCCGCGAGCAGCACGGCGTCGGCGACTCGTGGCACGCCGAACGGGGCTGGGTGGACGGCTACACCTACGCCCTGTGCGCCGGGGACCGGCCCCCGACGCCCCGGTAGGCGCGTCGGGCGGCGCCCCGGGTCACGGGGTCTGCGGCGGCCGGGCCCGCTGCGGGTGGGGCGTCTCGTGGCGGGCCAGCATGGCGACGAACTCGCCGATCTTCCGCTCCCGGGTCTGCGCCCGTTTCACCGCGTTGAGCCGGTGCACGAGCGCGAACAGGTTGGCCCGGGTGAGCACGTCGAACATGGCCTGCGCGGCGGGGTCGGCGGCGACCGCGGCGAGCAGGTCGGCGGGCACCTCGACCTCCGACGCCGGGGCGTAGGCCGCGGCCCACCGCCCGTCCGCTTTGGCGGCCTCCACCGCGGCCCGGCCGGAGGGCTGCATCCGGCCCTGCTCCTCCAGCCGGGCCACGTGGGCGACGTTGCGTTGCGACCAGATGCTGCGCGCCCGGCGGGGGGTGAACCTGATCCAGGAACTCTCCTGGTCCCGCTTGCGGGCCTGCCCGTCGATCCAGCCGAAGCACAGCCCCTCGTCGACCGCCTGCTGCCAGGTCAGGGTGGTGACCGTGCCGCCCTTGCGGGTCAGGGCGAGCCACACTCCGGGGGAGGTGTCGTGGTGGGCCGACAGCCAGGCGCGCAGCGCGTCCGCGTCGGGGACGACCAACTCATCCAGTTCGGCGCTGACCATGACGGCAGGCTAGCCGCTACCGGTGACAATCCCGCCGGGGGCGGTGCCTCCCACCCGGGCCGGCCGCCGGGACGCGCGCCCGGCAGGTCCGGGTCACCCGCCGGGCGCGCGGAGACCGTCGACGAGGATGGCCAGCAGGCGCGGCCCCCGGCTGTCCAGCTCGGTGTCGTCCAGTCGGGAGAGCCAGCTGATCAGGACGATGACGTCCCGGGCCTCGACGTCGGCGCGGATGCTGCCGGCCGAGCGGCCGGCGGCGAGCAGCAGTTCCACCGCTTCGCCGATCGGGCCGAGACTGTGCGCGGCGAGGTCGCGCCAGGTCGCCGCCTCGACGGCGGCGAACACGTCCCGCTTGACCCGGGCGTAGGCGGCCACCCGGTCGAACCAGGCCGCCAGCGCCGCCACCGGCGGGTGGGTGGCCAGCAGCTGCGGGGCCGCGGTGACCAGGTCGTCGACCTCGTGCCGGTACACCTCGACGAGCAGGTCCTCCCGGGTGGGGAAGTGCCGGTACAGGGTGCCCTGTCCGATGCCGCAGGCCTTCGCCACCGCGTTGAGTTTCAGCTCGCCCGGCTCGTGCACCAGGTCGCGGGCGGCGCGCAGGATGCGTTCGCGGTTGCGCCGCGCGTCGGCGCGGGACGCCGCCGCGCCCTTGACAGAAGCGGACACGTGTCCGCTAAGCTCGTCGGGGTAACCGGACATGTGTCCACTCTACCCCGAGGAGAATCATGACCATCCCCGGAAAGGTCGTCGCGATCACCGGCGCCAGCAGCGGCATCGGCGCGGCGACCGCCCGCCACCTCGCCGCGCTCGGCGCGTCCGTCGTGCTCGGTGCCCGCCGCACCGACCGGCTCGACCACCTGGTCGCCGAGATCGAAGGCTCCGGCGGCAGGGCGGTCGCCACCCGGGTGGACGTCACCGCCCCGGACGACCTGCGCTCCCTGGTGGCCCTCGCTGTGGAGCGGTTCGGGCGGCTGGACGTCCTGGTGGGCAACGCCGGGATCAGCAGGCTCGGCACCATGGCCGAGCTGGACGTCGAGGGCTGGTCGGCGATGGTCGACGTGAACGTCAAGGGCGTCCTGCACGGGATCGCCGCCGCCCTGCCCGTCTTCACCCGCCAGGGCGGCGGTCACCTCGTCACGGTCGTCTCGACCTCCGGCCTGAAGATCGTTCCCACCCAGGCGGTGTACGCCGGGACGAAGAACGCGGTGCGCACCCTGCTGGAGGGCCTGCGGCAGGAGAGCACCAGCGGAGCGCTGCGGACGACCTCGATCTCCCCCGGTTACGTCCGCACCGAGCTCGTCGACCGGGCCGTCGACGACCCCGCCGTACGCGCGGAGGCGCAGCGGACCATGGCCGAGATCGGCCTCGATCCCGACGCGGTCGCCCGCGCGATCGCCTTCGCCGTCGACCAACCCGACGACGTCGAGATCGGCGACCTCACCATCCGACCGACCCGCCAGGGCTGACCGTGGCGGCGGCCCGGCCGGTCCCACCCGGGCATCCGGCGAAGCCGGCGGCACACCCCACCTCGGCCCGCAACGGCCCCGGCCGGGCTGTTCAGGCCACGAGCAGGCGCAGGCCCAGCTCCGCGGTGTCGCGACGCAGCAGGTCCCCGTTGCGCTGCGCCCACCGGCCCGACGCCAGGTCCTCCCGGAGCATCCCGACGGCCCGCCGTTCGGCCTGCGGCCCGACCCGGGTCCACACCGACACCGCACGCCGCACCCGCTCGTCCAGGTACGCCTCCGGCCGTCGCCAGTACGCCTCGAACAGGCCGTCGGCGCAGTCCCACGGTACGTCCACCGGCTCGGCGTGCCCACCGATCGCGGCGGTCAGCTCGCCCAGCGCAGGCCAGTCGACCAGCAGGCCGGCGAACTCCGGCAGGTAGTCGCGGGTCAGCCAGAACCGCTCCCGCCAGCCGGCGCCGTCGGCGTCGTAGGTGAACACCACCACCCGCCGGGCCACCCGACGCATCTCCCGCAGCCCGGCGACCGGGTCCGGCCAGTGGTGGACGGTGCTGACCGCCATCGCCGCGTCGAAGGAGCCGTCGGCGAACGGCAGGTCCCCCGCGGCGGCGGCCACGCACGGCGCGGCGTCGGCCGGACGCAGTGCCCGCATCACCGCCGACGGCTCCACCGCCGTCACCGCACGGTCGCCGGGTTCGTAGGAGCCGGTGCCGGCCCCGACGTTCAGCACCGTCCGGGCGTCGCCCAACGCCGCCCAGATGCGGGCGGCGATCCGGGGGTCGGTGCGCCGGGTCGCCGGGTAGGCGCTGCCGATGGTGTCGTACAACCGGCCGCCGAAGACCCGCAACTGCTCCTCCGGGGTGGTGGCGATCCCCAGCGCCCGCGCCTGCAACTCCCGGTCGATCGCCGCGACCAGGGCGGCGGCCCGGTCACGCTGGTCGGTCAGCAGACCGCGCAGCCGGCACAGGTGCGCGACGGGGTCGGTCGCCGGATCGTCCACCAGGTCCGCGATCTGCCGGAGCCCGAACCCGAGTCGCCGGTAGCCGAGCACCTCGCGCAGCCGCCGTACGTCGGCGGGCGAGTACGCGCGGTGTCCCGCCGCCGTCCGCGCGGACGGCGTCAGCAGGCCGATCTCGTCGTAGTGGTGCAGCGTCCGGACGGTGACCCCGGCCAGTTCCGCCACCCGTCCCACGGTCAGGTGTTCGTCCACGGCACCGACTATCGGCCCTCACGCCGCGTGAGGAGCAAGCACCCGCAACGGGTACGGCCGCCGCGGTGTCCGCGGCGGCCGTACGGGGTTGCTCCGGTCGACCGGTCAGGCCACCGTGCAGGGGATGCCGTTGAGGGTGAAGGCGGTCGGTTTGGCGGTGTTGCCGGTGTGGTTGGCCTGGAAGCCGATCTCGACGGTGGCGCCGGGGGCGATCGTGCCGTTGTAGCTGACGTTGCGGGCGCTCACCTGACCGCTGGTGGGCGAGATGGTGGCGCTCCAGGCCGACGTGATGGACTGGCCCGACGGCAGGGTGAACACCAACGTCCAGCCGTCGATCGTCGAGGTGCCGGTGTTGGTGATGCTGATGCTGGCGGTGAAGCCGGAGTCCCAACTGTTCATCGTGTAGCCGACCCGGGGTCCGCTGCCGCCCGCCGTGGGGGTGGGGGTGGGGGTCGGGGTGGGCGTCGGGGTCGGCGTCGGCGTCGGGGTGCCCGTGGGCGTCACGGTCGGGGTGGGGGTCGGCGTGGTGCCGTTGGTGCTGGTCACGAACGTCATCACGCTGCGCGCGGGCAGGTTGACGGTCAACGAGCCGTTGGACATGGTCAGCGCGCTCTGCGGGGCGACGTTGCGGCTGCCGTCGGTCAGCCAGTTCTGCACGCTGCCCGACGCGGTGGCGCCGGAGAGGGTGAACTGCTGGCTCACCGCCGAGGTGTTCTTGTTGACCGCGACGATGACCACGGTGTTGCCGCTGCGGTAGGCCGAGACGTAGACGTTCGACGCCGGGTTGGCGGTGGCGTCGACGCGGACGTATCCGGGCCGCACGAACCGGGCGTACTGGGCCATGATCGCGCCCCGCTTGCTGATCTGGCCGTCCTCGCGCATGGGGCCGTAGCTGCGCCGCAGGTACCACCAGACGTACGTCTGGAACTCGGCGTCGACCATGGACCGGTGGATGTGCTCGCCGACGTCGAGCGCCTCCGGCCAGGCGTCACCCGAGTTCGCGTTGCTGTTGGGGTAGTAGACCTCGGTCATCCACAGTTCCTTGCCCGCCCCCTTCTGCTTGAACAGCGGGTACGGGAAGTTCGAGTACGAGGTGCCGTAGAGGTGGGCCCCGATGATGTCGACGTTGGCCAGTGCGGTGGCGTCGTTGAGGATCGGGTCCGACATCGACTTGACGTACTGGAACGATTCCGGCGCCATCACCCGGGTGCTGATCACCCCGGAGTTCTCCTTGAGGAACTTGATGATCTCGCCGGAGGTCCACCACGTCCAGTCGTGGGCGTAGTCGGGCTCGTTCTGCACGGAGATGGCGTAGAGGTTCACCCCGTTGTTGCGCATGTACACGGTGAAGTCGTTCAGGTACTGCGCATATGCGGCGTAGGAGCTGGCCCGCAGGCGCTTGGCGTTGGTCTGGCTGCCCCGGGTGAACGTCTCGATCATGCTGGCCGGGGGGTTCCACGGCGAGGCGAAGACGGTCACCCCGAGTTCGGCCGCGCGCTTGGCCGTGGCCAGGTCACGGCTCCAGTCCGCCTGGCTCTCGCCGACCGGGATGCGCAGCACGGAGAAGCCGAGCCGGCCCTCACCGGTGCCGAACGCCGTCTCCCGCTGGGCGGCGGTCAGGTCGCCGATCCAGCCGGCATGGGCCATCGCGCCGTAGCCCTTGATCGTCTGCCGGGTCGCCGACAGGTTGATGCTCGCCGGGGCGGCGGAGGCCTCCGTGGCTCCCAGGGCCGCCGTGGCCGCCGCGACGGGCAGCGTGCCCAGCGTCGTCAGGACGACGCGACGGCTCAGTGTTTTCCGCTCGCCGGCCGCCGGCCCATTCTGATCCTGCGTCATTTCTTTCGTCCTCCTGGTGGTGGTGGTGATACGCGCCCTGCCGGTTCCATCGAGCCGGTCGGCACCGATCTGCTGCGCCGCCACGGGGATGACCTGGACGTCACCGTCGGCGTTTCGACAGCACATATCGACTGTGATAATTGTGAACGTTAACGGCCGGAGTTTAGTTTCCCCTTCCATAGGGGTCAAGCACGCCGACCGCATCCGGGTCCGCACCGATCCCGCGCGTCCGGTGGTCGTCGCACACCGCCACGACACGGGCGGCGACAGTGGGCGACCGGCGCGCACGGCCCGCCACCTGACGGTTGCTAACGTGGCCGCCGTGACGGAGTTGGCGGACCTGGTCCTCGCCCCCGACGAGCGGGCCCGGGGCATCGGGGTCGACAGCGTGCTGTTCGTGATGGACTGGACCGGCGAGGAGGAGCCCGGCGCCCTGGCGGCGTTCGTGGCCGGGCGGATCCGGGCCTTCGGGGCCCAGCCGGACGGCGTCGACACCGACGTCGTCCAGCGGGCCGCCGAGGCCGACCCGACGCTGGGCCGGGGCGACCTGCCGATCCGCCAACTCGACCACCTGTCCGGCGTGCTGGCACCGCTCGGCTTCACCCTCGCGGTGCACGACGACGGCACCGACAGCTACCCGGTGCTGGTCCTGCGGACCGGCGGGCAGCCGCCGAGCGGGCTGACCCACCAGGGCCAGCCGGTACGGGACTGGGCCTCGCCACCCACCGAGACCCTGGTCAGCCTCGACTGCCCGGGCTGCGGGGAGATGCTGGTCTGGCAACTGCCGGCGACCGCGAGCCTCGCCGACGAGCACTGCGACTGCGGAACCGCGCTGTTCGACGCCACCGGCCGCCCACTGCCCGACGTCACGCTCCACGACTGAGTCGTTCCCGGCGGCGGACAACCACCGGGTAATGGGGTACGGCCACCCGGCGTGGTCCGAAATACCCGGCAGAACGCGTGGCACCCAGGGCCGACCGGGACCGGTTCGATTGTGGCGGGATTGGCAACGACGGCGGGCAATTGATCTGACGTTCCCCCCTTTCCCCATAGTCGAACGGGAATGCCCTGCGGTAACTGTCGGGCCGGCGCGACTCGGTCCACCGCATGGTGGTGCGCGGGTCCGGCGTACCCCGACCGGCACCGGCCCGACCGCTGCCGGCAGCCGTCCGGCTGCCGCCGCCCCCGCCGGCGTCCGACCGGGGCAGGCGGCACCCCACCGGGGAGCGGGCCGGCCGGGCACCGGCTCCGCGAAACGTCCGACCACGCGCCGGTCCACCGGCCGGTTCCCGCACGGGCCCGACGTCAACGCCGGCCGTGCCGCCGCACGCCCAGGCTCCGGGCGTCGACGCCGCCAGCAGGCGGACGGCCCGGCTGGACACCATCCCGAGCACGGAGAGCACCACCAGCGCAGCGAGGATCAGCACGGTGGCGCGGATACCGACCACCGCAGCGACCGGCCCGACCGCCACCTGCCCCAGCGCAGTGGCCACGAAAGGGCCCGACATGTCCGTCGGCCGGGACGTGCTGGGCGATCGCGCGACCCTGCTGCGCCGGCCCGGCCGTCCACTTGCGCACCCCCCGTACAGGGGCATTGACCTGCGTGGCTTCACGACGCCGAGATCAACATGTCACGTCTGCGACACGATCCGGCTCGACAGTGGGGCATCGTCGCCCACCCCTCAAGGAGCGTCATGGCCCCCACCCCACCGACCGACGCCGAGCTGGACGTCCTCATCCGCGCCCGGCTCGCGTCGCTCGGCATCGACCTCGACCAACTCCCGGCCGGCACCGCCGCCGACCCGCAGACCGGCTCCCCCGGCCGGGACACCGTGCTGGCCTCGCTGCGCTCCTTCGTCCGCGGCACCGTCGGCACCCTCGCCGCCTACCAGCCGCCCGCGCCGGCCGGCACCGACCCGGCCGTGGCCATGGCGCTGTCCCAGCAGCCCGCGCCGATGCTCTACCCCTCGATCAGCACGGAATGGCGGAAGTGATGAGCACAGCACCTGCCGACCGCGGCGTCGACCGTCGCGCCTTCCTCGCCCGGACCGCCGCGCTGGCCACCGCCTCGGCGGTCGGCGGCATCGTCGGGCTGCCCGCCGTGGCCTCGGCCGCCGGCAGCACCCGAACATCGGCCGTTCCGGCCGGCCGCTACAACCCGGCGTTGGCCGTACCCAACGCCTACGTCAAGCCGCGCCCGGAGGCCGTGGCCGACCCGACCGAACTGACCATCGCCGAGGCGGCCTGGCTGATCCGGGCCGGCAAGCTCACCCCGGAGAAGCTGGTCGAGGCGTACCTGGCCCGGATCTCCCGCTACGAGCCGACCTACCAGGCGTTCAACCTGGTGCTCGCCGAGCAGGCGGTCAAGGCGGCCCGCGCGATGGCCCGCAAGCCGCACCGGGGCGCGCTGCACGGCATCCCGCTGGCCATCAAGGACAACTACTACACCGCCGGCGTGCCGACCACCGCCAGCTCCTACCTGTTCGCCGACTTCCGGCCACCGTACGACGCCACGGCGGTGACCCGGCTGGTCACCGGCGGCGGGGCGATCGTGCTGGGCAAGACCCAGATGGGCCCGCTGGCCACCACCCGGGCCACCACCCCCGCCGGGGTGGTCACCACGGTCAACGCCTGGACCCCCACCAACCCGGCCACCGACCCCGGCGGATCGTCCACCGGCACCGCCACCGCCGTGGCGGGACGGCTCGCCGCCTGCGGCACCGGCACCCAGACCGGCGGGTCGATCACCGCGCCGTCCAACGCGCAGAACCTCACCGGGCTCAAACCGACCATGGGGCGGGTGTCGCTGCACGGGATCATCCCGCTCAGCTACACCCGCGACCATCCGGGCCCGCTGGCCCGCGACGCCAAGGACGCCGCCATCATGCTCACCGCGATGGCCGGCGAGGACCCGGCCGACCCGCGCAGCCAGGGCCTGCCCGAGGTGCCCAAGCTGATCGACGCGGCCACCCCGACCCACCAGGGTGGCAAGCTCAAGCTGCGGTGGAAGACCCGGATCGGGGTGCTGCCCGGCTTCACCGCCGGCACCTCGGAGACCGCGCTGGCCCGGCAGGCGTACCTGGCGAAGCTCGCCGCGATCCCCGGCGCGACGATCGTCGACGTGCCGCTGCCCGACGAGTGGGAGCTGCTCACCGGCAGCGCGTTCAACAACGTACGACTGCCGGAGCGCACCGAGCCGTTCCTGCCCTACCTGCGTACCGACCTGCGGGGTTTCGGGGTCTCGGTAACCGGCTGGCTGCAGGGCGCGCTGCTGGGCGGCAGCGAGTTCATCACCGGCCAACGGGCCAAGCTGCTGCTGATGGAACGGGTGCTCGACCAGCTCTTCGCCGGCTGCGACGTGGTGGTGCAGACCGGCCCGGTGCCGTTCGACATCCTCGGCCTGCCCGAGATCGCCTTCCCGATCGGGTTCACCGGCGCGGGCCTGCCGATCGGCACCATCCTCGGTGGCCTGCCGTACGGCGAGGACCGGCTGCTGTCGGTGGCCGCCGCCTACCAGGCGGTGACCGACTGGCACCTGCGCCGACCGGCCGATCCGCCGGCCACCCCGGCGACGGGGCGCAGCGTGGCCCCGGCCGGGCTGCGGCTCACCGCCGACGAGGTGGCCCGGCTCAGCCAGTGACGGTCGGGTCGTCCGCCCGCCGGCTCAGCGGCGGCGGGCGGACGACACCGGCCAGCGGCGGGTGGACGACACCGGCGGCGGACCACGGCCGGCGGGCGGACGTGCCGCCACCAGCGCATCCCGGCCGGATCGTCGGCGGCGACGCGGTGGGTCGGGTCGACCGATGGTGACCGACCTCAGCCGATCGTGGTCAGCTTCGGCAGCACCTCGTCGGCGACCCGTCGGGTGAACTCCACCGGGTGCCGGTCCGGGGTGACCTGCACCTCGGTCACGCCGAGCGCGGCGTACCCGGCCACCTCGGCCAGGAAGGCGTCCACGTCGGCCAGCGGCGGTCGCATCACGAGAACCGTCTTGTCGATGGCGTCGTAGTCGCGGCCCTCGGCGGCGCAGTGCCCCCGCAGCACGTCCAGCTTGTGCGCCACCTCGGCGGGGCTGCTGCCGAACAGGTTGCAGGCGTCGGCGTACCGGGCCACCAGCAGCAGGGTCTTCTTCTCGCCGCTGCCGCCGATCATGATGGGCGGGTGGGGCCGTCGCAGTGGCTGCGGCGAGTTGAGCGTCTCGGCCAGCCGGTAGTGCCGGCCCTCGAACGGCCCGTTGTCGTCGCTCCACATCTGCCGGCAGATCCGCAGCGTCTCCTCCAGCCGCTCGAACCGCTCGGCCACGGGCACCACAGGCACCCCGAGGCCGCGCTGTTCGCGCTCGTACCAGGACGCGCCGATGCCGAGCCGGGCCCGACCGCCGGAGAGCACGTCCAGGGTGGTCACGATCTTGGCGAGCAGCCCCGGGTAGCGGTACATCACGCCGGTGACCAGCACGCCGAGCGTCATCCGCGAGGTCCGCGCCGCGACGAAACCCAGCGTCGTGTACGCCTCCAGCATCGGCTCCTCGGCCGGGGCCATCGCCTCCATCTGGAAGTAGTGGTCCATCACGGTGAACGACGCGACCCCGGCCTCCTCCGCGATCGTCGCGGTCTCGATCAGCGTCGGTGCGATCGCCGCCGGATCGGTCGGGGTCGAGTAGTTCCAGTAGTGCAGCCCGAGTCTCATGCCTCGTCCACCTCCACACCGATCCTAGTGGCGTCCGGGGCCACCCGCCCCGGATGCCGTCGGGGACGCGTCACCCGTCAAGCACCGCGCGGGTCAGGGCGGCCAACCCCGCCTCCCAGCGCTCGTCGGGCCAGTCCCGCAGGTGTTCCACCAGGTCGCTGCGCACGGCCGCCAACAGGGCGTGGGCGAGGTAGTCGGCCGACGCGGGGCCGCGCGCCTCGGTGACGAGCGCGACCAGCAGGACGTGCCACTCCTCGTACGAGCCGGTGCGGTAGGGGCTGCCGTCGCCCGCGTTCTCCAGGGCCAACGTCAGCACCCGACTGTCCCGTTTGAACCGCACCACCTCGCGGAGCAGGTGCAGGGCGCGCTCCGCCGGCGGGCCCTGCGGCGGATCGGTCGCCAGCGCCGCCCGCAACTGGTCGCCGCGCTGCGCGTACAGGGCACGCAGCAGCCCCATCCGGTCGCCGAAGCGGCGGAACAGCGTGCCCTTGCCCACTCCGGCGGCGGCGGCGATGTCGTCCATCGAGACCTGGTCGGGGTCGGTCGCGGCATCGAACAACCGATCTGCGGCGGCCAGCACGGCCGTCCGGTTTCGTGCCGCGTCGGCGCGCACACCCTCTCCCCTCGCGAAACGGACCACCAGTCCGCTACAGTGAAACGGACCGGCCGTCCGCTATCGTAGCCACGCAGCGGGACGGCACCGACGACCAGGGGACAACCGTGTCGAACCCTTCCACCGCCCTGTTCCACCGGGCCATGCAGCTGTTGCTCGCCAAGGACATGCCGGGATTCATCGCCCTGTTCGCCGACGACGGCGTCATGGAGTTCCCGTTCGCGCCGGCCGGGCAGCCGAGCCGGGTCACCGGCCGGGCCGCCGTGCACGACTACCTCATCGACTACCCGCAGGTCCTCGACGTCCGCGAGATCGCCGAGGTCACCGTGCACGAGACCACCGATCCGACGGTGCTGGTCGCCGAGTTCACCGCCGGTGGTGTCGTCGTCGCCAGCGGCCGGCCCTACCGCCTGCGGTACATCGCCGTGCTGACCATCCGGGACGGCCACATCGTGCACTACCGCGACTACTGGAACCCGCAGGCCGCACAGGACCTGCTCGGCGGCGGGCTGGTGCGCTCGTGATCCTGGTCATCGGCGGCACCGGGACGACCGGCCGGCTCGTCGCCGCCACCCTCGCCGACGCCGGCCACCCGGTCCGCGTCGCCAGCCGCCGGGCCTCCGCCGGGGACGTCCGCTTCGACTGGTACGACCCCGGCACCCACCGCACCGCGCTGGAGGGCGTGACGGGCGTGTACCTGGTCCCACCCGTCGGCGAGGTCGATCCCGCACCGGTCATGCTGCCGGTGCTGGAACTGGCCGGCACCCGGGGAGTACGGCGGGCCGTCCTGCTCAGCTCCTCGGCGATCGAGGCGGGCACTCCCGGCCTGGGTGAGGTGCAGGCCCGGTTGGGCGGGCTCTTCCCCGAGTGGGCGGTGCTGCGGCCCTCCTGGTTCATGGAGAACTTCGTCGGCGACCGTCCGCACGGGGTGAGCGCCCGGGACCACGGCGAGATCATCAGCGCCACCGGAGACGCCCGGGTCGGCATCGTCGATCCGGCCGACATCGCCGGGGTGGCGGTCCGCGCCCTCACCGATCCGACGTCGCACGACACCGAGCACCTCATCACCGGCCCCGAACGCCTGAGCTACGCCGACATCGCCGCCGTCCTCACCGACACCGGCGGCCGACCGGTCCGGCACCGTGCCGTCAGCGAGGCCGAACTCACGGCGTACCACGAGGCCAATGGCCTGCCACCCGACTTCGCCCGGTTCCTCGCGAGCCTGGACACGGCGATCGCGGCCGGCGCGGAGGACCGGACCACCAGCACCGTCGCGGACGTCACCGGTCGCCCACCCCGCTCGTTCCGGGACTTCTGCCGCGACCGGCTGCCCGGCGGCCCCCGCCCCACCCCGGACCGCGCCACCACGCCGGGCTGACGATCCGTCCACCGGCACCGGCACCGGCACCGACGGCGCGCGGGGCGGGCGACCAGGTGGTCGCCCGCCCCGCGCCCGGGTCGCTCAGCCGCGCCGCCACTTCTGGTTCGCCCCGCCGGTGCACTCCCAGCGCCACCGCCGGTGGTGGTCAGCGACAGCCCGTACGCGCCGAGGATCTCGTTGACCGGCTGGTAGACGGTGGTGCCACCGGAGTTGCAGTCGCCACCGGCACCTGAGGTGACGCCCTGCGCCTGGTTGCCGGAGACGAACGCGCCACCCGAGTCGCCGGACCGGTCGGCGGCCAGGCCATCGGGCCGACCGGCTTCACGAACACCCTTCGCATTTCCCTTGATCGGGATTAGGCTCTGCGCAGTCCGGAGTGGACGACCACGGAGGTGCCCATGAAGAAGATGACCGTCCGTCGTACGAGTGCACTGCGTCTGGTGTCCGGCGCCCGCCGGCTCTGGATCGAGTGGTGCTGGTAACTGCCGGCCCGGCGGGCGCCCCCGGGCGCCCGCCCTCGGCGACGCCGGCCCGACCGTGACCGACGAGCCGCCGCGGTACGACTGCCACCGTGACCTCGGGCCGTACGCCGGGGTCGCCGACCTGCTCCACCGGATCGCCGCCGACCGCCCCCGACTGGCCGCCCGGCACCGCACCGAGCTGCGGGCCATCGCGCCCCGGCTCGACCCGGCCGCCCGCGCCGCCGCCGACGAGGCGCCGATCCGGTTCCACCCCGCCCGGCGCACCGCCGCCCTGGCCTACGGCGCGACCGAGTTCGTGGCGGCCTGGGCGGGCACCCTCCGCCGACCGGTCACGCTCCGGTTCGTCCACGTCGGCGCGGCCGACGAGACCACCCGGGAACTGCTCGACGCGCTGGCCGGCCGACTCGGGGCGTACCCGGTGCGGCTGGATCTGTGTGACGACGGCCCGGCCTTGCCGGCCGTCGACCTGAGCCCGGCGGCGCTGCGCACCGCCCTCGGCGAGAGCCTGGCCGGCGGCTTCTACCACCACGCGGCCCGCACCGCCCGACAGGGGCGTGCCCTGGTCACCCCGGCCGACGACCTGCCGCACTGGTGGTCGTTCACCACCGGCCTGGCCACCGCCCTGGCGGCGCTGGACCAGGCCACCGAGGCGCTCGACCTCTACCACGAGACCCGGACCGTCACCGACGATCCGAAGATCACCATGTCGGCCGCGTACGCCACCGCCATGCTGTACGCCCGGCACCTGCCGGCCGCCGCCCGGGACCCGGCCCGGGCGCGGCACTGGCTGGCGGAGGCGCTCCGGCTCGCCCGCACGGTGCCCGACCCCCGGCAGCGGGTCCTGTCGACGGTCTTCTACGAGCAGGGCGTCGCCCTGCTGGACAGCCGGGCGGGCGAGCCGGAGCGGGCGCTGCGGCTGATCGACGACGGGCTGGCCCGGCTGACAGCGGTGCTCGCCCCCGGTGAACGCCCCCAGGACGTGGCCCGGCTGCGCCACAACCGGGCCCAGGTCCACCTGGCGCTGGGCGACCCGCAACGGGCCCTGGCCGAACTCGACACCGTGATCGGCCACGACCCCGACAACTGCGAGTACTACGTGGACCGGGCCGCCCTGCACCGGGCCGCCGGGCGACACCGGGCCGCGATCCGGGATTACGGCAGCGCGATCCGCCTCGGGCCGCACCTGCCGGAGGCGTACTACAACCGGGCGGTGCTCCAGCAGGAGCGGGGCCGCACCGGGCGGGCCCGCGACGACCTGGACCGGGTGCTGGCCATCGAGCCCGGACACCTCGATGCCCGGATCGCCCTGGTCAACCTGCACCTCGGCCGGGGCGCCCTCGACGTCGCCGAGACGGGGGCGCGGGCCGGGCTGGTGCTGGCCCCGCACGAGCCGGCCCTGCTGTGCACCCTCGGGCTGATCCGCTCGGAGCGCGGCGCGGCGGCCGAGGCCGAGGAGCTGTTCAGCCGGGCGTTGGCCGGCGATCCGGAGCTGGTCGAGGCGTGGACGAACCGGGCCGCCGTCCGGTTCGACCGGGGTGCGGTGGCCGACGCCGTGGCCGACCTGGACCGGGCGGTCGCGTTGTCGGCGGCACCGGTGCCCCGCTACAACCGGGGCACCGCGCTGGCCCGGTTGGGCCGGTGGGACGAGGCGGCCCGGGACTTCGCCGCCGCGCTCGCCGCACCCGAGGTGGACCGGTCACTGCGCCGCGAGCTGCGCGCGGAACTCACCCGCTGCCGCCGGCACACCGCGTCCGGGTCGGTGGCACCCCGCTGAGGTGGCGGCAGCCGTCTCCGCGAGGTGCCACCGCCACCGCACGCGACACCGCACGCCGCGCCGGGGTACGGGGCCGGGCCGGCGGCCCCGCACCCCACGGATCGGCCACGTTCGGACGCGACCGGTCAGCTGCGCAGGCTCCACTGCTGGTTGGTGCCGCCGTTGCAGGCCCAGAGGATCAACTTGGTGCCGTTGGCGGTCGCCGCGCCGTTCGCGTCCAGGCAGAGCCCGGACTGCGCACCGGTGATCGTGCCGTTGGCGTTGACGTTCCACTGCTGGTTGCTCTGCCCGTTGCAGTCCCAGATCACCACCTGGGTGCCGTTGCTGGTGCCCTGCCCGGAGGCGTCCAGGCACTTGTTGCCATAGACCGTCAGCTGCCGGCCGGTGGTCTGGGTCCACCGCTGGTTGGTCGCGCCGGTGCAGTCCCACAGCTGGGCCTGCGCGCCGTTGGTGGTGCTGGAACCGGTGACCTCGGCGCACCTGCCGGACTGCGCCCCGACGAGCCGCACACCCTGCGCCGGCGGGTTGGTGCTGCCCTGCACACCGGCGTTGGCCATCACGGTCTGCGCCCCCGAGGGCCAGCTGTTGTTGCTGACGATCGTGTTGTTGTTGACGACGTTGCCCCGGTCACCGTTGGTCACGTTGGTGCTGTTGTTCGTCGACCAGTTGTTGGTGACGGTGAAGTTGCCCATGTTCTCGGCGTACCAGTAGTTGGCGGTGGCCCAGGTGCCGGTGGAGGAGAAGACGTTGTTGCGGGCGGTGTAGTAGCGGGAGCCCTCGTCGAAGTAGAGCCCGAACCAGCCGTTGGTCCGCAGGCAGTAGTTCTCGTTGATGGTCCCGCCCGGGTTCGCCGACAGCGTGTAGAGGCAGCCACCGTCGGTCATCTGCTGCATCACGTCGTGGATGTAGTTGCCGACGACCTGGTTGTTGGCCGCCGTGGTCGCCGTCGAGTAGCGCGGCTGGTAGTTGTACAGGCCACGGTTGGCATAGTGGTTGCTGCCGCCCGCGTCGTTGGCGCCCCAGCCGTAGCCCACCGACAGCCCGGTGTACGGCATGTTGTAGACCTCGTTGTGCGACACCAGCGAGGTGTTGACGTACGTGGTCAGGATCGACACCACACCCCGGTACTCCAGTCCGAGGTCGTGCACCCGGTTGTTGCTGATGGTGATGTTCCGGTTGACCATCCGCTGGTCGCCCGGGTGGTGGGCGTCGGCGCGTACCCCGCCGACGACGATGCCGCCGGCCGAGTTGCGGGCGATCTCGGAACGGGTGACGGTGATGTTGCTGGCCCCCAGGCCGACCCCGCTGGCGTGCGCGTTGGCGTCGTTGCCGATGCCGATGGCGGTCTGCCCGAGGTTGACGAACTGGGAGTCGCTGAAGGTGATGGTGTTGGCGGCGGAGACCTGCACGGCGGCCGGCATCTGGGCCCAGCTCGGCCGGGTCGCCTCGAACAGCGGGCAACCCTCCTGGCAGGAGGTGAGCGCGTCGGCCGGGCGGGCCCAGGTGCCGGTGATGTGCGCTCCGGTCTGCTGGTCGGCGAAGCCGTTGCTGCTGCTCGGGCCGAGCCAGCTGGTGCCGGTGAAGGTGATCCCGCTGAACGCGATGTGGTGCGCCGGGGCGTCGTAGCTGCCACCGACGTTCACCAGGGACTGCAACTGCGGCAGCTCCACGCTGACGCTGCTCATGTTCTGCCCGGCCAGCGGGATGTAGTTGAGCTGACCACTGCCCGGGTTGAGGTACCACTCCCCCGGGCTGTCCAGGAACTCGTACGCGTTGGCCAGGTAGAACGGGCCTGCCCGGTGCGGCTTGGACAGGGTGTCGAAGCCGAAGGTGTTGTTGTTCCAGGCCGGCTGCTGCATCGTGAGGAAGTTCCCGCTGATGCTCTGCACCGGGGAGTACCGGTCGGTGAACGAGCCGACGCTCTCCACCTCGACCCGGTTCTGGTTACCCAGGTTGTTGAGGTAGCTCAACGCGCCGTTGCTGAACCGCATGCCGCTGGTGGTGAAGGTGAAGTCGGCCCGGTTGACGGCGGTCCGCGCCCGGGTGGCGACCGCGCCGTTGACGTAGAGCTGCCGGCTGTCCAGCCCGGCGGGCACGCTCGCCCGCCAGATGTTCTTGCCGGCGTCGACCTGCGACCAGCCGGTGACCGCGCGCGCCCCGCTGAGCTGCGGGCGGGCGGAGGCGGCGGCCCGCCAGGTCACGGTGTAGCCGTTGGTGCCGGAGTCGGCGGCGGTGAACCGCAGCGGCGCGGCCAGCCGGTAGACGCCGTCGGCCAGCTCGACGACGATGTCGCCGGACATCCCGGCGGTACGGGACCGGACGGCGTTCTGCGCGTCGGTCAGCGAGCAGGGCTGGCTGCTGGAGCAGGCGGTGCCGCTGCCGGCGGGGGACGCGTAGAGGGTGGTGGTGGCGGCGAGGGCGGGACCGGCCGGGGCGAGCACGGCGACCGTGGCGGCGAGCGCCGTGGCGGCCAGGCCGGCCAGCACCGGCCCGCGCCGGGCGGGTGATGTCGGGACGGACACGGGTGGGACTCCAATCCTGGTGGGGTGGTGGGGTGCCCGGCGTCGCGGTGGAATCATGCCGCGGCCGGGTCGAGCAGCCCGGCGGCCCGCAGCGCCGGCCACAGCGCCGCCGGGACGTCGGCGTCCGCGCGGGTCAGCGCCTGCGCGACCTGCGCGCGGTTGCGCAGGCCGACGACCGTCGAGACGACTGCGGGAGGGGAGCGGACGAAGGCGAGTGCCGCCTGCGGCAGGGTGACGCCGTACGCCTGGCAGACGTCGGCGATCCGGTGGGCCCGGTCGATCAACTCCGGTGGGGCCTGCTGGTAGTTGTAGGTGGCGTCGGCCGGGGGCCGGTCCTGCGACAGCAGGCCGGAGTTGTAGACCCCGGCGACCACCACGCCGACGCCCCGGCGTTCGGCGGCGGGTAGCAGGTCGGCCAGGGCCCCCTGTTCCAGCAGGGTGTACCGGCCGGCGCACATCACCACGTCGACGTCGGTCTCCTCGACGAACCGGGTGAGCAGGTGGGACTGGTTCATGCCGGCCCCGATGGCCCCCACCACGCCCTGGTCGCGCAGCTCCACCAGGGCGGGCACCGCCTCGGTGGCGGCCTGTTCCCAGTGGTCGTCGGGGTCGTGCAGGTAGACGACGTCGATCCGGTCCAGGCCGGTGCGGGCCAGGCTGGACTCCAGCGAGCGGAGCACGCCGTCGCGGCTGAAGTCCCAGACCCGCCGGTGGTCGGCGGGCACGTCGAAGCCTTCCGGGTCGCGCCGGTGGGCGTCCTGCGGCGACGGTACGAGCAACCGCCCGACCTTCGTCGACACCACGTACTCGTCGCGCGGTCGGGTACGCAGCGCCGCGCCGAGCCGCCGTTCGGACAGGCCGAGCCCGTAGTGCGGTGCGGTGTCGTAGTAGCGCAGGCCGCCCGCCCAGGCGGTGTCGACGGCGGCGGTGAACTCCTCGTCGGTGGTGGCCCGGTAGAGGTTGCCGGCCTGTGCCGCGCCGAAGCCCAGCGCGGTGAGGCGTACCGCCGGTCGGCGCGGCAGCGGGCGGGCGTTCACGCCGACTCCAGTCGGTAGACCCGCCGGGCGGTGTGCCGCCAGATCGCCGCCCGCTCCCCGTCGCCGAGCGGGTCGAGCAGTTCCGCCAGCGTGTCGACCCAGCGTGGGTAGGAGCTGGCGAGCAGGCAGACCGGCCAGTCGGAGCCGAACATCAACCGGTCCGGGCCGAACGCGTCGAGGGCGTGATCGACGGCCGGGCGCAGGTCCTGCGGTGTCCACGGTGCCCGGTGCACCTCGGTGACCAGGCCGGACAGTTTCGCCGTGGCGTTGGCCGCGCCCGCCAGGGCGTGCAGGTCGCGGGCCCACCCGTCGAGGTCCGTCCCGCCCAGCGCCGGTTTGCCGAGGTGGTCCAGGACGAACCGCACCTCGGGCAGGTCGCGGGCGAGCCGACCGGCCGCGCCCAGTTGGTGCTGCCGCACCAGCAGGTCGAAGGCGAGACCGGCGGCGCCCACCGCCGTGATCCCCCGCCGCACGTCGACCCGGTCGAGGAACGCCGGGTCGGGTTCGTCCTGCACGGAGTAGCGGACGCCGACCAGCAGGTAGCCGCCGCGCGCCGCCCGCAGCCGGCCCAGTCGTTCGGTGACGTCCGGGGCCGTGACGTCCAGCCAGCCGACGACCCCCCGGATGACCGGGTCGTCGGCGGCGACGCCCAGCAGGTCCACCGTCTCCGCCTCGGTGGAGTTGGCCTGCACCAAAACGGTCCCGGTGACCCCGACGGGACGGGTGACCCGGGCCAGGTCGGCCGGGGTGAAGTCGGCGTCGATGGCGGCCATGGTGGCCGGGTCGATCCAGGGTTGCGGGTGCCGGGCCCGCACCCAGAGGTGGTGGTGGGCGTCGACGGTGCCGGGCGGTGCGCTCATCGGCCCAACCATCCGCCGTCGACGGGCAGGACGATGCCGTTGACGTAGTCCGACGCCGGGGAGGCCAGGAACACCGTGGCGCCGGCGAGGTCGTCGGCGTTTCCCCACCGGCCGGTCGGGATGCGGGCCAGGATGGCCCGGTCGCGTTCCGGGTCCTCGCGTAGCGCCCGGGTGTTGTCGGTGGCGATGTAGCCGGGGGCGATGGCGTTGACGTTGACCCCGTGCGCCGCCCACTCGTTGGCCAGCGCCCTGGTCAGCCCGGCGATGCCGGACTTGGAGGCGGCGTATCCGGGGACGGTGATGCCGCCCTGGAAGCTGAGCAGCGACGCGGTGAAGATGATCTTTCCGTGGCCCCGGGCCACCATCGCCCGGCCGATCTCCCGGCTCAGCACGAACTGGCTGGTCAGGTTCACCTCGATGACGTGGTCCCACATCTCGTCGGGGTGCTCGGCCGCCGGGGCACGGGCGATGGTGCCGCCGTTGTTGACCAGGATGTCGACCGGGCCGAGGTCGTGCAGGTCACCGACGAGCCGGCGGACCGCGGCCCGGTCGGCCAGGTCGGCGCGCAACGCGGTGAACGAGCGGCCCGCCGCGCGTACCCGGCGCTCCACCTCGCTGCCGGTGGCCTCCAGCTGCGCCGAGACGCCGATCACGTCGGCGCCCGCGACGGCCAGCGCCTCGGCCATGGCCAGCCCGATGCCCCGGCGTGCGCCGGTCACCACGGCGGTCCGGCCGGACAGGTCGAACAGGGTGCTCACCGGTGTGCCTCCACCAGCTCGTCGTGCCGGTGGTGCCGGGCGCGGTGGCAGACCACTGCCTGCATGCGTACTCCCTCGTGGGTCGGGGTCAGTTCCTGACGGCGGACGGCAGGCCGTCGTGGTGATGCGCCGGGGTGCCGGGCAGCGGCGTGACGTACCGCTGCGGCCCGGCGACGATCTGGTCGTTCTCCGCCAGCAGCCGGCGTCCGGCCCGTTCCGGCCGCACGTTGGGTCCGTCGGGTGTGGGCACGTCCGAACGGCGGGGGTGGGTACGGATCTCCTCCTCGGCGACCGTGACGCCCAGGCCCGGTGTGTCGCCGAGGACGAACGCCCCGTCCTCAACGTACAGGTCGCGGGTGATCCCGACCGGGGGCCGGAGGTCCTGTAGCTCGCTGACCAGGTGGTTGGGCACCGACGTGGCGGCGTGCAGCAGCCCCACGGGGCTGTTACCGATCGGGCTGACCGGCAGGTCGTAGGCGTGCGCCAGGGCGGCCACCCGCAGGAAGTGGGTGACCCCCCAGACCGCGGCCATCTGCACGATGTCCACCGCCGCCGCGGCGATCAACGGCCGGTACTGTTCGAGGCCGGTGAGGTTCTCCCCGGTCGCGACCGACGCCCGGATACCGCGCCCGACGACGGCCAGGCCCTCGGCGTCCCACCGTCGGACGGGTTCCTCGATCCAGACGAGGTCCAGGGTACGTTCGAGTTCGCCGACGTGCCGGACGGCCTGCTTGCGGGTCCACGCCTCGTTGACGTCGAGCATCAGGCCGGGGCGCTGCCCCCGACCTGCCTCGGTGAGCACATCCCGGACCACGTGCAGCCGGTGCCGGTCCCGCTCGATGTCCAGGCCGCCCTTGAGCTTCGCGGCCCGCAGCCCGTGTCGGGCGTAGACCGTGTAGGCCGCCACCAGCTCGTCGTCGTCCAGGCCGATGTCGAGGCCGGACGCGTACGCGGGCACCCGCCGGTCGCGTCCGCCCAGCAGCCGCCACAGCGGTTGCCCCGCCGACTGGGCCTTGATGTCCCACAGCGCGGTGTCCAACGCCCCGATCGTGCCGAACACCGTGCCGGCGTGGCCCGCCTTGAAGGTCTGCCGCAGCATCCGGTCGTAGAGGGTGGTCACCGCGCGGGGGTCCTCGCCGTCGATCGCGGCGAAGATCCGTTCGAGGTCGGTGTGCGGTCCGAGGCCGACCCCGGTGATGCCCTCGTCGGTCTCGACCACGATGATCGGCACCGTGGTCACCCCGTCGGTGAAGACGCCGTTCGCGTCGCCGACGGGCCGACCCCACTCCTGCACGGTGGTCAGGGTCCGGTATCCGGTGATCCGCATGTCAGCCCTTCGTAGCACCGGCGGCGACACCGTCGGCGATCTGGCGCTGGAGAAAGAGGTAGATCACCAGCACGGGTACGGCGGCGATCAGCACCCCCGCGGCGAAGGTGGGGATGTCGGCGGAGTACTGCCCCCGCAGCGAGGTCACCCCGACCATCAGGGTCCGGTGCTCGGCCGAGGGCATCAGCAGCAACGAGATCAGCACGTCGTTCCAGCAGAACAGCGCGTTGAGGATGCCGACCGACAGCAGGGCCGGGGCACCCAGCGGCAGCATGATCCGCCGGTAGACACCGTAGACGTCGTTGCCGTCGATCCGGGCCGCGTCGATGATCTCCGGGGGGATGGTCCGGTAGTAGCTGGTCATCAGGAAGATGGTGAAGGGCAGGAACTGCGCCACGTAGGCGAGCACCAGCCCCGGGTAGGTGTCGACGAGACCGGCGTCGGACATGATCCGGGCCAGCGGCACCATGATCACCTGGAACGGCACGAAGAGCGCCGCGAGGCAGCACAGGAAGAGCACCGACGAACCCCGGAAACGCAGCTGGCTCAACGCGAAACCGGCCATCGACCCGAACAACAGCAGCAGGAGCACCGAGACCGTCACCACGACCACCGAGTTGGTCAGGTAGCGGGCCATCCCGACGCTGTTCCACGCCGCCGCGACGTTGTCCCACCGCAGGGAGTCCACCAGCGAGAAGCGGTCGAGGACGTAGTCGCGGCGGGTCTTCATCGCCACGTTGGCGGTGAAGACCAGGGGGTAGACGGTCGCCAGGGCCAGCACGGCCATCGGCAGGGCCAGCAGCCACCGACCCCACCGGACACGGGACATCACGCCTCCCTCACCGCCCGCCGGAGCAGGCTGATCTGCAGCAGCCCCACCACGAGCATGATGAGGAAGAGCACCGTCGAGGCGGCCGAGGCGAGCGCCGGCCGGTTCATCTGGCCCTGCTGGATCCAGATGTAGTACTCCGGCAGGTAGGTCGACCCCTCCGGGCCGCCGCTGGTCATCACGTAGAGCAGGCCGAACATGGAGGTCAGCATCCCGATCATCGTGGTGACGAAGACGAACTGGATGGTGCGGGCGAGGCTGGGCACGATCACGTGCCGGACGGTCTGGGGCAGCGACGCGCCGTCGACCCGGGCGGCGTCCAGCAGCGAGGCGTCCAGGGTGGCGAAGCCGGCGAGGAACACCACCAGCGCCATCCCGAAGGTCGCCCAGACGTGCACCCCGACCACGACGAACATCGCCACGTCCGGGTCGCCGAGCCAGTCCACCGGCCCGATGCCGACCCCGCCGAGCAGGGCGTTGAGCGGGCCGTCGAAGGCGAGCAGCAGGTTGAAGATGGCCCCGACGATGACCGGGGACAGCACGGCCGGAAAGAAGTAGACGCTGCGGTACAGCCGGTGCCCGGGGACCCGCAGGTAGATGAGGGTCGCGAGCAGGCCGGGGATCGCCACCGCCACCGGCAGCAGCAGCACGAGCAGCCCGACGTTGCCCAGCGCGTCCCGGAACAGCGGGTCCCCGAGCAGCTCCCGGTAGTTGTCCAGGCCGACCATCAGCCCGTCACGGTCGCCGTCACCGGTGAAGGAGAAGTTGACCCCGAGCAGCAGCGGCCAGAACCGCAGCAGCGCGAGGATCAGCAGGGCCGGGGCCAGCAGCACGAAGGGGGCGAGCCGTTCCGCCCGTCGGCCACCCCGGCCGCGCCGCGAGACGGTGGGGGCGGGGGGTACGGATCGCGGCGGCGTCCCGCCGGCCCGGCCGGTCGGGGCCGGACGGACCGACGGTGCCGCCTCGGGAACCGGCACGGGGTCAGCCGGCCTGATCGGAGGCGGCCAGCTGCTTCACCGCCTCGTCGACGCTGATCGAGCCGCTCAGCAGTTGCTGGGAGAGCCGGCCCATCAGCTCCAGGGTCTTGGAGGACAGCGCCACGTGCAGGGCGGGCTTGCCGGCCTTGAGGTCGGCGACGATGGTGGCCACGGCCGGGCCGCCCTGGGACACGTCGATGGTGGTGTCGGCGGCGATCGCCCCGGCGTCGGCGTAGAAGGACTTCAGCGCGTCGGTCGAGGTCAGCGAACGCACCAGGTCGGCGGCGACCCTGGGGTCCCTGGTCCACCTGGCGACCCCGTAGCCGATGCCGCCGTCGTAGGGCAGGCTCGGGGTGGCCCCGGGTACGACGACGGGGGCGCGCATCACGCCGAGCTTCTCGGCGGTGAGGAACTCGCTGAAGTCCTTCCAGTGTCCGACGTCCGACATCAGCCCGATGACGTGGGCGGCCTTCGCGGACTGGAAGATCGCGAAGGAGTCGTTGAACATCGCCGTCGAGTTCGCCCCGTCGCTGTTCAGCTTCGCGTCCTGGGCCTCCTTCCAGAGCGCGAAGATCCGCTTGACGTGCGGCGAGGTCCAGTCCCGCTTGCCGGCGATCCAGTCGTCGTACTCCTGCGTGCTGAACACACCGGAGCCGAAGGCGGAGAGGAAGAACTGGATGCCGTAGCCCTCCTTGTTGCCGAGGGCGAGGCACTTCGCGCCGGTCCGCCGGGTGATGGTGGCGCAGTCGGCGAGGAACTTCGACCAGGTGGTGGCGGGGCTGGCGGGGTCGAGGCCGGCCTTGTCGTAGAGGGCCCGGTTGTAGTAGATCGGGTGGCCCTGCAGCGTCACCGGGGCGGCGTAGGTCTTGCCGTCCTTGGTGAACGCGTCCCAGCCGGCGAGTCGCTGCCGGTCGTCGGTGAGGTACTCGTCCAGGGGCAGCAGCGCGTCCGCCCGGTCCCGGATCTGGCCGCCCCCGTTGAACAGCATCACGTCCGGCCCCTTGCCGGCCTGGATCGCCGTGCCGAGCAGGGTGTAGTACTGCTCGAAGGGCTGGGCGACGAACTCGACGGTGACGTCGGGGTGTTTCCTGGCGAAGTCGGCCTTCGCCTTCTCCAGGTACGCCCGGGCGGACGCCTCACCGGACTTCCAGTCCCAGACGACCAGCTTCCCGTCGGCCCCGCCGGACGGGGAACGCGTCCCGCCGGCGCTCCCGCAGCCGGCCAGCGCCAATGCCGCGACGAGAACGGCTGACCACACTGCTCGGTGCTTCATCGCTGCTCACTTTCGACGTCGGCCGACCCCGCTGAATCGAGACACTTGGATTGACGAGAAAGTAACTCGTATGACGTATGACGTCAACAGTGGGACGTAGAATTCGCCGCAGGCAGGTCGTGGCGCGGTCCGCGGAATCCACTGGAGGGGACATGACGGCACGGGAGATCACCCTGAACACGGCAACGCCCCCGAGCTGGGCACGACGACCCGCCAACCTCGCGACCGCCGTCACCGCCGAACTGGTGGGACGCATCGTACGCGGAGTCCACCCGCCCGGCGCCCCGCTGCCTCCCGAGCCGGCGCTGTGCGAGGCGTTCTCGGTGAGCCGCACGGTCGTCCGGGAGGCCGTGAAGATCCTCCAGGAGAAGGGCCTGGTGCAGGTCCGCCAGGGCAGCGGCACCATCGTCACCCCACCGTCGATGTGGGACATGCTCGACGAACTCGTGCTCTCCGCGACCATCGCCGAGGACGACAGCCTGACCATTCTCGACGACCTGGTGGCCACCCGGCGGGTGCTGGAGTCCGACATGGCCAACGTCGCCGCCCGGCTGGCCGACCAGGACACCGTCGACCGGCTGCGTGCCCTGGTCGACCGGATGGACGAGCTGGTCGACGACCAGGTCGCCTACCACGAGCACGACCGGGCGTTCCACGACGTGATCATGCAGGCGTCCGGCAACCGGATCGCCCGGGGCGTGGTGCGTTCGCTGGAGAGCCAGGTGGTCAACACCGCCCGCTACATGGGCCGCTCCGAGCGGGCGCTGTGCGTGGCCTCCAACCGGGGACACCGGCGCATCTACGAGCGCATCGCGGCCCACGACCCGGACGGCGCCGCCGCGGCCATGGTCACCCACATCACCGAGGCCTGGCTGGTCCGGCGCGGCGGACCGGACACCGGGCGGTTGGTGCGCTGACCCCCGGCGGCGGGTAGATCACCCGGCGCCCCCGCCTGGCGGACCGGGCCCGTGGGGGACCCCGATGACGCCCGCGTAACCAACGAACGTCAATGGCTTGCGGGTGTTAACGATAACAAGATACCGTCGGCCGCGGGAGCGAAGGGCACGCCTCCCCCGCTCCACCCCCGGATCCGGGCGGCGGAGCGGAGTGCGGGCACGGGCGACGTCGGTGGGACACCTCCGGGCACCTCCGTGGACGCTGCGCGCCGCCGGGTCGCATCGACACCTCGACGCACCCGGATCCCCCGGCGCACGTCGTCCACCGCCATCGTGGGGTCCTGACACGACCGCGCGCCGACCGCGGTGCCGTCCCTGGCAGGCCGGGAGCGCGATCGCCGACCGTGACGCCACACCCGCGTACCCGCACGGCGGGCAGTCCGGACGAATCCCGACCGCACCGGCTCACCGGCCGGGGCGCCGGCGGAGTCCGGGCAGGCCACCGAGGCGTGACCCCCCACGACACGCATCGCCCATACTGGGAGGTACTGGTGAAACCCGCACTGCCACCGCTGACCCGACTGCGGCGCTCCTTCGCCTGGTTGACGGCCCTGCTCCTGGTCTCGACCCTGCTCCCGGCCGGCACCGCCAAGGCCGACAACCCCATCGTCCAGCACATCTACACCGCCGACCCGGCCCCGCTGGTGCACAACGGTCGGGTGTACCTCTACACCGGCCACGACGAGGACGGCTCGACCTGGTTCACCATGAAGGAGTGGCGGGTCTGGTCCTCCGCCGACATGGTCAACTGGACCGACCACGGCTCGCCGCTCAACGTAGGCACCTTCAGCTGGGCGAAGGCGGACGCCTGGGCGGGCCAGGTCATCGCCCGCAACGGCAAGTTCTACTGGTACGTGCCGGTGACCGCGAAGTCGACCAACTCGATGGCCATCGGGGTGGCGGTGAGCGACAGCCCGACCGGCCCGTTCCGGGATGCCATCGGCCGCCCGCTGGCGGCCAACGGCGAGATCGACCCGACCGTCTTCATCGACGACGACGGGCAGGCGTACCTCTACTGGGGCAACCCCAACCTGTGGTACGTCAAGCTGAACGCCGACATGATCTCGTACTCCGGCAGTGTCACCAAGATTCCGCTGACCACCGCCGGATACGGCACCCGCAACGGCAACGCCACCCGACCCACCCTCTACGAGGAGGGCCCCTGGGTCTTCAAGCGCAACGGGACCTACTACAACGTCTTCGCCGCCGAGTGCTGCAGTGAGTTCATCGGCTACTCCACTGCGCCCGGCCCCACCGGGCCGTGGACCTACCGGGGCACGGTCATGCCCCGCCAGGGCGGCAGCTTCACCAACCACGCCGGGATCGTCGACTTCAACGGCGGGTCGTACTTCTTCTACCACAACGGCGCGCTGCCCGGCGGTGGCGGCTACACCCGGTCGGTCGCGGTGGAGAAGTTCACCTACGGCACCAACGGCACCATCCCGACGATCAACATGACCAGCACCGGCGCACCGCAGATCGGCACGCTCAACCCGTACGTGCGGCAGGAGGCCGAGACGATCGCCTGGGGCTCCGGCATCGAGACCGAGGCGTCCAGTGAAGGCGGAATGAACGTCGGCTTCATCGAGAACGGCGACTACATCAAGGTCAAGGGGGTCGGCTTCGGCACCGGTGCGACGTCCTTCAACGCCCGGGTGGCCTCGGCCGGCAGCGGCGGCACCATCGAGGTCCGGCTGGACAGCACCACCGGCACCCGGGTGGCGAGCTGCTCCGTGCCGGTCACCGGCGGCTGGCAGAACTGGCAGACCGTCTCCTGCCCGGTGTCCGGCGCGACCGGCACCCACGACATGTACCTGCGGTTCACCGGCGGCAGCGGCACCCTGTTCAACGTCAACTGGTGGCAGTTCAACGGCAGCGGCACCACCCCGACGCCCACGCCGACCGTGACGCCCACCACGACGCCCACTGCGACCCCCACCCCCACCCCGACGACCCCGGCCCCGACGACGCCGGCTCCGACGACCCCCTCCGGGACGACCTGCGCGGCCACCAACACCGTGGTCAACACCTGGCAGGGCGGCTTCGAGGGCAAGCTGACCATCACCAACGGGTCCACCCCGATCACCGGCTGGCGGGTGTCGTTCACCCTCCCCAGCGGGCAGACGGTGGCCCAGGCGTGGAACGGCACCCTGACCCAGCAGGGCAACCAGGTGACCGTCGCCAACGCCGCCTACAACGGGCAGCTCGGGGCGGGTGGCTCCACCACCGTCGGCTACATCAGCTCGACCACCGGCAGCAACCAGCCACCGACCGACCTGACCTGCACCCCCGCGTGACCGCGTCACGCGGCTGACGGCCGCGCCGGCCCGCTCCACCCCACCGGGGCGGGCCGGCACCCCACCACCGACACCACCGTCCGTACGACCCACCCGGACGGCTCGCCCCGTGATCCGGTCCGCTGGAGGTTCCCATGTCCTTTCCGTCCCTCAACCGACGCCAACTTCTCCAGGCCGCTGGCGCCACCGCGCTCGCCTCCGCCGCAGGTGGCACCCTGCTCGGGTCCGGTCCGGCCAGCGCGGCTCTGGTGGTCCCCCCGGCCCGGGCCGACCTGGGCGTGTCGGCGTACCCGTTCGAACTGGGTCAGGTCCGGCTGACCGCCGGCCGGCTGCTGGACAACCAGAACCGGACGCTGAGCTACCTGCGGTTCGTCGACGTCGACCGGATGCTCTACAACTTCCGGGCCAACCACCGGCTGGGCACCAACGGGGCCGCGACCAACGGGGGCTGGGACGCGCCGTCCTTCCCGTTCCGCACCCACATGCAGGGCCACTTCCTCACCGCCTGGGCGCAGGCGTACGCGGTGCTCGGCGACACCACCTGCCGGGACAAGGCCAACTACATGGTGGCCGAGCTGGCGAAGTGCCAGGCCAACAACGGGGCGGCCGGATTCACCGCCGGTTACCTGTCCGGCTTCCCGGAGTCGGACTTCTCGGCCCTGGAGGCCCGCACGCTGTCCAACGGCAACGTGCCCTACTACTGCATCCACAAGACCCTCATGGGGCTACTCGACGTGTGGCGCTACATCGGCAACACGCAGGCCCGCTCGGTGCTGCTGGCGCTGGCCGGCTGGGTCGACACCCGCACGTCGCGGCTGAGCTACAACCAGATGCAGTCGATGCTGGAGACCGAGTTCGGCGGCATGAACGAGGCGTTGACCGACATCTACCAGCACACCGGCGACGGGCGCTGGCTGACCGTCGCCCAGCGGTTCGACCACGCGGGCGTGTTCAACCCGCTCGCCAGCAACTCCGACCAGCTCAACGGCAAGCACGCCAACACCCAGGTGCCCAAGTGGATCGGCGCGGCGCGGGAGTTCAAGGCGACCGGCACCACGCGCTACCGGGACATCGCCAGCAACGCGTGGAACATGACCGTCAACGCGCACACCTACGTCATCGGTGGCAACAGCCAGGCCGAGCACTTCCGGCCGCCGAACGCGATCGCCGGGTACCTGACCAACGACACCTGCGAGCACTGCAACACCCACAACATGCTCAAGCTGACCCGGGAGCTGTGGCTGCTCGACCCGAACCGGGTCGCGTACTTCGACTTCTACGAGCGTGCCCTGCTCAACCATGTCGTCGGCGCGCAGAACCCGGCCGACGGGCACGGCCACGTCACCTACTTCACCCCGCTCAAGCCGGGTGGCCGACGGGGCGTCGGGCCGGCCTGGGGAGGCGGCACCTTCAGCACCGACTACAACTCGTTCTGGTGCTGCCAGGGCACCGGCATCGAGGCCAACACCAAGCTGATGGACTCGATCTACTTCTACAACGACACCACGCTGACGGTGAACCTGTTCGTTGCGTCGGTGCTGACCTGGTCGCAGCGCGGGATCACGGTCACCCAGAGCACCAGCTACCCGGCGAGCGACACCAGCACGCTCACCCTCTCCGGGTCGATGAGCGGCTCGTGGAGCATCCGGGTCCGCATCCCGGCCTGGGCCACCGGCGCGACGATCGCCGTCAACGGCGAGACGCAGAGCGTCGCCACCAACCCCGGCAGCTACGCCACGGTCACCCGCACCTGGGCGGCCGGCGACACCGTCACCGTACGGCTGCCGATGAAGGTCGTCGTGCAGCCGAGCAACGACAACGCCAACGTCGCGGCCCTCACGTACGGCCCGGCGGTGCTGGCGGGCAACTACGGCAACACCGGCCTGAGCGCCCTGCCGTCGTTGAACGCCTCGTCGGTGACCCGGACGAGCACCAGCACCCTGGCGTTCACCGCCACCGCGAACGGCTCCACGGTCAACCTCGGACCGTTCTACGACGCCCACGGCTTCAACTACACGGTCTACTGGAGCACCAGCGGTGGCAGCACCGGCGGCGGCAGCACGCGGATCGTCAACGTGGGCAGCGGCCTGGTTCTCGGCATCCAGAACATGTCCACCGCCGACGGCGGGCTGGCCCTACAGTGGGGCGACACCGGCACCGCCGACCACAACTGGGTGGTGGTGACCGACGGCGACGCCGTCCGGTTCCGCAACGTCAACAGCGGCAAGGTCCTCGGTGTGGAGAACATGTCCACCGCCGACAACGCCCGCGTCCTGCAGTGGGCGGACAACGGCACCGCCGACCACCGGTGGACCCTGCTCAACCAGGGCGACGGCACCTACAAGATCCGCAACGTCAACAGCGGGAAGCTGCTCGGCATCCTCAACGGCTCGACCGCGCAGGGTGCGCAGGCCGTACAGGACTCCGACAACGGCAGCGCGGACAACCGCTGGCGGCTCGTCGCCAACCAGTAGGGACCACCGCCGGTCCCGCACCGCTGGCGAGACGGTGCGGGACCGGCGGTGCAACGGACGGGGCCGCCCCTGTGCGGGGGCGGCCCCGTCGTGTGCGTGCCGGCCGGCGACGGTCCCGGACCGCCACCGACGTGGCCGGGCCGCCCGCACCGACCGGCCCGCACAGCGGTGCCGACGGTACGGGCGGCCCGGTTGCCCCGCTGCCGTGACCCGGGTCGGGTCAGGGGGTGCTGAGCTGGAACTGACGGATCGTGCTGGTGCCGCCGAGGGCCTGGGTGGCGTGGTTGAACAGGGCGAACCGGTAGCCCATGAAGAACTGCCAGTTGCTGTCGAGGGTCAGCGCGTTGCCCAGCGCGGTGAAGTTGACCCCGTCGGTGCTGTACGAGAACCGGGCCTGCCGGCCGGAGCCGGGACGGATGTCGGCGGTGGCCCGTAGCCAGATGCGTCCCCCGCTGACCGGGGCGGAGGCGATCTCCGTGCCGGTGTTGGTGGTCCGCCAACTGCCGTCCATGGTGAGGTTGTTGGTCATCGACACCCGGGTGGCGCCGTTGTCCCGGCGGACGCCGATCCAGGCCGACGAGTTGCGCAGCACCGCCAGCCCGGTCCGGTCGCCGTCGCGCAGCGCCGAGTAGTCGAGTTCGACGGTGGCGGTGGAGGTCGGCCCCTGGATCCGGTGGGTCACCGTGTTCCGGGCGCTGTAGAGGTCGTTGGTGACGGTGGCGGTCTGCAGACGCAGGCCGTTGTTCACCGACCACTTGGTGTTGTCCGGGTTGTGGTTCCACTCCCACTGCGGGCCGAGGGTGCTGCCGCTGAAGGTGTCGGTGCCGGTCAGCGGCTTGACCGGTCGGGTCGGCAGCGGGTTCGGGTACGACGTGCCCCAGCCGCCGTTGACCGTCTGGATCTGCGGCCAGCCGTCGGCGGTCCAGGTGATCGGGGCCAGCGCCGGCACCCGCCCACCGGGGTAGGCGTCCACGAAGGACATGTAGTACCACTGGCCGGCCGGGGTCTGCACCAGACCGCCCTGGTGCGGCACGCCGCCGCCGGAGATCGGGCCGGGCATGTTGAGCAGCACCTGCCGCATCTCGTACGGGCCGAACGGGCTCGACGACTTCAGCACGTACTGGCCGTTGGCCGGCCGGGTGAGCCAGATGTAGTAGCTGCCGTTGCGCTTGTAGAACCGGGCCCCCTCCAGGGTGCCCACGCTCGACGGGGTGGAGAAGACCTGCTGGCTGCGGACCTCGCTCTTGCCGTCGGCGGACAGCTGCGCGACGCTGATCTGGCTGTTGCCGTAGGCGACGTACATGGTGTCGTTGTCGTCGACCAGCATGCCGGCGTCGTAGTAGCACTTGTTGATGGTGGAGTGCTGGTTCCAGGCCCCGTCGACGGCGGCGGCGGTGTAGATGTAGGTCTTGGCGAAGTCGATGCAGCCGGCCCAGTAGTAGGTGCGGTTGCTCGGGCGGTAGTTCAGCGTCGACGCCCAGATCCCGTTGACGTACGCCCGCCCGCCGGACATGTCATACTTCGCGCCGAAGTCGAGCTTGGGCACCGAGTGCCCGGCGAACTCCCAGTTGACCAGGTCGTAGGAGCGCAGGATCGGGGCGCCCGGCGAGTAGTGCATGGTCGAGGCGGACAGGTAGAACGCGTCGCCGACCCGGATGATGTCGACGTCGGCGAAGTCCTGCCACACCACCGGGTTGGTGAACGAGCCGCTCGCCGGTGGCGTGGTGGGTGGCGGCGTGGTCGGGGTGCTGCCGCCGTCGACCCGGACGAGCTGCCACTGCTGGTTGGTGCCACCCCAGTCGGAGTACTGGACGATGTTGCCGCCGTCGGCGGTGGAGGCGTTCTGCACCTCGACCGCCTTGCCGCTGTTGCGGTTGAGCAGCCGGACGTAGCCGTCGGCCGAGTCGGCGAGCCGGAACTGCTGGTTGGTGCCGTTGCCGTCGGTCCACTGCACGATCGCCGCGCCGTCGGCGGTGGAGAGGTTGTAGACGTCGAGGACCTTGCCCGAGAGCCGGGACTTCAACCGGTAGTAGCCGCCGCCGGAGTCGACGAACTGCCACTGCTGGTTGGTGCCGTCGCCGCGGGTCCACTGGGTGATCCGCGCGCCGTCGTTGGTGGCGAAGTTGTACACGTCCAGCGCCTTGCCACTGTTGCGGTTGACCAGCACGTACCAGGCGGTGGTGTCCACCGTCGCCGCCGCCGCGCCGGTCGACTGGACCACGACGAGACCGCCGCCGACCAGCAGCGTCAGCAGGGCGGCGACGACCCGTGACCACCAGCCGCGCCGTCGCCGGACCGCGATCGGCACCTCTCCCATGGCTACCATGACCCTCCCTCACCAACGGTCGATCGACGGTGGCCCCGGGTCCGGCCCGGGGCCACCGTCGTCGCATTGTTCGAAGCCTGCCGATGTCAACGTTCACTCGGCGGCGCGTCCGCGATGGCGCACGACGCGGTACAGCGACAGGTCGGGGATACCGACCAGCCGCTGCGGGAACGGCTTCAGCTATCCATAGACTGTGAGCGATAACATGATGCTCGTCAAGCTGAAACAGCGTTGACACGATCGACGGACGCAAATGCCGACGCCCCGGGCCGCGTCGGACCGTTCCGACGCGGCCCGGGGCGTCCGGGCGAAGGGGTACGACGCGGGCGGGTGCCGCGTCACCGGTCAGCGGGAGGCGCCGGCACGCCGCTTGTTGTAGACGTCGAAGGCCACGGCGACGAGCAGCACCAGGCCCTTGACCACCGACTGGATGGACTGGTCGACGCCCATGAGCTGCATCCCGTTGCTCATCACCGCCATGATCAGACCACCGACCACGGCACCCATCACGGTGCCGACCCCACCGGTGACCGCCGCGCCACCGATGAACGCGGCGGCGATCGCGTCGAGCTCGAACATGTTGCCCGCGGCGGGCTGCGCGCCGTTGGAGCGCGAGGAGTAGATCACCCCGGCCACCGCCGCCAGGAAGCCCATGTTGACGAACATCCAGAAGTTGACCGTCCGCACCTTGACCCCGGAGAGGGTCGCCGCCGAGAGGTTGCCGCCGATCGCGTAGACCTGCCGACCGAAGACGGTACGCCGGGTGAGCAGGCCGTAGACCAGCACCAGCGCGGCCAGGATGATCAGCACGATCGGCAGGCCCCGGGCGTGCGCCAGCTGCCAGGCGAAGTACATGATGACCGCGCCCACCAGCACCACCCGGGCGACGAACAGCGGGAACGACTCCACCGGCTGCTGGTAGCGGACCCGGGCCACCCGGGTCCGGAAGCCGCTCACCGCGTACCCGGCCACCGCGACGGCGCCGATCAGCAGGGTGAAGGCGTCGAAGCCGTCCCCGCCGAGCAGCCCGTTGAGGAAGCCGGCCGCGACCTGCTGGTAGTCGGCAGGGAACGGGGAGAGCGAGATGTTGTCCAGCACCCGCAGGGTCAGGCCGCGGAACAGCAGCATGCCGGCGAGCGTCACGATGAAGGCCGGGATGCCGGCGTACGCCACCCAGAAGCCGTGCCACGCGCCGACCGCGACGCCCACCGCCACCGCGGCCAGGATGCCGACCCACCACGGGAAGCCCTCCCGGATGACCAGCACGGCGGAGACCGCCCCGGTGAGGGCGACCACCGAGCCCACCGACAGGTCGATGTGCCCGCCGATGATGATGATCACCATGCCGATCGCCAGCACCAGGATGTAGGAGTACTGCAGGACGATGTTGGTGATGTTGCCGGGGCTCAGCGACACCCCGTCGGTGAGCACGGCGAAGAACCCGACGATGACGACGAGCGCGACGTAGATGCCGCTCTGCCGCAGGTTATTCATGACCAGCGCACGCAGGTCGCTGGTGCCGGCGTGCAGGGCGACGCCCGGACTCTTGTCGGCCGGCGGCGGGGACGGCGGCGATGAGGTCTTGACGCTGGTCATCCCACGCGCTCCTTGTCCTTCGTCATCAGATCCATGAGGTTCTCCTGGGTCGCCTCGGCCACCGGCACCTGGCCGGTGATCCGGCCGGCGGCGAGGGTGTAGATGCGGTCGCACATGCCGAGCAGCTCCGGCAGCTCCGAGGAGATCAGGATCACCGCCTTACCCTCGGCGACGAGCCGGTTGACGATCGTGTAGATCTCGAATTTCGCCCCGACGTCGATTCCCCGGGTCGGCTCGTCGAGGATCAGCACGTCCGGGTTGGTGAACAGCCACTTCGACAGCACGACCTTCTGCTGGTTGCCACCGGAGAGCTTGCCCACCACGGCCATCACGCTGGTCGTCTTGATGTTCATGTCCCGCCGGCTCTGCTCGGCGACCTTGATCTCCTCGTTGCCGTTGACCCAACCGAGGCGGGCGAGCCGGCCCAGGGCGGCGGCGGAGACGTTGTGCCGCACGTCGTCGATGAGGTTGAGGCCGAAGCGCTTGCGGTCCTCGGTGACATAGGCGATGCCGTGCTCGATGGCCTCCGCGACGGTGCGCGCCCGGACCTCCCGGCCGCGCACGAACAGCCGACCCCGGATGTCCCGGCCGTACGTCCGGCCGAAGAGGCTCATCGCCAACTCGGTACGACCGGCGCCCATCAGCCCGGCGATGCCGACCACCTCGCCGGCACGGACGTCCAGGCTGGCGTCGTCGACGACGAGCCGGTCCTGGGTGGGGTGCCGCACGCTCCAGTTCTCGATGCGCAGCACCTCCTCCCCCGGCGACGAGACCCGGTCGGGATAGAAGCTGTCCAGGTCCCGGCCGACCATGCCGCGGATGATCCGCTCCTGGGTGACCTCCCCGGAGGCCAGGGAGAGGGTCTCCACGGTGCGTCCGTCGCGGATGACGGTGGTCGCGTCGGCGATCGCGGTGACCTCGTTGAGCTTGTGCGAGATCAGGATGCTGGTGATGCCCTGGTCGCGCAGCCGGCGCAGCAGGTCGAGCAGGTGCGCCGAGTCGATGTCGTTGAGCGCGGCGGTCGGCTCGTCCAGGATGAGCAGCCGGACCTTCTTGGACAGCGCCTTGGCGATCTCGACCAGCTGCTGCTTGCCGACGCCGAGCTGGATGACCGGGGTGACCGGGTTCTCGTACAGGCCCACCGAGGCGAGCAGTTCGGCGGCCTCGGCGTTGGCCCGGTTCCAGTCGATCAGGCCGCCCGGACCGCGCCGCTCGTTGCCGAGGAAGATGTTCTCGGCGATCGAGAGGTAGGGCACCAGGGCGAGTTCCTGGTGGATGATGACGACGCCGTGGGACTCGCTGTCGCGGATGCCGCGGAAGTTCATCGGTTTGCCGTCCAGCACGATCTCGCCGTCGTACGACCCGGTCGGGTGCACCCCGGAGAGCACCTTCATCAGGGTGGACTTGCCGGCGCCGTTCTCGCCGCAGATGGCGTGGATCTCCCCCCGGCGCACCGCGAGGGAGACGTCCGCCAGCGCGGTCACCCCGGGGAAGGTCTTCGTGATGCGTCGCATCTCGAGGATGGTGTCGTCCATGGTCAGCGTCCTGATCGTCGAAGCCTGAGGCGGGCTTGCGATGCGCCGGGCGCGGCGGTCGGTCACCGCCGCGCCCGACGACCGGTTTACTTCTTGGCCTGACCGGCGGCGACCTCTTCGGCCGACCAGTAACCGGAGTCGACGAGCACCTTGGTGATGTCGTCCTTGTAGACGGTCTCGATCGGCAGCAGGTACGCCGGGACGACCTTGATCTTGTTGTTGTAGGTCGTGGTGTCGTTCGCCTGCGGCTGCTTGTCCTGCAGGAACGCCTCCGCCGCGATGACGGCCTGCTCGGCGAGCAGCCGGGTGTCCTTGAAGACGGTGGAGCTCTGCACCCCGTCGTTGATCAGCTTGACCGAGGCGATCTCGGCGTCCTGACCGGTCACCACGGGGAGCTTCTTGGCGCCCTTGCCGTAGCCGGCGTTCTGCAGGGCGGTGATGATGCCCCGGGAGATCCCGTCGTACGGCGACAGCACCCCGTTGACCACGGTGCCGTCGTTGTAGCCGGAGGTCAGCAGGTCCTCCATCCGCTTCTGGGCGGTCTCCTGCTGCCAGCGCAGGATCGCCGCCTGCTCGATGCGGGTCTGGCCGGACTTGACCTTCAGCGTGCCGTTCTCCATGAACGGCTTGAGGGTGTCCATCGCCCCGCCCCAGAAGTACTGGGTGTTGTTGTCGTCCAGCGAGCCGGCGAACAGCTCGACGTTGAACGGGCCGGTGGCGGTGCCCTTGCCACCGTCCTTGGTCTGCAGGCCGAGGCCGACCAGCAGGGCGGTCGCCTGGGCGACGCCGACCTTGTAGTTGTCGAAGCTGACGTAGAAGTCGACGTTCTTGTTGCCCAGCAGCAGCCGGTCGTAGGAGATGACCGGGATCTTCGCCGCTGCGGCGGCGTCCAGCTGGCCGCTGAGCGCGGTGCCGTCGATCGCCGCGATGATCAGGACGTCCGCGCCCTGCGTGATCATCTGGTCGACCTGCTGGGACTGGGTCGGGATGTCGTCACCGGCGTACTGGAGGTCGACCTTGTAGCCCTTGGCCTCCAGCTTCTCCTTCACCGCCTTGCCGTCGGCGATCCACCGCTCCGAGGTCTGGGTCGGCATGGAGACGCCGATGGTCAGATCGGCGGGCTTCTTGTCGCTGCTGTCGCCCCCGCTACCCGCTCCCCCGCCGCTGCATGCGGCAAGGCTGAACGCCAGTGCCGCGCCGCCGAGCGCGACCAGGAATTTCCTGCGCACAGGTTTCTCCTCTCCGGAACTCCCGCCGACTGCGGGGACCACCTGTCACCTTTCGGGGTAGTGTTAGCGCTCACATCGCCCCCGTCAACACCCCCTCGGAAATCCGGACGTCACGGTCTCGTAACGGGCGTCTCCGACTTGTCCGCCCATCGGCGTCCCGCCCGCCGGGCCGACGCGGACTCGTTTCCGTGGTGAGCACGGCGACGGCGGCCCGCCCACCACCCCCGGGCTGCGACCGGACGGCGGACCCGCCGACGCCGACGTCCCGCCGGGTTTCCAACCTGTTACGCGATCGTCATCGACGACAGGCGATCAATGCCAGGCGCTCCGCTGAATGCATTCAGCGCCACCCTCACCACCACGACCGACGCATCCCCGGAGAACCGGTTGACGGAGGGTGGTTGGGCGATTCCGGAGGGTGGTGACCGGAGGGCGACGGGCGGTGGGCGACGGGTGGTAGGGGCGGGCGACGGGTGGAGGGTGCGGGGGCGGGCGACGGGCGACGGGCGGAGTGTGGTGGGCGGTGGCCGGGCCGTCGCGACCGGGACAGCCGTGCGCCCCGGGTGCCCCGGTCGTCGGGGTGCCCGGGGCGCAAAGGAGTCCGGGGTGTCGGGGTCCGGGGTCCGGGGTCCGGGGTCCGGGGTGCGAGTTGTGCGGGGTGTCCTACCTGGCCGGTCGGTCGTCCAGGCAGGACCGCAGCGCGGCGGTCAGCAGGTTGGCGCGTTCGTCGCCCATGCCCTGCATCTGGTTGACCACGTAACCGAAGCCGACCTGGTGGGCGTCGTCGCCGAAGCCGAGGTTGCCGCCCGCACCGTCGTGGCCGAAGCTGCGCTCGGACAGCAACGGCCGGGCCGGCGGCGAGTGCAGCAGGAAGCCACTGCCCCAGCGTTGGCCGGTGTCCGGCGGGCCGTGCCGCTGCTGGCCCCGGGACCGGACGACCGTCGCGTCGTCGATCGACGCCGGGTCGAGCACGGGCGGTCCCGCCACCGGAGACACGCACGCGGCGTAGAGGCGGGCCAGTCCGTCGGCTGTGCTCACCGCGCCGGCGCCCGGGATGCCGGCGGCCTGGATGGCCGGGTCGTTGAAGCTGACCAGGCCGGCGTCGTCGGCGGGGAACGCGAACGCGCCACCCATGGTGATCCCCCGGTCGGCCACCGGGTCGACGAACGGCTCCGCCTCGGGCGGCGGGGCGACGTTCCAGGCGACCGTGTCGCGTTCGGTCGCCGGCAGCCCGAGCCAGGTCCGCAGGCCCAGCGGTGCCGCCAGGGCGTCCCGGAAGAACACGCCGGGCAGCTGACCGGTGATCCGGTGGATCACCTCGCCGATCAGCCAGCCGTAGGTCATCGGGTGGTAGCTGTGCGCCGTGCCCGGCTGCCACAGCGGGGCCTGGGCCTCGATCGCCGTGATCACCGGGTCCCAGGCGAGCACCTCGTCGAGGGTCAACGGGCGGTCGAGCGCGGGCAGGCCGGACTGGTGGGTGAGCAGCCAGCGCACCGGGATGTCGGCCTTGCCGTGCTGGCCGAACTCGGGCCAGTAGCGGGTGACCGGCGCGTCGAGGTCGAGTCGGCCCTGCTGCACCAGCAGGTAGGCGCAGACCGCCAGGATGCCCTTGGTGCAGGAGTAGACGACGACCGGGGTGTGCGCCGTCCAGGGCCGGCCGGTACGGGGGTCGGCGGTCCCGCCGTACAGGTCGACGACCTGGCGACCGCCGACGTAGACGGTGACCGCCGCGCCGACCTCCCCCCGGTCGGTGAAGTTGGCGCGGAAGACGTCAGCCACCCGCCCGTAGCGTTCGTCGGCGTGGCCGTGGATCTGCGGCTGCGTGGCCACTGCTATCCCTTCAGTGAGCCCTGGATCAGGGCCTTGATGAACTGACGCTGGAAGATCAGGAAGACGATCAGGGTCGGGGTGAGGATCAGCAGCGAGCCGGCGCACAGCAGCACCAGGTCGGTGCCCCACTGTCCCTGGAACGCCCCGAGCGCACCCGCCATCGTCCGCTTGGCCGGGTCGTCGACCAGGACGATGGCCAGCAGGAACTGGTTCCACGTCCAGAGGAACATCAGGATGGTCAGCGACGCGATGGCCGGCTTGGCCAGTGGCACCTGGACCCGCCAGAACAGCTGCCAGGTGCTGCTGCCGTCGACCCGGGCCGCCTCGGACAACTCGACCGGCACGTTGCTGAAGTGCGCCCGCATCCAGAAGACCGCGAACGGCATGTAGAGCCCGATCAACGGCAGGATGATCGCCCACCGGGTGTTGAGCAGACCGAGGTCCTGCATCTGGTAGTAGAGCGGGGTGACCACCGCCTCGAACGGCAGGGTCAGCCCGAGCAGCAGCAGACCGAACACGATCCGGCCACCGGGGACCCGCAGCTGTCCCAGCCCGAAACCGGCCATGGTGGCGATCAGCACCGAGACCGGCACGACGCCGGCCACGATGAGCAGGCTGGAACGCAGCAGCGCACCCATGTTCGCCACCGTGAACGCGTCGGCGAAGTTGCCCCACTGCGGGTCCGACGGCCAGGCCAGGCCGCTGGGCACGGTGCCCCGGGGCTGCAACGCCGCGGAGAGCATGCTGACGAACGGCAGCAGGGTGACCACGACCAGGACGAGCAGGAAGATCCGGCCGGTCAGGTTCTCGCGCCGGCTCAGGTTCATGACTTGTCCCCCCGGGTCAGTCGCTGGATCGGCAGCACGCAGAGCAGCACCAGCAGCATCAGCACGACGGCCAGCGCGGAGGCGAGGCCGACCTGGCGCTGCGAGAAGGCCAGCCGGTAGATCTCCAGGCCCGGCACGGTGGTCTGCAGGCCGGGACCGCCACTGGTCGAGATGTAGACGATGTCGAAGCTGGCCAGGGCGGCGATGATGGTCACCGTCAGGCAGACCCCGATCTCCTGGCGCAGGCTGGGCAGGGTGACGGCGAAGAACTCCCGGATCGGGCCGGCGCCGTCGAGGCGGGCCGCCTCGTACAACGCGGGATCGATCTTGCTCATCCCGGTCACCAGCAGGATCGTGCAGAGGCCGAGCAGCACCCAGGCGCCGATGACGCCGACGGCGGGCAGCGCGGTGTCGAAGTCACCGAGCCAGGCGCGGGCCACCCCGCCCAGGCCGACCGCGCGCAGCAGCTGGTTGATCAGGCCGTTGGACGACAGCAGCCAGCTCCACGCGATACCCGCCGCCACCAGGGGGATGACCTGGGGCAGGAACAGCACCGTACGCACCACGGTGCCGAACGCGCCGGTGGTGATGCGGCGGACCAGGCTGGCCACCAGCAGGCCGAGCGCGACCGGGACGAAGCTGAAGAAGACGATCAGGACGAGCGCGTTGCCGATGATCTTCAGCAGGTCGCTGTCGGTGAACACGGTGAGGTAGTTGTCCAGTCCCGCCCAGCGGGCCACCCCGATGCCGTTCCAGTTGTAGAACGAGTACTGGATGGTCAGCACGAGTGGACGAAGGACGAAGGCGGCGTACATCACGACTGCGGGCAGGACGAAGAGCCAGCCCGTCCCGCCCGCGCGGGCCCACCGTTTCCGGGGGGCCCGCGCGGCGGAGGGACGGGTGGGACGAGCCGGTGTGGACACCGGGTCACCCCGCCCGACCGGTGCGCTGCCGAAGGCAGACGTCATCGGGAGAGTTCCTTCGCGTACTCGGCCTGGACCGCCTTGACGTACCCCTCGGGGGTCTGCTGACCGGCGATCAGCTTCTGCATCTCCGGGGTGATCGCGGCGGCGAAGATGCCACCTGTGGCGTTCGCGGTGAAGTCCACCGCGCCGTTCTCCTCACCGAGCTGCTGCGACGCCTTGAGCGTCTCGGCCAGCACGGTGTTCGGCGCGGCGGCCGGCACGGCCAGGTCGCTCGGACCACCCGGGCTGGAGCCGCCGATCTTGACGGCGATCTCCCGGGCGGTGGGGTTGGTGTGCGCCCAGTTCAGGAAGAACGCGGCGGCGTCGGGGTTCTTGGCCTTGGCGCTGATGCCGAAGGTGTTCGGGGCGGACATCGCCACGTGCTTGCCGCCGGCCGACTCGCTCGGGAACAGGAAGAAGCCCACGTTGCCGGGCATCGTCTTGTCGAGGTTGGCCGACTCCCAGTCGCCGTTGAACATGAACAGGCCGTTGTTCTTCTGGAACTCGCCCACCATGCTCGCGTAGTCCAGGGCGTTGGCGTCCTTCGGGAAGTAGCCGGCCTGGGCCCACTTCTGGATGGTCTGGGTGGCCTTCAGCGCGGCCGGGGTGTCGAACGTCGCGCCCGGCTTCTGGAAGATCCAGTCGGCCACCTGGGCCGGGTCACCGAACTGGTTCTGCAACGCCTGGTGCGGGAAGTTGATGCCCGCGGTGTTCTTGTTGAACTGCATGATCGGCTGCACGCCGGCGGTCTTGGCCTTGGCCAGCAGCTGCTCGAACTCGGCGATGGTGGCCGGCGGCTGGGTCATCCCGACCTGCTCGGCGAGCTTCTTGTTGTAGAACACCCCGGTGACGCTGTAGCCGAGGCCCATCCCCCACAGTGAGCCGGTACCCCGGGTGGTGCCTCCCTCGCCGACCCGCAGCTGCACCAGCTGGGAGGCGGGGAACTTGTCCCAGCCGTACGCGGTGAAGTAGGGGTCGAGGTTCTTGAGCAGGTCGTCCTTGACCAGGTCGACCATGGTGGGGAGCCGGATGATGTCCGGCGAGTTGTCCGAGGCCATCACCCGGGGCGCGTTCTCCACGATGACCGTGAACTGGTCCTCGCGGATGTTGAACTTGACGTTCGGGTGCTGCTTGGTGAACTCGTCGGCCAGCGCCTTGGCCAGCGGGAAGCCGGTCTCGGCGTACATCTCCAGGGTGATCGGGTCGCTGCCCAGCTCGGTGCTGACGGCGGCGTCGGACCCGGCGCGCGGCGACTCGTCCGCACCGGGTGCGCTGCACGCCGTGGCGGCCAGCCCCAACGCCAGCACGGGGGCCAGGAGCGCCGTCCGGCGGGAGAACCTTGCCAGTGGTGTTGCCAATTGAGGACTCCTCGACTCTTCCGTGCGTGCCCCGGCCGCGGTACGGGCCGGGTCGGCGGGTCGTCACGGTGGGTGACCAGCCGCAACAGTACGTCGCCGTCGGCATGCCGCCGCAGCACGCGATGTCGTTACCGATGACCACGCCGAGGGTCACCGAGGGTGCCGCCCGACCTGTCAAAAGTAGCCGCTAAACTGATTTAGCAGAGCATGCGCGCGGCGACCTGAGCTGTCAAGGACCAATTGGCAACGGTCCGGAAACAACCGGTTCACGCTCGGCCACCCGCTCCACCGGCCGTCGCGGGTGGTCACCGACACACACCCGGGGTGACCGCCGGCACCGGGCCCGGCCGGACCACGCATCATGATGGGCGGGAGCGACGGCCGCGACGCCGCCGCCGATTCGGAGGACTGATGGGCCGCAACAGAGCAACCCTGGCCGATGTCGCGCGACGGGCCGGGCTGTCCAAGACCGCCGCGTCGATGGTCCTCAACGGCCGGGAGGGCACCCGACTGTCGGCCGAGGCGCACCAGCGCGTCTTCGCCGCCGCCGAGGAGCTGGGCTACCGGCCCAACCTGGCGGCCCGGAGCCTGCGTACCCGCAAGACCGCCACCATCGCGTTCGTCTCCGACATCGTCGCCACCACCCGGTTCGCCGGCGGCCTCATCCGCGGCGCGCTCGACGCGGCCCGGGAGCGCGACCACGTGCTGCTCATCACCGAGACGCAGGGCGACGCCACCTTCGAGCAGTACGCCATCGAGGCGATGCTCGACCGGCAGGTCGACGGGGTGATCTACGCCGCGATGGCGACCCGGCGGCTGACCGTCCCGGCGGCCATCCTCGGCGGCCCGGTGGTGCTGCTCAACGCCACCAGCCCGGACGACCTGCCCTGCGTGCTCCCCGACGACGAGCGGGCCGGCCGTACCGTCGCCACCACCCTGCTCGACCAGGGCCACCGCGACCGGATCGCGCTGATCGGCCGCAACCGTCTCAAGGAGGACGACGAGGAGGTCTCCCTGGCGGCCCGGGCCCGGCTGCGCGGCGTGCACCAGGCGCTCGGTGCCGCCGGGGTCGAGCTGCTGACCGAGTGCTTCTGCGCCGAGTGGCTGCCCGAACACGGCTACGCCGCCATGCGCACGCTGCTGGGCCGGCCCACCCGGCCGACCGCGATCATCTGCATGAACGACCGGCTCGCGTTCGGCGCCTACCAGGCGCTCGCCGAGGCCGGGCTGACCGTCCCGGACGACCTCTCGGTGGTCTCGTTCGACGACGACCCGATCGCCGCCTGGTTGCGCCCCGGCCTGTCCACCACCGCGCTGCCGCACGAGCAGATGGGGCGGCGGGCCGTCGAGATCCTCCTCGACGGCGGCGACGCCGAACCGTCCCTCGTCCCCATGCCGCTGCGTCGCCGCCGGTCCGTGGCCACCCCGGCCGGCTAGCCGGGACCCCCGGCGCGACCGCCGGGCAGGTGCCCGCCGCAGCGCTCCCACCACCGGCCGCTCGCCACCCGAACTGGTCGCTAAACCGATTTAGTGCTAGCTTCCCCGCCATGCTACGTCTACCCGACCACTGGGTGTGGGACAGCTGGTACGCCCGGGACGACAACGACCGGTGGCACGCGTTCTTCCTGCGCGCCTCCCGTGCCCTGCACGACCCGCACCGCCGGCACCGCCGCGCCACGATCGGCCACGCCGTCTCGACCGACCTGCACACCTGGCACCTGGTCGCCGACGCGCTCGTCCCGGCCGACGCGCCGAGCTGGGACGACCTCGCGACCTGGACGGGCTGCACCGTGCGCGGCCCGGACGGGCGGTGGTACCTGTTCTACACCGGGGTCGGCCGCGCCGAGGACGGGCTGGTCCAGCGGATCGGCCTGGCCGTCTCCGACGACCTGACGACCTGGCACCGGCACGGCGACGGGCCGCTCGTCGAAGCGGACCCCACCTGGTACGAACTGCTCGACCGGACGCTGTGGTACGAGCAGGCCTGGCGCGACCCGTGGGTGTTCCCCGATCCGGACGGCGCCGGCTGGCACATGCTCGTCACCGCCCGGATCAACACCGGGCCGACCGAGGCACGCGGGGTCGTCGGTCACGCCACCTCACCGGACCTGGTGAACTGGACCGTCCAACCGCCGCTGTCGATCCCGGCCGGCTTCGGGCACCTGGAGGTCCCCCAGGTCGCCGTCGTCGACGGGCAGCCCCTGCTGCTGTTCTCCACCGACGCCGCCGGCACCCGCCACGACGGCCACCGGATCTGGGTGGCGGAGGGTCACGACGTACGCGGCCCGTGGGACATCGCCTCGGCCCGCCCGTTCCCGCACCCGCACCTCTACGCGCCCCGGCTGGTCCCCGGGCCGGCCGGGGACTGGTCCCTCATCGGATTCCACGACCACGTCGACGGGGAGTTCGTCGGTGCGCTGAGCGATCCGATCGCGGTCCGTTACCGCGCCGGGGACGGGCTGACCGCCACCGGCACGGCCGGCTGAGCGTTCCTGCGGTCACCACCCGGCCGCAGCGGTACGGGCGGATGCGGCCACCACCGTGCCGGGTTGGACGCGGGGGCGGCCACCGCCGTGCCGGACGGACGGACGGACGCGGACCGGACCCGGACGGCGTCCGCACCACACCGTCCGGGTCCGGGACCACTCACCGACGTCCGCCCGCCCGGTGCCCGGACCGGCAGCGGGCGGACGGCGACGGCCGGTCGGTCAGCGGCGGGTCCAGCGCTGGTTGGCCGCCCCGGTGCACGACCAGAGCAGCACCGTGGTGCCGTTGGCGGTGCCGTTGTTGTTCACGTCGAGGCAGAGGCCGGACTGCACGCTGCTGATCGTGCCGTTGGCGTTGAACGTCCACTGCTGGTTGGTCCCACCGTTGCAGTCCCAGATCTGGGCCTTGGTGCCGGCGGTGGCGTTGGTCGGCGCGTCCAGGCACTTGCCGAGGGACTGGAGGGTCTGGCCGTTGGCCGTCCAGCGCTGGTTGGCGGCCCCGTTGCAGTCCCAGATCACCGGTTGGGTGCCGTTGGCGGTGCTGCTCTGCGGGACGTCGAGGCACCGACCGGAGGCGACGCTGGCCAGCGCGCCCGCGGTGGACGGCGGCGTCGTCGGCGGCGGGGCGGTGCCACCGCCGCTGACCCGGTACACCACCGTGCCGTGCGACGGCACACTCGCGGAGATGGTGCCGGTGCTGGTGGTGCTCGCGTTGGTCCAGGCGTCGACCAGGGTGAAGGAGGAGCCGGACTTGCCGATGGCGGCGGCGGTGGTGGAGATCGTCGTCGTCGAGCCACCCTGGTTGAACAGGGCGACCGCGACGTCACCGTTGGCGAGCCGCTTGGCCAGCACCCGGCGGGTGCCGTCGAAGGAGACCTGAGCGCCCTGCAACGCCAACGCGTCCTGGTTGATGGCGATCAGGTTCGCGTTCTTGAGGATGGTCTGGGTGGCGGAGTTCATCGACCGGACGTCGTTGCCGGCGATCAGAGGCGAGGCCATGATCGCCCACATCGCGAAGTGGCTGCGCATCTCGGTGTCGGTCATGCCGCCCCGGCCCACCTCCATCATGTCGGGGTCGGTGAAGGCGCCGGGCTTCGCGTACGGGGCCAGCGGCACGTTGACGTCGATGATGTTCTGGATGCCCATCGGGTAGCCGTTGGTCTGGCCGCTGTTCCAGGTGTTGGTGATGTCCTCGGTGGTGCGCCACATGTTCGCCACGTCGCCCCAGTTGCGCTGCGGGCCGGTCTTGGCGTGGATGCTGTTGGGGTTGATGCTGTAGACGATCGGCCGGCCGGTGGCGGCCAGGGCGTCGCGCATCTTGGCGAACGTGGTGACCTGCTGGTCGATGGAGCCGTTCGGCGAGCACCAGTCGTACTTGAGGTAGTCGACGCCCCAGTTGGCGAACTGCCGGGCGTCCTGCACCTCGTGGCCCTGGCTGCCGGTGGCGCCGGGGTAGGAGTTGAAGTACTGGGCGCAGGTCTTGTCGACCGGCACCTGGTAGATGCCGAACTTCAGCCCCCGGGCGTGGATGTAGTCGCCGAGCGCCTTCATCCCGGAGGGGAACCGGGTCGGGTCACCCTGGAGGTTGCCCGCCGAGTCCCGGTTGGGGTTGAACCAGCAGTCGTCGACCACGACGTACTGGTAGCCCAGATCCCGCATACCGCTGCTGACCAGCGCGTCGGCCGTCTGCCGGATCAGCGCCTCGTTGATGTTGCAGCCGAAGGAGTTCCAACTGTTCCAGCCCATCGGCGGGGTCCGGGCCGTCCCGTTGTCCAGTGCCTGTGCCACCGGCATCCGGATGCCCACCAGGACGCCGGCCAGGAGCAGACCGGCCGCCAGCGCCCGCCCCCAGCTCCGGGCTCGCACGAATCGCTTCACGAAGTCTCCAATCAGTGGCGCCACGTCGGGCGGGAGGGCCGGGAGTCGGCTCGAACCACCCCGGGTGTGAGCGCTCGAACGGCTCGGTGTGAGCGCTAACAATGGCCCCTCATGTTACGTAAGCGTTTCGGCGTATTCAACTGCTTCCATATTTTTACCGCTCTATCACCGGGGGTAGGCAGGTCGGCACCACCGGCGGCCCCCCGAGGGCTGCGGAGCACGCCGGGAAGCGGGACGCAGCAGTGCGGCATGGAGCCATCGTGGAGCTATCTGCATCGCCTGACATCGAATACGCTGGCTCCATGTCAGATAGCTCCAGACGCGGCCGGCGCGCTCGCGGCGAGATCGAGCAGCTCCCCAGCGGCTCGCTCCGGGTGCGGGTGTACGCCGGGATCGACCCCGTGTCGAAGCGTCGGCGCTACCTCACCGAGACCGTGCCCGCCGGCCCGGTCGCGGCCCGCCACGCCGAAGCCGTCCGCAGCCGGCTGCTCGACCGGGTACGACGACAGCCCACGCCTGCCGCCCCGGTGGCCGGCAGGTCGGGTGGCACCCCCGGGACCCCCGCCGCCGTCCCCCCGGCAACCGCCGCGGCGGACCCCGCGCGTACCACCACCCCGACGGTCGGCAGGCCGGCCGGGGAGCCACGACGCAGCCGACGCCGGGGCGAACCGACGCTGACCACGATCGCCCAACTGGCGGACGTCTCGGCCCCCACCGTGTCCAAGGTCCTCAACGGCCGCACCGGGGTCGCGGCGGAGACCCGGGCCCGGGTGGAGTCGCTGCTGCGCGAGCACGGCTACCGCCGCCCCGAACTGGGCACCCCGAACGCCAGCGTGGAGGTGGTCTTCTACGGCATGCAGAGCAACCTGGCGGTGCTGATCATGCAGGGGGTGCAGCAGGTCGCCGGGGCGCACCGGCTCGCCGTCGGCTTCATCGACGCCCGCCGCCAGGTCTCGGAAGGGCGGTTCTGGGCCCGCGACCTGCTGGCCCGTCGCCCGACCGGAGTGATCGCGGTGAATCTCGGCTTCACCTCCGAACAGCACGCCCTGCTGGCGGCGAGCGCGATCCCCCTGGTCGTCATCGATCCCACGGGCGAGCCGCCACTGCACGCCGTCCCGTCGGTGACGACGACCAACTGGAGCGGTGGTTTCGAGGCCGCCCGGCACGTACTCGACCTGGGACATCGGCAGGTCGGGGTGATCTCCGGGCCGACCGAACGACTGTGCGCCAAGGCCCGCCTGGATGGTGCCCGGGCGGCGCTGGAGGCGGCGGGAGCCGGGCTGCCCGCGCGCCGGCTGCGCTTCGGCCACTGGTTCTCCTTCGAGGACGGTCTCAGCCTCGGCCAGGAACTGCTCCGGCAGAACCCCACGCCCACGGCGATAGTGTGCGGCAACGACCTGCAGGCGCTCGGTGTCTACGAGGCGGCCCGGTTGGCCGGCCGACGGATCCCCCAGGACCTCAGCGTGGTGGGCTTCGACGACATCCCGTACACCATGTTCTGCGGACCACCGATGACCTCGGTGCGGCAGCCGCTGACCGAGATGGCCGCCGCCGCGACGCGGATGGTGCTGACCCTGGCCGCCAACGAGAACCTCACGCAGACCCGGGTCGAACTGGCCACCACGCTGGTGGTCCGGGGCAGCACCGCGGCGGCACCGGCGCACTGACCCACTCGGCGCGGCCGGTCCGGGTCGGGCGACCGGTCCGGGTCGGCGCGACCGGTCCGGGTCGGCGCGACCGGGGCGAGTCGGTTGCCGGGGGCGGGTCCTCGAAACCTGTCCTTGTCGTTGCCGAACAGTTTCGAGTAGCATCCGGTTCGATCGATACGGCAGGTCGTCGTGACACGGTCGCCCTGGTCACGGTGTCCTCCGGTTCCACCGGTGGCGCACCGCCCGACGTCTGGTACGGCGTGTGGGTCCAGGTCAGGTCCGTCGTCCGGCACGGCGGGCCGGCCCGACACGGCGTAGGACAGTGACCTTCGAGGAGCGAGGGAGGGCCAGCGGGACCAGTCACCACCAGTTCGCCTACCGCCTGCGATCCGTGATGACGAATATCACGGCACGCCGGCGACACTCGACCGCGTCGCCGACCCAATCAGGGCGACACGCCGCGTAGACTCTCGCTGATCCAGCGTTGTCCACGGCGTGCACGCCCATGCCTCGTGTCCGACGTCCCTCATCGGACGCCGGGCCGGGCCGCTTCGCCGTCAGCGGGCTGCGGGGCGGACCGAGAGGTGTGGGATGACTGTGCGCGCTCCTGCGATGAGAGACGTGGCCCGCCTCGCCGGAGTTTCCCACCAGACCGTGTCGCGGGTCCTCAACGGGCATCCCCACGTGCGGGAACAGACCCGCCTACGGGTCCAGGCCGCGATCACCGAGCTCGGCTACCGCCCGAACCGGGCCGCCCGCACCCTGGTCACCGGGCGATCGCAGGTGCTCGGTGTGGTGGCGCTCAACACCACCCTCTACGGCCCGGCGTCCCTGCTGTCCGCCTTCGAACTCGCCGCGGCCGAGGCCGGCTTCGCCGTCAGCGTCGGTAGCGTCCGCAACCTGGACCGCACCTCCATCACCGCCGTCGTCGAGCGGCACCTGGCCCACCGGGTCGCCGGGATCGTGGTGATCGCACCGGTGGAGTCCGCCGGCGAGGCGCTGGAGTGCCTTCCCACCGACATCCCGCTGGTCACCGTGGACGGCGACCCCCGCCGTCCGGTGCCGCTGGTCACCATCGACCAGGTGGAGGGGGGCCGGTTGGCCACCCGGCACCTGCTCGACGCGGGTCACCAGACGGTCTGGCACGTGTCGGGCCCGGCCGACTGGTTCGACAGCGCGGGGCGTCTCGCCGGCTGGCGGGAGACGTTGCAGGCCGCGGGTGCGGAGGTTCCCCCGGTGTTGCAGGCGGACTGGTCCGCCGCCTCGGGATACCGGTGCGGCCAGATGCTGGCCCGGACCCCTGAGGTCACCGCGATCTTCACGGCCAACGACGATCTCGCGCTGGGCGTGCTGCACGCGTTGCACGAACACGGCCGGCGGGTGCCGGAGGAGGTCAGCGTCGTCGGTTTCGACGACGTCCCGGACGCCGCGTACTTCATCCCGCCGTTGACCACCGTCCGGCCGGACTTCGACACCGTGGCCGAGGCCAGCCTCGGCCTGCTGCTGACGCAGATCGACGCAGGCGTCGACCACACGCTGCGGCAGACCATCTCCCCCACCCTGATCACCCGGGACAGCGTCGCCGCGCCCCGGTGACGGGCGGACCGTCACCGGTCGCCGCGGTGGCGTGCCCACCCGCCGTGCCGCGCCGACCAGGCCGGCGGTGACCCGCCCCGCACAGTGCGGTCCAGCTCTGGACAGTACTTCTTGTTAACGTTAACGTAATGGACGATCGTCGATTTATCGGGTACGGACTCCGGCCGACCGGGTGGCCGCTCGTCCGACCGTAGGCGGAGCCGACGCCGACGCCACGAGGGGCCGGACGGCTACGACCGGCGCACAGCGGTCCGCGCCACCGGATCGCGCCACCGCCGTCCGCGCCCGAGGGTCGGCGACCGGACGCGACGCCCGCACCACCTCCCGGCGCGGCGATCTCCACCCCCTGAAAGAAAGGCCACCGATGAAGGGCAGTCTGCGCGCCGCGCTGGCAGCCGTCGTCCTCGCAATCGCGGCATCCACCGTCCTGATGACGGCGCAGCCCGCGACCGCGGCGACCCTGACCAGAGTGACCGGATTCGGCAACAACCCCACCAACCTCAACATGTACCTGTACGCCCCGAGCACCCTCGCGCCCCGCCCGGCGCTGTTGCTCCTGGTGCACTACTGCAGCGGTTCGGCCAGCGGGATCTTCAACGGCAACGGGCACGACTACGTGACCGCCGCCGACCGCTACGGCTATCTCATCGTGGTGCCCGAGGCCACCCGCAGCGGAAGCTGCTTCGACGTCTCCACCCCGGCCGCCCTCACCCGCAACGGTGGCGGCGACTCGACCGGGATCATGTCGATGGTCGCGTACGCCCGGCAGCGCTACAACGTCGACCCGGCGCGGATCGTGGTCTCCGGGTTCTCCTCCGGGGCGATGATGACCAATGTGCTCGCCGCGCAGTACCCCGACGTCTTCTCCGCCGCGTCGGCGTTCTCCGGGGTGCCGGCCGGCTGCTTCGCCACCACCGACGGATCGCTGTGGAACAGCCGCTGCTCCGGCGGCACCGTGATCAAGACGGCGCAACAGTGGGGCGACCAGGCCCGCGCGATGTACCCCGGGTACACGGGCCGTTATCCCCGGATGCAGTTGTGGCACGGGGTCACCGACACCACCCTCGCCTACCCCAACTACGGCGAGGAGATCAAGCAGTGGACCAACCTGCACGGGTTGAGCACCACGCCCACCGCCACCGACCGTCCCCAGTCGTCCTGGACGCGCACCCGCTACGGCGGGACGGGGTCGCAGGCCCCCGTCGAGGGGATCAGCATCGCCGGGGTGGGTCACCAGCTGCCGATGGCCGGACAGCTCGCGTACGCCATCACCTTCCTCGGCCTGGACGGTAGCGCGCCCACCCCCACCCCCACCGCCAGCCCCACCCCCACCCCCACGCCGACGCCGACGCCGACGCCGACGATCACCCCGACCCCCACGCCGACGGTCACCCCGACCTCGACCCCGACGCCCACGCCGACGTCGTCGCCGCAGTCGGGTGCCTGCCGGGTCACCGACACGATCAGCGCGTGGAACAGCGGGCTGACCGCCAGCATCACCATCGTCAACACCGCCAGCACGACGCTCAACGGCTGGTCCCTCGGGTTCACCCTGCCCGCCGGGCAGGTCATCACCGGCGGCTGGAACGCCAGCTACGCACCGGCCAGCGGCCAGGTCACCGCCACGAACGTCAGTTACAACGGCACGCTGGCCCCCGGCGCGTCGACCACTATCGGATTCCAGGCCACCCACACCGGCAACGCCGCCGCCCCCACGGCATTCACCCTGAACGGGGCGACCTGCGTGGTCGCCTGAACCACCACGACCGCAGCCCCCCGCACCGCGTCGAGGGGTGATCCGTCCCCGCCCTGCCAGGGCGTGCCGCACCGTCCAGTCATCATCAGGAGCTCCCGTGCCAGAAACCCGATTCCTCCGTCGGCGGCCGGCGCTGGTCGCCGCCACCACCACCCTCCTGCTCGTCGGTGCCGTCGCCGCCCAGACCGAAGCCTCGGCGGCTGCCGCCGGATGCCAGGTCAGCTATGCGGTCAGCTCGTCCTGGCAGGGCGGCTTCGGCGCCAACGTCACCATCACCAACCTCGGTGACGCGGTGAACGGGTGGCAACTGACCTGGAACTACGCCGCCGGACAGACCATCACCCAGCTGTGGAACGGCAGCTACACCCAGGCCGGCGCCCAGGTCACCGTCACCAACGCCAGCTACAACGCCACGATCCCCACCAACGGCACCGCCAGCTTCGGCTTCAACGGCGCGTGGACCGGCAGCAACCCCGCCCCCACCTCGTTCAGCCTCAACGGCACCACCTGCACCGGCGGGGTGAACCCGACCACCGGACCACCACCGACCACGCCCCCGCCGACCACACCGCCGCCCACCACCCCGCCACCGACCACCCCACCGCCGGGCACCAGCCAGCCGTGTGACATCTACGCCGCCGGGGGCACCGCCTGCATCGCGGCGCACAGCACCACCCGGGCGCTCTACGCCGCCTACAACGGCTCGCTCTACCAGGTGCGCCGGTCCTCGGACAACACCACCCGCAACATCGGCGTGCTGTCGCCGGGCGGGCGGGCCAACGCCGCCAGCCAGGACAGCTTCTGCGCGAACACCACCTGCGTCATCACGATCATCTTCGACCAGTCCGGACGCGGCAACAACCTCGGCTACCAGGGTGCCGGCGGGGTCGGTGGCGCCGTCCAGCCGGCGGTGGCGAACAAGGAGTCGCTGACGGTCGGCGGCGACAAGGTGTACTCGCTCTACATCCCCGGTAAGAGCAGCTACTGGCGTGACGGTCACCTGACCGGGGTGCCGACCGGCGCCGCGCCGGAGGGCATGTACATGGTCACCAGCGGCACCCACGTCAACAGCGGCTGCTGCTTCGACTACGGCAACAGCGAGACCACCCGGCGGGCCGACGGCGCGGGCGCGATGGACGCGATCTACTTCGGCACCAGCTGCTGGTTCGGTGGCTGCTCCGGCTCCGGGCCCTGGGTGCAGGCCGACCTGGAGTACGGCCTCTACCCCGGCGGCAGCAGCTCGTGGAACTCCAACCAGCGGGCGTTCACCAGCAAGTTCGTCACCGCCACCCTGAAGAACAACGGCACCTCCCGGTTCGCCATCAAGGGCAGCAACGCCCAGTCCGGCAGCCTCTACACCCTCTATGACGGGTCGCTGCCGCGCGGGTACAGCCCGATGAAGAAGCAGGGCGCGATCATCCTGGGCAGCGGCGGGGACTGCTGCATCGACAACACCAACCAGAGCGTCGGCACCTTCTACGAGGGGGCGATGGTCGCCGGCTACCCGTCGGACGCCACCGAGAACGCGGTACAGGCCAACATCACCGCCGCCGGCTACCGCTGATCCGGTGATCGAGGAGGTCCGATGCAGCACCGTGTCATCCATTCAGCGACCCGACGGGCGGCGGTCCTGCTGGCCGCCACCGTCCTGCTCGTGACGAACCTGGTCGGCGTCGGCGCCCCACAGCCGGCGCAGGCGTGGGACAACGGCGTCGCCGACACCCCACCGATGGGCTGGAACAGCTACGACTCGTTCAACTGGAGCGTCACCGAGGCCGACGTCCGGGCCAACGCCGACTACATGGGCGCGAACCTGCGCAAGTACGGCTGGCAGTACATCGTCGTCGACTGGGCGTGGTACTTCCCCGGGCAGCACAACGGCAGCCCCAACCAGGACGCCAACCTGCAACCCCGGCTCCGGATGGACGCCAATGGGCGGCTGCTGCCCGACACCACCCGGTTCCCGTCGGCGGCCGGCGACAACGGGTTCAAACCGCTGGCCGACCACGTGCACGCCCAGGGGCTGAAGTTCGGCGTCCACCTGATGCGGGGCATCCCCCGGCAGGCGGTCGCGGACAACGTGCCGATCCTCGGCACCTCGTGCCGGGCCAACCAGATCGACGCCGGCAACAGCGCGGCCTGGCTCAACCTGATGTGGGGGCTGGACATGTCCAACCCCTGCGCGCAGGCGTACCTCGACTCGGTGTTCCAGCTGCTGGCCGGATGGGGCGTCGACTTCGTCAAGGTCGACGACATCGCCGCGCCTACCTACCGGCAGGCGGAGGTCGAGGGTTACCGGACGGCGATCGGGCGCAGCGGCCGGCCGATGGTGCTGAGCCTGTCGCCGGGGGCCACGCCGCTGTCCGCCGGCCCGCACGTGCAGAACAACGCGCACATGTGGCGGATCGTCAACGACCTGTGGGACAACTGGTCGTCGGTGGACGCCCTGTTCGACCAGTTACGCAACTGGACGCCGTACCGCAGGGCGGGGGCCTGGCCCGACCCGGACATGATCCCGATCGGCCGGCTGTCGAAGCACGGCCCGGTCGGCTCGCCGCGCTACTCCAACCTCAGCGCGGACGAGCAGCGCACCCTGATGTCGCTCTGGGTGATCAACCGGGCGCCGCTGATGTGGGGCGGCAACCTGGTGGAGAACCGGCCGGCGGAGCTGGCGTTGATGACCAACAGCGCGGTGCTGGCGGTCGACCAGCGCAGCGCCAACAACCGCCAGCTCACCGGCGGCACCCGGCAGGTGTGGGTCGCCGACGTGCCGGACAGCACGGACCGGTACGTCGCGCTGTTCAACCGGGAGGGCGCGGCGGCCACCGTGTCGGTGAACCTGGCCGACCTGGGCATCGGCTCGGCAACCGCCACCGACCTCTGGTCCGGCGCGGCCCTGGGCACCTCGACCGGGACGTTCAGCCGTCCGCTGCCCGCCCACGGTGCCGGGCTCTACCGGCTGACGCCGCAGACCACCACCCCGACCCCGACGACGTACACGCTGACCGCCCGGCACAGCGCGAAGCTGCTCGACGTCAACAACGCCGCCACGACCGACGGCGCGAACGTCGTGCAGTGGGCCGCGAACGGTCAGGCCAACCAGCGGTGGCGGTTCTCCGACGTCGGCGGCGGCTGGTCCACGGTGGTGAGCGTCAACAGCGGCAAGTGCCTCGACGTCTACGGCGGCGCGGGCACGACCGCCGACGGCGCCCGGGTGGTGCAGTGGACCTGCAACGGGGGCACCAACCAGCAGTGGCGGCTCCAGGACGTCGGTGACGGCCAGGTGCAGCTGGTGGCCCGGCACAGCAACAAGTGTCTCGACGTGCTCAACGCCGGGCTGACCGACGGGGTGCAGGTCGTGCAGTGGACCTGCGGCGCCGGCACGAACCAGCAGTGGCGGCGTACGCCGGTGTGACAGGGCGGACGATGCTCCGCCGGTGAGGAGGGCGCAGGGCCGGGATCGTCTCCCGGCCCTGCGCCCTGCCGCGTGGGCCGCACCGCGTCTGCCGCGCCGGCCGCCGCGCGGACGCGACTGCGGGGTGGGGCACCTCGGCGGTGCCCCACCCCGCAGGAGGTGGAAACTCCCGGTCAGGCGGCGGTGCAGGTCGGGGTCACACCCGCCGCGCTGCCCGTGCCCTGGAAACCGAACTCGGTCGACTGACCGGCACCGAGCGCACCGTTGTAGTCCACGTTCGTGAACCGCACCGTCCCGGAGTTACCACTGGCCGTCGCCGACCACGTCCCGGTCACACTCGTCCCACCCGGCAGGGTCACGCTCACCGTCCACCCACGGGTACCCGACGAACCCGCGGTCACCTTCACCGTCGCCACGAAACCACCCGTCCACGAATTCAACGACACCGACGCCGAACAGCCACCGGTGGCCGGCGGGGTCGTGGGCGGCGGCGTCGTGGGGTTCGGCGGAGTGGTCGGCGGCGGCGTCGTCGGGTTCGGCGGCGTCGTCGGCGGCGGCGTGGTGGGGCTGGCGCTGTCGAAGCCCAGGAAGCGGACGGCCTGCGCGGCGTCGAACGGGATGGAGTGCCCGTAGCCCTGGAAGCTGATCGCCTCCACCGGCGCGGTGCCCCCGGTGCCGCCGTAGCGGGTACGGGTGGCGCTGGTCTGCGGGTAGTCGGTAGAGCTGGGGGTCTGCGCGACACCGAGCACGTTGGTCCACTGCTTGACCTGCTCGCCGAAATTGACGTAGCTCAGCGTGGTGTCCGTGGTGCCGTGCCAGATCTGCATCCGGGGCCGCTTGCCGGTGTAACCGGGGTAGGCGTTGCGGACCAGGTCACCCCACTGCTGGGGGGTCTTCACGATCCGCCCGCCGGAGCAGTCGCTGTTCCACTCCGAGCCGTTGGTGGTGGCGAAGCAGCCGAACGGGACACCGGAGGAGCTGACCCCGGCGTTGAACACGTCCGGATAGACCCCCGCCATCACGTTGGTCATCATCGCGCCGGAGGAGAACCCGGCGACGCCGATCCGGTTCGCGTCGACCGGGTAGCGGTTCCGCACGTAGTCGATCATCGACATGAGGCCCACCGGGTCGCTGCCGCCGTTGCGCCGCAGCGCCTGCGGGGATGAGACGTCCCAGCACTTGCTGCTGCGGGTCACCGACGGGTAGATCACGATGTAGCCGTAGCGGTCGGCCAGCGAGCTGAGTCCGAAACCGGTGTGCAGCGCCGGGCCGCTGCCGGTGCAGTAGTGCAGGGCCAGCAGCAGCGCCGGCCGGGCGGCCACCCGGTCGGGCACGTACAGGTGCATCTGCAGGTTGGTCGGGTTGGTGCCGAAGTTGGTCACCTGGGTCAGCGTCGCGGCCGACGCCGGGTTGGGGGCCGCGACCACGGCCGTGACGGTCGCCAGGGCGGTCGCCAGCGCGGCGGCCAGCAGTGCGAGTCGGGGTTTCATCGGCGGTTCCTCTGTCGGAGTCGGTGGTCAGCGACGGACGACGGGCCCTCCCGGCGTGCGGGACGACGGTCCGGACCGGCCCGGTCCGGGGCTGGCCGACGATGGTCCGGCCGGGGCACGTCGCACCGGCCGGCGGGTCGGGGGTGATGCACCGCCGGCCCGACCCGGGTGCGCCCGGGTCGGGCCGGCGGTGGTGGTACTCAACTGACGCTGGTGCTCAATCTGACGGTGGTACTCAGCTGGCGGTGCAGGTCGGGGTCACACCCGCCGCGCTGCCCGTGCCCTGGAAACCGAACTCGGTCGACTGACCGGCACCGAGCGCACCGTTGTAGTCCACGTTCGTGAACCGCACCGTCCCGGAGTTACCACTGGCCGTCGCCGACCACGTCCCGGTCACACTCGTCCCACCCGGCAGGGTCACGCTCACCGTCCACCCACGGGTACCCGACGAACCCGCGGTCACCTTCACCGTCGCCACGAAACCACCCGTCCACGAGTTCAACGACACCGACGCCGAGCACCCCGCCCCGCCCGGAGGCGGCGTGGTCGGGTTCGGCGGGGTCGTCGTCGGGTTCGGCGGCGTGGTGGTCGGGTTCGGCGGGGTGGTCGTCGGGTTGCCCGGGCCGGCGTTGAGCGCGTTCAGCACCGAGTCGTACGCCGGCTTCTTGTTGCCGTTGCAGTCGAACAGCAGCGCGTTGTCGGAGCCGCGCCACGAGTCGCAGTCGCGCACCCCCCACACGGTGATGCCGGCGCACTGCGGGATGGCCATGCAGGACCGGGTTACCGTGCCGAAGATGTTGGCCTGGTTGCCACCGGTCATCACGTCCAGCTCGGTGATCTGGACTTCCACGCCGAGGTCGGCGAAGCGCTTGAGGTTGGCCTGGTAGTCGCCCGGGATCGTGGTGCCCAGGTGGGACTGGAAGCCGACGCAGTCGATCGGCACACCCCGGGACTTGAAGTCCCGCACCATGTTGTAGACGCCAGTCGACTTCGCGTTGACGCCGTCGGTGTTGTAGTCGTTGTAGCAGAGCTTCGCGCCCGGGTCGGCGGCGCGGGCGGCCCGGAACGCCGCCTCGATCCAGTCGTTGCCGGTGCGCTGCAGGTTGGAGTCACGACGCCCACCGCTGCCACCGTCGGCGAACGCCTCGTTCACCACGTCCCAGGCATAGATCTTGCCGCGGAAGTGGGTGGCGACCTGGGTGACGTGGTTGATCATCGCGCTGCGCAGTGCGCTGCCCGACATGCCCTGCGCCCAGCCCGGCTCCTGCTGGTGCCAGAGCAGCGCGTGGCCACGCACGCTCATCCCGTTGGCCTGGGCGTGGCTGACGATCCGGTCGCCGCCGGTGTAGCTGAACCGGCCCTGCTGCGGCTCGGTGGCGTCCCACTTCATCTCGTTCTCGGCCACGATCGAGTTGAACTCGCGGTTGAGAATGGTGGTGTAGGTGCTGGTGGACAGCTTGCCCGTCGCGACCGCCGCGCCGAAGTAGCGGCCCTTCTCGGCCGCCGCCGCCCGCAGGGTCGTCCCGGCGCTGGCGGAGGGGGCCATCGCCAGCGTCATTCCGACGGTGAGTGCGCCGGCGACGGCGAGGGTCGCCGTCGCTAGCAGGGCTCTCTTGGGTCTCATGTCGCATCCTTCTCGGTGTGGGTGCAGCGGTGGTGGTGTTGGGATGCCCGACTCCCCGTACGGCGGACCGCACCGGCCGGCGTGGTACGCCGCCCGGTCAGCCACGGCGCGGACGGGCGGAGACCCCGCCGTGGTCCACGCACGCGATCGACACCGGTGACCTCGACGCCGAGGGCGCAGCCCGGGCCGGCGGGAGGATCGCCCGTACGGTGGAACGGCGTGGCGCCGCCCGAAAAGGGAGCCATGATCCTCCTTGTCAGAGGAGACCGGGCCGGCCGGGCGGAACCGTCCGACCCCATGCGTACGGGGCCGGTCGCGCCGCCACCGGCAGTTGCTGACGGGAATCCTGATCCGACGTCCCGCATGCCCTGGGGGGACGTCGCGATCCAAGGTGCGACCAGCACGGCTCGCCCGGTGAGCCATCAGGTGCTGTCGTCCTCGCATCGACTGTGAGCGATAACATGTCATTCGTCAAGTCGTAGCGATCTGTCCGGGTCGATCCGACCGTCCACCGTCGCCGCCGGGCGGGCCGGCGGGCCGGGAGTTTCTCGCGGCGATCGAGATCGGCACGCGGACCGGCCCGCCACGCCCGACCGACCGGGTCCGGCGGGGCGGGCGGTCCAGGTGCTGACCGGGCAGCACGTGGGCGGACCGGGCAGCACGCGGGCGGTCGCGGGGCGGCCGTCCCGTCAGGTCGCCGGGGGCGCGGTGCTCTGCCGGACGGTGAGGGTGGTCGCCAGCTCTAGGCGGACCTGGCCGGTCGGCTCCCCCCGGCCGAGCGCGAGCGCCAACTCGGTGGCGGTGGCCGCCATCTCGATCAACGGCTGGTGCACGGTGGTCAGCGCCGGATCGACCAGGGCGGCCATCGGCAGGTCGTCGAAGCCGACGACGCTGAGGTCGGCGGGAATCCGCAGCCCCAGCGACCGGGCCGCCTGGTAGACGCCCAGGGCCTGCAGGTCGTTGCACGCGAAGATGGCGGTCGGCCGGTCGGGCCGGCGGAGCAGGTCGAGCGCCGCGGCCTGGCCGTCGGCGGGGTTCAGGCCGGTGTGCACGACCAGGTCGGCGGTCACCGGCAGGCCGGCCGCCTCCAGGGCGGACCGGTGGCCGTCCAGTCGGGCCCGGCAGCACAGGACGTGTTCCGGGCCACCGATCATCGCGATCCGTCGGTGACCGAGCCCGATCAGGTGGCGGGTGGCCGACCGGCCGCCGGCCCAGTTCGTCGCACCGACGAACGGCACGTCCTCGGGCAGCTCGGTGGTGGGGTCGAAGACCACGAACGGGATGCCCCGGGCCCGTAGCCGCTGGTGGTCCTCCGCGCCCAGTTGGGCCACCATCACCAGGCAGTCCGGCCGGCGGGCGAGGGTGTCGTCGATCCAGTACCGGATCGCGTTGCGTTGCGGCCCGAACTCCGTCAGCACGACGCCGACGCGCTGCTGCCGGGCCGCCCGCTCGACGCCCCGGATGATCTCCAGGCCCCACATGTCCTCGATCTCGTCGAAGACCAGCTCCATGATGTTGCTGCGGGTCGCCGGGGCGGTCCTGCGGTAGCCGTGGTGACTGATCGCCGCCTCGACGCGGGCCCGGGTGTCCGCCGCGACACCGGACCTACCGTTGATCACCTTCGACACGGTCGGAATCGACACGCCGGCTGACTCCGCGATCGCCGCGATCGTCACCGGTCTGGTCGGATCGACGAACGACGCCAGGTCGCCGCCCGGCCTGCCCGACTCGACGTGCCTCAATCCGGCCTCCTCCTCTGCGGCGGCTGCCGGTCGGGCCGGCATCGCCACGCGACCGGGCCGCCGGCACCGTTCAGGGAAACCAGGATAACCCGGCGGCCGGCGTCCGACCCCGACGCACATTCGGGGGTACGACCAAGAGTTTCCGTCATCTGTCGATCTGAACTCAGCACCTCCCGGTGTTCCCGTGTCGCCACCGGGGCCAGACCAGCGGGCCAGGCCCCGGACAACCCGGGAACTTCCCCTCCATTGACGTGCGTCAACCGACACTTGTATGGTCTGCGACGGAAACTTTCCGAGTCCATCCTCCGATTGTTTCCAGGCGGGAGCCTCGCCATTCCGTACGGACGCACTGGGCAGCGTCCGTATCCGCCACGCCCGGCCGTGCCGTCGGACGGTCACGCCCGCCCGGCGCAACCCCGTTCTCCCGGTTGCGGTGGCCCGGTGCGGTGGCCCCACCCGATCCGGTTCACCCCGGACCCGTCAGGGCGGCCCGGTCGGCGAGACGTCCGACGACCCCAACCACCGTGCCACCATGGCGAGGAGTTCCCAGATGAGTTCACACCACCTCCGAAGAATGCGGCGGCGGGCCGGCCTGCTCGCCGGCGCACTTGCCGCACTGCTGTTCGCGGGCCTGATGATCACCGGCAGCGCCCAGGCCGCCGCCGGCTGCCGGGTGGCGTACACCGTGCCGTCGCAGTGGCAGGGCGGATTCACCGCCGACGTGCAGGTCACCAACCTCGGTGACGCGATCAACGGCTGGACGTTGACCTGGTCCTTCCCGGCCGGCCAGCGCGTCACCCAGGCGTGGAACTCGACGGTCACCGCCGCCGGCAGCCAGGTCACCGCGAAGAACCTGAGCTACAACGCGGCGATCGCCACCAACGGCACGGTCTCCTTCGGCTTCAACGGGTCGTGGACGGGCAGCAACCCCGTACCGACCTCGTTCACCCTCAACGGCGTCGCGTGCACCGGGAACCCGGGCGGCACCCCGACCGCCAGCCCCACCCAGACCCCGACGCCGACCCCCACCCCGACGCCGACGACCTCCCCGTCGCCGTCGCCGGGTGGGGACCCGATGGCGACGGTGGCGGCGATGCAGCCCGGCTGGAACCTGGGCAACACCCTCGACGCCATTCCCGACGAGACCGCGTGGGGCAACCCGCTGACCACCCAGGCCCTGCTGCACCAGGTGCGCTCACAGGGCTACAACAGCATCCGCATCCCGGTGACCTGGACCGACCACACCGGTCCGGCGCCGACCTACACCATCGATCCGGTCTGGTTGGCGCGGGTCCGGCAGGTGGTCGACTGGTCGCTGGCCGAGGGCTTCTACGTGATGATCAACCTGCATCACGACTCCTGGCAGTGGATCAACACGTACCCGGGCGACCGCACCACCGTCCTGAACCGGTACAACGCGTTGTGGACCCAGATCGCAACCACCTTCCGCGACCACCCGGCCAAGCTGGTCTTCGAGAACATCAACGAGCCGCAGTTCACCGGCACCTCCGACGACGCCCAGGGCGACGAGGTGCTGCGGGAGCTGCACCTGGCGTTCGTCCGCCTGATCCGCCAGTCCGGCGGCGGCAACGCCACCCGGCTGCTGGTGCTGCCCACCCTGCACACCAGCGGCGAGCAGGCCCGGATGGACGCGCTGAACACCACGCTCAGCCAGCTGCGCGACCCCAACATCGCCGCGACCATCCACTTCTACGGGTACTGGCCGTTCAGCGTCAACATCGCCGGCGGCACCCGCTACGACAGCAACGTCGAGCAGGACCTCGTCGGCACCTTCGAGCGGGCCCGCGCCTCCTTCGTCGCCCGCGGCATCCCCGTGATCATCGGTGAGTGGGCGCTGCTCAGCTACGACTACACCCGCCCCGGCATCATCGAACGCGGCGAACTGCTGAAGTTCTTCGAGGCCGTCGGCTACCACGCCCGCATCCGCAACCTCACCACCATGCTCTGGGACGCGGGATCCTTCCTCAACCGCCCCACGTTGCAGTGGCGGGACCAGGGCATCGCCGACCTGATGAAGGCGAACCTGACCACCCGCTCGGCCACCGCGTCCGCCGACCAGGTCTACCTGCCGCGCAGCGGCACCATCACCAGCAGGTCGCTCACCCTCAACCTCAACGGCACGTCGTTCCAGGGCCTGCGGCAGGGCAGCACCAACCTGGTCAACGGCACCGACTACACGGTCTCCGGCAGCACCCTCACGCTGACCGCGTCGGCGCTGAGCCGGCTGGCCGGCAACCGCGCCGCCGGGGTCAACGCCACCATCGAGGCCCGCTTCTCCCAGGGCGTGCCGTGGCAGATCAGCATCATCTCCTACGACCCGCCGACCCAGTCGGCGGCCAGCGGGACGACCAGCTCGTTCGCCATCCCCACCCAGTTCCGGGGTGACCAGCTCGCCACCATGGAGGCCAAGTACGCCGACGGCAGCGGCGCCGGACCGGCGAACTGGACCTCCTACAAGGAGTTCTGGACGCACTTCCAACCGGACTACAGCGCCAACACCATCCTGCTGAAGCCGGAGTTCTTCGCCGAGGTCAACGACGGCCCGGTCACCCTGACCTTCCACTTCTGGAGCGGTACACAGAAGACGTACCGGATCACGAAGTCCGGGAGCACGGTCACCGGCAGTCCGGCCTGAGCCGGCCGGGGCGTCGCGGACGATGGACCGCGACGCCCCGGCCAATGGGGTGAGGGTGTCCCTCCGGGCCTCTGGGGCACCCTCACCCCGCCGTGGACCACGGCCACGGCACCCCGTGGAAGGCCGCCTCGACCAGCAACGCCTCGATGCCGGACAGCAGCCCCTCGGCCCGCTCGACGGACAGGTAGCGGGTGTCGGCGGTGACGACCAGTTCCACCGCGCCCGGGGCGTCGAGCACCTGCACCCGGCACCGCCACGCGAACCGGTCCAGCTCCCCCACCCAGCGGAACGCGCCGGGCGTCACCATCGCCCGCAGGCCGGCCTCGTCCGGACCGGCCGCGCCGGGCCCGACCTCGGGGGCGAGCCGGGTGTCGTTGAGGTAGCACAGCGGGGCCAGCACGCTACGGTGGTCGTGCCCCAGCTCGGTGAAGGCACGCTCGAACTCGGCCGGGTCGTAGTAGGCGTGCCGGTAGGCGTCCAGGGCCGCCCGCCCGGCCCGGGACAGCAACTCGGCGAAGTCCGGTCGATCGACCAGGTCGAGCCGGCAGAGCCCGATCTGGTTCAGGGTGGCGACCGCCTGGTCGTACCCCGGCGGGAAGCGGTTGTTCGCCATCACCACCATCCCGCAGGCATCCTGCCCACCCCCGCTCAGCACCGCGGCGGTCGCGGCCAGCAGGACGGTCGAGGTGCTGACGCCGTGCCGGGCGGCGACCAGCCGCACCGCGTGGTGGACGGCCGGGGAGACCAGCGAACCCCGCCGGTAGCGGGGCGTCGACCCCGCTCCGGTCGGATCGGCCAGGTCCATCGGCAGGCCCGCGAACTGCCTGGTCCAGTACGCCACCGCCCGCTGCGAACGCCGCCGCTGCACCGTGCGCTCCCGCGCGGCGAGATCCAGCGACTGGAGCCCGGGCGGGCTGTCCAACACTCCCCGTAGCAGCAGCAACCGCAGGTCCCGCAGGACGATGCCGGCGGCGTGGAAGTCGACGGCGCAGTGACTGAACACCAGCACGACCTGCCGTACCCGATCGTCCACGGTGACCAGCGCGACCCGCAGCGGATACGCCACGGCGTGGTCGAAGGGCACCCCGGCCAGCCGCGCGGCCAGCTCCGCCGCGGTGCGCGCGCCGTCCGGGTCGTCGGCCGGGCGGGGTACGGCGTGCACCGGGACCGGCAGCCGCCCGGCCGCCGACGCCACCTGGCACAGCTGCCCGTCGTGCGGGCGGACCCGGGTGCGCAACGACTCGTGCCGGGCGACGAGCGCCCCCACCGCCCGCACCGCCCGGGGCACGTCCACCCCGGCCCGTGCCGACACCGCCAGCGTGCGCGGCAGGGTCAGCACCCGGTAGGCGGCGGGCGCCACGAACTCCGCCACCGTCCGCCACATCGCCCGCTGCCCCCACGTCAACGGCGCGGTCGCGTCCCGACCCCCGTCGAACTCGGCGTACGCCACCCGGTCGCCGCCCGGCCAGGCGTCGCCACCCGGCCCCCCGGTGGGCACCGGCCCGGCAGCCGGGGACGGCCCGGCGGTGAGCGCCGACCCAGCGGCCGGGGACGGCACGGCAGCCGGGGACCAGGGCCAGGGCACCTCGTGGAAAGCGGCCTCCACCAGCAACTCCTCCAGCCCGCGCAGGAACGGTTCGACGGCGTCCAGCGTCCGGTGCCGGGTGTCGACCGTGAGTGTGACACCCACCCCCGACGGCTCGTCGACCACGTGGGTCAGCAGCTGCCAGGACGCCTGGTCGAGCCCCGTCGTCCAGGAGAAGGTGCTCCGGCCCGTGGCGGCCCGCAGCGCGTCCCGGGTCACCACCGGCAGCCGGTCGACCCCGCCGAGGGGCAACCTGATGTCATTGAAGTAGTAGTGCGGCTGGAACGCCGACGCCGGGTCGACCCCCCGTTCGACGAATGCGTGCCGCAGCGCGACCGGGTCGTAATACGCGTGCCGCAGGCCGTCCAGGGAGGCGCTCCACACCCGGGACAACAACTCCCCGAAATGGGGGCGACCGGACAGATCCAGCACACCGAAACCGATCTGGCCGAGATTGGCGACGGCATTCGCGTACCCGGCGCGAAATCGATTGTGGGCCATCGGGAATAGGCCGCGACGGTCCTGTCCGTCAGCACCGGCGGCCATCGCCACCACCCCGGCCAGCAACACCGCGGAGCCGCTGACCCGGTGCCGGGCGGCGATCAGCCGGGTGGCCGTGTCGACGGCGGAGGAGACCAGCACCCCCCGCCGCCACGGCGGGGTCAGGCCCGGCCCCGGCTGCGCGGGCGGCGACGTCGGCAGCCGGTCGAACTCCCGCAGCCAGTGCCCGACCGCCCGCGCCGAGCGGTCCCGGTCGGCCCCGTGCTGCCCCCGCGCCACGTCCGCCGACTGTGGTCCGGCGGGGGTGGACACATCACCACGCAGCATGATCAGCCGCAGGTCCCGCAGCACCGTCTCGGCGGCGTACGCGTCCACCGTGGAGTGGCTGAACACCACCACGACCTGTCGTACCCGGTCGTCGACCGTCACCAGCGCGACCCGCAGCGGCCACTCGGCGGCGTGGTCGAAAGCGACGTCGCCGAGCCGGCCGGCGGCCTCCCGGGCGGCCTCTGCGCCGTCGTGCGTCCCGGCGCAGACCAGCAGCGGCAGCGCCCCGGCCGCCGCCGTCTCCTGGCGTGGCTCCCCGTCGACCTCCCGGACCCGGGTGCGCAACGCGCCGTGCCGACCGACCAACGCGCCGACCGCGCGGGCGACGCCGGGCACCGCCGCCCCCGCCCGCCGGGACACCGGGACGGTACGGCGCAGGTTGAGAAAGACGTGGTTCGAGCCGTTGCGGGCGATCGAGCGCCACATCACCCGCTGGGCCCAGGTCAACGGGGCCACCCCGGCACCGTCGCCGGAGAACTCGGCGTGGACCAGGGTCTCGGACGCCCATTGCGCAGGCACCACCGCGTCGGCGAATCGCATTCCCGACCGTACGACGTGACGGCCGTCGCCGAATCGCTCGAAGGTGCTTTCCATAGTGGACCGATCAGCCGATCCGACGGTTCGCACCCGACGTGCACACTACTGGCCACTGCCCGCACCGTTTCGAGTAAGGCACCGCGTGACGAACGTTGACGTACCGACGCGGGCCGCCCCGCCACATTCCACCATCCCCCGGTCCACCGGAAATCCGCGTCTGTCATTCGGTCAGGAACGGATCTGGTTCACCGAACAGCTCTCCCCCGGCACCGCCGCGTACGTCGTGCACGCGACGGTGCGGCTGCGCGGGCCGTTCGACGTCGACCTGCTGCGCGCCGCCCTCGACGCCACCGCCACCCGGCACGACAGCCTGCGGATGCGGTTCACCGAGAGCGTCGACGGGGAGCCCGTGGTGACGGTGCTGCCCGAGGTGCGGGTGCCGGTGACCGTCACCGCCGCAGCGACGGGGGACGCCGCCCACGCGCTGGTCGCCGAGTCGGTCCACACCCCGTTCGACCTCACCGTCGCGCCGCTGCTGCGGGTGCTCGTCGTCCGGCTGGCCGACACCGAGCACCTGCTGCACCTGGCCATGCACCACATCGTCAGCGACGGCTGGTCGCTGGACCTGCTGCTCGGCGAGATCGCCGCCGGTTACGCCGCGCTGCGCGACGGTGGCGAACCACCCGCCCCGCCGGTCACCCGCTACGTCGACTACGCCCGCTGGCAGCGGGACCGGCTCGACGGCCCGGCGACCGGGGACGGATTCGCCCACTGGACCCGCGCGCTGGCCGGCGTGCCGCCGCTGGAGCTGCCCACCGACCGGCCCCGCCCGACCGTGCAGTCCTACCCGGGCGCGACCCACCGGTTCACCGTCGACGCCGACCTCACCGACGGGCTGCGCCGACTGGGCCGGACCCACCGGGCCACCCTCTACATGACCCTGCTCACCGGCTTGCAGGCCGTGCTGTTCCGGCACAGCGGGCAGCGGGACTTCGCCGTCGGCTCGCCGGTGGCCGGCCGGGTGGTCCCCGAGCTGGAACACCTGATCGGTCTCTTCGTCAACACCCTGGCCCTGCGCGCCGACCTCTCCCCCGACCCGACGACCGCCGCCGAGCCGAGCTTCGCGAGCCTGCTGCGCCGCAACCGGGGCATCGTCGTGCGTGCCCTGGCGCACCAGGAGATCCCGTTCGAACGCCTCGTCAAGGAACTCAACGTCACCCGGGACGTCACCCGCGCCCCGGTGTTCCAGGTGCTGTTCACCCTGCAGAACTACGCCCGGGGCGGCGACCGGTGGCCGGCCGGACTGCACGTCGAGGGCGTCGGCACCGACGCCGCCAGCGCCCGCTTCGACCTGTCGCTGTACGTCGGGGAGAGCGCCGACGGACTGCGCGGCACGTTCGTCTACCACACCGACCTGTTCGACGCCGCCACCGTGGCCCGGCTCGCCGGGTCCTTCCAGACCCTGCTGCGGGCCGCCGTCGCCGACCCGGACCGGCCGGTCGTCGACCTGGACCTGCTCGACCCGGCCGAACGGGACCGGATGCTGGCCCTCGCCGGCGCTCCGGCGACGCCGCCCGCCCCGGAGGCACCGCCGGCTCAGGAGGCACCGCCGGCTCCGGAGGCACCGCCGGCTCCGGAGGCACCGCCCGCTCCGGACCGGTGGGCCGGGGAGCAGGCGCGCGGGTTGCCGTCGGACGACCGCACCGGGGTCACCGGGGCGGCGGTCACCCTGGCCGACCTGATCGCCCCGCACGTCACCGCCACCCCGGACGCGCCGGCCGTGGTCTGCGGGTCGGACCGGATCAGCTACCGGGAGCTGGACCGGCGGGCCAACCGGCTCGCCCACTGGCTGCGGGCCCGGGGGGTGGGCCCGGACCGGCTGGTCGGGGTGCTGCTGGAGCAGTCGGTCGAGCTGGCCGTGACGCTGCTCGGGGTGCTGCGGGCCGGCGGCGCGTACCTGCCGCTGGACCCGGAGCAGCCCGCCGCCCGGCTCGGCCTGATGCTCGCCGACGCCCGGCCGACCGTGCTGCTGACCAGCGCGAACCTGCTCGACCGGCTGCCCGCCGGGACCGTGGCGAACCGCCTGGACGAGATCGCCACCGAGGTCACCGCCGCACCGGACGACCGACCCACGACCGGCGTCGGCGGCGAGCACCTGGCCTACGTCATCTACACCTCCGGCTCGACCGGCACCCCGAAGGGGGTGGCCGTGCCGCACCGGCCGGTGCTGCGCTACCTCGACGGGGTGGCGGACCGGTTCGCCGTCGTCCCGGCCGCCCGGTACGGGCTGTTGCAGTCGATGTCGTTCGACTTCGCCGTCACCGTCTTCTACCTGGCGCTGGCCACCGGCGGCACGGTGCACCTGCTCCCCCGCCGGGGCACCGGGGCCGAGCTGGCCGCCCGGCTGCGCGACGAACGGATCGACTACCTGAAGATCACCCCGTCGCACCTGGCGGCGCTGACCGCCGACTGCGCAGCGGAGGACCTGCTGCCGGCCCGGGCGCTGATCCTCGGCGGCGAGGCGTCCGACCTGGAGCGGATCGCCCCGCTCGCCGCCGGGCCGACCCGGGTGTTCAACCACTACGGGCCCACCGAGGCCACCGTCGGCGTGGCCACCTACCGGGTGCCCGTGGACGGGCCGGACGTCGGCCCGGTACCGACCGGCCGGCCGCTGCCGTACGCCTCGGTGCACGTGCTCGACGAGCGGATGCGTCCGGTGCCGGTCGGGGTGCCCGGTGAGCTGTACCTCGGCGGGGAGCGGCTCGCCCGGGGCTACCTGCACCGGCCCGGCCCGACCGCCGAACGGTTCGTGCCCGACCCGTACGGGCCGCCCGGGTCCCGGCTGTACCGCACCGGTGACCTGGGCCGGTGGCGGGCCGACGGGGAGCTGGTCTTCCTCGGTCGCCGCGACCACCAGGTGAAGATCCGTGGTTACCGGGTCGAGTTGGGTGAGGTGGAGGCCGCCCTGCGGGACTGCCCGGGGGTACGCCAGGCGGCGGTGCTGCTGCGCGACGACCGGCTGGTGGCCTACCTGGAGCGGGAACCGGGGCCGGACGCGGACGCCGAACCGGGGCCGGACGCGGATGCCGAACCGGGGCCGGACGCGGACGCCCCGGACCCGGCGCGCTGGCGTCGCCTGCTCGCCGGGCGGCTGCCCGAGCACATGGTGCCCACCCGCTGGGTGGTGCTGGACCGGCTGCCGTTGCAGGAACACGGGAAGGTGGACCGGCGGGCCCTGCCCGAGCCAACCGACGACGGCCCGACCGGCGAGCGGGTGCCGCCGGTGGGGCCGGTGGAGACGCTGGTGGCCGACGTGTGGCGGACGGTGCTCGGAGTGCCCGAGGTGGGCGTCACCGACGACTTCTTCGACCTGGGCGGGCACTCGCTGCTGGCCACCCGGGTCGTGGCCCGGCTGCGCCGGGAACTGCCCACCGTCACCGACGGCACCCCGACGGTCAGCGTGATGGACCTGTTCCGGTACCGCACCGTACGCGAACTGGCCGGCCTCGTCGGCGGGCCGGACCCGGGTCGGGCCGGGCTGCTGCACGAGTTGACGCCGCCGGTGCCCGCCGCCGACCGGGTCGCCACCCTGGTGTGCGTGCCGTACGGCGGGGGCAGCGCGGTGGTGTACCAGCCGCTGGCCGACGCGCTGCCGGCCGGGTACCGGCTGCTGGCGGTGGCCGTACCCGGACACGACATCGGCCTCGCCGACGAGCCCGCACCGATCGCCGACGTCGCCGCCGGGGTGGTCGCGGAACTTCTGGGCCGGGTCACCGGCCCACTGATCGTGTACGGGCACTGCGGCCCCGGCGGGGCGCTGGCCGTGGAGGTCGCCCGCCGGCTGGAGGCCGCCGGACGGGACCTGCTCGCGGTCTACCTCGGTGCGGTGTTCCCGTTCGCCCGCCCCGCCGACGGGCCGCTCGGGCCGCTGCTGCGGCTGCGGTTGGCCGAACGGCTGCGCAGCGACCGGATCTACCGCACCTGGTTGCAGGCGCAGGGCACCGCCGTCGGCTCGCTCGCCCCCGACGAGGTGCGATTCCTGGTCCGGGCGATGCGGCACGACGCCCGGGTGGCCGAGGACTACTTCACCGACCTGATGCGCCGGCGGGTCACCCCGCTGCGGGCACCGGTCGTCTCGGTGGTCGGTGAGCGGGACCGCAGCACCGACTACCACGAGGAACGGTTCCGGGAATGGCACTTCCTCAGTGACCGCACCGCGCTCGTCGTGGTCGACGAGGGCGGGCACTACTTCCTCAAGTACCGGTCGGATGAACTGGCCGAGATCGTCACCGACGTGCACCGGCGGCTCGACACTCCACCCCGGCCCGCCCCGACCGGGTCGGCCGCCACGCCACCGGCCTGGCAGCTCGCCGCCGTCTCCCGCCGCAGCGCCGACGGACCCCCCACGTCCGACCCGCCCCCGGCAGGCGTGGGTGGCGCGGACCGGGGCCGGACCGCGCCACCGCCGAGCCTGCGCCGCTTCGGCCTGGTCGCGGCCGGTCAGGTCGTCTCCGGGCTGGGCACCGCGCTGACCACCTTCGCGATTCCACTGTGGATCTACACGCAGACCGGCTCGCTCGCCCGGTTCGCCCTGTTCGCCGTGCTCGGCCTGCTGCCCGGCCTGCTGGTCGCACCGCTGGCCGGCGCGCTGATCGACCGCACCAGCAGGCGGCGCGTGCTGCTGCTCGCCGGCCTCGCCGCCGGCAGCGCCAACGCGGTGCTCGCCGGGCTGGTGCTCACCGACCGGGCGCAGGTGTGGCACTTCTATCCGCTGGTCGGCTGGCTGTCGGTGGCACTGGCCTTCCAACGGCTCGCGTTCGTCTCGGCGGTGCCGCAACTGGTGCCCAAACGCTTCCTCGGGCACGCCAACGGCCTCACCCAGACCGCCGTCGGCCTCACCCAGTTCACCGTGCCGCTGCTCGCCGTGGCCCTGCTGGAGACCGTCGGGCTGCGCGGCATCCTGCTCGTCGACGTGGCGTCGTACCTGTTCGCGGTCGGGGTGCTGGCGGTCGTCCGGTTCCCCCGCACCCTGGCCCTGCAACGCCGCGAGGGCATCGGCACCGAGATCGTCGCCGGGCTGCGCTACGCGCTGCGGCGTCGGGAGTTCCGCGCCATGCTGGCGTTCTTCGCCGCGCTCAACTTCTTCCTGTTCCCGGTGCTGTTCCTGCTCTCCCCGCTGGTGCTCGGCTTCGCCGACCTCACCGACGTGTCCCGCGTCGCGCTGACCGGTGGGGTCGGTGCGGCCACCGGGGGCCTGGTGATGCTGCTCTGGGGCGGACCCCGCCGACGCCGGATGCGGGCGGTGCTGCTGGGCACCCTCGGCATCGCGGTGGCCGCCGTGCTGACCGGGTTGCGACCCAACCTGCTGCTCATCGGGGCCGGCGCGTTCGGCATGTACCTGGCGCTGGGCATCGTCAACGGCGTCTACCAGACGATCATCCAGACCAAGGTGCCGGCCCGGGTGCACGGCCGGGTGTTCGCGGTCAACCAGATGGTCGCCCAGTCCACCCTGCCGCTGGGCTGGGGCGTCGTCGCCCCGTTCGCCGCCCGGGTGGTGGAGCCCACGCTGCTGCCCGACGGGGCGCTGGCCGGCACCGTCGGGGTGGTGCTCGGGGTCGGGCCGGGTCGGGGACACGGGCTGCTCTACGTGCTGTTCGGGGTGTGCATCGCGCTGACCGCGCTGGTGTCGCTGGCCACCCCCACCCTGGCCCGGTTCGACGACGAGGTGCCCGACGCGCCCCCGGACGACCTGGTCGGCCTCGAGGAACGCCGGGCCCGTACGGCCACCCCCGCCGACCGGACCCCGGTGGGTGCCGGGACGGGAGGGTCGCGGTGAGCACGACACCCACCGGGACGCCCCCGCCGCGTACCCTGCCGGAACTGCTCGACTGGCGCACCGGGCTGCACCCCGACCAGGTGGCGGTCGAGGTGCACCAGGTGGCCACGCTGACCTTCGCCCAATGGTCCGCCGGGGCACGGGCCGTCGCCGCCGCGCTGCGCCGTCGGGGGCTGCGCCCCGGCGACCGGGTCGGCCTGGTCTTCGGCCCCCGCGACTGGGTCCGGTACGCGGTGGCGTACTGCGGGGTCCTGTGGGCCGGCGGGGTGGCGGTGCCGCTGTCCGACCGGCTCGCCGCCGGGCAGCTCGGGTACGCGCTGACCCACTGCACGGCCACCGCCGTCGTGCACGGCGACGACACCCCCGCCCCGCCCGCCCCACCCGGCGTGGCGGTGTTCGGCGACGCCGAGCTACGCGCCGACGGGTACCCCGACGACGGCGACCCGGTCACCGTCCGCCCCGGTGACCTCGCGCAGATCCTCTACACGTCGGGGACGACGGGCCGCCCCAAGGGGGTGTCGGCGCGGCACGCCAACCTCACCGCCGGTGCGCCGCACCACCCGCGCCGGTTGGCCCTGGCCCACTCGCAGCGGTTCCTGCACGCCTTCGCCATCGGCACCAACGCCGGGCAGACGATGCTGCTCAACGCGCTGACCGCGAAGGCCGCCGCGCTCACCCTGCCCCGCTTCACCCCGGTCCGGTTCGCCCGGCTGGTCGCCGCCGCCGGCACCGGGACGGTGTTCGTGGTGCCGTCGATCGCCATCGAGCTGCTCGACTCCGGGGCGCTGCGGGACCGCGACACCAGCGGCGTACAGCTGATCGGGTCCACCGCCGCGCCGCTGCCACCGGCGGTCGCGGCCCGGCTGGCCACGGCCTTCCCGCAGGCCACGATCGTCAACTACTACACCTCCACCGAGGCCGCCCCGGCGCAGACCACGATGATCTACGACCCGGCCCGGCCGGACGCGGTCGGTCGGCCGGTCGGCGGGCAGCTGATGGTCGCCGACCCCGACGGCCGCCCGCTGCCGGCCGGGACGAGCGGCGACGTGTGGCTGCGCTCACCGCACCCGCGCGCCTACTACCGCGACGACGCAGCGAACCGGACCACCTTCCGCGACGGGTGGGTACGGATGGGTGACGTGGGCCGGATCGACGCCGACGGCTACCTCTACCTCACCGACCGGCACCAGGACGTGATCAAGACCGGTGCGTTCAAGGTCTCCACCGTCGAGGTCGAGGCGGCGCTGCACGAGCATCCGCTGGTGGCCGAGGTAGCAGTGGTGGGGGTGCCGCATCCGGTGCTCGGTTCCGCGGTGGCCGCCGCCGTGGTGACCCGGCCGCAGGCCGGCACGGACGGGCTGACGCTACCGGTGCTGCGCGGCTTCCTCGCCGACCGGCTGGCCGACCACCAGCTGCCCGCCCGGCTGCTGCTGCTGGACCGGCTGCCCCGCAACGAGGGCGGCAAGGTGCTCAAACGGCAGCTGACCGTCCTGTTCGACAACTGACCACCCGCACCGACAGCACGACCATGGGAGAGCATGTGGGCACCGCCGAGGCGACCTTCGCGCAGCACGCCGTCTGGTTCACCGAACAGGCCGGGGTCGCCGGCACGGCGTACCACCTGGCGCTGGGCATCCGGTTCGGCGCGGAGCTGGACCGGGCGGCCCTCGTCGCGGCGTGCGCGGCGACGGTCGCCCGGCATCCGGTCCTGGCCACCCGGGTCGGCACCGACGACGACGGCACCCCCCGGTTGACGCCGGCCGACACCCGCCCGGCGGTCACCTTCGGGGAGCTGACCGACGCCCGGATCGCCGAGGAGATCGCCCGGCCGTACGACCTGCGGACCGGCCCGCTGGCCCGGTTCACCCTGCTGACCGGGACGACGGGTGCCCACCTGCTGCTGGTCACCGCGCACCACCTGGTCTTCGACGGCACCTCCAAGGACGTGCTGGTCCACGACCTGGCCGCCGGATACGCCGCCGCCCGGTCCGCCGGCCCGGAGCGGCCCGCCGACACCGGCCCGGAACAGCCCGGCGACGACCACGCCGGCCGCGCGGCGGTCGACCAACAGCGGATCGCCGTCGACCTGCCCGCCGCCCGCGACTTCTGGGCGCGGCACTGGTCCGGCCCCGGTGACGTGGTGCTGCCCGGCCTGCGCCGGCTGCCCACCGGCGCCGAACCCGGCGTCGCCGTCGAGGTGGCGCTGCCCGCCGACGTGGTCGACGGCCTCGACGCGGCGGCCCGGTCGCTCGGGGTGACCCGCTTCGAGCTGCTGTTCGCCGCGCTGCACACCCTGCTCGGGCGGTACGGCAACCAGGGCACGCCGGTGGGGGTGGCGCTGTCCACCCGTACCCCCGAACAGGCCGGCCGGATCGGATTGTTCGTCAACGAACTACCCGTCACCGTCGACCCGGCCGACGGCACGTTCCGCGCGTACGCCCGCGCCGTGCGGGTCCGGCTGCGCGAGGTGTACCGGCACCGGGCCGTGCCGCTGGCCCACGCGGTGCCCGGTCTGCGGCCCGCCCCGGCGGTGACCCCGGTCAGCGTCGGCTACCGGCGGCGCGGCGCGGAACCGGTCTTCCCCGGGGTGACCGCAGCGGTCGACTGGACGCTGTTCGGCGGCGCCGCCCGCAACGCCCTGCACGTGCAGATCGTGGACGCCCCCACCGGCCCCACGGTCAGCCTCCAGCACAGCCCGGCGGCGATCCCGACCGACGCGGTACGCCGGATCGGGGCGCACCTGTGTACCCTGCTCGCCGCCGTGGTCGCCGACCCGGACCGGCCGGTGGCGCAGCTGCCGGTGCTGCCCGCCGGGGAACTCGACCGGGTCACCCGGGTGTGGAACGACACCGGCCGGGCGTACCCCGCCGGGGCGAGCGTGCCCGGCCTCTTCGCCGCCCGGGTCGCCGCCGACCCGGACGCGCCGGCCGTGGTCGACGACGACCTGACCCTCAGCTACGCCCAGCTCGACGCCGCCGCCGACCGGTTGGCGGGGCTGCTGCGCCAACGCGGGGTCGGGCCCGGGTCACTCGTCGCGGTCGCCCTGGACCGGTCCTGGCGGGCGGTGGTCACCCTGCTGGCGGTGCTGCGCTGCCGGGCCGCGTACCTGCCGGTGGATCCGCAGCACCCGCCGGCCCGCCGGGAACTCGTCCTCGCCGACGCCACCCCCACACTGGTGGTGACGCCGACGGCGACCGCGCTGACCTGGCCGACCCTCGCCCTCGACGGGATCGACCTGCTCACCGGGCCGACGCCGGTCGCCCCCGCCGTGCCGCCGGACGCCGACGACCTGGCCTACGTGCTCTACACCTCGGGCTCGACCGGCCGACCCAAGGGTGTGTCGGTGCGGCACGGGGCGCTGACCAACCTGCTGCTGGGCGTCCGGGACCTGCTGGGCAGTGGCCCGGCACACCGGTGGCTGCACCTGACCTCGCTGTCGTTCGACATCTCCACCGTGGAGGTCTTCCTGCCGCTGGTCACCGGCGGCCGGGTGGTCGTCGCCTCGACGGTCGGCCCCCTCGACGGCGCGGGCGTGCTGCGGCTGGTCCACACCACCGGGGTGACCCACGCCCAGGCCACCCCGTCGGGTTGGCGGGTGCTGCTGGAGGCCGGCCTCGGCACGCCCGCACCGGACGCCGCCGGGCCCACCCCGCCGCTGGTCGCGGTCACCGGCGGGGAGGCCCTGCCGGTCGCCCTCGCCCGGGACCTGCGGGCCCGCACCAGCCGCCTGATCAACGGGTACGGCCCGACGGAGGCGACGGTGTACGCCACGATGGCCGACGTCCCCGCCGATCCCGACGAGGTCACCATCGGACGGCCCCTGCCGAACGTGCGGGCGTACCTGCTGGACGCCTCGGGACGACCGGTGCCGATCGGGGTGCCGGGTGAGCTGCACCTGGCCGGCGTCGGGTTGGCCGCCGGCTACCTCGGCCGCGACGACCGGACCGCCGAGGTGTTCGTGCCGGACCCGTTCGGGCGGCCCGGGGAGCGGCTCTACCGCACCGGCGACCGCTGCCGGTGGCTGCCCGACGGGCGGCTGGAATTCCTCGGCCGCACCGACGACCAGGTGAAGATCCGGGGACACCGAATTGAGTTGGGTGAGATCGACGCCCGGCTGCTCGACCATCCGGCCGTGGCCGGCGCGGCGACGGTGCTGCGCCCGGACGCCGACGGGCCCCGGCTCGTCGCCTACCTGGTGGCCCGCACCGGCACCGACCCGGCACCGGCCGAGCTGCGCCGGCACCTGGCGGCGAGCCTGCCGCAGGCCGTGCTGCCGACCGACTTCGTGCCGCTCGACCGGCTGCCGTCGAGCCCGAACGGCAAGGTCGACCGGGCCGCCCTGGCCGCCCGGGACCTCGCCGTGGACCTCCCCCGGCCACCGGTCACCGACCCCACCCGCCCGGCCGGCACCGCGACGCCCCCGGCCGGCACCACCGACGATCCCCCCGGCACCATCCTCGCGCCCCGCACCACCGTCGCGCCCGGCACCGGAGCACCCGGCACGCCCGGCGCCACCGGCACGCCCGGCATCGGAGCACCCGGCACGACCGGGACCGGTGGGCCGCCCGGCGACCCGGCACGGGGCGGGGCCGTCATGCCGGTCGGGGACGACGATCCGGTGGTGACCCAGCTGCGGCTGATCTGGCAGGAGGTGCTGCGGATCCCCGACATCGGCGTGCACGAGGACCTGTTCGACCTGGGCGGCCACTCGCTGACGATCACCCGGATCAGTGGCCGCATCCGGCAACGACTCGGCGTCGAGGTGCCCCTGGACGCCTTCTTCGACACCCCCACCATCGCCGAGATCGCCGAGATCGTCCGGCCGTCCGTGAAGGAGCGCTGATGGACACCAACGACACCACCGACCTGCGGGGGCGGCTCGCCGACCTGGTCAGCGAGGCCACCGGCGGCGACGTCGCGGCCACCGACCTGCTCACCGGCGGCTCGATGGTCGCTCTCGGCGTCGACTCGCTCGGCCTGCTCCGCATGGTCGACGCGATCGAGCTGGAGTACGACGTCGAGGTCGAGCTGAACGGTCCCGGCCGGCCCCTGGACACCCTCGACGACCTGGTCACGCTGCTGTCCACCGCCGTACCCGACGACGCCCGCTGACCGGCCCGACCCGGGCGGGCCGGGCCGACCGGCGGATGACCCGGCCGGGCGTGGACGGTCAGGGCAGCCAGGACGCCTCCGCCGACGCCCGGGACGCCGCCTCCTCGTAGACCGCCAACGCCAGCCACGACGCGGCGAACGCCTGCCCGTCGTCGTCGGTGAGCCGCCCGAAGGCATCCCGGGGTCGGGCCCGGGCCGCCGATCCCATCGCGGCGAGCAGATGCGCGCCGAGGTCCAGGCGGGCCAGCCGCAGCTTCCGCTCCGTCGGGTCGGCCAACGCCTGGATCGCCCGGCCACCCGAGACGACCCGCTCCACCTGCCGGCGCAACGACTCCAGGGCGGGATCGCCGAGCCGGGGACGCGGCACGGCCGGGTCCGGGGCCGCGAGCCGGTCGGGCGGTGGCACCGCCGCAACGTCCGCCGTCCGGAGCTGGCTCGTGTGCAGCCGGTCGTAGCCGAGATCGGCGTGACCCGCCCAGCTCACCGGCAGGGTGATCCCCGGCCCGTCGTCGACCGGTCCCACGGCGAGCGCCTGGACGGTCGCCCGGCGGGTCGGATCGAGCCGACCCACCAGGCGCAGCCGCGCCCCCACCGCCTGCCCCAGCAGGCGCAGGTTGGCCCGGTGCGGCAGGGCGGCGTGCTCGTCGGCGACGGTCAGCGTCAGGACCGCCCCGTCGGCGGTGTCGACCAGGACGGTGTGGTCGTGCCCACCCAGCACCCGTACGGTCAGGAAGAGCAGGTCGGCACCGGCCGGGCGCTCCGGCAGCGGCAGGGTCACCGCGCCGAAGGCCCGCCGGACCTGGTCGGGCAGGGGCTGCGCCCAGAGCCCGGCGAGGGGTTCCTCGGCCCAGCCCACCCCGGCGGCCCGCGCCGCCCGGACCGCCCGCCCGGCACCCAACTGCCCCGACTCCGAGGCGGTGCCGCCGGACACCACCAGCCCGGCCCGGGTGAGCTGCCGGTGGCTGAGCCCCGACTCGCCCACCGCCACGGTCGCGTCACCCGCGCCGGCGGCCCGGCCCGCGTCACCCGGGGCGAGATCGGCGACCGTCCAGAGTCGACCGTCGCGGTCCGCCAGGTAGGTGACCACCCCGGCGTACCCGGAATCGGCCACCATCGGGACCGTGCAGAGCCCGTACAGTCGCAGGCCGGCCTGCGGGTCGTAGGCCCGCCGGGCGGTGCCCAGCAACGCGCCGAGGTCACCGGCCGGCGTCTCCCCACGCAGCCGGCGGGACACCGCCAGCAGCTCCCGCAGGTCGTCGGTCAGGTCGGCCAGCCGGTGCTGGGGTTCGCCCTCCCGGGCGGCCCGCAGCCCGGCCGCGACCCGGGTGCCGGCCGCGGCAGCCCGGTGCAGCCCGTTGGCCCGGGCCTCGTGCACAGCCCGCAGCAGGGCGGTCCGCAGCACCACCCCGCAGCCGACGATCCCCGCCCCGAGCACCGCCACGCTCACCTGCCACAGCCCGTCGGCGGCGGTCCGCTGCCGCCCGGTGGGCGCGGGCGGCGACCCGGCACCCTCCGCCACCGCGTCACCGGTCACCCCGGCGGGCGGTTCGGTGGCGCAAGCCGGATCGACGGGCCGGCCGGCGGCCGCGTCGTCCACCCGGGCCGCGTCGTTCATGGCGGCCGCGTCGTCCACCGGGGCCGCGTCGTCCACCGGGGCCAGGGCGAGCACCGCCATCCGGTGCAGGCAGTTCGGCGCGAGCAGGCAACTGCACCGGGCGTCGGCGGCGCGGCGCACCACCCCGTCGGCCGTCACCAGGGTCACCGTGGTCGCCTCGTCGACCCGGACCGTCGCCCCGCCGTCCGTGCCGGTGACCGGCCAGCCAGCGGCCCGGGCGACCGCGTCGTCGACCTTGCGGCGCAGCCGGGCGGGCAGCGCCTCCAGGGCCTCGGCCAGCACCGGCGCGGTCACCGGCGGCAGGCCGGTCACCGCCGCACCTGCTCGCCGACCCACCGGGCCAGCTCCAGCGGGCTCAACGCGGCGACCGGCATCCCCGCCGCGACCAGCTGACCCGCCGCTGCGACCGAGTAGCGGGGACGGCCGGTGTCGTCCAGGCTGGCACAGCCCAGCACCTGACAGCCCGCCTCCACCAACGCCCGGGTCTCGGCCAGCAGACCACCCATCGGGTACCCCTCCTCGAAGTCGCTGATCACCACCACCATCGTCCGCTGCGGCACGGTGACCAGGGACCGGGCGTAGCGCAGCCCGGCCGCGATGTGCGTGCCCCCGCCGACGCTGACCTCCAACAGCAGGGCCAGCGGGTCGTCCACCCGCTCGGTCAGGTCCACCACCTCGGTGGAGAAGGCGACGAAGTGCGTGCTCAGCGCCGGGACACCGGCCAGCACCGCGGCGGTGAGCGCCGACCAGATCACCGACTCCTCCATCGAGCCGGAGACGTCGACGACGAGCACCAGCCGCCAGTCGACCCCCCGGCGGGCCCGGGTGCGGAACACCGGCCGCTCCGGCACCAGCGTCACCCGGCCCTGCCCGTCGCGGCGGGCGGTGGTCAGGTTGGCGCGCAGCGTCCGGGGCAGGTCCAGCGGGCCGCCCGGCCGGTAGGTGGGGCGGGGGGTCGTCAACCCGGTCAACGCCGGGCGCAGCCGGGCGGCCAACTGCCGGGTCAGCTCCGCCACGATCCGGGCCACCAGCGGGCGCAGCCGCGCCACCGTGGACTCCGGCAGGCCACCGGCGAGGGTGAGCACGTCACGGAGCAGCTCGACCGACGGGCGGACCGCCGCCGGGTCCAGTTCGGTGACCGCGTCCAGCCGCCCCGCCTCCACCGCCCGGGCCAGCACCTCCTCGCGCACCCCGGGGCCGAACAGGGCGGACAGTTCCTGCGCCCACTCCCGTACGCCGGGGAAGGACGCCTCCCGGCCGGCGCGACCGGCCGCCTCGGCACCGGCCCCCTCACCCCGGCCGGCCCCGTACAGCTCGTCGAGCGCGGTGGCGTAGCGGCGGGCGCGCGGCCCGACCCGGGTCGACTCCCGGCCGAGCACCAGCCGCCACCGGTCCACTGTCGACAACCCACCGGCCGGGGTACGCCGGGCGGCCGGCCGCGTCGCGTCGGTGACCGTCGGCGGCTGCGGCGACGGGTCCGCCGGCTCGGCGGCGAGCAGACCCTGCGCCAGGAGCGCCCGGCGGCCCGCCGCGTCGGCGTGCAGCCGGACCAGCAGGGCGTCCGGGTCGTCGAGCACCGCGACGTCGGCGGCTGGGCCGGTGTCGTCCAGTCGTTCCCGGACCGCGTCCAGCAGCCGGTCCCGCCCGGCCGGGCTGACCACGTGGAAGCCGGCGCGCAGCGCCGGCAGCCGGGTGAGGAACTCCTCGTCGGGCAGGGTCTCGACCCGTTCCAGGAGCCCGTCGAGCACCTCGTCGCTGGCCCGCAGCAGCGGTTCGGCGACGACCAGCAACCCGGTCAGGTGGCCCTGCAGCTGCTGGCGTCCGGTGGGCGTCGTCGCGGTGTCCAGCCAGGACGTGACGAGCCGCCCGTAGGCGGCCGGCTCCCGCAGGCCCAGCAGGACCTGGACCGCCCCGGCGGCGGCGGCCATCAGCGGCGAACCCCCGGTGGCGAGCCGGGCCAGGCAGTCGGCCAGGCGCAGCCCCGCCCCGGCGGCGTCGGCCCGCTGGGCGAGCGTTGCCAACGCCTCCGCGTCGGAAACGTCCTCGGCGCCGAGCAGCCCGTCGACCTGCCGGACCGCCGCGCTCTCCAACGCCTCGACGACCCGGCCCAGTTCGTCCGCCGGCAGCGCCGACGTGCCCGGGAGGTGGCCGAGGCGCAACCGGTCGAGCAGCGCCAACGCGGCGACCAGTTCACCGAGGGTGCCCTCGGCCGGTACGGTGACCGCCACCTCGGCGAGCCGGCGGGCGGCCAACCCGGCCAGGTCGCACCGGGCGGCGTCCTCCAGCCCGGCGATCAGGGCGGTCACCGTCGGTCCGTCCTCGGCCCGCTCCCGCCGTCGCCGCTGCACCAACGCACCCTCAGCGGCCTGGCCGAGGGTCACCCCGTGCAGCCCGGCCACCTCGATGGTCGCCTCGGTCCGGGGCGACCACTCCACCCGCCAGCGGGTGGTGACCGGGTCGACCCCGCCGACCCCCGTGCCGGCGACCGGCGTGGCGTAGCCGACGCCACAGACCGTCAGCCGGTGCAGGGTGATCTCCCGCCGCCGGTCCAGCGGCGAACGCAGCGGGTCCAACCGCAGCTCCCTGGCCGGGTCGCCGGCCCCGGGCAGTCGCAACCGGGCCAGCAGTTCCCGCACCGCCGGGGCCAGCCCGGAGCGGGGGGCACCGGGGGCCAGCGCGCCGCGCCGGTCCCCGACGAGTACCTCCTCCATCGCGCGGGCCACCGCCCGACCCCGACCGAGCACCTCGCCGTGGGCCAACACGCTCTGGATCGCCTCGACCAGTTCACCCCGGCCCGGTGCGGGCAGGCCGCGCATTCGGGCCAGGTCGAGGGCGAGCCGGACCGTCTCCCGGGCCTCGCCGGGACCGGCCGGGTGGCCGGCCCGGCGGATCGCCGCGCAGACGGCCACCACGGCGGCGGTCGTGGCCGACTCGACCGCGGCGGGGTCGCCGGCGGCGGTGAGGACCGACTGCTGCCACTGCGGATCGCGGATGCCCGCCGGATAGCCCGACCGGGCGTCGAGCAACCCGAACGTGTACGGCACCAGCGACGTCACCACCGACGACGCACCGGCCGGGCCGGCCCGGGACGGGGCCGGCGCACCGGTCAGCAGCGCCGGGGCGTGGAACGCGCCGACCAGGGCGGCGACCCGACGTTGCCCCGCCTCCGCCAGGCACTGCCGCATCCGTGCCTCCCGCCGCAGGTCGAGGGGGGACACCCCGGTCCCCCGTTCGGCGTCGGCCCGCATCGCCCAGCCGACCGCGAGCGCCGCCCGGCGTACCGCCTCCGGGTCGGCGCCCGGGGCGCGGGCCTCGACCGACCGGTCCCACAGGTCCTCGTCGGCCCGCCCGCTGCCCGGCGCGCGCAGCGCGTCGGCGAACGACACGCCCGGCGCCGGGGCGGCACCCGGCTCGCGTTCCCCCCAGGCCGCGTCCGCCAACGGCAGGTCACACGGTACGACCGGAACCCCGTTACGAGCGGCCCAGCGCACCGCGACCAGTTCCGGGGAGAAGTCGGCGAACGGGTAGAACGCCGGTCCCCCGCCCTCGCCGACCACCCCGGCCAGCGCCACCGGGGCGGTGGTGGCCGGGTCGGCGAGCCACGGCAGCCACTCGCCGAGTTCCGGTGGGAGTTCCAGGAGCAGCACCTCGGGCCGGTACCCGGCCAGCAGCCGGGGCAGGGCCACCGCCAGCGCGGGCGAGTGGTGGCGTACCCCGATCAGGTAGGGCCGCCGGTGCCCGGCCAGCGCGGTGACCGCGACCGTGGGGTCGACCGGTTCCGCCGGTGGCCCGGCGGGCACCTGCTCGGCGCGCGGCGACGGCGGCCCGGCCGGGGACGGCGGTTCAGTCGGCGAGGACATCGCGCAGTTCCCAGAGTTGCCGCCACAGCCGCGCACCGTCCTCGGCCCGTCGCCGCACCGCGCCGTCCCAGTAGCCGAGCAGCTTGGCCCCGTCGGCCGGGTCGTCCTTGCGGACCACGCCGAGCAGGTGCCCCGGCAGCAGCGACAACACGTCCCGGTCGCCGGGGAAGTAGGCCGCCGCCAGCGCCAGCGACGATGCGACCGCCACCGCCTCGGCGGTGCTCATCACGGTGGAGGGCCGTTCCACCTCCCAGCCCTCGACCGACCGACCCGCGCGCAGATCCCGGAACGCGGTGACCAGGGCCTCCAGCACGGCCTCGTCGACCGCGAAGGGGGCCTGCACCCGCTCCAGCGTGGCGCGGGCCTGCCGCTGCACCAGGGCGATCTCCTGGGCCAGGTCACCGATGGGGCCGACGGTCTCGAAGTTGAACCGGCGCTTGAGCGCCGCCGACATCTCCGACACCCCCCGGTCACGCAGGTTGGCGGTGGCGATCAGCGTGAACCCGGGCGCGGCGGGGACGGTGGCGTCGGCGGTGCCGGACAGCTCGGGCACCGCGATCCGCCGGTCGGACAGGATGGACACCAGCGCGTCCTGGACCTCCGGCAGGCAGCGGGTGATCTCCTCCACCCGGGCCACCGCGCCGGTACGCATCGCGGACAGGATCGGCGACGGCACCAGCGCGGCGGCGCTCGGCCCGTGTGCGAGCAGCAGCGCGTAGTTCCAGCCGTAGCGGAGCTGGTCCTCGGTGGTGCCAGCGGTGCCCTGCACGACCAGTTCGCTGCTGCCGCAGATCGCGGCGGACAGCAGCTCCGACAGCATCGACTTGGCGGTGCCCGGTTCGCCGACGAGCAGCAGGCCCCGCTCCCCGGCGAGGGTGACGACGCAGCGTTCGACCAGTGCCCGTTCCCCGACGAACTTGGCGGCCACGGTCAGGGTGCGGGGCAGGTCGTCGCGGCGGGCCTGTCGGGGCAGTTCCAGCGGGACACCGGCGCTGCCGACGATGAACGTGACGACGGCACGGGGGGTCAACCGCCAGCCCGGCGGCCGGGCCCCGTCGTCGTACGCGGCGAGGAACGCCAGCTCGGTGGCGTGGGCGTGTTCGGCCGGCTCGACCTGACGCGCCGTCGGGGTGGTCGTGGTGGTCATCGGCGGCCTTCCGTAACGAGATCGTCGAAGCGGGGTGCGTCGCCGTCGCGCAGCCGGGCCCAGGCGAGCGCGAACAGGCGGGGCGCGGGGGCGACCGGGGAGACGATGCCCAACGCGGTCACGCCACCCTCGCCCCCGATCAGCAGCGGGAGTTTCCACCGTTCCAGCGGCAGCAGCGGCGCCTTGAGCGCCAACCAGCCGCCGGGCAGGAACAGCGACCGCCCGGCCCGGGGCCGTTTCGCCACCACGACGTGCCCGGTCGCGGCCAACTCGGCGCGGGCCGCCTTGAGTCGGGCCGGCTTCCAGCCGGTCCACCGGGCGACGTTGCGGTCGGTCGGGTCGGGCAGGGCGAGCAGTTGCAGGTAGAGCGCCGCCGCGTCGGCACCCAGCCCGAGCGTCGTGGCGACCGTGGCGACCAGTTCAGGGGCGGACCGGGTCGGGTCCTGCGCGAAGCCGTCATCCATCGCCGGGACGACGTGCGACACCACCTCGGTGAGCTGGCCGCCGACCAGCGCCCGCAGCGCCGCGAGCAGCTGCTCGTTGACGTGGTCGAGGCGGGCCCGCAGCACGGCCACCGCCGGATCGTCCGTTCCGGACAGCCGGGACGGGTACAACCGGACCCGGTGCCAGCGGTCGGTCGGCGGGATCAGCACCGGGCCGACCTCGGTGCCGGCCGGGCCGGTCGTCACCGGCAGGCCGAACGCGGCGGTGAACGCCGGCAGCTTCGTGCCGTCGACGTGCCCGACGAAGATGGTGAAGCCGGGGTCGGCCAACCGCTGCCGGGCCAGGTCGGCGGCGACCGGCAGCGCCGCCCGGATCGGGTCGTCGACGGCCAGGTGGTACGCCAGCCACGGCAGCGTCCTGGTGAGCGCGATCAGCGCGTCGTCGTCGTCGACACCGGTGTCGGACCCGGCCAACCACCGGCCGGTGGCCGCGTTGGCGACCCAGTGGAGCACCGTCGAGGCCGGGAGCGGGCTGGTCACCCCGGCCTTGTCCACTCCGACGATCAACTCGTCGGACACGGGTCGCCGTGGCCCGTGCCGCCGCACCCACTCCTGAACGATCAGATCCTGCCGGGGCCCGTCGACCCACAGCCGCGCCGGGTCCTCGGGGATCAGCCGTCCGAGCAGGTTGGCGAAGACCTGCCGGCCGCGACCGCCGGTGCCCCAGAACCGGGCCGCCGCCGCGGGGACGGCCGGGTCGGGCAGTTCCAGGACGGTCAGCAGTTCGGCGGGGGCCCTCTCCCACACGAGCCGGGGCAGGCCCGCCAGCAGCAGCACCGCCTCGGCGTAGCTCATGCCCGCCGCGTCGGACAGGGTGCGGGCCCACTCCGGCTGCCACTCCATCGGCTCGTTGGCCCGGGCGAGCCGGACGAACTCGTCGATCCGCTGCGGCGTGACGTCACCGGTCGGCAGGATCCGCTCCTCGGTGATCCGGAAGCCGGACACCGCCGAGAACCGTCCGGTCGGCGTCCAGTCGAGCACGTCGAGTTCACGGTCGTCGGTGTCGACGGCGAGCACCAGCAACCGCCGGCCGGCCTCGGTCAGCACCTGTCCCCGGACGTGGTCGAGCGGCTGGTTGCCGTCGGCGACCAGGGTGACCCGCCGCAGTCGGCTGCCCGGGGCGAGGAGCCCGGAACGGGCGCACACCTCCAGCAGCGTCAGCAGCGCCTCACGGACCTCGGACAGACAGATCGGGGCCACCGCCCGGTACATCGCGGCCGGCAGCACCCCCAGCAGGTCGAACCAGTCGAGGTCACCGTCCAGCTGGACCCGGGCGGCAGGCGTCGGGTCGGTGCCGGTGAGCGCGGCACCCGCGCGGGAGATCAGCCGCAGGGAGCTGTCCTCCGCGGCGTAGCAGTACTGGATCAGCCCGGCGAGCCCTTCAGAGAGCAGCCGGTCGACCGCCGGCGACCCGGCCGGGGCCTCCTGCGCGGGCAGCGCGTTGTCCTGCTCGCCGTCGAGCACGGCGGCCAGCGTCCGCAGCCGCGTCACCTGCTCGGCGGCCCGGGTGACGAGCCCGGCGACCCCGGCGACGAGGGCGGGCGCGGTGAGCTGCGGCAGGTGCCGGCCGACCAGGGCACGCACCTGGGCGGCGTCCAGCCCGGCCGCCTCGGCCAGCAGGGCGCCGGCCTGCGCGTCGGTGACGCCGCGCAGCGCCGCCGAGCCGGCCTCGTCGCGGGGTCGCAGGAAGTGCCAGTACTCCGCCGGCGGCACCAGCCGGCTGCCGGCGGCGAAGGCGGACCGCTCACCACCGGCCGGGTAGCGCCCGAGCAGGAAGCCGTCCTCGGCGCAGAGCAGCAGCTCGCCGTTCGCGCCCCGGCCACCGTGCAGCAGTCCGAAGGTGGTGTCCGCGCCGGGGAATTGCACCGCCGCCGCGAGCCTGCCGTCGGAGGCATCCGCCGGCAGGGCGAAGGACCGCCCGTTCACGGCTTCGCCGGACCAGCCGCCGTCCGCCCCGCGCCGCACCCGCCAGCCGGCGAGCCCGTCGGCGCGGCCCAGCGGACTGTCGGACGACTCGGTGGGGCGCAGCCAGGACGCGCCGGCGTCGAGGGGTCGACCGTCGACGGTGCCGTCCTCGAAGAACGTCGGCCGGGAGAACCGTCCACGCTCGCCCGTCGTGGGGTCGTACTCCTGCCAGCCCAGCGGGTGGTCGGCGGCGCGTAGCCAGTAGGTGGTGCCGTCGCTGATGACCCGGCCACCGGTCCGCTCGGCCCGGTCGCCGACCCGCAACGGACGCCGCCCCATGGTGCGCCCGCCGCCGGGCAGCGGCAGCGACAGCTGGGGGTAGGTGGTGAAGGCGTCGTCGGCGAGGGTGAAGACGTCGTCCGGGGTGCCGCTCCAGTAGGCGGCCCGGTCCCGGCCCCGGTCCCAGCAGACCAGCAGTTGCCCGTCGACGTGGCGCAGCACCAGCCGCCAGCGGTACCGGTTCTCCCCGGCCGGGATCCGCATCAGGTGTTCCTGCTCCACGGCGTCCGGCCCGATGACCGTCACCAGGTCGCCGGTGAGCAGCAGCAGGTTCGGCCACTGCCCGGTGAGCTGCACGTCCGTGGTCGACTCGGTGAGCCGTTCGGCGGCGGTGTCCAGGGCGGGCCAGCCGTACTCGTCGAGCAGGCCGGAGCGCAGCGTACGGCCGAGGACCGGGCCGAGGTCGTGGTCGACGAGCCGGCGTACCGCGTCGGGGTTGACGGCGAAGCCGGTCGGGCAGGCGACGGTGCCGACCCGGTCGAGGTGCTGGTCGAGCGTCGGCAACCCCTGCCGCCCGACGGCGTCGGCGAGGGTGTCCAGCCAGCTGCGCAGGGCGGTCCGTAGGCCGGGCACCGCGACGATCTCCCGTACCCGGGGCGTCGGGTCGCGCTGGTCGCGCGCGCCGGTGCGCAGTCGCCGTTCGACGCCTTCGACGAGCACCGGCAGGAACCGGGGGTCGGCGGCCACGGCGACCAGGTCACGCCGGCCGTCGGTGTCGTCGGAGAACCAGAGTTCCAGCCGGTGCCGGACGTCGTCGGCCGGATCCGCGACGGGCACCCCCAGCGCCAGGCAGGTGTCGAGCAGGTCGAGGTCCACGGTGTCGTGGGCGCGGCAGAGAACGACCGGCACCCCGTCGGCCTTGAGCCGTCCCGCCATCCGGTCCACCAGGGCGAGCAGCCCCGGGTGCCGCTTGCGGACCCGCCACGAGCGGCGTTCCCGGTGCTCGTCGAAGCGGCGCAGCCAGCCGGCGGGCCCGTCCGGCGACTCGGCCTCGGCGGGGACGCCGCCCGCCGGCCCGGTCAGCGCCTCGGTGGCGCCGGCCGACTCCAGCACCTCCAGCCAGACGTCGTCGCCGCAGTGCTGGGGGGTCAGGCCGAGCAGCCGGCCGCGCAGGGCGGGGTCGTTCGCGGCGAGCCGGGCCAACGACGCCCGGTAGGCGTTCCAGAACGCCTCCGGCGACCGGTTGAGCGCGGGCGCGGCCAGCAGTTCGCCGAGTACCCGCTCGTCCTCGGCGGCCGGGTCGAGCCCGGCGGCGCGGGCCAGCCGGCGCAGGTCGGTGTGCATCGCCGCGTACGGGGGCAGGCCACCCAGGGTGCGCTCCACGCACAGCCGCAGGAACATCGCGTACGCGTCGGCGGCGGAACGCCGGGTCGCGAGGTCCCGGGCGTGACCGGAGAGCGCCTTCGCGGTCAGCGCCCCGGCCAGCGCGAACTCCAGGAACACGGCGTGCTGGCGGTCCTCGTCGATGGTCAGCCCGTAGGCGCGTTCGGCGTCGCGGGCCTTGCCGAACATGGTCGCCGCGTGGGTGACGCTGTCGGCGGCGAGGAACGCCCGACCGGCCTCCTCGTAGAACGTGGGCAGGAAGTGCGGCACCGACCGGGCCAGCCGCTCCCCGAGGGCGTTGAAGCCGTCCTTGGCCGGGCCGACCCGGGAGCGCGCCGTACGGGCCAGCCGCTCGATCTCCTTGACCAGAGCCAGGGCGTGGTGCCCGTTGGCCGGGTCGTGGACCAGCGCCCAGGCCGGGAAGCCGAGCGCCTGCTGGCGGACCACGCCGACCGGGGTCACCCGCTGCGGCCGGTCGAAGCCGAGGAACTCCATGGACAGGTCCTCGGCCTCGCCCAGCGCCTCGCTGACCAGCCGGACCACGGTCCGTCCGGCGAGGACGGGGTGGGTGTACCGGCGGGCGGTCAGGGTGTCGGTGGTGTCGTCCTTGGCCACCACCGTGCCGACGGGCAGCACCGCGCCCGCCTCCAACAGGTCCATCGCGTCGATGCTCACCGGTCCTCCTCCTGCTCTGCTGCCACGACCCGGCCGGCGTACAGCGCGGCGGCCATCCGGGTTCCCTCCGACCAGGCCACCGGGCCGACCGCGCCCAGCGGCAGGGCGGTGCCGTGCCGGTCGGTGAAGACGAGGTCACCGGTCTCGGTCTCGAAGTACGGGTCCTCCGCGCCGACCCACGACCGGGCCTCGACGGTGCGCCCGTCCTCGACGATCCGGCACACCGCGTTGCCGCCGCGCACCGGGTAGCCGAGCTTCGTCGCGCGGGCCGTCAGGTGGCGCAGCTGGTCGTACCGGCCGCCGGCGTAGTCGCCGAACCGGGTCGCCGTCGCGTCGACCTGCGGCCCCCGCACCCAGGTCTGCCGGAAGAGCTGGTCGACGGACTGGCGGACCTGGAGTTCGGCGGCGAACTCCCGGAGGTCGTCGAGGTCGTCGAGGGTGACCGGGTGGGGGATGACGATCCGTCGGGCGGCCCGGCGGACGGAGTCACCGTCGAGGTCGACCAGCCCGACCTGACCGTCGCCGACCTCGCGGAGCAGACCCACGCCGTCCGGGTCCCGGTGGCCGTCGTCGTCGAGCACCACGACGACGAGGTCGGTCAGCGCGGTGCGCCACGCCTCGTCCGGCCACACCTCGGTCAGGACCGCGACCGGCACCGGCAGCGAACGCACCATCCAGCGTTCGATGTCCGTGCGGCACTGGCCCTCGTGCCGGGTCAGCCACTCGGTGAGCTGACGCAGCCCCACCACGGTCGGGTCGTCGCGCAGGGACGCCGGCACGGAACGGAGTTCCCGTCCCTTGGCGTTGCGGGCGACGACATCACCATCGCGGAGAGTGACCTGGTAGCCACCCGACACCTCTGACCATCCCATGTGGACACCCCATGGCTCGGTGGGTTAAGACACCGGAGGCTAGCCCACCCGGGCGACAAAGCCGGGCCGTCGTCCCGCCACGCGGCGGCACCCGGCAGCCGGCACCGCTGCGTCACCGTGGGTGACCATCGACGGGGGTTGCCCGGGGTACCCGTCGGAGCAGCCGGGCGACACCACACCCGCCCGTCGCCCGTCGCCCCCGGCGGCAGCGGCAGCGGCAGCGGCAGCGGCAGCGAACCACACGGCTCGCCGGATCGGGCCCGCCCCGCCCGGGCGCTCCCGCGGCGACACGCGGGGCCGTGGAGCCGGGGAACGGCCGACCGGTCGGACCGCCGGCCCGGCGGGTTGCGCACGATCGACGGCTCACCGCCAGTGATGATTCTTACTCCGCACCGGCCGGTGACAGCGGTGGGACGGGCGGGACCCATGATGCGCCGGAGACCACCGCCGGTCAGGACTTCCAGGCGGCAACACCGCTTCCGGGCAGGTAGCACGCCGAAAACTGACCGAACGGACGGTCACCGACCGTAGTCTTTTCGCTTCGTGACGACTGTTCGTCGGACAGCCGACGGGGGTGGGCTGGTCGCACTCTTGGGTCATCCCCGTTCACCGTCCGTGAGGGTCACCGACCATGTCGCAGCTTCTGCCCGCCGCCCGGTCCGACGTCCCGACCAGCGCCCCGACGGCCCCGGCCGCCCCACCGGAGCCGGCCACCGCCACCACCGCCCCCGGGGCGCGTACCGCCGTGGTGGGCCTCGGTTACGTGGGCCTGCCGACCAGCCTGGCCCTGGTCGCCAGCGGCTCCCGGGTGATCGGGGTGGACATCTCCCCGGACCGGCTCGACGACATCCGGGCCGGTCGCGCCGACCTGCTCGACGACGACCACGACCGGCTCCGGGAGACGTTGCGGGCCACCGATCCCGCGCTGCGCCTCACCACCGCGGTCGGTGAGATCGCCGACGCCGACACGGTGCTGATCTGCGTACCCACGCCGGTCGACCGGCACCTCGCCCCCGACCTCACCGCGTTGCGGGCGGCCTGCGCGGCGGTGGTCGCCCACGCCCGCCCCGGCCAGACCATCGTGCTCACCTCCACCAGCTACGTCGGCACCACCCGGGAGCTGCTGGTCGCGCCGCTGGCCGCCCGGGGCCTGCGGGTCGGGCAGGAGGTCTTCGTGGCCTTCGCCCCGGAACGGGTCGACCCCGGCAACGACCGGCACCGCCAGGAACTCACCCCCCGGGTCGTCGGCGGCACCACCCCGGACTGCACCGCACGGGCCGCCACCGCGCTGTCCCGGATCACCCCCCTGGTGCACCGGCTCGGCTCCCCCGAGGCCGCCGAGATGACCAAGCTGCTGGAGAACACCTTCCGGGCGGTCAACATCGCCCTCGCCAACGAGTTCGCCGACCTCTGCCGGGACCTGCACCTGGACGTCACCGAGGTGATCGACGGGGCGGACACCAAGCCGTACGGGTTCATGGCCTTCCAGCCCGGCCCCGGGGTGGGCGGGCACTGCATCCCCTGCGACCCGCACTACCTGCTGTGGCAGGTACGCGGCCAACGCCGGGAGGCGCCCCTGATCGAGACCGCGATGCGGGGTATCGCCGCCCGCCCCCGCCGGGTCGTCGACCGGATCCGGGAACTGCTCGCCGGGGCCGGCCGCCCGCTGCTCGGCGCCCGGGTGCTGCTCGCCGGGGTGACCTACAAGCCCGGGGTGGCCGACGTACGGGAGTCCCCGGCGTTGGAGATCATCGGTGAGCTGGTCCGGGCCGGCGCGGACGTCGGCTTCGTCGACGAGCTCGTCGACACGGTCCGCACCCCCGACGGCCAGACCCTGCACCGGGTCGCCGACCCGGCCGACCGGGAGTGGGACCTGGTGGTCGTGCACACCAGCCAGTCCGGCCTGGACGAGGCGTGGCTGCGCGGGCAGCCGATGGTGCTCGACGCCACCTACCGGCTGGCCGGGCTGCCCCGGCGGGAGGTCGTCTGAGATGCCGGTGACCGCCCCCGTCCGGCGTGGCCTGCGCCGGCTGCTCACCGTGCTCGCGTTGCTGCCGCTGATCGTGCTGCTGGCCCGGCAACTGCCCCAGTTGCCGTACGCCCCGCTGCTGGCGTTCTACGGCTTCGCCGTGCTCACCGCCACCGTCGCCGTGTTCTACCTGGCCTACGCCCGCTACGTCGACCCCGCCGAGGCCCCGGCGCAGCCCCGGCACGCCGCCACGTTCCCGCCGCTGCCGCCGGCCCCGACGGTGAGCCTGCTGGTGGCGGTCAAGGACGAGGCGGACGGCATCGAGGCGTGCGTCCGGTCGATGACCGGCAGCGACATCCGCCCGTTGCAGGTGATCGTGGTCGACGACGGCTCCACCGACGGCACCGCCGAGGTGCTCGACCGGCTCGCCGCCGAACTCCCGGTCACCGTGCTGCACCTGCCGCGCAACGTCGGTAAGAAGCGGGCCCTGGTGCACGCCGCCCGGTACGCCACCGGCGACGTGCTCGCCTTCACCGACTCCGACTGCGTGCTCGCCCCGGACGCGTTGGGCCGCTGCGTCGAGGCCCTGCTGCGGCAACCCGACCTCGGCGCGGTCAGCGGCCACGCCCGCGCGCTGAACCCCGACGAGTCGCTGCTCACCCGGGTCCAGGACGTCTGGTACGAGGGCCAGTTCCGGGTCTCCAAGGCTGCCGAGGCGTCGTTCGGGGCGGTCACCTGCGTCTCCGGCCCGCTGGCGGTGTTCCGACGGGAGGCGGTGCTCAACTACCTGCCCGCCTGGGCGGCCGACCGGTTCCTCGGCGGCGAGTTCCGGTTCGCCACCGACCGGCAGCTCACCGGCTACGTGCTGGGGCAACGCTGGATCGGCGACCGGCTCAAGGCGCGCTTCGCCGACTCGCCGTTCGTCCGCGACGAGGACCACCCGCCCCGCGCCTGGCGGGTCGGCTACGTGCGTTCGGCGAAGGTGTGGACCACCGTGCCGGCCCGGCTGCGGCCGTTCCTGCGCCAGCAGACCCGCTGGAAGAAGAGCTACGTGCGGAACCTGTTCTTCACCGGCACGTTCATGTGGCGGCGGGGGCCCGGCCCGGCCGCGCTCTACTACGGACACGCGCTGTGGGTGGCGCTGGCCCCGGCGATGGCCTTCTCCCACCTGGTCTGGGCGCCGCTGCGCGGCTGGTGGGCGGTGCCGCTGCTCTACCTGTGCGGGGTGCTGCTCAAGGGCACCGCGTGGGGGCTGGCCTACCGGCTGGACAACCCCGGTGACCCGCGCTGGGCGTACCGGCCGTTGATGAGCGTGCTCTCCGCCACCATGTTGTCCTGGCTGCTGCCCTGGTCGGTGGGGACGATCCGGCGTGGCGTGTGGTCGCGGAGCACGGTGTGAACGCCGGACGGCGGTTGCTGAGCCGGCTGGCCCGGGTGGCGCTCACCCTCGCCGGGGCGGCGGTGCTGGTGCTGCTCTACGCGGTGGTCTTCTCCCGGGGCGAGGTGCTCCGGTGAGCCGGCTGTGGCCCCGCACGCTCGGCGGACTGCTGTCGCTGGTCACCCTGCTGGTGGTGGCGGCGCCCTTCGGGGTGTCCTGGTACCTCGACGACCTGCGCCGCCACGTCAGCGGCCAGCACGACACCCCGGTCACCCGGGTCGACCCCGCCGACCTGCGCCGCTTCGCCGAGACAGCCGGGCGGCTGCCGGAGCGGGCCGCGCCGGTGGTGGTGGCCTACCACGACATCCGACCGCACGGCGACGACCCGGCGGCGACCACGCCGGGCGGCCGGGAACACTACGTGGTCACCCCGGAGGCGTTCGACGCCCAGCTCACCGCACTGCGCACCGCCGGCTACCGGACGATCTCCTCGGCCCAGTACGTCGACTACCTGCGCGGCGGCGAGGTGCCGGCCCGTTCGGTCTACCTCACCTTCGACGACGGCACCCGGGGCCTGTGGTCGTACGCCGACCCGATCCTGCGCCGGCACCGGATGGTGGCCGCCTCCTACCTGATCACCGCGCAGGTGGGCACCCACCGGCCGTACTACCTGAGCTGGGCGGAGATCGACCGGATGCGCCGCTCCGGCCGGTGGGACTTCCAGGCGCACACCCACGACCTGCACACCCGGGTACAGACCGCGCCGGGGCGGCTCGGTTCCCCGCTGACCCACCGGCGGTGGGAGCCGACCACCGGCACCCAGGAGAGCCTGGCCGCCTACCGGCAGCGGCTCACCGCCGACTTCGATGCGATGTTCGCCGCGTTCACCACCCACGGGTTGCCCCGGCCGCGCCTGTTCGCATACCCGTTCTCCGAGATCGGGGACGCGACGACCGACCCGCAGGCCGCCGCGTTCAGCCGCGACCTGATCGCCGCCCGGTTCGTCGGCGCGCTGACCAACAAGTCGCTCGCCCCGCAACCGGGCAGCCGCCGGTCGGCGGCCGACGGGCAGGTCGAGCGGGCCGAGGTGTACGCCACGACCGACGCCGCCGAACTGGTCAGCGCGGTCGTCGAACGCACGGGTGTGCCGGCCGAGGTGACCGACCCGTTCGCCCGCGCCTGGGACTGGCGCGACCAGCACGGCGAGCCGATGACCGACCTGTCCCCGCTGACCGGCGGCCGGTTCCCCGCCGACAGCCCCCGCCGCGCCTACGGCACCCTGCTCGCGTACGCCAGCGCGGACTGGACCGGCTACACGGCCGACGCCACGGTGCGTGGCCTGCGCGCCGACGGCGGCACGGTGACCGTGCTGGTCGGGGTGAACGGTGACGCCACGGTGTCGGTGCGGGTGGCCCACGGCCGGGTGGCGTTGCTGCGCGACGGCCGGGTGGTCGCCGAGGCCGCGCTGGATCCGGCGGCCACCCACCGGCTCGCGGTCACCGTGCGCGACGGGGAGACGGTGGCCCGGGTCGACGGCGGCCCGGCCCTGCGGGTGGTCACACCCACCGGGCCCGGGGCCACCGGCGGGCTGGCCGTGGCGATCGACGACGCTCAGGGGCGGCCCCACCCGTCGGTCGCCGCACTCACCGTGACGGCCGTCGGGTGACCGCCGCGACCCGCCCGGCCGGCCGGGCGGGTCGCGGCGGGAGCGGCGGTCACTCCCGCCAGCCGGCCAGGTCGACCCCCTTGCCGAGTTCGACCCGGAAACCGAGGGTGATCTCGCCGCTCTCGCCCGGGCCGAGCCGCAACCGCCAGGTCAGCTCGCCCAGCTCGGTACGCTCGTCCGGCGGCGGGGTCAGGGCGGCCTCCCGGACCGCCACCGCCTCGTCGCGGGAGACCGGCAGCTGGTCGTGGACCTCGACGGTCGCCGGCCGGGGGGTGTGGTTGGCCACGCTGATCCGGTACTCCACGTCCCGCCGCCGGGTGGAGCCGAGGGTGGCCCGGGTATCGGCCCGCCGGGTCAGCTCCCGTTCCACCCGGACCCGGTCGTCCACCCCGAGCGCCAGCTCGGTCTCCTCGTCGGGCGCCCACGTCGGCAGCCGGGTGGCGGCGACGAAGTCGGCGCCGTGGAAGACCGCCGCCGGGCCGGCGCGCAAGGTGTGCGCCGAGGTGTTGCGGACCGTCGCCCGCAGGTGCGCCTCGGCGGCCCGGACCGGCACGGTCACGTGGTCGAGGCGGACAGGCAGGTCCAGCACGGCGATGACGGCCCGGTACGCGCTGCCGTCGGCGGGCACCGCCACCGGGCGGGCCGGCCGGTAGGTGGCCGCGGTGACCCCCTGCTCGACCTCGGCCACGCTCTCCCGCACCGCGGGGCGCGGGGCACCCGCGCGGGCCACCCCACCACCACCGGCCGGGGCGGCGGCGGGCGCGGGGGGCGGTGGTGCGCCGAAGCTCGCCGCCGTCCGGGGCACCGGCACCGGCCGCACCCGGTCGAGATACCAGGGCGGCAACTCGGGTACGCCGGCAGCCGCCGCCGGCCGGGCGGTCGAGAGTTGCAGCGCGCACTGCGGCCAGTCCTCGCCGGTGTCCTGGGTGACCAGACCGAACCAGGTGACCGACATGGTCTCCTCGACCAGCCGCAGGTCGTAGGAGGACTCCCAGCGTGCCCCGTCGACCAGGTAGCTCAGCTCCAGGTCCACGCCGGTGTCGTCGGCGTCCACCGCCACCGTCACCTCGGCGGCCAGCCGGTCCGGTTCCCGTTTGCCGTTCGCGGCGGCCAGCTCCCGTTCGACGGCCGCCAACTCCTCGGTCAGCTCGGTGCGCCGCCGGGCCAGCCCGCGTCGACGGCGGTGGGACTCGGCGAGTTGGGCGGCCACCGCGTCGGCGAAGGTGGCCACGTCGGTCGGGGCGGTGTCACCGGCGGCCAGCGTGCGGGCGTACGTGCCGCCGGCCCGGTCGGCCAGCCGGGTGAGGAACTGTCGCCGCTGCGTCTCGACCTCGGCGTCGTCGTCGACCTCGGCCAGGGCGTCGGCCAGTTCCCGGGCCCGCCGGGTGAGCGCGTCGACCTGACCGTCGGTGCTGCGGGGCTGCCGCCAGGTGCTCACCTCCACCCCGAGGACGGTGACCGCGCCCCCGCCCCCGGTGCGCAGGGAGTCCCGGCGCAGCCGCAGCGGCAGGGGGGCGATCCGGATCCGGTGTTCCCCGGCGGTCAACCGGGTGCTCCCCCGGCGGGTGACCCGGGCCCGGTCCGGATAGACGGTGACCGCGACCACGGGTGCTTCGATCTCCACAGCGTCCACGGCGGCGAGGGTAGCCGGGGTGCGCTCGTGACCCGCGCTGCCGGTCGGTGGCGGGGTCCGGTGGGCCCGGCCCGGCTACCCCGGGGGGAGGCAGACGATGTCGAGGCGGCGGGGGCCGTGCACGCCCTCCACCCGGTTCAGCTCGATGTCGCTGGTCGCGGAGGGGCCGGAGATCATCGTCAGGGGGCGGGTGGGGTCGGGCAGCGCGATCACCAGGTCGGGCACGTCGGCCACGATCTGCGCGGCGCGGACCACGCAGACGTGGTGGTCGGGGACCAGGGTCAGCAGGCGGCGGCCCTGCGCCGCGCCCCCGTCGAGGACCAGGGTGCCGGTCTCGGCGACGGCGAGTGCGCAGCCGGTGAGCACGGCCAGGCCGGGGGCGTCCAGCTCGGTGGCGGTGAGGGTGTCCCCGGGTAGCGTGGGTGGGCCCAGCCGGGCGGTCCACTGCGGTGGTGTCCCGGCCGGCAGCACCACGGCGGTCGCCCCGGCGAGCAGGGTGGCGAGCAGCCCGGGCAGTTCCGCCGGGGTGCAGGGGTGCACCCCGGCGTGGTGGTCCCCGGCCCGGGCGACGAAGAGCGCGGTCAGCTCAGGAGTCATGGGTGCGGTGCCACCAGTCGCGGAAGGACTCCTCGGCGGGCAGTGGGGCGTCGCGGTGCGTCGTCCACGCCGACAGGGGCCACGGGGCGCGGCGCAGCCGCCCGCCGTGCCGCCGGCCCAGCACCCGCAGGGGCCGGCCGCCGGAGCGGGCCGCCCGCAGCGCCGCCCGCCACCGCCGACGGTCGCGCATCGTCCAGCCGAGCCACGCCATCGCCGCGCGCTCGGCGGCCGGCTTCGGCCCCGTCTGGCGCAGGTGCACCAGGATCGCCGGGATGTCGATCTTGACGGGGCAGACGTCGTAGCAGGCCCCGCAGAGCGTCGAGGCGTACGGCAGGGTCGCGTTGTGGCCGGCGTCCTGCCCGGTGAGCTGGGGCGACAGGATCGCCCCGATCGGCCCGGGATAGACCGAGCCGTAGGCGTGGCCGCCGACCCGCTCGTAGACCGGGCACACGTTCAGGCAGGCCGAGCAGCGGATGCAGCGCAACGCCGCCCGGCCCACCGGGTCGGCCGCCACCCGGCGTCGGCCGTTGTCCAGCAGCACGACGTGCAGCCGGCGCGGCCCGTCGCCGGGGGTCACCCCGGTGAAGATCGAGGTGTACGGGTTCATCCGTTCGCCGGTCGACGAGCGCGGCAGCAGCCGCAGGAAGTCACCGAGATCGACGAAGCGGGGCAGCAGCTTCTCCACCCCGACCACGGCGATCAGGGTGTCCGGCAGGGTCAGGCACATCCGGCCGTTGCCCTCGGACTCGACGACCACCAACGAGCCGGTCTCGGCCACCGCGAAGTTGGCCCCGCAGATCGCCACCCGGGCCGCCAGGAAGGTACGCCGCAGATAGTCCCGGGCGGCACCGGCCAGCACCGCCGGGTCGTCCGAGTCGGCGTGGAAGCCGGGCATCCGCCGGGCGAACAACTCCCGGATCTGCCCCCGGTTGTAGTGGATCGCCGGCACCAGGATGTGCGACGGGGTGTCGTCGGCGAGTTGGACGATCAGCTCGGCCAGGTCGGTCTCCACCGCCGTCACCCCGGCCGCCGCCAACGCCTCGTTGAGGCCGATCTCCTGGGTCGCCATCGACTTGACCTTCACCACCCGGTCGACGCCCTGCGCCCGGACCAGGTCGGTGACCACCGCGTTGGCGGCGGCGGCGTCCGTGGCGTGGTGCACGGTCGCCCCGGCGGCGGTGGCCGCCCGCGTGAACCGGTCCACCAGCTCGGGCAGCCGGTCGAGCACGTCGTCCTTGACCCGGGCCGCCCGGTCGCGCAGCTGCTCCCAGTCGGGCACCTCGGCCACCACCGCGGCCCGCTTCTCCCGGATGGTGCGGGTGGCCCGGCCCAGGTTGGCCCGCAGTTGGGCGTCGCGCAGCGCACCGGCCGCCGCCCGGGGGAACGGGGTGACGGCCACGATGGGCAACTGCCGGCCCGGCGGGGGGTGTCGGGTGCTCATCCCACCGCTCCGGCCCCGGTCGCGGCGAGGATCTCGGCGTAGTGGACGGGTCGCGGGGCGCCGGGCCGGCGGGCCAGACCACCACCGATGTGCGCCAGGCAGGAGCTGTCGGCGGCGGCCAGGTAGTCGGCCCCGGTGGCCACCGCGTGGGCGCACTTGTCGGCGAGCATGGCACCGGAGACGGCGGCGTTCTTGAGCGCGAAGGTGCCCCCGAAGCCGCAGCACTGCTCCGGCTCGGGCAGGCCCAGCAGTTCCAGGTCACGCACCGCGCCGAGCAGCCGCAGGGGCCGGTCGCCCAGCCGCAGCATCCGCAGCCCGTGGCAGGTCGGGTGGTAGGTGACCCGGTAGGGGAAGCGGGCCCCCACGTCGGTGACCGCGAGCACGTCCACCAGCAGCTCCGACAGCTCGTACACCGGCAGTCGGGTGTGCGCCCGCAGGTGGGCCACGCAGGAGCCGGACGGGGAGACGACGACGTCGTGGCCGGCGAACGCCGCCTCGGTGCTCTGCTCCAGCGCGCGGGCCGGGCCCGGGTAGCCGGTGTTGGCGTGCAACTGGCCGCAGCAGCTCTGCCCGGCGGGGAAGGTCACGGTGTGGCCGAGCCGCTCCAGCACCGTCACGGTGGCGATGCCGACGCGCGGGAAGAGCGCGTCGTTGAGGCAGGTGACGAACAACGCGATGCGCACCGTGCCCCCTCACCGCTCCCGGCCGCGATCGAAGAAATCGTATATGATCAATGGCGTCCGGTGCGAGGTGCGATGTCCTGCGGTCCCGGCAGCCGGGCGGGCGGCTGGCCCGCCGATCGCCACGGCACACCGGCCCCGGTGGACGTCCGGTGCGGGTGGGGCGTCCGCCGGTCCCTGACGCCCGTGCTACGAGGTGCCGAGATGACGGATTTCCACGGTCTGGTGGCGGCGGTCACCGGCGGCGGTTCGGGCATCGGCGCGGCGGTCGCCGACCTGCTGGCCGCGCGTGGGGCCCGGGTCGCCGTCCTCGACCGCGACCCCGGTGCGGGCGGCGGGCACCTGCGGCTCACCGCCGACGTCACCGCCCCGCTGGACGGGGTCATGGACCGGGTCGCCGCGACCCTGGGCGGTCTCGACGTGCTGGTGAACTGCGCGGCGGTCAGTGCGGTGGGGGCGGTGGAGGCCGCCGACGACGCCGAGTGGCACCGCTGCCTCGACGTCAACGTCGTCGGGGTCGCCCGGGCCTGCCGGGCCGCCCTGCCCCACCTGCGGCGTTCGACCAGCGCCGCCATCGTCAGCATCACCTCGATCGCGGCGACGGCGGGGCTGGTCGACCGGGCCGTCTACTCCGCCACCAAGGGTGCGGTGCACGCGCTCAGCCTGGCCATGGCCGCGGACCTGGTGGGCGACGGCATCCGGGTGTGCACGGTGGCGCCGGGCACGGTGGACACCCCGTGGGTGACCCGGCTGCTCGCCGGGGCCGGGGACCCGGCCGCGGAGAAGCGCCGGCTCGCCGCCCGGCAGCCCACCGGCCGGCTCGTCACCGCCGACGAGGTCGCCCAGGCGGTGGCCTTTCTCGCCTCCCCGCTGTCGGGGGCGACCACCGGCACCGCGCTGGCCGTCGACGGCGGCATGTCGGGCCTGCGGCTGGTCCGCTGATCCGGGCGGACGGCAGGGCCACCCGGCCAGCGTTCGCCGGCTCCCGTCAGGCCGGTGCCCGCTCCCGTCAGGCCGGTGCCGGCCCGTCGGGGATCGCCGGCAGCGGCTCCGCGCCGCCGGTCAGGCCGCCGCCATGGTGACCCGTTGCCGGCCCAGCCCGTCCACCTCGACCTCCACCACGTCACCGGGCCGCAGGTAGGGGAACCGGCCGGACAGGGCCACCCCCTCCGGCGTACCGGTGTTGATCACGTCACCGGGGTCGAGCACCGTGTACTGCGACAGGTGCCAGATCAGGTACGCCACGTCGAAGACCATGTCCGAGGTGCGGGAGTCCTGCCGGGGCTCGCCGTTGACCCAGGAACGCAACCCGAGATCCTGCACGTCGGCGATCTCGTCCGGGGTGACCAGCCACGGGCCGAGCGGCTGGAAGGTCTCACAGGACTTCCCCTTGGACCACTGGCCACCGGAGTCACGCAGCTGGAAGTCGCGCTCGGACACGTCGTTGGAGACCAGGTAGCCGGCGACGTGGGCGAGGCTCTGCGCGGGCGACTCCAGGTAGCGGGCCCGCCGGCCGATGACCACGGCCAGCTCGACCTCCCAGTCGGTGGCGGTCGCGCCCCGGGGCACCAGCACGTCGTCGTACGGGCCGACCACCGTGTTGGGTGCCTTGTAGAAGATGATCGGGGTCTCGGGCGGGGCGGCACCGGACTCGGCGGCGTGCGCGGCGTAGTTCTGCCCCACGCAGAGCACCGCGCCGGGCCGGGCCACCGGCGGACCGACCCGCAGGCCGGTGACGTCCACCTCCGGCAGGTCGCGGGCCGCCCGGACCCGGGCCGGGCCGTCGGAGGCGAGGAAGGCGGCGTCGATGTCCGTGGTGAGCGGGGACAGGTCGTAGTGCCGGCCGTCGGCATGCAGCACCGGCCGCTCCGCGCCGGCCGGGCCCACCCGCATCAGCTTCATCCGGTCCCCCTCCACTGACGACAGTGCACGCTATCCTGCCCGATGCCACTGCGACCGGGGAGGAGGCACACATGGATCCGCAACCCAGCACGGGGGTACGGCAGGCGGTACGCACGGGTGCGCTGGTCCTCGCGGGCCTGCTGACGGCGACCGGTTGTTCGGGCACCGCCGGGCCCGTCGCCGCGAGGTCGGCCGGGGCGTCGCCGCCACCCCCCGATCCCGCCGTGCTGCGGCTGGACAAGCCGACGACGGTGCTGGGCACCTGGAACGAGTCGCTCGACCGGCGACTGACCATGGTCGCCCAGAGCACCATGTCAGGGCTCAAGCCGCTGCTCGACGGTGAGCCGGGCAGCGCGGTGGGCACCGCCTACATCCCGGTCAAGGAGGAACACTCGGCCGAACTCGGGCTGTACCGACCCGGCGACCGTCGGGTCGTCCTGCTCAGTGGGGTCTCCGGCACGGTCCCCGACCCCGAGCGGGCCCTGGACCAGATCTTCGCCCGGCTCACCGCCATCACGGAGGTGACGCCGGTGCCGCCGGGGCCGGTCGGTGGGTCCGCCCGCTGCGGGCACGGCCGCAGCGGGGGTGTCTGGTTCGACGTCTGCGCCTGGGCCGACCGGCACACGCTCGGTGTGGTCCACCTCGCCGACTTTCCGCAGACCGCCCAGCCGCAGGAGATCTTCCGGCAGATCCGGGCCCAGACCGAGCACGCCGCGCCCTGAACCACGCCCGCCGGCGACGCCACGGTCGGCGGCCCGACCCCGGCAGCAGTCGCGGGCCGGACTGCGGCGCCCGGGGTTGCCGGTGGCTCCCCGACCTACCCGGGGCCGGGAGGTCGGGGAGCCACCGACCGCCCGGTCAGCTGGACGTGGTGGCGGGTTCCCCGGCACCGGCCTCCGGTCCGACGGCGACCGGGGTGGCCTGCCGGTCGGCCAGGTGCCGACGCAGTGACCAGGTCACCGCAGCCACCCAGAGCACCACGACGATCAGGTAGCTGGCGTAGCGGACGGCGTCCGGCGCACCGATCCAGTCGCTGCGCAGCAGGGTCCGGATGTTGGTCAGGACGATGACCCCCCCGACGGCGGAACCGAGCACGCGGGGCGGGACCAACCGGACGAGCCAGGCGGCGATCGGCGCGGCGATCATGCCGCCGAGCAGCAGCGCACCCACCCAGCCGAAGTTGATGTTCTCCGAGCCGATGCCGACCAGGAAGCCCAGGCTCGCGGCGACCGCCACCAGGAACTCGCTGGTGTCGATCGAACCGATCACCCGGCGGGGTTCCAGTCGGCCGCTGGCCAGGATCGCGGGCGTGCCGACCGGGCCCCAGCCCCCGCCACCGGTGGCGTCGACGAAGCCGGCGACGAGCCCCAGCGGCCCGAGGAAGCGCTTGCGCAGGGGCAGCCCGACCCGGTCGCGGGGCAGCCCGGCGACGGTGAACCGGATCAGCACGTAGAGGCCGAGGGTGAGCAGGATCAGCGACATGATCGGGGCCGCGGTCGCGGTGGAGAGGCTGGACAGGAAGGTCGCGCCGGCGAACGCCCCTACGGCGCCCGGCACACCGACCCGGCGGACCACCGTCCAGTCGACGTTGCCGAACCGCCAGTGCGCGGCGCCCGAGACCAGGGTGGTGCCGATCTCGGCCAGGTGAACGGTCGCCGAGGCGCTGGCCGCGCCTGTGTTGAGGGCCAACAACAATGTGGTGGATGTCACGCCGTACGCCATCCCGAGGCTGCCGTCGACCAGTTGCGCACCGAGGCCGACGAGGGCAAGAAGAAGCAGGCTACGCACAATTACCGCCGATCCGGAAGGTGAATGGGGAAAGTCGGCCCGGCTAGGGCGGATCACCGTGGCGGTGACGGACGTCCCGGCTGGTCGGGGCCTGTACGGGGGTGGGAACCGCTGGCGGAATCCCCCGCAGATCGCTTGCGCCGACCCGCAGGAGGGGGGTCGGCAGACAGCGCGTGAAACGTTCGTTAAGTGAGTACGTCGACTGTCGTCAAAGCTTGGCGTTTGACCAGCCCAGAGCCGTTATCGGCGACACCGGCGGGGCATCTTCGCGCGGCCGGTGGTCACCGCCGAGGTCAGCGGCGATGGGCGAGGCGGGAGCCCGGGTGACCGATACCCCGCTCCCGACCAGGGAGTCCAATGATCGAAGCCAATCCCACCTCGCCTCACGAATGCCATATCAAATCGATGGGTAATGACGGCAAGAATGCCGATACGGATCTTTAATGTTCACCGCAATCCATGGCAAGACCCGTTCCACATCGTGGGATGCGCGGCGAGTTGATCTCTGCTACCAGGACGTTCTCGATCAGCAGAAAACAGTTTGGAAATAAACCCGCAAATGAGCTGGCAACTCACCGTGGCACGATCTGGCGACAGCGTCGACTCACCGGCCGACATTTTGCCTGGTGGCCCCGAGGGCATATCCGGTAGCCTTGGTAGGAAATCTTCACCGCAGCGGCTCCGACGGTTGGATTTAACCGGGATGTAACTGAGCCACACTAGATTGTGACTCAGCGCGACATTGACTGCCGCAAATCAGAACCGCGCTCGCTGGCGTTCGGCCGGCAGATCCCCCCGTCACCACGCGATCCTTCGCGACCGAAGTGGGAGCCCGATGAGTAGCGCACCGTACACGCGTGACCTGATCCTGGTCGTCAATCCTGTCGGCGTCCTGGAACCCGGCCCACGGATCACGGCCGCCACCACCGCCGGTGGTGGGCGCGGCATCATCGACCTGGCCGCCGGCGACGACTGGTCGTTACGGGCACTCACCCGGGCGGCGAACTGGTCGGCCGACCCGATCGGCATCCGGGTGCCCGCCGGCTGCCGGGCCACCCCCGCCGACGTGGCACGCGCCGCGGCCGGCCGGGTGGATCTGGTCGTGGTCGAGCCGGCGAGCCCGTGGCCGCTCGCCGAGATCACCGGGCACCACCGGGTGCTCGTGGAGGTCACCAGCCGGGCCGAGGCGCACGCCGCAGCGGCGGCCGGGGCACACGGGCTGATCGCCCGGGGAATGGAGGCCGGCGGCCGGGTCGGCGAGCTCAGCTCGTTCGTCCTGCTCCAGCAGCTCGTCGCCGACGACACCCTCGACCTGCCGGTCTGGGTGGCCGGCGGGATCGGCCCGCGGACCGCCGGCGCCTGCCTGGTCGGCGGCGCGGCAGGCGTCGTCCTGGACACCCAGCTCGCCCTGATGCCCGAGTCGGAACTCCCGGCCGACGTCCAGGCCGTGATCCGGCGGATGGACGGCTCGGAAACCGTGCTGCGCGACGGGGTACGCGGCATCCGCCGGGGCGGGCCGCACCAGGCCGACGCCGAACTGCTCCCCGTCGGCCAGGACGGCTGGCTGGCCGCCGCCTTCGCCGACCGCTGGCCGGACACCGCCGCCGCCGTACGCGGCATGCGCGCGGCGATGCTCGACGCCGTCGACGGCCCGGACGCCGCCGACCTGCTCCAACCCGGTGCGCCCCTGGCCGAGGCCCTCGGGGTGCGGGTGCCCGTCGCCCAGGGCCCGATGACACGGGTCAGCGACGAGGCCTCCTTCGCCGCCGCCGTCGCCGACGGCGGCGCGTTGCCGTTCATCGCGCTCGCCCTCAACTCCGCCGACCAGTGCCGCCGGATGCTCACCGAGACCGCCGCCCAGCTCGGTGACCGCCCGTGGGGCGTCGGGGTGCTCGGTTTCGCCCCCGAGGAGCTGCGCGCCGCCCAACTGGCGGTCATCCAGGAGATCCGGCCCGCCTGCGCGATCATCGCCGGTGGCCGCCCACCGCAGGCCCGCGCCCTGGAGGAGCAGGGGATCAGCACCTTCCTGCACGTGCCCTCCCCCGGCCTGCTGCGCCAGTTCCTGCGCTCCGGTGCCCGTAAGTTCATCTTCGAGGGCGCCGAGTGCGGCGGGCACGTCGGACCCCGGGCGAGCTTCCCGCTGTGGGAGGCCCAGCTCGCGGTGCTCGACGAGTACCTCGACACCGACCCGGCCGCCGGCGCCCAGCTCCAGGTCTTCTTCGCCGGTGGGGTACACGACGCCCGGTCGGCCGCGATGGTCGCCACGATGGCCGCGCCGTTGGCCCGCCGGGGCGCCCGGGTCGGCGTGCTGATGGGCACCGCCTACCTGTTCACCGCCGAGGCCGTGACCCACGGCGCGGTCCAGCCGTTGTTCCAGCGTGAGGCGCTCACCGCCGAGCACACCGCGCTGCTGGAGACCGCCCCCGGGCACGCCACCCGCTGCCTGCACACCCCGTTCGTCGACGACTTCCACCAGTTGCGCAACCAACTGGAGGGCGCCGGGGCGGAGAACCGCGAAGTGTGGGAACAGTTGGAGCTGCTCAACGTCGGCCGGCTGCGGATCGCCAGCAAGGGCCTGCGCCGCTCCGGCGACGTCGTGGAGTCCGTCGACGAGAGCGTCCAGGCCAGCGACGGCCTGTTCATGGCCGGCCAGGTCGCCGTACTGCGCAACACCGCCACCACCGTCGCCGCGCTGCACGACGAGGTGACCACCGAGGTACGCGGCTTCCACGCCGACCGGCTCGACGCGCTGCGGGCCCGGCTCACGCCGCCGACCGCCGACCTCGACGAGTCGCCCGCCCCGCTGGACATCGCCATCGTCGGAATGGCCTGCATGCTGCCCGGCTCCCCCGACCTGGACAGCTTCTGGCGCACCGTGCTCAGCGGTGTCGACACCGTCACCGAGGTCCCAGCCGACCGCTGGGACACCGACCACTACTACGCCCCCGAGGTCGGTCCGGGGCAGACCGGCCGGATCAGCGTCTCCAAGTGGGGCGGGTTCATCGACCCGGTGCCCTTCGACGCCATCGGCTACGGCATTCCGCCGGCCGCGCTGAGCAGCATCGACCCGACCCAACTGCTCGCCCTGGAGGTCTCCCACCGGGCGCTGGTCGACGCCGGTTACGCCTACGACGCCCCCGGCGCGGACCACGCCCGCACCGGCGTGGTCTTCGGCGCGGAGGCCGGCAGCGACATGGGACACGCGCAGACCCTGCGCACCATGCTCCCGGCGTACCTCGGTGAGGTGCCCGAGCAGATGCAGGAGCTGCTGCCCACGGTCACCGAGGACAGCTTCCCCGGCGTGCTGGCCAACGTGATCGCCGGCCGGGTCGCCAACCGGCTCGACCTGGGCGGGCCCAACTACACCATCGACGCGGCCTGCGCCTCGTCGCTGGCCGCGATGGACGCCGCGTGCAAGGAACTGGTCGCCGGGGACAGCGACCTGATGATCTGCGGCGGAGCCGACCTGCACAACGGGGTCAACGACTACCTCATGTTCACCTCGGCGCACGCGCTGTCCCCCACCGGCCGGTCGCGTCCCTTCGACAGCACCGGTGACGGGATCGCCCTCGGCGAGGGCGTCGCCTGCGTCGTACTCAAACGGCTGGCCGACGCCGAGCGCGACGGCGACCGGATCTACGGCGTGATCAAGGGGCTCGGCGGGGCCAGCGACGGGCGGGCCCTCGGCCTGACCGCGCCGCGCCCCGACGGGCAGCGCCGGGCCCTGGACCGCGCCTACCACCGCACCGGCATCTCCCCCCGGGAGGTCGGGCTGGTCGAGGCGCACGGCACCGGCACGGTGGTCGGCGACCGCACCGAACTGGAGACGCTGACCCGGATGTTCGTCGAGTCCGGCGCCGAACCGGGCAGCTGCGCGCTCGGCTCGGTGAAGTCCCAGATCGGGCACACCAAGTGCGCCGCCGGCCTGGCCGGGCTGATCAAGGCGACGCTCGCCCTCTACCACGGCGTCCGGCCCCCCACCATCCATCTGGAACGACCCAACCCGGCCTGGCACCCGCAGCACAGCCCGTTCGCGTTCTTCACCGAGGCCCGCCCGTGGCCGGTGCCGGCCGCCGAGCGGATCGCCGGGGTCAGCGCCTTCGGCTTCGGCGGCACCAACTTCCACGTCGTGCTCAGCGCCTACCCCAACGCGGCGGAACCCCGGCACGCGCACCGGATCTGGCCGGCGGAGCTGTTCTGCTTCCGGGGCACCGACCGGGCCGCCGCCCACCAGGGCGTCCGGCAGCTGCTGGAGAGCCTGGCCGCCGACGGGACCGGCAACCGGTCGGGTCGGCTGGCCGAGCTGGCCGCGTCGGTCGCCGCCAAGGCCGCCAACCGGCCCGGGACGACCCAGGTCGCGGTGGTCGCCCGCGACCTGGCCGAACTGGAGACCCTGCTGCACCGGGCGCTGGCCGGCGAACACGACCCGGTCCGGGGCCTGGTCCAGCCGACCGGGGTCGACCCGGTCGGGCCCGGTCAGCTGGCGTTCCTCTTCCCCGGCCAGGGCAGCCAGCGCCCCGGCGCGCTGGCCGAACTCTTCGTCGCCTTCCCCGAGCTGCGGCACTACCTCGAACTCGACCCGGCCGCCGCGGAGCTGCTCTTCCCGCCGGCCGCCTTCGACCAGGACTCCCGCCGCGCCCAGGACGACCGGGTACGCGACACCCGGACCGCCCAACCGGTGCTCGGCATCGGCGGTCTGGCCATGGACCACCTGCTGCGCCGGCTGGGGGTCCGCCCCGACATGACCGCCGGCCACAGCTACGGCGAACTCGTCGGCCTCTGCGTCGCCGGGGCGTTCGACGCGGCCACCCTGCTCGACCTGAGCCGGGAACGGGCGGCGGCCATCCTCGGCGCGTGCGGTGAGGACCCGGGCACCATGGCGGCCGTCACCGCCACCGCCGACCAGGTCGCCCAGGTGCTCGCCGGGGCCGGCCTGACCAGCGAGGTGGTGCTGGCCAACCGGAACGCGCCGCAGCAGGTGGTGGTCTCCGGCCCGACGGCGAAGGTACGGGCGGCGGTGGTCGCGCTCAAGGAGGCCGGCCTGTCGGCCCGGACCATCCCGGTGGCCTGCGCCTTCCACAGCCCGGTGGTCGCCGGGGCGGTGGAGACCTTCGCCGAGGTGCTCGCCGCCCGGCCGATCGCCGAGCCCCGGATCCCGGTCTGGTCGAACCTGACCGCCGCCCCGTACTCCGGTGACGCCGGCCAGGTCCGGCACCACCTCGCCGAGCAGATCGGCGCACCGGTGCGCTTCGTCGAGCAGGTCGAGGCGATGTACGCCGCCGGCGCCCGCCTCTTCGTCGAGGTCGGCCCCGGTCAGGTGCTCAGCCGGCTGGTGCAGGCGGTCCTCGGCGACCGGCCGCACCGGACGGTCGCCTGCGAACGCGGTCCGTCCGACGGGCTGCGCGGATTCCTGATCTCGGTGGCCGAACTCGCCTGCGCCGGCGCACCGGTCCGCCCCGACTGGCTCTTCCACGGGCGGGTCGCGGACGACACCACTACCACCACCGCTCCGAGTCGTCGTCCGCTGTGGACGGTCGACGGTCAACTCGTCCGGGACCAGCACGGCAACTGTCTTCCCGGTGGCATGACCCCACCCCGACGGATCAAGGAGTTGTCGATGACCCCCGCCAACGGCACCGCCACCACCCCCGGCACCGCCACCGGCACCGTCCGCGCCCCCGAACCGGTGACCGTCCGCGAGGTCCGGACCGTCACCGTCCCCGAGCCGGCGGCCGTCCGGGACATCCGGGGCGAGCTGCTCAGCGAATACCTGCGCACCACCCGGGAGATGATCGCCACCCAACGCGACGTGATGCTCGCCTTCCTCGGCGACTCCGGTGACGGCGGCGGTCGGGTGGGCGGGCAGCCCACCGAGACGTACCGGGTCGAGCAGTACCCGGCGCTGCCAGCCGGCCCGGCCCCGACGCCCGCCCCGGCCCCGGTGCCCACCCCGGCGGCGACGCCCGTGGCGACGCCCCGGCCCCCGGTGACGCCGGCGGTGGCTCCGCCTCCCACCCCGACCCCCCGGGCCGTGGCGGCTCCGGCAGCGATGCCCGCCGTGGCGGCGTCGAACGGCGGCACGGCGCTGGCCACCGCGCCGGTGATCGAACGGCCCGCGCCGGTCACCCCGGACCTCGTGCCCTCCTTCCCCACGGTCGGTGGTGTCGTCCCGGCTGCCGCCCCGGCAGGCGTGGTCGTGGCTCCGGCCGGGCCGGGCATCGCCGAGTTCCAGCAGGCGATCCTGGCGGTGATCAGCGAGCGCACCGGCTACCCCGTCGACCTCATCGAACTCGACCTCGACCTCGAAGCCGACCTCTCCATCGACTCCATCAAACGCGCCGAAGTCGCCGGCGAGGTCGCCCAACGCCTCTCCCTCAGCGTCGAAGGCGACGAGAGCGAACTCGAAGACCTCGTCAAGGCCCGCACCGTCCGCGCCATGGTCACCTGGCTCGACCAGAAGATGAGCGGCACGGTCACGGCCACCGCCACCCTGACCGCCGCGCTGCCCTCCGGCGACCAGGTCGGCGTGACCGCAGCGGACTTCCAGCAGGCGATCCTGGCGGTGATCAGCGAGCGCACCGGCTACCCCGTCGACCTCATCGAGCCCGACCTCGACCTCGAAGCCGACCTCTCCATCGACTCCATCAAACGCGCCGAAGTCGCCGGCGAGGTCGCCCAACGCCTCTCCCTCAGCGTCGAAGGCGACGAGAGCGAACTCGAAGACCTCGT
>NZ_JAGFWR010000003.1:456035-471893 GCF_017599305.1 Micromonospora antibiotica
CAAGGCCCGCACCGTCCGCGCCATGGTCACCTGGCTCGACCACAAGATGAGCGCCACCGTCACCGTCACCCCGACGGTCGCCGCCGCCGCCGCACCGCCCGCCCCGGCGACCGTCGCCGCACCGGCCCCAGTCGCCGCACCGCCCGCCGCACCGCCCGCGCCGACCGAGGTCGGGGTGGGGATCGCACCGAAGCGCCTGGTCGCCCGGGAGAGCACCCAGGCCGGCCAGCAGCTCGACCCCGCCACCACGCTCACCGGGATGCGCTTCCTGATCACCGGGGGTGGCCCGGTCGGGGCGTACCTGGCCGAACTGCTCGGGGCCCACGGTGCCGGCGGCCAGCTGGGAGTGCTCGACAGCGAGCAGGCCGACCAGGGATTCGACGGGGTGCTGGTGCTCGACGGGTTGACCAACCTCGACGAGCCGCTGCTGCCCGACGTGTTCCCGCTGTTGCAGCGGGCCCTGGCCGCCGGGCCGCGCTGGCTGCTCGCCGCCGGGGCACAGGACGTCACCGGCGCGGCCGACGGCATGCCCGGCCTGTTCCGCACGATCGCCCGGGAGTACCCGGGGCTGACCGCCCGTTTCGTGGCGGTGGACCCGGCCGCGTCGCCGGAGGTCCTCGCCCGGCAACTCCTCGACGAACTGCTCACCGCCTCCGACGCCCCGGTGGTCGCCCGACGCGGCACCGACCGGTACGTCGCCGACCTGGTCCCGGTCGAACTGGGCGCGCTGGCCGCCGGGGGTGCCGGACCGGCCGGTGACGGGGTCTCCGAGGCGGCCGCGATCGGCCTGGAACGCGACTCGGTGGTGGTGCTGATCGGTGGGGCGCGGGGCATCACCCCGTGGTTCGCCCGGGCGCTCGCCTCCGCCACCGGCTGCCGCATCGAACTGGTCGGCCGTACCCCGTTGCCGACCGGCCCCCAGGACCCGGAGCTGGCCGCCGCCACCGACCGCGCCGCGCTGGTCGGTGTGCTGGCCCGGCGCGGGTCGTCCTCGCCGGCCGAGATCTCCCGCACCGCGCAGGCGATCCTGGCGGCCCGGGAGGTGACCGCGACCATCGCCGAGCTGACCGAGCTGGGCGGTGAGGTCCGCTACCACGCCCTGGACGTCCGGGACACGGCGGCGACCAGCTCGCTGCTGGCCGGCATCCACGCCGAGTACGGCCGCCTCGACGGCGTGGTCTACGCCGCCGGGATCATCGAGGACAAGCTGATCGCCGAGAAGGACCCGGCGTCGTTCACCCGGGTCTTCGACACCAAGGTCGACGGGGCGCGGGGCCTGCTGGCCGGCCTCGACGCGCTACCCACCGCGCCGCGGTTCCTGGTCTTCTTCGGCAGCATCGCCGCCGCCTACGGCAACCGGGGCCAGGCCGACTACGCGGCGGCCAACGACGCGCTGGACGCCATCGGCACCCGGTACGCCGCCCGGACCGGGGTGCGCTGCGTGACCGTCCACTGGGGTCCGTGGGCCCCGGGCGTCGGCCACGGCGGCATGGTCACCGCCGAACTGAGCCGGGAGTACGCCCGGCGCGGCATCGGCCTGATCGACCCGGAGGAGGGCGCGCTGGCCCTGCTGCGCGAGCTGGCCTGGGCCGACCCGTCGGTCACCTCGGTCGTCTACACCGCCTCCGGGTGGTGAGGGTGTCGATGCCTCGTCCCGCCCCCACCCGCCCCATCCGTCGGAGGAACCGATGAACAACGGCGCCGCTGCGCCCGGCCAGATCGCGATCGTCGGGATGGCCGCCCTGATGCCCTCCGCCGGTGACCTGGAAAGCTACTGGCGCAACCTGATCGGCGGGGTCGACGCGATCACCGACGTCCCCGCGCACCGCTGGGACGAGGAGTTCTACGACCCGGAGCAGTCCCACCGGGCCGACCGGATGTACTGCCGGCGCGGCGGGTTCGTCGACGAGTACGCCACCTTCGAGCCGCTGCGGTTCGGGGTGATGCCGGCCTCCGTCGGCGACATCGAGCCGGACCAGTTGATCACGCTGGAGGTGGCCGCCGCGGCGATCGACGACGCGGGCGGCGGCGACCGGCTCCCGGCCCGCGACCGGATCGGCGTGATCCTCGGCCGGGGTGGCATCCTCAGCCCCGCCCAGGCCCGCTACGCCCAGCGGGTGCGGATGTCCAGCCAGGTCGTCAGCATCCTGCGGGAGCTGATCCCCGACGTCGACCCGGCCCGGTTGGAGCTGCTGCGCAAGAAGTTCGACGAGCGGCTCGGGCCGTACCAGCCGGAGGGGACGATCGGTCTGGTGCCCAACCTGGCCGCCTCCCGGGTGGCCAACCGGCTCGACCTGCGCGGCCCGGCGTACACCATCGACGCCGCCTGCGCCTCGTCGCTGATCGCCGTCGACCAGGGCATCACCGAGCTGGTCAGCGGTCGGCTCGACGCGGTGCTCGCCGGTGGCGTGCACCACGTCCACGACATCAGCTTCTGGTCGGTGTTCAACCAGCTCCGGGCGTTGTCCCGGCAGGGGGAGATCCGGCCGTTCGACGCCGCCGCCGACGGCCTGCTGATCGGCGAGGGCACCGGTGTGGTGGTGCTCAAGCGGTACGCCGACGCGGTGCGCGACGGCGACCGGGTCTACGCGGTGATCCGGGGCAGCGGGGTGTCCAGCGACGGCAAGTCGGCGAGCATGTTCAACCCGGCGGTCTCCGGCCAGGTGCTGGCGATCCGGCGGGCCTGGGAGGCCGCCGGGCTCGACCCGACCGCACCGGACGCGTTGGGGCTGCTGGAGGCGCACGGCACCGGCACCCCGACCGGGGACGCCGCCGAGCTGACCACGGTGGCGGAGGTGTTCGGCCCGTACACCGGTGGGCCGCGTCCGGTGATCGGCTCGGTGAAGTCGATGATCGGGCACACCATGCCGGCCGCCGGGGTGGCCGGCCTGATCAAGGCCGCGCTCGCCGTGCACCGGGGGGTGCTGCCGCCCACCCTGCACTGCGAGACGCCGCGCAAGGAGATGGCGGCGACCCGGTTCGCGCCGATCGACACCGCCCGGCCGTGGGAGAGCGACGGGCCGCGCCGGGCCGGGGTCAACGCGTTCGGGTTCGGTGGGATCAACGCCCACCTGATCATCGAGCAGGCCCCGGTGTCGGTGGGCGAGCCGGTGGTGGGGCTGACCGCCCCGGCCGCCGGCCGGGCCGTGGTCGACGAGCCGGACCAGGTGCTCTGGCTGGCCGCGTCGGACCCGGCCGGGCTCGCCGACCTGCTGGACCGCGACGACCAGGAGGTACGCCGGATCGGCGTCGAGCTGGCCGCCCGCTCCGGCGGCCAGGCCCCGCCGCAGACCCGGCTGGGCATCGTCAACCCGACGGACAAGCTGCTCGCGGTGGCCCGCAAGACGGTGGCCCGGGGGCAGGCGTGGCGGGGCGGGCGGGACATCTGGTTCAGTCCCCGGCCGCTGCTCGGCCCGGGGGCGGGCAAGCTCGCCTTCGTCTTCCCCGGTCTGGAGGCGGAGTTCGCCCCCCGCACCGCCGACCTGGCCGCCCACTTCGGCCTGCCGGACCGCGAGTGGTCCGCCGCCGACCTGGGCCGGCACGGCGCCGGCCTGATCGAGGTGGGCAAGCTGCTCGACACGGCGCTGGCCCGGATGAACGTACGACCCGACGCGGTCGCCGGGCACAGCATCGGCGAGTGGACCGCCGCCGCGGTCAGCGGCCAGATCAGCACCGCCGCGATGGACGAGTTCCTCGACCTGTTCAACGCCGACTCGGTGGAGGTCTCCGGGTACGTCTTCGCCGCCGTCGGGGCCGGCGCGGACCGGATCGCCCCGCTGCTCGGCGACTACCCGGGGGTGGTGCTGTCGCACGACAACGCCCCGGCCCAGTCGGTGGTCAACGGCCCGGAGCCGCAGGTCGACCGCCTCGTCGAGGCGCTGCGTACCCGCAACATCCTGTGCCAGAAGCTGCCGTTCCGCTCGGCGTTCCACACCCCCGCCTTCGCCGAGGGGCTCACCTCGATCGGTGCCGCCCTGGGCCGCTGGGAGGTGCACCCGACCCGGATGCCGGTGTGGTCGGCGACCCTGCACGCGCCGTTCCCCGCCGACGAGGAGCAGGTCAACCGGATCTTCGTCCGGCACATGATGGAGCCGGTCTGGTTCCGGCAGACCGTGGAGGCGATGTACGCCGCCGGGTTCCGGGTGTTCCTCCAGGTCGGCGCGGGGCAGCTCGCCTCGCTGATCGGGGACAACCTGCGTGGGCGCGACCATCTGGCGATGCCGGTGAACACCGCGCACCGCAGCGGGTTGAACCAGCTGCGCCGGGTCGCCACCGCCCTGTGGGTGGAGGGGGCCTCCCCGGATCTGGGCGCGCTGACCCCGGCGGATCGGACGGCGGCGACGACGCAGCGCCGTACCCCGGCTGCGGCCGGCACCGACGGCCCGGCGAAGCCCGGGGTGGGCACCGGCCGACGCGGTCCCCGGATGAAGCTCGACCTCGGCGGTCCGCTGGTCCGCCTCGGCGCGGACGCCGCCGGCCTGCTCGGCGTGACCGCGTCGCAGGATGCTCCGCTGTCCACCCCGGGCAACGGAAACGGCGCGGCCCGGCCGACCGTCGTGCCCGCCACGGTCACCCGGTCGGCCGGCGTGCCCGCTGCGGCCGCCCGGCCCGCCACGGTCACCCGGCCGACCGCCGTGCCCGCCACGATCACCCCGCCGGCCGCCGTGCCCGCTGCGGTCGCCCGGCCCGCCACCGCACCGCCGCCGGTCACCGCACCGCCGCCGGCCGTGGCACCGACGGCCGCACCGGTCCCGGTCGCGCGGGTGGCCGGACAGCCGACCGTCGCCACGCCGGCCGGTGCTCCGGCCACCGCGCTGGACGCGCTGCACCGGCTCTCCGGCGGTTCCAGCGCCGCCGCCGAACTCGCCGCCCTGCTGCGGGAGAACACCCGGGGCACGGCCGACGCCCCGACGGCCACCGGTGGCAACGGCACCGCGACGTCGGCCCGACCCGCGACCGCCCCCACCGGGCGGCCACCCACCACGCCGATGCCGCCCACCGTGCCGACGGCGACGACCGCCACCGTGCCGACCGGCAACCGGCCGGTGACGCCGGCCGCCCCGGTCCGCCCGGCGACCGGCGCAGCGGTCGGCGCGGAGATCGGTCGGATCACCCGGCGGATCTCCCTGGAGACCATGCCCTACCTGCTGGACCACTGCTTCTTCGTGCAGCCCGACGACTGGCCGGACCCGGAGGACCGGTGGCCGGTGGTGCCGGCGACCGCCCTGGTCGCGCACATGATGGAGGCCGTGGAGCAGCTGGTGCCCGGCGTCCCGGTGGTGGCGGTGCACGACGCCAAGTTCAACCGGTGGCTGATCGCCGAACCGGCCACCGACGTGGAGATCGTGGTCCGCGCGGCCGGCCCGAACCGGTACGCGGTCGCCTTCGCCGGGTACGCCCGGGCGACCATCGAGGTCGGCACGGCGTACCCGACGCCGCCGCCGGTCTGGACCCACGACCCGGCCACCGAACGACCGCCCACCCTCGGCGCCGCCGAGATGTACGCGGAGCGGCTCATGTTCCACGGCCCGCAGTTCCAGGGCGTGACCGAGGTGCACGCGCTCGGCGACATGCACGTACGCGGCATCGTCACCGCACCGGTGCCCCCGGGTGCGCTGCTGGACAACGCCCTGCAGCTCATCGGCAACTGGCTGATCACCACCCAGCCGTTCCGGACCGTCGCGCTGCCGGTGGGTCTCGGCCAGGTGCGGTTCTACGGTCCGCCACCGCCGGCCGGCCGGGCGTTCGAGTGCGTCGCCCGGGTCCGCGTCATCGACGACGGCAAACTCGTCGCCGACACCCAGCTCAGTTACCAGGGCCGGGTGTGGTCGGAGATCGAGGGGGCGGTGGACCGGCGGTTCGACAGCCACCCGCAGGCCCGGGTCGCGGAACGGTTCCCCGAGCGGCACCCGATGTCGCTGTTGCAGCCCGAGGGCTGGACGATGGCCTTCGACTGCTGGACCGACCTGGTCACCCGGGGCATGGCCGCCCGGGGCATCCTCGGCGGGGCCGCCTACGCCGAGTACGAACGGCACCCGGCCAAGACCCGCAAGCAGTGGATGCTGGGCCGGATCGCGGCCAAGGACGCGGTGCGGGCCCGGCTGTGGGAGGACGGCCACACCGACATCTACCCGATCGAGCTGACCGTCGGCAACGACCCCGACGGCCGGCCATGGGTGCGCGGGCGGCCCGGCCGGGGCCTCGGCGACTGTGACGTCTCGCTGGCGCACTGCGCGGAGATCGGGGTGGCGATCGCCCGCCGCCGGGCACCCGACGCGGTGCCCGGGTCCCCCGGCGTCGGCATCGACGTCGCGGAGGTCACCGAGCACCCGGAGAGCACCTTCACCTTCGCCCTCACCCCGGCCGAGTTGACCCTGCTGACCTCCCTCGCCGGCACGGACGTCGAGGCCCGGCGGTTGTGGTTCACCCGGTTCTGGGCGGCCAAGGAGGCGGTCGCCAAGGCCGAGGGCACCGGGCTGGACGGCTCGCCGCGCCGGTTCCGGGTCTACTCGGCCACCGACGTCGGGATGACCGTCCAGATCGGCGGACGGGCCTACCGGGTCGGTCACCGGGACGTGGCCAACCCCGAGGACCTCCCGCCGCGCCGTTACGTCGTGGCCTGGACCTGGGGGCCGGAGCCGGCACCCGCCACCCCGCCCGGGGTGTCCCGGCCGTGACCCGGCACCCGGTGCGCAGCACCGCCCAACCCATCCGATCAGCAGAAGGAGCAACGATCATGCCCGCGGCCCAGGACACCATCCTCGCCGAGCTCACCGAGATGATCGACGCCGTACTGGGCGACTTCGCCGACGACCAGGTGGTCACCATGGACACCACGTTCTCCGGTGACCTGGGGATGGAGAGCATCGACGTGGTCGCGCTCGCCGGTCGGCTCCAGTCCCGCTACGGCGACACGGTGAACTTCGCCCACTTCGTCGCCAAGCTGGACCTGGAGACCGTCCGGGAGTTGAAGGTCGGCCAGCTCGTCACGCACATCGCCGAGTCGCTGGGGCAGGCCGACGAGGTCGGGGCGGGCAGCCGGTGACCATGGTCCGGGCGAACGGGATCACCCTGCACACGCAGCGGCTCGATCCCCCCGGTCCGGCCGTCGACGGCCGGACCGGGCCGACGCCGACCGCCGTGCTGATCCACGGGATGGCCTCGGACACCATGGCGAGCTGGTACTTCACCCTGGCCGAGCCGCTGTCCCGGGCCGGCTTCCCGACCGTCCTGTACGACCTGCGCGGCCACGGGCGCAGCGAGCGCCCCGCCACCGGGTACGCCCTGGACGACTTCGTCGACGACCTGGCGGCGCTGCTGGCCGCCCTGGACGTCACCGGGCCGCTGCTGTTGCTGGGCAACTCGTTCGGCGGGACCATCGCGTTCGGGTACGCCGCCCGGCACCCCGAACGGGTGGCCGGCATCGTGACCGTGGAGTCCGCGCCACCGGTCCCGGAGTGGATGCGCCGGGTCCGTGAGCGGCTGGCCCGGGTCGCCGACCGGCTGCCCCGGGCCGGCGCGGTCACCGAGATCGGGGCCCGGCGGGGCCGGGTCGCCGCCCAACGGGCCGCCGAGACGCACCGGATGCTCACCGACACCAGTCTGGCGCAGGAGTTGCCGGCGAGCCCGCTGCCGACGGCCGGGGCGCTGGCCGCGATCGACTGCCCGGTGCTCTGCCTCTACGGCGGCGACTCGGCGGTGGTGGAGCTGGCCCCGACGGTACGCGGGCTGCTGCCGCAGACCCGGGTCGTGGTGCTGCCCGACCAGCGGCACACGGTGCTGATCGACCGGCCGGAGGAGGTGCGCCGGCAGGTCTTCGCCTGGCTCGCCGAGGACTGCTCACTCGACGTGGCCCAACCCACCACCGCATGACGACGCGACACGCAGGAGGAGTACCGATGGACACCCCGATCACCGGCCGGTCGATCATCATCAGCAACGGTCGGTGCGGCTCCACGCTGCTGTCCGACCTGATCCACGAGGAGCCGGACACCCTGTCGGCCCAGGAGTTCTTCATGTCGGTCGCGCCGTGGGCGCGCAGTGCCGAGGTGCTCACCGGCGCCGAATACTGGGCGGTGCTGGCCAGCCCCAAGGCGGAGCTGTCCACGCTGTTCCGGATCGGCCTGCCGCCGAAGGAGGTCCGTTACCCGGCCACCGGCCGGTGGGCCGACCGGCTCACCGAGCTGCCCCGCATCCTGGCGATCACGCTGTCGAAGCTGACGCCCGACCCCGATGCGCTGTTCGACCAGCTCGCCGGGCGGGTGCCACAGTTCCGCACCCAGACGGTGGCCCAGCACCACCACGACTTCCTGGATCTGCTCGCCGTGCTGACCGGCAAGACCCGGTGGGTGGAACGCTCCGGCGGCTCCAGCCACGTGGCGCCGTACCTGCTGCGGGGGTTCCCGGACTGCAAGGTCGTCTACCTGACCCGCAGCTGGGAGGACACCGCGCGGTCGATGAGCCGGCACTCGTCGTTCCAGCTCATCCAGTTGCGGGTGGAGTTCCTCGGCCGGTGCGGCCTGGACCCGTTCCGGGTCGGCGCGGACCAGGCGGTGCCGGAGGACCTCCAGCCGTACCTGCCGGACCGGTTGACCGCCGACGCGCTGCGCGAGCGGGGCCAGGACCTGCGCCGTTACCTCGGGTTGTGCGCCTTCATGAGCAGCCAGGCCGACCAGGCGCTGCGGGACGTGACCCCGGCGCACCTGCTGCGGATGTCCTACGAGGACCTGGTCGCCGACCCGGTGGCCGAGCTGACCGGTCTCGGCCGGTTCCTGGACTTCCCCGACCCGTCCGGGTGGGCCGAGCGGATGGCGTCGCGGGTCGTCGCCCCGGCGCCCCGGAAGCTGCCCGCCGCCGTCTAGGCGGTCCCTGTGTGTCCCTGCCCGCTACCGGGTCCGGTCCGCCGGGCCCGGGAACGGGTGTCCACCTTCCTTCGAAAGAGAGATTGTTGGTGAATCCACTCCGGTTCTCCGCACGGCGGTTGTCGACCGCCGTCGCCGTACTCGGGCTCGGGTCGGTGTTGGCGGTTCCCTCGGCGGCGCTCGGTGCGCCACTCGACGCCGCCGACCCCGGCAGCGCGGCCAGCGTGGCCGGCGCGCAGCAGAGCAGCCCGCAACTGCTCGCCAAGGCCCAGCCGGACGAGTGCTTCGCCGGGATCGGGCTGCCGTACCCGGCCGGGCCGCCGTGCGCCGAGGGCAAGGCCAAGGTCAACCAGGCGTACCTGTGGGGGATGACCCGGGTCGGCAAGATGCTGTGGTTCGGCACCGGAGCGAACGTCAACTGCCTGACCAGTGGGCGGGCCCTGCGCAACACCACCCCGACGGTCAACGACGACTGGGTCTGCGAGTACGGCGAGAGCCAGGTCGCCAAGCGCAACCCGCAGTTGCCGCCGATCCTCGGTGACCACCGGCAGCCGCGCCTGTACACCTATGACACCCGCGCCAACAAGCTGGTCGAGAAGACCGACCTGGTGAAGGCGGCCTCCACCGAGGACTCGAACCGGTTGCAGACCACCGCGGGCATCCGGGCGGCCGGCAGCTTCAACGGGGTGGCCCTGCTGGGCGGCCCGGCGCTGGGCACCAGCGTCAACCTGTTCGCGTTCGACACCGACACCGGCGCGTTCCTCGGCTCCCGCAACTTCCCGATGTACGGCAACATCCGGCACTTCACGGTGGCCGGTGACGCCCTGTACGCCGGGGTGGGTGTCGGCGCGAACGGTGGCGAGCGCGGCAACGTGCTGCGCTGGGCGGGCAGCAAGTCCGACCCGTTCGCGTTCACGGTGGTGGCGAACCTGCCGGCGCAGGCCGCCGACCTCACCGTCCACCAGGGGCGGCTGTTCGTGACCACCTGGCCGGGCTCGGACGCCGAGCTGGCCGGCCCGACGGCTGGTTCGGCCGCCCCGCCGCCGAGCATCGCCGCGGTCTGGATGAGCCCGCTGCTGGCCTCGGGTGCCCCGGGGCTCAACCCGGAGGACGCCGACGGCTGGCAGCAGGTGTGGAACGTGTCGGAGTACGAGCCGGACCCGGTGGTGGCCCGCGCGTACGCCCTGGGCGGCCTGGCCTCCTACGGCGGTTTCCTCTACTGGGGCACGATGCACGTGCCGATGAAGGCGACCACGGTGCACATGGCGACCTACCCGCCGGCGGACGAGGCGGCGGCCCAGGCCACCATCCAGAACACCCAGCGGTCGATCAGCATCTACCGGGGCCGCAACTTCGGCTCCCACTTCGAGAAGGTCGAGCTGCTGTACGGCGCGACCGAGCTGCCCGCGTTCGACCCGGCGGCCAACAACGGGGCCGGGGCGTGGGCGTTGCAGTCGACGCACCAGACGCCGAAGTTCGGCCCGCCCGGTTTCGGTAACCCGTACAACAACTACACCTGGAAGATGGTGGTGGCCGGCGGGAAGCTGTACGTCGGCACGATGGACTGGAGCTACCTGGCCAAGGAGCTGGGCAAGGAGACCGCCGCCGAGTTGGGCCTGTCACCGGCGTTGGCCGACGACCTGGCCCGGGCGCCGATGGACGCGGCCGGGATGCGCTCCAGTGCCCTGCCGGAGGCGGTGTACGGCGGTGACCTGTACGCCTTCTCGTCGCCGACGAAGCCGGCGACGACGGTGGACAACACCGGGTTGGGCAACTACCTGAACTACGGCATCCGCAACATGGTCGCCGACGGTCCCACCCTCTACCTGGGGATGGCGAACCCGATGAACCTGCGGGCGGACCCGACCGACGACGTCCCCGAGGGTGGTTGGGAACTGCTCCGGCTCCGGGGCTACTGAGCTGAGGCGTCGGCCCGGTGACCGCGTCGTCGCCGGGCCGGCAGCCTCCGCCGTCCCTTGCCCATTCCTGGCGCGTCCCTGACGTTGCTCGAACATTCCCGGGCGAAAGTATTGATATGATGCCTTTTACCGTTTTTCGCCCTGAAGTCGGGCAGCATTCCGCCCGGCCGGGCCGGTCGGCTCGTCGGCTCGTGGGGGCGCTCGCCCTGCTCGTCGCGCTGACCGTCCCCGCCGGATGCAGCCCCCGCCGCGAGGACGCCACGCCCACCGGCGGCACCACCCCGCCCGCCAGCGCCGCACCCTCCGCCGACGCCCGGCCGGACGTCGCCGTCGGCAGCTCCACGCACACCATCACCGTGGACGGGCGGGAACGCAGCTACCGGCTCTACCGGCCCGCCTCGGCCGACCTCAGCGGGCCGGTCCCGCTGGTGGTGATGCTGCACGGCGCGGCCGGCACAGGCGAGCAGGCCGAGCAGGCGTACGGCTGGACGGCCCAGGCCGACCGGGACGGCTTCCTGGTGCTGTTCCCGGACGGACTGAACCGGGCCTGGGCCATCGGTCCACAGTGCTGTGGCGCACCCGCCCGCGACGGCGTCGACGACGTCGGCTTCATCACCGAACTGGTCACCACCGTCGGCCGGGAGCTACCGGTCGACCCGGCCCGCCGCTACGTCACCGGGATCTCCAACGGTGGGCTGCTGGCGTACAAGCTGGTCTGCGACACCACGACGTTCGCCGCGATCGGCGCGGTGGCCAGCACCCTCACCGGGCAGTGCGCCGATCCGAAACCGGTCTCGGTGCTGCACATCCACGGCCGCCAGGACCAGACCATGCCGTACGCCGGTGGCCCCGGCCGCCGGGACAACGGCGGCACCGGCCGCAACCCGGTCAAGATCGACGGTCCGCCCACCACCGAACTGGCCGCCCGCTGGCGCTCCGTCGACTCCTGTGGCGCACCGAAGGTGACCACCGACGGGCCGGTCACCCGCACGACGGCGAACTGCGCCCAGGGCCGCGCCGTCGAGCTGATCACCGTCGCCGACGCGGGACACCAGTGGCCCGGCGGACGACCCAACCCGCCCCGGGCGGAGAAACTGCTCGACCTCGATCCCCCCTCCACCGCGCTGAACGCCACCGACACCATCTGGCGGTTCTTCGCCGCGCACCCCCAGCCCTCCGGCGGCTGACGGCACCACCACCGGCCCCGGCTGCTGACGGCACCACCCGCCGGCCGGGGTCGGTACCCGCACCCCACAGGACAGGAGTTGAGATGCCCAGCAGAGACGGGCCGGCAGTGGTCGAGGTCGACGACCTCGTCAAGCGTTATCCCCGCGCGGACACCAACGCGGTGGACGGGCTGTCGTTCACCGTCGCGCCAGGCGAGATCTTCGGGCTGTTCGGGCCGAACGGGGCCGGCAAGTCCACCACCGTCGGCATCCTGACCACCCGGTTGCGGGCCACCGGCGGCCGGGTGGTGGTCGGCGGGGTCGACGTGGGCCGGGACCCGGCCGCCGCCCGCGCCCAGCTGGCCGTGGTGCCGCAGCACAACAACCTGGACCGGGCCCTGACCCCCCGGCAGAACCTGGTCTACCACGCCACCTACCACGGGGTACGACGTCGGGAGGCGCAGGCCCGCGCCGCGGAGCTGCTGGAGCGGTTCGGTCTCACCGAACGGGCCGACCGGCGGATCGAGGCGTACTCGGGCGGGATGGCGCAGCGGTTGATGATCGCCCGGGCGCTGACCCACGAGCCGACGGTGCTCTTCCTCGACGAGCCGACCAACGCCCTCGACCCGCAGACCCGCCTGTTGATCTGGGGGCAGCTGCGCGAGCTGCGGGCCCGCGGGGTGGCGATCGTGCTGACCACCCACGCGATGAACGAGGCGGCCCGGGTGGTCGACCGGGTCGGCATCGTCGACCACGGCCGGCTGCTCACCCTCGACACCCCCACCAACCTGGTCCGGGGCCTGGCCGGGGACGCGCTGCTCGACCTCACGGTCACCCCGGCCGGCGGGGACGACCCGGACGCGCTCTGCGCCGCCCTGGGCGAGCTGACCGGCGTACGCAAGGCGGAGCGGTTGGCGACGCCGACCGGCCCGCCCGGCGGGCGACCGGGCGGGCTGGCCGGTGTCGGTGCGGGTGGTGCCGCGATGTTGGCCGCGCTCGCCGCCGGTGGTGGGCGGCCCGGTGGCGGCCGGTTGGCCGCTCTGGCCGGGGCGGGCCTGCTGGGGCGCGGCGGCGGCGCGGCGGGCAACGGCGGCCGGGGCCGGCTGCGCATCCGCCTGCACCTGGCCGGCGATGCCGCCACCCTGCTCGGCCCGGCGGTGGCCGCGCTGGCCGCCCGGTCGGCGGCGGTCAACGCGGTCGACATCAGCGAACCCAGCCTGGAGGACGTCTTCATCGAACTCACCGGAAGGCAACCGAGGTGACCGCTCTCGACACCCCGACCCCACTGCGCCCGGCCACCGAGCCGCGCTCCCGCCCCGGCACCGGGCGGGTGTTCGCCGCGGTGCTGCGCCGCGACCTGATGGTCACCGGCCGGGAACTGTGGGTCATCCTGGTGCAGGTCGGGTTGACGCCGCTGTTCATGCTCTTCGTCTTCGACACCGTCCTGGGCAGCCAGGGCCTCGTCGGGCGCGGCTTCGCCGACGTCTTCCTGCCCGGCATCATCGCGCTGGCCGCTCTCACCACCGCGTTGCAGAGCGTGGCCCTGCCGCTGGTGAAGGAGTTCGGCTTCACCATGGAGATCGAGGACCGGTTGATGGCGCCGCTGCCGACCGGGTACGTCGCGATCGGCAAGCTGGTGATCGCCACCATCCGGGGGCTGCTCGCGGCCGTGCTGATCTATCCGCTCGGGGCGCTGATGGTCGGTTCCGCGCCGTGGCGGCCGGCGGGGCTGCCGCTGGCGTTCGTGGTGGCGCTGCTCGGGGCGTGGATCGGCGGGGCGATCGGGATGAGCCTGGCCACCACCCTACCGGTGCAGCGGATCAACGTGACCTTCTCGGTGATCCTCACCCCGATCATCTGGACCGGCTGCATCCACTACCCCTGGCCCCGGCTGTCGTCGGTGCCCTGGTACCAGGTCGTCACCGCGCTCAACCCGATGACGTACGTCTCGGAGGGGGTGCGCGGGGCGTTGCTGCCCGGCGTGCCGCACCTGCCGGGGTGGGTGTGCCTGACCGTGCTGACCGGGGTGGCCGTCGTGCTGACCTGGGTCAGTGTCCGCTGCTTCAACCGTCGGGCGATCCAGTGACCAGCCGCGCCCGGCACCGCACCCGCACCACGCCCGTTCCCGACAGGTCGAGGAGTTGCCATGGTTGACCCCACCATCGCCGAATCCGACGCGGCGCTCGCCCGCCGGCTCGCCGTCCTCGCCGGTGAACTGCTGCTCCGGGTACGTGCCACCCACGGTCACGCCGATCCCGCCGCGTTGAAGGCCGCCGGTGACCGGGCGTCGCACGACTTCCTCCGGGCCGAGCTGGCCCGGTGGCGGCCCGCCGACGCGGTGTTGTCCGAGGAGGACGAGGGCTCGCGGCTGGTCGACGGCGGCGACACGGTGTCCCGCCGGACCGCCGACCGGGTGTGGATCGTCGACCCGTTGGACGGCACCCGGGAGTTCTCCGAGCCGGGGCGTGCCGACTGGGCGGTGCACGTGGCGCTCTGGGCCCGCGACGCGGCCACCCCGCACGGGTTGGTCGCCGGGGCGGTCGGGTTGCCGGCGCAGAGCCGGGTGCTGGCCACCGACGATCCCACCGCACCGCCGCCCCCGCCCGGCGGGGTGATCCGGCTCGCGGCCAGCCGCAGCCGTCCCCCCGCGTTCCTGGCCGTGCTGGCCGAGGAGGTCGGCGCGGAACTGGTGCCGATGGGTTCGGCGGGGGCGAAGATCGCGGCGGTGGTGACCGGTGAGGTGGACGCCTACATCCACGCCGGCGGCCAGTACGAGTGGGACTCCGCCGCACCGGTGGCGGTGGCCACGGCCGCCGGGTTGCACGCGTCCCGCATCGACGGTTCCCCGCTGACCTACAACGAGGCGGACCCCCGGCTGCCCGACCTGCTGGTCTGTCGCGACGAGCTGGCCGGGCCGCTGCTGGCCGCGCTGCGACGGCAGCTGGCCGGCACGGCGGTCCCGTCCGGTTCCCCCGTCCCCCACCCCGGAAAGGACCCGAGATGAGCAGCGGATCGGCTGCGTACCAGGTCTCCCAGCTCGACGAGCTGGAGGCGGAGAGCATCTTCGTGATGCGTGAGGTGGTCGCCGAGATGGAGCGGCCGGTGCTGCTCTTCTCCGGTGGCAAGGACTCGATCGTGATGCTGCGCCTGGCGCAGAAGGCGTTCGCCCCGGCCGGCATCCCGTTCCCGGTGATGCACGTCGACACCGGGCACAATTTCCCGGAGGTGCTCGACTACCGCGACCGGCGGGTGACCGAGTTGGGTCTGCACCTGATCGTGGCGAGTGTCCCGGAGGCGCTCACCCGGGGCCTGGTCCGCGAGTCCGGTGACGGGATGCGGAACCGGATTCAGACGCCGGTGTTGTTGGACGCGGTGGAGAAGCACCGGTTCGACGCGTTGTTCGGTGGGGCGCGGCGGGACGAGGAGAAGGCGCGGGCGAAGGAGCGGGTGTTCTCGTTCCGGGATGAGTTCGGGCAGTGGGATCCGAAGAATCAGCGGCCGGAGTTGTGGTCGTTGTACAACGGTCGGCATCATCCGGGTGAGTCGATCCGGGTGTTCCCGTTGTCGAACTGGACCGAGTTGGACATCTGGCACTACATCGCGCGGGAGCGGGTGCCGTTGCCGTCGATCTACTACGCGCACGACCGTGAGGTGATCGAACGCGACGGTATGTTCTACGCCGTCAACGAGTTCTTCACCCCCCGCGCGGGCGAGGAACCCTTCACCGCCCGGGTGCGGTACCGCACCGTCGGCGACGCGTCGTGCACCGCCGCCGTCCGCTCCGACGCGGACACGGTGGAGAAGGTGATCGACGAGGTGGCCGCGACGCGGATCACCGAGCGGGGTGCGACCCGGGGCGACGACCGGGTCAGCGAGGCCGCCATGGAGGACCGCAAGCGGGAGGGCTACTTC
>NZ_JAGFWR010000030.1 GCF_017599305.1 Micromonospora antibiotica
TCGAAATATCATTCCCCAACTGCGCCGTCTCCGAGGTGAACCTGTCCCCCGTCAACTGCATCCCATCACCCGAGTCACCCGCAAACCGGATCACCACCCGGTCCAACTGACGGATCTGCTTGGTCACGCCTGCACCTCGCTTCGCTCGGCCCCGCCGCGCGCGCGGCTGCACATGATGGTGACCCCGCCTTGCCCGGCCACGCGACCTCCCTGATGCGCCGCTGCGCGGTCCGCCCGTGGGCGGGCCCCGGCCCGCTGTCGTCTCTCGCTCCGAGCCTACGTCCCGGGCTTAGGGTCTCCTTGGTGGAGGTCCGACACCTGGGAAACTGGTCGAGGACATCTGGGAGACTATGCGGTGATTTGCGATGGCCGCCGTAATTGAGATCACCGCCCCACTCGTGGCGACCCGCCGGTCAGCCGGAGCGCTCCGTCGCCGACGGCTCCGTCGCCCGCCCGGCCGTCCACCGTCGTAGCGAGCCGGTGGCCAGCCCGAGCGCCAGCGCAACCAGCAGGACGGAGGCCACGATCAACCCGAGCGCGGTCCGCTGGGCGGAGGACATCGCGCTGACGTCCACCGACCCGCCCTGCGCCGCGATCAACCCCTGCGAACCGGTCGGCGCGGGAGCACCCACCGGCGAGGTGGCCAGCGCGGCGGCGGCGGTGATCCGGAAGCTCATCTGGACCTGCCGGGTCGGTCCCTGCTCCGGGTCCAGCCAGCCGATCACCGCCCCGGCCAGGGGGGCGTCGCGCTGGGCGTCCGGGGTGGCGGCGACCGTGAACCGGAGCGTCCGGGTCTGCCCCGCCGGCACGACGTCCAGGTCGCAGCGGGTCCGCGTCGGCGACATCGACGCACAGCCGGCCGGCGGGCTCAGCACGCTGACCCCGGCCGGCAACAGCACGTCGACCCGTCCGGCGGCGTCCACCCTGCCGGTGTTGCCCAGGTGGGCCGCCAGCGCGGTGGGGCCGCCGCCGATGTCGAAGACCACCTCCTCGGCGTCCAGCAGTATCCCGGGCATCGGCGGGCCGGGCGGGAAGAGGACCGCGAAGCCCTCGTGGTCCTGCGTGGTGTCACCGGCGTCCGGCCCGGTCGCGGTGACCCGTACCGTGCCGCTGAGGGGCATCTGCCGCCAGGCGTTGCCGCTGACCCGGACCTGGATCAGGCTGCTGAACCGGTCGCCGGGCGCGGTGGTCCACTCGCCGCACTGCCAGCCGCCGTCACCGGCCGCCGCGCAACCCGGCGTCCCGGCGTCGGTGAGCCCGGCCGGCAGCGTGTAGGCCAGCCGCAGCCGCTCCGGCACGACGCCGGTGTTGGTGACCGTCACCTGCAGGGTGGCGACCGTGCTCCGGGCACTCCAGTACCGGTCGTCGAGGGTGATGTCCCCGGTGGTGACCTGGACCCCGATCCGACCGCCACCCGGCTGGGCGGGGTTCGGCCCGGAGGGTCGCGCGGACCGGGTGGGCAGCGGCGGCCTCGGGGTGGGCGTGGTGCTCGGCGTGCCGGCGGCCGTCGGCACCGGCGCCGACGTCGTGCCGGTCGGCTCGGGTGCGCCGGTCGGAGTCGGGCCCGGCGGCAGCGTCGGCGGCGCGTCGGTCGTGGCCGGTCCGGTCGCCGACGGCTCGACCGGGGGCGTCGGGTCGTCCGTCGGGTCACCGCCGGGGAGCCAGTCGTCGGTCGGGTCGACGGCCACCCGCGTCACGGTGGGGGTCGCCGCCAGGCCCGGCGTCACCCCGAGGGCGACCGCCAGCCCCGCCGCCAACACCGCTCCGACCAGAGCGGGGGTACGCCGGGCGAGGGACCGCCGAACGGTACGCGCGTCCACGCGGGACAATCTGACCTCCGTGACCCTGGGTGAGAGTTCATTATTCGGTAACAGTTGCGGCGGGGCACTAGTACCGGCGGAAAATAATCGGTGACGGGTCCCGGAGCCGCTCGCGTCGTCCCGGCCGGCCCGACGCCCGGTAGGCTCAGTCACCGTGACCGGTTACCTGGGCTCGTACGCGACGCTCGGGCTGCTGCTGCTCGCTGCCGTCCTCTTCTTCGTTACGGCGTTCTCCGCCAACCGGGTGTTACGTCCCGCCCGCCCGGCCGACCCGGCCGGTAAGCGGGCCGGCTACGAGTGCGGCCTCGACCCGGTCGGTGGCGACTGGGCGCAGATGCAGATCCGCTACTACGTGTACGCGTACCTTTACGTGCTCTTCGCCGTCGAGGCGGTCTTCCTCTTCCCCTGGGCGATGGTCTTCGACCGGCCCGGCTTCGGTGCGGTGACGGTCGCCGAGATGGGTGTCTTCGTCGCCGTGGTGGCGCTCGGCATCCTCTATGCCTGGCGCAAGCGCATCCTGCACTGGACCTGACCGCCCCTCGCCGCCCGGCCGGCGGAGGCGGGGGTCAGCGGGGACGGGGGTCAGCGGGGGCGGGGCGGCGACCGGAGGCCGGCCCGGCCACGGCGACGTCACGGGCGCTCAGGCCAGGCCACGGCGGGTGACGGCGGGCGGCCGGTCGCCCCGGATCGAGGCGACCATGTCGAGCACCCGCCGGGTGGGCAGCACCTGATGGGCGCGGAACACCCGGGCGCCGAGCCAGGCCGACACCGCCGTCGCCGCCAGGGTGCCCTCCAACCGCTGCGCCACCGGCAGGTCGAGGGTCTCGCCGATGAAGTCCTTGTTCGACAACGCCACCAGCAGCGGCCAGCCGGTGTCGGACAGCTCGCCCAACCGCCGGGTGATCTCCAACGAGTGCCTGGTGTTCTTGCCGAAGTCGTGCGCCGGGTCGATCAGGATGCCGTCGGGGCGTACCCCCAGGGACACCGCGCGTTCGGCGAGCCCGGTCACCGTCGTGACCACGTCGGCGACCACGTCGGTGAAGGCGGCCCGGTGCGGCCGGGTCCGCGGGGCCAACCCGCCGGCGTGCGAGCAGACCAGGCCGACACCGGTCTCGGCGGCCACCCGGGCGAGCGCCGGATCGGCCCCGGACCAGGTGTCGTTGAGCAGGTCCGCGCCGGCCGCCACCGCCTCGACCGCCACCTCGGCCCGCCAGGTGTCGATCGAGATGACCACCTCGGGGAACGCGGCCCGCACGGCGGCGATGGTGTCCACCGTCCGGCGGATCTCCTCGGCCACGTCGACCTCGTCGCCCGGCCCGGCCTTCACCCCGCCGATGTCGATGATCTCCGCGCCCTCGGTGACCGCCCGCTGCACCGCGCGCAGGGCGCTGTCCTGCGCGAAGGTGGCACCCCGGTCGAAGAAGGAATCCGGCGTTCGATTGACGATCGCCATCACCACCGGCTCACCCGGGGCGAAGGTCCGCCCCCCGAGCCGCAGCGCCCCGGACAATTCAGCCTCCCGCAGGTCACCGGCCGGACGACCCGGCCGGTGCCGACGCTAGCCGGTCGCCCGCCCCCGCCCTCGGGCCGGTTCGGCACCCGGTACCCGCACCGCTGCGGGCCGGGTACCGCCAGAAGATCGGTGACGATGATGGTGGTTGGGGTCGCTCCGGAGGGTGTCGCCGTGCCACGATCTCCTCATGGGTCAGACTCTGCTCATTCTGGTCGTCGCGTTGACCGTGGCGGCGGTCGTGTTCGGCGTGACGGTGCTGATCTCGGGTCGGGACGGGCTCGCCCCCGCCGAACCCGACGGCAGAGCCGTCCCGCTGCCCGGCGGCCGGCCCCTGCGGGAGTCGGACGTCGGCGCGCTGCGCTTCGACACCGCCCTGCGCGGCTACCGGATGGACCAGGTCGACCAGGCGATGCGCCGGGCCGGCTACGACATCGGTTACAAGACCGAGCTGATCGGGGTGTTGGAGGCCGAGATCACCGCGCTGCGGGAGGGCCGTACCGACGACGCCGACGTGCTGCGCCGTACCCGGGAGGAGGCCGTGGGCACCCCGCCCGACGGCCCCCCGGCGACGCCCGCCGCCGAGGCACCGGGCGCGGAGGACGGCCCGACCGTCGAGGTCGGGCCTGCGGACCCGGTCCCCGCGCCGACGACCTCCGGGGCCGGGGCGACCGGCGACCGCACCGACACCGACCACGCGGATGACCGCACCGACACCGACCAGGCCAATACCGACAAGCCCGGGACCGACCGGGCCGAGGGGATCGCCGCGGACCGCCCCGGCGGTGCGGTGGTCCGGTCGGAGCCGGTGTGACCGGACCCGGCCCGGCCGGTGGTGGGGTGGCCGACGAGGCCGCCCAGCCCGGCGCGGGCGAGTTCACCGCCACGGTGATCGTCAAGGCTCCCGCCGCGCGGGTCTTCGCCGCGCTGACCGACTGGGAGGGGCAGTCCGACTGGATCCCGTTGACCCGGGTGCGGGTGGTCGAGGGCGACGGCGGGGAGGGCAGCCTCATCGAGGCGGTCACCGCGCTCGGCCCGGCCGTGCTACGCGACGAGATGCGGGTGGTCCGGGTCGACGCCCCGTACGAGGTGGGTGTGGTGCACTGCGGCAGGCTGCTGCGTGGCCCCGGCGTGCTGCGCTGCACCCCGCTGGCCGACGACCGTACGCAGGTGGTCTGGCACGAGTGGTTCCACCTACCCGGCGGGTCGGCCGGGCGGGTCGCCTGGCCGCTGCTCTGGCCCGGTTCCAAGGCCAGCCTGACGCTGGCGCTGAAGCGTTTCGCCCGCCTGGTCGAGGCCGGCCGTCTGCCCCGCCCACCCACCGGCCGCTGAGCCGCCCGTTTCCCGCTGGGCCGCCCGGTCCGTGCCGAGCCGCCCGGTCCGCGCGGGGCCGTCCCGGCGGCGGCCCGGGCCGAGTCGTCCCCACGAACCGGCCGGGCCCTCGGACACCGGCCACCCGGCGACGGGTGTCGGCCCCCTGGCCTAGCGTGTACCGGGTGACTGACCTGGTGACCGGCCCCGACGGCCTGCCCCGCTGCGCCTGGGGGGCGAGCACCCCGGACTACGCGTTCTACCACGACACCGAGTGGGGTCGTCCGGTGCGGGGCGACGACGCCCTCTACGAGCGACTCACCCTGGAGGCGTTCCAGTCCGGGCTGTCCTGGCTGACGATCCTGCGCAAACGCCCCGCGTTCCGGCTCGCCTTCGCCGACTTCCGGATCGAGCGGGTCGCCACCTACGGCGACGCGGACGTGACCCGGCTGCTCGGCGACGCGGGCATCGTCCGCAACCGTGCCAAGATCGAAGCGGCGATCGTCAACGCCCGCGCCGCACTGGCCCTGCCCGAGGGGCTCTCCGCGCTGCTCTGGTCGCACGCGCCGCCGCCCCGGCCGGCCCGGCCCGGGTCGTTCGCCGAGGTGCCGGCGACCACCCCGGAGTCCGTCGCGCTGGCCAAGGCGCTCAAGAAGCGGGGCTTCCGCTTCGTCGGCCCCACCACGGCGTACGCGCTGATGCAGGCCACCGGCATGGTCGACGACCATCTCGCGGGCTGCCACGCCGGCACCGTCTCCTCCCGTGATGGGATGGCTCCATGACCGTGACCGACCACCGCAGCACCGGCCCGACCGACGTCGACGGCGGGTCGGGCGGCGACGCCTGGGCGGTGCTGCTCCCGGCCGGGCGGTACGACGCCGAACGCCTCGTCCACCACGACACCCTGGAGCTGACCGTCCCGCCCGGTGTGCCCGCCCCCCGCCCCGGCGACCCGGTGGCGGTGCTGGCCGACGAGCCGTCCCGGCTGGTGGCGCTGGGCCGGGTGGCCCGCCTCGACGGGGGGACGCTGCTGGTGACCTACACCCGGCGGTCGTTCGACGCGCCGGTGCCGACCGGGCAGGTGAGCGTCGCCGGGCCGGTCACCCCGCTCGCCCCGGGCACCTACCGTGAGCTGGCCGACCGGCTCGGCCCGCCGCCGCCCCGCCGGACCTGGCTGGTCAGCCTCGACCTGCCGATCGAGGCCGAGTCGCCGGCCGAGGCGGTCCGGCTCTTCTGGTCGTACGTGCGGGAGCTGGGTCCGGCGGAGCTGCCCGCGTTCGTCTCGCCCAGCGGCGACGAGTTGGCCATGCAGGCGTTCGTGCTGGGCGTCGAGGCCAACCAGGACCCGGAGGAGGACGACTAGCCACCCGCCGACCGGGTATGGGCGCTCGGGTGCCGGCAGCCGGTCGGCGGGGTGAGGGAGAGCCGATGCGGTTCCAGGACAAGGTCGCGTTCGTCACCGGTGGTGCCTCGGGGCTCGGCGAGGCCACCGCCCGTCGGTTCGCCGCCGAGGGGGCCCGGCTGGTGATCGCCGACATCAACGCCGAGGGTGCCCAGCGGGTGGCCGCCGAGCTGCCCGACGCGCTCGCGGTGACCGTCGACACCGGTGACGCCGACGCGGTGGAGCAGGGTATCGCCGACACGGTGCGGCGTTACGGCCGGCTCGACGTCATCTTCAACAACGCCGGCATCGACGGCCGGCAGCAGCCCCTGCACGAGATGGACGTGGACAACTGGCAGAAGGTCCGGCGGATCAACGGTGACGGCGTGTTCCACGTGCTCAAGTACGGCATCGAGGCGATGCTGCGGGGTGGTGGGGGTGCGATCGTCAACACCTCGTCCACGACCGGCCTGGCGGCGCAGGAGAACATCTCCCCGTACACCTTCACCAAGGCCGGCATCGTGGGGCTGACCCGGTCGGCGGCGGTGGAGTACGCGGCCCGCAACATCCGGGTCAACGCGGTCGCTCCCACGGTGGTGATGACCCCGCTGGTGCAGCACTTCATCGACAGCGCCCCCGACCCGGCGCAGATGCGGGCCCGGATGGAGTCGTTCAACCCGAAGCCGGGCATTCCCACCCCGGACGACGTGGCCGGTGTGGTGCTCTTCCTCTGCTCCGACGACGCCACCTGGATCACCGGCCACACCGTCCCCATCGACGGCGGTTACGTGGCCCGGTGACGGCCGGCCGGATGTCGTCCGGGATCCGCGTCACCGCCACGGCGTGGCCGGCACGGTGTCCCGGGTCGGTCCACCCGGCCCGGGACACCGTGCCGGTCCGACGCTCAGTTGCCCTGGAAGACGGGCTTCTGCTTGTTGACGAAGGCGGTGGTGGCGGCCCGGTGGTCGGCGGTGGCCCCGCAGATCGACTGGGCCTGCGCCTCGGCGGAGAGGGCGTCGGCGAGGGTGCCGGCGTCGGCGATGGACAGCTGCCGCTTGATCGCCCCGTACGCGACGGTCGGGCCGGCGGCGAGCCGGGCGGCCAGCTCGTGTGCGGTGGGCAGCACCTGCTCGTCGTCGTCGACCAGCCGGGTGAGCAGACCCAACCGGGTCGCCTCGGCGGCGTCCACCGGCTCGGCGAGCATCAGCAGCTCGACGGCCTTGGCGTGGCCGACCAGCCGGGGCAGCGTCCAGGACGCCCCGGTGTCGGCGGCGAGGCCCACCCCGGCGAACGCCATCAGGAACTTCGTCTTCGGCCCGCCGATGCGGAAGTCGGCCAGGAACGCCAGCGAGGCGCCCGCCCCGGCGGCCATCCCCCGGACGGCGGCGACCACCGGTTTGGGCAGGTTGGCCAGCCGGGCGGCGATCGGGTTGTAGTGCGCCCGGACGGTGTCCAGCGGGTCCCGGCCCGGCGACTCCAGGACCTGGACGTGCTCGCGCAGGTCCTGCCCGGCGCTGAACGAACCGCCCGCCCCGGCCAGCACCACCGCCCGGCAGGACCGGTCGGTCTCCAACGCGGCCAGGGCGTCCCGCAGGGCCTCCTTGAGCGCCACGTCGAGCGCGTTCATCGCGGTGGGGCGGTTCATGGTCAGGGTGACCACGCCATCGGTGCGGTCGACGAGCAGCGGCTCGGTCACGTCTCTAACGGCCCTTCTGTCGGGGGACCCGGTTGCCGGCGTCGAGGCACTGCTCGACGTACCGGTCGGCGGCCGGCCGGAGCCGGGCGGCGTGCCGGTCGAAGAAGCTGGCGGCGGCGGTGCCGGGCCAGCGTTCGGGGAGCAGTGCCGGAGGGAGTTGAGGGTCCTGGAACAGGAAGGTACGCCACGCGTGCACCAGCCGGAACCGGGCCGCGTACGCCTCCTCGTCGCCGCTGCGCACGGTCACCCCGGCCAGTTGGGCGCGCTGTTCGGCGACGAACCGTTCGTAGGCGTGCCCGATCTCGCGGAGGTCCCAGGCGCGGCGGACCACTCCCATCGCGCCGGGGGTGCCGGCGGCGTGGGCGGCGGTGAACCGTTCGTAGCGCACCCCGGCCTCATCCAGCAGCACGTCGACGTCCTCGCTGGCCCGGGTCGCCACCCAGGTGTGCTCGTCGAGGGTGCCGTAGCCGAGGAAGCTGAGGTTGGCGGCGAGCCGCTGCCGGTCCCGGCGGGCGGTCGGGGTCGCCAGGACGAGCAGGTCGAACCGCCCGTCCCAGGTGATCCGGCCGGTCCGGTAGATTCGGGCGGCGGCCTCGTCGAGCCGACGGACCGCCTTCGGTGTGATCGAGTACCCCGGGCCGGAGGCGAGCCGCAGGGGCTCCAGCCAGCCCTGGCGGACCATCCGGGATACGGCGGTCCGCACGGCCGGGGGAGCGACGCCGAGCGGGGCCAGCAACTTCACCAGGGCGGCGACCGGTGCGCGCCCACCTCTCGTGCGGAGATGGTCGCCGTAGAGGTCGAAGAGTGCCGACCGTGCCTGCATGACCGCACATTGTGACAGGCCTTCTCAAGATAAGCTAGGTGCTGTTACATCAATGCCGCTCCGGTTTGGGTCCGGCGGTGTTCATCAGGGAAAATCGTGGTCGACGCCCCCGCGTACCTTGCGGGTGGTCAGCACGAAGTGGCTGTGGGGCAGTACACCGACCCTGATGTTCAGGTCTGAGGGGAGACAACATGGCGGCGATGAAGCCGCGGACGGGCGACGGTCCGCTGGAAGTCACCAAGGAGGGTCGGGGCATCGTCATGCGGGTCCCGCTGGAGGGCGGTGGCCGGCTCGTCGTCGAGATGACTCCCGACGAGGCCAACGCACTCGGTGACGCGCTGAAGGCGGCTGCCGGCTGATCGGCCGACACTCCGTGCGGTGCCGCGCGGAAGGTCCTGGTCCCTGAGTCACCGGCACTGCCGGTGACTCAGGGACTTCGTCTGTCCCACGCGGGTCGTCGAGGTCCCGCACCACGAATTTTCCCGGAGGTACGGTCCAGCGTGCTCGCCATCAGTCTCGCCGTCACCACCGACGGGCCGGACGTCCTCGTCCTGCCCGTCCGCGCCGCCACCGCACCGGACGACGCCGCGCCGTCGCTGGTCGCCACCGCACCACCACCCGCCGACGAGGTGCGGGGCGAGGCGGAGGCGCTGCTGCCGGTGACCCGGTTGACCGGCCGGGCCGGCGAGACCCTGACCCAGCTGCGTCCCGGCCGTACCCCGGTCCGGCTGATGCTGCTCGGCGTGGGTGACGGCGGGGAACGGGCCTGGCGGACGGCGGGCGCCGCCCTGGCCCGGGCCGCCGTAGATGAGACACATGTCACGTTGGCGCTGCCTGTCGACGTGCCGGCCGGGGTGGTCCGGGCCCTCGTCGAAGGGCTGCTGCTCGCCTCGTACCGGTTCCGGCTGACCGAGGCGGGGCCGACGCCCGCACTGGCCGGGGTGACCCTGCTGACCGCCGCGCCGGACGCGTACACCGGGGCGGTCGAGACGGCCCGGACCACCGCCGCGATGACCCGGCTCGCCCGGGATCTCACCAACACCCCCTCCGCGGTGAAGAACCCGGAGTGGTTCGCCGCCCGGGTGGCCGACGCCGCCGCCGACCAACCCGACCTGCACCTGCGGGTACGCGGGCCGCAGGAGCTGGCGGACGAGGGCTTCGGCGGCATCGTCGCCGTCGGTGCCGGCTCGGCCAGCGGCCCCCGCCTGGTCGAGCTGGACTGGCGGCCGGCCGACGCCCGGCTGCACGTCGTGCTGGTCGGCAAGGGGATCACCTTCGACACCGGCGGCATCTCGATCAAGCCGGTGCCGGCGATGAAGCTGATGCGCAAGGACATGGCCGGTGCGGCGGCGGTCGTCGCGGCCACCCTCGGCGCGGCGGCGCTGCGGCTGCCCGTGCGGGTCACCGCCCTGACCCCGTTGGCCGAGAACATGGTCAGCGGGGCCGCGTTCCGCCCCGGCGACATCATCCGGCACTACGACGGCACGACCAGCGAGAGCACCAACTCCGACGCGGAGGGCCGGCTGGTGCTCGCCGACGCGCTCGGCTACGCGGCCCGGGAACTCCGCCCCGACCTGCTGATCGACCTGGCCACCCTGACCGGGGCCAACGCGGTGGCGTTGGGCAAGCGGACCGGCGCGCTCTACAGCGACAACGACGAGCTGGCCGCCGCCGTGCTGGCCGCCGTGGCCGACGCCGGTGAGGCGGCCTGGCGGATGCCGTTGCCCGCCGACTACCTCGAACACCTGGGCAGTGACCTGGCCGACCGGCACAGCTCCCCGGACCGGGGTGCCGGCTCGGTGATGGCTGCGCTCTACCTGCGCGAGTTCACCGGTGAGCTGCGGGACCGTTGGCTACACGTCGACATGTCCGCGCCGTCGTGGGCCGACGGCGACGACGCGGAGCTGACCCGGGGCGCGACCGGCTGGGGTGTCCGGGGCCTGCTGCGCTGGCTGGCGACGCTGGACTGAGCGGCTGCCGGGCCGGGTGCCCGCCCCGCGTCCCGACGCGTCGGCGCCCGGCCGCCGGCCAGCATCCGGCCGCCGGTCAGCGCCCGGTCGTGGTCAGCACTTGACCGCGGCCAGCAGGCCGTGGCCGACCGGGAGCAGGGCCGGGATCCACTGCTCGGCCTCCCGGATCGCCTTGACCGTCTCCCGCATGGTCACCGTCTCGGCGTCCCGGGCGGCCGGGTCGCCGATCCGGCCGCTGGCGAAGCCGCCGTTGAGGGCGAGCACCCCACCGGGGCGCAGCAGCCGCAGGGCGGCGTCGACGTACGCGGCGGAGCCGGTCGCCTCACCGTCCACGAAGACCAGGTCGTACGCGCCGTCGGCGAGCCGGGGCAGCACGTCCAACGCCCGCCCGGTGATGATCCGGGTGCGGCCGGACGGGAAACCCGCCTCGACGAGGATCCGCCGGGCGATCCGCTGGTGCTCGATCTCGACGTCGATGGTGGTGAGCACCCCGTCGGCGCGCATCCCGCGCAGCAGCCACACCCCGCTGACCCCGGTGCCGGTGCCGATCTCCACCACCGCGCGGGCGTTGCCGGCGGCGGCGAGCAGGCGCAGCGCCGCCCCGGCCCCGGGGGTGACCGCGTCGAGGCCGACCTCCCGGGCGAGGCTACGGGCGGTGGCCAGCACGATGTCCTCGCCGACGTACGACTCGGCGAACTGCAACGACTGCGCCGTCGGGCTGCCGGAACTGGCGACCGTGGCGATGGGACACCTCCGGGCGGTGGCGATGGTGCGAGGGGCGGGTGGGCGGTATGAGCCTAGAGGCGAGGTACTTTCCGCGCAGCCGCGAGTCCACCCCTGACGGTTCCGGCGGGGCGGAAGCCGCCGTGGACGGCTCCGCCCGGGGCGGGATCTGCCCGTGGCCGCCGGCTTGCCCGTGCTGGGTGCCGGAAGGTCAAGTGGCTGCCCGGGGGAAGGTCGGCGGCGGCCCGGGGAAGGCCAGCGGCGGCCCGGGGGAAGGTCGGCGGCGGGCGGTCGCGGCCGGGCAACAGCTGACTGAGTCCGGCTCATCCGTGCAATCCTGGATGCGGTGCCCCCTGCGCCGTGACCGCCACCCCCGGTCGTGGCCCGGGGCACCGGGGGACGGACTGGGAGGCACCGACGTGACCGACGGCTGGGACTGGCGAGCGCCCGGCGGGACTCCGGGGTCGGCGGGGCCGCCCCCCGGTCCGCCGCAGACGGGCCCGACGACGCCGTACGGCGGTCCGCCGTCGTCCGGCGGCCACGGCGGGTCGGCGTCGCCGTGGTGGTCCGACGCGCTCGCCGACCCGTGGCGGGACCCGTACGCCCCGTCGGCGGTCGTGCTGCCGAGCGTGCCGGCCCCCGGGGCGGCCCCGGAACCGGTCACCGACCCGGATGCGCCGGGCCGGCCGAAGCTGCGCCAACTGCTGATCGTCCCGTTGATCGTCGCGTTGCTCGCCGGCACCCTGGGCGGTGCCCTCGGTTATGCCTTCGCGGTGCGCGGCGGGGTCGGCGGTGGGGTCACCCTGGGGGCTCCGGCCGAGGGTCCGGCTCTGGCCCAGCGTCGCCCGGACTCGCTGGCCGGGGTCGCCGGTCGGGTCCTGCCCAGCGTGGTGACCATCCGGGTGGCCAGCCTGGGCGGCACCAGCGAGGGGTCCGGGTTCATCGTCAGCGCCGACGGTTACGTGGTCACCAACGACCACGTGGTCGCCGACGGCACCGGCCGGGCGTCGGTGACCTTCAACGACGGCAGCAGCTCCCCGGCGACGGTGGTGGGTCAGGACCCGGAGTCGGACATCGCGGTGATCAAGGTGAACCGCAAGGGTCTGCGGCCGATCGAGTTCGGTGACTCCGAGTCGCTCGCGGTGGGGGACCCGGTGCTGGCCATCGGCTCGCCCCTGTCGCTGGCGAACACGGTGACCGCCGGCATCATCAGCGCCCTGGACCGCACCATGCAGGCGGGGGAGCCCGGCGGGCCGGTCCGCTACTACGCCGCGATCCAGACCGACGCGGCCGTCAACCACGGCAACTCGGGTGGCCCGCTGGTCGACTCGGCCGGCCGGGTGATCGGGGTGAACTCGACGATCAGGTCGCTGGTCGCGGAGGGACAGGAGGCGGGGAACATCGGGCTCGCCTTCGCCATCCCGATCAACCAGGCGAAGCGGATCACCCAGGACATCATCGGCACCGGCAAGGCCCGGCGTACCGTGATTGGGGCCCAGGTCGCCGGCACCGGGACCGCCACCCGGGCCGGCACCGGCGTGCGCCTGGCGGCCGTGGAACCGGCCGGCCCGGCGGCGGCGGCGGGCCTGCAGACGGGCGATGTCGTCCTGCGGCTCAACGGGCGGCCGATGAACGAGCCGACCGACCTGATCGCCCTGGTCCGCAAGTTCGCCCCGGGGTCGGTGGTGACGGTGGAGTACCGGCGTGGTTCGACCCGGCAGAACGCCTCGGTGACGCTTGCCGCGGATGCCAAGTGAGGGCCGGTCACCCCCTCCCGAAGCGGGGCCTGACGTGCGTAGTCTTGGTACGACGCGACGAGGAGGCCCCGCGGTGCTCGACAACCTGAACTGGTGGGAGATCGGCGTACTGCTGCTCCTGGCGTTGCTGATCTTCGGGGACCGGTTGCCCAACGTGATCAGCGACGGCCTGCGGATGGTGCGTAACCTGCGCAACATGGCCCGCAACGCGACCGGTGACCTGAGCCGTGAGCTGGGCACCGACATCCAGCTGGAGGATCTGCACCCGAAGGCGTTCATCCGCAAGCACCTCCTCAGCGAGGAGGACGAGCAGGCGATCCGCAAGCCACTCCAGGGTGTCTACGACAACCTGCGGGCGGATGTCACCGGGGTGCACGAGGAACTCAAGGACATCGCCGACCGGGTCGACCCGCGCGCCGCCGTCCGGCGGAGCAGCGCGACGAGCACCGCCGCCGTTCCTGCTCCCGCGCCGGCCCCCCGCCCCAGCTACGACGACGCCACCTGACGGACTGATCCACTCGGTGCGGGCCGGTTGCGGTGTCCCCGGCCGGGGACACCACAACATCGGCTCACCTGAGTGGATCAGACCTGCCCGCCGGGGCGGATGTGGTCAGCGGCCGGCGGGGGTGAGACCCAGCGGCTTGCCGAGCAGCGACTCGCGACGTACCGCCAGCCGGTCGGCGACCTGACGCAGCGCCTTCGCGGCGGGCGCGTCCGGTGCGGACAGCACGATCGGGATGCCGGCGTCGCCGCCCTCACGGACCCGGGTGTCCATTGGGATCTGCCCCAGCAGCGGCACCTGCGCGCCGATCGTCCGGGTCAGCGACTCGGCCACCTCCTGGCCGCCACCGGCGCCGAAGACCTCCATCCGGGAACCGTCCGGCAGCTCCAGCCAGGACATGTTCTCGATGACACCGACGATCCGCTGGTGGGTCTGCAGGGAGATCGCGCCGGCCCGCTCGGCGACCTCGGCGGCTGCGGCCTGCGGGGTGGTCACCACCAGGATCTCGGCGTTCGGCAGCAGCTGGGCGACCGAGATGGCGATGTCGCCGGTGCCCGGGGGCAGGTCGAGCAGCAGGACGTCCAGCTCACCCCAGTAGACGTCACCGAGGAACTGCTGCAACGCCCGGTGCAGCATCGGGCCGCGCCATACCACGGCCGCGTTGCCCGGGGTGAACATGCCGATCGAGATGACCTTCACGCCGTTCGCCTGCGGCGGCATGATCATGTCTTCCACCCGGGTGGGCTTGCCGTCCGCGCCGAGCATCCGGGGCACCGAGTGGCCGTAGATGTCGGCGTCGACCACACCGACGGACAGGCCCCGGGCGGCCAGCGCGGCGGCCAGGTTGACCGTGACGCTGGACTTGCCGACGCCGCCCTTGCCGCTGGCCACCGCGTAGACCCGGGTGCGGGAGCCGGGCTGGGCGAACGGGATCACCGCCTCGTCGGTGCTGCCGCCGCGCAGCTTGCCCTGCAACTCCTGCCGCTGCTCCGGGCTCATCACCCCGAAGTCGATCTCGACGCCGGTCACCCCGGGCACCGCGCCGACGGCGGCGGTGATGTCCCCGCGCAGCTTGTCCTTCAGCGGACAGCCGGCCACGGTGAGCAGCAGCCCGACCCGGACCACGCCGTCCTCGCCGATCTCGGCGGAGCGGACCATGCCGAGGTCGGTGATGGGCCGGCGGATCTCCGGGTCGTTGACGGTGGCCAGCGCGGCCTGGATCGCGTCGGAGAGGGTGCTGACGGGAGCTGACATGCGGGCAATGCTACGTCGGCCGGGCGGGACGCCCGCCGGCAGCGGGGCCGGGTGTGAGCGAATCGATCGGACGGTCGGGCCCGCCCCGCTCCGCGGACAAACCTGGACGATCAGGTACGGGACCGGCTGGCGCTCCCGGACCGCGACAAGCGGGTCACCGACGCGGGGTCGACCCCCGGTCGGGGCCGCCCGCCAGCCCACCCGTGCCGGTCCGGCGTCGCGGGCTCAGCTCTCCGGGCGGTGGCCGTCGCGCACGTAGTCGCCGTCGAGATCGTCCCGGGGCTCGTCGAGCGGCGGCTCACCACCCCCGGAGCGTCCCTCACCACCTCCGGGGCGCCCGGTAGGCCGGTCCGGCTGCCGCAACTCCCGCTTCTGCCGGCGCTGCGCCGCCGCGTCCAGCTCCTCGGCCAACCGGACCAGCTCGGAACGGAGGAAATCCCGGGTGGCCACCTCGCCCAGGGCGATCCGCAGCGCGGCGACCTCCCGGGCCAGGTACTCGGTGTCCGCCTTCTGCATGGTCGCCCGGCGGCGGTCCTCCTCCAGCGCCACCCGGTCCCGGTCCGTCTGCCGGTTCTGCGCGAGCAGGATCAACGGGGCCGCGTAGGACGCCTGCAACGACAACACCAGGGTCAGGAACGTGAAGGTGTACGGGTCGAAGCGCAGGTCCGCCGGGGCCAGGGTGTTCCAGCCGAACCACAGGGCGATCACCACCGTCATGTAGACGATGAAGTTCGCGGTGCCCATCCCCCGGGCGATCCCCTCCGACCAGCGTCCGAACGCCTCCGCGTCGAACCGGGGCAGCTTGACGCCCCGGGGTTCGCGCGGCTGGTCCAGCCGTTCGGCCCGTCGCTGGTCAGCCATCGGAGCCACCGCCTGCCGGTCCGGCCGCAGCGGCGGAGGGCTCCGACCCGTCGTCGCCGGACGGGGTGGGTATGGCGTCGCGGTCCCGCCAGTCCCGGGGCAGCGAGTGGTCCAGCACGTCGTCGACGGTGACCGCGCCGACCAGCCGGTTGTTCCGGTCGACCACCGGCATCGCCACCAGGTCGTAGGTGGCCATCCGGCGGGTTATCTCCGGCAACGGGGTGGTCGGGCGCAGCGGGTCGATGTCGTTGATCACGATCCCGCCGAGCAGGTCGGCCGGGGGCTCGCGCAGCAACCGCTGGAAGTGCACGATGCCCAGGTAACGGCCCGTCGGGGTGGTCATCGGGGCGCGGGTCACGAAGACCTGCGCGGCGATCGCCGGGGAGAGCTGCTCCTCCCTGATCCGGGCCAGTGCCTCGGCGACCGTGGCGTCCGGCGGCAGGATCACCGGCTCCGAGGTCATCACGCTGCCCGCCGTACCGGAGGTGTACTTGAGCAGTTGGCGGACCGGGTCGGCCTCGTCCGGTTCCATCAGGTCGAGCAGCACGTCCTGTTCGGGCGGGGGCAGCTCGTTGAGCAGGTCGGCGGCGTCGTCCGGATCCATCTCCTCCAGCACGTCGGCGGCCCGCTCCCGATCCAGCGCGGCGAGGATCTCCACCTGGTCGCGTTCGGGCAGCTCGCCGAGCACGTCGGCGAGGCGTTCGTCGTCGAGGGCCGCCGCGACCTCGTTGCGCCGGGCGTCGGGCAGGTCCTGGAGCGCGTTGGCCAGGTCGGCGGGGCGCATGTCCTCCAGCACCGCCAGCAGGTTGGCGGTGCCCCGGTTGTCGGCGATGCCGCTCAGCCCGCGTACCCGGTCCCAGTCGACCTGGTGCAGGTGGCCACGGCGGGTCAACCGGCTGGTCTGCTCGCGGACGGCGACCCGGGACAGCGCCCATTCGCCACCCCGGCTGCGCTCCATCGCCACGTCCACCACCGCGCCGGGCTGGCCGCCCGGGTCGAGCTGCACCCGCCGGTCCAGCAGCTCCTGGAGGACGAGCAGCTCGTTGGGGCGTTTGGAGAAGCGGCGCAGGTTAAGGGTGCCGCTGCCGAGGACGACCGCGTCGGGGTCGATGGAGGTGATCCGGTTGATGGACAGGAAGATCCGGCGGCGCATCGGCATCTCGGCCACCAGCCCCACCACCTCGGGCGGGCGCTGGGTCGGCCGGATCCGGGCGACCGCGTCGCGGACCCGCCCCACCTGGTCGCCGTTCGGGTCGAAGACGGCGACTCCGGCGAGTCGAGCGATGTAGACCCGGTTCGGCGTGCTCACGGCCACCAGCCTAAGCGCCTAGTGTTTATCACCATGTCGACCCTGGCCTACGAGATCGTGGACGTCTTCACCGACCGCCCGTTCGCCGGCAACCCCCTGGCCGTGGTGTTCGGCGCCGAAGCGCTGGCCACCGAGCAGATGCAGGCGCTGGCGATGGAGTTCAACCTGTCGGAGACGGTGTTCGTGCTGCCGCCGACCCAGGTGGGCGCCACCTACCGGGCCCGGATCTTCACCCCGACCGAGGAGCTGCCGTTCGCCGGGCACCCCAGCGTGGGCGCGGCGGTCACCGCCGTTCGCCGGGGGCTGTTCGGGGTCGGGTCGGTCAGTCAGGAGTGCCACGCCGGGGTGCTCCCCCTTGAGGTGACCGCGACGGGAGCCACCCTGACCGGCGGCACCCCCACCCTCGGGCCGGAACTCGACCCCGAGCCGCTGCTGGAGATGGCCGGGCTCACCGCCGACGACCACACCGGCCCGGCCCCCCGGGTGGCCGGCTGCGGGCTGGAGTTCCCCTACCTCCCGGTGCGTCCGGACGCGGTGGCCCGCGCCCGGGTCAACGCGGCGGCGGCCCAGCGGTACGGAGTCGAACACGTCAGCGTCTTCTCCTGGGACGCCGACACGCAGACCGCACACGCCCGGGTCTTCGTGCCCGGCCTCGGCATCCCGGAGGACCCGGCCACCGGCTCGGCCGCCCTGGGGTTGGGGGTGTGGCTGGTCGCCAGCGGTCTGCTCCCCGGGGAGGGGTGCAGCGGGTACGCCGTCCGGCAGGGCACCGAGATCGGCCGCCCGTCCGCGTTGACCTGCACGGTGACCGCCGAGGGCGGGATGGCGGTCGGGACGACAGTGGCCGGCCAGGTGATGCCGGTGGCCCGGGGTGAGATCGTCGTCCCACCGTTCGTGGGCTGACCGCGATCGGGTGGGAGCTGCGAGAGGATGCGGGTGTGACGGACGAGGTGGATGCCTCCCGGTCGACGCCACTGGTCGACGAGGCGATGAAGAAGGCCGCCGTGGCATGGGTGGGCGTCGCGGACGGGCCGGCGACCGCGCTGTGGTGCGTACCCCTGGAGGGGGCGTTGTTCGTGGTCAGCGGGCCGGGGGAGCAGACCGCGCCGGGCCTGGCCGACGCCGACGCCGCCCGGGTGACCCTGCGCGGCGACCACGGCGGACGCATCGTGACCTGGCCGGCCCGGGTGACCCGGCTGGCCCCGGGCACCCCGGAGTGGGAGACGTCGGCACCGCTGGTGGCGGCGAAGCGGCTGAACGCCTCCGGCCCGACCGCCGACCTGGTGGCCCGCTGGGCGGCCGACGGCTGCGCGCTGACCCGCCTCGCCCCGGACGGCCCGCCGGACGCCGGGTCGGCCCTGCCGGATGCCTCCCTCGCCGCCGAGCCGCGCGGCGCGGCCGTGGTCCGGGCCACCCGCAAGCCGTTCCGCCTGCACCGGGTCCGCCGCCGCTGACCCACCGCCCGGCGTCCACATCCGCGACGCCGCCCGTGTGAGGATGACGCACCGTGTCCTCCGCTGCCCCGCACCCGCGCCCACCTGTCGATCCGCTGACCGTCGGTGTGCTCGCGATCGCCGTCGCCTCGGTCTCGTCGTCGGCCCCGCTGATCGCCTTCGCGGCGGCTCCCGCGCTGGCCGTCGCAGCGTGGCGGAACCTGCTCTCGGCCGCCGTGCTCGTCCCGTTCACGCTGGTCCGCCGGCGGGCCGAGCTGCGCACCCTGACCGTGGGGGCGGGCCGTCGGGAGGGCTGGTACTGCGTGCTGTCCGGGGTGGCGTTGGCCGCGCACTTCGCCACCTGGATGCCGAGCGCCCAGCTCACCTCGGTCGCGGCGGCCACCGCCCTGGGCGCCACCCAGCCGGTCTGGCAGGGGCTGATCGCCCGCTGGCAGGGTCGGCGGCTGCCGTACGCCGTCTGGGTCGGTATCGGGCTGGCGGTGACCGGCGCGGTGCTGGCGACCGGCGCGGACGTCGGCGTCTCCGGCCGGGCCTTCGCCGGTGACCTGCTCGCGGTGGTCGGCGGGATGTTCGCCGCCGTCTACACCGCCTTCGGCGAACGGGCCCGCGCCACCATCAGCACCGCCACCTACACCACCATCTGCTACGGGGTGTGCGCGGTGATCCTGCTGGTCGTCTGCCTGGTCGGCGGGGTACGGCTGCACGGCTACGGCACCAGCACCTGGCTGGCGATCGCCGGGCTGGTGGTGGGGGCCCAACTGCTCGGCCACTCGATGTTCAACCACGCGCTGCGCCGGGTGTCGGCGACCACGATCAGCGTGTTGATCCTGCTGGAGGCGCCCGGTGCGGCACTGATCGCCTGGGCCTGGCTGGGGCAGCTGCCGCGCCCGTTCGCCCTGCCCGGGTTGGCGCTGCTGCTCGCCGGGGTGGCCGTGGTGGTGCTCGGCGGGGCCCGCGCCGGCCGTCGCCCCGCCCCGCCGGCGGTCCCCGCCGACGCCGCCCCGCCCTCCTGAGCGATTCCGCCCAAACCACGGGCAGGGGACCCCGGCACGCGTGAGAGTGCGGGGGGAGGTGGGGTGATGTCGGGGCGCACCGTGGACGACGACCGCAGCGGCACCGTGGTCACCCCGTCGGCCGAGTTCCCGCCGCTCGACCCCGCCGAGGTGGACACCCTGCGCCGGGTCGGCGCGCACTGGCGGACCGGGAGCCGGCCCGCCCTGCCGGTCGACCCGACGCTGGACCGCTACCGGAACCGTCCCGCCCCGGGCCGGTTCAGCCGACTGGCCCCGATCGCGCTGTTCGAGCCGGAGCCGGGTGGCCGGGGCGGGCGGGACGGGTTGATCGCCGCCGAACCGGCGAACCGCCCCGACTCCCGCCTCGGCCGACGGCTGGGCCGGGTCCGGCGGGTGGTGCTCGGCCCACCGTTGGCCAGCGCCGCCGTGCTGCACGAGCGGATGCGCAAACTGGTGGCCCTGCCGGTGCTCTCCTCCGACCTGCTCAGCTCGGTGGCGTACGGGCCGGAGGCGCTGCTGACCGTGCTGGTGCTGGCCGGCAGTGGGGCGCTGGGCCTGGCGCTGCCGCTGTCGGCCGGGCTGGTGCTGTTGATGGTGGCCGTCGGGATCTCCTACCGGCAGACCATCCCGGCGTACCCGCACGGGGCCGGGTCGTACCTGGTGGCGGGGGACAACCTGGGGGTCGGGGCGGGGTTGACCGCCGCCGCCGGGCTGATGCTGGACTACGTGCTGACCGTGTCGGTGTCGATCGCCGCCGGCCTGCACGCGGTCACCTCGGCGTTGCCGGGGCTGACGCCGTTCACCGTGCCGCTCGGGGTGCTGGTGATCCTGCTGCTGCTCGCCGGCAACCTGCGCGGGGTACGCACCGCCGGCAACATCTTCGTCCTGCCCACGTACGCCTTCGTGGCCGCCGTGCTGGGGTTGCTGGTGGTCGGCTACCTGCGGGCGGCCGGCCGGGGGTTCACACCGGTGGCCCCGCCGGTCGTGCCGGCGGCAGAGGGTCTGGGCCTGCTGCTGGTGCTGCGGGCGTTCGCTTCCGGGGCGGTGTCGATGACCGGCATCGAGGCGGTCTCCAACGCGGTCCCGGCGTTCCGCCCGACGGAGTGGCGCAACGCGCGGACCACGCTGGCCTGGATGGTGGCGATGCTGGTGGTCCTCTTCGCCGGGCTGACCCTGCTGATCCACCTGGCCGGTCTGGTGCCCCGCCCCGGTGAGACGCTGCTGTCCCAGCTCGCCCGGGTCACCTTCCCGACCGGCCCCTGGTACGCCGTCGTGCAGGCGACCACCGCGCTGATCCTGCTGCTGGCGGCGAACACCGCGTTCAACGACTTTCCCCGGCTGCTGTTCTTCATGGCCCGCGCCGGTCACGCGCCGCGCCGCTTCCTGCACCTGGGCGACCGGCTGGCGTTCGGCAACGGCCTGGTGGCGTTGTCCGGGACGGCGGTCGTGGTGTTCGTCGCGTTCGGCGGGCACACCGAGAAACTGATCCCGCTGTACGCGGTGGGGGTGTTCCTCGCCTTCACCCTGTCGCAGAGCGGCATGGTGGTGCACTGGCGGCGGCACCGGGACGCCGGCTGGCGGCGTCGGGCGCTGGTCAACGGGGTGGGCGCGGTCCTGTCCGGCCTGGTGCTGCTGACCGCGGCGGTGGCGAAGTTCACCGAGGGCGCCTGGGTGGTGGTCGTCGCCGTACCGCTGCTGGTGCTGCTCTTCCGCCGGATCCACCGGCACTACCGCGACCTGCACACCGCCCTGGCCCTGCGAGCCCCGCCGGCAGCTGCGGAGCCTGGGGCGGGGCCGCAGCCGGTGGCGGGAGAGGGCCCGCCGCCTACCGCGACGGGGCACCGGGTCGGGCCGCCCCGGCCTCCGGCGGGCAGGTCCGTCGAGGTCGAGGAGCTGCCGCAGGAGCTGCGGCACCTGGTGGTGGTCCCGGTGGTACGCCTCAACCGGGCCTCGATGCGCGCCCTGGCGTACGCGGTGTCGCTGGGTCGGCCGACGCTGGCGGTGCACCTAGCCCCGGAGGACGCCGAGGCGGACCGGTTCCGGGAGCAGTGGCGGGCCTGGGGGGACCACGTGCGGTTGGAGACGATCGTCTCGCCGTACCGGGCGGTGGTCGGGCCGTTGGCGCACTATCTGGCGGCGTTGCACGTCGCCGCGCCGGAGCTGGTGCTGACCGTGGTGGTGCCGGAGGTGGTGCTGCGCCGGCCGTGGCACCGCCTGCTGCACAACCGCACCGGTCACCGGCTGCGCCGGGCCCTGCGGGCGCTGCCCGGCGTGGTGGTCACCACCGTCCCGGTCCACGTCGTCGAGTGAGGACCATCCCGGCGGCGCGGGGCGGTCGCCCACGCCACCGTTGGCCGGCCGGGTGGCGGCGTCCTCGCCTACTGCCCACGCCCGATCATGCGCTCCTGCCGGGGTGCGTCAGGATGAGGTCGACCAGGAGGATCGGCGTCATCGCAGCCGCCCCCACGAGCGCCGCCTGCCAGACCGGCAGATCCGCGATCAATCCGACAACGACCAGGATCAGCAGTGCCACTGGATACGCAACCCGCACGTGACGCGCCATGACCCGACTGTAGCGACCGACGCCACCTGCCGAGCGCGCCGCGCGGACGGGTCCCCGGCGGACCGTCGAGCACCGCGTCGCCGGGCCCGCCAGGGAGAGCAGGATCGGGGAGACTTGTTGTCGCTCCAGCAGCAACAGATCTCCACAGGACAGGGTGTCTCCGCAGGGCCTGCTCGTTTCGACGGGTGGGATCAGTCTGCCGGCACCGCCTTCACGTAGACGCCTTCGCCCTGGCGTCCCTCGACCAGGCCCTCGGTCTTGAGGACGAGCATCGCTCCACGGATCGATCCGTAGGACACGTCGTATTCGGCTTTGAGTTCCGCGGTGGACGGGAGTTTGTCCCCCACGGCGAGTTCACCGGTCCGGATCTGCTCGCGGATGGCCTCGGCCACCCGCTCGTACTTGGCGGGCATCTGTACTCCTCGGGTCGCACCCCGAGTAGATCACTTTCAGAAAGCTGCATCAACTATGTCGAGCAAGCTAGACCAGGTAGACATAGTTGATTAAGCTGCTGTCGTGTTCGTCCTCGGGTCGCACCAGGAGGAGCACACGTCCGGTGCCTGCTCAGTTGTCCCCCGGGTCGGGTTCGGCAGGCACCGGACCTGATCAACCCACCAACGAGCTCGTTCAGGTCGCTTGCACGCCCTTCCGAGGAGGTCAAGGTGAGAGCGTTTGCAGCTCCCGCAGTGGTGTCGATGGTGTTCGGTGGATTGGTGCCTGGTTTTCTGGTCGGGCTGTTTGCATTCCGGGTCAAATCCCGGTGGTGTCCGCGCTGCGGCGGGTCCACCGAGGCCGTCCGCCGGCCGACGGAGCGGCACCGATGAGCCTGGTGCAGCGGGAGCGTGCCGAGTTGCCAATCGGGCGGCAGGTGGCACGCTGGCGGGTACGCCGACGGATGACCCAACAGGTCTTCGCCGATCGGCTCGGCAAGTCGAAGAGCTGGGTGGACAAGGTCGAACGCGGTGTCCGAGCGCTGGACCGGTATTCGGTGATCCAGGAGATCGCCGAAGTGCTCCACCTCGACCCGGCCGTCCTGCTCGGTCCCCGCCAGCCTCCGCCGTCAACGGCCGCCGGCCTGGACGGGGTCGACGCGCTCCGCGACGCGCTGGCTCGCTACCACCGGCCAGTGATCCGGGCCGTCCCGGGCGATCAAGTGGAACGACACCTCGCGCACGCCTGGCTGACCTACCAGCATGCCCACTATGCACAACTACTGCGGTCCCTGCCCGCACTGCTCGACGCCGCCCACGGTGCCCCCACGTTGCTGGTGCCCGCGTACCGGATCACCGCATCGGTGCTGGTCAAGCTCGGTGAAGCCGATCTCGCCTGGCTCGCCGCCGATCGCGCAGTGACCGCCGCAGCAACCGATCCCACCCGCACCGGCACCGCCACCATCGCCGTCGCCCAGGCACTGCGTGCTCTCAGCCGCGACCGACTCGCCCTGACCGCTTGCGTCAGGGCGGCGGAAACCACCACAGACGACGCGGTACGCGGAACTCTGCTGGTACAAGGTGGTCTCGCCGCCGCCAGTGGTGGCGATCGCCGCAACGCCGATGACCTCCTCAACCACGCCGCCGACCTGGCCGACCGCCGGACAACCGACGACCCGCATCACACCGCCTTCGGCCCCACCGCCGTGCTGCTGGCACTGGCCCTCGCCGCCCTCACCCTCGGCGACACGGAGGAAGCGATCTATCGGCATGAGCGGGCCGCCCGGCGTGCCGACTGGCCGGCCCTGCCCGCCGAGCACCGGGCCGCCCACCTTGTCGATGTCGCCCGCGCCTACCTCCAGACCGGCAACGTCGCTGCCGCCGGACAGGCCCTCCTCGATGCCGACCGGATCGCCCCTGCCGAGGTTCGTTACCGACCGTACGCCCGTACCGTGATCGCCGAAATCACCCGCAGCGGCCCGGCGGCGGCCGGCGTGACCCGGCTGGCCGCCATCGTCGGCCTGACCCGGTGAACCGATCGGGTGCTGGCGAGCATTTCTGAGCATCCGTGATGGTTACCGCGATCCCGAGGCGCAGCAGCGGGTGGGGAGCCTGGGACGGCGCGGCCGGGTCAGGCGGCGAGGCCGACGGCGGTGGCGCTGGCGGTCCAGAGGCGCGCGGCCAGCGCCGGGTCGGCGGCGCGCGGCCAGGGCCGGCGCAGCCGCCGGTCGGCGTAGTAGCCCCCGTCGACCAGCCGGGACGCGGGCTGGTTGGCCAACCAGAGCAGGGTCTCCGCGCCCTTCTCCGGGCTGCGGAACGGCATCACCCGCATGCCGAGGGCGACCAGCCTGCTGTCCGCGCCGAACCGGGTCCGCACCACCCCCGGGTGGAACGAGTACGCCGGCACGTCCGGCCAGCGTCGGGCCGCCTCGGCGGCGAACAGGATGTTGGCCTGCTTGCTGGTGCCGTACGCGCGCATCGGCCGGTAACGGCGCAGCGCGGCGTTGAGGTCGTCGGGGTCGAGGGTCCCGCTGCGGTGCGCACCGGAGGCGGTCACCACCAGCCGGCCGACCCGGTCGATCAGCAGGTTGCTCAACAGGAACGGGGCCAGGTGGTTGGCCTGGATCGACAGCTCGAACCCGTCGACCGTGGTGAGCGGCTCCAACACGATCGCCCCGGCGTTGTTGGCCAGCACGTCGATCCGGTCGTACGCCGCCCGCAGCCGCTCGGCGAGCCCGCGTACGTCGTCCAGCACGGCGAAGTCGGCGCGGAAGAGTTCGGGGCGCTCGCCGGACGCCTCGCGTACCCGGTCACCGGCGGCCTGGAGGCGGGCCGGGTCCCGGCCGACCAGCACCACCCGGTCGCCCCGCCGGGCCAGCGCCACGGACGCGGCCAGGCCGATGCCGGAGCTGGCCCCGGTCACCACCACGGTCCGCCGCCCGGCGAGATCTTCCACAGGTCCGTTCACCCCGGTCACGGCACGAGGTTACCGTGAGGTCACCAAGCCCCGGGGACCGTCGGGTCCCTGTCATGTCCAACGGGGTGCGGCCATCGACGCCGCCGCTCCTGCGGGTCCGCGAACACCGACGCGCCCTGGCGGTCCCGGCCGGGCGGCGCGCACCCCGCACGTCACCCCATCGCGGCAGTGACCCGGTGGGCCGCCCCGGGTCCCGGGGCGGCCCCGCTGCTCAGTAGCTGGTGCCGTAGCCGGTCGTCGACTCCTGGTTGGCCAGCCAGACGAAGAAGACCACCAGGGCGATGGTGGCCAGCACCGCGATGACGGTGGAGATCCAGCCGACGACGATGCCGGCGGTGGCGAAGCCGGCGCCGCCCTCGCCCCGCTCCCTGATCTGCTTGCGGGCCACGTGGCCGAGGATCGCGCCGATGATGCCGATGTAGCCGCCGAGCCCGTAACCGCACAGGCCGATCGCGCCGATGATCGAGACGATCATCGAGGCGATGGCGAGGCCGCTCTGCGGGGGCGGGGGCTGGTAGCCGCCGTAGCCGGGGAACCCGGCCGGCTGCGGGTAACCGGACGGTTGCGGGTAGGCGGCTGCGGCGGCGTACGGGTCGACCGGGCCGGCCTGGCCGGGGATCAGCGGCGCACCCGCGTACGGGTCAGCCGGGGCGTACGGGTCCTTGCCGATCGGTTGGGCGGAAACCGGTGGGCCGCTGGCCGGCAGTGTCGGATCGGGCTGGTGGCCCGACCATGCCGGGTCCTGCCAGCCGTCCGAGGGCGGGGGGTAGGTCATCTGATCTTCTCCGTCGCATGTAGGTGCGCCGTCAGGGTAGCCAGGGTGCAACAGCGGTGGGGTCCGCCCGTGGTGGCTCGTTGCCCACGTCGCACCGAGCGGGCAGGATCGCGGCATGGCTATCGACGCACGTGGGGCCGACCGATCCGGCAGCCGACCGAGGCGGGACGTGAGCCGTCCCGGCCTGGCCCGGCGCACCCGCGCCGTCGGCGGCGGCAGCGACGCCGGCCAGGACGAGCCGGTGCCGGTGGCCGACCCGGTGACCATGCGGCTGGACGGCCGGGTCGCGCTGGTCACCGGTGCGGGCAGCGCGGACGGCATCGGGTACGCGACCGCCCGCCGACTGGCCGACCTGGGTGCCCGGGTGGCGATCGTCTCCACCACCCGGCGCATCCACGACCGGGCCGGGGAACTGGGCGTGACCGGCTTCGTCGCCGACCTGACCGACGAGTCCGAGGTCGGTGCACTGGCCGACGCGGTCGCCGAGCAGCTCGGTGACGTCGAGGTGCTGGTCAACAACGCCGGCCTGGCCAGCCGGGCCAGCCCCGAGGTGCTGCGTCCGGTGGCCCAGCTCAGCTATGACGAGTGGCGCGGCGAGATCGACCGGAACCTGACCACCGCGTTCCTGTGCAGCCGGGCCTTCATCGGCGGGATGGCCGAACGGGGCTGGGGGCGGATCGTCAACCTCTCGGCGACCGCCGGGCCGGTCAAGGCGCTGCCCACCGAGGCGGCGTACGCGGCGGCGAAGGCGGGGGTGGTCGGGCTGACCCGGGCGCTGGCGATGGAGATGATCGCCGACGGGGTGACGGTGAACGCGGTGGCCCCGGGGACGATCTACACGGCGGCGTCCACGATCGCGGAGATCAAGCAGGGGTTGGGCACCCCGGTCGGCCGCCCCGGCACCCCCGACGAGGTGGCCGCTGCGATCAGTTTCCTCTGCTCGCCGGCGGCGTCGTACATCACCGGCCAGATGCTGGTGGTCGACGGCGGCAACAGCGTCCGGGAGGCGCAGTTCCGCTGATCAGTACCCGGTGTCGCTGCTGCCGCTGGCACCGGCCCACACGACGAGGGCCAGCCAGCCGCAGCAGACGAGCACCCCGATCACGGTGAACGCGTAGCCCAGGACCAGCCCCCAGGTGGCGAGCTGGTCGCCCGCCTCGCCGGTGCGGCGGATCTGCCGCTTGGCCAGGTGGCCGAGGACGATGCCGGCCGGGGCGAAGACGAAGGCGAGGACCAGGGACAGGATCGCCAGCACGTTGGTTGCACCGCCGGGCCGCCCGTACTGCCCGGACGGCGGGTACGCCGGCTGCTCCCACGGCTGTCGCCCCCACTGTTGCTGTCCCCAGGGCTGTTCGCCCGGCGTCGGCTGCCCCCAGGGTGGTTCGGCGGGAGCCGGCGGTGTCCGGTCCGGCGGCTCGTCCGGCGGTGGCTGTCCCCACGGCGGCGGCTCGTCCGGCGGTGGCTGTCCCCATGATGGTGGGGTCGGCGGAGCGGACTGCGGCGGTTCGGCCGGCTCACCGGTCGGCGGTGGTTCGGCCGGGTGGCCCGACGGGGACGGTCCGGTGGGCTGCGCCCAGGGCGACGGGTCGGGCCGGGGCGGTTCGTACGGCGATGGGGGCTGCTCCGGTCCCCCCGGTGGCGTACTCACGGTGTCCGCCTTCCGCCGCAGTTCAGTGGCCCTTTCCCCTGCGGACGCTACCGGTAGCGGTGCACCTTTTCCCGGCGGTTGGCGGGACGGGTCGCCGGCGGGTCCGGCTCCGGATCGGCGTCGGTCTCAGCCGAGCCGGCTGAGACCGGCGGCGGCCCGTTCGACGATCAGACAACGGTCCTCGACGTAGTCGATGCCGGCCTCCTCGGCGATCCGCCGCGCCTCGGCCGAGACGATGCCGAGCTGTAGCCAGACCGCCGGAGCACCGATCGCGACCGCCTGACGGACCACCTCCACCGCGTCCCGGGCCGGTCGGAAGACGTTCACCAGGTCCACCGGGTGCGGGATGTCGGCCAGTGAGGCGTACGCCCGCTCACCGAACAACTCGTCCACCGTCGGGTTGACCGGGATGATCCGCCAGCCGTACCGCTGCATCTGCGCCGGCACCCGGTGTGCGGCCTTGCCCGGGTCGCGGGACGCACCCACGACGGCGATCACGGCTGAGTCGGCGAGGAGCTGCTGGGCGGTCCGCATCCGCCGAGCCTAGCTCCGAGGGTCGGAACCGTCCTGCGCGCAGCGCAGCGCCGGGTGGGGGCATGGTCACCGTCGCGGACGGTCAGAGCAGGGCGAGCTGTTCGCCGGTGGGCGTGGGCGACGGGTCCGGGGGCCGGCGCGTGTCGCCGGGTCCGCCCTGGGGCAGGCCGTGCCGGCGAGCCGCGATCCGCACCCGGGCGGTCACCTCCCGCTGGTACGCCTGCGGCGGGTAGGCCCCGGACCGGTACAGCTCGCGATAGCGGGGGACCAGGTGGGGGAACTCCCGACCGAGCCAGTACGCATACCACTGGCGGGCACCGGGACGCAGGTGCAGGGTCAGCGGGGTGACGCCGGTGGCGCCTGCGGCGGCGATCGCCGCGACGGTGGCGTCGATCGACTCGTCGTCGTCGCTGAGGCCGGGCAGGATCGGTGCCATCAGCACCCCCACCTCGAAGCCGGCGTCGGTGAGCCGGCGCACCGCGTCGAGCCGGCGGGCCGGGCTCGGGGTGCCGGGCTCCACCGCCCGCCACAGCGCCTCGTCGACGAAGCCGACCGAGAACGACAGGCTGACCCGGGTGACCTCGGCGGCCTGCCGCAGCAGCGGCAGGTCGCGCAGGATCAGGGTGCCCTTGGTGAGGATCGAGAACGGGTTGGCGAAGTCGCGCAGCGCCTCGATGATCGGCGGCAGCAGCCGGTAACGGCCCTCGGCCCGCTGGTAGCAGTCGACGTTGGTGCCCATCGCGATGGCCGCGCCACGCCAGCGCGGGGCGGCCAACTCGCGGCGGACCAGCTCCCCGGCGTTGACCTTGACGATCACCTTGCGGTCGAAGTCCGCCCCGGCGTCGAGATCGAGATAGGTGTGGGAGCTGCGCGCGAAGCAGTAGACACAGGCGTGGGTGCAGCCCCGGTAGGGGTTGATCGTCCAGCTGAACGGCACCCGTGACTCGCCCGGCACCCGATTGATGATCGACTTTGCCTGCACCTCGTAGAAGGTCATCCCGGCGAAGTCAGGGGTGTCGAAGGTGCGGACGATCGCTCCGGGCAGCGCCAGCGGCAGGGGTGGCGTCGCTGGCGCTGCCCGGTCGGGATGCTCCTCGTCCGGGGGAGCGGAGAGGTGATCCCAGCGCATGCCGATTATTCGAACATGTGTGCGACCGGAACGCAAGTGACCTGACGTGGCCCGGCCGCGGGTGCGGTGCTCAGTGCTGGTGGTTGGCCAGCTGCTTACGCACGTCGTCCATGTCGAGGGCCTGGACCTGCTCGATCAGGTTCTCCAGGGCCGACTCGGGCAGCGCGCCCGGCTGGGCGAAGACGATCACGCCGTCCCGGATCGCCATGATCGTCGGGATGGAGCGGATGTCGAACTTGGCCCCCAGCTCCTGCTGCGCCTCGGTGTCGACCTTGCCGAAGGTGATGTCGGGGTGCTTTTCCGACGAACGCTCATAGACCGGGGCGAACCGCTTGCACGGGCCACACCACTCGGCCCAGAAGTCGACCAGCACGATGCCGCTGCTCTCGGTCACCTCGTCGAAGTTGGCCGTGGTCAGCTCAACGGTTGCCATTGGACTCTCCGATCAGCGCAGATTGCGTTTTCCGTCCGGTAGAACCAGGTGGTACCCCGGCAAATTCCCGGGTGGGGGACGCCGAAACCGGCACGCTCGGGACGGCCCGATCATGCTCATCGAACCGCGTCGGTCGATGTGCGCATGCGGACTGCACTTGCATGACGCATTTGCGTGACCGCCCGTGATGGGAGCGTTTCCAGGGAGATCGCCCCCCGGACCAGCGAACACGCATCGATTTGTGGTCTGACAAGGTGCTACTTCACCTGCGGAGATCGCTCTCTCGTTGATCAATAATGACTCTCCGTATTGTTACGAAAAGATAAATGTGACCTCCGTCTCTGTCCGTTCATCGCTTCGATGGGGCAGAATCTTCGACATCAGAGCGTGGGCGGCGGGTGCCGGGGAGGGCCCCGCCGCTCATTGCGTCTCCCCCCGGGTGGGGCCCGGTGTGACATTTCCCCGGCCCCCACGCCCCCGGCATCTCCTTAACCACCGCTAAGGCGGGAAGCTGCGGTAAGACGCGCCGGGTCGGACCCCGTCGGCTCGTCGGCCAGGGCCCGGCAGGGCGTCGTCACCCGTCGGCGGGCAGGACGCAGACCCGCAACAACCACGACGAGGGCCAGTCGGGCGTCTTCCGGTCCGGCCGCCACGGCGCGCCACGGCGTTTCGAGGCCCGCCCCGGGCGGTTCGAGGCCGGCTGTGGGGCGGATCGAGGCAGGACCGGCCCGTCGCCCGTCGCGGTGGGCATATGCTGACGGCGGAGGTCCTGATGAGCCACTCCCTCGCCGGAGAGCCGCCCTCTGCCGGACGGCGTGCCGCACCGCTGACCACCGCCGCCTACTCCGCCGTCGAGTGGGACCTGCTCACCACCCTGCCCGGCCGGGTGCTGGTGGCCGCCGCGTCGCCCGGTCCCGGTCGTCCGGCCCGGGACGTCGCCGCCGGTCTCGTCGGACTGGACGCCGTCGCCGCCGGTCGGGCCTCCGACAGTGACCTGGTACGCGCCGTGGCCGCCGCGATCTACGCCCGGCACGACGGTGCGACCGCCCCGACCGGCAGCGCGACCGCCCCGACCGACAGTGCGGCGGTCCCGACCGGCAGTGCGGCGGCCCTGGCCGGCGGGCTCGCCGATCCGGCGGAGCTGCCACAGGTGTGCCGGGCCGCCGTGCGGGTGCTGCGCCGCCGGGCCGACCCGGCCGACTCCGCCGCGTACCGGCAGTGGGTGGAGTCGGTGGCGGTGCGGGTCTGCCGGACCGGCACCCCGCAACCGAGCCACCGGCGCTTCCTGGACCGCCTCGGCGACGCCCTGGACCTGCGCTGACAGGTGCACCGTCGACCGGTGGTGCCGCCGGACCCGTCGTGGTGTCGGCCGGGGTGGCGTGCGGCGGTGGCGGCGGCGGGCCGTACCCTCTGGCAATCGTGACCGAGGACCAGCTCGACGTGGGTGTCGGACCGTGGGTCGGCGACCTGCCGGACGACCCACGCTACGACCCGGAGCTGCTCGCGGCGGGCGACCGGCGCAACGTGGTGGACCGCTACCGCTACTGGCGGCGGGAGGCCGTCGTGGCCGACCTGGACGAGCGGCGACACGACTTCCACGTCGCCATCGAGAACTGGCAGCACGACTTCAACATCGGCACGGTGGTCCGGAACGCCAACGCGTTCCTCGCCGCCGAGGTGCACATCGTCGGGCTGCGGCGGTGGAACCGTCGGGGCGCGATGGTGACCGACCGCTACCAGCACGTCCGGCACCATCCGACGATCGAGGAGTTCGTCGGCTGGGCCGGCGGGCACGACCTGCCGGTGGTCGGCATCGACAACCTGCCCGGTTCCCGGCCGCTGGAGACCACCACCCTGCCCCGGCGCTGCGTGCTGCTCTTCGGCCAGGAGGGCCCCGGCCTGTCCGACGCCGCGCGGGCCGCCTGCGACCAGCTCTTCTCGATCGCCCAGTACGGCTCGACCCGGTCGATCAACGCCGGGGTGGCCAGCGGCATCGCCATGCACGCCTGGATCCGCGCCCACGCCGCCGCCCCGCCGTCCTGACCGGCACGCCGCCGGTCGGACCGTGGCCGACCCGGCCCCGGGCGGCTGCCCCGGTCCTCGCCGGCTGGGCGGGACACCGTAGTGGGAAAGGTGGCGGCGGGTCGGCGGGGTCGGCTTGACGGACCCGCATCGTCGGGCCACGGTGGGGATGTGAGTGTCATGGTGAGTTGTCCGAGGTGTGCGGGGCAGGTGCGCCCACCGGACCTGATGCACGGTGAGTCGCGCTGCGTCCGTTGTGGGCCGGTCGCCCCGCTGCACGTGCCCGAGCACATCGACGCCGAGATCGTGGCGAGCGTGGTGGAGCGGGTGGCTGCCGAGGGTGGCCCAGAGCGGCCCGCGCTGCCGCTGTGGTGCCCGTGGCCGCTGCCGGCCGGCTGGACGGTCACCGGGGTGGCCTGGGCCGGGGACGAGGCCGGTGGCGTCCGGGCCACCGCCGTCGCGTGCGCCGGTCCGGCGCCCCTCGGTGGCGGTCCGGCCGAACTGGTTCTGGTGGCGGAGGAGCCCGGGGTCGGACTGGGCACCCGATTCGCCGGGCTGGCCGGTCCGGACCCCGGTCCAGAGTTGACGGAGGTGCTGGCCGGGCCGGGTCCCGGCCCTGGTCATCCCGAGCACGTCGAGCCGGCGCGGATCCGGGTGGGCGGTCATCCGACTCCACTGTGGTTGGTCAATTCCGCCACGGATCGAAGCGCGTACGCCGGTGAGGCTCGGGGAATGTGGCTTCATGCGATAGCCTGGCCGGCGAGCGCGGGTCACCTCCTCGCGGAAGATGTCGTCCTGCACGACCTCACCGAGTGGACTCCGCCCGAGCTCGTGTTCGGCGCACCGTCCCCGTACCTGCACGGAGGGGCTTGACGGCCCTCCGGGTGAGTCGGAGATGGGACGCAGATATTCACGCTACGACATCATGCTGATACTCTGGGTGCCGCTGCGGTAAACGGACCCGGCGCCGCGCGAGAGGATGGCCCGCTATGGTCAAGAAGGTCCTCACCTGGGCCGGTATCGCATTCTTGATCTTCTTCGTTGCCTACCGGCCAAACTCGGCAGCGGACGTCTTCAAGTCGCTCGGCGGTGGCATCGTGGACATCGCCCAGGGCTTCGGTGACTTCTTCACGAGCCTCGTCGCCTAGCCGCCGATGGGCAGCCCCTCCGGACCCCCGTTCGACCCGGACGATCCCGGCCGGGACCGCCGGGAGCGGGACACCGAACCCATCCCGAGGTACCGACCCGACGACGGGCCGGCCTACGGGTCCGGGGCGGGACCCGCCAGTGGACCGTCCTTCTCGGACGACGCCGGCTACGGCGACGTCCCGGGATTCGGGGGTCAGGGGCGGACCTGGGTCCGTGATCCGGAGGCGGGCTACCAACCGCCGGTCATCTCCGAAGAGGAGCTGTCCGGTCTGCGGTCCGACTCCCAGGGCATGGCCCCCCGCCGGGTGCTCCCCCTGGAGGACGAGCCCAGCTCCCTCGTCGCCCGCTACCTCTTCCCGACCGAGCGCTACCGGGGCGAGTGGAAGCGGCACTGGATCCACCTCGCCACCCCGATCGTCGTCGGCGTGGCGGCCACCTTCATCCTCGGCTACCTCTCCGGCTTCCTCGCCGGGCAGGACGTCGGCGCCCTCACCACCATCGCCGTGCTGCTCTGGTTCGCGGTGATGGGCTGGGTCGCCTGGAAGGTCGCCGACTGGTGGTACGACCGGTTCATCCTGACCAACAAGCGGGTCATGGTGGTCAACGGCATCGTCACGCGCAAGGTCGCCATGATGCCGCTGGCCCGGGTCACCGACATGAAGTACGAGCAGACCCCGACCGGCCGGGCACTCAACTACGGCACCTTCGTGCTGGAGTCCGCCGGCCAGGAGCAGGCGCTACGGGAGATCAAGAACCTGCCCAACCCGAACGAGCTCTACCTGCGAGTGGTCGAGGAGATGTACGAGCCGCAGGCGGTCGAGGCCCGGTTGGGCAAGGAGGCCGACGAGGCCAAGGCCGACGACGGCGCCTGACACGTGTCGTCCGTCCGTCGGACGAACTGCACACCTTCCGCCGTCGACCGGGTGATCCCCGGCATGGCAGTCTGCCAGGCGGGACGGCGTGCGGAGGTGAGCGGTGGCCGACCGGGATCCGCTGGAGGACGAGTTCCGTGACTTCGTCGCGGCGCGCTCCAGTGCCCTGCTGCGGACCGCCTACCTGCTCGCCGGGGACTGGGCCACCGCCGAGGACCTCCTCCAGACCGCGTTGACCAAGACGTACCTGGCCTGGCGGCGCCTGGGTGGGATCGAGGCGGTCGAACCGTACGCCCGGCGGGTGCTGGTCAACACGTCCACCAGTTGGTGGCGGCGGCGGTGGCACGGTGAGCGGCCCACCGAGGTGCTGCCCGAGCGGGCCGGAGTGGACGAGATCGAGCAGCAGCTCGACCGCGACGTCCTCTGGCGGCACCTGCGGGCGTTACCCGCCCGGCAACGTGCCGTGCTGGTGTTGCGCTACTACGAGGACCTGTCGGAGGCCCAGACGGCGGCCCTGCTGGAGATCTCCCCCGGCACGGTGAAGAGCCAGACGTCCCGGGCCCTGGCCACCCTGCGCCGCCGGCTCGGGGCGGAGGCGTTGCACGACCTGACCCCCGAACCGGTCACCCGTCCGACCACAGCCACGACCACCCGGACCACGCCCACCGGGGCAGTTACGGCCTCCCGGCCGCCGTCACCCGGGCGTACCACCGGGCAGACCCGGACATCCGCACCGGGCACCCCGGGCGAGCCTGTGCCGGGCCACACCGGGGGGATGCCGGCCCGCCCCGGTGCACCGGCCCGGACGGGGACGGGGCGGGCCGGCGCGGCGCGCGTCGTACCCGGGGAGCGGGCGGGTGCCGGCCCGGCGTCGCCCCGGCCGGTGGGCGCGGGCGTCCTGCCGATCCCGACCGCGCCGCTCGCCGCGGAGACCCGATGAAGCCCGCACCGTCGCGGCCCGGCAACCAGACCGACGGGTCGGGGCGTCAACTCCTCGTGACGCACGACGACGAGCTGGAGCGGGCGCTGCGGGAGACGTTGTCCCAGCGGGTCGCGGTGCCGCACCGGCTCCCCGTCGACCCGGCCGGGTTGGCGCTCGGCCGGGCCCGGCGGGTCAGGCGGCGGCGCACGGTCGCCGGGCTCACCCTGGCCAGCATCGTGACCGCCCTGGCGGCCGGCGGCATGACCCAGCTCGGTGGGCAGGCGGACCAGCCCACCGCCCCGACCGTCGTGCTCGGCGACCCGCAGGGGGTGGCCACCCTGTCCCCCGAGCCGGTCGCTCCCCACCCGGCGGACCGGCCGACCGACGGCGAGGTCGACCTGATCGTGGCCGGTGCGCTGGTCACCGCCGCCGGGCAGCGGTACGAGCTGGGGATCGGGCCGGTCGAACGCGCGCAACGCCTGCCCGACCGCGGCGGCTGGCTGCTGACCGGGGCGGTCACCGCTGCCGGCCGTACCCTCTGGGTGGTGCCCTCGGGCGGGAAACCGCAGGCGTTGCTCGCCGGTGCCGACGAGATCGTGCTCTCACCCGACAGCCGGCAGGTGGCCTGGCGCGACGGCGGCCGACTCTTCGCCGCCGGGATCGTGGCCGGGCAGCTCATCGCCTCCGTCGCCGGGCCGTCCGTCGACGCGGTCCCGGTCCGGGTGGTCGGCGACCGGGTCCTGCTGCGGGCCGCCGCCGAGGGTGGTCACCTGTGGTGGCGGTGGAGCCCGGCGGGGCCGCCCGGCATCGTCGCGCCGGACGTCCAGGAGGTCTACGGGACCAGGCCGGACGGCCGGCTGGTCGCCCGGGTGCGGGTCGGCAGCGGGAGCTGCCTGGCCCTGCTCGACCCCGACCTGGCCCCGGCGAGCACCCGGTGCGACGTGACCCCGACCGCCGACGGCCGGGGCGCGGTCTCTCCCGACGGACGGTGGTTGCTGGTCAACGGCCGACTCGCCGGATCCGACGACGCCATCCTGGTCGACCTGGCCGGCACCGCCCCGGCCCCACGCGGCGCCGGCCCGGCGATCGGCGGTGCGGTGGTCTGGACCGACGACCACCATGCGGCGTACGTCGACGGGGACGGAAACCTCGCCCGGGTGCGTCCCGACGAGGTGCTGGCGGGCAGGCCGGCCACCCCCACCCCGGTGGCCGGGGCCGGGGCCGACGCCCGACCGGTGGTGGTGGCCGGCACCGGGTGACCTGCCCCGACCCGCCCGCCGGTAGCGTCGGGACCATGCCCGCACGCCCGCTGATCGACCTGCACGCCCACTCCACCGCCAGCGACGGCACGCTCGGCCCGGCCGAGCTGGTCCGGGCCGCCGCCGACGCCGGGTTGGACGTCGTGGCGATCACCGACCACGACACCACCGCCGGGTGGGCGGCGGCGGTCGACGCGTTACCGGCCGGGCTCAGCCTCGTGCGGGGGGCGGAGCTGTCCTGCCGCTGGCACGGTGCCGAACCGGCGCTGCCGCTGCACCTGCTGGCGTACCTGTTCGATCCGGAGCACCCGGAGTTGGTCGCCGAGCTGGCCCGGGTACGGCAGGCCCGGGAGGTACGCGGGGAACGGATCGTCGAGCTGCTGCGCGCCGACGGGATCGACGTGAGCTGGCCGGAGATCCTGGCCGCCGCCGACGGAGGCACGGTGGGTCGCCCGCACATCGCCGCCGCGCTGATCCGGTCCGGCCTGGTCACCACCACCACCGAGGCGTTCGGCCCGCAGTGGCTGGGGCAGCGGTACCGGCTACCCAAGGACGACATCGACGTGTTCCGGGCCGTGGCCCTGGTCCGGGCGGCCGGCGGCGTGCCGGTGTTCGCCCATCCCCGGGCCAGCCGGCGGGGGCGGATCGTCCCGGACCTGCTGATCGCCGAGCTGGCCGACGCGGGGCTCGCCGGCCTGGAGGCCGACCACGAGGACCACACCCCCGCCGAGGCGGCGCACGTCCGGCGGCTCGCCACCGACCTGGGCCTGCTGGTCACCGGCTCGTCGGACTTCCACGGCAGCCACAAGACCGTCCGGCTGGGCGCGCACACCACCGCGGTGGAGGCGTACGAGCGGATCGTCGCGGCGTCCTCCGGAGTGACCGGCGTCGCTTCCGGCTGATCCGCGTTCCGCCTGCCAGCGGCACCGCTACCCTCGTCCGGTGGATCTCAAGCTCTTCGGTGAGGTCTTCGTGACCCTGCTGGTCATCGTCGACCCGCCGGGCATGATGCCGATCTTCCTCGCCCTGACCGGCCCGCTGCCGGCCCGTGACCGTAACCGGGCCGCCTGGCAGGCGGTCGCGTTGGCGCTCGGCGTCATCGTGGTCTTCGCCGTCGCCGGCCAGACCCTCCTCGCCTACCTGCACGTCGACCTGCCGGCGTTGCAGGCGGCCGGTGGCCTGCTGCTGATCCTGGTCGCGCTGGAACTGCTCACCGGCAAGGCCGACGACCCCAGCCAGCAGGCCACCTCCAACATCGCCCTGGTGCCGTTGGGCACCCCGCTGCTGGCCGGCCCCGGCGCGATCGTGGCGACCATGCTGTTCGTGCAGCAGGCCGACGGGGTGGGACAGGTCTCGGCGATCGCCGCCGCGATCGTCGCGGTGATGCTGGCGGTCTGGATCGTGCTGCGGTTCTCCGGCGGCATCGTCAAGATCCTCCGGCCGGGCGGCATCGAGGTGCTGACCCGGATCGCCGGCCTGCTGCTGGCCGCCATCGCGGTGCAGCTCATCGCCGACGCGGTGGCCGCCTTCGTCACCCAGTACGTGAACATGAGCTGAGTCGCCCGCCGTGCCGCCGCCGGGCTGTCGCACCGGGCTGGCAGGATCACCGGGGTGCGACGAGCCTCCTCCGCCGGTACTCCCCGGCCCCGCTCCGGCCAACCCGAGCAACTCGGCTTCGCCGGCATGCCCGAACGGCTCTTCACCTGCACACCCAGCAAACTCGGCGCGTACGCCGACTGCCCCCGCCGCTACCGCTACGCCTACCTGGACCGGCCCGCCCCGCCCAAGGGGCCGCCGTGGGCGCACAACTCGCTCGGCGCGAGCGTGCACACCGCCCTGAAGAACTGGTATGCGCTGCCCACCGACCGGCGTCGTCCCGAGGCGCTGCCCGCCCTGCTCAAGGGCACCTGGGTCCGCGAGGGCTACCGCGACGACGAGCAGGAGCGGGCGGCCTACCAGCGGGCGCTGGGCTGGCTGGAGGGGTACGTCGCCACCCTCGACCCCGGCGACGACCCGCTGGGTGTGGAACGCGTGGTCGCCGTCAAGACCGCCGTGCTGGCCTTCAACGGGCGGGCCGACCGGATCGACTCCCGCCCCGGCCCGGACGGTCCCGAACTGGTCATCGTCGACTACAAGACCGGCCGCACCGGGCTGGACGCCGACGACGCGCGCGGCTCGCAGGCACTGGCCCTCTACGCGTACGCCGCCGAGCGGACGTTCCGCCGACCCTGCCGCCGGGTGGAGCTGCACCATCTGCCGACCGGCACCGTCGCCGGACACGATCACACCGTCGAGTCGCTGACCCGGCAGCTCAGCCGCGCCGAGGACACCGCCCGGGACATCATGGCCGCCGAGCGGTCGGTGGCCGACGGAACCGACCCGGACGAGGCGTTCCCTGCCGTCGCCGGGCCCCGCTGCGGCTGGTGCGACTACCGGCGTACCTGCCCGGTCGGCGCGCAGACCCCCGGCCGGGAGCCGTGGTCGGCGATCGACCGCCCCACCGCTCCGCAGGCCGACCGCCCCGCCGCCCCGCTGGCCGACTGACCGGCCGGCTCCGTCGAGGTCGACGCGTCCGGTCCGGCACGACCGCCGCCACGTGGTCGATCAGGCGGCGGTGAGGCGGACGGCACGGTCCTTCGCGGTCTGCCGGATCGGGCTCTCCCGCCAGGTGCGCGGCAACGCCGTCAGGGCCAGTCGCAGCGTGCGGACGCTCAGGTCGGCCGACAGCGCGGTGGTGGGCAGCCCCAGCCCGCCGTAGAGTCGCAGCGCCCACGGTGGCAGCAGCCCGAGCGCCGTGCCGGCCACCCCGAAGTACGCCCAGCGCGGTGGCCCCAGGTTCAACCCGAGCCGGGCCGGCCGGCTGAGCTTCCACGGGATCGGCGGGGCGGTCAGGAACAGGGCGGTCTCCGCCGCCTCCCTGGTCATCCGCAGCTCGGGCCGGACCGTCCGGTAGTAGTCGGCCACCTCGGCGGCGCTGCCGGGCACCCCGGCCGGGTCGAGCCCGACGAGTGCGGCGGCCCGCCGCTGCTCGGCGTAATATCCGTCCACCTCGGCGTCGGTCAGCGACAGGCCGGCCCGGCGGGCGGTGCCGACGAACGACTCGGCCCCGGTGACGTGCACCCAGCGCAGCAGGTCCGGCTCGTCGATCCGGAACCGCTCCCCGGTGAACGGGTCGGTGGCGCGCAGCCGGGCGTGCAGGGCCCGCAACCGCCGACCGGCCGTCTCGGCCTCGGCGGTGGTGCCGTAGTTCACCGTGTCGATGTACGTGCCGGTGCGGACCAGCCGCCCCCAGGCGTCCGACCGGTAGTTGCTGTTCTGGGCCACCCCGGCCATCGCCCGGGGGTGCAGGGTCTGAAGATAGAGGGAACGCAGGCCGGCGACGATCATGATCGGTTCGTCGTGCACCTTCCAGGTGACCGAACCGGGACCGAAGAGGCCGAGATCGTCGGTGTCCACCCGTCAACAGTGCCACGCTCGACGAGGTACCGCCGTCCGTCATCGTGACCCTCGCCCGGAACCAGCGGGTGCGGGACGGGCCGGGGACAGGCCGGGACGCGGTGAACCGGAACCTCCGCCACCACGTGTACGCGTACGGCGAGACGCTGCGATACCAGGCTCGACGTACGCTGTCTGCCGCAACCCGCATTCCACGCTCGGAGGTGTCGGTGTTCAAGGAGATCAACGGTCTGCCAGGTCACGTCCTGGTGGTCCATGCCGTGGTCGTCTTCGTCCCACTGCTCGCGCTGCTGGCCAGCGCCTACGGGCTGATGCCGCGCTGGCGGCCCCGCCTTGACTGGGCGGTGGCCATCCTGGCCGTGATCACCCCGGTCCTCGCCTGGGTGGCGACCGAATCGGGGGAGGCGTTCGAGGAGGCGCTGCGGGCGAAGGGCTACTCGCCCGAGCTACTCGCCAAGATCCACGAACATTCCGAGTACGGCGAGACGCTGCAGTGGTTCACCATCGGGCTGGCCGTGGCGGCGCTGCTGCTGCTGGCGGTGACCAGCAGTCGGGTGCGTACCCCGAACCTGCCCGGCTGGGCGCCCTGGGTCCTCACCGCGATCGTCGTGGTGCTGTCGGTTTTCGCGCTCGTCTACGTCTATCTCACCGGGGACAGCGGTGCCGCCTCGGTGTGGAGCAACACGTTCTGACCAGTCGCCCGGGTGCTGACCGGTCGGCCTGGCTGCCCGGTCGGGCCCGGTCGGTTGTCCGGGTGCTGACCGGTTGTCCGGGTGCTGAGTGGTCTTGTTCGTGCTGACCGGTCGGCCTGGTCGATCGAACTGGTCGGTCGGCGCGTGGGTCGGGCAGCGCCTTGGGGCGCGTGGGCCGGGCAGCGCCTTCGGCGTGTGCGCCGGATGGCGTGCGGGAGTGTTCGGCGGGTGTTCAGAACAGTGCCCGGGAGCAGAGCAGACAGAGCAGCAGTAGCAACACGGTGCCGATGACCGCGCCGACGCTCCAGGTGACCCGCTGCGCCCGTTGCTCTGCCGCGTCCATCGCCTCCATGTCCTGCACCGGCAGGGTGCGGGCGGGAGTCGCTTCCAGGTGCACCGGCGGACGCCAGCCCGGCGGCGGTGGCGTGGTGGGCGGCGGCCCGTGGTAACCACCCCGCCCCGGCCCGGCCGAACTCGTCCCCGGTGCGGTACTGCCCGTCCAGGGAGTGGTCGGGACCGGTCCCGGGATCGACGTACCCACCCTCGGCGGCGCGGCCGGCTCACCGGACGGTGGGCCGGCCTGTGGGCTGGCGGGTCGACCGGACGGCAGGCCGGGTGCCGGCGCGTCGACCGGGCTGGCCCAGGGCGAAGGCTGGTGCGTCGCCCCACCTTCCGCTTCCGCGGCACCCCCGGCACCCGCGCCGGTCGCGACCCCGCTCTCTGCTCCGGCTTCCTCTCCGGCACGAGTTCCGGTCCCGGCACCTCCTCCCGTCCCGGCCTCTTGTTCGGTCCCGCCCCTTTGTCCGGTCTCGGCCCCGTGTTCGGTTCCGGCCCTGCGTTCGGTTCCGGCCCCGTGTTCGGTCTCGGTCCTTTGCTCGGTCTCGGCCTCTTGTTCGATCGCGCCCCATTGTGCGGTCTCGGCCCTTTGCTCGGTTCCGGCACTGGTTCTGGTCTCGGCTCTGGTCTCGGTCCCGGCCTCAGGGGCCGCGTCAACCCCGGTGGTGGGAGATCCGTCAAGGTGGTGCGGGGCACCCGTTCCGCCGGGGATGGTGCTCGGGTGAGGCTGGCGGGTCGAGGGTGTCGGCTCGGTGGTGTCCGCTGGGCTGGTGGTGTCCGTCGGGCTGGCGGGGCGTGCCGGGGGTGTGGGGGATGTCGGCCCGGCGGGTGCGGGGGTGGGCGGCTGTGCGGGTGGGCGTCGCCAGTATTCGTCGTCGGGGCTGGCACCGCTGGGGGTCGTCACGCCATCCGACGCTACCAACGTGAGGGCCGGACGCGGCGGACCCTTGCCGGGGAGACCCGGCAGTTGGCCGCCGTGGTGGTGTGCGGGAAGTGGGCGGTCTGAGGAGTAACCTTGCCGCTCGTGAGCACCGAGGATCTGGCCGGCGGCGGTGTGCCCGGCGATGACGACCGCGCGGTCGACCTCAGCGACGACTTCGTGGTGCTGCCTGAGCAGACCGCCGACGACACCGACTTCGGGTGGGGTGAGCGCCGGGGCGGCAACGACGACTGGTTGCTCGCCGAGCGCCCCCCACACTGGAGTTGACCATCGTCGGCCGCCGGTAGGCCGCAACATCCACTCCAGGGTGGCGACAATGCGGTTCCGGATGGGCGCGACAGCACTGTCTCGGCCCGCAGTCTGGCGGTCAGGCGGTGTGGTCGACGACGACCTTGCCGAAGACCTCGCCGCAGGAGTGGATCATCCTCGGATGACGACGCTGAAGCGGCTCCCTTCCGGCTGACCGACGGACCGTTGCGCCTGATCGGGGCGTACGGCCAGGTAGAGCGCAGACGAGCCGTCCCCGGCCCCGGCACCCACCACGTCGAGGACCAGGGCGTCGGCCGCCAGCAGAACAGGTGCTCCAGCGCTGCGTCCGGCCGGCAGCACGAGCAGGTCGACCCGTGCACCGGGGCGCAGGACCGCGAGGGCGGCCGGTTCGGCCAGGCGGACGGGCACTCCCACGAAGCCGCTCGGCAGTGGTACGGCAGCCGGGGTGCCTCCCTCGGCGGGCCTTCCGGTCTCCTGCGTACCGGACCGGGGGTCGCCCACCCCGTCGGTGACGCCGGCTCCGCTGACGCCCGGTCGTACCGTCCGATGGTGCGGCTGGCCGGACTGGCCGCCGACGGCGGGACCGGCCACGGTCGGTGGGTCCGGACATCCCGCCGCGTCGAATGTGCCGGCGGGAGGTCTGGCCGCGCTGGGCCTGCCGGTGGCGGGATCTGTGGCACGGGGCCTCCCCATGGAAGGTCCCGCCGGGCCGAGGGCGACGGCAGGTGGCGGGGCACCGGTGGAACAGCCAGCCGGGGTGTCCATGACGATCACCGCCAGCCCCAGCAGGACCGCCACCAAGGCCGCCCGCAACATGGTCCCCCCACCGGGGCGACGCGGCCAGCGGAATGCTCGCAGCGAGCCTTCTCCATCGACCCCACCGGCCACCATGCAACACCCTCTGCCGCTCACCGGATGCCCTGGCGGCACCCCCCGGCCCAGCAGGCTATGTCCCACCCACCCAAACCCCACGCCCCCTCACCCACACCCTGTGGACAACACCCCACCTGTGGAAAACCCCCACCCCTACCCCGTCCCCACCCCCACCCCCACCCCGTCCCCGCCCACCCACCCACAAGTGGCGTGATCAAGAGGTTTGCGTCAAATACCGCGATCAACTTGACGCAAAGCTCTTGATCACGGGGGCGGCGTGACGCAAACCTCTTGATCACGGGGGTGGGAGGGGGCAGTGGGGAGGGGGAGCGGTTGGGGAGGGGCGGTGGGGGAGGGGGTCAGGAGGTCGTGGTGGTGGGGGCGGGCTTGGTGGAACTGGTCGAGCCCGAGGGGCCGGAGGTGGTGGACGAGGAGGACGAGTTGGGGGTCGAGGAACCGCCCGAGGTCGACGACGAGCCGGAGCCCGAGGAGTCGCCACCGGAAGAGGTGCCCTCCGACTTCGCCGGCTTCGTCGTGCCGCCCTTGCCCTCGGTGCCCGCCGCCCGGGAGTCGGTGCGGTAGAAGCCGGAGCCCTTGAACACGACACCGACCGAGTTGAAGACCTTGCGCAGCCGCCCCTCGCACGCGGGGCACTCGGTCAGCGGCTCGTCGGAGAACGACTGCACCGCCTCGAGCTGGTGGCCGCACGCGGTGCAGGCGTACTGGTACGTGGGCACGTTCTCCTCCGGATCTGGTTCAGCCGATTGGCACTCGACGTATTCGAGTGCCAATGGTGCGTCATCGGACCCGGGTTCGTCCAGCGGACGTGATCGTCACCCACCCGCCGGGAGGTCCGGACCAGCGGGGAGCAGGCGCGAACCGGACCTCGGCGAGCCGGTTCCGCACCCCACCACCGGCGAAGTCCGACGTCGTCACTGCACCGCGCCACCACTGAGCCCGACGCCGTCAGCCGCCGGCAGAGCCCGACGCCGTCAGCCGCCGGCAGAGTCCGACGTCGTCAGCCGCCGGCAGAGCCCGACGCCGTCAGCCGAAGCGGGGCCCGACGCCGTCAGCCGACCGCAGCATCAGCTGGGCCCGACGCCGTCAGCGGAATCCCGTCCAGGGTGAGCAGGCGCAGACCTTCCGACGGGGTGAGGGCCGCCCGCACCGGCCGGTCGTGCGGCTGGGCGGGCAGCGCCGGGAGCAGTTCACCGTCGTGCAGCAGCGCCACGGTCATGGTGGCCGCCGGTACCCGGGCCAGCGCCCGGTCGTAGGAGCCGCCGCCCCGGCCCAGCCGTATGCCGTGCCGGTCCACCGCCAGGGCGGGCACCACCACCAGGGATGCTCCGACGATCGCCGTCCGGCCCCGCCGGGGTCCGTCCGGCTCGCGCATCCCCCGGCCGGCGGCGACCAGGGTGCCCGGTCCGGCGTACGGGCCCCAGTCCAGGTCGAGGTCGTCGCACAGCACCGGCAGCAGCAGCTCCGCCCCGGCCGGCAGCGCGGCCCGGAGCACCTCGGGCAGGTCGGGGCCGCCCGGCTCGGAGCCGACCGGCACGTACCCGGTCATCGTGGCCGGCCGCAGGCGGCGTACCAGCGCGGTCAGTTCGGCCTGGACGCGCGTCGCGGCGGCGGCCCGGTGGGCTGCGGTGAGCGCCCGGCGGCGGGCGAGCAGCGCGGCGCGTGTCTCGCGTTTGGCCGCGTGGAGGGCTTCCGCTTCATCAGAAAAATCGGGCACGCAACACTCCTGACGCAACGCTGTCAATGTGGTCGCTCTGTGTCAGCATCGCAGGAACGGGCCTGGAACTTCCGGGGGGACAGCGTTGACGCTACGCGGGCGGTTGACGGCGGCCTTCCTCACGGTGGTGCTCGGTCCGGTGCTGCTCGGCGCGGTCTTGGTCGGCACCACCCTGTCGACGGTGGACCGCACCCGGTCCACCGAACGGCTCGGCCTGGCCGCGTCCGCCGTGCGTACCTCGATCGACGCGTTGTGCCAGCAGTTGCGGGCCGCCGCCGACGCGGTGGCCCTGCGCCCCGACCCGGCGACCCGGGCGGGCGCGGCCGGTCAGGTGGTCAGCCGGGGGTTGGCCACCGCCGTGCTGGTCACCGACGTGACCGGCGGCACCACGTACGCCACCCCGGGTGGGCCGGCGACCCCGTGGCAGGACTGCGCGGGCGTCCGCACCGGCGGACCGGTCCGGGCGCTGAGCGCCCGGGTGGACCTGCGTGACCCGGCGGGCACGCCGCTCGGCGCGGTGGCCGCCGCCGAGGTGGTCGACCCGGCGTTCGTGGCCCGGCTGGCCGCCGCGACCGGCGTCGCGGTCACCCTCCTCGACGACACCGCCGGCCCCGACCGGATCACCCACACCACCGAGACCCGTCGGGTACGCGACGCGGTGCTCGCCGCCGCCGGCACCCTCGACGGTGACCGGGTCACCGCGACCCGGGACGGCCGGTACGTGCGGCGGCTCGGGCCGGCCCCGGGGCAGCCGTTGCCGCTGGTCCTTTCCGTGGCCGGGGAGCGACCGTCGGGCCTGCCGGCGGCACTGGTCGGGGCGGTGCTGCTCGCCGTGGTGGTGGCGGTGCTGACGGCGTGGCGGCTGGCCCGGGTCACCACCCGGCCGTTGGTGGAGTTGGCCGGTGCGGTGGACCGGGTCGCCCGGGGTGACCTGACCGCCCGGGTGCCGGTGCGCAGCCGGGACGAGATCGGCGGGCTCGCTGCCGCGTTCAACCGGATGATCCGGGAGACCGCCGGGTACGTGGCTGCGCTGACCAGCAGCCGGGACCAGTTGCGGGGGCACCTGAGGGTGCTCGGGGACACCCTGGCCAGCACCCACGACCTGCAACGCATCCTGCGGGTGATCCTGCACAGCGCGATCGCGGCGACCGGGGCGCGGGCCGGGGCGGTGCTGCTGGTCGACGACGCCGGGGTGCTCGTCGGGCAGTGCGCGGAAGGGCTGGCCGGGCGTTGCCCGCCGGGCACCGAGCCGGAGGAGTTGCGGGTGCCGGTGGGCACGGGGGTGGTCGGTGCGGTCGCCGCCACGGGTGAACCGCAGCGGGGCCGGGTCCCGCCGGGCCCGACGCCGACCGGCGAACCGTGGTGCGAGACGTACGTGGCGGTGCCGTTCACCGCACCCGGTGGGGACGCCGCCGGCCGGGACCCGGCGGTCGGGGTGCTGGTCCTCTACGACCGGTTGGGCGTCGGCGAGTTCGACGACGACGACCTGGCGACCCTGCGGACCTTCGCCGGGCACGCGGCGGTGGCGGTGGAGAACGTCCGGGTGCACGAGGAGGCGCAGCGGTTGTCGTTGACCGACCCGCTGACCGGGCTGTGGAACTACCGGTACCTGCGTGAGTCGCTGCGCCGTGAGGTGGAACGGGCCAGCCGGTTCGGCCGGATGCTCAGCATCCTCGTCCTCGACCTGGACCGGTTCAAGACCGTCAACGACAGTTACGGGCACGCCGCCGGGGACGCCGTGCTCGCCGAGTTCGCCCGCCGGGTCCGGGGCGAGATCCGCGAGGTGGACCTGGCCTTCCGGCAGGGCGGTGAGGAGTTCGTGGTGCTGCTGCCGGAGACCGACGCCCGGGGCGCGGCGACCGTCGCCGAGCGGTTGGGTGCGGCGGTGCGGGAGGCCCCGGTCGTGGTCGCCGGCCACGCGGGTGTCCCGACCACGATCGCGGTGTCGGTCTCGATCGGCATCGCCGTCTATCCCGACCACGCCTGCACCGGCGCGGAGGTGCTGGACGCCGCCGACGAGGCGTTGTACGCGGCCAAGGGCGCCGGCCGTGACGGCTACCGGGTGGCGACGGCGCGGCCCCGACCGACGCCGGCAGCCGACGGTGCGGTCGAGGAGATCGCCGTACCGGCGGGGGCGACCAGCCCGGACGACGGCCTGCCCCGGGCCGGTCCACCCGTCGGGCCGACCAGCGCCACCCGGCCACCCGCCCACCGGCCGCCCACCGACCGGGTAGCCGGCGACGACCTGCCGACCGACGGGTCGATCGACCTACCTGCCGACGGGTCGACCGGTGGGCCGGCCGGTCGGCACGCCGTCGGTGCTCCCGGTGTGACGCAGCCGGGCGGCGCGTCTTCCGGTCCTCACCCGCCGCGGCAGAGCCGTGGCCGATAGTCTCGCGGCATGTCGGAGCACTCAGCGAACCCCTCAACGACCGCCGCGACCGGTCGCGCCCGCGCGGTCAAGGCCGTGATCCCGGCCGCCGGCCTGGCCACCCGGTTCCTGCCGGCCACGAAGGCGGTGCCCAAGGAGCTGCTACCGGTGATCGACCGACCGGTGCTCCAGTACATCGTCGAGGAAGCCGCCCAGGCCGGCATCGGTGACGTGCTGCTGATCACCGGCCGCGGCAAGACGTCGATGGTGGACCACTTCGACCGTCGCCCCGACCTGGAGGCCCGGCTGGAGGCCAAGGGCGACGCCGAGCGGCTCGCCGCGGTCAAGCGCCCCAGCGAGCTGGCCGAGATCTACACCTGCCGGCAGCCGGAGCAGCTCGGCCTCGGCCACGCCGTCGGGTACGCCGAGTCGCACGTCGGCGACCAGCCCTTCGCGGTGCTCCTCGGCGACGAGTTCGTCAAGCCGTCGGAGCCGCTGCTGCCGGCCATGTTGGAGCTCCAGGCCCGTACCGGCGGGGTGGTGCTGGCGTTCTTCGAGGTCGACCCGGCCGAGACCAAGCGGTACGGCATCGCCTCGGTCGAACCGGCCGAGGCGGAGCTGACCGACATCGGCGAGGTCGTCCGGGTCACCGGCATGGTGGAGAAGCCCCAGCCGGAGGACGCCCCGAGCAACCTGGCCGTCCTCGGCCGGTACGTCCTGCCGGGGCGGATCTTCGACGCGATCCGGCGTACCGAACCGGGCAGCGGCGGGGAGATCCAGCTGACCGACGCGATGGAACTGCTGCGCAGCGAGGGGGTGCCGGTGCACGCGATCGTCTACCGGGGCACCCGCTACGACACCGGCATGCCGCTGGGCTACCTCCAGACAGTCGTGCAGATCGCCGTCGAGCGGGAGGACCTCGGCGCCGAGTTCCGCGCCTGGCTGACCGGGTTCGTCAACAACGGCGACGAGACGGTCACCGCGGCGATCATCAACGGGGTACGCGACACGGCGGGCGGCTCCGGTACATGACCTCGACGGCCGACGCCGAGGCGGCCGCGAACGAGTTGACGCCGCTCGCCGACTACCTGGGCAGCGTGCTGCGCAGGTTGCGCGCGCTGCCCCCGCTCGACCTCGACCTCACCCAGGCGTACGGCAACGTCCTCGCCTCGGACGTCGTCGCCCCGCACTCGTTCCCCGCCTTCGACCAGGCGGCGGTGGACGGGTACGCCGCGCGCTGGGAGGACCTCGTCGGTTACGGCCCGATCCCCACGCAGGGACCGGGCCGGGCGGTGCGGCTCAACGTGGTCGGCGACCTGGGCGCGGCGAGTTGGCGGCCGGTCCGGCTGACCCCCGGCTCGTGTTTCTCGGTGGCGGCCGGTGCGCCGATGCCGATCGCCGCCGACGTGGTGGTGCCGGTGGAGTGGACCGACCAGGGCATGGCGGCGGTGGAGATCTTCCGTACCCCCAAGCGGGGGTACGGTGTCCGTCGTGCCGGTGAGGAGTTGCCCGCCGGTACCGTCCTCGCCCGCGCCGGCACGTACGTCGCCCCGGCGTTGGTGGCCGTGTTCGCCGCCACCGGCATCGGACACGTGGTGGTCCGGCCCAGCCCCCGGGTGGTGATCGTGGCCACCGGCGACGAACTCGTCGACGTGGGCCGGGGCAGCCAGCCCGGTCAGGTGGTGGACGCCAACTCGCACGCGTTGACCGCCGCCGCCGCCGAGGTGGGCGCGTTGGCGTACCGGGTGGGGATCTGCGACGACGACCCGGAGGGGCTGCGTGGCCTCCTGGAGGACCAGACCCTGCGGGCCGATCTGATCATCACCACCGGCGGCACCGGCACCGGCCCCGGTGACATGGTCCGGCGGATCCTGTCCCGACGGGAGGGCGGCCGGGCCGGGCCGGTGACGTTCACCGATGTGGCGCTGTACCCCGGCACGGCCCTCGGGTTCGGTACCGTCGGGGCCGAGGAGGTGCCGGTGGTCTGTCTTCCCGGTGAGCCCGGTGCGGCGTTGATCGGCTTCGAGGTGCTGGCCCGGCCGGCGATCCAGCTGCTGGCCGGTGCGGAGCCGGTGTTCCGGCCGAGCGTACGGGCGCACCTGTTGGAGACCATCTCGTCGCCCGGTGGGCTGCGCGAGTTCCGGCCGGCGCACGTGGCCGAGCGGCGCGGCGGGGGCTACACCGTGCAGCCGCTCAGCGGTGGGCCGTACACCCTCTCCGGGTTGGCCGAGGCGAACGGCCTGATGGTGCTCGGTGAGCGGGTGACCACTGCGGCGGCCGGCTCCACGGTGGACGTGTTGTTGCTGGACCGACGGCGGTGAGCCGGCGCGGGTCGGCCGTCGCCCCGGGCGTGGACGGGAGGTCGGCGCGGTGAGCTGGTTCGGGCGGGTGCCGGGGTGGCCGGTGATGCTGATGGACGGTCCGGTGGTGCTGCGACCGTACCGGCGGTCCGACGCCACCGCCTGGTCGGCGGTTCGTCGGGCGAACCGGGCCTGGTTGGCGCCCTGGGAGTCGCACCTGCCGGGCAGTTGGGACGAGACGAACTCGCCGGCCGCGTTCCGTTACGTGCACGCCGACCAGCGGCGTTCGGCGCGTAGCGGTGAGGGGATGCCGTTCGCGGTCTGCCTGCGCGAGGACGGGCAGGAACGGCTGGTCGGGCACCTGAACGTGGGCAACATCGTCCGGCGGGCGTTCTGCTCCGGCTACGTCGGCTACTGGGTGGACTCCCGGGTGGCCGGGCGTGGGGTGATCCCCACGGCGATGGCGCTCGCCGTCGACCACGCGTTCGGCCCGGGTGGACTGCACCGGGTCGAGGTGAACATCCGGCCGGAGAACAAGCCGTCCCGGCGGGTGGTGGAGAAGCTGGGCTTCCGCGAGGAGGCGTACCACGTGCGCTACATGCACATCGACGGGGTCTGGCGGGACCACATCGGATACGCGCTGACCAGCGAGGAGGTGGCCGCCGAGGGTGGTCTGCTGGCCCGCTGGCACCGGATGCGTCACGAGGCCGGGTGAGTCGTCCCACGGACGGGATCCGGCGCGGCGCGTCGGCATCCCGGTCGGCGGCCCGTAACCTCAAGTAACTGCAAGCTGCGGCAAGCACCGCCCGACCGCAGGATCTGCGTCGAGAGTGATCTTTCGGGGAAGATCTTGCTGATTTCGGTGGTTGCCCCGAAATTCGGTGACGGGAGGGGTGAGGGTGCCGACCTCGGTGCTCCTCGCCGTCCTCGCCGCCGCCGGCCTGCTCGCCCTCGCGCCGGCGCTGGTCCGTCGGTACGACGCCACCGAGCGGCTGGTGGCGGAGCGGGCGCAGTCGACGGCGCGGGTGCTCCAGCGCCGCCGGCGGCGTCGTACCGTCCCCGGTCGGCGACCGGTCAACCAGCCCCGGGCGCTCGTCGTCACCCTCGCCGAGGACGCCACCACCGGGAACCTGGCCGCCCCGGTCTCCGCGCCCCCGGCCCCCGGCCGCCGTGCCGCCCTGTCGGCGTCCGCCCGCCGCTCCGGCCGGCTGCGCGCCGTGCCGCCCGCCCCCCGGCAGGCCCGTCGGCGTCCGCCCCGGCCGCACACCCCGGCCGTGTACCGGCGGCGTCGGGTGCTCGCCGCGCTGCTGCTGCTCAACCTCGTCGAGCTGGTCGGCGTGATCGTGGTCAGCCCCGGCTTCTGGATCAGTTTCTCGGTCACCGCCGGCCTGCTCGTCGTGTACGTCGTACACCTGCGGCGGCGGGCGCTGGCCGAACGCCGTCGGCGGCGGCTACGGGCCCGGGAGGCGGCGTGGCTCGCCGCCCGGCAGGCCGAGGTGCGCCGCGAACAGGCCCGTCGGGCGGCGGCCCGCCGGGAGGCGCAGCGCCGCCTGGCCGCCCAACGCGAGGCGGTACGCCGCACGGCGATGGGCCTGGACCGGCCGACCGACCTGCCGGCGGCGGCCAGCGGGGGTGGTTCGGTGTCCTACCGCCGCTCCGGCGGCCTGCGTGGCCGCCCCTACCAGTCCGGCCGCGACCCCCGCTGATCCCCGCTGGCCCCAGGGCCGGCCCTGCCGCCCCGCTTGCTCGCCCCGCCCGCCCTACGTGCCCGCCCCGCCCGCCCCACCTGCTCGCCCTGCTCGGCTGGTCGGGTCTCCTGATCGACTCTCACGTGGGCCGAAGTGGGCGCTACCGGGGCGCTCGGATACCCCGACGTCGGCTCACCGGTGCGGCGGACCAGCCGGTTCGCGCGGCGGGAGGGGTGATTCGCCCGGGGGGCGGGTGGGCTGTTAGTCTTGCTGCCGGCCCGCCCGGTGAAAGCCGGGTGGGACCGAAGCCGGTTCCATCCGGCGGAGGGGCTGTGGCGCAGTCTGGTAGCGCACCTCGTTCGCATCGAGGGGGTCTGGGGTTCGAATCCCCACAGCTCCACCAGCAACATTCGATCAAGGGCGGGCCCCACTCGGGGCCCGCCCTTGATCGTCGTGGGCCGGGGTCGGTCGACGCCGGCCGGGGCGCTCAGGGGATGGTCACGCCGTAGACGGCGAGCGCCTCGGCGATCGGCTGGTAGAAGGTGGTGCCGCCGCTGGTGCAGTTGCCGCTGCCGCCGGAGAGGATGCCGAGGATCAGCCCGGTCCCGGCGACGTAGAGGGGCCCGCCGCTGTCGCCGGGTTCGGCGCAGATGTTGGTGCGGATCAGCCCGGACACGCTGCCCTCGGCATAGTTGACCGTCTGGTTGAGGCCGGTCACCGTGCCGCACCGCACGCCGGTGGTGGTGCCGCTGCGGCAGACCGCCTGACCCACGTACGGGGTGCCGACGCCGTTGATGGTGAGCAGGCCGGGATAGGTGTAGACGGCGCTCGGGTGGCTGACCCTCCCGGTGTAGCGAACCAGACCGAAGTCGTTGCCGGGGAAGCTGCTGCCGACCCGGCTGCCCAGCACGGTCGTCCCGCCGCTGTCGGCGTACCAGGTCGTCGCGGCGGCGGTGCAGTGCCCGGCGGTGAGGAAGTAGTAGGTGCTGCCGCTGTGCACGTTCGCGCCGAGCGAGCAGCGGGCGCCCCCGCCGTAGACGGCCTGCCCCCCGGCGATGAGCAGGCGCAGCCGGCCGGGCTCCCGGCGCAGGTCCGCGCCGGCCCGCGCGGCGGTGGCGCGCAGCGCGCGTACCTGCTCGGGTGCGACGGTGTCGTCGACGGTGAGCGTCAGGCGACCGGTGACCGGGTCGGGTCCCCAGGCGGTGCCGACGGTCCGCACGTCCTGCACGGTCGGCCCGACGGCCCCGGGAGATGCGGCGGCCGGTCCGGCGGCACCGGGGTGGACGGCGGCCGGGTCGATGCCGCCTGCGTACGCGCTGGCCGGGGTCGCCGGCAGCACGACGACGGCCAGGGCCAGGGCGACGAGCGAGAGACGACGCATCTCCCACCTCCCTCTGGATCGGTGGAGTTCGATTCGTTGAGCATCCGCCGATGCCGGGGCCGATTCAAGCGACGGCAGCGATTCCGGCCCGCCCGCGGTGCTGCCGGGGCTCGGCAACGCAACGGGCCGGCCCCCGTCGAGGGAGCCGGCCCGGCACGGGACCCGGGAGATCAGGGCTTCCAGGAACCCGCCGCCTCGAACCGGTGCTGGTATTCGACCACGCCCTTCTTGTCGGCGACGTCGAACACCACCGCACCGGAGCGCTTGCTGCCGGCCCGGATGTTGCTGCCCGAGTCGAGCATGTCGCCACCGCAGCCGGAGAGCGCGCCGGCCAGCCCGTTGACCGTGGTGCCGTTGTCGGCCACCCACTGGAAGTAGAACGGGTTGATCGACGCGGTGCCCTTGGTCACCGTGGCGGTGACGTCGGCGATCAGGTACATGCCCTTGTCCGGCGGCGGGGCGAACGAGCGGCACCCTTTGGTCGAGGTGCTGAAGCTGCGGACGGTGATCTCGATGGTGCCGTCGTCGTCGCTGATCACCAGCGTCTCGCCGGCCTTCAGGTTGAACGTCTCGTCGTCGGTGGACGACGGTGCCGCCGACGGCCTCCCGCCCGGCAGCGTCGGCGCGGCGGTGGCACCGGGGGTGGGCAACGAGCGTTCCCAGTCATCGGCCGCCTCGTTGGCCCGGTTGCCCCCGACGACCGCGGCGACCACGATGCCACCGCAGCAGAGCAGCACCAGCACGGCGACCACGATGCCGATGATGATCCAGACCTTCTTGCCCGACGAGCCTCCCGGCGGCGGACCCAACGGATAGCCGGGCGGAGCCGGAGCACCGGGCGGCGGCGGATAGCCCCCACCCGGCGGCGGGTAACCCCCACCGGGCGGCGGATAGCCCGCCCCGTGAGGCGGGTAGCCCGCACCGGACACCGGCGGGTAGCCCGCGCCAGAGACCGGCGGGTAGCCCGCGCCAGAGACCGGCGGGTAGCCCGCGCCGGACACCGGCGGTGCCGTCCCCGGCTCGTACGACGGGTACGGCTGTCCCGACGTGGGCGGCGGCGGGTACGTCGGCTGTGGTGCTGCGGAGACCGGCGGCTGCGGCGCGTACGGCGACGGCGGAGCGTACGGGTCGGTGGAGTAGGTCGATTGCGGCGGTTCGGGGACCGGGGGCGGCGGGGCGGTCGGATCGACCGGGGGCGGCTGGTTGGGGTCCTGCGGCCCGGAAGGGGGTTGGGGCTGGCTCACCGTACTCCTCGCACACGGTCGTCACTCGGGAAAGCTGGTGGTGCTGACGAAGGGGTCAGCGTAGTGGCAGCACCGCCGCCGTGCGGACCAGATCGCCCTCGATCACGAACCGGCCGGTGACCACCGAGGGTGGATCCGCCACGGTGGCCGCCGACACCCGCGCCGGGTCGATCCGGGCGGTGAAGACGCCGGTGTCCGGGTCCAGGTCGACGGTGGCGTCCAGGAAGTCCAACCAGGAGCCCACCACCGGGTGCCAGACCTTGTAGACGGTCTCCTTGGCGCTGAACACCACCACCGGCCAGCTCACCCCGGCCGGCAACCGGGCCAGCCGGTCGGCCTCCTCGGGGCGCAGGATCATCCGGCGTACCCCCGGGTCGAGTTCCCGGTGCCGCTCGGCGTCCATGCCGACCGCACGCAGGTCGGCGCGGCGGGCGACCGCGGCGGCGCAGTAGCCCCGGGTGTGGGTGATGGTGCCGATCAGCCCGGTCGGCCAGACCGGTGCGCGGTTCGGTGCGGCGGGGACCGGCGTGGCCGGCAGGCCGAGGGCGGTCATCGCGCGTCGGGCGCAGACCCGACCGGCGGTGAAGTCCCGTCGCCGGCTCTCCACGGCCCGTTCGCCCAGCCCGGCCCGCTCCTCCGGGAGCAGTTCACCGACCCAGTCGGCGCCCTCGGCCACCGCCACCGAGACCGCCGCCGGCAGCAGGTCACGCATAACCCACCCCTCTCCGGTACGACCACCGCCGGGTCCGCCCGGTGTGCGGACCATCGGCCATGGTTGGTGAACGTACCGCAACCGGGCGACACCGGAGGGTCCCGTCGTGGTGGCCGGCCCCGGCACCCGGGGTCGGCCACCACGACGGGTCAGCGGCGGCGGGGGCGGCGGGTCAGCGCGAAGCCGAACACCCCGGCCACGGCGGCGAGCACGCCGCCGACCGCGCTCCACGCCCAGCGGGAGCCGAGCGCGGGCAGCCAGTCGCCGTCGAACCAGTCGTCGTCGGCGTCGGCGGGTGCCGCCGCCGGTTCGCCGGTCAGCACCGCGCCGGCCTTGGTGTTCGGCACCAGCGGCGCCTTCAACTCGCCGTCGTCGCGCGAGCCCTCGCCCTCGGCGGAGACCAGCAGCTCCACGTCGACGGGGAGCCCCAGGTCGGGTTCGGGCAGGTCGGTGACCGACAGCCGGACGTAGTAGGTGCCGGGCAGCGGGTCGGCCGACCACGGCTCCGCCCAGGACCGCACCTGACGCAACGTGCAGCCGAGCGCCACGCTGCCGGCGGAGGCGGCCACCGTCGGGGTCTGCGCCCCGGCCGTGCACGCCTGCCGGCGGCGCAGCCCGTCGAACACCTCCACCGTCCAGGTGGACGCGCCGGTGCGGGCCTTGGGCAGGGACACCGTGGCGGTGATGTCGTGCCGCTGTCCCGCCGAGGCCGGGAACGACCAGTACAGGAAGTCGCCGGTGGAGGCGTCCACCCGGACCGGTTGGCCGGCCGCGATGCCGGTGGCGGTCAGGAAGGACGTGCCGGCCCGGGTGACCGGGGTGGCGCCGGGGGAGGGGGTGGGCGCGGCCGAGGCGGGGGCCGGGGCGGCGAGCAGGGTGAGTCCGGCCGCGGCCAGTGCCGCGCCGGTCCGCATGATCGGGGTACGCATCGTCAGTTCGTCCTCCACGTCGCCACCCACCAGCGGGTGAGCAGCCCGACGACCAGGCCGGTGAGTAGGCCGGCCAGGGTGAGCAGGAGCAGCAGCACCCAGCCGCGCCCCAGGTCCGGCGCGGTCGGGGCGGGTGACGAGGCGACCACGTCGATGGTCAGCTCGACCGGCATGCCCGGCTCGGCCCGGGTGCCCGGGCGGGGTGCGAACGCGTTGCTGACCACCAGGCAGACCGTGGTGGCCGGGACCGGCGCGTCGCTGGCCGACGGGCTCGGCGACGCCCCGTCCTCCGCCCCCGACCAGCGCAACCCCGCCGACACCACGTCGGTACGACCGCTGCCCGCGTCGACGCCCCGGACCAGTTCCCGGCCGTCGGCGGTGGTCGCCCGCAGCAGCACCGCGTGGTCGGGGTTCACCGGCCGGTCCAGCGCCACGCTGACCGAGGCGCGCAGCTCCTGCCCCGGTCGGACGGGCACCCGGTACCAGCGGTGCTCGGAGAACGCCTCCCGGTCGGCGTAGACGCCGGGGGCGAGCAACGGGGCGTCGGCGCACCCGGCCCGGCCGGTGACCACCGTCGGTGCGGCGGTGTAGGTGTCCTTCGCGCGCTCGACGAGCTGCTTGATCCGACCGGTCAGCTCGTCGGCGCTCTGGGCCGCCGTGTAGGTGCCGCCGGTGGCGGTGGCGATGCAGAGCAGCTGCTTGCGGACCTTCTCGTCCGGGGCGAGGCCGAGCGTGTCGACCACCAGTTTGGTGCCCTGGGCGGCCAACTCCCGGGCCACCTCGCACGGGTCGGGCGGGGCGCAGGTGTCCTCGCCGTCGGTGATCAGCACGATCCGGCGGGCGGTCGTGCCGGTGCCGAGGTCCCGGGCGGCGGAGCGCAGGGCCAGCCCGACCGGGGTGAAGCCCGTCGGGCGCAGCGTCGCCACCGCGGCCTTGGCGGCGGTCCGGTCCACCGGGCCGACCGGCACGATCTGCTGGGTGTCCAGGCAGCCCTGCTTCTTGTCCTTGCCCCGGTAGGTCGCGCCGAGCACCCGGATGCCGAGCTGGGTCTCCTCGGGCAGCGCGTCGACCACCTCGTTGAACGCCTGCTGGGCGACCGAGATCCGGCTGCGTCCGTCGATGTCGTTGGCCCGCATCGAGCCGCTGACGTCGAGGACCAGCTCGACCTTGGGTGGCTCGGCGGGCTCCTCGTTGTCGGCGAGGGCCGGCACGGGGCCGGTCAGCGCGGTCGCCGCCAACACTCCGATCAGGACGGTCGTTGATCGTCGTCTCGTGTTGATCACCGGGCGAAGTGTAGTGAGATCCACTGTGGAGATTCGTTGGGGTGCACCCGGGCGAGTCTCGACCACGGGATCGTCGGCCCGGCACGGTGCGTCGGCGGCCCGGTGTGAGATCGATGACCGTCGACCGTCCGTTAGATGCTAGATGTAAAGCATTTGCCGCGCGACGCATCGGTCGGAAATCTGACCCAAGTCGACCCGTTGTGCCGGTGGCATAACGTGGTTAAGCTCTCCATGCGCGCCCCAATCGCCCGCTTCCCCCGTGGCAGGCGATCGGGGCGCGCCCTTTCGTTGCGGCACACTCGTGGGACACCCCTCCCGCGCCACCGCTCCCGGTGCCGCCGACGGTTCCCCCCGGAGATCCCGGCCGACGCGATCCGCCTCCGGTCTTCCGCCCCGCTGCCGGCCCGTCGTCTCCCCGGCCCGCCAGGTGTCTGATCCCGACCCGTGGTGCCTGCGGTGTCGGCCGGCACCCTTCCGTCTGCCCTCGTCCACTGTGGTGCCTGGTGACGACCGTCCCGGAACGCGCCGGACCCGCCTCGACCGGTCGGGTCGGGCGGGTCCGGGGCAGACGCGCAACGGTGGACGGGGTGGGTCAGATCCAGCGGCCGTCCAGCCACATCCGGGCGGACCAGTCGTCGTACGGCAGGAGGTTGCCGACGAAGATGGGATAGAAGTAGGCGAAACAGAGCGCCACCAGCAGCACGTACGCGCCGACGATGACCCCGCCGATCAGCCGCCGGTCGGCGAGCTGCTCAGCCGTGGCGGCATCGGCCTGCGCGACCATGACCGTGGCCTTCGGGTCGACCGGTCGGCCGACGTCCGACCCCGGGTCGTCGGGTGCGGTGCCGTCCGGTGGCGTGCCGTCCGGGGCGGTGCCCGCCGGTGGCGTGTCGTCCCGGGCGGTGCCGTCGGGTGTGGTGCCGGGCTGGGCGGTGCCGTCGGGTGGTGTGCCGTCGGGGACGGTGCCGGGCTGGACGCGGCCGGTCGGGGTGGTGGGGTCCGGGGTGGTGGGCGTGGCGATCGCGCCGAGCACGTAGACCACCGCCAGCACCAGGAACGGCAGCGCCGGGGCGGCATAGAAGGAGAACATCGTCCGGCCGTCGAGGGCGTACCAGAACCAGGGCAGCAGGCCGGCGGCGACGGCCGCCAGGATCGCCCCGGCCCGCCAGTCCCGACGGGCCACGCCGAGCCAGAGCGTGGCGGCCAGGGCCGGCAGGAACGACCACCAGAGCAGCGGGGTGCCCAGGAGCAGGATCTCCGAGGCGCAGGTCGGCGCACCGCAGGCACCGTCACCGGACCAGTGGAACGCCACCGGCCGGCCCAGCAGCAACCACTGCCACGGCCACGACTGGTACTTGTGGGCGGTCTCCAGGCCGGTATGGAACTCGAACGCCGCCTTGTGGTAGTGGAAGAGGTTGTTGAGCGCGCCGATGATCGGGGTGTCGTTCAGGCCCGGAAGGTTCGGGTACTTGGCCGCGGACCGGTAGTAGCCCTCGTCGGAGAGCAGCCACCCCGACCAGCTCAGCACGTACGTCCCGACCACCAGCAGCCCGGCGAGCACCAGCCAGGGCAACTCGTCCAGGAGCGCGTCGCGCCACGGCCGGCGGGCCCCGGCCGACCGGCGGACGCCGACCTCCCAGAGCAGCACCAGCAGCCCGAAGACCGGCACGAAGTAGATCCCGCTCCACTTCACCGCACACGCGCAGCCGAGCAGCACCCCGGCGAGCAGCCGCCACCAGGGCCAGTTCCGCCAGCCACCGGCGGGTCGGCCGGCCCGACCGGGGAGGCTCGGGTCGAGACCCTCGTCGAGGGCGCGGGCCCAGCGCCGTCGCCGGGCGTCCCGGTCGAGCACCAGCGCGCCGAAGGCGGCGAGCACGAACAGCAGCAGGAAGATGTCGAGCAGCGCGGTGCGGGAGAGCACCAGGTGGAAGCCGTCCAGGGCGAGCAGCAGACCGGCGGCGCAACCGAGGGTGGTGGAGCGGAACAGCCGGCGGGCGATGCGGGTCAGCAGCAGCACCGAGACGATGCCGGCGAGCGCGGCGCCGATGCGCCAGCCGAACTCCGGGGCGGTGGTCATCAGGTGGCCCGGTACGGAGATGTTGGTCTCCGCGTCCTGGTAGCCGAAGGCCCACTCACCGAGCCCGATCAGCCACTTGCCCAGCGGCGGGTGCACCACGTAGGAGGGACCGTTGTCCTTGTAGTTCCACTCGACGCCCTTGTCGATCAGGCCGTAGCCGTCCCGGGCGTAGTAGATCTCGTCGAAGATCTTGCCTTTGGGGCTGCTCAGCCCGAGCAGGCGCAGGACGGCGGCGATCGTCACCACCACGGCGGTGGCGATCCACGAGTTCACGTCCAGCCGGGTCTCGACGGTGGCCAGCCTGCGGCGGATGATCGCCGGCACGCCGCCTCCTCCGCCCTGGGGAGGCGGGGCCTCCGGGTCGGTCCGGTCCGCGCTCGCACTCTGTGCTGTCGACGCACTCGTCACCCGGCGATCGTAGGCTGCGAAGGTGCCCGGTGGCGCCCATCGTCCCCGAGATTGGTACGACTATCGATGAAGGAGCGCGTCTCGTGGGTGAAATGTCCGAGATTGGGCGCCTGGTTCTGCTCGGTGCGCCACTGGGCAACCCGGCCGACGCGTCCACTCGGCTCCGCGATGTCCTCGCCACCGCCGACGTGGTCGCCGCCGAGGACACCCGCCGGCTGACCCGGCTCGCCCGCGATCTCGGCGTCACCGTCGGCGGCCGGATCGTCTCCTACTTCGAGGGCAACGAGGAACGCCGTACCCCGGAACTGGTCGACGTGCTCCGGGAGGGTTACCTGGTCGCGCTGGTCACCGACGGCGGCATGCCCAGCGTCTCCGACCCCGGCTACCGGCTGGTCACCGCCGCCCTCGACGCCGGGGTGCCGGTCACCGCCGCGCCCGGCCCGAGCGCCGTCACCACCGCCCTGGCCCTGTCCGGGCTGCCCAGCGACCGGTTCTGCTTCGAGGGCTTCCTGCCCCGTTCACCCGGCGGCCGGCGGGCCCGGCTCAAGGCGCTCGCCGCCGAACCGCGCACCCTCGTCCTCTTCGAGGCCCCGCACCGGATCGCCGCCGCCCTGACCGACCTCGCTGCCGCGTTCGGCGTCGACCGGCCCGCCGCGCTCTGCCGGGAGTTGACCAAGACCTACGAGGAGGTCGTCCGCCGGCCGCTCGGCGAACTGGCCGACTGGGCGGCCCAGGGTGAACCGCGCGGCGAGATTACCCTGGTCGTCGCCGGGGCCCCGGAAACCCCCGCCGAGCGCCCCGACGACGACACGCTGCGGGCCCGGGTGGCCGACCGGGAGGCCGCCGGCATGTCCCGGCGGGACGCGATCAGCGACGTGGCCACCGGGTACGGGCTGCGCCGCCGGGACGTGTACACCGTCGTGCACCGCTGAGCCGTGGTACGGGCCGATCCGCTGGACCGCGACGCGCGCCGGCCCGCCCGCCTCACCAGGCGGCGACGAGGAAGCCGAGGGTGATCAGCACGGGCCCGGCGTACCCGCCGCCGGTCGCCCAGCGGCGCTGCCGGGGGTCGGCCAGCAGGCTCGCCCCGGTCCACCGGACGATCCCCGCCGAACAGCCGGCCACCGCCAGCAGGCCGAGCAGCCAGCGCAGGTGCGCACCCGCCCCGGTGTCCACGTACGCGGTGTCCGCGCCCGGCCCGGTCACCCGCGCCGGCAGCGTGGTGCCGGTGTCGGTGTGATCGGCGGGGACCCCGCTGACCCGTATCCCGTGGACCAGGAACCGGTCGTCGTCGGCGGCGAAGATGCCCCGGCAGCGTTGGGTGAGCCCACCGCCCGAACAGTGGGTGATCATCACCGTCCCCTTCGTGGAGTGCCCGACGGCCAGCCAGAGGGGCCCGGCGCTCACCCAGGCGAAGAACGCCGCCACCAGGCTCAACGCCAGCAGTACGGCGAGCCCCCGCACCGGGTCCGGCGGATGGGTGAGCCGGGTGGGCCGGGGTCGGCGCGGGGACCGCAGCCGCTGCTTCGGCTCCTTGCGCAGCGGGGTGCCGTCCCAGTGCACCTGTTCGATCGGGGCCCAGAAGAAGGAGTCGTCGTCCGTACCGCCGTCGGGGGAGCGGCCGGGGCGGTGCTTGCGCGGTTGACGGACCGGGACCCGCCGGGGCACCGCGTCGACCGGCGCTCCGGTGGTCGGCTCGACCTCGACGGTCGCGTCGTCCGGGCCGGGGACGGGTCGGGGCTGCGGGGCGACGGTCGACCCGCGCGGCGGCGGGCCGTCCCCGGGGCCCGGACGCGGTGGTCGTCGGGTGCCCGCCGTCGATTCGTCGTGCCCCGATCGTCTGCCCGTCACGTCAGCCATTGGACACCGCGTGGCGCTCGGTGTCCGTGAGTTGACTCCGCGTGTCGGTGGGCAATTCCGGTGGACGACAATTCCCGCCGGTGCGGCGCGGGTGACCCTATTGGTTCGCCGCCCCCCGACCCGGGTCACTAGGCTTGCTGGTCATGAGTCACGTTCTCGCCGCGGTCGCCTGGCCCTACGCCAACGGTCCGCGCCACATCGGCCACGTGTCCGGCTTCGGCGTACCCTCCGACGTCTTCGCCCGGTACATGCGGATGGCCGGTCACGACGTGCTCATGGTCTCCGGCACCGACGAGCACGGCACCCCGATCCAGGTGCAGGCCGACGCCGAGGGGGTCACCCCGCGCGAGCTGGCCGACCGGTACAACCGGGTGATCGCCGAGGACCTGCTGGCGCTGGGCCTGTCGTACGACCTGTTCACCCGGACCACCACCCGCAACCACTACGCGGTGGTGCAGGAGCTGTTCGCCGGGCTGCACCGCAACGGCTACATCGTCCCCAAGGTCACCACCGGGGCGATCTCCCCGTCCACCGGGCGGACCCTGCCCGACCGCTACATCGAGGGCACCTGCCCGATCTGCGGCTACGACAGCGCCCGCGGCGACCAGTGCGACAACTGCGGCAACCAGCTCGACCCGATCGACCTGATCGATCCCAAGTCCAAGATCAACGGCGAGACGCCGGAGTTCGTGGAGACCGAACACTTCTTCCTCGACCTCCCCGCCCTCGCCGACGCGCTGCGCCAGTGGCTCGACACCCGCGAGGGCTGGCGGCCCAACGTGCTGCGCTTCTCCCGCAACCTGCTCGACGACCTCCAGCCCCGGGCCATCACCCGGGACCTCGAATGGGGCGTGCCGATCCCCCTCGAAGGCTGGCAGGACCGCGGCGACAAACGGATCTACGTCTGGTTCGACGCGGTGATCGGCTACCTCTCCGCGTCCATCGAGTGGGCCCGCCGCACCGGCGACCCGGACGCGTGGCGCAGGTGGTGGTCGGCCGACGGGGAAGGCAAGGACTCCCCGGGCTACTACTTCATGGGCAAGGACAACATCGTCTTCCACTCGGTGATCTGGCCGGCCCTGCTCGGCGGCTACTCCGGGGCCGGGGCGCACGACGGCCAGCCCGGCGAGCTGGGCCGGCTCAACCTCCCCACCGAGGTCGTCTCCAGCGAATACCTGACCATGGAGGGGCGCAAGTTCTCCTCGTCCCGCAAGGTCGTCATCTACGTCCGGGACTTCCTGGAACGCTACGACGCCGACGCGCTGCGCTACTTCATCGCCGTAGCCGGCCCGGAGAGCAACGACACCGACTTCACCTGGGCCGAGTTCCTCCGCCGCAACAACGACGAACTCGTCGCCGGCTGGGGCAACCTGGTCAACCGGTCGGTCTCCATGGCGGCCAAGAACTTCGGCGCGGTCCCGCCGGTCGACCCGGCCGGGCTCACCGAGGCCGACGAGGCGCTGCTCGCGGTGGCCCGCGCCGGCTTCGCCACGGTCGGCGACCTGATCGCCCGGCACCGGCAGAAGCAGGCCATCGGCGAGGCCATGAAGGTCGTCGCCGAGGCCAACCGCTACCTGTCCGAACAGGCCCCCTGGAAGCTCAAGGCCGACGCCGACAAGCCCCGGATGGGCACCATCCTGCACGTCGCCCTCCAAGTGATCAGCGACGCCAACACCCTGCTCACCCCGTTCCTGCCGCACTCCGCGCAGCAGATCCACGAGCTGCTCGGCGGCACCGGCGTGCACGCCCCGATGCCGGTCCTCGAAGAGGTCGACGACCTCGACGGCGGCCCCGGCTACCCGGTGCTCACCGGGGACTACACCGTCGGCGCGCGCTGGGAGTCCGTGCCGCTACCCGCCGGCCGGCCGCTCACCGCGCCCAAGCCGGTCTTCCGCAAGCTCGACCCGTCGATCGTCGACGAGGAACTGGCCCGGCTGGAGAGCTGACCGGCCGCCACGGACGGGCAACGGCCCCGGGGGAACCCCCCGGGGCCGCGCCGGCACAACCGTCAGGCGCGGGCCATCGACGGCGCACCGACGAACTCCATGAGCGCCCGGTTCACCTCGGTCGGATGCGTCCACGGAATGCCGTGCGGCGCACCCTTCAGGGTGACCAGCTTGCCGTTGGGCAGCATCGGCGCCAACCGCTGACCCGTCTTCGGGTACGGCAGCACGTTGTCCTTGTCGCCCTGGATGATCAGCACCGGGACGTCGATGTTGGGCACGTCGCCCCGGAAGTCGGTCTGCCAGGCGTCCACCGAGTCGTGGGTGCCCTTGGCCGACGCCTGCGCACCGATCTGCCAGTGCGCCCGGTACGCCTCCTCGCTGACCCACTTGCCCCTGTTCTCCGAGTAGTTGAAGAACGCGTCGCAGAACTGGGTCAGGTAGGCGAACCGGTCCGCGATGATCGCCTGCTGGAACCCGTCGAAGAGGCTCTTCTCGACACCCTCCGGGTTGTCCTTCGTCTGCAACAGGTACGGCGCCAGCGGCGCCATCAGCACCGCCCGGTCCACCCGGTCCGCCCCGTACGTGCCGAGGTAGCGGGTCACCTCACCGGTGCCCATCGAGTGACCCACCAGGATCGTGTCGCGCAGGTCCAACTCGGTCATCAGCACGTCGAGGTCGGCGGCGAACGTGTCGTAGTCGTAGCCCATCGTCGGCTGGGCCGAGCTGCCGAACCCGCGCCGGTCGTACGTGATCACCCGGTACCCGGCCGCGAGCAACGGACCCGACATCTTCTCCCAGGTCGCCCCGTTGAACGGGAAGCCGTGGATCAGCACGATCGGCTGACCCTGACCGTGGTCCTCGTAGTACAGGTCGATGGGGGCGGAGTTCTCCGTACCCACGGTGATGAAGGGCATGCGCTTCTCCTGATCCGTCGGTGTCGGACCCCCCGCGCTTTCCCCGACCGACCCCCGGTATGCCCTCACAGCGCGTACGGCAGGTCCACCACCTGGTCGTCGGTCACCTCGGCGGTCGGCGCCCACGTCTCGTACACGCCCCGTTCGTGGCACTGCGCCCCGGTGTCGCGCACCGCGTCCGGATCGGGGCGGCGCAGCCGCAGCCGCAACCAGCCCGCCTCCTCCCGGAGCACCAGGCACGGCACCCCCCGCCACCGGACGTACCGCAGCCGGCGGGCCACCTGGTCCACCGGGTACCGGGCCGCCCGGGTCATCGCCAACACCCGGAACCCGCCCGGCAGGTCCGCCACCGCCTCGTACTCGCCACCCGCGTACCCGCCGACGAGCTGGGTGGAGCGGGGCACCTCGCCGGTCGGCACGTACTCCTGGTCGGGCGACAGGCCCGGCACCGCGGCCAGCAGGTGCCGCCACTGCGGCCCCACCATCCGCAACCAGCCCCGCTGCTCCGCCTGGTAGCTGTAGAGCACCACCTCGGCCCCCTCCGCGGTGTACGCCAGCAGGGTGGCGTTGGCCGGCATCGGCAGGTCGGCGAAGTCCCGGGTGACGAACTCGGGGATCAACTGCGCCGAACTCGGCACGAACCCGGTGCCCAGCACCGGCGGGCCGAGCCGCTCCCGGGGCGCCAACCCCAGCAGGCCCCGGTGCGCCTCGCCGACCGGCACGTCGTAGTCGCCCGGGTCGGCGGCCCGCCAGCGCAGCGCGTACCCGATGTCGGTGCCGTCGCCACTGGTGCCGTCACCGCGCAGCACCGCCAGCGCGGCCGGCGTACGCAGGTGCGCCACGTCGTGCTCGCGGTAGCAGAAACCGTGCGGCAACCAACCCCGCACGTACCCGGCGAGCTGCCGGGCCGAGAGCACCTTGACCATCCGGGTGCCCCGGCGCAGCACCGCCGACCCGCGCACCGCAACCACCGTCGGGTCGCCGGCCGCCGTCGGCTGCTGACTGAGCTGGTGCACGTACGACCAGCCCCGGTCCCGGTGCACCGGCATCAGCAGCGCCGCCTCCGGCTCCTCGGCCGGTGTCCCGCCGCCGGTCACCTCGGTCACCTCGGTGACGTGCACGAACCGCCGCCACGGCCAGGTCGAACCCGGGCGGGGCGCCCACTCGAAGCCGGGTGCCGCCTCGGCGCTGAACAGCTCGTAGGCCGCGCCCCGGGCCAGCTCCTCCGCCGGGTGGACCACCCCGCCGTAGGTGACGCGTAACCCGGTCCGCTCGGAGGCGGCGCCGCTGGCCCGGTCGGTGACGCTCATCCCGGCGAGGCTAAGCCGGTCAGATGCCGGCCCGGTGAACATCCGGTGGCGTACCGGGAACGCTCCCGACCCGGGACCCACCGCGCCGGCCCTGGCCGTCCCGCCGCCTGCCGTCCCGTCGCCACCCCTCGATCCACCGACGCCGTCGGCGACCCGACCCCGGTCCGGGTCGGCACCGACCGGGTCCGGGTCGGTGCCGACCGGGACGCCGGGTGTGTGATGCTGACCGCGATGACCGGACCGACCGAATCCCGCAAGCAGCGCGCCGCCCGCCGGGCCGGTGAGTTCCCGCCCGCCCCGCCGCCGCTGCCCCGTCCCGTGCTGGACAGCCACACCCACCTCGACATCACCGTCGCCGAGGCCGGGGCGCCCGGCGGCGACACCACCGACCCGGTGGCCGCCGCGATCGGGGTGGCCGCCACCGTCGGCGTGGACCGCCTCGTGCAGGTCGGGGTGGACGTCGACTCGTCGCGCTGGGGCGCCGACGTCGCCGACCGGTACCCGGCGGTGCTCGCCACCGTGGCGCTGCACCCCAACGAGGCACCCCGGCTGGCCGACCTGGACGCCGCGCTGCGCGAGATCGAGACGCTGGCCGCCCGGGACCGGGTCCGGGGCGTCGGCGAGACCGGGATGGACTTCTTCCGCACCGGCGACGACGGCCGGGCCGCCCAGGAGGAGAGCTTCCGGGCGCACATCGCCATCGCCAAGCGGTACGGCAAGGCCCTGGTCATCCACGACCGGGAGGCGCACGCCGACGTGCTGCGCATCCTCGACGACGAGGGCGCCCCGGACACGGTGGTGCTGCACTGCTTCTCCGGCGACGCCGACTTCGCCCGCGAGTGCGTCCGCCGGGGCCACCTGCTCAGCTTCGCCGGCACGGTCACCTTCGGCAGCGCCGCCGCGCTACGCGAGGCCGCCGCGCTCACCCCGATCGACCAGTTGCTGGTGGAGACCGACGCGCCGTACCTGACGCCGATGCCGCACCGGGGCCGGCCCAACGCGTCGTACCTGATCCCGCTGACGGTGCGGTCGCTGGCCGAGACCACCGGGGCCGACCTCGACGACCTGTGCGCGGCCATCTCCGCCACCGGGGACCGGGTCTTCGGCCCGTGGTGACCGGCCCGGAACCCGCGACTACGCTTCGGGGCGTGACCGGCCTGCTCGGCCCGGCGGAGATCCGGGAACTCGCCGCGCGCCTCGGCGTCAACCCGACCAAGAAGCTCGGCCAGAACTTCGTGCACGACCCGAACACCGTCCGCCGGATCGTCACCACCGCCGGGCTCACCCCCGACGACGTGGCGCTGGAGGTCGGCCCCGGGCTCGGCTCGCTCACCCTGGCCCTGCTGCCGGTCGCCGCCCACGTACACGCGGTGGAGATCGACCCGGTGCTGGCCGGCGCGTTGCCGCAGACCGCCGCCGCCCACGCCGGCCCGGCCGCCGCCCGGCTCACCGTGCACCGGGCCGACGCGTTGCGGATCACCGCCGACGCCCTGGCCGACCCGCCGCCCACCGCGCTGGTGGCGAACCTGCCCTACAACGTGGCCGTGCCGGTGGTGCTGCACCTGCTCGCCGGGCTGCCCACCCTGCGGCACGGGCTGGTGATGGTGCAGAAGGAGGTCGCCGACCGGCTGGTCGCCGGCCCCGGCTCCAAGGTGTACGGCATCCCGTCGGTCAAGCTCGCCTGGTACGCCCGCTCCCGTGCCGCCGGTCGGGTGCCCCCGAACGTGTTCTGGCCGGTGCCGAACGTCGACTCCGGACTGGTCGCCTTCACCCGCCGCGAACCGCCCCGCGACGACGTGCCCCGGCAGGCGGTCTTCGCCGTGGTCGACGCCGCGTTCGCCCAGCGGCGCAAGACGCTGCGGGCCGCGCTGGCCGGTTGGGCGGGCGGTCCCGACCGGGCCGCCGCGGCGCTCACCGCCGCCGGGGTGGACCCCGGTGCACGCGGGGAGTCACTCACCGTGGAGCAGTTCGCGGCGATCGCCGCGTCGGCTCCGACCGCCGCGCCGGTCGCACAGTAGGCTGACGCCGTGCCCGCCGAGGGACACGCCGCACCTGCGCGTACGACCTGGTTGCCGGCCGGTTCGCCGCCGGCCGCCGACTCCGCCGAGGAGCTGATCGTGGAGATGCCGTTCGACATCCGCCCGTGCCGGTGGGACGTCACCCGGTGACCGAGGCCTGGCGACCGGACGACGACGACCAGCATCGGCGCGGCAGCAGCGGACCGGTCCGGGTCCGGGTCCCCGCGAAGGTCAACCTGCACCTCGGGGTGGGCCCGCTGCGCCGGGACGGCTACCACGAGCTGAACACCGTGTACCACGCGATCTCGATCTACGACGAGCTGACCGCCCGACGGGGCGACACGCTCACCCTGACCATGGAGGGTGAGGGCACCGGCGAGCTGGCCCTGGACGACTCCAACCTGGCCATCCGCGCCGCCCACGCCCTCGCCGGGTACGCCGGGGTGCTGCCGCACGCCCGGCTGCACCTGCGTAAGCAGATCCCGCTCGCCGGTGGGCTGGCCGGGGGCAGCGCCGACGCCGCCGCCGCGCTGGTCGCCTGCGACGCCCTGTGGGGCACCGGGCTGTCCCGCGACGAACTGGCCGGGATCGCCGCCGACCTCGGCTCGGACGTGCCGTTCCTGATCCACGGCGGCACCGCGTTGGGCACCGGCCGGGGCGAGGCGGTCAGCCCGGTGCTGGCCCGCCCCACCTCCTGGCACTGGGTGGTGGCCGTCGCCGACGGCGGCCTGTCCACCCCCGCCGCCTACCGGGAGTTGGACCGGCTGCGCGACGCCGGCACCGCCGGCACCCCGTTGGGCAGCACCGACGGCCTGCTCGGTGCGCTGCGCCAACGTGACCCCCGGGTGCTGGCCGGCTGCCTCGGCAACGACCTGCAGGACGCCGCCCTGTCGATGCGCCCGGCCCTGGCCGACACGTTGAAGGCCGGGGAGGCCGCCGGGGCGCTCGCCGGGATCGTCTCGGGCTCCGGTCCGACCTGCGTCTTCCTGGCCCGGGACGCCGCCGACGCGCAGCGGATCGCGGCCGAGGTGGAATCCGCCGGGGTGTGCCGGGAGACCCGGGTGGCCCACGGCCCCGTGCCCGGTGCCCGCGTCGGCTGAGCCTCACCCGGGGTCGGGATCGGCTCCCGTGGGCCGGGGTCGCGGTATCCGGCGACCGGGAACCCGCACCATCGGCCCCGATGAGTTGATCAACGTGCCTCGACCTGCTGTCCGGGGCGGTCCGACCCCGGTTCCGGCACGGGCGGGTGGGGCGGCGCGGGTGCCCGCGTACCCTTGCCCCAGGCGTCCCGAGGTGCCCGCCGGCACCGGGACGCCTTGATCATGAGAGGTGGGACCGTGGCCAACATCGTCAACCTGGACCGGGTGTCCAAGGGGTACGGCGCCGCCGGGCCGCTGCTCACCGACGTCTCGCTCGGCCTCGACGACGCCGACCGGATCGGTGTGGTCGGTCTCAACGGGGCCGGCAAGTCCACCCTGCTGCGGATGCTCACCAAGCAGGAGGGCCCCGACGACGGCCGGGTCACCCACCGCCGCGACCTGCGGGTGCTCTGGCTGCCGCAGGCCCTCACCCTCGCCCCCGAAGCCACCGTCCGGGACGTGGTGCTCGGCACCGCCTGGCTCGCCGAGGGCATGGGCGCCGAACACGAGTGGGCCGGCGACGCCGGGGTCCGGGCCATCCTCGACGGCCTCGGGATGCCCCACCTCGGCCTCGACCAGCCGGTCGGCCCGATGTCCGGCGGCGAACGCCGTCGGGTGGCCCTGGCCGCGCTGCTGGTCCGCGAATCCGACCTGCTCATCCTCGACGAGCCCACCAACCACCTCGACGTCGGCGGCGTCGACTGGCTGGCGAAACACCTGGTCGGCCGCCGGGGCGCGCTCGTCGTGGTCACCCACGACCGGTGGTTCCTCGACGCGGTCTGCACCACCACCTGGGAGGTCGCCGACCAGACCGTCCGGGCCTACGAGGGCGGCTTCGCCGCCTGGACGCTGGCCCGGGTCGAGCGGGAACGGGTCGCCGCCGCCACCGAGGCCCGCCGGCAGAACCTGCTCCGCAAGGAGATCGCCTGGCTGCGGCGCGGCCCGCCCGCCCGTACCTCCAAGCCGAAGTTCCGCATCGACGCCGCCAACGCGCTCATCGACGACGTGCCGCCGCCGCGCGACACCATGTCGTTGCAGCGGATGGCGACCGCCCGGCTCGGCAAGCAGGTGTACGAGCTGGAGCACGTCCGGTTGCACGCCGGCCCCAAGGAGATCCTGCACGACACCACCTGGCAGGTCGGCCCCGGCGACCGGATCGCCATCCTCGGGCGCAACGGGGCCGGCAAGACCACCCTGCTGCGGCTGCTGGCCGGCATCACCCGCGCCGACGGCGGCCGGTTCCACACCGGGTCCACCGTCAAGCCGGCGTTCCTCTCCCAGGAGCTCGCCGAACTCCCCGGCCACCTGCGCGTCCTGGAGGCCGTCGAGGAGGTCGCCCGCCGGGTGCAGCTCGGTGACCGGGAGATCTCCGCCGCCCAGCTCGCCGAGGTGTTCGGCTTCGACGACCGGCGGCTCTGGACCCCGGTGAGCGACCTCTCCGGTGGGGAGCGCCGCCGGTTGCAGATGCTCCGGCTGCTCGCCGGGGAGCCCAACGTGCTGCTGTTCGACGAGCCCACCAACGACCTGGACACCGACACCCTCGCCGCGCTGGAGGACCTGCTCGACTCCTGGCCCGGCACGATCATCGTGGCCAGCCACGACCGCTACCTGATCGAACGGGTCACCGACGCCGCGTACGGGATGTTCGGCGACGGCCGGCTGGTGCACCTGCCGGGCGGCGTCGACGAGTACCTGGCCCGCGCCGCCGGACCCGGCCCGGCCCGGACGGCGACCGCCCCCACCGGCACGCCCGACGTCCCGGCCGGGGGCGGCATGTCCGCCGCCGACGCCCGGCAGGGCCGCAAGGAGCTGACCCGGCTGGAACGGCAGATCGGCAAGCTCGACCAGAAGGAGGCCGCCCTCCTCGACCAGCTCGCCACGCACGCCACCGACTACGCCCGGGTCGCCGACCTCGACGCGCAGCTCAAGGAGGTACGCGCCGAACGGGAGCGGACCGAGGAGACCTGGCTGACCCTGGCCGAGGAGATCCCGCCCCTGTAGACCGGGGACGACCCCGTGTGCGGCGTCACACCCCGGCGTACGGGACAATCGTCGGCGACCCTCACCTCGAACGGCGTTGGAGACACAGTCATGGCCCACACCCCCGTCAACCACCCCGCGCGGCCGGTCTACCGGGCGATCGGCGGGCTCATCGGTCTCTACCTCGTGGTCTTCGGTGCGCTCGGCGTCATCGCCAGCGCCGGCAACGACATCTTCGCCCAGGACGACACCAAGGTCCTCGGTCAGGGCACCAACCTCGGGTTCTCGCTGCTGTCCGTGCTGTTCGGGGTGGTCATCCTGGTCGGCACGGTGATCGGCCGCAACCTCGACGTGGCGATCAACCAGTGGTTGTCCTACACCCTGATGGTGATCAGCCTCGCCGGCCTGGCCTTCCTCCAGACCGACGCCAACGTGGTCAACTTCAGCATCCTGACGGTGATCGTGCTGATGACGCTCAGCCTCGTCCTGCTGATGGTCGGCATGTACGGCAAGGTCGGCACCGACGACGAGCAGGAAGCCTGGCAGAAGGCCCGCCTGGTGCTCTGACCCGGCCCGCGGGGTGGGCCGGGTGCCTGGCGTTTCGCCCACGCGGGACGGCGGGACGAGGGACAATTCTCCCGATATCGCGTCCGCGTGCAGGAGGGCCCATGGCGCACTTTCCGGTCAACCACCCGGCCCGCCCGCTGTACCGGGTCTTCGCCGGGCTCGTCGGCGTCTACATCCTGGTCTTCGGGGTGTGGGGCGTCGTGCAGACCTGGGGTGAGCCGCTCTTCGCCCGGGGTGGTCACTGGGCGCTGGGCCTGCGTACCAACCTGGCGTTCTCGCTGGTCTCGGTGCTCTTCGGGCTCGTCCTGATCATCGGGGCGTCCCGGCGCGGCAACCTCGGGCACGTCATGAACCTCACCGCCGGGGTGGTCTTCATGGTCACCGGCATCGCGATGATGAGCGTGCTCCAGACCCGGGCCAACGTCCTCAACTTCTCCATGTCGACGGTGATCGTCTCGTTGCTGTTCGGGCTGCTGCTCCTCGCCACCGGCCTGTACGACAAGATCGGCACCGACGAGCACGCCGAACAGGAACGGGCCGACCGGCTCCACCCAGCCCGCTGAGTCGTCGCTCAGCCGGGCTGGCGGGTGGTGATCAGGCCCGGGTTCGCCTCCAGGTGGGACAGCCCGTTCCAGGCCAGGTTCACCAGGTGCGCCGCCACCGTCTCCTTGCGCGGCCTGCGGACCTCCAGCCACCAGCGGCCGGTCAACGCCACCATCCCCACCAGCGCCTGCGAATACAGCTCGGCCAGCTTCGGGTCGTAGCCCCGGCTGGAGAACTCGGCCGCCAGGATGTGCTCCACCTGGTGTCCCACGTCGTTCATCACACTGCTGAAGTTGCCGGTCGCCGACATCAACGGCGACTCCCGCACCAGCACCCGGAACCCGCTGGTCTCCTCCTCGATGTAGCCCAGCAGGGCCAGCGCCGCCTGCTCCAGCAGCTCCCGGGGATGACCGGCGGTCAGCGCCGTGCTGAGCCGGTCCAGCAGGGCCCGCACCTCCCGGTCGACGACCACCGCGTACAGGCCCTCCTTGCCGCCGAAGTGCTCGTAGATCACCGGCTTGGAGACCTGCGCCCGCGCCGCCACCTCCTCGATCGAGGTCGCGTCGAAGCCCTTCTCGGCGAAGACCTGCCGACCGATCGCGATCAGCTGCTCGCGCCGTCGCGCGGCCGACATCCGTACCCGCGACGCCGGTTTCGCGTCCGCCGCCGACAGCGCCCGTCGGGCACCGGTGTTCTCCCCGTCCGGGGCCTGCGCCATGTCGTCACCTCGTCGGCGCTCGGTGACGCCCTGTCGTGGAATGCTCCGGTCGTGCCCGCCTGTCTCGGTCACCCGGCCATCCTGCCAGGTGATCCACCCCGGCACCGCCGGGTTCGGCGCCGCACCGGCTCCCGCACCCGCTCGACCACGGCCCGGTGCCGGGAGGGCGCGGCTGCCCGGCGGCACGGCGGTCGACCTGATGTCGTACGTATGTTCTAATCTGCCGGGCATGACCGATCCCACGGCCGCCGAGGTGCGCCGGCTGCGCGCCGAGGAGGGGCTCTCCGTCCGGCAGATCCAGGCCCGCACCGGTCTGGGCCGCAGCCGGGTGTACGCGCTGCTGCGCGGCGTTGCGGCACCGGCGTGGACCCGACGGCCGACGGCCAAGGACGGGCTTCGCGCGGCGGCGGTGGCACTGCGCGGTGAGGGTCGCTCGGTCAACGACATCGCGGTCCGGCTGGGGGTGGCGAAGTCGACCGCCTACCTCTGGGTCAGGCACCTGCCCCTCGACCCGGACGAGGAGACCGCCGCCGCGCGGCGACGGGCGCGGGCGAAGGCAAGGAACGACGGCCGTTGGGCGGCGCACCGCGAGACGCGGGACGCCGCGCAGGCCGAGGTGCACAGCCGGATGCGGGAGACGGTGGGACAACTCGCCGACCGCGAGGTGCTGCTGCTCGGTGCTGCCCTCTACTGGTGTGAGGGCACCAAGTCCAAGCCCTGGCGACGCCACGACCATGTGCAGTTCGTCAACACCGACGCCGGGTTGCTCCGGTTGTTCCTGCGATTCCTCGCCGCGTGCGGCGTCGAGCGTGACGCGCCCACCTACCGGGTGAGCATCCACGAGTCGGCCGACGCGGCGGCGGCGCAGCGCTGGTGGGCCGAGACCCTCGACCTGCCACCGGACCGGTTCCGGCGGGCCACCCTCAAACGCCACCAGCCGACGACCCGGCACAACACCGGTGAGGGTTACCACGGCTGCCTGGTGGTCGACGTGGCGAAAAGCAGGGAGTTGTACTGGAAGATCGAGGGCATCGTGGCGGGGCTCACCGGGGAGATCACATAGGGGTGGGGGCCGCCCGGCGGAGGCGCTAAGCTGTCTTGCGTCACATTCGGCCGTGGTGTAATTGGCAACACCCGGGTCTTTGGTACCCGTGTTTCAGGTTCGAACCCTGGCGGCCGAGCCGTCCATCGCATCCTCCCCGATCGGGGTAAGGGGCGAAGTGTCCCCACCGTCTGGTTAGCATGGCGGCGAGACTGTCGCCTTCCCCGACGGGAGCCCACCCGTGTCCCAGCCCCACCGCCGTACCGTCGTCGTGCTCGCCGCCGGGGAGGGCAAGCGGATGAAGTCGGCGCTGCCCAAGGTGTTGCATCCACTGCTCGGCCGGACGCTGCTCGGTCACGTGCTGGCCGCCGCCGGCCCGCTGGGCGCGGACCGCACCGTGGTGGTGGTCGGGCACGGCGCCGAGCAGGTACGCGCCCACCTGGCCGAGATCGCCCCGGACGCCACCGGGGTCCTCCAGGCCGAGCAACTCGGCACCGGGCACGCCGTGCGGATCGCGTTGGACGCGGTGCCGGAGTCCACCGGCACCGTCGTGGTGATCAACGGGGACGTTCCGCTGCTGCGGACCGGGACGGTGGACGCACTGGTCACGGCGCACGAGGGTGAGGGCGCGGCGGCCACCGTGCTCGCCGCGGAGGTGCCCGACCCGACCGGCCTGGGGCGGATCGTCCGGGACGCCGCCGGCCGGCTGGAGCAGATCGTCGAGGAGCGCGACGCGACCCCCGCCCAACGCGCGCTGCGGGAGATCAACGCCGGCATCTACGCCTTCGACCTGGCCCGGCTGCGGGCCGCGCTGGGCAAGCTGTCCACCGACAACGACCAGGGCGAGGAGTACCTCACCGACGTCTTCGGGCTGCTCGTCTCGGCCGGTGAGCCGGTGGGCGTGCACGTGGCCGCCGACCACGTCGAGACCCTGGGCTGCAACGACCGGGTGGAGCTGGCCGGGCTGCGCCGGCTGCTGCGGGACCGGGTCAACGAGGCGTGGATGCGGACCGGGGTGACGATCCTCGACCCGGCGACGACCTGGATCGACGTGACCGTCACCGTCGGGCGGGACGCGGTGCTCGACCAGAACACCCAGTTGCGTGGCGCGACGGTGGTGGGGGCCGAGGCGGTGGTCGGGCCGGACGTGACGCTGATCGACACGGTGGTGGGCCCGGCGGCGACCGTGCTGCGCAGCCACGCCACCGGTGCCGAGGTGGGCCCGGGGGCGAGCGTCGGCCCGTACGCCTACCTGCGGCCGGCGGCGCGGCTGGCCGAGAAGGCGAAGGTGGGCACCTTCGTCGAGGTGAAGAACTCCGACGTCGGGCCGGGCGCGAAGGTCCCGCACCTGTCGTACGTGGGGGACGCGACGATCGGGGCGCGGGCGAACATCGGCGCGGCGACGATCTTCGTGAACTACGACGGGGTGAACAAGCACCGCACGGTGGTCGGTGACGGCGCGTTCGTCGGCTGCGACACCAACCTGATCGCACCGGTCGAGGTGGGTGCGGGGGCGTACGTGGCGGCGGGCAGCGCTCTCAGCCAGGACGTGCCGCCGGGGGCGTTGGGGGTGACCCGGGCGCCGCAGCGCAACATCGAGGGTTGGGTGCTGCGCAACCGGCCGGGCACGGTCTCCGCACGCGCGGCGGAGCAGGCCCGCGCGGCTGGTGAGGATGCGTCGGGCGGGTCGCCGTCGGCAAGTGAAGGTGAGGCAATCCACGGGGGTGCCGAGACGGTGTGAGGGTCGGCGGGGCCGGGGCATACTGCAACCGAATACCCCGGCCCACCACCGCCGGGCACCACCGACCAACGGGAGCAGACGGGCCCATGGGCAGCATCGTCGCCGAAAACCGTAAGAGCCTGATGCTCTTTTCCGGACGTGGCTTTCCGGAGTTGGCCAAGGAGATCGGTGAGGTGCTCGGCGTGGCGCCGACCCCTTCCGACGCGTACGAGTTCGCCAACGGTGAGATCTTCGTACGGTTCCGCGACTCGGTACGTGGTTCGGACGCCTTCGTGGTGCAGTCCGTCACGCACGGGGTCAACACCTGGGTCATGGAGACCCTGATCATGGTCGACGCGTTGAAGCGGGGGTCGGCGAAGCGGATCACCGTGGTCCTGCCGTTCTACCCGTACTCCCGGCAGGACAAGAAGCACCGCGGCCGGGAGCCGATCTCGGCGCGGCTGGTGGCCGACCTGCTCAAGACGGCCGGGGCGAACCGGATCCTCACCGTCGACCTGCACACCGCGCAGATCCAGGGCTTCTTCGACGGCCCGGTGGACCACCTCTTCGCGATGGACATCCTCGCCGAGTACGTGGAGCACAAGTTCGCCGGCCGGCCGATGACGGTGGTGGCCCCGGACTCGGGTCGGGTGCGGGTGGCGGAGCGGTGGACGGACCGGCTGGGCGGCTGCCCGCTGGCGTTCATCCACAAGACGCGGGACCCGTTGAAGCCCAACCAGGTGGTGGCGAACCGGGTGGTCGGCGAGGTGGAGGGCCGGGTCTGCCTGATCGTCGACGACATGATCGACACCGGGGGGACGATCGCCAAGGCGGCCGAGATCCTCAAGGAGTCCGGTGCGGCGGAGATCGTGGTGGCCTCCACCCACGCCCTGTTGTCCGACCCGGCGACCGAGCGGTTGAAGAACAGCCCGATCACCGAGGTGGTGGTGACCAACACCCTGCCGTTGCCGGCGGACAAGCAACTGGACAAGCTCACCGTGCTGTCGATCGCGCCGCTGCTGGCCCGGGCGATCCGGGAGGTCTTCGACGACGGGTCGGTGACCACCCTCTTCGGTGGCCTGAGCTGACGGGGTACCTGGTCAGCAGCAGCGGCTGACCGCCGCCCGGGACGGCGTACGACGGCGTCCCGGGCCGGTGGGCCGGCCGCGTCCGGCGATGTGGTCCGGGCCCGGTGGGCCGGCCCGGTCGGGGCACGTCGGGCGGCGCGGCCCACGGTGCGGTCCGGCCCGGTGGGGCGGGGCCGCGCCCGGAGACGGGGACTGCCGGAGAGCGCGGAAAGACCTCGGGTAGACTGGTGCGGTTGCCACGGCGAGGGTGCCCGGCGGGTCGCTGATCGAGCGCCGCACGGAGGCACCGTCATCGACGCGGTGCTCCGGGCAGTCGTTCATGACGCATGAGCCCCAAGCGAGCCCCTCGCCCCAGCACCGCCAGACGACAAGCCGCCGTAGCGTTGAGCATCAGGAGTTTTCCCGTGTCCGAGGTAAAGATCAGCGCCGAGCCCCGTACGGAGTTCGGCAAGGGTGGTGCCCGTCGTACCCGCCGGGCCGGCAAGGTGCCCGCCGTGCTGTACGGCCACGGCGAGAAGCCCAAGCACATCGCGCTTCCGGCGCGGGAGTTCGCCGCCGCGATCCGTAAGGGCGGTGCCAACCAGCTCTTCGCGATCGAGGTCAGCGACGGCACCCAGGTGCTGGCCCTGCCGAAGGCGATCCAGCGTGACCCGATCCGGGACAGCTTCGAGCACGTGGACCTGCTGCTGGTCCGTCGGGGCGAGAAGGTCACCGTCGACGTCCCGGTCCAGCTGACCGGTGAGGCCGCGCGGGACACCCTGATCGTGCACGACCACGACACCCTCTCGGTGACCGCCGACGCCACCAAGGTGCCGGACCACCTGGAGGCCTCGATCGAGGGCCTGGAGGCCGGCAGCCAGGTCACCGCCGCCGACGTCGAGCTGCCCTCGGGTGTCGAGCTGGCCGCCGACGCGGACCAGACGGTCGCCTCGGTGACCGCCGCCCCGACCGCCGAGCAGCTCGAGGCGACCCTGCCCGAGATCGAGACCCCGGCGACGGAGGCCGAAGAGGCCGCCGAGGGTGCGGAGACCGCCGAGGCCGGCGAGACTCCGGCCGCCGAGGGCGCGGAGAGCACCGAGGCGAAGACCGAGGCCTGACCGGTCGCATCGTTCACGGCAGGCGCTCCCGTCGCGGGGGCGCCTGCCGGCGTATCGGGGCACCGGCGGCGGGCAGACGGCGAGCGGGAGGTACGGGACGTGACGGACGAGACGGGGCCGTGGCTGGTGGTCGGCCTGGGCAATCCGGGTCGGGAGTACGCCGGCAACCGGCACAACGTCGGCTTCATGGTCGCCGAGTTGCTCGCCGTACGGCTGGGTGGGCGGTTCGGGCGGTACAAGCGGGTGGTGGCGGACGTCGCCGAGGGGCGGCTCGGTTTCGGTGGGCCGAAGCTGGTGCTGCTCAAGCCGCAGACGTACATGAACCTGTCCGGTGGGCCGGTGGCCGCGCTGGCGCAGTTCCACAAGATCCCGGTCGACCGGGTGATCGCCGTGCACGACGAGTTGGACATCCCGTACGGGCAGCTGCGGGTGAAGCAGGGCGGTGGCGAGGGCGGGCACAACGGTCTGCGCTCGATGTCGAAGTCGCTCGGGACGAAGGACTACGTGCGGGTGCGGTTCGGCATCGGCCGGCCGCCGGGGCGGCAGGACCCGGCGGATTTCGTGCTGTCGGATTTCGGCACCGCGGAGCGCAAGGAGTTGGAGTTTCTGGTGGATCGGGCTGCTGACATGGTGGAGTCGGTGGTCAGCAAGGGTGTGGAGCCGACCCAGAACGCCTACCACGGGGCCTGATTTCGCGGGGGCGTACTCGTGGCGCGGCGGGGAGGGCGGTAGTCTGCGCGTTCTGACGTGGCGTGCCCCCAACGGGCCGTGGTTGGGACGGGAGCGAGTTCGTGGGCAGTCCTCCGATGATCGACGGCGCGTTCGCCCGCTGGCTGGCGGACCGGGCCGGGCAGGCCCTGCTGGCGCTGCGCGACGAGATGGGGTTCGCGGACGCGGCGGCGTTGAAGTCGGCCGGGGACAAGGTCTCCCACGATCTGATCCGCAGCGAGTTGGCGAAGTGGCGGCCCGGCGATGCCGTCCTCTCCGAGGAGGACGAGGGGTCCCGGCTGGTGGACTCCACGGACGGCGTCTCCCGGCTGACCGCCGACCGGGTGTGGATCATCGACCCGTTGGACGGCACCCGGGAGTTCTCCGAGCAGGGGCGTGCCGACTGGGCGGTGCACGTGGCGCTCTGGGCGCGCAACGCGCCGACGCCGCACGGGCTGGTGGCGGGCGCGGTGGGTCTGCCGGCGCAGCACCGGGTGCTGGGCACTGACTATCCGCCGGCGTACCCGCCGATGACGGTGGAGGCGGCGACGTCGGGCGACCGTACGCTGCGGTTGGCGGCGAGTCGGAGCCGACCGCCGGCCTTCCTCACCGACCTGGCCGAGGATGTGGGCGCCCAACTGGTGCCGATGGGTTCGGCGGGGGCGAAGATCGCGGCGGTGGTGACCGGTGACGTCGACGCCTACATCCACGCGGGCGGCCAGTACGAGTGGGATTCGGCGGCCCCGATCGCTGTGGCGACGGCCACCGGTCTGCACGCTTCCCGAATCGACGGTTCTGCGCTGAGATACAACGAGGCGGATCCGCGCCTGCCTGACCTGCTGGTCTGCCGCAAGGATCTCGCCAGCCGGTTGCTTGCAGCGCTGCAGAGGCATTCCGGGTAGCCTGAGCGCTGTTTTTGATTTGTCCGACCGGAAAGGTCTGGAATCCATGAACGGATCCGCGCCGATCGAGCCTGTGGCATGACCGCCCCCGGCCGCTTCTACCAGGTCTCCCACCTCGACGCGCTCGAGGCGGAGAGCATCTTCGTGATGCGTGAGGTGGTCGCCGAGATGGAGCGGCCGGTGCTGCTCTTCTCCGGTGGCAAGGACTCGATCGTGATGCTGCGCCTGGCGCAGAAGGCGTTCGCCCCG
>NZ_JAGFWR010000031.1 GCF_017599305.1 Micromonospora antibiotica
GCTGGGGGTGCGGCGCGGGCGGTGCTGGGGGTGCGGCGCGGGCGGTGCTGGGGGTGCGGCGCGGGCGGTGCTGGGGGTGCGGCGCGGGCGGTGCTGGGGGTGCGGCGCGGGCGGTGCTGGGGGTGCGGCGCGGGCGGTGCTGGGGGCGGTGCGGACATTCCGGGCGGACGGAGGCTGGCGGGTCGGGAGGAGAGGGTGGTGTTCGCGTCCTTTCGAGCTGATGACGTCAGCGATTCAGGCATGACCGGTCCGACCGGCCGACCCGATCGGCGTGGCCGGCTGGTCCCCGCCTAGCCGGGGCGGACTACCCGGTTCGCCGGGCGGACCTGGCCGGTTCGGACAACCTGGCTCGCTGGTCCCGGCCTGGTCGGGCCGGACTACCCGGTTCGCTGGGCGGACCTGGCCGGGGCGGACTACCTGGCTCGCTGATCCGGCCTGGCCGGTCCGAACAACCCGATTCGCTGGGCGGACCTGGTCGGGCCGGACTACCCGGTTCGCTGGGCGGACCTGGCCGGGGCGGACTACCTGGCTCGCTGATCCGGCCTGGCCGGTCCGGACAACCTGGCTCGCTGGGCCGACCTGGCCCGGCCGGACTACCCGGTTCGCTGGTCCCCACCTGGCCGGTCCGGACAACCTGGCTCGCTGGGCCGACCTGGCTGGGGTTGGTCGACACGGCTGCCGGGTTCCGACCCGGCCAGGTTGGTCGACGCGGTGGCTCGACATCTGTGGGGGAAGCCGATACACGCCCCACCACTGAGAGCTTGCGACGCAACCGCCGCCCACCGGTCCGGTACCCGGGGGACGAGCATCGTCGGCGATTCGTCAACGTCATCAGGTCGAAAGGACGCTGAGTGGTACACCTACCGGCCGTCCCGGCCAGGCAGATTGGGCCAGATCCAGGCCCAGCCCAAACCCACAGCAGGCTCAGGCCCAGACCCACAGCATGCCCAGACCACACCCAGCCCAGACCCAGCCCAGGCCAACACCAGGCCTAGGTCCAAGCCCAGACCAGGCCCACAGCAGGCCCAGGCCAGGGTGGGGTCAGCTGCCGACCGCGTCCTTGCCGGCCCGTTCCGGGACGCGGTAGTAGTCCTCGCGGGACAGGAACTCCACCGGCAGTGATCCGGGCAGGGTCACCCGCCCCTCGCCGGTCACGGGTGCGGCGGTGGCCCGCCGGATCAGCACGTCCCGCTCCGGGGGCGCCAACTCCACCAGCTCGGGTCGGGTGACCCGGAAGCAGGCCACCGTCCGGCGGATCAGCCGGGCCAGTTCGGTCACCGTGCCGACCGTGCCGCCCAGCGCCAGGGCCGGCTGCTGGATCGTACGCAGCGCGTCGCAGACGACCAGCAGTTCCGCCTCCGCAGTGGCGTCCTGGGTGGGGCCGGTGGTCCGCAGCTCCAGCCGGGACGGCCACTGCCAGCGGATCTGTCCGCTGACCAGGCGGGGCAGCCGGACGTTGCGCCGGTGCCGGACCCCCGTCGAGTCGATCTTCCCGGCGACCAGGGCCAGGTCACCGGCGAGGCAGACGTAGGCGAGCCGGCGGTCAGTGACGGTGACCGAGGCGGGGGCGGGGAGCACCCAGTGTCCCCGGGCCCCGGTCGGGCTGACCAGGCAGCCGGCCACCGACGTCGGATAGCGGCCGAGCACCCGTTCGCCGGGTTCCGGGACCAGCTCGTAACGGCGGTCGAGCACCGGGGCGGCGTCGTCCTCCGGTGCGTCGAACCGGTGTGGCGCGATGAAGAACGGGGACTTGTCCTCGCGCATGGTCACGACCTCCCCCGCGCAGTGGTCTTCGGGCGTTCAGCCTTGTCGACCCCTGGTGTGCTGTCATGACACCCGTTAGGGGGTCGGCCGGTCGTACGACGCCTGTGACCGGTAGATGCCGATCTCCTCCGGCCGGACGAGGCCGTCCTCGATCGCCCGGGCCAGTAACGCGGCCTTCGTGGCGGCCGGTCGGCCCGCCCGGGTGTACTTGATCCGTGCCCGGTCCACATATTGTTTGACGGTGTGCTCGCTGATCTGCATCCGGCGGGCCACCGACGCCTTCGACATCGACTGGAACCACAGCAGCAGCGCTTCCCGTTCCTTGTCCGACAGGGCCGGTCGGTCCGGGCGCGGATCGCCCACCATCGCCCCGGCCAGCGCCGGCGGCACGTACGGGCGGTCGCTGGCGGCGGCCAGCACCGTCGCCACGCAGTGTTCCCGCCCCTCGTGCTTGGCCAGGAACGCGGTCGCCCCGGCGTCGAGCACGGCGAGCATGGTCGCCGGGTCGGTGTGCTCGGAGTAGACCACCACCCGTCGGCCGGCGGCGCTCAGCTCGGCCAGCTTGTCGAGCATCATCCGCCCGTGCAGTCGCAGATCCAGTAGGATCACGTCGGCCTCCGGCGCGGCCCGCAGCACCAGGTCCGGGTCGTCACCGGTGGCGAGCACCCGCAGTCGGGGCTCGGTGGTCAGCCAGGCCCGGACCCCGTCGATCACCACCGGATGGTCGTCGACGATCGACACCCCGATCGGGGCTTCCCCGCTCATGGCCGACGCCATCGGGTCTGCGTCCACCTGATCTCCCCGTCCCGTTCGAGTACGTGTTCCACCTGCTCGCCCACCGGGTCGGCTGGCGCATCGACGGCCGCTGGACCGTCCACGTCCGGCGTCACCAGGCTGATCACCACCTCCTGCGGGTTGGCCACCACCGTCAGCCGGGCCCAGCCGGTGGCGTCGGCGAGCGCGGCGGCCAGCGGGTCGGCCAGCCGTCGGCGGATCTCGACCGGCAGGGGTGGCGGCGTGCCGATGGCGATCAATTCGATCGGCAGCCCGTTGCGTTCGGCCAGGTCGGCGGCGGCCCGCAGCTCGTGCAGTAGCGGGTCCGGCACGTCGTCGGACTCGGCGATCAGCCGACGCAGCCGGGTCGCGGCGAGCACGCACCGGCGTTGCACGAGCGGGTCGGTCGGGTCGGCGCGGCCGTCGGCCAACTCCGCCAGCACCTGTTCGGCGGCCCCGCCGACCAGCGCCAGCCGGGCCCGCCGGTCCGCCCAGGCCCGCTCGGCGGCGTCCCGTTCGGCGCGGACGGCGAAGGTCGCCGTGGCGGTGTCGGCGCGTTCCCGGGCGAGGGTGGCGATCACCGCAGCCCCGGTGAAGACCGCCACCGGCAGCGACGAGGTGCCGTAGACGTACATCGCGTAGCGGGTCAGGTCGGCGGGGGCGGTCGCCCCGTCACCGACCAGCGCGGCGAGTGCGATCACCGCGTGCCCGGCCAGCAGGACGATCATCCAGCGGATCCGCCGGCTCCACAGCACCACCACGAAGAACCAGGCCAGCCCCGTCCACGCCCAGTTCGCGGCGGCGAAGAGCTGCTCGCGGCCGGCCGCCGCGAAGACCGCCGCGTCGACCACCAGCAGGGCCGCCGCCAGTGGCAGCGCCGGTGGCAGCAGGCCGTGCAGCAGCCGGTGCGCGGCGTACCCGCCGATGGCGCAGGCGGCCAGCCAACCCGCCGCCACCACCGTGGGGGCGGCCAGCGTGGGCCAGGCGCCGAGCAGTGCCGGCAGCCCGATCGCGACGTGCCACACCAGGGCGATGGCGACCGCCGCGATCCGGGCCCCCCGGTCCGAGGCGCGGGCCACGTCGACCGCCGGGCCTTCGGCCGCCGCCGGGTCCGTCGCCCTCTGCTCCGGCCGGGGTACGCGGGCCGAGGCGGTCGCGCCGAGGTCAGTCGCGCCGAGGTCAGTCGCGCCGAGGTCAGTCGCGCCGAGGTCAGTCGCGCCTAGGTCGGTCGTGCCGAGGTCAGTTGTGCCGAGGTCAGTTGTGCCGAGACCGGTCGCGTTGAGGTCAGTCGGGCTGAGGTCAGTCGTGCCGAGTTCGGTCGTGCTGAGGTCAGTCGCGCCGAGACCGGTTGCGTTGAGGTCAGTCGACATGCGGCCACTCCAGCGTGATCCGGGTGCCCATGCCAGGGGCGGAAGTCACCACCGCCCGGCCACCGACCTCGGCCATCCGGCCCCGGATCGACTCGCGGACCCCGTACCGGTGCAGGGGGATGGTGGCCGGGTCGAAACCGGGACCGTCGTCGACCACCTCGACCACGATGCCGCCGTGGCTGCGGCCCAGCCGCACGGTCACGGTGGCGTCCGGCGCGTGCCGGGCCACGTTGGCCAGCGCGGCGGCGGTGGCGTCGACGAGGGCGGCGGTCACCCCGGCGGGTGCCGCGCAGGGCGGCAGCGTTGCCGTCACCCGCAACTGCGGGTGGGTGGCGAGCAGCGCGCGCAGGCCGGCGTCGACGTCGACCGGACCGGCGTCGACCGGGCCGACTTCGGTCGGGCCGGCGTCGGTCGGATCGCCCACCGGGCCGGCCCGGGCGTGCGCGAGGCCGACCAGGGTACGCAGGTCGGCGGCGGCCCGGTCGCGTAACGCCGCCGAGCCGGCCGGTAGGGCACCCAACCCGACCATGGTGAGCGTGGCCAGGACGGTGTCGTGCAGGTCCCGGTTCTGCCGCCGTTCGACCTCGCGGGCCGTGCGGGCCAGCACCACGTGCCGGCGCAGCCGCTGGAAGTCGGCGAAAGCGGTGTCGGCCCGGCCGATCCACCGGCGCATCACCGCCGCCATCATCGCCGTGCAGGCCGTCTGCATGAGCAGGGTCGCCGCGTGCGCGCCGGCCTCGACGGTGTTGCCGGCGGCCGAGGTGCCGGCCGCGTATCCGGCGGTGACCAGCAGGCCGGCCGGCACCGACCAGCGGGCCGGCGCGGTGGCCTGCGCGTTGATCACGGTGGTGCTGGCCAGCACGGCGAGCCAGCTACCCTCGCCGGGCAGCACCTCCGGGGCGACCAGCAGCGGGGCCAGCAGGCTCGCCGCGACGGTGAACGTGACGTCCCCGGCGACGAGCCCCGGGCCGATGCCGACCCGCAGGGCGCGCGCCGCATACCACAGCGACCAGCCGGTGAGCGCGGCCACGGCGGCCAGCAGCAGCGGCACCCGCACCGGTGGGGTACGCACCGCCAGCGCGGTCACCGCACCGAACAGCCCGCAGGTCAGCCGCAGCAGGGCCGGCAGGGTGGTGAAGATGAGCTGGAGTGCGCCACCGGCCGGCCGGTCCAGCAACGACGGTGACGAGGTCGGAGCGGGCAGGGCCGACATCGGGGGGAGTGCGTCCTTCGGGCGGTGACCCGTCCGGGTCTGCTCGGCGGTGCATCGACGCCGGAGAATAACATGAGCAGCCCTAACTGTTCACCTTTGGTGTGCGGCGTGTCGCGTTGCGTTCGGTGAACATGTCGGTCGACATCCGGTGCCGATCAGCGGCGGAGCCACTCCAGGGCGGCCGGCGCACCACCCAGCACCGACAGGTGCCCGTCGTCGTCGGTGATCCGCAGCTCGGCCGCCGGGCAGACCCCGGCCAACCAGCGGCTGTGGCTGGCCGGCACCACCCGGTCGCGCCCGCCGTGCAGCAGCAGCACCGGGACGGTCACCCGGGCCGGGTCGAAACCCCACGGGGTGACGTAGGCGAGGTCGTCGTCGACCAGGCCGTCCGGGCCGCCCCGCACCGCCGGACCCACCACCTCTTCGAGCCAGGCCCACGGCCCGGCCAGGGTGGCGAGGTCGGCCGGGGTGAACTCCGGGTCGTAGTCGGTGTCGGACGCCGCGTGCCGCTCCTTGACCGCCCGGCCCTGGGTGGCGGCCCGCAGCGACTCCTGCCCGGACGGCGTCATCCCGGCGAACCAGTCGAGCCCGGCCGCACCGTAGGGGGCGAGGCCGGCGACGGCGACGACCCCGACCACCCGGTCGGGGTGCAACGCGCCGCTGGCCAGCGCGTGCGGTGCCCCGCCGGAGTGACCCATCGTGGCGTACCGGGGCAGGCCCAGCGCGTCGGCGACCCGGGCGACGTCACCGGCGGCCGAGGCCACGTCCCGCCCGGGGCGTCGGGTGGAACCGCCGTAACCGGGCCGGTCGTAGGACACCCAGCGCAGGCCGAGCCGGTCGGCGGCGGCGAACAGCGGTGCCGGCGGGGTGCCGATGTTGGGGGTGCCGTGGTGCCAGACGACCGGCAGCCGGCCGGTGCCGTCGTCGCCGGTGTCGTAGACGTGCAGGGTGCCGCCGTCGGGCAGCGCCACGTCACGCTCGGTCAGCACGACGACTCCCCGACGGGTGCGCGGCTCACCGGTCGGCCCAGCCGGCCGGGTTCATGCAGGACTCCCGGGAAATGCCGGAGCCGGTCTGGGGCGACCCGCCGAAGCGCTGCTGGTGCAGGCGGGCGAAGAAGTAGCCCATGCCCTGGAGGTAGCCGTCGGGCAACGCCCAGGTCGGGTCGGCCCGGACCGCCTCGTAGAACTCCCGCCCGAGCGCCACCACGTGGCCCCGGCCATAGAGGAAGCCGTCGTCGGAACCGTCGATCACCGCGTGCACGTCGGCCCGGTCGAGGTCGTACAGCTTGCGTTCGACGACCCGGTCGAGGGCGGTCAGCTCGGGGCCGGACAGGTCGGCGCAGAGCTGGCCCAACTGGTCGAGGAAGGCGTCCAGCCAGCCGTCGATCGCGTACACGCTGTCGTCGGCGGCGGCCCGGTCACGGGTGAGCAGCGCCCGGCGCAGCGCGGCCGGCTCGGGGCCGAGCCGCTCCCAGGCGGCCTCCACCAGGGCCCAGAACCGGGCCTCCTCCTCGGCCGTGGGCAGCCGATTCGCGGTTTCCGTGTCACTCATGAGCAGCACCGTAGCGGGTCACCCCGACGTTCTCCGGGCGACGCCGTGGCACCGACGCGTCGGGGCCGCCCACCGGGGTGGGCGGCCCCGCGAGGGTTCAGCGTGGTCCGCGAGGTACCGCGTGGACGAAGGTGGACCAGGCGGTGGGGTGGAACCGTAACGCCGGGCCGGACCGGTCCTTGCTGTCCCGTACGCCGATCAGGCCGGGCAGGTTGTCGGCCACCTCGACGCAGTCGCCGCCGCTCCCGCCGCTGCGGGTGCTCTTGCGCCAGACGGCCCCGGCCAGGTCAGTCATGCTCGCTCCTCGATGATCGCTCTGATCATTTTCTCTGATGCCGCCTCGTCCGCCGCGAGCGTCTCCAGGTCGGCCCAGACGCGGTCGTAGGCGGCGACCTCCGCCGGCTTGTCCAGATAGAGCGCGCCGGTGATGTTCTCCAGATAGACGGTAGTCGGCTCCGTCGATGCCCGTCCGAACGCCTGCGGGAAGTCCAGCAGGACGAAGGTGCCCGTCTCGCTGGCCAGCGGCGGGCCGGCGGTGAACGGCAGGACGCGCAGGCTCACGTTGGGCAGGGTGGCCATGTCGAGCAGGTGCCGTAGCTGCCCGGCCATCGCCTGCCGGTCGGGGAGGGTGCGCCGCAGCACCGCCTCGCTCAGCACCACCCTGAGGGTGGGCGCGCTGGGCAGCCGGCGGGTCAGGACGTGCTGGCGCTGCATCCGGACCTCGACGAGCTTTTCCCGATCCGCCGCGCTCATGGTGGGATTCTTGCGAAGAAACAATTCTGCGGCGTACTCGCGGGTCTGGAGCAGGCCCGGGATCAGCTCCGAATCGTATCGGCGCATGAGGGTGGCCGACGATTCGAGGCCGACGTAGAGCGAGAACCAGGAGGGGACCACGTCGCCGTAGGAATGCCACCAGCCCTTGGCGCGGGTCTCCCGGGCGAGCCCGGCGACGATGGACGTCATCTCCTCCGGCACCCGGTACATCGCACACATGGCACGGGCGTCCACCACCCGCACCGGCACCAGGCCCTTTTCGATGCGCCACACCTTCTGCCGGGAGCAGTCCAGCCCCTCGGCCGCGCTGTCCAGCGAGACCGAGGCGTCCTCACGGAGCTGGGTGAGCAGCCGCCCGAGCTGCCGTCGGGGGACGGTCGACCCGCTTGTTTCATCCGTCATGCAACATCACCGCACCCCTGGTGCAACAACAATTGTTTCCTCCGACGCATTTGTCTCCTCCATTCCTCGCGGATCAATTCGACCCGAGGTTAGGGGGAGGGGTGGGCGTTGCGCAAGGTGTGCGGCATGTTGCAGGCTGTGTATTGCCGGACGGAGATCCGAGGTGCCGGAAATGGCACCGACAATAGCCCGCTGTCCCGTCCGCTGCGAATAGCGCGTGGGCGGGGCGGCGCTATTTCCGGGAAGGACACCCGATGCGCGTGACCTATGAGGACTACCTGCTCGCCGCCGCGCTGACGCTGGCCCGTCGGCACCGGCCGACCTGGAGCTGGACCCGGTGGCGTCGGGTCTGCCGCTGCGGCGCGGAGTTGCCCTGCCGCGCCGGCCGCCGCAGCCTCCCCGCCCCGGGGCACTGGCCCGGGGCGGCGTCGTGACGGCCCGCCGTGCGCTGCCGGTGCTGATCCGGGTGGCGTGGTGACGGCTCCCCGCGAATTGCCGGTGCTGATCCTGGCGGCGTGGGACTGCCTGGACCGGCACCGCCGCAGTCGCTGTCCGAAGTGCGCCGAGGCCGGGTTCTGCCCGCTGGTGGAGGCCGCCCGGGGCCGGATCAGGCAGTGGCGCAGATTCCGGCACGTCTGGGGACGGCGGTGATCGCCCCACCGCCGAAAGCGGGTGACCTGGTGGTGGTCGGCCGGGCGGCCAGTGTGCAGTTCGTCGAGCCGATCAGATGCCGGGTGATCCGGGTGCTGGACTGGATCACGTACGACGGGTGGTGCTGGCTCGACGTCTACCAACTCGATGCCAAGGGGGACGCGGTGGCCCGGCGGTCGATCTTCGTACAACCGGCGGGGTTGCAGGTGTCGCCGGCCGCGCCGACGCCCCGGACGCCGGCCCGGTCGGGTGTGGCCCCGAACGCCAGGCGGCGGGCCCGGCCGGCCGTGGTGCCGCCGTCGGCACCGCGCCCGGCGGGCGGTGGCCGGTAGCGGCGTCAGCGGGTCGGGACGTCAGCGGGGCAGGGCTTCGGCAGGCCGGGGCGTCAGCGGGTCGGCGCGCTGGAGAAGTGGGGCTCGGCCGCCTCCAGCCTGGGCACCCGCACACCCAGCCGGCGGGCCTCCGCCAGGGTGTCGCGGCAGACCGCGCGCAACTCCTCGGGGTTGGCGTGCGCCTGCGTCACCCGGCGCATCGGCGGAAAATGCCCCATCAGCCAGGACATGGCCGGTGCCGCCAGCGAGAGGGGAGCGGTGAAGGGCAGCAGTTCGGCGCGGTGCCGTCGCAGGTCGACGCCCCGGGCCTCGACCAGCGGCAGCAGCTCGCGGGTGGCGAGGATCGCCTCGCGGAGGTCCCGGGTGGTCAGCCCGGACAGGGTGCCCCGCCGCAGGCTCTGGGTGTGCAGGCCGGCGTTCTGGACGAAGTGGACCGACAGCCAGCCACGGAAGTCGGCGTTCTCCCGGACCCGGAACCCTGCTCCCCGGAACACCTGGCGTACGGCCCGCTCGCGGTCGGTCGGCGGCCGGTCGAGCGTGCCGAGGAAGACCACGGGCAGCAGGGACGCGCGCAGCACGCCGTCGTCGCCGAACCCGCCGCCGGCCCCGGGAAAGCCCCAGGCCACCTGGTCGACGGGGAGGTCGGCGGTCGCGGTCAGCGGCTCCACCCACAGGTTGTTGAAGACGAGCACCGTGGCTCCGCCCACCCGGGGCCCGAGGAAGGCCGCCGCCTCGGCGAAGTTGTAGTGCTGCACGCTCAGCACGATCAGGTCGAAGTCGTGGTCAGGCTCCAACGTCTCGCGGTAGCGCACCGGCCACGTCTCGACGACCCGCCGGCCCCACGGCCGCCGCCGGGCGTCGAGCAGGTCGAGGTCGATCGCCTCCCCGTACGCCGCCGCCCGGCCCGGCCGGACGTAGAACTCCACGTGGTGGCCCGCCCGTTCCAGGGCCCATCCGTAGGTCGCGCTGATCACGCCACGGCCGAACATCAGGATCTTCACGCGCACCTCGGGGGCTATAATCGGAGACCATCTCCACTTACAAAATATGGAGACAGTCTCCACTTGTCAACGCGAGGCCCCACATGACCGACGCCAAGCCACTGCGCGCCGACGCCCGCCGCAACCGCGACGCCCTGCTCGCCAAGGCCCGCGAACTGTTCGCCGAGGGCCGCTACGACCTGCGCTTCGACGACTTCGCCACGCTGGCCGGGGTCGGCGTCGGCACGCTCTACCGGCACTTCCCCACCCGGGAAGCCCTGGCCGAGGCGGTCTACCGGGAAGAACTCGCCGCCATGTGCGACCGGGCCCGCGAGGCGCAGACCACCCTGCCCGCCGACGAGGCGCTGGAGTCGTTCCTGCGGGGATTCGTGGCCCACCTGCACGACCACGAGGGCCTCGCCCGCACCCTGTCCACACTGATGGCCGCCCGCTCGGGCGCGCTGGCCGAGGGCGCCGAAGCCCTCGGTCGGGCCGTCACCGACCTGCTGGCCGCCGCCGTGCGGGCCGGGAAGATCCGAGACGACGTGGGAGCCGGCGCGGTCATGATGGCCCTCCAGGGCATCTGCGCGGCCTACGGCCACCCGGCCTACCGGCCCGACGCGGACGGGGTGATCACCCTCGTCCTCGCCGGACTGCGCCGACCGGCACGATGAGCGCGGCCCGCGCCCCTACCGCTGGTGGCGGGGGAACGCGGGCCGGGCAGGAAGCCGGGGCGGGGTACGGGCCGCTCGTGGCTGCCCGTACCCCGCCGATGGCTCAGGTGTCGTAGCGGCAGGTACCGCCGGTGTTCGCCGTGCAGTCGTTGAGCTGGAGGCTGTCCAGGTTGATGGCCTGGTTGCCGGTGGTCGACTGGGTCGGCACGTTCACCGTGATCCGCACGCTGGCGGCGTTCGCCGGGGCGGTGGCGGTCGTCCGGTACTCCAGCCAGTTGCTGGCGAGCGTCTCGGTCGCCCCGGTGCTGGTCGACAGCAGGGTGCCGCCCGAGTTGTACCAGGCGAGCTGGAGTTGGGTGTTGACCGCCACGCCACTGCGCAACCGGGTGAACAACTTGTACGTCCGGCCGGCGGTGACCGTTGCCCGGTTCGTCAGCGAGATCGACGACGTGTTGGACGGCCCGGTGTAGGTGTTGAGCTGGACCGACCGGCGGCCGTCGAAGTAGGTGCAGGAGTTCGTCGAGATGCCGCAGGCGGGCGTCACCTGGTGCCAGCCGCCCGACGTGGTGAACGTCGACGTGCTGCTGCTCGGGGTGGCGGCCTCGACGGTGCGCTGTTCGGCGGTGAGCAGGTCGTTGTTCGCTCCCACGTCGCAGCAGACCGGGGCGGTCAGCATCGGGTGGTTCGCGACGTTCACCTTCGCCGTCGACGGGCTCGGGTCGATGTAGAAGCTGGCCGACAGCTCACTCGGGTCGTAGTAGCTGCGGAACCCCGGGTCGGTGTTCCAGTTGTCCCACCAGCCGTACATGATGTCGGGGACGTAGGAGGCCCCCGTCTCGGCCATCCAGGCGTGCCCCGCGCCGAGGACGTGCAGCAGTTCGTGCCCCGCGACACCGGTGGTCCACGACTCGGTGACCGCCGAGCAGTGCACGCCGCTGGAGTTGCCGCCGGTCGGGCACTGGTAGGCGTCGGAGTTCGACGCGAAATCGGTGAAGACCAGGTAGATCCGGTTGCTGTCCTGGTATCCGGCGGAGATCAGGTCACTGCGGACGGTGCTGGCGGGGGTGTTCGGGTTCGCCCCGGCGTCGATCTTCTCGGGCACGACCAGGGAGCGGGCGTAGCCGGCGTACGTGCTGGTGTCGTACCCGGTGCGGCAGCTGAAGTTGTAGTGCTGGTCGTAGTTGGTCGACTCGTCGAGCGCCCAGTCGATCCGGTCCACCACCTTGGCGATGTACTCGACGTTGGCCTCGTAGTTGTTGCCGACGCCGTCGTGCCACGCGTAGATCACCTGGACGGCGGGGGTCGCCCCCGTCGGTGCGGCCGGGTTGGCGACGGTGGACTGGCAGCCGCGCTTGGGCACGGTGGGCATGCTCGGTTGCGCGTACGGCTGGGCCGCCTCGGTGCCTGGCCCCCAGGCCAGGGCAGCGGTGGGGGCGGAGACCACCGCGAGGGCGGTGGCCAGGGCGGCGGTGACGACGGCGGTGAGGGTACGCGGCCGTCGGGTCCGGAACGGGGACCGGGGCAAGGGTGCTCCTCGATTGGTGGGGACACTGCCGGTGGGCAGCGCTTTCCATCCAAACCGAGTGACATGACATACATCAATGTAAATGAATGGTGAGCAAGGTCATTCCCAGGTCCTGGGTAAATGCTTGTCCCGGCGCACATAACGTGCAGTAAGCGAACGGTCACGGTGGGCGTCGGTGGTGGAGCCGGCTCACGCGGGCCACCCCGACCTGCCCGACCTCCGACCACCGCCCCGCAGGGCGGTGGATTCCACCCGCGAGGTGTTGCCGTCAGCCGCGCTCCGGCCGCTGGCGGCAGAGGTACACGTCGTAGCCGCCGAGCTCGTACCGAGAAACCACGTCGACGCCGAGCGCCGGGGTGGACCGGGCGAAGTTGACCGACATCGTGCCCGACGAGGGAAGGACGTAGGCCACCCGAGCGGACCCACGGACCTGGTCCCGGTACGGTCGATAGCGATCGAGACCGGGCGACAGGTCCTCATCGAGGACGGCGCACCGCACCTGCTCCCGACTGCGGTAAGCGAGCCGGTTGCACGTCCAGTACCCGGAATAGACGTGGCTGACGCCGGCCGTTCGCAGACCGTCCACAAGCCGCTGTTCATCGTCGGCCTGAGCGGCGTAGTCGGACCGGTGGGCGATCAACTGCCCGGTGGCGACCGACAGACCGACGACGAACGCACCGGCGAGTGCGATACAACCAGCGGCCAGGAATGCACCGCCCAGGCTCGGGCCGGTCACCCGCCGTCGGATTCCACCATGGTCGCCAGAGGTGCCGGACCCCACCTTGCCGACCACGGAGGCCGCACCGACCCACAGCGGCCAGAGAACGGCTGGCAGCGACACCAGCCCATAGTGGAGGTAGCGGGCACTCTCGACGGGGGTCATCGCCGACGAGGAACTCGCGACGTACGCGGCGAGGGTCATCGCGGCACCGGCGACGAGCGCCAACCGGCCGGCGTGCACGCGACGTCCACCGCCGTCGGCGCGACGAAACGCGGCGACCGCGACGGCCGTCGCCGCCACCAGCAGGACAAGATAGGTCGGCCCCCACCACAATTGCCAGGTGGCACAGTGGCTCGGCGCACACAACCCGGAGCTGAGCGGTAGGCCGACCAGGACCGCGCCGTGCAACCTGTCCGACCAGGCGGCCGGCTCGGTCGCACCACTGAGGGAAAGCAACACCGAAAACGAATCGGGACGGCCCGGGCGAAGATTGAACACGATCAGTGGCGCCGCACCGAGGAGGAATCCGCAGACCGCCAGGGACACCCGACGTAGCGTCATCCCCGCCCGTCCCACCCATGCCACGAGCAGGACGGCGGCGGCAACGTACGGCAGGGCGAGCCAGTGGGTCCAGACGATGTAGCCGGCCAACCCGCCCCACACGACGAGCATCGTCCTCGGCTTCTCCGGCCGCAGGACCAGCAGTGCGGACGCCAGCATGAGGCCGGCGACGGCGGTGGCGACGTCGGAATAGCCGCCGGCGCCGATGATCTGATCCTTGACCACCCGATCAGACCCGAACGCCAAGACTGCCGTGACGAAGACGGCGAACCAGGAAGAATAGAGGGTACGCGTCAACCGGAAAACGAGGAGGAGGAACACGGCGTACATGACGAGTGCCGGCAGCCGCAGGGTCCACCAGTGCGTGCCGAACACCTGCACCAACGGAGCCGCAAGATAGGAATAGAAGGTGCCCATGTAGTCCTGGCCGTAAAAGAAGGTCGGCCAATCCCGGCCTTCTCCGATGTGCAGAGCGGCCAGGCCGGCGGTGCCCTCGTCGCTGTTGGCCGGTGGGACGTCCACAGCTATCAGAATCGCCCGGTAGACGACACCCACAAGGCCGAGAATTGCTGCCGCGCACCATGGAAGCGACTTCCGCAGGCGAATCCCCGCAGTGGCTCCCACTGCCGTGTCTCCTGCGTTTCCCACCCGCCCGACGAGGTTGTTGCTTTCCGCCAGCTTTGCCACGGCCCCCCTTTCCGAGCGGCGTCCACATCCCCATCGGGCCGTACCGGGCGATTCTGCCACAGCGTGCGGCGGGCACCGGCCGCTGCGGAGCGGTTGTCGTTGGCCTGCCCGGCCGGGCCGCAAAGGTGTGCGGTGGCGGCAACGCGCCCCATCTACCGACGGAGGAGTATCTGTGCGCCCGGCAGGATTCGAACCTGCGGCCTTGGGATTAGAAGTCCCCTGCTCTATCCGCTGAGCTACGGGCGCGCGGCGTACGTGTCGCGCCAAGAGGGTACCGCCGACCCCCTGCCATCCGGGGGCACGGGTCGCGTCCGGACAGGCGTGATCAGCGTCGCACGACACCCCCCATCCGGGCACCCGGCTTCCGGCCGGCGCGTCGGCCCGTACCCTCGGTCCGTGCTGCTGGAACCGGACACCGAGAACGAGGTCGCCTACGAGCTGTGCCAGCTCCTGGGTCGGGCCATCCTGCCGGTCCACACGGCAGGTGACCCGGGCACCGCCTTCTTCCTCGACCACCCCGGGGGCGGTTTCCTGCTGACCGCCGACGTGGTCGCCGCGCAGGCGCGGTGGCTCGGCCTGCGGCCCAGCGTCACCGAGCCGACCGGCACGGCCGGGGAGTCGCTGACGCTTACGGACCTGCCGGCGCGGTGGGTACGCGATGCCCGGCTCGGGGTGGCCGTCCTGCCGGCCGCCGCCCTGCACGGGTTCGCCGCCGGGCAGGGCTGGCGGTGGCGGGTGCAGCCGGTGCCGGCCGCGGTCGCCGTCCGGGCGGACGACCTGGCCGGCTTCGGTGCCGGGCCGGTCACCGCGATCGTGCTGGCCCTCGGCGTCGGCGTCGACGGCGCCCGACCGCTGGAGGTCGCCGTCGAGCGTGCCGTCCGCGACGGCGACTCGCTGCGCATCGCCGCCGCCCTCCCCGCCGGCTACGTCGGCGCCCCCGTCTTCGGGGTACGCCCCGACGCCGACGGGGAGATCGGCCTGCGCTGCCTCGGCGTGGTCCTGCCCGGGGACGGTGCACCCGGGGACGGGCATCCGGTGGCGACCCTCGACCGCGTGCTCGCCGCCCTCCCCGCCGCCTGACCCGCCGCCGTGCCCGCCTAACCAGGCGGCGTGGTCGTCGACCCGGCGGCGGAAGGCGTCGGGCCGGCACCGAGGAACGCGTCGGCCCAGCGACCGACCTCGGCGAAGACCTGCTCGCGGACGGCGGGGCCGGACAGCACCAGGTCGTGCTTGCCGCCGTCGAAGCGGGTGACGGTGACGTGCCGGCCGAGTCGGGGCGCCCAGCGGACCATGTGTTCCACGTCCAGCACCGCGTCGGCCAGCGCCGCCGAGTCGTGCCAGCGGGTGCCCCGGAAACTCCGGGTCGAGCAGGCCATCAGCACCGGAACAGGGATGTCCAGCCCGGCGCGGAGCTGCCGTTGGGCGGTACGGATCGCGGTCAGCCAGCCGGCCCGGACGGGGAACCCGGCGAGCGGCTTCCAGGCCAGGTCGTACGTCCACTCGCCGCGATGGTCGGCGTGCAGGCTCTCGCCGTACACGGTGCCCAGGCCGAAGGGGAGGATGCGGTGCGGCGCGCGACGGCCGAACCGGGCGACGGCCGCCGCGAGGGGTCGACGGACCACCCAGGGGGCGTTGAGGTCGAAGAAGGGGCTGTTGAGGACGAGCCCGTCGACTCTGCCGGCGTCGCGGCGGGCGTGCGCCCAGAGCGAGATGATCAGGCCGCCGGTGGAGTGGCCCATGGCGAGCAGGGTGTCGTGCCCGTCCTCGTCGCGGATGATCTTGGCGGCGGCGTCCAGCTCGGGGAAGTAGTCGCTCAGGTCGCGGCAGAAGTTCGGGGTCTGGTGGGGTAGCAGGCTGCGGCCGTACTTGCGCAGGTCGAGGGCGTAGAAGTCCCAGCCGCGCTCGGCGTAGAAGTCGGCCAGGTGGGTCTGGAAGAAGTAGTCGACGAAGCCGTGCACATACAGCACCGCCCGGCCGGTCGGGCGGTCGGCGCGCCGCCGGACCAGCGTCGCGACCACCGGACCCTCGTCGTCGGTGCCCAGGTCGATCGACTGCCGCTCGTACGGCGGCCCCAGCACGTCCTGTTCCACGACCGCGACGCTACGCCCGCCGACTACCCGGCGGTAGCCCCGGTGCCGGGGTGGCCGAACCCCACGTCGACGCGACGGGTCGCCCCCACCCGGCGTGACGCCTGGGCAGGGGCGACCCGGTGACCGGTCAGGCGGTTTCGGCGTCCACCCGGTCGGTGTCGTTGTCGGCGTCGAGGTCCGGCAGCGGCGCGGGGACGGGCTGGGCCATCTCCCGGATGTGCTTGTTGTGCCGGGGCTCCTGCTTGGTCTTGGCGTCGTTGAGCTTGCGGCGCAGGTCGTCCCGGGCGTCGTTGAGGGCGGCCCGCAGATCCTCCTCGCTCGACGTGGTGACGATCTTCTGCCGACCGGCGATCCAGCACTCCAGGGTGACCTTCTGCCCGCGCGCCTCCCGGTCCTTGACCGACACCTCCAGCTCGGTGGCGTCGGCGTGGAAGGCGGCCAGCCGGGCGTCCAGGGTGCCGAACTGCTCGACGATCCAGTTCCGGTCGCCCTGGGAGAAGCCCGCGCCCATCCGCAGGCACTCGGCCACGGTCGCCGGGTTCGTCACCGCGCTCATCGCCGCACCTCCCGCTCGGTGCGGACGGAACCGGTGGTGCTGAGCGGGGTCCGAATCATCAGCACTGCCTTTCTCTTCGGACGTCGTGCCTGGTGGTACCTGGTTGATCAACTCATTACCCAGTCGGGGTCGACCTCACTCCGGGTAACGCCGTCTTCTCGGTGTCGTTGTCGCTCGATGCCGGTCGTTGCCTCCGATGCCGGTCGTCGCCCCGCCCCTGCGGTGGCCTCTGGTCCCATCCTGGTCCCGGCCCGGCAGGGTCCTCCAGGGCCGGTCGACCTAGCACGACGGGACCTTGATCAGGTCGTCGTCCACAGGCGCTCCGGTTGTCCACAGGGCGGGGCGCGGGGCTCGCGTCGTCCCGCCGCGCGGGTCAGGCTCGGTCCGAGTCGACTCGCCACCGCATCCGCAGGACCCCTGGGAGGGGGAACGATGTTTGACACTTATGTAACTATTGTCGGCAACGTACTGACCGCGCCGGAGTGGCGTCGTACCGCGCAGAGCAACACCCTGGTCGCCAACTTCAAGGTGGCCTCGACCGCCCGCCGCCTCAACCGGGACAGCGGCCGGTGGGTGGACGGCAACAGCCTCCGCGTCCGGGTCAACTGCTGGCGCAAGCTGGCCGAGGGGGTGGCCGCCTCCGTCATGGTCGGCGACCCGGTGGTGGTCGCCGGGCGGCTCTACACCCGCGACTGGACCGACGACGCCGGCAACCACCGGGTCCTCTACGAGTTGGAGGCGGTCGCGGTCGGCCACGACCTGTCCCGGGGCCGGTCCCGCTTCCTGCGCAACCGGCCGAGCATGGCCACCAGCGCGGTGGAGGACGACGAGGCGGCCCAGCGGGTGCAGGGTGAGCCGACCGAGCCGGTCCCGGTCGGGCAGGCTCCCGCCGGGCCCGACGACCGGCCCCTCGACGACGACTTCGAGCTGTCCGGCTTCGGCTTCCCGCGCGCCGGCCACGACCTGCCCGGCCACGACCTGCCCGGCCACGACCTGCCCGGCCACGACCTGCCCGGCCACGACCTGCCCGGCCACGACCTGCCCGGCAGCGGGTACGCCCCGGCGACCGACCCGTTCGACGGCGAGCCCGACGACGACCTCACCCCGCTGCCCGACGACGGGACCGACACCGGTGACGACCCGACGGCCCGGTCCGGCGACTGGGCCGAGCCGCACCGGTCGGGCGAACAGAGCCGGTCGGACGGACCGGGCGGGCCCGGCGGTGCGGTGCGGTCGGTCGGCGAGGGGCAGCCCGACGGCGCGGAGCAGCCGGCCGACGGGGGGCAGCCGGGCGACGGAGGGCAGCCTGGCGACGGGGACCGGTCCGGTGGCGCGGGCCGGTCGGGTGGTGCGGTGGCGACGCCGGGCGAGGTGGCCCTCGGTCCGGCGGGTCGGGCCCGACGTGGCCGGGGCCGGGTGCCGGCCCCCGCCTGAGCCGCCGACCCGCGCCGGGGAAGGGGCGCGGGTCGCGGTGCGTACGAACGGGGGCGGGGTGGCGACGGCGACGTGGCCACCCCGCGTACGACTAGGCTGGCCGGCCGGAGGTGGTGCGGGTGGGGCGGCGCACAGCGGCGGCGGACGCGGTCGGCCTGGTGGCCGGGTACGCGCTGGACAGCCTGCTCGGCGATCCACGGCGCTGGCATCCGGTGGCCGGTTTCGGTCGGGCCGCCGGTGCCCTGGAACGTCGGGTCTACCGCGCCGATCGTCGGGCGGGAACGGTCTTCACCGCCGTGGCCGTGGGTGCGCCGGTGCTGCTCGGTGCGGTCGCCAGCCGGGCCACCCGGCGACACCCGGTGGCCCGGGCCCTGGTCGTGGCCGCCGGCACCTGGACCGTGCTCGGCGGTCGGACCCTGCGCCACGAGGCGACGGTGATGGGCACCGCCCTGCGCGCCGGTGACCTGCCGACGGCCCGGCACCGGCTCGGACACCTCTGCGGCCGGGACCCGTCCCGGCTCGACGAGAGCGAGTTGGCCCGCGCCACCGTCGAGTCGGTCGCCGAGAACACCTCCGACGCGGTGGTAGCCCCGCTGGTCTGGGGTGCCCTCGCCGGGCTGCCCGGCCTGCTCGGCTACCGGGCGGCCAACACCCTCGACGCGATGGTCGGGCACCGCTCACCCCGCTACGCCCGGTTCGGCACCCCGGCCGCCCGGCTCGACGACCTGCTCAACCTGGTGCCGGCCCGACTGACCGGGCTGCTCACCGTCGCCGCCGCGCCCACCGTGCACGGCGACCGGGAGCGGGCCTGGCAGGTCTGGCGACGGGACCGCCACGACCATCCCAGCCCCAACGCCGGGCAGTGCGAGGCGGCCATGGCCGGCGCGCTGGGCGTCCGGCTGGGTGGCCGCAACGTCTACTTCGGGCGGTCCGAGGTGCGACCGTTCCTCGGTGACGGCCCACGCCCCGAGGCCCGGCACCTGAAACGGGCCGGCCGGCTGTCCGGGACGGTCGGCCTGGCCGCCCTCGCGCTGGCCGCCGCCTGGCCGTTGACCGGCCGCCCGCTGACCACCGCCGCCGGCCGCACCCTGCTGCGTCGACCGGCCCGGCAGATCGTCGCCCGTCTCGGCACCGCCAGCCGGGTGAGCGGACGGTGAGCGGAGGGCTGCTCGTCGCGGGCACCACCTCCGACGCGGGAAAGAGCGTGCTGACCGCCGGCATCTGCCGCTGGTTGCACCGGCAGGGGGTCGCCGTCGCGCCGTTCAAGGCGCAGAACATGTCGAACAACTCCGCCGTGGTGGTCGGCCCCGACGGACGCGGCGGCGAGATCGGTCGGGCCCAGGCGATGCAGGCCGCCGCCTGTGGCCTCACCCCCGACCTGCGGTTCAACCCGGTGCTGCTCAAGCCGGGCAGCGACCTGGCCAGTCAGGTGGTGCTGCTCGGGGAGGCCGTCGACACGGTCACCGCCGGCAACTTCCGTACCCTGCGACCCAGGCTCGCCGAGACGGCGTACGCGGCTCTGGCCGAACTGCGGGCAACGTACGACGTGGTGATCTGTGAGGGGGCCGGTAGTCCCGCCGAGATCAACCTGCGGGCCGGCGACTACGTCAACATGGGGCTCGCCCGGCACGCCGGTCTGCCCACCATCGTGGTCGGTGACATCGACCGGGGCGGCGTGTTCGCCTCGATGTTCGGCACGGTCGCCCTGCTCGACCCCGCCGACCAGGCGCTGATCGCCGGCTTCGTGATCAACAAGTTCCGGGGTGATCTCGGCCTGCTCCGCCCCGGGCTCGACATGCTGCACCGGGTGACCGGCCGGCCCACCTACGGGGTGCTGCCCTGGCAGCTCGACCTGTGGCTCGACGCCGAGGACTCGCTGGCCTACGGGCGGGTGCTCGGCCGGCCCGCCGCCCCGTACGGCACCGAATGGCTCGACGTCGCGGTGGTCCGGCTGCCCCGGATCAGCAACGCCACCGACGTGGAGGCCCTCGCCACCGAGCCGGGGGTCCGGGTCCGGCTCACCGTCGAACCCGCCGAGCTGGCCGCCGCCGACCTGGTCGTCCTGCCCGGCTCCAAGTCCACCGTCGCCGACCTGGCCTGGCTGCGGGAGACCGGGCTCGCCGAGGCGGTCACCGCGCACGCCGCCGCCGGCCGGCCGCTGCTCGGTATCTGCGGCGGGTTCCAGATGCTGGCCACAGCCATCCACGACCCGGTGGAGAGCCGGCAGGGCAGCGTCCCCGGCCTGGGCCTGCTGCCCATCGAGATCACCTTCGATCCGGGCAAGACCGTCCGGCCCGCCGTCGGCACCGCCGCACCCGACGTCCCGGTGCGCGGCTACGAGATCCACCACGGGTTCGTCTCCGCCGCCGATCCGGCGCTGCCCCCGCTGCTGCACCACGCCGACGGCCGTCCCGAAGGTGCCCGGCTCGGCGCGGTGCACGGCACCCACTGGCACGGTGCGTTCGAGTCCGACGGGTTCCGCCGCCGCTTCCTCACCGAGGTGGCCCGGTCGGCCGGGCGGCACGGCTTCACGGTCGCACCCGACACCAGCTTCGCCGCCGCCCGCGAACGCTCCCTCGACCTGCTCGGTGACCTGGTCGAGGAGCACCTGGACACGGCCGCGCTGTGGCGGCTCGTCGAGACCGGCACCCCCGCCGGCCTCCCGTTCATCCCACCCGGCGCACCACCGACGAACTGACCGTCCCGCCCGCACCGGGCCGGTCGCGGCGACCGTGCCGCCCGTGGCCCGGCCACCGGCGGGTCGTCAGAGCCGGACGTCGGCGGCCCCCGCCGGGCACCTTCCAGAGGTGGGCCTCGCCGTTGCCGGCCCGCTCAGAGCCGGACGTCGGCGGGGCGGTCGGACAGGGGCAGCCCCGCCTCCCGCCACGCCTGCACACCGCCCGTCATGTCGGTGGCGTTGCGCAGGCCCAACGCCTGGAGGCTGGCCGCCGCCAGGCTGGAGCTGTAGCCGTGCCGGCACACCACCACGATCTCCCGGTCGTAGCCGGTCGACTCGGGGATGCGCCAGTCGCTGGCCGGGTCCAGCCGCCACTCCAGCACTGTCCGGTCGATGACGATCGCGCCGGGCAGTTCCCCCTGCTCGCGGCGTTGACCCTCGGTACGCGTGTCGACCAGCAGCGCACCCGCCCGTACCGCCTCGACCGTCTGTTGAGGACTCAGCCGCCGCAGCCCGGCTCGGGCCTGTTCCAGCAGGGCGTCCACACCGGGACTCATCACGTCATTGAGCACGTCCAGATCATGCCCCGGCCCCCGCACCCCCGCCTGACGAACAGCACTCCCCACGGCGGAACCAGGCTCACGGGGGACACCCGCTAGCGTCACCGGTGTGACGGTGGCCCTGGTGGAGGCGTACGCGACGCTGGCCCGCCGGGTGCTCGGCGGACCCGCCCGGTTGGGGCGTACCCGACTGGTGGCCGTCGACGGGCCCAGCGGCGCGGGCAAGAGCGTGTTCACCGCGCGCCTCGCGGACGCCCTGGCCGCCCTGCCCGACGGCGGGCGGCCACCGGTGGTGCACACCGACGACCTGCTCGACGGCTGGGACGACCAGTTCACCTTCTGGGCCCGGCTGGAGCGACGGGTGCTCGCCCCGCTGCGGGCCGGCCGACCGGGGTCCTACCAGCGGTACAGCTGGGTGCGGCGGGCGTTCCTGCCCCGCGCGGTGCCGGTGCCGGTCGTGCCGGTGCTGCTGGTGGAGGGGGTGAGCGCGGCGCGGGCGGCGATCCGGCCGGAGCTGACCCTGTCGGTGCAGGTCACCGCCCCGGCCGGGCTGCGGCTGCGCCGCGCGCTGGACCGGGACGGGGTGCAGCTCCTGCCGGAGCTGCGGCGCTGGCACGCCGGGGAGCAGGCCCACTTCGCCGCCGACCGGACGGCCGCCGCCGTGGACCTGGTGGTCGACGGGGCACCGACGCTGCCGCACGACCGGGACCACTACTACGTCCGCCGCCCGCCACCCGTCACCCCGGTCGACCCGGCCTGACTCCGTTGACCCCGGTCTGACGCCCGTGCAGGGGACGGCCGCGCGGCCCGGCCGCTGCCGGTTCCGGCTCGCCGGGTACCTCCCGGTAAGGCCGGCATACGATGCCGGTCATGACCTCACCGATCATGTCCGAGTCCGAGGTACGGGCCGCCGTCGCGCGGGAGCTGCCCGGTGTCCGTGCCGACCTCGAACGCCTCGTCCGCATCCCCGGCATCGCGTTCGAGGGCTTCGACCACTCGCACGTCGAGCGCTCCGCCGAGGCGGTCGCCGAGTTGCTGCGCGGCTGCGACCTCGACGTGCGGATCGTGCGGTCGGGCGGCCAACCCGCCGTGATCGGGACGAGGGCCGCCCCGCCCGGCGCACCCACCGTGCTGATGTACGCCCACCACGACGTCCAGCCCGTCGGCGACCTGTCGCTGTGGGAGTCCGAGCCGTTCGAGCCGGTCGAGCGGGACGGCCGCCTCTACGGGCGCGGCGCGGCCGACGACAAGGCCGGCATCATGGCGCACGTCGCCGCCCTGCGCGCCTTCGGTGACCGGCTCCCGGTCGGCGTGGTGCTGTTCATCGAGGGTGAGGAGGAGTACGGCTCCGACTCGCTGGAGCGGCTGCTCGCCGAGCACCGGGAGGAGATCGCCTCGGACGTCATCGTGATCGCCGACTCCACCAACTGGGACGTGGGCGTACCGGCCCTGACCACCTCGCTGCGCGGCGTGGTCAACCTGTTCGTCGAGCTGCGCACCCTGGACCACGCGGTGCACAGCGGCATGTTCGGCGGTGCCGTGCCGGATGCGCTGACCGCGCTGGTGCGCCTGCTGGCGACCCTGCACGACGATGCCGGAGACGTGGCCGTCGCGGGCCTGACCAGCCGGACCGGTGCCGCCGTCGACTATCCGCAGGACCGGTTCCGGGCCGAGGCCGGGCTGGTCGAGGGGGTGTCGCTGATCGGCAGCGGCCGGATCACCGACCGGCTCTGGACGAGGCCGGCGTTGGCCGTGCTCGGCATCGACGCCCCGGCCACCGGTGAGGCACCGAACGCGCTGGTCCCGGCGGCGAAGGCCAAGCTGAGCGTACGGCTGGCGCCGGGTGACGACCCCAAGCGGGCGTACGACGCGGTGTGTGCCCATCTGGAGCAGCACGCCCCGTGGGGTGCCCGGGTGGCGGTGACCCTGGAGCACGACGGCGACCCGTGTGTCATCGACGCGTCGGGGCCGATGTTCGACGCGGCCCGCGCGGCGTTCCGGGCCGCCTGGGACGGCACCGAGCCGGTGGACATCGGCGTCGGCGGTTCGATCCCGTTCATCGCCACCTTCCAGGAGATGTTCCCGCAGGCGGCGATCCTGGTCACCGGGGTGGAGGACCCGCACGCGCGGGCGCACGGCCCGAACGAGAGCCTGCACCTCGGTGAGTTCGCCCGGGTCTGCCTGGCCGAGGCGCTGTTGCTGGCCGGGGTGGCCGAGCAGGGGCGGCAGGCCGGTTAGGCCGCGGAACCACAAATTTCGGGGTCGTTGTCGGAGTTTGCGGCGTGTCGGACGGCAGCCTGGTATAGCCTTTCGAACATGCGTACGAACGACGTGATGACGCGGCTGGAAGCCGCCGTGAGCGCTCTGGGAGACGTCGACGTCTCCGCGTGGCCCGAGGACACGCTCAAGGAACAGCTCGGCGAGCTTTCGGCGGTGTTGGTCGCCCTGGACGGGGTGTTGTCCCGGGTCGCCGACGGCGTCCGCGCCCGGGGTCTGCGCATCGAGGAGCCCGTCTCGGCCTGAGCCGTGGTCCGGGTGGTCACACCCGGTGCCGTTGGGGAGGACGGCCCGATCGGGACGACCCGGGTACGGCAATACCCGGGTGATGTCGGGGGTGGCTGGCAGGATGAGGTGCGTGCGGTTCCTCGACCTGGCAGCCACCTCCGCGGCCGTCGCGGCCACCTCCGGCCGACGCGCCAAGGTGGAGTTGCTGGCTGGCGCGCTGCGGGCGCTCGACCCGTCCGAGGTGTCGGTCGGCTCCGGCTATCTCGCCGGTGAGCTGCGCCAGCGGCAGACCGGCGTGGGCTGGGCCAGCCTGCGCGAGCTGCCGCCACCGGCCGCCGAGCCGACCCTGACCGTGACCGCTGTCGACGCGGCGATCGACGAGATCGCCGCCGTGCACGGCCCCGGTTCCCAGGCCCGCCGCCGGCACCTGCTCGCCGCCCTCCTGGGTGCCGCCACCGCCGACGAGCAGCGGCTGCTGGTCGACCTGTTCCGTGGCGAGCTGCGCCAGGGCGCCCAGACGGGCCTGCTCGCCGACGCCATCGCCCGGGCCGCCGAGGTGCCGGTGACAGCGGTCCGCCGCGCCCTGCTGCTCGCCGGTGACCTGCGGGCCGTCGCGCTGGCCGCCCGCACCGGCGGGGCCGCCGCGCTGGCCGGGTTCGGGCTCCAGGTGGGCCGGCCGCTCGCGCCGATGCTGGCCCAGAGCGCACCCTCGGTCGATGCCGCGCTCCAGGCCACCGGGGTCCCGGCGGTGGTCGACGTGAAACTCGACGGCATCCGCATCCAGGTGCACCGCAACGGCGACGACGTCGCGGTCTTCACCCGCAGCCTCGACGAGATCACCGACCGGGTGCCTGGCGTGGTGGCCGCCGTGCGTGCGTTGCCGGCCCGGGAGCTGGTGCTCGACGGCGAGGCGATCGGGTTGGACACCGCCGGCCGTCCGTTGCCGTTCCCGCAGACCTCCAGCCGGGCGGCCCGCCGGGCCACCGCCACCGCTGCGACCTCCGCCGACGGTGCCACTGCCGCCGACGGTGCCCCCGCCGCCAGCGCTGCGGCCGACGTGGCCCCGCTGGCCGAGGCGACCGCGCTCACGCCGTACTTCTTCGATCTGCTGCACCTCGACGGCGACGACCTGATCGACCTGCCCGGCCGGCAGCGGTGGGCCCGGCTCGCCGACGTGGTCGACGGGTCGCTGCTGGTCGGTCGGGTCGAGGTCGACGATCCCGAGCAGGCCGGCGCGGCGTTCGCCGCCGCGCTCGACGCCGGTCAGGAGGGGGTGGTGGTCAAGTCGCCGGACGCCCCCTACGACGCCGGGCGCCGGGGCACGGCCTGGGTCAAGGTCAAGCCCCGGCACACCCTCGACCTGGTCGTGCTGGCGGTGGAGTGGGGCAGCGGCCGGCGGGAGGGCTGGCTGTCCAACCTCCATCTCGGCGCGAGGGACCCGCGCACCGGTGAGTTCGTCATGCTCGGCAAGACCTTCAAGGGGCTCACCGACGAGTTGCTGCGCTGGCAGACCGAACGCTTCCTCGGGCTGGCCGTGGAGCGCGGCGACTGGGTGGTGCGGGTCCGCCCCGAGCAGGTGGTCGAGATCGCCTTCGACGGGGTGCTCGCCAGCACCCGCTACCCGGGCGGGGTGGCGCTGCGGTTCGCCCGGGTGCTGCGTTACCGCGACGACAAGTCGGCTGCCGAGGCCGACACCATCGACACGGTCCGGGCACTGCACGCCGGCCGGCTCACCGGCTGAGCCGCACCCGGTGGGACGGTCGGTCAGAGCGTGGACAGCGACCGGGCGTAGTTGACCTGGTTGTTGATCTGCTGGACCTGTGTTTGGTCGACGACCGGGATGCGGGCCACGTACTGGTGTCCGCCGTTGGTCACCGTCACCTGCACGGTGCCGTGGTGCCGCGTCTCCTTGATCAGCAGGAAGAGCAGGCTGAAGATGGTCAGGCAGAAGAAGCCGAGGATGGCGCAGACGATCGCCCAACTGGCGATCTTCTCCTCCCGCTGCCAGTAGTCGGCCACGTACCAGGTGGCGCCGGCCAGGGGCAGCACGCCGGTCGGGGTGCGGATCACCGGCGGGGTGACCATGATCTCGCCGATCTGCACCGCCACCGGCTGCTGACCACCCATCGCCCCCGGCAGCGGCGGGGTGAAGTGCGGCGGGTACGGCCCCGGCTGGCCCATCGAGGCGGCGTACGGGTCGACCCCGGCCGGTGCCGGGAACGGTGCCGATGACGTGGAGAACTGGGCCGGTGGGGCCGAGAACTGGTCTGGCGATGCGGAGAACTGGGCGGGCGGGGCCGAGTACGGTCCGCCGCCCATCGACGGGGTGGAGAGGTCGACCGGCACCGCCGGGGGAGGTGCGGCCGGGAACGGGGCCGTGGGAGGTGTCTGCTGCGCCGGGGCCGGGGGCACGTCCGGCGACGGCGCCCAGGGATCGTAGGCGGGGTTCGCCGGCGTGGGCGGATCGGACGGGTACGACGGGGCGGGGTCGGAGGTCACCGCGACACCTCACGCGCGTTGAACATCCTGCGGACCATACAGCGTCCGGCGTCGCCCCGTGTTCCGGCGTCGCCCCGTGTTCCGGCGTCGCCCCGTGTTGCGGCGCGCAGCCCGGTGTTCCGGCGTTGCCCCGGTGTTCCGGCGTTGCCCGGTGTTTCGGCGTGGTGCCGGCCTGTCGGCCCGGCCGGGTAGATGCCTGTCGTGCGTCCTTTCGAGGTGATGACGAGAACGAGTCAGTCCGACCGGGGCGTGGTGGGCCGAGTCGCGCGGTCCCGGCAGTCGGCCGGTTGATGCTGTGACGTCATCAGCTCGAAAGGACGCGCACCCATGATGCGCCGCCCCCGGCTGGTGCCAGGTCCGCCAGCGGTGGGGCGGCGCGGGTCGGCTGGGACCCGCACGGTCCGTCCGGCGGAACCGACCTGGTCGGCCGAGCCTGGTCGGCAGTGGAGCGTCGGGTGTTGCGCGAGCGGGCCGTTCAGCGGGGATGGCGGCCAGGCGGAGGTGCCGGTCCGGCGGAGGTGCCGGTCCGGCGGAGGTGCCGGTTCGGCGAAAGTGCCGGCCGGGCGGTCAGGCGGGCGTGACGGGTTCGGCGGCCCGGTCGACGGGCGGCTTCGGGGCGTCCAGGCCGGCGGCGCGGCGGGCCTCCCGCCGGGCCACCCAGCCGTAACCGAAGAGCGTCATCGCGGCGAACAACCACCACTGGACGACGTAGCCGAAGTTCTGCCAGTTGTTGGTGTGCCCGATCGGCACCGCCCGGAACGTCGGGTCGTTCGCCGGGGTCTGCTCGTCGAGCAGCAGGTACGCCCCGTGCAGCGGGTACGGCAACTCCCGGGCCAGCTTGTCCACGGTCACCCGGCGGGTCTCCAACCGGCCCTCGCGCCGGTCCACCCCGTTGCCGCCGCTCTCGGTGGGGTGCACCCGGCCGACGACGGTCACCGTGCCGGTCGGCAGTGCCGGCACCTCGGGCATCGCCAGCGCGCCGCCGGGTGCCGGGGGGACCCAACCCCGGTCGACCAGCACCGCCGTGCCGTCGTCGAGCACCAGCGGGGCGAGCACCTCGAAACCGACCCTGCTCTCCACCGTCCGGCCCCGGACCAGGACGACGTTCCCGGCGTCGAACCGGCCGCTGACGGTGACCCGGCTCCATTCGTCCTGCTCGGCGGGGGCTGGGCCGACCGTGCCCGCGCCGCCGGTCGGGGCGGGCAGCGTCGACCGTAGCGGTGCGGGGGTGCCCGCGGTGCCGGCGTCGATGCGTTCGTTGACGGCGGTGCGCTCCCGGTAGCGGTCCAGCTGCCAGTTGCCGAGCAGCACCATGACGGCGGCGGCGACCAGGGTCAGCGCGAGGATGCCCAGCCAGCGTGGGGTCAGCAGGAACCGGTACACAGCACGAGGCTACCCGTATGACCGGGGCCACCCTCCGCGACGGCCCGGGACCGGCCCGGGTGGCACCGGATCGGCGGTCCCACCTGTTGATGCGGGCGGGTATGGTCACGCGAGCGGATCGCCGCCGGTGTTCCTGGCGGCCGTCCGGGTCACCGTCCGTCACCACCGAGGAGTCGATGATGACTGCCGTGCCGCGCCTCGTGTTCAGCGCGCCGTCCTCCGGTCACGGCACCAATGCGCTCTCCGTCGGCCTGCTGGCGGCGCTGGCCGACCGGGGGCTCGACGTCGCCGGTTTCAAGGTCGGCCCGGACCACGTGGACGCCGCGTACCTCGGCCTGGCGGCCGGCCGTCCCGGTCGTAACCTCGACCCCCGGCTGATCGGGGCCGACCGCCTCGGGCCGCTCTTCGCCCACGGCGCGCAGGGTGCCGCGTTGGCCCTGGTCCAGGGCACCATGGGGCTGTACGACTCGGTCGCCGGCCGCCCCGAGGCGGAGTCCACCGCCGCGGTCGCGACCGCCCTGCGCAGCCCCGTCGTGCTGGTGGTCGACGTGGCGGCGATGGGGCAGTCGGTGGCGGCCCTGGTGCACGGTTTCCGCTCGTACGACGAGCAGCTCTGGTTGGGTGGGGTGATCCTCACCCAGGTCGCCTCCGGCCGGCACGAGTCCATGCTGCGGGAGGCGCTCGACGATGTCGGGGTGCCGGTCTACGGGGCGTTGCGCCGCCACGAGCTGCCCCCGGTGCTGCCTGCGCGCCGGCACGGCGTGGTGCCGGTCCTCGCCCGCGACGCCGAGGCGACCCGGGCGGTCCGCCGGCTCGGTGAGGCGGTCGCCGGCACGGTCGATCTGGAGCGCCTGCTCGCGCTGGCCCGCTCGGCTCCGGCGCTGTCCGTCGCGGCCTGGTCGCCGGCCACCGGGACCCCGGTGGCGGACGCGCCGGTGGTGGCGCTGGCCGGGGGGCCCGGTGGCAGCTACGGCCACCCGGAGACCGCCGAGCTGCTGCGGGCCGTCGGGGCGCAGGTGGTCACCGTCGACCCGCTGCGTGACGAGGCGCTGCCCGCCGGGACCCGTGCGCTGGTCGTCGGGGGTGCGCTACCCGAGTCGTACGCGCGGGACCTGTCGGCCAACCGGCGGCTCTGCATCGCGGTGGCCGAGCTGGCCCGTACCGGCCGCCCGGTGCTCGCCGAGGGCACCGGCCTGCTGTGGCTGGCCCGGGAACTGGACGGGTTGCCGATGTGCGGGGTGCTGGACGCGATCGGCGCGAGCCGGGACGGTCTGGTGGTGGGCTACCGGGAGGCGACCGCCCAGTCCGACAGCGTGGTCGCCCGGGCGGGTGCGACGGTGGTGGGCTACAAGCAGCACGGCGCGGTGCTCACCCCCCGGTCCGGGCCACGGGCGGCCTGGAGCTGGGAGGGTGGCACGCCCGAGGGTTTCGTCTGGCGGGGGGTGCACGCCTCCCAGCTCGGCCTGCACTGGGTGGCGTACCCCGAGATCGCGACCCGGTTGGTGACGGCGGCGGCGCTGCCGTCGCCGGTCGAGGGCGTCGCCGCCCCAGCCTGACCGGCCCGGTCGGCCCCACGGACCGGCCCGACCGGGACTGCCGCCGTCGGCCCGGGTTTCAGCCGACGATGGCGTCCGACGGTGGGGTGAACTGGCGGGTCGGGGTGCCCTTGAGACCGTCGCGCAGGGTCTGGGCGACCGCGTTGACCGGCACCTGGGACTGCCCGTCGCCGACGGCGTTGAACGGGTTGTCCGGGTCGGCGATGAAGCTCGCCGCCGCCAGTTCCGGGGTGTAGCCGACGAACCAGGCCGACCGGGTGCTGTCCGTGGTGCCGGTCTTGCCGGCGACCGGACGGCCCACCGTGCGGCGGACGCTGTCCGCCGTCGACCAGCCGCCGCAGGTGCCCTTGGCCGGGGTGTCGCCGGTGGGGCAGCGGGCGGCGTCGGTGGCGGCGCGGGCCGCGTCGGCGTTGACCACCTGCCGGCAGCGGGGCTTGGCAACCTCCCGTTCGATGCCACCGGCGGTCCGGTACGTGGCCGGGGTGCCGTCCCGGTTGGTGATCGAGTTGACCGGCATCGCCTCGCAGTACCGGCCGTCGGCGGCGATCGCGGCGTACGCGTTGGCCATCTCCAGCGGGGTGGCGTCGGAGACGCCCAGGGTGAACGCGCCCCACTTCTTGGCCTTCGCCGGTGACGCCTGCTCCTTGTCGACGTCGGTACGCCAGCGCAGGCCCAGCTGCTCCGCCAGGTGCACCCCCCGGTCCGCGCCGATCTTCTCCTCCAGCTGGACGAAGTAGGTGTTCACCGACTTGCCGAACCCGGACCACATGGTCTGCCGGCCGGTCATCGCCCCGCTGGCGTTGGACGGCGCCCACCCGTCGTAGACGGCCGACTTGTACCGGTACGGCGAGTCGAACGCGGTGGACAGCGGCATCCCGGCGTCCAGGGCGGCCAGCATCGGGAACATCTTGAACGTCGAGCCGGCCTGGTAGCCCGGGAGGGTGCCGCCGCCGAGCAGCGGGGCGACCGTGTTCGGGTAGTTCGCCTTCATCTTCGGATCGGCCTCGGGGTTCGAGCTGGGTCCGTTCTCGCTGACGTCCAGGGAGTACGTCCGGTTCACCGCCATCGCCTTGATCCGTCCGGTGCCCGGTTCGGCGACCACGATCCCGTTGGCGAAGGGACTGTCGACGCGGTCCTTCGCACCGACGTTCTTCTCGGCGGCGGCCTGCACCTTGGGATCGAGGCTCAGCACGATCCGGTAGCCGCCCCGGCGCAGCTTGTCCATCCGCTCCAGCCGGTTCTCCCCGAACGCGGGCTGCGCGCTCCACCAGTTCTTCACGTAGTCGCAGGCGAAGCCCCAGGTGTTGTACTTGTTGGGGATCGCGGCGCAGTCGTTGGCGGGGGTGGTGGGTCGGGTCCGGATGGGTTCGCTCTTGGCCACCGCGGCGGCGTCCGGGGACAGGTAGCCGAGCTGGGTCATCTTGTCGAGCACGTAGTTGCGCCGGCCGGTGGCCTCCTTCTGGTCCGAGCTGAGCGGGTCGTACTCGGAGGGGGACTTGACCAGGCCGGCGAGGGTGGCCGCCTCGACGGGGGTGAGGGTGGCCGGGGTCTTGGAGAAGAAGATCTGCGCCGCCGCGTAGATGCCGTACGCCCGGTGGCCGAAGTACGCCGAGTTGAGGTAGCGCTCCAGGATCTGCTCCTTGGTCAGCTCCTTCTCGATGTCCAGCGCCATCCGCATCTCCTTGACCTTGCGCAGGCTGGTCTGCTGGGTGGCCTCCTGGACCTCCTGCGGCGTCTGTGCGCTGTCCCGTAGCGCCATCCGGACGTACTGCATGGTCAGGGTGGAGGCACCCTGGGAGACGCCGCTGGAGCGGGCGTTGGCCACGAAGGCACGGGCCACGCCCTTCGGGTCGACGCCCGAGTGCTGGTAGAAGCGGTTGTCCTCGGCGGCGACGATGGCCTGCTGGATGTTCGGCGACATGTCCGACAACTTGGTGTACTGCCGGTACTCCTCGTAGAACATCGTCAGGATCGTCGTGCCGTCCGGCGCGTAGAGGTAGGACGTCTCGGCGGGCAGGGCGGTGCGCAGGATGTTCGTCTTGTGCTCCACGGCGTGCGCGGTGGCCTTGGCGCCCAGGCCGGTCACGGCGGCCAGCGGGTACGCCACGGCGGCGAGCACGACGCCGGCGATCAGCCCGGCGCGGAGGAGGGGAACGGAACGGCCTGCGGCGGAAAGGGGTCGATTGCTCACCTGGTCAAGTTATGACATTTCCGAATCATCCATGAGAAGAACTCGTGAACGCCTCCGAGGTGCGGCCCCACGCCGTGATGTGGCCCACGCCGGGATCGGCTGTCCCCCGCGCCGGCTTCCCGGCAGGATCGCGGTCATGCGTGGGCAATCGACCGGCACCGAGCCGCCGACCGGCCCGGGGCCCGTCGTTCCCGGGCCGTCCGCCGGGACCGGGCCGTCCGCCGGGACCGAGCCGGATCTCGCGCACCACGGGGACGCGGAGGCCACCCCCGGCCTGGTCGATCTGGCCGTCAACGTGCGCCGCGACCCGATGCCGGACTGGCTGGCCGGCCCGCTCACCGCCGCCCTCGCCGACCTGGCCGGCTACCCCGACCCCCGGGAGGCCCGGGCCGCCGTCGCCGCCCGGCACGGCCGCCCACCGGCGGAGGTGCTGCTCACCGCCGGTGCCGCGGAGGGCTTCGTGCTGCTCGCCCGCGCCCTGGGCGGGGTACGCCGGCCGGTGGTGGTGCACCCGCAGTTCACCGAGCCGGAGGCTGCGCTGCGGGCCGCCGGGCACCGGGTCGAGCGGGTGCTGCTCGACCCGGACGACGACTTCCGGCTCGACCCGGCCCGGGTGCCGGCCGACGCCGACCTGGTCATGATCGGCAACCCGACCAACCCGACCTCGGTGCTGCACCCCGCCGCCGACCTGGCCGCCCTGGCCCGGCCCGGCCGGGTGCTCGTCGTCGACGAGGCGTTCGCCGACACCACAGGCGTACCCGGCGTCGAGGGTGAGCCGGAGTCGCTCGCCACCCGCCGCGACCTGCCCGGCCTGGTGGTGGTGCGCAGCCTCACCAAGACCTGGGGCCTGGCCGGCCTGCGGATCGGCTACCTGCTGGGTGAGGCCGCGCTGCTGACGCGGCTGGCCGCCGTCCAGCCGCTCTGGGCCGTCTCCACCCCGGCGCTGGCCGCCGCCACCGCCGTCGCGTCCCCGACCGGGGTCGCCGCCGAGCGCGCCATCGCCGCCCGGCTCGCCGTCGACCGCGATCACCTGGTGCGCCGCCTGTCGGCCCTGCCCGGGGTACGCGTCGTGGGCCGACCGGCCAGCGCCTTCGTCCTGATCCACCGCCCCGGGGCCGACCGGTTGCGCCAGGTGCTGCGCGAGCGCGGGTGGGCCGTCCGACGCGGTGACACCTTCCCCGGGCTGGGGCCGGACTGGCTGCGGATCGCCGTCCGCGACCCGGCGACCACCGACGCGTTCATCGAGGTACTGAGGGAGATCCTGGAGGCATGATGCTGGAGACGACGATCGCGGCGATCGGTCCGCTGGACGGGTCGGCGATGACCGCAGCCCGGGACCTCCAGGCCCGGCTGACCAAGCCGGCCGGCTCACTCGGCGCCCTGGAGGAGCTGTCCGTACGCCTGGCCGGCCTGGCCGGGGCCTGCCCACCGCCGCTGCCCGAACCGGCGGCGGTGGCGATCTTCGCCGGTGACCACGGTGTGCACGCCCAGCGGGTCACCCCGTGGCCGCAGGAGGTCACCGCCCAGATGATCGGGAACTTCCTGGCCGGCGGGGCGGTGGTCAACGCGTTCGCCCGACAGGCCGGCGCCTCGGTCACCGTGGTCGACGTCGGCGTGGCCGCGCCGCTGCCGTTCCCGCCCGCCGACGCCGCGCCCGCCGACGTGCCCGCCCCGACCGGCACCACCCTGGCACCGCCGCGTCTGCTCGACGCGAACGTACGGCGGGGCACCCGGGACATGACGGTCACCGCCGCGCTCACCCGGGACGAGGCGCGGGCGGCGGTGGAGGTCGGCATCCGGGTCGCCGGTGAGCTGCTCGACGCCGGGGCGGGCGTGCTGATCACCGGCGACATGGGGATCGCCAACACCACGCCGGCCGCCGCGCTGATCGCCGCGTTCACCGGGGTGGACCCGGCCGAGGCGACCGGCCGGGGCACCGGGGTGGACGACGAGACGTACCGACGCAAGGTCGGCGTGGTGCGCGCGGCGCTGGACCGGCACCGGCCCGACCCGGCCGACCCGCTGGGGGTGCTGGCCGCCGTCGGTGGCCTGGAGCACGCGGCGCTGACCGGGCTGATCCTCGGCGCGGCGGCCCGCCGGGTGCCGGTGCTGCTCGACGGGGTGATCGCGGTCAGTGCCGCGCTCGCCGCCGCCGCCCTCGCCCCCGACGCGGTCGGCGCGATGGTCGCCGGGCACCGCTCCGCCGAGCCGGGCGCCACCGTGGCGCTGCGGCACCTCGGTCTCGACCCGCTGGTCGACCTCGGGCTGCGCCTCGGCGAGGGCACCGGCGCGCTGCTGGCCCTGCCGGTGGTCACCGGAGCGGTCCGGGTACTGCACGAGGTGGCGACATTCGACGCGGCGGGGGTTTCCGAGAAGTGAGCACCAACCCGTACCCCCTCGGCCTGCGGCTCGCCGGACGCCGGGTGGTCGTGGTGGGCGGCGGCGCCGTGGCCAGCCGCCGGGTGCCCGCCCTGCTGGATGCCGGCGCGGACGTCCTGCTGGTCGCCCCCGAGGTGACCCCGGCCCTGCAAGCGCACGTCGACGCCGGACGGTTGCACTGGCGGCCGCGCCGGTTCGCCCCCGACGACCTCGACGGGGCGTGGCTGGTGCAGGTCGCGGTGGACGATCCGCTCGCCGCCGCCTCGGTCAGCGCCGTCGCCGCCGAACGGCGGATCTTCTGCGTCCGCGCCGACGACCGGACGGCGGCCACCGCGTGGACCCCGGCGGTCACCCGGCACGGGCCGGTGACGGTGGCCGTGCTGGGCGGCGGGGACCCGCACCGGGCGATGGGGGTCCGGGACGCCGTCCGGGAGCTGCTCGCCGCCCGGACGGGCCCGCTCGTCGACCCCGGGGAGGTCGACCCGGGCGAACCGGTGGCGGACGCGCCCCTCGCGGGCCCGCCGGAGCCGACGCCGGCCGGGTCCGGCGACGCCGCCGCGACCCGTCCGGGTGGCCCGGTCGGTCGGGTGTCGCTGGTCGGCGCGGGACCGGGCGACCCGGAGCTGATCACCGTGAAGGGGTGGCGGCTGCTCACCGAGGCTGAGGTGGTGGTCGCCGACCGGCTGGTGCCCGGGTTGCTCCTGGACGAGTTGCGCCCCGACGTCGAGCTGGTCGACGCCGCGAAGATCCCCTACGGGCCGTCCCGCGCCCAGGAGGAGATCAACCGGATCCTGGTCGACCGGGCGCTCGCCGGCAAGGTCGTGGTACGCCTCAAGGGTGGCGACCCGTACGTCTTCGGGCGTGGCGGGGAGGAGTTGCTGGCCTGCGCGGAAGCCGGCGTACCGGTGACCGTGGTGCCCGGGGTGACCAGCGCCGTGGCCGTGCCGGCGTCGGTCGGTGTCCCGGTCACCCACCGGGCGGTGGCGCACGAGTTCACGGTGGTCTCCGGCCACGTCGCCCCGGACTCGCCGGTCTCCCTGGTGCGCTGGGAGGCCCTCGCCGGCCTGCGGGGCACCCTGGTGGTGCTGATGGGGCTCAAGAACCTGGCCGCCATCGCCGACACCCTGACCCGGCACGGCCGGGACGCGGCCACCCCGGTCGCGGTGATCCAGGAGGGCACCACGGGTGGTCAGCGCAGCCTGCGGTCGACCCTTGGCACGGTGGCGGCCGACGTGGTCGCGGCGGGGCTGCGGCCCCCGGCCATCGTGGTGATCGGCGACGTGGTCGACGCCCTCGCCACCTGACCCCGCCCGCCGGGCCACGGGGGTGATCGACCCCCGTTCGCGAAGGTGGCGGTGTCCCCGCCCGGGGACACCGCCACCTGGCGACCAGATGAGTCGATCTACTGCTTGAGCATGTTGTCCAGCAGCAGGGCGCAGCGGATCAGCCCGAGGTGGCTGTACGCCTGCGGGTGGTTGCCCAGCCCCCGCTCGGCCAGCGGGTCGTACTGCTCGGGGAGCAGCCCGGTCGGGCCGGCGGTGTCGACCATCTGGGCGAACAGCTCCTCGGCGTCGGTACGCCGACCGGTGCGCAGGTACGCCTCGATCAGCCACGCCGTGCAGATGTGGAAGCCGCCCTCGCGGCCCGGCAGACCGTCGTCCCAGTGGTAGCGGTAGACGACCGGGCCGCTACGCAGATCCGCCTCGATCTTGAGCACGGTGGAGAGGAAGCGCGGGTCGTCGCCCGGGAGCAGGCCGGACAGCCCGATCCAGAGCGAGGAGGCGTCCATGTCCTCGTCGCCGTACGCGACGCTGTACGCCTCGACCTCCTCGTGCCAGCCGTTCTCCAGCACGTTGGCGCCGATCCGGTCGCGCAGCTCCACCCACTCCGGCCGGTCCTCACCGTCGTGCTGACGCACCACGTGCAGGGCCCGGTCGACGGTCATCCAGCACATCACCTTGGAGAAGATGTGGTGCCGGGGTGGGAGGCGGGCCTCCCAGATACCGTGGTCGGGCTCGTGCCAGCGGCGCCGGACCGCCTCGACCATGTTGTCCAGCACCCGCCACTCGTCGTCGCGGACCGAACCGCGGGCGTCGGCGACGGCCGCGATCAGGTCGGCGATCGGGCCGAAGACGTCCAGTTGGAGCTGGTGGTTGGCGAGGTTGCCGACCCGGACCGGCCGGGAGCCGGCGTACCCGGGCAGGGTGTCGATGACCGCCTCGGCACCCAGCTCGTAGCCGTCCACCGTGTAGAGCGGGTGCAGCCGCTCGGGGTGCCCGCCGGTGCGCTCGATGCAGCCGTCGACCCAGCGCAGCAGCGCCTCGGCCTCCTCGATCGAGCCGAGGTCGACCAGGGCCCGCGCGGTCATCGCCGCGTCGCGCAGCCAGCAGTACCGGTAGTCCCAGTTGCGGACGCCGCCCAGCTCCTCCGGCAGCGAGGTGGTCGCCGCCGCCAGGATCGAGCCGGTCGCCTCGTGGCAGAGCCCGCGCAGGGTGAGCGCGCTGCGGGCGACCAGGTCCCGGGCGGTGGCGGGCAGCCGCAGCGAGGCCACCCAGTCCTTCCAGGGCTGCTCGGCCTTGGCCTGCCGGTCGTGGACGGCGACCGCGTGGTCCTCCAGGCTGTGCGTGCCGAAGCGCAGCTCCAGCACCACCTGGCCGCCGGTGGCGGAGAGGTCGACCACGGCGTGCGCGGTCTCGTAGCCGCCGTCGTTGCGGACCTGCCAGGTCACCCCGGGGGAGTAGAGCGCCACGGGTTCGTTGGAGCCGAGCACCAGCAGGCCGTCGTCCGACGGCTGGAGCTGGGTGGCGACCTGACCGAACTCCGGGCGGGGGGCGAACTCGATGCGGGCCCGGCCGGAGCCGGTGAGCACCCGGACGAGGGTGGAGTCGCCGGTGATGACGGCCGGGCCGTCCGGGGTGGTCTCCCGGGCCGGCAGGTCCAGCCAGTCGGTGACGGTGAGCCCCGACCAGCGGGTCTCCACGGTCATCGTGCCGTTGCGGTAGCGCTGGCCCAGCGGGATGCCGCCGCGCTCCGGCCCGACGGTGAAGTGCCCGGCCGGGCTGCCGCCGACCAGGTCGGCGAAGATCGCCGCCGAGTCGGGCTTGGGGTGGCAGAGCCAGCTGACCTTGGCCTCGGGGGTGAGCAGCGCGACGGTACGCCCGTTGGCCAGCATCGAGTGCCGTTCGATCGGCACCGCCCGCTCGCCGAAGAGCCAGTGCCGTCGGGTCTCCAGCAGCAGGCCGAGCGCCCGGGCCGCCTCGATCGGTTCGGCCACCCGGTAGTGCGCCTGGGTGTCCCCGGGGCCGATCTTGATGCCGAGGTCGGGGCCGCGCAGGGTGCCGAAGGCGTTCTCGTCGGTGACGTCGTCGCCGATGAAGAGCACCGCACTGGCCGAGAGCTGGGTGCGGAGCTGGTCGACCGCGGTGCCCTTGTGGGTGGCGACCACCGACAGCTCGATGACCTCCTTGCCCTGGGTGACGGTGACGTCGTCCCACTTCGCGGGCCCGTTGCGGACGGCCTCGACGGCGGCGGCGGCGACCTGCGGGTCGACCCCGCGGGTGTGCACCGCGACGCTGGCCGGCTTGCGTTCCAGCCGTACCCCCGGGTGGGCCTGGGCGATCTCACGCAGCGCGTCGCGCAGCCGGGTGCGGACCGCGACCAGCTCGGGGGAGAGCCGCTCGACGAAGCCGATGTCGAATTCGGAGCCGTGGCTGCCGACGAGGTGGATCTCGTTGGGCAGCCGGGACAGCGCGGCCAGGTCGCGCAGTGCGCGCCCGGAGACCACCGCGACGGTGGTCTGCGGCAGCGCGGCCAGCGCCCGGACGGCGGCGACCGACTCGGGCAGCGGCACCGCCTTGCTCGGGTCCTCGACGATCGGCGCGAGCGTGCCGTCGTAGTCGCAGGCGACCAGGAGCTGTGGTACGCGGGCGATGCGTCCGATCGCGGCGAGCAGCTCCGGGTCCATCGTCCCGGCGGCGGGGGTGATGATCTCGGCGGTGGGGGCGTTCACTCGGCCTCCGTCCCCGGTGCGCCCAACTCGGTCAGAAAGGACTTCGCCCAGTGCCCCACATCGTGGGTGCGCAGATGACGTTGCATGATCCGCATGCGTCTGCGGGCCTCCGGCTTCTCTACGTGTACAGCCCGCAGGAGGGCGTCCTTGACGGCGTCGGGGTCGTGCGGATTGCACAGGAACGCCTGACGCAGCTCGGTGGCCGCGCCGGCGAATTCGCTGAGCACGAGCGCACCGCCCTGGTCGGCGCGCGATGCGACGTACTCCTTGGCCACCAGGTTCATTCCGTCTCGCAGCGGGGTCACCATCATCACGTCGGCCGCGACGTACATCGCGGCCAGTTCGGAGCGACTGTACGACTGATGCAGATAATGCACCGCAGGCACGCCGACCCTGCCGAATTCGCCATTAATCCGACCAACCTCGCGTTCCACCTTGACCCGAAGTGCCTGGTAGTGCTCCACGCGCTCGCGGCTGGGCGTGGCGACCTGCACCATAACCGCGTCCGGAACTGTCAACTTTCCGTCAGAGAGGAGTTCCCGGAAGGCCTTGAGGCGGAGTTCGATCCCCTTGGTGTAGTCGAGCCGGTCGACGCCCAGGATGATCGTCTTCGGGTTGCCCAGCTCCTCGCGGATCTGCTTGGCGCGGGCCTGGATCGCCGGGTCCTCGGCCAGCCGCTCCATCTCCTTGGTCTCGATGGAGATCGGGAAGGCGCCCGCCTTCACCTGCCGCCCGTCGACCTGGATCATCTGGCCCTCGTAGCGCAGCCCGAGCAGGTGCCGGGCCAGCCGGACGAAGTTCTGCGCCGCCAACCGCTGCTGGAAACCGACCAGGTCGCTGCCGAGCAGACCGCGCAGGATCTCGGTACGGAACGGCATCTGCATGAACAGCTCGATCGGCGGGAACGGGATGTGCAGGAAGAAGCCGATCTTGAGATCCGGCCGCAGCTCGCGCAGCATCGCCGGGACCAGTTGGAGCTGGTAGTCCTGCACCCAGACCGTCGCGCCCTCGGCCGCGACGTCCGCCGCCGCCTCCGCGAACCGGGCGTTCACCAGCCGGTACGCCTCCCGCCAGCGACGCTTGTAGGCGGGGGTCTCGACCGCGTCGTGATAGAGCGGCCAGATGGTCGCGTTGGACTGGCCCTCGTAGTAGCGTTCCAACTCCTCGGCGCTCAACGGCACCGGATGCAGGCGGATGCCCTCCAGGTCGAACGGCTCCGGGGCGGCGCCGGTGCCACCGGCCCAGCCCACCCAGGTGCCCCGGTGCTCGGCCAGGACGGGGTGCAGCGCGGTGACCAGCCCACCCGGGCTGCGTCGCCACTGCCGCCCCTCGGGTGTGCTCACCTCGTCGACCGGCAGTCGGTTGGCCACAACGACAAAGGAGCTACGGACGGTCACGATCGGCCACCTCCGGGTGCTGACGGGTCCACCGCGATGAGCGTACTGAGCGTAGCTGCGGCATCTGGGACCCCGTGCCGGAGTTACCTACCCTTCCCACGCCCGCTGAACCCGTACCGTGATCTTGTCAACATCACCAGCTCAGCGGTAGCGAAAGTGACGAGGACCCGACCTGGCGGGGTGATGTGGGCGCGGCGGGCCGTACCTGTCAGGATTGACGGTGGCGTGCGCGTGGCCGGCCCCCGGCCGGCGGCGGCGGGCGAAGTCGCAGCCCGCGCCGCGCCGCCGTCCAAGGCGACAGCAATCGACGGAGGTAGCCCGCACCGTGGCCCAGTTCATCTACGTCCTGGAAAAGGCGCGCAAGGCGCACGGCGACAAGGTCGTGCTCGACAACGTGACGCTGAACTTCCTGCCGGGGGCCAAGATCGGTGTGGTCGGCCCGAACGGCGCCGGTAAGTCCAGCCTGCTGAAGATCATGGCAGGGCTCGACAAGCCGAGTAACGGCGAGGCCCGGCTGATGCCCGGCTACACCGTCGGCATGCTCGCCCAGGAGCCCCCGCTCAACGACAGCAAGACCGTGCTCGGCAACGTCGAGGAGGCGGTCGCCGAGACCAAGGCCAAGCTGGACCGGTTCAACGCCATCGCCGAGCAGATGGCCACCGACTACTCCGACGAGCTGATGGAGGAGATGGGTCGGCTCCAGGAGGAGCTGGACCACCTCGACGCCTGGGACGTCGACTCCAAGCTCGAACTGGCCATGGACGCGCTGCGCTGCCCGCCGCCGGACGCCGACGTCACCCAGCTCTCCGGTGGGGAGCGTCGCCGGGTCGCCCTGTGCAAGCTGCTGCTGGAGGCCCCCGACCTGCTGCTGCTCGACGAGCCCACCAACCACCTCGACGCGGAGAGCGTCTCCTGGTTGGAACAGCACCTGGCCAAGTACGCGGGCACCGTCATGGCGATCACCCACGACCGGTACTTCCTCGACAACGTGGCCAACTGGATCCTGGAGCTGGACCGCGGCCGGACCTACCCGTACGAGGGCAACTACTCCACCTACCTGGAGAAGAAGGCCGCCCGGCTGGCCGTCGAGGGTCGCCGCGACGCCAAGATGAAGAAGCGGCTCACCGAGGAGTTGGAGTGGGTCCGCTCCAACGCCAAGGCCCGGCAGACCAAGTCCAAGGCCCGCCTGGACCGCTACGACGAGATGGCCAGCGAGGCGGAGAAGACCCGCAAGCTGGACTTCGAGGAGATCCAGATCCCGCCGGGCCCGCGCCTGGGCAGCACGGTGATCGAGGCCAACCACCTCAGCAAGGGCTTCGGCGACCGGCTGCTGATCGACGACCTGTCCTTCTCGCTGCCGCGCAACGGCATCGTCGGCATCATCGGCCCGAACGGCGTCGGCAAGACCACCCTGTTCAAGACGATCGTCGGGCTGGAGCAGCCGACCGGCGGCGAGGTCCGGGTGGGCCCCACCGTCTCCCTGTCGTACGTCGACCAGAACCGGCAGGGCCTCGACGGCGACAAGACGGTGTGGGAGGTCGTCTCCGACGGGCTCGACTACCTGATGGTGGGCAAGGTCGAGATGCCGTCCCGGGCGTACATCGCCGCCTTCGGGTTCAAGGGACCCGACCAGCAGAAGCCGACCAAGGTGCTCTCCGGTGGCGAGCGCAACCGGCTCAACCTGGCGCTCACCCTCAAGATCGGCGGCAACGTCATCCTGCTCGACGAGCCGACCAACGACCTGGACGTCGAGACGCTGTCCAGCCTGGAGAACGCGCTGCTGGAATTCCCCGGGTGCGCCGTGGTCATCTCCCACGACCGGATGTTCCTCGACCGGGTCGCCACCCACATCCTGGCCTGGGAGGGCGACGACGAGAACCCGTCGAAGTGGTTCTGGTTCGAGGGCAACTTCGACGCGTACGAGAAGAACAAGATCGACCGGCTCGGCGCCGAGGCGGCCCGCCCGCACCGGGTGACCTACCGCAAGCTGACCCGCGACTGAGCATGGCGGACCGTTTCGTCTACCACTGCACCCTGCGCTGGTCCGACCTGGACGCGTACGGCCACGTCAACAACTCGCGCTTCCTCACCCTGTACGAGGAGGCGCGGGTGGCGTTGATGTTCGCTGGCGGCAAGGCGTGGGGGGTCGGCTCGTTCGCCGACGGGGTCGTCATCCGCCGGCACGAGGTCGACTACCTGCGCCCGGTCGACTACGCGCTCGGCCGGGCCACCGCCCAGGCCGCGCCGACCGTCCGGATCGAACTGTGGGTGGAGCGCATCCGGGCCGCCTCGTTCACCGTCGCCTACGAGCTGTACGACGGTGAGGTGCTGGCCAGCACCGCCCGCTCGGTGCTGGTCCCGTTCGACCTGGTCGAGAAGCGGCCCCGGCGGATCAGCGACGACGAACGGGCCTTCCTGGAGTCGTGGGCGCTGACCGACGGGGCGGCGTGAACGGCGGGCCCACCGTCCGACCCGGGCACGGGCTGGCCGGTGCCGCCGACGCGGGAGCCTTCCTGGCCCGGCTGGTGCGCCTCGACCCGGCTGCGGTGGTCCGGTTACGCCCGCTGCCCGACGTCGGCCGTACCGCCCTCTGGGCCCGGTTGCCGTGGGACGTGCTGGTGGTCCGGACGGTGGCCGGCCTGGCCCCCGCCGACGTGACCGTGGTGGCGGCCGAGTTGCTGGCCCGGTTGGCGGCGGCCGACGCCGCGTTGCCTCCCGGCCGCGACGACCGGTGGCGCTGGCCGTTGCCGCCGGGGGCGAGTCGACCGGTCGAGGTGCTGCCCGCGGCCGGGTTGCGGCGGATCGCCGAAGCGGCGGCCGGCACCCTGCGCACGGCCGCCACCGAGGGGGTACGCGGCCGCGCGGTGGGGCAGCGGGTGCTGCGCGACGCGTTGCTCGACCACGTCGCGGTGACCGTCACGCCGGACGCCGACCCCACCGAGCCGGTGGAGGTGACCCAGCGGTTGGTGCAGGGTGTGGTCCGGATGGGCTTCCTCGGCCCGGCCGAGGTGACCGGGGCGCAGGAGGTCCAGGTGCGGGTGGCGGGCCGGTGGGTCGGCCTGGTGGGACCATATGGAGCCGCCTGGTCGCGGAAAGTTTCGGATCTCGCAATTCGTCCGGCACGGGATCAGCCGAAAGTATGACCCCGGCTCATTCTTCCGGGTTGGTGCTGCCGTTGGGGGGGTGTCTCAACCCGGCTGTCCGGGTACCGTCCATCCTCGGATCCAACGCACCGTAGGCGATTGGATCCGCTGGGGAGTGAGGTGCGCGAGCGATGCCGTGGTGGTCATGGCGCCCTGGTCCCGCCGCTGGCGGCGACACGGAAACTCGAAGCGGGATCTCGGTGGACAGCCCCCGGGTGGGGCCACCGGCTCCCCGCCAACCGGCGGAGGACTGCCCCAACACCGAGCGGCCCGTGGTGACCGACCGACCCGTCTCCGTGGCACCGGTCACCCTGGCCCGGGTGTGCGACGCACTCGACCTGCTCGACGTGCGTTACCTCGCCGACGGCGACGGCAACCTGCTGGCCATGTGGGAGCGGCACGCGGTGCTGGTCACCCTCGAAGGCCCGGAGGACGAGATCCTGGTGATGCGGGCCCGTCCGCACGCGACCGTCCCGCCGGACTGGGCCGACCGGGCCTACCGGGTGGTCAACGAGTGGAACCACACCCGCCGGTTCTGCAAGGCCTACATCGGTGACCCGACCGAGCGCGGCCAGTTGCCCATCTACGCCGAGTTGCAGGTGCCGCTCGGTGCCGGGGCACACGACGCGTTGCTGGTGGAGATGCTGGACTGCGGGGCGGCCGTGGCCACCACCTTCGTCGACTGGCTGCACGACGAGGGTGCCCTGCTCTGACGGGCGACCGGAGGACCCGCCCCCGCCGGTTCACCGGGCGGCCGGGTCCTCCATCACGTTGACCATGAAGTAGGCCGACCGCTCCAGGTAGTCCCAGAGCGTGGCGGCGAGCTCCGGTGGCAGCGCCAACTCGTCCACCGCCCGGCGCATGTGGCTCAGCCACGCGTCCCGCTCGGCCGCGCCGATCCGGAACGGTGCGTGCCGCATCCGCAGCCGGGGATGCCCCCGCTGGGCGGAGTAGGTGTTCGGGCCGCCCCAGTACTGCATCAGGAACAGGGTCATCCGCTCGGCAGCCGGCCCGAGGTCGCCCTCCGGGTACATGGGACGCAGCAGCGGGTCGGCGGCGATACCGGCATAGAACCTGTCGACCAGCCTGCGGAAGGTGGGCTCGCCACCGACCGCGTCGAAGAGGGTCGTCGGCGGAACGGGCCGGGATTCGCCTGCGGAGGTCACCCTCTCATCCTGCCAGGTGTGCCGGTGCCACGGCCGCCGCCCGCCGGCCGATCACGTCACAGCGTGCCGTTGGGGGGCCCGCTCCCCGGGCCGTGTCGCCGTGCTGTCGGGTCGGTCCTCGGCGGGCCTGCCGGTGCCGGCGTTGGCCCGGTCGGCGGCGTTCACGGCGGCGTCGACCGTCGTGCGGTCCGGCCAGTGCAACGCGGTGAACAGCATCAGCACCACCCCGGCGGCGCTCCACACCCCGACCACCACCGGCACCGAGAAACGGTCGGCGAGCAGGCCGGTGGCGAGCACCGCACCGCCCTGGATCACCTGGATCCCGGTCGCCATCACGCCGAACGCGCGGGCCCGGTAGCCGTTGGGCAGGGCCCGCACGAACAGACCGTTCGCGGTCGGGATCAACCCGGCGACTGCGAAGCCGCAGGCCGCCGCGAGCAGGGCGACCACCACCGGCGGAGGATTCAGCAGGGCCGGCACCAGCGCCAACGGGGCCAGCACCGCCAGCGGGCGCATCAGGGCGAGCCGGCCGCCGGGTGACACCAACCGCCCCACCAGCAACCCGCCGACGATGTAGCCGACCGGGTTGGCCGCCATGATGACGGCCTGGGCGGCACCGGAGTTCAGGCCGTTGCCGGAGCGCTCCCCGGCCCAGGCCGCGGCCAGTCCCTCCGGCACGATCGAGAAGAGCATCGCGCTGAACACCAGCAGGCTGATCGCCCGCAGGACGGGCGTGCCGAACACGATCCGGAAGCCCTCACCGGTCTCCCGCAGCAGATGGGTCCGGTGGGCCGCGCTCAGTGCGGGCTCACGGTCCCGTACGCCGAACTGGACGATCAGGGCCGACAGCCCGAACGTGGCCGCGTTGAGCAGCAGCGCCGCTGTCGGACTGACCGCGGCGACCGCCGCGCCGGCCAGGTAACCGACCACCTGCGCGGCCTGGCCGGCGCTGGCGTTGAGCGACAGCCCGAGCACCAGCCGGTCGCCGGTGAGGATCGCCGGTAGCAGCGCCGACCGGGCCGCCTGGCCGGGTGGGTTGGCCAGGGTGGCGGCGAAGAGCAGGGCCAGGATCGCCCAGACCGGCAGACCGGGCAGCACGATCAGGGCGGTCAGCACCATCCGGATCACGTCGCAGGTCACCATCACCTGCCGGTGCCGGTAGCGTTCGGCGAGGGCGGCGAGCAGCGGACCACCGACCAGCCAGGGCAGGTAGCTGACCGCGAACGCGGCGGCGGAGAGGGCGACTGACCGGCTCTCCTGGTAGACCAGCACGGTGACCGCGGCCTTGGCGACGTAGTCGCCGACCCAGGACAGGATGCTGGCGGTGAAGACCGCTCGGAACTCGGCCCGCCCGAACACCTCACGGAAGGTGGCCGGTTGGTCCGGGGCCGGTCGATCGTCGGACACCGTCGCCTCCATCGGGCCCCGGCACCGGCCACTTGTGATGGCCCGGCGGGGCCCCGTCGTCAGATTCGCGGATCAGCGATGACGTGATCACGCTCCCGGGAACGCGTGCACCGGATTCTGCCCGATCGTCTGACAACTGACTAGGGCGAACGGATTGATCGTCGCATCCCCGACTGAACGAACGGACGATACCCGAGGGGCCGGCCGGTAGGCGAGCCCCGACTTTCGGGCCGGTGTGCACGGTGGTGCCAACCGGGTGGAGGTGTGTCCACCAGGGGCGGAGCCCACGATCCGCCCCGTCGGGCAGATGCCGCGAGACCTGCCCGACCGGTCGACCGGCACTGTGGACCCCGACCCCGACCCTGATCCGGTCCGGGCCCGCCGGACGGCTTCCCGGTGGTCGTCAGGTCCGGTCGCCGGACCCGGTGCCGCCGGACCCGGTCGGACCGGTGGTGGTGGGTGCTGCCGGGCCGGTGCCGGCCGGGCCGGAGCCGGCGGGGGTCGCCGGGAAGGTGGTCGTGCCCATCGGGGGCAGTCCCGGATAGAGCCGGGCGGCGGCGATCCGCGCGGTGATGCCCGAGTTCTCCAGCGCCTCGGCGAGTCGGCGGCGCAACTCCCGGCCCACCGCGAACTGTCCCTCCGCAGTGGTCTTGACCACCGTACGGAGCACCGCACCGTCGACCGTGACCTGTTCCACCCCGAGCACCTCGGGCGGCTCGACGATCTCCGGGGCCAGGTCCGGGTCCATCGCGACCGAGGCGGCGGCCGTGCGCAGGACCGCGTTGGCCTCCTCGGTGCCGGCGAACCCGATCGGCAGGTCGATCACGACCAGCGCCCAGCCCTGACTCTTGTTGCCCACCCGGATGATCTCGCCGTTGCGGATGTACCAGAGCACCCCGCGCCCGTCGCGGACCGTGGTGACCCGCAGCCCCACCGACTCGACCACCCCGGTCGCCTCGCCCAGGTCGACCGTGTCACCGACGCCGTACTGGTCCTCGATGAGCATGAACAGCCCGGCGATCAGGTCCTTCACCAGACTCTGCGCGCCGAAGCCGAGGGCCACCCCGGCGATGCCGGCGCTGGCCAGCAGTGGGGCCAGGTCGAAGCTGAACTCGCGCAGGATCATCAGCAGGGCGATGCCGAAGACGAAGGCGGTGACCATGCTGCGCAGCACCGAACCGATGGCCTCGGCCCGTTGGCGACGCCGCTCGGGGACGAACTCGGTCGGATCGAGCGCGGCCGTCGGCACCCGCTCCCGCAGGGGACGCAGCAACGTGGGCACCGACCCGTGCGCGGTGGTACGGACCAGCCGGTCGATCGTCCGGTGCAGCGCCCAGCGGGCCACGAACGCCAGCAGCAGGATCAGCACCACCCGCAGCGGCTTGAGCAGGATCCAGTAGCTGCCCTCGGCGAACCAGGCCGACCCGGTCAGCCGGTACAGGTATTCGCAGGAGGTGCTGCCCAGACAGTCGGCACCCGAGCCGCTCCCGGCCCCCGGGCTGCCACTCGGCGTCGGGGTCGGTGCGGCGGACAGGACGACGGTCGACAGGCTGAGGGCGCTCACCCTGTCTTAGTACCGCAGCGGGTGCGGCGGCTGACGGCCGGCCCACCGGGGAGTCCCGGCCCATGATCGTACGACGTCGAACCGGACATCTTCCTACACCGTGCGGAGGGTTCCGCGGGTACCCCGGATTAGTGCGTGCATTACGGGGTCCGATCAGGGACGATTGGCGTCAACGGACGACGGTGATCCCGCCGGAGTCGGTCGTGGCCCTCGGCTGCCCGGGGGGTCGACCGGCGCAGCCAGCGGTGGGAGCGGCTGGACCGGGAGGGTGAGCACGATGCCTGACATACGACCCACGGTGGGCTCCGGCGCGCTGGTTCTCAACGCCACCTACGAGCCGCTGTGCGTCGTGTCCGTGCGTCGGGCCGCGATCCTGGTGCTCACCGCCAAGGCTGTCTGTGTCGCCGACGGCGACGGCATCCTGCACAGCGCCCACGACGCGTTACCGGTCCCCTCGGTGGTGCGGCTGACCCGTTTCGTCCGGGTGCCCTACCGCACCCACGTCGGGCTGTCCCGCCGGGCCATCTTCGCCCGCGACGGTGGCCGATGTGCCTACTGCCGGGGGCCGGCCGAGACCATCGACCACGTCTTCCCGCGCAGCCGGGGTGGTCGGCATGCGTGGGAGAACGTGGTCGCCGCGTGCGCCCGGTGCAACCACACCAAGGGCGACAAGACCCCCGCCGAGCTGGGCTGGCGGCTGCACAGCCTGCCGGCGGCACCGAAGGGCAACGCCTGGCGGGTGCTCGGCCACCGCGCGCCGGACCCCCGCTGGGCGGACTGGCTGGACCTGCGCGACCCGCTGCGCGAGGCCGAGGCCGCCTGACCGGGGTTGCCCGACCGGTCAGTGGGCCCGGACCAGGGTGGCGTAGACCACGACGTTGTCGGCGTAGCCCGTCGCGCCGCCGACCCAGCGGCCACCGCAGGTGATCAACCGCAGGTTGGGGCGGCTGAAGTCGCCGAATATCTGGTCGGTCGGCAACCGCTCCTTGCCGTACCGCTGCACCTCGTCGACCGTGAAGACGGCCACCTGACGGTCGGCGCGGGTCACCTCGATCTCGTCACCGTCGCGTAGTTCCTTCAACCCGTGGAAGACCGCCGGCCCGGTGGTGGTGTCCACGTGCCCGACGATCACCGCCGGGCCGTACTGGCCGGGGGTGGGGCCCTGGTCGTACCAGCCGGCCTCCTGGGCGCGGGTGGCGTCCGGGACGGCGATGCTGCCGTCCGGGGCGATGCCGACCTGGTGCACGGGGGCGCGCAGGTCGAGCCGGGAGATGGCGATCTGCGTCGGAGGGCTCCCCGACAGCACGGGGAACTTCTTCGGTGGTGGACGCAGGCCGGCGATGAACCGGTCCGGCAGGACGCTCAGCCCGGTGACCCGTTCCACCCCGAGCATCGTCACGATCAGCAGCATCACGGCGGCGATCGCCAGCACCGGAAGGCCCGGCCCGGTGCCGGCGAACCGGCCGCCGAACGCCGGTTGCCGGGGCACCGGGCGTACCGGACGGGCCTGGGTGACCGGGTCGGCGGTGGTCACGCTGGCGGAGAACGCCTGCCCGGCCACCCGGCGGAAGCGGACGGTCACCCGGCGGAGGCGGCGTGCGGTCCGGCGGGCGCGGGCGGCGACCCGGCCGGCGGCCCGGCGGCAGCGGGCGGCGGCCCGCCCGGTCCGTTGGGCCGCCGCCCGTATCCGGTTGCCGCCCGGCCGGGGCCGACGGTGACGGGTACGGGCCATGGCGGCGGGCGGTCAGGAACCCGGCCGGGTCCGCCGACGGTTGCCGCCGAAGACACCGAGCCCGGCGACCACGGCGACCACGGCCAGCCCGCCGACCAGCAGCAGCGAACCGGCACCCCGGTCGCCCGCCATGCCACCGCCGCCGGTCGCCGGACCCTTGCTCGGCTGCGCCATGTTCAGCACGGTCAGCATGGTGGAGGCGGTGTTGCCGTTGGCGCAGCGCAGGTCGACCGGGTAGTCGCCGGCCTGCTTGTTGCCCGGGATGGTGACCGCACCGGTGAGGAACCCGTTGCCGGGGCGCAGCACCACCCGCCCGAAGGCGTCCGAGTGCACGGTGGCCTGCTGGTTGTTGGCGTTGTCGCAGTTGGCCCGGACGGTGACCCGGGTGCCGGCCTGCGCGCTGTTCGGCGTGACCTCGACGAAGGTGTTCTCGCCGGCCCGCGCCGCTGGGGCCGCCATCAGGACGAATGCCCCGACCAGGGCGAACATCGTGATTACGGCGTGGATGGCACGACGGTGCAGAGTGAGCCCCCGCATGATTCCCCCCTCCCGGCGACGATTCGCCGGAATCCTGCGACGGGTGTGCGGACCTGCATTCCCGCTGGCCCGGGGGCAAACCCGGACTCAGGCCCGCCCGGGGGCGGGGGTGGGCGGCAGCGGGGTGACCGGATGCCACTGCAACGGGCTGGACAGCACCATCGTGCTGGAGGGCTGCCCGTACGGGGCGAGTCGGTCGATGACCGCCTCGAACTGCCCGATCGAACCGGCGGCGACCTTGAGCACGCTGCACGCGTCCCCGGTGATCCGGTGGATCTCCTGGATCTCCGGCCAGTCGACGACCTGCGGGTCGTGCAGGATGCAGCGCGAGCCGTAACAGGACATCCGGATCAGCGCCACCACCGGTCGGCCGGCGCGGGCCAGGTCGACGTGGGCGTGGTAGCCGGTGATCACCCCGGACTCCTCCAGTCGCCGGACCCGCTCGGCGACCGCAGGTGGGGACAGGTGCACCCGCCGAGACAACTCGCTGTACGACAGCCGTGCGTCGGCCTGCAACTCGCGCAGCAGGGCCCAGTCCATCTCGTCCACGCACCGACCTTATCTTCGGCAGGCTGATCCGCCGAAGTGCCTTTCGTTCGTGAAGTGAGAGTCGCCCAGCGCCGTCGAAGCGGCATTCCACCACCCCGGCCCGTCGGGAGATCATGTCGGACAAGGCATCCGGAGGAGGCGAGACGGTGGAACAGACGGACCTGCGGGCGCGCGCCACCACCCCGGCGGTGCGCCCGGTCACCCCGCAGCAGCGCAGCGCCCGGGCCGCCCGCAACGGCGGCGAACCCACCCTGGAGTTCGCCGACCGGGTGCCCTACGACGCGTACGTGCACGCCAGCACCCTGCACACCCTCCAGCAGCCGCTGAGCAGCGACCCGGGGGAGATGTCCTTCCTGATGGTCAGCCAGATCATGGAGCTGTACTTCGGGCTGACCTGCCACGAGCTGCGCCAGGCCCGGGACGACCTGCGGGCCGACCGGGTCTGGCCGGCGCTCGCCCCGCTGCGCCGCGCCGCCCTGCACCTGGAAGGGCTCAACGCCGCCTGGCGCGGGCTGCGCTGGATGACCCCGGCCGACTTCAACCGGTTCCGCAACCTGCTCGGTGAGGGCTCCGGTTTCCAGTCCGCGATGTACCGCCAGCTGGAGTTCCTGCTCGGGCTGCGCGAACCGGCGCTGATCCGCCCCTTCCGCCGGCAGACCCAGGTCTACGACGAGCTGCACGCCGCGCTGGCCGAGCCGAGCCTCTGGGACGAGGTGGTCGCCCTGCTCGGCCGGCACGGTCACGACCTGCCCGCCGAGCTGCTCGACCGGGACGTCGCCGTCGAACACCTGCCGCATCCCCGGGTCGAGGCGGCCTGGGTGGCGGTCTACGACGACGACGGCCCGGACAACCACCTGCGGCAGCTCGGCGACGCGCTGGCCGACGTGGCCGAGCAGTTCGGCGACTGGCGCTGGAACCACGTCAAGGCCGTGCAGCGCACCATGGGTGCCAAGGTGGGCAGCGGCGGGTCGGCCGGGCTGGCCTGGTTGCAGCGCAGCATGTCCCGGGTGGTCTTCCCCGAACTGTGGTCGGCCCGCACCGCGATGTGACCCCGGCGGCCCGCGCCCGCGGCGCACCACGGCACCGCGTCCGGTCCACGGGCCGGCCCCGCCGCCGGGCGGGGCGACGGGACCGGCCGGTGTGCGGTCAGGAGTGCGGGCAGGTGTCCCGGTACTCCTGGATCGCGCTGCCCCGGGGCGCCGGGCAGAGGAACTGCTCGTAGCGGGTGTCGTCGTCGACGAACCGCTTCAGCCAGGAGATGCTGTACTTCGCCACGGTGACGTTGGGCGAGGTCGGCGCGGAGTGACCGGCCGCGTTCAACTCCAGGTACGCCTTGTCCAGGCTCGCCGGCAGGCTGGTGTAGAACGGCTCCGAGTGCGAGGCCACCGGGGCGGTCGAGTCGTTCTCCGCGCCGATCACCAGCGTCGGCACCCGCACCGACGACCAGTTCTTGACCGTGTGCCAGCCGGTGAGCGGGATGGCGGCCTGCAACGCGGGCCGGGTGTTCGCCGCCGACAGGCTGCCGCCGCCGCCCATCGAGTGCCCCATCACCGCGAGCCGGGTGCGGTCGATCCGGGTCCGCACCGCGCTGCTGCCGGTCAGGTAGTCCAACGCGGCGAGCAGCTGGGTGCCCCGGGAGGCCGGCTGGTCGTACACGGAGAGGGTGTCGATGGTGATCACCACGAAGCCCTGCGAGGCCAGCCGGGGGCCGAGCCAGGCGACGCTGGACTGGCTGGCGGTGTAACCGGGGGAGATCGCCACCGCGCCGAAGGTGCCCTCGGCGGTGCTGGTCGGGTAGTAGATCGTGCCACCCCGGAACCCGCTCACGGCGGACGCCGCGACGGTGCTCTGGGCGATGGCGAACGGGCCCCGGGTGGCCTCGATGCTGGCCGTCGTCGGGGCGGGGCCCCGCTCGTAGGGGCTGGCGGCGACCGCTGCGACCGTCCGGCCGTCGGCGGGTGCGGCGGTCGCGGCGGGTGCGGCGACCGCGCTGCCGCCGACCAGGGCGAGCGCGAGCAGCGGGCGGGTGACCAGTCGGGGCCAGGGCCGACGGGACGGGGGCCGGGTGGGGTGGGGGTGGAGGGCGGGCACGGGTTGCACGGGGGCTCCTGCGGGTGGGCGGACCGGAATCGATCGAAAACGTCCGATCGGTACGGGCCATCCTCCGGGTCCCGGCACCGAGACCGGCAATCCCGGCCGGGTCATGTCAGACGGAATATGGGGCGCACGCCACACCCGTGCCGGTCGTGTCGTCCCGGCCCGATCGGGTGCCGAACCGGCAGGATGGGACCGGTTCGACCCGACTCGTCGCCACCGCGGGGCCGCTGGAACACTGGAGTGACAGATGGGATCGGCACCCCGCAGGCTCGCGGGGCGTCGGCTCCGCTAACGTGAATGGCAGCGGAGTCGGGAGCCTGTCGTCACGATCGTCCACCCGACCCGGAAGCTCTGGTCTCTCTTACCGCCTGGGGGCGTTGGGATTGTCTGTCACTGACACGTTGCTGATCTTCGTCGGCATCCCGGCGGCGGTGGTGCTGGTGATCGTCGGGCTGGTCTTCGCCGCCAACCACGGCAGCGCCGGCGGCGCCAAGCGTTACCGGCCGGGCCGACGCTTCGACTTCACGCCGGTCTGGTTCCTGGGCCGCCCGGAGCAGCTGGCCGACTCGGCCGGCACCGCCCTGGCCGCCGGCGCCCAGGCGCCGGCGCTGACCAGCCACAAGCAGCAGCAGGCCGGCATCGAGGCGCCGGCAGGTGGAACCGGAGGCGCAAGTGACCGTTGGTGAGCAGGTCGACCAGGCCGGTACGGGCACCCCGCCCGAGGTGCTGGACGGGCCGTTCTCGACCCGGCAACTGCTGCGCATCGACGAGGCGCTGCGCCTGGCCGACCACGGCAGCGGCCTGGTCTTCTCGGTCTATGTCGGAGGTCTCGACGAGCCGGTCCGGGAGCACGCCGAGCGGCTGCACCGGCAGCTCGCCGAGCCGGACAAGTCGGTGCTGATCGCCGTGTCGCCCAACCAGCGCCAGCTGGAGGTCGTCACCGGCCGGTACGCCCGCAAGCGCATCCCCGACACGTACGTCAAGCTGGCCGCGCTGTCCATGGTGGCGTCCTTCGGCGGCGGTGACCTGGCCGGCGGCATCATCCAGGGCCTCGACCAGCTCGCCAGCCACGCCGGTCGGGCCTGAGCCCCACCGCACGTCCCGAACAGTCCGGAGCCCGGCCCGCACCACGCGGACCGGGCTCCGTCGCATCCGTCACACCCGTCGGGGCCCGATCTCGCGGATCACCCGCCAGCCGGCCGGCGCGTTCTGCCGCAACGCCATCCGGATGTCGTCCGCAAGCTCGTGATGGTACGGGCCGGCCGGAGGGGTCCCGTGCAGACTCCCGTCGACGATCTCGTAGCGGTTCCCGTCCTCGGGCAGCTCACCCAGGTCCTGTTCGCGCCAGTCCCGCCCGGGTGGCCGCCACTCGTACGTCGGCTGTGCCATCGCTCACCTCCTCGGCCCACGGTAACGGCCCGGGGCCGGCGTGGGCTCGCACCCGCGCCGGCCCCGGGCCGTGCCGTTCCGCGTCAGCTGCTGCGGGCGTCCCGCGCGCGGGCCTTCAGCGCCCGGACCACCCCGTCGCGCCCCTCGGCCACCAACCGGCGCAGCGACGCCGGGTGGCCGTCGCCGGCCAGCCACGCGTCGGTGGCCGCCACCGTCTCCTCCTCGACCAGGTACGCCGGGTACGCCAGCTGCACGAACTCCTGCGCCGGCTCGCTGTCGCGCTGCGCCCACACCTGCGCCACCGTGGCGAAGTACCGCTCCCGGTACGGCGCGACCAGCGCGACCTGCGCCGGGTGGGTCAACCCCTGCAACAGCGCCCGGTTACGCCAGTTCGGCAGCGCGTCCGGGCCGGTCAGCAGGGACCACACCGTCGCCTTGTTCGCCTCGGTCGGCACCAGCGCGTGCGCGTACGCGGCCTCCCGCTCACCGGAGGCCGTCCGGTCGCCGGCCAGTTCCGCCTCGATCTCGGCGGTGCCGGCCGCCCCGTTGGCCACCAGCGACTGCAGGATCGTCCAGCGCAGCTCGGTGTCGACGGTCAGACCGGTGGGCACGTCGGTGCCGGTCAGCCAGCCGCGCAGCGTCGCCAGGTCCTCGTCGGCGCGGGCCGCCGAGGCGTACGCGCGGGCCCAGGCGAGCTGGAATCCGCTGCCCGGCTCGGCCGCCGCCAGCGCGTCCTTCGCGGCCCGGGACAGCCCGGCCCAGCCGGTCGGTGCCCACGCCGGGTCGGCGTAGAAGATCAGCGCCGTGCTGGCCTGCCGCAGGGTGGCGGTGACCAGGTTGATGTCGGTCTCGGCAGGCAGCCCGGCCAGCACCAGCGCCACGTAGTCGCGGGCGGACAGCTCGGCGTCGCGGACCATGTCCCAGGCGGCCGTCCAGCACAGCGCCCGGGCCAGCGACGAGTCGAAGCCGGCGATGTGCTGCACCACCGTCGCCATCGACCGCTCGTCGAGGCGCAGCTTGGTGTAGGTCAGGTCATCGTCGTTGAGCAGCAGCACGTCGGCGGCCGGGCGGCCGTGCAGCACCGACAGGTCGGTCGCCTCGCCGGTGACGTCGACCTCGACCCGTTCCCGGCGGACCAGCCGGCCCTCGGTCAGGTCGTACAGGCCCACCCCGATCCGGTGGGTACGCAGCGTCGGGTGGCCGGCCGGTGCCTCCTGCCGGACCAGCACCCGCTCGTAGCCGCCGTCGGCGTCGATGGTCACCTCGGGGCGCAGGGTGTTGACCTGGGCGGTCTCCAGCCACTGGGCGGCGAACTTGCGCAGCTCCCGGCCGGAGGCCGTCTCCAGCTCCGAGAGCAGGTCGTCGAAGGTGGCGTTGCCCCAGGCGTGCTTGGCGAAGTAGGCCCGCAGCCCGGCCAGGAACGGCTCCTCACCGACGTACGCCACGAGCTGCTTGAGCACGCTGGCGCCCTTGGCGTACGTGATGCCGTCGAAGTTGACCTCGACGGCCTCCAGGTCGGGCATCTCGCAGTAGACCGGGTGGGTGGAGGAGAGCTGGTCCTGCCGGTAACCCCAGTTCTTGCGGATCGACAGGAAGGTCGTCCACGCCTCGGAGAACCGGGTGGCGTGGGTGTTGCACCAGTGGCTGGCCCACTCGGCGAACGACTCGTTGAGCCACAGGTCGTTCCACCAGCGCATGGTGACCAGGTCACCGAACCACATGTGGGCCAGCTCGTGCAGGATCGTGTTGGCCCGCTGCTCGTACTCGAAGTCGGTGACCTGCGAGCGGAACAGGTAGTGCGACTCGGCGTGGGTGACGCAGCCGAAGTTCTCCATCGCGCCGGCGTTGAAGTCGGGCACCCAGAGCTGGTCGTACTTGGGCAGCGGGTAGCGCACCCCGAACTGCTCGTGGAAGAAGTCGAAGCCCTGCTTGGTGATCAGGAACAGGTCGTCGGCCTCCAGGTGGGGGGCCATCGACGCCCGGCAGAAGACCCCCAGGTCGATGCCGTCGTGGCTGTCGCGCACCTCGTGGTACGGCCCGGCGCACAGCGCGGTGACATAGGTGCTCATCCGCGCCGAGGTGGTGAAGTGGACGGTCTTGAGCCCCTCGCCGGCCGGTTCCTCCCGCTCGACGGGCATGTTGGACACCACCCGCCAGTGCGCCGGGACGGTGGCGTGCCAGGTGTAGACGCTCTTCAGGTCGGGCTGGTCGAAGCAGGCGAAGACCTTCTGCGCGTCGGCCGTCTCGAACTGGCTGTAGAGGTAGGTCTCGCCGTCGACCGGGTCGACCGTGCGGTGCAGGCCCTGCCCACTGTTGGAGTAGCCGAAGTCGGCCTCCACCACGAGCACGTTCTCGGCGGCCAGCCCGGTCAGCGCCAGGCCCTTCTCGGCCGACCAGCCGGCGAGGTCCACCGGTTCGCCGTTGAGCGTGGCCGCGTGCACCGCCTCGGCGGCGGTCTCGATGAAGGTGCCGGCGCCGGGTTCGGCGCAGCGGAACCTGACCTCGGTCACCGACCGGAAGGTGCGGCCCTCGGCCTGCACCGCGGTGGACAGGTCGAGGTTGATGTCGTACCCGGTGACCTCCAGCAGGCGGGCCCGCTCGGTGGCCTCGACCTGGGTCAGGTTGCGCACTCCTGGCACTTTCGTCTCCATCCCACTCTCGCCGCCTTCCGGCTGCGCCAGCCCCTGCCGGCCGCTCGTGGCGGCGACCCGAGCCGAGTCTTCCATGCACCGACCCTGCGGTGGTCGACGTCACGCTCTCATTCCGCTACCGATCGATGCCGTTCGGGGTGAGGATCGAATCAGCCGCGTCGGGTCCGCCGACGTGCCTGATGTCACGAAGGGACTCCACCGTGACCGAACGTGTCGCCGTCGACATGTGGTTCGACCCGCTGTGCCCGTGGGCCTGGATCACCTCCCGTTGGCTCCTGGAGGTCGAACAGGTCCGGGAGGTGGACATCAGCTACCACGTGATGAGCCTGTCCGTGCTCAACGAGGGCCGGGAACTGCCCGAGCAGTACCAGGAGATGATGAAGCTGGGTTGGGGGCCGGTGCGGGTCTGCATCGCCGTGGAGCAGGCGCACGGCGGCGCGACGCTGGCGAAGCTCTACACCGCGATGGGCACCCGGATCCACCTCGGCAAGGAGTCGCTCGGCCGGGAGATGATCACCGCGGCGCTCGCCGACGTCGGGCTGGACCCGTCGTTCGCCGACGCCGCCGACTCCACCGAGTACGACGAGGCGCTGCGGGCCAGCCACGAGGCCGGGATGCGGCCGGTCGGCACCGACGTCGGCACCCCCGTGGTGCACGCCCCCGGCCCGGACGGCGAGAAGATCGCCTTCTTCGGCCCGGTCATCACCCCGTCGCCGAAGGGGGAGGCCGCCGGTCGGCTCTGGGACGGCGTACTGCTGGTCGCCGGCACCCCCGGCTTCTACGAGCTGAAGCGGTCCCGCGAGCTGGGCCCGATCTTCGACTGATCCCCACCCCGGTCGGGTCCCGGTCCGGTCGGGCCGGGACCCGACCCGGGGGACGGTTCATCTGGTGGACCCGGCGCGGGGTCGGCGTCGCCTGGGCCGTCGTCGCCGGTAGCGTCAACCCCCATGACGGTCGTACATCCGATCGCCCGGGCCTGGATCACCACTGGCGGCACCGGCGCGCAGAACTACGACGAGTTCGCCGACGACGCGGAGATCACCGCGATCATCGAGGCGAACCCGCACAGTGCCCTCGGCATCGAGATGCCCCACCGGGCGCCGGAGAGCCTGGGGAAGTCCTTCCTCGACGCGCTCGGCGACGCGGTGTCCCGGCTCACCGAGGCCAAGGACGACGGCAGCTACACCCCGGCCGAGCAGGTGGTGGTCCTCTACCGGATCAGCGCCCCGGGGGAGGAGTCGGCGTACGGGCTGTTCGCCATGGTCGACACCGACCAGATCTCCACCAGCGCCGACGAGCCCGGCCTGGTGATCCGCAACGAGGACGTGTTCATCGCCAAGGTGCGGGAGCGGGTCGCCCTGGCCGAGGCGCTGGGGCACCTGCTGTCCCCCGTACTCCTACTCCAGACCGGGCGCGGTGACGAGCTGCACGCCGCGCTCGCGGCGGCCACCGACCAGGCCGGGGTGCCGGCCGCCAGCGACACCGACCAGGCCGGCCGCACGCACGCCATCTGGCTGGTCGGCCCCGGCCCGGAGCAGGACGCGCTGACCGCGCTGGCCGGCGGCGGCGAGCTGGTGGTCGCCGACGGCAACCACCGCAGCCTGGCCGCGCAGACCGGCGGCTTCCCGCGCTTCCTCGCGGTGGTCACCACCCCGGCGTCGGTTGCCATCCAGCCCTACAACCGGCTGGTCAGCGAGCTGCCCTGCACCCCCGACGAGCTGCTCGACCGGCTGCGCGCCGCCGGGGCGCAGCTCGCCCCGGTCGACGGCCCGGTCGAGGTCCCGGCGGCCGGCGGCACCGTGCACCTCCGCCTCGCCGGCCAGGGGTACGCGGTGACCCTGCCGCACGACGCGGACGCCGCCCGGCTGGAGAACCTCGACCACGCCCTGGTGGAGCGGCTGCTGCTGCGCGACGCCCTCGGCCTCGACCCGGGCGACAAGCGGATCACCTATGTCGGCGGCGACTACCCGGCGAGCTGGCTCACCGGCGAGGTCGACGCCGGCCGGGCGGAGCTCGCCGTCCTGATCGCCCCGGTGACCGTGGACGACTTCGTCGCGGTGAACCTGGCCCGGGAGAAGATGCCCCGCAAGAGCACCTGGTTCACCCCGAAGGCACGCGGCGGTCTGGTCGTCGCCGAGCTGCCCCGCTGATCCCGGCCCGCTGCTGATCGTGGCCCCGGCGGTGGTCGCCGTCCCGGCGTACCCCCGCTCCCGGTTGTGACGAATTCGCCCCGGCACGCCGCCCCCACGGCGGGCCGGGGCGCGGCCCTGACAGACTGCCCGGTATGCGCGTCTACCTGGGATCCGATCACGCCGGTTTCGAGTTGAAGGTGCACCTGGCCAATCATCTGGCCAAGCAGGGCTACGAGCTGGTCGACGTCGGCCCGCACGCCTTCGACCCCGACGACGACTACCCGACCTTCTGCCTGCACACCGGCGACCGGGTGGTGGCCGACCCGGGCAGCCTGGGTGTGGTCATCGGCGGCTCCGGCAACGGCGAGCAGATCGCCGCCAACAAGGTCGCCGGCATCCGGGCGGCGCTGGCCTGGAGCGTCGAGACCGCCCAGCTCGGCCGGCAGCACAACGACGCCAACGTGGTGGCCGTCGGCGCCCGCCAGCACACCCTGGACGAGGCCGCCGCCATCGTCGAGGCGTTCCTCACCACCCCGTTCTCGGGCAACGAGCGGCACGCCCGGCGGATCGCCCAGGTGGCCGAGTACGAGCGCACCCACGAGCTGCCCGAGCTGCCCGCCCCCGCCGAGCTGCCCTGACCCCCGCCCCGTCCTGACCTCTCGACCGGGCCGGCCGCCGCCGGCCCGGTCACCGGCCCGAGCGGGGCAACTCCTCCCGGGGCACCCAGTTCCGTCGGATGATCACCAGTCGTTCCTCGGCCTCGGCCAGATCCTGCTCGGTGGGGCGGGCGGCGTCCCGGGCCCGCAGCGCGGAACCCACCCCGACCTGGGACGAGCCGGAACCGACCAGCCCGCGCAGCCCCCGCTCGCTGTCCTCCGCCCCCGGGCCACCGCGCCGGGGCCGGGGGGCCGGTGTCCCGTCGTGCACCGGTGCCGTCGCCGCCGTCGGAAGCTCACCGCCACCGTCCGTCGCCTCCGGCTGGTGCCGTAACCGGCGTCGCCGCCGCTCCGCATCCGCCATCTCCCGACCGTACCGTCCGGCAGGCCCCCGGGCCGGGCCGGTCGAGGCAGTTTGTCCGCTCGCTACCCTCGGAGGTGGTGGACCGGTCGACGGCCGGCACCGGTCATGGGGAGGAAACGAGATGGCAGACCAGACACAGCCGTGGGCGGAGCGGACCGTCGAGGTGCCACCCCAGCCCGGTGTCGGGGTCCCGCCGCAGCGGGAGCCGTTCCGTCGGGGCGTCGCCTCGGTGGGGCAGTCCCGGGCTCCGCGTACCGAGCCGTTCCCGGTGGTCGAGCACGACACGTCCGGCTGGTCCGAGCCGGCGACGCCGCGCCGGCCGATGAGCTGGCACGTGGAGCAGTTGCGCCGGGGCGGCGAGTGGAGCGCGGCCGGCGCGTTGTTCGCGTTCGTCTGCTGGGGGATCTGGGCCATCTCCGGCCGGGGCGAACTGGGCACCCCGCTGCTCACCTTCCTGCTCAGCCTGCTGGTGGCGGCCGGCCTGTTCGCGCTCTCCCGGCTGCTCGGCCGGGTGGTCCTGGAACGCCAACTGGGCCGGGTACGCCGCAGCGCGCGCGGCGCGCACCTGGTGACCGCGGTGTTCCTGGTCGGGGTAGGCATCGCCTACCTCCAGCAGACCCAGTGGGTGATGGACGCCTGGAACTTCCTCACCGGCAACTGAGCCGGCCGCCTGGCCGGGCCGGACGCCACCGCCTCCCACCCGGGCCGGACGCCACCGCCTCCCACCCGGGCCGGCCCCGGACGGCACCGCGGGCGGGCCGGGTGTGACCCGGTCCGCCCGCGTCCGGTCGCGGGGACGCCCCGCGACACCGGTCGACACTCCTCCAGGCCGGGGGCTGTCTTACCCCGCCGCGACGGCTTCATCCCCGTCCGGCCGGGTGACCCTTGGCGGCGGGACCACGATCGTATGACCCCATCGAGATGTTGAACTGTGTCAATTTATCGCCCTAGGCTCCCGCCATCGAACCGGCGCCCCACCAAGCGCGCCGCCGAGGGTTGGAGGCCCAGTGAACCGTTGGCGCAGTCTCATCGGCCGGATGGCCGCCACACTGGTGGCGGTCACCGCCGGATCGCTCGTCCTGACCGCCCCGGCCACCGCCGCGCCCACCCCCGACGCGGCCCCGTCCGTCGTCGGCGGCACCCGGGCGGCGCAGGGCGAGTTCCCGTTCATGGTCCGGCTCTCCATGGGCTGCGGCGGGGCGCTCTACACCCCCCGGCTGGTGCTCACCGCCGCCCACTGCGTGAACCGCACCGGCACGAACACCAGCATCACCGCGACCCTCGGCGCGGTCGACCTCCAGTCGAGCAGCCGGATCCAGGTCAAGTCGAACTACGTATACCGGGCCCCCGGCTACAACGGCACCGGTAAGGACTGGGCGCTCATCCGGCTCGCCACCCCGGTCACCTCACAGGCCACCCTGCCGATCGCCACCACCACCGCGTACGACAGCGGCACCTTCACCATCGCCGGTTGGGGTGCGGCCCGCGAGGGCGGTGCGCAGCAGCGTTACCTGCTCAAGGCGACGGTGCCCTTCGTCAGCGACGCCAGCTGCTCCGCCTCCTACCCCGGTGAGCTGGTCGCCGCCGAGGAGATCTGCGCCGGCTACGCCAGTGGCGGCACCGACACCTGCCAGGGCGACTCCGGCGGCCCGATGTTCCGCCGCGACGCCGCGAACGCCTGGATCCAGGTGGGCATCGTCAGCTGGGGCGACGGCTGCGCCCGGCCCAACGCCCCCGGCGTCTACACCCAGGTGAGCACGTTCGCCGCGTCGATCGCCTCGGCCGCCGCCAGCCTCGGCGGCTGACCCGCCCGGTCCGGAACCGGGACCACCCGCACCACGCACCACCGCGCCACCGACCGCCCTGCCGGGCCGTCGGTGGCGCGGTCACGTCCGACCCGTCGGGGCCCACGTGCGGGGGCGCTGCCGGCTCAGGGCGCTGTCGGCTCGGCCGTCCCGGTGCGGACGGTGCTACCGGCTCGGCCGTCCCGGTGCGGACGGTGCTACCGGCTCGGCCGTCCCGGTGCGGACGGTGCTACCGGCTCAGCCGTCCCGTGCCGGGGGTGTGGCCGGCTCAGCCGTCCCCGGCGAACCGGTACAGCACGAAGTCCCGTTCCGCCCCGCAGACGATCACCGAGGTGTTCCACGCACACGACTCGCTGCGGACGCCCTGGAGCTGCCCCATCTCGGTCAGGTCGCCGGCCTTGGACACCCCGGCGAGGCTGTGGTCGTCCTCGACACTGCTCGGCGTCTCGGCGAAGAGCAGCAGGTTGCCGGCGTCGACCCGGGCCGCCGTGCCCTGGCGGTCGGTCAGCACCGCCTTCCCGGCCGGGTCGTACAGGCTCACCGTGGTCTTCGGCGACTGCCGCCGGACGAGCAGGTGCTCACCCACCGGCACCAGGTCCGCGCCGCCCGGCGTCGCCCAACGCCGGCTGCCCTTGCCCTCGGTGGCGGCGACCACCTCGGTTCGCTCGGCGTCACCCTCCGGCACCTCCAACAGGCAGGCCCGGTGCTCGCCGCAGGCCACCAGCCCGGTGACCCGCCGCTGCTGACCCGCGCTGTAGAGCACCGTCGGCTCGGCGAAGCTGCCCAGGTCGTAGCCGAGCAGCTTGTATCCCTGGTCCTCCTCCACGACGTAGAACCGGTCGCCGTACGCGACCATCCGGTCGCTGACGTCGGCCACCCCGTCGCGGCGACGCAGCACCTCGCCACTGTCCATGTCGAGCACCCGGACCGAGCGGTCGGCACCCACCTGCACCAGCCGGTCGGTGTCACCGAGCCAGGGGGCGCGGGAGACGCCGTCGAACCCGGCGGGGCCGACCTCGGCCTGCTCGGTGCCGACCGGCAGCACCGTGCTGCGGGTGTCGCCGTACTCGCTGCGCGGGTTGTCCTGTGCCCAGCCCTGCCGTCCGTCGCGCAGCCGCAGCCCGACCAGGCGGCTGCCGGCGCGGTCCACCCACACCAGGGTCTCCCGGGTGACGTGCACCGCGTCGTCCCCGTGCACGGGCAGCCGCCACCGTTCCCCGCCGTCGCCGGCGTCGAGCACCACCACGTCGCGGGGGGTGCTGTCGCCGGCCGCGTCGGCGACGGCCAGCACCGCGCCCGGCACCGCCCGCAGACCGGCCCACCGCTGGCTGCCCGCCGAGATCGTGCTCCGCCACGCCTGCTTGCCGGTGCCGGCGTCGACCGCCACCACCGTCAGCCGGTCGTCGGACAGCTGGTAGGCGAGGTAGGCGCGGTCGTCGAGGACGGTGGTGAACATCGCCGTCGGCCGGTCCCCGTCGGCAGCGGGCCGGGCCACCTGGGTGAGGGTGTGGAACTCCAACGCCGGATAGCGGTCCCGGGTGAACCAGAACGCCGCCGCGCCGAGCACGCCGAGCAGCGCCAGGCCCGCGCCGAGCCCGATCCACAGCCGGCGACGCCCGCGCCGCACCGGCGTCGGGGGGCCGGCACCGGTCCCCGGTGGTGGCACCGCCCCCGGTGGTACGCCCGGCCAGCCCGCCGGATACCCGGCCGGGGCGGGCGCGCTGCCCGGCCCGGTCCCGTGCGGCGGCATCCCGCCCAGGGCCGGCACCGGCGTTCCGCCTGATCCGGCCACCGGTGTCCCACCGAGCGGGGTACCCGCCCCGGCCACCAGCGTCGCGCCGGGTCCCGCCGGCAGGGTGGCGCCTGGCCCTGGCAGGAGGGTGTGGCTCGTGCCGGCGGTCGCCGCTACGCCTGCCGGCAGGGTGGCGGCCGTGCCGGCAGGTTGGCCGTCATCCGACCCGACCGGGGCGGACACGGCGTCGGGTGCCCACGGCGCGGCGTCGTGCGTCGCAGCGGTCGGGGCCTGCACCGGGGCGGGCGACGGCGGTGCCGGGGCGGGCCCGGCTGCGCCGGCCGGCCCGGGACGTCGGCCCGGCCGGGGCAGCGGCAGGTCGGTGAGCGCCCCCTCGGCCACCGGCAGCTCGGGCTGCTCCAGCACGGTCGGCGCGACCCCCAGCTCACCGTGCAGCAGCCGGGCCACCAGCGGCACCCGGGACGAGCCGCCGACGAGGAACAACCCGGCGAGCCGGTCCGGGGTGAGGCCCGCCTCGGCGACCACCTCCCGGGTCCGGGCGACCGCCCGGATCAGCAGGGGAGTGGCGAGTTGCTCCAGCTCCGCCCGGGTGAGCGGGACGGCGGTTTCCAGGCCGGGCACCGCGACCGGTGCCACCGCGACCCGGGACAGCATCTCCTTCGCCCCCCGGACGTTGTCCCAGAGCTGCTGCCGGTCCCGCCACTGCCCGGTCGTCTCCGGCCGGGTCAGCCGGGCCCACAGCGCCGCCTGCGCGTCGCCGAGCCGCTCACCGAGCCGTCCGAGCAGGGCCGCGTCCAGGTCCAGTCCGCCGAGGTCGGCCATCCCGCCGGTGGCGATCACCGTGAAACCCGAGTCGCCCCAGGGGTCGGCACCCTCGTTGCGGACCACCGCCACGTCCAGCGTGCCGCCGCCGAAGTCGAACACGGCGACCGACTCGCCCACCGGCACCGGTCGGCGCAGCACCTCGGTGTAGTAGCGGGCCGCCGCGACCGGTTCCCGCAGCAGCCGGGTGCCGACCGGCACCGGACCGGACATGGTGTGCTCGGCGGCCGACGGCCAACCGGCCAGGGCCAGCGCGTCGTGCAGCACCTGCCGTCGGGGGGCCTCCCAGGCGGCGGGGTAGGTGAGTACCGCCGGGGGCAGGAACCCCACCGTCGCCACCGCCTGCTCGGCGACCGCCCACAGGGTCGCGGCGAGCAGCTCCGCCGGGGCGTACGACCGGTCGCCGAGGAGGACCGTCGGGTCGTCCACCCGACGCTTCGGGTTCGGCTCGTAGCGCGTCGGGTCCGCCTGGGCCAGCCGTTGGGCGTCCCGGCCGACGTGCAGCCGGCCGTCGGTGTCGGCGTACACGCCGGAGGGGAGGATCGGGTGACCGTCGACGAGCAGCGGTCGGGTCCGCCCGTCCGGCCAGCGCAACACGGCCACCGTGTTGGAGGTGCCCAGGTCGATCCCGAGGGCGTATCCGTCCTGCTGGCCTGCCATCCGTCGCTACCTCCACCGGGCGAGGGGATGCCCGGTCCCGCATGGTACGCAGCCCGTGCCGCCCCGCCGTCGGCCGTGCTCACTGCCGTCATGACCCCGGGGCCGGACCACCGGGCCCGCTCAGCCCCGACGACCGGGTTCGCGGGGCGGGATCGCGTCGGCGTAGGAGCCGGCCGGCCCCGAGTAGCGCACCCCGTCGCGGTACGGCATGGCGTTCGCGGTGCACCCGTGCAGGCCCAGCGTCTGCTGCTGCATCACCGGCGCAGGTCGGCCCCGCCCCGGGCACCGCTCGTGGCCGTGGCCCAGCCGGTGCCCGACCTCGTGGTTGACCACGTACCGCCGGTAGACGGCCAGGCTCGCGCCGTAGCCCGGCACCCCCTTCACCCAGCGGGCCACGTTGATCACCACCCGGTTGCCGTTGCGGCACGAGGTGTAGCCGTCCGCCGCGTCACCGCACAGCTCGTCGCGGGTGCCCGGGGTGGCCAGGTGGACGGTGAAGTCGGCCGGGCCGCCGGGGCCGACCCGCCACAGCCGCAGCGTCCCGCCCGCGGTCCACCCCTGCGGGGCGGTCAACGTCGTGCCGACCTCGGCCGCGAACTGCGCCACCGGCAGCCCCCGGATGTCGCCTTCCACGGCGACCCGGTACCGCAGCAGCCGCCCGGTTCCCGCCGGGGCCGCCGGCTCACCGGCCGCCACCTGCCAGCGGTTGGTCCCGTCCGCCGGATAACTGACCGGTGCGGGTGCCGCCCCGCCAGGTCCGCCCGCCCCGCCAGGTCCGCCCGCCCCGCCAGGTCCGCCCGCCCCGCCAGGTCTGCCCGGCCCACCCGCCGGGCCGGAGTCACCCGGCCCGATCGGCCCGCCCGCCCGGCCGGAGTCACCGGGCCGGTCCGACATCCCGGCGGGGACGGCCGGGGACGCCGGCCCCGCCGGGGGCCGCTCTGCCGCCGGCATCCCGCAGCCGGTCAGCCAGGCCGCCATCAGCAGCGCCGTCACCGACCGTCCGCGTGGGCCGGTGCCGGTGCGGGGGCTAACCTTCGTCGCCATGGTGCCTCCTCCGCCCACCGCCGGGCGGCGTCGGGCAGCGGGAAGGACGGGCGGTCCGCCGGAACAGTTGATCCCGACGGGACTCAACCTTTCGGTGCCCCCGCCCGTCCTGTCCGGCGTGGCAGATGGGAAGAGCGGGCATGGCCCGGGGTGACGCCGAGTTCGTCGAGTTCGCCCGGTCCGCCTCCGGGCGGCTCAGACACGCCGCGTTCCTGATGACCGGCAACCACCACCAGGCCGAGGACGCCGCGCAGACCGCCCTGGTCCGCACGTACGCGTCCTGGTCCCGGATCCGCGAGGAGGACGCCTACGGGTACGCCCGCACGGTGCTGGTCAACCACCTCGTCGACGGGTGGCGGCGGCCGATCCGGGAGTACCCCACCGACAACCTGCCCGAGCAGCGGCGCGGCGACGTCGCCGACGACGTGGCCACCCGCCGCTGGCTGCTCGACATCCTCGGCGCGCTCAGCCCCCGCGAGCGGGCCATCGTCGTGCTCCGCTACTACTTCGACCTACCGGAGGCACAGGTGGCCCGCGAACTGGGCGTATCGCTCGGCACGGTGAAGAGCACCGGTTCCCGGGCGTTGCAGAAGCTGCGCGCCACCGGGACCCCGGCGACCCAGGGGACCGGCCGATGACCGAGCTGGAGCAGTTGCGCCGGGCGATGCGGGCGACCGAACGGCCGTACCCAGAGGACCTCGACCTGACCGTGATCATGCGCGACGGCCGGCGGTTGCGTCGCCGCCGCCGGCTCGCCGGGGCGGGCGCGGCGGCGCTGGTCACCGTGCTGGTGGCCGGCGGTGTGGGGCTCGGCGTGCGGTGGACCCGGCCGCCGGCACCGGACCGCCCACCCGCCCGGGTGGCCACCGTGCCCGACGCGACGCCCCCGGCGACGTCGCCGCCGACCCCCGGGCCCACCCGGTGGAGGCCGCCCTCCCCGCAGCCGATCGGCGAGGTGGTCGACACCGGCATCCGGTACGGCGTCGACCAGCGGGTGTTCTACCTGGTGGCGGTCGACGTGCCCGAGGAGCCCAGGGTGCGGGTCGGGTTGATGGCCGGCCGCCGCAGCCCCGCCGGCGGGTTGACCAACGACATGGTCATCAACGACGTGCAGGGCAGCGATCGGCGACCGGGCTTCCACGAGATCGGGTACGACGAGGCGACCCCCCCGGACGACGACCGCCCGCCGGTGCCGACGTTCGGGTACTTCGTCGGGCCGGCGACCCGGATCGTCGGCACCGTCAGGGGCCGGCAGGTCGACGCCCGGCTGGCCCGGTGGAGCACCGACCCGGAACTGGTGATCTTCTGGTTCGATCCGGTCGACCTCACCCCCGGCGTACGACTCGACGGCATCGTCGCCCGGGACGCGGCCGGCCGGCGGCTCTGACCCGGACGCCCGCCCAGATCCGCCGGACGCGGCCCGGTGTCGGCCCCCGCTCGGTCGGCCCCCGTTCGGTCGGTCTCCGCTTCGTGGGCCGGTGTCGGCCTCGGCTCCATGGGCCGGTGTCGGCCTCCGCTTCGTGGGCCGGTGTCGGAGCCGCCCACCGCAGCGGTGGCGGCCCCGGGGGCCGACAGCCGCACCGGCTTGTATCCTCCCCGGCGTGACGCGCCCCGACTGGTCAGACGTCCGCGGACGACTCGCGCTGCTGGCCGCAGCCCCCGGTGCCGGCGCGGTGTTCGGTGCCGCCGACCACGGGTGGCAGCTCGAACCGCCGTTGACCACCGAGGAGTTGGCGCAGGCCGAGGCGCAGTTCCAGGTCGAGCTGCCCGCCGAGTACCGGTCGTTCCTGCTGGAGGCGGGACGGGGTGGAGCCGGGCCGGCCTACGGGCTTTTCCCGATGCGGCGGCTCGACGGCCGGTGGCAGTGGGAGGGCGACGGCGCCGACCTCACCACCCCGGAGGCGCTCGGGCGTCCCTTCGCCCACGTCGCGGCGTTCAACCCGGCCGACGGCCTGCCCGCCCACCCGGACGAGGACGACTACGACTCGCAGGAGGCGTTCACCGCCGCGCAGGACGCCTACGAGGAGCAGTACGAGAGGCTCGTCTTCACGCCCGAGCACTCGATGGGCCTGCTGTACCTGTGCCATCTCGGCTGCGCCCTGCGGGAGGCGCTCGTGGTCAGCGGCCCCGCCCGGGGTCGGATGTGGGCGGACGACATCGCCGAGGGCGGTGGTTTCCGGCCCCTGCACGACGACGACGGCACGCCGCTCGGCTTCGCCCGCTGGTACCGGCGCTGGCTGGCGGCAGCCGAGGCCCAGGTCGCAACCGGGTCCGCCCCGGCGTAGCCGCCCCGGGCCGGGCCGGCTGCGCACCGGTACGCCGGCCCACGGTGGCGGGCCCGCTGCCGACCGGCACCCGTACGGCGGTCCAACCTAGCCGTCCCCGTCGACCGTGAACGGGCGGTATCCCGGTGGCACCTCGCTGACCTGCAGGTCGGAGAAGACCAGGGTGAGCACGTGGGCGTTGGTCTCGATCAACACCTCGTGGAAGTCGAGCCCGGTCGCCTCGGCCCAGCTCCGCGCGGTGGCCGACTCCGCCTGGACCCGGGCCCCCGGATAGAGCGCGTGCCACTTCACCCCCCACACGTACCCGTCCAGGTCGACGCCTGTCTCGTGGCCGATCAGGCGATCGTCGAGGGACGCCCGCCAGGTGACCGGCGGGACCGAGGTCCGGCAGTGCGCCTCGACGCAGTACCGGAACAGGTAGCGCAGGTAGGTCGGCGCGATCTCGGTGCGGGGATCCGCGGTCACGTGGACGATGGCCTCGTAGTCCCGCATGTAGTCGGTGAACCCGTGGTAGACCAGCGCGTGGTCGAACACGTCGTCGAGGGCACGGCCGAGGGTCTCGAGGTCCACGGCGCTGTTCTACCCCACACGTCGACGTGTCCACGTTCACCGCACCGCACCGACCGGAGGGTGCGGCGGGCCGGAGGGTGCGGCGGGCCGGACGGCGTCACCTGCGAGGACCGCCGTCGGTGAGAAGCTGGACGCGGATCGACCGGCTCGGGTGACGCGCCGGGTCGTCGGCGGGTAAATCGCTGTGAGGGGACCGCCCTGCCTCCTACCGTGAGGCGGATGGGGCATCGACAGGATCGGATTCGACGCGAACTCGGATCGTTCATGAGGGCGTACGGCCGGGTGGCGGCCAGCAACTGCAGCGATCCCAATGACCGCAATTACAGCCACAAGTTCGAAGCTGAGATCAAGCGGATGAAACCGGAAGACCTCGATCGCCTGCTGCGCGACGAAGACGATGGCGACGAGGACGACTGACTGTCGAACCCGGATCCGCCGAGCGTGGCGGACCTGCGCCGCGCTGGCGCGGCACCTTGATGGCGGTACGACGGAGCCGCAGGCGGATGAGTCGCGGCGTGAGGTGACCGGTCGGGGTGAGGGGGTCCGCGACCTGATCACCGAGGTCTCGGCTGCCATCCCGGCGATCCCGCCCGAACCGGCTCGTGACGCCGGGAGCCGATGCCAGTCACCTAGTGGGGGAAGTAGCCGACCCAGGTGCCGCGATCAGGCGATTCACCTGGTCTTTTGGGTGGAGCGGGCGACGGGAATCGAACCCGCACCGTCAGTTTGGAAGACTGAAGCTCTACCATTGAGCTACGCCCGCATCGCGCCCCGTACACCAGGACGCGCCCACACCTTACCCGCTCCCTCCACCCCCCGCGCACCGGCATTCCCTCCCCGCCTCGACCCCGGTGATCAAGAGGTTTGCGTCACCTGCGGCGATCAACTTGGCGCAAACCTCTTGATCACCGGGGCGGGTGGCCTTTCGGGGGTGCGCTGGGGGAGGGGTGGTGGGGGTGGGGTGGTGGGGACGCCCCGGCATTCCCGGCGGGGCGGGACGGCTTACACTTCTTCTGCCACGGGGTGTGGCGCAGCTTGGTAGCGCACTCGCTTTGGGAGCGAGGGGCCGTGGGTTCAAATCCCGCCACCCCGACTGCGTGCGCATCCGGGGCACCTCCCGGGGGCGACGCCGATTCCGTGCGGTATGCCGGGCGCTGCCGGAGCAGCGTCCCGGCTCGCCTACACTCGATGCGCGCAATCACGCCCAGACCCACCACTGAGATCCGTCAAGGAGTACGCCTGTGAAGAGCACCGTCGAGACTCTGAGCCCGACGCGCGTGCGGCTCGCCATCGAGGTGCCGTTCGTCGAGCTCGAGCCGAGCCTCAAGAAGGCGTACCGGGAGATCGGCCAGCAGGTCCAGGTTCCCGGCTTCCGTCGGGGCAAGATCCCCGCCGCCGTGATCGACCAGCGGGTGGGCCGGGGCACCGTGCTCAACGAGGCGGTGCAGGAGGCCATCCCGCAGAACATCCTCGCCGCGGTCCGCGAGCACGACCTCAAGACGCTCGGTCGTCCCGAGGTGGAGATCACCGAGTTCAACGACGGCGATTCGCTCAACTTCACCGCCGAGGTCGACGTGCGGCCCGAGCTGACCCTGCCGGACCCGGCCACCGTCGAGGTGACGGTCGACGAGCTGCAGATCGACGAGAGCGAGATCGACGAGCAGGTCAAGAACCTGCGCGAGCGGTTCGCCACGCTCAAGACCGTCGAGCGGGCCGCCGCCGAGGGCGACTACGTGCAGATCGACCTGAACGCGACGGTCGACGGCGAGGACGTGCCCGGCGGTTCGGCGAGCAACATCTCGCACGAGGTCGGCAGCAAGCAGCTCCTGCCGGGGCTGGACGAGGCCCTGGTCGGTCTCGCCGCCGGTGACGACACCACCTTCACCACCCAGCTGGTGGGCGGCGACTTCGCCGGCCGCGACGCCGAGGTGGCGGTGACCGTCCGTACGGTCAAGGAGAAGGAGCTGCCGGAGCTGGACGACGACTTCGCCCAGATGGCCAGCGAGTTCGACACCATCGACGAGCTGCGTGCCGACCTGCGGGAGAAGGTCAGCCGGGGCAAGCGGGTCGAGCAGATCTACGCCGCCCGGGACAAGGCCCTGGAGCAGCTGGTCGCCGCCGCCGAGGTGCCGGCGCCGGAGGGCATCGTCCGCGAGGAGGTCGAGAGCCGCAAGCAGGCGATGGTCGACCAGCTGGAGCGGATCGGCGCCTCGATGGAGGAGTACCTCGCCGCCGAGGAGAAGACCGAGGAGCAGATCGACGCCGAGCTGGCCGAGGCGGCGACCGAGGGTGTCAAGATCCAGCTGTTGCTGGACACCCTGGCCGACGCCGAGGACACCCAGGTCTCCGACGACGAGTTCGGCCACGAGATCGTCCACCGGGCGCAGCGCGCCGGGATGGCCCCGCAGCAGTACTACGACCAGCTGGTCCGCTCCGGCGCTGCCGCCGCCGTCTTCGGTGACGTGCGGCGCGGCAAGGCGCTCGCCTCCGTGATGGAGAAGATCAAGATCAAGGACACCGCCGGCAACGAGGTCACCCTCGATGCGCTGCGGGCCGAGAGCGAGCAGGCGCACGACCACGACCACGAGCACTGATCCGACCCGGTCGGCCGCCGTCCGCCCGTTGCGGCGAACGGCGGCCGAACCACTTCTGCGGGTACGTCCCGAGCCAGCTGCGCTGAGAGCGAACAGTGCCGCGACCGGGAGTCGATCACCCGGTGGAGCGGTTAATGTCGGGTACGACGGTACGGAGAGCGAAGGGCTGCCATGACCGACATGCACATCCCAGCGAAGCCGCTCCGGGCGATCGAAGCCCGAGGTGGCGACACCATTGGCAACCTCGACGACTCGGTCTACAACCGGTTGCTCAAGGAGCGCATCATCTTCCTCGGCAGTGAGGTGAACGACCAGGTCGCCAACCGCATCTGCGCCCAGCTGCTGCTGCTCGCGGCGGAGGACCCGGACCGCGACATCTTCCTCTGGATCAACTCGCCGGGTGGCTCGGTCTACTCCGGCATGGCGATCTACGACACCATGCAGTACATCGACAACGACGTGTCGACCGTGGCGATGGGCATGGCCGCCTCGATGGGTCAGCTGCTGCTCTGCGCGGGCACCAAGGGCAAGCGGTACGCCCTGCCGCACGCGCGGATCATGATGCACCAGCCGTCCGGTGGCCTCGGCGGCACCGCGTCGGACATCGCGATCCAGGCCGAGCAGATGCTCTACACCAAGCGGATGTTCCAGGAGCGGGTCGCCCACCACACCGGCCAGAGCCAGGCGCAGATCGAGGCCGACTCGGACCGGGACCGCTGGTTCACCGCCCAGGAGGCCATGGACTACGGCTTCATCGACAAGGTGATCATCGGGGCCACGCAGGTTCCGGATGGCGCCGGGACCCTGAGCTGAGGAGCTGACGATGACCGATCTGAGCCTGCCGCCCCAGTTCGCGGCCGTGCACAACCGTTACGTCCTGCCGTCGTTCGTCGAGCGCACCTCGTACGGGGTCAAGGAGTCCAACCCGTACAACAAGCTCTTCGAGGACCGGATCATCTTCCTCGGCGTCCAGGTCGACGACGCGTCGGCCAACGACGTGATGGCGCAGCTGCTGACGCTCGAGGGCACCGACCCGGACCGCGACATCATCATGTACATCAACTCGCCCGGTGGTTCGTTCACCGCCATGACGGCGATCTACGACACCATGCAGTACGTCCGGCCGGACATCTCCACGGTCTGCCTGGGTCAGGCGGCCAGCGCGGCGGCGGTGCTGCTGTCGGCGGGCACCCCCGGTAAGCGGATGGCGCTGCCCAACTCGCGGATCATCATCCACCAGCCGGCCACCGAGGGCGGCTACGGGCAGGGCTCGGACATCGAGATCCAGGCCCGGGAGATCCTGCGGATGCGTACCCAGCTGGAGGACATGCTCTCCCGGCACTGCAACCGGCCGATCGAGCAGGTTCGCAAGGACATCGACCGTGACAAGATCATGACGGCCGAGGAGTCCAAGGAGTACGGGCTGGTCGACACGATCCTGACCAGCCGCAAGAAGGGGCTGCTGGCCTCCAACGCGGCCCGCTGAGCATTGCCGATCGGAGGTCGGTCGGGGCGAGGAGTTCCCGACCGGCCTCTGACACACCCGTTTTGGGGGTCGGAGAAACCCCCGCCAGCGGGTAACGTCGGGTCCGTACGGCGTGGCCGGGTCGGACCGGCGGAACGGATTTCACCACGGACGGGTGCCCCGGCGCCCGCGGTTCAGGGCCGGGTTCCGGTCGACGAGTGCAGGGAGAACGTAGGTGGCACGGATCGGTGACGGCGGCGACCTACTGAAGTGCTCGTTCTGCGGCAAGTCGCAGAAGCAGGTCAAGAAGCTCATCGCGGGGCCAGGTGTCTACATCTGCGACGAGTGCATCGACCTCTGCAACGAGATCATCGAAGAGGAGCTGGCCGAGTCCGGCGAGGTGAAGTGGGAAGAGCTTCCCAAGCCGATGGAGATCTGCCAGTTCCTCGACAACTACGTCGTCGGCCAGGACCAGGCCAAGAAGGCGCTCGCGGTCGCGGTCTACAACCACTACAAGCGCATCCAGGCCGAGGCGGCCAACGCGCCGGGCTCCGGCAACGACGCGGTCGAGCTGGCCAAGTCCAACATCCTGCTGCTCGGCCCGACCGGCTGCGGTAAGACACACCTCGCGCAGACCCTGGCCCGGATGCTGAACGTCCCCTTCGCGATCGCGGACGCCACGGCGCTGACCGAGGCGGGCTACGTCGGCGAGGACGTGGAGAACATCCTGCTCAAGCTGATCCAGGCCGCCGACTACGACATCAAGCGCGCCGAGACCGGCATCATCTACATCGACGAGGTCGACAAGATCGCCCGTAAGTCGGAGAACCCGTCGATCACCCGGGACGTCTCCGGCGAAGGGGTGCAGCAGGCGCTGCTCAAGATGCTGGAGGGCACGGTGTCCAACGTGCCGCCGCAGGGCGGGCGCAAGCACCCCCACCAGGAGTTCATCCAGATCGACACCACCAACGTGCTGTTCATCTGCGGTGGCGCCTTCGCCGGCCTCGACCAGATCATCGAGTCCCGTACCGGTTCCGGCGGCACCGGCTTCGGCGCCCGGCTCCGGTCGGTCTCGGAGCGCTCCACCGACGACATCTTCAGCCAGGTGATGCCGGAGGACATGCTCAAGTTCGGGCTGATCCCCGAGTTCATCGGCCGACTGCCGGTGATCACCAACGTCCGCAGCCTGGACCGCTCCGCCCTGGTGCGCATCCTCACCGAGCCGCGTAACGCCCTCGTGCGGCAATACCAGCGGCTCTTCGAGCTGGACGGCGTCGAGCTGGAGTTCGAGCCGCCGGCGTTGGAGGCGATCGCCGACCAGGCCATGCTCCGGGGCACCGGTGCCCGGGGTCTGCGCGCCATCATGGAAGAGGTCCTCCTCTCCGTGATGTACGAGGTGCCGAGCAACCCCGACGCCGCCCGGGTGCTGATCACCCGCGAGGCCGTCCTGGAGAACGTCAACCCGACCATCGTGCCGCGCGAGTTCACCGGCCGCCGGGCCCGCCGCGACCGCGAGGAGAAGTCGGCCTGACCGACCCCTCCCCGAACACCGTCGGAAGCACGGCCGCTGTCCCGGGCCGTGCTTCCGCGCGTGACGGGTCCGGGTCTGCCCCCGGATTTCGCCACCTGCCCCGGCCTGCTGGCTATCGTCGCCGGCACGGGCATGTCGCCGTTGTTGCTCCGCCGGGGAACGGCGGGGCAACAGCCGCCGAACTGCTGGGCGGCGTCGCTGACGGGCTGTAGCCGGTCACCACCGGCCGGGGACGCCCCACGTGGTGCCCGGGGAGCCACGGCGTGTGCCGTCCGCCCACCGTCGTGCTGTGGGCGTTCACGGGGGACCGGGAGCGGTCTTCGCCGGTGTGGTGGGTCGCAGCGCCGGCCCGCTGTCCGGGTCTGCCGTGCGCGTCCGCTGTCCGCCGCAGGCTGTCCGCTGTCCCGGGTCGCCGTCCGCCCGTACCCTGGCATCATGCGCGTCGCCGTCTGCCAGCTCAACGCCCGCGACGACCGGGCGGCCAACCTGGCCGCCGCCGAGGCCCTGCTGGTCAGGGCCGCGGCGGCCGGTGCCGACCTGGCGGTCCTTCCCGAGTACGTCGACTATCTCGGCCGGTCCGACGGGATGCCGGCGGCGGAGGGGGCCGACGGCGCGGTGGGGACCTTCTTCGCCGAGGTGGCCGGCCGGCTGGGGATCTGGCTGGTCGCCGGTTCCTTCCACGAGGTCGGGCCGGACCCGGCGCACACCTGGAACACCTCGCTGGTCTTCGACCGGTCCGGCAGGCTCGCCGCCAGCTACCGAAAGATCCACCTGTACGACGTGGAGATCCCCGGCCGGGTGTCCTACCGGGAATCCGCCACGGTGGCGCCGGGACACGAGCCGGTGGTGGTCGACGTGGAGGGGCTGCGGGTGGGCCTGTCCATCTGTTATGACCTGCGTTTCCCGGAGCTCTACCGGCGGCTCGCCGTCGAGGGGGGCGCGCATCTGCTGGTCGTTCCGGCGGCGTTCATGATGCACACCGGGCGGGACCACTGGGAGGTCCTGCTGCGGGCCCGGGCGATCGAGAACCAGTGTTTCGTGGCCGCGGCCGGGCAGACCGGCGACCACGAGCCGGGTCGAACCTGTTTCGGGCGCAGCATGGTGATCGACCCGTGGGGCACGGTCCTCGGCCAGGTGCCGGACGGGCCGGGCCTGACCGTGGTCGACCTGGACCTCGACCGGCTGCGCACGATCCGGGCCGAGCTGCCCAGTCTGGCGAACCGTCGTCTCTGACCGACCTCGACGCCCCGGCGACAACGCCCTGCGCATGCGCTGGCATCTGGACCGGTCGCCGACCGACCTGGTCGCCGGGCACCGGCCTGTTCTGGCCCGGTTGGTTCGGCGGTGCCCCGCTCCGGTGCGGCTGCCGGTGCACGATCCGCCGGGTCCGGGGCGGGGTGCGTGTCGGGTCAGCTCAGCAGCACCCCGGCGATGGCCAGGCCGATGATCGCGGCGGCCGTCACCAGCAACGCCGTTCCCATCCTGGACGGTCCCCGCTGGGCGAGTCGAACGACCGACAGTACGACGACGACGAGAACGACAGCCGCGATCACCAGCTGCCAGAAGGGCAGGAGGAGCCCGAGCAGCGCGTCGTCGGCGAGGGTGACCGTGGGGGATCGGGACGCCTCATCCATGGCAGCCACTCTGGCACGGATCGGCCATCCCGTCGTCGGTTCCGGTGCGCAGTGCCACAGTGAACTCGGGGCATCCCAGCGCGCGCGGCACGTCGTACCGCCGCCCCGCAGCGGGCCGGCTGCGGGGCGGGAGGGGGTCAGCCGGCCGGCCGGGTGCCGGCCGCTCGGATGGTAGGACCGCCGAGCACGGAAAGTGACGATCATTGATTTGCCTTCCGGTGGGCAGCCGCGTAACTTTCTCTCTGCACGCGGCAGGCCGGACAAACCGGCCGAAAGCAAGCACCAGGATCGTGGCGGAGACGCCGAGCGATGCTGAGGATCGGGCAGTGCGAGAGGCCCCGCAGGTTGGGGTTGCGAACGCGAAGCTGACCGGGTAGAGTGCTGAAGCCGGCAGGGAGCCGGGCGGGCGCCGCGAAAGCGGATGTCAGCCGGTCTGCCGATTCCCACGACAGCAACGACCGCCGGAAACGGCGTGCGTCGGCGTGGAAATGGCTTGAGTCGAGCTGGCTGATCGCGAAAGCGAATTTGACAGCGAAATTCAGCCCTAGTAAGTTAAGCGAGTTGCCCCGGACGGTTCGCCGCGATAAGCGGTGACCGAATGGTGTGTGGTTGTTCTTTGAGAACTCAACAGGGTGCTTGATAAGCCAGTGCCAATTATGATTTATACCCCGCACTGGGCAGACCTTTCGGGTTTGTTTGGTGGGGATTCCTTTGGCAACATT
>NZ_JAGFWR010000032.1 GCF_017599305.1 Micromonospora antibiotica
AACAAGGCCTCAACAAAAAAGAGATCATGCGCTGCCTCAAGCGCTACATCGTCCGCGAGGTCCACACCGCCCTCCTCGCCGACTTCACCACCCTCAACACCCCTTGACTTCCATAGGAGCATCGCCGGCGGACGGCGCACCCACCGGGGCCGCCGCCCCGCCCGGCCGACCGTTGCCACCGTCGTTCGGCCACCTGCCGACGGCCATCGCGGCGCCGGCCAGCCGGGTCGCCGGCCAGCCGGGTCGCCGGTCAGCGGCGGTGGACGGCCAGGGCGACGAGGTACTGTCCGCCGCCCGCCTCGACGCTGGCGGTCACCGGCAGCCCGGGCACCAACCGGGAGAACCGGTCCACCAGCCAGTCGGCCGCCTCCTGGGCGTCCCGGCGGCTGGGGCAGCGGGCCACCAGTTCCCGGCCGCCCTTGCGTTCGAGCCGCTCGGCGACGGTGACCAGCGGTGCGGGCTCCACCACGCGCAGCCGGTCCGGCCAGGCGACGACCACCTTGACCGCGCCCTTGCGGGTGTTGCAGGCACGGTGCGCGAGCCGCTCGACGACCTTGGCCTTGCGGTCGGCGGTGCGGCTGTCGACGCTGGGCCCCCGGGGGTCGTTCACCGATCTGTCGGCGTCGACCGGCTCGTCGCACACCCAGCACCGCCAACCGTCGCGCCGGGCGACGTCATCGAGCAGACTCATCCGAGCAAACTAGCGTGGGTCAGCCCCCGCCGGCCGGCAGCCCCGGGCACGGCCGCCCACGAGGTCGCCGGACGGTGCCGGCGGGGACCGGCGACCCGGCGGGGCTTCGCCCTGATGTGTCAGGATTGCGCGATGGCAGTGATCGAGGTCGTCAAGGGTGACATCACGCGGGAGAACGTGGACGCCATCGTCACCGCCGCGAACGAGTCCCTGCTCGGTGGCGGTGGTGTCGACGGCGCGATCCACCGTGCCGCCGGCCCCCGCCTGGCCCGGGCCGGCGGGGCGATCGCCCCCTGCCCGCCGGGCGAGGCGGTGCCGACCCCGGCATTCGACCTCGACCCGCCCGTACGGCACGTCATCCACACCGTCGGCCCGGTCTGGGAGGGCGGCGGCCACGGCGAGGCCGAGACGCTGGCCTCCTGCTACCGCCGGAGCCTGGAGGTCGCCGACGCCCTCGACGCCCGCACCGTCGCCATCCCCGCCATCGCCACCGGCGTGTACGGCTACCCGCCCGACCGGGCCGCCCGCATCGCCGTCGCGACCGTCCGGGCCACCCCGACGAACCTCGAACGGATCCGGCTCGTCGCCTTCGACGACGACACCCACGCCCACCTGCGGGACGCGCTGGCGGCGGCCGGATGACCCGCCCGGCCGGGACCGGCGACCGCGCCCTCCCCACCCCTGCCGGCCGGACCACGCCGCACGGTCGCGATCTTGGATGTGACGGCGATCACACAGAAGCCGGACCCATTCCCGGTGGACCCGTCGTCTGACCGGGTGTGAGAACAGACCTGGACGCGGCCGACGAGGGTGAACTCGTACGACGCGTCGCCCGCGGAGACAGGCGGGCGTTCGACGAGCTCTACCGGCGTACCGCGCCGTGGTTGGAGGTGCGCCTGCGCCGTCGCTGCGCCGACCCCGACGTCGTCGCCGAGGTGCTCCAGGACACCTACCTGGCGGTCTGGCGGGCGGCGGGCAGCTTCGCCGGCCCCCGGGGCAGGGACAGCGCCGGAGCGCAGGGCAGCGCCGTGGGCTGGCTGTGGACCATCGCCGCCCACCGCCTGGTCGACGCGTTCCGCCACCGGGCGCGCAAGGGCCGGCTGCCGCAGGTGGAGCTGATGCCGAGCGCGGCCCCGGCCGCCGAGGACGAGGTGATGGCCACGCGGATCGGCCAGGAGTTGGAACAGGCCCTGCTCGTCCTGCCACCCGAGGTCCGGGCCGCGCTGCGGGCCACCGTCCTCGACGGGCTCTCCTCGCGGGAGGCGTCGGTGCTGCTGGGCGTACCGGAGAACACCGTGAAATCCCGTGTCCGCCGAGCCCGCATCGCCCTCCGGGAGGCGCTGTCATGACCACCCACCCCAGCCTGTCCCAGATCGAACGCTACGCCGCCGGGGATCCGGAACTCGACGAACCCAGCGTCTGGGCGATCGAGGTGCACCTGGAGGACTGCGCCGACTGCCGCGCCCGGCTGGCCGGCAGCACCACCGGGGCGAGCCGGGCCGTGATCGACCAGGTCGCGCTGGTGCTGGACCGCGAGATCGCGACGGCGGCGGTGCCCGTCGGCCGCAGCCGGCCCTGGTCGGTGCTGCGACACCGCTGGTTCGTCGGCACGCTGCTGCCGTGGCTGGCGATGACCGGCACGGTGCTCGCGTGTGCGGCCGTACTCGGTGCGCTGTGGGTCGGCACCCCCTCGCTGGTGCTGCTCATCGCACCACTGGCACCGCTGCCCGGTGTGGCCGTCGCCTGGCACCGGCGGGCCGACCCGGCCTGGGAGCTGATCGCCGCCACACCCGCCAGCGGTCTGACGATGCTGCTGCGGCGTACGGCTGCGGTGTTGGCGTTCGTCATTCCCGCGCTCGCGGTGGTCGGTGCCGGCACCGGGATGTCGCTTGCCCTGATGCTGCTGCCCTGCCTGGCGTTCACCGCCGCCACGCTCCTGTTGGGCACCCTCGTCGGGGTACGCCACGCCGCGATCGGACTGGTCACGGTCTGGACGCTCGCGGTGGTCGCCCCCAGCCTCGTCGCCGCCCGGCTGCCGGTGCTGCTGTCGGCGCAGAGCGCCCCCAGTTGGGCCCTGGCCACGGTCGTCCTGACCATCATGGCCCTCCTGCGGGCCAACGGATTCCGGCGGCTCTCCCACCACGGGTAACCCGCCACCCGCCACCCGGCCCTCCGGGCCGTATCCCACGCCGCCCCCAGGCGATCACCGAAGGAGATGACGACGATGCGTGCCGTGAGCGCGGTCGAGACGACCGCCACCACCTATCCCTGGACGATCCACGCGGAGGCCCTACAGGTCCGGGCCGGTCGGCACCTGGCCGTCAACGGCCTCGACCTGGCCCTGGGCACCGGCGTGCACGGGCTGCTCGGCCCCAACGGCGCGGGCAAGACCACGCTGATGCGGGCCCTGGCGACCGTCGTGGCCCCGGCCGGTGGTCGGTTGACGCTGCTCGGGCACCCGGTCAACGGCCGCGCCGAGCTGCGACCGGTGCGCCGCGACCTGGGTTACCTGCCCCAGCATTTCGGTTACTACCCCCGGTTCACGGTGCGCGAGTTCGTCGGCTACATGGCCTGGCTCAAGGAGATGCCCAGGTCCGCCATCCCGGCGGCGGTGCAGCGGGCCATCGACCGGGTCGGGCTCACCGCCAGGGCCGACGCCCGGCTCAAGACGCTCTCCGGCGGCATGCTGCGTCGGGCCGGCATCGCCCAGGCCATCGTCAACGACCCGCGGCTGCTGCTGCTCGACGAGCCGACCGTCGGCCTCGACCCGGAACAGCGACTCGACTTCCGTGAGCTGCTGCGCGACCTCGGCACCGACAGTTGCGTGCTGGTCTCCACCCACCTGGTCGAGGACGTGGCGGCGGCCTGCACCGACGTCGTGCTGGTGAACGAGGGCCGCCTGGTGTGGCGGGGCACGCCCGAGGTGCTCGCCGCGCAGGGCGACGCGGGCCACGCCGGCGACAGCCCGGCGGAGCGGGGCTACTCCGCGCTGCTGCGTCAGCACCGCGCGGAGGCCGCCCGATGAGCGGGCGGACCGTCCACGCCGCCCCGCAGCCCGCAGGAGAGCAGGGGGCCCGGATGAGCATCATGGGCATCGAACTGCGCCGCTCCGCCGCGGTCGGCGCCGCGCTGGTCACGGTGGTGGTCGGGGTCGGCGCGCTGTACGTGGCGACCGGCCGCTGGTCGAGCAGCTGGATGGCCCTGGCCCTGGCCATCCGGGAGTACCTGCTCCTGTTGTGGCCACTGGCCCTCGCAGCCGGCGCCTGGCAGGGTCGCCGGGAGCACCGGGCGAAGGTCGGCGAACTGTTCGCCACCACCGCCCGGTCCCGCGCCGGGCGGATGCTGCCGGTGCTCGGCACGATGGCCCTCACCCTCGTGACCGCCTATCTCCTGGTGACCGTGGCGGGCATCGCCTGGATCGTCACCACCGCGTCGTACCTGCCCCTGCTGCACTTCGTCGTCGTCACCACGGTCGGTGCGCTGTCCCTGGTCGCTGCGGGGTGGCTCGGGCTGGGGATCGGGCGGTTGCTGCCCGCCCTGGTGACCGCTCCGGCGCTGGCGGTGGGCGGGGTGCTGCTGGTCTTCTTCGTCACCGTCGGTACGCCGGACCGGGTGGCCGCGGCGATCTCCCCGGCCCACGGCTCGGGCCCGTTCCACGACTACCAGACGATCGACAACCGGGTCAGCGGCGCGCTGGCGATCTCGATGATCACGCTCGCCGTCACCGGCCTGCTGTTGTACGTCGCCGACGGCTGGCGGGTCCGGGCGATGGCGGTGCTGCCGGTACTGCTCGGATTCGTGGTGGCCACGACGGTCCTCCCCCACGACCGGGACACGCTCAACTGGCCGGTCGACCCGGTCGCGCAGGAACTGGTGTGCACCGACGACACCCCGACGGTGTGCGTCAGCCGGGTCCACGCCAAGGTGCTCGACACGGTGGCCCCGCTGGCCCGGGAGGGCCTCACGGCGCTGGCGAAGATGCCTGATGCGCCGGCCGTCGTGCACGAGGACACCCGCACGATCACGTTCGACCAGGTCACGCCGGTCACCAAGCCGGGTGTCGTCACGATCGGGATCCGGATCGACAAGCGGGGCCGGCTCGCCCACCCGGCCGCCGTGGTCCCCGAGATCGTCAGGCACCTGGGCGTCCCGTACGACGGGAAGTGCCAAGAGGGCGACGAGGTGGTCGAACGGGCGGCGGCCTACTGGCTCCTGGGCCGTGAACCGCGGTCCGACGTGGGGGTGGTTCCCGGCATGATCGAGGAGGACCCCGGGATCAACCCCGAAGCGGTCACCCTGTGGCGGGGCCTGCGTGACCTGCCCGAGGCGGAGGCGCTGGCCCGGGTCACTGCGGTCCGCGACGCCCTGCGGGCCTGCCAGGACCCCACCGGGATGCTGTCGCGGAGTGCCCGGTGACCTGGACGCTGCTCTACCTGCGGTCGCGACACGTGCCGCTGGCGCTGGCCGCCGCGGTCGGCGGGGTGGCGGTGCTCTGGGCGCTGTACCTGGCCTTCGCCAAGGAGCGGGACGTCACCTCGATGATGGTCGTCCTGACCGTCCTGCTGATGGTCACGGCGCTCGCGCCCACCCTCGCCGGCCCGGACGAGAACCTGGAGCGGACCGCGTCGGTGCGCTGGGCCTGGCGGCGCGCGGTGCACCTGCTCGCCGGCCTGCTGATCATCCTGGTGGTCCTGCTCGCCACCCGGCACACCGGAGCCCGGTTCGGGCCGGTCGCGCTGGTGGTCCGCGACGCCACCGGGCTGCTCGGTCTGATGGCGCTGTGCGCCACGGTGGTCGGCGCGACCCGGTCCTGGTTCCTGCCGCTGGGGTGGACCACCATCGCCGCCCTCTACCCACAGCCGGGCACCTGGGGAGCGGTCGCGACGTGGCAGGGCCAACCGCCCGACAGCCGGGCCGCCACGGTGGTGGCGGCGGTGCTCGCCATCGGTGGGCTGGTCACCTATGCGGTCGCCGGCCCGGCCCGCCGGGACCCGGCCGAGTAGTCCGCCGCCGACCGGCACGCCACCCGCACCGTGGGGTGGCGTGCCGGTCGGCGGTCGCGCGGGCGGCGCTCCGGCCCGACCGGGCGCGCTGAGCCGCCGACGCGCCGGCAACCGACCGTCGCCGGGGGCTACCCACCGCCGTGGTCCTCGGCGCACCGGCCGACCGGCGTCAGGCCCCTCCCGCCCGGCCCGGTCCGGGCAACTCGACGCCGGTGAGCTGCGCGCACCGCAGGAGCAGTTCGTCCCCCAGCGGGTCGATCCGCGAGCGCTCCGGTCGCCAGTCCCGCGCGCTGACGTACCGTCCACTGGCCAGGGCCCCGGGGTCGACGTCCACGGCGAGGCGCACCAGTTCCCGCGCGGCGTCGTCCGGGCTCGTCGGTGCGGCGTCGCCGCCCATCCTGGTACGCACCCAGCCGGGATCGACCGCGTTGCTCAGCACACCGGGCCACCGGCGGGCCACCGCGAAGGCGAGCGCCAGGTCCAGCAGCTTCGTCCGGGAGTACGCCTCGACGCCGTGCCAGGGGCGGGTGTCGTACCGCAGGTCGGTCAGGTCGGCCAGCCCGTCGGCGGCCATCGCCGACGACACGAACACCAGCCGCCCGGGCGGCGGTGACAGCGCCGTCAGCAGGTACGGCGCGAGCACGTTGACCTGGAACGTCGACTCCAGTCCGTCCCGGGTCAACTCCCGCTCCGGCGCGTCGAGCCGGGCGATCCCCGCGTTGTGCACGACGGCGTCGAAGCGGCCGAACGCGGCCAGCGACCGGGCGAGCGCCGTGGTCTCCTCGATGGAGCGCAGGTCGCCGACCACGATCCCGGCCGCGGCCGGAAGCGCCGCCTTGGCCACCACCGCCCGTTCCTCGTTGCGGGCGTGCAGGACGACCCGGTGCCCACGGGCGACGAGTTGCGCCGCGGTGCGCTGGCCGATGCCGTCCACCGAGCCGGTGACGAGAATGCTGCCCATGGTGTTCCTCTCTGCGTGCCGCCGCGCGCCCCGGCGCGACGACCCAGGAAAGCTCCTGACACTTGGCGGCGACTGAACGCGGCCACCGACCGCCGCGCCAAGTCCGGCGCAAGTGGTGCCTGCGTTGCTGTGGGCATGAAGAGACTCCTCGCCATCGGCCTGGCGCTCACCCTCAGCGCCGGTCTGACCGTGGTCGCGAACGGGACCGCGCTCGCCCGCCCCTACTGCGACGTGCCCGACCCGCCGCCGGCCTGTGACGACAGCCCGGCCGAGCCGACACCGCCACCGGTGGGCAGCGACAAGTATCCGATGGGCTGGCTGGAGTCGTGGGAGTACGTCGGCGGGGCGGTCCGGGTCAGCGGGTGGGCCAGTGATCCCAACGGCGGCCCGGTGCAGGTGACGGTGCAGACCGACGTACCACCTGCGGTGACCCGCCCGGCGAACCTGTGGCACGTCGAGCGGGGCGCGTTCGTCGGTTTCTCCTTCACGGTGCCGAGTTCGGCGCTGGCCGGGGTGCACGGATTCTGTGTCACCGCGAACAACGTGCCCGACGGCAGCCAACCGGTGCCCGAGGTCGCCCCGCTGTCCTGCCCGCAGTACCGCGTCACCCCGGCAGCGCCCAGCGCGTTGACGCTGTCCGCCGGTTACCAGGAGGGCAAGCGGACGCTGGACGTCACCTTCACCGACAACTCGGTGCGGGAGGACAACTACCGGATCGACCTGAGCTGGCTTCAGACCACCCCGGACGACACCCCCACCGATCCGGGGCTGCCGACCACCCCGCCGGGTGGGCCCGCGCTGCCCACCCCGATACCCACCTGGGGTGCGCCGATCCCGACCACCGAGGTCGGCGTCGCCCGGGCGGTCATCTACGGCACCCCGGACACCGGACGACGTACCTGGCACTTCACCCACATGCCCCAGGCGTTCGTCCACGTCGTGGTGGTCTCGAACGAGGCCGGTCTGCCCTCCCCGGCGCTCAGCGGGGGCATCTCCACCCGCTGACCTGCACCGTGCCGCGACGGGGTTGGCGTATCCCCTGATGTGCGGCGGCGGCCCGGCGGTGCCGGGCCGCCGCCGACGTCCCGTTCGGACACCGGACCGACGGGACGCCCGGCCACGGACCGGGGCCCGACCGGAGCGGCCACGGGCGTCGGACGCGGGATCCCCCGGCCCCGCGTGCCCGGCTAGGGTCACCGGGTGACGACGATCGGCGTGTTCGGCCCGGTGCGGGCCAGCCGTGGCGGCGTCACGATCAACCTCGGCGCTCCCCGGCAACGCGCGGTGCTGGCCCGACTGACCGCCGGTGGCGGCCACCCGGTCTCGGTCGACCGGCTGATCGAGGATCTCTGGTCGGGGGACCCGCCCCCACGCGCCCAGGCCGCCCTCCAGGTGTACGTGTCGAACCTGCGCCGGGCGCTGGAGCCGGACCGTCCGTCGCGCACCCCCGCCCGGATCCTGGTCACCGCCGCCCCGGGGTACGCCCTGCGACTGCCGACCCCGGACGTGGACGCCTGGCGGTTCGAGGCGGCACTGCGGGCCACCACGCCCGAGCCGGGGCAGCGACCCGCGGTGGCGATCGCCGGGCTGGACGAGGCCCTGGCCTGCTGGCAGGGCGGCAGCCCGTACGCCGAGTTCGTCGGGGAGCCGTGGGCGGACCGGGAGCACGACCGGCTGACCCAGCTGCGGCTGTCCGCCGTCGAGCAGCGGGCGGAACTCCTGCTCGTCCTGCACCGGCCGGGTGAGGTCGTCCGTGAACTCGACCCGCACGTGCGCGACCACCCCCTGCGGGAGCGGGCCGCCGTGCTGCTCGCGGTCGCGCTGTACCGCCTGGGCCGGCAGGCCGACGCGCTCGACGTGCTCCGTACCGTGCGGGCCACGCTGGCCACGCAGTTGGGCATCGACCCCGGCCGTGAATTGCGGAGCCTGGAGACGGACCTGCTGCGCCAGAGCCCACACCTGGACAGCGCCGCTCCCGGGGCGACCGTCAGGCTCCTGCCCGCCCCCATCGTCGGGGCACCCGAGACGCGCCCGGTGGGCCGGGCGGCGGAACTGGCCCGGCTCCGGGCCGCCGCCGCCCGGGCCGCCGTGACCGGCCTGGGCATCTGCTGGATCGGCGCCGAGGCGGGGGCGGGGAAGTCGACGTTGGCACGACAACTCGCCGACGTCCTCACCGCCGACGGCTGGCAGCCGGTCGTCGGGCACTGCCCGCAGGTGGAGGGCGCACCGCCGGCGTGGGCCTGGCGCGACGTGGTCACCGCCGCCGCACGGCTCCTCCCCCTCGACGACGCGGAGGCATCGGGCCTGCGCCTGCTGATCGACCCCGAACCCGCCGGCCGGGCCCGTGGCGAGTACGACGAGTTCCACCTGCGCGGGGCGCTGGCCGCCTACCTGGCCCGACTGACCGCGCAGGCCCCCGTGCTCCTCACGGTCGAGGATGTTCACCGCGCCGACGGGGAGACCCTGCGCATCCTTCGGCACCTCGTCGCCGCCCTCACCGCCGCGCCGATGCTCATCGTGGCGACGTACCGGCCGGACGAGGTCACCGACGACCTGGTGGGGGCACGGGCGGCGCTGGCCGCGGTGCCGGCGGTCGATCTCGCGCTGCACGGCCTGGACGCGGAAGCCGTCGCCGAGCTGCTGCGCCGGCACGGGGTGGACAGCACCGACCCCGAGCTTGCGCACACGGTCGGACAACGGTCGGCGGGCAATCCCCTGTTCACCATCGAGCTGGCCAAACTGGTCGCGGCCGAGGGACCGGCAGCGGCGCTCGACGGCGTGCCCGCCGGCCTCGGCCACGTGCTGGCCCGCCGACTGGCGCGACTGCCGGCCGACGCGCGGACGGTGCTGCGACACGCTGCGGTGTTCGGTGCCGAAGCCGACGTCGACACCCTGCTCGCACTCGACGGCGGCCCGGAGGAGCCGGTCCTCGACGGCCTGGAGGCCGGAGTGACCGCGGGGCTGCTCGTCGAACCCGCGCCGGGTCGGGTGCGGTTCGCCCACGCCCTGATGCGCGACGCGCTCTACCACAGCGTGCCGCTGCTGCGCCGCACCCGGATCCACGCCCGCATCCTCACCGTGCTGCGGGAACAGGGCAGCGACGACGCGGCGGCCCTGGGGCGGCATGCGCTCGCGGCCCTCACCCGGTCCACCGCCGTCGACGCCATCGGTCATCTCGCCACCGCCGCCCGTCGCGCCGGCGACCTCGGCGCACCGAGGGAGGCCGCCGCGCTCTGGGCCGGTGCGCTGCGCGCCGTCGGCCTGGCCCCGGCCACCGACGCCCGGACCCGGCTCGACCTGCACCGCGAGCTGGCCGCTGCCGGCGCGCTCGCCGGGGACGTGGTCGGTGCCCGCGCCGCCCGCGCCGAGGCGGTACGACTGGCCACCGGCGTCGGCGACCCGGCAGCCGTCCATGCCGCGCTGACCTGCATCGACGCCCCGGTCACCTGGACCATCCGGCCCGACCGCCTGGTCGACGCGCCGCTGGTCGGCCTGCTGGAGCAGGAGTTGACCCGGGTCGGTCGGGACCGTCCGGTGCTGCGCTCGCGCCTGTTGAGCACCCTCGCGTTCGAGATCGAGGGCGCCGACCTGGGCCGCGCCGACGAGGTCACCCGGGAGTCCCTCGCGTTGGCCCGCCGGCAGGACGACCCGGCGGTGCTCTGCCGCGCGCTCAATGCGCGCTACTTCGTCACCGTCGCCCCCGCGTACCGCGCCGAACTGCCCGGGGTCGGCCGGGAACTGCTGGCGACGGCCGAAGCGGCAGGGCTGACCGCGTACCGCTGCCAGGCCCACCACATCCTCTACCAGGCGGCGCTCGCCGACACCGACTTCGACCGGGCCCACCACCACGTCGACCGGGCGGTCGAGGAGGCCACCACCGGGCAGCTCGGCCTGATCCTCGCCGTCATGGGCTGGTTCACCGGCCTGCGCGCCCTGTTCCGGGGCGACCTCGACGAGGCGACACGCCGGTACGCGGAGATCAGTGACCGGATGGGCCGCGTCGGTGGCCCGAACGCGGCGGCGATGGGTCTGATGGGCCGGTTCACCGTGTTGACCGCCGTCGGGCGTGGGCACGAGGTGATCGAGGAGCTCCGGCAGGTGCACGCGCGGGTGCCGGACGACGCCCACGACGTGCTGGCCCACGCCCTGCTGTCGGCCGGTGACCACGACGCGGCCCGGGCGGTGTGGCGGCCGGACGCGCCGATCCGCCCGGACTACCTGTGGCTGTACTGGATGACGGTGCGTGGCCAGGTCGCGGCCCGCCTCGGCGACGCGCCTGCCGCCCGGCGCTGCTACCGGGAGTTGACGCCGTGGGCGGGGCGCTTCGCCGGGCTGGAGTGCGGCTCGATCTCACTCGGACCGGTGGACCAGACCCTCGCCGAACTGGCCGCCGTGCTCGGTGACCCGGCGGCCGCCGCCGCGCACCGGGCCGCCGGGCTCGACCTGGCCCGGGCCGTCGGCGCGGTGCCGTGGTGCGACGAGTCGGCGTACGTGCCGGTGCCGGTCTGAGCGGTCCACCGGGCCCGCTCCTCCTCGGCTCGGCTGGCCGTTGGCTCCCCGCGTCGCACGAGGGCGGTGCCTGCGCGACGGCTACCGCACGCGGGGCCGCTGCAGGACGAGGTGGTCGAGCAGCTGGGTCAGCCCGTCGTCGCGGGGTGCCACCTCCAACGCCGGATCGTCCGCGAGGACCGCCTGCTGGAGCAGGTGCAGCCGCTTGGACGGCTCCAGCCCCAACTCCTCCACCATCGCCGTACGCAGCCGGTGGAAGACCGCCAGGGCCTCCCGCCGCTGGCCGCTGCGGTGCAGCGCGACCATCAGCTGCGCGCACAGGTTCTCGTTCAGCCCGTGTTCGGCGATCAGCAGGGTGAGCTCGGCCAGCACGTCCTGGTGGTGGCCGAGCCGCATCCGCGCCTCGATGCACTGCTCAAGGGTGTTGAGCCGGACCTGTTCCAGCGCCTTGAGCCGGGGCTCGGCCACGGTGCCGGCCCGCACGTCGGCCAGGGCCGGGCCACGCCAGAGCGCACAGGCGCGCACCAGCAGCGCCGCCGCGTCGACGTTCTCGCCGGCTGCCAGGGCCCGCCGGCCGGCCGAGGCGAGCTGTTCGAACAGGCGCAGGTCGAACTCGTCGGCACCGACCCGCAGGACGTAGCCGCCGGGCACGGTGACCAGCACCCGCTTGGCCACCTCGGAGACCGGCACGCCGAGCAGGCCGGCAAAGCACTTGCGGATCTGCAGGACGTACGTCTGGAGCGTCGTCAGCGCGCTTACCGGCGGGGACCCGCCCCACAGCTCCTGGATCAACGCGGAGACCTGCACGGTCTGGTCGGCGTTGAGGAGCAACAGGCCCAGCACGCTGCGGGGCTTCGGGGCGGTCGGTGTGGTGACCGCCCCGGCGTGGGCGAGCACGAGCGGTCCCAGGATCTGGATTTCCATGGCCCCTCCCCCGAGAGCGGTCCGCCCTCTTCTCGACGTGCCGTTGCGGGGATCCGCATGAAAGCGACAGCCTTACCCATCACCATAGATAAGCGTCAGTTCCAAGCAGAATTCACGTCTTTTCGTACCGTGATCGTGCGCGGTTCGACTGAGAGGCTAGCCGGTTTTGGGCCGACCGTCGCAGATTGCTCAAGCCATCTTCGAGGAGCGATGGAAAGCCCGAGGTCAGACCACCGGGAGGGGCCGCGAAGGCCGACCCGGCGGGCCCACCGGCCAGGCCCGGACGGGGTCGCCACCCGGGTTTCCGCCGCGACGGCACATCGGTTCGGCGGCACCCCGCACCGCCGCCCGACAACACCGCACCGAGCGGCAGAAAGCCTTTTTGTCCGCACATCAACACCATTGACAGTCTTCACTCATAAGGGGCTGGTCGTACGGAAGGTCCGACTGCCGTGCCTGCGGCGGGGGTCAGGCCCGGTGCCGGCGCAACGCGGCGGCACCGACCCGCCAGAGGATGTCCGGACGACGCAGCCGCGCGGGCCCGGTCGTCAGGTTGACGACCTCCAGGAAGGCCCGGTGCACCACCTCGTCGGTCACGGTCGCGTGCTGGACCGCCTCGGCCATGCCCCGGCGCAGCCGCCACCCGAACGGCCGGGCGACGGTCACGTGCGGCAGGTAACGGTCCTGCGCGGCGGAGAAGTCCCAGGCGTCGTCCACCACCGCCCGCACCCGCCGGAAGTACGCGTACGCCGGCCCGTCCACCGCGCCGGGCTCGGCCAGCCACTCGTCCAGCGCGACCGCCTGGATCGCCGCCACCGAGATGCCCTGACCGTAGGTCGGGTTGAACGAGGCGACCGCGTCGCCGATCGCCACCAGGCCCGCCGGGAACCGGTCCAGCCGGTCGAACTCACGGCGGACGCTGTCCGGGAAGCGGTGCACGTACACCTCACTGGCCGGCTCGCACGCGTCCGGCAGCAGCCGCAGCGGGGTGGCCGGGTTCGACCGGCAGCGGGCCATGAACTCACCCAGGTCACGGCCCGGTCGCCGGTCGCCGTAACCGCTGACCAGCGTCAGCCAGCGATCGCCCTCGACGGGGGTCATCGAGCTGGGACCGTTGCGCGCCCGGCTCGGCGTGTGGACCGAGTAGACCGCCACGTGGCCGGCCAGCCGTTGGCCCGGCTCCCGGTGGAACAGGCAGGTGGCGTAGCCGAGGTCCAGGGCCATCCGACGCTTGGCCGGGGCGGGGTAACCGAGCCGACCCAGCCAGTCGGCCAGCCGGCTGGACCGGCCGGTGGCGTCCACCACCAACTGTGCCGCGTGCCGCTGGGCGTCGGTGCCGCCGGTCGGGCGGACCAACGCGCCGTCCACCCGGCCGGCGGTCGCGGTCAACCCGACGGCAGTGCCCCCGACCAGGGTCACGTTCGGCAGCGCCAGGACCCGCCGACGGATGTGCCACTCCAGGAACGGACGGGACACGCTGACCACGCTGCCGCCGCGCACCGGGACCTTCGCCCGGCCGTCGAGGAACCACTGTGCGCCGCCGGGACCACTGCCGACCAGTTGGCCACCCTCGCGCACCAACTGCCGGACGAAGCCGGGCAGCAGCCGGTCGATGACGGTCCGGCCCCGGCCGAGCAGGGTGTGCGCCTGGCTGCCGTGCGGCGCACCCCGGCGGATCACCGGGGCGTCCACCAACACGTCGGGTTCCACGATCCACACCTGGTCGGCGTGGTCGGCCAGGACCCGGGCGGCGATCATGCCGGCGACGCTGCCACCGAGGACGAGAGCGGTCCGCATCAGCGGCCGGGGACCGGCCGTGGGTCCCCGGGGCACGCCGGCACGCTGGCGACCGCCAACACATGGCCGGACAACTCCCGGTGGGTCACCAGGACCCCGGGATCGTCGACGGCGGGCCGCCAGGCAGGTGGTGCCGGTGGGGCGGTACGCCGGCGCAGCAGCCGGCCACCGCGCAACCCGGTGCCGTACACCTTGGCCACCGCCTCCTTGCCGGTCCACAGGGCCAGGAAGTCGACGCCGAGGCGGTCCGCCGGTCGGCCGCGCAGCCAGTCGGTGTCCTCGGGGGCGAACCACCGTCGACTCAGACCGAGCGCGGGCAGCGGACGCACCTCCTCGACGTCGACGCCGACCGGTCCGATCCGGGACACCGCCACCGCGACCAGGCCACGGGTGTGACTGACGCTGGCGTGCCAGCCCGTGGCGACGCCGCACAGCACCGGTGCACCCGCCGCCGAACGCTCCACCGCGATCGCGGCCGGCGGGGCACCGGCCATCGCCGCGACCGTCTCGACGAGCAACGCACGGGCGGCCGGCCGCCCGTCGCCCGCCGTGCGGCGCAGCCGTACCACCAGGTCCGGCGTCACCACGGCACGCCGTGCCGGCCGGGGACGGCCCCGGGCACCCGCCGGGCCCTGCGCCGCCCGCGACGACCCCGGGCGGGGCGCGGCCCGGTCCGGGCGGCTCCGACGGCACCCATTCAATCCCCCACCGCCCGCATTTCCGATAATTGTCAGCACACCCTGGTTAATGCGAGGATGACCCGGGTCGAATTGACGATACCGAGGCGTGGGCGGGCCCGGGCCGCACTTCTCTCGACATTCACTAGAGGCTCGGTGGAGAACGATTATGCCGCGGCAGCGACAGGGCACGGAAGGGCATTGCCCCCGGCGACGGGGGCCGGCCGCACCGCCGTGGGGACGGTCGTCGGGGTGGGCCCGGTCAGGTCGCCCGGCCCCGGTGCGGGCCGTGGCGCGGGGAGCCGTCCGTGGCGCGTGACGACGAGTACTTCCGCAAGCGGCTGCTGAACGTCCTCTGTGCCACCTGGACGGCGCAGGCGTGCTCGGTCTTCGCCCTGCTCGGCCTGGCCGACCGGATCGCCACGGGCACCACCGGCGGCGGCGCGTTGGCTGCCGCCGCCGGGCTGGACCCGGTCGCGCTGCGCCGGTTGCTCGCCGCGCTCGCCGACGCCGGCGTCCTGCGCCAGACGGGTCCCGACGACTTCGTCCTGTCCGGCATGGGGGAATACCTGCGCACCGACGTCCCCGGTTCGGTCCGCGACACGGCCGTCCTGTACGGCCAGGAGGTCTTCGCCTCGTTCGGCGGCCTGCTCGACACCGTGCGCACCGGCCGGCCGGCCTTCACCGACCGCTTCGGTGAGCCCTTCTACCAGTACCTGGGCGGGCATCCGGAGCTGGCCGCGACGTTCAACGGGGCGATGGCCACCGCCCCGGAACCGCCGCCGCCCCCCGCCCGGCTGTTCGACGACGCCCGTACGGTGGTGGACCTCGGCGGCGGCGACGGCGGCCTGCTCGCCGACCTCCTGCGGGCCCGCCCCGAGCTGCGCGGAGTCCTCGTCGAGCTGCCCGAGGCCGCGGCCCGGGGACGTGCCCGGCTCGCCGCCGCCGGGGTCCTGGACCGGGTCGAGATCGTCGTCGGCAGCTTCTTCGACCGGGTGCCCACCCACGGCGACCGGTACGTCCTGCGGCGGGTCCTGCACAACTGGAACGACGGCAACGTCGCCCGGGTGCTGGCCCGGGTACGCGCGGCGATGCCGACCGGGGCGCGGCTGCTGGTGCTGGAGGAGCTGCTGCCGGCACAGCCGCAGCAGACCGGAGCCGGCGCGGGCACCTGGGGGGCGCCCCGCAACCGGATCGTGGATCTGCTGATGCTGGTCCTGATGGAGGGCCGGGACCGCACCGCGGCGGAGTACGGCCAGCTCCTCGCCGACGCCGGCTTCGCCGTCACGGGCGTCACCGACGGCGTGATCGAGGCGGTACCCGTCTGAGGGCGGCGGGCCGTCCCGGGTCCGTCGTTCCCCGGGTCAGCGGGCGGGCCGGGTCAGCAGCAGGCCCTCCTGGGCCACCGTGGCCACCAGGTCGCCGTCGCGGGCGTACAGCCGGCCGGTCGCCAGGCCACGACCGGTGGCCGCCCACGGGCTGTCGCAGTCGTACAGCAGCCACTCGTCGGCCCGGCAGGGTCGGTGGAACCACACCGTGTGGTCGATGCTGACGCCGAGGTCACCCGGACCCCACTCGGTCGCGTGCCCGGCCACCATCGCGCTGAGCAGCAGGGGCAGATCCGAGATGAGCACCAGCGCGCCGGCGTGCAGCGGCCCGTCGTCGGGCAGCCTCCCGGCCACCCGCACCCAGGCCCGGCGGTGCGCCTCACCCGCCTGCTCCCCGTCGGTCCGCCCACCGGGCGGCGGGCCGAGGTACCTGACGTCGAACGCGAAGAGCATGTCCCGCACCGCGGCCAACCGACCGGGCGCGTCGGCGAGCAGCCGGGCCAGGGTCGGTACCTCGTCCGGTGGCGGGACCTCGGGCGCCGGCCGTCCGTGCGTCGGCCCGGTGCCGGGATCGTGGAACGAGGCGGTCAGGAAGAAGATCGGGATGTCGCGCTGGAGGGCGACCACCCGCCGGGCGGACATGGACGGGCCGTCGCGCAGGGCCTCGACCAGGTAGGTGACGGGCCTGCGGCTGTCGCCCGGCCGGGTGAAGTAGGCGTGCAGCGAGTGCACCGGTCGACCGGAGCGCACGGTGTGCGCGGCGGCGGTCAGCGCCTGCGCGGCGATGAGCCCCCCGTACCGGCGGGTGGTGCCCCGCGTCGTGCCGCGACCGGAGAACACCCCCGCGACGGGCACCAGCCGGTCCGTGGTGACCGTGGCGGGGTCGACGGTCACCAGGTCGAGCAGCCCGACCACCTCCTCGACGACCGCCCGGGCCCGGTCGGGGGCGGCTGCTCCGCCGCTCATCCGGCGAGGTACTTGTCGACCTCGTCGGCGGCGACGAGCGTGCCGTGGGGTTCCGCGCGCATCTGCTCGCCGAGCTGTACCGCGCGCCGCCGCAGCGCAGCGGTGGTCAGGTGGGACATGCCGGAGCGCAGCACGTCCTCGGACAGGTCGGTGAACCGCACGTGCACACCGGCACCGAGCCGTTCCAGCTGGCGGCCCCAGAACGGCTGGTCGGCGTAGGAGGAGCAGACCATGGTGGGGATGCCGGCGCGTACGCCGGCGGCGGTGATGCTGGCGCTGCCGTGGTGCACCACCATGGCACAGTGCGGCAGCACCAGGTCGTAGTCCACATAGGGCACCACCCGCAGCTGCGGTGACGTGGACGGCGCGACCCCGGCCAGGCCCCAGCCGGTGGCCACCAGGGCACGCACCCCCAGCGACCGGCAGACCCGCTCGATGCCCGCCATCATCGCGGCCGGATCCGCCACGTGCGTGCTGCCGAACGTCAACAGTGCCGGTGGTTCGCCCGCCGACAGCCACCGCGCCAGCTCCGGATCGAGGGTGGACATCCCGGCCCGGTGCAGGTCGTCCGGGGTCAGCCGGAGGTCACCGACGATCGGACGGTAGGCGTCCCAGGTCAGGCCCGGCACCAGGGTGGGGCTGTAGCCCTGCAGTTCCAGCGGCCGCCGCAGCTGCTTCGGGTGCGGCGGCATCGGGGGCAGCCCGAGCTGGCGACGGAAATCGAACATCAGGTCGCGCCGGTACCGCCAGGCCCGCCGGGTGTAGTGCAGGTAGGTCGCCCGGTTCGCCTCGGGGGTCGGCAGCGGGTCGACGGACACCAGCGGATGCGGCACCACGTCGTTCGGCCGCGACGGCGTGAGGTCGTACGCGATCAGCGGAACGTCGTGCGCCTCGGCCAGCGTCGCGGCCCACTGCTCGCTGACCACGGCGCAGACGATGGCCTCACAGCCGGCGGTGAGCTGAATCGCCTCGTCGCCGAACCGCCGACCGTAGTCCCGGTACGCCTCGATCGTGATCTGGAGGAAGGAGTCGAGGGTGCTCTTGGTGACCCACTCCCGGCCCCGCTCGGTCTGCATCATCGACTGCTGGTTCCACCCGACCGGCACCACGTCGAGCCCCAGCTGCCGGGGCAGGTCGACCAGGTTCATCGACGCCCCGACGAGTACCTCGTGGCCGTGGCGGGCCAGCTCCGCGGCGAGTGCCGTCAGCGGATAGACGTCACCGCGACTGCCGAGCGCCAGGACGGTGATGCGCATCGTCGTTCCCCTCCGGTCCTCGGTGCGGCGTCGACGGCGTCGACCCGTCGCCTGCGTTCAGGTCGGTGGAGAACGCGATCTCCCGCTGCTCCTCCAGGTCCGCCAGCCGGGCGGTCAGTCCGCGCCGGATCGCGGCGTACGCGTCGCTGCCGAGCGCGAGCCGCAGCGGGACGGTCGGTCCGGTGGCGACGTCGACCACTGCGGCGGCCATCCTGGCCAGGTCGCCGCGGCACGGCAGGCGACCGTCCTGCGCCCGGCGACGCAGGATCGCCGCCGGGGTGCCCGCGTAGGCGGGCGACTCGGCGGTCAGCTCCTTGCTCCGCCCGAAGAACCCGGTGCTCACGGTGCCGGGCTCGACGATCGTCACGCCGATGCCGAAGCTCTTCACCTCGGCGGCCAGTGACTCGAAGAACCCCTCCACGCCCCACTTGGTGGCGCAGTAGACGGCCGTGCCGGGCGACCCCCGTTGCCCGGCCATGCTCGAGATCTGGATGATCCGCCCACCGCCCTGCGCCCGCAGGTGCGGCAGCACCGCCTGGGCCAGGTGGATGGGGCCGGTCAGGTTGGTCCGGAGCTGCCTGTCGACCTGCTCGCCGCTGGCCTCCTCGGCCGCGCCGACCAGCGCGTATCCGGCGTTGCTGATCACCACGTCGATCCGGCCGAGCGCCCGGGCGGCGTCGTCGACCACCTGCCGGATCTGCTCCGGATCGGTGACGTCCAGTCGGGCCGTCCACAGCGCCTGCGCCGAGGGGGGTCGCAGGTCCGCCAGGGTACGCGGATCACGGGCGGTGGCCGCCACCGTCTCACCCCGGGCGAGCAGCTCGGTCACCAGCGCCCGGCCGAGACCGGCCGAGCTCCCGGTGACGAGCCAGGTACGTGCGGGCCCGGTCATGCCCCGGCCCACGCCGGGACGTCGAGGATCTCCAGGACCGCGCAGGACAGGGTGGCCGGCGCACCGCCGTAGAGCAGCAGGTGGTCACCGGCGGCCAGCTGCCCGGTGACCAGCAGGTGGTTGAGCGACAGCAGCTGGTCGCTCGCGCCGGTGTGCCCGACGCCCCGACCGAACTGCCAGGTGGTGCGCTCCATGGTGATGCCCAGCGGCTCCACCAGGTCGTGCTGCACCATGTAGGCGGCGGAGTTTCCGCAGATGACCCGGGTCATGTCGGTCAGCTTGCGGTCGGCCTCGTCCAGCGTCCGTTCGATCAGGTCGAGCCGGGCGCGGGTCCTGATCTCGGCGGCGTCGGTCAGCGACATCACGTTGTTGCGGAAGTGCTCGGCCCGTTCGCGCATGTCGATCGTGCGGCCCTGCGCCGCCAGCGGCGGATACAGCGGCTCGCCGCCGCGGTACAGCGGCTCCACCTCGGGCACCACGACGCTGCCCACGGCGCGCAGCCGGGCGAAACCGGTGTCGCGGTCCAGCAGCAGCGCGCTGCCGGCGTCGCCCAGGATGAAGCCGGGCGCGGAGTTCCACCGGTCGATCAGCGGTGAGCCGAGGTTCTCCGCCGTGGTCACCAGCACCGTCCGGCCCGCCGCCGCGACGGCCAGGTGCCCGGCGGCGATCTCCAGCGCCGCGAACACGCCGTTGCAGCCCAACCGGACCTCGAACGCGGGGGTCGACGTGCCGACGACCTCCCGCTGAATGTACGGGCCGGGCAGCCACATCTCCGGACCCTGGTGGTGGATGGAGGCGTGCAGCACCATGCCGATCCCGGTCGGGTCGGCGGCGGCCCGGGTCAGCGCCTGCCGGGCCGCGTGCACGGCCATCTCCGGCGGTGAGACGTCCCCGGCGATGCCGACGCCGGTCAGCCGGTTCTCCAGGTAGGAGGCCGGGCTGTAATCCCCGCGCCGGGCGGCCTGTCCGGCATCCGTCACGGGCGGTTGAAAGACACCCAGCCCGGACAGGTGAACGTTGGTGATCTTCAACCGCGTCTCCCGGATCGGCCGGCCATGGCACCACGTCCGCCATTCTTCAAGGACTGTAGTGGCCGTCCACGGGGGCACGGCGCACGTGACCTTGACGCCGGACTGAGAACTGCTTGAATCCGGCCGCCGTTGCGACTTCAGCACGCATGGAGGCGACCGGTGTCGCATTGACCGCTGCGAGTGGCCGTTGCTAACTTCGGGCCACGCATCGGGGAGATATGTCGTCGGCTGGCGTGATGGCGCTGCGGGTCGTCGGTGACCACACACGACGTCGTCGATTGACGGCAGTTCGTCCGGAGAATGTGCGACCGGTCCACCGAGGACGCCGCCCCGCCACTCCCTGCCACCCGAGAGAAGGTAGCTGAACCATGTCAGCCGACGAGGTCCTCGCGTTCACCGTGCAGGCGCTGCGGGAGATGAACTTCTACACCGACGACACCGGCCCCGACTCGATGCTCGGACCGTCCGGCGTCGACCTCGACTCGCTCGCCGTGTCCGAGCTCGCGCTGCGGGTCGAGGACCAGTTCGGCGTGACGTTCGACGACGACGACATCGAGACGCTGGCCATCATGACGCTGGGCGAGTTCGCCGCGGAGGTGGCCAAGCGGGCAGAGCTGATCCCGCAGGCCGACGCGGCGCGCGGCTGACGGGCGGTCCGACACCCGGCCCGACGACAGGCTCCACCGCACGACCACGGTGGCGGTGACCGGCACGCTCGCGGTCACCGCCACCGCCCGTACCGGACGAGTCCGCCCCGGGGGCCACCGCGTCGGGCGGACGGCGTCGGGCCGCACGGGCGGCAGTGGTACGGCGGGCCACGCCGGTCAGTCGCGGCCCGGGTCGCCCAGCTGGCTGAACACCTCGCCGGCCAGGTCGGCGACGCTGTGGCCACCGAGCATCTTCGCGATCGGCAGCATCATGCCCAGGTCACGTTGGACCCGGGTGCGGACCTCCACGGCCATCAGCGAGTCCAGGCCCTGCCGCTTGAGCGGACGCCGGGGGTGCACCTGGGCCGACGGCATGCCCAGCACCTCCGCGAGGACCCCTGCCAGGTAACGCTGCACCGCGTCCTGGTCGGTCAGCGTGTCCGCCACCCCGGGAGCCGCCACCTGACCGACGCCCGGTCCCACCGGTACGGAACCCGTGGCGCTGGCGACGGCGGTGACGGGGGCAGCGGGGACCGGGGCCGTGACGTCGGGGACCGGGGTGCCGGTGTCCGTGGGTCGGGGCGTGGGCGACGGCGACCACGGCACCGCATGTGCCGGGGCCGCAGCGGTGGTGGGCTCGGCGAGCAGGTCACGCAGCAGCGGCGAGGCCGCCGCATCCGGATGCGCCGTCGCCCACCGCCGCCAGTCCGCAGGCAGCACCACGCCATGGGTCGCGTCCCTGGCCAGCAGCAGGCGCAGGGCCTCGATGCCCTCCCGGGGACTGAACGTGTCCATCCCGGCGGGATTGATCGCCCGACCCTGCTGACGCCCGACCCGCGCCGGCATGCCGACCGACCAGAAACCCCAGTTCACGCTGAGCGCGGTCGCCCCGGCGAGGCGGCGTTGGTCGGCCAGTGAGTCCAGGGCGGCGTTCGCGGCCGCGTACGCGCCGAGCATCGGGGAGCTGAGCACCGCCGAGCCGGAGGAGAACAGCACGAAGAAGTCCAGCGGCCGCTCGGCGAACAGCCGGTGCAGCACGGCCGCCCCGGTGACCTTCGGGCGCAGGACCGCCGACAGCACCTGGTCGTCCAGCTCGGACAGTGCGCCGTACTCGATGATTCCGGCCGCGTGCACCACGCCCCCGATCGCCGGGCCGTCCTGCTCGTGGTGGCGCAGGACCGCCCGCATCGCCTCCTCGTCGGCCACGTCGACCGCCTCGTACGCCACCCGCACCCCGTGCCGTCGCAGGTCAGCCAGCCAGCCTTCGCCGCCGGTCCGGTCGAGCGGGGTCCGCCCGGTCAGCACGATGTGCCGGGCACCTTCGCGGACCAGCCAGTCCGTGACCACCCGGCCGAGGTCGCCCAGCCCGCCGGTGACCAGGTAGCCGGCGGCCGGATCGAGCCGGACCGGCCGGTGCGGGGCGGCGACCTCGACCGGTGCGGGCACGGTCAGTTCCGCCGTGGACACCAGCACCTTGCCGATGTGCCGGGCCTGCGCCATGTGCCGGAACGCCCCGACCAGTTCGGCAGCGGGGAACACCCGGTGCGGCAGCGGTTCGAGCAGACCGGCCTGCACCAGGGCCAGGGTCTCCTCCAGGATCGCGCCGATGCGACGCGGGTCACTGAGCCCGAGATCCACCACGTCGACCACGAAGAACGAGGCGCCCCGGGCCAGCAACCGCAGGTCCAACCGGGTGCCCTCGACCAGGTCACGGCGGCTCAGCTCGACGTAGCGCCCCCGGTCGGCCAGCAGCTCCACACTCTTGAGCAGGCCCTCCCCCGCCAGCGTGTTGAGCACCACGTCGACGCCCTCGCCCCGGGTGGCTTCCCGGATCTCGTCGGCGAACCCGGTGCCGCGCGAGTCGGACACGTGCGCGACGCCCATCATCCGCAGCAGCGCCCGCTTCTCCGGGCTGCCCGCGGTGGCGTACACCTCGGCGCCGCGCCAGCGGGCCACCTGCACCGCGGCCAGGCCGACCCCGCCGGTGGCGTGGTGGATCAGCACCCGCTCGCCCGGCCGCACCTGGGCCAGGTGCACCAGCGACTGGTAGGCGGTGACCAGGCCGACCGGCACGGTGGCCGCCTCCTGCGGGGTGAGCCGGGCCGGCCGCCGGCGTACCAGGTGCGCGTTGACGCACAGGTAGCTGGCGGCGGGCGTCTCCAGGGCGATCGCCACCACCTCGTCGCCGGGCCGCAGCCCGGCCACGCCCGGTCCGACCCGGGTGACCGTGCCGGCGCACTCACCGATCACGGTCGCCGGTCGGTCGGACAGGCTCGGATACATGTCCATCGCGACCAGCACGTCGCGGTAGTTCAACGCGAGGTAGTCGGCACGCACCTCCACCTCGCCCGGCCCCGGCGCGCGCCGCGGCACCGGCACCAGGCGCATCCCGTCCAGCATGCCGGGCACGGTGGCCTGCACCTGGTGGGCGACCTCGCCGCCGTCCGGCCGGCGGACGCCGACGGAGCTGGACCGCAGCCGCGCCGCGTACCGCCGGTCGCCCCGCAGCGCCACCTGGTCCTCCGGGCCGGCACCGGCCAACTCCCGGCCCAACGCGGCGGCGAGTTCGGCCGGCGACCCCGCCGGGTCCAGGTCGACCAGGGCACAGCGCAGATCCCGGTGCTCGTGGGCGAGCACCCGGCCCAGCCCCCAGACGGCACCCTGCCACATCGACACGCTGCGGTCCGTGTCCCCCGCCCGGTGCGCGCCCCGGGTCACCAGGGTCAGCCGGGGCGGCTCGGCCAGGCCGGCGTCGGCGAGGGCCCGCAGCAGGCGCAGGACGCTGGCACAGCCGAGACGCTCGGCGTCCTGCGCCTGCCGCTGCACCGGGGCCGAGTCGTCGGGCTGGTCCACGTCCAGCGCCCAGAGGTGCACCACCTCGGTCGGCGTCAGGCCGTCGAAGTCGGCCCGCACGTCGGCGAGCAACCGGCGGTACTGCGCCGGTGCGGTCGGGTCGATCTCGTAGTGGTCGGCTGCCAGCCGCCGGTAGCCGGTGCCCGCGAACACCCGCACCTCGGCGTCGAGCGCGCCGCCGACGCCGGTCCGGTCGGCGAGGACCAGCCGGCGGTCGCCCGGCCGCGGCACGTCGGGCAGCGCCGGCAGCGGCTGCCACCGCAGCTCGTGGAACCAGCCGTCGGGGTCACGTACCGAGTCCGGCGGTTGCAGGTACTGCAGGCGCAGGCCGGTGATCTCCACGATCACCCGGCCGTCCGCGTCGGACACCACCAGGTCGCCGCAGACCGAGTCGGAGCGCCAGGCGGTGACCGCGACGGCGTGCGCCCAGGCGGGTGTGCCGGGATCCGGGTGGATCGACAACTCGTCGATGCTGCCCAGGACGAACGCCGACGACCGGTCCCCGGCCGGGATCAGCGACGCGAGCACCTGCCCGCACGCGTCCAGCAGCGCCGGGTGGCAGGTGTACCCGGTCGGGTCGACCCCGGCGGGCGCCTGGATGCGGCCCAGTGCCTGACCGTCGCCCAGCCAGAGCTCCGCGACGCCCTGGAACGCGCCCCGCCACTCGTTGCCCCGCTCGGCGAAACGCCGGTAGAAGTCCGCGCCGGTGAGGTGGTCGGGGCAGGCCGCCCGGATCGTGTCCAGCGGCAGCGTGCGCCGCCCGGCGGGTGGGGTCCGGGTCACCGTGCCGGTGACGTGGGTCGCCTCCGCACCGGTCACCGCGAAGTCCCAGGTGTCCGGCCCGCGCGGGGTGAACGTCGTGGCCAGGGCGGGTGCCGGCTGGTCCGGGCGCAGGAACAGCGCGTCGACGTACCGGATGTCACGCAGGACGGGCGTCTGCCCGCCGCAGATCCCGTCGGCGGCGGCGTGCACCATCTCCGCGTACGCCGTGCCGGGCACGACCACGGTGCCCTGCACCTGATGGTCGAGCAGGTAACGCTCGTGGGTGAGGTCGACGACCCGCTCCACCCGGTGCGGGGCCGGCCGGCCGGCTACGGGCGGGACGAGCCAGTACCGCTGGCGCTGCCAGGGGTAGGACGGCAGCCGCACGTAGCGGGGCGGCGGCCCGCCGGACACCCGGTGCCAGTCGACCGGGCACCCGGCCCGGTGCAGGGCGCCGACGGTGTCGAGCAGGCTGGCCCGTTCCGGCTCGTCGCGGCGCAGGCAGCCGACGGCGGCACCGCCGGACCCGGCGAGGGCCAGGGCCTCCCGGATGGCCGGCAACAGGATGGGGTGCGGGCTGATCTCCACGAACACCGTCTCGCCCCGCCCGGCCAGGTGTGCCACCGCGCCGCCGAAGCGCACCGGCTCACGCAGGTTGCGTACCCAGTAGGCCGCGTCCCACCCGGAGCCGTCGCACGGCGCGTCGTCCACGGTGGAGTGCAACGGGGTACGCCCCGCGCGGGGCACGATGTCGCCGAGGCTGGCCAGCAGCTCCTCGCGCAGCTGCTCCATCTGCGGGCTGTGCGAGGCGACGTCCACCTTCACCTGGCGGCAGAACACGCCGCGTCCCTCGAGGTCCGCGACGATGGCGGCCAGGGCCTGCGGGTCGCCGGAGAGGACCGTCGAGCCGGGGCTGTTGCTCACCGCCACGCCCACCAGATGCTCGTGGCCGGCCAGCGCGGCCTGCGCGTCGGTGACGGACAGCTCCACCGAGTACATGGCGCCCTGTCCGGCGACCGTCTTCAGCAGCCGACTGCGCCGGCAGATCACCGCTGCGGCGTCGGCGAGGCTGAGCGCGCCCGACGCGCATGCCGCGGCGACCTCACCCATGCTGTGCCCCACCACGTGGTCCGGCTCGATACCCCAGTCGCGCAGCAGCGCGCACAGGGCGGTCTGCATCGCCCACAGGGTCGGCTGGATCGTGTCGATCGACGCCGGGGCGTCCGCCTCGCCGGTCAGCCGGGCCAGCAGGGACCAGCCGGTCTCGGCCCGGACCGCCTCGTCGCAGCGGGTGAGCATGTCGCGGAAGACCGGCGAGCCGGCCAGCAACTCGCGACCCATGCCGTCCCACTGCGAGCCCTGGCCGGGGAAGACGAAGACGACCGCCGGCCGGTCGCCCTCCACCGGCGCCGACGCGGTGACGCCCAGCCGGGGCCGGGACTCACCGGCGGCGTACGCCCGCAGCCGCTCGACCAGCTCGTCCGGCGACGTGCCGACGGCGGTCAACCGGTGCTCATGGTGGTCACGCCGGGTGGCCGCGCTGAAACACACGTCGCGCAGCGGCAGTTCCCGTCCGGCACCGCCCGGTCCGAGAAAGCGGGCGTACCCGGTGGCGAGCGCGGCGAGCGCGTCCGGGTCGGGTGCGGAGAGCACCAGCAGTTGCGCCTCGTCCCCGTCGGCGCGGGCAGGCGCGGGTGCGGGTGCGTATCCGCCGAGCACCACGTGGGCGTTGGTGCCGGAGATGCCGAACGAACTGACCCCGACCAGGCCCGGCCGGTCGGTCTGCGGCCACGGGGTGCGTTCGCGCACCAGCCGCAGCCGCAGGCCCGTCCAGTCGACCGCGCCGGTCAGCTCCTCGGCGTGCAGGCTCGGCGGGATCTCCCGGTGCTGGAGGGCGAGCACCGCCTTGATCACCCCGGCCAGCCCGGCGGCCGCCTCGGTGTGGCCGATGTTCGTCTTGACCGAGCCGACCAGACACGGCGACCGCCCGTCCCGGCCCTCGCCGGTCACCACGCCGAGGGCCCTCAGCTCCACCGGGTCCCCGGCCGCCGTCCCGGTGCCGTGCGCCTCGACGTAGTCCACCAGCCCGGCCGACACGCCCGCGTCGGCGTACGCCGCGCGTAGCGTCTCCTCCTGGCCCGGCTGGGACGGCGTGAGCAGGTACCCGCCGGACTGGCCGTCGTTGCCGACCGCGGACCCGTAGATCACCGCGTGGATGGCGTCGCCGTCGGCCTCGGCCCGCTCCAGCGGCTTGAGCACCAGCACGGCGACCCCCTCGCTGCGGACGAAGCCGTCGCCGTGGGCGCTGCCGAACTTGCACCGGCCGTCGGGCGCGAGCATCCTGGCCGCGGAGAACGGGATGGTCTCCTCGGGAGAGAGGACCAGGTTCACCCCGCCGGCCAACGCCAGCTGGGTCTCCCCGTTGCGGACGCTCTGGTAGGCCAGGTGCAGCGCCGCCAGGCTGGAGGAGCAGGCGCAGTCCACCGCCATGCTGGGGCCGCGCAGGTCGAAGGCGAACGACACCCGTCCGGCCAGGAAGCTGCGGGCACCGCCGGTCGCCGCGTGCAGGTCCAGCACCGACGCGTCACTGAGCAGGTGCCCGTAGGCGGAGGACATGCCGCCGATGTAGACACCGGTGCGGGTCGTGGACAGCCGCTCGCGGGTCAGGCCCGCGTCGGCGAGCGCCTCGGCCGCGGTCTCCAGCAGCAGGCGCTGCTGGGGGTCCATCCGCTCCGCCTCCCGGGGCGCCACCCCGAAGTAGCCGGCGTCGAACTGGTCGATCTGGTCGAGGAAGCCGCCCCGGCGGCTGATGATCCGGTTCGGCGTGCCCGGTCGCGGGTCGTGGTAGGCGTCGATGTCGTACCGGCTGGCCGGCACCTCGGTGATCGCGTCACCGCCACCGCTGAGCAGTTGCCAGAGCTGCGCCGGTCCGTCGGCCCCCGGGAAGCGGCAGCCGATGCCCACCACGGCGACCGGAGTCCCGGTCGGTTTCCCGACCTGCGACCGTGCCGACTCGCCCCGTCCGGTCATCCGGCCCGCCTCTCTCGGCATTGTGTGATGGCTGCGACCCGAGTCTCCCGGCCACGCCTTGGAAATGGCTTGAGAAACTACGGACATCAATGGTCAGACCCGCTAGCCTCTCGGTCGGGACCATCGGCGTGAGGCCCCAATTCCCCTCTTTTGCGGGTGCAGATGATCGACGAGTGGGGTCTGGAACCGTCCACCCGGCCGCGCCTGCTGCAGCGGGCGGGTCATGGCCGACGACCCGGTGCTGGCGGCGACGCCGAGGGCCGACGGACCGAACCGGCTCCCCGACCACATCGTGCGTCGCCGGGCCCGGGCGGCGGTGCGGGAACGCCGTCGACCACTGCGCTTGAGAACGGCTCGACAACAGCTCTTGCGGGAGGCGGGGGCGGGTGGCGCTGCTCGACAGCGACCATGGTGGATAGATAGTTTGGCAGCCGGTCGACCCCCGCCCAGCTCGGGCAGCCGTCCCAGCGCGCGTCCGGTGCGGTCCCACGCCACGATCCGCCAGCACGATTGGACGCCGAAGATGAGGGTCATCACCATCGCCACCGACCTCGAACACCCCTTCCTGCGCAGACTGCTGGAACCGTCCTGCGCGGCGGCGGGACTCAGGCTGGTCGTCCTGGAGGGCACGCAGAAGGGTTTCCGGCCGAGGGACAAACGCGCGTTACTGACCGAATACCTCGACCGGCACGTGGCACCCGACGAGTTGGTGATGTTCACCGACGCGTACGACACGCTCCTCCTGCGGGGGGCGGATCACATCCTCGACACGTACGCGGGCTTCCCGCAACGTGTCGTGTTCAGTGCCGAGTCGAACTGCTGGCCGCTGGGCAACGTCGGCCTCGCCCTACACGACAGCCCGCCCGTGCGCCCGTACCCCTATCTCAACAGCGGTGGTTTCATCGGGCCGGCCGGCGACATCGTGGCCCTCTCCGCGAAGTACCCGAAGCCCCCCAGCGAGCACTTTCCCCTCCTGGGTCGCCTGAGGGCGCACGGCGTCGACCCGGACCGGCTGCACGCCACCAGCGACCAGTACCACTGGATGCTCGTCCAGCTCCTCGAACCGGACACCGTCGGGCTCGACCACGGCGCGGTCCTGTTCGAGAACTTCGCCCCGGCGGTCGCGAACTTCTGTGAGCTGTCCCGCTGGACGAGCGACTTCCGCGCCAACGGCCGGCAGGCGGCCAGCTACCGACGGGAGCGTACGAGGCTCGAGTCGCGGTTGCAGTCACCCAGCGGGGCCGCCCAGGTGCACTTCGCCTCCGCCCTGGCCAAGACGGTGGTCCTCGACCTCCTCGACGAGGGGCAGCTGCCCTCCTGGCTGGCGGGGGTGTTGCCGCGGTGAACGCCCGGCCGGAATACGAGGAGCGCCACCGCCCCTCCCTGCAACGCAACGAACTCCAACGCAACGACCTGCTGGCCATGCAGGCACTGGCCCCGCTGTCGCTGACGTACCTGCCGTGGAGCGCGAGCGCCATGCGGCCGAGCGGGGTCGTCGCGGTGCTCAACGAGATCCTGGTCAACCAGCGTCGGTCCGTCGTCGAGCTGGGCAGTGGCGTCTCCACCTTCTACATCGGCCGGCTCCTGCGGCAGCGGGGCGGGCACCTGTGGACCGTGGAGCACGACGAACGCTGGGCGGCACTGCTCGGTCAGGAGTTGGCGCGCGAGGGCCTCGGCGACGTGGTGACCGTGGTGCACGCCCCCCTGGTGCCGGTGGAGTCCCGCTGGCCGGACGAGGAGTCGACCTGGTACGAGCAGCGCCGTCTCGCGGAGATGACCGCGGGCCGGGCCGTCGACCTGCTCGTCGTCGACGGACCGCCCGCCTACCAGGCGGCGAACGCGCACGCCCGGCATCCCGCCGGGCCCTTCTTCGCCGCGCGGTTCGCCGAGGACTTCGCCGTCGTGCTCGACGACATCGACCGGCGTGGTGAACAGGACATCATGCGGTGCTGGGAAGACGAGATCGGGGTGACGTTCGAGCACCGCCCGACCAACGGCCGGATCGGTATCGGCCGGCCCGGACCGGCGTTCACCGTGTAGAAACCCCGTACGGGTCCTCCTGCCGACGCCCGGGAAACGCCCGGACGCTGCCGGTGCCGCCCTGCGCCCGACCGTCGCTGGTCGCGACGTCGTCGGTCGGGCCGGCCGGTGCGTGAACCTGATCGTCCGCGCGTCCGACTGTTGAGGGTGACGGGAGGACGAGATGACCGATGAGCTGCTGGTGGTACGCGCTCAACTCGGCGACCGGACGGCGCTGGCCGAGATGGTGGCCCGGTGGCGCGTGCCGGTGTGGCGGTACGTCCAGCGCATGCTGGACGCCGACCGGGCCGACGACGTCAGTCAGGAGATCTGGCTGGCCGTGGTGCGTGGCCTGCCCCGACTGCGGGAACCCACCCGGTTCGCGCCGTGGCTGTTCGCCATCGCCCGGCGTTCGGTGGTCGACCGTCTCCGCACCGAGTACGCCGCAGCACCCGAGACGCCGGTGCGCGACGACAGGTGCGTCGAGGACCTGAGTGAGACGGTGGTGGCGCGTGCGGAACTCGTCGGCGCGCTCACCAGCCTGCCGGTCCTGGAGCGGGAGATCCTCGTCCTGCACTACCTGGAGGACCTGTCGGTGCAGGACTGCGCACACATCTGCCGCGTTCCGGTCGGCACGGTCAAGTCGCGGCTGAACCGGGCCCGGCGTCTGCTGCGGGAACATCTGAGCGAGAAGGGGTACCAATCATGACCGACGAGCCAGGCCTGTCGGCCCGGGAGATGCTCGACCGGCTCGATACGACGTTGTCCCGTGGGACCCGCATCCGGGCGGTGGCGGCCCTGCTGGCCGGGCTGGCCGGCGCGGTGTTCGTGACCTCGCTGTGGTGGAGCGAGCCGGGTCCACTGCCGGACCGCACCCACCTGTCGTTCACGCTGCTCACCGTGTTCTGCCTGGCCTGGGCGGGCTACGGGGGCTGGCTGCTGACCCGCCGGGTGCCGCTGTTCGCCACCGAGCAGGTGGTCGCCGCCGGGATCGCCCTGGCCGCTTCCGTCGGCACCACCGGGATCACGGTCGTCGCGGCGGCACGCAGCGGCACCGGACCGGGCCCGGCGCTCGCGGTCGGGGGGCTGTTCATCGCGGCAGCGGCGACGTTGGCCGTCCGCGCCAGGGCCCGTCGTGCCGCGCTGCTGCGCCGGATGCGGCAGTTGACGCGACAGGAGGGCCCATGATCGCCCGCAGGCCGGCCGGGTGGCGGGCACCCCGCGCTCCACGGCGTACCTTCTGCGGCGGGCATGCGTCCCTGATCCTGGCCCACGGGCGCGGGTGACGACCGGCGTGCCCACGCCTCACGGGCGTCCGGACACTAGGGTCGGCCCATGGTGCGGACGGAGATTCTGGTGCGGCAGGGCGAGGACCTCATCGTGCACGACGCCACCCGGACGCGATACCAGCTGGCCTCGGTGAGCAAGCAGTTCACCGCGGCCGCCGTGCTCCTGCTCATCCGGGACGGCAGGCTGCTCCTCGACGATGTCGTGGGCCGGTGGATCGACGGCTGCCCGGACGATTGGCGGGACATCACGCTGCACCACCTGCTCACCCACACCTCGGGCCTCGGCCACTGGGACGACTATCCGATGATCGACCTGGCCCGGTGGGTCGAGCCCGACGACCTGCTGACGACCTTCCACCGCGTACCACTGCGGTATCCGCCGGGCGGGGGCTGGAGCTACAGCAGTCCGGGATACGTGCTGTTGGCGCGCGTCGTCGAACGGGCCGCCGACACGCCCTACCGGGTCTTCCTTGCCGATCGCCTCTGCGGTCCCCTCGGCCTGACCAGGACGTTCGCGGGCGCGGGCGCGGGGCGGCCGGACCTGGCGTCCGGCCATGACGCCGAGGGCCGGCCGTTGCCGACCTGGGAACTTGACGTGGTGGGCATGGGTGCCGGAGACGTGTGGTCGACGGCAGAGGAGGTGTTGACCTGGACAGATGCCCTGCAGGACGGCCGGCTGCTGGGCGAACCGTACCGGACGCTGATGCTCACCGAACGGGCACGGACCGGCAGGGGGCCCGGGGAGAGTGGTTACGGCTACGGCGTCTTCGTCGGCGAGCACGACGGCCGACGGTGGTGGCACCACAGCGGCGACAACGCGGGTTTCCGGGCGTTCACCGCCAACATTCCCGACCTGGGCCGTCGCGTCGTGGTCCTCAGCAACACCGAAGCGACGGGTGCCGGCACCGTGACGCCGCTGCTCACGGACAGCAGGCAACGCGGGTGACCGGTCGTCGCAGTCCGCCGAAGGCAGCGGGCCGGGCACTCCACCACTGGATGCCCAACGCCGACCCGCGCCGGGACACACTGTCGGTCGGGGTGGTTAGCATCGCCCCATGATCGAGGAGCTGGTCCGCCAGGCGTCCGTCGGCGACGACGACGCGGTCGAGGAGTTGTCCCAGGTCGCGGACACCGAGCCGGGCAGGCTGACGCCGCACCTGGGCTCGCTGCTCGACCACGACGTGCTGTGGCCGGGAAAGCTGTACCGGGCGGCGGACGCCGACGTGGTGCGTCGGGTCGTCGCGCGCGTCGACGGGGGGCGGACACCGGAGCAGCTCAACCACCTGCTGGTCGCCCTGGCGCACACCGCCCACCCGCTGGCCGAGGACGCCCTGCGTCGCTGGTCGGCCCAGCCGCCGCCCGGCGCGGACACGCTGCACGTCGACGTCCTGGACTACGCGCCCGAGGGCGGCTGGACGGTCGACCCGCAGGGCCACCGGCGCGACCTGTGCGGGGACACCGCGTACCGGTGGCTCATGCGCGAGGCACCACGGCGGCCGGACGGGGCGATCTGCCCGTGGTGCGCGTCGCCGCTGTGGACGGCTGCGGACCTCGACCCGGCGGACCCCGCCGTCGGTGTCGCGTTGGCGCACACCGGCTGGTCCGGTCGCCTGGTGATCGAGACGTGCCACTTCTGCGCCTGTTACACGACGCTGTACAGCCGGGTCACGCCGGACGGCGGCACCGGCTGGTGGGCCGGTAACACCCGCCCCGACCATCTCGGCCCCGCCGGGGCGGAGGATCCGCCCGCGCTGCTGCCGGTCCCCGGGGCGGCCCGGGAGAGCCCCTATCAGGCCAGCGCGTGGGACCGGGGCGGTTCGACGCTTGGTGGCCGGCCCGACTGGATCCAGGACGCCGACCACCCCGACTGCCCCGGGTGCCGGCAGCCGATGGACTACGTCGGTCTGGTCGGCGGCGCGGACCTGGACGAGTACGGCGAGGGCGCCTACTACCTGCACCTGCACCGGCCGTGCGGGTTCGCCGCCGTCAACTACCAGCAGAGCTGACCTGCGTCACCCCTGCCGTCGCGCGACGGTGGGGCGAGCGTCGACGCGCACCACTGCCGGAACGTGGTTCCGCCGCCCCCGTCGGGTGCGGGCGGATAGACGCCGGCGGCCTGCGCCCGGGCCATCTCGACCATGGCGTCGACGACCGCCGGGCTCGCTCCGGTCGCCGTGTACCGGGCGCGGTACTCGTCGAACGTGGCCCGGTGGTAGGTGACCGGCCGGCCGAGCGTCTCGGAGATGATCTGTGCCAGTTCGCGGGGAGTGTGGTCGACGGGTTGCCGGACGGGGACGCCGGCCTGGTCGGTCCAGGTGCGGTCGGTGAGCAGTGCCGTCGCCGCCGACCGCCCGGCCGACGCCTGTGCGCCGCGGGCCGCCGGGGTGCCCGGCCCCGGACGGGTGAGGGTCGCCCCCTGACCGGCCGGAGCGGTCGCGCCGGGCAACAGGGAATCGAGGCGCTCACCGCCCGGGGCGGCCACCCGCGCCGGTGTCGCGCGGATGGCGGCCTGTCGTACGGACGGGTGCGGTGAACCCGGCGGCCCGTGGGCCGGGGCCGCTCGTCGTCGGGGCTCAGCCCGCGATCGCGGCCCGGAAGTACCAGCCGTTGTACTGGCTGTCGGGCAGGGTGCGGTAGACGCAGCTGTTGGCCACCTCACCCCAGTAGCTGGCGTCGATGCGGTACTGCTCGCACTCCTCGTACGTGGCGAAGGCCCCGTTCCAGTCGAACGGCACGGCGGCGGCCGGGGCCGGCTGGACGGTGAAACTGACGGCGGCCGCCGCGGTGGCGACCACCGCGAGTCGGGTGAACCGGCGGCGCATCGGCTGGGGCATGGGGGGTCCTTCCGCAGGGGTGACGGGACTGTGACCGATCGTAGATCCACAGTGGCCGATCACCGATCCACCGTTCGGGCAGGCCCCGGGAGGCGGGCGCGGGGCGGCCGGGCGCCCCGCGCCGGCACGGGAGGTGTCAGTCGTGGACGCCCACGTGGAAGTTGAAGACCGCACCGTTGCGGGTGAGGATGAGGTTCCACTTCCCGCCGTTCTTCAACACCACCGGGTTGGCGGTCGGATACCGCTGGAGGAACCAGTCCTCCAGCCGCTGCGCCTGCGCGACGGCGAGCACCCCGACCTCCCCGATCGCCGCCGCCTGGTGCGGTTCCTGGTTGCAGCCGGCGTTGAACCGGTAGCTGGTGTCGCGGTTCCACCGGCCGCTGCCGAGCATCGTGACCGTCACCGGGCCGGAGTGCTGGAACGCCAACTGCGGGACCGCGGGGTCGGCGACGACCACGTCGGGTGGTGTCTCCAGGGACGGGAACGGCACGGCCACCGTCTCGATGACGGCCTGCGATGCCCAGTTGAAGTCGACCTCGAACGGCATGCCCATCCTCCTGACCGGGGTGTCCCGTCCGCCGGCCTGTCGCGACGGCACGTCGACGTGACCCATCATGGGTGGGACCCCAAGTCACATGGCGGCTACTGTCCGTGCCCGGACACTGCCGACCAACCGACAGCGTCCGGCACGGACCCGGCCCCGGCGGGCGGTGGCGACGCCGACCGTCGGTCACGGCTCGGTCGTCGCGCCACCGGCCGTCGTCAGCAGGCGGCGCGCTGGCCGGAGTAGTGGACGCCGATCCGGCCGACCACGGTCAGGTCGGTCAGGGCGGTGTCGGCGGCGCGGTTGACGTAGCAGGAGTACCGGTGCTGGTTGATCACCTCAAGGTGGATGTGCGCGCCGCTGTCCCCGTTGACCTGGTAGCAGCTGGAGTACCGGAACCGGCCGGTCTCGCCGAGCTTGGTCCACGGGCCGACCGAGGCCCCGACGACGACACCGCCGGGCTTGTTGTTCACGTGCATCACGTCCGCCCGGCCGATGATCCCACCGGTCGTGGTGTCCCGGGCTTCGAGTCCGATCCGGTAGCCGCCGTCGGCGAGGTTGCCGGTCGCGCAGCCCGGACGGACGGTGACCACGGTGACCGCGACCGGGTGCCCGGCCGCCGTCTTGGTGCCGAACGGGGAGACGACGGTGGCCCCCGGGTTGCGGTAGATGTCGACCGCCCAGTCGTTGGTGTAGCCCCAGTTGCCGAACACGATGTGGTGGTTGGCCGGCCCGGACCCGCCGAACCTGTTCCAGGTGGACGAGCCCTGGATCGGCGGGTACACCGCGATCGCGTCGGCGGTGTCGTGCGCGACGGCCGGGGTCGCCGGTACGGCGACGGCTCCCAGCACGAGCGCGAGCGCGCCGAGCGTACGGGCGATGCGGAACCTCATCGTGCCTCCGAAAGGGTGTGCGGAGCGGAACGAAACCACCTCGCCGATCGACGAGAGTGGATGAGGATACCGCCTGTGGCGGGACGTCGGCAGCCGCCGACGTCGCGGCCGTGCCGGGCCGTGCGGGTCGCCCGGCTCAGGGCGTGAGCGTCTCCCACAGGTGCGGGTTCCGGGTCAGGTGCAGCAGCCGCTCCGCCAGCCGTCGGTGGGCCGGGGTGTGCGTCGGGGCGCCCCACAACGGCGCGGTGCTCATGCCGTCCGCCGCCGCCACCACGAGCGCCAGCACCTCGGCGGGCAGCCCGTCGGCGGCGAGGGCCGCCGCCAGCCGTTCCGCGTCGGCCCGGGCGAGTTCGGCGACCGCGGGCACCGTCATGAGCTGGGTGATCAGCGACAGCGATGCGCGTACCGTGGCGTCGTCGGCGGGCGCCACCGCCGCGCGCAGGTAGGCCCGGGTCAGTCGTCCCGGTGCGGTGTCGCTGGGGTCCAGCGCGGCGTCGATGCTCGCCTGGAAGGCGGCGAGCTGATCGCGGGCCAGTTCGGCGATCAACTCGTCCTTGCTGGCGAAGTGGTAGATCAGCCCACCCTTGGACACCCCGGCGAAGCGGGCGATGTCGTCCAGCGAGGCGTGGATCCCCCGGGCGCGCACGGCGTCCGCGGCGGCGTCCAGCAGGGCACGTCGGGTGGCCTGCGGCGACCGGCCGGCGGTACGTCCCACGGCGACACCGTACCTACGGCCGGGGCGGGCGCGGCGACGGGATCAGCGCCCAGGCCAGCACGGCCGCGCCGAGGGTCAGCACCGCCGCGACCGACGAGCTGACCTGCACTCCGGTGATGAAGGCGTCCCGCGCACCGGCGGTGGACTGCGGCGGGAGCACCTGCAGCGCCGAGCCCAGCGAGTCACGGACCCGGGCCGCGTCCCCGGCCGGCAGTCCGTCCGGCACGCTCACCGCGTGGCGGTAGACCAGCGACAGCAGGGAGCCCAGCACCGCGATGCCCAGCACCACACCGAGTTCGTTGGCGGTCTCGGTGATCGCCGAGACGGAACCGGCCTTGCGTGGTGGCGCGGCCGAGAGGATGGCGTCGCCGGTCAGCGTCATCGCCAGTCCGATGCCGAGGCCGATCGGCACCAGCGCCAACCCGAGCCAGAGGTACGGCGCGTGCGCGGCCGCCGCCACCGCGCCCAGCCCCGCGGCGGCGAGGCCCAGGCCGAGCGCGATGGCCCGGCCCCGGCCGAACCGGGCCACGACCAACGCGATGATCACGACGACGACGATCGAGGCCAGGGTGGCGGGCAACTCGGCCAGACCCGCCTGCAACGGGCTGAACCCCCGGGCGAACTGGAGGTACTGCGAGAAGAAGAAGAGCATGCCGACCAGTGCGAAGATGGCGATGACATTGGCGACGACCGCCCCGACGAACGCCGGGTTGCCGAACAGTTCGACGTCGAGCATGGGCTGTTCCAGCCGCCGCTGCCGCCTGACGAACAGCACGCCGGCGACCAGCCCGGCCAGCAGGCAGGCCACGGTCACGCCGTCGAGGCCGGCCCCGACCACGTGCTTGACGGCGTACACCAGGGGCACGACCGCCGTCATGGACAGCACGGCGGAGAGCACGTCGAAGCGGCCCGGTCGCGGGTCCCGGGACTCCGGGAGCAGCAGCAGACCGGAGACCACCACCAGGACCATCACGGGCACGTTGATGAGGAACACCGATCCCCACCAGAAGTGTTCCAGCAGGAACCCGCCCACCAGCGGCCCGATCGCCGACCCGGCCCCGAAGGCGGTGGACCAGATGGCGATGGCCCGGGTCCGTTCGCCGCTGTCGGGGAAGATGTTGCGGATCAGCGACAGGGTGGACGGCATCAGCGTCGCGCCGGCCACACCGAGCAGCAGACGTGCCCCGATCAGCGCGGGCGCGCTGGGGGCGAACGCGGCCAGCAGCGATGCCGCACCGAAGGCCACCGAACCGGTCAGCAGGACCCGTTTGCGTCCGAACCGGTCGGCCAGGTTGCCCATCAGCACCAGCAGCCCCGCCAGGGTCAGCGAGTAGATGTCACCGATCCAGAGGACCTGTTCCGCGGTCGGTGCCAGGCTCGCGGTCAGCGCCGGCACCGCCAGGGAGAGCACCGTCCCGTCGACGGCGAGCAGCAGCACCGCCGCGGCCAGCACGGCCAGCGCCGCCCACCGTCGGCGGGTCGACAGCGCCGCTGCGGCGACCGGGGTCGGGGGCGTGATCACGCCGGAACTGTACCGACCAGCCGGTACAGTTTGTCAGGGTGACGTACCGCACCCCCGGCTGCCGGCCCGGCCGCTCCCGGCGCGATCACCGCAGCAGCGCCACCGGGCCCGCCGCCCGCGGTGTGGGCGGTGTGCGGCACTCCATCGTCTACCGGATGGCAGGGTGGAACGCATGGACAGGAAGCATGTCGACGACTGGCTCGTCGCCTACGAGCGGGCCTGGCGGACGGCGGGTACGGACACCCTCGGCGCGCTCTTCACCGAGGACGCGAGCTACCAGCAGGGGCCCTACCTGACCCCCGTGGTGGGTCTGCCGGCCATCGCCAGGATGTGGGAGGCGCAGCGCAAGGGCCCCGACGAGGTGTTCCGGATGACCAGCGCGATCGTCGCGGTCGACGGCGACACCGCCGTGTCCCGCCACGAGGTGCACTACGGCGACCCGGTCACGCAGGAGTACCGCGACCTGTGGGTGATGCGCTTCGCCGACGACGGGCGGTGCCGGTCGTTCGAGGAATGGCCGTTCTGGCCGGGTCGGCAGCCGCCCGGGGTGCCGTCGGGATCGTGACGGCGCCCGGCCGCCCGGGTCTGCCGCCGGCTCCCGGGACGTTCCCGGTGGTCGACGGTCGCGGCCGGTCAGGCCCGCGACCGGAACGGGGCGAGCGTGGCGCGGATCGTCTCGGCGGCACCCCAGTCGTCGTCGAACTGGGCCAGCACCGCCAGGTGTTGCCGCAGTTGGATGATCGGCATGCGGTCCCGCCAGCCGGCGTCGAGGCCGGTCAGCTCGGCGTAGACGGCGAAGAACCGACGCGACTGCGGTGGCGCAGCCGTGGTCCACAGGTGGGCCAGGTCCACCTCTGCCCACAGGTACGACACCGCCGGGTCGATCAACGCCGCCTGTCCGTCCCCGGTGGACAGCACGTTCTGCGACCAGAGGTCGCCGTGCGTCAGGCACGGCGGCCGGTCCGGCAGCAGCTCGGGCAGCCGGGCGCACAGCCGTTGCATCGCGGCCCGGTCGGCGGCACCGAGCGCCGCCTCGACCCGGGGCTCGGAGAGCCAGCGCAGCAGACGGCGTTCGGCGAAGAAGGCGAAGCCGTCGTCGGCCCAGGTGTTGACCTGCCGGCGACGCCCCAACCAGTTGTCGCGGTGCCAGCCGAAGCGGGGGTGGACGGTGCTGGTGTGCAGGTGGGCGAGCGCGTGAGCGAACCGCTCCCAGAAGGCCCCGTCCTGCGGCCTCGGCGACAACAGCGACAGCACCAGCAGTTCGTGGTTCGCCACGAGCACGTCGGGGGTCGCCAGGCCGCCCAGTTCCCGCAGGGCCGTCAGCCCGTCGGCCTCCGCGACGAACGCGTCGCCGTCGGGTGGATCGGCGAAGGTCTTGACGAAGACCGGTGGCGCGTCCCTGCGGTGGGCGATCCCGGCGAGCGCGGCGAGGCCACCGCTCACCGGCTCGACGGTGACGACGTCACCGATCCCGGCCCGCACCAACCGTTCGGCGAGCAGTTCCGTCGCGGGCATCGGTGCGCTCCGTCCGGGTCGGGGTGCGGCGGGTCCACCATGGCAGGCCCCGTCGCGCACCGCAGCCCCGCCGGCCGGTCGACGCCGCACGGGCACGACCCGGGTGGCGCGGGTACGCCGGACCGAACCGGGTGGCAGGCCCGGCCCGGCCCCGGTCACCCGCCGGTGCCCTCCTGCGCGCCGTCGTGCTGGTCGCCGTCCAGGTAGACGTGCTGGTGGCCGTGGCCGGCGTCGACGTTGACCTGATCGAGTTGGGTGGCGGCGACGGACCAGGCGGCGGCGGCCTGCTCCGCCTGCCGTTTCGCCAGTGCCGTCAGCGCCGCCCGCTGCGCGGGTGGCCCGGTGACCGCGAGGAGGTACGACTCGACGGCCAGGGACGTCTGCTCCACGGCGCCACGCAGACCACCGCGTGCCACGTTGGTCGCCGTGCTGCCCGACGGTGGGTCGGCGAACGGCTCCGCCGCCCGCAGCACGGTCTGCTGCCACTGGCGTGCCTGCTGCGGGTCGGCGGTCGGCCCGGCCCGCAGGGCGTCGAGCACGGGGGTGATCTCGTCGCGGAGGCGTCGGGCGGTGGCCGTCAGCTCGGTGATCTGCTGGGCGTCCCGCTTCGCCTCGGCCCGGCGCAGGTCGGCGATGGTCGACTCGGTGGCGTCCGGTCGACCGACCGTGTATCCGATGCCGCCGCCGACCAGGGCAACGATGAGCCCGATCGCGGCGACGACGGCGAGCCGGGACGGCCGGCGGCGGGGTGGTGGCGACGCGGCCAGCAGATACGAGGGCCTACCGGTACGACGCGACACGTCATCTCCCTGCTCGACGGGACTTGTCGCAGCATAGTGCCGTCCGGCCGGCGGCGGGTCGGCCGTTTGCCGACCCGCCGGGGTCACCGCAGCGCCACCACGGCGTCGGTGCCCCCCTGGTGACGCAGCACGGTCTCCGGTGCCGGATCGTGGCGCAGCAGCGTGTGCCGGACGAGGTCGGTGCCGGCGGCGAGATCGTCGAAGACCGCGATGTCCACGCTGACGGCGTGGGTGACGTAGCCACCGGAGGCGTCCCGGCGCATGCTGCTGCCGGTCTGCTCGGCGTGGCCCAGGCCCCGGTCGCGCAGCGCCCGGTCGAGGTCGCGGGTCACCGTGCTGGCGTACCCGCGTGGATCGGGCCGTCCGCCGACCTCCAGGTGCAGGTCCAGCCGGTAGCGGCGGGCCACCCGCAGCGCACTCGGGCCGAACCACCGGGCCACGAGGGAACCCTGCGCCGCGCCGGTGACCGTTTCGAGGATCCAGCAGACCTCGGCAGGGTCCGTGGGTCCGTCGAGCCCGCGCAGGATCACCGGATGACCGACGCCGGCTGCGGCGAGCGACCGGCCGGTCTGCCCGGCCAGGCTCAGGTCACGGTCGGCGACGGCACGCGCCGGCAGGTCACCGAGAGCGTCCCGCGCCGGCCCGGGCACGGCATCGGAGACGGTACGCCCGGCGGCGGCGAGCAGCTCCCGCCAGGCGTCGAACGGGAACTCCGACTCCGGGCCGCGCAGGCTGTAGAGCGTGAAGTCGCCGCTCTGGTCCTCGTCCTGGTCGACGGTCCAGTTCCCGGCGTCGTCGCGCTGCCACGTGACGCCCCTGCCGCGCCCGTCGCACCGGTACAGCCAGGAGCGGGCCGTCGGCCAGTAGGCGGCGTCGGCGGGGCCGGTCCCGAAGGCGGCAGCCAACAGCGGGGTGACCGCGTCGAGGTCGTCGTGCTCGCCGAGCAGCACGAACCGGCTGACCAACGCCAGCAGTGGGCCGGGGTGCGGCAGGTCCGGGTCCCGCAACGCGACGGCCCGGGCGATCAGGTCCAGTTCGTCCCAGCGCAGGGCGTGCGGGAAGGGGTGCGCGTCGTCGTCCCAGCCGAGTTGCAGCGGCTCGGTCACGCCGGGCGGGCACACCCCGAGGTTGACCATGCCGAGCTCGATGTCGATCTCCAGGACGAGGGTGTGACCGCCGCCGACGTCGGCCGTCAGCGTCCACCCGGGATGGTCCTCCCAGCGCTCGTCGTCAGCACCGTCGTCGCCGTCGGAGCGCTCGTAGGCCGACCAGAACGACGGGTCTTTCAGCAGGTCACGTAGGTCTGCGGCGAGAGGCACGCCGGGCATCGTACCCAGGCACCCCGACCTGTCCCGGGCCCCGTCGGTGTCGCCCGTCTCCCCCGGGCGTCGGTGAATTGGGCGGCAGGGGTGATCTTCGCCGGCCATACTGGCGGGCATGAAGCTTGCCGAGGCCCTGGCGTTGCGCGCGGATGCGGCACGCCGCGCCGAACAACTCCGGGCCCGCATCGTGGCCAGCGCCCGGTTCCAGGAGGGTGAGACGCCGGCGGAGGACGCGACGGCGCTGCTGACCGAGGCCGGCGTGGTGCTTGGAGAGCTGGAGACGCTGATCCGGCGGATCAACCGCACCAACGCCGCCACCGTGCTCGACGGCGGCACGCTCACCGACGCCCTGGCCCGCCGCGACGTGCTCCGGTTGCGGCACAGCGTGGTCACCGCCGCCGCGGACGCCGCTGCCGGCGAGGGCCAGCGGGGGTTCCGGCAGTTGCGGTCGGAGCTGAGGATGATCCCGGCGCTGCCGGTGGCGCAGCTGCGCGGCCAGGCCGACTACCTCGCCCGGCAGCTCCGCGAGGTCGACACGCTGATCCAGCGGAGCAACTGGGAGGTCGACCTGCTGGACTGACGGGTTGCGGAGCAGGTAGCCGACGTGGAGGCGTGCACGAACCCGAGAGCCGGCGGGTATTCCGGCTCACGCTGGTGCGCCGAGGGCAGGCGCGGGGGTTCGATTCCCCGGCACACACCGCACGCCCAGCACAGCACACAGGTGACGGCGCACAGGGTACGGCACACCACCGGGTGCAGATCCACGACGGCGAGGGTGGGACGGGGGACCTCCGCAACCCGTACCGGCCGCCCCGGCGGGGCTCGTCGGGGGGCTAGGTGCGGGCGGCCGAGACGTGGTGGCGACCGATCGGCAGCATCAACGGCCGGCCGGAGACCGGATCGACGATGACCCGACTGTCCAGGCCGAAGACGGCCCGGACGCACTCCTCGGTCAGCACCTCGGTCGGCGGCCCCGCCGCGTACAGGCCACCGTCGGCCAGCGCGATGAGGTGGCCGGCGTAGCGGGCGGCCATGTTCAGGTCGTGCAGCACCATCACGATCGTGGTGCCGCGTGTGGCGTTGAGGTCGGTGAGCAGGTCGAGCACCTCGACCTGGTGGCTGACGTCGAGGAAGGTGGTCGGCTCGTCGAGCAGCAGCAGTTCGGTCTGTTGGGCCAGCGCCATCGCGATCCACACCCGTTGCCGCTGCCCGCCGGAGAGTTCGTCGACCGACCGGTCGGCCAGGTCGGCGGTGTGGGTGGCGTCGAGGGCGGCGGCCACCGCACGGTCGTCGTCCCCGCTCCAGCGCGACAGCAGTCGCTGGTGCGGGTTGCGGCCCCGACCGACCAGGTCGGCCACGGTGATGCCCTCCGGGGCGATCGGTGACTGGGGCAGCAGGCCGAGGGTGCGGGCCAGCTCCTTGGCCGGCGTCCGGTGCACCTGCCGGCCGTCGAGCAGGACGTGACCGGCGCGCGGGGCGAGCAGCCGCGACATCGACCGCAGCAGCGTCGACTTCCCGCAGGCGTTGGCGCCGACGATCGCGGTGATCCGGCCGGGCGGGACGAGCAGGTCGAGCGATTCGATGACGACGCGGTCGCCGTAGCCGACGGTCAGTTTCTCCGTCGTCAGGGCGTGGTCGGTGGTCACAGCGAGCCTCCGGCGCGGTTCGTGCGGACGAGCAGGTAGATGAGGTACGGGGCACCGAGCACGCCGGTGATCACCCCCACCGGGAAGCGGATGTCGAAGGCGAACTGGCCGAGGAAGTCGGCGACCAGTACCAGCAGCGCGCCGACGAGGGCGGACGGCACCAGCGGTGAGCCGCCGGCGCCGACCAGCCGGGCGGCGATCGGCCCGGCCAGGAAGGCCGCGAACGCGATCGGTCCGGTGGCCGAGGTGGCGAACGCGATCAGGCCGACGGCCGCGACGATCGAGACCAGCCGGGTACGTTCCAGCCGGGTGCCGAGCGCCGCGGCGGTGTCGTCGCCGAGTTGCAGCATGGTCAGGTTCCGGGCCTGGCTCAGCAGCACCGGGCCGAACACGGCCAGCGCGGCCAGCACCGGAACCGTCTCGTCCCAGGTGGAGCCGTTGAGGCTGCCGTTGAGCCAGCGGGTCGCCGCCTGCAGGTCCCACTGGCCGGCCTGGTTGAGGACGTACGAGGTGGCGCTGTTGAGCATGGCGGCGATGCCGATGCCGATCAGCACCAGCCGGGTGCCGGCCACCCCGTCGGTGAACGACAGCAGGTAGATGAGCACGGCGACGCCGAGCGCGGCGACGATGGCGAAGATCGAGACGCCGGTCTCGCCGAGGCCGAGCACGATGATGCCGAAGGCCGCCGCGGCGCTCGCCGCCGAGCTGATGCCGATGATGTCGGGGCTGGCCAGCGGGTTGCGCAACATGGTCTGAAAGGTGACGCCGCCCATGCCGAAGCAGAGCCCGGTCGCCAGGGCCAGGACGGTGCGGGGCAGCCGAAGTTCACCGACGGTGAACGACGCGCCGGGCACGGTCTCGCCGAGGATCACCCGCAGCACGTCGCCGGGCGGGTAGAACGTCTGCCCGACCATCAGCGAGACGACGACCAGCGCGGCCACCGCCGCCGAGAGTGCGGTCAGCACGGCACGGCGTCGTCGGCTGCGCCGGACCCGACCGCGGGTGACGGCCCTCAGGGTCGTGGTGCTCACAGTTCGCGTACCTTCTGCCGGCGGACGATGTAGATGAAGAAGGGGGCGCCGATCAGGGCGGTGATGATCCCGGCCTCGATCTCGTCGGGGCGGTTCACCACCCGTCCGGCGACGTCCGCGACGGTCAGCAGCACCGCGCCGACCAGGGTCGCGAACGGCAGCAGCCAACGGTGGTCGAGTCCGACGAGCAGCCGGCACAGGTGCGGGACGATCAGGCCGACGAAGGCGATCGGTCCGGCGACCGCGGTGGCCGCGCCGCAGAGCACCACCGCACCGGCGGCGGCGATCCCGCGGACCAGGGCGACGCGTTCGCCCAGGCCGGCGGCGAGGTCGTCGCCGAGCGCGAGGGAGTTGAGTGCCCGGGCGCACAGCAGGCAGACGGCCAGCCCGGCGGCCAGGAACGGCAGGACCTGGCCGATGCTGTCCCAGCTGGCCCCGCCGACGCCGCCGACCTGCCAGGACTGGAAGTTCTCGGCGATGTCGCCACGCGGCAGCACGACCGCGACCACCAGCGAGGCGAGGGCGGCGGAGGTGGCCGCCCCGGCCAGGGCGATCTTGAGAGGGGTGGCGCCGCCGCGACCGAGCGAGCCGACCGCGTAGACGAACAGCGCGGACACCGCCGCTCCGGCGATGGCGACCCAGATGTACATGGTGGCGGTGTACAGGCCGACGGTGGTCATGGCGACGGCGATGGCGAGCATCGCGCCCATGTTCACCCCGAGGATGCCCGGGTCGGCGAGCGGGTTGCGGGTGACGCCCTGCATCACGGCCCCGGACAGGGCCAGTGCGGCGCCGACCAGGGCCGCGAGCACCGTCCGGGGCAGGCGTTTGACCACGGCCGCCTGGTCGAGGGTGTCCTGGGTGCCGCCGAGTGCGGCGGTGATGTCGGCCCAGCCGACGATCCGGGAACCGAAGGCGACCGACGCGATCAGGGCCAGGGCCAGCGCGGCGAGGACGATCAGGAGCCAGGTCAGGCGGGTCCGGGCCGGACGTCGCAGCAGGGCGACGTCCGGCCCGGAGGTGGTTGCACCGGTCATCAGAGCTTGTCGGCGGCTTTGCCGAGCAGGTCGACGTAGTCCTTGAGGACGAACGAGACGCCCAGGGGTGTCGGGTTGGCGGCGGTGGCGACGGGGGTGCTGCCGGGCAGCGAGACGAAGGAGCCGCGCTTGATCGCGGGGATCTTGGACAGCAGCGGGTCCTTCTGGAGGGTGGCCAGGGTGGTGCCGTCGGCGTCGCCGTAGGTCACGATGATGTCGACGTCGCTGAGGTTCTGCACCTGCTCGGCGCTCTGGGTGAGGCTGAATTCCTTGGTCGCGGCGGAGGCCTTCGCGATGCTCTGCGGGTGCGTCATGCCGAGGTCGGTGAAGAACTGGGCCCGGGTGTCGTTCGTGGTGTAGAAGCTGATCTTGCTGAGGTCGGTCGGGTCGAGGTGGGTCAGGAACATCACCGACCGGCCCGCCAGCTTCGGGTAGCGGGCGGCCTCGTCCTTCATCTGCTTCTCGATCTTCGCGATCAGCGCGTCACCCTCGGTGGCCAGGCCGAGGGCCTTGCTCTCCAGCTTGATGCTGTCGCGCCACGAGGTGGCCCAGGGCGCCTGCGGGTACGCGACGACCGGCGCGATCTTCGTCAGGGTGTCGTAGTCCTGTTTGGTCAGGCCGGAGTACGCGGCCAGGATGACGTCCGGCCTGGTGTTCGCCACCGCCTCGAAGTCGATGCCGTCGGTCTCGTCGAACAGCACCGGGGTCGACGCGCCGAGTTCCTTGAGTCGCGCGGCGTCCCAGGGCAGCAGCCCGTCGCCGTCCTCGTCGCCGAAGTTGGCCTTGGCGTAGCCGACCGGGACGACGCCCAGGGCGAGGGGGACCTCGTGGTTGGCCCAGTTGACGGTGGCGACCCGCTCCGGCTTCTTGTCGATCGTGGTGGTGCCCAGCGCGTGGGTGACGGTGAGCGGGAAGGTCGCCGTCGCGGGCCCGGACGCGGCGGGCTTCCCGTCGGGGTCGGACGACCCGCCGCAGGCGGCGAGGGCGAGCGTGGTGGCGACCGCGACGATTCCGGTGAGCAACCGGGAGGGGCGCATACGGAGTACTCCAACTCACATAGTAAGGACAGGCTTACCTAATACTTGATCGGTAAAGTACTCCACGTTCCTGAGCCGTTGACCAGGGGGTATGAGGCAGTGAGCAAGATCAGTGCTGGCACCGTCATCCTGCGTAGGGCGGTCGCCCGCAACGGGCGACGCCTCTGGAGCGGAACGGCACTGGCCGGCGTCTACCAGCTCTGCGCGGCCCTGGTGCCGATCCTCATCGGCGTCATCGTCGACCGGGGCGTCGCCACCGGCGACCTGACCGCGCTGCTCGTCTGGATCGCCGTCCTGGCGGCGGTCTACCTGGTGCTGGCGGTGACCTACCGCTTCGGCGCGCGACGCCTGCAACGGGCCATCGCCGAGGAGGGTCACCAACTGCGGGTCGAGTTGGCGGCGCGGATCCTGCACCCACGCGTGCTCCGGGCCGAACGGCACACCGGCGACCTGCTCGCGGTCACCACCACCGACGCCGAGTACACCTCCTACCTGCTCGACCACATCCCCCGGATCACCAGCGCCCTGGTGGCGGTCACGGTCAGCGCGGTCGCGCTGCTGCTGATCTCGCCACCGCTCGGACTGACCGTGCTGGTCGCCATCCCGGTCGTGCTGGCGGTCCTCAACCGCACCGCGCCGCTGATCGCCCGACGTGTCAAGGAGCAACAGGATCAGGCCGGCCGGGCCACCGCGCTCGCCACCGACCTGGTGACCGGGCTGCGGGCGTTGCGCGGCATCGGCGCGCAGGACGCCGCCGTCGAGCGGTACCACCGGGTGAGCCGCCACGCCCTGGCGGCCACGCTGCGCGCCTCCCGGACCCAGAACGCCTACCTGGGCGCGTCCACGATGCTGAGCGCCCTGCTGTCCGGAGGCATCGCGCTCATGGCGGGCTGGTTCGCGCTCACCGGCCGCATCACGGTCGGCCAGTTCATCACGGTGATCGGCTCCGCGCAGTTCCTCGTCGAACCGTTCGGCGTGCTCGCGGTCGTACCCGGTTGGACCGCTGCCGCCCGCGCGGCGGCGGAGCGGGTCGCCGCCGTCGTCGGGGCCGACGTGGTCCTGCCGCCGGGTGCCGCCGCGCCCCGCAGCGGCGGCCACGAGCTGCGCCTGACCGACGTGACGTACGGCCCGCTCGCCGGGCTGCGCCTGCACGTGCGCGGCGGGGAGTTCGTCGGTGTGGTGGCCCGCCGACCGGCGGACGCCGAGGCGCTGGCGCGGCTGCTGGCGGTGCCCGACGGTCACACGGGTGACGTCCTGCTCGGCGGCGAACGGCTCGAGGCCGTGGACCGGGGCCGGGCGCGGCAGGTGCTGCACAGCGAACCGCACCGCACCGACCTGTTCACCGGCACCCTCGCCTCGAACATCGCCCTGCGCGACGACGGAGGGCGGCACGACGACGACGGACGGCACGACGACGGACGGCTCGACGAGGCCCTGCGCGCCGCTGCCGTCGCCGAGGTGGCGCACCTGCACCCGGAGGGCCTACGCATGCCGGTCACCGAACGCGGCGCGAACCTCTCCGGCGGCCAGCGGCAACGTGTCGCGCTCGCCCGCGCGTTGCTCGCCGCGCCGCCGCTGCTGGTCCTGCACGACCCGACCACCGCCGTCGACGCGGTCACCGAACGGGCCGTCGCCGACGGCATCCGCGCCCTGCGGCACGGTTCGGATGCCGGCTACGGCACCGTCGTCATCACCACCAGCCCGACGCTGCTGGCCGCCACCGACCGGGTGGTGTTCATCGGGGACGGCGCCGTCGCCGCCGAGGGTACGCACGCCGAACTCGTCGGCCACGACGACAGCTACCGCCGGACGGTGCTGCGGTGACCCACCCGATCCTGCCCGTGGCCGGCCCGCGCGAGAGCAGGGCGTGGCTCGGTGCGCAACTACGGGCCCGCCCGGGCGGCACCGGCGGCACCCTGGTCGTCGGGCTGTTCGCCGCCGCCACGGCGATCGTCCCCGCCTACGCCCTGGGCCTGCTGGTCGACCGGGTCCGGGCCGGTGGCGGCACCGACGCGCTCGTGCCGGTCGCCGTGGTCATCGTGGCCGCGGCGGTCGTCGGCGGCGTGGCCACCGGCGTCAGCGCCCACCTGATCCGCCGGTTGGGTGCGGGGATCCTCGCCGACCTGCGTGAACGTGCCCTGGACACCGCGCTGCGCCTGCCGGCGGCGGTGCTCGACCGGGCGGGCCGGGGCGACCTGGTCTCGCGGGTCGGTGCGGACGTCAGCGCCATCGACCGGGCCGTCACCGAGGTTCTGCCCACCCTGATCTCGGCCCTGCTGCTGGCGGCGATCAGCCTCGGCACGATGATCGGCATCGACTGGCGGCTGGGGCTGGCCGGCGCGGTCGCCGTCCCGCTCCATGTGCTCGGCCTGCGGTGGTACCTCCCCCGGGCCGCGCCGGCCTACGCGGCGGAGCGGGTCGCCATCGCGCAGCGGTCGCAGCAGTTCGTCGAGAGTGTGCAGGGCATCCGTACGGTGCACGCCTACCGGCTGGAGGACCGGCACCTCGCCGGCATCACGGCGGTCTCGGCCCGCGCGCGGGACATCTCGACGAGCGTGTTCGCCCTCTACACCCGTTTCGTGGGCCGCATCCACGGGGCGGAGCTGGCCGGGCTCGGCGCGGTGCTGGCGGTGGGATTCCTGCTCGTCCGCCGGGACGCCGTCACCCTCGGCGAGGTCTCCGCGGCCGCGCTGCTGCTGCACCGCCTGTTCGGCCCGGTGCTGCACCTGATGGTCACCTTCGACAAGGCCCAGGATGCGGGGGCGAGCCTGGCCCGTCTCGTCGGTGTGCTCGGCACGGACCCCGAAGGCCGTGGCGGCGGCACCGCGCCGACGGCGCACGACCTCGTCCTGACCGGCGTCGGCTTCAGCTACGACGGGACCACGCCGGTGCTGCGCGACGTCTCCCTGCGGGTCGGGTCGGGCCAGGTCGTCGCGCTGGTCGGGTCCACCGGCGCCGGGAAGACCACGGTCGCGTCGATCGCCGCCGGGGCCCTGCGCCCCGGGCACGGCACGGCCACCCTGGGCGGCGTACCCGTCAATGAGCTGCCCGCCCGGACGGTCGCCCTGGTCAGTCAGGAGACCCACGTGTTCGCCGGGCCCCTCGATGAGGACCTGCGGTTGGCCCGCCCGCACGCCACGCCGGAGGAACTCACCGCGGCCCTGGCCCGCGTCGGTGCCCTGACCTGGGTGCTCGCCCTCCCCGAGGGCCTGGGCACCGTGGTCGGTGAGGGCGGCCACCCGCTGACTCCGGCGCAGGCGCAGCAGTTGGCGCTGGCCCGGGTGGTGCTGCTCGACCCCGCGGTGGTGGTGCTGGACGAGGCGACCGCCGAGGCGGGCAGCGCAGGTGCGCGCGACCTCGAACAGGCCGCCGCCGCGGCGTTGGCGGGACGCACCGCCCTGGTCGTCGCCCACCGCCTCACCCAGGCCGTGGCCGCGGACCACATCATCGTCATGGACCATGGCGAGATCGTCGAGAGTGGTCCGCACGCCGACCTGGTCGGTGCGGGGGCAAGCTACGCCCGGCTGTGGGCGGCGTGGACCGCCCGGGCCGCCGACGGTCCCGGGCCGCCCCGCACCGACGCCGCTGCGGGGCCCGTGGTGGGCAGCGGCGACCCGCCGGTGCCGCAGCGGCGGCAGGTGCGGAGGGACGGGCCGCCGCTGACCGCTCAGCGGGAGTAGAACTCCACCACGAGCTGCTCGTCGCAGACCACCGGCACCTCGTGCCGGGCGGGCTCGCGCAGCAGCGTGGCGCGCAGCCCGGTGAGCTCCACCGACAGGTACGGGCGGGGTAGGTCGTCGGCGTGCGCGCCGGTGGCGGCGAGCTGGAACGGTGGCAGGGCGCGGCTGCGCTCGCGTACCGCGACCACCTGGCCGGGCCGCAGCCGGTACGAGGGCCGGTCGACCTTGTGCCCGTCGACGGTGAAGTGACCGTGTCCGACGAGTTGGCGTGCCTGGTAGATGCTGCGGGCCAGCCCGGCCCGGAGCACCACCGCGTCGAGTCGCCGTTCCAGGAGGGCGACCAGCGACTCACCGGTCTTCCCGGCGCCCCGGGCGGCCTCGTCGAACGTCCGGCGCAGTTGGGCCTCGCTGACGTTGTACTGGTGGCGCAGCCGCTGCTTCTCCAGCAGCCGGACCTGGTAGTCGGAGGTCTTGCGCCGGTTGCGGCCGTGCACACCCGGCGGGTAGGGACGTCGCTCGAAGTACCGCACGCACTTGCGGGTGAGCGGGATGCCGAGCGCGCGGGAGAGCCGGGCCTTGGGGCGGGGGTGGTTCACGTTCGACGTCTCCGATCGAATGGTCTAGCCTGCAACTTAGGTAAGGCTAACCTACATTGAGGAGTCAGGGATCATGCGACCCAGCCCGGCGGAGATCGTGCGTACCCTCGTCGCGGGCGAGCTGCCGGCCCTCGCCCAGCTGGCCGGCAGCACCGGCCCGCACCAGGTCAGGCACGCCACCGACCCGGCCGGCCGGGTGCTGCTGCTGGTGCCGGCGCCCGGCGACCTCGCCACGGCGCTCACGCCGCCCGCCGGGGACACCGCCGTCGCCACCGTCCTCGACGTGCTCGACCTGCCGCCCACCGCCGGTGCCCCCTCGCTCGGCCGGGCCTGGGTCTCCGGCTGGGCCGAGCGCCTCGACGGCGACGCGGCCCGGCAGGCCGCGATGGACTTCGCCGCCATCCGGCCCACCGGCGACCTGCTCGACGTGGGCAGCAGGTTCCAGCTGCACCGGTTCGAGGTGACCGAGGCCCGCTGGGAACGCGCCGGCGCAACGCGCCCGATCGACCCGCAGGCGTACGCACAGGCCGAGCCCGACCCGTTGCACGCGGCCGAGGCGGGGTTGCTGGCCGACCTCGCCGACCACCACGCCGAGCAGGTCGCGGCCCACCTGCGCCGGCAGTTGAAGCTCACCGGTGCCGAGTCGCCACGGGTGGTCCGGATCGACCGGTACGGCCTGCTGGTCGCGTACGGCCAGCCCGGCGCGGCCCGACGGGCGAGGGTGAGCTTCGCGCGACCCGTCGCCGACGTCGCCGAGCTGTCCCGGCTGCTGCACCCGATGCTCTGCCCCCGGCAGGCAGCCGCCTGATCCGGGCGACCGGGCATCCCTGATGCAGACCCCGTCGCGGTAGGACGTCCTGGTCGACGACGGTACAACCGCATCCGGCGGGCGGCGGCCGTCGCGATGGATCGGCGGATCCCGGGTTTCACCGGCCGCCGGTTGCGGGTAGCGGTTTGACCGTGAACCGCGATCTCGTGACGGCGTTGCAGGCCGCCTGGGGCCTGCCGGAGTTCCGCGACGGGGTACGCCACGTCATCGACCTCGACGAGGTGGCGCTGCTGCTGGCCACGCTCTCCGTCGCGGACCATGACCGCGAGGTGGAGCGCAGCCTGCTGCGGCTGCTGCGGTCCAGTCTGGACACGACCGAGATCCGGGAAGCGGTGTTGCTGCTGCTGGAACGCGACGAGGTACGCCGACCGCTCCTCGCGGCGGTGGTCCGACCGAATGCCGACCGACCGGGTCAGGCTGCCGCCATCACCTCGGCGGCCGAGGACCCCAGGGTGCGGCGTGAGGTACGGGCGGTGCTGGACGACGCCAGGGTGCGCGAGCTGGTCTGGCAGGCGGTCGAGAACCAGGTGGACGCCGACCGGGTCGGCCTGGCCCGCCGCGTCGCCGTGCTGTTCATCCGGCACCCGAGCGTTCCACGCCTCGCCTGGGCCCTGCGCCGCCACGGCGTACTACGCGAACTACGCCGCACCGGCACGCCGGGCGACGGCACCGCGACCTGAGGAGGTGCCCCTACACTGCGGCCATGTTCGAGTATCACGGGTGGATCACCCTCCGCTCGACAGCCGAGGCGGTCGACGACGACCCACCCCTGCGCCTCGACGAGATCCAGGACCTGCTCGACGGCCTCACCGGCCACGGGCTGGTCGACCTACGCCCGGTCAACGGCGCGTACCACGTCCATCTCGGCGGGTTCCCCAACCACCGGGGCACGTTCGGTGCCGACATCCTCGACCTGTTCACCAGGATCGGTCAGCTCGCCCCCGGGTCCTACGGGCTGCTGTACGTCCACGACGACGAGGACCCCGGGCACGAACTGGCCTTCCGGGTCTTCCGGCTGGCGCGCGCAACGGTCACCGAACACGCCGACCGTCTGCTGTCCCCGGTGATCCCCACCCTCGAAGACGAGGACCTCGGCTGACCATGGTGAGGCCCGCCCGCACCATGTGACACCGCCCGTCCACCCGTAGCCGTACGTCAGCACGGCGGGGAACACCGGGCAACGGGGAGCGGCCCGGGTGGCGGTGCGCGATGATGGGGCGTCCGGCCGGAGGATGTTGATGGAGAAACCGACACTGTTCCTGACCGTGGGCCTGCCCTGCACCGGGAAGACCACGGCCGCCCGGCGCATCGAGATCGAACGCAAAGCACTTCGGCTGACCAAGGACGAGTGGGTGAAGGCTCTCTACGGACCCGGGAATCCACCCCTGGCGGGAGCCGTGATCGAGGGAAGGCTCATCCAGATCGCGCTGCGCGCCCTCGAACTCAGCACCAACGTCGTGCTCGACTACGGCCTGTGGGACCGCAACGAGCGCTCCGCCCTGCGCCATGCGGCGCTTGACGTCGGCGCGACGGTGGAACTGCACTACTTCGCTCTCAGCCCGTCCGAGCAGCGGAAACGACGTGACCAACGCCAGGCCGACGCACCGCACACGACGTGGCCCATGTCCGACGGGGAACTCGTCGAGTGGGCCGCCCGCTTCGACGTCCCCACGCCGGGCGAGCTCGACGGCGGCGAACCCATCGACGACCCCCCGGCGGGCTTCCCGACCTGGTACGAGTGGCGCACCCACCGCTGGCCGCCCTCGGTTCACTGACCCCCGCCGACCGGCCGTGCCGCAAGTACCCGAGCGGGTCGAAAGCCCACTGAGATCCGTCAATGTTGCCAGAGTGCATCCAGACGTGTTGGAATAGCTCATATCGCCGCAGCGCGGGGGCAACCGCACTGAGAACGGCCAGCACGGGAGCAGCACGGCATCGACAGCGCGCCGCCTCGACGGACGCTCGCACACCGCCTCGACGGGCCATCGCCGTGCTGACGGGCACCCTGCCGGGTGGGCACTCCCGCCCGCCACACGTATCCGCCGCCACGCGCCCCGACGGTCGACACGCTCGACGCCTGCCCGGGGTCGCCTGACGGGCCTGCCAGCGCACCACAACCGGCGACGAGGTGAGAAGCGATGAGTTCCCCAGAGAGTTCCGCGTGGTACCGGCACCGCCTGGTGTGGGTGGCGGTGATCCTGCTGGTGGTGTCGGTCGGCACTGTCGTGTTGGCCAACCGGAGCAGCACGGGGGCGCAGCCGGCGGATCTGCAGGCGCAGATCGTGGCCCGGATGCGTACCACGCTCGAAAAGGCGGATCCGGGGCAGCACCAGCATGCCGGGCACGACGCCCAGCAGGGTGCCACCACGGAGAAGCCGCCGGTGATCTGCGGGGTCCGCGTCTACGGCTTCGAACCGGCCGGGGCCACCACGTTCACCGACGTCCAGAAGATCTACGGCTTCCATCTGTGCGGCATCGCCGAGCAGAAGCGCCCCTGGGACGTGGCGGTCAAGCTGGCCGGCCCACTGATCATGGACATGTCCACCGATCCGCCGGGAATCCAGGTCGTCGAGGCGACCGCGGAGGTCAGGTTCGTCGACCGGCTCCGGGAGATGTTCCCGCCCGCGTACGCGACGATCGCGCAGCAGGAGGCGCTGGGTGCCTCGGAGATGGCCGACCTGCGCCGGAGGTACGACGCCGCAGCGAAGCTGTGACCCGTCCGGCCGACAGGCCGGCACGCCCCGCCACGTGGTGACCGCGCCCGACGGCCGACCCGGGGTCACCGTGCCGGGTGGCCGACGCACGGTTGCCGCCCCCGGTGGCCGGCCCGACACCACGCCGTCCGGCCGCCCGACCCGGACCTGCGGTGACCTCGGGTCCACGGTCCGGCCGCCCGCCGGCGATCCGGCGATCTCGGACAGCTCGCTCCACATCCGACAGCTCGATCCAATCCGACTAAATATCGATCAACATTGATATTTTGCGGCATGGGTGCAACAGTGGATTCGGGAGCATTCACCACTCGATGTCCCGTACCGACGAATGGAGGATGAACAGTGCGTTCACACCAGTCCGACCGATCCGGCGGACGCCCCCGGTCAACCGTCCGCCGGTCCCTCCAGGCGCTCGCCCTGATGTTCGCCATGGTGGTCGGCACCCTGCCCCTGACCAGCCCCGCCCAGGCGCACGGGACGATCATCAACCCGGCGACCCGGGCGTACCAGTGCTGGCAGACCTGGGGCAGCCAGCACACCAACCCGGCCATGCAGCAGCAGGACCCGATGTGCTGGCAGGCGTGGCAGGCCAACCCGGACACCATGTGGAACTGGATGAGCGCGTTGCGCGACGGCCTGGCCGGCCAGTACCAGCCCAGCACCCCGGACGGGCAGCTGTGCAGCAACGCCCTGTCCCGGAACAACTCGCTGAACACGCCCGGGGCATGGAAGGCGACCACCGTCAGCCGCAACCTCACCGTCCAGATGTACGACCAGGCCAGCCACGGTGCTGACTTCTTCCGGGTCTACGTCACCAAGCAGGGGTTCAACCCGGCCACCCAGCGGGTCGGGTGGGGCAACCTGGACCTGATCACCACGACCGGGCGGTACGCGCCGGCACAGAACATCTCGTTCAACGTCTCGATCCCGTCGTCGCGCTCCGGAAGCCACGTCCTGTTCTTCATCTGGAAGGCGTCGCACGCGGACCAGACCTACATGTGGTGCAGCGACGTCAAGATCGCCTGATCGGCGACGCGGTACTCCCGGCCCAGGACGTCACCGTCCTGGGCCGGAGCCCGTCTCGGGGTCGTCCGGCGGCACCGCGTGACGCTGGTGGTGGCGGCGGGCCGCCGTCAACCGACGCTTCCCGACACGCGGCCGACCGCCACGGCGGGGAACCGGCCCGGCCGGCGGGACTCCGCCTCAGGTGAGCGAACAGGGCGTCCCGTTGAGGGTGAACGAGGACGGGCTGCCGGTGCCACCGGTGTGCTCGGCCACGAACCCGATGGCGATCGAGCCCCCCGGCCCGAGGATGACGTGGTCGTCGAGCCCACGGGCCGTGACGGTGCCGCTGGACGGCGAGTACACCGCGTTCCAGTCGGTGGTGATGCGTTGCCCGGCCGGCAGCGGGAACGTCAGCCTCCAGGAGGTGATCGCGCTGGCACCGGTGTTGGTGATGGTGATGCTGCTCGTCAGGAAGGTGTCCCAGGTGTAGACCGAGTACCGCACGGTGCACGCCGCCCCGCTGGGCGGCGGACTGCCCGGCACCGCCGTACTGGGCGGCGGACTGCCCGGCACCGCCGTGCCGGGTGGTGGGGTCATGCTGGCGGGCACGGCGGTCGGGACGCTGACGCCACCCAGGGCGGTGGCCAGCGTCAGGGTCGCCGCAGCGGCACCGAGATGACTGCTCCTCAGTCTCATGGCGGCTGTTCCTCCCGGGGGTCGGCGCAGGGCGGCGCGGCTGCACACGGGGCGTGAGCCGCCCCGATGACCGCCCGGCGCGCACCTCGCGAGCCCAACATTAATTCACCACTGTCGATTGTCAAAGGCGTCGCGCCGACCCCGCCGTCGACGGGCCGGACACCCTCAGGGGGCGGGCCACGGGATCGATCGCGGCATTGAGACGGGCGGTCGACCCTCCGAACGCATCGATGACTGTCTCTTTTGCCGGTCCTCGCGCCATCTGACGGCAGGCCCCGGGACGGTATTTCCCGGCGCATGGCCGACTCCTCAACTACGTCATCGCGCCGACACGACATCGAAACATGTCGTGATCGACGTCCCCCGCCGATGGGAGAAAACCTGTCATGGGCAAGGTAGGAAAGCGCGTCCGCCGCTCCACGCTGGCCGTACTCACGGGTGCGGCGCTGGCCGGGCTGCTGGCGGTCACCGCAGCCGCCGCGGCACCCGGCGAGGCACCGCAGGGCAAGGCCGCCGCGGCGGCCCGCACCGACGTCTACATGAAGGACGTCGCCGCCGACACCGGCGTCCAGCCGCACTCGTACGGCCCGTTGTGGGCCAGCCCCGACATCAAGGTCTGCCCGACCGCCGTGGAGTGTGCCGTCAGCCAGAACCCGATCGTCGGGGTCACCAACTATCTCTTCCTGAAGGTGCGCAACAACGGACCGTACGGCTCGGGCATCGACAACGGGGTGCTGCGGGTCTACCGGACGACCCCGGGCGGCGGCGCCACCTGGCCGACGCACTGGACCCAGATCGGCGCGGTCAGCGTGCCCGTCTACCCCGGCGTCACCACGGTCACGATCCCGTGGACCGGGGTGCCCGGCCCGGGTCACTTCTGCCTGTTGGCGCGCTGGGTGTCACCCACCGACCCGATGACCTTCGAGGGTCCGAGCACGAGCGTCAACACCCAGCACAACAACAACATCGTCTGGCGCAACGTCGACTCGGTCCGGCTCGTCGCTGGCGGACCGCGGGTCGTGCGGCCGTTCGCCATCGGCAACGTGACCACCGCGGAGACCAAGAACGACCTGGTCTTCACCCAGCCGGCGGAGCAGGCCCGGGGCGCCCGGGTCTTCGTCGACCTCGGCCCGACCCTGTTCGAGCGGTGGCAGTCCACCGGAAAGGTCGGCACGGGCATCCGCCAGGTCGGCAAGACCGAATTGGAGATCGTCGAACCGACGAAGGCCAGCATCAGCGGGCTGGTGTTGAAGCCCGGTGAGCGCCTCGAGTTCTCGTTGGCCTTCTCGGCCGAGACCGCCCTGGCCAAGGAGACCGCGCTCAACGTGACCCAGTTCGGGCCGGACGCCGACGGCACCGCCCGCGCCGACCTCGGCGGGGTGCAGTACCTGCTGGCGGACGGGCAGCGGGGATAACCCGGATCGTCGCCACCTGCGACGGTGGGGCGTGGGCCATCCGGCCCACGCCCCACCGTCGTCGGTCGGGGTCGGACACCGGACGCGCGGCACCGCCCGCGCCGCCCTCCGGGGAGCAGAGCGCCGGTCAGCGCAGACAGACCCAGGCGGTGGACAGGGCATACCCGACGGTACGCGCGCACAACTGGACCGGACCCGGCGGTGGGACGCCCAACGAGAAGAAGCCCATCGCGTCCACCGACGCCTCGTCGTAGGTGCCGGTGGCCGTGCGGGCGCTCACCCGTCCGCCACCGGACGGGGAGAGCTGCCCGACGATCCCGGCGTCACTCACCTCGATCTCCACCAGCACCGACCCGCTGCGGAAGGAGAGCGTCCGCGCGGACGCGGCAGACCGGGTCATGCCCACCAGTTCGGCGTCGACCGCCGAGTCGAAGGTCAGCTCGGCGACGGCCAGCTCCGCGTCAGCGGTACGCCAGGTGAACGCGGCCAACGCCGCGCTCAGGTAGGCCTCCGAGACCGGCCCCGTGTCCCACAGCGCCGCGCCCAGCTCCGTCGTCAGCGCGTCGTCATCGACCGGCGGCCACGGCTCCATCCGGCTCACCCCCGTTCGTACCGATGGCGGACGCTCCGAGAAACTCGACGATCGCCGGACATTTCCGCAGCCTACGCAGACAGCGGGCCTGGGTGGGTCCGATACTGCCGATCGGAATGCCGAGCCGCTCGGCGACCTCCCGGTAGCTCATCGGCGGGTCGGTCGTCAGCAGTGCCAACAGTGCCTGGCAGCGCGGCGGGAGCTGCACGAAACCCTCGCGCAACGCCTGCCGCCGCTCCGCGCGCAGCAGCTCGTCGTCCGGGGCGGGCGCCATCGCCGCCAGCTCCCGGGAGAGCCCGTGATAGGTCTGCAACGACTGGTCGTACGGGTCGACGGGCTGGGCCCGACGGCTGAGGCGGGACAACCGGTAGCACTCGCGCCGGGCCGTGGTGGCCAGCCAGCCCGGCAACGCCTCGGGTTCGCGTACCCGGCCGAGCTGCTCCACCAGGCGGAGCCAGACGGTCTGGTTGACATCCGCCGCGTCGGCCCGGCTGAGGTCGTACGCCCGGATGACCGAGTAGACGACCGGGGTGTACCGGCGGACCAGTTCGGCCCAGGCCGACTCGTCCCCACCGGCGGCGGCGGACAACAGGCTGGTCGCGCTGGCACCGGTCACCGGGCCACCGCCCGGGGCGTCACACGGCTCATCCGACGAGCACCCCGTAGTCGGGGTGCCACCGGGGGGCGGCGAGCAGGGTCGTACGCGCCTGGTCCGCGCTGAGGCCCCCGGCGGTCATCAGGGCGGCGAGCCGCCCGGAGACGTGTGCGGTGGCGAACGAGGTGCCGGCCCAGACGGCGAACCCGTGGAACTGGCGTACCGGCCGCCCGGGTAGCGGCAGCTGCCCCTCGACGTAGGTGCTGTGGCGCTCGCCGAGGGCGCAGGCGTCCACCCAGGGGCCGAAGCAGCTGTCGACCGCCGGCACCAGACCGCCGGACGTCTGGGCGACCGCCGCGACCGCCAGCACCCGGTCCAGGGCGGCAGGCCAGAGCGGACGACTGGTGCCCGCGTTGCCGGCCGCCGCGACCACGGCGCTCGTCGTCGGCAGCGCGGCCAACGCGTTGGCCAGTGGCAGCGACGGCTGGTCGTCCAGGGTGTAGCCACCCAGGGAGAGGTTGAACACGGACACCTGCGGCGCGAGCCGGCTCAGGGCGGCCACCACGCTCGCCTCGTCCCCCACCCCGGTCGGGTCCAGGGCCTGCTCCGGGTCGACGCGTACCCCCGGCGCGGCCTGCCGGACCACCCCCGCGACGAAGGTGCCGTGCCCGCCCTGCGGAGCGAGCACGTCGGTGTGGACGTAGAGCGGATCCTCGTCGTCGGGCTGCGGCAGGTACGTGCCGCCGAGCCACTGCGGGTGACACGCGCCGGCCAGCTGCCAGATCCCGGTGTCGCAGATCCCGACGGTGACGCCTGCCCCCTCACCGAGCCGGGTCGGGTCGGGCGGCGGCAGCGCCGCCGCCGGGCGGGGCGGCGTGCCCGGGTTGCCCATGATGTTGCCCAGGCCGAGCAGCACGTGATGCGGCTGCACCGCCGGCACCGGTTGACCGGGCCACTGCTGGGGGTCGCGTAGTTTCCCCACGACGCCGGGGATGTCGGTCTCCCGGTCGAACAACAGCCGGGTGACACCGGCGAAGCCGGTGCCGACGGTCACCGGATAGTCGTGGGCACGCAACCAGGTGGTGACCCGTTTGGCGTCGGCGGCGGCGGCGAGCAGTTGCCGGGGCCGGTAGAGGATCTCCCGCCCCGGCACGGTGTACCGACGCACATTCTGGTCGGCGGCCAGCGCCGCTTCGAACGCCTTCTGGTAGGCGTTGGCGTCCGCGTCGCCAGCGACCGCCGGGGCGGGGCGCGGCACGACGCCGAGCGGTGCCGCCACGGCCAGCGCGGACAGCGCCAGGACCCGCCGTCGGGACAGCCGGCCGGCCGGACCCGGCACGGTGGGGTGGTCGGACGGCGGCACGGATCCTCCATGCTCGTGAGAGAAGCGCGCCCACCGATGGTGGACGCGGCGAATTCCCCGACCGCCAATTATTCCGGACCATCGCCGGTTGTCAATTGTGAAACCAAGCAGGACACCCATTGACGAAATTCCCGCGACGGATTCTCGACGTTGACTCGCGGCTGTCCGTCGTGGACTCTCTAGGGCATGTCCGACAGCACCGGTTCCGGTGCCACGGCGGCCCAGGCGGCACTCGACGCCGTCCAGCGATACCCACCCGAGGCGATCACGATCGCCCACCGGGTGCTCGCCGGCCAGACCGCCGACGACGACGAGCGCTCCACCGCCGAGCGGGCCATCGGTCTGGCCCTGCGCGAGTTGAACGACCTGACCGGCGCACTGCGCCACCTCCGGCGGGCGGTACGGGCCGCCGGCACCCCCCGTACCCAGGCGTTGGCCCGGATGAGCCTCGGGTACGTGCTGGCCAACGCCGGCCGTACCGCTGCGGCGTTGCGGGCGGTGACCGCCGCGCTGCCCCAGCTCACCGGTGCCGACGCCGGTCGGGCCCGGATGCAGCGGGGGGTGGTGCTGCACTACCGCGGACGCTACGCCGAGGCGGTCCGCGACTACGGCATCGCCATCGACATCGCCCAGCGTGAGGGCGACCCGCTGCTGGAGGCCCGCGCCCGCAACAACCGTGGTCTGCTCAACGCCCACCGGGGCTCCCCCGGCGGCACCGACGACGACCTCTCCCGGGCGGCGGCGGCCTTCCGCCGGCTCGGCCTCGACCTCGCGGCGGCCGACGCCCGCTGGAACAGCGGTATCGCCGCCGGGCAACGCGGCGAGATCGCCATGGCGCTGCGCTGCTTCGCCGACGTCGACGAGGAGTACCGGCGGCTCGCCGTACCCCGACCGGCGCTGCTGCTGGACCGCTTCGAGCTGCTGCTGTCGGTGCCGCTGCTCGACGAGGCGGTCGAGGTCGCCGCCGCCGCGGTCCGCGAGCTGCACCGCAGAGGGATGGCCTCGGACCTCGCCGAGGCGCTGCTCGCCCAGGCCCGGGCCGCGCTGCTCGCCGACGACCTGGACACCGCGACCGCCGCCGCCGCCCAGGCCCGGGTCCGGTTCCGGCGGCAGGGCCGACGCACCTGGGCCGTTTTCGCCCGGCACGTCGAGTTGCGCGCCGAGTTCCGCCGGGGCACCCGCACGCCGGCCCTGCTCACCGCGATGGTGCGCACCGCCGGCCAGCTCGACGCCACCGGGTGGTCGGGTCCGGCGCTGACCACCCGCATCGAAGCCGGTCTGCTGGCCGCCGCAGCGGGTCGCGTCGACCGGGCCGTGGCCCTGCTCGACGTGGCCGCCCTGGCCCGCCGGCGCGGCACCGCCCCCCGCCGCGCCCAGGGGTGGTACGCCCTGGCCCGGTCGCGGCGACTCACCGGAGACGATGCCGGTGCGGCCCGGGCACTGCGCCGGGGGCTGGCCGTCCTCGACCGGCACCGCACGTCGCTCGGGGCCACTGAGTTGCGGGCCAACAGCGGCACGTACGGGCAGGAGCTGGCCGCCGAGGGCCTCGACATCGCAGTCCGCGCCGGCTCCCCGGCCCGGACGCTGGCCTGGGCCGAACGCTGGCGGGCCAACACGCTGCGGATGCGCCCGGCGTTGCCTCCCGACGACCCGGACCTGTTCGCGGCGCTCACCGAGCTCCGGCTCGTCAGCAGCCTGCTGGAGGACGAGGTGCTGGCCGGCCGGCCCGCCCATGCCCTACGCAGCCGGCAGGCCCGGTTGGAACAGCGCATCCAGGACCTGGCCCGCCGGGTGCCCGGCGGGAGCGGCGTGGTGACCCCGCCCGGCGTGGGGGTGCTCGCCGGGCGGCTCGGTTCCCGCGTGCTGGTCGAGCTGGTCGCCCACGGCGAGCGGCTGCGGGCGGTGCTGGTCCGCGACGGCCGGGCCAGCCTGCACGACCTCGGCCCGCTGGCGGAGGCGGTGCACCTGACCCGGTGGCACCGGTTCGCCCTGCGCCGGCTGGTCACCACCGGCGACACGCCCACCGCGCAGGCCGGGGCCCGCCATGCCGCCGCCACGCTGGACCGGCAGCTCTTCGAGCCGCTGCGCCGGCACCTCGGCGACCGCCCCCTGGTGATCGTGCCGGTCGGGGCCCTGCACGCGGTGCCGTGGTCGGGCCTGCCGACCTGCGCCGGGCGCGCGGTGACCGTCGCCCCGTCGGCCACCGCCTGGCTGCGGGCGGACGGCCGGTGTCCGCCGGCCGGGCCCTCCGTGCTGGCCTGCGGGCCGCGCCTGCCGGCCGGCCTGGCCGAGGTACGCCGACTCGGGCAGGTCCTGCCCGACGCCACCCTGCTCACCGGTGCGGACGCCACCGCCGACGCGTTGACCACGGCCCTGGACGGGGCCGGCCTGGTCCACATCGCCGCCCACGGCACCTTCCGCGCCGACAACCCGCAGTTCTCCACGCTGGAGCTGGCCGGTGGACCGCTGTTCGCCTACGAGTGGGAACGGGTCGCCCGGCCGCCCGGCTGCGTGGTGCTCTCCGCCTGCGACTCGGGGCTGACCGGGGTGCGGCCCGGCGACGAGGTGATGGGCTTCACCGCCGTACTGCTCGCCCTGGGCGCACGGTGCCTGATCGCCACCGTGCTGCCGGTGCCGGCCGAACCCACCACCGCGCTGATGCTGGACCTGCACCGACGGATGCGGGGCGGGGTCCGCCCGGCGCAGGCGCTCGCCGACGCCCAGCAGGCCTTCGCCGTGCCCGGCGACGGCACCGCCGGGGCCACGGCGGCGGCGTTCGTCTGCCTCGGTGCCGGCTGAGGCCGCGTCGAGCCGCCCGGCGGACGCGGTGTCAGCCCAGTGTGGCGACCCGGGGACGCAGGCCGTCGATCAGCTCCGGTGGGGCGGCGAGCACCCGACTGCCGCTCACCTCGACGGCGACACCGGCTTCGACGGCGATCACCAGACCGGCGGCCCAGTCCCAGCGGAACGTGCGGTCCTCGACGTAGGCGTCGCAGCGGCCCGCCGCGATCCAGGCCAGCGCCAGGGCCGTCGAGCCCAGCATCCGCACCCCGCGCACGTCACCGGCCAGGTCGGTGACCACGGCCGCCTGCACCCGGCGGTGGGCGACGTCGTAGGCGTACCCGGCGGCGAGGACGACCTCGCCGAGTGTGATCCCGGCGGGCCGGGTCAGCGGCGTGTCGTCGAGGAACGCGCCCCGGCCCCGGACACCACGGAACGTCTCGTCGTGCACCGGGTCGTGGACCACCCCGACGACGGGCTCCCAGCCGTCCGGTGTCTGCTGTTCGCAGGCGACGCTGACGCACCAGAACGGCATTCCGGCGACGTAGTTGACGGTGCCGTCGAGGGGGTCGAGCACCCAGCGCAGCCCGGAGTCGCCGAGGTGGTCGCTGCCCTCCTCGGCGAGGATGCCGTCGCGGGGCCGACGGGTGCGCAGCAACTCGACGATGCGCGCCTCGCTGGCCCGGTCCGCCTCGCTGACCAGGTCGGTGGAGGCGGTCTTGTAGTCGACGCGGCCGTGGTCGCCGAAGCGCCGTAGCAGCTCCCGGCCACCGAGGCGAGCCGCCTCCTCGGCAACCCGCCGGCAGTCGTCCAGCTCGGCACCGGTGGCCATCGCGTTCTCCTCGGGTCGTCGGCAGGGCCGGTCGAAATCGTCGCACCCGTACGGGCGCGGGCGCCAGGTCCCCCGGTGCGGGCACGGACGCCGGTTGCCCGACCGGCCGGCTCCCGGTCACCGCCCGGCGTGGCCCCGGGGCGTGCGGGTCGGCATCCCGGGCGGCGAGCGGCGGGGCCGGCCGGTCGGGCACACTGTGGACAGCGGTCGGGACACCGACGCCCGCCGACGCGCCGTCGACCCGCCCCGTCGCCATCGCCGTGGGGAGGCAGCGCGACATGGGTACGGTGGACACGTCCAGGGTGGACCGGTTGCTGGCGCGGATCCGCGACGGGGTCATCGGCGAGGGTGAGCTGCTCGACGGGCCCTACGGGCCACGCCGGATCACCTACGCCGACTACACCGCCTCCGGCCGGGCGTTGGACTTCGTGGAGGACACCATCCGCGACCGGGTGTTGCCCCGCTACGCCAACACCCACACCGAGAGTTCCGCGACCGGTCGGGCGACGGGGCGGTTGCGCGAGGACGCCCGACGGACCATCCTCGACGCCGTCGGCGGCACCGACGAGCATGCGGTGCTCTTCTGCGGTTCCGGGGCCACGGCGGCGGTCGACAAGCTGGTCGGGCTCCTCGAACTGCGGCTGCCCGCCGGGCCGGCGCACCGGCACAAGCTGCTGGACGGCATCCCCGTGGCGCAGCGCCCGGTGGTCTTCGTGGGCCCCTACGAGCACCACTCCAACGAGCTGCCGTGGCGGGAGACGTACGCCGACGTGGTCGTCATCGGCGCGGACGCCGACGGGCACATCGACCGCGTCGAACTGGCCGACCGGCTGGTCCGGTACGCGGACCGACCGCTGCGGGTCGGCAGTTTCTCCGCCGCCTCCAACGTCACCGGCATCCTGTCCGACGCCGACGCGATCGCGGCCCTGCTGCACACCCACGGGGCACTGTCGTGTTGGGACTACGCCGCCGCCGGCCCGTACGTGCCGATCCGGATGGGTGAGTCGACGCCGGGCGCGGCGGACGGCAAGGACGCGGTCTTCCTGTCGCCGCACAAGTTCGTCGGCGGCCCGCAGACCCCCGGTGTCCTGGTGGTGCGGCGGGATCTGATGCGCAACCGGGTCCCGGTGGTCCCCGGCGGGGGCACCGTGGCGTTCGTCGACCCCGCCGGGCACCGGTACCTCGACGATCCGGTGGCCCGCGAGGAGGGCGGCACTCCGGCGATCGTCGAGTCGATCCGGGCGGGCCTGGTGTTCGCCCTCAAGCAGTCCGTCGGCGCCGACGTCATCCAGGCCCGCGAGGAGCGGCTGTGGTCGCGGGCGCTGGGCCGCTGGTCTGCCAATCCGGGGATCGTGGTCCTGGGCAATCCCCGGGCGCGGCGGCTGCCCATCGTGTCGGTGCAGATCCGCCACGGCAGCCGCCAGCTGCACCACAACTTCGTCGTCGCGCTGCTCAACGACCTGTTCGGCATCCAGGCCCGTGGGGGGTGCTCCTGCGCGGGCCCCTACGGGCACCGCCTGCTGGGCATCGACGAGGAGCGCTCCCGGGCGTTCCGGGAGCAGATCGCCCTGGGCTGGGAGGGGATCAAGCCCGGGTGGACCCGGATCAGCTTCGGCTACTTCGTCTCCGACCTGGTCGCCGACCATCTGATCGACGCGGTCGACCTGGTCGCCCGCCTGGGGCACCGCCTGCTGCCCGACTACCACTTCGATGCCCGCAGCGGTCTGTGGCACCACCACCTGGGCCCGGGGCCGTCGCTGCGCCTGGCCGAGCTGGGCGGCCTGTTCACCGGCGACGACCAGCCGGTCCCGCCGCGGCGGTGGGCCGGTGAGGACGCCCTGTCCGGTCACCTGCACGAGGCACACGAGATCCTGGCCGGGCGTGGGGACCACGTCGACGAGGGACCCACCGGCCTGCCGGCCGGCGTGGAGGCGCTGCGCTGGTTCCACCTCCCGCCGGCCTGCGTGACCGCCCCGAACGTGCCGCCCTCGCGCCGAGCAGGGTGAGTGTCGGTGGTGGCGCTGGTCGTGTCACGCGTCGAGATCGCCCCCCCGGGCGTACGCCGGCGGTACCCGGCTGCCGGCACGCTGCTGCGCGCGGCGACAGCGCTGCCCGGCGGGCTGACCGGACGGTCCCGTCGGACCGTCGTGCCATGATGCCGCTCACCCAAGGCAAGGAGCACGGCGCAATGGCCACGGTGACGGTTCGGGACGAGACGGCGACCGGCAGGGCGATCGACCAGTGGCCGCTGGCCGGCCTGCCGGAGCGCATCTCCGCGCGGGAGCTGGTCCGGTTGCGCGTCCGCGAGGAGGTGGCGCGGTTCAACGCCGACCGGACGGACCTCTTCCGGGGTCTGGTGCGGCCGACCGACGCGGAGGCGACGTGGAACGGCTACCGGGTCGGTCAGGGTAGGCGGCTGGACTGGGAGCGCCAGGCGGACGCGGCCTGTGCCGCCTTCGCCCGCAACGGCTTCGTGCTGCTGGTGGGTGACCGCCAGGTCGAGGACCTGGACGAGGAGATCGACCTGCTCGCGGAGCCCGAGGTGGCCTTCGTGCGGCTCGTCGCCCTGGTGGGTGGCTGAGGTGGCTGACTGGGCACTGCTGCTGCCCCCGCTGGGCGCGGCGGATCGCCGGCGGGTGGAGACCGGGGTCGCCGAAGCCGATGCCCAGGTTCGGCCGCTGCTCCGGCTGGCGAGCACCCACCACTGGACGTCGTCGGTGACCCGCACCCCGCAGTGGGCCGTCACCGGGTCGTGGCCGTCCGAGCTTCGCCGCTGTGCGGCGCTGGCCGTGCACCGGGAGGTGGTGGCCAGTTCGATGCCGTCGGTGCTGAACGACGTCGTACGGAGTCTCGCCGACGGTGAGCACGACTGGACCCGGGCGGATCTTCTGTGGTGTCTGGAGGTTGTCGGACAGGGGCTCGACTACGACCTCGGCGTCCGCCTGGAGTTGCCGGCGGTGATCGCCGCGCACCTGGCTCCCGCCGACCTGGCCGATCTCGCGCCGGTGCTCTCGGGCCTGTTCGACGAGCTCGCCGCCAGCAACTTCCCGACGGCCGGGCCCCGACGTCGGGTCGTCACGCTGATCGGGGAGGCGCTCGACCGTGCCACGGGTAGCCGTGTGCCGTCGTGGTTGCTGCACCACGGGGACGAGTTCGGTCCGCTCGTCCGCGCCGACCTGGGGGACGTCCTCGCCGCGCCGGGCGTGCCCGGGTTGCTGGTGCACTGTGCCTCGCTCGGCAGGCCGGCCGCACCGGCGAGATGGCTGCGCGGCCTGGACCAGCAGCTCACGACCGCCCCCGACGGGAGGAGGGCGGTCCGTACGATCCTGGAGGTGTTCGCCACCCACCGGCACCCGGTGCACGACGACTCGGACCGCCTCCTGCGGGGCCTGGTGTGGGCGTTGTCGCGGGAGTCGGGCGCGGCGGCGACGGACCTGCTGGCCCGGGTCACCGCTGCCGCCTCGGCAGCACCCCGCCAGGCGGCGGGTTTCCCGCATGCCCAGCGCACCGCGATCGCGGCCGTGCAACTGCTCGCCGGGCGCGACGGTGAGACGCCGCTGCGGACCCTGGCACGGCTCGCGGTGACCGTGAAGAACAAGGCGGTACGCGCTCGGGTGCACACCGCGCTGACCCGCCTCGGCGCTCTGCGGGGGTGGTCGCTGAGCGAGGTGCTGGAACTCGCCGTCGACGACCACGGGCTCGACCCGGCCGGGACCCGGCGGACCCCGGTCGGCCCGTACGAGGCGACGGTGCGGATCGAGGGTGAGCAGGCCCGCCTGACCTTCGCCCGCGGCGACGTCGGGCTCAAGGGCGTTCCCGCGGTGCTCAAGGAGACACACGCCGACGAGCTGAAACAGCTACGCGACTCGGTGAAGGCCGTCAACGCGACGCTGACCGCCGAGCGCCAACGGGTGGAGGCGCTGCTGTCCGAGGAGCGCACCTGGGCGTACCCGGACTGGGTGTCCCGCTTCCTGGACCACCCGGTCACCGGGGCGTACGGGCGGCGGCTGCTCTGGGAGACCAGCACCGACGGGTACGACTGGTCGGCGGGCCTGCCCCGCGAGGACGCCGACGGGTGGGTGGTCGTCGGTCTCGACGGGCGGCCGGCACGCGGGGGCCGGGTCCGGTTGTGGCACCCTGTCCGCGCCGGGATGGACGAGGCCCTCGCCTGGCGTGACCGGGTGCTCGTCACGGGCCTGACGCAGCCGTTCAAGCAGGCGTTCCGCGAGGTCTACCTGCTCACACCGGCCGAGGAGCGGACCGGTTCCTACTCCAACCGGTTCGCCGCGCATATCCTGCGCTACCGCCAGGCGAACGCGCTCATGCGCGCCCGCGGCTGGCAGGCCGGCTACCTGGGCACCTGGGACGGCGGGTACGACAGCGAAGCCACGAAGCTCTTCGGCGGCGGTGCGTGGCGGGCGTCCTTCCACCACCAACTGGTCGGCACGGACGATTCCCGCAACTACGACGTCGACCACTGTGCCACCGATCAGGTGCGTTTCGCCCGCTCCGACGGCACGACCTGGCGACCCGTGTCGGTCGCGGAGGTGCCGCCGCTGGTGTTCACCGAGGCGATGCGGGACGTGGACCTGTTCGTCGGCGTCACCTCCATCGCCACCGACCCGCAGTGGGCCGACCGGGGCGAGGACCGGTTCCGGGACTACTGGCACCGGACCGTGGTCGGGGCACTGACCCCGTCGGCGGAGATCCGCCGCGACGCCCTGGCCCGGCTGCTCCCCCGCCTGACCATCGCCGACCGGGTCACCCTCACGGACCGCTACCTGCACGTACGCGGGAACCTGCGCGGCTACCGCATCCACCTCGGCTCCGGCAACATCATGATGCAGCCCCACGACGCGTACCTGTGCATCGTCCCCGCGCGCGGGGGCACCGGCCGGCTGCACCTGCCGTTCGAGGACGACCCGATGTTGTCGATGATCCTGTCGAAGGCGATCATGCTCGCCGCCGACGACACGATCACCGACCCCACGGTGGTGCGGCAGCTCGCCCGATGACCGGGCGGGGCGGGCCCCGACGTCGTTCTCGCCGCATCGCCGCGTCCACCGCGCCCGTGCCGATCAGCCGGCGGCTCGTTCAGGTGGTGGATCGGCCCGCACCGGGTGCCGCCTGCGGCTCGGTTGTCCAGCTGGCCAGCAGGGGCAGCACCCGCGCCGTGGGTGAGTCGGGTTCGACGGTGTAGACGACCAGACGTTGCTCGGGATCGTGCGGCCCGACGACGGATTCGATGCCGAAGCTGAGCGTTCCGGCCGTCGGGTGGGCCAGTTGCTTGGTCAGCGAGGTACGGAAGGTGACCCGCTGGTCGTCCCACCACTGCGCCACGTCGGGATCGCCGTCCCGCAGCTCCTGCACCAGCTCGACGAGTCGCCGGTCGTCGGGGTGGCGTCCCACCTCGTAGCGCAGCGCTCCGACCGCGGCGGCGGCGAAGTCGGCCCAGTTGACGATCCGCACCCGCGCGTCGGGGTCCAGGAACAGCCACCGCGCGAACGACGACCCCGGTTCGGCGGCTGACCCCAGCACCGCGCTCAACAGCCCGTTGCGCGCCAGCACCTGCGTACGGCGTCCCAGCAGCAGCACCGGGACGTGGCTCAGCGCTCCCATCAGGCGCAGCATCCCCGGGTCGGGTCGCTGCGCGACCTCCGGCCCCGCCCACCGCCGCCGCGAGGTCGGCGCGGCCAGATCCCGCAGGTGGGCACGTTCGATCTCGTCGAGCTGCAGCGCCCGCGACAACGCCTGCACCACCTCGTCGGTGACGACGTGCTGGCGGCCCTGTTCCAGGCGGCTGTAGTGGTCCGGGCTCAGCCCGGCGAGCACGGCGAGTTCCTCCTTGCGTAGACCCGGCACCCGCCGTGGGCCGGGGAATGCCTCGATGCCGGCCTGGGCGGGGGTCAGGCGGTCCCGCCGAGACCGTAGGAACGCCCCCAGGGCAGTGCGGTCGGCAGGCACCCACCCAGTGTAGGAGCGGACCTCGACGCGAGCCTGGTCATGCGGTGACCAGGCAGCACACGCCCTGGTGCGGGCCGCGTGCCTGCCCTGGGATGGTGACCATGACCCACCCCGAGACTCCTGCCGCGCAGATCCGCACCGTCCTGATCACCGGCTCCACCAGCGGCATCGGTGCCGCCACCGCCCGGATACTGGCGGCGCGGGGATGGCGCGTCGTCGTCACCGGACGCGATCGGACCCGCGGTGCCGCCGTCGTCGCCGACATCGAGGGCACCGGCGGACACGCCGTGTTCGTCGCCTCCGACCTGACCCGCCCGCCCGGAGCGCTGCGGGACTTCGCCCGCGCCGCCACCGAGGCCGCCGGTGGGCACCTGGACGCGCTGGTCCACAACGCCGCGCTGTGCCCGGCCGTCGACACCGTACGCCTCACCGACACCGACCTGGAGGCCACGCTCGCGGTCAACGTCCGCGCCCCGCACGTCCTGACCGCCGCCCTGGCCCCGGCGATGGCGGCACGTGGTCACGGCGCGATCGTGGTCATCGGCTCGTGGATGGCCCACGTCGGGCACCCCTTCGTCGGGCTGTACTCGGCGACCAAGGCCGCGGAGATCCAACTCGCCCGCAGTTGGGCCGCGGAGTTCGGTCCCCACGGTGTGCGGGTCAACACCGTCTCCCCCGGGGCGACGCGTACCCCGATCAACGCCGGCGACGGCGACGTGATCGCCCGGATGACCGCCGGCACCCCCGCCGGACGACCCGGGACCCCCGACGAGACCGCCGACGCGGTGGCGTGGCTGCTCTCGGAGCAGGCCGGCTACGTCCACGGCGCGGAGATCGCCGTCGATGGAGGTATCACGGCGACCCGTCCCGGTTGAGTGCCGTCACGCAGGCCCGAAGACGCCGGGTGTGCTCGCCGGAAGGTCATCGACGCTCCGAAACGATCGGGGTGGATCCCTTGCCCCGCAACGGAGATGACCTTAGGTTACATTGATGATCCTCAGTGGTGAGCCGCACCCTGACCCTCCGCGGAGCGCCGGGGCCGGCGCTCCACGGCCCGAGGATCTCGGTGGCGTCGCCTATCTGCGGAGGCTGTCGAGGCGGGGCTTCATCACGGGGGCCGCGTTGGCGGCATCCGGCTTGTCGGCCGCCTTCGCGCTGCTGCCCGACTCGGCCCGGGCTGCTGGCGGCTACCTGCGACCGTGCGGAAACGTCCGGATTTCCAGCTCCTGGCAGGACCACCGCAACCGGACGCCGCCCTCGGGTGAGCCGGGCACCGACTACGCGGTCGGCACCGGCACTCCCGTCATGGCCGCGGCGAACGGCACGATCCGCTTCGTGAAGACCGACACCGCCACCGCCACCGGGCGCGTCGTGGGAATGGCCCACGACGACGGCAACTACAGCCGGCACCTGCACCTGTCGACGATCACCGTCTCCGTCGGTCAACGGGTGTCACGAGGCCAGCCGATCGCGTACTCCGGTTCCTCGGCGAACGGCAGCGACCAGGGTGTCGGACCGCACGTGCACACGAGTCTCTGGCTGAGCACCGCAAGCCCGACGAACTTCTCCGCGACGGTGGACTTCGAGAACCACGTCGGAGACGTCGCCAACCCGAACCCGCCGGACCAGGAGGTAGACGAGGTGTTCATCGCGAACGTGAAAGGTAGCTGGTACCTCATAGTCCCCCAGGGGACCGGTAAGCCGCGGGCGGTGGTCCTGGGTGGCGACAGCAACGCCGCCGCCGCCGGCCTTCCCGTGCTGAACTTCAGCTGGGACCCGTCGATCAACGCGCTCCGGGCCGCGGTCGACGGCATCGGCTGAGCTGGCCCGGGATCTCCTCCGGTCACCGGCCGTCCGCCCGCGCCGTCGTCGTCCCTGCCGAAGGCGGACCGGGACGACCATGAAGGGTGGGCCGAGGCAGGTGGGCGCCCGATGCGACCATGGCGGATAATTGCCCGATGACAAATCCAGACCTCGACCCCGACGTCTACCCACCCCTGGACCCCGGTGAGCCGGTGCCGGACGACGCCGGCGAGCTCCTCCCCGATACGCCCGGTGAGCTGCCGGAGGCACCGGTCGAGCCGATGCCCGACGACGGCGAGCCGGGCGGCGTGCCCGAGCCGGCCTGACGGCGATCACCGGCGTGCAGGTCGACTCGTGCCACCACGTCTGGTTCGAACTCCACGAGGACCTGATCGCCACCCTAGGCATCACCCGCTGACCGCACCACGCATCGACTCCCGCAACTGGCGCGGGGCTGGGACACTGCGCCCATGAGTCAGGGTGTGCCCGGCGTGTCGTCCGGCCGGTGGTGGGGCGCGTTGCGGATCACCCTGGTCCTGCTGTGGCTGCTCGGGGCGGCGACGACGTGGTGGACCGCTCCGCGCCAGCAGGGCTACGACCGGGCCAGGGCGGACGTGGTCGCGGGCCGGGTGGTCGCGTACCAGTGGGGTGACCGGTGGCAGGTGGACCGCTCGCCACCCTGGTTCGGCTCCGCCACCCTGTGGGCCTCCGGCACCTCCGGGCCGCTGTTCGCGTGGAGAACACCCGACGGGCGGGTGTACTGGACGAACACCGACCGGTTCGGACAGGTGAGCACCACCGGGGCCGTCGAGCAGGAGAGCTACTCCGGACCCGGTGCCGTCGGTATCGCGCAGCAGCTGCGGGTCGCCGGGCTCGAACACCGCGCCGATGGCGTCCACTCACCGATGACCGTCGTCAGCGGGACCGGCCTCCTCGTCGCAGTCGTCGCGCTCGTCGTCGTCGTCGCCGGCCCGGCTCCGGTCCGGGGCACCCGGTGGTTCTGGTTCTGGCTGATCTCCCTCGCCCCGTACGGCCTCGGACTGCTGTTCTGGATGGCCCGGGACCACCCGTGGTCGAGGTCCGCGGCGGCGGTGACCACGCGGAGCCCGACGTACCCACGGGACCGGGGCGTGCTCGGCTTCGGCGTCGGTGCCCTCGCGTCGGTTCTGATCGGTGCCGTGCTGCTGATCGTGCACCAGTCACTGGGTGACTGGTGGGTGCCGCGACCGGACGCCTAGGGCCTGTGTCGAAGTCGGTGCCGGGGCTTGAGCTGGTTTGAGGATCTTCGCGTGTCGGAGATCGAAAAAGAGTGAGGCCTCCGGTAGATGGTTCAGCGACCAAGCAGAACCTGAAAACC
>NZ_JAGFWR010000033.1 GCF_017599305.1 Micromonospora antibiotica
AGGTGAGTGCAGGAACGGGTCACCCGGACACGCCGACGAATCCCCTAGAAGACACCACGGTCAGTCAGAGGGTGAGTCAGACCAGCCGGGTGACCCGCTCCCACATCATCACTGTCAGAGGGCTCCGGGCCCGGCGTTGACCTGCGCGTAGGAGGGAAGGTCCCCGCGTACCGGATGGCCGTCGCGGACGGCCAGGGCCGTCTCCACCGTGGCGGCGAGGGCGGCGCGGAAGAGCAGGGAACCGGTGCTGATCCGTCGTACGCCGAGCTCGGTCAGGGCGGCGACGGTGTGCCGTCCGGGCAGGAAGAGGACGTTCACCGGGACGTCGACCGCCGCCACGACGGCGGCGATGTCGGCGGGCTCCGCCAGACCGGGAACGAACACGGCGTCGGCGCCGGCGTCCGCGTACCGCCGGACCCGACGCAGGGCCTCCGTCAGGTCGCCGGGGCGTTGCCAGTGGGTGTCGGTCCGGGCGTTGACGAACAGGTGGGGTACCTCCCGCTTCACCGAGCGGATCAGCGTGGCGTGCGTGTCGGCCGGACCCATGGCGTCCTCCATGTTCACCCCGACGGCACCCGCCTGCGCCACCGCGACCGCGGCGTCGACCGAGCCGGTCTCGATGTCGACGGTGACGGCGACCGGGAGGGCCGCCAGGCTCCGGGTGAGGCGCAGGGTGTGGGCGTCGGCGGCGTTGACCCCGTCGGGCAGGCCGTTGGCGGCCGCGACGCCGAGGCTGGTCGTACCGAGCGCCGGGAACCCGGCGTCGACCAGGGCGCGGGCCGAGGCGACATCCCACACGTTCGGCAGGACCAACGGATCGCCGGTGCGGTGGAGTGCGGCGAAGTCCCTCACGCCCGCGCCGCCGTGGTGGTCGGTGGGCCGGACGGAGAGTCGTTCAGGACGGCGTGAGGGCAGCTGGTCGGCATGTGGTGCACCCTACGACCCGCACCGCGCGACGACCGGCCGGCCGGAGCACGGCCCCCCGCACGCCGCCGCCGACCCGCGAGGACCCTCTCTCCGGCGGCCGTGCCTGGTCACCGGCGATCGACGGGCGGGGTGTGCGTCGAGGCCCTAGGGTGGCGGCTCTGGCCGGCCGATCGAGGGAGAGACCGTTGTCGCCGTCGTACCACCCCGCCCGTCGGCGCAGCGCCGTCGTCGCCCTGAGTCTGGTCGTCGGGCTCGTCGGCTGCGCCGCGCCCCGGGCCGAACGGGCGCAGCCGCCACCCGTGCGGGTCGAGGAGACCCAGGAGAGCCTGCGCGACGGCAGCGCCTCGCCCGCCCCGGCCGGCCCCCGGCCGGCCTGGTCGGCACCGGTGCGGCGGCTGGACCAGGAGTTGGCCGAGGTCGGGCAGTTCATCGTCGTGCCCGACGAGCGGGAACTGCGCGCCGTGGACCGCGCCACCGGGCAGGACCGGTGGCGGCACCCGTTCACCACCGGTTACCGCTACGTGGTCGTCGGCGGGTCGATCGTGGCCGGCGACAACGACGACGGCGGTGTGGAGGTGCTCGACGCGGCCACCGGCGTCACCCGGTGGCGGGCGGCGGAGACCCAGGACGTCGTCGTCGACGACCGGGCCGTCTACGCCCGCGAATGCGCCGGCACCGGCAGGTCGGCGACCTGCGCGATCATCGGCCGGGACGTGCAGACCGGTCGCCGACTGTGGAAACTGCCCTCCGACCGGTTCGCCCGGGTGAGCGACGTGACCCTCGGCGCACGCACGCCGTACGCGCCGGCTGCCGGCCGGTACGTGGCGGTACGGCTGAGCACGTCCGACCGCCCGGCCACCTACACCCCCGTCGCCCCGACCACCGGCCGGACCGGTGCCGGGCGGCTGCCGAACCGGGCCTGGTACGGGTTCGTCGCCGGTGACCTGCTGGTGAGCACCGACAACGATCCGCCCAAGGGTGACCAGCGTTGCACGGTCAGCATCACCAGCGTCCAGGCGGCCAGTGGAGGCCGGGGCTGGTCCGGGGTGGTCTACAGCGGGCGCCGGGAGAACGGCGAGTGCGCCAAGCGGCTGGTCCACGACCGCAGCGGGCAGACCCTGATCGGCAGCGGCACCCGGCTCGTCGCGGTCACCGCCGACGAGCGACCGCAACTGGTGGACCTGCGCACCGGCGCGACGGTCTGGAAGGGGGCCGTCGCCGGCGTACCGATCGATGGTGACGACCGGTCGGTGCTGGTGCGCGACAAGGCCGACACGGGCGGGTTGGCGTTGCTCGACCTGGACACCGGCGCGTCCCGGTGGACCGCGCCGGATCCGGCGCTGCCCGGCACGTCGGCGAGCTGGCGGTCGGCGGTCACCGGGGGACTGGTGGCGGTCAGCGGGGCCGAGGACGGCCGACCGCAGGTGCTGGTGTACGACGTCGGCACCGGTCGTGAGCTCGGCCGCTACCCCGGCTGGCTCGCCGGGGCGGGGCGGGACTGGGTCGCGGTCAGCCACTCCGGCACCGGCGGTCTCGCGGTGGACCTGCACACCTTCTGAACCTGACGACCGGGCACCGGGCGGCGACGTGCCCCGGCGGAATCCGCCGGGGCACTCAGCTCACCGCCGTCGGCGGCCAGGATGGCGTCGGGGCAGTGCGGTCGACTCGGTCGCCGACCGGTCAGTCGTCGTCACCGTCGTCCGAGTCGTCATCGTCATCGTCGTCGTCCTTGCCGGACCTGTCGTCGTCGTCCGCCTTCTCCTGCTCGGACTTGACGACGGCGCCGCTCTCCCGGTCGACCTCGACCTCGTGCTCGGTGTCGCCGTTGATGATCTCCACGCTCCAGACCGGGCGGCCCTCCTCCTGCTCCCGCTCGATCTCGGTGATCTGACCAGCGCCCACCTTGGCCAGGGCGATCTCGCCGGCACGCTGCTGGCTGACCGCGTCGTCGGTGGTCGGGGCGCTGCTGCCACCGGGAGCCGGCGAACCGGTCGTCGGCGTGCCACCGGGCGTGCCGGGCGTGGCGGCGGTGGCACTCGGGTCGACCGGGGCGGGAGCGGTCGTCTCGGCGGTGGGCGTGGCGACCGGCGCCCGTTCCGCGGCGGACACGCCGAGCGCCGTGCCGGTGACGGCGAGGACGACGGCGCCGCCCGCGGCCGCCAGGAGCAGGGATGTGCGCTTCATGGTGCGTACCTCCGGGGTTTCTCGGTTGTTGCAGTGAGCGTGCCCCGGCGGTGGATAGCGGCGCGCTGTGCCGACCCTAAGCTCCGGTTAAGGACGACCCGGGCGGTCCGAGCCGGAGTGTCACGACCGCGCCGCCCGCCGCGCCACCGCCCAGGTCGAGCTGTCCGCCGCTGGCCTGCGCGGCGCGGCGGGCGATGTCCAGCCCGAGACCGGTCGACCCGGCCCGGCTGGCACCCCGCTCGATCAGGCCGGCCGGGATCCCCGGTCCCGCGTCGGCGACGGTCAGGGCGGCGCCGGCGGCCTCCCGGGTCAACCGGACGGTGAACCCGGTGCCGTCCGGGGTGTGCGCGAAGACGTTGCCCAACAGGGCGTCCACGGCCGCGGCCAACTCGTCGGCGGGCACCCCGACCGGCAGCGGCCCGGCCGCGAGGTCGAGGTCGACCGTGCGGCCGGTGTCCTCGGCCAGCACCGACCAGAAGGCGACCCGTTCGCCCACGATCGCGGCGGCGTCGGCGGTGACCGTGCCGGGACCGGTGTCGTCGGGGACGCTGCGCCAGCGGGCCTGCCGGATCAGGCCGGTGACCGCCCGCTCCAACCCGTCCACGGCCGCCGCCACCCGGGCCGCGTCGTCCGGGTCGCGCAGCGACTCCGCCTCCAGCCGGAGCGCGGTCAGCGGCGTACGCAACCGGTGCGACAGGTCGGCCACCTGCTCGCGTTCCTCGCGCAGCAGCACCTGGATCCGGGCGGCCAGGTGGTTGAGCGCACCGGCGACCTCGCGCAGTTCCGGTGGGCCGGCCGGTTCGGCGCGGGCGGTCAGCTCGGCGTTGGCCAGCCGGTGCGAGACCGAGGAGAGTTCGGTGATCGGCCGGACCAGGGTGCGGGCCAGCCGGTCGGCGACGGCGAGGCCGAGCAGCACGAGCACGATGCCGAGCGCGGCCAGCACCAGCCAGGCGCGGGCCACCCCGGCGGTGACGTCGGCCCGGGGCACCACGGTGCGGATCACTCCGGTGCCGTCGGGTCGGCCCTGCACCGCGATCACGATCTCCCGACCGCCGTCCAGCTCCGCGGTGAGGCTCTGGCCCCGGGCGGCGAGGGCCACCGCGGGGGTACGCGGTTCCTGCGCGCCGAGCACCGTGCCGTCGGGCAGGTAGACGCTGACCGGTCGACCCGACTCGGCGGTGAGCTGCTCCACGGTCAACCGGATCGTCGCGGTGTCGGCGGTGCCGACCACCGGCACCAGCCCCTGCACGTCGGCGGTGGCCCGGACGGTGGCCCGGTCCTCGGCGACCGTGCGCACCAGCAGGGCCAGCGGCACCAGGAAGGCGACCAGGGTCAGGCAGGTGGTCGCCGCGACCAGGAGCGCCAACCGCCGTCTCATCCGTCCTCCTGTCCGGCCGCACCCCGGCGGCCCCGCCGCAGGGGTGGGCGAGCCTGCTCGCGGGCCACCGCGCCGGGTGGGGCAGGTGCACCACAGCTTGGCAGGCTAGCCGGTCCGCCGGCGGCCGGGTCGTTCGTTAACCCTCGTTTATCCTCGCGCCGTGCTGGGCTTGGCGGTCGATCCGGCATAGTCGGGGCATGGGTCGTCGCACGTTCCTCGCCACCGCCGGCTGGCTGGCCGCCGCCGTGCTCGCCACCCTGATCGGGGTGGCCGCGATCCGGTTGGTCGGCGAGAGCATCACCGGCACCCCCGGTGGGGTGCGCAGCCAGGCCGAGGTCGAGCGGGCGTTGGCGGCGCCGGCCCCGGCGACGCCGGCCACCGCGTCGCCGGGGCCGGCGGGTCCCGGGCCGTCGTCGGCCGCGGCCTCCTCGACGCCCGGCCTGCGCCGCAGCTTCTCCACCCCGGGGGGTACGGCGGTCGCCGAGTGCGTGGGGGCCGACGTGCGGCTGGTCTCCTGGGCGCCGGCGCAGGACTACCGGGTCAAGGACGTGGACCGGGGGCCGGACGACGACGCCGAGGTGACCTTCGCCGGCCCGGCGGGGGAGTTCGAGGTGAAGGTCGGCTGTATCGGCGGCGAGCCGGTGGCCCGCCCGGGGGACGGCGACTGACGGACCTGCGGGCGGGCAGGCGCACGGTCAGGTCGGTTCGACCCGTCGATACGGCGAGCAGCGTCGATGCCTTGACACTCCTGATGCGATCGCTAACACTGATCTGCAATGCGTACGTAACAACCAGGATACTTCGGCAGCACTCCCGCGAAGTGCTCTGGAACTGCTCGTTCGGCACGTCACCCAGACCGGGGTCGGGAGTTCCCGGGACGGACCCGCCCCGCCGCTCTGTTAACGCTAACAAGCGGGCGACTCGTAACGGCGGTGTCCGGCCTCGGCGGCAACCGTGGGCCCGGTCGACCGCCGTGGGGCGGCCCCGGTGCGGGGTGGCCCGGGGAGCGGGGTGGTCGGTCGCACCGGTGTCGTGCCACGGGTGGGGGAGACCGTCGGCCAGGCCGGAGGTCTCCCGTCGTTGTCCGTTGCCGAGGACACCCGGACGACCCCGTCCGTGGTCCGACCCCAGAGAGGCCAGGTCACGTGATCGACCAATTCCTGCCCCGGACCCCGGCGCGTACCGGGGACGTCCCGGCACCGTCCCGCCGTGTCCGGTCGCCACGTCGGCTGCTGGTCGCGCTGCTGGCCGCGGCGACCGCGCTGGTCGGCGGGGTGGTGGTCGCGTCGTCGCCGGCCACCGCCGCCACCAGTGCGTTCCGGGGCATGAACTGGGCCGTGCTGGGGGACAACTTCAGCACCGGCCCGCTCGTCGTGCAGGGTCTCAGCGCGTCCGACAGCAACGCGACGGTACGCGCCAAGGCCAACGCCCTCTACGACGACATGGCCGCCACCATGGGGATCAACACCGTGCGGCTGCCCGTCAACACCCACACGGTGGGAACGGCGTGGTGGGAGGCGTACCGGGGTGCCATCGACGCCGCCACCGAACGTGGTTTCAAGGTCATCCTGGCCTACTGGGAGGACGGCGCCGCCTCCGGCGGCCGGATCACCAACCTCGGCGCGTGGAACGCGATGTGGACCACGGTGACCAACACCTACGGCTCGAACCCCAACGTCTACTTCGAGCCGATGAACGAGCCGCATGGCTACAGCTCGACGGACTGGCGCAACGTCGCGGCGAACTGGCTCAGCTCCCACCCCTCGGCATCGCCCGGCCGGGTGCTGATCGGCGGCACCGGCTTCAGCCAGGACCTGCGGGACGTCTGCAACGACAGCCGCTTCAACGCGACGTTGCTCTCCTTCCACCACTACGCGTTCTTCTACAGCGAGATGAGCTACGACGCCTTCCGCAGCCACATCCAGACCCGCCTGGGCAACTGCGCCTCCCGTGCGGTCGCCACCGAGTGGGGCGCGCCGATGAACGACGGCCGCAACTACGCCGACGCCAACAGCACCGACAACTTCGTCCGGCACATCCGGGCGATGGCCCAGGTGATGCGGGACAACCAGATGGGCGGCACCTACTGGCCCGCCCTCGGTGGCAAGCCCGGCACCATCGGCTACGACTGGTACTCGATGTACGCGCTCACCGGCACCGGCACCGACCTCAACCTGACCGTCCGCAACCCCTCCGGCGCCGACCGGGTCCGCTACGGGTGGGGTGACGCCGTCGGCGGTGGCCCCACGACGCCGCCCCCGAGCACCGGGACGTACTACCGGGTCACCGTGCGGCACAGCGGCAAGGCCATGGACGTGCAGCAGCCCAACACCGACAACGGCGCGCGGGTCGGCCAGTACACCTACGCCGGCAACGCCTGGCAGCAGTGGCAGTTCGTCGACGCGGGCAGCGGCTGGTGGCGGCTGGTCAGCCGGCACAGCGGAAAGTGCCTCGACGTGACCAGCGCCTCCACGGCCGACGGTGCCGAACTCATCCAGTACACCTGCGGCAGTGGCACCAACCAGCAGTTCCAGATGGTCACCAACGGCAGCTACTTCCAGCTCCGGGCCCGGCACAGCAACAAGTGCGTGGACGTGCCGGCCTCGTCGACCGCCGACGGCCAGGTGCTCAAGCAGTACACCTGCAACACCGGCGCCAACCAGCAGTGGTCCCGCACCACCGTCTGACGACGTGACGCCGGGGGTCGGAACCGGACGGGCGGCTCAGCCGTCGGCCGGTCCGGCCCCCGGGCCGTCGTCCACCGTGGGGAACGAGACCTGCACCCGCAGCCCGTCCCCGCCACGGGCGGACGCGGTGATGATGCCCTCGTGGGCCCGGGTGATCGAGCGGGCGATCGACAGGCCGAGGCCCGCGCCGCCGCTGTGGTCGATGCGGACACCGGACCTGCGCCGGAACGGCTCGAACAGGGCGGCGACCTCGTCCGGTGGCACGTCGTCGCCGGTGTTCTCGACGACCAGCGCGGGCTCCGTGCCCACCCGGACCTCCAGGGTCCCGCCGGGCCGGTTGTACTTCACGCCGTTCTGCACCAGGTTGGCGACGAGCCGCTCCAGCAGCACCTGCTCGCCAACGACCAGCCGTGGGCTCAGTTGGCTGGTGATCGTGACGTCGGCCCCGTCGGCCCGGGCCCGGTGGGCGTCGAGCACCGTGGCGACGATCCGGTCGAGCCGCAACGGGGTACGGGTCAGCAGGCCACGGTCGCTCTCGCTGAGCACCAGCAGCCCCTCGATCAGGCGTTCGTTGCGTTCGTTGGTCTCCAGCAGTTGCGCGGTGAGCAGCGCGAGCTGGTCGTCGTTGAGACTGCGGGCCATGCCGACCTCGATCAGGGTGCGCTGGACGGCGAGCGGGGTCCGTAACTCGTGTGACGCGTCGGCGGCGAACCGGCGCTGGGCCTCGTAGCCCACCGCGATCCGGTCCATCATCTCGTCGATGGTGCGGCCCAGGACGGCCAGTTCGTCGCGGCCCGGGCCGGGCTTCAGCCGGTGCCCCAGATTCTGCGGGCCGACGTTGGCGATCACCGGGGCCAGGTCCCGCAGCGGACGCAGGCACCAGCGGACGGCCGGGTGGCAGGCCGCCAACATGATCAGCAGCACGATCGTCAGAGCGATCGCCTGCGGAATGCGGGGCCGCCGGAACACCTGCACGCAGGCGAACGAGGCGTCACCGTCCGGCGCCTGCCACGCGGGCCTGGCGCACCAGGACGGGCCGAACTCCCGCCACAGTGACAGCAGCAGGTCGGCGGCCGGCGTCACCAACGGGGCGGCGAGCAGGAGCACCCCGACGACCAGGAGCATCCGCCGGGCCGGGGAGGGGAACCTCATGCGCCGAGCCGGTAGCCGACGCGGGGGAGGGTGTGGATCACCGGCGGGTCGCCGAGCTTGCGGCGCAGCGTCATCACGGTGGTCCGTACCGTGTTGGTGAACGGGTCGGTGTGCTCGTCCCAGGCCTGCTCCAGCAGGTCCTCGGCGCTGACCACCCGGCCAGCGGCGCGCATCAGCACGTGCAGGACGGCGTACTCCTTGGGGGACAGCGAGAGCACCAGCCCGTCGCGGGAGGCGGTGTGCCGGGTGACGTCCAGCACGATGCCGTCCTGCTCCAGCACCGGGGGCAGCGCCGGCGTCGAGCGTCGCGACAGCGCCTGCAACCGGGCGGCGAGTTCGGCGAAGGCGAACGGTTTGGTCAGGTAGTCGTCCGCGCCCAGGCCGAGACCCTCGACCCGCTGGCGGATGCCGGCCGCGGCGGTCAGCAGCAGCACCCGGGTCCCGGTGCCGGAGCCGGCGATCCACCGGCACACGTCGTCACCGGTCTGGCCGGGCATGTCCCGGTCGAGCACGGCCACGTCGTAGCGGTTGACCGCGAGCCGTTCCAGGGCGCTGTCGCCGTCGTAGACCACGTCGACGGCCATGGACAACCGGCGTAGCCCCTCGGCCACCATGTCGGCCAGCACCCGCTCGTCGTCAGCCATCAGCACCCGCACTACGTCTCCCGCCGCTCGTTCCAGGGTGTCCGGGACCGTCGGCAAGGCTGACACCCGCCGGATAAAGAACCGATAAGGGTGCCGCTGACGCGGCACCCACGGCTGGCCCCTCAGCATCGGAGCAGTTCCTGCTCCCGATCGCACAGGTTGGTGACACCTTGCTCCGACTCGCCACGAATTGTGTCATGGTCGCGCTGGCCGCCACCGCGCTCACCCTCGCCCCCGTCGGTGTCCGGCCGGCGGCGGCGATCGCCCACGGTGAGGACGCGGCCGACGGCGCGTACCGGTTCTCGGTGCGGCTGACCATGGTCGACCTGCCGGTCGCCGGTGGCGGCACCCGGGACAGTTGGTGCTCCGGCGCGTTGGTCGCGCCCCGCTGGGTGATCACCGCCGGGCACTGCTTCCGCAGCCCCGGCGGGCAACGCGTCAGCCGGGTCGTGGCCCGCCGGACCCTGGTCACGGTGGGCCGGACGACCCTCGACAGTCGGGCCGGCCACCAGGCCGAAGCCATCGCGGTCCGCCAGTCGGACGCCGCCGACGTGGCCCTCGTCGAGTTGGACACCCCGATCACCGGCGTGGCGCCGCTGCGGATCGGTGACACGCCGCCGGTGCCGGGTGAGGTCGTCCGGCTGACCGGCTACGGCCTGACCACGGCCGACGGGCCGGCCCCGGCGGACCGGCTCCAGACCGGGCAGTTCACCGTCGGCCGGGTGGGTGCCGACGTCATCGAGACCTCCGGCCGGCGGCCCCGGGCGGACACCAGCCCGTGCCCGCACGATTCCGGTGGACCCTACTTCCGGGAGCGGGCGGACGGCACTGCCGTCCTGGTGGCGGTGGTCAGCACCGGCCCCGGATGCCCGCATCCGGGACCCGACTTCAGCGCCCGTACCGACACTCTCCGGGACTGGATCACCGACACGACCGACCCGGCCAACCGGCCTTCCCGCTGGGTGCCGGTGGGTGTCGGCGCGGTCCTGGCGCTCCTGCTGCTCCCGGTGGCGCTGGTGACGCGCCGCCGTCGCCGCACGGCACCGGTGCCGGCGCGGGCCGGGCGCGGCGTCGACCGGGTAGGGCGGCGGCCCGGCCGGGTGCGGTAGTCGTCGACCTCGATGCGGTACGGGCGGATTCCGCAATCCCGCAGGTCGGAGCCGAGTGCAGGGGCGAATTCGAGCCTTGCGCGGCCCGCCCCGCAGGTGTACAACTATCGCAGCTAGGTACACACCTAGCTTTCGGTGGTATGTAACAGTGGGAGCCGGGTGTGGACCGCTTAAAGATCGGTGTCGTCGGGATCGGGGTCCAGGGGCAGCTGCACGCCCGCGCGTTGCGCGACGTGCCGCAGGCCGAACTGGTCGCGGTCGCCGACATCTCACCGCGCAACCGGGACTGGGCCGAGACGCACCTCGGCGTCCGGGCCGTCCCCGAGCTCGGCGACCTCCTCGACGCGGTCGACGCGGTCAGCATCTGCACGCCGGACCACCTGCACGAGGACGCGACCCTCGCCGCGCTCGCGGCGGGCAAGCGGGTGCTGCTGGAGAAGCCGATGGCACTGTCCAGCGCCGGTTGTGACCGGATCATCGCCGGCCGGCCCGACCCCGACGCGCTGATGATCGGCCAGGTACTGCGCTTCGACCCCCGGGTGCTGCGGCTGCGGGAGGTGGTGCGGTCCGGCGAACTCGGCGACATCTGGCACGTCAAGGTGTGGCGGTGCACCTCGCAGGCGGTCGGCGAGGGGATCTGGGACCGTACCTCGGTCGCCTGGTTCCTCGGCATCCACGACGCCGACCTGCTCCGCTTCGTGACCGGCCGGGAGGTCGAGGTCACCGGAGCCGTCGGCCGCAAGGTGCTGTCGCCCAGCCACGACGTCGTGCACGCCACGATCCGATTCGACGACGGCACCATCGGCACGATGGAGAACAACTGGACGCTGCCGCACTCCCGGCCGTCGCGGGCCGACGCCGGCCTGCGGATCGTGGGCGAGCACGGCATCCTCGAGATGAACCTCTCCCACAACGACCTGATGTACGCCCGCCGCGACGGTGTGGCCAGCTTCATGGACACGTACTTCTGGCCCAGTCGCGACGGCGGCGGCGCCTACAACCTGCGTACCGAGTTGGCGGCCTTCGTCGACGCCGCGCTGAGCGGCGGACCGACGCCGGTCAGCGGTGAGGAGGGCCGGGCCGCCGTCGCCGTCGTCGAGGACATCGAGGCGGCCCTGGCCGGCGGCCCGGTGTCGCCGCCGCCCGGCAGCTGAGAGGTCGGGATGCTGCGTTACGCGCTACGTCGCCTCGCGATCTCGGTACTGGTGCTGTTCGGCGCGGCGACGGTGGTCTTCTTCGCGATGCGGGCGGTCTCCGGCGACCCGGCGACCGCGGTGCTCGGGCCGGACGCCGACCAGGCGGCCGTCGAGGCGCTGCGCCGGGAGTACGGACTGGACGCCCCACTACCCATCCAGTACGTTCAGTTCCTCCGCCGTGCCGTCACCCTCGACTTCGGTGAGTCGTTCCGGCTCCACGACGCCGCGACGAACCTGGTGCTCACCCACCTGTCGGCCACGGCCGCCCTGGCGCTGACCGCCTTCGCCATCGCCCTGGTCCTCGGGTTCGCGCTGGGCACCCTGGCGGCGACCCGGCCCAACGGTGTGCTGGACCGGGTGGTCTCGGTGTTGTCGATGCTCACCCAGTCCCTGCCGACGTTCTGGGTCGGCATCATGCTGATCCTGGTCTTCTCCCGGTTCCTGCACCTGCTGCCCAGCTCCGGTGCGGCCTCCCCGGCCGCGATGATCATGCCGGCGGTGACGCTGGCCCTGCCACTGCTCAGCGTGGTGCTCCGGTTGGTCCGGTCCGGACTGCTCGACGTGCTGCACGAGGACTACGTGGTCACCGCCCGGGCCAAGGGTCTGTCCGAGACCCGGGTCGTCGGCTGGCACGCGATGCGCAACATGCTGATCCCCGTCGTCACCGTGGCCGGCCTGGAGTTCGGCAGCCTGCTGGGTGGGGCGGTGATCGTCGAGACCGTCTTCGCCTGGCCCGGGGTGGGTCGGCTGATGACCGACGCCATCGCCGCCCGCGACTACTCGGTCGTGCAGGCGTGCGTGATCACGGTCGCGGTGATCTTCATCGTCATCAATCTCATAGTCGACCTGCTGTACGTCCGGCTGGACCCCCGGGTCCGCGAGAGCGTCTGAGAGGTGACCAAGGTGTCTGACGGCGTACCCGGCTCGGCCGTGCTCGGCGCACCGGTCGTGCCCACCGGCGACGGCCGCCCCGACGGGTCGGACGCCCCACCGGTCGTCGTGCCCCGCCGCCGGCGTCGTCGGCTGCGACTGTGGATCCCCCTCGGGGTGATCGCCGGCTATCTGGTGGCCGGGGTGATCGGGCCGCTGATCGCCCGGTACGACCCGATCGCGACCTCCGTCGCCGACCGGCTGCTCCCGCCGGGCAGCCGGATGTCCGACGGCGGCCTGGCCCTGCTCGGCACCGACCAGGTCGGCCGCGACCTGCTCCCCCAGATCATGCAGGGCGCCCGGATCTCGTTGCTGGTCGGCGCGGCGACCCTGCTGCTGGCCGGCACGGTGGGCGCCGCCCTCGGCATCCTCTGCGGCTACCTCGGCGGGGTGGTGGACGCGACCGTCATGCGGCTGGCCGACATCCAACTGGCCTTCCCGTCGATCCTGCTCGCCGTCTTCGTCGCCGGCGTGCTCGGTTCCAGCGTCACCAACGTCGTGCTCACCCTGTCCATCACCACCTGGCCGATCTTCGCGCGGGTGGCCCGGGCGCAGACCCTGGCCACCAGGTCCCGGGACTTCGCCAACGCGGCGCGCACCCTCGGCGCGGGGCCGTGGCACGTCGTACGGCACTGCGTGCTGCCCGCGGTGGCCAGCCCGCTGCTGGTCATCGCCACCGTCCAGCTGGGCTTCGTCATCGTCGCCGAGGCGTCGCTGAGCTTCCTGTCCCTGGGCATCCCGGCCGGCACGCCGAGCTGGGGCACCACCATCGCCAACGGCCGCGACTACCTGGCCAGCGCCTGGTGGATCGCCACCCTGCCAGGCCTGGCCCTGGCCGTCTTCGTGGTCTGCGTCGGTGTGCTCGGCGACGAACTGCGGGACCGCTCCGATCCGAACCTCTCCACCCGTTAACCGTCAGCGAAATGGGAAGACATGAGATCTCCGACCACCCGAATCGGTGCGCTGGCCCTCGCCGGCGTACTCGGACTGACCGCCTGTTCCTTCGGCACCGACGACCGGGCCGGTAGCGGCGGCGACGGCGCCACCACCCTGCGGGTAGCCAACCCGACCCCGGTGGTCTCGCTGAACCCGTTCGCCGCGAACTCGGCCGACCAGCCCACCCTGACCGTCGTCCAGGAGGTCTTCGAGACCCTGGTGGTGCGCGCCGACGGGAAGATCGCCCCGAAGCTCGCCGAGAGCTGGACCAATCCTGACCCGCTGACCTGGCAGTTCGTGCTGCGAAGCGATGTCACGTTCGCCGACGGGACGCCGCTGACCAGCGCCGACGCCAAGGCGTCCCTCCAGGCGCTGATCGACGGCAAGGGGCCGCTGGCCGGGCTGTGGGCCACCGTCGACGACATCCGCACCCCCGACGAGCGCACCCTGACCATCCACACCAAGAGCCAGCTCGGCACCGTGCTGAGCAACCTCACCCTGCTCTGGATCGCCCCGGCCGCCAAGATCGCCGACAGCGCGTTCTTCGACGCCCCCTACGGCACCGGCCCGTTCAAGGTCTCCTCGTTCACCGCCGGCCAGGCCGTCAGCCTGGTCCGCAACGAGAAGTACCGGGGGGAGCAGCCGAAGCTGGCCGGCATCTCGTACCGCTACATCCCGGAGGTGTCCGGCCGGGTGACGGCGTTGGCGAACAACGAGATCGACGCGACCTGGGGGTTGCCGCCGGACCAGCTGACCGGGCTGCGGGGCAACGGCGACCTGACCGTCACGTCGTTCCCGACGTACGCCAACTACTACATCTGGTTCAACAGCTCCCGTAAGCCGTTCACCGACGCCCGGGTCCGGCAGGCCATGTGGCACGCGGTCGACTTCGCCAAGATCAATAAGTCGCTGTTCGACCAGGCCGGGGCCCCGGCCACCGGCCCGCTGCCGGCGGCCATCTTCGGCTCCGCCGGCCAGAACCCGTACGCCTACGACCCGGCCAAGGCCCGCCAACTGCTCACCGCGGCCGGCTACCCGGACGGGTTCAGCACCACCATGATGTGGAGCAGCGGCTGCTGCACCAACGGCAACTCCTTCGCCGACGCGATGATCAGCGACTGGGCCAAGGTCGGCATCGTGGTCAAGCCCCAGGAACTGGAACGGGCCACCTGGCTGGACAAGCTGCTCAAGCTCGACTGGGACAGCACGATGACCACCGGCAGCACGGTCACCGGCGACGCCGACTTCACCCTGGCCCGGCTCTACCTGTCGACCGCCAAGCGCAACGGCTACGCCAACCCCGAACTGGACCGCATCCTGCTGGCCGCCCGGGCGGAACTCGACCAGGACAAGCGGGCCGCGCTCTACGCCCAGGCCGGAAAGATCGTCTGGGACGACGCGGTGGGCATCTTCCCGCTCGACCTCAACGGCAACGTCGTGCTGCGCAAGGGCGTCGAGGGATTCACCCCGACCCCGAACGACCTGCCGGACTTCGCCGGCGTCTCGCTGCGCTGACCCGAGAACCGGACCCGGAGGACCCGATGGTGGCACCACCGCACGCCCCGCACCCACTGCTGACGGTCGACGATCTCGTCGTCTCGTTCGACGGCCCGCTCGGCACCTACCGTGCGCTCAACGGTGTCTCGTTCTCCGTCGGCGCGGGCGAGACACTGGCCATCCTGGGGGAGTCCGGGTCCGGCAAGTCGGTCACCGTCCGCGCGGTGATGGCGCTGCTGCCCCGGCACAGCGCGACGATCGAACGCGGCACCATCCGGTACGACGGCGAGGAACTCTCCGCGCTGCCGGTACGGCGTACCCGCGAGCTGTCCGCCACCGAGATGGCGATGGTCTTCCAGGACTCGTTGACCGCGCTCAACCCGGTCGTGCGGGTCGGTCAGCAGATCGCCGAACTGTTCCGGGTCCGGCAGCGCACCTCGCGCCGGGAGGCCTGGCGGCGCGCGGTGGCCGGCCTGGAGCGGGTCGGCATCCCGAACGCGGCCCGCCGGGCGCACGACTATCCCCACCAGTTCTCCGGCGGGATGCGGCAGCGGGTGGTGATCGCGATGGCCCTCGCCCTGCGACCCCGGCTGCTCATCGCCGACGAGCCGACCACCGCCCTGGACGTGACCGTCCAGGCGCAGATCATGGACCTGCTACGCGAACTGCGCGAGGCCGACGGGATGGCGATGATCCTCATCACTCACGACCTCGGGGTGGTCGCCGACGTGGCCGACCGGGTCGCGGTCATGTACGCCGGCACGGTCGTCGAGTCGGGTCCGCTGCGCACCGTGTACGACGCCCCGGCCCACCCGTACACCCGGGGGTTGATGGCCTCGGTGCCCGCACCGGACCGCCCCGGCGAGCGGCTGACCCCGATCGAGGGGATGCCGCCCTCGCCGCTGGCGACGCCCGCCGGTTGCCCGTTCCACCCCCGGTGCCCCGTCGCCCGGGCGGACTGCCGCACCGACCGGCCGGCGCTGCGGGTCGTCGCCGCCGGCCACGAGGCGGCCTGCCACTACGCCGAGGAGGTGATGGCCGGTGTCGACGTCCGAGGCGCGGCTTGAGGTCAGGCAGCTACGGGTCAGCTATCCCGCCCGGGGCGGCCTGCTGCGCCGGGCGGCGGAGGTGCACGCCGTGGAACGGCTCAGCCTGACCGTCACCACCGGCCGTACCCTGGGGCTGGTCGGCGAGTCCGGCTGCGGCAAGTCGACCCTGGCCCGGGCCATCGTCGGCCTGCGCCGACCCACCGGCGGCGAGATCTGGTACGCCGGCGAACGGGTCGACGACGCCGACGCGGCCCGCCGACGCCGGCTGACCACCCAGATCCAGATGGTCTACCAGGACCCGTACTCGTCGTTGAACCCGCGCAAGAAGGTGTCCTTCATCGTCACCGAGGGCTGGCGGGTGCACCGCGGTCAGGTGCCGCGCGACCAGTGGACGGACCGGACGGCCGAGCTGCTGGCCCGGGTCGGGCTCGCCGCCGAACTGGCCGACCGCTATCCGCACCAGTTGTCCGGTGGCCAACGCCAACGGGTCGGCATCGCCCGCGCCCTGGCCATGTCGCCGCGGATCCTGGTCTGCGACGAGCCGGTGAGCGCGCTGGACGTGTCGGTCCAGGCGCAGACCCTCAACCTGCTCGCCGACCTGCGCGCGGACCTGGGCCTGGGCTACCTGTTCATCGCGCACGACCTGTCGGTCGTCCGGCACATCAGCGACGACCTCGCGGTGATGTACCTGGGCCGGATCGTGGAGACCGGACCGGCCGCGACGGTGTACGGGGCCCCGGCCCACCCGTACACCCGGGCGCTGATCTCGGCGGCCCCGGTACCCCGTCCATGGGCGGCGCCACCGGCGGAGCGGATCCTGCTCACCGGCGAGGTGCCGTCGCCGGCCTCGCCGCCGTCCGGTTGCCGGTTCCGGACCCGGTGCGGGCTCGCCCAGCCGCGTTGCGCCGAGGTCGAACCGGAACTCCGCCCGGTCGCCGGGCGCGAGGTCGCCTGCCACTACGCCGAGTCCAGCCTGGCCGGTGGCGGGCCACCGGTCACGGCGGTGACCCGATGAGCGGCACCAGTCCCGTGCGGGTCGGCGTCGACCTCGGCCAGGGCGGCTGCCGGGCGGTGGCCCGGTACGGCCGGTCCACCGGACACGCCGCGACCCCGGGGTTCTGGACCGGGGACACCGACGCCCGGATCGCCGACGCGGTGGCCGGCGCGCTGGCCGACCTGGGCCCGGTGCCCGACGCCCCGGTGCTGGTCGGAGTCGGCATGACCGGTCTCAACGGCCAGCCGCCGGCGGTCGCCGCACTGGCCGCCCGGCTGGGTGCCCTGGGCCGGCACGGCCGCCTGCGGGTCACCGACGACAGCGTGACCGCATACCTGGGCGCGCTCGGTCCGGTCCCCGGTGCGGTCGTGGCCGCCGGCACCGGGACGGTGGTCCTCGCCGCCGACGCCACGGGCCGTACCGCCCGGGCCGACGGCTGGGGTGCCGACCTCGGCGACCGGGGGTCGGGCCACTGGATCGGCCGTACCGCGATCCGGCTCGCACTACGGGACCGGGACCGGGACCGGACCGCACCCGGCCCGTTGGCCGACGCGGTGGACACCGCCTGGGGGCCGGTCGAGACGCTGCCGGCCCGTTGGCGCGACGACCCACCCACCCCGGAACGGATAGCGGGCTTCGCCGGCACGGTCGCCGAACTGGCCCGCGCCGGTGACGACGGTGCCCGACGGATCTGGTGCCGGGCCGGTGAGCTGCTCGCCGAGTCGGCGGTCGGGGCGCTGCACCGGATCGGGCTCGGCACGACCCCGGTGCCGGTCGCCGGGACCGGCGGAGTCTTCCGCGCCGAGGACCTGCTGTGGCCGTCGTTCACCGCGGCCCTACGGGCCGGGGCCCCCGCCGCCCGGCCGGTACCGGCCGCCGGGGACCCGCTCGCCGGCGCGCTGGCCCTGACCGACGGGCCGGGCGTCCCTTCCCCGTTTTCCGGACTCATCGTCCAGATCGACATCGAAGCAAAGGCAGAACACCGATGAACGTGGCCGACGCCATCCGTGGACGCCTGGTCGTCTCGTGCCAGGCCCAGGGCCCCAGCCCGTTCACGGACACCGGGCACATGATGGCGATGGCGGCTGCGGCCGTACTCGGCGGGGCCGCCGGTCTGCGTGGCCAGGGAGTGGCCCACGTGCGGGGCATGGTCGACCTCGGGGTGCCGGTGGTCGGACTGGTCAAGCGGAGCACCCCCGGCAGCCCGGTCTACATCACCCCGGGCGAGGCCGACGTGACCGCACTGACCCGGGCCGGGGCGCAGATCGTCGCCGCCGACGCCACCGGTCGACCCCGGCCCGGCGGGGAGAAACTGGCCGACCTCGTCGCGGCGGCCCACACCGGCGGAGCCCTGTTCATGGCCGACGTCGACAGCCTGGACGCCGCCCTGGCCGCCGTCGATGCCGGTGCCGACCTGGTCGGCACGACGCTGTCCGGCTACACCGCCGGCCCGGTGCCGGACGGGCCGGACATCGCCCTGGTGGGCGAGCTCAGTCGACATTGTCCCGTTCCGGTCATCGCGGAGGGGCGATACCGTACCCGTACCCAGGTCTCGGCGGCGTTCGACGAGGGTGCGTGGGCAGTCGTCGTCGGCACCGCCATCTCGGACCCGGTCAACACCACGCGCAGGTTCGCGCAGGCCTGCCCGCATCCCCGGTTGGATTCGTGATGACCACCAAACTGAGCCAGATCCGTACCGAACTCCGGCACCGCGTCGCGGGCCTGCCGGCGCACTCGGCGCTGCCCCGCGAGCGGGACCTCGCCGAGGAGTTGGGCGTGAGCCGGACGACACTGCGCCAGGCGCTGCGTGAACTGCTCGACGCCGGCCTGGTCTACACCATCCGTGGCCAGGGCACCTTCGTCTCCGACACCCGGATCGCCAAGGGCACCAGCCTCAGCGGGTTCACCGAGGACATGCTGGCCCGTGGCCTGCTGCCGAGCAGCAAGCTGATCGAGGCGGACGCGATGGTCGCCCGCGACGCGGCGGCCACCGACCTCGGCCTGCCCGAGGGGTCACTGCTCTACCGGGTGGAGCGGCTGCGGCTGGCCGACGGCTCGCCGATGTGCCTGGAAGAGGTGCACCTGCCGGCCGACCTGTTCCCCGGGCTGCTCGTGGAGAACCTCGACAACGGGCTCTACGAGACCATGAAGGACCGCTACCACATCCAGGTCACCGTGGCCCAGCAGATGATCGCCGCCGTCGTGCCGTCCCGGCGGCAGTGTGAACTGCTGGAGATCCCGCCCTCGGCGGCCCTGCTGGAGGTGCGCCGGATCGGCTACGACGGACGGGGCCGGGCCGTCGAACGCGCGGTGTCGCTCTACCGGGGCGACCGCTACCACTTCTCCCTGACCGCACGACGAGGCGAGGCCGACTGATGTCCACCACCACGGCTGAGGAGCACACCGACGTCCTGGTCGTCGGCGGGGGCGTGGGCGGGATCGCCGCCGCGCTGGCCGCCTGCGAGGGCGGCGCCCGGGTCACCGTCGTCGAGCCGTACGGGTGGATCGGCGGGCAGCTCACCTCGCAGGCGGTGCCGCCCGACGAGCACCCCTGGATCGAGACACACGGCTCGACGGCCAGCTACCGGCGGTTCCGGCAGGCGGTGCGCGAGCACTACCGGAACTGGTATCCGCTGGCATCCGACGGGTCGGCCCGACCGGTCAACCCGGGTAACGGCTGGGTCAGCCCGCTGTGTCACGAACCCCGGGTGGCGCTGGCCGTGCTCCAGGCCATGATCGCCCCCTGGCGCGCGGCGGGGCGGCTCACCGTGCACACCCGGGCGCAGGTCGAGCGGGCCCACACCGACGGGGACACGGTGACCGCCCTGGCCGTCCGACTCGCCGACGGCACCGTCCGCCACATCGGTGCCAGCCTGGTCCTGGAGGCCAGCGAGACCGGTGAGCTGCTGGCCCTGGCCGGCATCGAGCACCGCACCGGCACCGAGTCGCAGACGCAGACCGGCGAACCGAGCGCCCCGGACCGGCCCGCTCCGCTGAACATGCAGGCCGCCACGGTCTGCTTCGCCCTCGAACACGTCGACGGCGACCACACGGTGGACCGGCCGGCCGACTACGACCACTGGCGGACCCGCACGGCACCCGGCTGGCCCGGTCCGCTGTTCAGCTGGGCCTACCCCGATCCGCGGACCGGCCGACCGGTCACCGGTCGCTTCACCCCGAACCCCCGGTCGACGGCGGCGTCGATGGAGGAGGGGCTGGTCGCGCCGGAGCTGTGGACGTACCGGCGGATCCTCGACCGGCAGGCGTTCCGGCCCGGCCTGTTCCGCAGCGACGTGACGCTGGTCAACTGGCCGATGAACGACTATCTCGACGGGCCGTTGTTCGACGTACCGGACGCCGCGCGGCACGTCCGGCGGGCCAGGGAAGCCAGCCGTGCCTTCCTGTACTGGTTGCAGACCGAGGCGCCCCGCCCGGACGGCGGCACCGGCTACCCCGGTCTGCGGCTGCGCCCGGACGTGACGGGCACCGTCGACGGCTTCGCGCAGGCACCGTACATCCGGGAGTCCCGCCGCCTGGTGGCGCTGACCACGCCGACCGAGCAGGACCTGTCGGTCGCGGTACGCGGAGCCGCCGGTGCGGTCGGCTACCCCGACACGGTCGGCACCGGTCACTACCGCATCGACCTGCACCCGACGACCGGCGGCGACGGCTACCTCGACGTGGCGGCGCACCCGTTCGAGATCCCCCTCGGCGCGTTGCTGCCCACACGCGTCACCAACGTGATCGCCGCCGGCAAGGCCGTCGGCACCACCCACATCACCAACGGCTGTTACCGGGTGCACCCGGCCGAGTGGTCGATCGGGGAGGCCGCCGGCGCGCTGGCCGCGTACTGCCTGGACCGGCAGACCTCGCCGCACGGGGTCCGCGACAGTGCCAAGTCGCTTGAGGATTTCCAGGCCGAGCTGGCGCGGCGGGGGGTCGACCTGCACTGGCCGACGGCCACGGCGGCAGCCCTGGGACCGGCGGGCGGCGGACCGCTGCCGAGCTGACCCGGACGCCCCGGACCGGAAGCGGGGAGCGGGACCAGCCCCGACCGCCGCCCTGCCGGGGAGCGGCCCCGACCGGTTCGTCGCCGACCCGGCATCGCCGACCGTCCAGCCGCCTGACGTTCCACGACCGCCGTCAGTCGGCGGCCACGACTATACTTCGCGTATGGCCACCTACTCTCCGTTGATATATGGCTCGGCCTGAGCGGCCACTTCCCGCCGACGGAGGCCCGATCGTTGAGTTCGCACAGGATTTGCGACTCCTACGGGAGAAGGCAGGATCACCGAAGTACCTGTTGATGGCACGGCGGACGGGCCGGTCGCGTACCGCGTTGGCTGAAGCGGCCGGCGGTGATCACCTCCCCAGCTGGGACACCGTCCGGGCGTTCGTGGAAGCGTGTGGCGGCGATCCGATGGAGTGGTTGCCGAGATGGGAACACCTGCGGGCGGTGGCGCGGGAAGACCGGGTGAATCCCACCGCTGCCACCACAGAAGCACCGCCACCGGGGGTGCCGTCGGTGTCTGCGGACGATGTCGCCATCCTGCTTCGCCTCTGGCAGGAGCAGCGTGATCAGGCCCGCCAGAGCGAGAACCACCGGGCGATCGTCAGCATCATGATTGCGTTGATCTGCGCCGCCGCGGGCATTGCCGGGGCCGGTGCCGGCCCCGCACCCGTGCCGGCCCTGTTCGCTCTCACGGTCGTGGTGCTCGCACTTGTCGGAGCGCTGAGCAGTCACAAGTACTACGAGCGGCACCAGATGCACATGAACGAGGCGCACCGGTTACGTCAGCAACTCGACCGACTTCGTCCGCACCTACGCATCGAAAGCACCTGGAGTAGTTCTCGCGCCGAGCACGCCACCCGCTATCCGCTGGTGTACCGCATGCGGTTGCACCATCTCTGGGTGATCATTCACCTGGCTCTCGCGCTCATGGGTGTCGTGCTCCTGGCCCGCGTCGTCCTGCCGGGCCAGCCATGACGCCGGACGCGCCGCTGTTCGATCCACTGCTCACCGTGGACCTCTCGCATTTTGAGCTGCGTCCGCTGCACCTCGGCATACTCTTCGGTGCATTCGGCATCGACACCCGCGCCAAGTTCCACATCATCTCGTCGACGTTCGAGGTGGGCCGGGACCTGCTTGCCCCGCTCATGGTGAAGGCGGCGGTCGACATCCTTCCTCATCTGCAGTCTCTGGTGCAGCGCGATCGGCGCACCCGGATCGTGTTCGCCGGCCGTGACTCGTTCGGCCTCGGCTATGTCATCAGCGCCATCGACCCGGGGTTCAGCGCCGACCACTGCCGAAGCCTCTACCTCACCCGGACGATCGTGGACGCGGCGTTGACCGATCTTGAGCGGCAGGGGCGATCCTTCGCGGAGATCGAGTTGTTCCGCAAGCGAGGAACCGGCGCACCCGACGAGAGAGCATGGCGGCACCTGCGGGACTACCTGGAAGCCAGTGATCTGCGGCTGGAGACGGCACCCGGACCGGTCGTCATCGTGGACACCGGCTACAAGGGCAGCATTCAGGAAATGCTGGCGGCGGCCTATCCCGACGTGCCCTTCACCGGCCACTACGTTTTCTACTCGGCCGCCCCGGGCGATCCGCACGGGTCATCGAAGCGTGGTCACATCTTCGATGCCGGCACCGGTCCGGCTCGCGGCGGTCGAGCCCTCCGGGATGAGCTACCGCATGATCCATCGCTTACCTTCGCCCATCACGAGGCGATCGTCGCCGTGGAAGAGCTACTGCAGGGCAGCCAGCTCAGCCCGACCGCCATTGACCCCACCGGGCGTCCGCGACTGCGTCGGGCCAGACGGACGGGCGAGCCGTACGAAGGACTGAATCCGGTCCTCATCGGTGAGGAGTTCACCGATCCGATCCTCCGCGAGGGGGTGCTCGCGTTCAACGTTCTCGCGGTCAGCCGCCTGGCCCGTCGAGTCGCCGTACACATCGATCCGTCCGTCGATGGTTGGCACCGCACCGCCGCCGCCAGTGTCTGGTACCAGGAGTTGACGCGCCAAGTCGAGCGACTACGCGACAACCTGCGGGGCTGGATCTCCCGTGATGCGCGGGGGGAGGCTCATCCGGTGCTTCGCCGGATGCTCGACAGCTTCGTCCACCGCGGCGACCGCCACCTGGTCCGCGCGCTGGACGAGAGGATCCGAGAGTGGCCGGTCGAGCGGCAGGCGCAGATCTGGGTCGCATTCGACCGATGTCCCACCCTCGCTGCCAAGAGCGCCTTCCGACCTGACGGGGTGCGAGTGGACACCGTCGAGATACCTCCCGTCCTGGTTCGCCGCGACCGTGCCGTCGCCGCGCTGCGGTCAGCTGCCCCCGCCATCACGGTGGCGCAGGCTCATCGCGTCGCCAGGGCGCTGACCGACGACCTCGAAGCGGCCAGACAGGCCGGTGTGACGCTGGCTGACACGCGGCTGCCGGTCGACGTGTACCTCGATGCCTACCACGCACATGCCGAGAAACTCCTGGAGTCGGATCTCCGGGCCGTGAGCCGGCTTCCGCTCCTCGTGACCCGCCACCTCGCCGGGAGTCGTGGTGGCTGACCGGCGGCTCTCGGCGATCCGGGTTCGAGGTGGGCGGGATCAGCAGGTGGGGGCCACGCCGAGGAGCGACGCGGCCCCACTGCCCGGATCAGCTGCAGCTGCTGCCGTTCGAGATCACGTAGAAGTGGTCGATCTTGTCGTTGGCGCGGGCATCGAGCGAAGCGAGGCTGGTGTTCTGGGCGACACTCAGGACCGTGTCGTCACCGGGGAAGCCGTTGTTGACCCCGCACCACCGCTTCGACGTGTTGTTGATCACCGAGCTGATGACGTCGTGCGTGCCCGCGTCCACGCTTCCCGAGGAGGCGGTGGAGTCGAGGACCTTGGTCCCGTTGTAGCTGGTGCCGGAGAAGGCGCAGAAGTGGCCGGACGAGCACGTGCCGGCCGCCATGGCGGGGGAGCCGACCACGACGGTCGTCGCGGCGACGGCAACCGTCACGACGAGCCCGGCGGTGAGCCTGTTGAACATGGTGATCTCCAGGGGTAGGGCGAACGAGGAGGCCTGGTGGCCCTCCGCATTCGTACCGTGCTGGCCTGCAGGTACTGTCGGCGACGGTCTATCGCGGCGGCGACGGTCAATCCGGCCGACGGTGCGGGAGGGGACGGTCTGCCGATGCCGCAACGCGCAGCGGAGGGGCCGGCTACGCCAGCGGAGCTGATCCGGTCGGAGTGGACTCGACAGGCTCGGCCGGCACCCGTGGTCAGGCTCGACCCGGCTCAGGTCGGTCGTCGCGGCGGACCCCCTCAGCGGTGACGGCAAACCGGCTGTCCGTCAGGGCGCTGCACGGGCACGGCGTCGACGGCGGCAGCGGTGCCTTGGAGCCACGGTCGGCCGTTCACCCAGCACCGGGAGCCGCACCGACCCGCGGCGTACCGCTGGTCGTCGGGGAGACGCCTCGGCGCGAGGACGCGGCGGTCATCCGCCGGATCGTCCTCGCGCCGTCAGGACTGCTGCCACCGTCGCGTCAGGGCCGGTGGTGGTCCCTGACCTGTCCTGGACGGGCGGCCCGCGCCCGTCCAGGACAGGTGGTGTTCAGGAGGCGGTGCAGACCGGGGTCAGGCCGGTGGCGGACCCGGTGCCCTGGAAGCCGAACTCCGTGTACTGGCCGGCGGCGACCGAGCCGTTGTAGTTGACGTTGCTGAACTGGACGCTGCCGCTGGTGCCGGTGCGCTCGGCGCTCCACACGTTGGTGATCGCGGCGCCCGACGGCAGGGTGAGCTGGACGTTCCAGCCCTGGATCGGCGCGCTGCCGGCGGTGACCCGGACGGTGGCGACGAAGCCGCCGGTCCAGGAGTTCAACGACACCGTGGCCGTGCAGCCGTTCGTCGGCGGCGGCGTGGTCGGCGGGGGAGTCGTCGGCGGCGGCGTGGTCGGCGGCGGCGTCGTCGGCGGCGGGGTGGTGGGCGGCGGCGTGGTGGGGGGCGGCGTGGTCGGCGGCGGCGTGGTGGTCGGCGGGGTGGTGGTCCGGCCCTTGTTCAGTTCGTCGAGGACGGCGTAGTACGCCGCCTTCTTCTGGTAGTTGCCGTTGCCACCGGTGAACAGCAGGCCCCGCTCGGAGGAACGCCACGACTCGCTGTCGGAGATGCCCCAGACGGTGATGCCGGTGCACTTCGCGACGTTCAGGCAGGCCCGGACGACCTTGCGGTAGTTGTCCGCCTGGCCGGCGCCGATGTCGTTGTTGCTCAGGTCGTCGTCGATGTCGACCTCGGACAGGTGCACCTCGACGCCGAGGTCGGCGAAGCGCTGGATGTTGGCCTGCAGGTCGTTGCTGATAATGCTGTTCGGGTTGTCGTTGAAGTGCGACTGGAACCCGACGCAGTCGATGTACTGCCGGTAGGTGCGGACGATGTCGTACAGCGCGTTGGCCTTGCGGTTCGGGCCACCGCCCTTGACGGTCAGCCCCTCGACGTCGTAGTCGTTGATGCAGAGCTTGGTGGAGTAGCCACCGGCCTGCACGACCTGCTTGGCCCGGATGAACGAGTCCCGGATGACGTCGGTGTCGCCGGCGTCGAAGAAGTCGCCGTCACCGTTGGCGTCCCGGTTCATGGTGTGCGGCCACTGGTTGCGGCGGCGACCGGTGTTGTTGTCCTCCAGCGACTCGTTGACCACGTCCCAGTAGGCGATCTTGCTGCCCCAGCGGTTGATGGCGTTGCCGATGAAGGTGTTCAGCGTGCTCTGGCTGGCCCCCTGCAGCGCGCCGGCCTGCGAGTGCCACACCAGCGTGTGCCCCCGAACCACCATGCCGTTGCTCTGCGCGTGGTTGACCAGCTGGTCCGCGCCGCTGGTGTTCTGCAGCCCACCGCTCGACGTGGCGATCCGGTCGGGCTTCATGTCGTTCTCGGGGGTCAGCTGGCCGAATTCCTGACTGAGGATCGGGTAGAGCCGGTTCGGTGAGGACGCGGTGCCGAAGAACAGCCCGGCCTTGGCCGCCGCGGCCCGCAGCGTGGTCTCGGCGGCGACGGCCGGGGTGCCGGACTGGACCGCCACCGCGCCGCCGACCAGCAACATCACCGCCGCCGGCAAGGCCGTTCTGCTCACTATCCTGCGTCGCCTCAGGCTGCTGCCCACGGACCCTCCTCGTTACATGACGTCAATAATTGATGCATGTGTATGCCCATCGAAGGGTCAGTATCGATAGCGCTCTACCGTACTGTCAACAACTTTCGGAAATGTTCCGGAAACCTCGCCGGGTGGGCTGACCTGGCGCAAGTCGGATTCGCGCAGGTGGACGCGCCGGGACGCGGAGTGGTTGGCCGGAAGACACCCGGTTCCGTCCGCCGTCCGGCGGACGGACGCCGAAACATTCGAAATTCGGGGCCGGACGGCCGAAAAAGGCGCTGGACAGGCCGCCGGCCGGTGGATAGGTTGCCGCTGCCCGTGACGCAGCCCGAGGAGGTGAGACCCATGAACGCCGTACCCACGTGGGTGCTCCCCCTGCCCGTCGCGGTCGGACGACCGACGTAACCGTCGCCCGGGAGCGCCCCACCCACCAGGCTCTCCCGGAAGGCGCTTCCCGTGCACCAGTCGCCGCTCGCCACCACCCCGCCCACCGCAGCGGTCGGGCCCGCACCAGGTTTCCCGGCCCCTGCCGGCCGGCCACCCCACGACACCGACGTGATCATCGTCGGCTGCGGCCCGACCGGGGCGATGCTCGCCGCCGAACTACGCCTGCACGACGTGCGGGTCCTCGTCCTGGAACGGGAGACCGAGCCCACCTCGATGGTGCGGATCGTCGGCCTGCACGTCCGCAGCATCGAACTGATGGCGATGCGCGGCCTGCTCGACCGTCTGCACGAACACGGCCGGCGACGACCCGCCGCCGGCTTCTTCGCCGCCATCGCCGCGCCCCCGCCCCCCGGACTGGACACCGCCCACCCCTACCTGCTGGGCATCCCGCAGCCGGTCGTCGTGCGGCTGCTCGAAGAGCACGCGACCGACCTGGGGGCGCAGGTCCGCCACGGCACGCCGGTGGTGGGCCTCGACCAGGACGACGACGGGGTGACCGCCACGCTGGCCGACGGGCACCGGTTGCGGGCCCGCTACCTCGTCGGCTGCGACGGCGGGCGCAGCACCGTGCGCAAGCTGCTCGGCGTCGCCTTCCCCGGCGAGCCGACGCGGAACGAGACCCTGATGGGGGAGGTGGCGGTCGGCAGGTCGCCCGAGGAGATCGCGGCCACACTGGCCGGGCTCGGGGAGGTCGACAGACGCTTCAGTCTGACCCCCTTCGGCGGCGGGTCCTGCCGCGTCGTCGTCCCCGCCGCCGGGGTCACCGACCGTGCCGTACCGCCCACCATCGACGAGGTCCGGCAGCAGTTGCGCGCCGTCGCCGGCACCGACTTCGGGGTGCACTCGCCACGCTGGCTGTCCCGCTTCGGCGACGCCACCCGGCTGGCCGACGCGTACCGGGTGGGACGGGTGCTGCTGGCCGGCGACGCGGCGCACATCCATCCGCCCATCGGTGGGCAGGGCCTCAACCTCGGCATACAGGACGCGGTCAACCTCGGCTGGAAGCTGGCCGCCCAGGTCCGGGGCTGGGCACCGGCCACCCTGCTGGACACCTACCAGGACGAACGCCGTCCGGTCGCCGTGGACGTGCTGGACAACACCCGCGCCCAGACGGAACTGCTCTCCGACGGACCGGGCGCGCGGGCCGTACGTCGGCTGCTCACCGAACTGGTGGCCTTCGACGCGGTGAACCGCCACCTGACCGAGAAGATCACCGCGATCGGCGTCCGCTACGACCTCGGCCCGGGACCCGACCTGCTCGGCCGGCGGCTGCGTGACCTCGACCTGCGTCGGGGTCGCCTCTACGACCGGCTGCGCCACGGCCGGGGCCTGCTGCTGGACCGCACCGGCCGGCTCGGCGTCGCCGGCTGGACCGACCGGGTCGACCACCTCACCGACCCCACGGTGGACCTGGCCGCCCCGGGCGTCCTGCTGCGCCCGGACGGTCACGTCGCCTGGGCCGGCGACGACCAACAGGACCTGGACGGTCACCTGACCCGTTGGTTCGGCCGACCCGCCACCTGAGCACGACCGCCGACCGGGACCGCACCGCCCGGTCGGCGGGTGTCATGCCGGGAACCCACCGGGGGTACGCCCGGACGGTCGGGGCGGTCGACCGAGTAGGAATACTCAGGTACCCACCGCATCCGGCCTCAAGACCCGACGCGGGGACCCGGACAGAGTGGTCGGCATGGCCGAGCTACCGCACCGACCCGTCGTCCTGCGTACCGTCGAATCGCCGTTGCCGGCCGTGGTGGCGCACGGCCGGCAGGTCGGCCTGGGGGCCCTCGGCCGCGCGGTGGCCGCGCTGGCCCGGCTCGCCGCCCGACACCCCGCCGGCTGGCGCTGGGTCGCGCGCCGGCACCACCCGGCACTGGACGGGCTGGCCGCCGCGCACGCCCGGGCGGTGTGCGCGCGGGCCGCCCGGCAGGTCCCCGCCTACCGCGCCTTCCTGCAAGCCCGCCCGGCGGGCGTGCGCCGCCGGCTCGTCGACTTCCCGGAAACCGACAAGGCCAGCTACGTCGTCGCCCACGACGCCGCCGCGCGCTGCCGGCACGGGCGGCTGCCCACCCGGGGGGTGGTGGTCGACGAGTCGGCCGGCTCGGCCGGGCAGCCGTTCAACTGGCCCCGCAGCGACCGGGAACTGCGCGCCGTGCACCGCGACATCGCCGGCTACACCGGACTGGTCTTCCCGATGCGCCGACCCTTCGTCATCAACGCCTACTCGATGGGAGCCTGGGCGACCGGGACGACCACCGGCGCGGCGATGGCCCGGATCGCGGTGGTGAAGAACACCGGCCCCGACCTCGGCAAGATCATCGACACCCTGCGGGAGTTCGGCCCCGACTTCGACTACCTGGTGACCGCCTACCCGCCGTTCCTCAAGCACCTGCGGGACCGGCTCGACGCCGAGGGCTTCCCCTGGTCGCGCTACCGGGTCTCCGCCAGCTGCGGCGGCGAGGGGATGACCGAGGCGCTGCGCGACTACCTGGAGCAACGCTTCACCCTCGTCCGGTCCGCGTACGGGGCGTCGGACCTGAGCATCGGCATCGGCGCGGAGACCCGGTTCACCGTGTGGCTGCGCAGGCGGTTGCAGACCGACCGGGGGCTGCGGACGGCGCTGCTCGGCACCGACGAGCAACGGCTGCCGATGGTGTTCCAGTACAACCCGTTCGCCACCTACCTGGAGACCAACGAGCGACGGGAACTGGTCTGCACCGTCACCGGCGGCGACGTGCTCCAACCCCGGCTGCGGTACAACGTCGGGGACGAGGCGCTGCTCGTGTCGTACCGGCGGGTCGTCGAGCTGGTCTGCGCCGACCCGGTACGCCGGGCCGAACTGCGCACCGCGGTCTCCGCCGAGCGGATGACGCTGCCGCTGCTGCTGCTCTTCGGGCGCAGCGACTCCACCATCTCCTACCTCGGCGCGAACCTCTACCCGCAGGACGTCGAGTACGGCCTCTACGTCGGCAACCCGTACGCCGCCGAGATCAGCCGGTTCTGCCTCGCCCTGGTCGAGGACGCGACGCTGGAGACCCGGCCGGTCATCCACCTCGAACTGCGCCGACCGCTGGCCGACCCGCAACGCGACGCGCTCGTCGACGAGTGCCGCCTCGGCGTACGCCGGCACCTGACCTCGGTCTCCCGCGACTTCGCCCAGTCCCTGGTGGAGGACGCCACCGCCGGGGACCTGCGGGTCGAGCTGCACGAACCCGGCACCGGCCCGTTCGCCGGCCAACAGAAGATCAAGAACAGCTACCTGGTGAGGTGACCATGCGTACCCGTGACTTCTCCCGTGCCCCCGCGCAGGCCCGCGCCGGCGCCATGTTCATCGGCGGCACCCGCTACACCAACCCGCTGGTGCTGCTGCGGCTCGCCCCCTCCTGGTTCCGGATGCTGCGCGACATGCGCCGGATGAACGGCTACTGCTGGCACACCGTCTACTGGCAGTTCCCGCTGACCCTCGGCACCATCGCGTTCTTCACCGACCGCGACGCGATGCTGCGCTTCGCCCGCACCCGGCACCACCGCCGGCTGATGGTCTGGCTGACCGACGGCACCCGCAACGCCACCGCCGGCTTCATCCGGCTCTACACCGCCAGCCCCGACGGCTACTCCAACGGCACCTGGCGGGCCGAGGGCCCGCAGATGGGGCACATCGACACCTTCACCCCGCTGGGCGCGGAGACGGCCGGGCCGGCGGTCCGCCGATGAGCCCCGCCCGGCACCGGTTCACCCGGGTCACCGACCGGCGCGGCCTGCGGCAGTTCCTCGCCTTCGGCGACCGGCTCTACGCCGGCGAACCCCGCCACGTGCCCACCCCCCGCCAGCAGATCCGCCGCTGGTGGCGCGACGGCGTGCCGCTGTACCTGCTGCGCGACGCCGCCGGCACGGTCGTCGGCCGCACCACCCTGCACACCGACGCGGACTTCGACGCCAAGCTCGGCCGACGGTGCCAGCTGTTCGGGCTCACCGAGTTCACCGAGCGGGCCGGGAAACCACTGTTCGACGCGATCACCGCGCACGCCGGCACCGACCGGGACCTGCTGTTCGGCCCGGTGGCGCTGCTGCCCAACCAGGCCGGCGGGGTGATCACCTCCGGGCACGCCGAGCGCGGCTTCGTCGACAGCGCCTGGAACCCGCCGTGGTACCCGACCGCCTACGAGGCGTACGGGTTCCGCCGCCGGTTCGAGGCCGACACCTGGATCTGCCCCGTGCCGGCCCCACCGGAGCCCCTCCCGCCGGTGCACGTCGACCCGGACGGCGCCCGGATCGCGCTGCACCGGGGCGACGTCCGCCACCTCGACGACCAGCTCGACCTGCTGCGCGGGATGCTCAACGCCTCCTTCGCCCAGCTCGGCTACTACACGCCGATCTCCGCCGCGCAGCTACGGCGGCAGACCGACGGGCTGGCGTACCTGCTGGACGAGTCGCTGCTGCTCTACCTGACCCGCGACGGCGAGCCGGTGGCGTTCGTGCTCTGCGTACCCGACATCAGCGAGTTCCTGATCGCCGTCCGGGGCGACCTGCACCTGGTCAACCAGGCCCGGTTGCTGGCCGCCCGCCGCCGCTACCGTCGGGAGGCGGTGCTGATCGTCAAGGGGGTCCTTCCGCAGCACCAGGGGCGCGGCTACCAACGGCTGCTCTCCACCCACCTGCACCGCAACCTGTACACCGGCGGCTACACCACGCTGCGCAGCACCTACGTCGAGCGGGACAACACCGCCTCGGCCGCCCAGTACCGCCGCCTCGGCGGTCGCCCGCTGCACGGCTACACCTTCTACGCCAAGGAGCGGTAGGTGGACCACGACGCGTTCCGGCGGCTCGAACGGTGGTGCTGGCGGGCCCCGAGCGCGCACAACACCCAACCGTGGCGGCTGCGCTACGAACCCGATGCGATCCGGATCGGCTGGGACCCCGCCCACACCCTGCCCGCCGGCGACCCCACCGGCCGGGACCTGCGGCTGTCCCTCGGCGCGTTCGTCGAGACGTGCCTGATCGTCGCGGCCGATGCCGGCCTGCGGCTGGACTATCTCGCCGACCACGACGAACACCACAGGTGGGTGGGGTTGCTGCGCCCCGCCCCGGACCGCTACCCGACCCCGTTCCGCACCACCGACGTGTGGGAACGCCGGACCGACCGGGGTCACCTCGCCGCCGGGGTGGACGGGGACACCCTCGCGGCGGTGGACGCGGTCGCCCGGCCGGCCGGCGGCAGCGTACGGACCGTGCCGCAGGCCGGGCGGCTCGGTGCCCTGCTGCGCGCCGCCGACCGTCGGCTCTACGCGGACCCGGCGGTCGTCGGCGAACTGCGCCGCTGGCTGCGGCTGGACCCCACCCACCCGGGCTACCACGCCGACGGGCTCACCGACCGCTGCCTCGCCTTGTCGCGGCCCGCCGCCACCGGGCTGCGCGCGGCGCTGGCCGGGTACCCGGTGCTGCGCCCGCTGGGCCTGCCGAGGCTGCTCGCCGCCGCCGCGGGCGACCCGCTCGCCCAGGGCGGCACCGTGCTCGTCCTGGTCGCCCCGGACCACCTCGACGAGCCCGGCCAGGTCGAGTTCGGCCGGGTGCTGATGCGCACCTGGCTGACCCTGCACACGGCGGGGCTGGCGGCACACCCGCTGAGCCAGCTCATCGACGTCCCCACCACCCGGACGGCGCTCGGTGCGCTGCTCGACGTCGCGCCGCAGCGTCTGCTGCACGTCGCCCGGGTGGGCCGGCCCACCCGGCCCGCACCCCGCTCCGCCCGCCGGGTCGCCGCCGGTCGGGCCTGACCGTCGGCACGCCCCGACCGGCGTCCCGGGGACTGTCCGGTTGCCGACCGCGCGTGGGCGTCGACCGGCGTACGGTGGCCGCGCAGACCCGTCGACCCCATCCGAGGCAGGCCCGATGACCCATGGCACGTCGATGTCGGCCGGCCGGGACGCGACCTTCGACGACCTGGTCCGGCTGGCCGTCCGGGCGGTCGCCCCCGACGAGGAACCGCTGCTGGGCCTGCTCGCCCCCGACTACCACCGCCGCCCCGGCCACTGGCGACGCGATCCGGGCGCGCTGACCCGGGTGGGTGGTGGCGAGGCGGGCGGCGGCGGTTTCGAGGCGGTGGTCGAACCGCTCCTGCCGTACCTGCTGGTGCTCACCGGGGTGGCGGTGGAGGCGCTGCGCGACGGCGTGCGCGACCAGGCCACCGAGGCGGTCCGTGGTGGCCTGCGCGGGCTCGGCCGGCGGTGGCGCACCCGGGGCCGGCGGGCCGTCGACCCACCGCCACCCGAGGTGCGGCTGCGGCCGGGTCAGCTGCTGCGGATCGAGGAGGCGGTCACCGCCGCCGCCCGCGATCCCCGTTGGACGCTCACCGAGGACCAGGTCGCGGTGTTGCGTGACGCCGTACGCGACGCGTTCGCCCAGCGCTTCGGTGTCGCCGGGCCCGACACTGCCGAGGGTGATGTCGACGGTCGCTGAGGGCGGGCGCGGCCCCGCCGGCCCGGCCGGCGCGGCGACTCCGCCGCCCTCGGCGACTCCGCCACTGCCCTCGGCGACCCTCGGCCGGTTCGTCGCCGCGGTCACCGCCGTCGTGGGCACGAGCATGTTCGGATGGTCGACGGTCCTCGTCGACGGCGACGCGACCCGGGTCCGCGCCGAGTGCCTGGTGGACGTGCTGCGGACCCGACCGTTCCCGATCGATGCCCGGGCCGGCACGGTCGACGAGACGGGCCTGGCTGCCATCCGGCGCTGCACCGCCGGCCTCGGACCGGACGTGGCCGGGCAGCTGCTCGCCGGGCTCGCGGTGCTGCTGGCGGTGACCATGTTGGCCTACCTCGTCGCGCCCTGGTGCGAGTGCCGACTGCGGGGCCTGCGCCGCCTCGACCGGGTCCCCGGCACCCAGGCGCTGCGGGCCGACCTGGCCGAGCTGGTCGGGGTGGCGGGGCTACGCCGGTCGCCGACATTCGTGGTGTCCCGGTCCGCGCGGATCAGCGGCAACACCTTCGGCGCCGGGCCCCTGCGGTACGTCCGGTTGGACCTCGGCCTGGTGCACGCCCACCGGGTGGCCCCCCGGGCGTTCCGCGCGGTCGTGCTGCACGAGCTGGCCCACGTCCGCAACAGCGACATCCACCTCACCCGGCTGACCATCGCCCAGGCCTGGGCGTTCCCGCTCGGGGTGCTCGTGCCCGTCACCGTCACCTACCTGCGTGCCGACGCCGGCCGGCAGCTGCTCGCCGACTCCTGGCGGCTGGCCGCGTTCGCACTGGTCGTGCAGGTGTCGGCGTGGTCGGTGCTGCGGGCCCGGGAGTTCACCGCCGACGCCCGGCTCCCCGCCGCCGACGCCGACGCCGTCCGGGCGCTGCTCGCCGCCGACCACCGGCAGGTGGGGCGGTGGGCCCGCCTCGGTGCGCTGTTCCGGTTCCACCCCCTGGCCCGGGCCCGCGCCGACGCGCTGGACCGTCCCGGCCGGCGGTTCGCCGCCCGCCCGGTCGAGGCGCTCGGCGCGGGCCTGGCCGCCGGGATCGCCGCCCCGTCGGTGCGGGACCTGGCGACCAGCCTGCCCCGGGTGCTGCCGGGCGCGGACCCGGTCACCGACAGCGCCTTCGTCACCGGCATCCTGCTCGGCGTGCCGCTGGCCCTGGTGGCCACCGGGGCGCTGTGGCGGGCGGCCTGGTGGGCACGGCACACCGGCCGACCGGCGGCATCCGGCGCGGCGTTCGGCGCGGCACTGGCCTGCGGCCTGCTCGTCGGCCGCCGCCTGGCCTGGCGGGTCGCGTACGCGACCGACCTGCGGGCCTGGTGGATCGAGGTGCTGCTGGCCGGGCTGTGGATCGCCGGTGGCGCGCTGCTCGGCCGGTGGGTGGCCGACGGCGCCCGGGCCCACCTGCGGCACCTCGCGGCGGCGGCGGTCACCCGGATCCGGTGGGCGTGGGCCGGCGCGGCCGTGGCCACGTCGGTGCTCACCGCCGGGTACGTGGCGACGTTGCTGGTGCTCGACGCCTGGTCCACCGACGACGGGTGGAGCATGCTGCACCTGGTCGCCGCCCGCGAGGGCACCGGGGCCGCGACCCCGCTGACCCTGCTCGACATGATCGGCTTCTACGTGCGGATCACCGCCGCCTCGGCGCCGTACCTGATCGCGCTGCCGTTGCTCGCGGCGTTGTTCCCGGTCCTGGCCGGCCGGGGTGCGACCCGGCGGGCGCTGCGGACGGGGGTGGCCGTCGGGGTGGTCGGGGCGCTGGTGCTGCCCCTGGTGCCCCTCGGCGTCGGAGCCGCGGTGCGTGACCCCGGCCTGGCGACGTCGACCGCGGCGACCCTGGTGACCAGCCACACCCTGTTGCCGGTCACGTTCGTCGAGGTGGGCGTGGCCGTGGCGGCGGTCGCCACCCGACGCCTGTCGCTGTCGCACGCGCTGCTCGCCGCCCTCACCTCGGGGGCGCTGATGACGCCCGCGGTGGTGGTCGCCGACGTGCTGGTGTCCTGTGTGGCCGGTGCCCCCGGGTGTGCCCCTGCCGTCGATCCGACGGTGGTCGTCCGCGCCCTCACCCACGCTCTGCTCGTCGCGCCGGTGGCGGCGGTGCTCGCCGCCGCCGTGGGGACGGCCGTGCCGGCCGCGCTCGCGGTGCTCGGCCGGCGTCGGTGGTGGCCGGCGGTGGTGGTGCCCGTGCTGCTGGTGGCCGCCGGGGCGGTCGCGGTCACCCCGCACCGCCCTACGCCGGCCGGTGACCGTGGCCGGGACCCCTGCCTGGTCGGGGTCTGGCGGCTCGTGGCGGGTCGGTTCCACGAGCCGGTGGCCCCCGACTCGCCACTGGGCGTGCTGACCGGCCTGCGCACCGACGGTGCCCTGGACCTGTCGAGCGGGCCGGCCGGCGGCCACGCCACCGCCTACCGGGCGGACGGCACCGCGACCGACCTGTACGACCTGTTCGTCGCCGAGGGCACGCTCAACGGGCACACCGTGCGCAGTGTGCAGCGGGGCACGGTCACCTACCGCTGGTCGGCCGGGAACGGCCGGTACGCCCAGCGTGACCAGGTCGCCGCCAGCGACCGGGTGCTCCGGGTCGACGACCGTGAGCTGCCCCTGACCGGCCCGGCGGAGGACTTCGGCGGCTCGTACCGCTGCACCGCCGACCAGTTGGTGATCACAACGGCCGACGACGCCGGCTCGCACACCGAACAGACCTTCGTCCGCAGCCCGACCTGAGCAGCGGATCAGCCGTCGGGGGGCGGGTCGGCGCGCGGGACCACCCCGCCGACCTCGGGCCGGGACGCCGTCGTCAGGCCGGGCCGGGCAGCCGGGGAACACGACCGCTGATCTGGACGAAGTGGAAGCCCTCGACGACCACCCGGGGGTCGGCGAACGCCCCGATCGTCGCCGTGAGGTCGGCGTCGGTCAACCCGTGGGCCAGCAGGCTGCCGCGCAGTTGCGGAATGCCGGCCCGCAGCAGCCGGCAACCCGGACCGCCGCCGCGCCACCGGCCCGTGGTGGTCCGGGAGTCGACCTCGACCAGGCCGACCGCTGCGAAGGCCGCCGGGGCCCGCTGTGCCCAGGCGAGGTCGAGACCGCTGCCGACGAGAGCCGCCGTGTGGGCCGCCAGGTAGCGGGTCAGCAGGTCGGCGGTCGCGTCGTCCGGCGCGGACGAGACGAAGTCGCCGGGCGGGAGCGCGAACTCACCGATGAGCAGTACACCGCCGGGTGCCAGGGCGGCCACCATCCGCCGCAGGGCCTCCTCGCGCCGGGGCAGGTGACCGAGGAGCAGCCGGGCGTGCACCAGGTCGAAGGTGCCCGGCGGCTGGTCGGTGACGATGTCCTGGCGGTGGACGACGAGCCGGGGGTGCGGCGGGACGTGCTGCGGGGCGATGTCCGTGGCGACCACCTCGGCCGCCCGTTCGGCCAGCCACAGCGCGACGCTGCCGGCACCGGCGGCCACCTCCAGGCACCGCCGGCCGGTCAGGTCACCCCACTGCCCGAGCGCGGCCCGGGTCGGCCCGTCCAGCAGGTCCGCCAGCGCGTCGTGGTGGGCGCCGGCCTGGTCACTCGCATTGTCGAACGCGTAGCCCTTCGTGCTCACCCCACCATCCTGCCGGACGGCGAGCCGTTACGCCCCCGGCCCACCGCCCCCGGCCCATCGCCCCGGCCCACCGCCCCTGGCCCACTGCCCCGGTCCACCGCCGTGGGCCGGGGAGTCGGCGTGCCCGGCCGGCACCGCCTCCGGCGGGTCCCCGACACTCCGCATTCCACTGAGTGCAAGCCCGGGCCCACGCTGGACCCCGGGACGGAATGATTCGACTCCATCGATGTTCGCCCGGCGGGAGGTCGTTCGGATGGAGTTCGCCCGGGACCAGTGGTACGTGGCGGCCCACGGCGGGGAGGTCGGCCGGGACCTGCTCGCCCGTACGGTGCTCGGTGAACCGCTGGTGCTGTACCGCACCGGTGCCGGGGAGGCCGTGGCGCTCGCCGACCGGTGTGTGCACCGGCGCTTTCCGTTGTCGCAGAGCCGCCTCGACGGCGACACGATCGTCTGCGGCTACCACGGCTTCACCTACGACCCCACCGGCAGTTGCGTCTTCGTACCCGGTCAGCAGCGGATTCCGCGTACCGCGCGGGTCGCGGCCTACCCGGTGGTGGAACAGGACTCCTTCGTCTGGGTGTGGATCGGGGACCGGGGGCGGGCCGATCCGGCCACCATCCCCCGCGCGCCCTGGCTGGCCGACCCCCGGTACGCGGTGGTCCGGGGCATGGCCCCGCTGGACGCGCGGTACGGCCTGCTGGTGGACAACCTGATGGACCTGTCCCACGAGACCTACCTGCACGGCGGTTACATCGGCACCCCCGAGGTGGCGGACACCCCGATCACCACCGAGGTCGACGAGGAACGGGGTGTGGTGCACGTCAGCCGGCACATGGACGACGCCGAGTGCCCGCCGTTCTACGCCCGCTCGACCGGCATCCAGGGCCGGATCACCCGCTGGCAGGACATCGAGTACCACCCGCCGTGCCTCTACCTGCTGCACAGCCGGATCGCCCCGCAGGGCGTCTACCCGCCCGTGCAGGGGGAGGACAGCGACGCCTTCCACGCCGAGATCGTCTACGCCATCACCCCGTCGACCGCGCACACCACGTACGACTTCTGGGCGGTGGCGCGCGACTTCGCGGTCGACGACGAGTCGGTCAGCGCGTACCTGCACCAGAGCAACCACACCGTGGTGATGCAGGACGTGGCGGCGCTGAACACCCTGGAGCGGGTGATCGCAGCCGAACCGGAGCGGTACCAGGAGTTGAGCATCAACATCGACACCGGTGGGCTGGCCGCCCGACGGCTGCTGGCCCGGCTGGTCGGCTCCGGGACGGTGGGAGCGCCCCGGTGACCGCACCCGCCGGGCAGCGGGTCTACCGGGTCCACTGGGTGCCGGGCACCGACGTGCTGCGCGGGACCTGCCACTGTGGCGCCGAGCGCCTCGCCGACGAGCCGGTGGCCTTGTGGGAGTGGCTGCTCGGCCACCCGCGGGGCCACGCGACGGCGACCGTGCCGGCGTCCGGCCCGCCCGCCCGGCTGGCGGTGCCGGCATGACCGGGGACAGACTGACGAGGGGCGGGCTGACGAAGGACGGGCCGGTCGGGGACGGGCCGACGAGGGACGGGCCGGTCGGGGACGGGCTGGTCGGGGTGGAACTTACGGTGGTGGCCCGGGAGCGGGTGGCGGCGGAGGTCGTCGAGATCGGGCTGGCCCGCCCGGACGGTGGTGACCTGCCCCGGTGGACCCCGGGCGCGCACGTCGACCTGGCGCTGGGCCCGGAACTGGTGCGGCAGTACTCCCTCTGCGGTGATCCGGCCGACCGGTCCGTCCTACGGATCGCCGTGCAGCGGGAGCCGGACGGTCGCGGTGGCTCCCGGCTGGCGCACGCCCGGCTCACCGTCGGCGGCACCGTCCGGGTGCACGGGCCCCGCAACACCTTCCCGCTGGTCGCGTCGCGGCGCTACCTTTTCGTGGCCGGTGGCATCGGGATCACCCCGATCCGCCCGATGGTCGACGCGGCCGACGCCGCCGGCGCCGACTGGCGACTGGCGTACGGTGGACGCAGTCGCGCCACCATGGCCTTCGCCACGATCCTGCGGGAGCGGTACGGCGACCGGGTGTGCCTCTGTCCGCAGGACGAGACCGGGCTGCTCGACCTGACCGGGCTGCTGGGCCGGCCGGGCGACGGTCTCGTCTACTGCTGCGGCCCGGAATCCCTGGTCCGGGCGGTGGAGGAACACTGCGCCGACTGGCCGCCCGGCCGACTGCACGTCGAGCGGTTCACCCCCCGGGGCGACGCCGACGGGCCGGAGACGGCGATCGAGGTCGAACTCGCCCTCTCCGGGCGCACGGTGCGCGTGCCCCCGGGGGTGCCGATCCTGCGGGCGGTGGAGGAGGCCGGGGTGCCGGTCCTGTCGTCCTGTCGGGAGGGCACCTGCGGTACCTGTGAGACCCCGGTGCTCGCCGGGGTGCCGGAGCACCGCGACAGCCTGCTCACCGCGCAGGAGCGGGCCGCCGGGGACACCATGATGATCTGTGTCTCCCGGGCCCGTACGCCCCGGCTCGTCCTGGAGCTGTGACCGGCCGGCGCGGGCGGGGAGGATGGTGGGATGCGCGGCCAACCGGGACGGTCGGTGACCAGCAGGGTGCTGGCGCTGCTGGACGCGTTCACCCCGGCGAGCCCGGCGCTGACGCTGAGCGAGCTGGCCCGGCGCACCGGGTTGCCACTGTCCACCGTGCACCGCCGGGCGGCCGAGCTGCTCGCCTGGGGGGCGTTGGAACGCGGCGTCGACGGGCGGTACCGGATCGGCCTGCGGTTGTGGGAGGTGGGTTCGCTGGCGCCCCGGGGGCTGGGGTTGCGGGAGGTGGCCCTGCCGGTGATGGAGGACCTCTACGAGGTGACCCACGAGAACGTGCAGCTCGCCGTCCGGCAGGACGACGAACTCGTCTTCATCGAGCGGATCGCCGGCCGGCACGCGGTGCCGGTGCTCACCCGGGTGGGTGGCCGCTTCGCCCTGCACGCCACCGGCGTCGGCCTGGTCCTGCTCGCCTACGCGCCGGTCGGGGTGCAGGAGCGGGTGCTGGCCGCGCCGTTGGAGCGGTACACCGAGCTGACCGTCACCGATCCGGGGCGGCTGCGCCGCTGTCTGGCCGAGGTGCGCCGGGTCGGGTACGCGGTCAGCGACCGGCAGGTCACCATGGACGCCCTGTCGGTGGCCGCGCCGATCCGCGCCCCGGAGGGGGTGGTGGCGGCGCTGTCGTTGGTGGTCGCCCACGACCGGGCCGACCCGGTGGCGCTGGCCCCGCTGGTGCAGGCCGCGGGCCGGGTGCTGTCCCGGGCGTTGGGCGGCGCGCACGGGTGAGCACCGGCCGGACCGGCGTCAGTCGGGGAAGGCGAGCAGTCGCAGCAGGTGGGCCAGCCGTTCGTGGTCGCGGGGCGTCATGCTGGCCAGCGAGTCGAGCCCCACGGCGCGGACGGCGTCCTGGGCGCGGGCGAACAGGGCCCGTCCGGCGTCGGTGGCGGTGAGGACGTTGGCCCGGCGGTCGGCGGGGTCGGCGTGCCGCTCGACCAGTTGGCGCTGCTCCAGCCCGTCGATCAGGGCGACGACCTGGCTGGGGTCGAGGTGCAGGAATTCGGCGAGTTCCCGCTGGGTCGGGCGGACGTCGTCGGCGGCCAGGGCGAGCACCGAGTAGGAGCGGGCCTTCAGTCCGTGTGCGGCGAGGGCGGTGTTGGCCGCCGCGAGCGCGCGCGCGTTCGCGCGGGCCAGCAGGAAGCTCAGGTCACCGGCGAGCGTGCTGTCCCGCAGCCGGTCGCGTCCGGTCGGCCGGGTCCGTTCGGCGGGGGACATGGCGACGATGGTAGCAAGGTTCCCAAATAATTGACATTCTCAACGGTTCGTGCTCAGATCGCATCGACGAAAGGGAGTGCCCATGTCACTGGACGGCAAAGTCGCCATCGTCACCGGGTCCGGGCGTGGCCTCGGTCTGGCCTACGCCCAGGAGCTGGCGCGGCGGGGGGCCTCCGTCGTGGTCAACGACGTCGACGCGGGCGCCACGGCCGACGCGGTGGCGGCGATCGAGGCGTCCGGCGGGCGGGCCGTCGCGGTGACCGCGCCCGTCGGCCCGACCGAGACCGCGCAGGAACTCGTCAGCACGGCGGTCGCGCACTTCGGCCGACTGGACATCCTCGTCACCAACGCCGGCGTGCTGCGCGACACCGTGCTGTGGAAGATGACCGACGACGACTTCGACACCGTCGTCACCGTGCACCTGCGCGGCACGTTCACCACGGTGCGCGAGGCGGTGCGGCACATGCGGCAGGCCGACGCGGGCGGACGGATCATCTGCATCGGGTCACCCACCGGTCAACGCGGCACCTTCGGTCAGACCAACTACGCGGCGGCCAAGGCGGGCATCGTCGGCATGGTCCGCACCTGGGCGCTGGAGCTGAAGCGGGCCGGCATCACCGCCAACACCGTCGTCCCGGTCGCCGCCACCGCGATGACCGCCACCGTCCCCTACTTCGCCGCTGCGGTGCGGGCCGAGGCGGCCGGTGAGCCGATGCCCGCGTTCTTCCGGCACGACCTCGGTTTCGGCACGGCCGCCGACGTGGCCGGTCTGGTGGCGTTCCTCGCGTCCGACGCGGCCGCCCAGGTGACCGGGCAGGTGATCGGGGTGGGTGGTGACCGCCTGCAGATCTGGACCCATCCGGAGGCGGCGGTGACCGCCTACCGGGAGGGCGGCTGGACCTACGACGCGCTGGTGGAGGCCTGGCCGACCACGTTCGACGGGGCCGCGCAGAGCGTCGGCGAACGCTTCCCCGAGCTGCCCGCCCAGTTCCAGCCGGCCAATCCCTGACCCGGCCCACCGTCACCTGACCGACGAGACCGTCCGCCCGCCCCGCCGGACCGGACCCGCCCGACGGAGGCTGCCGCCCATGTACCAGCCCGCGATCGACCTCGACGCCGTCACCGCGATCGACATGCACGTGCACATCGAGGTCGACGACCACGGTCACGCCTCGTTGCCCGCACCGCTGGTGGCGGCCGTGTCGAAGTACTTCCGCACGGACGGGCCCCGGCCGGCGGTCGACGCGGTGGCGCGCTACTACCGCGAGCGCGGCATGGCCGCCGTCGTGTTCACCGTGGACGCGGGCACCCAACTGCGGCATCCGCCGCTGTCCAGCGTCGACATCGCCCGCGCCGCCGCCGAGCACGCCGACGTGCTGATCCCCTTCGGTTCGGTCGACCCGCGCACCGGCGGGGCGGCCCTCGACCTCGCCGCCCGGCTGATCGAGCAGGAGGGGGTACGCGGCTTCAAGTTCCACCCCACGGTGCAGGGCTTCGACCCCGGCGACGACGCGTACGCGCCGCTGTGGGCCCTGATCGAGCGGGCCGGCCTCCCGGCGATCTTCCACACCGGGCAGACCGGCATCGGCGCGGGCCTGCCGGGCGGCTACGGGCTGCGGCTCGGCCTGTCCAACCCGATGCTGCTCGACCCGGTCGCCGCCGACTTCCCCGACCTGCAGATCGTGATGGCCCACCCGTCGGTGCCCTGGCAGGACGAGGCGCTGTCGGTGGCCACCCACAAGCCCAACACCTGGATCGACCTGTCCGGCTGGAGCCCGAAGTACTTCCCGGCGGAGCTGGTACGCCACGCCAACTCGGTGCTCAGGCGCCGGGTGCTCTTCGGCACCGACTACCCGCTGCTCACCCCCGAGCGGTGGCTGCGTGACGTGGCGGCCACCGACCTCAAGCCGGACGTGCTCCCGGGCATCCTCAAGGACAACGCGGCCCGGCTGCTGGGCCTCGCCCGGGAACGACGAGAGGAAGCGCCATGACCACGACCATCACCTACGACCAGCTCGCCGACCTCGCCGGCACCGACCTGGGGTACACCGGCTACCGCACGGTCACCCAGGACCAGGTGAACCTGTTCGCCGACGCCACCGACGACCACCAGTGGATCCACGTCGACCCGGAACGGGCCAAGGCCGGCCCGTTCGGCGCACCGGTCGCGCACGGCTTCCTGACCCTGTCCCTGGCGGTGCCGTTCTGGACCGAGCTGCTGGAGGTCAAGGGGGTGACCACCAAGGTGAACTACGGCCTCGACCGGGTGCGCTTCCCCGCGCCGGTCGTGGTCGGGGCGCGGGTGCGGATGCGGGCCACCGTCGTCGAGGTGGTCGAGGTCCGGGGTGGCTACCAGCTCACCGTCGACCAGAGCATCGAGATCGAGGGCGGTGTCAAGCCGGCGGTGGTCGCCCGGGGGTTGTACCGCTTCCACGGCTGAGCCCGGCGGCGTCCACGCCGGGTGACCCACCACCACCACCTCCACCACCAGGAGACTGCTGATGCACCAGCACGGAATCGGTGCCTGGGTGGCCAGGCGTCGACTCAGGTCCCCGGACAAGGTCGCCCTCGTCCACGGCGCGGACGCGACCGTCACCTACGCCCAGTTCGCCGACGCGGTGGACCGGGTCTCGGCGGTGTTGCGGGGGCGTGGTGTCGGCGTCGGTGACGCCGTCGCCTACCTGGGGGAGAACAGTCCGGAGTTCCTCCAGGTGATGTTCGGGGTGGCGCAGGTCGGCGCCGTCTTCGTGCCGGTGAACACCCGGCTGGCACCTCCCGAGGTGGGTCACCTCCTGACCGACAGCGCGGCCCGGGTGCTGATCCACGACCCGGAGTTCGCCGCACCGGTGGCCGCCGCCCTGCCGGCCGCGCGGCCTCCGCAGACCGTCGTCACCGGCGAGGGCACCCCGCAGCGGCCGGGCCTGACCCGGCTGACCCGGGCGGCCGACGCCGGGCACCCCGGTCCTGCCCCCACCGGCCCGGACGATCCGGCGGCGATCGTCTACACCTCGGGCACGACCGGGCGGGCCAAGGGTGCGGTGCTGACCCACGGCAACCTCACCTGGGTCGCCCTCAACTGTGTGGTCGACTACGACGTCGTCTCGACCGACGTGGCGCTGATGATCTCGCCGCTGTTCCACGTCGCCTCGCTGGGGATGGGCGCGTTGCCCGTCATCCTCAAGGGCGCCACGATGGTCGTCGAGCGGGGCTTCGAGCCGGGCCGGGCGCTCGCGCAGATCGCCAGGCACCGGGTCACCATGCTCAGCGGGGTGCCGACCACCTACCAGCTGCTGGCCGACCACCCGGACTGGGCCACGACCGACCTGTCGACGTTGGCGAAGCTCACCTGCGGTGGCTCCGCGGTGCCGACCCGCATCCTCGACGCCTACGAGGCGCGCGGCCTGTCGTTCTCCCAGGGGTACGGGATGACCGAGGCGTCGCCGGGCGTGACCGCGCTGCCACCGGCGATGACCCGGGCCAAGCAGGGCAGCGTCGGTCTGCCGCACTTCTTCACCGATGTGCGGATCACCGACCCGGGCGGGGCGGTGCTGCCCGCCGGTGAGGTGGGTCAGATCGAGGTGGCCGGGCCCAACGTCTTCCCCGGCTATCACGGGCTGCCGGCGGCGACCGCCGAGGCGTTCACCGCCGACGGCTGGTTCCGCTCGGGTGACCTGGGCCGCCTCGACGACGACGGCTGCCTCCACGTCTCCGGCCGGCTCAAGGACATGATCATTTCGGGTGGCGAGAACATCTACCCGGCCGAGATCGAGCTGCTGCTCGGCGAGATCGACGGGGTGGTCTCGGCGGCGGTCATCGGGGTGCCCGACGACCGCTGGGGTGAGGTGCCGTGGGCGGTGGTGACCGTACGGGAGGGGGCGCGCGTGGACACCGCCGTCGTGCGGGCGCACCTGGACGGTCGGATCGCCCGCTACAAGCTGCCCAGGAACGTGGTCATCGTGGACGAGTTGCCGCGGACCGCGTCGGGGAAGGTGCGGAAGACGCAGCTGCGGGCGCGGTTCGCCGGCTGACCGTGGGCCGGTGGGTGACGAGGGCGGCGAACTCCGCCGTGGACGCCTCGGCCAGCGCCCGGTGCGCCCGACGGTAGGTCTGCACCGACCGGGCCGCCGGCCACTGCGCGTCCATGAACTCCGCCGGTAGCCTCGGGTCGGCCCGCAGCAGCGCCAGCCAGTCCGCCACCAGCATCGTGCGCAGGGTCAGCGCGCCCGCCGCCGCCGTGGTCGCGGCCGGGTCGGCCCACCGGTCGATGAACGCGAGGTGCTCGCGCCGGATCGCCTCGATGTCCCAGGCGGCGCGTACGCTCTCGCCGATCGGGAAGCCGGCGAGTTCGCGGGCGTGGAAGGCGACCACGGCGTGCGGGGCGAGGTCCTGCCGCAGCGGTTCCAGCGACCCGGCGAGGTCGACCTCGCCGGGGGCCAGCCACAGCCCGTCGCGGATCGGCGCGAAGCCCTCCCAGGTGAGGGTGGAGCGCAGCCGGTGCCGCAGCGTGCGCTGCCCCTCCGGGATGGAGAAGGTGACCAGGGTCCAGCCGCTGCCCTGCGGGTCGAACGGCCTCGGCCCGCGCACCCGGTACGTCGCCTCACGCAGCACCGCCGCGCCGTGCTCGGTCAGCGAGAACAACGTCTCCCGGCCGCTGCGGCCCCGGGCGAGGATGCCGCTGCGCACCAGCCGGTCGAGGGTGGCCCGGGTCGCCGGTGCGGCGACCCCGGCCCCCTCCAGCACGGTGATCAGGACACTCGCCCGGATCGGCCCGGTGTCGGCGTCGACGACGTGTTCGCCGAAGAAGGCGAGCACCAGTTGCTTCGGCTGACGCCTACCCACAGTCATCCCCTCCGACGGGTGTCGCCCGGCGCGCTCACGGCGCGGGTCGCGGGGCCACATTGTGCCCGCGTTTGGCCCGCTGGATCTCGCCGTAGACGTGTGTGCGCAGCTCGGTGAACCGGGGCAGGGCGCGGGTGGTGATCTGGTCGCGCTCGGCCGGCAGGTCGACCGCGACGTCCTCGCGGACCCGGGTCGGCGCGTGGGACAACACGAGCACCCGTTGCCCGAGGTAGACCGACTCGTCGATGTCGTGGGTGACGAACAGCACCGAGATCCCGCGCCGGGCGTGCAGCTCACGCACCAGGTCCTCCAGGTCGGCCCGGGTCTGCGCGTCCACGGCGGCGAACGGCTCGTCCATGATCAGGACCTCGGGCTGGTACGCCACGGCCCGCGCGATCGCCACCCGCTGCTGCATCCCGCCGGAGAGCTGCCACGGGTGGCTGCGGGCGGCGTGCGCCAGACCCACCGCGTCGAGCGCGTCGGTGACCAGGGTGTCCCGCTGCGCGCGGGAGAGCTTCTTGTGCCGCAGCGGCAGCTCGACGTTGCCGCGCACCGTCAGCCACGGGTAGAGGCTGCGGCCGTACTCCTGGAACACCACGGCCATGGCGGGGCTGGGGCCGGTCACCGGCGTCCCGTGCATCTCGACCACACCGCCGGTGGGGCGCAGCAGACCGGCGAGGCACTTCAGCAGGGTGGTCTTGCCACACCCGGACGGTCCGACGATGCAGACGAGTTCGCCGGCGTCCATCGTGAAGCTGAGGTCCCCGATCGCCTCGACGTCGCCGGTGGGGGACTCGTAGACCTTGCGTAGCTGCTCCACCCGCAGCAGGGTGCCCCGGTCAGGCACGGTTGACCTCCCTGATTCCGTGGTACCAGCGCAGCACGCGCCGTTCGACGAGCCCGAAGACGACGGCGAGGAGTACGCCGACCCCGCCGAGCAGCAGGATGCCGCTCCACATCTCGGCGATGAGGTAGTTGCGTTGGAAGTAGGCGATCCGGTAACCCAGCCCGGCCGACGAGGCGAACATCTCGGAGATGACCATCAGGATGAGCGCGACCGAGAGGGCCTGCCGCACGCCGGCCATGATCCGGGGGCTGGCGGCGGGGAGGACCAGGAACCACAGCCGCTCCCACCAGGTGACCCGGAACGACCGCGCGGTCTGCGTCAGCACGCTGTCGATGCCCCGGACCCCCTCGATCGTGTTCAGCAGGATCGGCCAGACCGCGCCGGAGACGATCACCACGACCTTCATGGTGTCGGTGATCCCGAGCAGGATCATCATCACCGGGATCAGCACCGGCGGCGGGACCGCCCGGAGGAACTCCAACAGCGGTTCGAGTAGTTCCCGCAGCCACGGGGTCAGGCCGATGACGGTGCCGGCGGCGACGCCGAGCACGATCGACGCGGCGACGCCGAGGCCGAGGCGGGCGAGGCTGGGCAGCACGTCCTCGACGAACGCCGGCCCGATCCAGGTGTCGACGAAGGCGTCGGCGATCGTCACCGGGTCGGGGAAGAACCGGCTCGTCGTCCTGGTCGCCACCAGGCCCCACAGCACCAGCAGCAGCACCGGCAGCCCGAGCGCGTGCAGCATGCCCGCCGCGGTGCGGTGACCGACCGCGCGGCGGCGCGGCGGGGTCACCGTCCTCCCCGGGTACGCGGTCACAGCGCCCGCTCCCCACGGACGGACTCGTGCCAGGACAACGTCCGCCGCTCGACGAACCGGAACACGAGGTTCACCGCCAGCCCGAGCAGTCCGGTGACCACGACGAGGGCGTACAGGCCGACCGCGTCGCCGGCGGAGCGGGACAGCTCGATCATGCGGCCGAGGCCCGGGTTGCCGATCACCATCTCCGCGGTGACGGCCAGGATGAGCGCCACCGCCGCCGCCAGCCGCAGGCCGGTCAGCAGGTACGGCAGGGTGGTCGGCAGGACGAGGTGCGTCCACCGTTCCCAGCGGCGCAGGCCGAAGCTGAGCGCGGTGTCCCGGGCGACCGTGTCGACGTCGGCGACCCCGTAGATCACCTGCACGAACACCTGCCAGAACGACGCGTAGACGATGATGACCAGGGCGGCCTGCCGTTGGATGCCGAACATCAGCACGGCGAGCGGGATGAGGGCGACCGACGGGATGGGGCGCAGGAACTCGACCATCGTGTGGGTGGCCCGCCGCAGGAACGGCACCAGGCCGACGACCGTACCGAGACCGACGGCGGCGATCGTCGCCACCGTCAGGCCGATCGCCCAGGAGGTCATGGTGCTGCCCAGCCGCCGCCAGAACGCGAGGTCGACGAGTTGTTCGGACAGCCGGGCCAGCACGTCCGTCACGTACGGCAGGTACTGCGGGTCGATCAGGCCGAGTGCCGGGACGCTCTGCCAGACGGCGAGGAACCCGGCCAGGCCGGCGACGCCCAGCAGCGCCCTGCGTGACGCGCGGGGGCGTCGGGTGGGGGGCAGGCGCATGTCACCTCCGTGGTCGCGGGGGCGCGGCCGGCCCGTCCCGGTGCGTGACCCGGGACGGGCGGTGCCGCCCCGGGTCACTGCTGACGGATGAGCCGGTCGAGGTCGGGCTGCCGGTCGAGCACCCGGTACTTCTGCGCGAGTTCGGCGAGCTTCTGCAGGCTCGCCCGGTCGACGTCCCAGCCGAACGCCGGGAGCCGGACCGACTCCGCCACCGGCGGCGGCAGTTGGAGGTTGTCCTTGATGGCCTGTCGTACGGCCGGCTGGTTGGCGGGGTCCCGCGCCCACTCCAGGGTCTTCCTCATCGCCGCGGAGAAGTCCCCGACCAGCTTGGCGTCCTTGTCGGTGCGGGCGGTCGTGGTGATCGTGGTGAGGGTGGCCAGGCCGGGGACGACCGCCTGGTAGGGGGCGACGACCAGGGTGTCGCCCCGGCCCTTGAGCTGGGTGACGAAGGGTTCGGGCACCCAGGCGGCGTCGATGTTGCCCGCCGCCAGTTGGGCCGGGGCGTCGGGGAAGGCCACCTCGACGAACTTGATCTTTTTGGGGTCGCCGCCGTCCTGCTCCACCGCCGCCATGATGGTGACGTCGCCGGCCGCGCCCAGGCTGTTGACCGCGACCCGTTTGCCGGCGAGGTCGGCCGGTCGCCTGATGCCGGACTTCGCCGAGGCGACCACGGCGTTGATGTCGTCGCCGTCGGCGTACGAGGAGGCGTAGTTGCCGATGATGACGACGCCGAGGTTCTGCAGGTCGGCGCGGAACGGGCCGAAGGGCTGGCCGATCGCGAAGTCGATGTCGCCGTTCATCAGCGCCGGGATGGCCTGCGCGCCGCCCTGGGCGGGGACCACCTCGACCTGGAGCCCCCGCTCGGCGAAGATGCCCGCCTTGATGCCGCCCCACAGCGCGGCGGTCTCGGTGATCGGCAGCGCCGCGACCCGGACCTTGCGCAGGTCGCCGGAGGTCGGCGCGGACGGGGTGGACGCGTCGGAGTCGGTACATCCGGTGAGGGCGATCGCGGTGACGGCGATCAACCCGAGAGCCATGACCTTCTTCATTGACGAGGCCCTTCCTGGGCGGGGGTGGTGGGGTGCGTCGGAAGCCGGCGGGATGCCTCGGATCTGCGGGGGACGACCGCTGCGTGAGGGGCGTACGCCGCTGTGTTGGCCATGGTCAGCCACCCCGGCATCGAAAGTCAAGAATTTCTGACGCCCGTCATGGATAAGTTGAACGACGGTGCGTCATGGCGGCGTCGCCCCCGTCACACCTGACGGCAGGGGGCATCGCGGGGTGCCCGCCACCCCGGGCTGAGCTGCGGTCCGGCCCGGTCAGACCTCGGGCAGGCCCACGTAGTTCTCGGCCAGGCTCGTCGCATAGGCGCGGGAGGTGGCGGCGTACCGCAGCGTCGCGGTCTGCAACTTCGCCTCGTACGGGTCGTCGTGCGCCAACCGGTGCAGCATCGAGGTCATCCACCAGGAGAAGTGCTGCGCCCGCCACACCCGGCGCAGCGCGGTGGTCGAGTAGCCGGCCAGCAGGTCGGTGCGGCCGTGGTCGTACCAGGCGGCGAACGCGTCGCCGAGCAGCGCCACGTCGGCCAGCGCCAGGTTCATGCCCTTCGCCCCGGTCGGCGGGACGATGTGCACGGCGTCCCCGGCCAGGTACAGCCGCTCCCACTGCATCGGCTCCACCACGAAGCTGCGCATCGGGGTGATCGACTTCTCCAGCACCGGTCCCTCGGTGAGCGACCAGCCCGGCACCGTCTCTAGCCGGACCCGCAGCTCCGCCCAGATCCGCTCGTCCGGCCACGCGGCGAGGTCCTCGTCGGGGGCGACCTGGAGGTAGAGCCGGGAGACCTGCGGTGAGCGCATGCTGTAGAGGGCGAAACCCCGCTCGTGGTGGGCGTAGACGAGTTCCTCCACGGCCGGCGCGGCGGCGGCGAGCACCCCCAGCCAGGCGAACGGGTACGCCCGTTCGTAGCTGGTCAGCACCCCGTCGGGCACCGCGCCCCGGCTCACCCCGTGGAACCCGTCGCAGCCGGCCACGAAGTCGCAGCGCAGCTCCTCCTCGCGGCCGTCGCGTCGGTAGTGGACCACCGGGTCGGGGGAGTCGAGCCCGTCGAGCCGGGTCACCTCGGCGTCGAACAGGATCGTGCCGCCGGCCGCGAGGCGGGCGGCGATCAGGTCCTTGACCACCTCCTGCTGCCCGTAGACGGTGATCGCCCGCCCGGTCAGCTCGGTCATCGGCACCCGGTGCGACTCCCCGGCGAAGCGCAGCTCGATGCCCTCGTGCCGCAGCCCCTCGCGGAGCAGCCGCTCGCCGAGGCCGGTGCGACAGAGCAGGTCGACCGAGCCCTGTTCGAGCACCCCGGCGCGCAGCCGGTGCTCGACGTGCTCGCGGCTGCGGCTCTCCAGCACCACCGAGGCGATGCCGTGCCGGTGCAGCAGGTGCGACAACATGAGTCCCGCCGGCCCGGCGCCGACGATGCCGACCTGGGTACGCATCCCGGTCCGTCCTTCCTGGACGCCTGACCGCCACCCGGCTCCGGCCACGGGCCGCCGGCGGTGTTCGCTGACCGAACGGGTGTTCTCTTCTAGAACGTTGGCACGTGCCCCGGCTCCCGTCAACGCCCTGCCCGGACGCCTGTCGACCGGCGTCGGGGGCGAGGCGGGACATTGACGGATGTCGCCGCCGGCCGTACGTTCGACATGAGCACGAGAGTCCGCATGGCGAACACCAGTCCGAGGCGAGGTGGCAGGCCCATGGCGAAGCTCGTCCCGCTGGCCGACGCCGTGGCGGAGTTGGTGCACGACGGCGACGTGGTGGCCCTGGAAGGGTTCACCCACCTCATCCCGTTCGCCGCCGGTCACGAGATCATCCGCCAGCGACGCCGGGAGCTGACCCTGGCGCGGATGACCCCCGACGTCATCTACGACCAGCTCATCGGGGCGGGATGTGCCCGCCGCCTGGTCTTCTCCTGGGGCGGCAACCCGGGAGTCGGTTCGCTGCACCGGTTCCGCGACGCCGTGCAGCACGCCTGGCCGGGTCCACTGGAGCTGGAGGAGCACAGCCACGCCGGGATGGCCAACCGCTACGTGGCCGGCGCGTCCGGGCTGCCGTTCGCCGTGCTGCGCGGCTACACCGGCACCGACCTGCCCCGGCACACGGCCAACATCCGACCGGTCGACTGCCCCTTCACCGGCGAGACCCTGACCGCCGTGGCGGCCCTGCGCCCCGACGTGACGGTGGTGCACGCCCAGCGCGCCGACCGGGCCGGCAACGTGCAGCTGTGGGGCATCACCGGCGTGCAGAAGGAGGCGGTGCTGGCCGCCCACCGGTCCCTGGTCACCGTCGAGGAGATCGTGGCCGAGCTGACGCCGGTGCCCGGCCAGGTGGTGCTGCCCGGCTGGGCGGTCACCGCCGTCGCCGAGGTGCCCGGCGGCGCGCACCCCTCCTACGCCCAGGGCTACTCGGTGCGGGACAACGACTTCTACCGGGCCTGGGACGCGGTCAGCCGGGACCGCGACACCTTCCGGGCCTGGCTCGACCGGCACGTGCACCGGGCCGGGGCGGCGGCGTGAACGCGCGGCCCGCCACCGGGCACCGACCGCGCCCCGGGGTGTCGACGTGAGCGGCCCGCGTCCGGGCACCGACTGGACCGCCGACGAGATGATGACCGTCGCCGCCGCCCGGCAACTGCGCGACGGCACGGCCTGCTTCGTCGGGATCGGGTTGCCGAGCACCGCGGCGAACCTCGCCCGGGTCACCCACGCCCCCAACCTGGTGCTCGTCTACGAGTCCGGCTGCCTCGGCGCGAAACCCGACCGGCTCCCGCTGTCCATCGGCGACGGCGTCCTCGCCGACACCGCCGACGCGGTGGTGTCGGTGCCCGAGGTGTTCAACTACTGGCTCCAACCCGGCCGGATCGACGTGGGTTTCCTCGGTGCGGCGCAACTCGATCGGTACGGCAACCTCAACACCACCGTCGTCGGCGACTACGCCACCCCGGCGGTCCGGCTGCCCGGTGCCGGTGGGGCGCCGGAGATCGCCGCCTCCTGCGGCGAGGTCGTGGTGATCGTGCGGCAGAACCGCCGTACGTTCACCGAACGGGTCGACTTCGTCACCTCCGTCGGGTACGGGACAGGGGCGGGGGACCGGGAACGGCTCGGCCTGCGCGGCGGCGGCCCCCGACTGGTGATCACCGACCTCGGGGTCCTCGAACCCGACCCGGTCAGCTGCGAGCTGACCCTGACCCGGCTGCACCCCGGCGTGACCCGGGAGCAGGCGCGGGCGGCGACCGGCTGGGACCTCGCCGTCGCCGAACCGCTGACCACCAACGACCCGCCGACGGCCCACGAGTTGGCGGTGCTGCGCGCGCTGGAGGCGACCAGGCACGGCACCTCTGCCGACCGGCCCCAGGCCCCAGGCCCGACCGTCTGACGGGAGACGACGATGACCGAGGACACCGCCCATCGGGCCGGCAGGGCGCCGGTGCTGCCGGCGTACCGGCGTGACGACGTCGACGTCCACCCACCCCTGCTCAGCCCCGACTACCGGTCGACGGTGGCGCGGGCACCACGGCGACCGCTGGCCCACCTGCCGCAGCGGCTGACCGAGGTCACCGGGCCGCTGCTGGGCCACGACCGGGTCGGTGACCTCGACCACGACCTGACCCGCCAGCACGACGCACCACCGCAGGGGCAGCGGATCATCGTGCACGGCCGGGTCCGCGACGGCGACGGCCGCCCGGTGCCCCACACACTGGTGGAGATCTGGCAGGCCAACGCCGCCGGACGCTACCGCCACACCGGCGACACCTGGCCGGCCCCGCTCGACCCGCACTTCGACGGCGTGGGACGCACGCTCACCGACGACCAGGGACGGTACCGGTTCGTCACCGTGCAGCCCGGGGCCTACCCCTGGCGTAACCACGACAACGCCTGGCGGCCGGCGCACATCCACTTCTCCCTCTTCGGTCGGGCGTTCACCCAACGCCTGGTCACCCAGATGTACTTCCCCGGCGACCCGCTCTTCTTCCAGGACCCGGTGCTGCACTCCGTCCGTGACCCCGCAGCCCGGCAACGGCTGATCGCCCGGTACGACCACGCCGGCACCGAGCCGGAGTGGGCGCTGGCCTACGCGTTCGACATCGTGCTGCGGGGCCGGGAGGACACCCCCTTCGAGGACGGCGACGACGATGCGTGACCGGCTGGGCGTCACCCCCGCGCAGACCGTCGGGCCGTACCTGAGCATCGGGCTGCGCTGGCCCGACGGCCCGTACGTCGTCCCCGACGGCACCCCCGGCGCGTTCTGGATCCGGGGCCGGATCGTCGACGGCGCCGGGGACCCCGTGGTCGACGCGCTGGTGGAGAGTTGGCAGGCCGACCCGGACGGCCGGTTCGACCACCCGGACGACCCGCGTGGGGCCCGGCCACCGGCGCTCGCCGGGTTCCGGGGATTCGGGCGCAGCGAGACCGACGACCAGGGCTGCTACCGGCTGCTCACCGTCCGACCGGGGGCGTTGCCCGACCCGGACGGCGGTGTCGAGGCACCGCACCTGACCCTGTCGGTCCTCGGCCGGGGGCTGCTGCACCGCCTGGTGACCCGGCTCTACTTCCCCGACGAGCCGGCGGCGAACGCCACCGACCCGGTGCTGACCGGCATCGACCCCGACCGCCGCGACACCCTGCTGGCCGCTGCCGCGCCGGACGGGTTCCGCTTCGACATCCACCTGCAGGGTGACCGTGAGACCGTCTTCTTCGCCCTCTGACGGCCTGCTCTCCGGCCTGTCCGGCAACCCGGACGTGGACGGCGAACTCGACGATCCGGCCCTGCTGCGGGCGCTGCTCGACGCGGAGGCCGCACTCGCCCGGGCCGGTGCGGACGCCGGGGTGCTGCCGGCCGCGGCGGCCGACGCGATCGTCGCCCGCTGCCACGCCGAGCGGTACGACCCGGCGGCACTCGGCCGGGCCGCCGACGCGGCCGGAAACCCGGTCGTCCCGCTCGTGCGGGAGCTGACCGCCGCCGTGCCCGGGCCCGCCCGGGGGTGGGTGCACCACGGAGCGACCAGCCAGGACATCATGGACACCGCGCTGAGCCTGGTGGCCGTCCGGGCACTCGGGCCGGTGCTGCGCCACCTCGACGCGGCCGTCGCCGCCGCCGCCCGGCTCGCCGACACCCACCGCGACACCGTGCTGGTCGGCCGGACCCTCGGACAGCAGGCGGCACCCACCACGTTCGGGCTCACCGCCGCAGGCTGGCTGACCGGCCTCACGCAGGCCCGTGACCGGCTCCGACAGGCCGGCGACGGGCAGCCCGCGCAACTCGGCGGTGCGGTCGGCACCCTGGCCGCACTCGGCCCGGCCGGCCCCGAGGTCGCCGCCCGGTTCGCCGCCCGGCTGGGACTGCCCGCGACCGCGCTGCCCTGGCACACCCGACGACAGCCCCGCCTCGACCTGGCCGCCGCCCTCGGGGGCCTGCTCGCGGCCACCGGCAAGGTGGCGCTCGACGTCGGGCTACTCGCCCGCACCGAGGTCGGTGAGGTCGCCGAGGGCGGCACCGGCCGGGGTGGCTCCTCGGCCATGCCGCACAAACGCAACCCGGTGGACTCGATCCTGATCGGTGCCGCCGCGCGCCGTGGTCCGGGCCTCGTCGCCACGTTGTACGCCGCAGCGGTGCAGGAACACGAGCGGGCCGCCGGTGGCTGGCACGCCGAATGGGAGCCGCTGCGCGACCTGCTGCACCTGGCCGGCGGCGTCAGCGGCCGGTGCGCCCGGCTGCTGGCCGGGCTGCGGGTCGATCCAGGGCGGATGCGGGCGAACCTCGACGCGACCGGTGGGCGGGTGCTCGCCGAGGCCGTCGCCGCCCGGCTGGCCCCCGCCGTCGGGCGCGACGTCGCGCACGACCTGGTCGCCCGCGCCGCCGCCGCACCCGCGTTCCGCGCCGCGCTGCTCGCCGACCCCGAGATCCGCGCCCACCTGTCCGGGACGGAGATCGACGAGGCGCTCGACCCGTACCGCTGGCTCGGGTCGGCCGGCGTGTTCGTCGACCGGGCGTTGGCCGCCGCCCGGGCAGCGCAGGCATGACCGCCCGGCTGCACCTCACCGTCGACGGTCCGGCCGCCGCGCCGGTGCTGCTGCTCGGCGGCTCCCTCGGCACCGCCGCCGCGATGTGGCAACCCCAGGTCCCGGCGCTCGCCGAGCGGTTTCGGGTCATCCGGTACGACCATCTGGGCCACGGTCGGTCGGCGGTGCCGGCCGGGCCGTACACCCTGGATCTGCTGGGCCGGGAAGTGCTGCGGACGCTGGACCGTCTCGACGTGCCGTGGGTCCACTACGCGGGGTTGTCCCTCGGCGGCATGGTCGGCATGTGGCTCGCCGCCCACGCGCCCGACCGGGTGCGGCGGCTGGCCCTGCTGTGCACCTCGGCGTGGCTCGGCCCGGCCGGGCCGTGGCGGGAACGGGCGGCGACGGTGCGCGCCGGTGGCCTGCCGGCGATCGCCGACGCGGTGGTGGCCCGCTGGTTCACCCCGGCGTTCGCCACCGCCCGGCCGGACGTGGTGGCCGCGCACCGCGCCATGCTGACCGCGACCTCCCCGGCCGGATACGCGGCCTGCTGCGAGGCGATCGCCGCGATGGACCTGCGTCCCGACCTGGGCCGGATCGTCACACCGACCCTGGTCGTCGCGGGCGCGGACGACCCGGCCACCCCGGTGGCACACGCCCGGGAGATCGTCGGACGCGTCCCCGGTGCGCGGCTGGTCGTCCTCGACGCCGCGGCGCACCTGGCCAACGTCGAGCAACCCGCGCGGGTGGGCCGACTGCTGCGGGAACACTTCGAGGAACCGGGTGGATGATGGACGACCACGAGCGGCACGAGGCCGGTATGACGGTACGCCGGCAGGTGCTCGGCGACGCGCACGTCGACCGCGCGGTCGCCGGCACCGACGGGTTCACCGCCGACTTCCAGGACTTCATCACCCGCTACGCCTGGGGGGAGGTGTGGACCCGTCCCGGCCTCGACCGGCGTACCCGCAGCTGCATCACCCTCGCCGTGCTCGCCGCCCTGCGCCACGAGGAGGAGCTGGCGTTGCACGTACGGGCCGCGCTGGGCAACGGGCTGACCGAACAGGAGGTGGCGGAGGTCCTGCTCCAGGTGGGCGTCTACGCTGGCGTACCGGCGGCGAACCGGGCGTTCACGGTGGCCCGGGAGGCCCTGCGGCGGGAGGCTGGGTGAGGTGGGCGGTCAGGCGGCACGGTCACCGGAGTTCGTGCAGTCGTTGGAGCGTGGGCTCGCGGTGATCCGGGCGTTCGACGCCGAGCATCCGCAGCTCACCCTGAGCGACGTGGCCCGCCGCACCGGGCTGACCCGGGCCGCGGCCCGCCGGTTCCTGCTCACCCTGGTCGAGCTGGGGTACGTGCACACCGACGGCCGGCTGTTCTCGCTGCGGGCGCGGATCCTCGCCCTCGGCTACGCCTACCTGTCCGGCCTGGGCCTGCCCGAGATCGCCCAGCCGCACATGGAAGCGTTGGTCGCGCAGGTGCACGAGTCCTGCTCGGTGTCGGTGCTCGACGGCGACGAGGTGGTCTACGTCGCCCGGGTGCCCACCAAACGGATCATGACGGTGGGGATCAGCGTCGGCACCCGGTTCCCCGCGTACGCCACGTCGATGGGTCGGGTGCTGCTCGCGGCGCAACCCGCAGACCGGCTGGCCGACTACCTCGCCACCGCGCGGCTGCAACAGTTGACCCGGCGTACCGTCACCGACCCGGCGAAGCTACGGGCGATCCTGACGAAGATCGCCGCCCAGGGGTACGCGATCGTGGACCAGGAGTTGGAGGAGGGTTTACGGTCGCTGGCCGCGCCGGTCCACGGTGCGCACGGCGCGGTGGTCGCGGCGGTGAACCTGTCCGCCCACGCCAGCCGGGGGTCGTTCGAGCTGATCCGGCGGGAACTGCTCCCACCGCTGCTGGCCACGGCCCGGCGGATCGAGGAGGACCTGCGTGGCCCGTCCTGAACCGGCCGCCACCGCCCCGGGCCCGTCGGCACCGGCGCCCTGTCGTCACTGGACCCGGTAGAGCCGGCTCGCCGGGTCCACGACGGCGGTCAACTGCCGGCCGGGCACGAGTCCCGGATCGACGGGCCGGACCGTGTCCGCCTCGAAGGGGGCGAAGCCGGGCCCGCTGATCCGCAGGCGCAGGGCGAGCCCCGGGTCCTCTCCGCCCAGGTGGTGCGCGACGGAGAGCACCTCGGCCGTGGCGGCGACCCCGGTGGCGTCGAGCTGGCGGGCGTCGCGGCGGGACCGGTCGACCACCCGCCAGCCGAAGACACCGAAGCCGACCCCGACGATCGTGGTGAACACCCCGCCGGCGACGGTCCCCAGTGCTCCCCGGCGGACACCGCCAGGTCGCCGGTCACGTCGGCGGCGAGCAGGACCGGGCCGGGCAGGCAGATGGCCACGAAGACCAGCCGGCAGAGCAACGCGCCGACCGGACCGATGCGGGATTCCGCCTCCCGGGGTGCGCTCGTCATTCCGGCACCCTAGAACACCGCTCGTCGTCCGGGCACCCCCGTAGCGCCGCCCGTCGTCCGGGCACCCGGGGGTCGTGCGGATGGGTCGGCACCAGGCCCCGGCCCACCCGCACGGACTGCTTCCCCGGCTGCGCGACGGTCAGCTGCCGGTACAGGTGGCGGTGGCGCCGGCGCCGGTCCCGGTGCCCTGGAACCCGAAGCTGGTGCCCTGCCCGGCGCCCAGCCGTCCGTTGTAGCTCTGGTTGGTGACGGTGATGGTGCCGCTCGTGCCGGTGGCGACGCCGTTCCACACCGAGCTGACCGCAGCGCCGCCCGGCAGGGTGAGGGTGACCCGCCAGCCGGTGAGCGCGCTGGTCCCCGCAGTGACGCTGACGTTGGCGACGAATCCGCCGTTCCACTGGTCCTGCACGGCGTAGACGGCGGTGCAGCCGGCGCCACCGGGCGGGGGAGTGGTGGGCGGGGGCGTCGTCGGCGGTGGGGTCGTCGGCGGGGGAGTGGTCGGCGGTGGGGTGGTGGGCGGTGGGGTGGTCGGCGGCGGACCGTCGAGCGTCAGGTTCTTCTGCTGGACGGTCCACTGGGTGCGGCACAGCCCGCAGTTCGCGCCGACGAAGTTGCCGCCGGCGGTGGTGTCGCCCTTGAGCCGCCACTTGAGGTAGAGCACCGCCACCCGGCCGAACTCGCCCCCGTTGGGCTGGTCGTAGGTGCCGCCGTGCCCGACGTTCAGGTTGCCCATGAAGGCGGGCAGCCCGGCGGGCAGCTTGCCCCAGTCGTCGATGGCGTTGGGGTAGGCGATGTCGCTGGGCCCGCCGACGAAGTAGGCGATCGGTTTGGTGAGCCTTCGCAGCTGGTAGTCGTCGGCGTCGTTGAGCAGGCCGCTGCTGAAGATGCCGGTGGTGGTGACGCGCGGGTCGTTGGAGACGGCGTACGCCTCCAGGCCGCCGCAGGAGAAGCCGGCGACGGCGACCTTGCCGGTGTCGATCCGGTTGTAGTACTTGCTGCCCTGGCGGGAGTTCTCCGCCACCGCCCAGTCGATGGACTGGGTGAGCATCTGCGAGTTGGTGGAGCCGGAGGCGTTCGGGCCGCCGTTGGCGATGGCCAGGAAGCCGTGCGAGGCGATCTCACGCAGGAAGTTGCCCTGCGAGAGACCGTTGGCCGAGCAGCCGCCGTTGCCCCACACCAGGATCGGCAGGCGTTCGGTCGGCAGCGTCTGGGGTCGGAAGATGGTGTGGTTGGGCAGGCTGGTCGCGGTTTCGTAGTCGGCGGGATAGGGCCCCGATCCGCCGACTGCGGCGTCGGCCGGCGTCGCGCCGAGGGCCATCAGCACGGCTGCTGCCGGCACCAGCGCGGCGGTCAGGCCCGCGTACAGCTTCGATCTCCTTGGCATGCACCCTCCTGCGGGTGTCGGCGGTGGCACCCCCTGCGGTGGCGGGTCTGCCGCCGGGCCCGACCAGGGTGGTCAGCGCCGGCAACGGGCGGGCCGACGTGGACGCGTCGACCGGCCGGCCGCAGTCCCCACAGGCGGTCGCGGTATGCAGTTACTATCACTGCGGTAACGAAAAGTGTCAATGTATTGCCCGTCTGGCGGACCGGTCCGACGCCGTCCGTGCGTTGCCGCCCGGACACACCCGCACCCCCGGCGTCAGCCGGTGCGGCGGAGGGCTCCGCGCGAGCCGCCGGTCGGCTCCGGGCGGGCGGCGTGGAAGTGGGTGATCCACCCGGCGGCGTCCGGCCAGTGCGGGGTGGTCACCTCGACCAGGCGGGCCTGGGCGAGCGCGCCGAGCCCCGCGTGGATGTCCAGGAAGGTCTCCCGGGCCTGCTGGCGGGGCCAGGGCATCGGCAGCAGGTGCGTGGGCAGGTCCGGGTCGGTGTCGGCGAACCTGCGCCAGGAGTCCATCGCGGAGGTCCGCGCCACCAGCGCCGTGGCCGGGTCGACCGTGCCCCGGCGGGCGGCCACCCGCAACGGCGCGAACCGCGCGACGAAGGCCGCGTAGCCGGCGGCCAGCCCGGTCAGGTCGTACGCGGCAGCCGGGCCGTGCGGTCCGGCCTCCTGGTCGAAGCGGACGTGCAGCACCGACCAGCGGGCCCCCTCGACGGGGTGCAGCAGCGCCGCCAGCTCCGCCCTGACCGGTGCGGCGTGACTGCCCGGTGTGATCCACACGCTGTCGTAGAGCCGCACGAAACCGTGCGCGGTCAACGCCCGGCGCAGCGTGTGCCGGGCCGCCTGGCCGCAGCTGGGGAGGGAGAAGGAGACCTGCACCCAGTCCCCGGTCCAGGGCGGCGGCTGCGCGCCGAAGTCCAGGAAGTGCCGCATCCGGGAGCGGTGCCGGGCGATCGCCGCAGGTGTGAGGTGGTAGACCGGCGGCCGGGTGTCGCCCCGGATCGCGATCAGGCCCCGCTTGACCAGCCGGGACAGGGCGGCCCGGGCGCTGGCCTCGGTGACCCCGAACTCCCGCAGCATCGCGATGACCGCCCCGGACGGCAGGTCGGCCGCCGCGGAGTCGAGGTATTCGCCGAGCAGGGTGGCCAGCAGGTGCTGCGGGCTCGACCCGTGCTGGGCCCGGGGGGTGCGGACGTCGTCGACGGGCTGTTCGGCGTTCACCCCGTCAGATTGCCGCACCGCCGGACGTTCGACGCCGCTGGCCGGCCCGGTGCGGCCATCCGAGGTGCCCGTGCAGCTCGTCGTTCCGCGGGCACCGGGTCGTCGGTGCCGGGCCCGCGGCGTGACCCGGCCGCCGGGAGGCCGGCTGCCGCCCGTCCGAATCGGCGGGTCGGCAGTCCCGGCGGCCGGTCAGTGGCCCATGACGAGGTCCATCACCTCGCTGCGCAGCTTGCCGAAGAGCGGCTCCTGCTTGGTGAGGATCTGGTCGCGGTCCCGAGGCAGCGGCACGTCCACGGTCGCCTTCACTGTCGACGGGCCCTTGCTGAGCACCACCACCCGGTCGGAGAGATAGACCGCCTCGTCGATGTCGTGGGTGATGAACAGGACGGACTTGTTCCACTCCCGCCACACCCGCAGGGTGAGGTCCTCCAGGCTGATCCGGGTCTGCGCGTCGACCGAGGCGAACGGCTCGTCCATCAGCAGGATCTTGGGTTTGTTGATCAGCGCGCGGGCGATCGCCACCCGCTGCTGCATGCCCCCCGACAGCTGCCACGGGTACTTCCCGATCACCGAGCGCGGCAGCCCGACGGCCTCCAACAGGCTGTCCACCGCACTGCCCACGGTGGCCCGGCTTGCGCCGGTCCGCCGCAGCGGCAGCCCGATGTTGCGCTCGACGGTGAGCCACGGGAACAGCGACCGGCTGTAGTCCTGGAACACGATCGCCATGTCCTCGGACGGGCCGTCGCCGATGGTCTCGCCGAACGACCGGACCTGGCCGGTGCTGGGTCGCATCAGCCCGGAGATGCAGTTGAGCAACGTCGTCTTGCCGCTGCCGGACGGCCCGACAATGGAGACGAACTCGCCGGCGTGCACCTCCAGGTCCACCTGCTCGATGGCCAGATGGTCGACCCCGTTGGTGGTGTATGTCTTGGACAGTCCCGCCACGACCAGCGCGGGCGAGGTGTTCTCCGGGTCGCTCATGCCGATCTCCCTACCGTCGGTCGCCCGCGGAGCGCCCACCGCTCGTACAGGCCGAAGAGTGCGTTGAACAGGATGCCGATCGCGCACGCCATCACCACGCCGGCGAACATCCGGGGGGTGTCGAACTTCTGCTGCTGGAGCAGGATCTGGTAGCCGACCCCGGAGGTGGAGGCGTACAGCTCGGAGCTGACCATCAGGACCACGGCGATGCCCAGGCTGACCCGCGCACCGGCCAGGATGCGTGGCAGCGCCGCCGGGAGCACGACGAACCGGAAGCGGTCCACCCGCCGCAGCCCGATCGCGCGGGCGCTGTTGAGGGCCAGCCGGTCGACGTTCGCCACCCCGTCCATCGCGTTGAAGACGACCGGCCAGACCGAGCCGAACGCGATGACGAAGATGGGCATCCGGTCGTTGATCCCGAGCAGCACGATCGCGATCGGGATGAGCACCACCGCGGGGGTGGCGACGCCGAGCCGCACCACCGGCGCGCACAGCCACTCCAGGCGCTGGCTGCGCCCCAGCGCCACGCCGACCAGGGTGCCCACCGACACCGCCAGGGCGTAGCCGATGCCGAGCCGGAAGATGCTCGCGCCGACGTCCGCGACGAACTCGTCGGAGGCGAAGAGCCGGTACGCCGGCCCGCTCCACCACAGGTCGACGAAGGCGGTGGCGACCCGGCTCGGCGGCGGGGTGAACGACGAGTCCCGCCAGCGCAGCAGCACCTCGGCCACCAGCACCAGGGCGAGCACCAGCCACGTGTAGGAGACCACTCGGATGAGGAACCTGCGCACTGTCTACTCCTGCCTGGACGGACGCCAGCGGATCACGCGCCGCTCGGCGAGCTGGGCGGCGATGTTGAGCAGCATGCCGGTGATGCTGACCGCGAGCACCCCGGCGTAGACCGCGTCGGCCCGCTGCGCCTCCTGGTAGCTGACGAGCACCGTGCCGACGCCGGTGGTGGCCCCGAGCAGTTCCGCGCTCAGGGTCACCACGAAGGCGATGCCGGTGGCGATACGGATGCCGGTCACCACGTACGGCAGGGTGGTCGGCAGCAGCACCCGGCGCATCGTCTCGATCCGGCCGAACTTCAGCGCCTGGGCCACCCGCAGGGTGAGCGGTTCGACGCTGCGCACCCCGTAGATGGTGTTGACCAGGACGATCCAGAACACCGAAAAGGTGACCACCGAGATCTTCATCTGCGGACCCAGCCCGATGAGCACGATCGCCACCGGGATCAGCGTCACGACCGGCATCGCCCGTCCGATGTCGATCACCAGGGAACTCGCCCGGGCCAGTGGTGCGAGGTAGCCGATCAGCAGGCCCAGCGGGATGCTGACGACCACCGCCAGGCCGAGGCTGACCGCCCAGGTGGCGAGCGTGTCGAGGTACTCCCGGACGAAGTCGGCGTCCCCGAGCAGGCTCCCGAACGCCCGCGCGACCGCGACCGGGCCGGGGAGGCCGGATGCGGGCACCACCCCGGCCGCCGCGACGGCCGCCCAGCCGGCGACCAGCAGGCCCAGGCCCGCCGCTCCCCAGATCAGCGGCTGGCCGCGCCGCAGCCCGGTGCGCAGGACGCCCATCAAGCCGACTCGTGGACGAGGCCGGAGGTGTCGACCTTGGTGCTGATCGCGCCGAACTCGTGGGCGATGTCGGCCATCTTCTGCAACGCCGCCCGGTCCACCTCGCTGGACAACTCCTCGAACTGGCTGGCCCGGATCGCCTCGACGGTGGTCTTGCCGAAATCGGCTGCCATCTGCTGCCACTCCGCCTCGTTGGCCGGGTCCTGGATCTGACGTAGCGACTCGTCCATGGCGGCCCGGAACTTCGCGATCCGGTCGGCGTTGCCGGCGACGAACTTCTCCGCCGCGACGTAGTCGGCGTAGTTGATCCGCCCCTGCACGTCGGCGTACGGCTCACCGAGCCAGACCGCCCCGCCCTCGCGCACCAGGGTCTGACCGATCGCCCCGCTGGCGTTGATCGCGTCGACCGCGCCGCCCTTCAACGAAGTGGCCATCTGCGCGCTGGGGATGTTCACGTACTTGATCTTCTTGTCGTCGCAGCCGGCCTTGCGCACGGCGGCGCTGGTGTAGACCTGGCCGGGGCCGTTGAGTTCGGTGACCCCGACAGTCTTGCCCACCAGGTCGCAGTAGCTCTTCGCGCCGCTCTTCGTGGCCGCGAAGACGCCCCGGCTGCGGGTCGGGTCCGGCGGCGTGGGATTGAAGTACGCGCCCATGACGATCTTGACCTTCACCCCCTGCGAGGCGGCCACGATGGCCCCCCAGCCACCGGAGAAGGCCAGGTCGACCTGGCCGGAGTCGGCCGCGGCGACGGCGGACGAGGCGGACGCGAGGGTGACCGGCTCCACGGCGATGCCGTGCTTGGCGAAGAGCCCCTTCTGTAGCGCCCAGACCAGGGTGATCTCGTTGGGGAAGCCGATCTGGGTGACCTTCAACGGTGCTCCCAACGACGGGTCGGCGGGAGCGCTCGCCCCGCCGTCGGAGAAGCAGCCGGACAGGGCGAGCGCGCTGACGGTGGCCAGCGCGATGCCCAGCCGTCCGCGCCCGATCAGTCCACGGTGGCGGCGGCGGTGCGGGGCGCGGTCGTGCCCCCGACGAGATGCTGCGGCGGCCCGGTCTCCCGGGGTGCGCGCCTCGGGGTCCACAAAGCAAACCATGGCGATGTCCTCCAGTGAGTTGACAGGCGTCCCGGACGGGCCCGAACCAGCCCGCGCGGCATCACCAGCGACGCGGACGCCGACCGGTGAACCGGCGACGGTGCTCCGCGTTCGCTGACGGGACCTGATGAGGGGTGAGGAGGGTGCGGCGGTATCCGATCGGGTTTGCCGATCGGACGTGGTGGGTGACGCGGGCCGGTGTCGCCAGGACTTCACGACAGGCGGCGGGATGACCGGCGCCTCGGTCACGGGCACGAGGAAGGGTGGCGGCCGTGCCGACGATGGAGCTGCGTTGACGGGTGACGGAATCCTCTATGCGAGATAGCGTCTTGTCAAGCGATTCATCGGCGGCTCTATGGCAGGGTTCGCGCACCTCGCGGCCGGTGTCGCCGTCCCGCGACAACTCCGGTAGTGGGGTTGACAGCATCAGCGGGATGGGTAAATCTATCGCTATCCGAGATGGCGTCTCTCTTGTTGATACAGACTGCCCCGGCCGACGACCCGCACGAGCACCACCGCGACCCGGGACGCAGGCGACTGGCGAACGAACAGCGAGGTTCAGCCGTGACCAACCAGCAGGACGTGGACGTGACTATCACCGGCGAATCCGCGCCGGGATTCGACCGGATACTGAGCCCGGCGGCGGTGGCGTTCCTCGCCGAACTGCACCGCCGCTTCGGTGCCCGGCGCGACGAACTCATGGCGCTGCGCGTCGCGCGGCAGGCCGCCCTGGACGCCGGGGCCGTGCTCGACTTCCTCCCCGAGACCGCGCAGGTGCGTGCCGGGGACTGGCGGGTCGCGCCCCCGGCCCCCGGTCTGGCGGACCGGCGGGTCGAGATCACCGGCCCGACCGACCGGAAGATGACGATCAACGCGCTGAACTCCGGTGCCAAGGTCTGGCTCGCCGACTTCGAGGACGCCATTACCCCGACCTGGGAAAATGTCATCTCGGGCCAGCTCAACCTCGCCGACGCGCTGGACCGCACCATCGACTTCAGCACCCCCGACGGCAGGTCCTACGCCCTCGGTGACGACCTCGCCACCATCGTCGTACGGCCCCGGGGGTGGCACCTGGACGAGAAGCACCTCCGCGTCGACGGTCAGCCGGTCGCCGGGGCGCTTGTCGACTTCGGGCTCTACTTCTTCCACTGTGCGCAGCGGCAACGCGACGCGGGCCGGGGGCCCTACTTCTATCTACCCAAACTGGAGAGCCACCGGGAAGCCCGACTGTGGAACGACATCTTCGTCTGGGCGCAGCGCGAACGCGGCATCCCGCAGGGCACCATCCGGGCCACCGTGCTGATCGAGACGATCCCGGCGGCGTTCGAGATGGACGAGATCCTCTACGAGCTGCGGGAGCACTCGGCCGGACTGAACGCCGGTCGGTGGGACTACCTGTTCAGCATCATCAAGAAGCACCGCAACCGCGGATCGGACTTCGTCCTGCCCGACCGTAACTCGGTCACCATGACCGCGCCGTTCATGCAGGCGTACTCCGAGCTGCTGGTGCGGACCTGCCACGCGCGGGGGGCGCACGCCATCGGCGGCATGGCGGCCTTCATCCCCAGCCGGCGCGACGCGCAGGTGAACGCCACCGCCCTGGCGAAGGTCCGCGAGGACAAGACCCGCGAGGCGACGATCGGGTTCGACGGGTCGTGGGTGGCGCATCCGGACCTGGTGCCGCTGTGCCGGGAGGTCTTCGACGGCGTCCTGGGCGACGCGCCGCACCAGATCGGCCGCACCCGCGACGACGTGAAGGTCGACGGCGCCGCGCTGCTGGACATCCGGTCGGCCGGTGGGCAGGTCACCGAGGCCGGCCTGCGCAACAACGTCAGCGCCGCGCTCCAGTACCTCGCGGCCTGGCTCGGCGGGCTCGGCGCGGTCGCGATCTTCAATCTGATGGAGGACGCCGCCACCGCCGAGATCGCCCGGTCCCAGGTGTGGCAGTGGGTGCACAACGACGTCGTCCTGGCCGACGGGCGGCCGGTCACCCGGGACCTGGTCGCGCAGGTGGTCGACGAGGAGATCGCCAAGATCTCCGCCGACCGGGGGCCGGCGTTCGACGCCGACGGCTACGCCGCCGCCCGCGCCCTCTTCGTCGAGGTCAGCCTCGCCGACGACTTCGTCGAATTCCTCACCCTGCCGGCGTACGAGCGGATGTCGTGAACAGTCATCGAGAAGGGATCTGATGTGGTCGAGATCGTGGGCGGCCCCGCGGCATGGCGGGGCCCGGAGATCGTGGACAGTCCGGACTGGAAGATCGAACTGACCGAGCCGCACGTCGCCGAACTCATGGCGGCCCTGGCGGCGGTGGACCGGCCCGGAGTCGGGCTGCGGGACGTCACGAAGGAGAACTTCGTGCTGCCGACACTCGCCCCGGTGCTGTCGGGCGTGGTCGACGAACTTGTCGACGGTCGCGGCTTCGTCCTGGTGCGCGGCGTCCCGGTCGAGCGGCTGACCGAACGTCAGGCCGAGCTGATGTACTGGGGCATCGGGCTGTACGTCGGCATCCCGATCCACCAGAAGACCGAGGACGACCTGCTCATCCACATCCGGGACCAGGGCGTCGACCGTAACGACCCGCTGGTGCGCGGCTTCCAGACCAGTGCCCGGTTGGACTACCACGCCGACTCCTCGGACGTGGTGGGCCTGCTGTGCATCCGCCCGGCCATGTCCGGTGGGGTCAGCACGATCGTCAGTGCGGTCGCCGTGCACGACGAGATCGTGCGACGTCGACCGGACCTGGCCGGGGCGCTGTACGCGGACTGGTGGCACGACCGGCGGTCCGGCAACGGCCCGGAGAGCTTCTTCCAGTGCCCGATCTTCGGCCGTAACGCCAGCGGCAAGCTGTTCGCGCACTACGGCCGGGCGTACATCGAGTCGGCACCCCGGGGCGAGGGCGTGCCCGACCTGACCCCGACCCAGATCGAGGCGATGGATCTGCTCGACGAACTCGACAACTCCGACGAGTTCGTGCTCAACATGAACTTCGCCCCCGGCGACATCCAGTTCCTCAACAACTACACGATCATGCACGCGCGCACCGACTACCAGGACCACCCGGAGCCGGAACGCAAGCGTGACCTGATCCGGCTGTGGCTGGTCATCGACCGTGACCTCGGCCTGCCCCCGGCCTTCGATGCCGGGGGCATCGTGCCCCGCGCGGTCGCGCTGGCCCGGTGACCCCACCGCCCACCACGTCCGGCCGGCGCGTGCGGCGACCGGACGTGGTGGGCGGGCAGGGCCACCGCGCGGACCGCACGCCCGACGCCGTCCACAGCACGATCACCCAGGTCGTGTGGCCGGGCAGGCTCGGGCGCGATCACCGCGCCGGTGGCCGGCTCACCCGGCCCGGCGGCTGCGGGTCAGCGCCAGCACGCCCAGCCCGACGGCGAGCAACCCCAGCACCAGGGCCAGGTAACCGCCACCGCGCCCGTTTCCGGTGCCGATGCCACTGTCCGAAGTGGTCACCACCAGGCCGCCCAGGGCCATGCCGGCCACCCCCGCCGCCAGGGCCAGGACGGCGCCGCGCCGACCGCCGCCGAGCCGCGCGGTGGGCCGGCCCAGCGCCAGCGCACCGACGACCAGCCCGGCCAGACCCAGCAGCGCGGCGAGCGTCGCCCCGAGTCGCCCGGCGCTCATGGTGGTGACGCCGACGGCGGCCTGCCGCGCCGAGGGGTGCGCCGATGCCGGGGCGGCGAACCAGGTCCCGCCGAGAACGACGGCGGTGACGGTCGTCGCCACCAGTCGGGACGCCCGGGAAGTGCCTACTGCCCGCATGGCGATCCGGGCGGCCGGTCGGGAGGCGACCCGGGAGCTGCGGGCCACCCTGGAGGTGCTACGGGACGACGGTGGGTCCACGCCGCGCGGTCTCGACCACGTCCCGGAACTGGTGCGTCAGGCCCGGGCAGCCGGGCTGGACACCACGCTGACCGTCGGGGGAGACCCGCACGACGTTTCGACGGCGGTCGGTCGGGCGGCGTACCGGATCGTCCAGGAGTCCCTCACCAACGTCACCCGGCACGCCGCCGCCACGGCGTCGGTCCGGATCGACTACCGTCCGGGTGCGCTCGCCATCCAGGTCGACGACGACGGCAGCGCCCTCCCGGCCGACGTGCCGACGCGCGGCGTCGGACTGCTCGGCATGCGTGAACGGGTGGCCGCGCTCGGCGGCCGGCTGCGCGCCGGACCGCGCGGGGACGGCGGGTTCACCGTCCACGCCGAGCTTCCCACGGGTGGCACGCCGTGATCCGGGTCCTGCTGGTCGACGACCAACCGCTGCTGCGTAGCGGCTTCCGTGCGTTGCTCGACATGGAGGACGACATCGAGGTGGTGGGGGAGGCCGCCGACGGTGTGGCGGCGGTGACGCTCGCCCGCCGGCACCGGCCGGACATCGCGCTGCTCGACATCCAGATGCCGGTGATGGACGGCATCGAGGCGACCCGGCGCATCGTCGCGGACCCGACCCTGACCGGGGTGCACGTGGTCATCCTGACCAACTACGGCCTGGACGAGTACGTCTTCGACGCGTTACGCGCCGGTGCGGCCGGGTTCCTGGTCAAGGACGTCGTGCCGGAGGACTTCCTGCACGCGGTCAGGGTCGCCGCTCGGGGTGACGCCCTGCTCGCGCCGTCGATCACCCGCAGACTCATCGACCGGTACGTCGCCGCCCGCCCCCGGGCCGACGCCGGCGTCGGGTTGGCCGGGCTGACCGGCCGGGAGCGCGAGACCGTCGTGCTGGTCGCGCGAGGGCTGTCCATCGCGGAGATCGCCGCCCGGTTGGTGATCAGCCCGTTGACCGCGAAGACCCACATCAACCGGGCGATGACCAAGCTCCACGCCCGCGACCGGGCCCAACTGGTGATCATCGCCTACGAGTCCGGCCTGGTCGCCCCCGGCGGAGGATGAGCGACACGGCGGCCCGGGTGTGACGTACGGGCGGGGCCGGGAGGGTGGCGGGTCGGGGCACCGGTCGGCCTCGCGGCGTGCCCGGTGGGCCGTGACATGATGACGCCCATGGGCAAGCAGCAGGACGTCGGCGGGACCGACCGTCGCAGTGGGTCGGGTGCCGCGGCGCAGGAGGCGACGGACGGTGGGGTCGAGGCCCGGCTCGCCCTCGCGCAGGACCCCGGCACGGCCCATCTGACCCTGATCGACCTGGCCGCCGACCCGTCGCCGGTGGTCCGCCGGGCGGTCGCCACCCGGGCCGACGCGCCCGCCCAGGCGCTGCGTCCGCTGACCCGCGACCCGGACCGTGAGGTGCGGGAGGCGGTGGCGAGGAACCCCGCGACCTCGATCGCCAACCTGCTGCGCCTGGTCAAGGACGCCGACCGGTGGGTCCGCTGGGCGGTCGCCGGCAATCCGGCCTGCGACGAATCGGTGCGTCGGGTGATGGCGCAGACCGCGGACAAGGAGCTGCGTGGTCTGCTCGCCGAGTCGCGGGAGCTGGAGCCGGAGCTGGCCGCGCGGCTGGTCGACGACGTCTCACCCGAGGTGCGGGAACGGCTCGCCACCCACACCCACGACCCCGAGGTGATCACCGCCCTGCTGGCCGATCGGACGGCCCGGGTACGCAAGGGGCTGGCCCGCAATCCGCGGACCACCGCTGTGCACCGCGGCGCGCTCGCCCGGGACCCGGTGCCGGACGTCCGCGCCGCGTTGGTGCTGACCGTCGAGTTGGACGAGGCGGATCTGCGCGGCCTGGTCGACGACCGGTCGGTGCAGGTGCGGATGGCGGTGGCGACGTCGGAGTTCGTCCCGCCGCACCTGCGGCAGGTGCTCGCCGACGACCCCGACGAGATGGTGGCCGGTGCGGCCCGGGAGTTCCGCCCCGGGGCGGCGACCTCCCCGGTGGTACGCGCGCCGCGCGTCGGTCACCGGGCCGGGACGCCCGGTCGCGGCCGGTCGGGCGACGCCCGGCGCTGAGTCCGGCCGGTGCCGAGTCCGGCCCGTTCCGCCGTTCCCGCCTGCGGCGGCCCTGTGCTTCCCGCCTGCGGCGGGCCCTGTGCTTCCCGCCTGCGGCGGGCCCTGTGCTCCGACGTCGCTCTGGTGGAGGTCGTCGGTGGTTGTGACCACGGGCGTCGCCGCCGGTATTCCCGGCGACGGCTGGTGGCCGACGGATCTCGGGCGGATTGATCGGGGTGGCTCTCTTCGTTTCCTTCCGACCGGACGGTAGCATTGTGTGGCTGTACTCGGGATAGGAGGCCACCAATGGCGCGCGCGACGTCTCGCCCGGAGTCGACCCGACGCCGGCAACGCTGGCCCGACGGGTACGACCCGGAGAACACCCGTAACTCGTTGATCACCAGTGCGCTGGGGTTGATCGAGCAGCGTGGCTTCGACCGCACCTCGGTGCAGGAGATCGCCGACCAGGCGCAGCTCACCAAGGGCGCCTTCTATCACCATTTCGCCAGCAAGGACGACCTGCTGCGGCACATCCAGGAGGAATACCTCGAGGCGCAGCTCGCCGCGATCCAGAAGATCGAAGCCGACAGTGACGACCCGACCGTGCGGGTACGGGAGCTGATCCGGTTCAGCCTCACCAGCGTGGCCGAGTACCGGGCCCACGTGACGATCTTCTACCAGGAGCGGCGGTATCTGACCGGGGACCTGTTCGCCGAGGTGACCCGCAAGCGTGGCCTGGTGGAGGCCGCCTTCGCCGGGATGGTCGCCGACGGTGTCGCCCGGGGGGTGTTCCGCGCGGACGTCGACCCGCGTATCGCCACCTTCGGGCTGGTCGGCATGTGCGCCTGGGCGTACCAGTGGCTCAACGTCGGTGGTCCGCTCAGCGTCGACGAGGTGGCCCGCCAGTTCGGCGCGATGGTGCTGGAGGGGCTGACCGCCCGGCCCGGCAGCTGATCCGGTGGGTGGTCGGCCCGGGTCGCCGGCCCGTAGACGCCGCCGTGAGGCGGGACGGCTCGTCGGCCGGGTGCCCGCAGGTGGTTGATCGTCAGCCGGCGAGCAGCTGGCGGGCCATGACGATGCGTTGTACCTGGTTGGTGCCTTCGTAGATCTGGGTGATCTTGGCGTCGCGCATCATCCGTTCGACCGGGTAGTCGCGGGTGTAGCCGTAGCCGCCCAGCAACTGCACCGCGTCGGTGGTGATCTCCATCGCCGCGTCCGAGGCGAAACACTTCGCCGCCGCCCCGAAATAGGTCAGGTCCGCGTCACCACGCTCGGACTTCCCGGCCGCCGCATAGGTCAACTGGCGGGCGGCCTCCAACTTCATGCCCATGTCGGCGAGCATGAACTGGATGCCCTGGAACTCCGCGACCGCCTTACCGAACTGCTTGCGC
>NZ_JAGFWR010000034.1 GCF_017599305.1 Micromonospora antibiotica
CTTTTACTACGTTACCCGGTGGTATCCGCCGTGTCAAACCGCTCTGTCACGATCAACACCACTTCAACCACAATTCCCACACACCACGAAACCCCCCGGCTCACACCGGAAACCATCGCGATTATCGACAAGCCGGCCGCTGCGGTCTCCCGCACGCTCGCCCGGTGCCCTGCCGGTTGTTCACCTTACTCGACTGCTCTCTGCCCACCAAATCGACCCTCGGTCGATCGGGAGGCATTCCTGAGATCAGTGGTAGCGCTCCGGCCTTCGGGGCTTTCACCCCGGTGCGTCCGTTCCGCGCTGACAGAGAGAAAGTTACGCGCTCGCCGAGTTGACCGTCAAATCCAGCAGGTGCGTTCCCGGCCACACCCCCGGTCACCTGCGGCCGGGCGCCCCGACACCACCCGGAACGGCCGGCGGGACTCCACTGTTGACCCGCGCTGAGCTGCGGGAAGTCCACGGGGACGAGGCCAGGTGGGCCGAAAGGACAAAACCCGGTGCGCACGGTGGACGCACCGGCCAGGGCAACCGCCGGCCGCCGGTTGACCCGACCGGAACGCGACCGTGTGGATGAGCCGCCGTCCCGCCCGGATCGGTGCGTGGACCGCGCTCGGGGCCCGGTCACCCGCGGCACCGGTCGCCGGTAGTGTTTCGCCCCGTCGTGGCCCGCGGAGTCGCCCACGCGGACCTGGATCGCCGAGGAGTACGGAGGTTGGCTCTATGTCCACCGGGGAGGAGTCGTACGCGTCGCGCGACGACGGGACGTCACGGCCGAGCTTCGAGCTCGCGTTGCGGGGCTACGACAAGCGGCAGGTGGACCGCTACGTCGAACAGATGGACGGCGCACTGTCGACACTGACCGCCGACCGGGCCCGGGCCGCCGGCCAGATCCAGGGGCTGACCACGCACATCCAACGGTTGCAGGCGGAGCTGACCGAGTTGCGCCAACGCCCGGCCCAGGTGGACCGGGCGTCCTTCCGTGATCTCGGCCCGATGGTGGACCAGATCCTCGCCCTGGCCGAGAAGCAGGCCGCGGTGATCACCGACTCGGCCGCCCAGCGGGCGAACCAGCTCCAGGGCGAAGCGGAGAAGACGCTGGTCGACGCCCGGGACCGGACCGCGCAGGCGCTGCGGGACCTGGATGAGGAGTTGACCGCCCGGCGCGAGGAGCAGGACAAGGCGTACGAGCAGCGCCGGTCGACGGCTGACGCCGAGCTGACCGAGATCCGGGAGCGGGCCGAGAAGCTGCGGGCCGAAGGGGAAGCCGCCCACGAGCGGGCCCAGCAGGAGGCGAAGCGGATCAGCGAACAGACCGCCAAGCAGATCACCCAGACCCGGGCCGCCGCCGAGGCGTTGACCAAGGCCGCGCGGACCCAGATCCAGCAGGAGATCCAGGCGGCCCGGACCCAGAGCCAGCAGGAGCTGGCGCAGTGGCAGGCCACCGTGGAGCGGGAGGTCGGCGAGCGACGCGCCGCCGTCGAGCAGGAACTGGGCGAGCAGCGGGCGGCGGCGGAGCGGGAGCTGACCAACCAGCACAGCGCCGCCGAGCAGCAGATCGCCGCGCTGATCGCCGAGGCGCAGCAGTACGCCACGGAGGTCCGGCAGCGGGCCGACGAGCAGGCCAGCAGCCACCAGGAGCAACTGGCCACGGTGCAGCGGGAGATCGCCGAGCGGCAGAAGTCCCTCACCGAGGTGCAGGGTGAGCTGGACACGGCCCGTGCGCAGTTGGCTGAGATCCAGCAGGAGGGCGACACCGTCGAGCGGGAGTTGGTGCGTACCCGACAGCGGTTGGAGGAGGTCCGGCGCGACCTGACCGCGGAGAACCGACGGTTGGACGAGGCCCGGCAGGCCGCCGAGAGTGTGGAGCGGCACGCCAAGGACGTGCGGGCCCGGGTGCAGCGGGAGGCCAAGCGGGTCGCCGACCTGGCTGCCGCCGCGGTGATGGCGGCTGCCGCCGGGGGCGGTGAGACCGCCGAGTATCCGACGGTGGCGGCCCGACCGGCTGCCGAGCCGGCTGCGGAGCCGGCTGCCGACGCGGCGGTCAGCGAGCCGCCGGCCGACCGGGTGCCGACCAACGTCTGAGAGGTGGCGGGCGACCCGGGGTGACATCGCTGGGCTCCGGTGGTGTCGCGCAGGCATCCATGGCCCTGGAACTGCCGGGTGGCGGGCCACCCGGGGCGAAATCGCTGGGCTCCGGGCCGGTGGGGACGTAGCCTGACGGCCCGTCACCACGTCCCCCGATCGAGGTGTTTTCCGTGCCCGTGCTCCGCGTGCCGACCGTCCGCTCCCCGCGTCCGTTGCCGCACCCCTGGAGTCACCGACATGGACCTCGATCGTAGTTTCGTCATCCGCGAAGGCGACCTTCGCATCCTCAACCCGTTCGACGACGACAAGCTCGCCGCCCTGGGCCGGGCGATCCGGCTCCGCCCCGACGACACCCTGCTCGACCTGTGCAGCGGCAAGGGTGAACTGCTGTGCACCTGGTCACGTACGCACGGGGTCCGGGGCACCGGTGTCGACCTCAGCACCGTGTTCACGGCCGCCGCCCGGCGTCGTGCGGTCGAACTCGCCGTGGCGACCGGGTCCGTTTCGTGCACGACGACGCCGCCGGGTACGTCCATCCCGAGAAGGTGGACGTGGCCGCCTGCGTCGGTGCCACCTGGATCGGTGGGGGCGTCGTCGGCACCATCGACATCCTGGCCAGGGCGCTGCGGCCCGGTGGGATGCTGCTGGTCGGGGAGCCGTACTGGCGGCGGGAACCGCCGGACCAGGAGACCGTCGCCGCGTGTCACGCCACCGCCCGGGACGACTTCGACGACCTGCCCGGGTTGATTCGCCGGGTCCAGGCGCACGGGTGGGACGTGGTCGAGATGGTCCTCGCCGACCAGGACAGCTGGGACCGGTACGCCGCGGCGCACTGGCTCACCCTGCGCCGCTGGCTGGACGCCCAACCGGACGACGACCTCGCCGAGGGGTTCCGGCAGGAGTTGACCGAGGACCCGGTCCGGCACGTGCGGTACCGGCGGGAGTACCTGGGGTGGGGGGTCTTCGCCCTGCTGCGGCGGTGACCCCGGCGGTGGCGGCCCGACGTCGAGCGTCGGGCCGCCACCGGTGCCGTGGTGACCGGTCAGCCGGCGGTGATCTCGGCCAGGATCTGCTGCTGGAAGGCGCGGGCTTCGGCGGCGGTCGGCGGTGGGCCGCCGTCGCGGGCGCGGACACAGCGGCGTAGCAGCTCCGGTTCGCGGCCGAGGGCGATCACCCGGTGGCCGGCGGCGACCTTCGACAGCCAGTCGCCGTCACGGACCCGGACCAGGGCGCGGCAGGCGGCCAGGACCGCGTCCTCGGCGCCGGGGGTGGGGCCGTCGCCGGGCGGGGCGGGACGGGCCAGCCACCACCGCAGCGCCGCCACCAGCAACTGTCGCAGGTCACCCGGAGCCAGCTCGGCGAAGACCTCACCGGCTGGCGGCGGCCAACGGCAACCCCCGCTGGTGCAGGATGCTGCGGTCCAGGCCGTACCAGAAGTGGCCGTCGGCGGCGGGCCGGTCGGCCGGCGTGAAGGTGACCCGCGACGACATCCGCGCCCCGGTGTTGAGTTCCACCTCGAAACCGGGCTCGGGGGTGCCCGAGGCGGCCACCTCCCGCGAGTAGGTCACCAGTTCCAGGCCGCGCGCCGGGCAGGGCAGGGTCTCGTGACGCAGCCGGTCCACCAGGGCCTGGCTGGTCCGTCGGGACAGGGTGCCCCGGCAGACCAGCGCCACGTCGACGTCGCTGCGGCCCGGCCGGTAGGCGTCCAGCGCCACCGAACCGGCCGCGTAGGCACCGACCAGCTCCGGTCCGAGCACGTCCCGCGCACAGGGGACCAGGTCGGCGAGGTAGCGGCGTACGGCGGGATCCATGGTGGTCATCCTGCCCGCTGCCGGAGGGCCGGCGGCGGCGGAGTCGGTCGGCGGGCACCCCTGGCGCGGATGCCGTCGGTGGGACAGACTTGAGGCCCGACACCGAGGACGGGGGCATGGGCGGTTCCACACAGGACGATGCGGCGGCGGAATTCGTGCGGGAACTGGCCCACTGGCGACGCCAGCGGGGATTGTCCAAGAAGGAGCTGGCCGAACGCACCGGCTTCGACCCCTCGTACGTCAGTCACATCGAGAACGGGCGGCACCAGCCCACCGAGGAGTTCGCCCGTCGGGTCGAGCTGGTGCTGGACAGCGGCAACCGGATCTGGCAGCAGTACGTCACCTTCGCCGACGCCCGGGGGTCGGGGGGACGCCGCTCGGCACTCGGCCCGACCGCGGTGCCGCCACCGGCCGGCTCGCACCTGGTGATCGAGGACGAGCAGGCCATGCTCTCCCTGGTGGACGGGGTGTACGAGTGCCGGTTCCGCCGGGTGCTGCACAGCGTGGGCACCGAGCCGATCACCCGGCACACCGTGCAGATCGACATCGACCGGTTCCCCGAGGATCCGGCCCGGTCCGCTCTTTTCCACAGCCACCACCCGCTCACCATCGACGAGGTGGCTTTCCGAGCGACCATCGGCACCGAGCAGGCCGAACCGATGCGATGGCGGGTGAGTCGCAGCCGGGACGCCTTTCTCAAGATCGTCCTGTTGCTGGACGGTGGGGGCACCCCGATGCCGCTCTACCCCGGGCAGCGCACCGTCGTCGACTACGCCTACCGGGTGCCGGCGTGGAAGTTCGGTGACTGGTTGCAGCGTGACATCCGGCTACCCACCCGCAACCTGGTGATCCGGCTCGACTTTCCGGTCGAGACCGGCCCGACGGTCTGGGGCTCCGAGACCTCGTTCACCTCGGAGTCGACCGTCGAGGTGCACCCGGACCGCCGGGAGGGGCAGGGGCGGGTCGCGTACCGGTGGGTGGTGTCCCGGCCCCGGCTGCGCGCGCAGTACCGGGTCGACTGGCGGTACGCCGACCCGCGTGCCGCGCTGGTCGACGCGCCGACGGATATCCGACCGTTGGCCTGCTGAGCACCGCCGCCGGGGCGCCCCGGCGGCGCGGGCGGGCGGTCGGAGGCGGCCCGCACGGCCGGCCCGCCCTGGCCGACAGGTGTCGCTTCCGACAGATCCGGCCTGTTGTCGGGCTCGGCATAGCGGTGCGGCGGGCTCGACCGTTAGGCTCGAAGGCTGAGCGGAGCCGACGGAAACCATCGTAGCTGCTCGATGCAAATCGCGAGTAACGGCTGGTAGTGGCACTGGAAGGCAGGCTGCAGTGACCCGAGAAGGTGAGCCTGGGCCGCGATACGCCCACCGTGCGGACAACAAGCGGGTGGCGTACGAGGAGTCCGGTGCTCCCGACGGGTTCCCCGTCTTCCTGATGCACGGCACACCCGGCAGCCGGCGAGGGCCGAAGCCCCGGGGCATCGTGCTCTATCGGATGGGGATCCGGTTGATCGCCTACGACCGCCCCGGATACGGCGACTCCGACCGGTTCGAGGGTCGGGACGTGGCCGACGCCGCGCGGGACGTGGAAGCCATCGCCGACCAGCTCCGGCTCCGCCGGTTCGCGGTGGCCGGCCGCTCCGGGGGCGGGCCGCACGCGCTGGCCTGCGCCGCTGACGAGCGCCTCCGCGGTCGGGTGAGCCGGGTGGCGGTGCTGGTCAGTTTCGCGCCGTCGGAGGCCATCGGGCTGGACTGGTTCGACGGCATGAACCGCGACAACCAGCGCGGCTTCGGTGACGGTCGGCACGACACCGAGATCGTGGTCGAGGAGATCCGCCAGCGCGCCGCCCGGGCCGCCGAGGACCCCCGGTTCCTGCTGCGGGAGCTGATGACCCAGATGGGGCCACCGGACCGCCGGGCGATCAACGACGCGGCACTGCGCGGGATCATCTTCGACACCTATCAGGAGGCGCTGCGGGCCGGCCCGTACGGCTGGATCGACGACGTGCTGGCGCTGCGCCGCGACTGGAAGTTCGACCTCGACGCGATCGACACCACGGTCACCCCGGTACGCCTGTGGCACGGCGAGGAGGACACCTTCGCGCCGGCCAGCCACGGCCGGTGGCTGGCCGCCCGGATCCCCGGGGCCGAGATCGAGGTGCAGCCCGGCGCGGCCCACTTCGACGCCATGCAGCAGCTCCCGCGCATGCTGCGCTGGCTCGTCGACGGGCAGGCCCCGACGGGCACCGACGTGCTCATCGGGGCCCGCCCCGGTCAGTAGGGGTGCGGGTCGAGGACCCGACGCACGTACCGTCCGGCGCGCAGCACCACCACACTCGGGTGTTCCTGCCCGATCCGGTCGGCGAGCCGGTCGGCCAGCCGCATCCGTCCGATGCTGACCGTCCCGCCGGTAGCCGCCTGTCGGGCCGTCTCCAGGTTGCCCAGGCTGCGCAGGGTGTCCGGATGGTCGACGCCCAACACCGCCGTCAACCGGTCCACCACCGCCTGCAACCGGGCGAAGCCCTCCTCGTCCCGGCCGGTGAGGATGGCGAAGACGGCGAGGTTGTTGTCCGCGCCCATGCTGAACGGATGCTCGGGCCCCAGCACCTCCCGTAACCCGTCCGCCGCGGACACGGTGAGCGCGTACGCCTCGTCCTGCTCACCGATGTCCCACAGCGCCACCCCCCGGTTCAGTTCACACACCAGCGTGTAGGGGTGCCGCGCCCCGAACACCTCCGCGAGCGTCTGCTGCACCTCCTCCAGCTCCGCGCGGGCCTGCGCCCCGTCCCCCTGGAGCATCAGGTTGGCCGTCCGGCTCAACCGGCTGAGCAGGGTGTCCGGGTTGGCCGCCCCCAGGGTGGCCCGCAGCCGCGTGTGGGCGTCGTCGAGCAGCCGGCCGGCTTCGGCGATCCGGCCGGTGCTGCGCAGCGACGTGGCGAGGTTGGCCTGGCTGATCAGCAGCTCCCGGAACTGGTCGCCGAACAGCCGCCGGTAGCCCTCGATCACGTCCTGCAGCAGGGCCACCGAACCCTGGTAGTCGCCGGTCTCCCGCAGGTCGCGCGCGTAGTTGCCAGCTGAGAGCAGGGTGCGTGGGTGGTCGGGGCCGAGCACCACCCGCAGCCGACGGTAGGTCGCCTCGTCGAGATCCAGGGCCCGGGTGAAGTCGCCGGCCAACCGGTGGGAGGCGGCCAGGTTGTTGGCCGCGTTGAGGGTCCGCCGGTGGTCCTCGCCGAACACCTCCACGCAGGCCCCGTGGGTACGCAGGTCGCGCTCCAGGGCCGGCCGGTAACGGCCGAGGGCCCGCAGGTCCGCCGCGTACCCCCCGGCGGTCATCAGGGTGTAGGGGTGGCTCTGGCCGATCAGCTCCTCCTGCTGGTGCAGGGTGTCCTCGTCGAGCGCCAGGGCCTGCTCGAAGCGGCCGAGGCTGCGCAGCAGGTTGGCCCGGTTGAAGCGCAGGTTGAGCAGTTGCACGCGCAGCGCCCGGTGCGCGCCGGTATCCGGGGGGAGCCCATCGAGCATCGTCGTCCAGGTCGTGTCCACCTCCCCGGCGTACTGCGCGCCCTGCGCGAAACCGCCGTTGAGGAAGATGTACCGGACCCGGTCGATGACCAGCTGCCGGACGGTGTCGTCGTGACAGGAGACCGCGTCCGAGCCGTCCAGGTGCGGCCACAGGTGCCGGTACCGGACCTGGAAGACCGGGTCGTCCACCTCACCCGAGGGGCGGGAACCGGCGAGGATGCGGTGCACGTCGTGTTTGACCTCGGCCAGTTCCCGCTCGGACATCCGGGCCCGCAGCGCCGCCTGGAGCAGCCGGTGGATCTGCACCCGCTGGGCGTGCAGGTCCACCTTGATCAGGGCGAGCCGGTTGATCCGTTGGACCAGCGCCGCGGCGATGTCGCGTTCCGAGACCCGGTCGGTGACCTGCGCGGCGACCGACGGGTCGTGCGGGGCGATGACCTTCGCCACCTGGTCGCTGAAGAGCAGGTCGAGGGCGATGTCGGGGGCCAGCACCGAACCGAGTTGCAGCAGCCGGTAGGCGCCCGGGGACTGCTCCCGCAGACCCTCCAGCGACCGGCCCCACACGTCGCTGTCCGGGCCGGTACGCGCCAGGCCCGCCAGGTAGGTGGCGACCGAGTCGGGGCTCTCCGCCAGCCACGCCCCGGCCAGCGCCACCAGGATCGGGACGTCCTCCACCGCCTCGGCGACCTGCTGCGCCTCGGCGGCCGTCATGCCGCGACGGCCGGTACGACCGATCAGGTGGTTGACGCTCTCGCCCCGCTGGAATGCCTCCACGTCGACCGCCCGCGCCAGGTCACCCCAGTCCGGGTTGCGGGTGGTCACCAGCACGTGCCCCTCGCCCTGGGGGAGGAAGTCCTTGACGTGGTCGTACTGGTCGACGTTGTCGAAGACGACCAGCCAGCGCAACGGCGGCTCGTCGGCACCCCGGCCGCCGCCGTGGCTGAGCCAGTCCCGGACCGCCCGGGTGTTGTCCGGCACGTGCTGCAGGTCCGGCAGGTTGAGCCGCCGCCCCAGGTCGGCGAAGCGGACGTCGATGAACTGCGCCGGGTCCGCGTCCACCCACCACACGACGTCGTACGCGCCGTGGAAGCGGTAGGCGTACTCGGTGGCGACCTGGGTCTTGCCGATGCCCGCGCCACCCCGCAGCGCCACCGGGACGCGTTCGCGCGCCGCCGTCTTCAGCTCCTCCCGCAGGGCCAGCAGCAGGCCATCCCGGCCGGTGAAGCGGACGTTACGCGCCGGGGCGTAGAAGACCATCGGCTCGACGGCCGGGTAGCGGGTCGCCGGCACCGGCCGGTTCCGGCCGTCGACGGACCGCCCGACCAGTTCCCACACCTGCTCGGCGGCGGCCGAGACGCCGCGCTCGTGCACGGTGGCCCAACTTCCCGGCGGGGTGTCCACCGACGGGGTGGTGTCGTCCAGATGCAACGCGAGCACGGGGGAACCCGCCTGCCGGGCGGCCCCGCCGAGCGCCCGGCGGGCGGCGAGGTAGGACCGGGAGACCAGGTGCAGCTCACGCGAGGGCGTGCCGGCCGGCACCGACGCCGCGGCACCCAGCGGGGTGGCCAACACCCGCAGGTCGACCGCGTGCAACGTGGACTGCACCCACTCCGCCCACGCCTGGTCCTCCGGCACGTACCGCAGCACGATCAACTCGTCGACGATCACCGGTTTGCGTTCGAAACGCTGGATCGTCTGCCGCCGCAGCCCGTCGTCCATCCGGGGCAGTCCGGTGACCGCACCACCGGTGATGTGCCGGGTCAACGCCTCGTACGCCGACAGCAGGCCCCGGCTGCCCGGCACGTCGCCGAAGGTCGCCAGGGTCTCCTCGTACGCGTAGTAGGCCCGGTAGGGCACCTCCACGGAGAGCCAGTAGTCCTGCCGTTCCAGGTCGGTCATGCCGCTGGGTAACCCGACGAACCGCTGCATGGCCAGCGCCCGGCCGGCGTCGGTCTTGGTCTTCTCCCCCTCGTCGACGCGCATCGGCACCGGCAGCACCCGGCGGGCCCGTCGCCCCTCGTAGCTGCGGACCCGGGCGGCGACCGTGGCGGCGCCGTCGATGCCCTGGTCGCTGAGGGTGAAGCAGTCGACCAGCAGGTCCGGCAGGTGGATGGTGCAGATCTCGGCGACGTCGCTGATGCCGGTGCGGCTGTCTATCAGGGCGTAGTCGTAGTGCCGCTTCATGTCCGCGCGCAGCGCGTCGAAGAACTGCGCCCCGCCGAGCCGGTTGTAGAAGTTCTCCCAGTTGAGTCCGGTGACGCTGGTCGCGTAGTCGGGGTTGTGCCGGCCGGCGAGCAGCAGGTCCAGGGTGCCGCCGCCGGGGAACTCCCAGCCCACCGAGAAGGCGTACTTGTGGACCCGGGCGTACTGCCGGTGCCAGTCGCCGGGGCGGGTGTCGACGCCCTCCTGCCGGCGCCGGGCGTTCTCCCACTCGTACTCCAGGATCAGGTCCATCACCCCGCCGGTGGAGGCGACCTGCTCCGGGTCGAGGAACGGTGCGAAGAACCGGTGCAGGCCGGGGGATTCCAGGTCCCAGTCGGCGACGAGCACCCGGTGGCCGTTCGCGGCGAGGATCCAGGCGGTGTTCGCCAACGCCATCGTGCGCCCGGTGCCGCCCTTGTACGAGTAGAAGGTGACGACCTGGCCGTCGTGGGGTGGAGTCATCGTCATGCCTTCCCTCGCCGTACGTCGAACGGTCCGGTCGCCCCCAGGGTCGGCTTCGGGTCGTGCGGGCCCTGCGGCGGATCGACCGGACCGTGCCGGAGGAACTGTTTACGCGCCTCGGTGACCAGCAGCGGGGCGCAGCGCTCAAACTCGTCGATGGTGCGCACCGGCAGCACCCAGGGGAACCGGGCGTCCTGCAAACTACCGGCGATCGCCTCGGGCGTCGGCTCGCCACGCGTGTGGTCGGCGGCGATGACGAGCGGGACCGCCCACCGCGGCAACCCGTCGAGTGCGGACCGGGCGGCGTCCACCCCGACGCCGGCGTCGACCAGCACCACCGCCGGGCTGCTGGCGGCCCGGTCCCGGGCCTCGGCCAGCTCGACGACCCGGGTGGGCAGGCCCAGCCGTTCCGCGGTCGCGGCCACGTAGTCGGCGACGGCCAGTTGGTGCTGGTCGCCGTAGGGCCGCCAGCGCGCCCGGTCGGCGGTGAGGGTGGTGACCACGAGCGCGGCGCCCGGCCCGTCGGGGACCGGGCTGCTGGTCAGCGTCGTCGCCCGGGACGGGGCCAGCGGCTCGTTCTCGGTCACCGTGACGATCCGGTCGGCCAACGCCCCGAGCAGGTTGCGGTACTGGGTGCGGTAGGCGCTCAGCTTGCACAGCGCCCGCAGCCCGTTGTCGGCGTAGTCGGCGCGGTCGCCGGGGTCACCCACCAGGTCCAACGCCTGGACGGTCTCGGGGCGGTCCCCCCAGGACGGCAGCGGCATCCAGAGCACCGGCAGCACGTGCCGCTCGGCCCGGCCGGCCGCCAGCCGGACCAGCCGGCTGCGGAAGGAGTCGCGTTCACCGAGCGCCCAGGCGTTGCGGAAGTAGTTCGGTGAGTAGAGGGGCACGAAGACGTGGGCGAGGCTCAACGCGTTGGTCAGCGTCCGCCTCAGGTCGACGCCGGGGCTGACCTGACCGTCGAAGAATCCCGCGTCGAGCGGGCCGAGCCGGGTGGCGCGTTCCCGCACCGCGTCGGCGAGCTGGTGGAAGAACTGGCTGACCCAGTAGTCGGTGTCCGGCCGGGCGGCGTCGGACAGCGGGACGGAGTGCGCATAGCTGAGGAAGAAGTAGGTCTCCTGCCCGACGACGCCCGCCGGGGAGGAGGGGTCAGGCCAGGTCATGCCCGTCCTCCTCGAACTGGTCGGGCAGCTGCCGCAGATCGGTCGGCACCGCCGCCTCGACCCAGTGCGTGCGGTACGCGCGGGCGACCCGCTGGGCCAGTCGCCAGACCACCGCGTCGTAGGCGTCCTTGCCGTTGCTGCCGAGGCTGAGCAGTCCGTAGATGCCCTCCTCGTGATATTGCGGGGCGATGTCCGAGGGTAACCGGGTGGGGGTGAACATCTGCCGCTGCGACACGGGTGGGGGCATCCGCCGACGCTCCACGACCGACCAGTTGACCGGGATCACCGGGGTCTCCCCCGCCGACGGTTCGGCGTCCGGGCGGGGTACGACCCGCCGCCGGGTGAAGGCGTTCCACTCCCGGGCGCACCACGCGCTGCGCAGGTACTGCGGTGAGATCAGCGGGATGAACACCTGGCAGTGCCCGGCGGCGAAGGCCAGGTCGTCGGTCCACAGCTGTCCCCCGTCGAGCATCCGGTCCATGAAACCCGCCGTTCGTCCGGGGCCCAGGCCGAGCAGCTCGACGACGTGGTCGGAGAGGTCGACGAAGAGCTGGAAGACCTTCTGGTTGGTGTCCCGTGGGGGTGCCGCCACCCGGTTGCCGGTACGGGCGTAGCTGAGGAAGAACACGGGGGCGCTCTCGTCCTCCCGGAACTGTTCCTCCGCCACCTACCGCTCCCGCCCGGCGCCGCCACTCCCGACCGACCACAGTATCGATCGCCGCCAACTCCGCGCTGTCCCGTTCCTGCCGGTCGGGGTCCGGCGGCGTCGGCGACGGGCATCCGGGCCGGGGTCGGCCGGCACCCGGGCCGGTCCGTGCCCGGCGCACCGGGTGGCGACGCCGCACACCACGACGATCCCCGCCGGCCGGTCCGGCGGGGGTCACCGCCAGTCGTCCAGGGTGGCACGCATCCGCTGGACGAAGCGTTGGCCGTCGGCGGTGAGGCTGCCCAGGTCGAGCAGCGCGTCGACCGTGCCGTCGGTCCATTCCCGGTAGCGCCGGTGGTGCGCCGCCGCCTCGGCCCCGGGGCGGTGCCGCCACACGTCGGCGACGGCGAGGTGGGCGTAGACGCCGTGCAACGCGCCCTCCACCGGGCGCGGGTCGTCGCGCCAGGGCACCCGCAGCCGCCGGGCGTCGGCGGGGTCGAACAGGTCGCAGACGTCGAGGATCGCGTCGAGCTTGAGGTGCTGCACCTCGTGGACGAGCAGCACCGCCAGTGCGGCGGCGTCGACCGTCGGGGTGACGGCGACCGCGCCGAACGCGGACCGGGCGGCGGCGCTGCGGGACCGGCCGGACGGGTCGGGTCGCAGCGGCACCACGGCGCGCAGCAGGGCACGGACGCCGGTGGCGTAGCCGACGGCCTCGGCGTCGAGGCGGTGCACCGCCTGCCGGACCTGCGTCGTCCACCGGTCGGCGACCGCCGGGGTGAGCCGGGCCGCCACCGGCAGGTCGAAGCAGTCCCGGTACGGGTCGGTGTCCTCCAGGAGGATGGTCCCGTCGCCGGTGTACGCCGTCCGGGTCGGCTGCCACCGGTCCGGGTTCGGCCCCCGCAGTGGGCGGATCCGGATCCGTCGCCGGCCGGCCCGCAGCTCGACCGATCCGGCGCAGATGGCGACGGCGATGGTGTCGACGGGGGTGTCCACGACGAGCGTGCCGAGCGTCGGCAGGTGCACCGCGCCGGCCCGTACCGGCAGCACGAGGTCGGTGTCGACGCCGGCACGGATCGCTGCGGCGGCGGCGACGGCGGCGAGGTGGGGCAGTTCACCGGTCTCCCCGGCCCGGCACCGCTGGGCCCACCGCCGCACGAAGGGGTGGGTCAGCACGGTATGGACGGCGTCGGGTGCGGCCACGTCCAGGTCCACCAGGAGCCGCCACCCGGCTGCCGCGACGGGGTCGGCGGTGGCGGCGGGGCTGAGCGCGACCGTCAGGGCGCGGGCGATGCCGTGGTGCACGGCGGCGAGCTGACCCGTCGACTCCGCACCGCCCCGCCCGGAGCCGAGGTCGTCCAGGACGGCGGACGGCAGCGCGTCGGCCGACCGGTCCGGCACCGGGCCGGCGGGCGTCGTGGTCGCGCGGACCAGCGCGGCCAGGTCGGCACAGTAGACGGACGGGTTGTCGAAGCCGCTGCCGGAGCGGTACCGGTGGGCGAAGAGGCCACCGCCGCACCGGCGTACCAACGGGCAGGACCGGCAGGTGGCGCAGAGGCCGGCCAGGCCGGTCTGTCGCACCGCGATGCCGGGATGGGCGGCCGCCTCGTCGACCGGGTGGCGGAACACGTCCAGGCCGGTGGCGGCCGCGCCGTGGAAGGCGGACTTGAGCGAGTCGACCTGTTCGAAGGTGCCGTCGGTCTCCACCACCACCAGGTCGGCCGGGGCGAGCCCGACGGCCTCGGTGCTGGTGCTGCCCCCGGCGGCGGTGGCCAGCAGGGACTCCAGCAACCGGATCGGCACCGGTCGCCCGTCGGCCAGCCAACGCCGGTGGATCGTCAGCAGCCAGTCCGCGTAGGGGGTGGCCGCGCCGTCGGGGCGGGTGGGCGGCCGGTCCCAGTTGGCGTGCGGCAGCAGGAAGTCGATCCGGGGTGGTTGCTCGGCGAGCAGCGCCTGGTATACCCGGAGCGGATCGTTGGCCAGGTCGACGGTGCACAGCAGGCCGGCGTAGGCGCTGCGGTAGTCGGGGCGGCGCAGCAGGGCCAGTGCCCGGCGTACCTGGTCGTAACTGCTCGCACCGGTGGCGTAGCGGCGGTGCCGGTCGTTGGCCGAACGGTCGCCGTCCAGGGAGACGCCGACCCGGATCTCGTGGGCGACGAGGACGTCGGCGATCTCGGGGGTGAGCAGCACCCCGTTGGACTGCATCCGCAGGTCGAGCCGGGCCACCGGGGTGATGGTCCGGCGTAGGGTGTCGGCGGTGGCGGCGAGCCGGGCCGCGCCGGCGAGTAGCGGCTCTCCGCCGTGCAGGACCACCCGGACGGTGCCGAGCCGGTGGTCGGCGGCGTGTTCGGCGATGCGCCGCGCGGTGGCCTCGACCGTGTCGGGCGTCATCAACCGGGGCTGACGACGCCACGACTGGTCGGGGTGTTCGTAGACGTAGCAGTGGTCACAGGACAGGTCGCATCGGCTGGTCAGCTTGAGGACGTACTGGCTGAGCGGGGCGACCGGAGGCACGGGCGGGTCGACCAGGTCAGACCGTCGAGCCGAAGGAGGCGACGTCGACCCGGGTCGGGTGGGCCGCCCGGCGGTCGTCGATGCGGGCCACGGCGACGGCCCGGTCGACCGGGATCTGGCCGAGTGGCGTACGCCGCACGTCGCTCATCGGCGCCGGGAACGGATCGGACAGGCGTTGGGTGCGGTCCACGTGGGGCCCCATTTCGTGTCGGGAGTGGACGGAGGTCCGTCCACGTCGACGGCCAATCACAGATATCGATGATGCTATCCGCCACAGCGCGTCATGTCACTGCTGCGCAGCGCCATCTTCCTCGATCATCTTGGCCATCCAGGCGGCGTTGGACTGGGCGATGATCCGCTCGGCCTCGGCCACGAGCGCGTCGTCGTCGGTCCAGCCCAGGCCGGCCGCGCGGGTCGTCCGCAACCGGGTCAGCTGGTCGGCCGTCCGGGCGTACTCCAGGTGCTGCTGCTCGAAACGCTGGGCCGCCCCGTAGCCGACCAGCGCCGTGGTGACCACCGCGGCCACCCCCACCCAGGCGGTCAGGCCCCACCCGTCGCCCAGCACCCCGGCGGCGGCGGAGAGCAGTGCGGCCAGCACGGTCAGCCCGGTCGTGGCCCGGCCGATGCGCGCGGCGGACCGGCCGGCCCGCCGGGCGGCCGGCAGGTAGTAGCCCTCGACCTGCCGCTGCACCCGTTCGACGAGGTAGCTCGGCACGTCGGAGACGGGCGGTAGCGGACGCCGCCCCGCCGCGACGTCGAGGGTGTGTCCAACCAGGTCGCCGCCGTCGGCCAGGAGCAGGTCGTGGCGGCGCAGCAGGACGGTGTCGGCATCGGCGTCGGCGTACGGGGCGACGCGGGCGAGGTAGCGGTGCAGTTCCGCCTTCATCGCCTCGGAGGTCGCGCGGAACCGGGTCCAGGCCGCCACCGCGTCCCGGGAGGCCGCGCGGCCGGCCACGGGCACCAGCAGCAGGGACGTGGCGGCGACGAGTGCCAGCACCCGACCGGCGGTGGGCGCGGGCTCGGCCAGTCGGGCCGCCGCGGTGCCGGCGACGGCGGCGGTGACGGTGAACGCGGCGACCAGCCGTCGTCCCCTGGTGATCCGTCGCTTGGCCCGTCGGGCGGCCTGCGACCAGATGCCCTGCCTCCGCCACACCTCGGCGGCGGCGAGAGTTCCGTCGATGTCCGGCACGCCCCGAATGGTAGGTGACCCGCGCATCCGACTCGTGCCCGCTGTGCCGAGCACGACGGACATGACGACGTTGTCGTACTGCTGGTCGACCGGGTGTATGCGCATCGGCCGCGCGTTCCGGCGAAAACGATCAACTGGGGCGGTCGGCCGGACAGGATCCGGAAAGGACGACCTGTTCAGGGCGGGGTGCATGACGGTCGTTCATCGAGCGGCAACAGTCGTACCGACGACAGTGTCCGATGGTTGCCCCGGTCAACCCATTGATATGGGTGCCTACCCGTGTGATCGTGCCTCCAGCGGTCGCCAACCCCCGGCGACCTGCGACGGACAGTCACCCCCACCGGGCCGCCGGCAGCCCGGAGACCGCCCGACGCAACCACGCCTCAGTGCAGCATCGGCGCGCGACCCCACCGGGTCTCGCAGCGCCGCCCGAGAACAGGAGCACCCCCCTTGAAGCTCTCACCCCGCCTCGTCGCGCTCTCCGGCGCGGTCGCGGCCGGCCTGATCGCCGCGGGCACCACCGCAGCGGTACAGGCCGCGCCCTCCCACCCCGCCCCCGACCCCGCCCAGGCCCGCGCCGCCGCCGTCGGCGCAGCCGGCTCGCTGGTCGCCAGCCGCCCCGGTTACCTGCACGCCAGCGCCGACGACGCGTTCGTGCAGCGGCCGGTCATCTCCTCCGAGGGCATGCAGTACGTGCCGTACGAACGCACCTACCGGGGCCTGCCCGTGGTCGGCGGCGACTTCGTCCTGGCGACCACCGCCACCGGGGAGGTCACCTACGCCTCCGTCGCCCAGCAGCAGAGCATCGGCGACCTGTCGACCACACCGAAGCTCACCACCACGGCGGCCGAGCGGATCGCCCGCGCCCAACTGCGCAAGGTCACCGGTGTCGAGGGCACCACGCTGGTCGTGCACACCCTCGGCGCCCGGCCCGCGCTGGCCTGGGAGACCACCGTCACCGGCACCGGCGCGGACGGCCCCAGCCGGCTGACCGTCGACGTGGACGCCGTCACCGGCGCGGTGCTGGGCACCCAGGAACACGTCGTCCGGGGCACCGGCACCGGGGCGTGGAACGGCCCGGTCACCCTGACCACCACCCAGTCCGGCAGCACCTACTCGCTGAAGGACCCGGGCACCACCAACCTGAGCTGCCAGGACGCCGCGAACAACACCACCTTCTCCGGCCCGGACGACGTCTGGGGCAACGGCACCGGCACCAGCAAGGAGACCGGCTGCGTCGACGCGCTGTTCTCGGCGCAGACCGAGCACAAGATGCTGTCGCAGTGGCTGGGGCGCAACGGCGCGAACGGCAGCGGCGGCGCGTGGCCCATCCGGGTCGGCCTCAACGACCAGAACGCCTACTACGACGGCAGCCAGGTGCAGATCGGCAAGAACACCGCCGGGCAGTGGATCGGCTCGCTCGACGTGGTGGCCCACGAGATCGGCCACGGCATCGACGACACCACCCCCGGCGGCATCTCCCGGGGCAACACCCAGGAGTTCGTCGCCGACACCTTCGGCGCGGCCACCGAGTGGTTCGCCAACGAGCCGTCCACCTACGACGCGCCGGACTTCCTCGTCGGCGAGAAGATCAACCTGGTCGGCAGCGGGCCGATCCGCAACATGTACAACCCGTCCGCGCTCGGCGACGCCAACTGCTACTCCAGCAGCATCCCGAGCCAGGAGGTGCACGCGGCGGCCGGCCCCGGTAACCACTGGTTCTACCTGCTGGCCATGGGCAGCAACCCGACCAACGGGCAGCCGACCAGCCCGACCTGCAACAGCAGCACCGTGACCGGTCTGGGCATCCAGAAGGCCATCAAGATCATGTACAACGCGATGCTGCTCAAGACGACCACCTCGTCGTACCTGAAGTACCGCACCTGGACGTTGCAGGCCGCCAAGACCCTCTACCCGGGCAGCTGCACCGAGTTCAACACGGTCAAGGCCGCCTGGGACGCGGTGAGCGTGCCGGCCCAGTCCGCCGACCCGACCTGCACCGGCGGCACCCCGACGCCCACCCCGACGGCGACCTCCACCCCGACGCCCACCCCGACCTCGGGCGGCTGCTCGGGCCAGAAGCTGACCAACCCCGGCTTCGAGTCCGGCGGCACCGGCTGGACCGCCACCTCGGGCGTGATCACCTCGTCGGCCAGCCAGGCCGCGCACGGTGGCTCGTACAAGGCGTGGCTCAACGGGTACGGCTCGACCCACACCGACACCGTCACCCAGTCGGTGAGCATCCCGGCCGGTTGCCGGGCCACCCTGTCCTTCTGGCTGCACATCGACACGGCCGAGTCGGGCAGCACGGCGTACGACAAGCTGACCGTCAAGGCCGGCAGCACCACCCTGGCGACGTACTCCAACGTCAACGCCGCCAGTGGCTACGTGCAGCGCAGCTTCGACGTGTCGGCGTCGGCCGGCAGCACCGTCACCATCTCGTTCAGCGGGGTGGAGGACAGCAGCCTCCAGACGTCCTTCGTGGTGGACGACACCGCGCTCACCCTGAGCTGACCCCACACTGCCGGCAGCGGCCGGTCGTCGCCACCCGCGACGGCCGGCCGTCGGCGTGTCCACCCCCACCCGCTCCTCCGGCATCCCGGGCCGACCCGGGTCTACCTCAGGCATTCGGGGCCGGCCCGGATCCACCTCCGGCATCCCGGGCCGGCCCGGGTCGGCTCACCGGCCGACCTGAAGCCGGTTCCCCGCCGGCACCCGTGGCTGCGGGTTGAATGCAGTTCCCTCGCTCGCGTCTGCAAGGGTGTTACCCACTTCCGGGCCGCAGACGCGGGCCATTAAGGTGACCGGGTGAGCGTGTTCCGGATCAGTGAGGCAGCCGAGTTGCTCGGCGTCAGCGCCGACACCGTGCGGCGCTGGGTCGACGCCGGCCGGCTGCCCGCCCATCGCGACGACCACGGCCACCGGCTCGTCGACGGGGTGGAACTGGCCGGCTTCGTCCGCGCCCAGTCCGCCGGCCCGGACGAGGGTGCCGAGTTCTCCTCGGCCCGCAACCGGCTGCGTGGGATCGTCACCGCCGTCGTCCGGGACACCGTGATGGCCCAGGTCGACATCCAGGCCGGACCGTTCCGGATCGTCTCGCTGATGAGCCGGGAGGCGGTCGACGAGCTGGGGCTCCAGGTCGGCTCGGTGGCCGTCGCGGTGATCAAGTCGACCACCGTCGTGGTGGAGCGGCCCGCGCCCACCGGCCCGGCCAGGGGAAGGGCCCAGCCATGACCCACCCCGCCACCGACCCGCACCGCGCCGCCCACCCCGTCGCGACCGGCCCGACCACCGACCCGCACCGCGGCGGCGGCGCGGGCGGCCGACGGGTCCGCACCGTCGTCGGCCTGCTCACCGCGGTCTCCCTCGTACTGGCCGGGTGCGGCGTCGACAGCACCCGACCGGCCGACGACGGGGACCTGACCGGCCCGGTGACCGTCTTCGCCGCCGCGTCGCTGACCGAACCGTTCACCACCCTCGGCCGACGGTACGAAGCCGAGCACCCGGGCAGCACGGTGACCTTCAACTTCGCCGGCAGCTCCGCGCTGGCCACCCAGATCACCCAGGGTGCGCCGGCCGACGTGTTCGCCTCGGCCGCCCCGAGGAACATGGCCACCGTCACCGACGCCGGGCACGCCGCCGGCACCCCCACCGTCTTCGCCCGCAACCAGCTCGTCATCGCCGTACCGCAGGGCAATCCGCAGCGGCTGGCCGGGCTGGCCGACCTGACCCGGCCGGGGTTGAAGGTCGCGCTGTGCGCCGCCCAGGTGCCGTGCGGGGCGGCGGCGACCACCGCCCTGGACCGGGCCGGCGTCCGGGTCACCCCGGTCACCCTCGAACAGGACGTCAAGGGGACACTGGCCAAGGTGAAACTCGGCGAGGTCGACGCCGCGCTGGTCTACCGCACCGACGCCCGGTCGGCCGACCGGGAGATCGACGGCATCGAGTTCCCCGAGTCCGCGCAGGCCGTCAACGACTACCCGATCGTGGTGCTGGCCGACGCGCCGCACCCGACGGCCGCCCGCGCCTTCGTCGAGCTGGTCCATTCCGCAGCCGGCCGGACCGTCCTCACCGACGCCGGATTCCAACCGCCGGCAGGCCCGTGACCACCCGTACCCGCCGACGCGGCACCGGTCAACGGGTACCGGTCGCGCTGCTCGTACCCGCCGCCCTCGGGTTGCTGTTCCTGGTGCTGCCGCTGGGCGGTCTACTGCTACGCACCCCGTGGACCGCGCTGGGACCGCGCCTCACCGCACCCGGGGTGCTCACCGCGCTGCGGCTGTCCGTGCAGTGCGCCACCCTCGCCACGCTGCTCTGCCTCGCGCTGGGCGTACCCCTGGCGTGGCTGCTGGCCCGGGTGGAGTTTCCCGGCCGGCGGTGGGTGCGGGCGCTGGTCACCGTGCCCCTGGTGCTGCCACCGGTGGTCGGCGGGGTGGCGCTGCTGCTGGTCTTCGGCCGGCGCGGGCCGGTCGGCGGCTGGCTCGACGCCACCTTCGGGGTCACGCTGCCGTTCACCACCACCGGCGTGGTGCTCGCCGAGGCGTTCGTGGCGATGCCGTTCCTGATCATCGCGGTGGAGGGGGCGCTGCGCGGCGTCGACCACCGCTACGAGGAGGCCGCCGCCACCCTCGGCGCGGGCCGGTGGACGACCTTCACCCGGGTCACCCTCCCGCTGGTCGCCCCCGGCGTCGCCGCCGGGGCGGTACTCTGCTGGGCCCGCGCGCTCGGCGAGTTCGGTGCGACCATCACCTTCGCCGGCAACTACCCGGGCCGCACCCAGACCATGCCGCTCGCGGTCTACCTGGCCCTGGAGACCGACGTGGAGGCCGCCGTCGTGCTCAGCCTGGTGCTGCTGACCGTGTCGGTGCTGATCCTCGCCGGGCTGCGCGACCGGTGGATCACCGGCCCGTGACCGCCCCGCTGCTGGACGGCCACCTGGTCGTCGACCGGGCCGGCTTCCGACTGGACGTCCGGCTGCACGTCGCCGCCGGGGAGGTGGTCGCGCTGCTCGGCCCCAACGGCGCCGGCAAGACCACCGCGCTGCGCGCCCTCGCCGGGTTGCAGCCGCTCGACGCCGGCCGGCTGCGCCTCGACTCGGTGGTGCTGGACCAGCCGGACGCCCGGCGGTTCGTCCGACCCGAGCGGCGACCGGTCGGCGTGGTGTTCCAGGACTACCTGCTCTTCCCGCACCTGAACGCCCGGGACAACGTGGCCTTCGGCCCCCGCCGGCAGGGCCTGCCCCGACGGGCCGCCCGGGAACGGGCCACCGCCTGGTTGGACCGGGTCGGCCTGGCCGCGCAAGCCGGACGCCGACCCCGGCAGCTCTCCGGTGGTCAGGCCCAGCGGGTGGCGCTGGCCCGGGCGCTCGCCGTACACCCGGCCCTGCTGCTGCTCGACGAGCCACTGGCCGCGCTCGACGCCCGCACCCGGCTCGACACCCGGGCCGAACTGCACCGCCACCTCGCCGACCACGCCGGGGCGGCGGTGCTGGTCACCCACGACCCGCTGGACGCCCTGGCGCTGGCCGACCGGCTGGTCATCGTCGAGGACGGCCGGGTGGTCCAGGAGGGCGACGCCGCCACGGTGACCACCCGGCCCCGCACCGACTACGTGGCCCGACTCGTCGGGCTGAACCTGCACCGGGGCCGGGCCGACGGCAGGCACGTCCACCTGGGCGACGGGTTCGCCGTGCCGACCGCCCACCAGCTCGACGGCGACGCCTTCGTGGTCTTCGCACCCACCGCCGTCACCCTGCACCCGCACCGACCCGACGGCGATGCCCCGCACACCTGGCCGGCCACCGTCGCCGGGGTGCACCGGCACGGCGACCACCTGCGGGTGCAGCTCACCGGGGCGGTCAGCACCGTCGCCGACGTCACCCCGGCCGCCGCCGCCGGGCTGCGGCTGCTCCCCGGGCAGCAGGTCTGGGCGAGCGTGGCGGCCGGCGACACCCGGGCGTACCCGGTCGGACCCTGAGCGCCGGGCCGACGGTCACCCCGGGCCGGGCGACCCGTGGCCTGCGTCGGTGGGTCGGGGCGGTTCCGGCTGGAAGACGTCCGGCACGCCGTCGTGGTCCAGGTCGACGCTCTCCGCCTCGTGCACCCGCCGGTAGACCCGGCTGCGGGCCCGCAGGATGACGCTGGCCAGCAGCGCCGACACCAGCGAACCGGCCAGCACCGCGACCTTGGCGTGGTCGTCGCGGGCGCTGCCCAGGCCGAAGGCCAGTTCCCCGATCAGCAGCGAGACGGTGAAGCCGATCCCGCCGAGCAGTGCGAGGCCGAGCACGTCGAGCCAGTTGAGGCCCTCGTCGAGGTCGGCGCGGGTGAACCGGGACACCAACCAGGTCGCGATCAGGATGCCGACCGGCTTGCCGACGATCAGGCCGACGGCGATGCCCACCGCGACCCGGTCGGTCAACGCGGTGGCCAGGCCGGCGAGGCCACCGACGGTGACCCCGGCGGATAGGAACGCAAAGACCGGAACGGCGATGCCGGCGGAGATCGGCCGGACCCGGTGCTCGAAGTGCTCGGCCAGGCCGGGCCCGGCGTCCGGGCCGCCGGCCGCCGCACTGCGCACCACCGGCACGGTGAAGGCGAGCATGACGCCGGCCACCGTGGCGTGCACGCCCGACTCGTGCACCAGCACCCAGGTGAGGGCGGCCAGGGGCAGCAGCAGCCACCAGGACCGGACGCGACGCTGCACCAGGAACGCGAAGGCGGCGAGCGGCAGCAACGCGCCCAGCAGCGGGCCGACGGACAGGTCCGAGGTGTAGAAGACCGCGATGATCATGATGGCGAGCAGGTCGTCGACCACCGCCAGGGTGAGCAGGAAGGTCCGCAGCGCCGACGGCAGGAAACGGCCCACCACGGCGAGCACCGCCAGGGCGAACGCGATGTCGGTGGCCGTCGGGATGGCCCAGCCCCGGCCCGCGTCACCCCCGGCGGCGGCGGCGATCAGGGCGTACAGGACGGCGGGCACGATCACCCCGCCGACGGCCGCCGCCACCGGCACCGCCGCCCGCCGGGGGTCACGCAGGTCACCGGCGACGAACTCGCGTTTGAGTTCCAGGCCGGCGACGAAGAAGAAGACCGCCAACAGGCCGTCGGCGGCCCAGGTCGCCACACTCAGGTCGAGATGCAGCGCGGCCGGGCCAACGGTGGTGTCCCGCAGCGTCTGGTACGCGCCCGACCAGGGAGAATTGGACCAGACCAACGCGATGAGCGCCCCGCCGAGCAGCAGCGCGCCGCCGACGGTCTCCCGGCGCAGGATTGCCGAAATCCGGCTGGTCTCGCCCCAGGACCGGCGGGCGAACAGGCTGGGGCGTCGCCGAGTGGCGTCGGTCACGGAAACTCCTCGTCGGCAGGGATCGCGTCATCCACCGCCGACCAGACTTCCCGGCACACCTGGGGTAACCCTATCCGGTACGGCGACCGACCGCCGGGTCAGCGCCGACCGTGGACGCGGCGTCCGGGCCGCCGAACCCTGGTCGCGCCCGGCCTGGCATCCACCCGGCCGGGCGCGGACCGGATCAGAGGGTACGGGCCAACCGGTCGGCGAGCAGCCGGGCGAACCGGGCCGGGTCGGCCAGGTCGCCCCCCTCGGCGAGCAGCGCCGTGCCGTAGACCAACTCGGCGGTCTCGGTCAGCCCCGACGTGTCGTCACCCCGCTGGTGGGCGACGCGCAGGGCGCTGACCAGCGGGTGGGTCGGGTTGAGCTCGAGGATGCGCTTGACCGGGGGCAACTCCTGCCCCATCGCCCGGTACATCTTCTCCAGGGTCGGGGTGATGTCGTGGGCGTCGCCGACGATGCACGCCGGCGAGGTGGTCAGCCGGGACGACAGCCGGACCTCCTTGACCGTGTCGGCGAGCGCCCCGCCGAGGAAGGTGAGCAGCTCGGCGTACTCCTTGTTCTGCTGTTCCCGGGCAACCTCGGTGTCCTTGCGTTCCTCCTCGGTCTCCAGGTCGACCTGGCCCTTGGCGATGGAGCGCAGCGGCTTGCCGTCGAACTGGCCGACCCGCTCCACCCACACCTCGTCGACCGGGTCGGTGAGCAGCAGCACCTCGAAGCCCTTGGCCCGGAACGCCTCCAGGTGCGGCGAGTTCTCCAGCATGGTGCGGCTCTCGCCGGTGGCGTAGTAGATCTCGGTCTGGCCGTCCTTCATCCGCGCCACGTACCCGCCCAGCGTGGTGGGCTCGGTGTCGTGGTGGGTGGAGGCCACCGACAGCAGTTCGAGGATGGTCTCGGTGTTGTCCGCGTCCTCCAGCAGACCCTCCTTGACCACCCGGCCGAACTCGCCCCAGAAGGTGGCGAACTTCTCCGGGTTGCCGGTGCGCATGTCCTTGACCGTGGCGAGCACCTTACGGACCAGCCGGCGGCGAACGATCTGGATCTGCCGGTCCTGCTGGAGGATCTCCCGGGAGATGTTCAGCGACAGATCGTGCGCGTCCACCACGCCCTTGACGAAGCGCAGGTAGTTCGGCATCAGCGCGGCGCAGTCGTCCATCACGAAGACACGCTTGACGTAGAGCTGCACCCCGCGCCGGCCGTCGGCCTGGTAGAGGTCGTACGGTGCGTGCGCGGGCAGGAACAGCAGCGCCTCGTACTCGAAGGTGCCCTCCCCCCGCATGTGGATGGTCTCCAGCGGGTCGGTCCAGTCGTGGCTGACGTGCCGGTAGAAGTCCCGGTACTCCTCCTCGGCGACCTCGTCGCGCGGACGCGCCCAGAGCGCCTTGCGGGAGTTGAGGGTCTCCTCGGTGGGTTCGCCGCCGTCGACGCCCGGCACCGTGGTGCGGATCGGCCAGGCGATGAAGTCCGAGTACCGCTTGACGATCTGCCGGACCGTGGCGAGGTCGGCGTAGTCGTGCAGGTTGTCCTCGTCGTCGGCGGGCTTGAGGTGCACGGTGACCGAGGTGCCCTGCGGGGCGTCGTCGACGGTCTCCACCACGTACGTGCCCTCGCCGCTGGACTCCCAGCGGGTGCCCTCGGTCTGCCCGGCCCGCCGGGTGAGCAGGGTGACCCGGTCGGCGACCATGAACGTCGAGTAGAACCCGACGCCGAACTGGCCGATCAGCTCGTTGCCCGCGTTGTCCTTGGACTCCTTGAGCTTGCGCAGCAGCTCGGCGGTGCCGGAACGGGCGATGGTGCCGATCAGCGACACGACATCCTCGCGGGACATCCCGACGCCGTTGTCCCGCACGGTCAGGCTCCGGGCGTCCGGGTCGATCACCAGCTCGATGTGCAGGTCGGTGGTGTCCACGTCGAGGTCGGAGTCGACAAGCGACTCCAGCCGGAGCTTGTCCAACGCGTCGGAGGCGTTGGAGATCAACTCGCGCAGGAAGATGTCCTTGTGCGAATAGATGGAGTGCACCATCAGTTGCAGCAGCTGGCGTGTCTCCGCCTGGAATTCCAGCGTCTCGGTCCGACTGCTCACACCAACCTCCTCGTACGGTGGGCCAGATCCGCGCAACAGGATACGAGGTACCGTGGCGGCCCGGTCACGCCCGGTCGTCGTCCCGACGAACCAGCAGGCAGGCCTGCGGGGTGCGTTCGGTGGCGCCGGCGAACTCCTGCGGGGCCCGGCACATCCGGGCCTGCTCCGGCAGCCCCGCGGCGCGCAGCAACGCCGCCACGTGGTCCGGGCTGCGGCGACGGAACGCCAGGGAGACCGGGTCACCCCACGCCTCGGTGTAGCGGACCGTCTCGTCACCGACCTGGAAGGCGAGCAGGGCGTGCCCACCGGGGGCGAGGACCCGGTGGAACTCGGCGAACACCCGGGGCAGCCACTCGTCGGGCACGTGGATGACGCTGTACCAGGCGACCAGCCCGGCCAGCACCCCGTCGGCCACCGGCAGGTCCAGCATGGACCCCTCGACGAGGCTCAGGTCGGGGTGGGCGAGCCGGCCCTGCGCCAGCATCCCGGGGGACAGGTCGAGCCCGGTGACGGTCAGATCGAGGGCGCGCAGGTGGCCGGTGATCCGGCCGGGGCCGCAGCCGACGTCGAGCACCGGGCCACCGCCGCCGGCCAGGACGGTCTCGGCGAACGCGGCGAGCATGCCCCGGTCGACTGGGCGGGCGGCGAGCTCGGCCCGGAACCGGGTGGCGTACCCGGCGGCCATCGTGTCGTAGGAGGCGCGGGTCTCGGCGAGGAAGTCGGCGTCGGTCACGGCCGCGGACCCTACCGGCCGGGCGGCTGCGCCGGGGGCTGCGCCACACCGCCCCTCGACGTCGGCCCCGGGCGGCCCCGCCCGCGACGTCGCCTGGCGGGTCAGCGGGGAGTCGCCGGGCGGGTGACGTCGTGTACGTGGTGCACCACGTCGTGCAGGAAGTAGACGGCGAAGCGGCGCACGGTGAACACCGAGCCGTTGCTACGCCGGCCCGGCCGGTCCCACTGCGCGGGCGTGACGGCGTCGAAGGCGGCGGCGGTCGACTCGGCCTGCGCGGCGAGTTCCCCGGCCACCCGGGCCGGTGACTGGTGGAAGTAGTCGTCCTCGACGGCGGTGGCGTCCTGGTCCCAGTTGGGGAAGACCGGGTCGTCCTCGTCGAGCATCAGCGCCAGCCGACCCCGGAAGATCCGGCAGGTGTCCCGCACGTGGCAGGCGTACTCCACCGGCGACCAGACGGTCGGCGCGGGCCGCCGGGTCGCGTCGGGCCGGGACAGCACGTCCCGCCAGACCGGGACGGTGGCGCGCAGCCGGCCCCCGGTGGTCTCGGCCCGCTGCGGCACGAAGCCGCACTCGGCGCAGCCGTCGTCGATGACGCCGGTCCAGTCCCGGTCCTCCGGTGTGATCGCCGCCCATTCCGACATGCGGCGATCCTGCCACGCGGGGGCCGGGCCGCAACCGACGGTAGGGTGTACGCCGCTGGCAGATCCGAGCGGAGGTGGTCGTCGTGTCGCGGGACGCGGAGCGCAAGCTCATCGCCGCCAACAAGAAGGCCCGCCACGACTACACCGTGCTGAAGACCTACGAGGCGGGCATCGTGCTGGCCGGCACCGAGGTCAAGTCGCTGCGCGAGGGGCGGGTGTCGCTGGTCGACGCGTTCGCCCAGGAGAGCGACGGCGAGCTGCTGCTGCACGGCCTGCACATCGCCGAGTACGGCTACGGCACCTGGACCAACCACCAGCCCCGGCGCACCCGCAAGCTGCTGCTGCGTCGGGTGGAGATCGACCGGATCCTGGAGAAGCTGCGCGACGGCGGGGTGACCCTGGTGCCCCTGTCGATGTACTTCAGCAACGGCTGGGCCAAGGTGGAGATCGCGCTCGCCCGGGGCCGCCGCTCCTACGACAAGCGCCAGGTCCTCGCCGAACGCGACGCCAACCGGGAGATCGCCCGGGAGCTGGGTCGTCGGCTCAAGGGTCGCCGCCCGGCCGGCGGGGGCCGCCGACCGGGCTGACCTTCTCCCGGAGTGCCCTGCGGGCTCAGCCGGGGGCGCGGTCGTCGGCTGCGGCGGTGTCGGCGGTGCCCGGGGCACCGGCCAGCACGATCGCGGCGGCCACCGTGGTCAGGGTGGCCAGGACCGCCCAGGGCAGCCAACCGGGCCGGACCCCGTCACCGAGCAGCAGCACCCCGGCGACCGACGGGACGACGATCTCGACCGCCCAGAGCACGGCGGTGACCGGCCCGACCGACCCGTGCCGCAGCGCGTGCGCGTAGAGGATCGTCCCGGCCACCCCGGAGACGACGAGTCCCCAGCTGACCGGCTCCCGCAACAGGTCCCAGGCCGCCGCGCCGGGGTGGCCCAGCGGGTCGGGGGGCGGGGTGAGCGCCCGCGCGCACAGCGCGGTGATCCCCCAGGCGAGGCCGGCCAGGGTGGCGGCGACGACCGGTCGGGCCACCCGCAGGGCGGCGACCCCGGCGGCGGCGGTCAGCACCGCCGCGACGGCCAGGCCGACCCGGAGCGCCGTCGACGCGGTGACCGGCGGTTCGGAGCCGGCGGCCAGCGAGATGACGGTCAGGGCGGCGACGGTGAGCAGGATCGCCGCGGTGTCGCGGCGGCGCAGTCGCGCGCCGAGCACGATCCGGGCGATGACCACGGTGACGGCGAGGGAGCCGGCGGTCACCGACTGGACCGCGTACACGGGCAGCTTCTGGAGGGCGACCAGGGAGGCGAGCCAGGCCAGCGTGTCGCAGGCCAGGCCGGCGAGGTAGAGCGGGTGCCCGAGGGCACGCAGGGTGCTGGCGCCGCGCCGCGCCCCGACGGCCTGCAGGACCGAGCCGACGCCGTAGGCGAACGCCGCGCCGAGCGCGAAGGTCAGCGCGAGGCCGGACGTCACGGCCCGCCCCCTGCCCCGGCCCGGCCGAACGCCTCCGGGCCGGTGGACGCTGCCGGGCCGGTGGACGCTGCCGGGCCGGTGGACGCTGCCGGCCCGGTGGACGCTGCCGGCCCGGTGGACGCTGCCGGCCCGGTTGCGGTGGTCACCGCCGGCTCGGTCATCGGCACCGCCTCTGGTCCTGATCCCGGCCGGGTCCGCGTCAGCCGTCGCTCCGTCGCATTCTCCCCGTCGCGTTCGCGCGCCGCAGCGCGTGGCCACCGCGACGCGCCACCACCATTCAACAACATTTCTTGTACTTCATGTCTTGTGCTTCTAGGGTGGTCGCATGACGGAGGAACCCACCCGGCACCTGACCGACCCCCGGGCGATGCGTGCGCTGGCCCACCCCACCCGGTTGCGGCTGCTCGGCGAGCTGCGCGTGCGGGGTCCGCAGAGCGTCGGCATGCTCAGCGACGCCATCGACGAGGCGGTCGGCTCGGTCAGTTACCACCTGGGCAAGCTGGCCGAACACGGCTTCGTCGAGGAGGCCCCCGAGCACGCCCGCGACCGCCGCGAACGCTGGTGGCGGGCGACGCACACCCGGACCTCCTGGGAGCCGGTCGAGCTGCTCGCCGACCCGGAACGCCGGGCCGCCTCCGACCTGCTCCGCCGCGCAGTCCTCGACCGGTACGTGGAACGGCTCGGCCACTACCTCGACGTCGAGGCGACCCTCGACCCGCAGTGGGTACGCGGCACCGCCAGCAGCGACTCCTGGCTGCACCTGACCAGCGACGAGCTGATCGAGCTGCGGGCCGACCTGGAGGCGCTGGCCGCCCGCTGGCAGGCCCGCAGCGACCCGGCCCGGCCGGGAGCCGAGACGGTGACGTTGATGTACCACGCCTTCCGGGACCAGCGGTGACGCCGCGCCACCGTGGGCCGTTGGTCGGCCTGCTGGTCGGTCACACGGTCTCGCTCACCGGCAACATGCTCACCCTGATCGCGCTGCCGCTCTACGTGCTCGCCGAAACCGGCTCGCCCGCCGCCACCGGCCTCACCGGTGCGGTCGCCGCCGTACCGATGGTGCTCGGCGGCGCGCTCGGCGGGGTCCTGGTGGACCGGATCGGCTACCGCCGGGCCAGCGTCCTGGCCGACGTGGTGTCGGGGCTGACGGTCGCCGCCGTGCCGCTGCTCGACGCCACCGTCGGCCTGCCGTTCTGGGCGCTGCTCGGGCTGGTCTTCGCCAGCGGCCTGCTCGACACCCCCGGGCAGACCGCCCGCAACGCCCTGCTGCCGGAGGCGGCCACCGCCGCCGGGGTGCCGCTGGAACGGGCCGTCGGCTGGTACGAGGCGAGCGAGCGGGGCGCCCGGCTGATCGGTGCCCCGGCGGCTGGCCTACTCGTCGCCACCCTCGGCGCGCTCCCCGTGCTGGCCCTGGACGCCGTCACGTTCGCGGTCTCCGCGCTGGTCGTGACGGTGCTGGTGCCCCGGGCGCTGCGTGCGGCCACGCCGACCGACCCGGGCGGTGCCGGCTACTGGCGGGAATTCGCCGCCGGGGTACGGTTCCTGACCCGGGAGCCGCTGCTGCGCGCGGTGGTGCTGCTGGTGCTGGTGACCAACTTCTTCGACGCGACCAAGAGCAACGTGCTGCTGCCGGTGGTGGCCGACCGGGAACTCGGCGGAGCGACCGCGTTCGGCCTGCTGGTCGGCGCGATGGGCGGCGGCGCGCTGGCCGGGTCGCTGGTGTTCAGCGCGGTCGGCCACCGGCTGCCCCGCCGGGCCACCCTCGTCACCGCCTTCGCCCTCGCCGGTGCGCCACCCTTCTGGGCGCTGGCCGCCGCGCCGCCGCTGCCCTGGATCGTCGCGGTCTTCGCCCTGTCCGGATTTGCCGCCGGTGCGATCAACCCGCTGCTCGGCGCGGTGGAGCTGGAACGGGTGCCGGCCCACCTGCGGGCCCGGGTGTTCGGGGTGATCGGGGCGGGCTGCTGGGCCGGCATGCCGCTGGGTGCGCTCGCCGCCGGGGTGGCCGTCGACGGCTTCGGCACCACACCCGTCCTGCTCACCGTGGGTGGCTGCTACCTGCTGGTGGTGCTCACCCCACTGCTGGGCGGCCCCTGGCGCACGATGGACCACCCGACCACCCCCACCCGCCCGACACGAACCCCCGCCCCAGTCCCCTAACCACCCCCACCCGCCCCCGCCCAGCCCCGGGCTCCGTCCCGCGTCCCAGGCTCCGTCCCCCGTCCCGGTGATCAAGAGGTTTGCGTCAACTTTGATCTTCAAGTTGACGCAAACCTCTTGATCAACTGACGCAAACTTCTTGATCACCGGGACGGGGTGACCGGGGTTGGGGTGACCGGGGTGGGGCGGGGCAGAGTGGGGTGAGGTGGGGAGCGCGACGCGTCTGGTGGCGGGCGGGCCGGTCGCGGTGCGGGTGGGAACCGACCCGGGCTGCGGGCAGGAGGCGGGTCGGGTGGGGGTGGGTGGGTCGGGTGGGCGGCGGAGGTGCCCGGGTCAGTCGCGGCGCAGGTCGGCGTGGGCGGCGCGGAGCCGGTCGACGGCCGGGTCGGTGCCGGGTGGGACGTGCCGGTCCAGCTCGGCCCATACCTCGGCCAGCGCGTCGGTCACGGCCCGCAGCTCGGCGGCGTGCCGGCGGGCGCCCTGCCGGTGTGACTCCTCCAGCCGGCGGGCCCAACCCGCGGTCACCGTGCTCAGGCGTTCGTCGTCGGCGCGGGCCTGGGCGGCGCTGCGGGCGGCGGAGGCCGGCACGATCGCGGCGACCGGCCGGGTGTCGCCGTCGCGGGTGACCAGGGTGACCGTGTCGGTCAGCTCGGCCATCGCGATCAGCTGGGTCAGCCGGGTACGCAGCTCGCGCAGCGGCACGGATCGGGGTTGACCACTGTGGTGGGACAGCGCGGGGGCAGCCATGTCCCCATGGTCCGACCGGGGTATGACATTTATCGCCATGACGGTCCGGGTGGGGGAACCATGACGGTCCGGGTGGGGTGGACCAGGCGTCCACCCCACCCGGGTCGGTCAGCTCACCTGCAACGTCACGTCGTCGATGACGAAGCTGGTCTGCAACGAGGAGTCCTCGGTGCCGGTGAACTTCAGGGTCACCGTCTGGCCGGCGTACGCGCCGAGGTCGAACGAGCGCAGCGTGTAGCCGGTGGCCTTGTTGAGGTTGGAGTACGTCGCCAGCGTGGTGCTGCCGACCTGGACCACCAGCTTGTCGTACGCGACGGTGGTGGTCCGTTCGGTGGTGTCGATGTGCAGGTAGAAGGCGAGGGCGTAGGAGGAGCAGCCGGCCGGCACGGTCACCGACTGGGAGAGGGTGTCGGTGCTGGTGCTGCCGTTGCCGTTGAGCCATGCCTTGTAGGAGCCGGTGCGGGCCGGCTGGCTGGACGAGTTGGTGATGACGCCGGTGGTGGCCGTCCACGGCGTGGTGCCGGACTCGAAGCTGCCGTTGCCGATGACCTGCCCGCCGGTGCAGCTACCGGTGCCGGTGACGGTGACGGTGTAGCTGGCCGTGCGGGTGGCCGAGCCGGTGCCGGTCACGGTGAGGGTGAAGGTGCCGAGGCTGGCGCTCGACGAGGCGCTGACCGTCATGGTGGCCGAGCCGCCGGAGGTGACCGACGACGGGCTGAACGAGACGCTCACGCCGCTGGGTGCACCGGAGGCCGACAGGGCGACGGTCTGGGCGCTGCCGCTGGTGGTGGCGGTGCTGACCGTGGCGGTGGTGGAGCCGCCCCGGGTGACGCCACCCGAGGTCGGGCTGACCGCGACGGAGAAGTCGTTGGTCGGGGTGCCGCCGCCGACCGCGAGGTCCCAGATGGCGTACGCGACGCCGTCGGCGCTGCGGTTGAGCCCGGTGGCGTTGATGTTGCTGGTGGTGTCGCAGGACGAGTGGTAGCACGGGTCGTACGCGGCGTTGGCGGTGCCGCCCCACTTGCCGGCCTGGGCGCTGGTCTTGCGGGCGCTGGCCCCCATCGCGTAGCCCGAGGTGGGGATGCCGGCCTGCTGGAACGAGTAGTCGTCGGAGCGGCCCTGGCCCTCGGTGTTCTCCTCCGGCGACAGCCCGAGGGAGTCCCAGTACGCCTTGAGCGGCGCGGCGGTGGTGGAGGTGACCCGGTTGATGAAGTAGCCGCCGTTGGTCGAGGCGACCATGTCGAAGTTGTAGTACCCCTTGATGTAGCCCTTCTGGGCGGTGGTCAGGGAGTTGACGTAGAACTTGGAGCCCTGCAGGCCCTGCTCCTCGCCGTTCCACCAGGCGAACCGGACCCGCTTGCTCATGGTCGGGTTCTGCTGGGCGAGCACCAGGGCGTTCTCCAGCAGCACCGACGAGCCGGAGCCGTTGTCGTTGATGCCCGGTCCGGCGGCGACGCCGTCGAGGTGCGCGCCGAACATGACCACGTCGGTGGTCGGGCCCTGCGGCCACTCGGCGATCACGTTGTTGCCCTGGTAGGTGCAGCTGGTGCAGGTCTGCTCGGTGACCGTGTAGCCGGCGGCCTGGAGCTTGGACTTCACGTAGGCGACCGAGGCGGTGTAGCCGGCCGAGCCGGCCCGCCGGTTGCCGCCGTTGCTGGTGGCGATGCTCTGGAACTGGGCCAGGTGCGCCTGGACGTTGGCGACCTGGACATCCGGCGCGGCGAGCGCGGCGACGGCCGGCGCGGCGGTGGCCGGGCGGGCGGTCGGGGCGGCCGAGGCCGGTGGCGCGGCCAGGGCGAGCGTCACCGCGGTGACGGCGGCGATCGCCAGGGTTCTGCGCTTCATGCGTGCTCCTCATGGGGGTCGGCGGGGCATCCGCCCGGGCGTCACCGTCCCGTCTGTCGGATGTGACCGGGGGTGGACGGGCGACCCGCGATCCGGGGGTGGGATCGCGGCGGAAACGCCGGGGAAGCAAACACTGACATGTATCAATCTGCGGGTCAATCCGTCGGACGGTGTCACATTCGCGGGCGGTACCCCGGGGGTCGCCGAGAGCCGGTCGCGACCACGTCGGCGCTGGGTGTAGACAACGCGCGTATACGCGGTGTGTATAGTCGCCGGCATGTCCATCGGCCAGACCTTCCTCGGCCTGCTGGAGGCGACCCCCCGGCACGGTTACGACATCAAACGGCGCTACGACGAACACTTCGGCCACTCCCGCCCGGTCGCCTACGGCCAGGTCTACGCGACCCTGTCCCGGCTGCTGCGCGGCGGCCTGGTCGAGGTGGAGGCGGTCGAGCCCGGCGAGGGCCCCGACCGCAAGCGGTACGCCATCACCGAGGCCGGCGTCGCCGACGTGGCCCAGTGGCTGGCCCGCCCGGAACAGCCCGAGCCCTATCTGCAGAGCATCCTCTACACCAAGGTGGTGCTCGCCCTGCTCACCGGTCGCGAGGCCGCCGAACTGCTCGACGTGCAGCGCGCCGAGCACCTACGCCTGATGCGGGAGCTGACCCGGCGCAAGCGCGGCGGCGATCTCGCCGAACAGTTGATCTGTGATCACGCGCTCTTCCACCTGGAGGCCGACTTGCGCTGGCTGGAACTGACCACCGCCCGCCTCGACGACCTGGCCGCGCGGGTGCGCGCATGAGCGCCCCGCTGCTGGTCGCCGAGGGCCTGCACCGCAGCTTCGGCGAGACGGCCGCACTGGTCGACGCCGCGCTGCGCATCGACGAGGGCGAGGTGGTAGCGGTGCTCGGGTCGTCCGGCTCCGGCAAGTCCACCCTGCTGCACTGCCTGGCCGGGATCGTCCGCCCCGACCGGGGCCGGGTCGTCTTCGACGGCCAGGACCTGGTGACGATGAGTGACGCCCGGCGCAGCGCCCTGCGCCGGGAAGCCTTCGGGTTCGTCTTCCAGTTCGGCCAGCTGGTGCCCGAGCTGACCTGCCTGGAGAACGTCGCGCTGCCGCTGCGGCTGGCCCGGGTCCCCCGGCGTGAGGCCGAGCAGCGGGCCGGGCAGTGGCTGGAACGGCTGGAGGTCACCGACGTGGCCGGCAAGCGCCCCGGCGAGGTCTCCGGCGGCCAGGGGCAACGCGTCGCGGTGGCCCGCGCGCTGGTCACCCGCCCCCGGGTGATCTTCGCCGACGAGCCGACCGGAGCGCTGGACTCGCTCAACGGCGAACGGGTCATGCGGCTGCTCACCGAGGCCGCCCGGGACAGCGGGGCGGCGGTGGTCCTGGTCACCCACGAGGCACGGGTGGCCGCGTACTCCGACCGGGAGATCGTGGTGCGCGACGGGCGGACCCGCAACCTGGAGGTGGCGGCGTGACCGGTCGGGGCGCGCTCGCGGACCTGGCGATGGGTGCCCGGATGGCCGTCACGGGCGGCCGGGAGGGTTGGACCCGGGCGCTGCTCACCGCCGTCGGCGTCGGCATCGGGGTGGCCATGCTGCTGCTGGCCACCGCCGTGCCCGGGGCGCTCGACGCCCGGCAGGCGCGCGGCGACGCCCGCGACGACCTGCGGTTCGGCGAACAGGTCGCGGCCGGTCCCGGCACCCTGCTGGTGCACGCGCTGGACGCCGAGTTCCGGGGCCGGCCGGTGCGGGGCCGGCTGCTGCGGCCGGAGGGACCGGCCGCCCCCGTCCCGCCGGGGCTGACCGCCCTGCCCGCCCCCGGGGAGGTGGTCGTCTCCCCCGCCCTGCGCCGGCTGCTCGACTCCCCCGACGGCCCGCTGTTCGCCCCCCGGCTGGGCGGCGCGCGGGTCACCGGGACCATCGCCGACGAGGGCCTCGCCGGCCCCAACGAACTGGCCTACTACCAGGGCGACGACCGGCTGTCCGACACGTCCGGGGCGACCCGGCTGGACAGGTTCGGCGGCGGGTTGCCCGGCGAGGGTCTCGGCCCGGTGCTGATGCTGCTGGTAGCGGTCATCTTCGTGGTGCTGCTGCTGCCCATCGCGGTGTTCCTCGGCTCCGCCGTGCGCTACGGCGGTGAGCGACGCGACCGGCGGCTCGCCGCGCTGCGCCTGGTCGGCGCGGACACCACCATGGTGCGGCGGATCGCCGCCGGGGAGGCCGCCGCCGGTGCCCTGCTCGGGGTCGTCGTCGGCATCGGGTTCCTGCTCGCCGGTCGCCAACTGGTCCCGCTGGTCACCCTCTACGACATCAGCGTGTACGCCGACGACATCCAGCCCCCCACCGCGCTGCTGCTGGCCGTCGTGCTGGCCGTGCCGGCGCTGGCCGTGCTGGTGGCGATGCTGGCGTTGCGCGCGGTCGTGGTCGAGCCGCTCGGAGTGGCCCGGCGCAGCACCCCGGTCCGCCGTCGGCTCTGGTGGCGGCTGCTGCTGCCCGCCGTCGGCCTGGCCATGCTCCTGCCCGTGGCCGGTCTGCGCGAGGGCGACGGCGGGGTCACCCGGTGGGTGGTGCCGGCCGGCGCGGTGCTGCTGCTGATCGGCACGGTCACCGTGCTGCCCTGGCTGACCGACCTGCTGGTACGACGACTGCGCGGCGGTCCGGTGTCCTGGCAGCTGGCGGTCCGCCGGGTGCAGCTGGACAGCGCCACCTCCGCCCGGCTGGTCAACGGCATCGCCGTGGCCGTCGCCGGCACGATCGGCCTGCAGATGCTCTTCGCCGGGATCGCCGGGGACTTCACCACCGCCAGCGGGCAGGACACCTCCCGGGCGCAGGTGCAGGTGCAGTTCCTGAACCAGCCGGACCTGGCCCGGGTCCTGCGGCAGCTCGGCGGGGCCGACGGGGTGACCGCTGCGACCGGCACCCTCATCTCTGTGGCCACCATCGGCTCGCCGGACGGCCCACCGGTGGAGATCCGGGTCGGCGACTGCGCCGCGCTGGCCGAGTTCGCGCGTCTCGACCGGTGCGCGGACGGGGACACCTTCCTGGCGTCCGATCCGAACGACCCGACGGTCATCCCCGCCGACGCGATGCTGGTCGTCCGCGACAACTCCCGGTGGCGGCTGCCCACGGCGGCCCGTGCCGCGCAGGCCCGGCCCGATCCGGCCGGCTGGATGCAGAACGGTGTCCTGCTCACCCCCGCAGCCGCCGCCACTCGGACCCTCGGTCCGCTGCATTCGACCGTCTACCTCAAGCTCGACCCGGCCAAACCGGACGCGGTCGAACACGTCCGTAACGCCGTCGCCGCGATCGACCTGGCCACTCCCGTGTCCGTGTTGTCCTCGACCATCGAGTCACCCCGGTTCGCCGACATCCGGCGCGGCCTGGCCATCGGCACGGTCGTCACCCTGCTGCTGATCGCCACCAGCATGCTGGTCGGCACGTTGGAGCAGCTGCGGGAACGCCGCCGCCTGCTGGCCATGCTGGTGGCGGTGGGCACCCGACGCAGCACCCTCGGCTGGTCGGTGCTGTGGCAGACCGCCCTACCGGTCGGGGTGGGGCTGGTGCTGGCGGTCGGCTTCGGGCTCGGCCTCGGCGCGGCCCTGCTGCGGATGGTGCAGGCGCCCGTCACGGTCGCCTGGCCGGTGGTGGGCTTCGCCGTCGGCCTCGGCGCGCTGGCCGTCCTGGCGATCAGCGGGCTGAGCCTGCCGCTGCTGTGGCGGCTCACCCGCGCCGACGGGCTGCGCACCGAATGACCGACCGGTCCGGGTCGACGACGTCGCCGACCCGGACCGGTGCAGGGCGGTCAGCCGGCGTACGGGGTGGCGACGTCGAGGATCCAGGTGACGCCGAACCGGTCGGTGAGCATCCCGAAACCGGGGGCCCACGGCGACGGGCCGTACTCCTCGATCAGGTGGGCCCCCTCGGCGAGCCGGTGCCAGAGCGCCCCGACCTCGTCGGCGTTGTCCCCCCGGACGGAGACGAAGAACCGTTCGCCGGTCAGCGTCGTGCCGTTCTCGCGGGTGGTGGTGGTCGGCGCGGCTGCGGCGGGGGCACCGGCGGGCACGTCGTAGGCCATGATGGCGAAGCCGTTGTCGGCAGTGACCTGGCCGAAGACGACCCTGTCGGCGTCCGGCAGGTCCTTCGGCATCCCCAGGTCGCCGTAGCTGACGACGGTGCTGCGGCCACCGAACACGGCCTGGTAGAACTCCAGCGCCGCACGGGCGTCACCCCGGAAGTTGAGGTGCGTGGTGGCGGAGATGGCCATGGTCGACTCCTTGCTGATGGTGCTCGACGCCCGGAAGTGGGCTGGTCAGGAGCAAGATTCGCAGCAGTAGGTGACAGGATGTGGCACCTACTGCGGGCAAAATCGGACCCATGCCGACCACGTCCGCCCGACTGCTCGCCCTGCTGTCGCTGTTGCAGACCCGCCGGGACTGGTCCGGCACCGTGCTCGCCGAACGCCTCGGCATCAGCCTGCGCACCGTGCGCCGCGACGTCGACCGGCTGCGGGAACTGGGCTACCCCGTCGCCGCCGCCAAGGGCCCCGACGGTGGTTACCGGCTCGACGCCGGCACCGAACTGCCCCCGCTGCTGTTCGACGACGAACAGGCCGTCGCCCTCACCGTCGCGCTCCAGGTCGCGGCGACCGGCGCGGACGACGCACTGGCGGACGCCGCCGCGCGGGCGCTGCAGACCGTACGACAGGTGTTGCCGACCCGGCTGCGGCAGCGGGTCGGGGCACTCAGCGTGACCGCCGTCGCGCGACCCGCCACCACGCCGGCCGCGCCGGTCGACGGCGGGGTGCTGCTGGCGCTCAGTGCCGCCGTGCAGACCCGCGAGATCCTGCGCTTCGACTACGGGCCCGACAGCACCGAGCGCCCGGCCCGGCACGCCGAACCGCACCACATCGTCACCTGGGACGGCCGGTGGTACCTCGTCGCCTGGGACCTCGACCGGGCCGACTGGCGGACCTTCCGCGTCGACCGGATCACCCTGCGCCCGCCCCACGGGCCCCGCTTCACCCCCCGACCGCTGCCCGGCGGGGACGTCGCCACCTATCTCACCGGGGTGTTCCGGGGGTCGGCCGGCGGGTCGGCGGACTGGCCCTGCCGGGGCACCGTGCTGCTCGACCTGCCCGCGGCGACCGTCGCCCGGTACACCCGCGACGGCCTCGTCGAGGAGGTCACCCCCGACCGGTGCCGGCTGACCCTCGGGTCGTGGTCCTGGGTGAGCCTCGCCGCCGCCGTCGCCCGGTACGACGCCGCGATCACCGTCGTCGGCCCGCCGCCGCTCGCCGACGCGTTCGCGCTGCTGGCCGGCCGGTTCGCCCGTACCGCCGCCGGTGGTGCCGCCGCCGGGAAGTCAGCGGGTTCCGCCGCCGGGACGCGGTCAGGCCAGCAGCGGAAGCGCGGCGAAGGTGTGGTCCCGCCACAGCAGCCGTGACGTCTCCTCCGGGTACGCCACGACCGTCGGCCGCTCGTCGAAGATCCGGGTACGGCGACCGGCATCGTACGACGGCCAACCGGGGTCGCCGGTCGCGGCGAACGCCGTCCACGCCCTGCGGAACTGCCCGGACAGCTCGTACGCCGCCGGCGGAGGCGGATCACCGATCAGCATCGCGGGCTGCCCGCTGGTGAGGTTGCCGAAGACCAGCGGCACGTCCAGGCCGTGACAGGCGCCGAGGGCACCGCCCAGGCCCGACGCCGGCCAGGTCAGCTCGTAGAGGTGCGCCCGGCCGCCACCGGCGGCCTGCGCCTCGGCCAGGTGCAGGCTCGGCATCCGGAACAACCAGTCGGCGTTGACCAGCTCGTACAGCTGCTCGTCGGTGGCGGCCGGGAACGCCTCCCGGTAGCGGCGGGCACCGTCCGGGCCCGGGGCCAGCATCCGCAGCGCCAGCTCGGTCTGCTCCGGCGTGACCTGGCCGAGTACCCCGTCGAGCAGGCTGAACAGCCGGTGCTCGTCGCGGGTGTGCCCGACGAGCAGGTCGACGTCGCGGGCGGCACCGTCGGCCAGCGCCCGCCACGGGGTCGCCGGCAGCACGTCACCGTCGACGACCGGTGCGAACGGGATCGGCCGGTGGGTGATCTGCCCCCACCGTTCCCGCCACCTGACGATCCCGGCCGAGATCGCCCCGCCCACCGCCGGCAGCCGGTCCGCAGCCACCGCCGACAGGTCGGTCAGGGTCGGTCGTACCCCCAGCTCGGCGGCGCACGCGGCGGTGACGTCGGCGGCCAGCTCGGGCGAGAGGAACGTCCCCGGGACGCTCTGCGCGACCGCCCGCCGCAACAGCCCGGCGGCGCGCGGCATGGCCAGCAGCGCGGCGACCGAACCGCCGCCGGCCGACTGCCCGAAGACCGTCACCCGGCCCGGGTCGCCGCCGAAGACACCGATGTTGTCCCGCACCCACTCCAGGGCCGCCACCTGGTCGAGCAGCCCCCGGTTGGCCGGGGCCCCGTCGAGCTGCCCGAACCCCTCGAAACCGAGGCGGTAGTTGAGCGTCACCACCACGGTCCCGCCGCCGGCCAGGTGCCCGCCGTCGTACTCCGGGAGGCCGGAACAGCCGACGAGGTAGCCGCCACCGGGAAGCCACACCAGGACCGGCAACCCCGCCGCCGGGTCCGGGTCCGGCGTCCACACGTTGAGCGTCAACCAGTCGTCGCCGGTGCCCTGCGGGGCGGTCCCGAACGCGTCGGGCTGCGGAGGCGGCGGACCGAAGGCGACCGCCGGGCGTACGCCCTCCCAGCCGCGTACCGGTTGCGGCGCGGCGAACCGGTGGGCACCGACGGGCGGCTCGGCGTACCGGATGCCCCGGAACACCGCGCGGCCCGCCTCCCGGCAGCCGCGCAGCACACCGGCCACGGTACGGACCTCCGGCTCGGACTCCGACGGCATGCTGGCCCCTCCCCGCTCCCGGTCGGCCGCAGCATCCCAGCGCCCGCCGACCACCGGCAAACCATTTAGGGCCGTCGAACGAGGTCGGTCACCAGGCCTGTCGGCGGGAGCCTCCACTGCGCTCGTGACGCGGGAGCCACCGGTGTCCGGTCAGGCATCGATCCTGGCGTCGGGGGCCAGCTCGTCGAGGAGCCGGGCGACGTACTGGCGGATCTCGTCGCGGACCTCGCGGACGACGGACAGCGGCTGGCCGGCGGGGTCGGTGAGTTTCCAGTCCTCGTAGCGTTTGCCGGGGAAGACGGGACAGGCGTCGCCGCAGCCCATCGTGATGATCACGTCGCTGGCCTCGGCGGTGTCCCAGTCGAGGAGCTTCGGCTGTTCGGCGGTGATGTCGATGCCGACCTCACGCATGGCGTCGACCGCGACGGGGTTGACATGGTCGGCGGGTTCGGAGCCGGCGGAGCGGACCTCGACGGTGTTCCCGGCGAGGTGGCGCAGCCAGCCGGCGGCCATCTGGGAGCGGCCGGCGTTGTGGACGCAGACGAACAGCACCGATGGCGTGGTGGGCCGGGCGGGGGTGCTCATGGGTGGTGGACCTCTTTCGGTGCTGACGGGGCTAGGTGATGGTGGGGCTGCGGCGTTCGATGAGGATGACGTCGCGCCATCGGTCGTGGTGGCGGCCGAGGCGTTCGCGTACGCCGATGGTGCGGAAGCCGCAGGCGTGGTGCAGGGCGAGGCTGGCGGTGTTCTCGGGGAAGACCCCGGACTGGATGGTCCAGATGCCGGCCTGTTCGGTGGAGTCGATGAGCCGGTGGAGCAGGAGCCGGCCGACGCCTCGCCCTCGGGCGTCGGGGTGGACGTAGACGGAGTGCTCCACGACCCCGGCGTACACGCACCGGTCGGACACCGGGGTGCACGCGACCCAGCCGAGCACGCGGTCGGCAGCCGTGTGGTCGACGGCGACCCAGCGGTGTTCGGGTAGGCGGGTGGCGGTGAACCGGGCCCAGGTGGGTGGTTCGGTCTCGAAGGTGGCGTCGCCGGTGGCGATCCCGTGCCGGTAGATGTCGAGCACCGCCGGGGCGTGCTCGTCGGTCATCGGCACGAGATCGGGGCGGGGCGGCCGGGCGCCGGTCATGAGGCGGCCCGTTCCGGCTGCGCCGGTGCCAGCTCGACCGCCACGCCGTCCGGCTGTCGAACGGTCGGATACCACCAGGTGATCGCGGCGACCGCGATCCCGACGGCGGCGAGCTGTGCGGCGACGAACCCGGCCGCCGAGGTGGGGGCGATGCCGGCGAAGGTGTCGGTGAACATGCGGCCGATCGTGACGGCCGGGTTGGCGAACGAGGTGGAGGCGGTGAACCAGTACGCGCCGCCGATCCACGCCCCGACCGCCGCCGGGGCGACCGCGGTCCGGCGGGCACGGGTGAGGGCGGCGATCAGCAGGAGGAGCCCGGCGGTCGCGACGACCTCGGCCAACCACAGTCCGCCCCCGTCGCGCTGGCGGGTGGAGATCGTGACGGCGGGCAACCCGAACATCAGGTGTGCCAGCACCGTGCCGCCGATCGCACCGAGCACCTGCGCCACGACGTACGCGCCGAGGTCACGGGTCGACAGACCCGCTCCCGTCCGGCGGGCCTGCCACCAGTCGGCGAGCGACACGACGGGGTTGAGGTGGGCGCCGGACACCGGGCCGAAGATGAGGATCAGCGCGCCGAGGGCGAACGCGGTGGCGATGCTGTTCTCCAGCAGTTGCAGCCCCACGTCGCCCGGCGACAGGCGGGTGGCGGCGATCCCGGAGCCGACCACGGCGGTGACGAGCAGGCCGGTGCCGACCAGTTCCGCCGACGCCCGACGCAGCACGGCGTGCGGCGGGTCGGGCGTCACCGGGTCGGCCCGGTCGATGCGGCGGCAGCCGAGACGTCCAGGAGCTGGGACAGGACGGCGAGGCGGGCCGGGACGATCCAGTAGTAGACCCAGGTGCCCCGGCGCTGGCAGTCGATCAGCCCGGCCTCGCGCAGGACCTTCAGGTGGTGGGAGATCGTCGGGCCGGTCAGGGTGAACGCGTCGGTCAGCTCGCACACGCACACCTCGCCACCGGCCCGCGCGGCGATCAGGGACAGCAGCCGCAGGCGTACCGGATCACCGAGGGCCTTGAAGCCGCGCGCCAGACCGGCGGCGGCGTCTTCCGTCAGGGCCTCGGTAACCATCGGCGCGCAGCAGGCCGACGGATCGGCGAGGACCGGCAGTTGTTGTCTCGACACCCGTCTAGTTTGACAAGCATCTAACCAGAGTGCAATCTCTGCCTAGACAGTCATCTAAACAACCGGAGGTGTGGGATGTCCCGCGTCCAGCTCGCCCTGCGCGTCTCCGACCTGGAAGGGTCGATCGCGTTCTACTCGAAGCTGTTCGGCACCGAGCCGGCCAAGCGGCGACCCGGCTACGCCAACTTCGCCATCGAGGAGCCCCCGCTGAAGCTGGTCCTGCTCGAAGGCACCCCGGACCAGGCCACCGCGATCGACCACCTCGGCGTCGAGGTGTTCGACGGCGCGCAGGTCACCGCCGCCACCGACCGACTCACCGAGGCCGGGCTGATCACCCTGACCGAGAACGACACCTCCTGCTGCTACGCCGTGCAGGACAAGGTCTGGGTTCGCGGCCCCGGCGACGAGCGCTGGGAGGTGTACGTGGTCAAGGGCGACTCCGACCAGTACGGCACCTCCGCGCAGACCCCGCCCGCAGCCGACGACGAACGCACCTGCTGCGAGACCACCGCCCCGTAGCCACAACCCGGCGTCGTTCCGGTCCCGCAACCAGTCAGGAGTCGTCAGGGCCTGACGACGCGGCAGGGAAGTCGAAGCACTGGTGCCTGGTGGTTATGCCGGTGGTGGGGGTGGGGTGAGCAGAGAGTTCGGGCACCATCCCACTCCCCCCTTCCCGCATCTCGATAACGCCACATACACGAGCTCGACCAGAATCCGGATTCGCGTTCCGCGATGTGGCGGTATCCCCGCACCTTGGATACCGCCACATCGCTGAAACGTAGCCCTGTCGGCGGCCGGGGCAGCTGGCACGACCAGTGGGCGAGGGGACGCCGCCAGGGTAGCGCTACGTCGTCCAAGTCCATTGGCCGGCCCGCCACCGACTGCCCGGCCCAACGCCGCGAACGTTCATGGTCATGCCACTAGCTGATAACCCACTTCGCGTAGTCGCCCGCCCCACTCGGAGGCGAGGATGGCGACGAAGAGGGAGAAGGTGCAGGGCTTCCACCCGCATTCAGGCACGACATCAGGACGACGATCGTCCCCGGTGCCGGGTTATTCCCGTAAATAGAGAGACACCAACCGCCTGACAGACCGCTCAGCAATCTGCCACCATTGGTGAGAGTCCACTGTTGGTTGGTGGAGCCGCAGGTCCAGTCGAGCACGGAGGTTCCGTCGGCGGTCACGCCATTCAGGACATCGACACATCGGCTCGGATCGGCTTGGGAGGAAAGGCTGCCAGCGTTCCCAGCACTGAAAGCCCAGCTCATAGGCTTCCCACCTTGGGCGCATGGCATGACGACCAGCGGTGCGCCATCGAACATGTTGCCGTTGTAGAGCGTCAGACACAATCCGGAGTCTGGATTCTTGAGCTGATAGTAGTTAGCGTTGACACCCGCCTGTGTGCCATTTCGATCGGACGCTTCCAGCTGCGCCGTCGCGCCGGCGGCCGGCCACACCAGAAGACTCAGCGCGAGAAGGACGGCTCCGAATCCTGCCGTGAGGGCACGACGATCACGATGGAGATGATTCATGCGTTGATCCATTCGTAGATGTGAATGCCACTCACGAGTATCCGGAAGCGGGAAGGAGATTGCAATAGCCGCTCGACCATTGCATCGATCACCGCCTCTCCCCCTGATCGCCCAGCGATCTTTCCGAGACGCGGGCACCAGGCCACCGGCTCCGCGAGTACCGAACTCCTTGTGACCGATCAGGTGGTCGGCGGATTCGGTGATCTCAAGCGTGGGAATGCCGGTTTGCGGCAGGAAAACGCGGTGTTGCGGGCGGAGAACAGCGACCGGTACTGGGCGGCGCGGAGCGGCAAGAAGACAGTGCAAGCGTCGACACAGGTCAACCTGCGCCTGAACCGATGGCGTTCGGCACCTGCTCAACGACCCGGATCGTCACCAGTCGACAGGTTCAGGCCGCATCCCGCGGCGGGGCTTCCCACAATTGGGCGAGGGTCAGCGACCCACGCGGATGCGGTCGGCAGCGTACAGCTCTCGGGAGCCGTCGGCGCGGAAGATCACGATGACCGGTATGCCCTCACCCATCTTCCAGCTCGCGTCGCTCGGCGGGGGTAGGCATCCGGGCGGTAGCGGTGTCGCCCTTGAGGAGAGTCACCGTCTCGGTCGGCTCGATAGCGCGGACGAACGTGCCGCGCGGTGGTTCCACGATGACGAGCCCTTCCGAACGGAGCAGTGCCACCGCTTGTCAGACGATGGTGCGACTCAGCCCATGCTCCTGAGCCAACCGCAGCTCGCTGGGCAGTGAGCCCCCCACCGAACCGACCCGCAACGACCCCAGGGGCCGGATGGCCGAGCGGGAGGGCTGCCTACTCGGCGACGAAGACGCCCACGCCAGGCAGAGTCCCGGTCATGCCCTTGATCCGTAGCACCTGCATGACGCGGATTCAGTAACGCGATAGTGCTCGATCAGCTCTCGGCGGCCGGGCAGCTTGGAGCCCGGCGGGAACTCGCCGGACTTGATGCGTCCGGCGAGGTCGTCGGCGATCTGCTCGTAGGTGCCTGGTGGCTATGCCGGTGGTGGGCGAGGGGTGAGCCAGGCGAGGGGTTGTCCGGTGAGGGCGGCTTCCGCCAGGCGGTGGGCACTGGCGGTCTTCAGCGCCGCGCGTGAGCTGTCGATCCAGCGTTGGACGTTGTCGATGCCCTGGTGGCGGTATTCGACTGCTTGGACGAGGCATTCGAGTTTGTCGGCGTCGCGGGCGACGACGGCCTCCGGCGTCTCGCCCGCTTCGTATTCTGCGACAGCGGCGCTGATGAGGTCGGCGACAACCGGCGGGCAGGCGGCGACCTGGTCGGCGGTGACCATGGTGTTGGGTGCGGCGGTGAGGTAGCGCCTGGCGATGTGCGGGATGTCGGTGATCCGGGTTTCCTGGGTGTCGTGCAGGACGCACAGCATCGACACCCGGGCCGGGTCGGCACCTTCCATGGCGGCGAGCATCATCCCGATCAGCGCAGTCCGGAACGAGTGGTCGGCGATGGACTCGGGGTGCTTGATGCCGGCGAACCACCAGCCGGTACGGGCGGCGCGTTTGAGTACGCCAGCCTCGAAGATGAAGCTCATGGCTCCGGCGGCGTCGTGATCGTCGTTCATCTGCCCGTCCCTGTGCCGGTGACTCCGTCTGCTCGCAGGCTGTAGACGATAGAGGTTAGTTCCTGCCGGGACTGTGGAGAGATTCGGTCGCTGTCCAGGAGCCGGGTACTGCGTCTGAGGAGCGCGCGGCCCTCGGCGGGGTTGTCGAGGGTGAGGCCGCGTCGTACGGCGAGCAGAGCCCAGATGTTGTGAACGTTGAGGTCAACGAAGGGGTGCGTGGGGTCGAGGCGCTGGACCAGGTGTCTGAGGAGAACCGAGCCGCGCCAGTCGGCAAGCGGTGCGGGCATGAAGGAGTCGTCGTGCTGGCGGTAGGGGATTTCGCCTACCCAGTAGGCCGAGTAGTTGAGGGCTGCCCGCTCGCAGGCGTCGTCCGGATGCGCACGGGCAAGGAAGTCCCGCAGAGGTTCCGGGTCGCCTTGGTTGGCAAGGGAGGTGACTACCGAACGGGCATCAGGCCAGAGCGGTGACCAACTGCGGGGCGTGATCGCCTTGCGGGCACGGGTGGTGGTCTGGGCGAGCCATCCGGCCGCCGCCCTGGTGGGGTCCATGCCCGCGAGAAAACAGGCTTGCCGATGCAGCAGAACGCTCGGATCACCTCCGGAGGCCGCGCGTTCGGCCAGTACGTGAAGCCGGGTGAAGAAGGTGCATTGCTCGTCGGCGGGCAGGATCGGACCCGACGCCACCGGTCCTCGCCGGGCATGGGCGATGGGTAGCCCTCTGGCGAAGGTCGGTGCCTGCCCGAGAACGGCCCAGAGGATCAGGTCGGTCAGGCGGTGGGTGAGCACGGACCAGCCGAGTGGCTGTTCGGCGATGTCGCACCGGTCCACCTGCTCGTCGAGGATTGCGGCGAGGATGGAGTCTGCCTCGGCGGCGTCGTCGAGTGCGGCGAGCAGGGTCACGTTTGCTCCGAGCCGACCGAGCGTGCGCCGGACGATGATCGCCTGTCCGAGCGGCACCGCCGTGAATGGTCGGCGTCCGGACTCCCAACTCTGCACGGTCGCACGGTCGACGCCCAGGTCAGCGGCGAGTTGTTCCTGTGTGCGGGGGATGGACTCCCGGATCAGCTTGATCAGGTAGCCAGTCACCTCGCCTCGCTGTGGTGCCAATCGTCTACGACCTGCCATGCGTGATCCCTACGTTGACCAGTGGTCGACGTTTCCGCCCTGAACAACCGCTGCGGCCGATGTGTGAACTGCTCACTGGTACTGCGGGTGAGTCCTATCGCCGCCACCGTGATCGTAGCGTCGCAGTTACCGAACGTTCCAGATCCGATCCCGTGGCTCGGAGTCGGACATGGGTGCCGCCCGACGGAGGGGACCAGTAATGCGGGACAGGACGCCACCGGTACGACGAGTTTCCTACGACCAGTACCTGATCGCCGTAAACGATGACCTTGGCACGGCGACACCGCCCGGCATGGCCATGGCGCAAACGGAAGTGGCTGTGCCGATGCGGGGTCGATCTGCCCTGCCGGAACCGACATCGCATTCCGATCAACCGCAGGCACTGGCCAACTATGGAGGAGCAATGACCAGCCATGGCCCGGTGCTGCCGATCTGGAGTTGCGGCGGATGCGGCCGGCCCTGGCCGTGTCCGACCCGCCGTCAGGAGCTCCGCGGCGAGTACGCCAATGCGCCGGTGTCACTGGCCCTCTACCTCGGGGCCAGCTTCGTCCAGGCGGCCGAGGACATGCCCTGGGCACCTGCCGGCCCCCTGCATCGCCGCTTCATCGGCTGGACCAGGCCGCCGCGAGAAGGACAACAGCGACGTACAGCGCCCGCGCCGGCTGAACCCGACCGGTAGGCGCGCCACCGGGCGGGATGACCTCGGACAAAACCCGATCCGACCCGCCTGCCGACAGTTCACACCCGAAATAGACCCCACGTAGGAGCGACCCATGCAGCACGAGTCTGTCGTCGACACCCGGTCCCATCACCACACTCCGGCAGATGGTCCCGCTACCGGTCCCGCAGAGCGGGGGCACTCATGATTCCCGGTCTGCTGTCGGTCCTGTTCGGGGGGTTGGTGCCGGGCTTCCTGCTCGGGCTGCTCGCGTTCCGGGTCAAGTCCCGGTGGTGTCCCCGCTGCGGCGAGGCCACCCACACGATGCCGGTGCCGGGGCACGACCGGTGAGCGGCCCCGGCCGGCAGCGCACCGAGCCGGCGATCGGACGGCGAATGGCAGAGCTACGGGCCCGCCGGGGCATGAGCCAGCAGGTCTTCGCCGACCGGATCGGCAAGTCCAAGAGCTGGGTCGACAAGGTCGAACGGGGGGTGCGTACCCTCGATCGGCTCTCCGTCATCGACACCGTGGCCGGTGCGCTCGGCGTCGCGCCGCAACTGTTGCTCGCCGGGCGGACCGCGCCGGCACCGGTCACCGACGTCGGTGCCGCCGTGGAACGGGTCCGGGCGGCGCTGGCCCGGCACGACCCCCCGGCGTCCGTCCCGGCCGGTCCCCTGCTGCGGCAGCTCGACGAACAGGCCGGATACGCCTGGGCGGCGTACCGCAACGGGCAGCACCCGCAGGTGCTGCGGATGCTGCCCGACCTGCTCGCCGACAGCCGACACGCCGGCCACACCGGCCCGGTGGACCCGCCCGTCCTCGACCTGCTGGTGCGGGTGCACCGGCTCACCGCCCAGACGCTGGTCAAGCTCGGCGACGCCCACCTGGCCTGGCTGGCCGCCGACCGGGCCATGATGACCGCCACCCGTGGCGACCCGGTGCGAATCGGCCGGGCGGCGGTGACCCTCGCGCAGGTGCTCCGTGCGCTGCGGCGGGGCCGGCTGGCCAGGACCGCCGCCCTCACCGCCGTACGCCAGCTGGACCCGGCGGCGGCGCAGCGCGACCCGCCGGCGCTGGCCCTGACCGGGGCGCTGCTGATCGAGGCCGCCCTCGCCGCCGCCGGCTACGGCGATGCCGCCACCGCCCACGACCTGACCGAACGTGCCGCCCCGCTCGCCGCCGCCGACGAGCCGCCCGACCCGGACGGCATCACGTTCGGCCCGACCAGCGTCGCACTCGCCCGCGCCCTGACCGCCACCCACCTCGGCGACCACCACCGGGCCGTCGACCTGCACCGCCGGGCCACCGGGCAGGACGGCTGGCGACAGCTCCCCGCCGAACACCGCGCCGCCCACCTCATCGACATCACCCGCAGCCACCTCGACCTGGGCGACCCCGACGCCGCCGGGCGGGCCCTGCTCACCGCCGACCGCACCGCCCCCGGTGAGACCCGCACCCGCCCCGCCGCCCGTGCCGCCCTGACCGCCGTGCTCCGCGCGGGCCCCACCCCGGCCGACGTCGCCCGCCTCGCCGACACCATCGGGCTGACCCGCCCCTGACCTGTGCACCTCGTGGCCGGACCGGCCGTGGAGTGATGTCCAGGAAGCGCACCTGACCATCAGCCAGCAAACCGCCGACGAGTTCGGACCGGTAAGCGGCTGCTACGCCCATCGCCGGCCCTGAGCCCCAGTGGTCCTCCTGACCTGGTCGATCTCCTGGGGGACAAGCACAATGACGGCATGAGTCTTGCCGCGGTCCGTGCGGATGTCGCGGTGATCGACGATCTGTTGCGGTACGTCGCCGAGCGCCCGGTCGACCTCAGCGATCCGAACGCGATGGCCGAGATCCGGAAGGCGCAGTCGCCGGTGGAGGAAGCCGGGGTGGCGGCCGAGGCGTCCGCCGCGCTCGATGAGCTGTTGGATGCGTACGAGACCGGCGGAGCGCCGGCCCGTGAGGAGGTCCGAGACATCTTTCGGGCTTACCCGTCCTTCCGCTGGGCTGCCCACCTACCGGTGGTGTGGAATTCGGTCGGAGAGTTCCGCCGACGACTTGTCCATGTCTCCGCGATGGATCAGGGTGCCGACCCGCGCGACGAGCTGATGACGATCTGGTGGCTGTGCAACCGGGCCCGCGAGTGCGCCATCGACGTCGAACCGGTGCTCAGCGAGGTGGCGAACCTGTCATCCGACGCGGATCTCTACGGGTTCGGCTCGATGCAGATGCTGATCATGCGAGGGCTGGAGGTACACGACCTCGGCTAGCAGTCGCGGCAGGAAGCCTGTCACGATCGTGGGCAGCCTCCCCACCCAGACCACCTGCTTGAGCCGGGCCACCGCCATCGGCCTGACCCGCGCCCGGGCGCAGGAGGCGACGAGGGTCGCGGTTGTTGCCCCGCTGTTACGTCACGGTGCGGGCGCTGTGGCACGGGTGGCGCACCGTCGACCTCGACCGGCCACCGTGGCCGGACACCGTCGACCGGGAGGTCACCATGCGTTTCACCAGGACCCTGATGGCGGTCACGGCCGTGCTGGCCGTGCTGCTCACCACCGTCGGTACGGCGACCGCCGCCGACCGGCTCCGCGCCGGCGTCACCGCCGCACCCTACTGCGGGATCACCTGGGGCAGCACCGGAAAGACCGGGGGCGACCTGAACCCGGCCCCGCTGCTGACCACCCGCACCGGCCAGCAGGACTGCTACGACCGGCTGGTCTTCGAGTTCGACGGGAACGCCGACGGCTACTCGGTCGGCTACGGCGAGGTGTTCACCGAGGGGCAGGGGTTGGCGATGTCGCCGTACACGGCCGGCGGGGCGGTGCTGCGGGTGCAGTTGCGGGAGCCGGCCGTGGGCTACCCGTACCGGGCCGGCGACCACGTGGCGGCGGTGCTCGGCTACCGCACCCTGCGCGACGTCGTCTACGGTGGCACCTTCGAGGGCTACAGCACCTTCGCCGTCGGCGTCCGGGCGCAGTTGCCGTTCCGGGTGCTGCTGCTCGCCGGCCCCGGCACGCACAGCCGGATCGTGCTCGACGTGGCGCACCAGTGGCAGGAGTGACCGCAACGGTGACCACCGGTCGGGCCGGGAGTCGACGTCGATCGGCTCCCGGCACCGGCCGTTGCGCCGGGTCGCGACCGGCCGCCCCGGGACTACCCTGGGAACACCATGGACGGCCGGGTGCTGCTGGTCGAGGACGATGCCTCCATTCGGGAGGTCACCGCCCTCGGTCTGCGCCGGGCCGGGTTCCGGGTCAGCACCGCCGCCGACGGCCGGACCGCGCTGGCCACCTGGCGGGCCCAGCAGGTCGACCTGATCGTCCTGGACGTGCTGCTGCCCGGCCTCGACGGGTTGGAGGTCTGCCGGGCGGTCCGGCGCAGCAGCCAGCTGCCGATCCTGCTGCTCACCGACAGCACCGACCCCATCGACGTGGTGGTCGGCCTGGAGTGTGGGGCCGACGACTGCCTGCGTAAACCGTTCGACCTGGCGGAACTGGTGGCCCGGGTCCGGGCGGCGCTGCGGCGGGGGTACGCCGTGCCCACCGAACCCGTGCTGACGGTCGGGCCGCTGGAGGTCGACCCGGCCCGCTTCGTGGCCCGCCGCGACGGGCGGGAACTGCCCCTCACCGCCACCGAGTTCCGGCTGCTGACCGAGCTGGCCCGCCGGCCCGGTCAGGTGTTCACCCGGGAGGCGCTGCTGGACCGGGTGTGGCGGCACTCCCACCTCGGCGACTCCCGCCTGGTCGACGTGGCGGTGCAGCGGCTACGGGCCAAGGTCGACCACGACCCGGCCGCCTCCCGGCTGGTGCGCACCGTACGCGGGGTCGGCTACAAACTCGACGCGGCGTGACCTCGCCCCTCGTGACGGACCGGTGGTGTCCCCGCTGCGGCGAAGCCCCCCCGTGCCGGTGCCGGGGCACGACCGGTGAGCGGCCCTGGCCGGCAGTGCCCGGCACCGAGCCAGGTTACGACCCCAGGTGGCCGGTCCGGGGGCCGGACCGGCCACCCCGACGCTCAGCTGGGTCCGACGCCGCTCACGGCCTCGATCCAACCGGCGATGAAGTGGGTCGTCAGGCCGTAGGCCAGGTTCGACTCGTTGTCCGCGATGTGGATACCGTAGATTTTGTCGAGCCAGTAGATTCCCGCCCCGGAATCACCGCTCGCCGTCACACCGCTTCCATAGCTTTCCAGGCGCATGGCGCTGTTGCCGGCCCCCACGATGTCGTGGTGAATGCCGTAGTCCGTCACCCGCATGCCGCAGATCTGCAGGGTGGAGGGCTGGGTGTAACTCCCGCGGGTGGTGCTTCCCCAACCGCTGATCGACGGGGTGGAGTTGATGGGGGGATATGCCGCCGAGTAGCCCACGGCGATGCGGGACCAGTTCGGGACGTCCTGCCAGAGGTTGAGGAGCATCGCGTCCTGGAAGGGCTCCTTGTAGATTCCGGCGATCGCCATCAGGTGGCCCCGGGCGAACCCGCGTTCGCCTGCGGCCACAAGGCTGTTGTTGACGTTCCCGCCCGTTCTGTCGAAACAGTGTTTGGCCGTGAGGACCCAGTTGCTGGCGATGAGCGTGCCGGTGCACTTGTAGGAGTCGTTGACGAAGATCTGCACCTGACCGCGCAGGTACCCGGCGGAGTTTCCGCCGATGACGGCGCCGGCCGGCTGCGCGGTGCCGGCCACGGCGGCAATGGGGGTCAGGGACAGGGTCACCGCAACGGCGACCCGCCGCAGTAACGATGGTGTACGCATACGTCTCTCCACTTCAGTACAGGTGTAGGGATTCCCGATGCCGTTTCGGCAGTAGGTCGCCGGCTCGCGGAGATGCCGGCGACGAAGGGGACTTCTTGATCCTGTACTGCGTACGGGGATCGGCATATCCCGCCTGCTGGTCACCTCGCAGTGGTGCAGGCCGTATGCCAGGACTCCAGAGTGGAGGCTTGACGCCAGACGGCTCCGCATGGGATAGGGCAGCGGGTCTTCGACGCGTCCCCGCAGCCGCGGCGCTCAGGTGACGGCGGTGGCCATCCGGCGTACCGCCTCGGTGAGCAGCTCCGGGGAGGTGGCCAGGTTCAGCCGGATGTGGCCGACACCGCCGGTGCCGAAGGCCAGGCCGGAGTTGAGCGCCACCCGGCCCCGGTCCAGGAAGACGGCGGCGGGATCGTCGCCGAGGCCCAGCCCTCGACAGTCGAGCCAGGCGAGGTAGGTGGCCTGGCCGGGTCGGTACCGGACGGCCGGCAGGTGCTCGGCGAGCAGCGCGGCGAGGAGCCGACGGTTGTCGTCCAGGCCGGTCAGCAGGGCGTCGAGCCAGTCACCCCCGTCCCTGAACGCGGCGGTGTGGGCGATCACCCCGAGGTGGCTGGTGCCGACGCTGACCTCGAAGGGAACCCGGGCGACATCCCCGGCGGCGGCCGGGCCGGCGACGAGCAGCCCACCCCGCAGACCGGCCAGGTTCCACCCCTTGGAGGCGGACATCAGCGACAGGCCGTGCTCCGCGCCGGGCACCGAGAGGTACGGCACGAAACGCGCTCCCGCGCCGACCAGCGGGGCGTGGATCTCGTCGGCGACCACCCGCACCCCGTACCGCCCGGCCAGCGCGGCGACGGCGGTCAACTCGTCGGCGGTGTGCAGGACACCGGTCGGGTTGTGCGGGTTGCAGAGCAGGTACACCGCCAGTCGCCCGCCGGAGCGGGCCACCCGGAACGCCGCTTCCAGGGCGCCGAGGTCGATCCGCAGGTCGTCGCCGAGCGGCGCCTCCACGATCCGGCGGCCGGCGTACCCGACGAACCCGTAGAACGGCGGGTAGACCGGGCAGTTGACGACCACCGCGTCACCGGGCCCGGTGAGCAGCCGCAACGCCTCGACCACGCCGTGCATCACGTCGGGCACCAGCGCGGTCCGCTCCACGGCCAGCCCGTCCCAGCCCCACCGACGCCGGGCGAACTCCGCCAGTGCCTCCGGGTACGCCGTGCCGGCGGTGTAGCCGGTGTCGCCGAGCGCGACGGCGTCGGTGATCGCCCGCGCGACCGGCTCGGCGAGCGGCACGTCCATCTCCGCCACCCAGAGCGGCAGCACGTCGTCCGGGTACTCCCGCCACTTGACGCTCGTCCGTCGTCGCAGCTGGTCCAGCCGAAGCTGGCGCAGGGGATTCGCCTGGTCCCGGGAGCCCTGATGCGTACCACTCATGACATGAAGGATATTCCGCCCCTCCTGCCACCGCGCGGTCGCACGGCAGCGGGGCGGAGAGTGCCCCGACCAGGATTCGAACCTGGGCTCTCCGGTTTCGTAGACCGGCGCGCTGTCCGCTGCGCCACCGGGGCTCACGGCCGACGCCCGGGGGCGTCGGCCGGTCTAACCCTTCACACACACCACCTGCTTGAGGTGGGCCACCACCTCGACCAGGTCGTCCTGCTGGGCCATCACCTCGGTGATGTCCTTGTACGCGCCGGGGATCTCGTCGACCACCCCAGTGTCCTTGCGGCACTCCACCCCGGCGGTCTGCACCGCCAGGTCGTCAACGGTGAACGTCCGCTTCGCCTGCCCCCGCGACATCCGCCGCCCGGCTCCGTGCGACGCCGAGCAGTACGCGTCCGGGTTCCCCCGACCCCGCACGATGTACGACCCGGTGCCCATCGACCCCGGGATGATGCCCAGGTCCCCCCGGCCGGCCCGGATCGCCCCCTTGCGGGTCACCAGCACGTCCACCCCGTCGTAGTGCTCCTCGGCCACGTAGTTGTGGTGGCAGGAGATCGGCTCCCCGTAGCTGACCTGCGGGAAGGCGTCCCGCACCACGCCGCAGAGCAGGGCCAGCATGACCGCCCGGTTGCGCCGCGCGTACTCCTGCGCCCACCACAGGTCCCGCCGGTAGGCGTCCATCTCCGGGGTGCCGGCGAGGAACACCGCCAGGTCCCGGTCGGGCAGGTCCGCGTTGTGCGGCAGGGCACGGGCCACCCCGATGTGCCGCTCGGCCAGCTCCTTGCCGATGTTGCGGGAACCGGAGTGCAGCATCAACCAGACCTGCCCGGCGTCCGGGCCGTCCTGCTCGACGCAGACCTCGATGAAGTGGTTGCCCCCACCGAGGGTGCCGAGCTGGTGCCGCGCCCGGCTCTCCAACTGCGCCACCCGGCGGTCCAGGGTGGCGAACCGGCCCCAGAAGTCGTCCCAGCCGCGCTGCTCCAGACCCCGCACCCGACGCGGGTCGACCGGGTCGTCCCGCTTGGCGAAACCGACCGGCACCACCGCCTCGATCGCCGACCGCAGCGGTGCCAGGTCGTCGGGCAGGTCGGCGGCGGTGAGCGAGGTGCGGACCGCGCTCATCCCGCAGCCGATGTCCACCCCGACGGCGGCCGGCGAGACCGCCTGCCGCATCGCGATCACCGAACCGACGGTGGCGCCCTTGCCGAAGTGCACGTCCGGCATCACGGCGACGCCCTGCACCCAGGGCAGCGCGCCGATGTTGCGCAACTGCTGCGCGGCCTGCGGCTCGATGCCGTACGGGTCGGTCCAGACCCGTACCGGCGCCTTCGTGCCCGGCAGCGGGGTGAATGCCATGATCGTTCTCCTCGTTCGTGGGAGCAGGGGTGACAGGATTCGCACCTGCGACCGTCGGGTGTGGAATCCGGTGCGCTACCCGTTGAGCTACACCCCTCGGCGGGTGTCGGGGATCGAAAAAGCCGCCCGGTCCCCTGGTGGGGTGGGCGGCTGCGCAGGTCGCGCCGGCGCTATCCGCGCCGCCACCCCGATCGCCACCGACAACCCCGGGTTCGTTCGCCGGCTGGCAACAGCACGCCGCCGCGCGGTGTGAACCGCGTGGTCTCGGTGCTGAGGTACGGCGACACGGTGTGCTCCCCGGTTGGTAGGTGTGGCGTCGATGTCGAACCTAGGCGCGCACCCACCCGGGCCGCAACAGATATCGGTAGCTGCCGGCTATCGGGGCCCGCACATCCTGGACAGGGTGTCGAGCCAGGCGCTGCCCACGAGGGCGACCGGGTAGTGGGCCTCCCGGACCTGCCCGTCGGCGGTCTGCACGGAGAAGCGCACCGTCAGCGGCTCCGTCCCGGGTGTCTCGCCGCACTGGAGCAGCACCACCACGCCGATCCAGCCGGTGCCGCCGGGCCGGATCAGCCGGGTCCGACCGAGATCCTGGATGAGCACGGTGGGGCTGTCCGCCCGGACCGACCGTACCGTGACCGGGGACGGCCCGGCGTTGACCACCGCCAGGGACCCTTCGATCCGGGCCCGGCCGCCGGCGTTCGTACTGCCGCTGTCCGCGTTGGCGGGGATGGCCACCAGCGCGACGGTCGCGTCCCGCTCCTGCCGGGCGCGCGCCTCCCGCGACCTGTCGACCCCCCACCCGCCCAGCACCGCACCGGCCACCAGGGCGGCCACCAGGCCCAGGGCGACCCGGGGGCGCGGCCCGCGCCGGACCCGGGAGGTGGCTGCGTCGACCGGCCCGCGCCCGGGGGTGTCCAGGTCGATCACGGCGTCCTCGGCGGGCATGGCGACAGCCTAGGGCCGACGGCGGCGACGTCGTGTCCGGCAGGGCCGGCACGCGGTACGGTCCATGGCCATGGCAGTGATGCGGTGCGAGTTCGACTCCGAGGCCCTGGGCATGAGCACGTCGATGACGGTGATCCTGCCGCAACCCGACCCGGCACGGCCGACGCCCACGGGGCCGGCCGACGCGGGCCCGCCGGTGCTCTACCTGCTGCACGGGCTCAGCGACGACGACACCGCCTGGACCCGCCACACCTCGATCGAACGTTACGTGGCCCCGCTGGGTCTGGCCGTGGTGATGCCCCAGGTCGGCCGCAGCTTCTACACCGACGAGACGCACGGCAACCGGTACTGGACGTTCCTCACCGAGGAACTGCCCGAGGTCTGCCGGTCGTTCTTCCGGCTCTCCGACCGCCCGGAGGACACCTTCGTCGCCGGGCTGTCGATGGGCGGCTACGGGGCGGTGAAGTGGGCGCTGCGGCAGCCCGAACGCTTCGCCGCCGCAGCCAGCCTGTCGGGGGCGCTCAACGTCGCCCACCGCCGGCACGCCCCGGACCGCCCGCTCGACCCGGACGTCTGGCACACCGTCTGGGGGGACGCCCCGACCGCCGGCCCCGACGACGACACCGTGGCGCTGGTCGGCCGGGCCGGGCCCGACACTCCCCCGCTCTATGTCGCCTGCGGCACCGAGGACTTCCTCCACGACGACAACGAGCGCTTCGTCGCAGCCGCCCGGGACCGGGGCGCGCCGGTGACCGTGGACTTCTCCCCCGGCGACCACGACTGGCCGTACTGGGACGCCACGATCCGCGACGTGCTGGCCTGGCTGCCGCTGCGCACCCGGCCCCCCGTCAGCTGACCCGACAGGCGGGGCACCACCGACGGCGGCACCGCCACCGGGCCGCACGGCGCAGCGGCGGCACGGTGGGCGGTCAGACCCCCACGCTGCCGTCGACGGCCTCCCGCAGCAGGTCGGCGTGGCCGTTGTGGCGGGCGTACTCGTGCATCATGTGCAGCATCACCAGCCGCAGCGACACGTCCTCACCCCAGCGCTCCTGGTGGCCGGTGACGTCGAGCGAGGCCGCCGCCAACTCGATACGCCGGGAGTGTTCCACCTCCCGCTGCCACGCCGCGAACGCCTCCGCCCCGGTCGACCCCGTCGGGTCGTACGCCTGCTGGTAGTCGCCGGTGTCCGACCAGAGCAGCGGCACGTCCTGCGCGTCGATCACCCGCCGGAACCAGGCGCGCTCCACCTCGGCGAGATGCCGCAGCAGGCCGAGCAGGGTCAGCTGCGACGACGGCACGGCCCGCTGGCGCAGTTCCTCGTCGGTCAGCCCCTCGCACTTCATGGCGAGGGTGGCCCGGTGGAAGTCGAGAAAGGCACGCAGCGTCTCCCGCTCCCCGGCGAGCAGCGGCGGGCCGATCCGTTCGGTGGTCATGTCGGGTCCTTCACGGGACGGGACCGCCCCGGGCGGGCGGCTGGGAGCCGTCGGGCAGCCTAGCGGCCGGTGGCTGCCGACCCGCCGAAATTCGTGCCGACCGGACGTGCAGGTGCTGGTCACCCGGCCGGCGTGGTGGCGCGGCGGGCGCGGGTCACCCCGTCGGGTGGTGCCGGTGGTGGGCGTCCCGGCGACGTCCGGCCCGGGCCGGCGACCGGGCCGCTCAGCGGGGCAGGGACGCCCGGGCCACCGGGAAGTCGAAGTACGTGTCGGGGTAGGGCTCGTCGGCGTACCGGTAGTGCCACCACTCCCGGTCGTAGTTGACGAAACCCTCCTGCGTCATCAGGCGTTCCAGCAACTGCCGGTGGGTCCGGGCAGCCCCGGTCACCCGGGGGTCGGCGGTGTGCGCCAGCGGGTCGAAACAGTCGAAGCCGGTGCCCATGTCGAGGCTGCCGTCGGCGAACCGCCGGTCGGCCGGGTCGGTGCAGGCCACCAGCGGCCGGCCCGGGGCGTACGAGGTGCGGGGCGGGGCCGGGCGGGGCTCCAGCGTCAGGTCGAGGGTGCTGCCCCGGCTGTGCGCGGTGGGGGCGCCGAGGTAGCCGTCGGCGAACAGCTTCGACTTGGCCACCCGGGGATAGAACTCCGCCTTCGTCTGCTGCGCTGCGGGGTCCTTCGCCCAGCGGACGAACTCGTCGGCGGCGCGCTGCGGCCGGTAGCAGTCGTACACCCGCAGGCTCAGCCGTTGGGCGCGGGCGGCGTCCTGCACCCGGCGCAACGCCTCGGCGGCGGTACGGGTGAGCAGGCACAACGGCTCGTCGTAGCCGTCCACCGGGCGGCCGACGAAGTTGTGCGGGCCGGCGTAGCGGATGTCCACGACGATGCTCGGGTCGACCTCGGACAGCAGCACCACGTCGGTGGGGGCACGTGGTCCGGTCGGGGTGGGCGTTGCGGCTTCCGCCTGCGGTGCGGGCTGCGGCGGCCGGTCGCAGCCCACCGCCACGAGCAGCACCGTGACGATCAGCAACCGGACCAGCACCCACCGGGGGTGCTCCGCCCCGCGTCTCACCGCCGTCGGCGGACGTCGTGGGGTCGGTGGCGCAGGGCGAGCAGCAGCCCGGCGAGCCCGGCCACGACGGCGGCCAGGGAGACCGCGACCAGCGGACGTGACCAGGGGTGACCGGGCGGGTCCAGCCGGCCCGGACCACCGGCGGCGGCCAGCGGGGGCGGGGGGACGGCGGTCCCGGACGGGCCCGCCGTCAGCTCACCCGGGTTGACCAGTCGACCCACGGCCGCACCCCGGGGCACCCCGAACCCCCAGTCCAGCAGGGCCGCCCCCTGCTCCCAGCCCCGCTTGTCGACGACCTCCGCGCCGAGCAGGGTGACCACCAGCCGCCGTCCGCCCCGCTCGGCGGCCCCGACGTAGGTGTGCCGGGCCAGGTCCGTGTAGCCGGTCTTGCCGCCCAACGCCCCCGGGTAGCGGTAGAGCAGCTGGTTGTCGTTCTGGATCGGGAAGGCCTTCTCGCCCAACGCCGGCTGGGCCGGGATCATCGCCTCCCGGGTGGTGTCGTAGCGGCGGAAGGTGGCATCGGCGAAGCAGGCGCGGGCGATCAGCGCCAAGTCGTACGCGCTGGTGAACTGGCCCGGGCCGTCCAACCCGGACGGGGTCACCGCGTGGGTCTGCAACGCGCCGAGCTGCCGGGCGTGCTCGTTCATCGCCCGCAGCCCACCGGGCAGCCCGTCGGGGCCACCGCCGAGGCGGGCCAGCGCGTTGGCCGCCTCGTTGCCGGACTTGAGCAGCAGACCCAACCAGAGGGTCTCGATCCGGTACCGGCCACCCTCGGCGAAGCCCACGGCGGAGCTGCCGGGCTCGATGTCGAGGTCGCCGGGGGTGAGGGTGACCACCTGCCGGGGGTCGAGGGTCGGCAGCACGGTGGCGGCCAGCAGCAGCTTCTGCACGCTCGCCGGGGTGCCGTATTCGTGCGGGCCGCAGCCGCCGAGCACGTCGCCGCTGTCCAGGTCGGCGACCAGCCAGGAGGTGGCCGGCACGGCGGGCGGCCTGGGTGTCCCGGCCGGCCGGACCTGGCCCGTGGTGGCCAGGGCGGGGCCGCCGACCGCCCGGTCGGCGGCCTCCGTGTGGGGCGGGACCGGTCGGGGCGGCCGGGACACCGCCGGCACCGGCGCACACGGACCGGTGGTCACCGCCCCGGCGGCGTCCGCCACACCGGCGGGTGCGACGACCGGCGACAGCAGCACGACGGCGATGACGGCGGCGGTACGTCCCCGAACTCTCACGCTGACGAAGGTAGTGACACCCGCCCCGCCGGTCCGGTGATCCGGCGAATCCCACCCGGTGGGGGCGACCGGGTCGCTAGGATGCCGCCGGTCGACGGGGTGGAGCCGCCGGTCGGACCCGGGTCGGGGTTGGTGGGCCGGGGCAGCTGCCAGCAGCCGGACGGCGGCGGGAGGTGTCGACGACGGTGGATGGGGGTAGCGGAGGGTAGGCACCGGTGAAGGAGGAGACCATGACCGACCCCCGTTACGCCCCGATCGGCCTCGCGGTCGGTAATGACCTGGTCGACGTCGACGACGTCGACACCCGTCCCGTGGTGGGTGCGGACGACGCCCGCGCCGACGCCGCCCAGGCCGGCGCGGAGGTGGACCTGTCCGACGGCACCCGGGACGGCGACGGCGTGCCGGTCGGTGCGGCCGACGCGGACGCCGACCGGACCCGGGCGGCAGGCGAGCAGGGCTGACCGTCGGGCGGGGGTGGTCGCCCGCCCCCGCCCGGCAGGTGCGCCGGCCCGTCGGGCTGAGCCCGCACCGGCCGGCTCACCGGCGACCCGGGGTGCCCGCACCGGAGGGTGCGGTAGCCCGGGTCGCCGGGGCCGGACTGCTCAGTGGCCGCCGGACTGTTCAGTGGCCGCGGATCGCGCGGTGGATCTGCACCGGCAGGGCCGGGGCACCGTCCACCGGCGCGGGGTCCTCCGGGGTGGGCGCGATGCCACCGGCGGCGATCTTGTCCAGGGTCTTCAGCCCGGCCACGTCGATGGTGCCGAAGACGGTGTAGTTGGGGCGCAGCGCCGAGTCCGACTGGACCAGGAAGAACTGGCTGCCGTTGGTGTCCGGCCCGGCGTTGGCCATCGCGAGCGTGCCCCGGGCGTAGAGCCGGCGCACGCCGGTCGGGTCGGTCGGCGCGGGCGGCAGGTCGGTGGGCAGTTCGTCGCGGTAGCGGTAGCCCGGCCCGCCCTCACCCGTGCCGGACGGGTCACCGCACTGGAGCACCTTGAGCGTCGGGTAGGCGGTCAACCGGTGACAGGGCGTCCAGTCGTAGAACCGGTGCCGCGCCAGGTGCAGGAAGCTCTGCACCGTGCACGGGGCCTGCTCCCGGTCCAGGGTCAGGCCGATCGGCCCCTGGCTGGTGCGCAGGGTGACCCGGACCGTGCCCTCGTCCGGCGTCCGGCGCGGGTCCCGCGGCAGCGGCACCGGCCGGGCCGGTGGTTCGTCGGGCGTGGAGGTGTACGCGCACGGCCCCTTCGTGGTCCGGGCGGCGCTCGGCCCGTCGGCGGGCGCGGCGACGGCGGCGGTGCCACCGGCGACGACCAGTGCCGCCGAGGCCAGCGCCACCCCGGCGAGGCGGGTCAGCCGGCCGGCCGGACGCGACCCGGCGGCGAACGGTCGGGGTTCACTCGACACTGTGGTCCTCCTGGACTCGTGGTACCGGAGAGGCGGGCGGTACCGCAACGACCGGAGTCTATGGATGGCCGGCCCGGTTGTCGACGCTGATCGACACCGGGCGGGGCGTCACCGTCGGTCCCCCGGGCGGGCCGCCGCGGGTCTCCGCGCGCCACAGCCGGCGGGGTCGGCGGTCAGTCCCAGGCGACGCGTCGGCGGACCCGGCGACGGGTCCGCCGACGACCGACAGCGAACAGGACGGCCAACACCCCGACCAGGGCCGCCGCACCGCCGATCACCGCCGTGCCGAGCCAGTGCGGTGTGCCCGCCGGCCGGCCGGCGGGACCCGGGGCGGCGGCCACCGGGGCCGACGGCGACACCGACGTGCGGGGGGTGGTCACCTCCCCCGGCTCGACCAGCCGCCCGACCGAGGCGTCCCGGGGCAGGCTGAAGCCCCAGTCGAGCAGCCGCGCCCCCTGCTCCCAGCCACGCACCGGGCGGGCCTCCGCACCGAGCAGGGTCACCACCAGCCGACGCCCACCGCGTTGCGCGGCTCCGACGTAGGTGTGCCGGGCCAGGTCCGTGAATCCGGTCTTCCCGCCCAACGCCCCCGGGTACCGGTAGATCAACTGGTTCTCGTTCTGGATCTGGAAGCCGGGCTTGCGCAGTGCGGGTTGGGCCGGGATCTGGGTCCGCTCGGTCAGCGCGTACCGGCGGAAGGTGGGGTCGGCGAAACAGACCCGGGCGATCAGCGCCAGGTCGTACGCGCTGGTGAACTGGCCCGGCCCGTCCAACCCGGACGGGGTCACCGCCCGGGTCTGCCACGCGCCGAGCCGACGGGCCTCGGCGTTCATCTCGCGGACCCCGGCGGCGGAGCTGCCCGCGCCCAGCCGGGCCAGCAGGTTCGCCGCGTCGTTGCCGGACTGCAGCAGCAGGCCGAGCCAGGCGGTCTCGACCGAGTAGCGGCCACCGTCGAGCAGGCCGACGGCGGAGCTGCCGGGCTCGATGTCCAGGTCGGCGCGGGTCGCCGTGACCACCTGTTTCGGGTTCAGCTTCGGCAGCATGGTGGCGGCGAGGAGCAACTTCTGCACGCTGGCCGGGGTGGCGTACGCGTGTGGGCCGCAGCCGCCGAGGACCGCTCCGGTGTCCAGGTCGGCGACCAGCCACGACGTGGCGGTGACCGGCGGTGGCGCGGGCGTGCCCGGGGGAACGGTCAACCCGGGGGTGGCCAACGACTCTCCGCCCACCGTCTGCTGCTCGGGCACCGCCGCCGGCGGCGCGGGCCGGGGAGGCCGGGTGACCTTCGGCGTCGGCAGCTTCGGGCACGGCACGACGGCCGCGCGGGCCGAGCCGGCGCGGCCCGCGACGCCCGCGTGCGCGGGGACCGGCAGTGCCACGGTGAGGAGTACGGCCGCGACGGCGGCGGCCAGGACCCGGGCTCTCATGGTCAGGCACCCTACCGAGGCGGGGCGTCGCTCTCCCAGGGGGCGCGACCGGCCCGACGGGAGCGGGTTGCCTCACTCTCGATGATCACACCATTACGCAACGTTGCCTAAATTGCTGCCGCAGAGCACGGGCGGGATCGCTCCCATGCGCCCTGAGCTGCGGTTTTACCGACAACCACGGAGTGCGACCGGAAGCTCACCAAAATTCTTGAACGATCTCCGAGTGGTCCCCGTATCCATCGCCGCAAGGACGGACCGGGGCGCTGCCGAGTACGAGGCGGCGGACGACGGCCCACCTTCACCCCAGCCACCGTCGGACCGACCGGACGCGACATCCGTCGACGGTCCGTCGGAGATCAGAGGAGAGGTACATGGCCAGGCCAATGCGGAAGAATTCCGTTCTCAAGCTCGGCGGAGTGGGCGCCCTGGCGGTGCTGCTCCTGGGTGGCGGCCTGCAGCTCGCCTCCGCCGCCGAGAACACCGGCAGCAGCGCCGCGCAGACCGTGAACTGCCCCACCGTACGGGACAAGCTGCCGGCGGTCCCGGCGGCGGCCGCCGCCGGGGTGGAGCGGGAACTGGCCAACCTGGACGAGGAGATCGCCCGGCAGAACGAGCGGCTGGCCAAGCAGGCCGCCAACCCCCAGGGCGGCGCGAACTTCATCAACAACGCCATCCTCGGCCCGCTGAAGAGCAAGCGCGTCGCGGTGCTGGACCGCATCGAGATCAACTTCAACCGGGTCGGCGCACAACGCCCCAACCTGGACAGCCTGGCCGCCTGCGGGCTGAACGCCCCGGGCGTCGCCAGTGCGCTGAACAGCTCCGTCAAGGCCGGCAACGCCGCCACCGGCGGGAACAACACCACTGCCGCCGCCCAGACGGTGAACTGCCCGACGCCGCAGATCCCCGCCGTCCCCGCCCAGGCCGCCGCGAACGTCCAGGCCGAACTGGCCAACCTCGACAAGCAGATCGGCGAAGCCAACGCCCGCCTCGCCCAGCAGGCCGCCAACCCCCAGGGCGGCGCCAACTTCATCAACAACGCCATCCTCGGCCCGCTGAAGGACAAGCGCCAAGCCGCCCTCGACCGCATCGAGATCGCCTTCAACCGCGTCGGCGCACAGCGCCCCAACCTCGACAACTTCGCCGCCTGCGGTCTCAACGGCGCGGGTGCCGGGAACGCGGGCGCGGGCGCGGGCGCGGGCAACAACGGTGCCGGCAACAACGGCGCGGGTAACAACGGCGCGGGCAACAACGGTGCCGGCAACGCGGGGAACGCCCGGACGGTGAACTGCCCGACGCCGCAGATCCCCGCCGTCCCCGCCCAGGCCGCCGCGAACGTCCAGGCCGAACTGGCCAACCTCGACAAGCAGATCGGCGAAGCCAACGCCCGCCTCGCCCAGCAGGCCGCCAACCCCCAGGGCGGCGCCAACTTCATCAACAACGCCATCCTCGGCCCGCTGAAGGACAAGCGCCAAGCCGCCCTCGACCGCATCGAGATCGCCTTCAACCGCGTCGGCGCACAGCGCCCCAACCTCGACAACTTCGCCGCCTGCGGCCTGAACTGACCGGTCCCTCACGGACGGCCCGGCGGATGATCCGCCGGGCCGTCCGGCTGTGCGCACCCACCCCGGCACACCCGACGTCCCACCCGGCTCAGCACGCCCCCGCCGTGGTCAGCGCTCCCCCGTCCAGCTCAGTGCGTCCCGACCGACCCAGCGCGCCTCGGTCGGCTCCAGCGCGCCTCGGCCGGCTCCAGTGCGCCTCGGTCGGCTCAGTGCGTCCCGGCCGGGACGGTTTCGGCGAGGTAGTCGGACAACGCGGCGGAGCCTCGCAGCCGACGCAGGCTGCGGGCGTGCAGGTCCTGCTCCCGCCGGGCGAGTTCGGCCCGCACCCGGTCCGGTCGGCCGGTGCTGCGCAACTCGTCGAGGACCGCGGTGATGATGTCGAACGGGTACCCGCCCCGACGCAGCAGCGCCACCACCTGCGCCGCCCGCCACTCGGCCACGTCGTACACCCGGTAGCCGGTGCCACGCTGCCGGTGCGGGCGGAGCAGGCCGCGCTGCTCCCACAGGCGCAGCTGCGAGGTCCGCACCCCGACCTGGGCGGCCACCACACCGATCCGGGCGTCCCGGCGGGGCACGGCCGCCGCCGGACTGTCCAGCACCGTCTCGAAGGCGCCCAGCACCCGGGCGATCTCGGCCCGTTCGCGGTCCAGCTCGGCGTGCCCGGCGTCGAGCGCGGCGAGCGCCGCCGGCAGCTCACCCCGGTGCACGGCGGCCAACACCTCGCGGGTACGCGCCCAGCCGTGCCCCTCGGCCATCCGCCGGGCCACGGCCAGGGCCCGGACGTGGCGTTCGGTGAACATCCGGTAGCCGCTCGGGGTGCGGCCGGCCGGTGGCAGCAGCCCGTCGGCCAGATAGTTGCGCACCTGCTGGGTGGAGATCCCGGCACTGGCCGCGACGTCGACCAACCGCCACCGCCGCTCCCCCACCCGGCCCCCTCCGCTCGCCCCCGTCCAGCCTAGTGGTTGCCACGTGGTTTGAGACTTTCCGCCCACCTGCATCCGGTCGGCTCGGCGTGCTCCGACAGAAGTCTCAACGGGAGCATGAATGAGAAAATCGAAGGTATGGAGCAGTCAGCACGGTCCACCGCCGACCACCACGACATGATCGAGGTACGGGGCGCCCGGGAGAACAACCTCACCGGCGTCTCCGTCGACATACCCAAGCGACGGCTCACGGTCTTCACCGGGGTCTCCGGCTCGGGGAAGTCCTCCCTGGTGTTCGGCACCGTCGCCGCCGAGTCCCGCCGCCTGATCAACGAGACCTACAGCGCCTTCCTCCAGTCGTTCATGCCGAACCTGTCCCGCCCCGACGTCGACTCGCTGCGGAACCTGACCCCGGCGATCGTGGTCGACCAGGAGCGGATGGGGGCGAACTCCCGCTCCACCGTGGGCACCGCGACCGACGCGTACGCGCTGCTGCGGATCCTGTTCAGCCGGCTCGGCGAGCCGCACGTCGGCGGGGCCGGGGCGTTCAGTTTCAACCTCGCCGAGGGCATGTGCCCCACCTGTGAGGGGCTGGGCCGGGTCTCCGACCTCGACGTGTCGGCCATGGTGGACGTGGAACGCTCGCTCAACGACGGGGCGATCCTGGTGCCGAACTTCGCCGTCGACTCCTGGTACTGGCAGACCATCGTCGGGTCCGGCCTGTTCGACCCGGACGTCAAGCTCCAGGACTTCACCGCGCAGCAGTGGGCGGACTTCCTGCACAAGCCGGCCACCAAGATCAAGGTCGGGACCAACAGCTGGACGTACGAGGGGCTGGTGGTGAAGGTCCGCCGGCTCTACCTGGCCAAGGACCGGGAGTCCATGCAGCCGCACATCCGCGCCTTCGTGGACCGGGCGGTCGCCTTCGCCACCTGCGCCGCCTGCGGTGGTGCCCGGCTCAACGCGGCGGCCCTGTCGTCGAGGATCGCCGGACGCAACATCGCCGAGTGCGCGGCCCAGCAGATCAGCGACCTGGCGGAGTTCGTCGGCGGGATCGACGCCCCGTCGGTGGCACCGCTGGTGGCCGACCTGCGCGACACCCTGGACTCGCTGGTGGAGATCGGCCTCGGCTACCTCAGCCTGGACCGGGAGTCCGGCACCCTCTCCGGCGGCGAGGCGCAGCGGGTGAAGATGGTCCGCCACCTCGGGTCCAGTCTCTCCGACGTGACGTACGTGTTCGACGAACCGACGGTGGGGCTGCACCCGCACGACATCAACCGGATGAACGACCTGCTGCTGCGGTTACGCGACAAGGGCAACACGGTGCTGGTCGTGGAACACAAGCCGGAGACCATCGCGATCGCCGACCACGTGGTCGACCTCGGCCCGGGAGCCGGCGCGGCGGGCGGTCGGATCTGCTACACCGGGGACGTGACCGGGCTACGGCGCTCCGGCACGCTGACCGGCCGGCACCTGGACCACCGGGTCACCCTGCGGGCCGCCGTCCGCACACCCACCGGTCACCTGCCGATCCGGGGCGCCGACCTGCACAACCTGCGCGACGTCGACGTGGACCTGCCGCTGGGGGTGCTGACCGTGGTCACCGGCGTGGCCGGCTCGGGCAAGAGTTCACTGATCCACGGCTCGTTGCCCCGTCGGGACGGGGTGGTGGTGGTCGACCAGTCCGCCATCCGGGGCTCCCGACGCAGCAACCCGGCGACCTGGACCGGCCTGCTCGACCCGATCCGCACCGCGTTCGCCCGCGCCAACGGGGTGAAGGCCGCGCTGTTCAGCGCCAACTCCGAGGGCGCCTGCCCGACCTGCAAGGGAATCGGACTGGTCTACACCGACCTGGCCACGATGGCTGCCGTCGCCACCGTGTGCGAGGCCTGCGAGGGGCGGCGCTACACCCTCGAGGTGCTGAGATACACGCTGCGCGGCCGCAACATCAGCGAGGTGCTCGGCATGTCGGTCACCGAGGCCCGGGAGTTCTTCCCGTCCGGCCCGGCCAGGGTGGTGCTGGACCGCCTGGCCGAGGTCGGGCTGGGCTACCTGACCCTGGGGCAACCGCTGACCACCCTCTCCGGTGGGGAACGCCAGCGGCTCAAGCTAGCCGTGCACATGGCCGAGAAGGCCGCCACCTACGTGCTGGACGAGCCGACCACCGGTCTGCACCTGGCCGACGTGGACCAACTCCTGGCCCTGTTGGACCGGTTGGTCGACGCGGGCAACACGGTGGTCGTCATCGAGCACCACCAGGCGGTGATGGCGCACGCCGACTGGATCATCGACCTGGGTCCCGGTGCCGGACACGACGGCGGCCGGATCGTCTTCACCGGCACCCCCGCCGACCTGGTCGCGCACGGTGACACCCTGACCGCCAGCCACCTGCGCGAGTACGTCGCACCCCGGTGACCCCGGATCACCTCCAGCCCGTGGCCGACGCACACGGACGCCCCTGACCGGCGGGCCGCGAGCGCGGGACGCGGTGCGGTCAGCGGCCGGGAAGTCGCCGCAACCAGGCCCGCTGCCAGGGGGTCTCCACGGCTTTCGGGTGGTAGTGGTCGCGGATCCAACCCACCGCCTGTCGGGCCGGCAGTCCGTCGAGGATCGCCAGGGCGGCGAGGGCGGTGCCGGTCCGGCCGATCCCGCCCCGGCAGGCCACCTCCACCCGGGCACCGCCCTGCGCGCGCCGCAACGCCTCGCGCAGGGCGTCCAGGGCGTCCGCGCGGTCGACGGGCAGCCAGAAGTCGGGCCACCGGATGCGCCGGTACGGCCAGGCCGGGGTCGGGCCGGGCGCCAGGATCAGGGCGAAGTCGGCGGGTGACACCGCGTCGGCCACCCGCCGCCCGCGCACGGTCGCGCCGCTGGGCAGGGTGACCACGCCGGTCGAACTGGACCACTCCACACCGCGATTCTGCCCGGTACGCACACAGCGCGCCGCCCCCGACCCGGGTGGGTCGGGGGCGGCGCGTGTCGATGTGCGGGTCGCCTCTCGGCGCGTGGCGCAACGCGGCTCCAGCCGAACGGAACTCCGCGACGGCATTTCAGGTGAGGCCCGGGGACACCGGACACACCGACACCCTCCACAACGCGGGACCCCACCTCGCCCTTCCCCACCCTCCAGTGACCCCGGTCACTCTCATGTGGCCGCCCCGCCACGACGCCGCCCCGCCACGGCACCGGGTTGGCCGAGGTCGCCACCCGCCGCCGGCCACGACAGCAGCGCTGGCCGGCACCCCGGGCGGGGTGCCGGCCAGCGCTGTCGTGCGGGTTTGCTGCGGGTCAGCTGTTCCAGTGGTGGGCGACGAGGTCGGCGGCCTGGGTTTCCCACTGGGCGTAGTGGTCGGGGTAGGCGGAGACCTGGACGGTCTGGGCGGCCTTGGTCAGGGGCATGTCGTGCCAGCCGTCGACCTGCTTGAGGCCCTTGAGGAACGCCAGGGTGGCGTACTCGGGGTCGGTGATCTGCTCGACGGTGCCCCAGCCGGACGACGGGCGCTGTTGGAACAGGCCCTGCGAGTCG
>NZ_JAGFWR010000035.1 GCF_017599305.1 Micromonospora antibiotica
GCTCCTCATCGAGGACCCTGCCCATTGATGATCTTTGTGTGAGAACTCAGATCATGGACAGGGTCCTCCCCATTCCGCTAGACCTCCACCACCACGAATCCCCCCGACGGTCAAAACACGAGGCCGAGGGGCCCGACCGGACGGTCGGGCCCCTCGGACGTGATGCGGGTCGAACGTGCGGGTCAGGCGGTGGTGGCGTGCCGGGCGCTCTTGATCGCCTTCGGGTCGTCGGGGGAACGGGGCGCGTCCGGGCGCAGCGCGATCATCCGCTCACCGATCTCCTGGAGCGGGTTGCGGCCGAGCGCCTCCCGCACCTTCGGGAACCACTCCTGCTCCTCCTCCTCGATGTGGTGCTCGACGTTCTCGATCAGCACCGTGGTCTTGGCGACGAAGTGGTCGTCGGAGGCGTCCATCGCGGACAGCTCGGCGCAGAGCACGTCGGCGACGTGGTGCTCCTCGTACGACTCCAGGATGTCGTCCTCCAGGTCCGGTAGGAGCTTGCGGACCTGCGGGTACATCACCTCGTTCTCGAGGTAGGTGTGGGTGGTGAGGGCGGCCACGATCTCGTCGACCACCTTGCGGCGGCGACCGGCCGGGCCCTCCTGCGCCTTTTCGAACTCGCGGAAGAGTCGGCGCATCTCCTTGTGGTCCTCTTTGAGCAGGACGATGGCGTCGGTGGACACCGGCAGACCTCCTTGATCGGCTGACGGCAATCCCGGTACCCCCGGACGAACTGCGCAAACGGATCGCGCCCGGCGAACGTCCGGCACGCTCAGACGGTGGCGATGGTGTGCGGGATCTCGTCGAGCAGTTCCCGGGCCAGGAACCCGATGCGGCCGAACCGGGGCACCAGCCGCTGCCCGCTCACCGCGTGCACCCACGCCGCCCAGCAGGCCGCCTGGGCGGGTTCCGCGCCCCGGGAGAGCAGCCCGGCGAGCAGCCCCGCCCGCACGTCACCGCTGCCCGAGGTGCCCAGCCCGGCGTCGCCGCTCTCCTCCCGCCAGCTCTGGCCGTCGGGGGTGGCGATGTGCCCGTAGAGGGAGACCACCGCCTCGTACCGGTGGGCCAGTTCGCGGGACTCGGCGTCCAGGTCGTCGCCGGGGTCGCGGCCGAGCAGGTGCCGGGCCTCGGTGAGGTTCGGGGTCAGCACCACCTTCCGGTCCGTGCCGACCAGCAGGTCCGGTTCGTGGCTGAGCGCGCCCAGCGCGTACGCGTCGAAGACCAGTGCGGTGTGCGGCCCGGCCGCCGACAGCACCAGGCGCAGCAGGGCGCGGGTCTGGTCGATGTCGTTGAGGCCCGGCCCGACGGTGACCACGTCGGCCTGTTCGACCAGCTCACCGAGGCGGTCGCCCGGGTCCCCGGCGACCGCGCCGTCGGCGGTCTCCGGCAGGCCGACCACCATCGCCTCGGGCACCTGGATGCTCAGCGCGGCGGCGGTGGACTCGGCGGTGGCCAGTTGCAGCACCCCCGCCCCGGCGCGCAGCGCGGCCACCCCGGCCAGCAGCACCGCGCCCGGGGTGAACCGGGAACCGCCGACGACCAGGACGGTGCCCCGGTTGTCCTTGCCGCCGGTCGGCACCGGCAGGGCCCAGTCGCGCAGCAGTCCCGGGGTGATGACCCGGGTGTCAGACCGGTTCGGCATGGATCTCGTCCTCCGTGGTGGGTGGGGCGCCCTGCGCGTGCAGGTGGGTGACGTCGTTGAAGGTGTCCGGGGTGAGCCGGCCGGTGGCGTCGGCCGACCAGCCGGTCACCGAGCAGTTGGCGATCACGTGTTCCCGGGTCAACCCCATCAGCTCCGCCTCGGTCAGCCCCTCCACCAGGTAGCGGAGCAGGAACACCAGGGCGTCGTGCCCGAACAGCAGCACCCGCCGCCCCTGGTGGTCGCGGCGCAGGTCGCCGAGGAGGGTACGCAGCCGCAGCGCCACGTCGGTCCAGGATTCACCGCCGGGCGGCCGGTAGTAGAACTTGCCGAGCCGGTGCCGTCGGGCCGCCTCGTCGGGGAACCGGCGGGCCACCCCGTGCCCGGTCAATCCGTCCAGGATGCCCAGTTCGCGGTCGCGTAGCCGTTCGTCGACACTCGCCGGGATGCCGGTGTCGGCCAGCGCCAGTTCCGCCGTGCGCACCGCCCGCAGGTAGGGCGAGACGACCGCCACGTCGGGTCGGCGGTCCGCCGGCAGGCCGGCCAGCCAGCGGGCGGTGGCCCGTGCCTGCTGCTCGCCGGTGTCCGACAGCGGCACGTCGGCGTCGCGGTGGGTCAGGTCGATCAGCTCCGCGCCGTTCGACTCGGCCGCCGAGGCGGCGACGTTCGCGGTGCTCTCCCCGTGCCGGACGATCCACAGCGCCCCCAGTTCCGCCATGCCCCTCTCCCTACCCCCCACCCCGACCGGGGTAACCGCCCACCAATCCGGTACACCTTCCGCTGAATACATGATCTGATGTACTTTAGTGGGGTGGAGACCGTCACCCACGGCGAGGCCCTCGCCCGCTTCGGCCATGCCCTGTCGGACGCGACCCGGGCCCGACTGCTTCTCGCCCTGCGCGACGCGCCCGGCTACCCGGCCGAGCTGGCCGATCTGCTCGGGGTGACCCGGCAGAACCTGTCAAACCATCTGGCCTGCCTGCGCGGCTGCGGCCTGGTCGTCGCCGTCCCCGAAGGTCGCCGCGTCCGCTACGAACTCGCCGACACCCGCATCCGCCATGCCCTCGACGATCTGCTCGGCCTCGTCCTCGCGGTCGACCCGGCAGTCTGCCCCGACGCCGCCGACAAGGACTGCTGCTGATGAGTCTCCCCCTGCTGCCCGTCACCGCCGCCCGGCCCGATCCGGCCCGCCGTGTCGTCCTTGCCCGCCGGATTCGGCTTCTGGTCGCCGCCACCATCGGCTACAACCTGATCGAGGCTGTCGTCGCCATCGGCGCCGGCACCACCGCAGACTCCACCGCACTGATCGGCTTCGGCCTCGACTCGATCATCGAGGTCTCCTCCGCCGCAGCGGTCGCCTGGCAGTTCGCCGGCCACGACCCCGAGGCCCGGGAGAGAACCGCCCTGCGGATCATCGCGATCTCCTTCTTCGCGCTCGCTGCCTACGTCACGGTCGAATCGGTCCGCGCCCTGGTCGGCGGCAGCGAAGCGGCACACTCCACCGTCGGCCTCGTGCTCGCCGCGCTCTCCCTAGCGGTCATGCCCGGTTTGTCCCACGCACAACGACGCGCCGGCCGGGAACTCGGCTCCCGCACCGCCGTCGCCGACTCCAAACAGACACTGCTGTGCACCTACCTGTCCGCCGTCCTGCTCGTCGGCCTCGGACTCAACAGCGTTCTGGGATGGAGCTGGGCCGACCCGGTCGCCGCCCTGGTCATCGCCGCTGTCGCCGTCAAGGAAGGCCGCGACGCCTGGCGCGGGGATGCCTGCTGCGCCCCGGCCCCCACCGGGGAGGCCCCGGCCTGCGCCGACCGGTGCTGCGCCCCCGCGAACAGGACGACCTGACCGGCCATCAGCCGGCTCCCCGGAGTGGGGTCGATGCCACCCCGCAGCCTCGGCTGGGTGGGGATGGACCGTGGTCGGTGGGCCGATACCCTGCCCGGGTGGACGGTGAACGGCTGGCGGCATCACTCACCGGGCGGCTGGCCGGGCTGGAGTTCGTCGACCTGGGCACCGACGAGGTGACCGCGCGGATCATCGACGCCGTGCTGGCCTGGGCCGCCGATCAGGGCTGGCGGTCCTACCGTCGGGCGGCGAGCGTGCTGCCGCTGCCGCCGCCGATGACCGACCGGCACTCGGTGCTGGACGTGGCGTGTGCCCGCCGGGACGGGCCGCCCGTGGTGATCGAGGTCGACCACACCGACCGGCGGCGTACCTGGGAGAAGCTCGCGGCGGAGGCCGCCGCCGGCCGGGTCGCCCTCTGGGTGCGCTGGGGTCCGGGGCGGTTCGCCGCGCCACCGGCCCCGATCCACCTGGTCACCTGCGAGGTGTCCCGGCACGCAGGGCCCCCGGGCGCGGGTCGCCGGCACAGCCGGACGACGGGGCCGGCCCGCCCGGCACCCGCGCACTCCACCCACGGCGTCGACCCGGTGGTCGAGCCGTTGCCGTTACTGCCCGTCGAACCCGGTTCCTGACCCGACGGGGCTACTCGAAGCGGGTCGGGTCGCCCGCGCCGTAGCGGACGATCTCCGGCTCGTCGGCGGAGAAGTCGACCACGGTGGTGGGCAGGGTGCCGCACTCGCCGGAGTCGAGCACCGCGTCGATCGCGTGGTCGAGCCGTTCCTTGATCTCCCAGCCCTGGGTCATCGGTTCGGTCTCGCCGGGCAGCAGCAGGGTGCTGGACACCAACGGCTCGCCCAGCGCCGCCAGCAGCGCCTGCGCGACCGGATGGTCGGGGATGCGTACCCCGACGGTCTTCTTGCGGGGGTGCAGCAGCCGGCGCGGCACCTCCTTGGTCGCGGGCAGGATGAAGGTGTAGCTGCCCGGGGTGGCCGCCTTCAGCGACCGGAACACCGCGTTGTTGATGTGCACGAACTGGCCGAGCTGCGCGAAGTCCCGGCACACCAGCGTGAAGTGGTGCTTGCTGTCCAGGTGCCGGATCTCCCGGATCCGGTCGAGGCCGTCCCGGTTGCCGAGCTGGCAGCCGAGTGCGAAACACGAGTCCGTCGGGTAGGCGACCAGGCCGTCGCCGCGCAGCAGGTCGACCACCCGGGTGATCGTCCGGGGCTGCGGGTTCTCCGGGTGTACGTCGAGATAGATCGCCATGGCGGCGAGCCTAGTGGGGGAGTGGCGGCGGTCGCCGGTGAGCCCGGAGCACGTCGCGCGCCCATGTCAACATGTGGCACCCGTCGTCGCGGCACTGGAAGCACCGGCGCGGGGGTGGCGGCCTGTCCGGCGTCTCGTGGTGCTGCGCCAGCACCCGCTGCGCGGTCCAGATGACCAGGGCGGGCGTGACCGGTCCGTCGTCCATCGGCATGGGACCCCTCCGGGTACGGGCAGATCCGGGCACCGATCCCCGATCAGGTACCCGGACCGCTACCAGATGTGCCTCATCAGCATCACCTGTAACGTGCACACCGTCAAGGTTGCAAGTGGCAACGTGTGCACGGCGCACGTACATACGGTCGGAGCGTGAGACTCGTGGCCCTCTCCGACATCGCGGACATGCTCGGTGGCGTGTCGCGCACCAGGGCCACCGAGATCACCAACCGTCCGACCTTCCCGGCACCTATCGACACGGTCGCTAGCGGCAAGGTCCGGGTCTGGGACCGGGCGGCAGTCGACGGGTGGATCAGGCAGTACCGACCGAACCAACCGCGTGGCGCGGAGGACGACGAGCGCTGAACGGCTCCGGGTGTCGGGGGTGGCCGTTACCGTGTGAGCGTGGCGACGGCGGCCGAGGAGATCCAGGTGGGGGAGCGGCTGGTCCGCATCTCCAGCCCCGACAAGCCCTACTTTCCTGAGCGCGGGCTGACCAAGCGGGACGTGGTGGGCTACTTCCTCGCCGTCGGCGACGGCATCCTGCGTGCCCTGCGGGACCGCCCCACGATGCTGGAGCGCTGGCCGCGCGGCGTGTTCGAGGGGGCGAAGATCGGCACCCGGCAGGACAACCGGGGTGACGCCTTCTATCAGAAACGGCTTCCGGCCGGCGCTCCCGACTGGGTGCGCACCGCCCACCTCACCTTCCCCAGTGGTCGTACCGCCAACGAGGTCGCGCCGGGCGAGCTGGCGGTGGTGATCTGGGCGGCCAACCTCGGCACCCTGCGGTTCCATCCGTGGCCGGTGACGGCGTCCGACGTGGAGCGCCCCGACCAGCTCCGGATCGACCTGGACCCGATGCCGGGGGTCGGCTTCGAGCAGGTGGTGCCGGTGGCGCACGAGGTCCGGGCCTTCCTCGCCGAGCTGGGCATGGTCGGCTACCCCAAGACGACAGGCGGGCGCGGCCTGCACGTCTACCTGTCCATCGAGCCCCGGTGGAGCTTCGGGGAGTGCCGGCGCGCGGTGTTGGCCCTGGGCCACGAGCTGGGGCGTCGGCTGCCCGACCTGGTCACCACCACCTGGTGGCGGGAGCAGCGGGACCGGCCGGTCTTCATCGACTACAACCAGATGGCCCGCGACCACACGGTGACGTCGGCGTACTCGATCCGGCCCACCACGGCGGCGCTGGTGTCGGCCCCACTGGACTGGGCGGAGCTGGACGACGCCCGCCCGGAGGACTTCGACGTGCTGACCATGCCGGCCCGGTTCGCCGAGCGTGGCGACCCGCACGCCGGCCTGGACGGCGACCGCTTCTCGCTGGAGCCGCTGCTGGCCCTGGCCGACCGCGCCGGCCTGGCCGCCCCACCGGAACGCTGACCGACCGCGCCGGACCGTCACTCAGGCCCAGGGGCTGCCGGCCCCGTCGAACTCGTCGAAGACCAGCCAGGTGCGGGTGGACAGCACCCCGGCTATGCCCTGCACCCGGCTGAGCACCACGTCGCGCAGGGTGGCGTTGTCGGGCGCGCGGACCAGCGCCAACACGTCGTGTTCCCCGCTGAGCAGCGCCACGTGCTCGATGTAGCGCACCCGGGCCAGCTCCGCCGACACCTCCCGCCAGGTGTTCTGCTGGATGGTCAACGAGATGTACGCCGAGGTGCCCAACCCGGCCGGCTCGGGTGCCACCCGGGCCCGGAACCCGGTGATCACCCCGTCGCGCAGCAGCCGCTCCACCCGGGCGTACGCGTTGGTGCGCGACACGTGCACCCGCTCGGCGAGCGTACGCATGGACAGCCGGCCGTCCCGGGTCAGCTCGTCTAGGACCCGTCGGTCCACCTCGTCCAGCGGCGTGACCGAACGTCCCGTTCCGCCCGGCGGGCCCGGCGGCGGGCTGGTCTGCTGGCTCATCAGATACTCCCCGGTAGGCCAATCGTCCCGCGTTCATCACGGATGTTGAGTCAATCATCCAACGGCAGGAGCATAGGGCCACCACACGTCCAGGAGGTCCCCGCCGTGACGACCACACCCCAGGCGGTCCGCAGGGCATCCCCGCGTACCCGTCGACCGGCCACCCCGGTCGCCCCCGACCCCACCGCCGGCCTGCTCCCGCAGACCGCGCCGGTCCGGTTGCTCGACCCCGACGGCACCCCGTTGCCACCCCGCGCCGACCTGCCGGCACCGCCGGTCGAGACGCTGCGCGAGATGTACCGGCGGATGGTCGTCGGCCGGCGCTTCGACGCGCAGGCCACCGCCCTGACCAAGCAGGGCCGGCTCGCCGTCTACCCGTCCTCGCGCGGCCAGGAGGCGTGCCAGGTCGGCGCGGTGCTGGCGCTGCGCGACGACGACTGGGTGTTCCCCACCTACCGGGAGTCGATGGCGCTGACCGCCCGGGGCATCGACCCGGTCGAGGTGCTCACCCTGCTGCGCGGCGACTGGCACTGCGGGTACGACCCGACGGTGGTGCACACCGCGCCGCAGTGCACCCCGCTGGCGACCCAGTGCGTGCACGCCGCCGGCCTGGCCTACGGCGAGTCCTACCAGGGGCGGGACACCGTCGCGCTGGCCTTCATCGGCGACGGCGCGACCAGCGAGGGCGACTTCCACGAGGGGCTCAACTTCGCCGCCGTGTTCAAGGCCCCGGTCGTCTACTTCGTGCAGAACAACAAGTACGCGATCAGCGTCCCGCTGTCCCGGCAGACGGCCGCGCCGAGCCTGGCCTACAAGGGCGTCGGCTACGGGGTGCCCAGCGAGCAGGTCGACGGCAACGACCCCGTCGCCGTCCTGGCGGTGCTCACCCGGGCGGTGGCGCACGCCCGCGCCGGGCACGGGCCGTACCTGGTGGAGGCGCACACCTACCGGATGGAGGCGCACACCAACGCCGACGACGCCAGCCGCTACCGGGACCCCGACGAGGTCGAGGCGTGGCGGGACCGCGACCCGGTGGCCCGGCTGGAGGCGTACCTGCGCAGCCGGGGCGAGCTGGACGACGCGGCGGTCGCACAGATCGCCGCCGAGGCCGAGGCGTACGCCGCCGACCTGCGGGACCGGATGCACGCCCAGCCGACCGTCGACCCGCTGAGCCTGTTCGAGCACGTCTACGCCGAACCGACCCCGCAACTGGTCGAGCAGCGCGAGATGGTCCGGGCCGAGCTGGCCGCCGACGCGGAGGGGGACGCCTGATGGCCACCATGACCATGGCGAAGGCGCTCAACGCCGCGCTGGCCGACGCGATGCTCGACGACGAGCGGGTGCTCGTCTTCGGCGAGGACGTGGGACAGCTCGGCGGGGTCTTCCGGATCACCGACGGGTTGCAGGCCCGGTTCGGAGACAAGCGCTGCTTCGACACCCCGCTCGCCGAGGCCGGCATCGTCGGCTTCGCCGTCGGCCTGGCCATGTCCGGGCTGCGGCCGGTGGTGGAGATGCAGTTCGACGCGTTCGCCTACCCGGCGTTCGAGCAGATCGCCTCGCACATGGCGAAGCTGCGCAACCGCACCCGGGGCGCGTTGAGCGTGCCGATGGTCATCCGGGTGCCGTACGCCGGTGGCATCGGCGGGGTGGAGCACCACTGCGACTCGTCGGAGGCGTACTACGCGCACACCCCCGGCCTGAAGGTGGTCACCCCGGCGACGGTGGAGGACGCGTACTCGCTGCTGCGGGAGGCGATCGCCGACCCGGACCCGGTGGTGTTCCTGGAGCCGAAGAAGCTCTACTTCGCCAGCGGCGAGGCTGAACTGCCGGCCCGTACCGCCCCGTTCGGCCGGGCCGTGGTGCGCCGTCCCGGCACCGACGCCACCCTGGTCGCGTACGGCCCGGCGGTGCCGGTGGCGCTGGAGGCCGCCGAGGCCGCCCGGGAGGACGGCTGGGACCTGGAGGTCGTCGACGTACGCACCATCGTGCCGTTCGACGACGCCACCGTCACCGCCTCGGTGCGCCGTACCGGCCGGTGCGTGGTGATCACCGAAGCGCAGGGCTTCGCCGGGGTCGGCGCGGAGATCGCCGCCCGGGTGCAGGAGCGCTGCTTCCACGCCCTGCACGCCCCGGTGCTGCGGGTCGCCGGGCTGGACATCCCCTACCCGGCGCCGATGCTGGAGCACACCCACCTGCCCGGGGTGGACCGGGTCCTCGACACCGTGGCCCGCCTCCAGTGGGACGACCGGCCCGATCCGCGCTGGCTCGCCCAGGGGAGCGCGGCGTGAGCGCCCGCACCGCCACCGGCACCCGGGTCTTCCTCCTGCCCGACCTCGGTGAGGGGCTGAGCGAGGCCGAGATCGTCGAGTGGAAGGTCGCCGTCGGTGACGTGGTCACCGTGGACCAGAGCGTGGTGGAGGTGGAGACCGCCAAGGCCGTGGTCGACGTGCCCTGCCCGTACGCCGGGCGGGTGGTCGCCCTGCACGGTGCGGCCGGTGAGACGCGCCCGGTCGGTCAGCCGCTGATCACCGTCGCGCCGGCCGACGGCGGCGACGAGCCCGCCGGGCACGCCACCTACCGCGAGGAGGAGCGGGCCGGCTCCGGCAACGTCCTGATCGGGTACGGCACCGGCCACGGCGGCACCCGGCGGCGGCGACGCCCCCGGCTGACCGTGGCCCCCGAGCCGGCCGCCGCGCCCGTCGCGGAGCCGGCCGTCGGGCCCGTCCCCGTTGGCACCGTCGGCCCGTCGTCCGCGCCGAGGGTCCCGGCCGGCGCGGGGACGGACACCCCGGCCACCGGGATGTCCACCGACGGCGTCGTCCCGCCGGCCGGAGGCGGCACCGCGCCGGCCGGCGGGACGGCCCCCCTGGTCATCTCGCCCATCGTGCGCCGGCTCGCCCGCGAGCACGGGGTCGACCTGGCCGGGCTGCGGGGCACCGGCCCCGGCGGCGTGATCCGCCGCAGCGACGTGGAGGCCGCCCTGACCACCGCGCCGCAGCGGCACACCGACGAACCGGGCCGGCCCGTCGCGGACCCGGCCCCGTCGGCGCACGTCGGGCCGGCCCCAGCCGAGGCGTCCGACGTGGTCATCCCGCTGACCGGCATCCGCCGGGTGATCGCCGACAAGCTCTCCCGCAGCCGTCGGGAGATCCCCGAGGTCACCATCTGGGTGGACGCGGACGCCACCGCGTTGCTGGCCACCCGGGCGGCGATCAACGCGGCCACCCCGGACGCCCCGGTCAGCGTGCTGGCCCTGCTGGCCCGGATCTGCCTCAGCGGCCTGCGCCGATTCCCGCAGCTCAACGCGCACGTCGACACCGAGGGGCAGCGCATCGTCCAGTCGGCCGGGGTGCACCTGGGCATCGCCGCGCAGACCGACCGGGGCCTACTCGTGCCGGTGCTACGCGACGCCCAGCGGCTGACCACCAGGGAGTTGGCCGCCGCGCTGGCCGAGACCACCGCCGCCGCCCGCGCCGGCACCCTGTCGCCGGCCCGGCTCACCGGCGGCACGTTCACCCTCAACAACTACGGCGTGTTCGGGGTGGACGGTTCCACCCCGATCATCAACCACCCGGAGGCGGCGCTGCTCGGGGTGGGGCGGATCGTGGACAAGCCGTGGGTGGTCGACGGGCAGCTGGCCGTCCGCAAGGTGACCCAGCTCAGCCTCACCTTCGACCACCGGGTCTGCGACGGCGGCGTGGCCGGTGGCTTCCTGCGGCACGTCGCCGACTGCGTCGAACAGCCGGCGTTGCTGGTGGCGAACGTCTGAGCGGTACGCCCGGAGCCGGTCACCCTGGGCGGGGTGACCGGCTCCGTCGCGCTGTCCGGTGTTCGTCCGGTTCCGGACGGGCCGGCGGTGGGCGGGCGGGTTTTCCGGTCGGTGGGCCGGGAAACCGCCGTCGGCCGTGAACCCGCCGCGTCGGTCGTGGACGCACCGCCGAGAGGAGCCACCGTGCCGTACCAGGGTCTGCCCGTCGCCGTGCGGGACCGCCGTCCCCCCGTCGCCGGGGCGCCGCTGTGGTGCAACGCCCACGACCACGGGTTGACCGGCGACGGGGTGACCAACGACCAGCCGGCGCTCGCCGCCCTGGTGGACCGGCTCGGCGACGGCTACGCGGCCGACGGGCGGGCCCGGGTGATCTGGTGCCCGCCGGGCATCTACTCCATCCGGGACGCCGGCACGGTGTGGCGCAGCGGGGTGTCGCTGATCGGCGCCGGCCCGGCCGCCACCCGGTTCCTGCTCAGCAACGAGGGCAACCGCAGCGACCCGACGCCGTTGGCGTTCTGGACGGTGCTGCAGCACGGCGCGGACCGGGACCGGCACATCGCCGACTGCACCTTCGCCGACTTCGAGATCGACGGCTCCGGGGTGGCCCTGGCCGAGTACAACTACCTGGCCAAGGGCCTCGGTTTGCAGTACGTGGTGCGCGGGGTGTTCCGCAACCTCTACATCCACCACACCGGTGCGACCGGCCTGGGTTGCGACTTCCTCCAGGACACCCTGGTCGACGGGGTGGTGGTGGTCGGCTGCGGCCGGCTGGACAACGGTGAGCAGATGGGCGGCGCGGGCATCGGCATCGGCATCGGTGGCTGGGGCGACATGGAACGGCTCACCATCGCCAACTGCACCGCCCTGGCCAACGGCACCAACGGCATCTTCCTGGAACTCCAGAAGGACCACTGGACGCCGCCGCGCGGCTACCGGATCGTCGGCTGCCACAGTCAGGGCAACCGGTTCGGCATCTCGGACTGGGGCGCCGACGGGCTGATCGTCACCGGCTGCACGATGACCGGCAACCTGGAGGCCGGCTACGACGTGTCGGGCAACGGCACCTCGGGCGTCGCCGGCCGGGGTGGGCTGCTCACCGACTGCGTCATCGACGGCAACGTGGGCGACGGGATCAGCATGGGTAACACCCCGGGCCCGTACACGGTGCGGGGCAACCGGATCAGCAGCAACGGCGGTTACGGCTACCACCAGCACGACCTGGGTCGCGGCTATCCGCACCCGGCGCAGGACGTGGTGGTGGAGAGCAACGAGTTCTGGGGCAACGGCCTGGACGCCGTCCGGGTGGACCGGCCGATGACCGACGCGATGCTGCTCGACAACCGGATCCGCAACAACGGTCGGCAGTGTGCCGAAGCGTCCTGCGGCGGCGGCGAGTCGGTCCGCTACAGCGCCCGGTCCGTGGTCGACCGCTCGGCGAACTGGGCGCAGGACAGTCACCGGGGCAAGGTGCTGCGGGTCGGCTCCCGGGTGGCGGTGGTGGCCGCCAACACCGCCACCGAACTGCACCTCGCCCCGGTCCGCCCGGACGCCCACTCCGCGTGGAGCGGGGACACCCCGCTGCCGGGCACCCCGTACGAGTTGCCTGACGCGCCGCCGACCCGGGCCGGCATCGCGATCGACGCCGCGTTCGACTCGGCGACGGTGCGCGGCAACCGGATCTGGGACAACCATCCCGAACGCACCCAGACCCACGGGCTCTGGATCACCTCCCGGGGCAGTTGTGTCTCCTGCCGGGTGGAGGACAACGACCTGGCCGGTAACGCGGTGGCAGCCATCCGACTGGACACCCCGCCGGTCGGTGGGCGGTGGAACCGCAACCACGGTGACCAGGACTGGGACTGACTGTCAGTGCCGCCCCGACGCGGTCGATCCCGGACATCCGGTGCCCGTGCGGCCCGTCCGGCATCGATGGGGTCGATAAGGCCGGCCGTTGCCCGCCCGGTTCCCCGAAAGCGTGACCCGGCCCGAGAAACGCCGTACAGAATGTGGCCAAGGGGACGGGGAACGGGGGGACGGGAATATGGACGTGAGGCGGCGATTGACGCTTCTGGCGGTGACCATCGCAGCCACACCGCTGGTCCTCGGCGGGTGTACCGCCGAGCGGAAGCCGGCGGCCGGGGCGGCGCCCGGTGGGCCGGCGGCCCCCACGGTGTCGGTGACGCCGGCCGATCGGGCGAAGGACGTACCGGTCAGCGCGGAGGTCGGCACCACCGTGAACAACGGGCGGGTGACCAGTGTGAAGCTCACCGACGACAAGGGGAAGTCCGTCGCCGGGGAGCCGCGGGAGGACGGGTCGAGCTGGGTGCCGGCGGCCCCGTTGAGTGGTGGCCGGACCTACACCGCGGAGGTGACCGCGACCGGTGACGCGGGCCGCACGACCGTCGGGCGCACCACGTTCACCACGGTGGCGAACACCACCCGGCAGGCGTTGACCAGCGTGCTCTACTTCGCCGGCAACCAGACGTACGGCACCGCGATGCCGGTGACGGTGGCGTTCGAACCGGCAGTTCCCGCAGCGGCCAGAGCGGCTGTGCAGCGACGGTTGTTCGTGAAGACCGATCCGCCGCAGCCGGGCACCTGGTCGTGGCTGGAGGACGGCAGTCAGGTCTACTACCGCGCGCCCGACTTCTGGCGCAGCGGGACGACGATCAGTGTCCGGTCCGCGCTGGAGGGGCTGCCGATCGGCAAGGAGTACGTCGGTGATGCCGACCGGCGGTCCACCTCGAAGATCGGCCGGCAGGTCGCCCTGGACATCGACAACGCCACCAAGCAGATGTCGGTCTTCCAGGACGGCAAGCTGGTCCGCAGGATCCCGGTCAGTCTCGGCAAGCCGAGCACCCCGAGTTCCAGCGGCAAGATGGTGATCATGGAGAAGCACCAGCAGACCCGCTTCGACACCCGGGGCGAGCCCGACGGCGGCTATGTGGTCGACGTCGAGGACGCCCAGCGCCTCACCTGGGGCGGCGAGTTCATCCACGCCGCGCCGTGGTCGGAGGGGGACCAGGGCTACACCAACGTCTCGCACGGCTGCGCCAACGTGTCGTCCACCGCCGCCGACTGGCTGATGGGCGTCACCCAGGTCGGCGACCTGGTCACCGTGAAGGGCACCGAGGTGCCGCTGCGGCCGGGCAACGGCTGGACGGCCTGGAACACGGGCTGGGCCGAGTTCGCCAGGGGCAGCGCGCTGCCCGTACCGCCGGGGTTGAAGCCGGCGCCCGCCACCAGCCCGCCGCATCCGGGGGTGGTCGCCGGTGGCTCGTCGCCGGCCCCCGCGCCGTCGGCCAGCGGCGGCTGACCAGGCCCGGGTAGGTGTGGTGTGCCGTGGTCGGCCCGTCGCGACGGGCCGACCACGGCACACCGCGTGGGTCCACCCTGAGGAGGAGTCAGGGTCAGCTCCGGGGCGACCCTGGGACTACCCGGAAACCCGCCTCTGGCAGGGCGGAAACGTCGGAGGTGGGGGCTAGATTCGGGGCATGACGCAGGGAGAGGACCGGTTCCACGTGCGGCTCCGGGTGGCCGACGACGTGGTCGAGGTGCGCGTGGTGGGCGAGATCGACATCGCCACCGTCGGCGAGTTCCGGGTCGCCCTCTGGGCCGCACCGGTCCGTCCGCTGCTGCGGCTCGACCTGTCCGGTGTCCGGGTGCTCTCCGCCGCCGGGGTGCGGGCGTTGGTCGCCGCGCACCTGCGGGTCCGGGCCCGGGGCGGCGAGCTGGTCGTGGTCGACCCCGATCCGGTGGTCGCCCGGGTGCTGCGCGCCACCGGCCTGCACCGGATCATCGCGGTCCGGCACGGCGACGCCCCGGTCGGGGTCACGCACCGCCCCCTGGCCGCCTGCGCCTGACCGCCCACGCGCCCGCCCGCCGGTGTCCGGCGGGGCCGCCGGCCGGTGCCGGCGACCCCGCCGGTGGTCAGCGGACGCCGAGCAGGTCGACGACGAAGACCAGGGTCTCGTTCGGCTTGATGACGCCGCCCGCGCCCCGGCTGCCGTAGCCCAGGTGCGGCGGGATGGTGAGCCGGCGACGACCGCCGACCTTCATGCCCACCACGCCCTGGTCCCAGCCGGCGATGACCTGGCCGCCGCCGAGCGGGAACTCGAACGCCTCACCCCGGTTCCAGGAGGCGTCGAACTCGCGCCCGGTGGAGTGGGACACCCCGACGTAGTGCACGTTGGCCAGCTGGCCCGGCTGGGCCTCGGGGCCGTCGCCGACGGTGATGTCCTCGATGACGAGGTCGGCCGGGGGTGCGCCCTCGATCGGGCCGATCTCCGGCTTACCTGCCTGGGGCGTGTTCATTGCTGATCTCCTCGTCGTCGCACGATCGTCCGGTCGGTGTCGATCCTGCCCGATCGTGACGGACCTATTCCCGTAGGGCCCGACGCCGGACCCCACGGGCGGGGGTGGACGCGCGGCAGGGGCGCCACCGTCGAGGTGGCGCCCCTGCCGGCCGGTCGGCTGTCGCGGTCGGTTACCGGAGCCAGCCGAACCGGCGTACCAGCGGGAGGGTGGCCCAGACCCGGCCGAAGCCGAGGGTGTTCCCCGCGCCGACCAGGGCGAGACCGGCCAGCACCGCGGCGTAGATCAGGTGGTCGTCCATGAAGGGGTTGTTCTCGGGAGGCAGGACGGCGGTCCACATCAGCACCATGAGCAGGCCACCGGCGACCGCGGCGAGCCGCATCCCGATGCCCAGCAGCAGGGCCACCCCGATGCCGGCCAGGCCGATCATGAACAACCAGTCGGCCCAGGCCGCACCGGCGATGTCCTGGTAGAGCCCCTGGAACGGACCCTTCGCACCGAAGGCCAGGAAACCCTTGGTCGGGCTGCCGCCGTTGATCCAGGCGTTCTTCGTCGCGGTCTCGTGGCCGAGGCCGAACAGCTTGTCCAGGAAGGCCCAGAGGAAGATCCAGCCGAGCGCGATCCGGGTCCCGGCCCAGACGTAGCGGGCGGCGCGCTGCCGGGTGGTCTCGGTTCCGGCCACCGGTGCGGTCCCTGCGGTGGTGTTCCGCTCGATCGTCGCGGTCATGGTTCCCACGTCCCTTCTCTGCCTGGCACCGCACTTCCCGGTGGCAGTTACATTCCACGCCGTTCGCGGCCGTCCCGGCAGGGCCGACCGGTACGTGCCGGGGCGGGACCTAAGTCCCCTGCCACGGGCCTCCCGACGGGACCTTCGGCCTCCACGGCACCGGTCCGTCCGCCTCTGCCCCGACCGGTCGGGCCGGCCCTAACGTCGGCCGGGAGAGCCCGAGGAGGTCGTGATGAGGACATGGCAGGTGGACGACGTGATGACCCGGGAGGTCGCCACGGTGGGGGAGGAGACCCCCTACCGGGCGATCGTCGACGTGCTGATCCGGCGCGGCATCAGCGCGGTGCCGGTGGTGGACGGCTTCCAGCGGGTCCTGGGGGTGGTGTCCGAGGCGGACCTGCTGCACAAGGTGGAGCACTCCGGGGTGCAGGAGGAGCGGCGGGTCTTCGCCGGGCGACGTCGTCGGGTGTCCCGGGAGAAGGCCGAGGCGCTGCTGGCGAAGGAGCTGATGACCGCGCCGGCCGTCACCACCCACCCCGGGGCGTCGCTGCCGGCGGCGGCCCGGCTGATGGACCGGGAGGCGGTCAAGCGGCTGCCGGTCCTCGACGACCTGGGCCGGCTGGTCGGCATCGTCACCCGCGGCGACCTGCTGCGGGTGCACCTGCGCACCGACGCCGAGATCCGCGAGGACGTGGTGCAGGAGGTGCTGCGGCGGGTGCTGGCCGTGCGGGACGGGCTGGTCACCGTGCAGGTCCGCGACGGCGCGGTGCGGTTGGACGGCCGGCTGGACCGGCGGACCGCCGCCGAGCTGGCGGAGAAACTCGCCGGCCAGGTCAGCGGCGTGGTCCAGGTCACCAGCACCATCGGGTACGACGTCGACGACGCCGGCCTGGTGGAGCGGGGGATCACCCCGGTGGCCTGACCGTCACCCGAGCACCCGCCCGGGACGGATGGTCAAACCGGGGCAGCGAGTTGGGCGGTGAGCAGGGCGGGTGCCTCGGCCAGCGACGGGCCGTACCAGGTGAGGTGCCGGCCGGACACCAGCGCGCAGTCGGTGCCGGGGAAGGCGTCCGGCCCGTCGTCGGCGGTGAACGCGTAGGGCTCGTCGGGCAGGACCACCAGGTCGGGCCGGCGGGCCCGCAACGCGTCGAGGTCGGGGCGCGGATAGCGCTCGGGGTCGTCGTCGTAGAGGTTGACCACGCCGAGCCGGCGCAGTACGTCCCCGGCGAAGGTGTCCCCGCCGAGCACCACCCACGGCCGTCGCCACACCGGCACCACGGCCCGGCGTGCCCCGGCCCCGACGGCGGGTGCGGCCCAGGCCCGGCGGGCGTCGGTCAGCCAGCCCGGCTCCCCGGTCACCCCCAGCGCGGCGAGCAGCCCGGCCAACTCGTCCAGGGCCTGCGGCACGGTACGCGGGTAGGTGACCAGCACCGGCACCCCGGCCGCGCTGAGCGCGTCGGCGTCGGCCCGCCGGTTCTCCTCCACGTTGAGTAGCACCAGGTCCGGCCGCAGCGCCCGGACCCGATCCAGGTCGGGGTACTTGCTGCCGCCGACCCGGGCCACGTCCAGACCCGCCGGGTGCACACACCAGTCGGTCGCCCCTACCAGCAGCTCCGGCACTGTCACCGCCACCGCCTCGGTCAGCGACGGCACCAGCGAGACGACCCGCATCGTGTCCCTTCCCGTGCTCAGTGGGCGGCGCTCGCGACGGTCTCCCGGGACACCGTGGCGATCGGTACGCCCTCCCGGGCCGCCCACTCGACGGCGTGCCGGACCTCGGCCACCGGCATCGGCCGCCGGTCGGTCACGGTGACCGCCGTGTGCACCGCGAAGGACACGAACGGGTACGACCGGGCCAGCCCGGCGACCGAGGTGTGCACCTGACCGGCCACCGCCAGCGCCTCCTCCCGGCTCAACGCGGGCAGGACCAGCAGGTACTCGTCGGGGGCGAGGCGGATCGCCCGGTCGAGCGGGCGCAGTGGGGCGGTCAGCGCGGCGATCACGGCCTGCGCCTCGCGGGCGGTGCTGCGGCGTCCGAAGCGTTCGGCGGCGCGGGTCGGGTCACCGATCCGGACCCCGATCAGGGCCACCGGCAGGGTGCCGGCGGCGGTCACCCCGTCCATTCCGGTCCAGCGGCGCAGGGCCGGCTCGTCCACCAGGCCCGGCGGTCCCGCGACCGGTTCGGCGGACCGTCCCGGCCCGCCACGGGGGGCCCGGTCGACGCGCTCGGCCATCAGCCGCAACGCCGCCTCCGCCCGGCTCTCACCGGGGGTCGCCGGCAGGTCCCGGACCCGGCGCAGCACCTGATCGATAGCGGTCAGCGCGGCCGGGGGGAGCCGGTCGCCGAGGTGCGCCCGCAGCCGGATCACCTCGTGCAGCGCCTCGTCCCGGCGGAACCCCCAGCGGCCGGCGAAGAGCCGGCCCTCCTCCAGCGTGTCGGCGGCCACCACCTCCCGCCGGTCCCGGGCCACCAGGCTGGCCCCGAAGCGGGGGGTCAGGGCCACCACGCTCCACTCCCGGGCCAGCTCCTCGGTCTCCTCCAGCGCCACCGGGTACGCCCCGTCGGGCAGCTCCGGCGGTGTCTGCCCGACCAGTCCGACCACGGTGACCGCCGCACCCGCGGCGATGCGTGTGTAGCGGGCCCGTTCCCGCTGGAAGTACGGCATCCGCTGGAACAGGGCGATCACCACCAGCGGGCCGTCCTCGGCGGTGGCCAGCGCCGACCGCTCGATGGCGTGGGAGACCGTGACGAGACTCCGCTTGGTCAACAGTTCCGGGGCCGGTCCGTCGTGCAGCACCCCGTGAGCGTAGAGATCCCGGTCGGGGCACACCAACCGCCTGGTGCGGGACCCGCCGCCCGCATCGACGGCCCGGGTGCCGGGCTCATCGTCCGCTTCGACGGCCCAGCGCCGGCCCGCCGCCCGTATCGACCGCTCGGTGCCGGGTCCACCGGCCGCACCGACGAGGCGGGCACGGGGGTCGACGTCCTAGACTCGGCCGGTCACCTCTCCTGCCACGGACGGACCGACCCGACGATGACGCGTACCGCCACCGACGACGGGGCCCGGCTGCGGCCGGTTCCGGCCGGGGCCGCGCCGCTGTTCGTCCGGGCCGGCCAGGCGGTGTACCCCGCCCGTCGGCTCGGCGACCTGGTGTCGCGGCGGCCGGCCGGCGTCACCGGGCACCAGTGGAGTTCGGCGTTGCGCGCGGAGTTCGACCACGTCGTCTGCGCGGCCGACACCGGCGTGCCGCTGTTCGCCCTGACCGTCGGCCCGACCGCGCCGGCCGGGTCGGCGGGGCAGCGGACCGAGCGGATGGTCGCGGCGGTCTGCGCCGCCGTGGGCCTGCCGGTGCTGCGGATCGGCTCGCCGACGCTGCGGGCCGCCGACCACGGCCGACGGATCATCACGTACGTCATCGACGCCCGCGCCTACGCCGCCGGTGCTGGTGCCGGTGGCGACGACCCGGACGACATCCCGGTCGGTTACCGGGACATCGTCGGCCGGTTGCCCGACGGGCGCACCGGAGCGGTGAACGACCTCGGCGCGCTGTCCCGGGCGGCGGCCGTCGAGGCGTACGTGTCGCGGCGGCTCAGTGATCCGATCGTGCGCGGGCTGCACGTGCGGTGGCGCGACGGGACGGCCGAGGGGTGGAGCTGGGTCGAGGTGCGGCCCGGCCGCTGCCTGGTGGAGCGGGTCACCGTGTCCGAGGCGCGGTGGCACTGCGGGGTGGACTCCGCCCGGCTGGCCGAGGACCTCGCGGCGGTGGCGGTGGGCGACCGGTTGGCGGTGACTGACCGGCCGGCGGTGGCTGTGGCCGACGAATCGGCCCTGCTCGACCGGGACGAGCTGCGCCGGCAGATCTGCGTGCTGCGGGACCGGCGCGACGAGTTGGCCACGCCGTTCGCCTTCGGTCACCTCTGCGGGGACTGACCCACCCGGGAACGACCCGCCGTCATTTTCCGGCGACGTGTGGTGACAATCCGGCCCGGCCGAAAAATGGTCCCGGATTCCTCGATCCGCTTTGAACCTTCGTCCGGGCCGGCCCGTACCTAAGCGGGAATGGACAGGATCTTCCCAGCCGCGCCACCCGACGCGGCGGACGGTGCGGAAAGGCATCGTCGGCCATCGACGTGCGACCGGAACGTCGCAGTGACCCCGGTGGGGGAGACCGACCCGAAGGTCGTCTCCTCGTCGGGGACACGAGTCAGGTACCGGATCGAGAAGGAGAGCAATTCGATGCGCAGGTCCACAGGGGCACGCCGGTCGTCCGGTAACGCGCGGAGCAAGCGGCTGCTGGCGGCGGTCGGTGCGCTCGTCGTCTTCGGCGGTATTGCCGCCGTCACCCAGATCTCATCGGCCGGGGACAAACCGCGGCAGCAGCAGGCCCGCAACGTCTCGTCGGCCTGTGTCGCACCGAGCCCCGGCGCCACCTCGCCGAGCGGGCGGGGCAGCACCACCCAGACCTGGCAGAACGGCCGGTGGGTCCGCAACCACTGGGGTGACGGCCAGATGTCCGTCGCCGAGTGCCAGGCCGTGAAGGCCGGCAACGCGCCGGTGACCACGCTGGCCTCGACGGTGGCCTGCCCGGAGGTCACCCCCCGGTTGCCGCAGATCCCGGCCCAGGCCAAGGCCGAGGTGGACAAGGAACTCGCCCTGCTGAAGACCCAGATCGACGACGCCAACAAGCGGTTGTCGGCCGAGGGGCGCAACGGCAAGGCGTTCATCGACAACGCGATCCTCGGCCCGCTGGCCGACAAGCGGCGGTCCGCTCTCAACCGGATCGCCACCGCGATCGGCCGGTTCGCCCAGCGCCCGCAGGGCCTGGAGCAGCTCGCCGGCTGCCAGGTCGCCGCCGCCGCCAACAACGGCGGCCAGAACGGTGGCAACAACAACGGCGGCCAGAACGGCAACAACGGCGGCCAGAACAACAACGGCGGCAACAACGGCAACAACGGTGGCCAGAACGGTGGCAACAACAACGGCGGCCAGAACGGCAACAACGGCAACGCCCTGGGCGTGCTCGCCAAGGACTGCGCCAACAGCCGGTTGCAGCCGCACGACGGCTTCCAGAACGGCAACCGCTGCGTCAGCACCGCGTTCGGCGAGGTCGGCGCGGCGGCCAACAACCCGTCGCTGCTGATCACGCAGTTCCCCAACCAGGTGCAGCGCAACCAGGCGTTCAGCCTGAAGGTCTCCACCCGCAACCTGGTCCGTGACCGGTTCCTGGCGGCCGGGCAGGGCGGCTACTACCTGGAGAGCTCGGTGCTCAACGGTCAGGGCCTCACCCGTGGTCACTTCCACACCGCCTGCCGGATGCTGCAGAACACCAACCAGGCCCCGTCGAACCCGCAGGACGTCCCGGCGTTCTTCGTGGCCACCGAGGACGGCAAGGGCGGCAACCAGTCCGACGACGTGACCATCCAGATCCCGGGCCTGCCGCAGTCGGGTACGGCGCAGTGCGCGGTCTGGGCCGGTGACGGTTCGCACCGGGTGCCGATGATGGAGCGGGCCAACCAGACCCCCGCCTTCGACGTGGTGCGCATCCGGGTCAACTGACCGGACAGGCGACAACGGCCACGGGCCGCCCCGGGCACTCCCGGGGCGGCCCGTGGCCGTTCGGGTGGGTCCACTTCTTCCGGAGGCCGACGCTGCGGCCCGGTGCGGCCGGCGGGTGGCGATCCTGTTCCGGAGGCCCCGCGTTCCGGGCGGCCAGCGAAGCGACGCATTCCACGGCCAGCGGGACGGTGCGTTGCGGACGGCCAGCGGTGCGTTCCGGGCGTTCCGGGCGTCCCGCGGTGCGGTGTGTCCCGAACGGCCCGGGGTGAGGGGGCGTTCCGGGCGGTCAGGGCCGGGCGGGCCGGCAAGGGTTTTCGGTGACGGCGCAGCGGGTGGAAATTGTGGACACGGCGAAAAGCGCCGGGGTCGCCGCTGTTATCTCAGCGTGACCCCGGCGCGTCCGTTCGTGACCTGACCGCCCCTCAGCGGCTCTTCCACGCCTCCACGACCGAGACCGGGATGCGGCCACGCTCGGAAATCTCGTGGCCGTTCTTGGTCGCCCATTCCCGGATGGCGCGGTTCTGCTCGCGGTCCATTCCCGAGACCCCGGCGCGAGCGGGGCGGCGAGCCGGCCGACCGGTCTCGACCGCGCCCCGCCCCATTCGGCGGCCAGCGGTGATGTACGCGTCGAGCGTCTTGCGCAGCACCCCCGCGTTCTCGTCGGAGAGATCGATGGTGTACGCCGCCCCGTCCAGGCTGAACTCGACGGTCCGATCGGCCTTTCCGCCGTCGAGGTCGTCGGTCAGAACGGTGATTACTTTCCTTGCCATCGCCATTACTCCCTGTGTTGAGCGGGGTGTGCTAAGAGTTTGACGTATCTGACGGCAAATCCGCAACAATACGCCTCTCTTTCATTTGGCGGGTCGGGTCAATCCTGGGAAATCCGGGTCCGACCAATGCTGGCGGAGGGTGGAGGCGCGGGCGGGATGTGTCCTGGGTCACATCCCGGAACATGGGGCACGGTTTGTGACTTGAGTGAGACACGCTCAACCTCAAGTGATGGCAGGTGTCCGATGGCAACCCTCGCGGTACTTCCCCTGACCGACGTCGTCCTGCTCCCCGGCATGGTCATCCCGGTGACCCTCGACCCGACCACCCAGGCCGCCGTCGACGCCGCCCGGGCCGGCGGCGACAACACCCTGCTCGCCGTACCCCGCATCGACGGCGAGTACGGCCCCGTCGGCACGATCGCCACCATCGAGAAGGTGGGCCGCCTCCCCGACGGCGAACCCGCCGCCGTGGTGCGTGGCCTGGCCCGTGCCCGGATCGGCTCCGGCGTCCCCGGACCCGGCGCCGCCCTCTGGGTGGAGGCCACCCGGATCGACGAACCCGCCCCCGCCGGCCGCGCCCGCGACCTGGCCCGCGAGTACCGCGCCCTGATGACCTCGGTCCTCCAGCAACGGGGCGCCTGGCAGGTCATCGACGCGATGGAACGGATGACCGACCTGTCCGAGCTGGCCGACGCGGCCGGCTACGCGCCGTGGCTCAGCCTGGCGCAGAAGACCGAACTGCTCGCCGCTCAGGACGTCACCGCCCGGCTGGAGCTGCTCGTCGGCTGGGTGAGGGACCACCTGGCCGAGCAGGAGGTCACCGAACAGATCACCAGTGACGTCCGGGAGGGGCTGGAGAAGTCCCAGCGGGAGTTCCTGCTCCGCCAGCAGCTCGCCGCGATCCGCAAGGAACTGGGCGAGGACGAGCCGGACGGCTCCGCCGACTACCGCTCCCGGGTGGAGACCGCCGACCTGCCGGACAAGGTCCGTGAGGCGGCACTGCGTGAGGTCGGCAAGCTGGAACGGGCCAGCGACGCCTCCCCGGAGGCGGGGTGGATCCGTACCTGGCTGGACACGGTGCTGGAGATGCCGTGGAGCACCCGTACCGAGGACGACACCGACCTGGCGGCGGCGCGGGCGGTGCTCGACGCCGACCACGCCGGCCTGGCCGACGTCAAGGACCGCATCCTGGAATACCTGGCGGTGCGCAACCGGCGTGCCGAACGCAACCTCGGGGTGGTCGGTGGGCGCGGCTCCGGCGCGGTGCTCGCCCTCGCCGGCCCGCCCGGAGTCGGCAAGACCAGCCTCGGCGAGTCGGTGGCCCGCGCGCTGGGCCGCAACTTCGTCCGGGTCTCCCTCGGCGGCGTCCGCGACGAGGCCGAGATCCGTGGGCACCGGCGCACCTACGTCGGCGCGCTGCCCGGCCGGATCGTCCGCGCGCTGCGCGAGGCCGGCTCGATGAACCCGGTGGTGCTCCTCGACGAGGTCGACAAGCTCGCCGCGGGGTACGCCGGGGACCCGGCCGCCGCCCTGCTGGAGGTGCTCGACCCGGCCCAGAACCACACTTTCCGCGACCACTACCTCGAAGTCGACCTCGACCTGTCCGACGTGCTCTTCCTGGCCACCGCCAACGTGGTGGAGAGCATCCCCGGCCCGCTGCTGGACCGGATGGAACTGGTCACCCTGGACGGCTACACCGAGGACGAGAAGGTCGCCATCGCCCGCGACCACCTGCTGCCCCGGCAGCTCCAGCGGGCCGGCCTGACCGCCGACGAGGTGACCGTCACCGACGAGGTGCTGGCGCTGATCGCCGGCGAGTACACCCGGGAGGCCGGCGTCCGGCAGCTCGAACGGGCCCTGGCCAAGATCCTGCGCAAGGTCGCCGTGACCCTGACGACCGACCCGGCCCCGGTCCGGGTGGACACCGGCACCCTGGCCGGCTACCTGGGCCGGCCGAAGTTCACCCCGGAGTCGGCGGAGCGCACGGCGGTGCCCGGCGTGGCCACCGGCCTGGCCGTCACCGGCGCCGGCGGTGACGTGCTCTTCATCGAGGCCACCAGCATGGACGGCGAGCCCGGGTTGACCCTCACCGGGCAACTCGGCGACGTGATGAAGGAGTCCGCCCACATCGCGCTGTCCTACCTGCGCGCCAACGGGCGGCGCTACGGCCTCGACCCGAACGTCCTGGCCGGACGCCGGATCCACCTGCACGTGCCGGCGGGCGCGGTGCCCAAGGACGGCCCGAGCGCCGGCATCACCATGGTCACCGCACTGGCGTCGCTGGTGACCGGTCGGCCGGTACGGCCCGAGTTCGGGATGACCGGTGAGGTGACGCTGTCCGGGCGGGTGCTGCCCATCGGCGGGGTGAAGCAGAAGCTGCTCGCCGCGCACCGGGCCGGCCTGACCGAGGTGATCATCCCGGCCCGCAACGAGCCGGACCTCGACGACCTGCCCACCGAGGTACGCGAGGCGTTGACCGTGCACACCCTGGCCGACGTGGCCGACGTGCTCGCCCTGGCGTTGCGCCCGGCCGAGATCGACGCGGAGACGCTCGGCGGCCGGCCGGTCGGGGCCGCCTGACCGGCCTCGCCCGACCGCTTCCACGGCCCTCGGCGTCCCACCGGGCGTCGGGGGCCGTCAGGGCCGTAGCCTGACCATCCCCGTTACCGCATCCGCCACCCCCACGGTGGCAACCCCCGGAGGCGACCGCCGATGAACCTGTTCCTGTGGATCCTGCAGATCCTGCTCGCCGCGCTCTTCGCCGGCGCGGGACTGACCAAGCTGACCCAGCCCAAGGAGAAGTTGCGCGACCGGATGGGCTGGGTGGAGAACGTCCCGCCCACCCAGGTCAAGGCGCTCGGCGCGGTCGAGGTGCTGGCCGCGCTGGGACTGGTCCTGCCCGGTCTCACCGGCATCGCCACCGTGCTCACCCCGCTGGCCGCCGTCGGGCTGGTGATCGTGATGATCGGCGCGATCGTGGTGCACGCCCGCGCCAAGGAGCACCCCGGCACCGCGATGACCGTGGTGCTGCTGATCCTGGCGGCGATCGTCGCCTGGGGCCGCTTCGGGCCGTACCCGCTCTGACGAACGCGACCGGCCCGCGCCCCCGTCCTGGGGTGCGGGCCGGTGTCGCGTGTCGGGTCAGTGCCCCTCGCCGCCACGGTCGCGCCGTACGGTCGCCTTACGGCCCTTGATGGTGCTGTTGCGCAGCCCCGCGATCACCTCGTCGGCGACGCCCTGCGGCACCTCCACCAGGGAGAACCGGTCGGCGATCTCGATCGAGCCGATGTCGCGGCCACTCACCCGGGTCTCGCCGGTGATCGCACCGACCAGGTCCTGCGGGCGGACCCCGGCGCGGCGGCCCAGGCCGATGAAGACCTGCGCGGTGCCGCCCGTGCGGGGCCGGCCGCCACCGCGCCGGTCCCCGCCCCGGCTGTCGAACCCGGGCCGGGACTCCCGGGGCGGACGGACCGCCACCTGCGGGATCTCCTCGTCGTCGTCGTCGGAGCCGGGCAGGGCCGCCTCGTGGGCCAGCTTGACGGCTGCCAGCGCCACCTCCATCAGGTCGAACTCGTCCGACAGCGACTCGACAATCACCCGGAACGGGTCCAGGTCGTCCTCCAGCAGGCTCTCCCGCAGCGCCGCCTGGGTCAACGCCAGCCGGCGGGTCCGCAGGTCGGCCACCGTCGGGATCTTGTCGATGGTGATCCGCTGGCCGGTGACCCGCTCGATGGTCTTGAGCATCCGGTGTTCCCGGGGCTCGGCGAGGGTGATCGCCACCCCCTCCCGACCGGCCCGGCCCACCCGGCCGATCCGGTGCACGTACGACTCCGGGGCCGACGGCACGTCGTAGTTGACCACGTGGGTGAGCTGCTCGACGTCCAGCCCACGGGCCGCCACGTCGGTGGCCACCAGCAGGTCGGCGGTGCCGGCGCGCAGCCGCCCCATCACCCGGTCCCGCTGCTCCTGGCTCATCCCGCCGTGCAACGCCTCGGCCCGGTAGCCGCGCCCGTTCATCGTCTCGGTGAGCCGGTCCACCTCCTCCCGGCTGCGGCAGAACACGATCGCCGCCGTCGGCGACTCCACGTCCAGCACCCGGCCCAGCACCGCGGGCTTGTGCGCCCGGGTGACGATGTACGCGCTCTGCCGGACCCGGGGTGCCTCCCCGGCGACCGGCTGCTCCCGCCCGATCTGGATCCGCTCCGGGTCGGTCAGGTGCTTGCGGGCCAGGCCGTCGATCCGGGCCGGCATGGTGGCCGAGAAGAGCACCGTCTGGCGCTGCGCGGGCGCGTGCTCCAGGATCGCCTCGATGTCCTCGGCGAAGCCCATGTCGAGCATCTCGTCGGCCTCGTCCAACACCACCGTGGCCAGCGCGCCCAGCCGCAGGGTGCCCCGGGCGATGTGGTCCAGCGCCCGGCCGGGGGTCGCCACCACCACGTCCACGCCCAGGTCCAGGGCGCGCAGTTGACGGCCGATCGGCTGGCCGCCGTAGATCGGCAGCACCCGGGCCCCGAGGTCCTTGCCGTACCGGTGGAACGCCTCGGAGACCTGCACGGCCAGTTCCCGGGTGGGCACCAGCACCAGCGACACCGGGTCACCGCCGGAGCGGTCGTCCGGCATCCGCTGCAACAGGGGCAGGGCGAACGCGGCGGTCTTGCCCGTACCGGTCGCCGCCTGCCCGAGCAGGTCCCGTCCCGCCAGCAGCAGCGGGATCGCCTCGCGCTGGATGGGGGTGGGCTCCTCGTAGCCGAGCGCGGCGAGCGCGCCCAACAGCTCGGCGCGCAGCCCGAGATCGACGAAGGCGGGTACGCCGTCGGAGTCGTCGGGCGCGGAGAGGTCGGTCGGTGTAGGTGCGGAACTCATGGGGCAAAGTTTTCCATCATCCCCGTCGGGCCGTCGCGCCGACCGGCCCCACCGTGCCGACCGGCACAGCCGCGCCCGCCCGCGGGCTAGCCTGACGGGCGTGCGTACGGTGGAACTGCTCTGCTGCCCGGTGCTGGAGGAGACGGTCCGCGCCGCGTGGGCCAGGCTGGCCGGGGCGGGGCTGCCCAGCCTGGCCCGGCACGGCCACCCGACGAACCGGCCGCACCTGACGCTGGCCGCCGTCGAGGCGTTCCCGCCCGGCGCGGTCGACCGGCTCGCCGGTCTCGTCGATGCCGCGCTGCCCCTGCCGGTCCGGCTGGAACGGGTGACGGTGCTCGACGGCAGCGCGCCGCTGGTCTGGTTGGTCCGGCCCACGGCGGAGCTGACCGCCCTGCACGGGGCCGTCTGGGCGGCACTGGACGGCGCGGACGGGCAGCGGCCCTGGCACGCCCCGGGGAACTGGGTGCCGCACCTGAGCCTCGCGCTGCGCTTCCGCGACCACGACCGGCGGCGGGCCCGCGCGGTGGTCGGCGGTGACCGGCCGGAGGGCCGGTTCGTGGCGGCACGCAGCTACGACGGCGACACCCGGACCGTCCGGCCGGTGGGCGGTGACTTCCCGGCGGACTGACGGTGGTCTATGGTGGTCGGAGCGCTCCCGTCGACGGTCCATCCGACCGCCCGGCGGGTCACTGCTGCGCCGGTCCGGTCGGGTGGTCACTGCCATCCCCACCGGAAGAGGCCCCATGCCCCACCATGTCCGACGGCGTCCGGTCGCGCTCGCGGCCGCCGCCCTGCTCGCCCTCGGCGGGCTCGCGGCCGTGCCGCAGCTCGCCTCCGCCGCCCCCGACCCCGGCTCACCGGTCAAGGTCAACCAGGTCGCCTACGTGCCGGGGCTGCCCAAGCAGGCCACCGTCGTGAACTCCGCGAACTCCCCGCTCGGCTGGACGCTGCGCAACGCCGGCGGCGCCACGGTCGCCTCCGGGCAGACCACGGTACGGGGCACCGACGCGCTCTCCGGCGACCCGGTGCACATCGCGGACTTCTCGGCCTACGACACCCCGGGCACCGGCTACGTGCTGTCGGTGGGCGGGAGCAACAGCTACCCCTTCGACATCTCGGCCGACCCGGTGCGCCGGCTGCGCGGTGACTCGCTGGCGTTCTTCTACCACCAGCGCAGCGGCACCCCGATCGACGCCCAGTACGTCGGTTCCCGCTACGCCCGCCCGGCCGGGCACGTCAACGTCGCCCCCAACCGGGGGGACAACAACGTGCCGTGCCGCACCTCCTGCGGTTACACCCTGGACGTGCGCGGTGGCTGGTACGACGCCGGTGACCAGGGCAAGTACGTGGTCAACGGCGGCCTGTCCACCTGGCAGCTGCAGAACATCTACGAGCGCACGCTGTACGTGAACGGGGCCGACAAGTCCGCCGTCGCCGACGGCACGCTGGCCATCCCCGAGCGGTCCAACGGGGTGCCGGACGTGCTCGACGAGGCCCGCTGGGAGCTGGAGTTCCTGCTCAAGATGCAGGTGCCGGACGGCCGGACCAACGCCGGCATGGTGCACCACAAGATCCACGACCAGAACTGGACCGCGCTGCCCACCCGTCCGGAGCTGGACAGCGAGCCCCGGCTGCTCTCCCCGGTGAGCACCGCCGCCACCCTCAACATGGCGGCGGTGGCCGCCCAGGCGTCCCGGCTGTGGAAGCCGTTCGACGCCTCCTTCGCCTCCCGGGCCCTGGCCGCCGCCGAGAAGGCGTACGCCGCGGCGAAGGCCAACCCGAACCGGCTCGCCCCCGCCACCGACAACACCGGCGGCGGCGCGTACGAGGACAACACCGTCAGCGACGAGTTCTACTGGGCGGCTGCCGAGCTGTACGCCACCACCGGCTCGACGGGCTACCGCAACGACCTGAGCAGCTCCCCGCACGCCCGGGGAGCGGGCTTCACCCGGGGCGCGTACGACTGGAGCTGGACGGCCGGGCTGGGTGACACGACCCTCGTGCTGGTGCCGACCGGCCTGGCCAGCGGCGACGTGAGCGCGATCCGGTCGGCGATCGTCGGTTTCGCCGACCGGATGCTCGCCCAGATCGCCAACCAGGGCTACCCGGCCCCGGGCAGCGGCAACGGCACGTACTACTGGGGTTCCAACGGCGCGGTCGCCAACAACGCCAACGTGCTCGCCCTGGCCTACGACCTGACCCGCACCACGAAGTACCGCAACGGGGCCTTCGCCGCCTACGACTACCTGCTCGGCCGTAACCCGCTCAACCAGTCCTACGTGGCCGGGTACGGGGACAAGCCGGTGCGCAACCTGCACCACCGGTTCTGGGCCAACCAGAACGACGGCTCGCTGCCCACCGCGCCGCCCGGCTCGCTCTCCGGCGGCCCGAACAGCGAGTTGCAGGACCCGGTCGTGCAGGCCCAGCTCGGTGGCTGCAAGCCGCAGAAATGCTTCATCGACGACATCGGCGCGTACTCGGTCAACGAGGTGGCGATCAACTGGAACGCGGCGCTGGCCTGGCTGGTGCACTGGGCGGCCGAGCAGGCCGGCAGCGGCACCGGCCCGGACCCGACGCCGACCCCCACGGTGACGCCGCCGCCGACCACCACGCCGCCCCCGCCGACCACCACGCCCCCGCCGCCCACCACCACGCCCCCGCCGCCCACCACCACGCCGCCGCCGGCCGGTGGGTGCGCGGTGACGTACTCGGCGAACAGCTGGAGCACCGGCTTCACCGGCAGCGTCACGCTGGCCAACACCAGCGCGGCGGCCTGGTCGTCGTGGCGGTTGACGTTCCGGTTCACCGGTAACCAGCAGATCAGCCAGGGCTGGTCGGGCCGGTTCAGCCAGAGCGGCAGCGAGGTCACGGTGACCAACGAGAGCTACAACGGCGCGGTCGCGCCGAACGGCTCGGTCAACCTCGGCTTCAACGCCACCTACAGCGGCACCAACGCGACCCCGACCGGGTTCGCGGTGAACGGGACGGCCTGCACCCTGCGCTGACCCGCGCCCGCACCGGGCCGCCCGTCGCACGTCGACGGGCGGCCCGGTCACGGTCCCGCACGGGCCCCGGCCGGTGCGGGACCGGGCGACGCCGCCGGCCGCGTGTCGCCCTTCGGGGGCTGTGGGAGGAATGCTCGGTCTCCACCGGTTCACCACGGTTACGGTGCCCTCAGGTTCATCCGCACCGTGTCGCACCGGGAGAGGACCGACCATGCGCGTGCCCAGCCGAAGCCCCGGCCCCCAACCCGGCGTCACCCCGCCCGCCCCGGCCCGGCGGACGCCCGCCCCGACCCGTCCCGTACGGCCGGCCGCCCCCGACCTCGACGCCTACCGGCAGGCCGTCGCCGAGCTGCTGGTCGAGGTCGGCGCGCTCGCCGGGACCGCCGGCACCGCCGCCCGTCAGGTGCTGCTCGACCAGCGGCTGCGCGAGCCGGCCATCGCCGACGTGCTCGACGCCACCGGGCAGGGGGTGCTGGGCGCCCGGGAGACCCTGCTGCTGGAGTTGGCCCGCCACCAGCCCGACCAGCGCGACCCGGGCCCCGACCTGACCGCGCTGGTCCGGATCTACCTGCTCTCCCGTATCGACCTGATGTGGTGGCGGGACACGACGGCCCTGGCGACCGACGAGCAGGTCGACACGCACCCCGACCTGATCGACCTGGAGTGGCTGCGCCGCCGCGGCCTGCTCGGCTTCCGCTACCGGGAACAGCCGGCCAGCATCCTGGGCCGGGGGGTACGCGCCGTCCGGGGCCGGCTGCTGCCGGAGACCGCCCCGCCCACCGCCGGGGTGCCGTTGCGCCGGACCCGCCGGGAGGTCGTCGCGCTCCTCAACGACCTGGCCCGGGAGTTCGGCCGGTCAGCTCCGCCCGGCACCCCGCCGCTGTGGGTGACCAGCCTGACCCACAGCGCCGAACACCAGTACCGGCTGCGTCGGCTCGGCCAGCCGGCCATGCTCCCCAGCAGCCACTGCCTCGGCTGGGCGGTGGACCTGGAACTGGCCTGGTACGCCCGGTTCGGCGCGCGGGAGGTGCTGGCCGAGATCCTGCTGGCCCGGCAGGCCGCCGGTGAGCTGAACGTCATCGACGAGGGTCCGGCCTGGCACGTCTGCCTGGCCCCCGCCGCCCGCGCCCGGCTGCGCTCGGCGTACGAGGCCGAGATGGGGATCTGAACGCCGACCGTGCCCATGCGGGCGGGACACCGCCGTCGGGTCAGCCGACGACCAGCAGGGCGAGCACCGCGGCGACGGTGCCGAGCACCGCGACCACCGCGCTGGTCGCCACGAACCGGCCCAGCGGCACGGTCACCCCGGCGGCGCGGCAACGCTCGAACCACAGCAGGGTCGCCAGCGACGCCCACGGCACCGCCAGTGGGCCGACGTTGGTGCCGATCAGCAGCGCCAGCAGCCGGGTCCCGTCACCGGGTGGGAGCACCGCCTCACCGGCCAGGTAGGCGGGCAGGTTGTTGACCAGGTTGGCCAGTAACGCCCCGGTGCCCCCGGCGCGTAACGCCCCCACCGTGCCCCCGGCGTCCCCGAGCAGCACGGAGACCAGGTCGTCCAGCCCGTGCCGGCCGAGGGTCTGCACCACCAGGAACAGGCCGGTCACGAAGACCAGCAGCCGCCAGGGCAGCAGCGCCGGGCGCAGGGTCCGCCGGGACCGGACCGCGAAGCCGACCACCACCAGCCCGGCGGCGAGGGCGGCGGCGACCCCGATCTCCACCCCGGCCAGGATGCCGGCGACGAGCAGCAGACAGCCGGCGACCGCCGTGCCGAACAGCAGCCGGTCCGTCGGCCGGTGCGGTGGGGGAGGGGTGAACCGGTCGGCGTCGCGCCGCCCCCGCCGCCAGTACCACAGCCACAACCCGGCCATGGTCACCCCGATCGCCGCGACCTGCGGCAACGCCATCCGGGCCGCGTACGCCGCCGGGGTCAGCGCGATCCGGTCGGCGGCGAGCAGGTTGGTCAGGTTCGACACCGGCAACAGCAGGCTGGCGGTGTTGGCCAACCAGACCGTGGTCATCGCCAGCGGCCCCGGGGCGGTGCCCAGCCGGCGGGCCAGCGCGATCATCACGGGGGTGAGCAGGACCGCGGTGGTGTCCAGGTTGAGGGCGATGGTGGTGAGCGAGGCGAACCCGACGCAGAGCAGGAACAGGCTGGCGAAGCTGCCCCGCGCGGCGATCGCCAGCCGGGTGGCCAGCACGTCGAACACCCCGGCGACGGCGGTCAGCTCGGCGAGCACCACCACCGCGCCGAGGAAGAGCAGCAGCGGCAGGATGCGGTGCAGGGTCGCCGCGGCGTCGGCCCGGGGCAGCAGCCCGGTGGCCACCGCGCCGAGGCCCAGCAGGGCCAGCCCGATCGCCACCCGGTCCAGCGGGTGCAGCCTCGGACGGCGGCGCCGTCGGGTCGGTACGGGCGGTGTCCCGCCGGCAGGTGTCACGGCGCACGATCCTCGCACAGCCGGCCCTGCACCGACGCCGGTTGGCCGCAACTGCCCGCCGGACGACCCCGTACCGGCGGGCCCGACACATCGGCGTGCGCGGTTACCGCCACGGTGGACATCCCGGCACGGCTGCCCTAGCGTTCAGGAGATATGCGCAGGATGCTGCTGGGGGCCGGACTGGCCCTGTCGCTCGTCGCCACCGGCTGTGCCCAGGCCACCCCGACGGATCGGGCCACCCCGACCGAATCGGACCGGACCGCCTCGGCATCGGCGTCCGCGAGCCCGCCGGTCGCCTCCCGGCAGGACCCGGAGCAGGCCCGGCGTACGCTGGACAGCCTGCGCAAGGTCGACGACCTGCCGCTCTACGAGATGACCTACGTCGGTGGCTACGACCCGACGGTGGGCACCGATGCCCGGCCGGACACCGGCCCGTTCGGATGCTCGTTGTTCGTCGCCTCCGGTGACCCGGCCCGGCCGTTGTTCGCCCGCAACTTCGACTGGGACGCCAACCCGGCGATGGTGCTGCGCACCGATCCCCCCGAGGGCTACGCCTCGGTCTCCCTGGTCGACCTGTCCTACCTGGGGGTGGGCCCGGACCCGACCGGGGACCGCCGGCTGCTCGACGCGCCGTTGCTGCCCTTCGACGGGATGAACGAGCGGGGGCTGGCCGTCGGGCTGGCCGCCGACGACAACGCCACCGCGAAGCCGGTGCCGGGCCGGCCCACCGTCGGGTCGGTGCGCATCCTGCGGTTGGTACTGGACCGGGCGGCCACGGTGGACGAGGCGGTGGCGCTGTTCGGCCGGCACAACCTCGACTTCGACGGCGGGCCCCCACTGCACTACCTGCTCGCCGACGCGGGCGGCCGGTCGGCGGTGGTCGAGTTCGTCGAGGGGACGATGCGGGTGCAGCGGGGGCAGGGGCGGTGGCAGGCGCTGACCAACGTGCCGGTGGTCGACGTGCCCGAGCAGCAGCGTCGCCGCGACCGCCGCTACGGCGTCCTCGCGGCGGCGCTGGACGCGGCCGACGGCCGGGTCGACCCGACGGCGGCGCTGCGCCTGCTGGACCAGGTCCGGCAGGGGCACACCCGCTGGTCGGTGACGTACGGGCTGCGTGACGGTGAGGTCCGGCTGGTCACCGTGGCCGGCGGTGGCACGGAACGCCGTTACCAGTTGCCGATCCGCTGACCCCGCCACCCGCGCGTCCCTGCACGCACGGCGTCCCTGCACCACGAACGGCCCGGCCCACTGGGGCCGGGCCGTTCGTCGTCGGTTGGTCGGGCTACCAGCTCAGGTAGCCGGCCTGGGTCTGCACGTTCAGCTCGGGCATCCGGACCAGGTCGGCCGTCCAGGTGCGCCAGTCGTTGAGCTTGAGCACGTCCAGCCCTTTCTGGATGTCGCTGGAGTAGATGTGCCCGTTGTAGTAGTAGGTCGACCAGGCGCCGCCGGTGGTGAGCTGGGTGTCCGACAGCGGCCCGCGCTCCCAGAAGCCGATCTCCTTCGGCCGGGTCGAGTCGGTGAAGTCCCAGACCGAGACCCCGCCCTGGTACCACGCCTGCACCATGATGTCCTTGCCGAGTACGGGGATCAGCGAGCCGTTGTGGGCCACGCAGTTTTCGGTGTCGGCGTTGGTGCGGGGGATCTTGTAGTAGCTGCGGAAGACCATCGTGCGGGCGTCGCCCCGACCGGTGATGTCGTAGACGGCGTCCGCGCCCCGGTTCGGGCCGACGATCTCGTTGCAGGTGGCCGCGCCGCCGCCGCCGAGTTCGTCGGTGAACACCACCTTGGTCCCGGCGTTGTTGAACGTCGCCGAGTGCCAGAACGCGAAGTTCGCCGTGTCCCGCACCCGGTTGATCACCCGGGGTGCCTCCCGGTCGCGGATGTCGAGCAGGACGCCGTCGCCCATGCACGCCCCGGCGGCCAGGTCCTTGGCCGGGTAGGCGGTGATGTCGTGGCAGCCGGTGGTGGCCGAGGTCTGCCCGGGGATGCCCTCGTAGCCGCCGTCGGGGAAGAGGTTCGGGGTGGCCACCACCGACGCCTCGGTGGGCTTGTGCACCGGGACCTTCACGATGGAGATCGAGTCGTGCGGCGGCTGGCAGTCGGGGAAGTCGGCCCGGGGGCTGTACGACGACACGTACAGGTAGACGGCCCTGCGGTCCTTGCCGGGGACGAGGGTGTGGGTGTGTGAGCCGCAGGCGGTCTCCACCGACTTGACGTAGCGCGGGTTGGCCTTGTCGCTGATGTCGAAGACCTTGATGCCCTCCCAGGACTCCTTCACCGTCGCCGGTTGGCTCGCGCTGGCGCACGAGTCGTCGGTGCGGGACGAGTCGGTGGAGAGGAAGAGCAGGTCGCCGTAGACGGAGATGTCGTTCTGCGAGCCGGGGCAGAGCACCTGCGACACGATCTTCGGGGCGCTGGGGCGGCCGATGTCGTAGACGACGAAGCCGTTGTAGTTGCCGACGAAGGCGTACCGACCCTGGAAGGCCATGTCGGTGCCGAACGCGCTGGTGGTGTCGAACGGCGCCTGCTTGGGCAGGTTGGCGACCTGGCGCAGGTTGGGGCTGCTGGAGACCTCGTCGACGGCGAGGCCGGGGGCTGCCGGCGTCCCGCTCTCCGTCGCGGTGGCGGGTGCGGCGTTGCCTGCCGGGCTGGTGGCGACGCTCGCCACCAGCAGGCCGGCGGCGACCACGCTGACGATCTTCAGCTGCCGTGGTCGGGGCAGGGAGAACCTGATCATCGGCGGAACCCTTCGAAAGGGGACGATGCGTATCTGGCACCTTACTAGCCAGTGATGAGAGTTGATGTGATCCGCGTCACATCTATTCGTCGCGGTGAATGGATACGATCGCGTCGACCTCGACCGGAGGGGGAGCCGCATGACCGGCCCACGTGGACGCGTCCTGCTCGCCGTCACAGTCGCCGTCACCGTCCTGGTGTCGGTCGGGGTGGCCCTGCGCCCCGACGACCGGCCGTCCCCGGCGGCGCAGGGCCGCACGGCCACCCCGACGCCGACCCTCCCGGCGGACGCTCCGGCGGTGATCGTGCCCGGCCGGCCGGGCGAGCCCGCCGCGACCCGGCCCGCACAGGAGGTCCGCGAGCCCGGCACGCCCCGGTACAACACCCTCGACGTCTGGTTCGTGCGGATGATGATCCCGCACCACCAGCAGGCCCTCCAGTTGGCCGCGCTGGCCCCCGACCGGGCCGCCAGCGCCCAGGTCAAGGCGATCGCCGCGCGGATCCGGGGTGCCCAGGCACCCGAGGTCGGGCTGCTGCGCGGCTGGCTCGACGCCCGTGGCCTGGCCGCCGAGGAACCCGGCCACGAGCACGGCCGGATGCCGGGCATGCAGACCCCCGAGGCGATCCGGCAGCTCACCGACGCCCGGGGCGTCGCCTTCGACCGGCTCTTCGTGCGCCTGATGACCGCCCACCACGAGGGCGCGGTGACGATGGCCACCCAGTTGCTCTCCGCCGGGGTCGACCAGCAACTCAACGAGTTCGCCACCGCGGTGGCGACCGAGCAGACCGTGGAGATGACCCGGCTACGCGAGCTGCTCTGAGCCCCGGCCGGGCCAGGGCCCGCATCGACCCCGAACGGGGCACTACGCTCGGTCACCGTGAGCCGTACCCTCTTCGGTCGCCCGCTGCGCGGCGTCGCCTTCGACGTGTGCGTCAGCGCGCTGGTGGTGCTCTTCACCCTGGTCACGGCGGCAGCCCAACCCGGCGTGTCGGCCCAGCCCGGTGGCTGGCCGTCCGCGCTGGTCGGCCTGGCCATGGCGGTGGCCCTGCTGTTCCGGCGCGGCCACCCGTCGCTGGTCGCGGTGCTCGTCGCCGGTCTGGCGTTGACCCAGGTGGTCGCCGGCTGGGGTCCGCTGGCCTACGACGTCGCCGTGCTGATCGCCCTCTACAGCGTGGTCAAGTACGCCGACCGGCTGCGCGACGGCATGCTGGCCGGTGCCGTCGCCGCCGTCGGGGTGCTGCTGGCCGCCTCGCAGGCCCAGACCAACGCCGCCTGGTGGGCCCCCGCGATCTATTTCGGGCTGATCACCGGCGGGGTGTGGCTGGCCGCGTTGAACGTCCGCACCCGCCGCCTCTACGTGCTCAGCCTGGAGGAACGGGCCGCCACGCTGGAACGCGAGCGGGAGGCCGAGGCCCGCGCGGCGGTGGTCGGCGAACGGGCCCGGATCGCCCGCGAGCTGCACGACGTGGTGGCCCACAGCATGGCGGTGATGATCGTGCAGGCCGACGGGGCCCGCCTGCTGTTCGACCGGGAGCCGGAGACCGCCCGGCAGGCGGTGAAGGTGGTCGCCGACACCGGCCGGCAGGCACTGGAGGAGATGCGGCGGCTGGTCGACGTGCTGCGCGAGCCCAGCCCACCGGAGCCGACCACCGGCCAGGGCGCGGTCACCCCGAGCACCGAACCGGAACGCCGCCGCGCCACCGTCGCCGAGCTGCCCGCACTGGTGGGCCGGTTCCGCGACGCCGGCCTGCGGGTCGAGTACGTTGCCCGGGAGGTGCCGGCCACCCTGCCACCCGGGCTCGACCTGACCGTCTACCGGGTGGTGCAGGAGGCCCTCACCAACGCCCTCAAGCACGCCGGGGTCGGCGCGCACGCCACGGTCGCGCTGGGCGTCGACGACGGGCTGGTGGTCCGGGTGAGCGACGACGGGCGCGGACGCCCGCCGACCCGGCCGGCGCCCTCCGGCGGCCACGGCCTGGTCGGGATGCGCGAGCGGGTCGGCGTGTACGACGGCCGGCTCACCGCCGGACCCCGTACCGGTGGCGGGTGGCAGGTCGAGGTACGGCTGCCGCTACCGTCGACCCCGGACCCGGAGGTGATCGCGGCATGACGGTACGAGTGGTGATCGTGGACGACCAGGCGCTGGTGCGGGCCGGCTTCCGGATGGTGCTGGACTCCCAGCCTGACCTGACGGTCGTCGGCGAGGCGATCGACGGGGCGGACGCGTTGCGGGTGCTGGCCGGGGTCGAGGCCGACGTGGTGGTGATGGACCTGCGGATGCCGACCATGGACGGGGTGGAGGCGACCCGCCGCATCTGCGCCGCCTCCGCCGACGGCCGGCCCCGGGTGCTGGTGCTGACCACCTTCGACACCGAGGCGGACGCGTTCGCCGCGCTGCGCGCCGGGGCCAGCGGGTTCCTGCTCAAGAACGTGCCCCCGGAGGAGCTGCTGGCGGCCATCCGGGTGGTCGCCGAGGGCGACTCGGTGGTCGCCCCGTCGATCACCCGCCGACTGCTCGACCGGTTCGCCGACCGGCTCGGTCCCGCCCCCACCGAGGACCCGCGCCTGGCCCAGCTCACCGACCGGGAACGGGAGATCCTGCTGCTGGTCGCGCAGGGCCTGGCCAACGCCGAGATCGCCGCCCGGGTGCACGTCGCCGAGGCGACGGTGAAGACCCACGTCGGCCGGATCCTGGCCAAGCTCCAGCTCCGCGACCGGGTCCAGGTGGTGGTCCTGGCCTACGAGAGCGGCCTGGTCACCCCGGGCGGCTGAGCCCGGGTACGACCTGGGGCGTACGGGTGTCCCGGTCCGGGGCGACCTGTGGCGGAGTCGGCCCGAGCGGGCGGGTGGACGCCGGGCGGCGGGCCGCTGCCTAGCGTCGGAGGGGACCGCACCACGCCGACCGGGAGTGCCCATGTCCGTGCCCACCGTCGCCCACCCCGCGCCCCACCCACCCACCGTCGCCGGCCGTCGCCCCACCGGCTGCCGCCCGCCCGTGGGGTCCGGGGCCGTGCCGCGCCGGGCCGTCGGCCGGGGCCGGCGGTGACCGGGATGTGGCGGCTGACCCTGCGTACGCTGCGCGCCGACGCCCTGCGCCTGCTGCTCTCCTCGGTGGCGATCGTGCTCGGGGTCGCGTTCGTCGCCGGCACGCTGATGCTCACCGACGGCATGCAGGCCGGGGCATACGAGCGGGCCGGCGCCTTCGACCGGCACACCGACCTGGGCGTCTACGCCGACCGGACCACCCTGCCGCCGTCCCTGGTCGACCGGGTGCGCACGGTCGACGGGGTGGCCGAGGCCGCCGGGGAGCTGACCGCCCTCGTCGGGGTGGTCGGCGTCGACGGCCGGCCGGTGCTCGGCGTCGGGTTGCTCGCCGCGATCCCCACCGGGCCCGCGTTGCGCTCCTACGACGTGGTCGCCGGCCGGCTGCCCGACCGGCCCGGCGAGGTGGTCCTCGACGCGCCCACGGTCGCCGCGCAGGGGTTCACGCTCGGTGGCCCGGTCGGCGTCGGCGGCGCGACCGGCCCGGCCCGCCCGTACACCCTGGTCGGCACCGTCGACGTGGCCGGAACCACGCGCGACGTCGGCGGCCCGTTCGTCGGGTTGGTCGGCGCGGACGCGTTGGCTGTCAGCGGGCGGCCGGGCTACGACCGGATCATGGTGGCCGCCGCGCCGGAAACGGCGGGGCCGGCCCTGGCCGGCCGGGTGGCCGCGGTGGTCGGTGGGGACGCCACGGTGAAGTCGCGGCAGCGCATCCTCGACGAGGCCGTCGAGGACGGGGTGCGCGACCTCGACCAGTTCCGCCTGGTGCTGCTCGTCTTCGCCGGGGTGGCGGTGGTGGTGGCGGGGTTCGTCATCGCCAACACCTTCGCCATCGTGCTCGCCCAGCGGACCCGGCGGACCGCGCTGCTGCGGCTGGTGGGGGCCCGCCGGGGGCAGGTCTTCCGGGCCGCCGTGCTGGAGGCGGCGGTGCTCGGGCTGGCCGGCTCGGCCCTCGGGGTGGCGCTCGGTGTCGGGCTGGCCGCCGGGGCGGCGGCCCTGACCCCCCGGCTCGACCTGCCGCTGTCCGTCGCCGGTCTGACGGTGACCGCCCGGACGGTCGGGCTCAGCCTGCTGCTCGGCACCCTGGTCACCGTCGGGTCCGCACTGCTGCCCGCCTGGCAGGGCACCCGGGTGCCGCCGATGGCCGCCCTCGCCGACGCCGCCGGGCAGCCGGCCCGGGGTGCCGGGCGGGCCCGGCTGACCCTCGGCGCGCTGGTCGGTGTCGCCGGCATCGCCGCGTTGGCCGGGGCCGCCGCCGTCGGACAGATCGCCCTGGTCGCCGTGGGTGGGGTGCTGTCCTTCTTCGGGATAGTCATGTTCGGTCCGTTGCTGGTGCCGGTGCTGGTCCGGTTGCTCGGCCGGCCGTTGCGACCGGTGTTCGGGGCCACCGCCGCGCTCGCCGTGGCCAACGCGGCCCGCAACCCGCGCCGGGTGTCGGCGACCGCCACCGCCCTGGTGATCGGCATCGGGTTGGTCTCGGCGTTCGTGGTCGGCGCCGGCAGCGTCAAGGTGGGCGTCGAGCGGGCGGTCGACGCCCGCATCGGTGTCGACTTCGTGGTCACCGGCGTCGGTGTCGGGCTGCCCGCCCCGCTCGCCGGGGAACTGGCCGCCCGACCCGAGGTGGGGGTGGTGCACGAGCACCGTAACCGGGTCGTCGACGGCGTCGAGCTGCGGTCGGCGCACCCGGCGCTGGCCCGGCGTACCCTCGACGCGGTCGACGTCGGGGACGTCGCGGACCTGGGGCCGGGGACGGTGCTGGTGCACCGGGAACTGGCCGCCGCCCGGGGCTGGCGGGTGGGGTCGACGGTCACCGTCGCCGGCCGTCCGTTCCGGGTGGCCGCCGTGGTCACCGCCGACGGCCCGACGTCGCAGGGGGTGCCCGCCGGGCACGTGGTCGACCTGGCCGACGCCGACTTCACCGCGCTCTACCCCGACGAACGCGGCCAGCTGGCCGAGGTCGAGCCGGCCGACGGGGTGTCCGCCGAGCGGGCCCGCGCCGCCATCGGGGCGGTGGTCGCCCGGTACCCGACGGTGAACCTGCTGGACCAGGCCGCCTACAAGAAGACGCTCACCGGCACGGTGGACATGCTGCTCGCCTTCGTCACCGCGCTGCTCGGCCTGGCCGTGGTGATCGCCCTGGTCGGCGTCGCGAACACGCTCAGCCTGTCGGTGGTGGAGCGGAGCCGGGAAAACGCCGTGCTGCGTGCCGTGGGGCTGTCCCGGGGACGGATGCGCCTGCTGCTGGCCGTCGAGGCGGTGCTGACCGCCCTGGTCGGCGCGTTGCTCGGCACCGCGCTGGGCATCGCGGTCAGCGCCGGGACGGTGGCCTTCGTGGCCCGGCTGGGTGGCGGCTTCACGCTGGTGCTGCCCTGGGGGCGGCTCGGGCTGATCCTCGCCGTGGCCGTGCTCGCCGCGCTGGCCGCCTCGGTGCTGCCGGCCCGTCGTGCCCTGGCCCGTCCGGTGGTGGAGGCGCTCGGCGCGGAGTGACCCCGTGGTCGCCCGCCGGCCCGGCGACGCCGGGCCGGCGGGCCGCTGCGCGCCGAGCGGGGGCGTCGCCCGTCCCGGGGCAACGGTCAGAGGCGTTCCACCATGTCGCCCCGGCACCGGTCCCGGGTGTCGAAGACGTACCGGGCGTGCCGGGTGACCAGGTCGTAGTCGAAGCTGTCGTGGTCGGTCACCAGGACCACCGCGTCGGCTGCGGCGATCTCCCGCGCGGTCAGCTCCACGACCAGCACCCCGCCCGGGATGTGCTGCGGCTCCGCGTACGGCTCGACCGCGCGTACGTCCGCGCCGAGCGCCTGCAACCGCCGGGCCACGTCCACCGCCGGCGAGTCGCGCATGTCCCCGGTGTTCTTCTTGTACGCCAGCCCGAGCAGCAGCAACCGGGCCCCGTTGACCGGCCGGCCGATCCGGTTCAACCCGGCCATCACCCGCTGGGCCACGTGCTCGGGCATCTGGTGGTTGATGTCGTCGGCCAGCTCGATGAACCGGAACGGTCGGCCCAGGGTGCGCTTGACCTGCCAGGACAGGTAGCACGGGTCGATCGGCAGGCAGTGCCCGCCGACCCCCGGGCCGGGGCGGAACGGCATGAACCCGAACGGTTTGGACGACGCGGCCTCGATGGCCTGCCAGGCGTCGATGCCCAGTTGGTGGGAGGCCATCGCCAGTTCGTTGATCAGCGCGATGTTGACCTGGCGGAAGGTGTTCTCGATCAGCTTGGTCAGCTCGGCGACCCGGGTGGAGTCCACCGGCACCGTCCGTTCGACCAACCGCCGGTAGAAGCCGTCCACCCGGGAAAGCGACGCCGCGTCCACCCCGGACACCACCTTCGGGGTGTTCTCCAGCCGCCAGGTGGGGTTGCCCGGGTCGATCCGTTCAGGGCTGTAGCCGAGGTGGAAGTCACCCGGGCTGCGCAGCCCGCTCGCCGCCTCCAGCAACGGCCGGAGCAGGTCCTCGGTGGTCCCCGGGTAGGTGGTCGACTCCAGCACCACCGTGCAGCCGGGCCGGACGTACGGGCCGACGGCGGTGCCGGCCTGCTCGACGTAGCTCAGGTCGGGGGCCCCGTCGCGCAACGGGGTGGGTACGGTGATCACGCAGATGTCGAAACCCTCGGCGTCCGGGTACTCGGTGCTCGGCCGGTACCGGCCGCTGGCGAGGGCGCGGCCGAGCCGGTCTGCCCCGATGTCCTCGACGAAGGATTCGCCGGAGGCGAGCCGCTTGACCCGGTCGGCGTCAACGTCCAACCCGACCACGTCCAGTCCGGCTTCGACGGCGCGCATGGCCAGCGGCAGTCCGACGTATCCCTGGCCGATGACGACGAGTTTCTCTGCGTTCACCTGGGCTCCCTGCAAGCGTGTCCTTGCACGGAGCCTAGATGGCGATATAGCGATCTACGCCCGTTTTGGTGTTCCTGGGGGCTCTAGGGGCGTTCCTGCCCAAACGAGAGGATCGTTCAGCTGTCGGCCGGCGGCATGCCGTCGCCGTCCCCACCGCCGCCACCGCCGCTGCCCGGGTCGGTCGTGGCGGCCGTCGGTTCCGGCGCGGTGGGCCCCGGAGGGAGCGACGACTCCGTCGCGGTGGGTCCGACAGGGGGAGTCGTCGCCGGCGCGCTGGGCGGCGCGGACTTCGTGGGCAGCGACTGCGACGAGCCGTTCGGCAGCGGCGTCGGACTGACCGAGGCCGACGGCGACGGCTTCGCAGTCTGGTTGCCCGGCCGGTTCGACCGCTCCGTCTCCTGGGGGCCGGTCTGCTCGACGACCGCCGGGAGCTCGCTCTGCTCGGTGGGCGCCACCGCCGGACCGGTGCTGCGGATGTTCGGCACGCCGTTGTCGAGCGACTTCGCGGCACCCAGGGCGGCACCGAGCGCGGTCAACGCGACCAGTACCGCGGCCAACGCGCCGACCAGCGAGCCCCGACGGGTCCGTCCCGACCCCGCCCCGACCACCGTCCTGGGCGTCTGCGCCCCGACGAGGCGGGGGGTGTTCGCCCCGGACGGGTCGCGCAGCGGCGGCGTCACCAGGGCGGTCATGGCGGTCGCGGTGCCGTCGCCACTCGCGGCGCGGGCGGCGGCGGCCATCTCGGCGCCGGTGGCGAAGCGGTCCGCGGGGTCCTTCTCCAACGCCCGGGCCACCAGGGCCCGCACCGGAGCCGGGATGTCCGCCGGCAGCTCCGGCGGTTCGTCGTCCAGATGGCGTACGGCCACCTGGAGCGGGTTGTCTCCGGTGAACGGCGGCTGCCCGGTCAGGCAGCAGTGGGCCACCGCGCCCAGGGCGTAGATGTCGGTGGCGGCCGAGACCGGCCGGCCGGACGCCTGTTCGGGTGCCATGTAGAGGGCGGTGCCCGGCACCGCGTTCGTGCTGGTGATACTGGTCACATTGGTGGAGCGGGCGACGCCGAAGTCGACCAGCACCACCGTGCCGTCCTCCTGCACCAGCAGGTTGCTCGGCTTGACGTCGCGGTGCACGATCCCCCCGGCGTGCGCGGCGTGCAGGGCCTGGGCGACCTGGGCCACGACCGACATCGTCTCGGTCACGTCCAGGTGGCCGGCCGACTCGATCCGGCGCGACAGCGGCTCGCCCTCGACGAATTCCATGACGAGGTAGTCGGCCCGGGTGCCGTCGGCGAGCCGGTCCTCACCGCAGTCGAAGACCTGGACGATGCCGGGGTTGCGCAGCGCGGCCATGATCCGCGCCTCGGAGCGGAACCGGGCGATGAAATCGGGGTCCGAGACGAGCGCCGGCAGCAGCACCTTCACCGCGACCTGGCGACCGAGAACCAGGTCGGTGGCACGCCAGACATCGCCCATGCCGCCGGTGGCGACACGTTCGTCCAGGCGGTAGCGACCGCTGAGCACGACCTCGGATGACAACACCCCCATACCGTACCCAGGGTCCTCCCGTCCGGCAGACGGCGATATCCCTTCCGGGATTTCGGGAGGCGGCCCGGTGGAGGTCAACCCTGACCAGCGGTGACCGACACCCCACCCATGGTCACCGGTGACGGGTCGTCGGCGTCGTCCGCCCGATGCGATGACCCGGGGTGTCGAGAACCAGGTGTCCCGACGGCGATGCGGGCACGCGCGACGCGCCACCAGGGAGTTGATCTATCTCACCCTTTCCGGCCCGATGTCCGCTTGCCTCCGCCGCCTCCGGCTCCTAATGTTGCCCACTCTGGCCCGTCCCGGCGCCGGTACCGCGCGCAGACCGACGCCGTACCCCGCGCGGCGGTGGCAGAGAAGTCATCCGGCGTGAGGTGCGATCGGGTCAGCGGGGGGCTGAAGGTGCGCGAGGTGGTCCGCTGGGCGGGCCGAGGCTGCGGCACGCGTCCGCCCGCCACCGGCCCGGGTCGCCCGCTGGGAACGACGCGGCCGTGACCGGTGACCTGACCGAAGCGGTCGTCGCAGCGCAGGCCGGTGACGAGGAGGCGTTCCGCATCCTCTACCGCAGCCTCCAGCCGGGTCTGCTGCGCTACCTCACCGCGCTCGTCGGCCCCGACGCCGAGGACGTGGCCTCCGAGACCTGGTTGCAGATCTCCCGGGACCTGTCCCGGTTCACCGGCGGCGAGTTCCGTGCCTGGGCGGTGACCATCGCCCGGAACCGGGCCATGGACCACCTGCGCCGTCAACGTCGCCGCCCGTCCCTGCCGGTGCCGGTGCAGGAACTCAACGACCTCGCCGGGGACGCCGACACCGCCGAGCGGGCCGGCGAGACGATCGGGACGGAGTCCGCGCTGGCGCTGATCGCCACCCTGCCACCCCGGGAGGCGGAGGCGGTGCTGCTGCGGGCGGTGATCGGGCTCGACGCCGAGACCGCCGGGCGGGTGCTCGGCCGGCGACCGGGTGCGGTCCGTACGGCCGCCCACCGGGGGTTGCGCCGGCTGGCCGCGTTGCTGGACCGTGGCGATGAACCCGAGCCGTCCGACGGCGAGCGGGTCGCCCCGCCCCGCCCCCGCCCGACGCCCCAGGTGTCCCAGGCCGAGCCGGCGGACGGCTGACATGAGGGGAGACTGGATGAACGTCGGCCGGTCGGCCCGAGCCGGCCGGACGGTGGACCGGGCCGAGGCCGAGCGGCTGCTCGACCAGGCCGGTGTCGACGCCCCGCCGGCCACCGCCGAGCCGCTCGCCCGATTGCTGGCCGCTGCCGCCGCCCCGGCCCGGCCCGGTGAACTCGCCGGCGAGCAGGCGGCGGTCGTGGCCTTCCGGGCCGCGCGGGCCGCCGGGGTTCCCGCCCCCGCCGTGGTCGCCCGCCGGGGCCGCCGGTTGACCACCGGCGTGGTGACGTGGATCGCCGCGCTGGCCGCCACCGCCACCGCCGGGGTGGCCTTCGCCGCCGTCACCCGGGACGGGCCCGCCGAACGGGTGCCCGGCCCGGCTCCGTCGTCCACCACCGCCACCCCCACCGCCGCCGGGTCGGCACGACCCACCCCGCAGCGGTCCGGCCCGGTCCGGCAGGACCCGACGCGACGTCCCCCCTCGGGGCCGGGCGGCGCCCCCTCCGCCCCCGGGACGGTCCCCGGCCCCGGCGGTCCGGCCGGGACCGCCAAGGTGACCGGGCAGTGCCGGGCCTACCTGGCCAAGTCGCCCGAGCAGCGGGAGAAGGCGTTGACCAAGCCCGGCTTCGCCGAGGTGGTGGCCGCCGCAGGCGGGGCGGACCGGGTGGAGGCGTACTGCCGCCAACTCGTCCCGGGACGCCCACCGGGGGCACCCTCCGCCGGTCCCGGCGGAGGCCCCGGCCGTAAAAACTAGTCGAAAAGGCTTCACAAAAATTTCTTCCCGTCCGGTCTGCGAGATCGGTCCGGGAGAAAGAGGATGGAGGTACGACAGGGTCGGCCGCCACGGCCGTTCCCGACCGGTCGGCGCGGCCGGATCCCAGCGCCGGAGAGGGGCCGTCTCGTGGTGACATCGCCGGAGCTGGACCACACGAGCGTGCTCGGGGAGATCGCCGGTGCCGCCGGCCACCTCGCCCGGATCTGCTTCAAGACCGGGCCACCCACCCTCACCGGCGTCGAACTGGAATGGACCGTCCACGACGCCGCGGACCCCGCCCGACCGTTGAACCGGGCGAGGCTACGAGCGGCACTCGGGCCACACAGCCCACCCACCCTGGACGACACCAGCCCCGCCCACCCCCTGCGGCACGGCAGCACCGTGACCGTCGAGCCGGGTGGGCAGGTGGAGGTGTCCACCGCGCCGCGATCCTCGGTCGCCGCGCTGGTCTCGGCCACCCAGGCAGACATCGACGAGCTCGACGCGCTGCTCGCCCGTGCCGGGCTGGTGCTCGGGCGGACCGGCATCGACCCGTGGCGGGCCCCGAGCCCGGTGGTCGACACCCCGCGCTACCGCGCCATGCGCTGCGTCTTCGACCGCCGTGGTCCGGCCGGGCAGACCATGATGTACAGCACCGCCGGCCTCCAGGTCTGCCTCGACATCGGTGAACCCGCCGGACTGGCCGACCGCTGGGCGGCGGTGCACGCGGTGGGGCCGGCACTGGTGGCGGCCTTCGCCACCGCCGACCGGCACGCCGGCCGACCCACCGGCTGGGCATCCGCCCGGATGGCGGCCTGGCTGGACATCGACCCGGCCCGCACCGGTCCCGTCTGGTCGGCCCAGCAGCCGGACCAGGACCCGGTGGCCGCCTGGATCGACTACGTGCTGGCCGCGCCGCTGCTCTGCCTGCGTCACGACGGCCCGGACTGGACACCACCACCGGGGATCACCTTCGCCGACTGGATCGCCGGGGCGCTGCCGCACCCGCCGACCACCGACGACCTGGACTACCACGTCAGCACGCTCTTCCCGCCGGTCCGCCCGCGCGGCTACCTGGAGGTCCGCTACCTCGACGCCCAGCCCGGCCGGGACTGGACCCTCCCGCTGGCCGTGCTGACCGCGCTGCTGCACGACGACCACACGGTCCGGGCGGCCCGGACGATCGCCGCACCGGTGGCCGACCGCTGGCACCCCGCCGCACGGCACGGACTTGCCGACCCGGCCCTGGCCACGGCCGCCGCGGCCCTGCTCGACCTGGCCCGGCAGACGCTGCCGGCGCTGGACCTGCCGACCGAGACCCAGCACGAGATCGACCGCGGGATCCGTCGACGGATCGTCGCCGCACAGAAGGGGGACCGGTGACCACCACCGAAGAACCGGGCACGGGGACCGAGCCGCTGCGCAGCCGGATCGCCGCCGAACTAGCCCGGACCCGGGCCCGCACCGACGCGCTCACCGCCGCCGTCGACGACGACGACCTGGTCCGTCAGCACTCGACGCTGATGTCACCCCTGGTCTGGGACCTCGCCCACGTGGGCAACCAGGAGGAACTCTGGCTCGTCCGCGACGTCGGCGGGCGGGAGCCGGTCCGGCAGGACATCGACGACCTGTACGACGCCTTCAAGCAGCCCCGCAAGGACCGGCCCGCGTTGCCGCTGCTGCCACCGGCCGAGGCGCGGGCCTACGTGGCGACCGTCCGCGACAAGGTCCACGACCTGCTCGACGGGATCCGGTTCACCGACCGGGCGCTGGTCGCCGACGGGTTCGTCTTCGGCATGATCGTGCAGCACGAGCAGCAGCACGACGAGACCATGCTCGCCACCCACCAGCTGCGTTGCGGCCCACCGGTGCTCGACGCGCCCCCGCCCCCCGAGCCACGGGCACGGGTCGCCGCCGAGGTGCTGGTGCCGGCGGGACCGTTCACCATGGGCACCTCCACCGATCCGTGGGCGCTGGACAACGAACGCCCCGCCCACCCCGTCGAGCTGCCCGCGTACGTCATCGACGCCACGCCGGTGACCAACGGGGCGTACCGGGAGTTTCTCGCCGACGGCGGGTACGACGACCCGCGCTGGTGGAGCGCGGCCGGCTGGCGGCACCGCACCGAGGCCGGACTGACCGCACCGATGCACTGGCGACGCGACGGCGACGGCTGGGCCTACCAGCGGTTCGGCAGGTGGGCACCGGTCCGTGACGACGAGCCGGTGGTGCACGTCTGCTGGCACGAGGCGCAGGCGTACGCCCGCTGGGTCGGCAAGCGGCTGCCCACCGAGGCGGAGTGGGAGAAGGCGGCCCGGTGGGACCCGTCGACCGGCCGGTCCCGGCGCTGGCCGTGGGGCGACGACGAGCCGACCGCCGAGCACGCCAACCTGGGGCAACGGCACCTGTGGCCGGCGCCGGTCGGGGCCTACCCGGCGGGTGCCTCGCCGCTCGGTGTGCACCAGCTGATCGGCGACGTCTGGGAGTGGACGGCCAGCCCCTTCCACGGTCACCCCGGCTTCGCCGTCTTCCCCTACCGGGAATACTCGGAGGTGTTCTTCGGCGGCGACTACCGGGTGCTGCGTGGCGGCTCGTTCGGCACCGACCGGGCGGCCTGCCGGGGCACCTTCCGCAACTGGGACCACCCGATCCGGCGGCAGATCTTCAGCGGCTTCCGCTGCGCCCGTGACGCCCGGCCCGAGGAGGCCCACGGGTGACCGGCGGTGTCGCCTGATGTGCCGGCACCTGGCGTACCTCGGCCCCCCGGTGACCCTGCGGTCGCTGCTGTACGACCCGCCGCACTCGCTGGTGCGGCAGTCCTGGGCGCCCCGGGACATGCGTGGCGGCGGCACGGTCAACGTCGACGGCTTCGGCGTCGGCTGGTATCCCGGCACCGGCCGGCCGGGTGGGGACGACGGTCGCGGCGGGGATCCGGTGCGGTACCGCCGGGCCGGCCCGATCTGGTCCGACCCGACCCTGCCCGAGCTGGCCGGGGTGACCACCTCCGGCGCGGTGCTGGCGGCGGTGCGCTCCGCCACGGTCGGCATGCCGGTGCAGGAGAGCGCCGCCGCGCCCTTCGCCGAGGGGCGCTGGCTGTTCAGCCACAACGGGGTGGTGCGCGGCTGGCCGGACTCGGTCGTCGAACTGGCCGGGGGACTGCCGGTGCGGGACCTGGTCACCCTCGACGCGCCGACCGACTCGGCGCTGCTGTGGGCGCTGGTCCGGCACCGGTTGCGGGCCGGCGCGTCGCTGGCCGGGGCGGTCACCACGACCGTCCGGGAGGTCGCCGCCGCAGCCCCGGGATCACGGCTGAACCTGCTGCTCACCGACGGCGTGTCGGTGGTGGCGAGCGTGTGGGGGCACGCGTTGTCGGTGCGCGCCGACGACGGCACGGCGTGGCTTGCCTCCGAGCCGGTGGACGACGCGCCCGGCTGGCGGGAGGTGCCCGACCGGCGGTGGGTCCGGGCGGGACCGGACGGGGTGCACGTCGGCGAGCTGGAGTGACCTGACGGAACAGGACGTTTTCGGTGCAGGAGAGGACGACATGAGCGCGGAACCGCTGGAGATCTACCTGGAGGAGCGGGACCTCGACCGGGCGCTGCGGTCCGATGTGCGGACCGGGCTCGCGGCCGACCCGAAGTGGCTGCCACCGAAGTGGTTCTACGACGCCCGGGGCAGCGAGTTGTTCGAGGAGATCACCCGGCTGCCGGAGTACTACCCGACCCGGGCGGAACGGGCGGTGCTCGCCGAGCGGGCGGCCGACATCGCGGCGTCGACCGGGGCGAAGACGTTGATCGAGTTGGGCTCCGGTTCGTCGGAGAAGACCCGGCTGCTGCTGGACGCGTTCACCCGGCACGGCGGGCTGGGCACGTTCGTGCCGCTGGACGTGTCGGTGAGCGCGCTGCGGCATTCCACCGCGCAGATCGCCACCGACTATCCGGCGTTGCGGGTCCGTGGCATCGTCGGTGACTTCACCCGGCAGCTGGACCGGTTGCCGACCGGTGGCCGACGGCTGGTGGCCTTCCTGGGCGGCACCATCGGCAACCTGCTGCCGGCCGAGCGGGCCGGCTTCCTGGCCGCCATGCGGGCGGCCCTGGAGCCGGGCGACCACCTGCTGATCGGCACCGACCTGGTGAAGGACCCGGCGGTGATCGTGCCCGCCTACGACGACGCGGCCGGGGTCACCGCCGAGTTCAACCGCAACGTGCTCCGGGTGATCAACCGGGAGTTGGCCGCCGACTTCGATCCGGATGCGTTCGCCCACGTCGCCCACTGGGACCCCACGCAGGAGTGGATCGAGATGCGGCTGCGGGCCCGGCATCCGATGCGGGTACGGATCGGGGCGCTCGATCTGACGGTCGACTTCGCCGCCGACGAGGAGATGCGCACCGAGGTGTCGGCGAAGTTCCGGCCGGCGGGGGTCGCCGCCGAGCTGACGGCGGCCGGTTTCCTGCCCACCCGGTTCTGGACCGACCCGGACAGCCTGTTCGGGGTGACGCTGGCCCAGGCGGCGTGACCCGTTCCGGCCCTGCGGGGTGACGTTGGCCGGCCCAGCAGGACGTCGCGGTCGAAGCGGCGGCCCCGCCTGCCTGATCCGTCGCGGCCCGTCGGCCGGCGGGGCGTCCGGGTGACGATGTGCACCCGACGTCCCGTCGGCCGGGCCGCTCGGCTAGGCTGGTGGACGCGAAGGGGAGTAGCCCCCAATGTCGTGGTCGACACACTGGTGCGTTCCGCACCCGGCCACGCGGCCCCACCTCACGGTGGGGCGGGCGAGACCTTCGACTCAGGCTGTCACAGCCGGGTCGAGGGCGCCCCACACCTCCTCCCGGCCTGATCGGGAAGGTTCTCATGGACGGTTTCCTCGTCGCGCTGGTGGTCAGCTTCGGCGTCATCTTCGTCGCCGAGCTGGGGGACAAGTCCCAGCTCATGGCGCTCACGTTCGCCACCCGCTTCAAGACGGTCCCGGTGCTGATCGGCATCACCGTCGCCACCGCGATCGTGCACCTGGCCTCGGTGGCCATCGGGGTCGGCCTGAACGCCGCGCTGCCCACCGGGTGGATCTCGCTGGTCGCCGGTCTGGCGTTCCTCGGCTTCGGGGTCTGGACGCTGCGCGGGGACAAGCTCACCGAGGAGGAGAAACGCAAGGCGGAGAAGACCGGCAAGTCCGCCGTCTTCGCCGTCGGTGTCGCCTTCTTCCTGGCCGAGTTGGGCGACAAGACGATGCTGGCCACCATCACCCTGGCCACCAAGTACGGCTGGTTCGGCACCTGGCTCGGCTCGACCCTCGGCATGGTGGCCGCCGACGCCCTGGCCATCCTGGTCGGCCGGTTGCTCGGTCGGCACCTGCCGGAGAAGACCATCCGGTACGGCGCGGCGGTGCTCTTCGCCATCTGCGGCCTGTGGTTGATCCTGGAGGCGGTGCGGGAGCTGTCCTGACGGTGCGGCTGGCCGGGTCCTCCGACTAGCCGGTCCGGGGGCGGGTAACGCCACCCGGTGAGGGTGGACGAGTTGCTGCGCCACGGCGACACGGTCGTGGTGGGCGTGGTGGAGACCTTCGGTGCGACGGTCATCGTCGTCGGCGCGCTCTGGGCGGCGCTGCGGTTCGTGGTCGAAGGGCTGCGACACCGCAGCGCCGCCGTGTTCACCCCGATCCGGCTCTCCCTCGGCCGGTTCCTCACCCTCGGCCTGGAGTTCCAGTTGGCGGCGGACATCCTGCGTACCGCGGTGTCGCCGACCTTCGCCCAGCTGGGTCAGCTGGCCGCGATCGCCACCATCCGGACCGCGTTGAACGTCGTGCTGCGCCGGGAGATCGCCCAGGAGCAGCGGCAGGTGACCGCCGACACGGGTGGTCGACCGCAGCCCGACCCGCAGCCGACGCCGACCGGTGCCGCAGGTGGCGGGGCGCCCGGATGAGCGGTCTCGCCGCCCCGCTCGCCGCCGTGGTGAGCGCCCTCGCCCTGGGTGTCGGTGGTGTGGTGCTGCTGACGGTGCGGTCCTGGCGGACCGCCCTGGGGGTGCTGCTCGAACTGCTGGTCGCCGCGGGTCTGCTCCGGCTGCCGGGTGGGCGGAGCTGGCCGGCGTTGGCGACGGCGGTGGCGGTCATCGTGCTGCGCCGGGTGCTCTGGGCCGGCCTGGGCACGCCGGCCCCCGCCGACCACCAGCCCGCTGGCGGCCCGGGTCCCCCGGGCGGGCCACCGCCCGCTGGCTGACTTCCACCCGCTGGCGGACTACCGACCCGTCGGGACGGGTAAGCCGAGCACATCCCCACCGGGGGTGGCACGGCACGGAACGAAGGTGACGGGAAGGATTCCCCTATGAGCCGGCACGACGAGCCCAACGAGTACGGCTTCGCGGGCGGGGCCACCGCCCCCCAGCCCCCGCCGGGCGGTCGCCCCGACGAGCAGGACCGGGCGGAGGCGGTAGCGGTGCCGGGCGACGACCTGACCGAGGCGGTCACCGAAGCGCTGGACGAGACCGAACCGGACGGGCGGGACCGTACGGCGCACCGCGGTCGTTGACCGTCACGACCGTCCGCCCGGTGGTCCCCGGCTGGGGACGGCACCGGGCGGACGGTGGGCTCAGCGGGGGGACGGCAGCGCGGAGAGCCGGGTGGTGTCGCCGAGCCGGGCGAGGTTGTCGTCGCAGCACGCCGCCAGCCGTTTGACCATCTCGTCGGGGTCGCCGTACGGGTCGAGCCCGGCTAGCTCCTCGGGGGCCAGCGCGGGCACCCGGACGTGGGAGATGAGCGGGTGCAGCGGCCGGCTGTCGATCTCGTCGACGCCGAACAGGTCCTCGTGCAGTTTCTCCCCGGGGCGCAGACCGGTGTAGACGATCTCGGGCGGCGGGGACGCCTCGGCGGCCAGCCGTTGGGCCACCTCGGCGATGCGTACCGGTTCGCCCATGTCCAGCACCAGCGCCTCGCCGCCCCGGCCCAGGACGGCGGCCTGGAGCACCAGGTGCACCGCCTCCTGCATGGTCATGAAGTACCGGGTCACGTCCGGGTGGGTCACGGTGATCGGGAGCCCGGCCCGGACCTGGGCCTGGAAGGCGGTGAGCACCGAGCCCCGGCTGCTGAGCACGTTGCCGAAGCGGACGCTGAGGAACTTCGCGCCGTACCGGTCGGCGTAGTGCGCCATCAGTCGCTCGGTGATCCGCTTGGAGTAGCCCAGCACGCTGATCGGGTTGGCCGCCTTGTCGGTGGAGATGTTCACGAACTCGGCGACGTCCCGGCATGCCTCCAGCACGTTGAGGGTGCCCTGGACGTTGGTCTTGACCGCCTCGCCGGGGTGCCGTTGCAGCAGCGTGAGGTGCTTGAGTGCGGCGGCGTGGAAGACGATGTCGGGCCGCCGGTCGGCGATGACCCGGGCGATGCCGTCACCGTCGCGGATGTCGGCGAGGATCAGCTCCGGCCCGTCCAGCAGCGCCCGGCCGTGCAGGGACATCTGCAGGGCGTGCAACGCGGACTCGTCCCGGTCCAGCATCATCAGCTCACCGGGGTCGCAGCGGGCGATCTGCCGGCACAGCTCCGAGCCGATCGACCCTCCGGCCCCGGTGACCAGGACCCGGCGTCCGGCGAGACCGTTGCGTTCCACGGTCAGTTCGGCGACCCGTTGGGCCCGGCCGAGCAGGTCGGTGAGTTGCAGGTCGCGTACGGCGTCGGCGGTGACCGGGCGGTCGAGCAGTTCCCGTACCGGCGGGAGCACCTTGAACGCGGCACCGGCCTGCAGGGTGCGGCTGCGCACGTCGCGCATCAACGCCGCGTCTGAGCCGTTGATCGAGAAGATCACGGTGCTGGCCCGGGTGTCCCGGACCGCCTGGGTGAGCCGGTCCCGACCACCGAGCACCCGCAGCCCGGCTACCCGCAGCCCCTGTTTGTCGGGGTCGTCGTCGAGCAGTCCCACCGGCAGGTATCCGCTGGCCGGGTCGCCGAGCAGCACCCGGACCAGGCGTTCGCTGGCGGCGTCGACCCCGTAGATGAGGGTCCGGTCGGCGGAGCGGGCCGGTCGGGCGTCCCGGTCGCGTCGCCACCGGTAGGTGACCCGGCCGGCCCCCATCATCAGCAGCGCCACGGCGGCACCGAGGACCGGCACGCTGGCGGGGACCGGTCGGTCCGTCATCGGCAGCAGCGCGGCCAGGGCCACGGCGGCGGCCAGCACCACGGTGCCACCCAGGTCACGGGCCTCGCCGACGCTGCCGACCGGGTGCCGGCCCCGGGCGGTGAACCGTACCTGTTCGAGGGCGGCGTGGATGACCGCGCACACGCCGGCGGCCCCGAGGGCGAGCGCGCACTGCCGGGGCGTGATGCCGAACTCGTAGCGCGCCCAGGAGGCGATCAGAAAGCCCGCGCACCAGGAAGCGGTGTCGAGCGTTAGCAATGACAGGGCCTTCGCGCGTCGGGTCACCCAATCGCGCCGCTGGATGGGGGCGTCGTCGGGCAGGGGGTCTACGTGGTTCATTGGCGTCCTCTGCGTTTTGTTTCGTTATTGCGAGGATTCGGCACTGCTAAGAGGTTTGCATCGTATACGTTGCTTTTGCCGTCTAACGGACTACATGCAGGGTTTAGATACTCTCACGCTGTTATGGGAACCTAGGGAGACTTCGTGCTTTTTCACCAGCTGACCGTTCCGCCGGAACGGAGGGCGTGATGGACGTCCGCACCTGCCTGCGCCTGGTCCGCCGACACTGGTGGATCGTCCTGGTCACCCTGATGCTCACGGTCGGCTCGGCGGCGCTGGTCACCGTCCGTACGGCGCCCCGGTACGTGGCCTCGGTGACCTTCTTCGTCACCGCCCCCAACCAGGGCGTCAGCAACGCCTACCAGGGCGAGCTGTTCCTCCAGCAGCGCGTGAAGTCCTACGCCGACCTGCTGCGCAGTGACCGCCTGGCGCAGGCCATGGTCGCTGAGACCGCCCTCGGCCTGACCGCCGACGACGTCCAGCGGCGGGTCGCCACCTCCACCGAGCCGGGCACCGTGCTGCTGCGTGCCACCGTCACCGACACCGACCAGGCCCGGGCCATGAAGGTCACCGAGGCCCTGTCGGCGAAGTTCGTCGAGCTGGTCAAGAAGATCGAGACCACCTCGGACGGCAAGGCCGGTCCCACCCGGATCGAGGTGGTGGGCGGCCCCCGGGTCAGCGCCAGCCCGGTCTCCCCGCAGCCCAACCGCAATCTCGCCCTCGGTGTCCTGGTCGGGCTCCTGCTCGGCGTGGCGCTCGCGGTGCTGCGCGGCATGGTCGACGTGCGGCTGCGCGACGCCGCCGGGTTGCAGCGGGCCACCGGTAGCCCCCTGCTCGGCGACATCCCCTTCGACCAGGGCGCCAAGGCGGCACCGCTGATCGTCGGGGACGCGGCGACCTCGGCCCGCGCGGAGGCGGTCCGGAAACTGCGGACCAACCTGCGCTTCGTGGACGTGCACGAGCCCGCCCGGGTGATCGCGGTGACCAGCGCGTTGCAGGGGGAGGGCAAGACCACCCTGTCCTGCAACCTGGCGATCGCGTTGGCCGAGGCGGGTTGGCGGGTGCTGCTGGTCGACGCCGACCTGCGTCGCCCGAAGGTCGCCGACTATCTCGGGGTCGACGGCGGCGTGGGCCTCACCGACGTGCTCGTCGGCGACGTCCAGGTGGGCGACGTGGTGCAGCGTTGGGGCGACAAGTCGCTGCTGGTGCTGCCCAGCGGCTCGACCCCGCCGAACCCCAGCGAACTGCTCGGCTCGAAGGCGATGGCGGACCTGCTGCTCGCCCTGCGCGAGTCGGCGGACATCGTGGTGATCGACACCGCACCGCTGCTGGCCGTCACCGACGGCGTGGTGGTGGCCGTGCAGGCCGACGGCGCGTTGCTGGTCACCCAGCAGGGGCGCACCTCGCGTGCCCAGGCCGCCGCGGCGGCCCGCTCCCTGCACTCCGTGTCGGTGCGGCTGCTCGGCTGCGTGCTCAACATGGCCAAGGTGGCCCGGGCGGACGCCTACCAGTACGAGGCGTACCGGATCGCCACCGCGACCGGGGCGTCGGTCCCGGCCGATCGGGCCACCGCCGCCCAGCGCGGCGATCAGGGGCTGCCCCCCGTCGGCGACCGGACGCAGGAACTCACCCGGCTGCCGCGATGAGTGCTGCTCCGGGTCCGGCAGCGCGGGGATGCCCCGTGTCGGGGGCGGCGGTTCGCCGCCGCACCCCGGCGCCGGCCGACCCCGTGCGCCGGTCGGCCGGCGGCGGTACGGGCGGGGGAGCGCGACGATGAAGGTCGGGATCCTGTCGTACCACTTCCCGCCGGAACCGGCCTTCATCCCCGGCAGCCTCGCCGAGGAGCTGGCCCGGCGCGGACACGAGGTGCGGGTGCTGACCGGCTTTCCGGACTATCCCGGCGGCCAGGTCTATCCGGGCTGGCGGCAACGCTTCCGGCACGTGACCCGCAGCGAGCGGTTGACCGTGCGTCGGGTGCCCCGCTATGCCGGCGGGGACGCCTCGCCCGTCGCCCGGATGGCCGGCTATCTCTCCTTCGCCGGCAGCGCCGCGTTGGCGGGCCGGCGGTACCTGGCCGACGTCGACGTGCTGTACGTCTTCCAGTTTCCCGCGACCACCTTCGCCACCGCCGGGTTGCTGCGGCTGCTCGGCCGGGTGCCCACCGTCCTGCACGTGCAGGACCTGTGGACCGGGGAGGTCGCCCCGGGGCAGGCCGCACAGGCCCGGCCCGGCCGGATCGCCACCACCATGCGCCGGGTGCTGCGGGAGGCCGACGCGGTGGCGGTCACCGCCCCGTCCATGCGGGAGCTGGTGGTCGCCGACGGGGTGGCCGAGGCGCGGGTGCGCACGGTGCTCAACTGGACCGACGAACGGATCTTCCAGCCGGTGCGACCGGGCCGCGACGCCCAGGCGCTGGTTCGCCGGGACGCCCGCTGCGTGGTCATGCACGCCGGCACGATCGGCGTACGCCAGGGCCTGGAGACCGCGGTACGGGCGGCGGCGGCGCTCGACGACCGGATGGACCTGGTGCTGGTGGGCTCCGGGGCGCAGGAACGGCGGGTCCGGGGGCTCGCCACCGAGTTGGGCGCCGACAACGTGCGCTTCCTCGAGCGGCGGTCTCCGCTGGACATGCCCGAGCTGTACGCCGCCGCCGACTACCAGCTGGTGACCCTGCGCGACCTTCCCGAGCTGAGCGGGACGGTGCCGAGCAAGGTGCAGTCCGCGCTGGCCTGCGCCGCCCCGATGGTGGCCTCGGCCGGTGGGGACACCGCGGCTCTGGTGGAGCGGGCCCGCGCCGGGCTCTCCTGCCCACCCGAGGACTGGGCCGCGTTGGCCGACCGGTTCTGGCTGGCCACGACCATCCCCGCGCCGGCCCGGGTCGAGATGGGCCGGCGGGGGCGGGAGACCTATCTGCGGGAGATGTCGTTGCGGGCCGGGGTGGACCGGATCGAGGCGTTGCTTCGGGAGATCGCGGTCCGCCGCTGACGATCGGCCGGGCCCGGTCCACCAAATAGTAAAAAACCCGTATAAGCATCATAACATCGTCAATCATGCTAGAAAACCCACTGATGGTCATATCGCCCCAGGCGAGAGTGGAGCACGGCGTGGCGGAGAACGGTGGGTCGCGCAGCGGCCGACGAAGACTGCGACGGCGGACCCGGCGACGGGTCCGGCGGGCCCTGTTGGTCGCCCTGGTCGTCGGGTCGGTGCTGTTCGGCGCGGCCGGGTGGGTGGGCTTCCGTGGCTGGCAGGCACGCGCCCACCTGGTCAACGCGGCCGGGCTCGCCCGGGAGCTGAGCACCCAGGTGCTCGGCGGCGACCTCGACCGCGCCCAGCGCACGCTGGCGGCGTTGCAGGAGCAGGCCGGTGCGGCCCGGACCGCCACCGGTGACCCCGGGTGGTGGCTCGCCCGGCACGTCCCCTACGCCGGCGACGACGTGGCGGCCGTACGGACCATCGCGGTGGCCATCGACGACCTGGCCCGGCAGGCTTTCCCGGCGTTGCTGCGTACCGACCTGACCACGTTGGTGCCGTCCGGGGGGCGGCTGGACCTGGCCCGGCTGCGGGCCGCCTCGGCGGACCTGAGCGCGGCGGACGCCGCCGTCCGCAGGTCCCGGGCCGGCCTCGACGCGGTGCGCGCCGAGGATCTGGTCAGTCAGCTCGGTGCCGCGTTGGCGGAGCTGCGTACGGAGATCGACCGGCTGGCCGGACTGACCGGCGCGGCCGATCGGGGCGCCCGGGTGCTGCCCGCCCTGCTCGGCGCGGACGGGCCCCGCAGTTACCTGCTGCTGTCGCAGAATCTCGCCGAACTGCGCGCCACCGGCGGGATGTTCGGCGCGTACGCGGTGATCCACGCCGACGACGGGCGGATCCGGATGCGCGAGCAGGGCACCAGCGCCCAGTTCGGCCGGTTCACCCCCGCGCTGCGGGTGGACGACGAGGTACGCCGGCTCTACACCGACCTGCCGGGCATCTATCCGGCGGACGTCAACCTGAGCCCGAACTTCCCTGCCGCGGCGAAGCTCTACCGGGAGATGTACCGGCGGCACAGCGGGGTGACCGTCGACGGGGTCCTGACGGTCGACCCGGTGATGCTGTCCTACCTGCTCCAGGCCACCGGGCCGGTACAGGTGCCGGGCGACGCGACCCTGGTCAGCAGTCAGGTGGTGCGCACCCTGCTCAGCGACACGTACCAGGGGCGGGACGACAACGGCCAGGATGCCTTCTTCGCCGCGTCGGCGTCCGCCGTGTTCGACGCCTTCCTCACGAAGAAGGTCAACCCAAGAGTGCTTTTGTCGGCTTTAGACCGCTCCATCACGGAAAGACGGATACTGTTCTGGAGTGCCCGATCCACGGAACAGCGGACGTTCGCCGACACCCGGCTCGCCGGTGCCCTCCCCGAACAGGAGGCCACCCCGACCGTCGGGGTCTTCCTCAACGACGGCAGTGGCGCGAAGCTCGGCTACTACCTGCGGCCGACGGCGACCCTCACCGCCGGTGACTGCGCCGACGAGGGGCGGCGGCAGCTCAAGCTGCGCTTCACCCTGCACTCGTCGGCCCCCGACTCGGGTCTCGCCAAGTCGGTGCTCGGCCTCGGCATGGCCGGCGACCCGTACACGGCCCGGACCCTGATCTCCATCTACAGCCCGGCGGGCGGCACGGTGCTCAGCGCCCGGGTCGACGGAAAACCGACCCCGCTGGGCAGTGGGATCGAGCGTCGCCGGCAGGTGGTCATCGCCACCGTCGACGTCGCCCCCGGCACCACCCGGACCCTCGACGTGGACCTGCTCACCGGCAGGAACACCACCGGCACCCCCGACCTCTGGCACACACCGACCGCCACCCCATGGACCACCCAAGTAGTTCCCGCACCTAGCTGCAAACAGTAGGAGGAGACCATCATGCGGCTATCCCGCATTCTCATGGCGCTGACGGTCGGTCTGGCCATCGTGGCCGTGCCGACCGCCGCGGGGGCTGCTCAGCCGCAGCCACCCGCCGACAGCACGCCGCAGCCGCCACCGTACCCACCCGTCACGCCCTCGCTGACGGCCAACCCGACGACCATCTTCCTCGGCGAGACCGTGGTGCTCACCGGCACCGGCTTCGGGCCGAACGAGATCGTCGACATCGACGTCACCGTGGCGCCCCTCGCCGCGGCCGTTCCGGGGCAGGCGCCGGCCCGGCGCAGCGACGGCACCACCGTCGCGATGGTGAAGGTCGACTATTCGCAGCCGCAGCCCGCGCCGCGGCACTTCACGGCGCAGACCGACGCGAATGGCAACTTCACCGTGAGCTACCGGCCGAGCGACGTGGGTCGGCTCACCTTCACCGCGACCGGGCGTACGTCGGGCCGTACGGCCAGCACGACGATCACCGTGCTGCCGAAGAAGAAGCCGCACCCGCACCTGCCGGTCACCGGTGACAACCTGAGCACGCCCCTGAAGGTCGGCGGCGGGCTGGTCGGCGCCGGTGTGGTGCTGATGCTCACCGCGTTCGGCTGGCGGCGTCGCCAGCGGTTCGGTATGACCCGCTGACCCGGATCGCACCGGTACGCACAGGTGCCCGTCGGACCCATGGTCCGACGGGCACCTGCCGTCGGGCGGCGGGTGTGGCCCCGCCGCCGCCCACCGACGCCGGGGCACCTGCCGTCGGGCGGCCGGGGTGGCCCGCCGGCAGGTGCCGACGTCGGGGCGTGTCGACCGCCCCCGGACGCGGATCGTCATCCCCGTCCGGTTCACTGGCGGGATGGACGAGTCGATCTGGAACGCGGCCCGGTCCGCTCGCGCCTGGCTGGACGCCGCGAACGGCACCGACCAGACGGAGCTGACCTGCCGGATCCTCAAACTCACCGAGGAGGCCGGTGAGGCGGCCGGGGCGTGGATCGGGGCGTTGGGCCAGAACCCGCGCAAGGGAGTCACGCACACTCACGCGGAGGTGGCCGCTGAACTCGCCGACGTGGTCTTCACCGCCCTGGTCGCCATCGAGAGTCTGGGCCTGGATGCCCGTTCGGTGGTGACCGCCTGCGCCGCGAAGGTCGGGTCGCGGATCACCCCGTGACGCCTCCGGGCCCCGATGGGTGGTTTAGTGTGCGTGGACACGCGCCGATTGTCTGCTTTGTCCGCATCGGCTCTCCTCCACGGTGACCGCCGGCACCTCTGAGCCGGAATCCGGGCCGGCCCGCAGGCGTTACACCCTGCGTACGACCGCAGCAGCACCCCCCGGCCGCCCGGCCCGACGCCCCCCGGCGGAATGAGCGGGCACCGACGGTCGTTACACCCCCCCACGGACGACCGCAGCACCACCCCCGACCGGCCCGCCCCCGCATCCGTGCGGGAATGGCCCCGGCACCCCGGTCGTTACACCTTTCCCCGGCACGAGCGGCCCACCTCCCCGGCCGGGA
>NZ_JAGFWR010000036.1 GCF_017599305.1 Micromonospora antibiotica
CCGGCCCCGCCCCGGCCCCGCCCCGCCCCGCCCCGCCCCGGCCCCGGCCCCGCCCCGGCGCGGGGCCGGGGCCGGAAATGGACGACACCGCCGACGCCCTGCGCGTCGGCGGTGCCTCCATCCCGGAGTGGACCGGCCGCCCGAGCGGCCGTGGGTGCGGGGTTGGGGGGACCTTCGATGGCGCGCGCCCGCTGGCGTGTGGCGCGTCCACCGCCCTCGTCCGCTCCGGGGGTTCGTGGGGGGAGGGTCCGGCGGGTGGTACCGCGACGCCGGCCCGGTGGGGGCCGGCGTCGCGGCCGGGACCGTGCGACGCTGCCGGTACGTCGAGGCCCTGGTGTGCCGGTGGCCGGCCGCGCCCTCCCCGGCTGCGACCGGCCACCGTGTCCCGGCTGATGCTGGATCAGTAGGTGTAGTCGCCGCCGCTGCTGGAGCCGCCCGAGTCGCCGGCCGCCGGCGGGGCGACCGCCTTCGGCGTGCCGGTGGGCAGGCAGGTCAGGTTCTTCTTGCCGTTCGGGTCGACCACGAACCAGGTGCCGCCGACGCCCTGGCCCTTCCACTGGCCGGCCTTCTTGTCGCCGATGTAGCGGTAGACCGGCCAACCACCGATGGTGATCTGGCGGGTGCCGTCCTGGCGGGTGACGGTGCCGACCTTGTCGTCGGAGACGCCCTGGAGCTGCGGGTTGCCGTCGGTCAGCGCGGGCGGCCAGACCTGGGCGCACTTGTCGACGCAGTTCGACGACGGCGGATCGTCGGAGTCCTTGTCGAAGCGGTAGAGGATGAAGCCCTCCTGGTCCACCACGACCTGGCCCATCCGGGCGATCTTCTTACCGACGAGCTGGTCGGTGAGCTGAACGTTGGCCGGGGGCGGCGCCTGGTCGGCGGCGGGGGCGCCCGAGGCGCCGGGCGCACCGGGGGAGGCCGAGGAATCCGGCTCGACCGACGCGGTGGGCTCGGCCGCGGCGACGGCGACCGGCTCGGCTGCGCTGGAGTTCGCTCCGTTGTAACCTGCGGGGGCGCAGGCCGTGAGTGCGACCACCGCGCTCGCGACGATGACGGTCGTCCGCTTGATCTTTGCCACGTGCCCTCCTCATTCTTGGTAGTTCACCGAGTAGTACGGAGCGTCCACTGTCAAGGTTGAACGATCTACAGTGGGCCATTTCACATCTGATTCGTTGAACCGTTCCGGCCGGCCGTACGTGTGCGCCAGCAGAGGCACCCTCCGGCCCCGGAAAGCCGAAACGGCGTCGACCCGGACCGGGTCGACGCCGTTTCGACGGTTGGTTCAGGGAACCAGGGTCACCAGCGGACTCGCCACCCCGTTGGCGTCCACCGACTGCACCTGCAACTTCGCGATCTCACCGCGCGGCGCCGAGGTGGACGCCTCCAACTGGAGATTCTGCGGGTTGGCGGTGGTGCCGTAACCCGTTCCCGGCACCGCCCAGGTGGAGATCACCTCGGTGGTGTCGTTCTTGCGGATGACCACCAGCCGGCAGGTGCGCGGGCCGGGCAGCCGGGTCAGGTTGAACCCGATCCAGGTGCCGTACTCCTTGCTGGCGAGCCACATGGTGGTCTTCACCCCGGTGCTGCCGTCGGTCGCGTCGAACTGGTCGCCTTCGATCTCGGTGCCACCCACCGACGGCCCCGACCGGGTCGGCTGCGGGCTCGCCGGCCCGTCCACCGGCGCGGACCGGCTCGGCTCGGCGATCACCGGGCCGGAACCACCGCCCGGGTTGCCGAAGGTGGCCACCCCGACGCCGCTGAGCGCGCCGACCGCCACCACCGCGGCGGCCATCGACAGCACCTGCCGGAACCGGGCCTTGCGCCGGTGGGTACGGACCGCGACCAGGGTGCGGTCCAACAGCCGCGGGTCCGTCGCGGTCTGCTCCATCGCCATCATCGTCTCGCCGTCGATGTCGGAGAGCAGCCCCACCACCGGGACCATGGTCTCCAACTCGGCGGCACACGCCCAGCAGGTCGCGAGGTGTTCCTCGAACCGTTCGGTGTCCTGCACGTCCAGGACGCCGAGCGCGTAGGCGGCTACGTCCATATGGTCTGCCCGGCTCATTCCGTCACCCCCCTCTCCTGTAGGGCCGTGCGCAGCGCGCGCAGCGCGTAGTAGACCCGCGACTTCGCGGTGCCCAGCGGCAGGCCCAACTCCTCGGCCGCCTCCGGCACCGTCCGGCCACGGAAGTACGTCGCCACCAGGATCTCCCGGTGCGACTGGCTCAACGTACGCAGCGCGTCCGCCACCGTCATGGTGCGCAGCACCCGGTCGGTGCTGTCCGCCTCGGCGAACGCCGTCAGATCCCGGTCGTACGTCTCGGGCGGGCGGGCCTGCTCGCTACGGTGCTCGTCGATGGCGATCCGCCGGGCCACCGTGACCAGCCAGGGCCGCAGCGAACCCTGCCCCTGCACGCCCAGCCGGTGCGCGTTGCGCCAGGCCCGCAGCAGCGTCTCCTGGACGATGTCCTCGGCGCGCTGCCGGTCACCACCGGTCAACCGCATCACGAACATCAGCAGCGGGCCGGCGTGCTCGGCGTAGAGCAGCCGGACCAACTGGTCGGAGTGGCTCGCCTCCGGGGTCGTCGCCGGGGCCTGGTGCCGCCCGGGCGCCGATCGGGGAGTCACCGGGCCATTCTGGCGATCGGTGGGGCCGGCGTCGACCCCCCGGCTTGCCCTCGACGCACGCGACTGCGGCTGGGCCCGGGCGAACATCCACCCTGGCCTGGCCAATTCGCCGTGCAAGCCGGCCGCGACCGCACTCATCCAGACCTCCTGCTGTCCACCGACATCAGCGGGCCCACGGGGAGGGCGCCGACCCTTGATACGGAACGCCCATCCCGGCGGATCAACGGCGGACCGAAAAAATTCCTGGCGGCGGCGGAACGGAGCCCGTGGCGTCCGCGTCGGTGACCACCGCCGCGCCGGCCACGAACCGGTCCAGCTGGTCGCCGGCCAGCACCCGACCGGGGAACCAGTCCCCGGCCGCGCGGCGGGTCAACTCCGGCACCGGCGGCTCGACCCGCCCCGCCACCAGCACCAGGTTGCCGTGCCGCCGCCCCCGCAGCACGGCCGCGTCACCGACCAGGGCGGCCCGGGGCAGCACCGAACGCACCGTCGCCACTTGGGCGCGGGCGTGCCGCAACGGTGGACCGTCGGCCAGGTTGGCCAGGTACCAGCCGCCCGGCGCGAGCACCCGGGCCACCTGCCCCGCGTACTCGGCGCTGGTCAGGTGGGCGGGGGTACGCGCACCGGCGAAGACGTCGGCGACCACCACGTCGTACCCGCCGTCGCGGCTGGCCTCCAGGGTGGCCCGGGCGTCGGCGACCCGCACCTTCAGCCGGGAGTCGGCCGGCCAGGGCAGCTCCCGGCGGACCAGCTCCACCAGCGCGCCGTCGACCTCGGCGACCCGCTGGGTCGACCCGGGCCGGGTGACCTGCACATACCGGGGCAGGGTCAGCGCGCCGCCGCCCAGGTGCAGCACCCGCAGCGGGGCCCCCGGCGGGGCGAGCAGGTCCAGCGCCGCGCCGAACCGGCGGACGTACTCGAACTCCAGGTGAGTCGGGTCGGCCAGGTCCACGTGCGACTGCGGGGCGTCGTCGAGCAGCAGCGTCCACGAGCGCGGCCGGTCCGGGTCCGGCACCAGCTCGGCCCGACCGGTGTCCACGTCCACGACGATCCGGTCGTCACCCCGACGGCGGCCCATCAGTGGTACCTCCCACGGTCGTGGCCCATCAGCGACGCATCCCGCTGCGGCTGGCCATGGTCAGCGCGCGGTGCAGCAACCGGGCGTCGCCCAGCAGCCCGCGCAGCCGCCGCTCCAACCCGGCGATCGGCACCAGGTTCTGCGGGGCCCGGGGGTCCTTGTACGGCGAGGAGGCGAACCGGGGCAGGGTGACCAGCGACAGGTCGGCCAGCGCGATCGCGTCCTGCGGTTCGAGGTCGGGCGAGCACTCCAGCCGGACGATCCCGGCCCACGGCGCACCCACCGTCACCGGCAGCCGCAGGTACCACGACCAGCCACCCCAGGCGGTGCCGAGCCGGAACACCGGGGACCGCTGGCCGGAGCCCAACCCGGTGACCACGGCGTTGAGCCGGGCGTCGAGATACTGGCTGTGCTGGGTCTTGATGTAGCCCAGGGTGCGCGGCAGCTGCCGACGCGCCCGCAGCGGACCGTCCACCACCAGCAGGTCCCCGTCGGTGCGGGCCGCGTCGGACACGGCCACCTCCAGGGCGGTCAGCGGGGCCTGCACCGCCGCGGGCAGCTTGCTCAGCTCCCCGGTGCCGCCGACCCGGTGCACCGGGTAGCGCACCTGCCCGCAGGCCACCTCCTGCGCCGACGGGCTGGCCGTGAACAGGCCCCGACCCACCCGTGCCCCGGCCAGCTCGGCCGCGCCGCGCTCCAGGTCACAACGGACCACCCCGGCCGCGTACGAGGCGGCGATCCCCGGATACGAGGCACCGTCCTCCTCGGCCGTCCACACGCTGGCGTCGATCCGGCGTACCCCGTCGACGAGCAGCACCACGTCCGGGGCGGCCACCCCCGGGCGGGGCCCGATCGCCCGCCAGTCCACCGCCGGCAGTTCCACGTCGGTGTCGACCTGGGTGCTGCTCGGCGTCACCGGCCCACCCGGCGTCGCCTCGAACGACGCCCCGTAGGACGGGTCCCAGGCGTCCACGAACAGCTGCGGCCCGGTCACGTCACCGCCCCATGAACCGACCTCGCGCTCACCGGGCCCGCCTTTCGTTCGCGGCTGCGGGGCTCCGCTGCGCTGCACTCCTCGCGCTCACCGGGCCCGCCTTTCGTTCGCGGGCTGCGGGGCTCCGCTGCGCTGCACTCCTCGCGCTCACCGGCCGGTCCGTTCGACGTGGGCCGTGCGGGCGTCCTTGCGGACCTCGAAACGCACCGGGATGCGCTCGGCCAGCGCCGGCACGTGGGTGACCACGCCGACCATCCGGTCACCCCGGGCGGCCAGGCTCTCCAGGGTGGCGGCGACGATGTCCAGGGTGGCCGCGTCGAGGGTGCCGAACCCCTCGTCCAACACGATCGACTCCAGGCTGGCGGCGGTGGTGGACATCCCGGCGAGCTGCTCGGACAGGGCCAGCGCCAGCGCCAGCGACGCCTGGAACGTCTCCCCGCCGGACAGCGTCCGCACCCCCCGGCGCAGCCCCGCGTCGTGGTGGTCCACCACGAAGAACTCACCCTTGTCGTGGACCAGGTCGTACTGCCCCTGGGACAGCTCCCGCAGGATCCGGGAGGCCCCGTCGACCAGCAGGTCCAACGCCTCGGCCAGCAGCCACCGCTCGAAGTTGTTGGCCCGCAGGTGCCCGGCCAGCGCCCGCGCCGTACGCGCCTGCCGTTCGTGCTCGGCGCGCTGCTCCCGCAGCTGGAGGGCCTGCGCGCGGCGTTCGGTGATCCGCCGCAGGTCGGCCTCGGCCCGCTCGGCGGCCACCGCGACCGCCTGCGCCGGGTCGTCGGCGGGGGGCAGCCCGGCGGCGTCGAGCAGGCCGCCGAGGCGTTCCTCGACCGACTCGGCGGCCGACCGCGCCGTGTGCACCGCCTCGACCAGAGCGTCCCGCTCGGCCCGTCGTCGCCCGGCCTGCGCGCCGGCCCACCCGACCAGGGCCGTCCAGGCGGCGGCGACGTCGTCCCGGTCGGCGGCCGGCGGCCCGAACCGGGCCAGCCCGTCCCGGGTGGTGTCGAAGTCCCGCCAGGCGGCCCGCAGCCGTTCCTCGGCGGTGTCGGCTGCCCCCCGGGCCCGCCGGGCGGCGTCCCGGCCGGACCGTACCGCCGCCGCGGCCTCGTCGAGTGCCTGCCGCAGCCGGGCGTGCTCGGCGAGCTGGTCGCGCAGCGCCGCCGGGGTGGCCGCCCCGGCGAGCTGCCCGGCCAGCTCGGTCAGCCGGCCGTGCAGCTGGTCGTGCTGGGCCCGCAGCCGGACCAGTGTCCGGTCCCGCTCCCGGGCGGCGGTGTCCCGCTCGTCGACCAGCGCCTGCGCGGCCTTGCTGGCCGCCCGGGCCGCCTTGCCGGCGGCGGTCGCCGCAGCCACCGCCGAACCGGCCGGCAACGCCGGTACCCGGGGCACCGGCTGCACGCAGACCGGGCAGGTCGCGCCGTCGACCAGGTGCGCCCGGAGCGCGACCGCCTGGTCGGTGGCCTTGGCCTCCTCGTGCGCCCGGAACGCCGCCTCCAGCTCGGCCTCGGCCCGTGCCGCCGCCTCCCGGGCCGCGTCGAGCGCCGCCACCGCCGTGTCGTGCGCGGCCCGCGCCGCGTCCAGCGCCGCCCGGACCGTGTCCGCCTCGCCGGCCAGCCGCTCCGCGTCGGCGTGCGCGCGCAGCAGCAGCCGCAGGGCGCTCTCGTCGCCCGCGCCCGCCAGCTCGCCGCGCAGCTTCTCCTCCCGCTCCTCGGCCAACGCCACGGTGCGGGCCGCCGCGTCGACCGCCGCCCGCGCGGTGCTCACCGCGTGGGCCACCTCGGCCACCCCGGCGGGGGCGCGCACCCCCGCCAGCCCGGCCAGATCGGCGTCGAGCGCCGCCAGCGCCGCCGTGGCCTCCCGCGCCGCCGCCCACGCCCGCTCCCGCTCCGGTACGGCCGCCGCGACCGCCCCGGACAGCTCCCGGATCCGGTCGACCTGCGCGGACGCGGTGGCCAGCGTCGCGTCGTCGACGTCGGTCAACCCGCCGAGCACCCGGGCGACCGCCTCCAGTTTCGCCTCGGCCTGCCCGGCGCGTTCGGTGGCCCGTTTCTGCACGTTCTCGTAGACGCCGAGGCCGAGCAGGTTGACCAGGATCTGCTGCCGGGTGGCCGGCTTGGCGTGCAGGAAGTCGGCGAACTGCCCCTGCGGCAGCACCACGCAGGAGGTGAACTGCTCGTACGGCAGCCCGACCGCGTCCAGCACGGCCTGTTCCATCTCGGCCGGGGTGCCGGCCAGCACCTCGCCCAGGTCCTCCGGGCTGAGCCCGGTGTCGAGCTTGGTGATGTCGAACCCGGGTGGCATCAGCTGCAACCCGGCGTTGGCGGTCTTGACCGTGCCCCGGCCGTCGCGGCGGACCACCCGGGTCGCCACGTACCGGTCGCCGGCCGACTCGAAGACCAACCGGACCCGGGCCTCCACCGCCGACGGGGCGAGCGCGTTGGCCAGCCCCCGGGCGCCACCCCAGCGGGGCACCGAGCCGTAGAGGACGAAGCAGATCGCGTCCAGCACCGTCGACTTGCCCGAGCCGGTCGGCCCGACGAGGGCGAAGAAGTCGGCGTCGGTGAAGTCCACGGTGGTCTCGTCGCGGAAGACGGTGAAACCGGCCAGGTCCAGCCGCATCGGTCGCATCAGCGCTCCACCTCCTCCAGCAACTCGTCGAAGAGGTCCCGGACCCCGTCGTCGTCGTGCCCCCGGCTGCCCAGGTAGTCGGCGAACAGCTCGCGGGGGGAGCGGCCGGCCCGCTGGGCGACCCGGGTGCCGCTGCCCGGGGCGGGCAGCAGCTCCGGGTCGATCCGGATCTCCAACGCGCGGGGGAACAGCTCCTGCACCTCCTCCCGCAGGCCGGCCCGGGGCTGCTCCCGGACGAACACCCGCAGCCAGCCCTCGGGCGGGTCGGCCTCGGCCAGTTGGGTGAGGGTGCCGCGTACCGTACGCAGCGGCACCGCCGCCGACACCGGCACCTCCCGGATCCGGGCGGCGGAGTGTGCGCCCACCTCGACCAGGGTCACCGAGCAGACGTTCTCCTGCTCGCCGAAGTCGACCGCGAGCGGGCTGCCGCTGTAGCGGATCGGGCACGGGCCGATCACCCGCTGCGACCGGTGCAGGTGCCCCAGGGCCACGTAGTGCGCGGTGCCCGGGAAGACCGACGTCGGCACCGCGTAGCCGAGGACGGTGTGCGCGTCCCGCTCGCCGCCGCCGGTGCTCGCCCCGACCACGGTGAGGTGGGCGGTGACCAGGTGCACCCGGTCCGGCTCGGTGAAACCCTCGGTCAGCTTCGCCAGCACCCGGCCGAGGTGGTCGGCATAGGTCTGGGTGGCCTCGGCGGCGGTCAGCTCGTACATCTCCACCGCGCGGACCGCGTACCGCTGGGACAGGAAGGGCAGCGCGGCGAGCTGCCACCGCTCACCGTCGGCGGTGACGCCGTCGATGACGTGCTCGGCCGGGTTGTCGCGGACCCCGCCGCGCAGGGTGATGCCGGCCGCCTCCGCCCAGGGGCGCAACGCGTCGAGGGCGTGGCCGTTGTCGTGGTTGCCGCCGATCGCCACCACGTCGGCCCCGGTCCGGCGCAGCGCGGTCAACGCCCGGGTGACCAGCCGGGTCGCCTCCGGGCTCGGCGCGGCCGTGTCGTAGAGGTCGCCGGCGACGATGACGAGGTCGGGGCGCTCGGCGTGGGCGATCTCCATCACCCCGGCCAGCACCTGCTTGTGCTCCTCGGCCCGGGACTGTCCCTTGAGCACCTTGCCGACGTGCCAGTCGGAGGTGTGCAGGATCTTCATGGCGGCCAGCCCCCTAGAACGGAATGTCGTCGTCGGCGCCGCCCGAGCCGACCACGGCGAACGGATCGATCGAGCCGGTGATCGAACGCAGCGTCTCCGACGGGGCGCGGCCCGCCTCGGACACCCGGGTCGCCCAGGCCGGGAAGGGGAACTCCAGGCACAGCGGGACCGGGATGTCGGGCTGGTTGACGAACATGGTGCCCGGCTTGGCCAGCAGGGCGCGTTGCCGCTGGGCCGGCGGGAGGAAGCCGTACTCCGGGCGGGACGCCTCGGCCGGGTCGAGCCGGCCGACCACCCGGATCGCCGAGTTGGTGACGATCCGCCGCTCCACCTCGCTGGCCGTCTGCTGCGCGCCGACCAGGATCACCCCGAGCGAACGGCCCCGCTCGGCGATGTCGAGCAGCACCTCCTTGATCGGGGAGGAGCCCTCGCGGGGGGCGTACTTGTTCAGCTCGTCGAGGACGACGAAGAGCAGCGGCTTGGCGGTGCCGGACTTCTCCTTGCGTTCGAACTCGCCGCGCAGCGTCACGCCGACCACGAAGCGCTGCGCGCGGTCCGGCAGGTTGTGCAGGTCGACCACGGTGACCTGGGCGCTCTCGGCGGTGTTGATCGCATGCGGGCGGCGGGTGGCCAGGTCGCCCCGGATCAGTCGACCCAGGTCCTTCTTGCTGCCGATCAGCCGGCGGGCGAACGCGTTGACGGTGCCCAGGCCGACCGCGCTGCCCGCCCAGTCGCCCCGGGTCTCGTCGTCGTTGAGCTGCTCGACGACGTGGTCGACGAGGTCGGCGTAGGAGCCGAGGCGCACCCCGTCGACGCTGACCCCACCGTCGGCGGGCTGGGCGTAGCGGGCCAGGTGGGCGGTGACCGAGTGCACCACCATCGTGTACTGCTGGCGCTCGTCGTCGGCGTCGGCGAAGACGTACGGCAGGAGGCGGTCGGCGCAGAACTCGCTCAGCGTCCAGTAGAAGGCGTCGACGCCGGTGAGCCGGCTGCTCACGTCGGGGGTGCCGGAGGCGTCGCCGACCCGGGGCGGGGCGTACACCCGCACGTCGGGGAACGCCCCGGCGGCCAGCCCCAGCTTGGCGTACGCGGCCCGGGTGGGATCGTCGAGACGGGCGTTGGGGTGGTCGAGGAAGAGCAGGTCCTCGCCCTTGACGTTGAAGATCAGCGCCTTGGCGTTGACCGCGTCGCCGCCCAGCACCCCGGAACGGAACACCGAGTAGAGCAGGAAGGTGGCGAAGCTGGTCTTGGTGGCCACCCCGGAGATGCCGGAGATCGACACGTGTGCGCCCCGGCTGCCGTCGAGGAAGTCGGCGTTGAGGTAGACCGGGACGCCGTCGCGGCCCATCCCCATCGGGATGCGCCGTTCCATCCGGTCGAAGTGCAGCGCGCGGGCGCGGGCGTCGCCCTCGGCCCGGTAGACCGTCGCACCCGGCGCGGGCGGCACGTACAGCTCGGGGTCGACCCGGGTGGTGGTGATCTCGGCGGCCTCCTGCACCTGGGCCGGGAGGGTGCCGTCGGCGATGGCGAAGACGTCCGACTCGAACTGGGCGCCCTCGTGCCGGGCGCGGACCTGGGTGACCACCCCGGCGATGGTGACCGGTTCCCGGTCGGGCAGGTCGCGCCGGGTGACCACCACGTCGTCGAGCTGGAGGTAGCTGCCCGGGGAGACGGCCGTCCAGAACTGCAACGGGGTGGCGTCGGCGGTGCCGAGCACCCGGCCGACGGGCTCGCCGGGGCCGTCGATCCGGCCGTCGATCCGGTCGTCGGTCATCCGCGGGCTCCGGTCAGCTGGTCGTCTCGGTCAGGGCGCACGACCTGCATCCTGCCCGAGGAGTGCGACAGGTTGCCACGCGACGCGGCGGACGCCACCGGTGGGCGGCAGTGGCGGCGACCCCGGGGAGGCGTACGACCGCCGATTCGGTGACCCCGGGGGAGTGTGCGGTCACCGACGGTCGAGATGTCGGGTGCGGGTGACCGCGTTTCGGCAGGTGGCGCGGGGTGACGGAAATACTCCGAAAAAATCTCGGTCCAGGGCGTGACAGAAACCGGCCGGTTGGGCTGAGAATAGCCACAGCCGACATCGAGGATCTTCTTCCTTCGGTGCCGGTTGTCACGCCCGTAACCTGCGGACACGTGACCGGCCCACGGTCCACCACCGGCGGGCCATCGTCAGTCGGCACCCCCCCGACTGTCCCTGTGGAGGCAGAACCCCGATGCGCCGAACCCCCCTGATGAGCAGCCTCGCCACGGCCGCTCTCCTGGCCACCGTCGTCACGGTGCCCACGGCGGCCACCGCCGCACCCACCGGTACCGCCGACCCGTTCACCCGCGCGGTCGCCCAGCTCAAGGCCCACTCCGGTGCCGGCCTCGCCGCCGACGGCCAGACGTTCACCCCCCGCAACGTGGTGACCGACGCCGACGGCACCGAGCACGTCCGGCTCAACCGCTACTCCGACGGTCTGCCCGTCCTCGGCGGCGACCTGGTCGTCCACCTCGGCAAGGGCGACTCCTGGCGCGGCGCCACCCACCGCCTCGCCAACGCCCCGCAACGCGCCGCGAAGGCCAAGCTCAGCGAGGCCGCCGCCAGCAAGATCGCGTACGCCGCGTCGACCGCCACCGGCCGCTCCGTGGCCGGCGCGCAGCTCGTCTTCGACGCCGGTGACACCGCGACCACCCTCGCCTACGAGGTGGTGGTCGGCGGCACCCACGCCGACGGCACCCCGAGCGAGCTGCACGTGCTGGTCGACGCCACCACCGGCGCGGTCCGCGACTCGTGGGAGGGCGTGCAGCGGGAGGGCACCGGCAACACCTTCCACTCGGGCACGGTCTCGGTCGGCAGCAACCTGTCCGGCAGCACCTACCAGCTCGCCGACCCGGCCCGGGGCAACCACCGCACCTACGACCTCAACGGCAAGACCACCGGCACCGGCACCCTGGTCACCAGCACCAACAACGTGTTCGGCAACGGCACCCTGACCAACCGGCAGACCGCCGCCGCCGACGCCGCCTTCGGCGCGCAGAAGACCTGGGACTACTACAAGAGCGCCCACGGCCGCAACGGCATCCGCAACGACGGCGTCGGCGCGTACAGCCGGGTGCACTACAGCAGCAACTACGCCAACGCGTTCTGGCAGGACGCCTGCTTCTGCATGACCTACGGCGACGGCGGCTCCGGCTGGTACCCGCTGACCTCGCTCGACGTGGCCGGGCACGAGATGACCCACGGCGTCACCAGCAACACCGCCGGGCTGCGCTACAGCGGCGAGTCCGGTGGCCTCAACGAGGCCACCAGCGACATCTTCGGCACCCTGGTCGAGTTCTACGCGGCCAGCGCCAAGGACCCGGGCGACTACCTGATCGGTGAGAAGCTGCGCAGCACCGGCACCCCGCTGCGCTACATGGACAAGCCCTCCAAGGACGGCAAGTCGGCGGACTGCTGGAGCAGCTCGGTCGGTGGCCTGGACGTGCACTACTCCTCGGGCGTGGCCAACCACTTCTTCTACCTGCTCGCCGTGGGCAGCGGCACCTCCTCCTACGGCACCAGCACGACCTGCAACGGCACCACCGTCACCGGCATCGGCAACACCAAGGCCGGCGCGATCTGGTACCGGGCGCTGACCCGCTACATGACCACCACCACCAACTACAAGGGCGCCCGCACCGCGACCCTGTCGGCCGCCACCGACCTGTACGGCGCGACCAGCACCGAGTACAAGACGGTCGCCGCCGCGTGGGCGGCCGTGAGCGTCAGCTGATCCCGGTCCGGCGGCGACGGCTCTCCGTCGCCGCCGGACCGTCGCGTTCATCCGCGGGGCGTGGCCACATCGGACGGTGTGGCCACGCCCCGCGTCGTGCGGGTCCCGCCCCGCCGGTCGACCGGCCGGGCCGTCGCACCCGGGCCGGACGCGGCGGCGTACCCCCGGCTGCCTGTGGTGTCGGGCGGCGCGCGCCCGGCGGACCGCCGCGGGGTGCCGGCCTCAGCCGGCGGGTGCGGCCCCGGCGGACGGCGTGTCCGCCGGATCGCGGGCGTAGCGCAGCATGAGCACGCCGTCCCCGGCGGCCAGCGTGTGCCGCAGCGGCAGCGGCCGGGGCGGACTGTGCGGCCCGGCGGTGATCCGCCCCGGGCCGGCTCCGGCCAACAGCGGGGCGACGGTCAGGCAGAGTTCGTCGACGAGGTCGGCCGCGGTGAGCGCGCCGAACAGGTGCGGACCACCCTCGCAGAGCAGTTGCCCCAGTCCGCGTCGACGCAGCGCGGCCAGGCCGGCGGCGAGATCGACGGTGTCCCGGCCGACCCGCACCAGGTCGACGGCGTCGGTGAGGCCGGGCGGCGCGACGGCCGTCTCGGTGGTCAGCACCAGCGGGCGCACCGGGGCGTCGGCGAAGGCGGCCTGCGCCGGGTCGAGCCGCAGCGACCCGGAGACGACCGCCAGCGTGGGGTACTCGGCCAGGCCGTGCGCGCGTCGCCAGGCCCGCCGTGGCGCACTCAGCCGGATCGCCCGGTAGCCCTCGTGCCGCAGCGTGCCGGCAGCCACCAGCAGCCCGTCGCAGAGCATCCGGAGCAGACCGAAGACCCGCTTGTCCGGGGCGCCGGACAGCCCGGCGGAGTAACCGTCCAGGGTGACCGCACCGTCGGCGCTGGCGACGAAGTTGACCCTGAGCCGGGGGGTGTCGGCGCGGGCGTAGAGCGCGGTCAGCGCGGCGTCGTCCAGCGGACCGGTGGCCGGCGCGGGCCAGATCCGCCGGATCGGGATCTCGTCGCTCATTCGCCGGCCGGACCGGTGACCACGGGGGTGGGCGCGGGGGTACGGTGCTGGCAGTCGCACCACGTCCGGCCGGGGCAGTCGTCGTGCCTGCGCTGCCGGCACGCTCGGCAGATCATGCGGGCAGCCTATGCGGTGGGACGGACGGCTGCCGGCCACCCTCGGCTCTTACCGCCGAAGGTGTCCGCGCCGGGTCAGCACACCGGGCGGGCGGCCGGTGCGGGCCCCCGGTGGCTGTTCTCCCGGCCCGCACCGGTCGGGCGGCCGGTGCGGGCCCACGGTGGCTGCTCTCCCGGCCGGCACCGTCGTCGCCCGAGCGGGTCGGGGCGACCAGCCCGCTGCGTCACGTCCGGCGACCTGCGTCCCGGTGGTGGAGGGGCATAAACGCGATACCTGGTAACGATCTGGGAACGCTCCCAACGGTCTATTGACACCCCCGACACCTCCCGGCAATCTCATGGGAGCGTTCCCAAGGGCGTGGTGCGGATCACCCGCGGCCACCTCCGACGGACCGGCGGCAGACGTCGGACCGGCCCGGGACATGCAACGGCACCCCCACCACACCAACCCAGCCTCACCATCGAAAAGGGGTCAGGATGAGCGTCACCACGCGGCGTAACCGTTTCGCGGTCGCCGCCCTGGCCGCGGTCACCGCCATCGGCGGTCTCGCGGCCTGCGGCAAGGACGATGAGGCCAAGGAATCCGGCGGCAAGCCCAGCAAGCTGGTCGTCGACACCTTCGGCGAGTTCGGATACGACGAGATCATCAAGCAGTACGAGAAGGACACCGGCATCAAGGTTGAGCTGCGCAAGACCGCGCAGCTCAACGAGTACCGGCCGAAGGTGGTCCGGGCGCTCGCCACCGGCAAGGGCGCCGCGGACGTCACCGCGCTCGAAGAGGGCATCCTCAACGAGTTCAAGACCAACCCGGCCAACTGGGCCGACCTGGCGCCGTTGATCGCCGACCACAGCAAGGAATACCTGCCGTGGAAGTGGGAGCTGGGCAAGGCGGCGGACGGGCGGCTGATCGGCCTGCCCACCGACGTCGGCAGCCTCGCGGTCTGCTACCGCAAGGACCTGTTCGCCGCGGCCAAGCTGCCGACCGAGCGGGACCAGGTGGCCGCGCTCTGGCCGGACTGGAACGCCTTCATCGAGACCGGCAAGAAGTACCGCGCGGCCACCAACAAGGGCCTGATCGACTCGGTCACCACCGCGGCCAGCGCGGTCATGGTGCAGCAGGGCGGTGACCTCTTCTACGACAAGGAAGACAACGTCGTCGCCGACAAGAGCGCGGCCGTGAAGACCGCGTGGGAGACCTCGGTCGCGATGGCCGACGCGAAGATCTCCTCGAAGAGCGCCACCTGGTCGCCCGAGTGGTCGGCCGGCTTCAAGCAGGGCACCTTCGCGGCCACCTTCTGCCCGTCGTGGATGCTCGGTATCGTCGCCGACAACTCCGGCCCGGAGAACAAGGGCAAGTGGGACGTGGCGCCGGTTCCCGGCGGCGCGGGCAACTGGGGCGGCTCGTGGCTGGCCGTGCCGGCCCAGAGCAAGTTCCCGAAGGAGGCGGCGAAGCTCGCCGAGTACCTGACCAACGCCAAGAGCCAGGTCGAGGCGTTCAAGCTCAAGGGCCCGCTGCCGACCAACCTCGAGGCGCTGAAGAACCCGGACTTCACCAGCTACACCAACGAGTACTTCAGCGGTGCCCCGACCGGCAAGATCTTCGGTGGGAGCGTCGAGAAGATCCAGCCGCTGCACCTCGGCCCGAAGCACCAGGCGATCAAGGAGAACGCGTTCGAGCCGGCCCTGCGCTCGTACGAGAACGGGCAGTCCCCCAAGGACAAGGCCTGGGAGCAGTTCCTCAAGGACGCCAAGACCCAGGGCGCCTTCTGATCACTGCACCACCACCGGCGGTGGCGTCCGGGCATGTCCCGGGCGCCACCAATGGCGTCCCCCCGTTCCACGTACCGCCCGCCTCACCGGCCCCGCCGGAGCCGGGAAAGGACCCCGCATGAGCCTCTCGGCCACGACGGCGCCGCCGTCGCCCAGCGCACCACCCCCCACACCTCCCCGGCGGCGCAGCCGGGCGATCACCCTGAACCGCCTCGACCTGAAGCTCTCGCCCTACCTCTACATCGCGCCGTTCTTCGTGATCTTCGGCATCTTCGGGTTCTACCCGATGCTGCGTACCGCGTGGATGTCGCTGCACGACTGGGACCTCATCGGCGACCACAGCTTCATCGGGTTCGACAACTACACCCGGCTGTTCACCGACGAGTACTTCTGGAACGCCACGATCAACACGTTCGGCATCTTCATCCTGTCGACGATCCCCCAGTTGCTCCTGGCGCTGTTCCTGGCCACCATGCTCAACCGCACCTTCCTGCGGGCCCGGACGCTGTTCCGGATGGCCATCTTCATGCCCAACGTGGTCTCCGTCGCCGCGGTGGCGATCGTCTTCGGGATGCTCTTCCAGCGCGACTTCGGTCTGATCAACTGGGTGCTCAGCCTGGTCGGCGTCGACGCGGTCGACTGGGACGCCCAGAAGTGGAGCTCCTGGACGGCCATCGCCTCCATGGTCAACTGGCGGTGGACCGGCTACAACACGCTGATCCTGCTGGCCGGCATGCAGGCCATTCCGAAGGACCTCTACGAGGCCGCCGCGATCGACGGCGCGAACCAGTGGAAGCAGTTCTGGCGGATCACCCTGCCGATGCTGACCCCCACCTTCGTCTTCGTGGTCACCCTGTCCACCATCGGTGGGCTCCAGCTCTTCACCGAGCCGCTGGTCTTCGGCAACGGCAACATCATCGGTGGCGACCAGCGCGAGTTCCAGACCCTGGCGATGTACATGTACGAGCTCGGTATCGAGAACCTCAGCTCCGCCGGCTACGGCGCAGCGGTGGCCTGGGCCATGTTCGTCATGATCGCCCTGGTCTCGCTGGTGAACTTCCTGCTCGTCCGCCGTTCGGTGAAGTGAGGACCGCGCCGTGAACAAGGCATCCCAGCGCCTCTGGCGCACCAGTCCGCTGCTCTACATCGCGCTCGTCGTCGCGGTGCTCTTCTCGGTCTACCCGTTCTACTACATGGTGGTCATCGCCACCCGTAGCCTCGACCAGATCAACGACGTACCGCCGCCGTTCACCCCGGCCGGCGAGTTCGGCGCGAACTTCGGCCGGGTGCTCGACAACGACGCGGCGAACTTCCTCACCGGCCTGCTCAACTCGGTGATCGTCTCCGCGGTGGTGACCGTCTCGGTGGTGATCACCGGGTCGCTGGCCGGCTTCGCCTTCGCCAAGCTGCGGTTCCGGGGCCGCAACGCCCTGCTGCTGACGATCATCGTGACCATGATGATCCCGACCCAGCTCGGCCTGATCCCGCTCTGGGGCATGATCCAGGACCTCGGCTGGTACGACACCCTCTACGCGGTGACCGTGCCCTTCCTGGTCAGCGCCTTCGGCGTGTTCATGATGCGGCAGTACGCCATCCAGGCCATCTCCGACGAGCTGATCGAGGCGGGTCGGGTCGACGGCGCCAGCACCTTCCGGATCTTCTGGAACATCGTGCTGCCGGCGTTGCGCCCCGCCGCCGCCGTGCTCGGCCTGCTCACCTTCATGGAGACCTGGAACTCCTACCTCTGGCCGTACGCCGTGCTCACCCCCGAGAACCCGACCCTGCAGGTGTCGCTGGCGTTCCTGTCCTACGCCTACTACACCGACTACTCGCAGGTGTTCGCCGCGACCGCCATCGGCACCGTGCCCCTGGTGATCGTGTTCATCGTGTTCGGCCGCCAGATCATCGGCGGCATCATGGAAGGCGCCGTCAAGTCGTGAGCAACCCGACCCACCCGCCCGCTGTCGGCGTACTCGACCAGGGGCCGGAACTGACCTTCCCGCCCGGCTTCCTGTGGGGCGCGGCGACCGCCGCGTACCAGATCGAGGGGGCCGCCGCCGAGGGCGGCCGGACCCCGTCGATCTGGGACACGTTCAGTCACACCGAAGGGCGGGTGGTTTCCGGGCACACCGGGGACGTGGCCTGCGACCATTACCACCGGATGCCCGACGACGTCCGGATGATGGCCGAGCTGGGCCTCAAGTCGTACCGGTTCTCGGTCTCCTGGCCGCGGGTGCAGCCCGGCGGCACCGGCGGCGCCAACCAGCAGGGTCTGGACTTCTACCGGCGGCTGGTCGACGAGCTGCTGGCCAACGGCATCGAGCCGTGGCTCACCCTCTACCACTGGGACCTGCCCCAGCCGCTGGAGGACGCGGGCGGCTGGCCGGCCCGGGACACCGCCGGTCGGTTCGCCGACTACGCGTCCCTGGTCGCGGACGCCGTCGGTGACCGGGTGACGTACTGGACCACCCTCAACGAGCCGTGGTGCTCGGCGTTCCTCGGCTACGGCTCCGGGGCGCACGCCCCCGGGCGTTCCGACGGGGCGGACTCGGTCCGGGCCGGGCACCACCTCATGCTCGGTCACGGGCTCGCCGTGCAGGCCCTGCGGGCCAAGCTGCCGCAGGCCCAGCTCGGCGTCACGGTCAACCTCTACCCGGTGACCCCGGCCAGCGACGCGCCCGCCGACGTCGACGCCGCCCGCCGGATCGACGGGTTGGCCAACCGGTTCTTCCTCGACCCGCTGCTGCGCGGGTCGTACCCGGCGGACCTGACCGCCGACCTGGCCGAGGTGACCGACTTCGGACACGTCCGGGACGGCGATCTGGAGATCATCTCCACCCCGTTGGACCTGGTCGGCGTCAACTACTACAGCCGGCACGTGGTGGCCGCCCCGGTCGCCGGTGAGGAGCCGGAGAAGTACTGGCGGGCACCGTCCTGCTGGCCGGGCAGCGAGGACGTCCGGTTCGTCACCCGGGGTGTCCCGGTCACCGACATGGACTGGGAGATCGACGCCCCGGGCCTGGTGGAGACGCTGCGGCGGGTCCACGAGGAGTACACCGACCTGCCGCTCTACGTCACCGAGAACGGCTCGGCGTTCGTCGACACCGTGCAGGACGGTCGGGTCGACGACGTCGACCGGTTGGCCTACTTCGACGCACACCTGCGGGCATCCCACGAGGCGATCGGCGCGGGAGTGCCCCTGCGGGGCTACTTCGCGTGGTCGCTGATGGATAATTTCGAGTGGGCCTGGGGTTACACCAAGCGCTTCGGGATGGTCTGGATCGACTACGACACCCAGGCCCGTATCCCCAAGTCCAGCGCCAGGTGGTACGCCGAGGTGATCCGACGCAACGGTCTGGCCGCACAATAGGCAGAGGCCAGCCAGCATTCCGGACGGCCCCGCCGCGCCGCCCGCCCCCGGGGGCGGACGGCGGGGACCGTCCGACGTCGGAGGAGAGACGATGACAACGCAACGCACCCGGTCACTCGGGCGCCCGACCCTCGACGCGGTCGCCGCCCGCGCGGGTGTCGGGCGGGGCACGGTCTCCCGGGTGGTCAACGGTTCACCCCAGGTCAGCCCGGAGGCCCGGGCCGCCGTCCAACAGGCCATCGCCGAGCTGGGGTACGTCCCGAACCGGGCGGCACGGGCACTGGTCACCCAGCGCACCGACTCGGTGGCCCTGGTGGTCTCCGAGTCGGGGGAGCGGGTCTTCACCGAACCGTTCTTCGCCGGCATCGTCCGGGGCGTCAGCTCCGGCCTGCTGGAAACGCCGCTGCAACTCTGGCTCGCCATGGTGCAGTCCCCGATCGAACGGGAACGGGTCGAGAACCACCTGACCAACCAGCACGTCGACGGGGTGCTGCTGCTGTCGCTGCACGACTCCGACCCGCTGCCCACCCTGCTGGAGGAGCGCGACCTGCCCACCGTGCTCGGCGGCCGGCCGGCCCGGATGCTGCGCCCCGGGGCACGGCCGTCCTGGTTCGTCGACGTCGACAACGTCGGTGGGGCCCGCAACGCGGTGCAGCACCTGGCCCGGCGGGGCCGACGCCGGATCGCCACCATCGCCGGCCCGCAGGACATGGGCGCCGGCCTGGCCCGCCTGGTGGGCTACCGGGAGGCGGTGGAGTCCACCATCGGCGGGCTAGACCCGCGCATGATCGCCTACGGGGACTTCAGCGAGGGCAGCGGCGCGGCGTGCATGCGCCGGCTGCTGGACGCCTGCCCCGAGTTGGACGCGGTCTTCGTCGCCTCCGACCTGATGGCGTTCGGCGCGCTGCGGACCCTGCGTGAGTCGGGTCGCCGGGTGCCCGAGGACGTCGCGATCATCGGTTTCGACGACTCCCCGGTCGCCCAGCAGGCCGACCCGCCGCTGACCACGGTCTTCCAGCCGGTGGAGGAGATGGGCCGGCAGATGGCCCGGCTGCTGGTGGCCCGCATCCGGGGTGACGAGATCCCCACCCCGCACATCCTGCTGGACACCGAACTCATCCAGCGTGCCTCCACCTGAAGCGCTTCGACAGTTCCAGCCTCCACCCGGGGTCGTGCCTGACGGCGATGGCACGGTTCGCCGCAGGCGGCACCCGCCGTGCGGCACGGGCAGCCGCGCTGTGCGGCTGGTGGCCCGCTCCCGATCCGGGCCGACGGCCGGCGGCGCAGGCTCAGGACCACCGGCGCAGCTCCCGCTTGGCCAGGGACGAGCGGTGCACCTCGTCGGGGCCGTCGGCGAGCCGCAGGGTGCGGGCCTGAGCCCAGAGCCCGGCGAGCGGGGTGTCCTGGCTGACCCCGGCGCCGCCGTACCCCTGGATCGCCTTGTCGATCACCCACTCGGCCATCGCCGGCGTGGCGATCTTGATGGCCTGGATCTCGGTGTGTGCGCCCCGGTTGCCGACGGTGTCCATCAGCCAGGCGGTCTTGAGCACCAGCAGCCGGGCCTGCTCGATCCGCACCCGGGACTCGGCGATCCACTCCCGGACCACCCCCTGCTCGGCGAGCGGCCGGCCGAACGCGATCCGCTCGTTGGCCCGCCGGCAGAGCAGCTCCAGGGCCCGCTCGGCCATCCCGACCAGCCGCATGCAGTGGTGGATGCGGCCCGGACCGAGCCGGGCCTGGGCGATGGCGAACCCGGCCCCCTCGGCACCGACCAGGTTCTCCGCCGGCACCCGGACGTCGACGAAGTCGATCTCCGCGTGCCCGCCGTGCGGGGCGTCGGAGTAACCGAAGACGGTCATGCCCCGACGGACGTGCACCCCCGGGGTGTCCCGGGGCACCAGCACGATGCTCTGCTGACGGTGCCGGTCGGCGGTGGGGTCGGTCTTGCCCATCACGATGAACAACCCACACCGGGGGTCCATCGCCCCGGACGACCACCACTTGCGCCCGTTGACCACGTAGTGGTCGCTGTCGCGGACGATCCGGGTGGCGATGTTGGTGGCATCGGACGAGGCCACCTCCGGCTCGGTCATGCAGAACGCCGAACGGATCTCGCCGGCCAGCAGCGGGGTGAGCCACCTGTCGCGCTGCGCCTCGGAGCCGAACTCGGCCAGCAGCTCCATGTTGCCGGTGTCCGGGGCGGCGCAGTTGACCGCCTCGGGGGCCAGGTGCGGACTGCGCCCGGTCAGCTCGGCGAGCGGGGCGTACTGCAGGTTGGTCAGCCCGGCGCCGTAGCGCGGATCGGGCAGGAAGAGGTTCCACAGGCCGCGACGGCGGGCCTCGGCCTTCAGCTCGTCGAGCACCGGGGGCCGGGCCCACGGGTCACCCGCCGCCGCGACCTGTGCGGCGTGCACCGGCTCGGCCGGCAGGACGCACTCGTCCAGGAACGCGCCGAGCCGCTCCCGCAGCTCGACGGTGCGCTCGTCGTACCCGAAGTCCATCAGTTCCCCCTGACCGCGCGCAGACCGTGCTCCACCAGCGGCGTCACCATGTCGCCGATCCGGTCGAACCCACCGCCGAGGGTCTGCCCCAGGGTGTGCCGGTAGTGGATGCCCTCGCAGATCACCGCGAGCTTGAAACAGCCGAGGGCCAGGTGCCAGTGCAGCGGCCCCACGTCGACGTCGCTGCGCCCGGCGTACCGGTCGATCAGCTCGCCGCCGGTGGGGAAGCCCGCGCGCGGGCCGAGCCCGTCGGCGACCGGGTTGCCCTCGGCGAGAGCACTGTCGCCGAGCACGTCCCAGTACGTCAGCAGCAGCCCCAGGTCGGCCAGCGGGTCACCCAGGGTGGCCATCTCCCAGTCCAGCACCGCCCGCACCGACACCGGGTCGACCGCGGTGAGCAGGTTGTCCAGCCGGTAGTCGCCGTGCACGATCCGACCGGCGTTGACGCCCTCGGGCACCGAGGCGGCCAGCGCGTCGCGTAACTCGTCCACCCCGGGCAACTCCCGGCTGCGGGACCGGTCGAGCTGGCCGGCCCAGCGTCGTACCTGCCGGCCCAGGTAGCCCTCGGGGCGACCGAAGTCGGCCAGCCCCACCTCGGCCGGGTCGACGGTGTGCAGCGCGGCGAGGGTGTCCATCATCGCCCAGGCCAGGTCGCGGCGCTGGCCGTCGGTGAGCGGATCGGTCTGCGCCCGGGTGCGCAGCACCTCGCCCGGCACCCGCTGCATCAGATAGAACGGTGCGCCGATCACCGCCGGGTCGGCGCAGAGCAGCAGCGCCTCGGGCACCGGCACGGCGGTCGGTGCGAGCTCGGCGATCACCCGGTGCTCGCGGGCCATGTCGTGCGCGGTGGCCAGCACGTGCCCCAGCGGGGGGCGGCGCAGCACCACCTCGCGTCCGCCGCAGTGCAGCAGGTAGGTCAGGTTGGACTTGCCGCCGGTGATCAGGGTGGCCCGCAGCGGCCCGTCGGCCACCAGCTCCGGCCGGTGCGCGACCAGCCAGCCGTGCAACCGGTCGAGGTCCAGCCCCGGTGGTGCGGCGTACGGCGGCCCGGGCCGGCTGCCGGGGGACGCGTCGACGGCCGGCTCGGTCATCCGAATAGTTGAGGGCAGGTCAGCCGGGTTGTCAAGGTCAGCCATTTTCCGCCGGGGACATGCCACGGCAACAGGGGCGAAATGGTCAACCGGCAGGCTGGCAACAGCCTGCCGGCCCTGTGCGGCCGGCCCGCCGAGCGGAGGGACTGACATGTTGCTGAGAGTTCGGGTGACCCTGCCGGACCGCCCCGGGACACTCGGCCAGGTGGCCCGTACGCTCGGCGTCTCCGGTGCCGACATCGTCCAGGTCGTGGTGCTGGAACGGCTCGGTGGCCGCGCGGTCGACGACTTCACCGTGGTCTGGCCGGGCGCCGCCCGGGTCGAGGGCCTGCTCGCCGGTCTCGCCGCCATCCCCGGGGTGCGCGTCGACGGGGTGTGGCGGGCGATCGGGGCACCGACCACCACCGGTCAGGACGCCGAACTGCTCGCCCAGGTGGCGGCGAACCCCACCGACGGGGTGGCCACCCTGGTCGACGCGGTACCGGGGCTGCTCGCCGCAGACTGGGCGGTGGCGGCCGTCGTACCGCTGGACTGGGCCTCGCGGGCCGGCGGGGGGACGGCGACCGTCGGGCACGCCAGCTGGCGTGCCCCGGAGCCGCCCCGGCTGCCCGAGGTGACCCCGCTGCGGGCCCGCACCCTGACCATGGCCGACGGCACGCACTACGCGATCGCGCCGTTCGGCCGGGCCGGGCTGGTGCTGGTGGTGGCCCGGGACCACACCGAGCCGTTGACCGCCGCCGGGTTCCACGCCACCGAGGTCGACCGGCTCGCCCAGCTGGTCCGGGCCAGCGCGGTGATCCTCGGCGACCGGCTCGACCTGGTCGGCCCGCGGTCGGTGACCACCGTCACCTGACCTGGGCGAACGGTTGCCGGTGCGACACCACCGGGCAACGCCACGGCAACAGGCCCCGGGCAGGCTTCGTGGTGGGGAAGGGAGTGGGCATGGCGCTGTGGCGAGTCAGGGCGACCGTGGACGACCGGCCGGGTTACCTGTCGGTCCTCACCGCGAGTCTCGCGCTGCGAGGAGTCAACATCCTCACCGTGCAGGTGCACACCACCGAGGTCGGTGCGGTGGACGACTTCCTCGTCGACGCGCCGGACGCGCTCGACGAGGCGGACCTGATCGCCGCCGTCGAGCGGGGCCGGGGTCGCAACTGCTGGGTGGCGCGCAGCGAGGCGCGTGGCCTGGCCGACCAGCCGACCCGGGTGCTCGGCCTGGCCACCCGGTTGGTCGGCGACCCGGAACAGGCCGGTGAGGTGCTCCGGGCCACCCTCGGCGCGGACGAGGTGACCTGGCGACCGACGTCCGCCACCGGGCACGACGCGGTGGGCACCACCACCATGCTGCTGACCGACCCGACCGGCGGCTCCTACGAACTGCGCCGGCAGGCACCCAGCTTCACCCCGGCGGAATACGCGCGGGCGCAGGCGCTGGTGGAGTTGGCGGCGGCGGTGGCCCGGCGGGAAGCCGACCGGGTGACCCTGGTGCTGCCCGACGGGGCGGAACTGTCCCTCCGGCCGGCGACCGCCGACGACCTGGCCGGGGTGCTGGAGCTGCACGAGGGCTGCTCGGCGCGGAGCCGGCAACGGCGGTATCTCAGCGGCGCGGCGCTGCCCTCGCCGACCCGGCTGCGCCGCCTGCTGGAACCGGCCCGGGGGCTGACCCTGGTGGCCACGACGACCGGCTCCGACGGGGCGGCGGAGTCGGTCGTCGCGCTGGCCAACCTGCTCGCCGAGGGCGACGAGGCGGAGGTGGCGCTACTGGTCCGCGACGACTGGCAGCGACGTGGTCTGGGCACCGCGCTGCTGCGCCGGCTGCTGACCCACGGCGAGCGGGCCGGCTACGCGGCGCTGGTCCTGCACACCCAGGCCGAAAACACGCCGATGGTGCGGACACTGGCCCGGCTGGGCCGGCCCGCGACGGTCGAGCGGGACGGCACCGTGCTCACCGTCACCGTCCCGCTGGCCGGCGTACCGACTACCGGCGTCCCGCTGGCCGGCGTCCCGGTCACCGGCCGAATCCCGCGCCCCAGCACGAGCGTGGGCGGCACCCGGCCGACCAGCACGAACGGTGGGATCTGCTGACCCCACCGACCATCGAGACGACCCGTACGGCACCGGGTGGGGGGATTCCTCCCGGTGCAAGGCCGAACCCCGATGCGGGGGACGGTGCACAGGCAGGGCCCCCGGTGCGGGGGCCCTGCCCATGTCCGGCGCGATGCCCCGGATCAGCCGAAGAAGGTGCCCGCCCGGCGGTGCCCCGAGACGCAGAACCGGTTCCCCTCGGTGTCGGCGAGCACGACGTACGGTAGCTGGCCGGGTTCCGGTACGGCGGGATAGTGCGGCCAGTCGACCCGGTCGGCACCCAGCCCGAGCAGCCGGTCCACCTCGTCGTCGAGGTCCCGGTCACCCGCGTGCAGGTCGAGGTGGATACGGGGAAACTCCGCCACCGGGCTCTCGCTGACGTCCATGGCCAGTGCCACCCCCGTGGTACCCGGCGGCGGCTCCAGGACGATCCACTCGTCCGCCGGGTAGCGGGGTGGGCGACGGACGTAACCCAGTGCCTCGGCCCAGAACCGGCCGGCGCGACGGTCGTCGGTCACCCCCAACGACACCTGTTCGATCATCGACATTGATCCAGGTTAGTCACGTCGACGCCCAGCCCCGGTACGAACATCCCCGCCCCCAACTCCGCACCCCCGCCCCGTCCCTCCGCACCCTGCTGTTCCCCGCACCCTGCGTGTTCCCCGCGCTCTGCGTGTTCCCCGCGCTCTGCGTGTTCCTCCGCGCCCTGCGCCCTCTGTGCCCTGCGTGTCCCTCCGTGCCCGGCGTGTTTCCCGTGTTTCCCGCGCAAGATCGTGCTCGATCCAGGATGTAGTGGGCTCGTAACGGTGAGATGCCACTACATCGTGGATCGAGCGCGATCTTGGTTGGCCTCGACGTCGCCCACCCCACCGACGTGCCCCGCACGGGGAGGGATGGGCCGGTCGTCAGCGAGCATCGGGGAAGAGCGTGGGGCGAGTGGGGACGCGCGTGGTGGGGATGGGTGTGGGGGGTGAGCGTGGTGGTGGGTGGTGGTGGGTGGGAGGCGAGCATGGCGGGGCGAGTGGGGGCGGGTGTGGGGTGATGAGCGGCGTGGTGGGGGGTGCGCGTGGGGGATGAGCGTGGTGGTGGGTGGGGGGCGAGCGTGGCGGGGGCGGGTGTGGGTGTGGGTGTGGGGATGAGCGCGTGGTGTGGGGGCGGGTGGGGATGAGCGTGGCGGGCGAGTGGGGGACGCACTGGGGGCTCTTCCGGGTGTCGTGGGGGTTGGCCCCTTCACAAACCGATGACCGAACGATTACATTGGCGCACATCCATGGGAGCGCTCCCGCGACTCCTTCGGTTCTCTCACCACCACCCGCCTCCGGCGGCGCTCACCACCCGCGACGCCCCCGTCCCCGCGTCCGGTGGGCGCCGCCGGAGGCACCACCGACAGGAGTTTCGCCATGCAGCACCCGAACCGGCCGGGCCGGTCGGGCGGGGGCCGACCTCGGCTCCGCCGCCTGTTCGCCACCGGTGTCGCCCTGACCAGCGGGCTGGCCCTCGCCGTCAGCGCCCTCCCGCTCACCGCCGGCGCCGCTCCCGCTGGGGCCGAGCGCGCCGGGGCCGCTCCCGCCGCTGCCGAGCGCGCGGCTGCCGAGCGCACCACGGTTGCCGAGGTCGCCGGCACCGGCATGTTCAACTACCCCGAGGCGCTGCAGAAGTCGTTGCTGTTCTACGAGGCGCAGCAGTCCGGCAAGAAGCCGTCCTGGAACCGGGTCTCCTGGCGGGGCGACTCCGCGCTGACCGACGGGGCGGACGTCGGGGTGGACCTCACCGGCGGCTGGTACGACGCCGGTGACCACGTGAAGTTCGGCTTTCCGATGGCGTTCAGCGCCACCATGCTGGCCTGGGGTGCGGTCGAGTACCGCGACGGGTACGTCGCGTCAGGCCAGCTCACTCCGCTGCTGAACAACCTGCGCTTCGTCAACGACTACTTCATCAAGGCGCACCCCTCGGCCAACGTGCTCTACGGGCAGGTCGGTAAGGGCGACGACGACCACAAGTGGTGGGGTCCGGCCGAGGTGCTGCCGATGGCGCGGCCCGCGTACAAGATCGATGCGAGCTGTGGGGGTGCGGACCTGGCGGGGGAGACGGCGGCGGCGATGGCCGCGTCGTCGATGGTGTTCCGGCCCACCGACGCCGCCTACGCCGACAAGCTGCTCACCCACGCCAAGCAGCTCTACACGTTCGCCGACACGGTGCGTAAGAGCTACCACGAGTGCATCACCGACGCGACGAGCTTCTACAAGTCGTGGAGCGGCTACCAGGACGAGTTGGTCTGGGGCGCGATCTGGCTGCACCGGGCCACCGGCGACGCCGCCTACCTGGCCAAGGCCGAGAGCGAGTACGACAAGCTCGGCACCGAGCCGCAGTCCACCACCCGGTCCTACAAGTGGACCCTCGCCTGGGACAACAAGCAGTTCGGGGCGTACGTGCTGCTGGCCAACCTGACCGGCAAGCAGAAGTACGTGGACGACGCCAACCGGTGGCTCGACTACTGGACGGTCGGCGTCAACGGCCAGAAGGTGCCCTACTCGCCGGGCGGGATGGCCGTCCTCGACTCCTGGGGTGCGCTGCGGTATGCGGCGAACACGAGCTTCGCGGCGCTGGTCTACAGCGACAAGACCACCGACGCCACCCGCAAGGCCCGGTTCCACGACTTCGCCGTCCGGCAGGTCAACTACGCGCTCGGCGACAACCCGCGCAAGTCCAGCTACATGATCGGGTTCGGTGCCAACGCGCCGAAGAACCCGCACCACCGCACCGCGCACGGTTCCTGGTGGGACAGCCAGACGGTGCCGGTGGAGACCCGGCACGTGCTCTACGGCGCGCTGGTCGGCGGCCCGTCCTCGGCCAACGACGCCTACTCCGACAGCCGGTCGGACTACGTGATGAACGAGGTGGCCACCGACTACAACGCCGGTTTCACCTCCGCGCTGGCCCGGCTCTCCCAGGAGTACGGCGGCGCCCCGCTCGCCAACTTCCCCACCGCGGAGACCCCGGACATCCCCGAGCTGACCGTGGAGACCACGGTGATGCAGGCCGAGCCCCGGGCGACCGGGCTCAAGGCGGTCGTCTACAACAAGTCGGCGTTCCCGGCGCGGGCGCTGACCAACGGGAAGTTCCGCTACTACTTCCGGCCCGAGGGCAGCACCGCCGTGCAGGTCACCCCCGGCTACACCCAGGGGTGCCCGTCGCCGTCGACCGCCAAGCAGCTCTCCGGCGACATCTGGTACGTCGAGGTGGACTGCACCGGCTACACGATCGCCCCGGCCGGGCAGTCGCAGCACCGGATGGAGGTGCAGTTCAAGATCGGCGTACCGGAGGGTGGCACCTGGGATCCGACCAACGACCCGTCGTACCAGGCCACCGCCGGCCCGAACCCGAAGGTGCCGCTGTACGCCGGGACCACCCGGGTCTGGGGTGACGAGCCGACCTCGACGCCGACCGACACCACCCCGCCCACCGTCCCCGGCACCCCGGTCGCCTCCGCGATCACGCCCACCGGCCTGACGTTGACCTGGCCCGCGTCCACCGACACCGGTGGCAGCGGCGTGGCCGGCTACGACGTCGCCATGGAGCCGGTCGGCAGTGACGTGCGCTCCACCTTCCGTACCACCACCAACAGCCTGACCCTGACCACGCTCTCGCCCGCCAGCAACTACCGGTTCTCGGTCCTGGCGCGCGACGGTGCCGGCAACAGTTCGTTGTGGTCGTCGGCGCTCGCGGTGGCCACCCCGGCGGGCACCGGTTCGGACACCAGCGGGCCGACCCCGCCCGGCACCCCGACCGCGTCGAACATCGGCGCGAACGGGGTCACCCTGAGCTGGACGCCGTCCACCGACAACGTCGGGGTCACCGGCTACCGGGTCTACAAGACGTCCTGGCCGGCCCATCTCGTCGTCGCCACGAGCACCGGCACCACCGCCCAGGTGACCGGGCTGACGCCGGACACGTCGTACGGGTTCTACGTGGTGGCGGTGGACGCCGCCGGCAACCCGTCCACCCCGTCGAAGACGCTCACCGTGCAGACCCTGCCGGGCACCTCGACGCCGACCCCGACGCCGACCTCCACCCCCACACCCACCCCGACCCCGACCACGCCCGCCTCGTCGTGCAAGGTCGGTTACACCACCACCGACTGGACCAACGGCTTCACCGCCAGCATCAGCATCACCAACACCGGTACGACCGCGCTCAACGGTTGGAGCCTGGCCTTCACCTTCCCGACCAGCGGTCAGAAGGTCAGCCAGGGCTGGTCGGCGACGTTCGCCCAGACGGGGGCGGCGGTGACGGCGACCAGCATGAGCTACAACGGGGCGTTGGCCCCGGGCGCGTCCACCAGCATCGGGTTCAACGGCACCCACACCGGCAGCAACCCGAAGCCGACGAGCTTCACCCTCAACGGGGCGGCCTGCACGGTCTCCTGATCATCGACCTGACGTGGCCGGCACCGCACCCTGGGTGACCGGCCACGTCTCGTCGGAGCGTGGTCGGCCAAAAATGTTCCGATACTTTTCCGAAACATCTTTGTTCCGGCCGGCACATGATGGAAACATCGACGGCACTAGATGTGACAACCGATACGTCCGGCCGTCCCGTCCCGACGGCCCGGCTGTTGGCCAGCAAGGAGGCCACGATGGCAACAAGCCCATCCGTTCACCACGGCGGGAGCCGGCGACGGCGACCACCCGCCGTCCGGGCGCTGCTCGCCGGCGCGGTCAGCGTCGTGACGGTGGCAGCAGTCGCGGTGATGATGCCGTCGGCGAACGCCGCCGCGACCACGCTGGGCGCGGCCGCCGCGCAGTCGGGCCGGTACTTCGGCACGGCTATCGCGGCCGGCCGGCTCGGCGACTCGACGTACAGCACGATCGCCGGCCGCGAGTTCAACATGATCACGGCCGAGAACGAGATGAAGCCGGAAGCGACGCAGCCCCAGCGGGGCCAGTTCAACTTCAGCTCCGGTGACCAGATCTACAACTGGGCGACCCAGCGCGGCCTGAAGGTCCGGGGGCACACCCTGGCCTGGCACGCGCAGCAGCCGCCGTGGATGCAGAGCCTGAGCGGCAGCAACCTGCGCCAGGCGATGATCGACCACATCAACGGCGTGATGGGCCACTACAAGGGCAAGCTCGCCGCGTGGGACGTGGTCAACGAGGCGTTCAACGAGGACGGCAGCCGCCGGTCGTCGAACCTCCAGGGCACCGGCAACGACTGGATCGAGGTGGCGTTCCGCACCGCGCGCGCCGCCGACCCGTCGGTGAAGCTCTGCTACAACGACTACAACATCGAGAACTGGTCGTACGGCAAGACGCAGGGCGTCTACCGCATGATCCAGGACTTCAAGTCCCGGGGCGTGCCGATCGACTGCGTCGGCCTGCAGACCCACTTCACCGGCGGCAGCTCGCTGCCGAGCAACTTCCAGACCACGCTGTCCAGCTTCGCCGCCCTCGGCGTGGACGTGGCGCTGACCGAGGTCGACGTCACGAACTCCTCCACCACCCAGTACGCCGGGCTGACCCAGGCGTGCCTGAACGTGCCGCGCTGCATCGGCATCACCGTGTGGGGCGTGCGCGACAGCGACTCCTGGCGCTCCAACGAGAACCCGCTGCTGTTCGACGGCGGCGGCAACAAGAAGGCCGCGTACAACTCGGTCCTCAACGCGCTCAACGCGGCGCCGCCGACCTCCGGGCCGACCACGGGCCCGCCCACCACGCCCCCGCCCACCACGACCCCGCCGCCGAGCGGCGGCGCCGGACGGATCGTCGGCGTGGCGTCGAACCGGTGCATCGACGTGCCGAACTCCACCCAGACCAACGGCACCCGGGTGCAGCTCTACGACTGCAACAGCCAGTCCAACCAGCAGTGGACGTATACCAGCAGCAAGCAGCTGCGGGTCTACGGCACCAAGTGCCTGGACGCGAACGGCGCGGCCACCGCCAACGGCACCGGGATCATCATCTGGGACTGCAACAGCGGGGCCAACCAACAGTGGAACATCAACGCCAACGGCACCATCAGCGGTGTGCAGTCCGGCCGCTGCCTGGACGTCTGGGGCACCGGTAACGGCCAGCAGGTCCAGCTGTACGACTGCCACGGGCAGACCAACCAGCAGTGGCGCACCGACTTCGGTGGCAGCAACCCGCCCACCACCGCGCCGCCGACCACGCCGCCGCCGACCACCACGCCGCCCCCGGGTGGTGGCTGCGCGCTCCCGTCGACCTACCGGTGGTCGTCGACCGGCGCGCTGACCAGCCCGAAGAACGGCTGGGTCTCGCTCAAGGACTTCACCAACGTCGTCTACAACGGCAAGCACCTGGTCTACGGCTCGTACGTCAACAGCAGCGGCCAGTACAGCTCGATGAACTTCGGCACGTTCACCAACTGGTCCGACATGGCCTCGGCCAGCCAGAACGGCATGAGCCAGGGCACCGTGGCGCCCACCCTGTTCTACTTCGCCCCGAAGAACACCTGGGTGCTGGCGTACCAGTGGGGGCCGACCTCGTTCAGCTACAAGACGTCGAGCGACCCGACCAACGCCAACGGCTGGTCCTCGGCGCAGACGCTGTCCACCGCCACCCTCCCGGACGCCCCGTACGGGGTGATCGACCAGACCCTCATCGGTGACGACCAGAACATGTACCTGTTCTTCGCCGGTGACAACGGCAAGATCTACCGGTCGAGCATGCCGCTGGGGAACTTCCCGGGCAGCTTCGGTTCGAGCTACACGACGATCATGACGGACTCGACCAACAACCTGTTCGAGGGCGTCGAGGTCTACAAGGTGCAGGGCCAGAACCAGTACCTGATGATCGTCGAGGCGATCGGAAGCCAGGGGCAGCGCTACTTCCGGTCGTTCACCTCCAGCAGCCTGGGCGGCTCGTGGACCCCGCAGGCCACCAGCGAGAGCAACCCCTTCGCCGGCAAGGCCAACAGCGGTGCCACCTGGACCAACGACATCAGCCACGGTGATCTGGTCCGCACCAACCCCGACCAGACCAAGACCATCGACGCCTGCAACCTGCAACTGCTCTACCAGGGCAAGGACCCCAACGCGAACACTGACTACAACCTGCTGCCGTGGCGGCCGGGTGTCCTCACCCTCCAGCGCTAGGCGCACCTTCGCCCGCGCAACGACCGGGGCGTGTCCGGCACCTGAGGGTGCCGGGCACGCCCCGCCCGGTTTCAGTCGGCCAGCTCCTCCGCGAGCAGGTCCATCAGCAGCGCGTCGTGCCAGCGCCCGTCCGCGCCCCGCTCGTACCGCCGCATCACGCCCACCGGGCGGAACCCCACCTTCGCGTACGCCCGGATCGCCGCCGTGTTCGCCGCCGCCGGATCGATGGTGAACCGGTGGTGGCCGTACTCGTCGACCAGGTGCCGGACCAGGGTGCGGACCGCGTCCCCGCCCAGCCCGTTGCCGCGTACCGCCGGATCGAGGAAGACGTCCAGGCTGGCGTGCCGGTAGTCCGGGTCGGTCTCGGCGTACCACTGGATCGCCCCGACCAGCCGGTCGGCGTGCTCGACGACGTAGACCGTCACCGTGTCGTCGGCCAGGTCGGCCCGCACCGACGCGGCCAGGTCGTCGCCGCCGCGCCACCAGCGGCGTACCTCCGGGGTGGCCCGGATCGTGGCCAGGGCGGGCACGTCCGCCTCCGTCACCGGCCGCAGCGTGACCGCCCGCCCGCGCAACACGCCTCAGCCCCGCCGCTCGCCGTGCTCGACGCAGACCGCCGACCAGCCGACCGGCAGCACCTGCACCCTCATCCGCCGTCGGCAGTGCCCGCAGTAGCGGGGCGGCTCCAGCACCCGGGCCGTCGCGCACCCCGGGTGCGGGCCCGCCGTGGCGTCCGCACCACAGCGGTCGCACCAGGTCGCGTCCGACGTCAGCACGGCGGACTCCGCCGTACGGCCGTCGGTGGTCGGGTCACCCGCGTCGGTCATCATCACCTCACAGGGTGGCGGAGAGGGCCTTGACCGGCATCTTCAGGTCGTCGAGCAGCTTCAGGTCGTCGGTCGCCGGCCGACCCAGCGTGGTCAGGTAGTTGCCGACGATCACCGCGTTGATCCCGCCCAGCAGACCGTCGCGGGTGCCCAGGTCACCGAGGGTGATCTCCCGGCCGCCCGCGTACCGCAGGATGGTGCGCGGCATGGCCAGCCGGAACGCGGCGATGGCCCGCAGCGCGTCCTTGCCCTCCACCACCGGCCGGTCCCCGAGCGGGGTGCCCGGACGCGGGTTGAGGAAGTTCAGCGGCACCTCGTGCGGGTCCAGCTCGGCCAGCTGCGCGGCGAACTCGGCGCGCTGCTCCACGGTCTCGCCGAGGCCGAGGATGCCACCGCAGCAGACCTCCATGCCGGATTCGCGGACCATCCGCAGGGTCTCCCAACGCTCCTCCCACGAGTGCGTGGTGACCACGTTCGGGAAGTAGGAACGGCAGGTCTCCAGGTTGTGGTTGTAGCGGTGCACGCCCATCTCGACCAGGTCGTCGACCTGCTCCTGGCTGAGCATGCCCAGCGACGCGGCGACCTGGATGTCGACCTCCGCGCGGATCGCGGCGACCCCCTCGCGCATCTGCTTCATCAACCGGTCGTCCGGCCCGCGTACGGCGGCCACGATGCAGAACTCGCTCGCCCCGGTCGCGGCCGTCTGCTTCGCCGCCTCGACCAGCGACGGGATGTCCAGCCAGACCGACCGGACCGGCGAGGTGAACAGGCCGGACTGCGAACAGAAATGGCAGTCCTCCGGGCAGCCGCCGGTCTTGAGCGAGACGATCCCCTCGACCTCGACCTCCGGGCCGCACCACCGCATCCGCACCTCGTGGGCGAGCTGGAGGGCGGCGGGGACGTGCTCGTCGGGCAGGGTCAACACCGCGAGGACACCAGCCTGGTCGAGGCCGACGCCGTCGCCCAGCACCTGGGTCCGGGCCTGGTCGAGGATCTCTGGCATGGGTCGTACCCTACAAGGCCGCCGCGGGCCGGGAAACGCCCGAGCCGCCGCCCACCCACCGCCCGGACCGGGCCCCCGCCGACCCCGAGCCACTGCCCCGACCGGGCCCCCGCCGACCCCGAGCCGCCGCCCGCTCGCCGCCCCGGTCCCGGCCCCGCCGACCCCCTCGACCGGCTCCGTCCCCACCCCCGCACGTCGGTGCGGCGGGCCCGCCGCCACGCCGGTGCCGGCCCGGCGGATGGTAATTTCGCCCGGCGGCGACAGCGCCGCCCACCCGCCCGGCGGCACGAGCCGGGCGGGGTCGGTCGTCCGGCGACAGGCGTCGGGCGGGACGGCACGCCGGGCGGCACGGGCCGGGCGGAACGGGCCGAACGGCGGACGGAGGCGATGACCGGTGGCGGACTGGCTGGCGGCCCTGGACCGCCGCGCCGCACTGCGGGCGAAGGCGGGACTCACCCGCACCCTGCGCCCCCGCGCCGCCGGCGACCAGGTGATCGACCTGGCCGGCAACGACTACCTGGGGCTGGCCACCCACCCGGAGGTGGTCGCCGCCGCCGGCCGGGCCCTCGCCGGGTACGGGCTGGGCGCCACCGGTTCCCGGCTGGTGCGCGGGTCCACCGACGTCCACCACGCGTTGGAGGACGACCTGGCCGACTGGCTCGGCGTCGACCGGGCACTCGTCTTCTCCTCCGGATACCTGGCCAACCTCGCCGCCGTCCGGGGCCTGGTCCAGCCGCGTACCCTGCTCGTCTCCGACGCCCACAACCATGCCTCACTGATCGACGGCTGCCGGATCTCCGGCGCGGAGACGGTGGTCACCGCGCACGCCGACGTCGACGCCGTGGCTGCCGCGCTCGCCGCTGCGCCGGGCCGCCCGGCGGTGGTGGTCACCGAGTCGGTCTTCTCCGTCGACGGTGACCTCGCCCCGCTGGCCGCGTTGCACGCCGTGGCCCGGCAGCACGGTGCGTTGCTGCTGGTCGACGACGCGCACGCGCTCGGTGTCACCGGTCCGGCCGGGGCCGGCGCGGTGGCCGCCGCCGGGCTCGCCGGTGCGTCGGACGTGGTGGTCACCGCGACCCTGTCCAAGGCGCTCGGTGGGGCCGGTGGGGTGGTCGCCGGTCCGGCCGAGTTCGTCCGGCACCTGGTCGAGACCGGGCGTACCTTCATCTTCGACACCGCGCCGCCGCCGTCGGTCGCCGCCGGGGTGCGGGCCGCCGTGGCGGTGGCCCGGGCCGCCGACGACCTGCGCGCCGAGCTGGCCGACCGGGCCCGGCACGCGGTACGCCGCCTCGGCGCGGCCGGGCTGACCGTGTCCGCCCCCGACGGCGCGGTGGTCTCGGTGACCGCCCCCGGCCCGGAGGCCGCCACCGCCTGGGCGGCCGACTGCCGGGACCGGGGCGTCGCCGTCGGCTGCTTCCGCCCGCCGTCCACCCCGGACCACCGCTCCCGGTTGCGCCTGACCCTCTCGGCCGGGGTCACCCGAGCCGACTTCGAACACGCCCTGGAGGCCATCGTGGAGTGCGCCCCGCAGTCGCGAGCTGAGGTGGTGCCCGTGAGCGCGAGGAGTGAGCCGGGTTTGCGAGCCCCGCAGTCGCGAGCTGAGGTGACCCCGTGAGCGCGAGGAGTGAGCCGGGTTTGCGAGCCCCGCAGTCGCGAGCTGAGGTGGTGCCCGTGAGCGTGAGGAGTGAGCCGGGTTTGCGAGCCCCGCAGTCGCGAGCTGAGGTGGTGCCCGTGAGCGTGAGGAGTGAGCCGGGTTTGCGAGCCCCGCAGTCGCGAACCGAGATACTGCCGTGAGCGGGTGGAAAGGCGCGGTGCTGGTCACCGGGACCGACACCGAGGTCGGCAAGACGGTGGTGACGGCGGCGATCACCGCTGCCGCGCAGGCCGCCGGCCTGCGGGTCGCGGTGGTCAAGCCGGGCCAGACGGGTACGGCCACCGGCGAGCCCGGCGACATCGACTCGGTGACCCGGCTGGCCGCCCCGCTGACCGGTCGCACCCTGTCGAGTTACCCGGACCCGCTCGCCCCGCTGGCGGCGGCCCGGGTCGCCGAGTTGGAGCCGCTGGAGCTGTACACGGCCGTCGATGCGGTCCGCGCGGAGGTCGACAAGCACGACCTGGTGCTCGTCGAGGGAGCCGGTGGGCTGCTGGTGCCGATGGGGCTGCGCCCGTCGGGCGAGGCGTGGACGGTCGCCGACCTGGCGGTGTCGCTGGGCGCTCCGGCGGTGGTGGTGGCCCGGGCCGGGCTCGGCACCCTCAACCACACCGCGCTCACCCTGGAGGCGTTGGAGCGTCGGGCCGTGCCCGCCGGGGTGGTGATCGGTGCCTGGCCGGCGGAGCCGCAACTGGTGCACTGGGCGAACCTGACCGAGTTGGTGCCGAACCTGCTCGGCGCGCTACCGACCGGTGCCGGGTCGATGGACCCGGGGGTGTTCCGCCGGTCCGCCCCGGGTTGGCTCACCCCCGACCTGTACGGGGTGCTCGACGACTGGCGCACCTGGGCCGAGGACGCCGGCTGAGCGGTCCGCCGCCGGTGCCCTCATTCGGTGGCGGGGACCGGTCGGGGCTGGTCGTCCTGCGCCGGCCGTGGGGCGACGACCTGCACGCTGACGTCGGCGTCGCGGTTCTGCGCCTCGACCCAGGCATCCAGGGCGGTACGGCAGGCGTGGTCGACGTGCCGCAGGCCGCCGAGGTCCAGCCGTACCCGCCGGTCGTCGGGCAGCCCGTCGAGGGCGGTCAGGATGGTGGGCAGCCGCAGGAAGGTGGCGTTGCCGCTGATCGCCACGTGCACCGGGTCGACGTCGTCGTGCACGGTGACCCGGACGTGGGACGTCTCCCAGGCGGTCTTGACCACGGCCAGGCCGAGGCCGACGAGCACGCCGGTGAACAGGTCGGTGCCGAGGATCGCGACGGCGGTCACCACCAGCACCACAGCTTCGCCCCGGTGCTCCCGCCACAGCTCGGGCAGGGCCCGCCACGGCAGCAGCTTGCATCCGGCGTGCACGAGCACGGCGGCGAGCGCGGGCATCGGAATCAGCCCCACCAGGCCGGGCACGGCGGCGACGAAGAGCAGCAGCCACACCCCGTGCAGCACCCGGGACGCCTTGGTCCGCGCCCCGGCCCGGACGTTGGCGGAGCTGCGTACGATGACGGCGGTCATCGGCAACGCGCCGAGCAGGCCGCAGACGGTGTTGCCGGTGCCCTGGGCGACGAGTTCCCGGTCGAAGTCGGTGCGCGGCCCCTGGTGCAGCCGGTCGACGGCCGCCGCGCTGAACAGGCTCTCCGCCGAGGCGACCAGGGTGAACGTGACGACGGTGGCGAGCAGCCCCGGGTCGGTGAGGGCCGTCCAGTGCCCGAACGACGGTTGGATCGCCGCGAGTAGGCCCTCCACCTCGATGGTGGCGACCGGTAGCCGCAGGACGGCGCTCACCCCGGCGACCGCGACGACGGCGACCAGCGCCCCGGGGACCAGGCCCGGCCGGCCGGGCAGGGTGTCCCAGAGCAGCATGACCACGATCGTGGCCACTCCGACGGCGAGCGACACCTGTGCCGTGCCGGAGCCGGTGAGCTCCCCGACCAGGTGGGGCAACCCGGTGAAGCCGGCGAGGCCGGTCGGTGGGGTGTCGGCGCCGGCCAGGACGTGGAGCTGACCGGCGATCAGCAGCAGGCCGATACCGGTGAGCATGCCGTGCACCACGGCCACCGAGATGGCCCGGAACCACCGGCCGAGCCGTAGCAGGCCCAACCCGATCTGGAGCAGGCCGGCGACCAGCACGATGGTGCCGAGGCCGGCCAGCCCGTACCGGTCCACGGCCTCGGCGACGAGGACGGTCAGCCCGGCGGCCGGTCCGCTCACCTGGAGACTGCTGCCCGGCATCACCCCCACCACCAGCCCACCCACCACCCCCGTCACCAGTCCGAGCTCGACCGGTACGCCGGAGGCGACCGCGATCCCCACACACAGCGGCAACGCCACCAGGAACACCACCAGCGACGCCGGCAGGTCTCCCCGGACCGCCGCCCACCTCACCTGACCCCACCCCCCACGCGCCCTGCCCGCCCCACCCATCCCACGCACCCCACCCGCCTCGCCCACCCCACCCGCCTCGCCCCGGTGATCAAGAGCTTTGCGTCACCGTTGATCTCCGTTTTGACCAAAACTTCTTGATCAACCCAGGAGGGCGGGGTTGGGGTGGGGGAGTGGTGGGGGGTTGGGGTGGGGTGCACGCTGACCTCCCGGGTTGGTGTGGCGCCGGGCGTCACGTGGGTTCAACCCGTCGTGGTGAGTGACGGTTACGCCTGTTTGGGCAGGTCGGCAGGGTGATGCGTGGACGTCATCAGCTCGAAAGGGGCCGACTGGGACACCGGTGCCGGCGAATCCGGGCAGCGGGGCCGGGTGTACCTGCCCCGTTCATCCGTACAGCGGGGCCGGTGTACCTGCACCGGCGGCGGGCCCGGGGCGGGGCTCAGGTCGGGCGGGTGTCGGCACGGCGGACCACGAAGGCGTCGGGCATCCGGAAGGTGAGGTTGTCCGGGCACCACGGTGGACGGACCACCGTCACCGCGTCCAGCAGCGGTGCGGCCTCGGCGACCACCACCGCCGCTTCCAGCCGGGCCAGCTGCGCGCCGACGCAGCGGTGCGCTCCCGCCCCGAAGGCCAGGTGCCGGCGTGACCCGCGCTGCCCGGGACGGAACCCGGTCGGCTCGGCCACCACCTCCGGGTCGCGGCCGGCGCGGGCCAGCCACAGCAGCATCGAGCTGCCCGCCGGCACCGGTGTGCCGCCCAGCGTGGTGTCCGTCGCGGCCACCCGTCGCCAGGTGACGATCGGCGGTTCCAGCCGCAGGCCCTCCTCCACCACGTCGGCGACCGCGACGGTGCCGGCCCGCAACCCGGCGCGCACCCCGGGTTCGCCGGTGAGCCGGTGCAGCAGCAGGGTCAGGAACTGGCTGGTGGTCTCCTGCCCGGCGACCAGCAGGAAGAACAGCGCCCCCACCACCACGTCGGGGGAGTGCCCGGCGGCACGCAGCCGGGCCGCCAACCCGCCACCGACGGCGGCGAACTCCCGCAGTACGGCGTGGAAGCGGCCCACCTCGACGGCGAGGGTCTGCTGCCGGTCGACGTCCAGCGGGGCCCAGAACAGCTCCAACGCCGCCCGCGCGAAGTCCTTCACCGCGCCGACCGGGGCGTCCGGCAGCGCCACCAGCCGGGCCAGTGCCAGCAGCGGCAGGTCGGCGGCGAGCCGGGCGTGCAGGTCGACCGGCCGACCGGCGGCCAGGTCGGCGGCGATCCCGGCCACCCGGTCCCGTACCAGCGCCGTCAGCCACGGCCGTTGGGCGGCCACCCGGTCCGGGTGCAGCGCCTCGGCGACGATCGCCCGGATCTCCGGGTGGCTGGGGCCGGCGTTGTTCGCCAGTGTCGGCGGCAACCGGAACCGGTGCGCGGTGAGCACCCGCAGCGCGGCCACCGGGATCGGCGTCACCGCGTCCAGGGCGTTGTCGGGTCGCCAGGTCACCGCGTCGGCGAGCACCTGCCGGACCAGCGCGTGCCGGGTCACCACCAGGTGTACGCCGCCGACCCGGTCGACGACCGTGGCCACGTCCGGCCAGGGCCCGTCGACGGCCCCCTCCCACCCCCGGAACAGCACCCGGTCACGCTAGCGGGCGGCTCCCGGCGGCGCGGGATCCAGCTCCCACACCGTGGTGTGCTTCACCCGTACGCTCTCCAGCGCCTCCGGCACCGGCACGTCGTAGCCGGCCAGCTCGTGGAAACGTTCCCGGGGCAGGAACGCCCGCCCCGGGTCGCCGACCAGCACCCGGGCACCGGAGCGGGCGGCCCGCAGCAGGAAGCGCAGCACCCGACGGGCCATCGCCTCGCTGTAGAAGACGTCCCCGGCGAGCAGCACCTGCGCGTCCCCGGCGTCGCCGTCGAGGACGTCGGCCAGTTCGGCGTCGACGCGTACCCCGTTGGCGGCGGCGTTGAGGGCGACGGCGGCGACGGCCCGCTCGTCGATCTCCACCGCCCGCACGGCCGCCGCGCCGGCCCGTGCGGCGGCGATGGCGACCAGGCCGGAGCCGGAGGCGAGGTCGAGCACCCGGCGGCCGGCGACCACCTCCGGGTGGTCGGTGACGTACCGGGCCAACCCCTGCCCACCGGCCCAGGCGAAGGCCCAGAACGGCGGCGGCTGGGCGCTGCGGAACTCGCCCTCGGTCAGCTCCCACAGGCCGATCGGCTCGTCGGCCTGGTGCAACAGCACCTCGGGTACGAAGGTGACCGGGGCGAGCCGGGCGTGCAGCCGGACGAAGGCGGCGGAGAGTTCGGACACCCGCCCAGGATGTCAGCCGCACGTCGGCCGGCCCGGTGCACCCTCACCGCCGGCCGATGGTGCTCCCCACACCGATCCTCGGCGTGTCGGAGGTCGCGGGTGACCGGTTCACCACTGTCGGTGTTAACCCGCCCCGCACTTGCCGCTCGGCGCGAACACGCCCGTCTACCGGCTTCCCCATCCTGCTCATAGCGTGGCGAGTGGACAAGACCGACGGGAGGACGAGGCGGTGGTGATGGTGTGGCGGAACGCGCTACGGGTCGGGGCGGTGCTGGCCTGCCTCACGGGGACAGGGCTCGCCGGGCCGGCACCGGCATCGGCGGCGGACCGCTTCGCCACCGAGCTGAGCGGCCTGCCCGACGAGTTCACCGCCGGTGACCAGGTACGAACGGTCTCGGCGGTGGTGTCCCGCAAGGGCAACGGCGGATGTGTGAAGGTCCGCTGGTCGATGGTGCTCTCGGTGCAGGGGCTACGACTGGACCAGGTCAAGATGGACCGGATCGAGGAGACCGGCTCGTTCCCGCTCGACATCCGGGCCGAGGGGGCGGTGGCCCGGCTGACCGACCGGCAACTCGACCCGGGCACCCTCTGCCCGGACCGCACGGTCACCGCCACCTACCGGGTGGCCTTCGCCGAGGACGTCACCCGGGGCCGGATCACCCTGGCCGCCGAGGCGTACGACCCGAACCTGCGGCTGCTCGCCCGGCAGAGCGCCACCCGTCAGGTCGTCGGCACGGCACCTGCGCCCACCACGGCGGCACCCGAGCCGACCACCGCGTCGCCGGGGCCGACCGAGGAGGTGCTGGAACCGACCGCGGAGGAGACCGAGCCGACCGAGGAGGCGCTCGCCGAGGTGCCGCCACCGCCCGCGGCGAACCGTTCGGCCAACCAGAGCGGCGGTTTCGGTCTGGTGCAGGCGGCCTTCCTGCTCGGTGGGCTGCTGCTCTTCCTCGGCGTCGGCCTGCTGATGCGGCTGCGGCAGCTGACCCGGACCGCCGCCGACGGGGTGGAGGGCGATGCCCGCCCGGTCCGTCGACCGGTCCGGTGGACCACCGTCCGACGGTGATCGGGGGCCGCCGGGGCCGGGTGGCGCCACCACCCGGCCCCGGCGGGTTTCACTTCCCGAACACCTGGAACTCGGCGACGCGTACCTGGTCGCGCGCCGGGCTGGCGGTGGCGCAGTCGGTCTGGGTGGCCGGGTCGTCGTCCTGCTCACCGGCGTACGCGGGCCCGCCGGTGCACTGGCTGGCCAGCACCTCCAGCCGCACGTGGGTGGCGACGGTGGTCGGCACCCGGAACGACCGCAGGATGATGTCCCGGCTGTAGGCCCGGTACTTCCCGCCGGGGAACGCGTCGTCGGCGCTGGTGTAGACCCGGGTCCAGCGGGCCGGGTCGGCACAGTCGGTGGTGCTCGCGTCGCAGGTCGACACCGCGAACGACCGCAGCGCGCTCAGGGCGTTCTGCGCGCCGGGGTCGGCGTCGCCGGTGATCGCCGGGCGGAGCATGGCGCTGACGTTGACCCGCTGCACCGGCTGCGGGGTGCCGCCGGGCAGCGTGACGGTGACCCCCTTACCGGCGACCCCGGTCAACGACGCCCAGTTGGTGGCCTCGGTGTCGTCGCCGATCCGGTCCAGGTTCACCCCGTCGCCGGTGATCGTCGCCCCGGACGTGGTGGACGCCAGGTTTCGGCTCAGCCGCAGGTCGACGTACCCCTGCTGGCCGGCCTTGGCGACCACCTCCAACCGCTGGTGGCCGAACCCGGGGGCGACCGCCAGCACCTGGTACGTCCCGGCGACGGCCTCGAAGGTGGCCGGCAGCGGGGTGGCCGGGTCGGTGTCGGCGACGGGGGTGGCCCGTGCCTCGTAGTCGCCGACGTAGAGCCGGATCGGCGCGTCCGTGCTGTCGCCCCGGGGGCGCAGGGTCAGCGTGGCGTTGCCCCCGGAGGGGCTGGCGAAGCTGGGCGTCGGGTCGGTGTCGGCGGCGCCGACGGTGGCGGCGTCGCGGCCCATCCCGGAGCGGGCGAACTCGGCCCAGATCAGCTCCTGGTTGGCCCCGCCGAAGCGCAGCCGGTCGGCGGTGAGCAGATTGTCCCGCATGTCGAGCATGCTGACCTGGCTGGCCGCCTGGAGCAGGAACGAGTCGAAGACCAGCTGCACCCAGCGCCGGTTGCCCGGGCAGTTCTCGGCGGCCACCCGGCCCTGGGCGCAGTCGAGCTGCCGCGCCGGGGTGCCCAGGCCGTACTTCTTGACCAGGGCGGCGCGGATGCGGAAGTTGGTCGCACCCCAGATCTCCCCGTCGGCGTGCACGGCCGGGCCGCCGGTGTTGTAGCCGACGTCGGAGTAGTTGAGCGGGCTGCGGCTCAGGTCGTAGTTGCGGATGCCGCTGACCAGGTTGCCGGTGACGTAGCCGCCGGTGACGAAGGGCGTCTCACCGGGGGCACGCAGGCCGTGCTCGTAGAGGTACTCGGCGGCGAGCAGGTCGCTCCACGACTCACCCATCGCCCCGCCCTGGTGCCCGCTGATCCCGCTGTCCGGGCCGGCGATCATCCGGTTGGTGATGGCGTGGGTGTACTCGTGGCCGATCACCGTCATGTCGTAGTCGCCGTCCACGCACGGCGGGTACGGCCCACCGGCCTGCGGCTGCCACAGGTACATGTTGGTGGTGGGCGGCAGCCCGTCGCGCGGGGTGGACTGGTTGGCGTTGTTGCGGTTGCCGCTCAGCGCGCCCTGCTGGGCCCGCCCCTGCTCGGCGTCACCGCCCAGGCCGGCACCGCTGACGTTGACCGCCTGGAGGTTCCAGGTGGCCTCGGTGAAGCCGAGGTGCCAGGCCCAGTCGTGCATCCGGTTGTGCATGGCGAACAGGTTGGCGGTGGCCGCGTCGGCGTCGTTGCGCTGGGCGGAGGTGAACGCCGCCGGGTTGCAGCGGGACTGGTGCCACTGGTCGGTGAACGGGTATTCGTAGCGCCGGTCCGGGCGGGCGGGGGCGTTGACCAGCGGGCTGCCGGCACCCCAGGAGACCACCGTGTTGGCGGAGTTGCCCCGGGTGGTGCCGGTGGGGGCTCCGGTGGCGAGGTCGACGTCCCAGGGCTGCCCGCTGGCCGGGTCGCGGAAGGCGGCGACACAGTCGGGTGCGGGGCTGGCGCACCAGCGGACCCGGGGGTCCTGCCCGGGGGCGAGGTCCTGCGGCGGGGTGGCCGGGTAGACCGCCCAGCTCGGGTTGTCGGAGTCGAAGTCGACGAGGTCCTCGCGGATCAGCACCTTCCCGCTGATCGCGTCGACGTAGGTGGTGAAGGCCGCCGGGTGGTCGCTGTCGCGGCCGATCAGGGTCACCTCGTAGGCGGTCCGGTTGCCGTCGAGCGGGGTGGGCACGACGACCGGCCGCACCTGGTGGCTGGCCACCCCGGCGGCGTCCAGGCCGGCGTCGGCGAGCGCGGCGTCGTACGCCTGCGCGGCGGTGCGGGTGGCCGGGGCGGGGGCGGAGGTGTCCCGGGACAGCGAGGAGCTGACCGAGAGCACGGTGCCGTCGGCGACCGCCACGGTGACCAGGCCGTCGTGGCCGGCGGACAGGTCGCCGAAGCGCTGCCGCAGGGTGACCACCGCGCCGTCGCCGACCGGGCGGACCAGGAGGCGGTCGAGGGCGGCGACGGCGTCGGCGTCCAGCCCGAACAGGTCCCGCTGCTGGGTGAGGTAACGCCGGGCGGCGGCCTCCGGGTCGGCGGGCAGGCCGGTGGCGAGCCGGGCCGGGCCGAGGGCGTGCGGGGTGCCGAGCCGGTTCCACCGCACCGGGACGCCGGTGGCCCGGGCCAGGCTGCGCTGGCGGGCGTCGGGTGCGGCCGTACCGGTGCGGTTGTCGACGTCGGCGCCCTGGTGGCGGTCGTCGGCGAACGAGCCGGAGCGGCCCGGGGCCGGGGCCGCGGTGTCGCCCGGCGCGGCCGTGGCGGTGCCTCCGCCGGGCAGCAGGGCGGCGACCACGGCGGCGGTCGCCAGTACGGGAACGAGCCGGCGTCGGTGCCGGCTCGTTCGGGGTGTCCACTCCGGTCTGGGCACGGAACCTCCTTGTGGGAGCGGGGACCGGCGCGACGCCGGCCCGGCGCAGACGTGGTTACGCATGCGCATTCGTGGATACCAGGCGGATCGGGTGGGGGCAATGGCGCGCGGTGCGCGGATCAGACGAGTTGGGCGGGCTCGAGGCCCAGCTCCCGGGCGGTGACCAGCCGGATCCACTCACCGAACTGTCGCCGGGAGATCACCCGCTCGTGCACGGCGAGCTGGACGGCGAGCCCGTCCATCACCGCGTTGATCCGCCAGGCGGCCCCGGCCGGGTCGGCGCACTGGAAGGTGCCGTCGGCCACCCCGGCCGAGATCACCGCCGCCAGGTCCTGCCGCCAGCGCAGGTCCAGCCGGCGGCAGACCTTTTCCAACTCGGGGGTACGCAGGGACTCCGCCCACCCGTCGATCCACATCGCCCAGGGGCGGCCGGTGGGGGTGTAGAGGCGCAGGATGCGCCGGAGCTTGGTCAGCGGCGGGGTGGCGGAGCGCAGCACCGCGTCCAGTCGGGACAGTTCCTGCTCGACGGCGTAAGCGAAGGCCTGGGCGAGCAGCCGCTCCTTGGTGGCGAAGTGGTAGAAGACCAGCGCCTGGCTGACCCCGGCGGCGGCGGCCACGTCGGCGGTGCGGGTGTTGGCGAGTCCACGCTCGACGATCACGTCGCAGGCCGTGCGCAGCAGGGAATCCAGGCGGACATCGGCGGCGGCACGTCTCGTCACGCCGCTACGGTAACCCATCGACACGACCACAGGGAGTTACCGACCCGACCGATCGGGCAGGTGTCAGTCGGAAGCCGGACAGCGTCCCACCGGCGCGTCGGATGGCTTCCCGACCTGTTCGGTGACGGTGCGACAGATCGGGGCACCGCCACCAGCCGACTTTCCTAGGACGCCCTGGCGGTGGTGGTGGCGCTCACCCCACCGCCCCGGACGCGCCGTCCGTCGACCCGATTTGGCATCGGTCCGACCGCTCGGCTAGAGTTTCCATCCGTCACCGGGTGTGTCCCGGAGGCAAGCGGACGTAGCGCAGCTGGTAGCGCATCACCTTGCCAAGGTGAGGGTCGCGGGTTCGAATCCCGTCGTCCGCTCGGAGCTGCCGCCACGCACGACGGGGGCAACCTCGGTGGGGTGGCCGAGAGGCGAGGCAACGGCCTGCAAAGCCGTGTACGCGGGTTCAAATCCCGTCCCCACCTCGGTAACAAGCACGGGCGATTGGCGCAGTGGGAGCGCGCTTCCTTGACACGGAAGAGGTCACTGGTTCAAACCCAGTATCGCCCACACGGTCAGTAGGACCACCTTCCGCGCCCGGAAGGTGGTCCTACTGCTTTTCCCCGCCGGCCCCGCCACCGGCCGGGGCGTACCGCACCCCGCCGGATGCCGGGGAAGTCGACCCCCGGTCCGGGCGGCCTCCCGGCTCGTGGGAGGTCAGCGCTCAGCGTCGATGCGATGTCTATCCTTGCTCCGACTCTGCCAAGGGACGTCGCGACGCCGGGTGGGTGTGGTGTGGGAGAGACCGGTCGGGAGGCGCTGCTCGCGTTCGCCGAGGAGTTGCGACGGCTACGCCAGCTCGCCGGCGGGCCGTCACTGAACACCCTGGTGGCGGTCGCCGCGCGGCGGGGCAGGCCACTGGCCCGCTCCACCCTCAGCGACAAGCTCAACGCCAAGTCGTTGCCGGACTGGGACTTCGTCACCGGCTACCTGGGCGCCTGCGTCGCGTACGCCGAACAGGCCGGCACCCGGTTGCCCGCCGACCTGACCGACCCGGCCAGGTGGAAGACGGCCTACTGGCGGTTGCGGGACGCGGCACGGGCCGACGGCCGGCGGGCCGTCGCCCCCACCGACCGGGACCGACCGGCACCCGCCGGGACCCCGCCACCGCAACCGGACGGGCGGACCCCGGAGTTCGTCCCCCGGCAGCTCCCCGCGGCGGTCCGGCACTTCGCGGGTCGGTCCGCGGCGCTGGCCACCCTGACCGCGCTGCTCGCCGAGCCGGCCGGCCCGCCGGGCACCGTGCCCATCTCGACCATCTGCGGCACGGCCGGGGTGGGCAAGACGACCCTCGCCGTGCACTGGGCGCACCAGGTCACCGACCGGTTCCCCGACGGGCAGCTCTACGTCAACCTGCGCGGGTACGACCCCGACGCGCCCGCACTGGCCCCGGCGGAGGCGGTGGCCGGGTTCCTGGAGGCGCTCGCGGTGCCCCCGGAGCGCATCCCGGTGGGGCTGGCGTCGCAGGCCGCGCTGTACCGCAGCCTGCTCGCCGACCGGCGGATGCTGGTGCTGCTGGACAATGCCCGTGACGCCGACCAGGTGCGTCCGCTGTTGCCCAGCTCCCCGGGCTGCCTGGTCCTGGTGACCAGCCGTAACCAGCTGCCGGGGCTGGTCACGGCCGAGGGCGCCCGTCCACTGTTGCTGGACCTGCTGTCCCCGGCGCAGGGACGCGAGTTGCTGTCCCGGCGGCTGGGTGCGGTGCGGGTCGCGGCCGAGCCGCAGGCGGTGGACCGGATCGTCGCCGCGGCGGCCGGCCTGCCGTTGGCGTTGGCCATCGTGGCTGCGCGGGCCGCCACCCACCCGGACTTCCCGCTCGCCCGACTCGCCGCCGAGCTGACCGCCACCCGGGGCGCCCTGGACGCGTTCAGCGACGGCGAGGCCGGCAGTGACGTGCGGGCGGTGCTGTCCTGGTCGTACCGGGGTCTGGACCCGGCGGCGGCCGGCCTGTTCCGGGCGCTCGGGACGCACCCCGGCCCCGACGTGTCGGTGGCGGCAGCCGCCAGCCTCGCCGCCCTGTCGACGGCCGAGGTGCGTCGGCCACTGGCGGTGCTGACCCGGGCGAACCTGCTCACCGAGCACACCCCCGGCCGGTACACTCTGCACGACCTGCTCCGGGCGTACGCGGTCGAGTCGGCCCTGCAGACCGACTCCGCCGGTCTGCGCCGGGCGGCGCTCGGCCGGCTGCTCGACCACTACCTGCACACCGCCTACGCGGCAGCTCTGCTGCTGCACCGGCACCGCGACGACATCGACCTGCCGGCGGCGCGACCCGGGGCGACGGTGGTCGAACCGGCCGACCGGGACGAGGCATGGGCGTGGCTCGCCGCCGAACACCGGGCGCTGCTCGCCGCGATCGACCTGGCGGCCGAACACGGCTGGCCGACCCACGCCTGGCAGCTGGCGTGGAGCGTCAACACCTATCTCGACCGGGTGGGGGCCTGGCCCGACCAGTCCCGCGTCCAGGAGGTGGCGCTGCGGGCCGCCACCGCAGCGGTCGACCGCGACGGTCAGGCCCGCGCCCACCGCAACCGGGCCGTCGCCTGCCTGCGCCTCGGCGCGTACGACGAGGCCCACGACCACCTGGAACGCTCCCGGCACCTGTACGCCGAGCTCGGTGACCGGGTCGGCGGCGGCCGGACCGAGCTGAACCTCGGCATCCTCGCGGAACGGCAGGGCGACCACCGGCGGGCACTCGAACACGCGCAGCGGGCGCACCGGCTGTTCGAGGCCGCCGGGCATGCGCAGGGGCAGGCCAACGCGCTCAACAACATCGGCTGGTACCACATCCAACTCGGTGACCACGCCCGCGCCCTGGACTACTGCGGCCGGGCCCTGGCGCAGCAGCAGGAGACCGGGAACCGGTACTGGGAGGCGCACGCCTGGGACAGTCTCGGCTATGCGCACCACCACCTCGGCCGGCACCGCGAGGCCATCGACTGCTACCGGCACGCGCTCGCGCTGTGGCGGGAGACCGGCGAGCGGTACTTCGAGGCGATCACGCTGATGCACCTCGGCGACAGCCAGCAGGCCGCCGCCGAGCCCGACGCCGCCCGGGTCGCCTGGCGGCACGCCCTTGAGGTGCTCGACCGGCTCGGTCACCCCGACGCCGCCCAGGTGCGGGAGCGGCTCACCGGTCCACCGGCCCCGCAGTAGGGGCCGTCGGCGCAGGACACCCGCGGGCCGCGGGGTGGCGTCGGGTGACATGGCCGGGGCGTGCGGCGTGCCGGGGCGGGGTCGGCGGGGCGGGCGATCTTGCCATCGGGTAGAGTTCACCCCGTCGCCGGGGAAACCGGGCGGCACGCGGACGTAGCGCAGCTGGTAGCGCATCACCTTGCCAAGGTGAGGGTCGCGGGTTCGAATCCCGTCGTCCGCTCTCGACCACGGGCGATTGGCGCAGTGGGAGCGCGCTTCCTTGACACGGAAGAGGTCACTGGTTCAAACCCAGTATCGCCCACCAGAGAATCGCGAAAGCCCCGGCTCCACTGAGCCGGGGCTTTCGCGTTGGTCAGCTGTTCGGGTGTGGGTCAGCTGTTCCAGTGCTGGGCGACGAGGTCGGCGGCCTGGGTTTCCCACTGGGCGTAGTGGTCGGGGTACGCCGACACCTGGACGGTCTGGGCGGCCTTGGTCAGGGGCATGTCCTGCCAGCCGTCGACCTGCTTGAGGCCCTTGAGGAACGCCAGGGTGGCGTACTCGGGGTCGGTGATCTGCTCGACGGTGCCCCAGCCGGACGACGGGCGCTGTTGGAACAGGCCCTGCGAGTCGTGGTCGTTGCGGTCGCCGAGGTGGCCGAGGTTCTCCAGCTTCGACTCCTGCAGGCTGGTCGCGATGGACACGACCGCGGCCCGCTCGTCCATGCCGGCCTTCTTCGTCGCCGCGATGATCGCCTTGACGTTGCCGGTCTGCTCGTCGTTCAGGTCGATGCGGGACTGCTCGCCCTGCACGCCGTGCGGGATCAGCTTGGCCTTGTCCACGGCCGGCTTGTCGGCCTGGACGACGGCGACGGGGCTGGTGTCGATGGTGGGGGTGTCGCCGAGGTGCAGCGGGCCGGCGGCGAGGCCACCGGCGAAGGCGAGACCGGCGATACCGAGGACACTCTTACGCAGGATCGTGGTCATGGGGAAGCTCCTTCGGGGGTTGACACCCACCGGGCGCCCGTGGGGACAGGCGGCGGGGGATGCGGGCACCACGTCGGGGCGCTCATGGGGGAAAGTCCGGGGGTTCCGGTCGGGGCCTGCCGCTGACGCGGTGGCCGCACGGGCCGGAGTCAGATACAACGACCGGGGTCCCGGGGCCATTCCCGGCGGGTGGCCGGGCCGGCTGGGTGCGGTCGTGCACCGGGTGTAACGACCGGCGGCGGGTGGTCATTCCGGGGGCGGTGCCGGGCCGGACTGGTGCGGTCGTGCACCGGGTGTAACGACCGGCGGTGGCCAGTCATTCCGGTGGGGGGCGCGCCGGAGGCGTAACGACCGGTAGTGGTCGGTCATTCCGCGTCGCGGTGGTGGGTCATTCTGCCGGAGGTGGCTGCATCGGGCCCGGTGGCGGGGCTGCCGCTGCGGCCGTCCACCGGGTGTAACGCATCCGGGCCGGCCGGGATTCCGTCAGGCGGCTCACGGCCGTCACCTCTGTCCGTTTTCCGGACCGCCAGATTCGGACATTCTTCGCCGCCGGGCCGCCGGGCCGCCGGGCCGCCGGGCCGCCGGGCCGCCGGGCCGCCGGGCCGCCG
>NZ_JAGFWR010000037.1 GCF_017599305.1 Micromonospora antibiotica
GTGTTACGGCGGTCATGGCGGAGGGGAAACGCCCGGTTACATTCCGAACCCGGAAGCTAAGCCCTCCAGCGCCGATGGTACTGCACTCGGGAGGGTGTGGGAGAGTAGGACACCGCCGGACAATCTTTAGTTGAGGCCGACCCTTCGGGGTCGGCCTCAACTGTTTTCACGCCCCGAACACGCCAAGCCACACCGTCCCCTCTGCTGCCGATTTCGGTCAGCACCAGCAGTCCCGGTTCCTGGCGTTCTGCCACCCGCCCGGGCCCGCCCGGCCCCGACGATACTGCGACCGTATCGACGAATGCAGATCACCACCATTTTCGTTGACCTTTATTGCGTCGTCATTCTGACATTCATGACTCTTCTTCCGTTGTCTCGGGAAGATGTGATGGATGGACGAACTGACCAACCGGAAACAGTCGTCGTCGGGTCCGGGCCGGCCAGCAGAAGCCGAATCGTCGACGATCCGGGTCGTCGTGGTGGGCCCACCGGGCCTGCTGCGTACCGCGCTGGCAGCGGTGTTGGCCGCCGCCCCCGGGTTCGAGCTGGCGGGGGAGAGTGATCCCGACCACCAGGTCACCGATCGGGTCGTCACCCGCCGTCCACACGTGGTCCTGGTCGACCTGGACGGGATCGACGACCCGGCCGTCCTCACCGGACGGTGGCACGCCAGGGTGCCGGAGTGCGCCGTGGTGGTGTTGACGTCCCGGCGGACCGCGCGGGTGCTGCGGCGGGCGCTCGGGGCGCGGGTGCGGGGCATCATCGCCAAGGACGTCCCGCCGCAGGAACTACTGGATCAACTGCGGCTGGTCGCCGAGGGCAACCGGATGATCGACCCGGTGACCGCGCTGGCCGCGCTCGACGCCGCGGTCAACCCGTTGAACGAGCGGGAACGGGAGGTGACCGCCGCAGCTGCACGCGGTCTGTCGACCAAGGAGATCGCCGCCCATCTGCATCTGGCCCCCGGCACCGTCCGCAATCACCTGTCGGCGGTGCTGCGCAAGACCGGTGCCCGCAATCGTTGGGAAGCTGTCCTGCGCGCCCAGGACGCAGGCTGGATCTGACCAACCGTGAGAAGGGGTGTCGGTTCAGTTACGAGTTCAATAAGATTCCCAACCGTGCGTCATGGGTTGCGCACATTTCGTCAACACCTGCTTGATCTCGGGAGTTGCTTATGGTCCGCACACTGCTCGCTCTCCAGGGCGGGCTGCTTCGTGGCGCCCTCGCTCAGGTGCTCTCGGCCGAGCACGACATCGAGATCGTCGGCGAGGTGGACAGCCCGCACCAGCTGCGCGCTGCGGTCCGGGCCGAACGCCCCGACGTGGCCGTGATCGAGTTCGACATGCTGACCGTGGCGGAACTGATCCACCTGGCGACGGCCGAGCCCGGTGCCGACCCCATGGCCGATCCCGGAGCGGGGGCCATCGGCCGGGCCGACACCGTGACGGCGGGTTGTGCTCCGGTGGCCACGGACATCGTCGGTGCTGCGTCCCTGCGGCAGCGCACTGCTTCTCCGGTCACCCGCGCAGGGTCCCTGCTGGTCCTGGTGGAGCAGCGGCGGGCGGGGCGGCTCGGGTCGGTGCTCGCCGAGTACGGGAACCGGATCGGCTTCCTCAGTCGGGACGTTCCACCCGGGCGGATCGTCGATGGGGTGCGCCAGCTCGCCGAGGGCCGGGTCGTCCTCGATCCGGATCTGGTGGTCGCCGCCCTGGAGGTCGCCGCCAGTCCGTTGACCAATCGGGAGCGGGAGGTGCTCGACGTGGTCGCCGAGGGGCATCCGGTCCAGGAGATCGCTGATCGACTGGTGCTGTCGACCGGGACGGTGCGCAACCACCTGTCGCGGATCATGGCGAAGACCGGGGCCCGGACCCGTTGGGAGGCGGTGCGTATCGCCCGCGAGTCGGGCTGGCTGTGACCCGTCCGCCCTACCCCGTTGCCCGCCCCGCCTCGTTGCGTGGCGCAACCCCCGGTGACGACCCGGCACCGGCGGCCTACGCGGCACCCCCCGCTCCGGTCGTCGACCCCGTTGCGGTCCGGGCTGTCGCCTCCGACCCGGCCCGAGCCGTCGCCACCCTCGCGCCCCGGACCGTCCCGGTGCGGGGCGTCCTGTCCGTCCCTACGGCCGGTTCCGTCCCTGGCTTCGACGCCGGGCCGGTCCCCGCCTTGTCGTCCGGTGTCGTCCAGCAGGTGGCGATCGCCGGCGGCTCGTCCTGCGTCTCGCCGTAGCCGACCAGGGCGCGGTAGGCCGCCGAGCGGGTGAGCAACCCTTCGTGGGTGTCCAGCAGCGCGGTCCGTCCGTCCAGCAGCAGGACCCGCCGGGCCCGCAGGGCCGAACTGACCCGGTGTGCGATGACCACCAGGGTGCCCGGACGGGTGGCGAAGACGCTCTCCAGTCGGGCCTCGGTCGCCGGGTCGAGGTGGCAGGTGGCCTCGTCGAGGATGATCAGCGGGGCGGGGGAGAGCCAGGCCCGCAGCAGCGCGATCTGCTGGCGTTCCCCTGCGGACAGTTTCCCCGGGCACAGCAGCGCGTCGTGGCCGCCGAGCCGGGCCAGCAGCCCGGTCAGGCCGAGCCGGGCCGCCGCCCGGTCGACCGTCTCGTCCGGCAGGCCGGGCGCCAGGTAGCCGAGGTTGTCGCGCAGCGTGCCGGTGAAGACGTACGCCTCCTGGGGGATGAGCACTCGCCGGTCGGCCAGCTCTCCCGGTGTGGCACCGGTAACCGGCAACCCTCCGACGTGGATGGTGCCGGACTGCGGATACAGCACCCCGGCGATCAGACCCGCCAGGGTCGACTTGCCGATCCCGCTGGCCCCGACGATCACCAGGTGGTCCCCGACGGGCACGTCGAGGTCGAGGTGGTCGAGCACCGGGTCGGCGTGGGGGCCGTACCGGAAGGTCACCGCACGCAGCGACAACGCCGTCGCGGCCCGCTGCGCTCCGGGGGGCGACCATCCGGGCGGGCCGGCGGCGGGCCGGCAGTCGTCAGGGGGGAGCGCAGGTGCGGAAGCGGCCGGGCCGGCGGGCCGTGGCGCGGCGGGCCGGCCGCCGGTGGTGCCGGTGGGTGTGGTGTCCGCCGGTGCGGCGGTGCGTAGCAGCCGGTCCAGGGTGACCGCGAACCGGAGGCCGCCGGCAGCCACCCCCTGCACCAGGCTGTGCAGCGCCGGCTGCACCCCGCGCGTCACGTAGACCAGCGCGCCGAGCACGGCACCCGGCCCCAGGCCCTGGCGGACCAGCCAGGGCGTGGCCAGCAGCAGCACCGGAACGGGCAGCCAGCCGCCCAGTGCCAGGCTCAGACCGCGCGTCGCCGCCATGGTGGCCAGCCGCCGCTCCACCCGGGCCTGGGCGTCGACGGACCCGCCGACCCAGCCGGTGACCTGGTCCCGTGCGCCGCTGGCGGCGACGTCACGATGGCCGGTCACCGCGGTCACCACGGCCCGCCCCAACTGCTCGTCGGCCTGCACGTACTCCCGTTGCCGGGTCACCATCACCGGCAGTGCCACGGCGAACAGGACGAGACCGGCCAGCACCGGCACCGCCACCACCAGGGCCACCGGGGCGGCCAGCGAGAACAGACCGAGCACGGCGGCGCCGAGCGCGAACAGGAAACCGCGTACCACCATCAGGAGACCGGCGTAGGTGTCCCGGACCAGCTCCACCTGATGGGTGAGGCGGGCGACCGCCGCGTTGTCGGCCCGGCCGCCGGCCGCAGCGGCGACCGCGCCGCGTACCACCCGGCGGAGCAGGTCGTCGCGGAACGGCTCGACCACGGCCCCGAGCAGCGCGTACGACCGGTGGGTGCCGGCCGCGCCGACCAGCACCGCCAGCCCCAGCAGGGCCAACCAGGCCAGCCCGACGTCCGGCCGGCCGGCCAGGAAGCCGCTGTCGACGGCGCGGGCGGTCAGCAGCCCGGACAGGGCCGCCGGGAGCACCTCCGCCGCCGACCAGCCGGCCAACCGCCACAGCTGCGCCCGGCGGGCCCGCAGCGCGGCCCGGGTCACCCCGACGACGGTGCTCACGACCGGAACACCTCCCGGTAGTCGGGGTCGGCCCACAGTGTCGGGTGCGGGCCGACCGCCCGGACCCGACCGCCCGCCACCCACGCCACCAGGTCCGCGCGGGCGGCCATGCCGAGCCGGTGACTGACCACCACCCGGGTACGCCGGTCACCGGGGCCGGTCAGCGCCCGGGTCACCTGGTACTCGGTGGCGGTGTCCAGGCTGGACGTGGCGTCGTCGAGGATGAGCAGCCGTTCGGCGCGCAACGCGCGGGCCAGCCCGAGCCGCTGCCGTTCACCGCCGGACATGGCGACCTCGGCCAGCGGGGTGCCGTACCGGTCGGGTAGCCGTTCGACGAAGTCGTGGATGGCGGCGGCCCTGGCCAGCGGCACCGGGTCCACGCCGACCCCGACGGCGGCACCCACCGTGTCGCCGACCAGCACCGGCCGTTCGAACCCGTAACCCACCGCGGCGTGCAGGGCTGCCGGGGCCAACTCCGGCAGCGGTACGCCGTCCAGGAGCACCACGCCGTCGTCGGGGTCGCGCAGCCGGCCGGCGACGGCGGCGAGCAGGGACTTGCCCGCACCCGAGGCACCCACGACGGCCAGCAGGGTGCCACCGGGCACCCGCAGGTCCACCCGGTCGAGCAGGGCCCGGCCCTCGGCGTCGCGCACGGTGACTCCGCGCAGTTCCAGGGTGCCCGGCCCGGGTGGCAGGGCCCGGGTGCCGTACGGCCGGGCGGGTTCGGCGAGCACCTCGGCGGCCCGGCGGCAGCCGGCGCGTACCCGGACGGCGGTGTTCAGGGCGGCGACCACGGTGCCGAGGCCGGCACCGAGCGCGGCGTACTGGATGGCGGCCAGCAGTTCTCCGGGTGTCAGCCGGCCGGCGGTCAGCGACAACCCACCGACGGCGACGATCGCGACCTGGAGCAGCGGGTTGAGCACGGCACCCCGGGTCGCCGCCCCGGCCAGCACCGTCCAGGTGCGTGCGCCGTGCCGGTGCAGCGCGGCGAGGGGGGTCAGCACCCGGTCGACCTCCCGTTCGCCGGTGCCGGCGGCGGCGATGGTGCGCGCCCCGGCGAGGGTCTCCACCAGCCGGCCGGCGAGGTCGCCCTGGGCCTGCTGGTAGCCGGCGACGGCGGCGGAGGCGTCGGCGACGAAGCCGCGCAGCAGCAGGGCGAGCAGCAGCAGGCCCAGCACGAAGGTGACACCGAGCCACGGGTCGATCAGGGTGAGCGCCACCAGGCTGCCCACCGGCGGCAACGCCACGGTGGCGGCCGTGACGACCGTGGGCGCGGCCTGCCCGGCGTCGGCCACCTGCCCCACCACCCGGCCGGCCAGGTCACCCACCGGGCGGCGGGCGGCGGTGCGCGGGTCGAGGGCGAACAGGTGCCCGACCAGGGTGTGCCGCAGGTGCGCCACCGACCGGGCGGTGGCCGCGCCGGTGCCGTAGTCGCGGATGACGCCGACGACGACCAGCAGGGCGACCAGGGCGGCGACGGCGGCCAGCCAACGGCCGGGGGAGGACTGCGGGGCGGCTCCGACGGCGGCGTCGACGGCCCGTCCCAGCACGGCCGGCAGGGCCAGTTCGGCTGCGGTACCGGCCACGGTGACCACGGCCAACGTCGGGGTCCACCAGCCGGCGGCGCGCACCGCCCGCAGCAGGAGCCGGTCGTCCGGTGTCATCGCGCCCCTTCCCACGCCGCGCGGCCCCGGACCGGCAGGTGCCGGTCCGGGGCCATGCGATACCGGTCGATCAGTTGCAGGTGGTGACGCTGAGCGAGCTGTCGCCGCAGAGCAGCAGGCTGGCCTGGCTGCCGCCGCCGGTACGCTCGGTGGCCGGCAGTTCCATCGCCTGGAGGTCGAGCAGAGCCATGGTCTTACCTCTTTCTGTCGTCATTGGACGTGCCTGGTGGTGAACCTCGTCGGGTCGTCGGTCGACGACCGTCGGCTCAGTTGCAGGTGGTGACGCTGAGCGAGCTGTCGCCGCAGAGCAGCAGACTCGCCCGGCTTCCGCCGCCGGTACGCTCGGCGGCCGGCAGCTCCATCCCCTGAAGGTCGAGCAGGGCCATGTCTTTCCTCCTTTCCACAGGTGTCGGGTCGGGTGGCCCCGGGGTGACCCCCGGGGAGCGGGTGGGCCGTCAGTCGGCCGGGGTGGTGTCGGTCGCGCCCAGCAGCGGCAACCGCACCGGGTCGGTGGGCCGGCTGGCCGCGACGGCGGCCAGCACGCCGGCGGTGCCGGTGGCCAGGTCCATGGAGAGCCGCAGCAACTGTTCGCCGGGGAAGGCGGTGCCGTCGGCGTACGGCAGGGCGTGCCAACCCAGCAGCCGGGCCTGGGCGTGGGCCGTCTCGTGCTCGCCCCGGCCGGCCAGGTAGGCCACGATGCCGGCGCGTCCGGCGAACAGTCCGGACTGGGCGTAGAACGGGAAGTCGGCGCAGCGGCGGATCGCCTCGGCCTGCTCGGCCAGGCCCTCGTCGGGCCGGTGACGCAGGTAGCGGTCGAGCACCAGTCCCACCCCGACGCTGCCCTCGGCGAGGTACGGCATGGTCCGCCAGCCCTCGTTGACCTCCAGGTGCCCGTCGTCGCGGCGGACGCACCGGCGCAGGTCCTGCCGTAGCGCGGTGGCGGCGTGGTCGAGGAGCCGCTCGTCGGGTTCCCGTTCGTGCCGGCCCAGCAGCATCAGCGCCACCCCCGCCCCGCCGCGCATCAGTCCCGCGTACGGGTGCCGGCCGCCGCTGACCTCGGCCACCGAGTCGACGTCGCCGAGCCGGTCGACGACCAGGTCGACGGCGTGCCGGGCGGCGGCCTCGTAGCGGTCCTCGCCGGTCAGCGCGGCGAAGTGGGTCAGGTTCAGCGCGATGCCGGGCAGGCCGCCGACGAGGTCGTTGCCGAGTTTCGGCCACGGTTCGTCGAGGCAGCGGTCGAGCAGCCGGCGGGCGTCGTCGCGGTGCCCGAGCAGGTCCAGCACGTACGCCACCCCGTGCAGCCCGTCGAAGAAGCCGAGCCGGCTGCCGGAGGCGGGTTCCCGGACCCGGTCGATCAGCCACCGGACGTGGCGGGGGTCGACGGGGGCGCCGGTGGCGTGCAACGCCCAGAGCACCCCGGCCGCGCCGTGGGCGAGGTTCAGCCCGCCGTCGTTGCCGCTGAACTGCCGGATGTCGCCGGGGAAGAGCCGGTCGTCGCGCTGGGGCGTGGCGCTGGCGGTGATCGCCCGGACCAACCGGTCGCGCAGGCCCGGCCAGTCGTCCGGGTCGATGCGCACCACGTCCGGGTCCAGCCGGGGCCGGGTGGCCGTGTCGGGTGTCGTCGGGGTGGCCGCGTCGGGTGTGCCGGTGGCCGGTGGGTCGCCGACGATCACCGCGACGGTCTCGTCGAGCACCGCCCGGTCGACCGGGAAGTGCTCGGCCACCACGTCGGCCAGGTGCGCCGCCTTCGTCGGGGCCAGCCGCAGCATCGCGGTCAGCGGCAGGAACAGGGCCAGCCGCAGGCAGGCCAGGGCATACCGGTCGACGTCGGGGCCGACCCGGTCGCGGGGCGCGGCGAACGCCTGGTTGCGCAGCGCGGGGCGGCTCGCCTCGGCGGCGGGTGCGGCGACCTCGAAGTCGATCAGGGTGACCGCCCCGTCGTCGCCGACCATGATGTTGAACATGTGCAGGTCGCCGTAGACGATGCCGTGCGCGTGGATGGCCTCGACCGCCTCGGCGACCTGCCGGTGCACGTCCAGCGCCCAGCGGGTGTAGCCGGCCCGGTCGGCGTCGGGGTGCACCAGCGGGTAGCGCTGCACCACCTCCTGGTTGAGCGGGCGGCCCTCGACGAACTCCAGGGCCAGGAACTCGTGCCCGCCGAAGCTGAACTCGTCGTGCACCCGGACCAGGTGCGGGACGTCGGCGAGTTGGCGCAGCACCTCGGCCTCCCGGCGCAGCCGGGTCACCGCGTCCGCCCCGGTGGCGTCGAGGCCGGCGTACGGGCGGGCCTCCTTCAGCACCACCCGGGTGTCGGTCCGGGTGTCCCGGGCCTCGTACAGGCCGCCGCCGTTGGAGAAGTGGACGACCTTCTCGATCCGGTAGGGCAGCTCGGTGGTGCTGGCGGCGTTGCGGGCGGCCAGGTGCGGGGCGAGGAAGTCCGGCAGGGTCACCCAGTCGGGCAGGTGGAACACCGGGTCGCGGCGGTCGGGGACCAGGGTGCCGGTGGCGTCGGCGATGGCGGGCACCACCTGACCCTCGGGTGAGAGGCAGTAGCGGGCGGCGAAACCGCCGTAGCGCAGGTAGACCGGGCCGTCGCCGTAGCGCAGGTCGCTGAGGATGTAGGGCCCCTGCTCGCCGTCGAGCAGCGCCGACAACTCCTTGGCGGTCAGCTCCAGCTCGGCGTCGTCGCGCGGGTAGACGGTGACGAACTTGCCGCTGCCGCCGCGGCGGGCGTACTTGCTGTTGCGCATCAGCAGCATCCGGGGGCCACGCAGGTGCTTGAACGGGATGCCGCGCGGCTGGCAGTAGTCCATCACCCGGGTCAGCACCCGCTCGGCGTTGTCCAACCGGGCCGAGACGTGGATCTTCCAGCCCTGGGCGGGCAGGGTGCCGCCGACCGGCGCGTGGATCAGCCAGTCGTCCTTGACCTCGGACTCCCAGCCCGCCGGCTGCGGGCGGTCCGCGGCGTAGCCGATGCCGGTGGCGGTGGCGCTCGCGCTGGACAACGAGTCGTAGAAGAGCGGGTCGACCGCGCAGTACGCGTCGTATCTGTCGTCCATCTCGGCTGCCTCCCATCCCCTGATCGGTTGATGTCAATCCTGCGATCAGTGGGCCGTCGGGCACAGTGCGATGCGTCATCGACCAGCGGTGAGATTCCGGGCGGAAACTCGTGACAATGGCGGAGTTTGAAATCGTGAATACGGCATCACCTGCGGGGCGGCGCAGGTGGACGCCCCCCAGGGCGGTCAGCGCCGTGCCGGGGCGGCTGCCCCGATCCCGGCCCCTGCGGGCGACGTGGTCGGTGCTGACCACCCGGGCACGCCGACTCCCGCGCGTCGCCGGTCGGGCGACGCGCGGAGCCGTGCGGGAGTACGCCGGCCGTGCCACGACCCGGTCGGCGTCGGTGGCCCGGCTGTGTCGCGGGCCGAGGTGTCGTCAGACGGTGTAGAGGACCTTCACGCCGCTGACGGTGGTCGCCGAGACGGCGGTGCCCCGGACGTTGGAGTTGAGGTTGCGCCAGCCGTTGTTGCTGGCGGCCTCGTGCACCAGGCCGCCGACCACGGTGTAGATGATCTTCACGCCGTTGAAGCTGATCACGGCGAGGGCGTCGGAGCTGACCCCGGAGATGCCGGTCCACAGGTTGCGCCAGCCGTTGATGCTGTTCGCCTCGTGCACCAGGCCGTTGACGACCGTGTAGATGTACTTGACGCCGTCCATACTGATCACGGCCAGGGCGTTGTTGCTGACGCCGGAGATGCCGGTCCACAGGTTGCGCCAGCCGTTGTTGCTGGCCGCCTCGTGCACCAGGCCGCCGACCACGGTGTAGATGATCTTCACGCCGTTGTGGTTGATGGCGGCCAGGGCGTTGTTGCTGACCCCGGAGATGCCGGTGTTCAGGTTCTTCCAGCCGTTGGCGCTTGACGCTTCGTGCACCCAGCCGCCGACCACGGTGTAGATGTACTTGACGCCGCCCACGTTGATCACGGCGAGGGCGTTGTTGCTGACGCCGGAGATGCCGGTCCACAGGTTGCGCCAGCCGGTGTCGCTGGACGCCTCGTACACCAGGCCGTTGTTGACCGTGTAGAGCAGCTTGTTGGTGCCCATGACCATGGCCGCGGTGGCCGAGCCGGTGATGCTGTTGACCGGCAGCATCTGCCAGCCGCTGTGGCTGCCCGACTCGTACACCTGGCGGTTGGCGGCCTGACCGCAGTTCTGGCTGGTCATGTTCCGGGCCGGCGAGGTGGGGCCGGAGACGTAGAGCGGGCCGGTGGACGGGCTGCCGTCGGAGGTGATGCCGGAGGGCACGCCGTTGAAGTACGACTCGGTCTTGACGCCGTCGCGGACCTGCTCGTAGTGCAGGTGCGGGCCGGTGGAGTTGCCGGTGCTACCCACCCGGCCGAGCTGCTGGCCGGTCGACACCCACTGCCCGGCGCCGACCATCGGCGTCTCGATCATGTGCAGGTAGAGCGTCCGCCAGCCGTCGCCGTGTTCGATGACCACGTACCAGCCGCCGCTGCTGCCCCAGCCGGCGAAGGAGACCGTGCCGCTGGCGGAGGCGAGGATCGGGCGGCCGTTGCTGGCCCCGCCGGTGAAGGTCAGGTCGATGTCGTAGTCGTCGTGACCGTAGTAGGTGGCCATCCGCCAGGTCTCGCCGCAGGGCACCGGCATCTGGAAGTTCGGTCGGGGGCCGGCGGCCTGGGCCGGGGTGGTCACGACGGCGGCGGTGCCCGCGAGCGCGAGCACGGCGACGCCGGCGGTCGCGAGCGTCAGCCGGGCGGTGGCGAGGAGTCGGGTGAGTGGACCCGTCATGCGCGGTTCCCTCCAAAGTGGAGTGTGGGGTTGAAGGATGTCGATCCTATGGTCCCGAGCCCCGTCCGGAGGGTCCGCGCCGCTCAGCCGACGGCGACCGAGACGGCGACGACCACCATGATCACGGCGATCACCCCGTCGATGACCCGCCACGCCGCCGGATGGGCGAGCACCGGACCCAGCCGGCGGGCACCGAGCCCCAACCCGACGAACCAGACCAGGCTCGCCGTCACCGCTCCGGCACCGAACGCCCACCGGTTCGGGTCCTGGTGGGCGACCGTGCCGAGCAGCACCACCGTGTCCAGGTAGACGTGCGGGTTGAGGAAGGTGAACGCGAGGCAGGCCAGCAGTGTCGCGCGCAGCGTGGCCGGCGGACGGTCCAGCGGGGTGAGGGTGGTCGGGCGCAGGGCGCGGCGGGCGGCCAGCACCGCGTACCCGAGCAGGAAGGCGACCCCGCCCCACCGGACCGCGGTCAGGACGGCGGGCGTCCCGGTGAGCAACGCCCCCAGGCCGGCGATGCCGGCGGCCATCAGCGTGGCGTCGCCGGCCACGCAGACCGCCACCACCGGGAGTACGTGCTCCCGACGTAGCCCCTGGCGCAGCACGAAGGCGTTCTGCGCCCCGATGGCGACGATCAACGCGAGGGAGAAGCCGAAACCGGCGAGCACGGAACCCATGGCGGCCAGGCTAGGGTGGGCCACTCCCACACTCCAGCTAAAGATTCTTCAGTAGCATTAGAATTGCTTATGTCACTCGACCCGGTCCAGCTGGCGACCTTCCGGGCGGTCGTCACCCACGGCAGCTTCGACGCCGCCGCGCAGGCGCTGCGCGTCACCCCCTCAGCAGTCAGCCAGCGCATCAAGGCCCTCGAACGCGCCGTCGGGCAGGTCCTCGTGCGCCGCGCCCGGCCGTGTGTGCCGACGGCGGCCGGAGCGCCCCTGATCCGCCTCGGCGGGCAGGTGGCGCTGCTCGAACAGGAAGCCCTCGACGCCGCGCGCGGCGCCCTGCGCGACCACACCCGGGTCACCGTCGTGGTCAACGCCGACTCCCTCGCCAGCTGGTTCCTACCGGCCCTGACCGCCGTCCCCGACATGCTGGTCGACCTGCGCACCGACGACGAGGCGCACACCGCGCAACTGCTGCGCGACGGCACCGTGATGGCGGCCGTCACCACCGAACGCACGGCCGTGCAGGGCTGCCGGGTCCTGCGCCTCGGCGCGCTGCGCTACCTCGCCGTCGCCACACCCGCCGCCCACTCGGCACACTTCGCCGACCGGGAGCCCGCCACCGCGTTCCCGACCGCGCCGATGATCCGCTTCGACCGCAAGGACACCCTGCAACACCGCTTCGCCCGTACGCTCACCCGCCGCGACGTCGACCCGCCGACACACTTCGTGCCGGGGACGGCCGCCTTCACCGAGGCGATCCGGCTCGGCCTCGGCTGGGGACTGCTCCCCGAGGCCGTCGCCCGACCCGACCTCGCCGCCGGTCGCCTCGTCGACCTGGCCGCCGGCCGGCACCTCGACGTGCCGCTCTACTGGCAGTGCTGGCGGCTGGAATCCACGGCGCTGACAGCGCTGACGGCGGCGGTGCGGGCCGCCGCCGGCACCGCGCTGTACTGACCGGACCCGAGGAGGGGCGGGCGCGTCGTGGTACCGGTCGGGACCGGTGGGCGGGCCGGCCTGGCGACGAACACGGCGTGACCGCCGCCCAGCCGCTGGCACAGCATCGGGTGTACCCGGGGCCGGTCACTCCCGGCGGCGACGGTGCACCACCCGCCGTCCCCGGCGGAACGCCCGTTCAGCCGGGCACCGACCCGGCGACGAAAGTCCTGCGGTACGCCTGCGGTGACACTCCACTGAGCCGCTTGAACTGGACCCGGAAGTGCGCCGGTGAGGCGAAACCGACGAGGTGGGCGATCCGGTCGACGCCATGGTCGGTGCGTTCCAGCAACTCCTGCGCCCGGCGGATACGCACGGCCGCGACCCACTGCATCGGGGTGAGGCCGGTCTCCTCGTGGAAACGGCGGTTGAGCGTCCGCACGCTGAGCCCGGCCCGGGCGGCCACGTCGGCCAGGGTCAGCCGCTCGTCCGCGTGCGACTCCAACCACTCCAGGACCGGGCCGAGACCCACCCCGGCGGGGTCCGCGCCGGGGCGCACGATGAACTGCGCCTGCCCGCCGTCGCGGTGCAGCGGGGCCACGGCCTGCCGGGACGCGTCGGCGGCGACCGCCGCCCCGTGGTCACGGCGGACCAGGTGCAGGCACATGTCCACGCCTGCGGTCGCCCCGGCGGAGGTGACGAACTGGCCGGTGTCGACGTACAGCACCGCCGGGTCCACCCGGACGGCCGGGAACATCGCCTGGAACCGCTCGGCGGCGGCCCAGTGCGTGGTGGCCCGTCGACCGTCGAGCAACCCGGCGGCGGCGAGGGTGAACGCGCCCACGCAGATCGAGGCGATCCGTACGCCGGCGGCGGCGGCCGCCCGCAGCGCGTCCAGCACCGCACCGGGCACCGGCGCGGCCGGGTCGTACCGGCCCGGCACGATGACGGTGTCGGCGTCGGCGAGCGCGTCGAGGCCGTGGTCGACGGCCAGCCGCAGCGGGCCGGCGTCGACGACCGGTCCGCTGCCGCAGACCAGCACCCGGTAGCCGGCCCGGCCGCCCGGCAACCGCACCCGGCCCAGCACCTCGATCGGGGTGGCCAGGTCGAACGCGATGGTGCCCGGGAGCGCCAGGACCAGCACGGTGTGCACAGCGGCACCTCCTTCGGATCGGCGGCGGGCACCCCGCAACGGGCGGGGTGGCAAGAAGCCGTCGGGCAATGGCAATCCTGCCACTGGCCGGCGGCTGCGGCGAGGCCGAGGATCGTGGACATGCCGATCCAGATCGTGTTGTTCGACGGGTTCGACCCGCTCGATGTCATCGCGCCCTTCGAGGTCCTGGCCGCCGGCGTCGACGCCGCCGGGAGTGCCCTGACGGTGGAACTCGTCTCGGTCGAGGGCCCCCGGGAGGTGGTCGGTGGCACCCGCGGCCTGACGCTACGAGCGACCGCCCGGCTGGACCCGGCCCGGCCCGGCTACGTCGTGGTGCCCGGTGCCAGCGGCCCCACCACCGGCGACCCCGACGAGGGCGTGGCGACGATTCCCGTGCTGCTGTCCCGGTTCGCCGACTCGGCGGCCGTACCGCTGCGCGCCGCCCTCGACAACCCCGACGTGACGGTGGCGGCCGTCTGCGGCGGGTCGCTCGCCCTGGCCATGGCCGGCCTGATCGAGGGCCGCCACGCGGTGACCCACCACCTCGGCATGGACGCGCTCGACGCCACCGGCGTGCACACGGTGCCGGCGCGGGTCGTCGACGACGGCGACCTCGTCACCGCGGGCGGCGTCACCTCCGGCCTGGACCTCGGCCTGCACATCCTGGAACGGGAGTTCGGCCCCCGGGTCGCGCATGCCGTGGAGACCCTCTTCGAGTACGAGCGACGCGGCACCGTGTGGCGTGCCGCCGGCCACCTCCCCGTCACGGTCTGAGGAGAAACGGTGGCACATCCCGTCATCGGCACCTGGGACGTCAGCCTGAAGACCCCCATCGGCACGCTCCGCGCCACCTACGTCTTCCACGACACCGGCGGGGTGCCCGCCGGCACCGCGTCGACGGCGGCGGAGACCGTGGCGCTGGCGGCGGTGACCTGCGCCGGCCCCCGGGTGACCTGGCGACAGTCGGTGACCCGGCCGATGCGCCTGCACCTCGACTTCGACGTGGTGGTGGACGGCGACACGCTGGCCGGTCACTCCCGCGCCGGCCGACTGCCCCGCACCGTGGTCACCGGCACCCGCCGCCCACCCGCTCCGACTACCCGACCCGCCGGGTAGTCGGACCTGGAACGCCGGAGACTTGTCCTTGCTACGGACGGCCTGGGCTTTTGGTCCGCAGAGGACGCAGTACGCGGTGACATCGTCTCCCTGCAGGAGATCCGCCAAAGGACTGCCGACGGTGAGGCCGGGTAGGCCACCAGGGGTGTGGCTGGTGGCACGCGTACGGGGACCCCGTACCCGAATGGTTCGACCTCTACGGCGGCCTGGAGTCCGCCGCGTGCCGACTCCGCGAGCACGCCGGGGCGCTCGTCCCCGCCCTGTTGCAGACCCGGGCGTACGCTGCCGCGACCTGCCCGCACCGGCCCGGCGCGACCGGCGAGGAGCGGGAACGGCCGGTCGAGGCGCGACTGCGACGGCAGGACCTGCTCCGGCGTCGGCTACCCCGACCACCACGGTACGAGGTGCTGCTCGCCGAGGCGGTGCTGTTGCGGGAGGTGGGCGGCGCGGCGGCCATGGCCGGACAGCTCCGGCACCTGGCGGAGGTGAGCCGGTTGCCGCAGGTGTCGATCCGGGTGCTGCCGCTCGCCGCCGGGGCGCACGACGGGGCGCTCACGGGCTCGTTCGTGCTGCTGGACTTCCCGCTCGGCCTGCGCGCCGACCCCGACCCGCCGGTGGTCTACCAGGAGTCGTTGACCGGGGCGCTCTACCTCGACCGGCCGGCGGAGTTGGCCGCGTACGAGAGGGTCTGGGCCGACCTCGTCGGGGCGGCCCTGGACGAGGAGGAGTCACGCCGGCTGATTGTCAAGATCGGCGAGGAACTGCACCCCGGCTGACCGGTCCCGATGACCGTGGCGCCTTGACGAGGATCGTGCCGGTGAGCCACACCGCATTCGTGTCGTCGGCCGGTGCGGACGGAGAACCCGGCCCGTCGGGTGCGTGAGGAAGGATGGGGGTATGCAGAGCTTCCTGACCCCGGAGCAGATCGCCCAGCGAACCCGGCGCGCGGTAGACGCGGCCGTCCACGCCGGACGCGCGCAGGGGCTCGACGTGACCGACGCCCGCGTGCTCTACGAAGCCTTCTCCGTGGTCGTGCACCTCGCGCCGTCGCCGGTCGTGGCCCGGGTGCCCACGGTCCTGCCCGCCTATGCGGACCTCGACAGTGTGGCCGGTCGCCAGCGGGCGGAACTGGACGTGACGGGATGGCTGACGGAGCGGGGCGTGCCGGTCATTCCGCCCAGCCCTCTCGTGCCCCGCGAACCCGTCCGACACGACGGCTTCTCGATGACGTTCTGGCAGCTGATCGAGCTGGCCCCGGCGGCGGAACCCGACTACGTGGCGAACTGTGGCCTCATCCCCGAACTGCACGCCGCCCTGCGCGACTACCCGGGTGAGTTGTCCTTCCTGTCCGCCGCCGAACCCCAGTTCGTCGAGGATGGCCTCGTCGCGCTCGACGGCCAGCCCGAGCTGATCGCCCCGGCCGACCTGGACCGCGCCCGCCGCGAATGGCAGGTGCTGGCACCACTCGTACGCTCCCGCGAACTATTCGAGAAGACCTTTCCCGGGGTCGACCTCCAACCCGTCCACGGCGACTCCCCGGTCGTGAACATGGTCGCCGGGGTGGACGGGTACCGCTACGCCGACTTCGAGATGGTGACGCTGGGACCCGTCGAGTGGGACGTCGTCGGCGTCGGTCCGGACGGTGAGGCCGCCTACCGGAGTGCGGCGCAGCACCGGGACATGCGGCAACTCGACGAGGGCGTGCTGCGCTTCGTTACGGCGGTGGGGATGCTGCGGGGCGTCGCCTGTCTCGCCCTGGCCCCCCAGTTGCCGATGCTGGCGGACGCCCTCGGCGGCATGCTCGACCAGTGGCGGTCGACGCCGTTCGCCGGAGGGCTCCGCTGAGCGGCCAGGCTCAGCTGCTTCCGGTGGCGTCGAGGCTGTCCCGCAGGGCGGCGGCACGGGCATCGTCGAACCTGTCGAGTAGGGTCCGTGCCTCCCGGCGCGGCGGCTCCGCCTCCCCGGAGCGACCCGCCCCGACCAGTGCTGCGGCCAGATTCGCCAGGGAGACCGCCAGGTGCCAGGCGTCACCGATTCCCCGGTGGGTGGCCGTCGCCCGCAGGTGGAACGCGACGGCCTCCGCTGCCCGGCCCAACTCCCGGTACGCCTCGCCCGCGCCGTCGAGTGCCATCGCCTCCCGGCTGCGGTCGCCCAACCGCCGCTGGATCGTGGCTGAGCGATGCGCCGCCTCCAGCGCCTCGGCCGGTCGCCCCGACGCGCGCAGCACCCGGGCCTGCTCGACCAGCCAGTGCGCCAGCCACACCGGGCTCCCGGCGTCCTCGGCGATGGCGAGCGCCCGCCCGATGGCCGCTTCGGCCTCCCCGATCCGCCCGAGGTCCCGCAACGCCATGCTGAGGAAGAACAGCGAGTTGCCCTCCTGCCCCCGATCGGCGATCTCCCGCTGCACGGGGAGCGCCTGCTCCAGCAACTCGACGGCCTGCGTCGGCTCGCCGAGTTCGTAGCGGGTCTCGGCCAGGTTGCTGAGCAGCAGGGCCTGCCACCGGCGGTTTCCGAGGCGCTCGAAGCGGGTGAGCGCGTCCGTGAAGTGGTCGAGCGCGTCGGTGAGCCGGCGGTGCCGCAGCCCCAGCAGGCCGAGCGCGTTCACCGACACCGCCGTACCGTGCTCGTCGCCGATGTCGCGCCGGATCGCCAACGCGGCCCGGTGGTGCTCGGCCGCCTCGTCGAGCTGACGGGCCTGAAAGTGGGCCTTGCCGAGACTCTCCAACGCCTCCGCCTCGCCCCGTCGGTCGCCGAGCGAGCGGGCCGCCGCCAACCCGATCCGGGCGGTGGTGAACCACCCTTCGAAGGCGTTGCGGTGCATGAAGACGCTACGGAGGATCGCGGCGAACTGCCAGGCCACGCGCGGCATGCCGGCGTCGGCGGCGGCCCGGGTGGCGACGACCAGGTTGTCGCGTTCACCATCAAACCAGGCGTCCGCCTCGGCGGCACTGGTGAAGGCCAGCGGCACGACGTCGGCCGGTGGTTCCAGCGGCACGGTGCGGTTGAACGGCAACGTCCGCGCCAGTGCGGCGTCCGCCGAGTGCAGATACCACTCCAGTACGCGACGCAGCGCCTCCCGCCGGTCCTGCTCATCCTCGAACTGCCGTACCTGGTCGACCGCATAAGCGCGCAACAGGTCGTGCAGGTGGAAACGCCCGGACGCGTGCTGCTCCACCAGATGGGCGGTGACCAACGCATCCAATGGCTGCCGTACCTGGGCGACCGGCACTCCGGCCAGCGCGGCGACCGCCGGCACGCTGAAATCCGGCCCCGGATGCAACCCGATCAGTCGGAACACGCGGGCCGCCATGGTGCCCAGGCCCCGGTAGGACCAGGCGAAGACGGTCCGCACCGCGTCGGCCTCCTCGTCGTCCTCGGCGGTGAGCGCGTCCCACAGTGCCGACTCGTCGCGCAGGTCCTGGATGAGCTCCCTGAGCGGCATGAACGGGCGGCCCGCGGCCCGTTCCGCGGCGATCCGCAAGGCGAGCGGCAGGCGGGCGCAGAGCCGCGCCAACTCGATCAGCTCGTCGGGGTCGTCACCGGCCCGATGGTCGGCGGTGACACTGCGCAGCAGGGCGACGGCGTCGTCCTCGGTCAGCATGGGCAGGGTGAGCCGCCGCCCGCCGTCGCGGGTGACGAGACCGGAGAGCATGCTCCTGCTGGTGACGATCGTCAGGCAGGTGTCCGAGCCGGGCAGGAGCGGACGCACCTGTCGGGCGGTGGCGGCGTTGTCGAGGACCAGGAGCACCCGCCGGTCGGCCAACCGGGAGCGGTAGAGCGCCTCGCGGTCTTCCCGGTCGGCGGGAATGGCGGCAGCCGGCACGCCGAGCGCCCGCAGGAACCGGTCGAGCACCGCCTCCGGCCGGATCGGCTCGCCCGGATCGTATCCGCGCAGGTTGGCGTAGAGCTGCCCGTCCGGGAAGCGGTGCCGGGCGCGGTGCGCCCAGCGCAGGGCGAGGGAGGTCTTGCCCACCCCGGCGGTTCCCGTGATCACCGAAAGGGTCAGCCGGGCGTCGTCGTCGCCGGTCAGCCGATCGAGGGCACTCAGCTCCGCGACCCGGTTGACGAAACCGCGCACGTCGCCGGGGAGTTGCCGGGGTGGCGGCTGACGGTCGAGCGGGTCACCGTGGAAGTGCACTCCGCCGTAGACGTCGCGCGCCTGGACCAGATCGGCGGGGCCACTCGGGTCCGACCGGTTGACGTGGCGGGGCGTCGGCTCCTGCTCGTCCCGCTCGCTCACGTCAGTCGATCCGCGGTGGCTCCAGGGGCGCCACGGCGCGAGCGAAGAACGCATCGAGTGGTTCGCCGTCGCGGTAGAGCGACTCGATGAACGTCTGGCAACGCGCCACCAGCTCCGGGTCGCGCCAGCGTCGGGCCGCCGCGAGCACCCCGTCGGCGTCGTACACCGCCTCGTACATGACTTCGGTGCCCAGGGTGTAGATCTCCGGTAGCACGCCGGTCGACTCGGCGCTGGCGACCCGGGCCGAGTCGACCACCCGGGTCAGGCCGCCGTACTCGTGGCGCAGCCGCAGCACGTGCAACTCCCACTGGAGGTACGGGGTGAGCGGCTCGTCGACGACCCGTACCCGCCGAGTGGCGAAGCCGTTCTCGGCGACCCGACGGTAGTAGTCGGCGAACTCGGGGCGACGACCCTCCAGAATGCGTAGTGAGTCGGCCCAACGACCTTCGGTGAAGGCCCGCCAGCCCTCGTCGCCGGGCTCCTTGAACGTCTGCTGCCGTTCCAGTTTCCAGAACCCCGGTGCCGCCGTCTTCCAGAACCGTTCCTCGAAGTCTGACCAGTAGTCCGCCAGGTCGAGCTGCTCGCCGGGATCGCCGCCGAGAAGGTCATGCATCGGGAATATCCACCTTCGCGGCGATAGCGGTGGAACGGGGAACGATGATCAGGCGCTCGCCCGGGTCGATCGACACCCCGTCGGGCAGCCGGCCGCGATACTCCTCGGTGGCGTCGTGTCCGATCATCGCGACGTCCCCGTTGCTCAGCTCCCAGATGTCCGGGCAGCTTCCGTCGCCTGAGGTGTTACCCAACTCGTGCGACGACTTTCCCCACCGCCGAGTGAGCTCGGCAGAGGTGTCTGCCTGCCAACGGTTCCCACTCATCTGGCCCTCCAGGTGGGATCGTGGATGAAATGTCGACCGTATTATCGAACTGGCTGATTTCGTTGCTGCGCCAGCTGTCGTGTTTCCGACGCAAGACGCATTCGAGGAGAACCGAATGACGGATCCGATCATGCTCGCCGCCGCCACGACCCTCGTCACCTGGGGCACCACGCAACTGGCGCAGGGGGGCCGGGAAGCGGTGGGCTCCCTGGTCACATTCCTGCGCGAACGCTTCCGGCGCGAGCCGGCGGCGCGAGCAGCGATAGAGGGTGCGTTCCACGAGCCCTCACCGGCGGCTACCCAACTGCTGGCTGCGGTTTTGGCTGAGGAGGTGAGCCGCGACCGGGCTTCGCCGCCGAGTTCCGCAACCGGTGGGCGAAGGTGGAGGCCGTCCTCGTCGCGAGTACGGGCGGGGTGGTGAACTCGGTCTCCGGTGATGTCAGCGGCCCGGTCGTCCAGGCACGCGACATCCACGGCGGCATCTCCTTCGGCGGTTTACGGCACGCGGGATCGCGGTAATGCGCGTTTGCCCCGTCGGTCCTTGATCTGGTTGTCTTGCCGGCTCAGGGACGGGTCCGAAAGGGACGGGGTCAGCATGGTCACGGCGCAGGAAACCACACTGCAACGTCTGCTGGAGGGGGCGAAGCAATATCAGGTGCCGCTCTACCAGCGGACCTATTCGTGGACCGAGCTTCAATTCGCCCGGATCTGGGATGACGTCTGCCAGCTCGCCAGGGACCGGGCCGACCACCCGGGGGCCACCCACTTCATCGGCTCGCTCGTGCTCGCGCCCAGCCCGGCCATCGGTCCGGTCGGCGTCGCCGAATACCTGGTCGTGGACGGCCAGCAGCGGCTCACCACGCTGACCATCCTGCTCTGCGCCATCCGCGACCACCGCGCCGAGCACGAAGACCCGAAACACCGGCTCCGACTCGACCAGCAGTACCTGACCAACCCGTTCGAGGAGCAGCGCTGGTTGAAGCTGGTCCCCACCCAGGCCGACCGGAACGCGTACACGGCCTGTGTGAAGTCGACGCCGCACGTCGGCGGGGACGACGCGGTGGGCCGGGCCTACCGGTTCTTCGCCAAAGCGCTGGATGACCTCGGCGGTGCCGAGGAACCGATCGCCATCGAGCAGATCGAGAGTGCCGTGATCACCGGACTGGCGTTGGTGGCGATCACCGCCAAGCCCGGTGACAACGTCTACCGGATCTTCGAGTCGCTGAACAACACCGGGCTGACCCTCACCCAGGCCGACCTGCTGCGCAACTACATCTTCATGCGGCTGCCCCACCGGGGACCGGTCGTCTACGAGTCGCTCTGGCTGCCGCTGCAGCAGCGGTTCACCCCGACGGAGCTGGTCCTGCTCTTCTGGCTCGACCTGGTCCACGCCAACCCGAAGGTCAAGCAGACCGACACGTACTCGTCCCAGCAGGAACGCCTCGAAAAGCTGCGCACCGAAGCGGACGTCGAAGCCGAGGTGCAGCGGTTCAGCCGCCTCGGCGCGTTGCTGCGGTTGATCCTGCACCCCACCGAGGAACAGGACCCGGGCGTACGGCAGCGGCTGGAGCGGCTCAGCGCGTGGGGCACCACCACCGTCTACCCGCTGGCACTGCACCTGCTCGACCGTCGGGAGGGCGGCACGGCGACCTCCGAACAGGTCGCCTCGGCCCTGCTGTACGTGGAGAGCTTCTTCGTCCGCCGCCTGATCATCGGGCGCAGCACCATGAACATCAACCGGATCCTGCTCTCGATCGTCACCGAGATGAGCAAGAGTCTGCCGGTAGACGAGGCGGTCCGGGCGTACCTGTCGACCGGGCGTAAGCACTTTGCCACCGACGCCGCCGTACGTTCCGCAGTTCGGTCCATTCCGTTCTACCTGCACGGCCGGGCACCCCAACGCAGCCTCGTGCTGCGTTGGCTGGAGGAGTCCTATGGCAGCAAGGAACCGGTCTCGTTGGAGAAGGCGACCATCGAGCATGTGCTGCCGCAGACGCTCACCGACGAGTGGCGGCAGATGCTCGCCGCCGACCTCGGGACGGACGAGAACCTCGACGAGATGTACGAGGCGCTGGTGCACACGCTGGGGAACCTGACCCTCACCGGCTACAACCAGGAGTTGGGCAACAAGCCTTTCGCGGAGAAGCGCGACAAGCTGAAGAGAAGCGGCATCAGGCTGAGTCAGGAGATCGTGGCGCAGCCCCGGTGGGGGCGCCCGGAGATCCACGCCCGCGCCGAGGCACTCGCCGAGCGGGTGATCAACTCCTGGCCGGGGCCGACCGCGCAGGCAGGCAACCAGTCCGAGGTGCCCTGGGACCTGATGATCAAGGCATTGTCCGAGCTGCCCGCTGGCTCCTGGACGACGTACGGCGACTTGGCCGCCCTGGTCGGCACCGCGCCGATGCCGGTCGGGACGCGGCTGGCCAACCACCCGGCCCCGAACGCGCACCGGGTGTTGCAGGTCGAAGGGACGATCGCGCCCGGTTTCCGGTGGCTCGAACCGGACCGCACCGACGACCCGCGCGAGGTGCTCCGTGCCGAAGGCGTCACGTTCGACCGCAACGGCCGCGCCGACCAGGGGCAGCGCATCGGAACCGAGGAGTTGGCACAGCTCGCCGGCATCACGTCGGAGGAATTGCCCGAACGGGCCTTCCGGCACCGGCCGGGTCGGAACGGCACCTACGCCGAACGGTTCCTTGAACAGGTCACCGCTCGGCAGACTCCGGCAGTGTCCACCGCCACGGTCGTCCTGCTCGAGGCATGGACCGCGATGGGCGGCACCCTGTCCTACGGCACCGGCGCGGAGACGTCCTGTTTCCTGATGGCCCGGCGCAGGGAACACGAGCTGGGCAGCATCTGGCCGGTGGTCATCTACCCGGGTGGAAAGTTCGAGGTGGTGTTCCAGCACCTCAGCGTCCGCACGCCGTTCAACGACATCGTCCTGCGGGAGGAGCTTCGGCAGCGGCTCAACCAGTTGCCGGGGGTGAACATCGCCGCCGCCAGGCTCGCCCTGCGCCCGGGCTTTCCCTTGGAGGTCCTCGCCGACGTCGAAGCCCGTGAGGCGTTGCTCGACCATCTCCGCTGGTTTCTTGACCAGGCACAACCATCCACCTCGGAAGATCCGGTCGTCGACTGACCGCCGCCTCGAATCGTCACCGTTGGAGGGTGCCCGTGCCGCAGCTCGCCTTCGCTAACAGTTTCTGGCAGAACTTCGACGTCCTGGAGAAGCCCGTCAGGGCCGGCGTCCGCAAGGTGATGGAGAAGTTCCAGCAACTCACCATCGCCGAACTTCACGCGGACAAGGGCCTGCACCTGGAGTCGGTGCACAACGCGCGAGATCCCCGCATGCGGACCATCCGGATCAACGACTTCTGGCGCGGAGTCGTGCTCGCCCCCGACGATGGCAGCGACACGTTCCTACTGCTCAACGTCGTGCCGCACGACGGGGCGTACACCTGGGCGGCGAAGCGTCTCTACAACGTCAGCACCGCGACCCGGGCGCTGGAGGTCCGCAACGCCGTCGCCATCGAGCAGCTCACGCCCACGTTGGAGAAGGCGGCGGCCCGGGCGCCGACGTTGCTGTTCGCCAAGCACTCGGACACGGCGCCCAGCCCCTACCTGTCGTTCGCCGCTGGAGGCCGTCAGTCATGACCAAGAAAAACTGGGAGTTCACGGTACGCCTCCGCGGCGTGGAGGAAGACCAATACGCCGACATCATCAACACGGTGTGGATGCAGCTTAGGGCGATCGGAGGCGACTTCGCCGTCATACCGGACCGACTTGGCAATGCGGCTGCACTCGACGCCCGGTGGGACTCGTACAGCGAGGTGTCCTGGACAGCGGGCGGCCGGGGCGGGACCCCACAGGCGAAGGCGGCCCGCAAGCGGCGCTCCACCGACAGCGGCCAATGATGGCACCGAGGTCGCGTGTTCGTCCGACGCAGCGCGTCTGCGTCAACTGCGGCGACACCATCCACGGCCGGGCGAACACCCGCCAGCGAGGGCCGGACATCGCCTGGTACGCCCACTGCCGACCCTGCGCCGACCTGGTCGCCGACCAGATGCAACCGCTCGGTCTGCTGCCGGGCGGGGGCATCGACGTCTACCAGTGCCGCAACTGCGGCAGCCTCCGCGTCTGCCGTACCGGCTGGCGGACCCGGTGCCACATCTGCCTGGACGAGCGATCCGCCGGGCTGAGCCTGGCCGCCGGGGCACGCCTGCTGACCCGGCTACCGGACGAACCCGCGCTCGCGGACCGGGTACGCCACTTCGCCGGCCTGGCCGACACCGACATCATCCCCACCCGGGACGCCGCCGAGTTCCAGGCCGCGATCACTCTCGGCGAGGAACTCGACAGGCATCGCCGCGACGGCTGGACCGACCTGGCCGGCGACGTCCACGGCCTACCGTGGTACGGCGAACGGCAGGCACCCTTCTCGCACGGGACCTGGGGCCTGCACCTGCGCTGCGGCTCGTGGCAACGGCTGCGTGACCGCAGTTGCGCCCAGTGCCCGCCCGAGCCCGACGACCGGACCTTCGCCGCGCTGCGGGACACGCCGTACCTGCTGTATCTGGTGCGGCACCGCGGACTACTGAAGTTCGGCGTCGGCGGGGCGAGCCGGGTACGGCAACACCTGTGTGCCGGTGCCCAACTGGTGGAGGTCGTCGAGGGGCGGCATGCGGACGTCATGGAGGCGGAAGCGGACCTCAAGCGGCAGAAACGGGCCGCGGGGGAGTCGTTGCGCTGGTGGCGTACCCGCCGGATGCCGGAGTCGTTCGGAGCGGGCACCGAAGTGGTCCGGAACGGAGTACGGATCAGGCTCGGTGACTACCTGGGTAACGGAATCGACGTGACCGACCGCTTCACGGAAGCCGCCGACCTAACCACGGACCGGCGCAATCGGCTTCGTCGGGCTCACCATCAGTGAAGTGCCGGGCTGGGAGGTCGGTGGTAGCCGAGGAGCCGCATCGCTTCCTTTCCAGCTGCGCGAAGATCCTCGACCCGTAGTTCAGGAATTTCATAGTTGTTCGCCCGGATGGCGGCCAGGAAGTCTTCAGGGAGGCGTGCGTGGTAGGTCTCCACGTAGAACCGCAGATCGTCGCGCCAGAGCCACTCCCCGTCCGTCAGCACGGAAGCTCCGCCGACGATATGCCGGCCGCTGCCGAGGGCATCCGACTCTGCGCCCATCACGTCGATCAGGCCGTGTCCGTCGCGCAGGTATCGGACCACGCGATCGGCATCGGGAAGCGGACGTGGAGCCAGCTGGGCGTGGATGCTCTCGGTGTAGACCTCGACCGGATCTGGCCCGAGTTCTCGGAAGAAGCCCGCAGTCTTCACCGGTGCTCCTCTGGCCGAGGCTCGAAGACCCTCCAGCTGCCGCCGGCTTCGACGATGGGCGGCTCGGGAGCAGCCGCCCATCGTTCCGTACCGACCCGCTTCGTCGGCGCGACCACGGGTACCCCGAGCGCGTCAGCGACCTGTTGCCCGAGCGGGACGGCGTCGATCAACTTGGGATCGATCGAGCCCGAGTAGCAGGACACCAGCCGCACCGGTCCTCCGTGATAGTCCGGGTTGTCTCTGAGCGCCGTGGCGATCTGTGCTGCGCTGGTCGGGTTCCCGTCCATGTCCGCCCCCTCGGCCGAGACTTTACCGGGGATGAAGTAGCCCTTGTCGGTGCCGTGGACGACGACGTCGTGGTGCCCGTCCAGGGGCAGAACCTTCTCCATGTTCCGTATCGTGCGAGCGTCGTACCCAATGCTCGTGGAATGGTCGGTGTGGTAGACCGGATCACCGGCGGCGAGATAGGAGTCCGGCAGCGCCTCCGGGCGCGTCGGTCGGGATCGCGGATCAGCCCAGTCGCGGCGTCTGCCCATCCGGTCGGTCGGACCGATCCGAGTGAGCCGGTTGAGGGCCTGCTTGAGTTTCTCGATGAGGTCGCCGAGGCGGCGCAGTTCCGGCAGCAACCGCCGCAGGCTGGCCAGCAGCCCGCGCAGCAGCCGGGCGATCCGCGCCGCCCACGATCCCACCAGCGTGGTCACCTGCTCCACCACCCACGGCGTGGCGAGCCCGCCGGTGGCGAGCAGTTCGCCCGCGTACACGATGAGGCGGGAGACGCAGGCGGCGATGGCGTCGCGGACGAGGAGCCGGACGGCGGCGACGAGGCCGGCGGCGCCCTCGGTGGCGGCGGCGAGGGTGTCGGCGCCCCGGGCGAGGCCGGTGATCGCCTGGTGCTGCTCGGTGGCCCAGGCCCGGTAGGCGGTGCCGGCGTCGCCGCCCCAGCCGGCGACCTCGGTGCGCACCGCGTGGGTCAACTCGGCGGCGTCTGCGCGCAGGGCGGCGGCGACGTTGCGCCAGGTCTGGGCGTGGGCGGTGATCTGGGCGGGGTCACCGGCGAGCCAGTCGAGGGCCTCGCTGAGGGGTTTGACGTGTTCGATGAGCCAGGCGATGCCGTACTGGAGCAGCGCGCCGACCGGGTCGGAGACGAGGGCGAGGGCATCCAGGCCGGCGCTGACCACGCCGAGGCTGCCGTCGATCCAGCTGCCGGTGCGGACGCCCTGGGCGATGAGTTCGATGTCCTCGCAGATCCAGATCCCGGCCCATGCGCTGGGGTCGGCGTCCGACGCGGTGGCGACCAGCGGGTTGCCGGTCACCGGCGGTCCCGTATCTGATCGAGTTGTCGGGCGGCGCGGGTGTCGGCGGCCCGGTAGCTCTCGGCGCTGCGGCGGAGCTTGCCGGCGGTGTCGCGGACCGATCCGGCGGCGGTGTCGACGCCGTCGACCAGGGTCCGTTGGAGGCCGCCGAGCAGCGTCGGCATGATCGCGCAGAGCTGCCCGTACGCATCAGCGTCGAGCCGGACGTGGTGGCCGGCCTGTCGGGCGGTGTCCAGGCTGTCGGCGCAGCGGTCCAGGTGGGCGGCGTGCGTGGTCAGGTCGTCCGGATCGACCCGGATGCCGTCACCGGTGAGCATCCGGGGTGTCCTGGCCGGGGTCGAGGCGCTGCCGGTGCGCCGCGATGATCGCCTGGGCGGTCGGGTCGTCGGCACCGAGGACCCGGGTGGTGGCCTCGGTGAGCTGCCGCAGCAGGTCGGTGCGCGCGGCGCGGGCGGTGGCCATGATCTGCCGGGCGGTGTGGGCTGCGGAGTGTCGCCGGGTCTGTTCGTCGAGCCGCAGGTCGACCAGCAGGCCGGTGGGGTCGACGGTGACCTCGATGGTCCGGTCGGGGCTGCGGGCGGTGCCGGTCAGGGTGTGCACCTGGGCCGCGAGGCGCTGCGCCCGCTCCGCCCGGTCGGTGAACGACGCCTCCCACCCGTCGAGTCGGCGGGTCGCCGCGTCCAGGGCCGCCTCATCCGCCCACATTCCACCCTCCCCGGGGGACAGTCACCGACGCCGGCCCGGTCGGGCCGGGACGCCTCGGTCAACGGCGGACCGTGGTCACCGACACCGTACCAACCGGTTACGCACGGCAGTGTCCCGTCGGAACCGGTCTCGGCGGACGGCCGCGACGCGGGGTGTCGAGTCGGCTTCCCGACTGGGGCGCGACGATCCGGGGGTTGTCCGGGGGTGCCGCACCGTCCATTATGCTCACAGCGCGTGCCGGCGACGATGCCCTCGGTAGTCACGCGCCTGAACGAAGGGACCCCTGCATGAACTGGACCGAGCGGATCAGCCCACTGCTGCGGCGGCGGGGCCCGGGGACGACCACCCCGCTGCGTGCCGTCCTGGCCCTGCTCGCCGTGCTGGTCGCGGGGGTCGCCGCCACGCTCACCGTCGCGACGCCAGCCAGCGCCGCGACCACCACGATCTGCAAGAGCTCGCCGATCCCCGCCGGCTACGTGATCATCGCGGAGGGCTCGTCGGCGTCCTGCCCGTACAGCTTCCCCAACACGTGGACGATCACCACGCCCTCCACCACCTCGACCACCGTGATGTGCAAGGCCTCCGCCGTGCCGACCGGCTACGTGATCCTGGCCGAGGGGTCGTCGGCGTCCTGCCCGTACAGCTTCCCCAACACCTGGACCATCAAGATCCCGCCGACCGGCTCGGCGAGCGTGATGTGCAAGGCGTCCACCCTGCCGTCCGGTTTCGTGATCATCGCGCAGGGGTCGTCGGCGTCCTGCCCCTACAGCTTCCCCAACACCTGGACCATCACCACCCCGTCCACCACGGGCATCACCACCATCTGTTCGGCCTCGCCGATCCCGGCCGGCTATGTCGTGGTCGGCACCGGGTCCTCGGCATCCTGCCCCTACAGCTTCCCGAACACCAGGAGCATCAGGCTGCCCTGATCGGCGGGCTCCGGCTGCGGCCCCGAACGGGGGCCGTGGCCCGGCTCGCCGCCGACGCCGAGCCCCGCGCGTCGCGCCGGCCCGCCCCGGGTGCGTAGAGTTCCCGGGTCGGGCCGGCGGTCGGCCCCGGATGGCAGGGCGGGACGATAGCGGACATGACGGTGGACAACGTCGGACAATCGGGCAACGCCGACAGCCGGGGGCGCGACGCCGGCACCCCGGGTGTCGACCAGGACGAGTTGGCGGTCGCGCTGCGGGTCTTCGCGGCGCTGGAGGCGCTGCCCAGCGACCACCCGGACGTGGTACGGGTGCAGCGGGCCACCGCCCGGCTGTTCAAGATGGTGAAGCAGCGGCGACGCGAGGAGCGGCGGGAGAGCGTCCTGGCCCACGACCGCGCGGTCACCGCCGCCACCGCGACGGGTGCACCGGGCCGGATCGACGACGAGACCAAGGGCATCCCGCTCGCCTCACCGACCGCCGGTGACTCCGCCGGCACCCTGATCAACCCGCGCGGCTGCTACATCTGCAAGACCCGCTACCGCCAGGTCGACGCGTTCTACCACCAGCTCTGCCCCGACTGCGCCACCCTCAACCGGGAGCGCCGCGACGCACGGTGCGACCTGACCGGGCGGCGGGCGCTGCTCACCGGGGGACGCGCCAAGATCGGCATGTACATCGCGCTGCGCCTGCTGCGCGACGGCGCGCACACCACGATCACCACCCGGTTCCCGCACGACGCGGTCCGCCGCTTCACCGCCATGCCGGACAGCGCCGACTGGCTGCACCGGCTGCGCGTGGTCGGCATCGACCTGCGCGACCCCGCCCAGGTGGTGGCGCTGGCCGACTCGGTCGCCGCGCAGGGCCCGCTGGACATCCTGATCAACAACGCCGCGCAGACGGTACGCCGCACCCCCGGCGCGTACGCCCACCTGGTCGCCGCCGAGTCGGCGGCGCTGCCCGAGGGGCCGCTGCCGGAGCTGCTCACCTTCACCGGCGGCCGGGGCGTCACCCTGGCGCTGCCGGACGGGACCGTGCCGGCGGCCGCCATCGCCCCGCACGCCCTCACCGCGCTGGCGCTGACCGGCCGGTCAGCCACGCCGGAGCGGATCGCCGCCGCCACCGCCATCGACGCCGGTGGGCTCGCCCCCGACCTCGGGGACACCAACAGTTGGGTGCAGCGGGTGCACGAGGTCGACCCGGTCGAGCTGCTCGAGGTGCAGCTGTGCAACGTCACGGCCCCGTTCGTGCTGGTCAGTCGGCTGCGGCCGGCGTTGGCCGCGGCGCCGACCGGGCGGGCGTACGTGGTGAACGTGTCGGCGATGGAGGGGCAGTTCGCCCGGGGTTACAAGGGGGCGGGGCACCCGCACACCAACATGGCGAAGGCGGCGCTGAACATGCTCACCCGCACCAGCGCCGAGGACATGCGCGCCGACGGCATCCTGATGACCAGCGTCGACACCGGCTGGATCACCGACGAGCGTCCGCACCCGACGAAGATGCGCCTGGCCGACGAGGGCTTCCACGCCCCGCTGGACCTGGTCGACGGGGCTGCCCGGGTGTACGACCCGATCGTCCGTGGCGAGCGGGGCGAGGAACTCTACGGCTGCTTCCTCAAGGACTACGCGCCCTGCGCCTGGTGAGCGGTGGGCGGGCCGACCCGGAGCCGGGGCCGTGGTCGCGCCCGGGACGGCCGCCTCCGGGGTCAGGCGACCCGGGGGACCGGCAGCACGCCCCGGTGGATGGTGCCCGAGATGTCGCCGGTCTGGTCGACGACCGGTGACCTCGGCGCGACCCGGGCGGCGGCGTCGACCGGGTCGGGTGGCCCACCGGCGGGCGGGACGGCCGGCAGCACCGTGGTCGGGGCGAGCGAGGCCCCGATCTCGGCCAGCAGGCCGTGCAGCCGGGACACGTCGTCGAGGGCCATCCGGAACGAACCCCGACAGGTCACGCCGCTCCACAGGGACAGCACCACTGCTCCGCGTTCCGGGTGGTAGCTGACCCGCATCGTCCGTTCGTCGCCCCGTACGTCGGTGAACAGGTCACCGAAGCTGGGCATCGGCAGTACCTCTCCCATCGATCCAGCATGCCCGAGCCGGCGGCGCCGGGGAAGCCCCGACGGATCAGTCGGGCAATCGGGGCATCTCCAGGCCGGGGCGACGGCCGAGCAGGGTGGCCCGGGTCAGCGCCGCCGCCCCGAACCGGTCCCGGACGGCGTCGACGGCGGTGTCCAGCTCGACGTCCCGGTCGGCGTCGAACGGCAGTTCGGGCTGCACCGGGGCGTCGTCGAGGTTGCCCACCGCCACCCCGATCAGGGTGACCCCGCGTCGGGTCAGCTCGGGCTGGGCGGCGCGCAACAGTGACCGGGCGGTGTTCAGCAGCGGTGTCGTCCGGTCGGTGGCCCGGCGCAGGGTCCGGGACCGGGTGGCCGAGGTGTAGTCGGCGAACCGCAGCCGCAGGGTCACCGTCCGGCCGGCCCGGCCGGCGGCCCGCATCCGGCGGGCCACCCGGTCGACCAGCCCGGACAGGGTGGCGTCGACGTCGGCGGGGGAGTGCGGCCCGGCCCCCAGGGCGTGCTGGGCGCCCATCGACGACCTGCGCCGGCCCACCTGCACCGGCCGTGGGTCGCGGTTGTGGGCCAGCGCGTGCAGGTGCCCGCCCGCGCCGACGCCGAGCAGCGACTCCAGGGCGGGAACGTCGAGGCGGGCCACCTGGCCGACGGTCCGGATGCCCCGGGCGCGCAGCTTCGCCGCGGTGACCGGGCCGACACCCCAGAGCCGTTCCACCGGCAGCGGGTGCAGGAATGCCAGCTCGCCGTCGGGCGGCACCTCCAGCAGGCCGTCCGGCTTGGCCACCCCGCTGGCGACCTTGGCGAGGAACTTCGTCCGGGCCACCCCGACCGTGATGGGCAGCCCGACCTGCTCGCGCACCGCCCGACGCAGCCGGGTCGCGATCTGCACCGGTGATCCGGAGAGCCGGCGCAGGCCCCCCACGTCGAGGAACGCCTCGTCGATGGAGAGCCCCTCCACCCAGGGGGTGGTGTCCCGGAAGATGGCGAACACCGCCCGGCTCGCCGCCGTGTACGCGGCCATCCTCGGCGGCACCACGACCGCCCCGGGGCAGAGCCGCCGGGCCTGCCGGCCGCCCATCGCGCTCTGCACGCCGTACGCCTTCGCCTCGTAGCTGGCCGCGAGGACCACCCCGCCGCCGACGATCACCGGCCGGCCGCGCAGCCGGGGGTCGTCCCGCTGCTCGACCGAGGCGTAGAACGCGTCCAGGTCGGCGTGCAGGATGCGGGCTCCGGTCGACACCGAACCATGTTCGCACAGATGTTCGAAAAATGGTGCTGAGCTGCCCGGTTCGGGTCGCGGGTCAGCGCTGGGCGGTGGCCGAGGGGAGGGCGCTGCCACCCCGGGGTGCCTCGCCGGCCATCAGCCGGGCGATCTCCGCCCGGTCGGCCGCCGACGGCAACCCCCACTGCGGCTGGTAGCCGTAGACCTCCCGCAGGGGGCGGGCCGAGGTCCGGCCGTCGAGGATCTCGACCGCGTCGGTGTCGATCAGCCCCGGATGCTCCACCCCGCACGCCTCGGCGACCTTCACCAGATCCCGACGTAGGGTGCCGATGTAGTTCGCCGCCCGCACCGACTTGCGGGCCGGGTCCAGGCCCCGGGCCAGCCAGGCGTTCTGGGTGGCGACGCCGGTGGGGCAGGTGTCGGTGTGGCACTTCTGGGCCTGGATGCAGCCGATCGCCAGCATCGCCTCCCGGCCCACGTTGACCAGGTCGCAGCCGAGTGCGAAGGCCACCACGGCGTTGTCCGGCAGGCCGAGCTTGCCCGCGCCGACGAAGACGGTCTGCTCGTGCAGGCCCTGCTCGGCGAAGGTCCGGTAGACCCGGGCGAAGCCCTGCTGGAACGGCAGCGACACCGAGTCGGTGAAGATCAGCGGCGCGGCACCGGTGCCGCCCTCGCCGCCCTCGCCGCCGTCGACGGTGACGAAGTCGACGCCCCGGCCGGTCTCGCGCATCAGCGTGGTCAGCTCCTCCCAGAACCCCAGGTCGCCGACGGCGGACTTGATGCCGACCGGCAGCCCGGTCTCGGCGGCCAGCAGCTCCACCCAGTCCAGCAGGCTGTCGCAGTCGGAGAACTCGGCGTGCCGCGACGGGCTCACACAGTCCTGCCCGGGGGTGATGCCCCGGGTGGCGGCGATCTCGGCGGACACCTTCGCGCCCGGCAGTAGCCCGCCCAGGCTGGGTTTCGCACCCTGGCTGAGCTTGATCTCCAGGGCCCGCACCGGAGCGCCGGCCACCAGGTCGCGCAACTGGGCGAGGTCGAACCTGCCCCGGGCGTCCCGGCAGCCGAAGTACGCCGTACCGAGCTGGAAGACCAACTCGCCGCCGTGGCGGTGGTACGGCGACAGCCCGCCCTCGCCGGTGTTCTGCAGGCAGCCGGCCAGCGCCGCCCCCTGGTTGAGGGCGGACACCGCGTTGCCGGACAGCGAGCCGAAGCTCATCCCGGAGATGTTGACCACCGACCCGGGGCGGAACGCCTTCGCCCGGCCGCGTGGCCCGCCGAGCACCTTGGCGGCCGGCAGCCGTACGTCGTGTCCGGCGGTCGGCACCGACGACGGGACGGTCCGGGCGAACGTGCGGTGTTTGATGATCGGGTAGCCGGGGCTGCGTTCGATGTCGTTGTCGGTGCCGAAGCCGAAGTAGTTGTTCTCCTGCTTGGCCGAGGCGTAGATCCACCGCCGTTGGTCCCGGGTGAACGGGCGTTCCTCGTCGTTGCCGGCGACGATGTACTGCCGCAGCTCCGGGCCGATCGCCTCCAGCAGGTAGCGGGCCCGCCCGACCAGCGGGAAGTTGCGCAGCAGCGCATGGTCACGTTGGAGGACGTCCCGGGCGGCGAGGCCGGCGACGGCGGCGGCGATCACGGGTACGGTGCGGCGGGCCCACGTCATGCCGGCCACACTCCCCGCTGCCGCCGTCGCCCAAACAGCCTGGCGGTGTGGCGTGTGGTCAGTGCCGCAGCGACTGCCGCACGATGCCGCCGACCAGGGCGCACCAGGTTTCGGTGGAGACCGTGCCGGTGCGGGGTAGTCCGTGCAGCGCCTGGAGGTCCTGCACGGCGCGGCGGGTGGCCGGGTCGTAACCGCCGGTGACGGTGACCTCGGCGTAGCCCTTCCAGTTCAGGATGAACTGCACCGCCTGCACGGGCAGGCCGGTGGCGTTGCGGTCGAGTTCGGGCGCGAGGGTTTCCCAGGTGGGGGCGGTCAGGGTGGCGTCGACGTCGACCGGGATGCCGTTGCGGGCCTGCCAGTCGCCGACCGCGGCGACGGTGGCGGCGTCGAACGTGCCGCTCGGGGTGACCGGGTAGCCGCGGTGGGCCAGCAGGTACTGGGCGACCTGGACGCCGGGGGCGTTGACGAAGCGCCACAGGTCGGGCCAGCGGCGGGCCGGTGCCTCGCCCGCCCGGGTGCCGAGCCGGTGCGCGACCTGCCGGCGGATGCCGGGGAAGAGGCGGTAGAACTGCGCGCCGGGGCAGAGCGTGGCGCGGAAGTCCCAGTGGCCGAAGATGTCGTGGGCGTGTAGGCCGTACTGCCGGCAGACGGTGGTGCAGAGCCGGACCAGGGAGTCGAGCAGCGCCTGCGGCGGCGTGTCGGTGACGTAGGTGCCCTCGTTCTCGATGCCGATGGCCCGGCCGTTCTCGCCGGGGCAGTGCGCCGAGACCATCTGCCGGTCACCGGCCCGTAACCGCTCCAGGCTGCCGTGCCGTCCCTCCAGGACGTACCCGCCCCGGCTGACGGTGAAGTGCTGGCCGGTGTCGGACCAGCCGTTGCCGTCCATGTGCAGGTCCTGGCAGTCGTGGGCCAGGGTGACCGCCTGCTCGCGGGAGTAGTCGGTGACGTTCGGGAAGGCCATGTGGTGCACGATGATCTTGTTGGTGGGGATCGTGCTGACCGACAGCGGGTCGGCGGGCGGGCGGGCGTCCCACTCGTCGCAGTCGATGATCCAGTCCAGGTCCGCGCCCGGGGCGGCCTCGGCGACGCCCGGCAGGGCCAGGTCGGACCCGACGACCGTGACGGTGGCCGCGCCGAGACCGGCCCGCAGCAGCGTACGACGGTCGAGTGCGGGGCGTACGACGGACATGGCATCTCCTCGGCGAGCGACGGCGGCGCTGACGACGAAAACTAGCTCCAGTTATCCCGCTTGTGATGGAGGATATTGCCACTCCGGCGGTCGGCGCTAGAGGGCGGCATCGATCGATTCTGCCCGTCTCCGAGGCGTGCCGGGCAGAACCGTCCGAATGTCCTGCCGTCGGGGGATGGACCGGTCGACCGCTCAGTCGGCGACGGCGAAGTCGTCCAGGGCGGCCAGCAGGTGCCGCCGGGTCTGCGCCGTGCCGAAGTGACCCGCCCCCTCGACCACCTGCAACCGCGAACCAGGCCAGGCCCGGTGCAGCGCCCAGGCGGTGGCCAGCGGACTGCCCAGGTCGACCCGGCCGTGGATCAGCACTCCCGGGATGCCGGCGAGCCGACCGGCGTGCCGGATCAGCTCACCCTCGGCCAACCAGGCCCCCTGGGAGAAGTAGTGCGCGCAGATCCGCACCATCGCGGTCCGCTCGGCCGACGGGCGGTCACCGTACGGGTTGCCCACCCCCTCGGCGGAGACCACCGCGTCCTCCCAGGCGCACCAGTCCCGCACCGCCCGCTCGCGCACCGCCGGGTCCAGGTCCTGCACCAGCCGGGCGTACGCGCCGACCACGTCGTCGTCGGGGCCGACGCCGCCGCCGGCGAGGAACCGTTCCCACTCGCGGGGGAAGTAGCGGCCGACACCCCGGTAGAGCCAGTCGATCTCCGACCGGCGGGTGGTGGTGACCGCCCCGATCACGATCGCCGACACCCGCTGCGGGTGCCGCTGCGCGTACGCCAGCAGCAGCGTCGAGCCCCACGAGCCGCCGTAGAGCAGCCACCTGTCGACGCCCAGGTGCCCGCGTAGCCGTTCCATGTCGGCGACCAGGTGCGCGGTGGTGTTGTGCCGCAGGTCGGTGGCCGGGTCGGCGGCGTGCGGGGTGCTGCGTCCGCAGTTGCGCTGGTCGAACAGGACGACCCGGTAGCGGTCGGGGTCGAAGTACCGCCGGGCCCACGGGCCGCAGCCCGAACCCGGTCCACCGTGGACGACCAGCGCGGGCCGCCCGGCCGGGTTGCCGCACACCTCCCAGTAGACCGCGTTGCCGTCGCCGACGTCGAGCATGCCCTGGTCGTAGGGCTCGATCGGTGGGTACCGCTCGTCCATCGGTGGCCTCCCCGGCAGCGCGAGATACAACAGCGCTGTTACATTACGGCATGCCCGACGAACCGTCCGACCCCGCACTGCTCGGCACCCGACTGCGGCACCTGCTCGACCTGCTCGACGGTGACGTCGCCGCCGTCTACGCCGACCTCGGGCTGCCCGGCTTCCGACCCCGCTACACCCCGGTGCTGATCGCGCTGGACCGCCTCGGGCCGGCGTCGATCCGTACCCTGGCCGGGGCGACCGGGGTGACCCACTCCGCCGCCAGCCAGACCGTCGCCCGGATGGCAGCCGACGGGCTGGTCACCCTCACCCCCGGCGTCGACGCCCGGCAACGCGTCGTCACCCCCACCGACCGGGCCCGGCACCTGCTGCCCCTCCTGCACGCCGAGTACGCCGCCACCGCCACCGCCGCCCGCCGGTTCGAGGCGGAGCTGGCGTACCCGCTGAGCCACCTCGTCGACGAGGCGCTGGCCGCGCTGCGACGGCGGTCGATGCGGCAACGCGTCGCCGACGTCGCCCCGCAGTTCGCCCCGGGCGGACAGCCCCCGACCCCACCCGGTGACCGAAAGTAATCTTCGCAGCCGGACGACCGGAGGCGAGGAAACAACCGTTGCGCCGATTCACCGCAGCTCCCGCCGGGTAAGAATGATCAGTGTGGCCCTGACCTGTGACCAGTCCCGGCGGACCGGAAAGGCCGGCGGGTGACCGGCGACTGGCGGTTGTCCGGCTACACCCCGGTACGGCAGCTCGGCGCGGGCACGTCCGGCCCGGTGCTGCTCGCCACCCACGACGCCACCGGCACCCCGGTCGCCATCCGCTACCTGACCCCGGCCCTCGGCGGCGATCCGGCCTTCCGGATGGCCCTGCGCGAGCAGGCGCGACTGCTGGTCGAGGTGGACGACCCGCACGTCTGCCGCCTCTTCGAGTACGCCGAGACGCACGCCGCCGCGGCGATCGTGGTGGAGTTGGTCAACGGGGTGACGCTGCGTCAGCTGCTGCGCACGCGCGGCCCCGTCGGCCCGGAGGCCGCGCTCTGCGTCCTCAAGGGCTCCCTCGCCGGGCTCGCCGCCGTACACGCCCGCGGTGTGGTACACGGTGACCACCGCCCCGACAACGTGCTCGTCACCCGCGACGGGTGGCCCACGCTCACCGACGTCGGCATCGCCCCACCCGCCGGCAACCGGCACTACCAGGCCCCCGAGCAGTGGACCGGGGCCCCCGCCGAGCCGGCCGGTGACATCTACGCCGCCACCGCTACCTTCTTCGAGTGCCTCACCGGTCGACCTCCCTACGACGGACGGGACCTGGCCACCCTGCGCGCGCAGCACAGCGCCGCCCCGATCCCCGGTACCCCGACCCCCGCCCCGGTGCACGACCTGCTCCGCCACGGCCTGGCCTGGTGCCCCGCCGACCGGACCCAGCCCGCCGAGATCTTCCTCACCGAGCTGGAACACACCGCCGCCCGCTCGTACGGCGGGGACTGGGAGGAACGGGGGCGGCGTCAGCTGGCCCAACGGGTCGCGCTGCTCGCCGCCTGCCTCCCCTTCCCCGAGGGCGCCCCCGGGCACGTCGACCCGGCGGCCGTCGACCCCGCCGGGCCCCACCCGGGTCCCCGGCGCGGCGGCACCCGCAACGCCCTGGTCGGTGTCGGGCTGACCGCGGCACTGCTGGTCGGCGTCGTCGGGCTGGGCTACGTCGCCCGCGGGCCCGGGGCGTTCACCCTCGCCGACGGTGCCGTCGGGCCGGGAGCTACCGCCGCCACCACCCGCAGCCCCGCGCCGCTCGCCGCCGCCCCGGCCATCAGCGTCGTGCCGCCGGAACCGAGCCGCAGCCCCACCCCGGCGGCGACCACGACGGACCCACCGCCCACCACCCCGGCCCGGTCCGCCACCGCCGCCACCACCCGGGTACGCACCCCGAGTCCCACCCCACCGGCCACGGCGATCAGCCCGCTGCTGCCCCCCGACGTGTTCCCGCCGACGGTGTCGGCCGTGGACGCCAGCCCGGCCACGGTGGAGCCGAAGGGCTGCCCCGACGTGGCCACCTCGACCACGGTCACCGCCCGGGCCCTCGACGACGGGGCTGCCGGCGACCTGCTGCGGGTGTCGTTGCGCTACACCCTCGACGGGGCCACCCGCACGGTCGCCATGACCCAGACCGGCCCGGACACCTTCGCGGGCACCCTCGGCGACCTGCCGACGCCCCCGGCGACCACCAGGATCCCGGTCCAGGTGATCGCCGTCGACGACGCCGGCAACGCCTCCGCCCCCGCCGGCCCGGTGGTGGTGTCACTGCTGCCCACCTGCACCTCGGGCTGACCGTCCGGTCCCGACCGGAGTTTCCGGCGCACCGGCCGGGGGTAGCTTCGGGGGTCGACCGAGCTGACGGTGGAGGACCACGGATGACAGACAACTTCGGCGACGCGGCGGGTGACGCCCTCCGCGCGGTGCTGCTTTTCCTGCCCAAGGCGGTCGCCTTCGTGGCGATCCTGGTGGCCGGCTGGCTGATCGCGAAGGCCGTCCGCAGGATCGTCGACAAGGTGCTGGAGCGGGTGCACTTCGACCGGGCCGTCGAGCGTGGCGGCATCAAGACCGCCCTGGCCCGCTCCCGCTACGACGCCAGCGACATCGTCGCCAAGCTCGCCTACTACGGGGTGCTGCTGGTGACCCTCCAACTCGCCTTCGGCATCTGGGGGCCCAACCCGATCTCCGACCTGATCGCCGGGGTGATCGCCTGGCTGCCCCGGGCGTTCGTCGCCATCGTCATCGTGGTGGTCGCCGCCGCGATCGCCAACGCGGTCAAGGACATCATCAGCAGCGCGCTCGGCGGCCTGTCCTACGGCCGGGTGCTGGCCAACATCGCCTCGGTGTTCATCCTCGGGCTCGGGGTGATCGCCGCGCTCAACCAGATCGGTGTCGCCACCGCGGTCACCACGCCGGTGCTGATCGCCGTCCTCGCCACCGTCGGCGGAATCCTCGTCGTCGGGGTCGGCGGTGGACTGATCCGTCCCATGCAGGCCCGCTGGGAGTCCTGGCTGACCCGTGCCGAGCAGGAGTCCCGCACCATCGCCACCCACGCCCGTGCCTACCAGGCGGGCCGGCAGGACGTCGCTGCCCGGTTGGGCCCGTACGCGCAGGCCGAGCGCACCCCGCCGGTGCCCACCGCCGCCACCCCCACCCCACCGACGACGCTGGACGACGACGCCGAGCGCACCCAGGTGGTGACCCGCCCCGACGACGCCGAGGCGACCCAGGTCCTGCCACGGTCCGACGAGGCGGAGCAGACCCAGGTCGTGTCCCGTCCTGCCGACCCGGAACCGACCCCACCGGCAGCGCCGGGCGCGGACCGGGACGCCACCGACGCGTCAGGCGTCGCGGTGCCGCGCCAGGCCGGGCCGGTGGACGGCTCCACCACCGACAGTGAGGCCACCATGGTCATCCCCCCGCTGGACCCGGGCACGCCCCGAGGCTGACCGGCGCAGGCGGCGGGGCGGGACCGGACCGGGTCCCGCCCCGCCGCCGTGTGCACCCCGCAGGGCCGGACCCCAGGGCCGGGACGGGCTAGCATCGGCGGATGACCTGGCGATGTTGATCCGGCCCTGAAGGCCGAAGCCGCGGGCCGCCGCGGACGCCGTACCTCCCGCGTCCGTTCCGTCCCGTGGAAAGGCCCTGATGACCCTCACCCGCACACGGGTGCCCGACACCCGTGTCCGCCGACTGTCGACCACGCTCTACTGCTACCTGTTCCTCGACGACCTCGTCCTGCTCTATCCGGTGTACGTCCTGCTGTTCAGCGACACCGGCCTCACCGTCGGGCAGATCTCCGGGCTGTTCGTGCTCTGGTCGGTGACGGCTGTCCTGCTGGAGGTCCCGTCCGGGGCCTGGGCCGACACCGTCTCCCGCCGCCTGCTGCTCTGCCTCGCGCCGCTGCTCACCGGGGCCTGCTTCGCGTTGTGGGTGCTGGTGCCGTCGTGGTGGGCGTTCGCGCTCGGCTTCGTGCTCTGGGGTGCCGCCGGCGCGCTCGGCTCCGGCGCCCTGGAGGCGTTGGTCTACACCGAACTCGACCGGCTCGGCGCTGCCGGCCGGTACGCCCGCACGATGGGCCGGGCCCGGACCGCCGGGGTGCTCGGCGTGCTCGCCTCGCTCGGTCTGGCCGGCCCGGTCCTCGCCGTCGGTGGGTGGCCGGCGGTCGGCGCGGCGAGTGTGCTGGCCGGTGTGCTGGCCGCCGCCGTGGCCACCCGGTTCCCGGAATACCGTCCCGCCGCGCCGGCCGACGGCTCGTCGACCGTGCCGGTCCCCGGGCCACCGGACGGTGCGGAGGCCGAAGTGGGCTGGTGGGCGAGCCTGCGCACCGGTCTCGCCGAGGCGCGCGCCGACCGGCGGGTACGCGCAGCCGTGCTGCTCGTCCCGGCGGTGACGGCACTCTGGGGCATCCTCGACGAGTACACCCCGCTGCTGGCCCGGGACACCGGTGTCCCGACGTCCACGGTGCCACTGCTGCTCCTGCCGGTCTGGCTCGGGATGACCGTCGGTGGCCTGCTCGCCCCGACGGCGGAGCGCCTGTCCACCCGGGGGTACGCGGCGCTGCTCGCCCTGGCCGCGGTCGCGCTGGCCGGCGGGGCCGTCGTACGACATCCGGGCGGCTTCGTGCTGCTCGGCGTGGCGTTCTGCGCCCTGCAACTGGCCACGGTGCTCGCCGACGCCCGGTTGCAGGCCCGGATCACCGGCCCTGGGCGGGCGACGGTCACCTCGCTCGCCGGGATGGGCACCGACCTGGCGATGATCGTCGCCTACGGCGGTTACGCGCTGGTCGCCGCGACGGGCGGGCACGCGATGGCGTTCGCGGCGGCGGCCGGGCCCTACCTGCTGGTCGCCGCCGCGTTGCTGGTGTCGGGGCGGTCCGGTGCGGTGCCGCCGCCCCGCCCGTCGGTGGAGGTGGTTTCGTGAGCCGGCACCGGGGCGGCGAGCGGGCGGCGGCGGACGTGCGCCGTTGCCGAGGGGCCGACGCCCGCCGCCGGGGCTCGGGGCCCGGGGCCCGGGCGTGACCGGCGTCGCCGGGATCAGCCCGGCAACGCGTCGAGGTAGACCCAGTTGCCGTCCTCGCGGACGAACCGGCTGTGCTCGTCCACCGTGCCCGGCTGCCCGGCGTCGCGGTAGTGGGCGCGGAACGCCACCGTGCCGGTGCTGTCGAGCAGGCCGCCGCGCGTGCGTTCCACGATCTCCAACCGGGTCCACCGCTGGGCGGGATCGAGTCGTAGCCCGCCCGGCCGGGTGCGGGAGTGCCAACTGCGCAACAGATAGGCGGGGTCGCCGACGGCGAAGGCGCTGAACCTGGACCGCATCAACGCCTCCGCCGTCGGGGCCGTACCCTCGCCCCGGTGCAGCGGCCCGCAGCAGTCGTCGTACGGCAGCCCGGTGCCGCAGGGGCAGGACCGCCGGGATGCGTCTTTGGCCATGACACCCATCCTGCCGCACGCCCCGTGACCGACGATCGGGCCGCCCCCGGGTGGGGGCGGCCCGATCGGTGTCCGAGGTCAGTGTGAGTAGCGGGTCAGGAGGTGTAGCCGCGGGTGGCGATCCAGTCGGCGAGGTTGTCGACGCTCATCCG
>NZ_JAGFWR010000038.1 GCF_017599305.1 Micromonospora antibiotica
ACCCGGAAGCTAAGCCCTCCAGCGCCGATGGTACTGCACTCGGGAGGGTGTGGGAGAGTAGGACACCGCCGGACAATCTTTAGTTGAGGCCGACCCTTCGGGGTCGGCCTCAACTGTTTTCACACCCCGAACACCCTCCACCAGGCCACACCATCCACCGGCACGGTCGCGGGACCGGTTGCGGCGTGGCAGCACGCGGGCCCGCGTCCAGAGCCAACGAGCGGCCCGCGTCCGGAGCTGGTGCCGCCTTCGGTGAATCGCCCCGAGCAGCGGGCTTCACCTCGTACCGTCGATGCGGGACCCGGCTCCTGAGGGACCCACACCCAGCATGGCGGGAAACGTGACGTGGAGTACGTCGTGTCCGCAATCGCAGCGGACCGGGCGGGGTACCTGCTGACCGTACGACCGGAACTGACCGTCGGGACCGGCGGAGGCAGGAGTGGTCATGAAGATCGGAATCATTGGTTCGGGGCACATCGGCGGCACCCTCACCCGGCGGCTGAGCGCCCTCGGGCACGACGTGACAGTCGCGAACTCGCGGGGCCCGCAGAGCCTCACCGAGCTGGCCCAGGAGACCGGGGCCACCGCCGGCACGCTGGACCAGGCCGTCCAGGACGCCGAACTCGTCGTGGTGGCGATCCCGCTGCTCGCGGTGCCGGGGCTGCCGCCCCAACCGTTCGACGGCAAGATCGTCGTCGACGCCAACAACTACTACCCGCAGCGCGACGGTGACATCGCCGAGCTGCTCGACCGCAGCCTCAGCTCCAGCCGGTGGACCGCCGACCATCTCAAGGGCGCCCGGGTGGTGAAGACCTTCAACAACATCCAGGCCGCGCACCTGATGGACCACGGCAAGCCGGCCGGAGCCGGTGACCGGATCGCGCTGCCGGTGGCCGGTGACGACGCCGACGCCAAGCAGGTGGTGATGCAGCTCGTCGACGCGCTGGGCTTCGACCCGGTGGACGCCGGCACCCTGGACGAGAGCTGGCGGCAGCAGCCCGACACCCCCGTCTACGGGACCGACCGCGACGCCGAGGGCGTACGCCAGGGACTCGCCGACGCGCGCCCCTGACCGGGGCCGACCCGAAAGAGCACGAGAGCCCCGCCGGTGTCGCCGGCGGGGCTCATCCGTGCCCAGCCCGCCCCCGTGTCTACCCCGGGTCAGGAGCGGGCGGGTGGGGAGAGGTGAGGGGGATCAGGAGGGCTTGGGACCGCAGACGAAGTTCGGCTCGGGGTCGTAGGTCCAGCTGAACTTCTCCCGCTTGACGACCTTGCCGTCCTTCTTGATGACCCGGAACGCGTCCTGGGTGAAACCGGTGCTGCCGGCGGCGGCGATGCACGTCGGGCCGGGCTCCAGGTACACGGTCCTCGGACTGGTGACGTTGCGGCGCGGGCCGTACTCGGTCTTCACGCTGTCGTAGATCTTGGTGCTCCACATCGACACCGTGATGGTGTTCGAGGTCCAGGCAGTGTCGATCAGCACCCCGTGCGGGGTGTTGTTGCGGAACTTGAAGTCGAGGTCGGGCCAGAAGATCGTCGACTCGATCACCGCCGGGTAGCGGCTGAAGTAGAACGAGTGCGGCTTGTGCTCGACGTCCTGGAGGCCGGCGTAGTAGCTGGCGTTGAACAGGGTGGTGGTGAACTGGGAGACACCGCCGCCGACACCGGGGACCAGCTTGCCGCCGAGGATCACCGGGGCGTCCTTGTAGCCCTGGGCGTAGCCGCGCTCGCCGGTGTGCGCGTTCAGCGAGAAGGTCTCACCCGGCTGCACGATCGTGCCGTCGACGTCCTTCGCCGCCTGGATGATGTTCTGGCTGCGCGGTGAGGACAGCCCGCCGGGGAACTTCGTGGAGAAGGTGGAGACCCGCTCCTTGATGCCCAGCTCGGCCAGCTTCGCCTCGGTCAGCTCGGGCTCGGCCTCCTTCAGCTGCCCGGTGACCGTCCGGCCGTCCGCCTTCGGCAGCACCGCGAGCAGGTCCCGGCTCAGCGCCGCCGAGTCGAGCTGCTTCCCGGCCCGCCCCGGGACCACCTTCGGCTTGCCGGCCGAGATGCTCAGACCGGCATCCTTGGGCGTCGACTCGATCGCGGCCAGCTTGCTGCCCAGCGCCGACCGGAGCCGCTTCACGTCGACCTTCGGCGTCAGCTTCCCCTCGTCGTCGGCCGAGAAGCGCAGCGCGCGGGCGATCGCCGCCGGCGGGACACTGACCGACCCCTTGTCGGAGGTGATGGTGACCGGAGCGGCGACGGCCGGCTTCGCCAGCTCGGCGACCAGCCGGTCCACCTCCTCCCGGGTCGTCACCGGGTTCTTCTCCACCACCGGCACCGTCACCGGCTGCCCGGCCAGCCAACCCGTGCGGACCACCCGGGCGGACTGCTCCGCATCGAGGGTCAGGCTCGGCTTGGGGTAGACCGGCTTCGGGGTGGTGCCGGTGAAGATGATCGCCGGCATCGTCATGTCCCGGCCCTGCTTACCGAGGATCTGGCGCAACGCCGCATCCAGCTTGGCGGCGTCCACCGTCACCACCGGCTCGACCGTACGGGAGCCGAACAGCCGGTCCACCGGGTGCGCCCGGGTGTCGGTGGCGGCGGCGACGGTGGCGTCCACGTCCACCGTCAGGCCGACGTCGGCGGGATTGACCTCCGCCCGGTTCTCCCCCACCACCACGGTCAGCGGCGCGTTGAGCCTGTCGGCGCGCTTCTCCAGCTCGGCCCGCAGCTCCTTGGCCGCGTCGGCGCGGCTGCGGCCACCCAGCTCGGTGCCGAGCACGCTCGTGCCGCGCGGGACGTCCCCGGCGTACGCCCAGGCGCCCATGCCGACCACCCCGGCCAGCACCGCGGTGGTCACGCCACCGGCGAGCAGCACCCGCCCGCGTCGCCACCACGGCCCGCCGCCCGGGGCCGAGCCCGCGGCCCCGCCAGCCGTCGGAGGCTCGTCCTCGCCCGGCCAGCTCACCGCGGTGACCTGCACCGTGGGGCGGTCGTCGGAGACCTGATTGTCGCCGTACAGGGTCACAGCCACCTCGATCGGACGTACCACGTGGGGGGTTGCGGCCCCCAGGGACACCTACGGTAGCCAACCGGACGGCCAGCCGACAGCGTGCGTCCGGCCATCCTCACCACCGCGTGTCGTAGCCGGTCACACGGTGTATGACCGATCGTGGCACGGTGTCCGGATGTGCCGACCGGGGCCGCCCTGCGGGGGCGGACGAATCGGCCGGGCGGGGGCGTCGCGCGGTGACCCGGAGTGGCTGGCGGCACAGTTGCACACCCCCGGATCAGCCGGCTGCCGCCGGCCACCACGACCCCGTGGCACCTGCACGCCGGGGGCCGTGGCGGGGTCGGAACGGTCGCGGAGGAGGCGGAGGCGGAAGCGAGGTCGGGACCTTCGCGGCGGAAGCGGAAGCGGGGCCGGGACGGTCGGGGTCGGGGTCGGGGTCGGAACGGCGGAAGCGGAGGCGGGGTCGGCGAGGGCCGACCGCCCGCCGATCAGCGGACCCGGACGCCGACCTCCGGGGACGGCGGCCCGTCGTCCCGCCCGTCGGTCACGGCGACCCGGAACCGGTAGTCGTGCCCCCGGGCCAACAGCACCGCCTGGTGCCGGGTCTCCCGCACGGGGTACGGGCCGACCCGCCACCGCTCCCCGGTGGTGGCGTCGCGCCAGTGCACCCGGTAGGCGAACCCCGACCCGGCCGACCGCCAGGTCAACCGGACCTCGCCGCTGCCGGTGGCCGTCACGTCGAGCCCGGTCGGGGTGGGCAACTGCGGGGTGACCCGGACCGGTGCGCTGCGGGGGCCCGCACCCGCCTGGTTGGTCGCGGCCACCGTGAACTCGTACTCGTGCCCGTTGCGCAGCCCCGGCACGACGGCCCGGGTGCCCCGGGTGGGGATCTCCTCGGCGGTGAAGTCGCGTTCCCCGGCGCTGACGTCCCGCCGGTACACCCGGTGCCAGCCGTCGGCCACCGAAGCGCGCCAGGTCAGCTCCACGCTGCCGGCCCCGGCCTCGGCCCGCAGGTCCGTCGGGGCGGCGGTGGGGGCGGTGAACCGGGCGCGGGCCCGCACCGGCGCGGACCGGGCCCCCGCTCCGCCGTCGTTGACCGCGTCGACCGTGAACTCGTACTCGTGGCCGTGGGTCAGGTGCCGGGCGACGTGCCCGGCGCTGACCTCCACCGCCGGTGGGCCGTCCTGCGGGGTGCCGGCGGTCAGGTCGCGGCGGTACACCCGGTAGGAGACACCCGGGCCGAGCGTCCGCCAGGACAACCGTACGGTGCCGTCCGGCTGCCCGAAGGCGACCAGCCCCGGCGGTGGGGCGGGCGGGGTGACCAGGGCGGTCGCCCGGACCGGCTCGGACGGTGGGCTGTCCCCGCCGCCACCGACCGCGACCACGGTGAACGCGTACGTGTGCGCGTGCCGGAGGAACCCGACGGTGGCGGTGGTGCCGGTGAAGGTGCCGACCGTGGTCTCCTCCCCGGTGCCCAGGTCGTGCTGCGTCACCCGGAAGAGCTGGACGAACGGCACCGGCTCCCAGCCCAGTGCGACGTCACCGGCCCGGCCGGGCACCGCCCGCAGGCCCTGCGGCGGTGGCGGTGGCGGCACCGTGGCGGTCACCCGGCCGACCGGTGAGGGTGCGCTCTCGCCGCGCCGGCCCAGCGTGCTCACCCGGAACTCGTAGTCGTGCCCGTTGGTCAGGAAGTCGGCCGAGAAGCGGGGAGCGGTGGTCGGCTCGCCGATCCGGACGAAGTGGGTCTGGCCGGCGGTGACGTCCCGCCGGTGCACCTGGTAGCGCAGCTCGTCGTCGGCGCGTACCGGCGGCCAGTCCAGTTCGGCGGTGCCGGCGCCGCCCGGTCGGGCGGTGAGCGTCGACGGCGCCGGGGGGAGGTCGGCGTGGTCCGGTCGGTCGCGGGGCCACGCCAGCTCGACGAAACGCGGCCGGTAGAGGCCCGCGTCGGCGTAGGTGACCGAGTCGTCGACGTCGTTGACGTTGTAGGACAGGAGCAGCCGACCGGGGCGGGCCAGCTCCGGGTGCAGGTCGACGTCGTAGACCAGGTGACCGGCGGCGGTCTCCGGGGCTTGGTGCAGGTAGTCCGGGCCGGTGAACGGGCCGGTCGGCGCGTCGGCCGAGTAGGCCACCAGATCGCCGCTGAACACCAGGTTGTTCTCCTGGGTGACCAGCACGTACCGACCGCCGATCCGCTGTACGCCGTAGGCGGTGCCGACGCCGCTGAGCAGCCGGGTCGAGGCGCGGTCGTCGGTGGACCAGCCGTCACCGGTCCAGAACTCCCACCGGCCGGTCAGGTCGTCGCCGGCCACCCGGGCCAGGTGGGCGAACTTCGCCCCGCCGGCCGCCTCGGTGCCGTACACGTAGGTGTGCCCGCCGTCGCGGAGCAGCTCCGAACCCCAGGAGACCCGGGCGCCCAGTGGCAACGGGCGGACCCCGGTGGGGGTGAGCGTGGGCAGCGCGAAGCTGGCCAGTGCGGTGCCGACCAGGGTGTGGTCGAGCGGGCTGAGGCCGGTGCGCCGGTAGCGGTGGACCAGCACCTGGAGGGTGTCGCCGGAGACGGTGGCGTCGCCGATCCAGGAGAACTCGCCGGGTGCCGTCGGGGGCACCAGGTCGCGCGGGTCCTCGGTGGTGCCGCCGTGCACCGTCTCGGCGAGCTGGTCGCCCCGCTGCACGATGGCCGAGTTGTGGATGAAGGGTGCGGTGCGGGGCCGGGAACCGTCGGGGTGCACCGGGCCGAGGAACGTGTCGGAGAAGAGCCAGAGCAGCCGGCCGTCGGGCAGTCGTACCGAGGCCGTCCGGTCGGCACCGTTCCACCGGCCGGAGGTGTCGCCGTAGTCGTCGAAGGCGGCGGCCAGCCGGGCGGCAACCGGCCCACTGTCCGGCAGGGCCCGGTGCGGTGCCGCCCCGGGCACGGTGGCGAGCAGGACGAGCAGCCCGACGACGAGCAGCCAGCGCACCGGCCGGCGGGTGCCGGTCAGCCCACGACGGACGCCGGCCAGCTGCCGGACCGGGTCGACCACCGCCACCAGAAACCCCCGTCTACCGGTCACCTACCGGCAGGGTGTCACGACCCGGGACGGCGACGGTAGCCGTCGGAAGGGTGGAGGCGACCGACGCATCCGTTCTGCGGTGGATTGTCGACACTGCGGTGCCGACGGCGGTGACCGTCGCCGTGACCAGGGCCGCCCCGGCGATACCGGCGACGGTGTGCGGCACGACCGTGGCGGTCGCGGCCACGAAGCCGACCGTGGAGATCCACAATGGTGCCGAGGGCCACCGGGCCGACGCCGCGACCCGGGCGTTGATCAGCACGAAGACCAACGCGTACAGGGCCCCGGTGGCGGCGAAGAGCGGTGCGAGGCCGCCGTACCGGGCGTACTCCGGGCCACCGGCCAGCCCGAACGCCAGCCCGCCGGCCAGCGCCGAGGCGAGCACCAGCGCCGCCCCGGCCGCACCGACCAGGAGCAGCGCCGTACGCAGCGTCCCCCGGTCACCCCGGGCCAGCCGGGGCAGGGCGATGACCGTCACCACCTGGGGCGCCCACAACGCGCCCTTGGTCAGCACCGTGCCGACCGCGTACGTGCCGGAGGCATCGGGGGGCAGGAACCGGCGGGCCAGCAGCAGGTCGGCGTACGACACCACGAGCATCGCCAGGGTCGCCCCGCTGGCGGTGAGCACCGTGCGGGTGGTCAGGGTCGGGGCCACCGGGTCGATACCGGCCCCCCGGTTGAGCCGGACCAGCAGCGCCAGCACCAGTACGGAGGTGACCGCCCCGGCCAGCAGCGCCCCGGTCAACCCGCCGCCCAGCGCCAGTCCGGCGATCATCCCGCCGTAGCGGCCGGCGGCGAGCAGCGCCATCCCGCCGGCCAGCCGCAGGAAACGCTGGTCGCCCTGGAGTTCGCCCAACCACCGGCCGGCGGCCACCACCGCCACGGTCAGCACCCCGAGCAGCAGCACCGCCGGGCCGGTCAGCCGCAGCCCGACGGCGGCCACCGGCAGCAGCACGGCCAGCAGCGCGGCGGTCACCGCCACGGTCAGCAGGGTGGGGCGGGCGGTGGCGGCCCGGCCGTGCCGGGCCCGGTGCACGGCCACCGCGATCTGGAGGCCGGTGCTGGCCACGCCGCCGATCGCGCCGAGCGCCAGCAGGGTGGCCAGCGCGCTCAGCTCCGCCGGGGCGAGGTGCCGGGCAGCGAGGACCGGCACCACGTAGGCGAGCCCGTTGACGAAGACCCCGGCCAGGGTGACGGCCACCCCGGCGACGCCGATCCCGAGTCGCCGGCCGTGCCCGTCGTCCGATGTTGTGCCCATCACCGCTCCGTGTCGCCGGCCGCGCCGGTCGTCCGCTGCCCGCCCGTGACCGTCCCGGGTCGCCGGCTCCGCCGGTCACCAGCAGCGCAAGTACAGTGTCGCCACGCCGGCGCCGATCGCCGGGTCAGCCTAGTGAGGAGGTCAACCCCTGCGGGAGAGGTCGATCCTCGTCGCCACCGGGCTGGCCGTCACCGCGCTGGTGCTGGCTCCGCTGGCCGCGCCCGGCTATGTGCTCAGCTACGACATGGTCTTCGTGCCCCACCAGCCGTGGCGGGCCGAACTGGTCGCGCCGGTCGACTCGCTGCCCCGGGCGGTGCCGCTGGACGCCCTGGTCTCGCTGGCCAGCCAGGCGGTGCCGGGATGGCTGCTGCAACGGGTGGTGCTGGCCGGGGTGCTGCTGCTCGCCGCGATCGGGGCCGGCCGGCTGGTGCCCACCGGGCAGCCGGTCGTGCGGGTGGTCGCCGCCGTCGGATACGCCTGGACGCCGTACCTGGCGGAGCGGCTGCTGATCGGGCACTGGGGGCTGCTGCTGGCGTACGGGGCGCTGCCGTGGCTGGTCGACGCCGCGATCCGGGTGCACCGGCCAGGAGGGCTGCGCCGGCTGCTGCTGGTCGCGCTGCCCGCCGTGGTGACCCCGACGGGTGGCCTGATCGCCCTGGTCACGGTCGCCGTGCTGGTCGCCCGACGGGGTGCCGCCCGGACGACCGCGGTGGCCGTCGGCGCGCTGCTGGTGCTGAACCTGCCGTGGCTGGTGGTCGCCGGGTTGAGCGCGGCGGACGCCCGGACCGACCCGGCCGGGGTGGCCGCTTTCGCGGCGCGGGCCGAGAACTGGAGCGGGGTGTTCGGCGCGCTGGCCGGCACCGGGGGGATCTGGAACGGGCAGACCACCCCGCTGAGCCGCTCGTCGCCGTTGACGCCGGTGGCGACGGCGCTGCTGCTGGTGCTGGCGGGGTACGGCGTCCGGACGTTGCGCGGACGCTGGCCGGTCGGGGTGGCGGACCGGGTCGCCGGGTTGGCCGCCGCCGGATTCCTGACCGCTCTGCTGGGGGTGCTGCCGGGGGGTTCCACCCTGCTGGGGTGGGCGGTGGCGTCGGTGCCGGGGGCCGGGGTGCTGCGCGACGGGCAGAAGTTCCTCATCCCGTACGCGCTGCTGCTGGTGGTGGCCGGGGCGCTCGGCGCGGAACGACTGGCCGACCGGGTCGCCGCCCGGGGGGCGACCGGTGGCGCGCGGGCGTTGCTCGTCGCCGTGCTGCTGCTGCCCGTGGTGGTGCTGCCCGATCTGGCGTTCGGTGCGGCGGGCCGGCTGCGCCCGGTGGCGTACCCGGCGGACTGGGACGCGGTGGCCCGCCGGCTCGACGGCCGGTCCGGGGAGGTGCTGTCGCTGCCGTTCGGGGCCTACCGGGCGTACCCGTGGAACGACGGCCGGACGGTGCTGGACCCGCTGCCCCGCTACGTCGACGCCGACGTGCTGGTGGACGACACCCTCTGGGTGGGCGCGACCGGGGTGCGGGGGGAGAACCCGCGTGCCGCCGAGGTGGGCCGGGTGCTGGCCGCCGGTGGCCCGGTCGCCGTGACCGGGGTGCGCTGGGTGGTGGTGCAGCGGACGGTCGACGGCCAGCGGGTCGACCCGGCGGCGCTGGTCGGGTTGCGCGAGGTGTACGCCGGTGTGGACCTCACCCTCTATGAGAATCCGGCCGGGCGCTGACCGGAGCGGTCAGCCGTCCCGGGTGGGCGGCGGGGCGGCCGTCGACACCGACAACGGGCGGGTGCGGGCCGAGGTCCGGCCACCGGTGCTCCGGGCCGCCCGGCGGGCCGGTGGTGATCACCCGCGCGACTCTCCCGGTGTGGGCTACTTGGTGGTAACGTGCCGCGCACGCAGCTCACGAGGAGGAAAACAGCACCATGCGCAGTGCTCTCTCGTTGGTTCTGGTCGCGGTAGCCGCGATCGCTCTGGGTGCCTTCGGCACGGTGGCGTTGGCCACCACGCTGACCGGTACGTCGGCGGCCGAGGCGGCGAAGGCCGAGCAGGCCGCCCGCACCGAGTCCGGCGGCGGCAACGGTGGTGCCAACCAGCCGCTGGTCTACGGCACCAAGTAGGACTGTTCCACCTGCGCGACCGGTGACCCTGCCGGATCCGTCCGCCCGACCGGCGGCACCGCCGGACCCGATCGCCCGACCGGTGACCCTGCCGGCCCTGACTGCCCTGCCGGCGATCCCGCCGGAGCCTGCTGCTCGACCGACGATCCTGTCGTACCGTTCGCGGCCCTCGTGACGAGGGCCGCGAACTTCTTTCCCGAGACCGGCCAGGTGAACCGGGCGGCGTGGGCGCGGGCCGCCGTGCCCATGGTGGCCCGGTAGCCGTCGTCGGTCAGCAGCAGCCGCACCTTGGCCACGAAGTCGTCGACGTCCTCGGCGAGCAGACCGGTCTCCCCGTCGACCAGGGACTCCTCGACCCCACCCGCACCCCGGAACGCCACCGTCGGAGTGCCGACCGCGCCGGCCTCGACGATGGTGAGCCCCCAGCCCTCCTTGAGCGACGGGGTGAGCGCCACCCAGGCCGAGGCGAGCAGGTGCCGCTTGTCGGCGTCGGAGACGAAGCCGGTGAACCGGACCCGGTCGGTGAGGCCCAGCTCGGCGGCGGTGTGCCGCAGCTGCGCCTCCCACCAGCCCTGCCCGGCGACAGTCAGGGTCAGGCCGGGCAGTTCGTCACCGAGCGCGGCGAGGGTGGCCAGGGCCACCTCGACCTGCTTGTGCGGGACCAGCCGGCCGAGCACCACCAGCGACGGTTCCGGCGAGCGGGGCACCGGGCCGACGGTCATGTCGGGGGTGCCGTTGTGCACGATGTCGACCCGGGCCGGGTCGATGCCGAGGGTGGCCAGCTCGTCACGGGTGGCGGCGGAGACGGTGACGTACCGGCAGCGGCGGTAGACCCGGGGGGCGAGCCAGGACTCCACCCACCAGCCGAACCGGGCCAGGCTCGGGCCGAGCACCACCGGCCACTGCTCCCGGTGCACGTGGTGCACCAGCGCGATGACCGGACGGCGGGCGTAGAGGGCGGACAGGAACGGCAGGCCGTTGCCGACGTCGACGATCAGGTCGGGTCGACCGCCGTGGCGGCGGCTCAGCGGGCCGAAGCCGAGCGCGCCGGCCAGGTACGCCAGGGCGGCCCGGAGGTAGACGGTGTGCCGGCCGCCGCGCCGCAGCACCCGTACGCCGCCGGGGGTGGTCTCCTCGGCGGGGCCGGCGGGGTGGGTGGCGCAGAGCAGGGTGGCCCGGTGGCCGTGCCGGACGAGTTCCCCGGCGATCCGCTCGACGTACACCTCCGAGCCGCCACCCTCCGGATTCCGGGTGTCCCGCCAGTTGAGGAACAGTACGTGCCTGGTGGTGGCGGCAGCGGGTGCGTCCAACACTCAACTCCTACTGCCGAGTAGTCTTCGCGGTCGCGTCACACTATGGGCTGCGTCACGCACGTCGCAATGCCCGATCGGAGGCGAGATGCAGCAGTCGCCGGGCCGTCCGGGGGCGGCCGACGGGCCGGACGACACATCCAGCACGGTGTGGCGTGTGCGGTTGGTTGCGGTGTGTCTGGCTTTGTCCGCACTGGCTTTCCTCCAGGACCCCGGCCTGATCGCCATCGACACCAAGGTCGACCTGGCCATCGATCCGGCCGGATGGCTGACCCGGGCCCTGCACGTCTGGGACCCCGACGGCACCTTCGGGCAGTTGCAGAATCAGGCGTACGGCTACCTCTGGCCGATGGGACCGTTCTTCCTGCTCGGCAAGCTGCTCGCCGTACCGGCCTGGGTGGTGCAGCGGCTGTGGTGGGCGTTGCTGCTGACGGTGGCCTGCGTCGGTGTCGTCCGGCTCGCCGAGCGGCTGCACGTGGGCACCCCGTGGGCCCGGTTGCTCGCCGGGGCCGCCTTCGCGCTCTCCCCCCGGCTGCTCACCGAACTCGGCCCGATCTCGGTGGAGGCGTGGCCCAGTGCGCTCGCCCCGTGGGTGCTCGTCCCGCTCGTCGGGCTGGCCGACGGGGTGCCGCTGCGCCGGGCGGTCACCAGGTCGGCCCTGGTGGTGGCCTGCGCCGGTGGGGTCAACGCGACCGCCGTGCTGGCCGTGGTGCCGCTGGCCGCGCTCTGGCTGCTCGGCCTGCATCCGCTGCGTCTGCGGGTGAAGGCGCTGTTCGCCTGGGGGCTCGCGGTGGGCGCGGCGACCGCCTGGTGGCTGGTGCCGTTGTTGCTGCTCGGCCGGTACAGCCCGCCCTTCCTCGACTACATCGAGACCGCGCCGGTGACCACCACCCCCACCGACGCCACCACCGTGCTGCGGGGCGCCTCGCACTGGCACGCCTACCTCAACGGCGCGTACGGGCCGCCGTGGACGGCGGGTTGGCGGCTCGCCACCGAACGACCCCTGGTGGTCGCCACCCTGGTGGTCGCCGGGCTGGGCATCGCCGGGCTGGCCCGTCGGGGCATGCCGCACCGGCGGTTCCTGGTCACCGGCCTGCTGGTCGGGCTGGCCCTGGTCGGGCTCGGGCACCTCGGCCAGCTCGACGGGTTCGGCGCGCAGACCCAGCGGACCTTCCTCGACGCGGCGGGTGCACCGCTGCGCAACGTGCACAAGTTCGACGTGGTGCTCCGGCTGCCGCTCATCCTCGGCCTGGCCCACCTGGTCGGGCTGGTGCTGCGGGCCGCCCGCACCGGCGACCGGCCCGAACTGGCCGCTCTGCTGCCCCGGCCGCTCCAGCCGGTGCGGCTGCGCGCCGGCCTGGTCACCGGCACCGCCCTGGTCGCGGTCGCCGCGGTGGCCGCGCCCGCGCTCGGCGGCGGGCTGGCCGCCCCCGGCAGCTTCACCGGGGTACCCGGCTACTGGCAGCAGGCGTCGAACTGGCTGGACCGGGCCGTCGGCGACGACCGGGTGCTGGTGGTGCCGGCCGCCCGCTTCCCCCGCTACCTGTGGGGCAGCCCCAGCGACGAGATCACCCAGCCGTTGTCGAACCGGCCGTGGGCGGTGCGCAGTTCGGTGCCGCTCACCCCGCCCGGCACCATCCGGCTGCTGGACACCGTCGAGTCGGCGCTGGCCGACGGGCAGGGCTCCGCCGGCCTCGCCGACCTGCTCGCCCGCTCCGGGGTGAAGTACCTGCTGCTGCGCTCCGACCTCGACTACGGGCACAGCGGCGCCGTCCGGCCGGTGGTGGTCCGGCAGGCGCTGCTGCGTTCCCCCGGCATCGAACCGGTGCGTGGGTTCGGCCCCGAGGTCGGCGGGGGCCGGCTGCCCGGCAACGTCGTCGACCGGGGACTGGACGTCGGGGTCCGGGCCCTGGAGGTGTACGAGGTCCGCCGCGCCGTCGACCAGGTCGTCGCGTACGACGCCGCCGACCTGACCACTGTCGTCGGCGGCCCCGAGTCGCTGCTGCCGCTGGCCGCCGCCGGCCGGCTCTCCGCCGCGCCCACCGTGCTCGCCGGGGACCGCCCGGCCGGGCTGGTCGCGTCACAGGTGACGCTCACCGACGGGTTGCGCCGCCGGGAGGTGGCCTTCGGGCAGCAGCACGACAACGCCTCGGCCACCATGACCGCCCGGGACCGCCCCCAGCTCGACGCCCCGGCCCGGGACTACCTGCCGCCGTGGGCCGAGGGGGAGTCCACCGTGGTGCGCTACCTCGGCATCGGCGGGGTGTCCGCGTCCAGCTCCTGGTCGCAGGCGCAGCCGCTGGGCGGTGGCCGCCCCGAACACCAGCCGTACGCGGCGGTCGACGGTGACCTGAGCACGTCGTGGCGGTCCGCCCCGGGGACCCGCGCGCCGGGGCAGTGGTTCGAGGTGGAGCTGGATCGGCCGCAGGTCGTGCGGCAGGTGCGGATCACCTTCGACACCGGGGCCGATTCGCTGCCCACCAGGATCACCGTGACCGCCGGCCGGCAGCAGGCCACCGTGCAGACCGCCGGGCAGAGCGTGGAGGTGACCCTGTCCGACGGCTACCCCACCCGGTTCGTCCGGGTCACCGTCGAGGAGGTCTTCGACGTCCGGGCCGGCTTCGGTGGGGTGGGCGTCGCCGAACTCGTCATCCCCGGTGTCGAGGCCGCCCGGACCCTGGTGGTGCCGGCCCCACCGGCCACCGACCGGCCGGCAACGATGGTGTTCGGGGCCGCCCCGGCCACCCCGGCGTGCGTCTTCGACGAGGGCCGGCCGCTCTGCGCCGGGGCGATGGCCCGCGCCTCCGAGGACAGCGACCGGATCGACCGCACCGTGCAGCTGCCGGTCGGCACGGACTACCGGGTCGCGCTGTGGGCCCGGCCCAGGCCCGGCGGGGCGCTCAACGCGCTGCTCGACCCCGGTGGGGCGGCGGCGGTCACCACCGGGGTCACCCCGACCGTGGCCGCCTCGACCGTCGGCGTGTCCCACCCGACCGCCCGCCCCGGCGCGGTGGTCGACGGGAACCCCGCGACCATCTGGTACGCCGCCGACGCCGACCGGCAACCATGGCTGCGGTTGACCTGGCCGAAGGCGCGTACCGTCACCGGGCTGCGGATCACCCTGCCACCCGGTGCGGCGGCGGCCCGCCCCTGGCGGGTCACCGTGCTCGGCGACGAGGGGATGCGCGGCGGGGTGCTCGACGAGGGCGGCACGCTGCTGTTCGACCGGCCGATGCGCAGCGACGACCTGACCGTGCTGATCGCCGACGTGGTGCCGGTGGCGTCGTACGACCCGTACGGGCGGGTGACGCAGGGCCTGCCGGTGGGGGTGGGTGAGCTGACCGTGCTGCCGGACGGCCCGGCCACCCCGGCGGACCCCGCGAAGCGGGTGACCCTGCCCTGCGGCACCGGCCCGACGGTGACCGTGGCCGGTGGGCAACGCCGGACCGCGCTGGTCGCCAGCCGGCGGGACCTGGTGGAACTGCGCGAGGTGCCGGCGGTGCTCTGCGGTCCGGCCGCGAAGACGCCGCTGCGGCTGACCGCCGGGGAGAACCGGGTGGTGGCGGCGGGGACCCGGCTGACCGTACCCACCCGGCTCGCCCTCACCCCGACGGACGCCCCAGCCGGCGGGACCTCCGCCCGCCCGGCGACGACCGGCGGGTCGGGGATCGCCGGCACGGACGGCGGCGGTACGGCGGCACCCGGGGCCGGCGACGCGACGAACGGACCCCGACAACCCGGGGCGACCCGGACGGTGCTGCGGGTCGACGAGTGGTCGGCCACCCGGCGGGTGCTGCGCCTGGAGAGCTACCCCGGCCAGCGGGTGCTGGCGCTGCGGGAGAACGCCAACGCGGGCTGGGTGGCCACCGCAGCCGGCCGGACCCTCACCCCGTTCGTGGTGGACGGCTGGCAGCAGGGCTGGCTGGTGCCGGCCGACGTCGCCGGTGCGGTGACGCTCCACTTCGCCCCGGACCGGGGGTACGTGGCGGCGCTCGGGGCCGGGGCGGTGCTGCTGACCGGGGTCGCCCTGCTGGCGGTGCTGCCGGCACGGCGTACCCCGGGAATGGTGGCGGTGGTGCGGCGCAGGCGCGGACGGGTGCTCGCCGCGCTCGTCGGTGGTGGGGCGTTGCTGCTGTTCGGCGGGCCGGCGGCGGTCGGGGTGGCACTGGCGGTGGTGGTCGTGGTGCTGGCCGGGCGGGCCCTGGAGCCGCACCTGCACCCGCCGGACCGGCGGGGTATGCACCGGCTGCGCCGGGCGACCGTGCGCTGGCTGCCGGTGGCGTGTTTCGCGGTGGCCGGCTGGTGGGCGGCGACCCGGGGTGGGCACACCGCCTGGCTGCCTCAGTTGGCCGCGGTCGCCACCGCCACCCTGCTCTGGCTGTCGCTGGTGCTGCGCCGACGCGGCCACCGGCCACCCCAGCGTTGGAAGGGGCGCTCCACCGCGTAGTAGCTGACCGCCGCGAGGACCAGCCCACCGGCGACGGTGAGGGCGAACGTGCCGAGCGGGTCACCGGTGAACTCCGGCCGGCCGTCGACCAGGTAGATCCCCTCCAGCACCAACGGGTGCCAGAGGAACAGCCCGTACGACACCCGGCCCAACCACCGGCCGACGATGCTGTCGAAGACGCCCTTGGTGCGGGTCTGCGGCCCGAACGCCACCGGCACGATCAGCAGCACCGCGACCACCAGGTAGAGCACCAGCTTGGTGGCGAACTGGCCGGCGGTCGGCTCGGCCAGGTCCCGGGGGCCGGTGACCGGGGTGGTGGCGACGGCCAACGCGCCCAGGGCGATCGTCCAGCAGGCCAGCGGGGCCCGGCCCAGGTCGTCCAGGAAGCGCCAGCGCCCGCCCCGGCCGGTGCGCAGCGCGACCTGCGCGCCGGCCAGGGCCATCCCGGCCCCGAACCAGCCGGCGTACGAGGGCAGCCACATGGTGTGCAGGCCGAGGCTGAGTACGCCCGCACCCATCAACGCCACCCAACCCCCGGTCACCACCGTCGCGGCCACCGCGATCCGCAGCACCCCGTCCGGGTGGGCCGACGCCGGCGGGCCTGGTGTCGGTCGTCGCCGGCCGAGCAGGAGGACCGCCAGCACCGGCAGCAGCAGATAGAACGTGACCTCGGTGGCCAGGCTCCAGGTCTGGCTGATCCCGTGCCGGAGCTGACCGTGCTGGTAGATCTGGGTCAGCGTGAGGTGCCGCAGCCAGTCACCTGTCGACGCCGGCCGGTTCTGCGGCAGCACCAGCAGGCAGACCACCACCGCCACCCAGTAGGCGGGCAGGATCCGGGTGGCCCGCCGCCACAGGTAGCGGCCGGTGCCCGGGGGCTGCTGACCCGTCGCCCGCGCGTGCGCGTACGGCCGGAACAGCAGGAAACCGGAGAGGACGAAGAAGACCGCGACCCCCACGTCGAGCCGGGACAGCCAGGCCCCGACGGCGGTGTCGCCGGTGTTGCGCCCGGTGGCGAAACCGACGTGGTGCCCCACCACGGCGAGTGCTCCGATCACCCGGACGGCGTCGAGCGCGGGCAGCCGCCGCAGGACCTGATCGGGAATCGGGGCAGACATCAACCGTCCAGAGGGTCGCGGGGCTATGTGACTCGGGAGTAACGTGCGGCCAAGTTTTACATCTTCGATCTTCCGCCGGTAACCGGCTGACCGTCTTTGTTAGGGGAGGACCAGTGAAGACTCGCCTGGGTGCCGCGCTGTTCGGCATCGGCGTGCTGTCGCTCGTGGTCGCCGCGGGCACCGCGTACTACGTGGCGCCGTCGGTGACGAAGCTGCCGTACGACCTGACGTTCTGCAACGCGGACGGCAAGCCGGACGGTTGCCTGCGGGCGAGCGTCGCGATCGCCGAGAACGCCACCTACATGCAGGTGCTCAACGGGAAGCCGACGATCCAGACCGGTCAGCTCAAGGCCACCACCGAGGTGGTGCCGCAGGCGGCGACGACCGAGAAGGAGATGACCGGTGACCTGCGGGGCGAGGCGGTCGTCTGGGACGTCTACGGCACCGTCGTACGCACCGACAACGGCTCGGACGTCAGTAAGTACGCGGCCGAGTTCGCCCTGGACCGGGTGAGCGCCGCCGCCCGGGACTGGGACAAGCAGTACCTGGACACCGACGGTCCGGGCGGCACCGACGACTCGGTGACCTTCGCCGGGCAGACCTACAAGTTCCCGTTCCGTGCCGAGCGCAGGGACCACACCTTCTTCGACCGGGACCTGCGCAAGGGGCTGCCGATCGCCTTCGACGGCACCGAGCAGATCAACGGCACCGAGGCGTACCGGTACGTGCAGCAGATCCCGGAGACCGACCTGGTCACCCCGGCGGGCTCGCTGACCGCGCTGGCCGGTGCGCTGGCCCCGGGCGCGACCACCGGAAAGGTCACCTACAGCAACACCCGGACGATCTGGATCGAGCCGGTCAGCGGCAACTTCGTCAAGGTACGCGAGCAGCAGCGCAAGAACTTCGTGCCCAACCAGGGCAGCCCGGTGACCCTGCTGGACGCGGACTTCGTCTATGACGAGGCCACCATCGCCAACAGCGTGAAGTCGGCCGGCGTGACCCGGGACAAGCTCCAGCTGATCGGTCGTACCCTGCCGATCGGGCTGGCCGCCCTGGGTGCCGTTCTGCTGCTGCTGGGGCTCTGGCTGATGGTGTCCGGGCGGCGCGCGCCGGTGGCCGAGGCGCGGCGTCGGCCGGACGGGGCCCCGACCGGGGGGTCGGTGCGGGACGCGTCGACCCGGGTCGAGCAGCCGGCTGCGGTGCGCCAGGGTGGCCCGCTCAGCGACGAGATCCCACCCGCGTCGACGAACTGGCGGGCCGAGGACGAGGTCGGCAAGCACTGAGCTGATCACCGGTCGGCGGGCGGGTCGGGTTTCCGGCCCGCCCGCCGGGTCTCGCCGACTCCGACACGCTGACCGCCCGACCGGCGCTGGCGTCGAGCCGCTCCTGAGCCTTACTCCACCCCCACGGTGCGTCGGGGGCGGGTCCTCGCCCGCCCCCGACCATCCGTCTCACCCGCTGGGCGTCCCCACCTGGCCGGCGGCGCGGTTCGACGCCGGCCAGCGCCCGGTGCGCGCACTTCAGACGCCGGCCAGCGCCCGGTGTGCGCAGTTCAGAGGCGGGCCAGCGCCCGGCGCAGCGGATCGAGCCCGAGCGCGCCCAGGTCGAGCGCCTGCCGGTGGAACTCCTTGAGGTCGAAGTCGGCACCCTTGCGGGCCTTCGCGTCCTCCCGGGCCTGGAGCCAGATCCGCTCGCCCACCTTGTACGACGGTGCCTGCCCCGGCCAGCCCAGGTAGCGGTTCAGCTCGAAGCGGAGGTTCTCCTCCGGCACCCGGCAGTGCGAACGCATGAACTCCCAGCCCAGCTCCGGCGTCCACCGCTCGCCCGGGTGGAATCCGAACGGGTTGTCCCGGGGGATCTCCAGCTCCAGGTGCATCCCGATGTCGATGATCACCCGGGCCGCCCGGAACGCCTGCCCGTCGAGCATGCCGAGCTTGTCGCCCGGGTCTTCCAGGTAGCCCAGCTCGTCCATCAGCCGCTCCGAGTAGAGCGCCCAGCCCTCGCCGTGGCCGGAGACCCAGCACAGCAGCCGCTGCCAGCGGTTGAGCAGCTCCGCCCGGACGGCGGTCTGCGCGACCTGGAGGTGGTGCCCGGGAACACCCTCGTGGTAGACCGTGGTCACCTCGCGCCAGGTGGAGAAGTCGGTGACGCCCTGCGGCACCGCCCACCACATCCGCCCCGGGCGGGAGAAGTCCTCGCTCGGCCCGGTGTAGTAGATCGCCCCGTCGCTGGTCGGGGCGAGGCAGCACTCGATCCGACGGACCTGCTCGGGGATGTCGAAGTGGGTGCCGTGCAGCTCACCGATCGCCTTGTCGGCCAGCGCCTGCATCCAGTCCCGGAACGCCTCCTTGCCCTGGATGGTCCGGGCCGGGTCGGCGTCCAGCACGGCCACCGCCTCGTCGATGGTCGCGCCCGGGCCGGCGATCCGGCCGGACACCGTCCGCATCTCGGCCTCCAACCGGGCCAGCTCCGCGAAACCCCAGGCGTACGTCTCGTCCAGGTCGACCTTCGCGCCGAGGAAGTACTGCGAGGCCAGCTCGTAGCGTTCCCGGCCGGCGGCCTGCTTGTCCCGCCCGCGCGGGACCAGCTCGGTGCGCAGGAACTGGCCGAACTCGACGGTGGCCGCGGTTGCCGCCGCAGCGCCCCGGCGCAGCTCGGCACCGAGCGTGCCGTCGGCGTCCAGCCGCTGCACCAGCCCGTGGAAGAAGTTGTCGCCGTGCGGGTCGGTCCAGATGTCGCACTGCTTGGCCACCTCGGTCAGCTGCACCTTGGAGCTGACCCGCCCGGCGGCGGCGGCCTCACGCAGCGTGGTCTTGTAACCCTCCAACGTGGCGGCGAAGCGGTTGAGCCGCGCGGCGACGGCGGCCCGGCCCTGCTCACCCTCGGTGGGCATCAGGTCGAAGACCATCCGGATCTCGTGCAGGCCACTGGCGATGACGTTCACCTCGCTGGTGATCTCACCCGCGTCGTGCCGGGCCAGCTCCAGCCCCAGGCGCTCCTGCATCGCCTCCTTGGCGGTCCGTTCCGCCTCGGACTCCGGCTCGGTCACGTCCAGGTCGGCGAGGGTGCGCCGGGTCAGCTCGGCCCGTGCCTCGTAGCCTGCGGGCGAGAGGTCGTCGAGTTGGTCGTCATAGCCGGCGATGCCGACATAGGTGGCACCGGTCGGGCTCAGTGGCGCCCAGTCAGCCACGTACCGGTTCGCGAGGTCATCGATTCGTCCCACGCTGCGACCCTACGTGACCAGCGGGTCCGGTTGTCGAGCGCGTTTGCCGGACCCGGCTGTCGGGTTGCGGCGAGCGCCGGTCAGGGGCGGGGCAGCAGGCGGGCCGGAGCGAAGTCGATCGGGAAGGGCAACCGGGTACGCAGCCGCTGGTGGCCGACCGCCCGGCCGACGACCGGGTAGCCGCCGTCGTCCCGGCGGAGCAGGGTCGCGGTCATCCGGTGGGGCCGCCGGTCCAGCTCCACCCGGAGAAACCAGGGCACCCCGGCGGCCGCGCACCGGCGTAACCGGTCGACCGGGTCGCGTCGGGTGCCGCGCCGGACGAACTCCACCGCCATCGTGCACAGGGTCGCCGGCACCCAGCGTTCCTGCTCGTCGCCGGCCGGCAGGGTGTGCAGGACGGTGACGTCCGGCTGGATCCAGCACGACGCGGTGAAGGTCAGGTTGACCCGGCCGAGCACGTGCCGCCCCGTCGCCTCGGCCGCCGGGACGAAGGCGCTGGCCAGGGTGGCCGTGGCGACACTCTCGACGGCCGGCGGGAACGGGGTCACCACCAGCCGGCCGTCGACGCACTCGTGCCGGGTGCCGGCCAGCGCGCCGACCGGCAGGTGCCGCTCCGCCCGCCGTACGGTCCAACCACCGGCCAGCTGCGGCACCGGTCCCGTACTGCCCGTCGACGATCTCAACCACGCCACCTCCGGTCGATCAACGAGGCGGGGCCGTCGGGGTTCCTGGCGCGGCCCGGCGGGCTCGCGGTGGGGTGCCGGGTCAGGCGCGGCTACGGGCCCAGTCGAGCAGGTGGTCCGCCGGCCAGGTGTTGACCACCCGGTCGGCGGGTACGCCGCACAACGCCGCCCGTTCGCAGCCGTACCGCTGCCAGTCGAGCTGCCCGGGGGCGTGCGCGTCGGTGTCGATGGCGAACCGGCAGCCGGCCTCCAGGGCGCGGCGGATCAGCCGCTTCGGTGGGTCCTGCCGCTCCGGCCGGGAGTTGATCTCCACGGCCACGTCGTGTTCGGCGCAGGCGGCGAAGACCGCGTCCGCGTCGAAGTCGCTCTCGGCGCGGGTCCGCGCCCGATGCCCCTTGTCACCCGGCCCGGTCACCCCGGCGGGCCGGGACGACACCATCCGCCCGGTGCAGTGGCCGAGGATGTCCAGGTGCGGGTTGGCGATCGCGGTGAGCATCCGGCGGGTCATCCGGGCCCGCTCGTCGCGTAGCCCGCTGTGCACCGAGCCGACCACCACGTCGAGCCGGGCCAGCAGCTCCTCGTCCTGGTCGAGGGTGCCGTCGGCGAGGATGTCCACCTCGATCCCGGTGAGGATGCGGAACCCCTCGGGCAGCGCCGCGTTGACCGCCGCCACGTGGTCGAGTTGCCGGCGCAGCCGGTCGGCGGTGAGGCCCCGGGCCACCGTGAGCCGGGGCGAGTGGTCGGTCAGCACCACGTACTCGTGGCCGAGTTCGACGGCGGCGAGCGCCATCTCCTCGATCGGTGACCCGCCGTCGGACCAGTCCGAGTGGGTGTGGCAGTCGCCGCGCAGCGCGGCCCGCAACGCACCGGCCGCCTCGTCGAGGTCGACGCCCTCGGTGGCGACCAGCCGGCGCAGGTAGACCGGTTCCTCGCCGGCCAACGACTCGGTGACGCAGCGGGCGGTGACGTCGCCGACCCCGGGCAGGTCGGTGAGGGTTCCGGCCCGGTTCCGCTCGGCCAACTCCGCCGCCGGCAGCGCGGCCAGGGCGGTCGCCGCGCTGCGGAACGCGCGTACCCGGTAGGTGGCCTCGTTGGCCCGTTCCAGTAGGAACGCGATCCGACGCAGGTCGGTGACGGGGTCTCTGGCGCTCATGGATGGCAACCTACGCGCCCGCGCCGCCGGTCGGGGGACGACCGGCGGCGCGGGGTGTGGACAACGGGACCGGATCAGGAGTACGGCAGCTTCACCACCGACTGGTTGCCGGTGCCGAGGGTGGACGGGTTGACGCCGATCGCCGACCACACCTCCACCTTGACCGTGCCGCCGGCGAGGTTGCCCAGCGTGCCGGTGGCCGAGTGCAGGCCGGCGTTCTGCGTGTAGTGCTCGTAGCCGGGCACCGGGTCGGTGGCGAAGTACCGGTAGGTCTCCACCCGGTCGAAGGTGCCGTCCCCGGTCAGGTCGTAGGAGACCCGGGCCTGCACCCCGTTGCCGACCGACTGGCCGGCGTCGAGGAACAGGTCGAACCCGGTCTGGCCCCCGGTGTAGGCGAGGTTGAGCCGGGTCGCGGTGAACACCACCGGGTTGCTGGGGGTGCCGTCGTGGTTGGCGCCCCCGCTGCCGGCGATGGTGGTCGTCGCCGCGTTGCCGGCGGAGCCGAGCCCGCCACCGGGCAGCAGGAACCGGGTCGGCGAGCCGGGCGGCGGGGTGGTCGGCGGCGGGGTCGGGCTGGTCGGGGTCGGCGACGGCCCGGTCGGGGTGGGCGTCGGGGTGGGCGACGTCGTCGGGGAGGTGGTCGGCGTCGGGCTCGGGTTGGTGCCGCCGGCCGCGTTGCCACCACTCCAGGTGTACGCCCCGGTGGTGGCGGTCTTCCCGGCGGCCACGGTGAGACTGGTCCCGTCGGAGAACCGTACGGTCAGCGGTGCGGCGGTGATGTTGCTGGCCACATAGGTGCGTGCGCCGTTGCGGCTGAACACGGCGGCCAGCGGGTGGCTGGCGGTGACCGTGGTGTCGACCTGGCCGAGCGCGGCGAGGTTGCGGATCCAGTGGAAGGTGTGTGCCCGGCTCTCGCCCTCCTCCGGGGTGTAGCCGGGGTTGGCGCGCAGCTTGGCCAGTGCCGCGTCCGGGTCACCGAGGGCGAGGAACTGCCAGTGGATGTCCTGCCACACGGTGGGTTCGCCGCCGTTGTTGCGGACCAGTTCGGCGTAGTTGGTCCGGTTGTAGGCCGGCCGGTAGCCGAGGTAGAGGTGCCCGCCGGTGACGGGGAGCATGTTGATGCCCTGGATCATCTCCGGTTCGGCGCTGAACCAGGTCGCGTACGCCCCGCCGTCGCCCCAGACCATGCCGACGGTGGAGTGCCCGAACGCGGCCGGGTAGTTCTCGTCGTCGACGTCGAACCAGTACTCCTGGATGGCGGCGGCCTGGGTGGTGTAGATGAACACGCCCGCGTCCCGGACGGCCGTGTTGCCGGTGGCCTGCCCCCACTGGATGAGGGCGTTGGCGAAGTTCATCCCCTCGGACGAGGACTCCTGGTTGTTGCCGGCGTTGAACGAGCCGTGCCCGGCGGCCCAGTCGTGCCCGGCGTAGATGTCGAAGTCCCGCAGGTAGGGGAAACGGGTGTCGGAGCGCTGGTAGTTGTTGGCGTCCCGGATGAGCAGGTCGACCATGCCGCCGTACTGGTTCTGGGTGGCCCACGTCGGGTCGTACTTGGCGAGCGTCGCCGCCGCCGCGATGAAGTACCCGTAGTGGAAGTGGTGGTCGTTGAGTTCCTGGTCGGACCCGTACGACGCCGGGTAGCCGATCAGGGTGCCCCAGTTGCGGTCGTAGTAGAAGACCTTGGCGGTCTTGCCCGGGGTGGCGGTGAACCAGTCGGTCAGGGTGCTGCGGATGGCGGCCAGCGCCGCGTTGCGGGTCTCGGTGTCGCCGACCTGGTCGGCGATCTCGGCGATCCGGGCGGCCCGGCCGAGGCCCTTGCCGGTCCAGTAGGTGTCGCCGCCGCGCTGGTCCATCGGGTTGCCCCGGACGGCGGCGAGCTGCTCCTTGAGCTGGGCCAGGTCGGTGCCGGAGCCGGTGGCCACGGCGGGCACCTCGGGCAGGACGCCGTGGAACGTCATCGTGGTGCGGAAGGAGGCCACCCCGGTCAGCACCTTCATCCGGCCGCGCGCCGACGGGTAGGTCTGGGTGAGCGGGGTGCTGCCGGTGAGCGCCTTCCACTGGTGCGGGTAGAGGCTGACCACGGTCTGGGTGGCGGTGCCCTCCCGGGCGGTGGTGGTGAACGAGTACGTGGTGTTCACCGCGCTGGTCGCCGGGTCGTAGGTGTAGCCGACCCGGGTGCCGGTGACGTGCGCGTGGGCGTACCGGCCGTAGCTGGTGGCGAGGGTGGCGCGGGCGGTGGCGTCGGCGGTGGGCGGCAGCAGGGCGATCGAGAAGTAACCCTTGCCGGCCAGGGTGGAGCTGATCCGTCCGTTGGCGACGGTCCAGGTCGCTCCGGTCGGGGCGTACCCGACGTAGTCGTGGCCCCGGACGGTGAAGCCGATGGTGGCGCCGCTGTTGGACCAGACGGTGGCCGCGCCGCCGGTCGGGTTGATCTGGGCGTCGCCGCCGCTGGCCTGGAAGTAGGCGAACGGCAGCCCGTGGCCGATGGTGGCGCGCAGGGTCCGCGACCCGTCACTCCAGTACGGGGTGACCGTCCAGTCGGACCAGTCGTCGACCTTGACCACCGGTGCGCCGAGCGCGGCCACGCCGACCCGGATGTCCTCGGTGTAGGTGTACTTGAACTCGCCCACCCCGGTCGCGGTGCCGCTGACGGTGGCGGTCGACGGAGCCGAGAAGCCGAGCCCGTCGCTGAACGGTTGGTAGGACACCGGGTGGGCGTGCAGCGGTTCGCTGTAGGAGCAGTTCGTCTTCTTCCACAGCAGCGACGACCACCAGTCGTTGGTGGGCACCGGCCCGGCGGGGGCGTTGGCGGTGGCGAACTGGCGGGGGTTGGTGGACAGGGTGCCGCAGCCGGTGGGCAGCGGGCCGACCGGGTCGGTGGTGTAGCTGCCGGCGCCGACGGTGGCGGCCTCGGCGGGGGTGCCGGCGGTGGTGAGGGTGAGGCCGCCGACGAGGACGGTCAGCGCGGTGGTGGCGGCGAGCACCCAGGGGGCGCGGCGCCGGGGGACGGGAGGTGTCATCGTGCCTCCTCCGCGCGGGGTCGCCGGAACGACCACCTGCACGCGGTACGTCGGAATTCGGGAGGTTAGTGATTCGAGAGAGCGCTCTCTCACCTCGGGACGTTAACCGACGAGTAATACCCACGTCAATGCGTACGACCGATGACGCGACCGTCGACGCTGGTCAGCCCGCCCCGGACGAGCCACGCGGCGCGCGGGGGCAACCGTGCTCACGTTCCCACGCGGTCACCGCCGCCACCGGCGACCGGTTGCCCTTGCCCCGCCAGGAGTCCAGGTACTTCGCCGGCCACACCACACCCCGGCGGATCCACCAGTCGTCGTGCCCGGTGCACTTCGGCGACAACCCGAAGTGCAGGTGACAGACGTTGTTCGCGTTCCCCGTCCGGCCCACCTCACCGAGCTGCCGGCCGGCGGACACCCGGACCCCCGCCTCGATCCCCGCGCTGATCCTGCTCAGGTGCGACCCGTAGTACCGCACCCCGTCGTCGCCCAGCAACGACACCGACAGGCCACCGTTGTACGGCCCCAACGGCCCCTTCTTGTCGAACCGGTCCACCCGGCTCACCTCCAGGACCGTCCCGTCGGTCACCGCCACCACCGGCTCACCGCAGTCGGCGAAGATGTCGGTGCCCGGGTAACCCGAGTGCGTCGGGTGGTAGGCGACGTTGCCCGCACGTACCGGAAAGACCCGGCGCAGGGCCGCCGGGTCCGGCGTGGCCGACGGAGACGCGGACGGGCCGGCGGTGCCCGAGGGGGCACCGGCCGGACCCGTCGGGGTCGCCGGCTGGTCGCCCGTCGCCACCGCCGTCGGAGCGTCCCAGACCGGGGGTGCGGCCGGCTGGTCCGTCCCGCACCCGGCCAGCACCGCCACCATGACCAGCAGCACGGGGTACGCCGGACGGGTGCGACGTCGGTCGGGCCGCAGCAGGGACATTCGGACATCCTGACAGACGGCTACCGTGGAGGTCGCACCGCCAGCAGCACCCGGCCGACAGGGTGGCCACCCGTCGGCTCCCCGACGCGGGCGGCCGGCCCGTTACGGCCGGCAGCCCCGGGGCCGGATGCTGCGGGATCCGTCCCGGCCGCCAGGGGGAGCGCAGTGACGACGAACCACCAGCCCGGCCCCGTCGGGGGTCACGTCCCGTACGCCGCCTCGGGTCTGTTTCCCTCCGGGCCGCCCCGACGACCGACCTGGCGGGAACCGCACCCGGTCACCGGCGCCGCCGTGGCCTCGGGCGGCGCGCTGGCCGCCGCCTGGCTGGTGCTCTTCGGCCTGCTCGGCCGGGACGTCGCCAGCTACGCCTGGTGGACGGTGATCGCCGGTGCGCTCGCCTGGCTCGCCGCGCTGGCCCTGGTCCGCTACGGCGACCGGGGTGTCGGCACCGGCGTCGCGATCGTCACCGCAGGCGGCTGGAGCATCGCCTTCGGGATCGTCGTGGTGCGGTGGGCGACGAGCGCGGACTGGCCGATGTGGTGACTCTGCGTCGTTGCGCGGCTTCGTTTGCCGCACCATCTTGACGTACCCGCTGTGACTGAGGACGCTCTTCGGTATGGCCTGGAACACCCCGCGGCTCGACACCGAGCGGAGCCGCCGCCGCCTCCAGATTCTCGCCGAGCTGGCGGGAGCCCGCGCGGTACGCCAGCGGGAACGGCCGCAGCGGGAACGCACCGAGCGGCTACGCCAACTCATCGCCACCCGTCGCCGCGTCGCCGGCTGACGAACTTTTCCCGGATCGGCCCGCCCTTCGGGGCGTTGACCGGCCGGCTGCCGACCCGACCGGTTAACGTGCACGCGTAACGGTCGGCTGTGCCGAGGTCTTTTTTGGGGGAACCATGTCGTACTTCGCTGCTGCCGTGGTGCGCGAAGAGGGCGGCTGGAACGCCGCCGAGGTGAACCTGCGGGGTGCCACCGACATCGACGAGGTCGCCGACCGGCTGCGCGACGTCGAACCGGACGCCGACGTGTCGCTGCTCTTCGTCGAGGCCGACGACGCGTACCTGGTGCTGCTGCGCCTCGACGAGGGGGAGGACCTGCGGGTCTTCGGCTCCGACTCGGCGTACGCGGAGGAGTCCCGCCTCGGCGCGTTGCTCGTCGGCGACCTCAAGACCTCGGTCACCGGCCTCGACGACGTCGACGAACCGCCGTCGGCCACCACCAGCGGCGACGAGGAGAGCGAACAACCGGTCGTGGACCCCGAAGCGGACCCGGTCGGTGACGCCGACATCCTCGCCGACCTGGGCATCTCCGCCCAACGTCTGCTCAAGCTCTGCGCCCACGAGGGCATGCTCCCCGCCGACGTGACCGCCGAGGTCTGCCAGGTACTCGGCTGCGCCGACGAGGTCGAGGAGCTGCGTGAGGTCTGACCGACCCGCGCAGCCACCCGACGCCGACGATCCGGCGTCGCTGATCGACCCCGGTCCCGCCGGCCACCGGCAGCGGCACGAGCGGTGGATGCGCCGCGCGCTGGAGATCGCCACCACCGGCCCGGCACCCCTTCCCGCCAGCAGCTCCGGCGGGCCCGATCCTGGTGCGCTTGGTGCGCTTGGTGCGCTTGGTGCGCCTGGTGGGCCCGGTGCCGGGGAGTCGGCCGGGGTGGACGTGCCGGTGGGGGCGGTGGTCTACGGCCCGGACGGCACCGAGCTGGCCGTCGGCCGCAACGAACGGGAGCTGACCGGCGACCCGACCGCGCACGCCGAGGTGCTGGCGTTGCGCCGGGCCGCCGCACGGTTGGGCCGGTGGCGGCTCGACGACTGCACGCTGGTGGTCACCCTGGAGCCGTGCACGATGTGCGCGGGCGCACTGGTGCTGGCCCGGATCTCGACCGTCGTCTTCGGCGCCTGGGAGCCCAAGACCGGTGCCGCCGGGTCGCTGTGGGACGTCCTGCGCGACCGCCGCCTCAACCACCGCCCCGAGGTCTACTCCGGCGTCCTGGCCGCCGAGAACGCCGCCGTCCTGCGCGCCTTCTTCCGCTGACCCCGTGTCGGGTTGGGCCGACGGGGCCGACGTCGCGGTGTCCGCGCCCTGACGACACCGCGACATCGGCCCTCTGGCGAGCCGTCATCCCGGGGCCCGGGGGATCGTCGGTCAGGAGGCGACGGCGGTGTCCAGGGCGATCTCGACCATCTGGCCGAAGGTCTGCTCGCGCTCCTGCGCGGTGGTCTTCGCGCCGGTCTTGATGTGGTCGCTGACCGTCAGCAGGGTCAGGGCGCGGGCCTTGAACCGGGCGGCGATCGTGTAGAGGGCGGCCGACTCCATCTCCACCGCCAGCACGCCGTAGTCGGCGAGGGTGTCGTACAGGTCCGGCCGGTCGGTGTAGAAGGCGTCGGCGGCGAGGATCGGCCCGACGTGCATGGTGATGCCGCGCCGCTCGGCCACCTCGACCGAGGTACGCAGCAGCCCGAAGTCGGCGACCGGGGCGTAGTCGATCAACCCGTCGAAGCGCATCCGGTTCATGTTCGAGTCCGTCGACGACCCGATCGCCGCGATCACGTCCCGCAGTTGCAGGTCCTCGGTGAGCGCACCGCAGGAGCCGACCCGGATCAGGGTCTTCGCGCCGTACTCGTTGATCAGCTCGTGGGCGTAGATGGAGGCGGACGGCATCCCCATGCCGGACCCCTGGACGGAGACCTCGACGCCGTTCCACCGCCCGGTGAAGCCCAACATGCCCCGCACCGTCGAGTAGCACGTGGCGTCCTCGAGGTAGGTCTCCGCGATCCACTTGGCCCGCAGCGGGTCGCCCGGCATCAGGACCCGCTCGGCGATCTCGCCCGGCTTCGCGCCGATGTGCGTACTCATGGCAAAGATCCTGCCAGGCCGGCCGGAGCGATACCGGTGCGGCATCCGAACCCGGGTTCCTGTACCCTCGTCGGCGGTGGCGTGTCCGAGTGGCCTAAGGAGCACGCCTCGAAAGCGTGTGAGGGTTTACGCCCTCCGCGGGTTCAAATCCCGCCGCCACCGCTCGTGAACAGCGAGAACGCCCGGTGCGATCCGTGAGGATCGCACCGGGCGTTCCGCGTTTGCCGGGCCGGGCCGGCCCCTGGTCGGGGCTGGCCCGCGACCGGGTCAGGAGGTGCCGGCGTTCCGGTGGCTCAGCCGGTAGGTGGCGGTGTTGCCGTCGGTGTCCAGCAGCACGGTGACCGGGCCGGGAGGCAGCGCGCAGGTGACGGTGCCCTGGGCGGCGCGGTCCGTCCCGCACGTCGACCGGCCCGTCCCGTCAAAGACGGTCAGCCTGGCCCGGCCTGTGCCGGCGGTGCGCGCCCAGGTGAGGGTCTGCCGGGCGGCGTGCTGGTCGGCCGGGACGGTGAAGCAGGCCGCGAGGCGGTCCGGGCCGGTGGTCACGGTGGTGTCCGTGGTGTCCCGGGGCAGCGTCGGGCAGGCCGGCGCGTCGGTCCGGGCGAAGCCCACCGTGTACGCCAGCTGCGTCACGAAGGTGTGCCCGGTGAGCAGCGCCGAGTGCGGTGCCGGGCCGTCCAGTACGCAGCCGTGCCAGGTGTACCACCAGAGGCTGCACTCCGCCTCGCCGTCCGCGTCCACGATGTCGACGTTCAGCGCGGCGTCGACAGGCAGCAGCGTGGCGATCGACGCCCCGGACGGGGTGGGCAGGACCAGGCAGTCGATCTGGCCGGAGGTGTCGATCCGGCCTCGGTGCGGCGCGTCGGCCCAGCCGGCGTCGGAGACGGGTGTGCACCCGGTCGGCCGCAGCGGCAGCAGGGACACCGCGAACTCGGTGGTGCTGGTGGCGTCTCTGCTGGCCAGCAGGGTGTGCGGGCCGGCGGGCAGCGGGCAGCGGACCTGGGCGCAGACCGTTCGGCCGGCGGTGTCGAGGACCCGGGCGAACGCGGTCACGTTGTTGCTGTCCAGGGCGGTCACCCGGTAGACCCCGGCGGCCGGGACGTCCAGGATCCGGCACGCCACCGGGGCCGGGGCGCCGGTGGGTGCCGTGCCGTAGCTGCCGGGCCGGACCGTGGGGCAGCCCACCGGGTCGGAGATCCGCCTGATGGCCAGCGGGTACGTCTCGGGGGTGTTCCCGGTCCACTCCCGGTACGAGATCACCCGGTAGTCGCCGTCGGCCGGGAGCACGCAGCCGACCTGGTCGGAAGGCTCAGTGCAGATCCGTTCGCCGCCGCTGTCCATCGTCCAGCGTGCGCCGGACACGATGACCCGTTCACCTGCCCGGCCGGTGAAGGGATGGCAGTTGGTCTGTACCCGGGCGACCTGGTGTACCTGGAGGGCCGGTTGGTCCCAGGGGGCGTAGCCGGTGTTCGGCGCGCATCCGTCGGCCCGGTCGAGCGGGTTCAGCGCCACCTCGTACCGGTGGGGCCGGTCGGCGTAGAGGGGACTGCTGACCAGCAGGGTGTACCGGCCGGCGGCCGGCACGGTGCAGACCGGGATGCCCTCCCGGGCGCAGACCTGAGCGCCCGTGGCATCCAGCACCTGCCAGTCGAAGCTGGTGGCGTCGAGGCTGACGGCGCGGACGAGCAGCGGCCGGGCCGCGTCGGTGCCGAAGGTGTGGCAGGTCGTCTCGCCGGCCGGGGTGACGCCACTGTTCACGGCGCTGCCCGGGTCGCCGTACGGGGCGAGCGGCAGGCTCTGGCAGCCCGCTGGGTCGGACAGCCGCCGGGCCGTGACCAGGTGGGTGCCCTCCTTGCCGTACTGCTCCCAGCTCAGCAGCCGGTAGGGGCCCGGCTGTTCGAGCCGGCAGTCACCGCCGCCGTAGCTCAACTCGCAGAGCGTTCCGAACTGCCCGTCGAGGATCAGCCCCCGGATGTCGCGCGGACCGCCCGGGTCGGCGAACCGCAGCAGCGCGCCGCGCGGCTGGTCGAACAGGTGACACCGGGCCGCCGCTCCGGCCGGCAACGTCACCGTGCTTCCGGGCGACCCGAAGTCGAACAGGTCCGCCGGCAACTGCCCGCAGCTCGACGGGGTACGCGTCGACTCGGCCGCGATCGTGTAGTCGCCCCGCCCGGTCGAGTACGGCAACCGCAGGGTGATCCGGTACGCCCCGGCGGCACCGACCACGCAGCGGTTCGCGTCCACGCCGAGCCGGCACAGCTCGCGACCGGTGGCATCGGTGACCCGGCCGCCGACGAAGTCCGGCCCGGAGCCCCGCCCGAGCTGGATCAGCAGCAGGTCGTCGTCGGCGGTGGTGGTGACGGTCCAGACGTCCTGCGCCTGGTCGACGATCGCGGTGCAGGTGACGACCCTGCCGAGGGGCAGACCGCCGCCGCAGCGGGAGCGGGGCGGCTTGGCCGGCCGGACAATGGTGGTGGACCGGGTACGTGGCTGTCCGGTGCTCAGCCCGGCGGCCTGCGTACCGGGGGCCGGGGTCGTCGCCAGGTGCGGCGGGATCTGCTCCGCTGCGGGAAACGGCACGTCCCGGGCCGGTGTGTTCCGGCCGGATCCGGCGGCCAGCGTCTCCCGGCCCGTGGGGGCCGGCGACGGAAGGTCCGATGTGGCGGGTGCCGGCGGGTGGGTCGCCCCGCTGTCTGACGTACCGACCGCCGCAGCCGGGATCGGTGCCCCGTCACCTGCGGCGATCGGGCCGACGGCCAGGGCCGGGACGAGCAGGGCGGCCAGCGCGAGGCGTGGCAGTGACTTCCCGGCCCGGATCACCGGGCGGGACAGGACGGTACGTGACATCGGTCCCCCGTGTGCTGCCGACGCCGACCGCGTGGCCAGGAGATGTTCTCATCGGGGCCGGTCGCGGACAATCCACGTCGCGGTCGGAGTTCAGCAGGGGCTGTGACCCTCGTCGAAGAGGCGGCGGGCCCAGTCGGCGTACCCGGCGATGATCTCCCGGACGGCCGTGCCGTCGTGCAGGAAGAGGTAGCCCCGGTCGCCGTCGCGGGCCAGCAGCCCGTCGAAGCGGTACGTCCGTGGTGGCGAGTGCAGCCGGACGGACGACGGGTAGCGGCTCAACACCTCGGCGACGGGAGTGCCGACGGTGATCCCCTCCGGGGTGCTCATCGGGTCGTCGAGCCAGAGCAGCACCAGCCGGTCGTCGACGAAGATCGGGCTGGCCGTGCCGTGCCCGGCCAGCGTCATGCCGCAGGCGTCGGCGTCGGCGCGCAGCACCCCGCGTCGGGTCAGCTCGGTCTCGCTGGCACCGAACTCGGCCCCGGCCAGGCCGTGCAGCCCGACCACCTGGCTCGCGCCCATCGGCCGGGCCGGAATGTCGGGCCCCGACGGATGGGTGCCGCTGCCCGACGCCGAGGCAGCCACCAGTAACACCGCAAGCACGGCAAATTGTCGCAATTTCATGGAATCCCCCAGTCCCCAACGGGACCGGGGCGTTCAGGTTGCTGGTCAGCCGGGAATTGCTGCTCTTCCCATTCCTCGGCCAGCTCGTCCCAGTAGTCGGCGGTCAGCCCGCGCCGGCCGTGCGCCAACCAGCCGGCGGTGTGCCGTTCCAGGTGCAGGCCCAGCTCGGCGAACGGGTCGAGCCACCGGCCGGGCTCCACACCGAGCCGGGCCAGCGCCGCGTTGATCGGCCACTCCCCGCGCGGCAGTGTGAAGGTCGAGTCGAAGCGGGGACCCCAGCTCAACCGGCCACCGAGCCACACCGCCGACGCCTGCCGACCGAGTCCCCCGGCGAACTCCGCCTCCAGGTAGGCCACCGGCCCCCGCCGCGACCAGCGGTCCAACAGCCCACCCAGAGCCGGCGAGATCACCAGCTCGAACGGCTGCTCGGCGGTGGGTTCCTCAGGGTGGAAATCCGGCAGTGCACCGGTCAGCTCCTCGACCAACTGCGGGGTCACCGGCAGCAGCGCGAAATCCTGCCGCAGCGCCGCCAGCACCGCGTGATCCAGGTCGGCGGTCTGCTCCCGCAGCAGCTCGACATCCGCGACGACCGCGCTGAGCTCGTAACTCATCCGATCCCCCCGCCGTCCACACCCTGTGGATAGCACATGTGTACGACGGATCCGGGGCCGCCGCGAGTGCCCGCACCGTACCGGGGTTCGCGGTGGGAGGCATGCCGGTGTTGCTGCTGCCCTGCCCGACGGGCCGGGCGGCTACTCGTCGTCTTCCGCAGGTGGGCGGGGCGGGCGGTGGTGGCGTGCCCACTCGTCCACCTCGTCCGCGTCCCAGACCGTGGTGCCGATCAGGCGGGCGAGTGGTTCGGGGAAGCCGGGTCGGCGGGTGATCTGTAGGACCCGTTGCCGCGACACGTTGAACAGGGCGGCCAGTTCGCCCGGTCCGTACAAGCGCGGTCGCTTCACCGTTCGACCGTAAGGGACACGCACCGCTCAGACCCCTCTGGCGTCCCGCGCATACGTCGTCAGTCGTGTTCGGCGGCGATCTCCCACAGCAGGCCGACGAGCAGTTCCGGGTGGGAGAGCATCGGATGGTGCCCGGTCGTTAGCTCCACCGTCCGCCCCGCCCGAGCCGCCTGGGCGCGCTGCACCTCCGGCGGGGTGGCCCGGTCCCCGGCGCACACCACCGCCGTCGACGGGGTCGACCGCCAGCCCGCGTACCGGGCCGGGGTGGTGAGCACGGCGGCGTCCTGCCGGACCAGCCGGGCCATGGCGCCCTCCACCGCCGCCGGGTCACAGTCGTGCAGGAACAGCGGCGGGACCAGCTCGGGCCGGGCCGCGAACGTGCCGTCGGGGAAGAACTCCAGGTGGGGCGCGGGTCCGGCGGGCCCGAGATCGGCCAGGAACTCACCCACGTCGGGCAGGAACGAACTGACGTAGACGAGGTGCCGGACGTCCCCGGCGTCGGCCGCCGCAGTGGCGACCACCCCACCGTAGGAATGGGCGACGACGATCGCCGGCCCGGCGTCGCGCAGCACCCGACGGGTTTCCTCGACGTCGTCGTCCAGCCTCGCCGGTCGGCTTGCGTCCGGCAGTTCGCCGCAGCTCGGTAGGCGTACCGCGACGCTCGCCGTCCCGCCGGCCGCGAGCAGCGCGTCGACCCGGGACCACCACCACGCCCCGTCGCGTACGCACGCCCCGTGCACGAAGACGATCCGCATCGCTGCCTCCTCACCGGGCGGCCCGCTTACCGGCCCACCTGCGGCGACCCTAGAGAGCCGGGCGGGGTGCGGTACACCCGTTCTGCCACGGGCATAGCGCGGCGGGATCGGGCGCTGGCAGCGAGCGCTCGGCCGGGCATCGGAGGAAACGACGAAGGGTCGGCTCCCGATCGGGGCCGACCCTCGCGTTGGTGCTGCTCAGAAGAGCGGAGGATACGAGATTCGAACTCGTGAGGGTTTTATCCCAACACGCTTTCCAAGCGTGCGCCCTAGGCCTCTAGGCGAATCCTCCGCGAGCCAGGATACAGGTCTCCGCCGGCCGGGCCACCCCACCACCCCCCGAAGATCCACGAGGGGTCGGGTAGGGTGGGCGTTACCTCCCGTGCGGCGGTATCTCGTGAACCTCCCCAGGGCCGGAAGGCAGCAAGGATAAGCGAGCTCTGCCGGGTGCACGGGAGGCCTTTTTGTCTCCGCCCACCGGTACCGTACCTGCGGGTCGGGTCCCGGGGTGGTGGGTGGTCACCCGCGCCCGACCGGCGCAGAATGGCTCGGTCGAGAGGAGGCGGGGCGAGTGACGCTGGCGCTCTACCGCAAGTACCGGCCGCGCACCTTCGCCGAGGTCATCGGCCAGGAGCACGTCACCGAGCCGTTGTCGCAGGCGCTGCGCAGCGGGCGGCTCAACCACGCCTACCTGTTCTCCGGTCCCCGGGGCTGCGGCAAGACCTCCAGCGCCCGGATCCTGGCCCGTTCGCTCAACTGCGAGCAGGGTCCGACCCCGGAGCCGTGTGGGCAGTGTGCGTCGTGCCGGTCGCTGGCCGTCGACGGCTCCGGCTCGATCGACGTCATCGAGATCGACGCGGCCAGCCACGGTGGTGTCGACGACGCCCGCGAGCTGCGGGAGAAGGCGTTCTTCGCGCCGGCCCAGAGCCGCTTCAAGATCTATGTCATCGACGAGGCGCACATGGTCTCGTCGGCCGGCTTCAACGCCCTGCTCAAGCTGGTCGAGGAGCCCCCGGAGTACGTCAAGTTCATCTTCGCCACGACCGAGCCGGAGAAGGTCCTCGGCACGATCAAGTCGCGGACCCACCACTATCCGTTCCGGCTGATCCCGCCGAAGGTGCTCCGGCCGTACCTGGAGCAGCTCACCCAGGCCGAGGGCGTCACGGTCGACCCGGCGGTCTTCCCGCTGGTGGTGCGCGCCGGTGGTGGCAGCGCCCGGGACAGCCTCTCCGTGCTCGACCAGCTCATCGCGGGCGCCGGCCCGGAGGGGGTCACCTATCCCCGGGCCGCCGCGCTGCTCGGCGTCACCGACGCCGCGTTGATCGACGAGATGTGCGACGCGTTGGCCGCCGGGGACGGCGCGGCCGCGTACGCCACCGTCGACCGGGTGGCCGAGGCCGGCCACGATTCGCGCCGGTTCGCCTCCGACCTGCTCGAACGGCTGCGCGACCTGATCGTGCTCCAGCAGGTGCCGGACGCCGCCGGCAAGGGCCTGATCGACGGCCCGGCCGACCAGATCGAGCGGATGGCCGCCCAGGCCCAGCGGCTCGGCCCGGCGACCCTGTCCCGGTGCGCCGACATCGTGCACAACGGTCTGGTCGACATGCGCGGCACCACCGCGCCCCGGCTGCTGCTGGAGCTGATCTGCGCCCGGATGCTGCTCCCCGGCGTCGACGACGCCACCGGCGCCCTTCTCCAGCGCCTCGAACGGATGGAGCGCCGGCTCACCCTGGGTGGCGGGGAGCTGCCGCCGGCCCCCGCCGGCTCCGCACCCCCCACCCCCCCTCCTGCGGTACGCCAGGAGCCTCCCGCCCCGGGCGCGGCTGCCGCCGCGTCCGACCCGCAGACCGCCGGCCCGGCGGCTGCCGATGCGCTGTCCGGGGCAGCTGCCGCCCGCGCCGCTGCCGCGTCGGCCGCTTCCCGGCCCAGCGGGCCCACCCCGCCCACCCCCACCGGCCCGCCTCGGGACGACTCCGTCCCCACTGTCGGCGGGCCCGCGACTGACGGCTCCACCCCGACGGCCGGTGGCCCGGGCGTCGGTGACCCCGACCCGGCGGCCCGTCGGGTGCCGCCCTCGGCCGTCATGCCCGACCCGGCCACCCCCGAGCCGCCGCGTCCGGGTGCTGCGACACCTGGTGCCCTCGACGCCGTCGCGGTACGCCGGGTGTGGCCGGACGTGGTCGGTAAGGTCGGCCGGAAGAGCAAGAAGGTGGCCGCCTGGGCGCGGGAGGCGACCGTCCGGGAGGTCGACGGGCAGTCCCTCCTGCTCACGTTCCGGTACCCGTTCCACGCCCAGGCTCTCTCCGCCGAGCCGGACCTCCTCCTCGAAGCGCTGTACGAGGAGTTCGGCGGTCGGTGGCAGATCCGCTGCGAGGTGGCCGGTGAACGGGGTGGCGCGTCGTCCGGCGCTCCGTCCCGCCCTGCTGCCGCCCCGCCCCGACCGGCACCCGCCCCACCCACCGCACCGGCCGGGCCGGTCAGCGGGGCTTCGTCCAGCCCGTCCAGCGGCACCCTGGCCGGCCCGTCCGGCGGCACCCTGGCCGGCCCGTCCGGCGGCAACCCGGCCGGCCCGTCCGGCGGCAACCCGGCCGGGTCCACCGGCTCGTCCGGCCCCACCGCACCGGGCGGTTCGCCTGGTAACACCGCCCGAAACGGTGCGGCTGGCGGCGGTGCGGCACGGTCACCGGGTGGGCCGCCCGACCAGGTGGGCAGGGCGGGCAGCGCAGCCACCCCGGCCGACGCGGTCGGTGGGGGCGACGACGAGGGCTGGCCCGAACCGGCCCGCCCCGGCGGGTCCGCCAGCGCCGCATCCGACGAGTGGCCCGAACCGGCCCGCCCCGGTGGGGCGACGGCGACCGCGACGGCAGCCGCCCCGGCGGTGCCCGCTGCGCCCGCCGTACCCAGACCGGCCGGTCCGCCGCCGACACCGCCGCCGGCGACGGCCGGGGCCACCGGTGCGCCGGTGAGCAGCGCGATCGCGGCGGCGCGGGCGGCTGCGGCGGGTAAGGGACCTCGGGCCGCCCCGGCGGGACGCAGGACCGCCGACGCGGAGTGGGCGGGCGAGCCGCCGTACGACCCGGACTACGACGGTCCGGTCCGTGCCGGTGGGGCACCGGCGGGCGCGACCCGGGCCACTCCCGCCTACGAGGGGTTCGACCCGGGTGACGAACCGCTGGACGAGGTGATCGACGAGCGGACCGCCCGGCAGTCGAGTGAGGAGCAGGCGGTGCAGTTGCTCCGTGAGGCGTTCGGTGCCGAGAAGATCGACGAGGTGGACGCGCGCTGACGCGCCGTTCCCCGGACCGGACCACCGGTCGCCCCCGACTAGGCTGGGCGCGGCCGAGCAGACGAGTGCGAGAAGGAGCCATCCGTGCGCCCAGGTGGACAGCCGAACATGCAGCAGATGCTGAAGCAGGCGCAGAAGATGCAGCAGCAGATCGCCAAAGCACAGGCCGAGTTGGCCGAGGCCGAGGTGACCGGCACCGCCGGTGGTGGGCTGGTCACCGCGACCGTCTCCGGCTCCGGTGAGGTCAAGGGCATCAGGATCGACCCGAAGGCGGTCGACCCGGAGGACGTCGAGACCCTGGAGGACCTGGTCGTCGCGGCCCTGCACAACGCCGCCGAGGCGGCCAAGGAGCTGACCGACCAGAAGATGGGTCCGGTGGCCGGCGGCATGGGCGGCCTCGGCCTGCCCGGATTCTGACCCGCCGATGTACGAGGGTGCCATCCAGGACCTGATCGACGAGTTGGGGCGGCTGCCGGGCGTCGGCCCGAAGAGCGCCCAGCGGATCGCGTTCCACGTCCTGTCGGCGGACCCGGCCGACGTCACCCGGCTGGCCGGGGCGTTGCGCAAGGTCAAGGACCTGGTCCGGTTCTGCACCACCTGCTTCAACGTCGCCGAGTCGGAGCAGTGCCGCATCTGCCGCGACCCGCGCCGCACCGACGAGGTGATCTGCGTGGTCGAGGAACCGAAGGACGTGGTGGCGATCGAGCGGACCGGTGAGTTCCGGGGCCGCTACCACGTGCTCGGCGGGGCGATCAATCCGCTGGAGGGGATCGGCCCGGACAACCTGCGGATCCGTGAGCTGATGACCCGGCTCAGCGCGGGGACGATCCGTGAGCTGATCCTCGCCACCGACCCGAACACCGAGGGTGAGGCGACCGCGACGTACCTGGCGCTGATGGTCAAGCCGATGGGGATCGCGGTCACCCGCCTCGCCAGCGGCCTGCCGGTCGGCGGCGACCTGGAGTACGCCGACGAGATCACCCTGGGCCGGGCCTTCGAGGGCCGCCGCGCGGTCTGACGCCCGGTCTCCGGTGCCGAGGCGGTTCGTGGTCCCCAGGGCAGGCACCACGGCGACACGGTGGACATGCCGATGGCCGGCACCCCGGGCGGGGTGCCGGCCATCGTTGTCGTGCGGGTTTGCTGCGGGTCAGCTGTTCCAGTGGTGGGCGACGAGGTCGGCGGCCTGGGTTTCCCACTGGGCGTAGTGGTCGGGGTAGGCGGAGACCTGGACGGTCTGGGCGGCCTTGG
>NZ_JAGFWR010000039.1 GCF_017599305.1 Micromonospora antibiotica
CAAGCCCGGCGACGAGGTGATGGTGCTGCCGTCCGGCTTCACCAGCCGGATCGCCTCGATCGACACCGCCGACGGCCCGGTCGACGAGGCGTTCCCGCCGATGTCGGTCACCGTCCGCCTCGACGACGAGATCGACGTGTCCCGGGGCGACATGATCTGCCGGCCGAACAACACGCCGACCGTCTCGCAGGACATCGAGGCGATGGTCTGCTGGATGGACGAGACCCGCCCGTTGGAGGTCGGCGGCCGGTACGTCGTCAAGCACACCACCCGGACGGCGCGCGCCATCGTCCGCGAGCTGCACTACCGGCTCGACATCAACACCCTGCACCGGGACGAGAGCAGCACGTCGCTCGCGCTCAACGAGATCGGGCGGATCAAGCTGCGCACCACCGTGCCGTTGCTGGCCGACGACTACCACCGCAACCGCACCACAGGCGGTTTCGTCATCATCGACGAGACCACCAACCGCACCGTCGCCGCCGGCATGGTCATCCAGCGGGACTGACCCGGCGCTCCGCATCGGCCGGCCCGGCACCCTCCCCCGCCGGGCCGGCCGAACCCTTCGTACGTCGACCCCGGTCGGCGTTCGGCGGGCCGAACCAGCGGGCGAGCGCGGCGGTCAACCCGTCGGCGTCCGGCCCGTCCGTCGGGGACTGCCAGGCCACGTGGCAGTCCGGGCGCAGCAGCAGCGCGGTCGGCATGGCACCGCCAGGGGCGTCGGCCGCCGCGCCGTCCGGCGTGAACCGTCCGGTGACCACGTCGACCCGATCCCGCCACGGGCCGGCCACCCCGGCGTGGACGCCGGTGGGGTCGAGCAGCAGCGGGCGGGCGGTCCGGGTCAGCTCGGCCAGCCGGACCGGACCGGCGCCGGTGTGCCACACCAGGTCGGGTGCGAAACGTCCGACCAGCGGCCCGTCGGCGTCACCCATCGGGTAGCGGATGTCCGCGCCGGCCAGCAGGGCGGCGACGTGGGCCGCGTTCTCCGGCCGATCTAGCAGTTCGCCGAGGAGCACCCGCAGCGCGGTGACCTCGCTGCCGGGGGCGATCAGCGCCGACTGGGCCTGGGTGGACATGGTGACCCGGTGCGCCACCGGGCGGCGTTCCGCGTCGTAGGAGTCCAGCAGCCCGGCCGGGGCCCGGCCGTGCACCTGGGCGGCCAGCTTCCAGCCCAGGTTCACCGCGTCCTGCAGGCCGAGGTTGAGCCCCGGCCCGCCAATCGCCGCGTGCACGTGGGCGGCGTCGCCGAGCAGCAGCACCCGCCCGGCGCGGTACCGCTCGGCGATCCGGGTGTTGCCGCCCACCAGCCGACGCAGCAGGTGCGGGCCGGGGCCGGCCGGCGGACCGACGGGCACGTCGGCCCCGAGCACCCGGGTGACGCTGGCCCGCAGCTCGGCGAGGGTCAGTGGCCCGTCGAACCGCGTCGACCCGGGCCACTCGATCGTGCTGAGGGTGACCGGACGCCCGGCGAAGGGCGCCCACACGATCAGCCCGTGCGGGGTGCGGGTGTGCCGGAACGGCGCGACGGTGCCGTAGCCGGGGACCACGAGGTCGCCGGTCGCCGCGTCAATCAGCTCCGGAGGCAGGCTGACCTGTGCGGTACGGGAGACGGTGCGGTCGGTGGACACACCGGGGAAGCCGATCCCGGCCAGCCGGCGTACGACGCTGTGCCCACCGTCCGCGCCGACCAGGTAGCGGCAGCGCAGGTTGGTGCCGTCGGCGAAGGCGACGTGTACGTCGTCCGCGCCCGGGGTCAGGCCGGTCACCTCGTGTCCCCGTCGGACCTGCACGCCCAGTTCGGCGACCCGCTCGGCGAGTACCCGTTCCAGGTGCTTCTGGGGGGTCTGGAGCAGGTACAGCGGGTTGTCCGGCACCGCCCGCAGGTCCAGCGGGAGCGCCCCGAAGACGAACCCGGGTGACGGCTGCGGCGGGCCCGGGTCGTCGACGAGGCGGTGGTGCAGGCTGCGCCGGTCGAGCAGCCGGACCACCTGACCGACCAGCCCGTTGGCACGCTGTTCGGTGGTGGGGGCGGACAGCCGTTCGCAGACGACGGGCCGGACGCCGGCCAGGGCCAGTTCGGCGGCGAGCAGGAGACCGTTGGGGCCGGCGCCGACGATGAGGACGTCGATCATGGCGGGATCCTTTCGAGGGCATGGTGGATCCGCCGCCGGGGCACGGCGGATCACGGGCAGGACCGGGCACCCCGACGGGGTGCGGGTGGACGCGCCGGGTCGCGCCTGCGCGGATCGGCGCGAACGGCCGGCGGGGCGACGGGCGGGCGACGGGTCGGGTCAGCGGGGTGGGCGGCGGCAGGCCGGCGGCGAGCCGGGTCAGCGGGTGGGGGGCGGCGGCAGGCCGGCGGCGAGCTGGGTCAGCGCGTCGGGGAGCAGGCGCTCCATCGGCACGGGCGGATCGGCGCGCAGGTAGTGCCGGATCGCGGCGTTCACGGCGGCGTTCACACTGGCCGCTACCAGGTGGGGATAGAGGTCGTGGTCGGCATCGGTGCCGGTGCGTTCGGCGATGGCGGCGGCCAGGTCGGCCTCGGCGGTCGCGCCCGCACGCAGCATCTCCGCCTGCAACACCGGCTCGGCCAGCATCACCGCGAGCCCTTCGACCCATTCGGCGTGTGGGCCCGGCGGCGACCGGGTGACCTCGGGTCCGGGGGCGAACCTGGTCAGCGTCGCCGCGATCAGCGCTGTCCACAGGGGTTCGTCGGGCGGCCGCCGGCGCAGCGCCTCGGCGACCTGCCGGCTGCGGTCGAGGTGCCGGAAGGCGATCGCCTCGGCCTTGCTGGAGAAGTAGTTGTTGAACGTACGCGGGGACACGCCCACGGCCTGGGCGATGTCCTCCACCAGCACGTTGTCGAAGCCCCGGGCGACGGTCAGCCGGATGGCCGCCCAGCTCAACGCCGCCCGCGTCTCGGCCTTCTTACGCTCCCGTAGCCCGCTCACCCATCCAGCATAGCCAAATTTGCGTGACACGCAATATTACGTGCCACGCAAATTTGTTTTTCCGCAGCGCCGGGTCAGGCGGGCAGCGCATGCCGGGCACGACCCCGACGGCGGAAGGCGAACCCGGTGAACAGGAGCAGGACCACCGCCGACGCGACGAGCCCGCCGGCGAGCACCAGCCCGGAATGGTCCCTGCTGGTCGCGGCGGCAGCCGTCGGCCCGGCGTTCGGGTTGGTCGTCCGGGTGTCGTTCACGGTGACGATGCCCCATCGAGCGACTGAGGGTGGCCCCGGGCAGACCCGCGCCGAGGCTGGCCGCGGGGGCACGGTGATGTCCAGACCGACCACCAGCGCCATCGCCCGCACACGCGGAACGGGTGCCGCGCCGGGCGGTGCGACACCACCCACGGGCAACAACGGGCCGACCAGGGCCGCCAGGAGATGCACGGACGACACTACCGGAGGCTTATGGAAGTTTTGTCCAATAGGAAGCGGGGTTCACCCCTCCTCCGCCCGGAAACAGGGCGGGCCCCGGCCATCGGCCGGGGCCCGCGCAGCAGGGTCGGATCAGGACAGGTCGAACCGGTCCAGCTCCATGACCTTCGTCCAGGCCGCCACGAAATCGGTCACGAACTTGGCGCCCGCGTCCTGGCTGGCGTAGACCTCGGCGAGGGCGCGCAGCTGGGAGTTGGAGCCGAAGACGAGGTCGACCGCGGTGGCGGTCCACTTAACCTCGTCGGTGGCCAGGTCCCGGATCTCGTAGACGTGCTCGTCGGACTCCGACGCCTTCCACCGGGTGCCCGGGGAGAGCAGGTTGGCGAAGAAGTCGTTGCTGAGCACGCCCGGCCGGTCGGTGAGCACGCCGTGCGCCGTACCACCCACGTTGTTACCGAGGGCCCGCAGGCCGCCGACGAGGACGGTCATCTCCGGTGCGGTCAGGTTGAGCATGTACGCCCGATCGACGAGCAGCACCTCCGGCTGGGTCTTCTCACCCGGACGCAGGTAGTTGCGGAACCCGTCGGCGCGCGGCTCCAGGACGGCGAACGACTCGACGTCGGTCTCCTCCTGGCTGGCGTCGGTGCGGCCGGCCCGGAACGGCACGGTCACCTCGACACCCGCCGCGCGGGCGGCCTGCTCGACGGCCGCCGAGCCGGCCAGCACGATCAGGTCGGCCAGCGAGATCTTCGCGCCACCGGCGTCGTTGAACTCGCGCTGGATCCCCTCCAGCGTGCCCAGCACCGTCGCAAGCTGCTCGGGCTGGTTGACCTCCCAGCTGCGCTGCGGTTCGAGGCGGATCCGCGCGCCGTTCGCGCCACCGCGCTTGTCGGTGTGCCGGAAGCTCGCGGCGGAGGCCCAGGCGGTGCTGACCAGCTGCGCGGTGCTCAGGCCGGAGTCGAGCACCTTCGCCTTGAGGGCGGCGACGTCGGCGTCGGACACCAGCTCGTGGTCGACGGCCGGCACCGGGTCCTGCCAGAGCTGCGGCTCGGCGACCCAGGGGCCGAGGAAGCGGCTGACCGGGCCCATGTCGCGGTGCAGCAGCTTGTACCATGCCTTGGCGAACGCCAGGGCGAACTCGTCGGGGTGCTCCAGGAAACGCCGCGAGACCTTCTCGTACGCCGGGTCGACGCGCAGCGACAGGTCGGTGGTGAGCATCGTCGGCTTGTGCTTCTTGGCCGGGTCGTGGGCGTCCGGGATGATCGCCTCGGCGTCCTTGGCGACCCACTGCTTGGCCCCACCGGGGCTGGTGGTCAGCTCCCACTCGTAGCCGAAGAGGATCTCGAAGAAGCGGTTGCTCCACTGCGTCGGCCGGTCGGTCCAGGTGACCTCCAGCCCGCTGGTGATGGTGTCGCCGCCCTTGCCGCTGCCGTGGGTGCTCAGCCAGCCCAGGCCCTGCGCCTCCAGCGGGGCGCCCTCGGGCTCGGGGCCGACGTGGTCGTCGGCGATGCCGGCGCCGTGGGTCTTGCCGAAGGTGTGGCCGCCGGCGATGAGGGCGACGGTCTCCTCGTCGTTCATCGCCATCCGGCGGAAGGTCTCCCGGATGAAGTGCGCCGCCGCGAGCGGGTCGGCGTTGCCCCGGGGGCCCTCCGGGTTGACGTAGATGAGGCCCATCTCGGTCGCCCCGACGCCGGCCGACATCTCACTCTCGGAGGAGTAGCGCTCGTCGCCGAGCCAGGTGTCCTCCGGACCCCAGAAGATCTCCTCGGGCTCCCAGACGTCCTGCCGGCCGAAGCCGAAGCCGAAGGTCGTGAAGCCCATCGACTCCAGGGCCACGTTGCCGGCGAGCACGAGCAGGTCGGCCCAGGAGATCTGCTGGCCGTACTTCTGCTTGACCGGCCAGAGCAGCCGGCGGGCCTTGTCCAGGTTGGCGTTGTCCGGCCAGCTGTTCAGCGGCGCGAACCGCTGCCCGCCGTCACCCGCGCCACCGCGCCCGTCCTCGATGCGGTAGGTGCCGGCGGCGTGCCAGCTCATCCGGATCATCAGGCCGCCGTAGTGGCCGAAGTCGGCCGGCCACCAGTCCTGCGAGGTGGTGAGCACCTCGGTGATGTCCCGCTTGAGCGCCTCGACGTCGAGCTTGGCGAACTCCTTGGCGTAGCTGAAGTCCTCCCCCAGCGGGTTGCCCTTGGCCGAGTGGGCGTGCAGGACCGAGAGGTCGAGCTGGTTGGGCCACCAGTCCCGGTTGGTACGCGGACGCCCACCGGTCTTCGGCGTCGGCGAGTCGATCGCCGGGTTCTCGCTCTCGCTGCCCTGCGCGGTCACCGAGTCGTGCGCGACCGGGCAACCGGCCGCCGCCTTCTGGTCCACGCCCTGCGCGCTGGCGGGAGCGTTGTCCTGGGTGTCGCTCATGTGCTTCCTTCCGAACTGGTGGATCACTGGGAGGTGCGGTCGGCCGCGCAGTCGGGGCAGGTGCCCCAGTAGACGACCTCCGCCTCGTCGACCACGAAACCGTGATCGTCGGAGGCGGTGAGACAGGGAACGTGACCGACGGCGCAGTCGACGTCGGCGATCACGCCGCAGGAGCGGCAGACGACGTGGTGGTGGTTGTCCCCCACCCGCGCCTCGTAGCGCGCGGTGGACCGCCCCGGCTGGATGCGGCGCACCAGGCCGGCGTCGGTGAGCGCCCGCAGCACGTCGTAGACCGCCTGGTGGGAGACCGTGGGCAGGTCGGCCCGGACCAGCGCGATCACCGTGTCGGTGTCGACGTGCGGGTGGTCGCGCAGCGCGGCGAGCACGGCCAGTCGGGGCCGGGTCACGCGCAGCGACGCCGCCCGCAACTGTGCCTCGAGGTCGGCCGTCATGGCACGACCCTAGCCCGCTGTTCTGGAACAAATCAAGTTTAGCTGTGGCGCGTCGACCCACGTCCCCCCACCGGGTGACACCGGCGGACGAATCGGGCGAACCGGCAACCCTCGGCGGCACGGGCACCGGCCGACCCCCAGCGGCACGGGCGCTGGGCGACCCCCGCAGCACAGGCGCCGGGCGACCCCCGGCAGCACAGGCGTTGGGGCGGGCCGGCAGCACAGGAGCTGGGCGGACCGGCGGGGCCACCGCCGCCGGGACCGACGGCACCTGTTGCCGACGGCACGGCGCACGGGTCCGCGACCCGCCCGGGGTCAGCGGGACCGTGGTACGGCAGTGCTGCCCCGCACCACGAGCGAGGTGCCGAGTTCATAGCGGTCCTGGGTGAGCGGGTGGCCGTCGGCCAGGGTCAACGCGAGCCGGGCGGCGGTGGCCCCGATCTCCCCGAACGGCTGCCGCACCGTGGTCAGCGGCGGCGCCAGCCAGGCCGCCTCGTCGACGTCGTCGAAGCCCACGACGCTGAGCTCGTCGGGAATCCGCAGTCCGACCTCCCGGGCCGCCGCATAGACGCCCAACGCCTGCAGGTCGTTGCCGCAGACGACGGCGGTGGGCGGCTCCGGCCGGCCGAGCAGCTCGGCGGCGAGGCGTCGGCCCTCCTCGAAGGTGAACACCCCGCCGCGTTCGAGGCGCTCGTCGAACGGGACACCCGCGTAGTCCAACGCGGCGCGGAAACCGTCCCGGCGGGCCCGCGCCGACAGGTCCCCGACCGGACCGTTGAGCACCCCGATCCGCCGGTGGCCGAGATCCAGGAGATGCCGGGTGGCGGACAGCGCCCCGCTCCAGTTGCTCGACCCGACGGCGGGGACGGGGAACAGGTCGCCGATCGGATCGACCGCCACCAACGGAATGCCGGCGGCGCTGAACCGCGCCCCGTCCTCGGCTGTGAGAAGCGAGAACACCGTGATCACGGCGGCCGGTTGGCGCAGCAGCAGCGACTCCACCCAGGGCTGCCCGGCGCGCAGGCGGTGGTGCACGTCGGTGAAGCCGACCGTGTGGTCGCGGGGGCCGGCGACCTCCTGGACCCCGCGCAGGATCGGCATGGCGATCGAGGAGAGCATCTGGTGGAAGACCACCTCGATGCAGGGTGTCACGCTACCGGCCGGCCGGCGGCGGTAGCCGTGGTCGCGTAGTAACGCCTCCACCCGCTGCCGGGTCTGCTCGCCCACCCCCCGGCGGCCGTTGAGCACCTTGGACACCGTCGGCGGGGACACCCCGGCGAGTTCGGCGATGGTGGCGATGGGCAGGTCGCCCCGCCGGGGCTTGCGCGAGCCACGGCGTCGACCTTCCTCGATCACGGGACGAAGTCTACGGTGCGGGCTCCATCGACGGCCCGGTAGCGCCCACGGGCCCGGCACCGGCGCGCTCCGCCACCGGCCGGTACGCGAACCAGTCGAACGCGGCACTGCCCTGCGTGACGTACATGCCGATGACCCGGCCGGTGAAGCCGGCGGCGACCTCGGTGGACAGGTAGCGCCCGTCCAGTTCGGCCAGCACGGTCGGGCCGGTCGGGCCGGCCACCTCGAAGGTGACCATGTCGCAGCCGGCGGCGCGTACCCCCCGGGGTGCGGTTCCGGCCGCCAGTTCGGCGGCGGACGTCACGGTGGGCGGGAAGAGGTCGTCGGTGCGGGTGGCGATCGTCAGCACCAGCGGGCCCGGCGGCACGGCGTGGGTGGCGAACACCTGCCGGAACGGCCCGACCCGGCCGACGACCCGGACCGTGCCGGCCCCTACCTCCAGGTCGTAGTGGTGCGCCTCGTCGATCCGGATGGTGAGCCCGGCGGTGCCGTCGCCCGGGTCCACCCGGACGCTGGCCCGGCAGTCGTGGTGCCGTTGCCGCAGCGCCACGATCGTCGCGCCGGCCAGGTCGAGCGTCGCGCCCTCGGCATGCAGGGTGAGCCAGCCCGGCCGGGCGGTCAGCGACCAGGAGTCGGCGGGTCGGCGGCGGGGCGAGATCCACTCCGGTGCCAGGGTGGTCGCGTCGAAGTCGTCGTGGTGGTCGCCCGGGTCGGGCGGGGCGGCACCGGCCGGGGCGCTGCCGGCGGGTGCGACGGTGAGCTCCTCGACCGGGTCGACGACCGGCCAGCCGTCGACCCAGCGCACCGGGGCGAGGAAGGTCTCGCGGCCGAGGACGTGGTAGGGCGGCCAGTGGCCCCTGGCCCGGATGCCCAGCAGGACCAGCCACCAGCTGCCGTCGACGGCCTGGACCAGGTCGGCGTGCCCGGTGGCCTGCACCGGGCGGTCGCTGCTGCGGTGGGTCAGGATCGGGTTGGTGGGCGCGGGGGTGAACGGGCCGCGCGGGGTGCGCGAGCGGGCGACGGAGACGGCGTGGCCGGTGTGCGTGCCACCCTCGGAGAGCAGCAGGTACCACCAGCCGTCGATCCGGTAGAGGTGCGGTGCCTCGGGGTACTGGCCGCCGGTGCCCGACCACAGCGCGATCGGGCCCTCCAGCACCTCCCCCGTCGCCGGGTCGATCCGGTAGGCGTCCACCCCGGAGGTGGTCAGCCAGCAGTTGCCGTCGTCGTCCCAGGCCAGCGAGGGGTCGACGTGCGGCAGGTCGAGATAGACCGGGTCGGACCAGGGGCCGTCGGGGTGCGGCGCGGTGACGATGAGGTGCCGCCCCAGGCTGACGTTGGTGGTGATCAGCCAGAACCGCCCGTCGTGGTGGCGCAGGGTCGGCGCGAAGATGCCCCGGGACGCCTCGGCGTCCGGGGGCAGTTCGCACTGGCCCGGCCGGTCCAGGATGTTGCCGATCTGCCGCCAGTTGACCAGGTCACGGCTGTGCAGCAGGGGTACGCCGGGGAAATACTCGAAGCTGGAGCAGACCAGGTAGTAGTCCTCGCCCACCCGACAGACACTCGGGTCGGGGTGGAAACCGGGGACGACCGGATTGCGGTAGGACGGTCCGGTGGACACCGGGCATCACCTCCCTGAGGGAATTCCACCACAGTGGACGGTGCCTGTGGGCCCGCGAAGCTGCCACGGTCCGGAAATGTTTGCGATAACATTTCGCGACCCGAATGCTACGGAAGGCCCGCCCGGGGTTCAAGGTCCCCGGCTGCCGGCACACCCCCACCCCCGGCGGCGCACCCACCGGCACGCCGCCAGGACAGCGCCCTGAGCTGGCAGGAAACCCCGAACTCCGGGCCCGAGTCGGCAGCTCCCCCGACGGCACCGGGCGTCCACCCCACCCGGCGGGACGGGACACGGCAGGCCGGCCGGACCGCCGGCACCCGGCAGGAACATTCGCGCAACATGGCCGTCATATCTTGACGGGACCCCGCGAATCCACGAGAGTCCATATAAGGCGAGATGGTGCGCCGCCGGGAGCTCGACGCGCCGTCACGGCATTCGCGGATGTCGACGTCGGGGTGCGAGGGGCCGCACCTGTTAACGCTCACAGCGGCGTATCCCGTTGCCGGCTGATCGAAACACCGACTCGGGCCGGTTGGCGATCGGCCGTGTCCCCGTCCCGGGACCACGACGACGACCAACCCACCCTGCCCTGCGGTCGGACCACCACTGCGCAGCACCGACAGGAGTCATGCCATGGCACGACCTCCGGCCAGCACCGATGCGCCGGCCACGGCGGACCGGGCGTGACGGTTGAGCACCCGGCCCGGCGGCGACGCCCGTCCCCCCACCCGCACCCGTCCCTGATCCGCACCGCTGGGAGTGATCATGTCTGAAGTGACCCGAAGGAACGTCCTCAAGGCGGGAGCGGCAGGGGCCGGTGCCGCGCTGGTCCCGGTCGCCTGGACCGCCACCGCCCGCGCCGACTCGGTCGCACCGCCCCAGGTGTTGGCCGCCAACGACCTGGCCCTGTGGTACGACGAGGGAGCCGGCACCGACTGGCTCCGCGCGCTGCCGATCGGCAACGGACGGCTCGGCGCGATGGTGTTCGGCAACGTCGACACCGAGCGGCTCCAGCTCAACGAGGACACCGTCTGGGCCGGTGGCCCGTACGACTCGGCCAACACCCGGGGGGCGGCCAACCTGGCCGAGATCCGGCGGCGGGTCTTCGCCGACCAGTGGACCTCGGCGCAGGACCTGATCAACCAGACCATGATGGGCAACCCGGGCGGCCAGCTCGCCTACCAGACCGTGGGCAACCTGCGGCTGGCCTTCGGCTCGGCCAGCGGGGTCAGCCAGTACGCCCGGACCCTCGACCTGACCACCGCCACGGTCACCACGACCTACCTGCTGAACGGGGTGCGGCACCAGCGGGAGGTGTTCGCCAGCGCAGCCGACCAGGTGATCGTGGTGCGGTTGACCGCCGACCGGGCCAACGCGATCACGTTCTCCGCCACCTTCGACAGCCCGCAGCGCACCACCGTGTCGAGCCCGGATTCCGCCACCATCGGGCTGGACGGCATCTCCGGCAGCCAGGAGGGGGTCACCGGCTCGGTGCGGTTCCTGGCCCTGGCCAACGCCGCCGCGACCGGTGGCACGGTCAGCAGCTCCGGGGGCACCCTGCGGGTGTCCGGGGCCACCAGCGTGACCATCCTGATCTCGATCGGCTCCAGCTACGTCAACTACCGCACCGTCAACGGCGACTACCAGGGCATCGCCCGCACCCGGCTCAACGCCGCCAAGGGCGTCGCCATCGAGCAGCTGCGCAGCCGGCACCTCGCCGACTACCAGGCGCTGTTCAACCGGGTGAGCATCAACCTGGGTCGGACGGCCGCGGCCGACCAGACGACCGACGTACGGATCGCCCAGCACGCGAGCAGCAATGACCCGCAGTTCGCCGCGCTGCTGTTCCAGTTCGGGCGGTACCTGCTCATCTCGTCGTCGCGGCCGGGCACCCAGCCGGCGAACCTGCAGGGCATCTGGAACGACTCGCTCACGCCGTCCTGGGACTCGAAGTACACGATCAACGCGAACCTGCCGATGAACTACTGGCCGGCCGACACCACCAACCTCGCCGAGTGTTTCCTGCCGGTCTTCGACATGGTCAAGGACCTGACGGTGACCGGTGCCCGGGTCGCCCAGGCGCAGTACGGCGCGGGTGGCTGGGTCACCCACCACAACACCGACGCCTGGCGGGGCGCGTCGGTGGTGGACGGGGCGCTGTGGGGCATGTGGCAGACCGGTGGCGCGTGGCTGGGCACCCTGATCTGGGACCACTACCTGTTCACCGGTGACCTGGGCTTCCTCCAGGCCAACTACCCGGCGCTCAAGGGCGCCGCGCAGTTCTTCCTCGACACCCTGGTCGCCCACCCGACGCTGGGTTACCTGGTGACGAACCCGTCGAATTCGCCGGAGCTGCCGCACCACTCGAACGCCAGCGTCTGCGCCGGGCCGACGATGGACAACCAGATCCTGCGGGACCTCTTCGACGCCGCCGCCCGCGCCAGCGAGACCCTCGGCGTGGACACCACCTTCCGGTCGCAGGTCCGCACCGCCAAGGACCGGCTGCCCCCGAACCGGGTGGGTTCGCGGGGCAACGTGCAGGAGTGGCTGGCCGACTGGGTGGAGACCGAGCGGAACCACCGGCACGTCTCGCACCTGTACGGCCTGCACCCCAGCAACCAGATCACCAAGCGGGGCACCCCGTCCCTGTACGAGGCCGCCCGCAAGACCCTGGAGCTGCGGGGCGACGACGGGACCGGCTGGTCCCTCGCCTGGAAGATCAATTTCTGGGCCCGGCTGGAGGACGGCGCCCGCGCCCACAAGCTGCTGAAGGACCTGGTGCGCACCGACCGGCTCGCCCCGAACATGTTCGACCTGCACCCGCCGTTCCAGATCGACGGCAACTTCGGCGCCACCTCCGGCATCGCCGAGATGCTGCTGCACAGCCACACCGGTGAGCTGAACGTGCTGCCCGCGCTGCCCAGCGCCTGGCCCACCGGCCAGGTCGCCGGCCTGCGGGGGCGCGGCGGCTACACCGTCGGGGTGGCGTGGAGCAGCGGACAGCCCGACGAGATCGGTATCCGCGCCGACCGCGACGGCACGCTGCGGGTGCGGTCGCGGCTGTTCACCGGCAGCTTCACCCTCGTCGACGTCGCCGACGGCAGCGCACCGGCCACCACCCGCCCGGAGACCGACGTCGTCCAGTTCACCGTCCGCGCCGGGCACACCTACCGGGCGGCCCGGCCGGGCGTGACGCCGACCCCGACGCTGACTCCGACCCCCACGCCGACCACCCCCGTCCCGACCACCCCGCCGCCGACGACCCCGCCGCCGACGACGCCGGTCCCGACCACCAGCTCGCCCGCACCCTCGGGAGCACGGGCGACGTACGCGGTGACGGGCTCGTGGTCGGGTGGCTTCCAGGCCGAGGTCACCGTGACCGCCGGCGCGACCGCGATCCGTGGCTGGACGGTGTCCTGGACGTTCCCCAACGGACAGACCGTCAGCCAGATCTGGGGCGGGTCGCACACCCAGAGCGGCGCGAACGTGACCGTGAAGAACGTCGACTACAACGGGGCGCTGGCCGCCGGTGCCTCCACCACGTTCGGCTTCATCGGCGCGGTGAACGGCACCAACAACGCGCCGACGAACCTCACCTGCACCACGAGCTGACCGGCACCGGACGTGTCGTCGCCACCTCGGTCTGCCCCGGGCCGGCCGAGGTGGCGACGACACGTCCCGCCCCTGCCGGCACACGATCCCCCGAGTGGAACGGACGGAAGAACATGACGAGACCATCTACCCGCAGGCGTCGCCTGTTGACCGCCCTGGCGGCCGGGCTGCTGCTGGTGGCGGGCCCGGCGGTGGTGCTGCGGACCTCCCCGGCGCTGGCCCTGGACAACGGGGTGGCCCGCACCCCACCGATGGGGTGGAACAGCTGGAACACCTTCGGCTGCAACATCAGCGAGGCGCTGATCCGGCAGATGACCGACGCGATGGTCAGCTCCGGCATGAAGGACGCCGGCTACCAGTACGTCGTCGTCGACGACTGCTGGATGAACCCGAACCGGGACTCGGCGGGCAACCTCCAGGGTGACCCGACCCGGTTCCCCTCCGGGATGAAGGCGCTCGGCGACTACATCCACGCCCGGGGGCTGAAGTTCGGCATCTACCAGGCGCCACTGGACAAGACCTGCGCCCAGTACTTCAACTCCTACCCCGGCGCCACCGGCTCCCAGGGCCGCGAGGCGCAGGACGCCCGGCAGTTCGCCAACTGGGGCGTCGACTACCTCAAGTACGACTGGTGCTCGCCCAGCGGCAGCATCGACGACCAGGTGCGGGCCTTCGCCAAGATGCGCGACGGGCTGGCCGCGGCCGGTCGACCCATCGTGCTGAGTATCAACTCGAACAGCATCCACGCCAAGACCGGCCCGCAGCGCAACTGGGGCGACGTGTCGAACATGTGGCGCACCACCGAGGACATCACCAACACCTGGAACAGCGGCCAGACCAACGGCTACCCGATGGGCATCCAGAACATCGTCGACGTCACCGTGCCGCTCGCCGCGCGGGCCAAGCCCGGCGCGTTCAACGACATGGACATGATGGAGGTCGGCCGTGGTGGCATGACCGACACCGAGATGCGCAGCCACTTCGCGCTCTGGGCCATCCTGGCCTCACCGATGATCGCCGGGAACGACCTGCGCAACATGAACACGGCGACCCAGACGATCCTGAAGAACGCCAACCTCATCGGTATCAGCCAGGACCCGCTCGCGCTCCAGGCCAGCCAGGTCTCCTTCGACGGCACCCGTCGGGTGCTGGCCAAGCGGCTCGCCAACGGCGACGTCGCCGTCGCCCTGTTCAACCAGGGGACGGCCGCCACCACGATCAGCACCACCGCTGCCGCGATCGGGCTGTCGGGCGGCTCGTTCACCCTGCGTGACGCGTGGACCAACACGACCAGCACCACCTCGGGGGCCATCTCGGCCAGCATGCCGGGTCACGGGACGGTCGTCTACCGGGTCAGCGGCGCGACCAGCACCCCCACCCCGACCGTCACTCCCACCACTCCGGCCCCGACCACACCGGTTCCGACCACCCCGGCCCCGACCACCCCGCCGCCGTCGACCGCGTCCTGCCAGGTCACGTACGCGATCAGCAGCCAGTGGCCGGACGGGTTCCAGGCCGAGGTGATCATCCGCAACACCGGCACGACGGCGGTCGACGGCTGGAGCCTGCGCTGGTCGTTCGCCAACGGCCAGCAGCTCAACCAGGCGTGGGGTGCCACCTACACGCAGAGCGGGGCCCAGGTCACCGCCACGAACGTGGGCTGGAACGGCACCATCAGCCCCGGTGGCAGCGCCAACTTCGGCTTCATCTCCAGTTGGTCCGGCGGCAACGCCAAGCCGACCGGGTTCACCCTCAACGGCCAGGAATGCGCCGTGGCCTGACGGGCGTCCCCCGCAACGGCAGGACCCCCCGGTCATGACGTCGGCCCCTACTCCGGGATCCGACTGCTCAGGACCGGGGGGTCCCCGCCGGGCGGGCGCAGCGCGGCACCGGCGTGAGCAGGGTGCGGTCGGTTCAGTCGTCCAAGGTGGCCAGCAGTGCGGTGGCCATACCCTGCTCGCCCCGGGCGTTCGGGTGGAAGGGTGCGGCGGCGTTCTCCGGCAGCAGCCCCTCCACCCACCGGGTGCCGCTGCTCTTGCAGGTGTCGCGTCCGATCGACGGGGTGTAGACGTCGGCGTAGACGGCGTCGTTCGCGGCGGCGGCACCGGCCAGCATCGCGTTGAGCGACTTGGCCACCCCCCGCAGGTACGGCACGTCCTGGTAGGCGATCGGGACAAGTGGCCAGCAGCCGTACCCGGAGTCCGGCACGATCGCCGGGTAACCGAGCACCACGATCCGCGCGCCGGGCGCCGCCTGGCGGACCGCCTGGAGCACGGCGGTCACCTTCGGCGCGGTGGCGGTGATCCGGGCCTGCAACTGGTCGGTGCCACCGGCGGTGTAGAGGTTCTTGCACGGCGAGCCGAGCGGGCTGCTGAAGCTCGCCTGCGCGCAGTCGCCGATGATGCTGGAGAAGCCGATGTCGTTGCCGCCGATCTGCACCGTCACCAGGGCGGTGTCCGGGGTGACCGCGGTGAGCTGCGGGGGCAGCGTGCCGCTGCCGTAGCGGATGTCGTCCGTGGTGGCCCCGGAGCAGCTCACGTCCGTGAACGACGAGGAGCCGGCGGACGCGGCGACCAGGGACGGGTAGTTGCGGTTGGAGCGCAGGCAGTTCCGGTCGACCTGGGTGGGGATCAGCGGACCGGACGTGTACGAGTCGCCGAGCGCGACGTAGCGGCCGGTGGGGACGGCGGCGGTGGCGGGCGCGGCGGCGACGGACAGCACACCGGCGGTGGCCGCGGCGAGCGCGACCGTCCGGGTGGCGGCCCGCAGCAGCGGCAGACGGGGACGGGGCATGACGCCTCCAGGGCGGATCACGGGGGTGGTGCCGCGATCCTGCCGCCGCCGACGCCCGACGTCAATATAGATGGATCTCGCTAAATTTCCGGTCCGGGTAAGGGCCGGACGCCACCGGCCGATGCCCGGGGGCGACAGCCGCCTGGATTGACGGACGTGAAAGCCGGGCGGGATAATCCCTGCGGAGCCGGGCTGGCTGCGGACGAGCGACACCGCACGACACCAACAGACGCGAGCCGACCGACGGCGGATCAGGGCCGTCGGCGGCACGCCGTCGACCGGCGCATCCCCTCGACACCTCCACGGCCACCGGGCCCGTACGGGCGATCCGGTGCAGCCGCCCCACCACCGCGGCCGACAGCTGTCGCCGCCCACCCTCGCGGGAGGACCACCGATGCGACTCACCCGTTCCCGGTTCCGGTTGGCGGTGTCGCTGTTCGCCACCGCCACCGTCGCCGCCACCGCCGCGCTCGTCGGCACCGTACCCGCCCAGGCAGCTGCCGGCTGTCGGGTCACCTACACGGTCACGAACCAGTGGCCGGGCGGGTTCGGCGCGAGCGTCGACCTCACCAACCTCGGCGATCCGCTCACCGGTTGGCGGCTGACCTGGTCGTTTTCCGCAGGGCAGGTGATCGACCAGCTGTGGAACGGCACGGTGACCCAGTCCGCCGGTCGGGTCACGGTCACCAATGCCGGCTGGAACGGCACCCTCGGCTCCGGGGCGAGCACCCAGTTCGGCTTCGGTGCCTCATGGAACAACGCGGCGAACCCGGTGCCTGTCGACTTCGCCCTCAACGGGGTGCCGTGCACCGGGCGTACCACCAGCCCGACCGAGCCGCCCACCACCGCACCGCCGACGACCACGCCGCCCACCACGACGCCGCCCACCACCGCACCGCCGACCACCGCACCGCCCACGACGGTGCCGCCCACCACCGCGCCGCCGGCCTCCGGGGCGCTGGACCAGACCTCGACGGTCGGGCGGGTCAAGGCGGTCGGCAGCAGCGCGCAGTACACCTGGCCCGGCGTCTACTTCGAGGGCCGGTTCCGCGGCACCGGGGTCGGGATCGTCCTCAACGACGCGCAGAACGACTACGCCGTGCAGATCGACGGGGCGACCGTCGCCACCCTGGTCACCCCGGGTCGGACCACCTACTGGGTGCGCAACCTCGCCAACGCCGAGCACACCGTACGACTGGCCAAGCGCACCGAGAGCCCGTGGGCCGCCGGCGAGTTCGGTGGCCTGGTGGCCGCCTCCGGCGGTGCGATCCTGGCCAGGCCCGCCCCGCGCAGCCGGCAGATCGAGTTCATCGGTGACTCCTGGACCGCCGGGTACGGCAACATGTCGACCACCCGGGACTGCAACAGCAACGGCGGGGTCACCCGCAACTCCAACGCCGACGTCACCTTCGGCGCGCTGACCGCGCAGAGCCTGAACGCCGACTACCAGCTCATCGCCTGGTCCGGCCTCGGCATGGTGCGCAACTACAACGGTGGCGGCACGGACAACTTCCGCACCTACTACGAGACCGACCTCCAGGCCCTGTGGAACAGCACGACGTGGCAGAACCCGGGCACCTGGAAGCCGCAGCTGGTCGTGGTCGGGCTGGGCATCAACGACTTCTCCACCGCCCTCAACCCCGGTGAGCGCTGGTCCACCGTCGACCAGCTCGCTGCCGACTACCGGACCGCCTACCTGGCGTTCATCGACAAGCTGCGCAGCCGGTACGGCCCCGACACCTTCATCGTGCTCACCTACCCCGACCTGTCCCCCACCACCGCGCTCGCCAGCTCCGTCCAGCAGATCGTGCAGACCCGCACCAGCCGGGGCGACACCCGGATCCGCTCGCTCTACTACGACGACAACGCGCTGGGGCTGGACAAGCTCGGTTGCGACTGGCACCCCTCCCGCCGCGACGACCAGCTCCTCGCCGGCGCGCTCACCCGGTTCGTCAACACCCTGCCGCTGACCTGGTGAACCACTCTCCCGGCTGACGCCGGCACGGGCCCCACGACGACGGGGCCGGCGACGCGGACCGGTCCGCGTCGCCGGCCCCGTCGCTCGCGCACCCGGCGCCCGCCTGGCCGGGCTCCGGACCGGCACGCCTCGGACCCCCTCCGTGGCGCACCGCCGACCGCCCGCTCGTTGACATCATACGTCATACGGATTACGTTCGTAATCATCGATGAATGTGAACGCCTGTCCCGATCCGGTGACCCACCACCGGCGTGACCGGGTCACCCCACGACCGCCGCCGTCCGCGCCGGGCGGGCGGGCAAGTCACCCCCTCCACCACCACGCTGACATCGAAGGAGTTCCCCTGATGTCGAGACACCGACTCGCGGCCGGCATCGTCGCGGCAGCGGCGACGCTCGCCCTCACGCTGGGCGGTGCCGCGATCACCGCCGGAGCCAGCCCGCCCGCGTACGCGGGCGACGTCACCCCGCTCGCGGCGACCGCCGGCTGCGGCAAGGCACCCACGCTGACCAGCGGCAACCGCACCATCTCCAGCGGCGGCCAGAACCGCTCGTACATCCTGCGGATCCCCGACAACTACGACCGCAACCACCCCTACAAGCTGATCTTCGGCTTCCACTGGAACGGTGGCACCGCCAACGACGTCGACTCGGGCGGCACCAGCGGCTATCCCTGGTCGTACTACGGCATCCGGGCGCTGTCGAACAACAGCGCGATCTTCGTCGCACCGCAGGGCATCGGCAACGGCTGGGCCAACAGCGGCGACCGGGACCTGACCTTCGTCGACGACATGATGCGCCAGATCGAGTCCGCCCTGTGCGTCGAGACCACCCAGCGGTTCGCCATGGGCTTCAGCTACGGCGGCGGCATGAGCTACGCCATCGCCTGCGCCCGCGCCACCGTCTTCCGCGCCGTCGCCGTCTACTCCGGCGGCCAGCTCAGCGGCTGCAACGGCGGCACCCAGCCGATCGCGTACATCGGCATCCACGGGCTGCGGGACAACGTGCTCCCCATCGCGACCGGGCGGTCGCTGCGCGACCGGTTCGTCCGCAACAACGGCTGCACCCCGCAGAACCCGCCGGAGCCGGCGCAGGGCAGCCTGACGCACACCATCACCTACTACTCGGGCTGCCGGGCCGGATACCCGGTCGCCTGGGCGCCGTTCGACGGCGGGCACGCCCCCAACGCCGTGGACGGCACCGCCGACCCCTACGCGCCCGGCGAGAAGTCCTGGACCCGACCGGTGGTGTGGAGCTTCTTCACCCAGTTCGACGGCACGACGCCGCCCACCACGCCGCCGCCGACCACTCCCCCGGCCACCCCCACCACTCCCCCCGCGACCCCGACCACGCCACCGCCCGGCGGTAGCGGCTGCTCCGCCACCGTCACGGTGAACCAGTGGACCGGTGGCTTCACCGCCTCCGTACGGGTCACCGCCGGCTCCTCCGGCACCACCGGCTGGACCGTCAGCACGACCCTGCCCGGTGGCGCGAGCGTCACCAACACCTGGAACGCCACCGCCAGCGGCAGCACCGGCACGGTGCGCTTCACCAACGTCAGCTACAACGGCCAGCTCGCTGCCGGCCAGGTGGCGGAATTCGGCTTCCAGGGCAACGGCAGCGGGTCCGGGCTGACACCCACCTGCACCGCCCGCTGACCCGCACCGCCCGCCGGCCGCACCGCCCGCTGAACGGACCGGCCGCCGGCCGGCTGCGCCACCGGGAAGCGGCAGGCAGGCGACCCGGGGGCGGGGGCACGGGAGTGACGTCCTGTGCCCCCGCCCCCGGGTGTCGTCCACTCCCACCACGGCGGGTCGGCCGACTCGCCGGCAGGAGTCACCCGATCCGCGAATTCGTGCCGGCCGATTGTCGATCCAGCGGTCGGACGGGGCACTTGCTGCCATGATGGCGGACGTGGGAGCTGCGAAAATCAATACACCTGTGGTCTCGCCGCTGGCCGGCGAGCCGATCAAACGTGCCGACGCGGAACGGCTCGCGGGAGTGCTGAAGGCATTCGCCGACCCGGCCCGCCTGCGACTGCTCAGCCTCATCCAGTCCGCCCCGGAGGGCGAGGCGTCCGTCACCGACCTCACCGCGCCGCTCGGCCTGTCCCAGCCGACGGTCAGTCACCACCTGCGCATCCTCACCGAGGCCGGGTTGATCGAACGCGAGAAGCGCGGGGTCTGGGCGTACTACCGCACGGTGCCCGCCGCGATCAGCGCGATCGCCGACCTGTTGACCCCGCCCCGCAAACGGGCGACCAGGAAGACCCGCTGACGGCGGGCACCGCAGCGAGCACGATCCCGGTCCGCAGCTCGACGGACCACCCGACCCCGGCCGGCCCCGACCGATCCCCGTTCGATGACGGATCCCCGGTCACACCCGGTCCGCCGCGGCCGGCACCGCAGCCGCGCCCGGGTCCCACCCGTCCGACGACAGGGTCGCGCCGGGATGCGAGCAGGTCGGACACCGGTGATCAAGCCACCGGCGGACGCCACAGGTCGCCCGGCCCCCGGGGACGGTCCCCCGGACCAGGTGCTCCGGCTCGGTGAGGTGGGCGTAGAGCAGATCCAGCACGGCCCGGTTCGCCGCCGGGGAGACACCGACGACGTGTGACGTGAAGCCCGGGTTGACGAAGATGCCGCCTTGTGCGCCACCAGGGCCGCGCGCACGGCGGTGAGTTCCGCGTCGGTGCCCCGGTCGAGGTCGAGCCCGGCCACCCGGGCGGCGCAGTGCGGCCCGGGCGGCGTGAGAGCCAACCAGGTCTCAGCCAAGCAGTGGCCCACGCCGTGGAACGAGTGATCGTCCGGCCGGGGCCGCCGGGGCGGCGTCCGGCCGGTGAGATGGGGGGTGGCGTCGGGTCGCGTCGCAGCGCTCGACCCCCGGAAACGGAGCACCCGTCTCCCCTGCCGCCACATTCATCATATGCGTCGGTCAAGCCGCCCAGATCGTCCCGGATAACGATTTTTGCCCCCGGGGACCACGCCTACGCTCGACCGGTCCACGCCGGACCGGCCGGCGGGAGAACGGGGAGCACGTGTCCGAGACAGCCCGGCAGATCGCCATCGAACAACAGGTGGTCGACGCGGTGTACGCCCGCCTGGAGGTCATGCGAGCGCAGGCCAGACAGCTGAACGAGGAGGGGCACCGGCGGGCCGGCGGCGGACCGGTCGCCGGCCTGGTCGAGCGGGACGCCATGGTGCTGGGTGCCGCCACCCGGCTGTCCGATCTCGACGACCAGGAAGAGGGCATCGTCTTCGGCCGGCTCGACTTCGACGACGACGAGACGTACCGGATCGGTCGGTTGGGTGTCCGCGACGCCGACCGGGAGCCGCTGGTGGTGGACTGGCGGGCCCCCGCCGCCGCACCGTTCTACCGGGCCACCCCCGGCGAACCGCTCGGGGTGACCCGTCGCCGTGTGATCACCTGCGCCGGGCGTACCGTCGTCGGCCTCGACGACGAGGTGCTGTCGACCACGCCCGTCGACGGGGTGGTCGGCGAGGGTGCCCTGCTCGCGTCGCTGACCCGGGAGCGCGGCGCACACATGCGCGACGTCGTCTCGACCATCCAGCGCGAGCAGGACGAGGCGATCCGGGCACCGACCCACGGGGTCACCCTGATCACCGGCGGTCCGGGGACCGGCAAGACGCAGGTGGCCCTGCACCGGGCCGCCTACCTGCTCTACCGCGACCGGGGCCGGTTCGCCGACGGCCGGGTGCTGGTGGTCGGCCCGTCCACCGTGTTCACCGAGTACATCGGCCGGGTGCTGCCCGGTCTCGGCGAGGACAGCGTCCACCTGCGCGCGATCGGTGAGCTGTTCGACGGTGTCGTGGCGACCCGACGGGACAGCGCCGAGGTGGCCCGCACCAAGGGTGACCTGCGGATGGTGCGGGTGCTGACCGACCTGGCCTGGGACACCCCACCGAACGTGCCGGACCGGCTGTGGGGCCTCGACGCCGACGACCTGGCGCGGGCCCGCCGGGAAATCCGCCGCCGGTGCGAGGCCGCCGGGATCACCCCCAACGCCGCCCGGCCGCAGGCCGCGACGGCGCTGGCGGAACTGCTGGACGGCCGGGAGGTCCCCGACGCCTTCCTGACCGCCTGGTGGCCGGCACTGACCCCGCAGGACGTCCTCCCCGCCCAGCGGGGCGGATGGTCGGTGGACGACGTCCCGCTGCTCGACGAGCTGGCCGAGATCCTGGGCCGGCCGCCACGGGTCGCCGAGGTCCGGCCCGAGTGGCAGCGCCGGGAACTGGGCAGCGGCACCCGGCTGGCCGAGACCTTCGTGCTCAGCCCGAGCCTCGCCGACGGGTGGCAGCTCTTCGCCCCCGGCCTGGCCACCCCCATGGCGCAGTCCGGGCAGTCGCTGGACAGCGGCCACTGGGGTGCCCAGCGCTGGGCGGCGGCGATCATCCTGCGGGAGGGTCACCAGGTGGTGGGCTGGGTCGACGGCTTCGACCCGTACGGCGAGGAGGGTTACGTTCCGGTGCTGGCCGAGCCGCTGCCGGTGGCCGAGGCCGAGGAGCCCGTCGAGGACGCCTACCAGCACGTCATCCTCGACGAGGCGCAGGACCTGTCGCCGATGGAGTGCCGGATGATCGCCCGCCGGGCCGAGTACGCCTCGATGACCATCGTGGGCGACCTCGGTCAGGCGACCCATCCGCTGGCCTGCGGCTCGTGGCCGGAGCTGGTGCAACGGCTCGGCAAGCGGACCGCCCGGACGCTGGACCTGCCCACCGGCTACCGGGTGCCCGAGGTCATCGCCGACTTCGCGGCCCGGGCCCTGCCGCCCGGCATCGCGCCGACCCGGTCGTTCCGGCCCGGCGGCAGCCTGGAGATCCGCCGGGTCGACGACCTGGCCGCGGCCGTGGCCGGGGAGACCGGGACCGTCATCGCCCCCGACCACCTGGCCGACGCCCTGCACGCGGTCCCGGTCGGCCAGGTCAAGGGCCTGGAGTACGACCGGGTGGTGCTGGTCGAACCCGCCGACATCGTCGCCGCCGAACCCCGGGGCATGAACCGGCTCTACGTCGCCCTGACCCGGGCCGTCGGAGAACTGGTGATCCTGCACAGCAAGCCGCTGCCGGAGCAGCTGAGCCGTCCGGCGGCGCCCACCCCGCCACACCCGGGCACGACCTGACCGGCTCGGCCCCGCCCGTGGGGGCCGGCCCGCACCGGGTCGGCCCCGCGACGCCCCACCGCCGGGTGCTCAGCCGGCCCGGCGCGGTGGCACGCCGCCGGGTACTCAGCCGACGGCGCGACGCCCACCGGCGGGTGCTCAGCCGGCCCGGCGCGGTGGCACGCCGAGCGCGGCGCACGCCTGCTCGTACATCCGGACCACCTCCCGGCGGATCTCGGCCCGCTCGGTGAGCCGGTGGGCGAACGGGACCCGCACCGGCACCTCGATGTCGTCGAGGGTGACGGCGAAGTCCATCCCGTCGGCGTCCAGCCCGGTCACCCGCGCCCGGCTGGCGTCCGGGCAGCCGCCGAGGGTGCGGCAGATCAGCAGCGCGTCCCCGGCGTGGTCGTCGTTCATGTGCCGGCTGACCGCGCGGACGACGTCGGCGTCGAACGGCTGCCCGGTCACGCCACCGCCTCCGTGGCGTCCGGGCCGTCCGGCACGTGCCGGGCCAGGGCCGAGAAGACCGCCATGTTGTGCCGGTACGCCACCAGCACCTCGTCCAGCAGCGCCGCCTCGTCGGCCGCGCTCATCGGCAGGGCGTCCAACCGCGCCCGGTACGCGTCCTTGTACGCCTTCGGCCGGGTGATCCGGTCGAAGGCGTAGAACGCCACCCCGGACCCGTCGGTCAACCCGTACCGCCGGGACACCGCCCGTCCGATGTACAGGCCGCCGGAGAGGTCACCGAGGTAGCGGGTGTAGTGGTGGGCGATGAACCGTACCGGGGAGGTGCCGCAGACGGCCCGGATCCGGTCGGCGTAGGCCACCGTCGCCGGGTTCGGCGCGGTACGCGACGCCCAGTCCGGGCCGACCAGCCGGCTAAGGTCCGCCTCCAACGCGGGCAGCCGGGTCAGCGCGTCGTCGATGAACCCACCGGCGAGCGGGTCGTCGCGCATCACCCCGGCGGCCGACTCCAACGCCTGGTAGAGGGCGTGGTGCTGGACCACCAGGTCGACGTAGCCGGCGAGGTCCAGCTCACCGGCGACCAGCGCGGAGACGTAGCGCTGACTCTCGGCGGCGGCGTGGGCGCCCTGGGTGGCGGCCCGCAGCCGGGCCGAGAACGGCATGGGCGGGGTGTCCATCTATTCCTCCGTGCGGGGGGTGTTCCGGGCGGGGCCCCGACGGCGGGGCACGACCAGCGGCAGGCGGGTGTCGGGGTGCGGCACGACCTCGATGTCGTGCCGGTAGACCTCACTGAGCAGGGGCGCGGTCAGCACCGTGTCGGGGGGGCCGGCGGCGCGTACCCGCCCGTCGGCGAGCAGGGTGATCCGGTCCGCGTACGCCCCGGCCAGGGCGAGGTCGTGCAGCACGACCACCACCGCGTCGCCGGCGTCGGCGCGGTCCCGGGCGATCCGCATGACGAGCTCCTGGTGGTGCAGGTCGAGGGCGGCGGTCGGTTCGTCGAGCAGGAGCACCCCGGCCTGCTGGGCCAGCACCCGGGCCAGGGCGGCACGGGCCTGCTCGCCCCCGGACAACGACGGGAAGGGGCGGGCGGCGAACCGGATCACGTCACAGCGTCGCATGGTCTCGGCGACGACCGCATCGTCGTGGGCCTCTTCCGGACGGCCGGCCCAGGGTGCCCGGCCCATCCGGACCACCTCGACCACCGCGAACGGAAAGCTCAGGGTGCTGCGCTGGGTCAGCACCGCCCGGCGCATCGCCAACTCCACGGCCGACCATTCGGCCAGCGGACGACCGTCCACCTCGACGGTCCCGGCGGCGAGCGGCAGGTCACCGCTGACGGCGGCCAGCAGGGTGGACTTGCCGGCGCCGTTCGGGCCGACCAGGGCGTGCAGTTCACCGGCGCGGATGGACAGGTCGACCTGGTCGAGCACCGGTCGGCCGGCGCGCTCGACCCGGACCCCGGTGACCTGGACCCGGATGCCGCCCGGTGTCGCCGGCGCAGGCGGCCGGGGGGTCGACCGGCGGCCGGTCAGCCGCAGCCGGACCCGTCGGCGGCGGTCCCGTACCCGGGGGCCGTCCCCGCTCATGCCCAGCCTCCCGCGCGGTCGCGGGTGCGGCGCAGCAGCCAGAAGAAGGCGGGGCCGCCGACGATCGCGGACAGCACCCCCAACGGCAGTTCCTGGTAGTCGACGAGGGTCCGGGCGGCGAGGTCGGCGACGATGACGACGATCGCGCCGCCGAGGGCGCTGGCCGGCAGCAGCAGCCGGTGCCCGGGGCCGGCGACCATCCGGACCAGGTGCGGCACGACCAGGCCGACGAAGCTGATGATGCCGGTGAAGGCGACCGCCGCCGCGCCGAGCAGTGCGGTGACCACGATCATCCGGACCCGTAGCCGTTCCACGTCGACCCCGAGGTGGCGGGCGGACCGTTCACCCAGGGCGAGCAGGTCGAGCCGGCGGGCGTCGGCGAGGGTGGCGAGCAGCCCGACCGCGAGGCAGGGCGTGGCCAGGGCGACCGCCGACCAGTTCGCCTGGGCCAGGCTGCCGAGGTTCCAGAAGGCGATGGCCTGCACGCCCGACTCGTCGGCGACGAACATCAGCAGCCCGATGGCGGCACCGGCGACGGCGTTGACCGCGACCCCGGTGAGTACCAGGGTGACCACCTCGGTCCGGCCGCCGGAGCGGGCCAGCAGGTAGACCAGCCAGGTGGTGGCGAGGCCACCGGCGAACGCGGCGGCGGGCACCGTCCAGCCACCGAGGACGGTGATACCGGTGACGATGGCCAGCGCCGCGCCGACCGCCGCGCCCGCCGAGACGCCGATGACGCCCGGTTCGGCCAGCGGATTGCCGAACACCCCCTGCATCACCGCACCGGCACAGCCGAGCGCGGCGCCGACCACTGCGGCGAGGGCGACCCGGGGGAAGCGGACGAGCCACAGCGCGCTCTCGCCGTGCGGGGCGGCGGGCCGGGCGCCGAGGTCCAGGCCGAGGCGGTGCAGCACCGAGCCGAGCACCTCGGCCGGGGAGACGGCCACCTGCCCCCGGCCGGCGGCGATCAGGGCGACCAGCAGCAGCCCGGCGGTGAGCCCGGCGAGCAGGACCGGTCCGCGCCGGCCCCGACGGCGGCGGTCGCGGCCGGCTGCGGTCTCCCCGGTGGCCGGTCGGATGTCGGTGGCGGTCACCGGGGGGTCCGGCAGTGCAGCGCGTCGGCCAGGGCCCGCACCACCCGCCCGGATCGGGTGCCGAAGGTGAGCAGGACGCCGTCGTCCATGTCGACGACCCGGCGGGCGGCCCCGGCCGGGGTCTGCCCCACCCCGGGGAGCTTGAGCAGGCCGTCGACGCCGCCGACGGACTTCAGCCCACCGCTCATCACCAGCAGCACGTCCGGGGCCGCGTTGATCAGTCCCTCGCTGGTCAGTGGGCGGAACTTCGCCAGGCCGATCGCGGTGCCGGCGTCCGCTCCCCCGGCCGCCTCGATCATCGCGTCGGAGCCGGCGCCCCGCCCACCGATCAGGTAGACCCCGGCGGTGCCGCGCAGATAGAGGAAGGCGACGCGGGGGGCCGGGCCGTCGGGCACTGCGGCGCGGGCGGCGGCGATCTCGGCCTCGATCCGGGTGACCAGCCGGTCGCCGGCCGCGCCGACGCCGAGCGCCGCCGCGATGGCCCGCACGTGCGCGGGGACGGCGTCGAGGCTCTGCTCGGCGGCGACCAGGACCACCGGGATGCCGGCGGCGCGCAGCTGCCGCAGCGTCTCGGGTGGACCGATGCTGTCGTCGGCGAGGATCACCGTCGGGGCGAGGGCGAGCACCGCCTCGGCGGACAGGTCGTGTCCGGCCGGGGTGACCACCGGCAGGTGCGCGGCGGCGGGGAAGGTGGTGGAGGTGTCCCGGCCGACGACGTTGCCGCCGAGCCCGAGGCTGAACACGATCTCGGCGATCGAGCCGTAGAGGTTGACCGGCAGGATGCGGGTGGCATCGGTGACCGTGCTGGCGACGCCGTCGGTGGAGCTGACTGTCACCGGCAGGGCCGGGGTCGGCGGCGGGACCAGCGGGGTGACGTCGGTGTCGGGCAGCGTGGCGGTGACCGGGCCGCAGGACGTCGGTGCGGTCGGCTGCGCCTGCGCCGTCGGGTCGGTGCAGGCGGTCAGGCCACCGACGATCAGCAGCAGGACGAGCGGCAGCGCGCGTCGGGTCATGACGTGGCCCGGCGACGACGGCGCAGGCCGGCGAGCAGCGCCACCCCGAGCACGGGTACGACCAGCACGGCGAGCCACCAGCGTCCGGTGTCGGAGGCGGCGCTGACCCGGGTCACCTGCGCCTGGTCGGTCTGCCCGACCCGGCCCCCCTGGTCGGTCCCGCCGCCGGCCCCGACGGGGACGCTCCCGTCGGCGGTCGCCACCGGGCCCGCGCCGGTGGGCGCGGCGGCCCCGCCGGTCGGTGCCGCCGCCGGTGGGGTGGTCCGACTGGTGCCGCCGCCGACGCCGGTGGTCGCCGGGGCGGCGGCGGTGGTACGCGCCGGAGTGGGCGCGGCGGCGAAGGTGATCGGCACCCGGACGTCCTGGGAACGGTCGGCGGTGCGGGTGTGGTCGGTCCGGGAGGCGACCACGCACCGGCGGACGGTGCAGTCCACGTCGCCGATGCGGGTGGTCACGGTGAGGCTGACCCGGAACGAGCCTCCGGTGCCGTACGGCACGGCCAGGCCCTCCCCGTAGGAGGGTGGGTTGGAGGAGATCCAGTGCGAGGCGCCGGTGCTGCCGGTGGTGTCGGCTCCACCGCCGCAGGGGCTGGGGGCGACGCCGGCTCCGTTGTCCACGCAGAAGGCGACGTAGATGCCCTTGGTGACGTCGTATCCGCTGCCGGTGACGGTCACCGTGGCCCCGTTGCGGCCCACCCCGGCGCTCGGGGTGACGGTGAGGGCCTGCCCGGTGGCGCCCCGACCGGTGCCGGCGTGGGCCGACGTCGGCAGCAGGCCGACACCGACAGTGATCAGGGTGGCGGTCAGAACGGCGCGACGCAGTGCTCGCATCAGGCTCCCCACATGACTGATCGGGCCGGCTGACACACCGACCGTAGCTAAGGTTTGCCTAACCTAAGCGAGAGATCCGCAGTTCACAAGGGGTTCTTCGGGTCAAGATCTTCAACCCACCGCCCACTGTGCCGCAGTAGTTAGGTTTGCCTAACCTCAACCACTGTCCGTATTGGGGACAACAGAGGGAGCAGCATGGTCAGATCCAGCACCGGCACCGGTCGGTGGCGGTCGGCGCGGTGGGCGGCGGTCGCCCTGCTCGGCGCGTCGGCCGCACTCGTCGGGGTCAGCCCCGCCCAGGCCGCCGGGGCGGACATCCGCTCCGGCAGCCTGACCTGGGGTTTCAAGGCATCGTTCCGCGCCTACCTGAACACCGGCAACGGCAACCCGCCGATCGCCGCCAGCGAGGGCGCCAGCATCAACAGCGACGGCACCTTCACCTTCCCGGCGAAGGGCGGGACGCACGACGCCGGCACCGGGGCCATCGACGCCCGGTACGGCGGGAAGATCGTCTTCTCGTACCCGGCGCACTTCTTCACCATCTCGTTGGCCAACCCGACGGTCGTCGTGACCGGTGGCACCGCCGCCGTCACTGCGGACGTCGACCTCACCACCACCGCGGCCGAGCCGGTCTCGGTCCGCCAGGCCACCATCGCCACCATCGCCGTCACCGACGGCAACCCCGGTGGCAGCGGCGGCACGGTGACCGCGACCGACCTGGCGGCGACGCTGACCGCCGAGGGCGCCTCGGCGTTCAACGGCTTCTACTCCGCCGGCTCCGCACTCGACCCGCTGTCGTTCACCTTCTCCACCGGTGGCGGCGGCGAACCGGCCGGCCCGGCGGTCGGCGTCACCCCGGCCACCGGGCTCGATCCGGCCGGGGCGACGATCACGGTCACCGGCAGCGGTTTCGACCCGGAGGCCAACGGGGCGGCGGGGATCTACGTCTCCTTCGGCCGCAAGGTCGACGAGCACTGGACGAACGCCGGCGTCCTCCAGGTCACCAAGTGGGTCAACAAGTCCAACGAGCCGACCGAGGCCCGCGACCGGCTCAACGCCGACGGGACGTTCCGCACCACCCTGCCGATCAGCGCGGTCTACACCGACCGCACCGGCACGTCCGTCGACTGCACGAAGGTCCAGTGCTATGTGATCACCTTCGCCGCCCGGGGCGCGGCCGACCGGAGCCAGGACACCTTCACCCCGGTGACGTTCAGCCGTACCCCGGCCGGTGGCGGCGACGCCAGCCAGCAGATCACCACCACCGTCACCGGTGGTGCGCTGACCCTCGGCGTGACCGGTTCCTCGGTCACCCTGCCGGCGGTCAGCAACGGGCAGGTCACCACCGGGGCGCTGAACGCCGCCACCGTGGCCGACCTGCGCGGCACCAACGCCGGCTGGAGCCTGGTCGGGCAGGTCGCCGACTTCGCCTCGGCCAGCGGCGGCACCATCGCCGCGGACAACCTCGGCTGGACGCCGAGCGCCACCGTCGGCATCGACGGCCTCGCCGGGACCCCCGGCGTGGTCACCCCGGGCGCACCCGCCGCGCCCGGTGCCGGCCTGGGCACGGCACGTGCGCTGTGCACCTCGGCCACCGGCGCGAGCAACGGCACCTTCACCTGTGGCGCCGAACTCCAACTCGGGGTTCCGGCGTCCGCCCCGGCGGGCGACTACAGCGCGGTGCTGACCCTCACCCTCTCCTGATTCGGCAACACCCCGGTGGGACGGGCTCGCCACCCGCCCCACCGGGCCCGATCACCCTTGCGGAGCCCGGCATGTCCCTGCGTACCACCCTGATCCGGGCGAGCGCCGTGCTCGCCGCCGCGCTGCTCGTGGCGACGGCACCGCCCGCACCGGCCCCCGCCGCGCCCGCCCCGTCGCCCGGCCCGGCAGCCGGGGCCGGGGAGACCGGCGCGGCGCGCTGGGCCGTCCAACCGTCCAGCGCCAAGGGCCCGACCGGGCGCAACTACTTCATCTACGACCTGGCCCCGGGCAGCACCCTGACCGACCACGTCGGCATCACCAACCTCGGCGACCGCCCGGTCACCTTCGACGTGTACGGCACCGACGCCTACACCTCCACCGACGGCGCGTTCGCCCTGCTGCCGGCGGACCGGCCGGCCACCGACGTGGGCTCCTGGATCAGGGTCGACCGGCGCGAATGGACGATTCCGGCGGGCAAGCGGGTCGACATCCCGTTCCGGCTCACCGTGCCGGCCAACGCCACCCCGGGCGACCACACCGGCGGGGTGATCGGTGCCGTCGCCCGGGTCCGGACCACCGCCGACGGGCAGCGGGTGCTGGTCGACCAGCGCCTGGCCGCCCGGGTCTACCTGCGGGTCAACGGCCCGGTCCGGCCGGCCGTCACCGTCGAGGCGGTCGACGTCTCCTACGCCAACCCGGTCAACCCGTTCGCCGGTGGCGACCTGGTGGTCCGCTACCGGCTGCGCAACGACGGCAACGTCCGGATCGGCGGCAGCGCCACGGTGACCGTACGCGCGCCGTTCGGCCGGGAACAGGCCCGCACCTCCCCCACCGACCTGCCGGAACTGCTGCCCGGGGCCACCTTCACCGTCACCGAGCGCATCACCGGCGTACCCCCGCTGCTGCGGCTGACCGCCGAGGTCGACATCGCGGCCACCAGCACGGACACCGCGCTGCCGCCGGTGGTCCGTACCGCCGGGGTGTGGGCTGCGCCGTGGCTGCTGCTGGCCCTGCTCGCCGGGGCGGCCGGCTGGGCCGGGCTGCGGTGGTGGCGACGGAAGGCCGCTGCCGCCGGTCGACCGTCCACCCCGGACCCCGCCCCCGGTCAGCAGGACCCTGCCGCCACCCCGCGACCGGCCGCGACCGCCTCCGCCGCGACCGACGCTGCCGCCGCCGGGCCGACCCCGGCTGCCGCGACCGGGCCGACTCCGGCTGCCGCCGCCGGGTCGACCCCGGGTGTCGACGCGCGGCCCGACACCCCGCCCGCCCGATGACCGGGCCGCTGCGTGCCGTCGCCCTGCTGGCCGTGGCCGCCGCGCTGGCTCCGGCCCCCGGGACACCCGCCCCGGCCGGCACCCCGGCGGGCGGCGGTCCCGGCGTCACCGTGCCGGCAGGGATGCTGCGGGTCGGGCAGCGGATGCTGGTCGGCCTCGACGGCTGGCCGGCCGGCACAGTGCAGGCCGAGGTGTGCGGCAACGCGGCCCGGCGCGGTGCGCTCGACTGCGCGACCGGGGCCGCCACCCACGGGCAGGTGCCGCCGTCCGGCCGGGCCACCCTGCCGGTGCTGTTGGTCGCCCCGCCGGTGGCCTGCCCGTGCGTGCTGCGGGTCCGGACGCCGACGGGCACGGCCACCGCCGTCGCCGACCTGACGTTGGCCGGGGTGACCGCCCCGGCCGCCGCGCCCATCGCCCCGCCCGAGCTGACCCTGGTGGCGTTGCGTGCCGTCGACCGGTCCGGGCCGCGCGGCTGGTTCGGCCTGCCGGGCGAACTCGCGGTCCGGATCACCCTGCACAACACCGGCCCGCAGGAGATCACCGACCCGGCGTTCGCACTGACCGTCGGGCCACCCGGCCGGGCCCGGACCATCGTGGCCGCCCCGGCGCTGGGCACCATCGCCGCCGGGCAGACCCGGGAATACCACGTCCCGGTGCCCACCGACGCGGCCCCGTTCGGCCGGTACGAGGTGGACGGCCGGATCGCGGTGCCCGGTCGGCCGCTCGCGTTCACCGTGGCGGCTACCCGGTGGCCCTGGGGTCTCCCGGTCGCCGCCGCCGTCCTCACGGTCGTGCTGCTGCTCGCCCGGCCGGCACGACACCGGGCGCCCTCCGGCGAGCGGCGGCTAGCGCGGGCCTGACCCGCTCGTACGCTGCACCCGGGGCAGGATCTCGCCGGCGAGCCACTCCAACGCCGCACCCAGCAGGCGACCGTCGATCGGCATCCACAGCGAGCACATCGACACGCCCGCGTCGGCGAGGCGACCCAGGTCCTCGACGATCGCCTCGGTGCTGGCGTCGGTGCCGCCGATCAGCCGGCCCGGCGCGGGCCGGACCGCCGGCATGCCCGGCGGTACCAGGAACCCGACCGTGCTGATCTCGATCGTCGCCGGGTCACGTCCCGTGCCGTCGGCCAGTTCCTCGATCCGACGCCGGACGTAGCGGGCCTCCTCGTGGTCGAGGCCGGAACCGTGCCAGCCCTCCCCGAACCGCAGTGCCCGCCGGATCGCCGCGTCGCTGTGCCCACCCACCCAGACCGGTGGCCCGCCGGACCGGTACGGGGGAACACCGGTGCGGGTGTCGCGCAGGCCGGCGAACCTGTCGTCCAGGTCTGCGGTGGTGCCGGCCCACAGCGCCTTCATGACCGCCAGGCTCTCGTCGGTCCGCCGGCCACGTAGCCGCAGCGGCACCCCCAGCGCGGCGAACTCCTGCGGGTTCCATCCGGTGCCGACGGCGACCGCCAGCCGCCCCGCCGACACGACGTCCAGCGTCGCGAGCTGATTGGCCAGCACCACAGGTTGGTAATAGGGCAGGACCAGCACGCTCGTCGCGATCCCCAGACGGGTCGTCGCCCCGGCGACCGCCGCCAGCAGGACCACCGGGTCGAAGCCGGCGCCGTGCGGGTTCTCCAGCACGTGGTTGGCCATCAGGACGTAGTCCAGGCCGATCCGCTCGGCGTCCCGTGCCGCCCGGAGCACGGCGGCACCCGCGTCGCCCGGCCACGCCTGCGGTTCGAGGGAGAGTCCGAATCTCATCGTGACCACTCGTCGGTCACGGTTTCCCCGCCGCAGGCCATCGCCGACCTGGTCGCCCGGAGCTGCCGGGCGAGCCGCCCGCGCAGGTCCTGGAGAGCGGCGATCCGCCGGTCCAGGGCACCGAGCCGGTCGGTGGCGACCCGGAGCGCGTCGGGGCACCGGGGCAGGGTGCTCAACGGCTCGTCGAGGCACCCCTTGTCGATCGAGAGCCGGATGTCCTCGATGGTGAGGCCGAAGTCGAGCAGCTCGTGGATGTTCCGGACCCGGACCACCGCCGACTCGTCGTACTCCCGATAGCCGTTGGCGGCACGGCCCGGGGCGATCAGGCGCTGCTGCTCGTAGTACCGCACCGAACGGGCGCTGACGCCGCAGCGGCGCGCGAATTCGCCGATCCGCATGTCACTGGTCCCCTTACCCACCCGGCGATGCTAAAACCCTGACACTGACGTCACGGTCAAGTCATCGCGTGCGGGCGTCACGGGGCCGACGCCACGCGCGCCGGCCCCGCCGTGGTCGACCTGCTCAGTTACTGAAGAAGGTGCACTGGAACGCCATGTCGTCCACCCGTACGGGGCCACTGCCGCCCAGCAGGGAGACCCGGACGAACACCTGGCTCGGGCCGTTCGCGTAGCTGGCCACGTCGTGCCGCCGCCAGACGGTGTCGGTGACCCGGACGGTGCGCAGCGCGAGGTAGTTCCAGGTCGCCGGATCGATCACCTCGACGTTGAGCACCGCCGGCCCGCTGACCGCCTGGACGAAGAACCCGCCGCCGCAGGTGGTGTTGTGCCCGGCGGTACGCGGCCGTACGGTGAGCAGCTTGCCCACCCCGGACCAGCCGCCGGCCGAGGTGGTGAGGATGGCGTTGTTGGCACCGGAGCGGGCCTTCCCCGCGCCCAGCTCGAAGGCTCCGCTCCCGGCGCCTGCGCGGTGGAACTCCCACACCGTCGCCGGACTGCTCTCGAACCCGTCGGTGTGCTGCCAGAGGTCCGCCTGGGCGGGGCCGACGGCCACGGTGAGGGCCACCGTCGTCGCCATGACGGCCGCGGCGGTGAGGCGTGCGGCGCGGGTGAATGCGTTTCTCATCGCGGTCTCCTTGTGCTCGTCGCCGCTCGTCACGGCGCGCCGTAGATGACGACCTGGTACGTGGTGATCGCCTCTCCCACCGGCTGGTGCCAGGTGCGGGGCGAGGAGTTGCACTGGCTGCCGTTGCGGTTGGCGTGCGAGTTCAGCCCGTACCCGGTGTTGGTGGCGAAGAGCGGCCCTCCGCTGTCGCCGCCGAGGGTGCAGATGTTGGTCTCGATCATCTGGCGTACGGTGCCGCCCGCGCCGTTGACCGTCACGTTGGTCTTGAGCACGGAGCCGCACCGGAAGCCGGTGGTGCGGCCCGAGTTGCAGACCGACAGCCCGCTCACGGCCGTCGCCCAACCGTGGATGCTGCGGCTGGTGTTGTTCCACAGGTTGATGGTGCCGGTGGCCCAGACCGACGGACCGTTCATCCAGATGAGACCGAAGTCGTTCTCCGGATAGTGGCTCTCCAGCGTCGGCCCGACGTCCTGCCCGTTGGGCAGCGTCCAGTGTGGGAAGCCCTGGGTGCAGTGGCCGGCCGTGATGATGTAGTTGAAGGTGAAGTCGGTGGCGGTGAAGCCGACCGAGCAGCCGCCCATCGCGTCCCCGCTGGAGATCCCGACGTTCGGCTGGATCCGGCCGGTGCTGGTCTCGAACCGGACCGCCGAGCCGAACCTGCGCGCCGCCGAGCGTTGCACGGCGTTCTTCGCCCCCGACGCCGGCAGGCTCACCACCACCTGGTTGGTCTGCGGGTCCACCCCCCACGTCGTGTCGGGTTCACTCGCTGCGGCCTCCAGCGCGCGCTGGATGCCCTGGAGTTGCCGTTCGCCGCGGGCGACGAGGCGTGCCTTGGCGCCGGCGGCGGTCACCTTCGCGGCAGCCGCCGCGTCGGTGACCGTGACGACGAGGTTGCCGTCGGACAGGTACGCGCCGCCGGAGCTGGCACCCAGCTCGGTGGTCAACCGGTTGGCGAGTCGCACGTTGGCGTTCTCGACGCTGATCAGCTTCTCGGCGGCCGCACGGCTGATGCCGCGCTGCTCGGCGATCGCCCCGGCCATGTCCGGGGCCCCGCCCGCCCGGCCCCGGTCGGCGACGCCGCCGATGGAAGCCGGGGTTGCCCGGCCGTCGGTGCGGGACAGATCCACCCCGCCCCCGGGCCGGGCCGGACGGTCACCGGCCGGTCCGGCCGCTGCGGCCGTCGGGACGAAGGCCACCGACGTCACGGCGGCGAGTGCCACGGCGAGCAGGGCCCTGCGGCCTGGTCTTCTCAATTCCGGGTAACTGACGGCACGTTCTGACATTCACCGCTCCCATCGCGAGGGGACTAGTCGGCCGGGTCAGGAGCCGAACGCCCCCGGACCGGGACGGCAAGCCTCGCAACAGGCAGCAGGCTGCGAGCGGGATGCTGGACGCGACTGGACACACCCGGACACCGGGCATGAGCCCGAAAAGGCCCCGACCCGGGTTTGTCCCCGGGTCGGGGCCTTTCCTCGTGTTTTGACCGTTCTGTGGGCAGGGTGGTCTGGCGGTGTGGTGTGGGTGTGTTCGTGGTGGTGTGGTGGAGGGCTGTCATTTGCCCTTGTGGACGGCGTTTTTGCGGATGACCGGAT
>NZ_JAGFWR010000004.1 GCF_017599305.1 Micromonospora antibiotica
GTGTTACGGCGGTCATGGCGGAGGGGAAACGCCCGGTTACATTCCGAACCCGGAAGCTAAGCCCTCCAGCGCCGATGGTACTGCACTCGGGAGGGTGTGGGAGAGTAGGACACCGCCGGACAACCTTTCAGTCGAGGGCCGCCCCATCCGGGTCGGCCCTCGACTGCGTCGCGCCGTCGGTGGCGCAATCAGGAAGGATTTACCTGTGAGTTCAGGACCGCAGGGCGGAGACCGTCCGCGCCAATATGAAGATCGCTCCGACCGGCCCCAGGGGCGTGACGCCGGCCCTCGGCGGGACGACCGTCCCCCATACCGGGGAGACCGCGACGACCGCGGTGCCTCGCGGGGGGGACCTCGGGGCGGCGACCGGCGCGAGGACGGTTTCCGTTCGGGCCCCCGTACCGGTGACTCCCGGCCCAGCGGTTTCCGTTCCGGTGGGGACTCGCGCGACGGCGGCTTCCGTTCCGGCGACCGACGCGACGGTGGATTCCGACGCGATGGCGACGCTCCGCGCAACGGCGGTGACTCCCGCGGGGGTGGTTTCCGTGGTGGGGACCGTCGTGAGGGTGGTTTCCGTTCTGGTCCGCGTGATGGTGATTCCCGTCCCGGTGGTTTCCGGGGTGGGGATCGTCGTGATGATTCGCGTGGTGGGGACCGTGGTGGGGACCGTGGTGGTTTCCGGTCCGGTCCGCGTGAGGGCGGCTTCCGTGGCGGTGACTCCCGCGAGGGTGGTTTCCGCGGTGGGGACCGTCGCGAGGGTGGCTTCCAAGGTGGGGACCGTCGTGACGGTGGTTTCCGGGGTGGCGAGCGTCGCGAGGGTGCCGCCGGCGGTGAGCGTCGGCCCGGTGGTTTCGGCGGTGGCGATCGCCGCGAGGGTGGTTTCCGGTCCGGCCCGCGCGAGGGCGGCTTCCGGGGCGGTGACTCCCGCGAGGGTGGCTTCCGTGGCGGTGACCGTCGTGAGGGTGGTTTCCAAGGTGGGGACCGTCGTGAGGGTGGTTTCCGTTCTGGTCCGCGTGATGGTGATTCCCGTCCCGGTGGTTTCCGGGGTGGGGATCGTCGTGATGATTCGCGTGGTGGGGACCGTGGTGGTTTCCGGTCCGGTCCGCGCGAGGGTGGTTTCCGGGGCGGTGACTCCCGCGAGGGTGGTTTCCGCGGTGGAGATCGACGCGAGGGCGCTGCGGGGGGCGAGCGTCGGCCCGGTGGCTTCGGCGGTGACCGCCGTGAGGGTGGTTTCCGGGGCGGTGACTCCCGTGAGGGTGGTTTCCGTGGCGGTGACCGTCGTGAGGGTGGCTTCGGTGGCAGCCGGGGTGGAAGCGGCTTCCAGGGTGGTGACCGCCGCGAGGGTGGTTTCCGCTCCGGCCCCCGCGAGGGTGGCTTCCGTGGCGGTGACCGTCGTGAGGGTGGCTTCGGTGGCGGTGACCGTCGTGAAGGCGGTTTCCGTGGCGGCGAGCGTGACCACGACCGGCCGCGCCGCGACGACCAGCGCGGTGGCGAGGACCGCCGCGAGGGCGGGTTCGGCGCCGACCGGGACCGCCGGGACGAGGCCGACGCCCGTCCGGCTGCGCCGGCACTGCCGGACGAGATCGTCGCGAGCGACCTCGACACGGCCGTTCGTGCCGAACTCCTCTCGCTGAACAAGCCGGTTGCGGAGACCGTCGCGCGGCATCTGGTCGCCACCGGTCAACTGATCGACGAGGACCCGACGGAGGCGCTCGCGCACGCGATGGCCGCCCGGCGGTTGGCGTCCCGGATCTCGGCCGTCCGTGAGGCGGTCGGGCTGGCCGCGTACCACGCGGGGGAGTGGCAGACGGCGATCGCCGAGCTGCGCACCTACCACCGGATGACCGGGTTGCAGAGCCACCTGGCGGTGCTCGCGGACTGTGAGCGCGCCCTGGGTCGACCGGAACGCGCGATCGATCTGTTCCGGGGGGCCGACAGCGCCAAGCTCGACAAGGCCGTCGCGGTTGAACTGCTGATCGTTGCCGGTGGGGCCCGCGCCGACCTGGGGCAGAAGGACGCCGCGGTGGCGATGCTCCAGGTCCCGGAGCTGACCACCGAGGTCGCCGAGCCGTGGACCGCCCGGTTGCGCTACGCCTACGCCGACGCACTGCTCGCGGTGGGTCGGCGCGAGGAGGCCCGGGAGTGGTTCTCGCGGGCCGCGGACGTGGACGCCGACGGTGAGACCGATGCCCCGGAGCGGCTGCTGGAACTCGACGGCGTCGTGATCGAGGGCGACGACGAGGACGACGAGCCGGTCGAGGAACCGGCCGCCGAGGCCGGCACGCTGCCGGCCGGGGCGGACACCACCCCCGACGACCGCGCCGAAGGCGACCGCGACGACGAGGACGACTTCGACGCCGAGGACGACTTCGACGAGGAAGACGATGTCGCCGAGGACGGCCCCGACGGGGAAGCGGACCTGGGCGACGAGGTCCGCGACGGTCACGACGACCGCGAGCGCGCCGAGGATCGTACCGGTGACAACGACCGTGGCGAGCGCGCCGAGCGGAGCCGGCGCGACGACGTCGACCGCGACGACGAGCCGGCCGCCCACGCCGGTGTCGCGGGCGACGACGCCGACGACAGTCCCTCGGGTGCCGCGGCCACCCGACTCGACCCCGGTGCGGGTGCGGCCGGTCAGGTCGACGACGCGCCGACCCCGGTCGAGGGCCGGCCGGTGGACGGGCGCGGCGCGGAGACGGACCAGCGATGACCGAGGTCGCCGGGGGTCGGCTTGTCGACGGGTACGCCCTGGTCGTGTTCGACCTGGACGGAGTGATCTACCTGATCGACCGGCCGATCCCCGGAGCGGTCGAGGCCCTTGGCGCGTTGCGGGCCGAGGGCCGGTCGGTGGCGTTCGCCACGAACAACGCCTCACGCCGTTCCAGCGAGGTCGCCGACCTGCTCACGGGGATGGGCGTACCGGCCGATCCGGCGGAGGTGCTCACCTCGGCTGCGGCCGCCGCCGAGGTGCTGCGGGACCGCCTTCCCGCCGGTGCTGCGGTGCTCGTCGTCGGGGCCGAGGCGCTGCGCGCCGAGATCCGCGCCGTCGGGCTCACCCCCGTCGACCGCGCCGACGCCGCGCCGGCCGCCGTCGTCCAGGGGTACGGCCCGCAGGTGGGCTGGGTGGACCTCGCCGAGGCGTCGGTGGCGATCCGGGCCGGGGCGACCTGGGTGGCCACCAACACCGACCGGACGTTGCCGAGCGGACGTGGCCCGTTGCCCGGCAACGGCTCGTTGGTGGCGGCCCTGCGGCACGCCCTCGACCGGGCACCGGACGTGGTGGTCGGCAAGCCGGAGCCGGCACTGTTCGCCACCGCCGCCCGACGGGCCGGCACCGGCCGGTCACTGGTGGTCGGCGACCGGCTCGACACCGACATCGAGGGTGCCCGCCGGGCCGGGTTGGACAGCCTGCTGGTGCTGACCGGCGTCAGCGACGTACCCGAGCTGTTGGCGGCTGCCGAACAACGGCGGCCGACCCATGTGGCGGTGGACCTGGCCGGGCTCTTCGACCCGGCGGCGGTGGTCCGGGTTCCCGGTGCCCCGCAGGCCGGTGGATGGTCGGCCACGGCGGTGGACGGGGCGGTGGAGTTGCGGGGTGCCGGACGGCCGCTCGACGCGCTGGCCGCGCTCTGCGCGGTCGCCTGGGCGGCGGGCACCGGTGCGGACGTCCGACCGGCCTCGCCGGAGGCGGAGCAGGTGCTGGCCGGCTTCGGACTGGCCACCTGACCGGCTCTCTGAGGCAGCGAGCCGGCCGGCCGGCCGAGCCGGGGCCTGCCCGGTCACCCGGGCCCGGCTCCGGCCGGCCACCTGCGGGCAGCTCCGCCAGCTCCGGCCACCTGCGGGCAGCTCCGCCAGCTCCGGCCACCTGCGGGCAGCTCCGCCAGCTCCGGCCACCTGCGGGCAGCTCCGCCAGCTCCGGCCACCTCGCCGCCACCTCGGCCGGCTGAACAGCGGGGCCCGGGGCGGCACCGACCCGACAGCGGGTGGTGCCGCCCCGGCCTTCTGTCGGCCGACCGGTGGCGGGTCGTCGGCGGTGTCGCCCGCTCAGAGCAGCTTGCGTAGCTTCAGCAGGTCGAACGGGCTGGCCTTGATGGAGATCCGCCGGGCGGCGACCGCCTTGGTGACGTCGAGCTGGCCGTGCACCAGGGCGACCAGGTCGTCGCTGCTGGTGACCAGGGCGATCTTTGCCTTGGGGTCGTCGCCGTCGGTGAGATCGAGCAGCCGGCCACCGGCGATCCGACCGTGGAAGGCGGTCTCCAGGTCGGTGATCCGGCAGGCCAGGGTGCGATCCAGATCGATCTTGTTGGACACGTCGGCGTGCCGGTCCAGGCGGTCGGCAAGATCCCGCAGCGCCTGACGGCACTCGTCCACGGTGGCCACATCGTCTCCCTCACACCCGCCACGCCGTTTCCGGCACCGTACCGCAATGGGCGACCCGGGGCGCCCGGTAGCGTGAGGGCCGCACACTGCCCCCACGGAAGGACTCAGTCATGCAGGACGCGTGGCGCGCCTACCTGGAGCTGGCCCTGGGCCTGACGGAAGCGCCCCGGAAGAGGGCCCAGGACGCCGCCCGGCGGCTGGTCGGGACGGGCGGCGCGACCGCCGGGCAACTCCAGTCGCTCGCCGAGGAAATCCTCGCCACCGGGGCGGCCAACCGGGAGGCGCTGACGAAACTGGTCCGGTTCGAGGTCGACCGGGCACTCGGTGCGGTGGGGTTGGCCACCGCCGACGAGGTCGCCGAACTGACCCGCCGGGTGCACGAGCTGGAACGGCAGCTGCGTGAGGCGAAGAGCGGACCGGGCACCCCGCCGACCGGGCCGGCCGCGCCGGAAACGACCGCCCCGTCGGCTGCCACCGCCGCGCCGGACACCACTGTCCCACCGGACACCACTGTCCCGCCGGTCGACACCGCCGTGCCGGAAACGACTGCCCCGTCGGTCGACACCGCCGTGCCGACGACGTCCGGCCCGTCGACTGCCGGCGACCCGGCGACCGGGGCCACGGCGCAGAAGACCGTGGCGAAGAAGGCGGTGGCCAAGAAGGCCGTAGCGAAGAAGGCCGTGCGGAAGGCGGGTCCGCCGGAAGGCTCCGCCGGGCCGGGCGGTGCCGACGACGGTGCACCGCCGCCCCGACCGGTCAAGAAGACCAGCCCCGGCCGACGAGACACCGGTGGTGCCGCGTGACCAGCCCCACCGGCAGCCGGTCGTGACCGGCCCGTTCCGCCCCGGCCCACCCCCGGCGGGTAGGCCCGGCCCGCCCTCGGCGGGTAGGCCCGGCCCGCCGCTGGGCGGTCGTCCGGGTCCCGCGCCCACGGCCCGCCCCGGCCCGTCGGTGGGCGTCGGCTTCGACGATGATGTCGATGACGCCCGGCATCCCGCCGTCGACGCCGCCGTCCAGGCGATGGCCAACGCCGAGGGGCTGCCCCCGGCCGACCAGATCGCCCAGTACGAGGCGGCGTACCAGACGTTGCGGGAGACCCTCGCCACCATCGACCAGGCCTGAGCGGACCGGAGAGAACCACCCCATGGCACGTCGTACCCGGCTCGACGCCGAACTCGTCCGTCGCGGCCTGGCCCGGTCCCGGGAGCAGGCCGGGGCGTTGATCGAGGCCGGTCGGGTCCAGCTGCGCGGGGTGCCCGCCCGCAAGGCCGCCGCGATGGTCGATCCGGCCGATCCGCTGCTGGTCACCGGCGCGGACCCGGCCGACGAGTACGTCTCCCGGGGCGGTCACAAGCTGGCCGGCGCGCTCGCCGCCTTCGGTCCCGCCGGGCTGCGGGTGGCCGGCCGGCGCTGCCTGGACGCCGGAGCGTCGACCGGCGGGTTCACCGACGTGCTGCTTCGGGCCGACGCGGCGGAGGTCGTCGCCGTGGACGTCGGCTACGGGCAGCTCGCCTGGGCGCTGCGTACCCACGAACGGGTCCGGGTGCTGGACCGCACCAACGTGCGGACCCTCACCCCGGAGGTGATCGGTGGGGCGGTGGACCTCACCGTGGCCGACCTGTCGTTCATCTCCCTGCGCCTGGTGCTGCCGGCGCTGGCCGGCTGCACCAGGAGCGACGGTGACCTGGCGCTGATGGTCAAGCCGCAGTTCGAGGTGGGCAAGGAGCGGGTCGGCGCCGGGGGTGTGGTGCGGGATCCGGCGTTGCGGGCCGAGGCGGTGCTGGCCGTGGCGGCGACCGCCGCCGGACTGGGACTGGGGCTGGCGGACGTGGCGGCCAGCCCGTTGCCGGGTCCGAGCGGCAACGTCGAGTTCTTCGTGTGGTTACGCCGGGACGCCCCGCCGGCCGACGCCGAGCGGGTGCACGCCGTGGTGGCCGCCGGGCCGACCGGCCCCGGGCCGGACCCGGTTTCGGGGAAGGTGGCAGGGTGAGCGTGGTGTGCGACGTCGGGACGGTGTCCCGCGAGGGTGGACGGGAGGCGGGTCCGGTGGACCTCAGCGATGGCGGGGCCCTTCGGGTGCCCGAGGGGCGGTGGCGTCGGTGAGCCGGACCGCGCTGCTGGTGACGCACACCGGGCGTCGCCGGAGCACCGAGCACGCCCGGGCGGTCGCCGCCGACCTGATCGCGGCCGGTTTCGAGGTGCGGGTGGTGGCCGAGGAGGCCGAGGATCTCGATCTGCCCGGGGTGGTGCCGATGGCCGGTCAGCGGGCGGCCGAGGGTGCCGAGATCGTCTTCGCGCTCGGCGGTGACGGCACCTTCCTGCGCGCCGCCGAGCTGGCCCGCCCGACGAAGGTGCCGCTGCTCGGCATCAACCTGGGCAAGGTGGGTTTCCTCGCCGAGGCGGAGATCGACGACCTCGACACGGCGGTACGGGACGTGGTCGAGCGAAACTACACGGTGGACGAACGCCTCACCCTCGATGTGACCGCCGAGTTCGACGGTGGCCCGACCATCGAGTCGTGGGCGCTCAACGAGATCAGCGTGGAAAAGGGCGAGCGCGCCCAGATGCTGGAGCTGCTGGTCGACGTGGACGGTCGGCCGCTGTCGCGCTACGGCTGCGACGGTGTGGTCTGCGCCACCCCCACCGGCTCCACCGCGTACGCGTTCTCCGGGGGCGGGCCGGTGGTGTGGCCCGAGGTGGAGGCGCTGCTGCTGGTGCCGATCAGCGCGCACGCGTTGTTCAGCCGTCCGCTGGTGACCGCGCCCACCTCCACGTTCGTCATCACGGTCGACCCGTTCACCACCCTGGCGGTGCTGTGCTGCGACGGTCGGCGGGTCTACGACCTGCCGCCGGGGGCGACGGTGACGGTGCGTCGGGGCGCGCTGCCGGTGCGGGTGGTGCGGTTGCGGGACCGGCCGTTCACCGACCGGCTGGTGGCCAAGTTCGACCTGCCGGTGCAGGGCTGGCGGGGCAGCCGCCGCTGATCCTGCGGCGGACCCGGGCGGGGGATCGCCCTGGGTGCCCGGAGTAGCCGGGACCGGCGGCCGGCGACAACGGGAGTGTTCGTGGCCACCCTTGGCGGTCCACCGGTGTCGCCCGGGGCGTCCACCAGCGGTGCTGCCCCGGCGGCAGCAGAGCGGACCGTCCCCGGCCCGGATGATGGGCCGTGCCGGCTGGTCAACTGTCCCAGCACGCGTCTACTGTCGGGTGCTGTGCTGGAAGAGCTGCGGATCACCGGACTGGGCGTCATCGAGGACACCACCCTGCCGCTGGCCGGCGGGATGAACGTCATCACCGGTGAGACCGGTGCCGGCAAGACGATGGTGGTGACCGGCCTCGGCCTGCTGTTCGGCGGTCGGGCCGACGCGGGCCGGGTGCGGGCCGCGCCGGGTCGGGCGACCGTCGAGGGGCGGCTGCGGCTGGGCGGTCGGGTGGCCGACGTCGTGCACGCCCGGATCGTCGACGCCGGTGGTGGACCCGACGACGACGGTTCGCTGCTGATGAGCCGTACGGTCACCGTGGAGGGTCGGTCCCGGGCGCATCTGGGTGGCCGGAGCATGCCGGTGTCGATGCTCGGCGAGGTGGGCGAGCAGGTGGTGGCGGTGCACGGTCAGTCCGACCAGTTGCGCCTGCTACGCCCCGCCGAGCAGCGGGCCGCGCTGGACCGGTTCGCCGGTCCCGGGCACGAGAAGCTGGTCGACGCGCTGCGGGAGGCGTACGGGCGGTGGCGGCAGGTGGTCGACGACCTGGCCGACCGGCGCAGCAACGCCCGGGCCCGGCACCAGGAGGCCGATCTGCTGCGGCTGGGCCTCGACGAGATCACCCGGGTCGACCCGCAGCCCGGCGAGGACGACGAGCTGAAGGCCGAGGCGCAGCGGCTGGAGCACGCCGAGGGTCTGCGGACGGCGGCGCAGCTGGCGCACCTGTGCGTGGCCGGCGGGGTGGAGGCGGCCGACGACACCCCGGACGCCACGGCGCTGCTGGGCACGGCCCGGCGCACCCTGGAGGCGCAGGCCGGCACCGATCCGGCGCTGGGTGAGCTGGCCGGGCGGTTGGAGGAGGCGGCCACCCTGGTGGCGGACGTCTCGGCGGAGTTGTCGACCTATCTGGCGGCGTTGGACGCCGACCCGGCCCGGTTGCAGACGATCTATGAGCGGCGGGCCGCGTTGCGCGCGTTGACCCGTAAGTACGCCGACGACGTCGACGGGGTGATCGCCTGGGCCGAGCGGGCCCGGACCCGGCTGGCCGACCTGGACACCTCCGACGAGCTGCTCGACGAGTTGGACCGGGAGGCCCAGCGTCTCGCGGGTGAGGTGGCCGAGCTGGCGGGCCGGTTGTCGGCCTCCCGGCAGGAGGCGGCGGTCCGGTTCGCCGAGCAGGTCACCGTGGAGCTGGCCGGGTTGGCGATGCCGCACGCCCGGATCGAGGTGGCGGTGCTGCCCCGGCCGGCCGGCCGGTCCGAGCCGACGCTGTCGGTCAACGGGGTCGAGTGCGGGGTCGGCCCGGACGGCGCGGACGAGGTGGAGTTGCGGCTGCTGGCCCACCCGGGTGCGCCGTCGCTGCCGTTGCAGCGGGGAGCCTCCGGCGGTGAGTTGTCCCGGGTGATGCTCGCCATCGAGGTGGTGTTCGCCGGTTCGGGTGGTCCGCCGACGTTGGTGTTCGACGAGGTCGATGCGGGTGTGGGTGGGCAGGCGGCGGTGGAGATCGGTCGGCGGTTGGCCCGGCTGGCGCGTAGTCACCAGGTGCTGGTGGTGACGCACCTGCCGCAGGTGGCGGCGTTCGCCGACCGGCACCTGGTGGTGGCGAAGGACACCGGGGGCGCGGTGACCACCAGCGGGGTGCGGGTGGTGGAGGACACCGAGCGGGCCCGGGAGCTGGCCCGGATGCTGGCGGGTTTGCCGGATTCGGATCTGGGTATCGCCCATGCCGAGGAGCTTCTGGCCGTCGCGGCCAAGGAAAGACGGCCCTGACCGCAACGATTGTGAGCGGAGGCACACCGGCCTGTGCTCCGGTGTGCTTCCCTGGGTAGGCGGCCCTGCTCAGGCATGTCGCAACGGAAATGCCTGCCTCCCATGCCAGGATGGTCACGATGCGTCTACCCACGTTGCGCCGGACCCGGAACGCGGAACCGGACTCAGTTCTCGGCACCGCACGTCTGGACCGCCGTACCAAACGGCTGGTCGGCCGGCTCCGCCCCGGTGACATTGCGGTGATCGACCACGTCGACCTGGACCGGGTGGCGGCCGACTCGCTGGTCGCGGTCGGGGTCGCGGCGGTGCTCAACGCCAAGCCGTCGGTCTCCGGCCGGTATCCGAACCTCGGCCCCGAGGTGCTGATCGGGGCCGGCATCCTGCTCCTGGACGACCTCGGTGAGGGGGTCTTCGAGCGGCTGCGGGAGGGCGACACCGTCCGGATCGAGGGCAACACCGTCTTCGTCGGCGACGAGCCGGTGGCGCACGGTGACCTCCAGGACGCCGAGACGGTCGCCAAGGCGATGTCCGACGCCCGCGAGGGTCTGTCGGTGCAGCTGGAGGCGTTCGCCGCCAACACCATGGACTACCTGCGCCAGGAACGCGACCTGCTGCTCGACGGGGTGGGCGTACCCGAGATCCAGACCCCGGTGCAGGGTCGGCACTGCCTGATCGTGGTGCGGGGGTATGACTACAAGGCTGACCTGGACGTGCTGCGCCCGTACATCCGGGAGTTCAAGCCGGTGCTGATCGGCGTGGACGGCGGTGCGGATGCGCTGGTCGAGGCGGGGTACACCCCCGACATGATCATCGGGGACATGGACTCGGTCACCGACGACGTGTTGCGCTGCGGCGCCGAGGTGATCGTGCACGCCTACCCGGACGGCCGGGCACCCGGTCTGGCCCGGGTCAACGGGCTCGGGGTGCCGGCGATCACCTTCCCGGCCGCCGCCACCAGCGAGGACCTCGCCATGTTGCTGGCCGACGAGAAGGGTGCCTCGCTGCTGGTCGCGGTCGGCACCCACGCCACGCTCGTCGAGTTCCTGGACAAGGGGCGCGGCGGGATGGCCTCCACCTTCCTCACCCGGCTCAAGGTCGGCGGCAAGCTGGTCGACGCCAAGGGCGTGAGCCGGCTCTACCGGCAGAGCATCTCCGGCTCGTCCCTGCTGCTGCTGGTCCTCTCGGCGATCGCCGCGATGGCGTCCGCCGTGGCGGTCTCCACCGTCGGCAAGGCGTATTTGGGCGTGGTCTCCGAGTGGTGGGACAATTTCGTGTTCCAGCTCGGCCAGCTCTTCTAGCTCCCGACCGATCAAGAGGCTGCAAGCGTGATCAACTTCCGGTACCACGTGGTGTCCCTGACCGCGGTCTTCCTGGCGTTGGCGATCGGCCTGGTGGTCGGTACGGCCGCCCTCAACGGCCCGGTTGCCGATTCCCTCAAGGAGACGGTCAACTCGCTGCGCAAGGACAACCAGCAGATGCGGCAGTCGGTCAACAGCCTCCAGAAGGAGCTTGACCTCGAGGAGGACTTCGCCGCCGAGATGGCGCAGCTCTACCTGCCCGGCAAGCTCACCGGCAAGCGCGTCATGGTGCTCAGCCTGCCCACCGGGCGGGAGCACACCGAGGGTGTGCTCAAGATGCTCCAGACCGCCGGGGCCACCGTGACCGGCCGGGTCGACGTACAGGACAAGTTCATCAACCCGGACAACAACACCAACCTGATGGAGCTGGCCGTCACCGCCGCCCGCCCCACCGCGCCCGCCTCGGCGCTGCCCGGCAACGGCAACGGCGTGGAGACCTCCAGCGCCCTGCTGGCCAGCGTCCTGCTCGACCGGACGCCCGGCACCCCGCCGGTCACCGACGCCGACCGGCGGGCGGTGCTGGCCGCGTACGCCAACGCCGGGTACCTCACCAGCGAGGAGAAGGTCACCGGGCCGGCCGAGGCCGTGGTGGTGGTCAGCGGGCAGCCCTACGTCGACAAGGACTCCGCCAAGAAGGACGAGTCGGTGGTGAAGGTCGCCGAGCAGTTCGACCGCACCGGGGCGATCGTCGTCGGCGGCAACGGCTCCGCCGGGGGCAACCTGGTGGCCGTCGTACGCGGCGACCCGGTGCTGGCCCAGACCATCTCCACCGTCGACAACGCCAACACCGTGCAGGGGCAGCTGGTCACCAGCCTGGCCCTGGTCCAACAGCTCACCGAGAAGCGGGCCGGTCAGTACGGCGTCGGCGACAACGCCACGTTGGTGCCTAGACTGCCCCAGTGAACGAACCACGTACCCCGGTGACCGGTTACCACCCGTCCGCCCCGTCCGGCGGTGCCGCGTGAGCGGGATCGGGCGGCTGCTCGCCGCCGCCGCCGGAGCCGCCGCCGCCCGGTACGCGCTGCGGGAGGCCCGTACCTCCCCGGCGGGGCCGGCGCTGGAGCGGACCAACTTCCGGGGCCGTACCGTCAGTCTCGCCGCCGGACCGGCGCTGGCCGTCGGGGCGTCCGGCGCGGGGGCGCTCGGCGCGGCCAGCGTCCCGGCCGGCGCGGCGGTGCTCGTCGCCGGCCTCGGCGCGGGCGCCGTCGGGCTCTACGACGACGTGGTGGGTGCCCGCCCGGAGCAGAAGGCCGCCAAGGGTTTCGCCGGTCACCTCGCCGCACTGCGGGCCGGCCGGGTCACCGCCGGCATGGTCAAGGTCGCCGGGGTGGGTGCGGCCGGGCTCGCCGCGGCCGTGCTGCTCGCCGCCGACCCGAAGGTCGCCGCGCACCCCCGCCGGCAGCGTCACGGCGCACTCGGCCGCACCGCCGACGTGCTGCTCGGTGCGGGCGTGGTCGCCGGCACCGCCAACCTGCTCAACCTGCTGGACCTGCGTCCCGGCCGGGCGTTGAAGTCCGGGGTGCTGCTCGGTGTGCCACTGGCCGGTGGCCCGCACGCCGGGATCGCCGCCGGTGCGGTCGGCGCCGCCGCCGGGCTACTCGACGAGGACCTCGGTGAGCGGGTGATGATCGGCGACAGCGGAGCCAACGCGCTCGGCGCGCTGCTCGGGGTGGCCCTGGCCGCCCGGACGGGGCCGCTGGGCCGGGCCGGTCTGCTCGCGGTCCTCGCCGGCCTCACCGCGGCCAGTGAGAAGGTCAGCTTCACGGCGGTCATCCAGCGCACCCCGGTGCTGCGGGAACTCGACGCGCTGGGCCGGCGATCCGACTGACGTGACCAGACCGGCACCCCTCGCCGGCGTCGGTCGGGTGGCCGGCGCCGCCGCACTCATCGCCGTGCTCACCGTGCTGGCCCGGCTCGCCGGCTTCGGCCGTACCGCCGTTTTCACCTGGGTCGTCCAGGACAGCGACCTCGGCGGCATGTACGTGATCGCCAACACCGTCCCCAACATCATCTTCGAGATCGTCGCCGGTGGGGCGCTGGCCAGTCTGGTCGTACCGCTGCTGGCGGGGCCGGTCGCGGCGGGTGACCGGCGAACGGTGGCCGCCACCACCGGCGCGTTGCTGACCTGGACGGTGACCCTGCTGGTGCCGTTGGCGGCGCTGGTAGCGGTGTTCGCCGACCCGGTCGTGGCGGTGATCTCCGACGGGCGGTCCCCGGCGGAGCTGGCCGCCGGGGCGCGGATGCTGCGGGTGTTCGCCCCGCAACTGCCGCTCTACGGCATCGGCATCGTGCTCACCGGGGTGCTCCAGGCGCACCGCCGGTTCGCCTGGCCGGTCGTCGCGCCGCTGCTGTCCAGCCTCACCGTCGTCGGGGTCTACGTCGTCTTCGGCGTCACCCAGGGCCGGGACGCGAGCATCGCGCAGGTCAGCCGGGCCGGTGAGTTGATCCTCTCCGGCGGCACCACCGTCGGGGTGGTGGTGTTGTCGCTGTCGCTGCTGGTCCCGCTGCGTCGGCTCGGGCTGACCTGGCGGCCCGGCTACGCGTTCCCCGCCGACGCGCGGGCCCGGGTCGGTGGGCTCGCCGTCGCCGGGGCGGTCACCGTCACCGCCCAACAACTCGCCCTGGTGGTCATCCTCAACCGGGTCTCCGGCGGTCCCACCGGCTCCCCGCAGGTCTACAACCTCGCCCAGACCATGTACCTGCTGCCCTGGGCGGTGCTCGCGGTGCCGTTGGCGGTCGCCGCGTACCCCGGCCTGTCCGCCGCCGCCGCGACCGGCGACGAGCAGGGCTACCGGACGACGGTCGCCGCGACCACCCGGGGGGTGCTGCTGTTCAGCTTCCTCGGCGCGGCGGCCCTGGTCGGCACCGCCGAACCGGTCGGCCGGTTCTTCCCGCTCGGCGCGGAACCCACCGCCGCCGCGATCGCCGGGTTCGCCCCCGGACTGGTCGGCTACGGCCTGTTCGCGGTGCTGTCGAGGGCCCTCTACGCCCGGGGGGCCACCCGGGTGGCCACCGCCGCCATCACCACCGGCTGGCTGCTGGTGCCCCTGGTCGCCATGCCACTCGCGGCGCTGCTGCCGCGCGCCGACCGGGTGCTGGCCGTCACCCTGGCGAACTCCGTCGGCATGCTGGTCCTCGGGGCGCTGCTGGTCGGCGCGGTGTCCCGGGCCGCCGGTCGGGCCGCCCTCGCCGGTGCCGGCCGGGCCGCCACCGCCGGCCTGCTGGCCGCGCTGCTGGCCGCCCCGGCCGGTCTGCTCACCGCCCGCCTGCTCGCCGGCGGCGGCACCCCGACGACAGCCGGGGCACTCGTGCAGGGCATGCTGTCCGGGGCCGTGGTCGGCGTGCTGTTCCTCGCCGTCGCCTGGCTGGTGGACCGGCGGGACGTCGGGCCGCTGCTCACCGGCGTACGACGTCGGCTGGGTGGCCGGCGACCGGCGGGTGACCCGCAGGACGGCGTCGCCCGCGACGCCGGTGACGGGAAGGAGACCCTCTCCCCATGACCGACGCGACGTCCGCCCCCGATCCCCGGGGCACGGTGGTGCTGCTGCTCGCCTCCAGCACCGGCGGGGTGGGTCAACACGTCCGCTCGGTGGCCCGGGGGCTCGTCGAGGCCGGCCAGCCGGTGCTGGTCTGCGGCCCGGCCGCCACCGGCGAGCAGTTCGACTTCGCCGCCACCGGGGCCCGGTTCACCCCGGTGGAGATCTCGGCCAACCCGACCCCCGCCGACGCCCGGGCGGTCACCGCGCTGCGCCGGGCGCTGGCCGACACCGACGTCCGGGTGGTGCACGCCCACGGGTTGCGCGCCGGGCTCGTCGCGGCGCTCGCCCGGCCCGCCGTACCACTCGTGGTCACCTGGCACAACGCGGTGCTCGCCGGTGGGCTACGCGGGCGGTTGTCCCGGCTCGCCGAACGGGTGGTCGCGCGGTCCGCCCGGGTCGCCCTGGGGGCCTCGGCGGACCTGGTGGAGCGGGCCGCCGCGCTGGGCGCCACCGACGCCCGGCTCGCCCCGGTCGCCGCGCCGGCCCTGCCCGCCCCGCGTCGTCGTCGCGCCGCCGTCCGTGCCGAGTTCGGTGTCACCGCCGGGCAGCCGCTGGTGCTCTCCGTCGGCCGGCTGCACCCGCAGAAACGCTACGACGTGCTCGTCGACGCCGCCGCGCGGTGGCGCACCCGCATCCCGCCACCGGTGGTGGTGATCGCCGGCAGCGGCCCGGCCTACCTGCCGCTGGCGGCCCGGATCTCCGCCGCCCGGGCCCCGGTGACCCTGCTCGGACACCGTACCGACGTGGCGGACCTGCTCGCCGGGGCCGACCTGGCGGTGGTGACCAGCGACTGGGAGGCGCGGCAACTGTTCGCCCAGGAGGCGCTGCGCGCCGGCGTGCCACTGGTGGCGACCGCCGTCGGTGGGCTGCCCGAGCTGGTCGGCGACGGCGCGTTGCTGGTCCCGGCCGGCGACGTCGACGCGGTGGACGCCGCCGTGCGGTCGCTGCTGGACGACCCGGACCTGCGCGCCGACCTGGCCCACCGGGGGGCCGTCCGGGCGGCCGGCTGGCCCACCGAGGCCAACACCGTCGCCGCGCTGCGGGACCTCTACACCGAACTCGACGCCGACGGTCGGCCCGGCCGCACCGGGTCGGCTGTCCCCGGCACCGACACCCCCTCGACGGGACGCGCCTGATGCTGCGCCGATTCACCCCGGTCCTGCTCACCCTGATCGTGGTGGCGCTCGGCGTCACCGCGTTGGCCGCCCGCCCCGAAAGCAGCCCACCCCGACGCACCGCCGACTTCGTGGTCCTCGCCGGGGTGGCCGGGCTGCGCTGGTCCGACGTCGACCCGCAGAGCACCCCGACGCTGTGGCGGATGGCCCAGCAGGGGTCCATCGGTTCGCTGTCGACCCGCTCCGCGCACCGCCCGACCTGCCCGGTGGACGGCTGGCTCACCCTCGGTGCGGGCAGCTACGCCGGCTGGAACGGCAGCCGGCAGCCCGGCGGCTGCCCGCCCGCCGCGGTGACCGTCGAGCAGCCCGACGGGATCGGCGCGAACCTCCCCAACCAGGAGAGCGTGGTCGCCTACAACGCCGACCGGCAACCCTGGGGCGCGGTTCCCGGTTCGCTGTCGGAGTCGGTGCGCTGCTCGGTGGCGGTCGGCCCGGGTGCCGCCGTCGCCGCCGCCCGTCCCTTCGGCCGCGTCGACCGGTACGCCCCGGGACTGCCGGCCGACCCGGCCGGGCTGCTCGGCTCCTGCGTGCTGAGCATCGTCGACCTGGGCACGGTCAGCGGCACCGACCCGGCGGACCGGCGGGCGGACGCCCGGCGTGCCGACGAGGCGTTGGCGAAGGTGCTCGCCGCCCGGCCGCAACGGTCGTTGGTGCTGGTCGCCGGGGTGTCCGACACCGAGACGCCGGCCCGGCTGCACGTCGTCGTCGCCGACGGCCCGGGCTGGGAGAACGGCTGGCTCACCTCCGCCAGCACCGGCCGGGAGGGTTACCTGCAACTGGTCGACCTGGCGCCGACCGCGCTGGTCGCGCTGGGCCGGCCGATGCCGGAGCGGCTCTTCCTCGGCCGTCCCGCGGTGAAGGTCGACGGTCGCCCCGACGACCTGGCCGCCGCGATCAGCGCGCCGGCCGACGCCGACCGGGAGGCCGCCGCCCAGCGGGCCGTGGCCGGCTGGTTCTTCGCCCTGCTCGCCGCCGCCCAGGTCGTGCTGGCCGTCGCGGTGCTGCCGCTGCTGCGCCGGGCCCGCCGCCTCGCCGGCCCGCACAGCCCGCCGCCGGTGTCCCGCCGGATCGTGGCGACCGTGGAGTTGCTGCTGATCGCCGTCGCCCTGGCGGTGCCCGCGGCGTTGCTCGCCGACGCGGTGCCCTGGTGGCGGGGCGACCACGCCGGCGGCTACTTCGCGCTGGTGACGGTCGCGTTGATCGTCGGCGGCACCGCCCTGGTCCGGTTCGCCCCCGGCCACGACCGCACCCTCGGCCCGCTCGGCGCGGTCGCCGGCCTCGCCACCCTGGTGGTCGGCGCGGACGTGCTCAGCGGGGCCCGGTTGCAGCTCAACGGGGTGGTCGGCTACTCCGCGCTGGAGGGCGGCCGGTTCTCCGGCCTCGGCACCGTGGGCCTGGGGGTGTTCCTCGCCGGTTCGTTGCTCAGCGCCGGTTGGCTCGCCCAGCGGGTCCGCCGGCAGTGGCGGCCGATGGTGGTGGTCGCGGTGGGCGGGTCGGCTGTGGTGGTCATCGGCAGCCCCTACCTGGGTGCGGACTCCATCGGCGCGATCGCGTTGACCGCCGGGGTGGCGGTCGCCGCCGCGATCAGCACCGGCGGCTGGCTGACCGTCAGCCGGCTGGTCTGGGCCACCATGGCCGGGTTGGCGTTGACCATCGGCTTCGCGGTGGTGGACCTGCGTCGGCCGGTGGAGGAGCGGGGCGCGTTGGGCCGGTTCCTGACCGCCCTGGGTGAGGGCACCGGCGGGTTGACCGTGCACCGGTCGAGCACGGCGAACTTCCAGACGTTGGTGAACAGCCCGTTGACGGTGCTGGCGGTGGTCGGTCTGCTGCTGGTCTGGTTCGCGCTGCTCCAGCCCTGGGGTGGGCTGATGCGGTTGTTCGGCATCTACCCGGCGATCCGGGCGGCGCTGGCCGGTACGGCCCTGGCGGCGGTCATCGCCGGGCTGCTGGGGGGTGCCGCGCTGGACGTGGCCGGGGCGGCGGCGGCGCTGGTGGTGCCGATGGCGGCGCTGGCCTCGCTGCGGGTGCTCGACCACTCGACCGACCGCACCCTGCCCGGCACGGGTCACCCCGGCCCGGACGGCCCACCCGGTGCGGCCCCGACCGGCGGCACCCCCGACGGTGGGCGGCCCGACGACGGCGGGGAGGCGGCGGCCCGCGAGGGGGACGGCAAGGACCTGCCCACCGCAGCGGTGACGCCGCCCGGCGGTGCCGGGGCGGACGGTCCGCGCGACGGTGCCGCCGACGCACCGGACGACACCTCCGGCACCCGACCGGTGGGGCGGGACGCGGCGACGGTGCCGACGGCGCGTACCCCCGGTGCGGTGGGTCCGGCCCGGACCTCGGCGGCGGCCGGCCGGTCCGCCGCCGGGGCGGGATAGCCCGAGGTCGGGTGCGACGCCAGGTAGCCCCGGGGGAGGTGTTACCGTGGAATCCCGTGGATCGCGTGATCACTTGATCGGCACGGCGGTTCGCATGACCGCTACGGACGACACGGGAGCAGGCCTTGGCCCCTTCAGCACGCACGACCCGGCACATCTTCGTCACCGGGGGCGTCGCCTCCTCGCTCGGTAAGGGCCTCACCGCCTCCAGCCTCGGCAATCTGCTCACCGCACGCGGGCTGCGGGTGGTGATGCAGAAGCTCGACCCCTACCTCAACGTCGACCCGGGGACGATGAACCCGTTCCAGCACGGTGAGGTCTTCATCACCGAGGACGGCGCGGAGACCGACCTCGACGTCGGGCACTACGAGCGCTTCCTCGACCGGGACCTGTCGGGCAAGGCCAACGTCACCACCGGCCAGATCTACTCCGACGTGATCGCCAAGGAGCGGCGCGGCGAATACCTCGGCGACACCGTCCAGGTCATCCCGCACATCACCAACGAGATCAAGGCCCGGATCGTCGGCATGGCCGACCCGGACGCCGACGGCCAGATCCCCGACGTGGTGATCACCGAGGTCGGTGGCACCGTCGGCGACATCGAGTCGCTGCCGTTCCTGGAGGCGATCCGGCAGGTCCGGCACGACCTGGGCCGGGACAACTGCTTCTACCTGCACGTGTCGCTGGTGCCCTACCTGGCCCCGTCGGGGGAGCTGAAGACCAAGCCGACCCAGCACTCGGTGGCGCAGCTGCGCAACATCGGCATCCAGCCCGACGCGATCGTGCTGCGCTGCGACCGGGAGATCCCGGAGAAACTGAAGCAGAAGCTCTCCCTCTACTGCGACGTGGACGCCGAGGCGGTCGTCGCCGCCCCGGACGCGCCGAGCATCTACGACATCCCCAAGGTGCTGCACCGCGAGGGGCTCGACGCGTACGTGGTGCGCCGGCTCGGCCTGTCCTTCCGCGACGTCGACTGGACCCGGTGGGACGACCTGCTGGAGCGGGTGCACCAGCCGCACCACACGGTCACCGTGGCGGTCGTCGGCAAGTACGTCGACCTGCCCGACGCCTACCTGTCGGTCAGTGAGGCGATCCGGGCCGCCGGCTTCGGCCACCGGGCCCGGGTGCAGCTGCGCTGGGTGCCCAGCGACGACTGCGTCACCCCGGCCGGCGCGGCGTCGGCCCTGTCCGGCGTGGACGGCATCGTCATCCCCGGCGGGTTCGGTGTCCGCGGCATCGAAGGCAAGATCGGCACCGCCCGGTACGCCCGGGAGAACGGGGTGCCGCTGCTCGGGCTCTGCCTCGGCCTGCAGTGCATGACCATCGAGGTGGCCCGTCACCTGGCCGGCCTCGACGCGGCGAACTCCCTCGAATTCGACGAGGAGGCCAAGCACCCGGTCATCGCCACCATGGCCGACCAGGAGGACATCGTCGCCGGTCGGGGTGACCTGGGCGGCACGATGCGGCTCGGGGCGTACCCGGCGACGCTGGCGCAGGGGTCGATCGTCGCCGAGGCGTACGGCGCCACCGAGATCAGCGAACGGCACCGGCACCGTTACGAGGTCAACAACGCCTACCGGGACCAGCTCACCACGGCGGGCCTGCACATCTCCGGCACGTCCCCGGACGGCCGGCTGGTCGAGTTCATCGAGTTGGACCGCAGCCTGCACCCGTTCTTCGTGGCCACCCAGGCGCACCCGGAGCTGAAGAGCCGTCCGACCCGCCCGCACCCGCTGTTCGCCGGGTTCGTCAAGGCGGCCGTGGCGTACTCGCAGGCCGACCAGTTGCCGGTGGACCTCGACGCGGTGGCCGGGGCGGCGAAGAACGAGCCGGCGAAGAACGAGCCGGCGAAGAAGGGCGCGCCGACGCCGAAGAACGCGGCCCGCAACGGCGCGTCGGCGACGGCGTCGTCCGCGTCGTGAGCGCCGTCGAGCACCGCTACGAGCTGCGTTCCCGGGTGCAGCGGTACGCCGGTCGGATCTTCACCGTGGTCACCGACGAGGTGACCATGCCCGGTGGGGGCACCGCCACCCGCGACTACGCCCGGCACGTCGGCGCGGTCGCCGTGGTCGCCCTCGACGACGCCGGTCAGGTGGTGCTGGTGCGGCAGTACCGGCAGCCGGTCGGGCGGCACCTGTGGGAGCTGCCCGCCGGCCTGATGGACGTCGCGGGGGAGGACCTCGCGGTGGCCGCCGGCCGGGAGTTGGCCGAGGAGGCCGACCTGACCGCCGCCCGGTGGGACCTGCTGGTCGACGTGCACACCTCGCCCGGTTTCTCCGACGAGGTGGTCCGGGTGTTCCTCGCCCGGGAGCTGGCCGAGGTGCCCGTCGGTCAGCGGCACGAGCGGCACGACGAGGAGGCCGACTTGCAGATCGTCCGGATCGACCTGGACGAGGCGGTCGGCATGGTGCTGGCCGGGGAGGTCACCAACGGGCCGTGCGTGGCCGGGCTGCTGGCCGCCGCCCGGGCCCGCGACGCCGGCTGGTCGGTGCTGCGCCGGGCCGACACCCCCCTGCACCGCTGATCCGGTACGCCGACAGGGGCCGCCGCGGTACGCCGCGCGGCCCCTGCGTCGTCCCCGCCGCCGGCCGGCGCGGGGGCCGGCCGGCGGGCGTGCACCCCATTGGTGCGGTGCGTCGCGCCGACGGGACACGGGGCGTCCGCAGGCGTTCCCGTCCGGCGGCCGGGGCCGGGCGGTGCGACGATGGGGGGTACGCCGAACGGCAGGCCCGCGCGGTATGCCTGACACACCGTCAGGTGGACCGGGCACCGGTTGGCACTGTGCCGTCCGTCGCAGGAGGACGGCCCGCCTAGACTGCCGCCGGCGGGACCGGTGAACCGCGTCGGCAACGGAGCCGGCGGGGCACCGCGCAGGCCGGGGTGCGGCACCCCGGAGAAGGGTGTCTCACGTGAAGGTCGGAATCCCCCGCGAGGTCAAGAACCACGAGTACCGGGTGGCGATCACGCCGGCAGGCGTCAACGAGTTCGTCCGTCACGGTCACCAGGTCTTCGTCGAGGCCGGCGCCGGTGTCGGCTCCAGCCTCACCGACGACGAGTTCGTCGCCGCCGGGGCCACCATCCTCGGCACGGCCGACGAGGTGTGGGACACCGCCGAGCTGGTGCTCAAGGTCAAGGAACCGATCGCCGAGGAGTACCACCGGATGCGCGCCGGGCAGGTGCTCTTCACCTACCTGCACCTGGCCGCCTCCAAGGAGTGCACCGACGCGCTGGTCGACCGGCAGGTCACCGGCATCGCGTACGAGACCGTCGAGCTGCCCGACCGGTCGCTGCCGCTGCTCGCCCCGATGTCCGAGGTGGCCGGTCGGCTCGCCCCGCAGGTCGGCGCGTACCACCTCCAGCGGCAGGGCGGCGGCCGGGGCATCCTGATGGGCGGCGTCTCCGGGGTGTACGCGGCGAAGACCGTGGTCGTCGGCGCGGGCGTGTCCGGCATGAACGCCGCCGCCATCGCGCTGGGCCTGCAGGCCGAGGTGCTGCTGCTGGACATGAACGTGGCCCGGTTGCGGCAGGCCGACGCCATCTACCGGGGCCACCTGCAGACGGTCGCCTCCAACGCGTACGAGATCGAGCGGGCGGTGCTCGACGCGGACCTGGTCATCGGCGCGGTCCTCGTCCCGGGCGCGAAGGCCCCCACGTTGATCTCCAACGAGCTGGTGTCCCGGATGAAGCCGGGCAGCGTGCTGGTCGACATCTCCATCGACCAGGGTGGCTGCTTCGAGGACTCCCGCCCGACCACGCACGCCGAACCGACCTACCAGGTGCACGACTCGATCTTCTACTGCGTGGCGAACATGCCCGGCGCGGTGCCGCACACCAGCACGTACGCGCTGACCAACGTCACCCTGCCGTACGCCCTGGAGTTGGCCGACCGGGGCTGGCGTGACGCGTTGCGCCGTGACCCCGCCCTGGCGTCGGGCCTGAACACCCACGACGGTCAGGTGGTCTACGGCCCGGTCGCCGAGGCGCACGGCATGGCCACCCTCCCGCTGGCCGAGGTGCTGGCCTGACCGACGAGCCGCACGACCCGGCACCCGGCGGCGTGTCCCGCGCGGCCGGGCGAGGGGTGCGTGGGACGGCACCCGACGGGGCCGGGGCGGGTGCGGAACCCGCGCCGGCCCTGCGTCGGGTGGTGCGCGGCTACCTCGACCACCTCACCGTGGAGCGCGGCCTGTCGGCGAACACCCTCACCTCGTACCGTCGGGATCTGGAGCGTTACCTGGGCACCCTGGCCGCCGCCGGGGTGACCGACCTGGCGTCGGTCGGCACCGGGCAGGTCGAGGCGCACCTGGCCCGGCTGCGCGCCGGCGACGACGACCACCCGCCGCTGGCGGTGACCTCGGCGGCGCGGGCCGCGTCCGCCGTGCGCGGGCTGCACCGCTTCGCCGTCCGGGAGGGGTTGGCCGGGGCGGACCCCAGCCGGGACGTCCGCCCGCCGCCCGCGGCCCGCCGGTTGCCCCGGGCGCTGCCGGTCGACGACGTGGCCCGGCTGCTGGAGACCGCCGGCCCGGTCACCGCCACCGGCGACGGGGCGGCCCTCGCGCTGCGTGACCGGGCGCTGCTGGAGTTCCTGTACGGCACCGGCGCGCGGATCTCCGAGGCGGTCGGTGCCGCCGTCGACGACCTGGACGTCGACGAGGGCACCGCCCTGCTGCGCGGCAAGGGCGGCCGGACCCGGCTGGTGCCGATCGGCGGGTACGCCGTCGAGGCGCTGCGGGCCTACCTGGTGCGGGCCCGGCCGGGCCTGGTCGCCGCCGGTCGGGGCACCCCGACGGTCTTCGTCAACGCCCGGGGCGGGCCGTTGACCCGGCAGGGCGCGTGGACGGTGCTGCGGCGCGTTGCCGGGCGGGCCGGGCTGCCGGTGGACGGACCGCACGCGGTCTCCCCGCACACCCTGCGCCACTCCTACGCCACCCACCTGCTCGACGGCGGCGCCGACGTGCGGGTGGTGCAGGAACTGCTCGGCCACGCCTCGGTGACCACCACCCAGGTGTACACGTTGGTCACGGTGCAACGGCTGCGCGAGGTGTACGCCACGACCCACCCCCGGGCCCGGGACGCGGACCCGCCGTCGGGCCGCTGACCGGCCGCTACGCCCGACACGCCGGACCGGTGCCGAACGCGCTGGTCGTCGGTGGCGTAGAGTCGGCATCGGCGCGGACCTCCTGGAGCGACAACCGGGGTGCGCAGCGGCGCCGCGAAGGACGTCGGACAGCTCCGATGCCGGGTGGTCGTCGGGAGGGGGCAACGAGGACATGGCTGGCAACGGTGATCGTGCCGACGCCTGGACGTCGGAGCTCCGTGAGCAGCAGGCGTCACTCGGCGCCGACCTTGGTCCGGCCGACCCGGCCGCCTACACGATGCGCAAGCCGATCCCCGAGCCGATGCCCACCGACCGGCACGGCCCGGCCCGGATCATCGCGATGGCCAACCAGAAGGGTGGGGTGGGCAAGACCACCACCACCATCAACCTGGGTGCTGCCCTGGCCGAGTACGGCCGCAAGGTGCTGCTTGTCGACTTCGACCCGCAGGGCGCGCTGTCGGTGGGTCTCGGCGTCAACCCGCACAACCTCGACCTGTCGGTCTACAACCTGCTCATGCAGGACGACGTGATGGCCGAGGACGTCCTGATCAAGACGGATGTGGCCGGCCTGCACATCCTGCCCGCCAACATCGACCTCTCCGCCGCCGAGATCCAGCTGGTCAACGAGGTCGCCCGGGAGATGGCCCTGGCCCGGGTGCTGCGCAACGTGCGCAAGGAGTACGACTACATCCTGATCGACTGCCAGCCCTCGCTGGGCCTGCTGGCGATCAACGCGCTGACCGTCGCGCACGGGGTGCTCATCCCGCTCGAATGCGAGTTCTTCAGCCTGCGCGGGGTGGCGCTGCTGCTGGACACCATCGACAAGGTGCGTGAGCGGCTCAACTTCGACCTGGAACTCGAAGGCATCCTCGCCACCATGTACGACAGCCGCACCACCCACTGCCGGCAGGTGCTCCAGCGGGTGGTCGAGGCGTTCGGCGACAAGGTCTACCAGACGGTCATCACCAAGACGGTGAAGTTCCCCGAGTCCACGGTGGCCGGTGCCCCGATCACGACGCTCGACCCGGCCTCCTCGGGGGCCCGCAACTACCGGCAGTTGGCCCGTGAGGTGATCGCGGCCCAGGCCGACCGGTAGGTCGGGGTGCACCCTCGGGCGTCCCGGACGGCGACGACGTCCGGGACGTGGACTACGGTCGTCCGGTGACCGCGCCACCGCTGGATCCGCCGACGGCCCCGCAGCAGCCGCCCGTGCTGGCTGCCGAGGTCGCCGCCGACCCGGCGGGGGTGCCGCAGGCCGGGCAGAGCGCCGGCTTCACCGTCCGGCTGGCGAACTTCACCGGCCCGTTCGACCTGCTGCTGCAACTGATCAGCAAGCACAAGCTGGACGTCACCGAGGTGGCCCTGCACACCGTCACCGACGAGTTCATCGCCTACATCCGCGCCATGGGCGACGAGTGGGACCTCGACGAGACCAGCGAGTTCCTGCTCATCGCCGCCACCCTGCTCGACCTGAAAGCGGCCCGGCTGCTGCCCTCGGCCGAGGTGGAGGACGAGGAGGACCTCGCCCTGCTGGAGGCGCGGGACCTGCTCTTCGCCCGGCTGTTGCAGTACAAGGCGTACAAGGAGGCGGCGGCGCACATCGCCGAACTGGAGGCGGTCGGCGGGCGACGCTACCCCCGCGCGGTCACCCTGGAGGCCCGCTACGCCGACGCCCTGCCCGACCTGGTGCTCGGCGTCGGCCCGGAGCGGCTGCTGCGGCTGGCGGTGCGGGCGATGACCCCGAAGCCGGTGCCCGAGGTCTCCATCGCGCACGTGCACCTGGTCCGGGTCAGCGTCCGGGAGCACGCGACGATCCTCGCCGAACGGCTGCGCCGGGCCGGTATCGCCACCTTCACCCTGCTCTGCGCGGACTGCGAGATCACCCTGGAGGTGGTGGCCCGCTTCCTGGCCCTGCTGGAGCTGTACCGGGAGGGGCTGGTGGCGTTCGTCCAGGAGGAGGCCCTGGAGGAGCTGACCGTACGCTGGACCGGTCCCGCCGACGGCGACGCCGATCTGCACGTCGACGAGTACGCCGGCACCCCCGCCGACGCCGACGACACTGGTCCCGCCCCGGGCGGATCCGCCGCCCCGGCGGCTGTCCCGGACGGCCCCACCGATCCGGGCCCCACCGGTCCGGGCCCCACCGGTCCGGGCCCCACCGGTCCGGGCCCCACCGGTCCGGGCCCCACCGGTCCGGGCCCCACCGGTCCGGGCCCCACCGGTCCGGGCCCCACCGGTCCGGGGTCCGCCGGCCCGGGGTCCGCCGGCCCGGCGGGCGAAGCCGCGACGACGCAGGAGACGCGATGAGCGACGAGGAGCGCCAGGACTCCCTGGCCGATCAGGCCGCGGCCTGGATCCCCCCGTGGGAGCGCCCCACCGCCCGGCAGCAGCCCGCGCCCGCCCCGACCGGCACCGACAGCGAGGCGGACGCGGCACCACCCGCCGATCCGGGTGCTCCGCCGACGGAGGCGGTGTCCGCAGACCCCACCGCCCCGACGGCTCCCGGAGCCGCTGGCGAACCGGCGGCTCCCGCAGCCCCTGCTGAACCGGTGGCTCCCGCAGCCCCGGCTGAGCCGGTGGTTTCCGGAGCCCCGGCTGAGCCGGCTGTTCCCGGAGCCCCGGCTGAACCGGCATCAGCGGACGGGACCGGTGCGGGTGGGGTCGGTGCGGTCGGGGCTGGTCTCGGCTCGGGCCCGGACGCCGCGGCGGCGGGGGAGCGGGACCCGGTGGGCGTGCCGAAGCGGCGGCCGGCGGGACGGCGGCGGGCGGCTGTCGCGCCGCCACCGGCACCCGAACTCGACGACGCGGAGCTGCGCGGCGCACTGGAGGCCATCCTTCTCGTGGTCGACGAGCCGGTCAGCGAGCTGGTGCTCGCCCAGGTGCTGGAACAGTCCCCGGAGCGGATCGGACCGGTGCTCGACGACATCGCCGCCGGCTACACCGCCGCCGGGCACGGCTTCGAGCTGCGCCGGGCGGCCGGGGGCTGGCGGCTCTACACCCGGCCGGAATACGCGGCCCACGTCGAGCGGTTCGTCCTGGACGGGCAGTCGGTACGGTTGACCCAGGCCGCGCTGGAGACGCTCGCGGTGATCGCCTACAAGCAACCGGTGACCCGGGGTCGGGTCTCGGCCATCCGGGGTGTCAACTGCGACGGGGTGCTCCGTACCCTGGTCTCCCGAGGGTTGGTCGAGGAGTGCGGCGCCGAACCGGACAGTGGGGCGTTCCTCTACCGGACCACCACGATGTTCCTGGAGAAGCTGGGCCTGGACTCGGTCGCCGACCTGCCCCCGCTCGCCCCGTTCCTCCCCGACGACGTAGAAGAGCTTGCCGATGCCACGCGATGACCGTTCCCCCAAGCCCGACGCCCCCGTGTACGAGGGTGCCGAACGCCTCCAGAAGGTGCTCGCCGCCGCCGGTGTCGGGTCCCGACGTGCCTGCGAAGATCTGATCTTCCGGCGTCGGGTGACCGTGGACGGCCGGGTCGCCCACCTCGGCGACAAGGTCGACCCCGCCACCGCCGTGATCCACGTCGACGGGGAACGCCTCCAGGCCGACAACCGCCTGGTCTACGTGGCGATGAACAAGCCGCGCGGGGTGGTCACCACCATGTCGGACAACAAGGGCCGCAACGAGTTGGCCGAGTTCATCGGCAACCGGGTCGAGCAGCGGGTCTACCACGTCGGGCGGCTCGACGCCGACAGTGAGGGCCTGCTGCTGCTCACCAACGACGGGACCCTCACCCACAAGCTGATGCACCCGTCGTACCAGGTGCTCAAGACCTACCTGGCCGAGGTGGCCGGGCCGATCCCGCGTAACCTCGGCAAGCGGCTGCTGGCCGGGGTCGAGCTGGAGGACGGGCCGGTGAAGGTCGACTCGTTCAAGGTGGTGGACACCCTGGGTAAAACCGCCCAGGTGGAGCTGAGCCTGCACGAGGGGCGCAAGCACATCGTCCGGCGGCTGCTGGCCGAGGTCGGGCACCCGGTGTCCCGGCTGGTGCGTACCTCGATCGGTCCGATCAAGCTCGGTGACCTGCGCACCGGGCGGATCCGGCGGCTGACCAACGCGGAGGTCGCCGCCCTGTTCAAGGCCGTGGGTGACTGACCGGAGTCGCAGCGGGTACGTGTGCCGGTAGGCTTCCCCGCGGCCCAACGGGCCGACGGGTGGCGTGCGTCGCCCCCGACGGCGGCGCGCGTGGCCGACCCGCGAGGCGCGGGATGATGGACGACGATGGACGACCGCTCAACGGCACCGGAGGAACCGGTGACCCGCGAGGTACGGGCTGAGGAGGACAACGGTGGAGGAAAACGTACGGGCCGGGCGCTGTGTGGTCGCGGTGGACGGACCGTCCGGTTCGGGTAAGTCCACCGTGTCGCGGCGGCTCGCCGTCGACCTCGGTGCCCGCTACCTGGACACCGGCGCGATGTACCGGGCGATCACCTGGGCGGTGCTGCGCTCCGGCGTCGACCTGGCCGACGCCGCCGCGGTGGGCAAGGTCGCCGCCGAGGTCGAGCTGCGCATCGGCACCGACCCCCGGGGGTACGGCGTGACCGTCGACGGGACGGGTGTCGACCAGGAGATCCGGGGCCCCGAGGTGACCGGCGCGGTCTCCGCGGTGGCCGCCGTGCCGGCGGTGCGGGCGTTGCTCGTGGCCCGGCAGCGGGAGCTGATCGCCCAGGCCGGCCGGATCGTCGTCGAGGGCCGCGACATCGGGGGTGTGGTGGCCCCCGACGCCGACCTGAAGGTCTACCTGACCGCCTCCGAGGCGGCCCGGGCCCGACGCCGCAGCGCCGAGGACGCCGCCGACGTCACGGCGACCGCCGCGGACCTGGCCCGGCGGGACCGGCTCGACTCCACCCGCGCGGTCAACCCGCTGCGGCAGATCGCCGACGCCGTCGAACTGGACACCACCGAGCTGGGCATCGACGAGGTCGTCGCCCAGCTGCGGGAGCTGCTCACCGAGCGGGGCGTGGCATGAGCGACGGATGGGTGGAGCTGCGCGAGCCGGAGGTCACCGTCGAGGAGCCGACCGGCCCGCAGCCCGTGGTGGCCGTGGTCGGTCGCCCGAACGTGGGCAAGTCGACGCTGGTCAACCGGATCATCGGCCGGCGGCAGGCGGTCGTGGAGGACGTCCCCGGGGTGACCCGGGACCGGGTGCCCTACGACGCCCAGTGGAACGGCCGCTCGTTCACGGTGGTGGACACCGGCGGCTGGGAACCGGACGCGAAGGACCGGGCGGCGGCGATCGCCGCCCAGGCCGAGACGGCGGTGGTCACCGCCGACGTGGTGATCTTCGTGGTCGACGCCATGGTCGGCTCGACCGATGTGGACGAGGCCGCGGTGAAGATGCTGCGGCGCAGCGCCAAACCGGTGATCCTGGTGGCCAACAAGACCGACAACACCGCCATCGAGATGGAGGCGACCGCGCTGTGGTCGCTGGGCCTCGGTGAGCCGTTCCCGGTCTCCGCGCTGCACGGCCGGGGCTCCGGCGAACTCCTCGACGCGATCCTCGACGCGCTGCCCGACGCGCCCAAGATCGTCGAGAACCGGCCGCGCGGCCCCCGCCGGGTCGCGCTGGTCGGCCGGCCCAACGTCGGCAAGTCCAGCCTGCTCAACCGGTTCTCCGGGGAGGAGCGGGCGGTCGTCGACTCGGTCGCCGGCACCACCGTCGACCCGGTGGACAGCCTGGTGGAGATCGGCGGCGAAACCTGGCAACTGGTCGACACCGCCGGGCTGCGCAAGCGGGTCGGCAAGGCCAGCGGCACCGAGTACTACGCCAGCCTGCGTACCGCCGGGGCCATCGAGGCGGCCGAGGTGGCGGTGGTGCTGCTCGACTCCAGCGAGCCGATCAGCGAGCAGGACCAGCGGATCCTGACCATGGTCGTCGAGGCCGGCCGGGCCCTGGTGATCGCCTTCAACAAGTGGGACCTGGTCGACGCCGACCGCCGGTACTACCTGGACAAGGAGATCGACCGGGAGCTGCGCCGGATCCCCTGGGCGATCCGGCTCAACCTGTCGGCGCAGACCGGCCGGGCCGTCGACAAGCTCGCCCCCGCGCTGCGCAAGGCGTTGGCGAGCTGGGAGACCCGGGTGCCCACGGCACAGCTCAACCAGTGGCTCACCGCCCTGGTCCAGGCCACCCCGCACCCGGTGCGTGGCGGCCGCGCCCCGAAGATCCTCTTCGCGACCCAGGCGGGTGTCTCCCCGCCGAGGTTCGTGCTGTTCACCACCGCGCCGCTGGACGCCGGCTACCAGCGTTTCGTCGAGCGCAAGCTCCGCGAGGAGTTCGGCTTCGAGGGCAGCCCGGTGGAGATCTCGGTACGCCCCCGCAAGAAGCTCGGCCCCGGCGGCCGGGGCAAGGCCCACGGCTGACCCGGCACCTCCAAGGGCTGCCGCTCCCACCCCGGGACGGCAGCCCTTCCGTGCCCCCCTCCTTTCCTAGGACGCTTTAGGGGTGGTGGCGGTGCACACCGACGCGGCAGGGGGCTGTGCGCGCGGTGCGAAGATCCTGCGCTAAGCTGTACCGGCTGCCGCAGGGGAAACCAGGCGGAGAGCATCGGGACGTGGCGCAGCTTGGTAGCGCACTTGACTGGGGGTCAAGGGGTCGTCGGTTCGAATCCGGCCGTCCCGACGCAGCTCAGAGGGCATATCCGATCGATGGATATGCCCTCTTCTAGTAGCTGGGTGACAAACTGAGTGACTACGCCTCAGTGTCGAAGATTCGATCCATGGCGACCGCACCGCCGAGGAGCACCGGCCGTAGTTGGTGCGGGTAGACGCTCTCGGTGACGGTAGTGCCGGAGGGGTGCGCCACCCCGACCGCGCAGCCCGTCATCGTCCTCCCCGCCGCCGGGGACGGCCGCTGCCACGATGCACATGGCTCACTCTTCGCCCCGATGGCGGGCGGCAGGAGCGCGGGTGGCCAGCGCGGTGATGAACGCGACGATCTCGTCGGGGTTCTCCTCGGCCATGAAATGCCCGCTGCCGGTGGCCTGGTAGGTAAGGTCCGGGGCCCATGCGCGCCAGAGCGCGGAGGCGTCGAAGCCGAGCTGGGAGCCCCAGTCCTGGGAGATGACACCGACAGGCATCGTGAGTTGCGCGCCGCGTTCACGGTCGGCGATGTCCATGTCGAGGTCGATGCTGGCCGTCGCGCGGTAGTCGGCCACGATCGAGTCGATCGCGGCGACGGAGCTGTCGACGTAGTAGTCGCGCTCTTCGCGGGTGAAGGTGGTGCCGGTGGGGTCCCAGGCGTCGAGGAAGGAGCCGAAGAACTCGGGACCGACGGCGGCGATCATCTTCTCGGGCAGGCCGGCCGGCTGGGCCATGAGATAGAGGTGCCAGGCGACCTTGGCGTTGACACCGTGCAGGACGGCCCACGTGTCCAGGGTCGGCAGGACGTCGAGGATGCCGAGGTAGCGCACTGCTTCGGGGTGGTCCAGCCCGGTGCGGACCGCGACGAGAGCACCGCGGTCATGGCCGATGAGCCCGAAGTGGTCAAAGCCGAGCTGACGGGTGATGGCGATCACGTCGTTGCCCATCGTGCGCTTGGAGTAGGTGCCCGGATCGTCGGCGACGGGCTTGCCGCTGGCTCCGTAACCGCGAAGGTCGGGAACGATGACGGTGTGGTCGGTCGCGAGTTTCCCGGCGACGTGACGCCACATGTAGTGGGTCTGCGGGAAGCCATGGAGCAGCACGACGGCCGGCCCCTGGCCGCCGACAGCGACGTTGAGGTCGACGCCGGCGTCGCCGACGATCGTGTGGTAGGTGACGTTGTCGATCACGAATGGTGTGGTCACGAGTCCTCCTGGGGTTGGTTGGTGGGGCGGGTTTCGGGATGGCCGGAGAAGAGTCCGGCGGGCAACGTGGTGACGCTGTTGGCGGAGGCGACGAGCGCCGGGATGATCACCGTGTCCACGAGTGCGGACAGGTAGGCGTCGTCGACCGCAAGGCCGTTCGCGTGACGGAGCAGCAGCACCGACCCGACGACCTCGTCGAAGGCGAACGGGCTCGCACCGGTGGGCAGCTCGCCACGAGCAACCGCGGCGTCGATGACCGCCTGCGGCAGCCTGGCCCCCGTGGGACCCGCGGAGCTCTCGATGGCGTCGCACAGTTCGGGGTCTTTCAGCCCGGCTTGGAGCAGCATCAACGCGGTGCCGATGTCGGCCGCAGTCATCGTGCGTTCCAGCCGCCGCACCAGGATCAGGAGGTCCTCGCGCAGGGTGGCCCCCTGCGGCAGCGGGGACGTCGAGTGCTGGGCGGGCCCTGCCTTCACTGCGGCGATGACCATGTCCCGCTTGGATCCCCATCGCCGGTAGAGGCTGGCCTTCGACGTCTGGCAGCGTCGAGCTACCGCCTCGAAGGACACGTCCTCGTACCCGTGCTCAGCGAGGACCTCGAGTACGGCCGCGGTGATCCGACGCTCAAGTTCGGGATCGCGCGGTCGACCACGGGCCCCTGACGACTCCTCATTGCGATACGCCACGTGCCGTATCGTATACCAGGATGTTGACCGTCGACCGACACCCCGTCGGGAACTCGTCCTTAAAGCGTGGATCGTGCATCTCACCGCATCAGAGGGTGTGGCCGGGCGGCCTGTCTCCCGGCACCCGTGCTGGGAGGTGACGTCTGACGGGTAGACGACGGCCGTTTCACCACCTAGCAATCCAGGACGAACACTTAGAGCGAGACGAAGCCCTTGGTCGGAGGCACGAAGCCGCAGCGGTGGCACGCCGCGGCGGAGGGTGGCACCGACCGGTCACGCTGGGTGTTGGCCAACACCGGCAGGTGGCAACCCCGGGCCTGAGCGCGGGCAGACCCGTGTAACGAGGAAGGCGGCTGCCATGCTCAACTCGTTTCTCCAGGCCCTTGCGACCAAACTGGTCGAGGAGATCCTCAAGCGGCTCGTTGAGTGGCTCTCGCCGAAGGTCCTGCACGCCGTGCCGCATCGTGCGTCGCCCAACTGCCCTAGCTGCGGCGGGTACGGCGTCCGCCGGTGGGCCACCGGCGGCATGTGGGTGTTCCTGCCGTCGGTGCTGGCCTTCGCGTTGGGCTTCGGATTCACCCTGCTCGGTGTGCTGCTGGTCGTGCTCACGGTCGTCGCCGTATTGGTATCGGACGGGGCCGGCGGGATCGTGCCCGCCCTGCTCGCGCCGCTCGGTCTTCTGGTCCCTGCCACCCTGATGATCGCAGGCGCGTTCGGTCTTGCCCACTACAACAGCTACCCACCGAAGTGGTGCGCCCGCTGCCACGCCCGGTGGCCGCGCCGTGAGCGAAACGAATATCTGCGGGCGTCAGCCCCGGTGTTGACCTGCGATTGCGGTCAGCGACTGCGGGTGCCCCGCACGGCTGCCGGAACGCGACTGCGCTGCCCCCGCTGCCGAACCGAACACGCCACCCCAGCCCCGGCCCGCCCCTGACACAGGGTCAGCGGCGCCACCGTACCGTTTGGCCCCTGGACCTGGCGGTGTGGGCGCACTCCGCTCTCGGCCGTGACGGGTTGGCACTCGCCAACCGCCTCGTCGAACTCGACGACGTGTAACCAGCATGACGGAGCAGGACGTCAACGACGAGATCCTTGCGGAAGCCCACCGCAACAACCGCTGCATCCCGTCCGGTGACACGTCACCGGCGTGCTCCGCAAGGGTCCAGCCGTTCTTGCGACCCGGACCCGAGACCAGCCCGCATAGGTACTGCCGCGCCCGCCGACGCGGCTACGACCGATGAAACCGAGGCCCGATCCGGGCATGCAGCCGGTCCAACTCTCCACGCCAACGCTCAACATCGACGTCCGTCACAGGCAGACCAACGAACCCGACCCGAAGACGATTCGCCTACTGCCGTTGCAGTACTAAGAGGCGTCTCGTAACTCGGGGCAGCCCGGTCGAGGCGAGCCAGGAGATCGGCGGCCGGTGGCTGAGATGTGGTGCTGGAGGAACGTGACGCGGGAGGCGACGTCGCTATGCGGCAGGGTGCTGAGTTTGTAGCCGTGTTGGGTGTAGGCGGCGACCATGGCGTCATGGGTACGCACGGCTTCGGCGAAGTCTTGGTGTCGTTCGCTGTCCGTGGTGTAGATCTGCGGCCAGGGTGGGGCGATGAACACGCGCTGGTGGTAGCGGAACAGCTGCGCGGCGGCTGTCACGTGTGCGGGAACGGGCTGGCCGAGTAGGAGGTGGTAGCCGACCAGGTCCGGGATCCCTCGGTCGAAGAAGACGGGTCCGGGATGCTGGCTGGCTTGGCGGTAGGAGCGGATCTCCCAACTGAGCATGACCTCGGCGAACAGTCGTGAGTCCCCGGTGTGCAGCGCCTGGCCGCCGATCGACAGCTGGTCCTGGATGATCTGCCGTCCCGCTTCGTCGACGCAGGCGTAGCCGGCACGCCGCAAGCTGTCGATCAGCGTGGTCTTGCCGGCGCCGGGTCCCCCGGTGATGACGATGTACTGGCTGCTCACGTCGTCCTCTCTGATAGGCACGCACTCCTCGTGCCCCCGGGTTTTTCCGCTGGGGGTGATCATCGAGGAAGCATGGGTACAGGTGATCTCCGCAGTCCGCCAGGAGTGGATCCTCCCGTTCGCTGGGCTGCCCCCGCCCAGTTCCGCAAGCTGGTCCGTCTCGTCGCCGAGCGTGGCGGGGACGGGATCGCTGACCGTCGGCCGGGCCGGCGGTGGCCCTCGATCTTCCCGGCCGGGTGCTGCTGGTGGCCGTCTACTGGCGCATGAACCTGGCGATGCGGCAGGTCGGGCCGTTGTTCGTAGTGTCGCATCCCGCCGCGCACCGAGTCATCGACGCGGGTGAAAGTCTGTGCCGGCATTCGACGTCGAGCGGCCGGGGTCGGGCGCGCGGTGGTTCGATGCGAGAAGGATACGCGACCGTTCGCGAGAATCTAACTCATTCGACTCGGCTATTTATCTCCACGTTGTACGGGTCTATATTGTGGGTCACGAATCCCTGTTGCTTGAGCCACCTGCCAGGGAGGTGAGATCTACTCGAATTCTCGTGGTATCCCTCCCGCCCCTCACCCCTATCCCCGTTCTGGTCTTGCCTGTGCGGCGTGCCGGATTCGGGGCCCGTGCAGCTGTGCGCCTGACCACCGCCAAGGTCCGGGCAGTCAGGTGGCCAGGAATTGAATGTGTCTCGGTCAGGAGAGGGAGATGGGTAAATTCTGCTTGCCCGAAGACATGTCCGCCGTGATGATCGGCGGTGCCCGACGCGCTGCCGTCACCAGCGTGCTGGTGGTGCTGACTCTGGTCGCGGTGGTCGGTGACGCCTCGGTCTCTGGGGCGAACGGGAAGCCGGCCGGTCTAACCGCCGCGCCTGCGGTGGCCCAGCGACTGGTGGCCCGGCAGGCTCCGGCCGAACTCGGCGCAGTGACCGCCATCGCCGCCGGCTACGGCCACAGCCTCGCCCTGCGCTCGGACGGCACCGTCCTCGCCTGGGGCCGCAACAGTGAAGGTCAGCTGGGTGACGGCACCCTCGACCCGAGTCTCACTCCGGTGCGGGTGTGCGCCGTAGGTCAGGTCGCCCCCTGCACCCGGTTCCTCACCGGAGTGATCGCCATCGCGGCCGGGTTCGTGCACAGCGTGGCCCTGCTCCGGGACCGCACGGTCGTCGCCTGGGGGCAGAACGTGACAGGTCAGCTTGGTGACGGCACCTCCACGGACCGCTCGGTTCCGGTGCGGGTGTGCGCGGTGGGCGAGGTCGCACCGTGTAGCCAGTTTCTCAGCGGGGTCAGGGCCATCGCCAGCGGCGACTCAGACCACAACCTCGCTCTGCTGGTCGATGGTGCTGTCGTCGCCTGGGGTTTCAACGCCTTCGGTCAGCTTGGTGACGGCGGCTACGCCGGGAGTCCGGTTCCGGTGCGGGTGTGCGCGGTGGGGGAGTCCGCCCCCTGCGGCCGGTTCCTGAGTGGGGCCAGGTCCATCGCGGTAGGTGAAGGGCACAGTCTGGCCGTCGTGGGGACCGGCCACGCCGTCGCCTGGGGCTTCAACGGCGCCGGTGAAGTCGGCGATGGCACCAGCGACAATTTCCGTCCCATCCCGGTGCGGGTGTGCGCGGTGGGGGAGACCGCCCCCTGCGACCGGTTCCTGAACGGGGTGAGTGCCCTGGCGGCTGGCGCTTTCCACAGCATGGCGTTGCTGGGCAGCGGCAGTGTCGTTTCCTGGGGCTACAACGTCGAGGGTCAGATCGGTGACGGCACCCGCGATAACCACCGACTCGTTCCGGTGCGGGTGTGCGCGGAGGGGCAGGTCGCACCCTGTGACCGGTTCCTGTACGGGGTGCGGCACATCGCCGCCAACGGTTTTCACAGCCTGGCGCAGCTGAGTAGCGGTGGCGTTTTGGCGTGGGGCTACAACGGCTATGGACAGCTCGGCGACGGTACTCGCGTGAATCGTCTGACGCCGGTGCGGGTGTGTGCGGTGGGGGAAGTCGCGCCCTGCGGTCGATTTCTGTACTTGATTCGGGCGATCGCCGCTGGAATCGATCACAATCTCGCGCTACAGCCGAACTACACCGTCGTCGACTGGGGCTTGAACAACCACGGCCAGCTGGGCGACGGCACTACCAGTGACCGTTCCGTTCCGGTGCAGGTCCTGGCACTCCAGGGCCCGGCAAAGTCGTCAGGTGATGCCGGGTAGTGCCAGCGGGCGGATGCTGTCTCGGGCGTGATGTCGGTTGGTGGCGGCGATGTTGCTGACTTCGGTCAGGCGCAGCTGGGAATGCACTGCCGTGGGCGTCGCCGACGATCAGGCTCAAGGGGCGGTCGGCGGGCGGGTTCGGTGCCGCGTGCAGCGCTCCGGTCAGAGGACGAAGGTCCCGTCGTCGTCGAAGTTCGGGTTGTCCGCCACGGGCTGGCCGTGGCGTCGTTGGGTGTTGTAGTGGTGGCGGTAGATGTTCAGCAGGTGCTATGAGCAGTCGCAGAACGCGGTCGCCTGGACGACGCCCGTGACTTTCACGGTGACCGTCGGCGTTTCCGCGACGAGTCCGACGGCCTTCGCCATGTCGTCGGACCAGACGACGAGGTCATCGGCGCCGGGCGTCGCTCGGACGGCAGAGGTCGTGAGAATCGCCTTGATCTGGAACGTGGCGTTGACGGGCGGCTTTTGGACGTAGGCCAGAGCGACCCAGTCCCCACCGGGGACCTCTTTCGTGGAATCCCACTGGACGTAGTACCGCGGTGCGTCTCCGGGGCAGCATTCGCGCGCGATCAGCACATACGAATGCAGCCCGGGCGCAGCGCGCGTCCTGCCGCGCACCTCGACGGCGCAGGCGTCTTTCACACACTTCACGGTTGCGCCATCTGTTGACGTTGGCGTGAGGATCATGAGAGGCGGTGGAGGGCTGGGCGACGGTGCCGGGGGTGACGTCGAGGGCGCGGACGCCGGGGGGCGGTCGGACCCGGCAGGCCTGTCCGACAGGACATTCGGCAGGCCGACGGCGAGCGCCACGATCACCCCGGCAGCGGTAGAGACTCCGACAACGGCTTCCCACAGCCGCGACGGAGAGCGGGGTTGCCGCCCTTCGTCACCTCCTGTGGCCGGGGGTGAGGCATCTTTGTCGGCGACGTCGTCCGAGCTGCCAGGTGGAGTACCTTTCTGGATCTCTTCCTCGTTCACCTCGTATCCCCCATAACCATCTCAGTGGTCGTCGCCGGAACATCGTGAATTCCACTATCGGCGACGGGGTCAATTGTTGGCCGTCGAAACAGGGCAGGGTTCGTCGCTGAAGCCGGCCGGGTGCGAATGGCCCGGTGGCATATCGTGATCATCTGAGTGTCCGGGGCGGATAGTCGCCGGTGAACAGCCGGACTACGAAGGACCCGGTGAGACTGTGCCGGCGCGATGGAGGTTCATCGGGGCGCCGACCCCGAGTCGGCTGGGTGACCGCTGCGGGCGTATGCGGCGGTCACCAGGGCGCCGCCGATGAGGGCGGCCGAGCTGAGCGCGAGTGACCAGTGCAGGCCGATGGCGGCGCCGGCCAGGCCGACGGTGAACCCGCTGCCGATCCGCAGGCCACCGGCGGAGGTGCTGTAGAGGCCCAGGGCCAGGCCGCGGTGGTCCGGGGGAGCGTGCAACTGCACGACGGTCTGCGATATCGACATGGCGGTGAGGTTTGCCAGCCCGCTGACCGCCAGGGCGGCGACGGCCACGACCAGGCTGTTCGTCAGGGCGAACAGCAGTGTGCACAGACCGACGGCGATCGTGGCGGCGACGGCCGCGCGTACGGTGGGCCGTACCCAGCCGGTCGCCTCGAACAGCAGGCCGCCGAGCACCGCACCCGCCGCGGTGGCGAACAGCAGCACACCGTAGGCGGCGCCGCTGTGACCGGCGCCGAGATCCTCGGCGAACTCCGGCATCGTCGACTGCAGGGATGCGCCGACGAAGAACGAGCCGAGGCCGGCTATGACGATCATCGCGGTGACAGTGCGGCTGAACCGTATACCGCGGACAGCCAGGATGGTGGAGAGGGGACTGGTCCGGGTGGTGGGTGGCTGGGCGGCGCGGCGGTGTCCGGTGAAGCGGGTCCGGGCGAGGAAGAGGGTGAGCGGCAGGTAGAACGCGACGTTGAGCAGGATGCCGGTGCTGGGCCCGAGCAGCAGCAGTACCGAGCCCACCACCGGTCCGCAGAGCTGTCCGAGGCTGCGGAAGGTGGCATTGAGGCGTACCGCGCTGGGCAGTTCACCGGGTCGGCTGAAGTCGTACAGCAGCAGTTGTTCGGCGGGTCCCCACAGCGCGCCGGCGCAGCCGTGCAGCACGAGCAGCACGGCTGCGTGCCAGATCTGCAGGGTGCCGGTGAGGAAGAGCAGTCCCCAGGCCAGGGATACGGCCATGAACAGGCCTTGTGCGGCCTGCACGACGCGGCGGCAGTCGTATCGGTCGGCGAGGGTGCCGGCGGCAACCGACAGCAGGAGGAACGGCAGCCAGTGGCTGATCACCTGGAATCCGGCGAGGGCCGGGGAGTGGAAGGTGCGCCAGAGCACCCAGTAGGTGATGACGTGCTCGATGTTGTCGGCCATCATGGCCAGGCCCGTCCCGATGAGATAGGGACGGCAGTCGGGGTTGCGTAAAGCGGCGAACCGCACGCCCGCGCTCGGGGCGATGAGGTCAGTCATCGTGCTTCGCGTTCCAGTACCCCTTGATGAAGATGTCGTGCGCGGCGATGCCCAGCCGGGGCAGGCGGGCGCGCAGGGCGGTGACGGCGCGACTCTCACCGAGCAGGTAGGCCCGGCCGTGGCCGGCGGGCGGATCAAGCTCGTCGAGGTACGCGGCGAGCGGGTGTGGTGAGCCGGGCGGGCTGCCGTCGCGGCGGACCCAGATCAGGTGGGTCGCCTGGACGGGTACGCGGTCCTGCTCGTCGCCGATCTCGGCCAGCAGGTAGCTGACCGGACCGGGATCGAGCGCCTCGGTGATGACGCACAGGGCCGGCAGCGCACTCTCGTCGCCGACCAACAGGTACCAGTCGGCGGGCCGGAGTTCCATTTTGCCGCGCGGTCCGACGAAGCGGACGGTCTCCCCGGGTCGGGTGGTCGCCGCCCAGTGTGCGCCGGGCCCGTGGCCCTCGTGCAGCAGCACATCGAGGTCGATCTCGCCGGTTTCCGGTCGGGCGTGCCGGATCGTGTAGTGGCGTTTCACCTCGCGGTCGCTGCCCGGGAGCAGTATTTCCAGGTCGGCAGCGACGCGGGGTGGGGCCGTGGTCAGCGACTCGCCGGTCAGCGTGATGCGGACCGTTCGTGGCGTCAGCATGCGACGCGCCGTGACGACAGCGGTGTGGACGGTTCGCACAGGCGCACTCCTCGTCATTTCGAGGCACGATGCCTCGGAATGGAGACCCTAGCAGATACGAGGCATCGTGTATCGGTATGGTGGGGTCATGAGTACGACCGCTCCACCCGGACGGCCACGCAGCGAACGCGCCCGCCGGGCCGTCCTGCACGCCGTAGACGACATGCTGGTCGACATCGGGTACGCGGCCATGACCATCAAAGGCATCGCCGAACGCGCCGGAGTTGGCCGACAGACCGTCTACCGGTGGTGGTCGACCAAGGCCGAGATCCTGCTGGAGGCCAGCGTCATCGACGCGGCCGAGGCGCTGGAAACGCCCGCCCAGGACGACCCGGTGGCCGACCTCACGACATATCTGCAGGCGCTTGTCGATTTCCTCACCACGTCACCGGCGGGCATGGCCTACCGCGCTCTTCTCGGCGAGGCGCAGCACGACCCCGCCGTGCAGGTCCTGGTCGGCGACGCCGACCTGCTGGCCGCCAGTACGGCTGCGGTCCTCGATCGGGTCCGGGCCTCGGCTCCGGCCATGCCCCAGGTCGGTCTGGCCGCCGCCCAGCTGGCCGGTCCGGTGGTGACCACCGTGTTGACCGCCCGTCCGCCATGGACCGCCGATCAGCTGCGCCTGCACGCCGCCACCCTGATCAAGGGCTGGCAGTGACGCCATCCTGACGAGAGGGGGCGTGACGCCCCTCGGTCGTCAGCCTCCCTGATGGGTGGTGAGAGGGGCTGTGCCGCGTGGGCGCACAGCAGGACTTCCGCTTACCGGGGTCAGGCCTGCGGCGCTGTGCGCGGTGAGATCGCGTCCCGCACGCATGCGGCCAGGAGTCTGCGGCGCCGCTCGTGGTCCGCTTCGGGTTCGTCGGCGCTCGCGGCGTAGACGATGCTGGCCGCCGACCAGGAGAACGCCATGCTGAGGACCAGGGTGAACAGGTCGAAGGGGTCGCCCGCGCGCACTCGGCCGGCGGCCTGGGCCCGGGCGATCTGCGTGAGCTTCGGCTCGTGGTCGGTGGCCCGGCCCAGGCTGCCGGTGGGCTGCCGTTCCAGGCGTAGCCAGGTCAGCAGCCGGACCAGCTGAGGGTCGCGCAGGTTTTCGTCGTACATCGCCACCGCTGATCCGGGCAGGTCGTCCGCGTCGAACGGGACCACGCTCATGAGTTGGTCCGCCCGGTCGGCGATGACGGCGTCGAACAGGCCGTCCTTGTTGCCGAAGTAGCCGTACACCTGGGCCTTGTTCGTGCGCGCCGCTGCGGTGATGCGGTCGATCCGGGCCCCGGCGATGCCCCGTTCGGCGAACTCGACGGCGGCGGCGTCCAGGATGCGGCGACTGGTAGCTGCGCCTTTGGCGGTCACGGGGCCTGACGACATGCGACCGACTCTAACAAACCGACGGTTCGGTTGCTTCCGGTGTGGCGACCGGCTAGGTTCAAAAAAACCGAACGGTTTGTTTGGAAGGAGCATCCATGAGGACGACCATCGGATGGCAGAGCGTGGACGGCACTGTCGCCCTGCAGCGGGCGGCGTTCGAGCGGCGGGACCTACGCAGCGACGACATCGGGGTCCGCGTCGACTACTGCGGCGTCTGCCACAGCGACCTGCACCTGCTCAACGGCATGATGCCGCACTACAAGAACGCCGTAGGCGTCGTGCCCGGCCACGAGTTCACCGGCACGGTCACCGCCGTCGGGGCGGCGGTGACCCGCTTCGCTCCCGGCGACCAGGTCGCCGTCGGCACCCTCGTCGACTCGTGCGGCGCCTGCCCCATGTGCCAGGTCGGCCAGGAGAACTTCTGCCTCGAACGCCCGACCAGCACGTACGGCAGCCCCGACCGGCTCGACGGCACCATTACCAAGGGGGCATACAGCCGCGAGTACGTGCTGCGGGACAAATTCGCCTACCGGCTGCCCGCCGGCCTCGACCCGGCCGCAGCGGCACCGCTGATGTGCGCCGGCATCACCATGTGGGAACCGCTGCGCGAGGCGGGAATCGGCCCCGGCAGCCGGGTGGCGGTCGCCGGACTCGGAGGCCTCGGCCACCTGGGGGTCAAGCTCGCCGCCGCCCTCGGCGCCGAGGTGACCGTACTGAGCCGTACCGCCGGCAAGGCCGACGACGCCCGCAAACTCGGCGCTGTCGAGCTGCTCGTCACGACAGACGACACCCAGCTCGCGCGGGGCGCCAGCCGCTTCGACCTCATCCTGGACACCATCTCCGGCCCGCACGACCTGTCGCCGTTGCTGCGGCTGCTGACTCTCGAGGGCACCCTCAGCGTGCTCGGCTTCCCCATGCAGACACCGGTGAACCTCATGGAACTGAGCTTCGGCCGTAGGAAGCTCAGCTCGTCGGGCACCGGCGGCACCAGGCACACGACCGAACTGCTGTCCTTCGCCGCCGAGCACGGCATCACCGCCGACATCGAGCTGCTGCCCTCCGCCCAGATCCAGCACGCCCTCGACCGTCTCGAACGCGGCGACGTCCGCTACCGCTTCGTACTGGACCTCGCCGACCTCGACTGAGCACCGCGGCCACCGGTGTTGCGGGCGGAGGTGATGCGCCCGGTCTGCTCCGGCGGACCTCTGTAGGGCTGTCGGGAGACCCGGAGCGGCCACGGCGGGACCTGAGCTCAGCGGCGAAGCCGGCACCCTGGAGATCAGCGATCCCGAGGTGCCGGCTTCGCCGTTCGACCACGCCTGGTGACAGCTGTCGGCCAAGGGGTCGATGTCGAACCCTCGTCCCCGGAGGCTTCCTCGTAGTCACGGGTCCGACGCACTGCGACATCGACGACGAGTAGGAAACGTGACCGGACCCGGATCGGGAACACCTGACGGAACTCCACCAGCCGCCACGGCTGAACTGGGGCGTCGTACTGGGCAACGGCGGTGGTGGACACCGGCCCACCCGGAGCGGCGGACGCGAGACGGAGGCGCTCTGCCGGTGGGGTTTGGCAGGCAACACCTTGACGATGAGCGCGGCTTCCTCCGGCACGTCAAACGCTGGGCTCGACCGGTCCACGCTCGCTGCCCGACTCGAGAGGCACGCTGATGAGTTGAAGGAGGACCTCCGCGCTCGCGTACCTGCGTGCGGTGTGACCACCGTATGTCCGGCCTGCCGACGACTACCCCAGCGGGTTGTGTGAGTCGACGGCCCGGCCGAAGTGCTGCGTCTTGACGCTTCTCCACGAGGGCATGCAGACCGGCGAGGACCGATCCGTGGGGAGGTCGGGAGCAGTTCCGAGTCGTGGTCGGCTGCTGTCCTACCGGGAGCTTCGTCCTGTCCGGAGCACTCTTACGCCCCGTCCTACCTGCTCAGGCCCCCTTGATCACGATGATCATGATGCCCTGTCCAACTGGTGCCGTGTGCCGTCCGTGGTCACCCTGTTTCAGAGCTCGACCATGGCCAGCGTCCACTGGCCGTGATCGTCTTCCCAGAGGGTGACGATCTCGCCGACCGGGACCGAGTTGTACTCGTGCCGCTCATCCTCCTCGTAGAAATCGCCACCCTCCATGATTGCCGCGACTATGCGCAGGGCGTCTTCGCGAGTGCCGTCGGTGGCTGCCCGGATGCGGGAGACCCGCCACGTGACACCGCTGAGGTCGCGGCCGATGAGCGCACTACCGGGTACGAGATTCTCGTCGTCATCATCGATCTGGAAGAGAGTGCCGGGACCGTCGACCAGTAGCGTGTCGGTGTCGCCGATCATCAGGCTTTCGTCGATGACCTGCTGTTCGCCGCGGAGCACCGCCGGGTCGAGCCAGGCAGGCCGCCGGTCGAGTCCGACCGCCCCGATGAAGTCTCCCCAAGCGTAGAGCGCATACATGCACGCATGTTATACAGCGGCAAGACCCATGCTTGTTCGGAGGAGCGGATGACAGCGGGTATGCCCCGCTTCTACTCAAGCGGCCGTGCTGCCGTACTGCTTCTCAGCCGAGGTGCGGGCGGAGCTTGAACGGCTGGTCGACGACCGTTCGGTGCGGGTCCGGCTGGCGATGGCAACGTCCGAGGTCGTTCCGCCGCACATCAGCAGGCCCTCGGTGCTGATCCGACGACGCGGTGGCCAGTGCGGCCCGTGAATTCGGTCCGGCATCCGGCAGGTCCTCGGTGGTTCGGGCACCCCGTGTCGGTCACCGGCGATCCGCGATCGGCCCAGGTCGATCCGGTGGTGCCCCGTGTGCTGAGGCCGGCAGCGGGCAGGCAATCTCTGCGGCGGTGTGCCGTGGGCGGGGTGGCGGGTGGGTGGCCTGGATCGCTAGTGTCCTAAATGGACAACGCCTCGGTGGTCCGGGCATGACTGAGCGTCGAGAATGCCGTCGTCCACACGAAAACTCGGACGATCCGCAGGATCGGCCACCGCCAACGGACCGTTGAGAGTCTTCGGCCCGCGAGGCTCGATCGAACCCCTGGAGGGCCTGAGGCATGGATCCGCAGCCGCGTCCGATTCCGCCGACCGCCCAGATCCTCCCGCCGGCCTATGGCTTCCCACCGGCCTACGAGGTCCCGTCGAGTGCGCAGCTGGCGCCAGTGGTATCGGGGAAACAAGCGGCGCCGGCTGCCGGTGGGCCGATGGCACGGGACGGGGCCGGTTCGACAGCAGCCCGGATGGCGGGGGCTGCCGGGCATGCCGTCGGGGTCGCGGGGTACCAGACGCTGCGCGCCGCCAAAGCGGCCGGCACCGGGATCGGCCGGTATTTTATCGGTGTCGGGTACTTCTTCCGCGGCGGCAGGCTGTTCGTCACCACTCCCGGCCTCTGGACGTTCGTGCTGCTTCCCCTCGCGCTAACCGGTTTGGCGCTGCTGGGCTTGCAGGAAGCCGTCGGGCTGCTGGTCGATCGGCTCACCGGTTTACTGCTCGGGATCACGTCCGGCTGGCCCGAGGTCGTGCGATGGATCGTCGACAAGGTGCTGTGGGTTGCGGTCAGCCTGTTCTTCCATGGCGCGATGACCGCGCTCACCGTGCCGCTGACCATGCTGTTCGGGGCGGCGTTCTTCCCGGCCCTGACCCGCGACGTGATCCGGCGCACCGGCGGGACGAGCCGGGGAGCGCCGCCCTGGTACCGCTCGGCGGCGGTCTGCCTGCGTCAGACGTTCATCGTCACCCTGGTTCTGCACGTGGGCTGGCTGATCATTCTGCCGCTGCTGTGGATCCCCGGCGTGAACCTCGTCGCGGCCTTCGGAGGCGGTCTGCTGTTCAATGGCTTTCTGATCGGCTCGCTGGTGCTCGCCGTGCCGCTGCACCACCATGGCATGAGAGGCGTCGGCGAGCAGATGCGCTTCGCTTGGCGGAACCTCGGCTTCACGCTCGGCTTCGGCATGACCAGCATCTGCTTCCTGATTCTGCCGGTGTTGTCGCTGCGGATGCTCACGCTGCTGCCGATCAGCCCGGTGTTCGCGGTGCCGGGCGTCGCCCTGTACCTGCTGACCGCACCCTCCACCCTGGTCGGGGCGGTCCTGCTACACCAACGGATCGAGTCGGCCGGCAACGCCGGAGCGGCCCGCGATGTCGGCTCCGCCGGGAGTGTTTGGGCATCCGGGAATGGTTGGTCGACCGAGCCCAGCGCATTGCCGGCCGCCAATCCCGCGTCCCAGCCTTAGTACCTCTTCGGGGAAATCACCTGATGGTCCATTGAGTCAGTGGGTGCTCGGGAGCCGTCGGACCAGTGCGCGCCGCGTGGACCTGGGCACGCCTCGGTGCGCCTAGCGCTCCGTCCGGCGGCCGTTGCCGCTGCCGGGTGATTTCGACGTATCAAAGGGCCGCCTGGTGACTCGTCACAGATCGATGCGGCGGGCTGAGCGATATCGGGTATGGCCCGCCCGAGAAGACCCGACGTCCTGCACACAACGCCGATCGACGCCCGCCCCACTCGGTCGACGCCGCCCGGATCGGTCAGTGTCCGCCGCGGATCAGGTCGAGGGGGGCGGTGCGGATGCCGAAGTGCTGCCGTAGGGCGCGGCCGGCGGCGTGCAGTCCGGACATGCCGTGCACGGCCGGGCCGGGTGGGGTGGAGGCCGAGCAGAGGTACACGCCGGGCAGCGGGGTCCGGTACGGGTCCCAGCGGGCCGCCGGCCGCATCACCAGCTGCCACCCGGTGACCGCCCCGCCGGAGATGTCCCCGCCGACGTAGTTCGGGTTGTGCATGCTGGCTTGCGCCGCTGGCACCACGTGGGTGGCCAGGATCAGGTCGCGGAAGCCGGGCGCGAAGCGTTCCACCTGGGCGACGATCTGGTCGCTGACGTCGCGCGGGGAGCCGTTCGGCACGTGCGCGTACGTCCAGAGCACCTGCTTGCCGGCGGGTGCGCGGGTCGGGTCGACCACGCCGGGCTGCACCGCGAGCACGTAGGGGCGTTGCGGGTGCCGGCCGCGTACCACCGCGGTTTCGGCGATCCGGGCTTCGGTGGCCGAGCCGACCAGGTGCAGGGTGCCGGCGCGGGCGCAGTCCGGATCCGCCCACGGCACCGGCCCGGAGAGCGCGAAGTCGACCTTGCACGCGGCCCCGCCGTACCGGAAGGCACGCAGACTGCGCACGTAGCCGGCGGGGAGCCGGTCGCCGGCGATGCGCAGCAGGCCGGCGGGGGAGACGTCGAGCAGGACCGTGCGGGCGGGCGGCAGGTGGGCCAGGTCGTCGATCCGGTCGCCGGTGACCACCCGGCCGCCGAGTTGCCGTAGCCGGTTCACCATCGCGTCGGTGATCGCCCGGCTGCCCCCCTCGGGGACCGGCCAGCCGACCGCGTGGCCGAGGGTGGCCAGCAGCAGGCCGGCCCCGGCCGGGGCGAGCCGGCGCGGTGGGGCGATCGCGTGCGCCGCCACCCCGGCCAGCAGCGCGGCGGCTTCCTCGGTGCGGAACCGGGCCGCCGCGGCCGGGGTGCCCTGTTCCAGGGTGCGGATTCCGAGCAGCAGTGCGGCGAGCGGGTCGCGGGGCATCCGGCGCAGGTCGGACATGGCCGTGTCGACCACTCCCGACCAGCGTCGGACCAGCGGCCCGAGCAGGGACCGCCAGGCCGCCCCGTCGGGACCCAGCCCTTCGGCGGTACGGTCCAGGTCCCGCCAGGCCAGCGCCGCCCGCCCCCCGTCGAGCGGGTGGGCGTACGGGATCTCCGGCTGCAACAGCCGTACGCCGTGCGCGGCCAGGTCGAAGGCGCGGAAGAAGGGCGAGGCGAGGGCCATCGGGTGCACCGCCGAGCAGACGTCGTGCCGGAACCCGGGCAGGGTCAGCTCCTCGGTCCGGGTGCCACCGCCGATGGTCCCGGCGGCTTCGTGCACCTGGACGCTCAGCCCTGCCGAGGCGAGCACCAGCGCGGCGGCCAGCCCGTTCGGGCCGGAGCCGACCACCACCGCGTCCAACCCGCCGGCTGCCGCCTGCGCTCCCATGGTGTGCCCTCCCGCCTCAGACCAACGCCTGTTCCGCAGCCAGACTGGCGTAGAGCGCATCGGTGCGGACCAGCTCCGGGTGTGAACCCACGGAACGGGCCGTGCCATTCTCCAGCACGACGATCTTCTCGGCGGCGAGGACCGTGGAGAGCCGGTGCGCGACCACGACCACGGTGGTCCGGCGGGAGATCTCCTGGATCACCTCGCGTAGGGCGGCTTCGTTGGTGGCGTCCAGTTGCGAGGTCACCTCGTCGAGCAGCAGCAGCCGGGGACGGCGCAGCAGGGCGCGGGCCACCGCGATCCGTTGCCGCTCGCCGCCGGACAGGGACAGCCCCCGGTGCCGGATCGGGGCGTCCAGGTCACCGCCGAGCCGGTCCAGCAGGGTGCTGAGCCGGGTGGTCCGCAGCACCGCGTGGATCTCCTCGTCGGTGGCGCCGGGGGTGGCGTACGCGACGTTCTCCCGCAGTGTCCCGGCGAGCACCGCGACGTCCTGCTCGACGTACCCGATGGTGGCGCGCAGCTCGGCCAGCGGCCAGTCGGCCAGCGGCCGGCCGTCGACGAGGATCCGGCCCTGTTGCGGCTCGGTGAAGCGTTCGATCAGGGCGAGCACCGTGGTCTTGCCGGAGCCGGAGGGCCCGACCAGGGCGGTCAGCCCGCCCGCCGGCACGGTCAGGGTGAGGTCGCGCAGGGCCGGTTCGTCCCGGTCCGGGTACCGGAAGCAGACCTGTTCGAACACCACCTCAGCCGGCCCGCGGGTCGACCCCGCCCCGGTCGAGGTGGTCGGCCCGCCGGCTCCCGCCGGCACACCGGTTGCGGTGGTCGCCGGGGTGGCGGCGCTGACCGGCGGCGCGGGGGGCAGGTCGATCGGTTCGGTGGGCAGTGCGTCGATCTCGGCGATCCGGGTCAGCGCCGCCCGCCCGATCTGCAGGTAGGTGCCGGCGCCGACGAGCTGCATCACCGGGTGGCTCAGGTAGGCCACATAGAGCAGGAAGGCCACCAGCGCCGAGACGGGCATCGCGCCGCTGGCCACCCGTGCGCCGCCGACCCCGAGCACGACCAGGAAGGCGACCTGGATGGCCAGGCCGGCGCTGGTGCCGGCGACCGAGCCCCAGCGGGCCAGGCTCACCCCCTGCCGGTACGCGGTCAGCGCCGCCGCGTCGATCCGGGCCGCCTCGGTGGCCTCGGTGCCGGAGGCCTTCATGGTGGTGAACGCGCCCAGGGCCCGTTCCAGGGCGGCGCCCATGTCGCCCACCGACTCCTGGGAGCGCAGCGCGGCGGCGCGGATCCGGGGCATCAACAACCCCATGATGATCACCAGGAGCACCACCACGACGGCGGTCACCCCGAGCAGGGCCAGGTCGACCACCGCCATCAGTGCTACCGCGCCGAGCAGCATGACGCCGCCGGTGAAGATGTCGATCAGGGACTGGCTGGCGATCTGCCGCAGCAGCATGGTGTCCCCGGCGACCCGGGCCAGCAGGTCACCGGGGGCCTGCCGCTGCAACGCCGGCACGGTGAGCCGCAGCAGGTGCCGGACCAGGCCGCGCCGCCCGTCCAGGGCGACCGCCTCGGCGGTGCGCAGGATCAGGTAGTTGCCGATCCCGAGCAGTACGGCGGCGATGATCACCAGCCCGGTCAGCACGACCAGCGCCCGACCCACCCCCTGGCCGGCGGTGAGGCCGTCGATCAGGGCCTTGGCGGCCAGCGGCTGGGCCAGTCCGAGCAGGCTGGAGGCGAGCAGCAGCACGGCGGCGGCCACGAATGGCCCCCGGTGTGGCCGGACGTAGCCGGCGATCATGCGTAGCCAGTGCCGCTCGCCGGCGGCCGGGGTGCTCACCGGTCACCCGGGGCGCGGTAGACGGTGACGTACATCGGTTCCGTGCCGGTGAACTCGTTGCCCGCCCAGTCGCTGTGCCGGGCCAGCGGGACCAGTCCGGCCTGTTCGGCGTACCCGTCGACCTCGTCGGGGGTGGTGAGTCGGCTCAGCTCCGAGGCGAGCCGGGACCGGCCCTCGGAGATCCAGATGTGCGCCAGGTGCCAGATCCCGTTCGCCACGTCGATGGTCGAGTACGACAGCAGCCCGGTGTCCTGGCCGGGGTAGGGCACGAAGAAGGAGTCCCGGGCCCGGCCCTGGTTGAGTACGGCCAGCGCGAACTGCGGGTTGTGGGTCTCCACCACGAGGAGCCCGCCGGGGGCCAGCCGGGCGGCGGCGGCCTGCACGACCCGTTGCTGTTCCTGCGGGTCCAGCAGCATCGACAGGGTGCCGCAGATGCAGTAGACCAGCCCGTACCGGCGGTCGTCGGACCAGTCGCGGATGTCGCCGTGCACGGGCGTGACCGGGCGGGGTCGCTCGGCGAGGGTGGCCCGCAGCGCGTCGAGCATCTCCGGCGACGAGTCCACCCCGACGATCTCGCCGACCCGGTCGGCCAGCGGCAGGGCGACCCGGCCGGTGCCGACGCCAAGCTCCAGGGTGGGTGCTCCGCCGCCCGGGTGCAGGCCGGCGAGGTACGCGACGGCCGGCTCCGCCGCCGTCCCGCCGGGGAAGAGTTGGTCGTAGAAGTCGACGAACTGGCGTCCGTAGCCGCTGTCGGCGATCTCAGTCATCTCGGGGTGCCCTCCGGCAACGGTTCGAACGGGGAGACCAGCAGGTAGTCCGGCTGGTGGGATTCGTCGTAGCCCGCGCTGCGGGCGATCACGAACTGGAATCCCCGGGGTACGTCGGCCCCGGCGTACTGCCGGCGTACGGCGTGCGCGACGAAGTCCCGCAGCACCTCGTACGGCGCGGTGGCGGTGATCTCGACGCCGGGGGTGCCCAGGTGCACGATCAGGTCGGCGCAGATGTCGAAGATCGCCTTGTCCTGCCGGCGTTCCGGGAACCAGACCACCTGCCGCCAGTGCCGGCGTGGGATGTGGGTGGTCTCCACCCAGCGGGTCTGCGTGCCGTCGGCGGTGAGCACCCGGTGCAGGACGTGGAAGTCGTGCTGTGCCGGTTCGGGGGCGAAGAAGCGCCAGTTGCCGATGAGCAACCCGGGTACGTCGTAGCGGCGGAACCGGTCGAAGACCTGTTGCGGGTGCTGGCTGAGCACGGTAACCCCGAACCAGCCGACCAGGCCGGCGGTGATCGCCGTGGTCAGTGGCCGCAGGTCGGAGCCGACCCGGCGGCTCATCGCCGGACCTCCGGCTCCGGCTCGGTGACGTCGTCGACGAACGCGGTGAGGATCGTGACGACCTCCGCGGACCGGTCGGCGTCGGTGAGGATCTCGTCGTGGTCGGCTTCGGTGATCAGGTGCCGCTGCGCCCGGGGTGCCGCGGCGGCGAACTCGTCGTGCAGGTCGGCCTGGACGGGGTCGGCACGCGCGGTCCGCCCGGCCGTCACCACCACCAGTGGTACGTCGATCCGGGGCAGCCCGGTGCTCTCGTCGGAGAAGCGTTCCTGCACCACCCGCCACTCCCGCCGTGCGGCGGCCCAGAGTTCCGGGTCGCGGTACTGGGCCAGGGCCAGCGGGCGGACGGGCTCGGGCAGCCGGTCGATCCAGGGGGCCCGGGGCAGCAGCGAACCGAATCCGGCCCGCAGCGAACCGGGCATGATGGCCAGGGTGCTGGTCAGCGCCCGGCCGCCCTCGGCCTGCCGTAGGGAACGGCGTAGTTCGGCGGGGTGGCTGGAGTCGACCAGGGCCACCCCGTGGACCTGGTCGCCGAGTTGTGCGGCGGCGAGCAGGGCCAGGTAGCCGCCGAGTGAGTGGCCGACCAGTACCACCGGGCGGTCGCCGGCGACGTGCCGGGTCAGCTCGACCAGGTCGTCGACCATGGTCTCGAACCGGTACTCTCCGGTGCCCCGGTAGCGGCTGGCGCCGTAGCCGGCCCGCTGGTAGGTGACCGTGGTGAACCGGTCACCGAGCGGACCGGCGATCCGCTCCCAGTGCTCGGCGGTGGCGGCCATCCCGCTCTCCAGCACCACCACCGGCCCGTCACCGGCGGACCCGCCGGACCGCACCCCGGCACCGGCGGACCGCGCTTCAGCCCCGCCGGGCCGTGCCCCGGCACCGGTGGTGCGGTCGGGTGGCGGGTTGCCGGCGTACCGGTAGGACAGGACGTTGCCGGCGGCGGTGGTGACGGTGCGCTCGTCGCCGCGCCCCCGCTCGATCAGCCGACGCCGCCGGACCCGGGCGACCTGGCCGGCGGCGAAGAGCACCAGACCGGCGGCCGCCGCCACGGCGGGCAGGGTGTCGTCGCGCCGGAAGCCGGCCGCGTCGCCGGTGCGTTCCCGGGGCCGGGTGGTGTAGGCGACCGCCGGATAGGTGGAGGTGAACGCCCAGAAGAATCGGCCGAGCCCCATCACCCGCGCGTTGACCAGGTGAAACGCCCCGGCGGTGGCGAGCAGGTACGGCGCGGGGCGGCCCTTCGCGGCGTAGGCCAGCGGGAACGCGCACTCCATCGCCAGCACCCCGTGGGCGGCGAGTTTCGTCAGCCGGGGGTAGCGGCGCATCAGCTGCCAGACCTGCGGGTCGCCGTAGGTGAGGGTCCGGGTGATGCCGGGCAGGGCGCGTCCGCTGCGCCAGGTCTCGCTGGGCAGCTTCGCCCAGCCGGAGACCGTGTACGACAGCACCGACTGCAGGGCGACGAACCAGAGGCAGGCGTCGACCACGGCGGGCCGGCGCTGGCCGGCGCGGGCGGCGGTGGTGAGCGCCTGGACCAGGAAGGAGACCTGGTCGGCGCCGTCGCTGCCGTACAGGTGCTGGGCGTGCAGCGCGGCCTGGCTGCCGGTGAGCACCGCGTTCGCGGCGACCCGCTGCCGGCGGCCCAGCGGCAGCCAGAGCGCGGCCGCCGCGACGGCCCGGCTGACGTGCAGCGCGGTGGCCACCCGGTCGTTGGCGGCCAGGTCCAACGCCCGGGTCAGGCGGGGGGCGTGCTCGTGGAAGGTACGCCGGTTGACCGCCCAGTTGTTCGCCCCGCCCCGCTGCCGGTCCCGGCTGCGGGTGAGGTACTCCAGGCTGGCGAAGAGGTGGGTCACCGAGCTGATCCGCTCGGTCCAGTTCAGCACGGCGGAGCGGTCGAACGTGGCGGGCGGCCGGAGCCGGCGGTGCCAGGGTGCTCTCTTCATGGGTCAGCGCTTCCTGATGGTGCGGGGAGGAGCGGGGCGGGACGGGTGGGCCGGTGGACCGCCGCGGCGGTCCACCGGCCCGGGTGCTGCTACCGCGATCGCGTCATCACTTCGGGACCGGCCTGGTCCCGCCGAGGTTGCGCCCGGCGACGTAGCCGGCGCCGAAGAGCGCCGCCACCGAGCCGACCAGGCCGACCCCGGCCGCCACGGTGACGATGGTCGCCGGAGTGGCCAGCACCGGCATCCCGCCGACCTGGTTGCATGCCTCGTCGCTGTGGATCGGGATCGCGGCGAGGGCGGGGTCCGCGTTCACCCTGTTGGCGAGAACGGACATGGATCACCTCCTGACTGGGGGTACGGGTCGGGCGACTACTTCGGTACCGGCCGGGTGCCCTCGGCCATGTTGCGGGCGATGCCCACCATGTAGCCGGCGTGGAACGCCACGGCGCCGACGGCGACGCCGAGCGCCACCGCCGTCGGGGTGGCGAGCACCGGGGTGAGTCCGGCCAGCCCGTGGGCGGTCCGGTCGGCCTCGGTGAGCTCACCGAACATCTCCAGGGAGATGTCGTTGGTGTGGTCGACAAGTGCGGTCATCTGGTTCACCTCCTCCGGAAAACTCGCAGCCAGTGTGAAAGGCGGCGCGCACGCCGTTCATCTCAGCTAAAAATCATGAATCGCTAGGATGTCCGAGGGGGTCGCCGCCGTCAACCACGGGAAACGGGGTCCACCCGATCCGACGAGGGGAGGGCACCACATGGACCACCCGAGCACGGGCACCCTCGCCGAAAAGATCAACAGACTCTTCGAGGTGGTCCGCCGCCCCGACCGGGAGCAGTACCGCAACGAGGAGGTGGCCACCGCCTGCCGCGCGGCCACCGGGGAGAGCTTCTCCACCACGTACCTGTGGCAGTTGCGCAACGGCCGGCGGACCAACCCCACCAAGCGGCACCTGGAGGCCCTCGCCCAGTTCTTCCAGGTGCCGGCGGCGTACTTCTTCGACGACGCGCAGAGCGCGCGGATCGTCGAGGAGCTGGAGCTGCTCGGCGCGCTGCGCGACAGCGCCGTCCGGCAGATCGCGCTACGTGCGGTCACCCTCTCCCCGGAGGGGCTGGACACCATCAGCGACATGATCGAAGCCATCGGGCGGCGGGAGGCACGCCGCGCCGGGCCGGCCGGCGTGGAGCTGCCCGGGCCCGGTACGGGCGGGCCGGTGCAGCGCGATGGCGGTTGATCGGGGCATGTGGCGCCGGTGTCAGCGGATCGTGGATGCGCTGTCGATCCCGACGCCGTTCGAGCCGACCCGGTTCGTCGACGCGCTGGCCCACCAGCGGGGCCGACCGGTCGAGCTGGTGCCGATGCCCGGTGGGGCCAGCCAGTGCGGTGCACTGGTCGCCACCGACCAGGCCGACTACCTCTTCTATGCCACCAGCACCACCCGGCTGCACCAGGAGCACATCCTGTTGCACGAGGTCGGACACCTGCTCTGCGGCCACGTCGACGACCGCTCGCTGGCCGCCCTGCCCGCCCTGCTGCTGCCGAACCTCTCCACCGACCTGGTCCGCCGGGTACTCGGCCGTTCCGACTACTCGGCCGCCCAGGAGCAGGAAGCCGAACTGGTCGCCTCGATGATCGCCCACCGCGCCCGCCGGAGCCCGACCAGCGGCACCGGCCCGGTCACCCCCGAGGTCGCCGACGGGCTGGCCCGACTCGGCTCGATCTTCGACACCGGCTGACCAGGGCCGGGCACCATGCTGACCTGGCTCAACTTCACCGCCCTGGCGCTCGCCGTCGTGGTCGCCGCCTACAAACTCATCCCGGTACCCGGCCGTCGGCGTGCCGCCGGCACCCGGTACCTCGCCGCCTTCTTCCTCTGCATCGGCCTCGGCCTGGCGGTGATGGCCCACCCGGTCCTGATCGCGATCAGCCACGTCGAGCCGGTGCCGAACCTCAGCCGACTGCTCGGCAACGGCCTGGAGATGCTCGCCGCGTACTTCCTCGGCGCGCTCGGCCAGAGCATCGCCCGCCCGGCCGGCACCCGGCGCTGGCTGCGCCGGCACGGTGTCCTGCTGGTCGGCGCGGTCCTGGTGATGGCGGTGCTGCTGGCGAACGCCGACACCACCTTCACCCTGAACTTCGTCAACGCCTACTCGCGGGATCCGGTCGTCGTCGGCTACCTCGTGGTCTTCTTCAGCTACATCGCGGCCTGCCTGGTCACCTTCATCACCAGCGTGGGCGGCTATCTGCGGCACGTGCCGGCCGGCGTACTGCGGACCGGGCTCAGCTTCGTGGTCACCGGCACCGCGCTGGGTATCGTCTGGGCGGCCTGGTCCGGGGTCCGGCCGGTGGTCACCCTCCTCACCGGCCGGTCCCTGGCCACCACCCTGCCGATCGGCGCCACCCTGGGCTCGGTCTGCATGCTGCTCTGGCTGATCGGGGCGACCCTGACCGCCTGGGGCGACCGGATCACCGCGCCACTGCGCTGGCTGCGGGCGCTACGCCGGCTCCGCCGCATCGACCCGCTCTGGCGGGCGCTGCGGGCCGCGCTGCCGCAGATCGCCCTCAACACCAGCGGCGGCTGGCCGTTGCCCGGCGCGGAGTTCGCGCTCTATCGACGGGTGATCGAAATCCGCGACGCACAGTTGACGCTGCGCCCCTACGCCCATCCGGACGTGCCCCGCTGGGTCGGCCCGGCGGCGGACCCGGCCACCGCGGAAGCGGCGGTGATCGCCGCCGCCCTCGTCGGTCACGCGCACGGCCGGGACTACCGCGCCGAGCACCCGTTCCAGGACGTGGACGCCTCGCTGGCCTCGGAGAGCGCCTGGCTGGCCCGGGTGGCCCGGCAGTTCGCCAGCTCGACGGAGGTGGCCCGGATCCGCCAACGCGCTGCCGCCGAAGCCACCAAACCCCAGAACGCCGACCGGGCGTAGCCCTCCCCGCAACCGGGTTTCTGCTGACCGGTGAAGTTGCGCCGTCTCTTCGCCCGCGTCAAACCCGGGCGTGCCGGCCAGAACCGACGGCCCAGTTTGCCGGAATGCCACGCCGGGATGCCAGCGTGGCCTGATCACAGGACGCATTGCCGTGACTACACGCCTTGACCTAAAGGACGTCTCGTAGCTCGTTGAAGGCGTTGTCCGGTAGCGGCGTTGGTGTCACCCGAGCAGGATGATGTTGTGCAGGTTGGGCGATGCCTGCGGCGGTGTCGGTCAATGTGTGGGCGGCACGCCGGAAGTCCCGGAGGCTGGGGATCGCCGGGGGCCACGGCGAGGCGGGTGTGGGCGTCGCTGGCGACCTGCAGGTTTGTCGAGTAGCGGTAGTTCTTGCCGGTGCCGTGACCACGAAGGTTTCAGGCGGAGCCGACAAGTTCCCACCGCAATATGGCAAACACATGGTACAGGGCAGAATGCGGATGTTCGCCGTTTCCTCTCCGATGAGATCGAGGCGGCCTGCAGTACACCGAATAAGGCAGGCTTACCTAACTAAGGCAGGCTTACCTAACTAAGGCTGGACTGCCTAACTAAGCTGGCGCGCTTCCGATGTGACGTCGGGCGGGAACGGCGATAAGCCCACCGCCCTGAAGTTTCGCTGCTAGGCTGGTGTCACGAATTCGAGCGCAGGGTGCCGATCGGTGGCGGATCAATTCTTCAGCCGATGGTCAAATGCTGACTGCCATGCAAGAATGCATGGACGGGTACGCCCTGCCAGTCACAAATTGGAGGATCCATGAGGACCCTGCTGCAAATGACTCCGGTTCGCGAATGCGCCGCTACCGCGTGCAGTTTCAACGACCGTGGCTGCCATGCTCCGGCGATTACCGTGGCTTCGACGGGTGATGCGGCGTCCTGTGCGACGCTCGTGGAGTCATCGCTGCAGGCCGGGATCGCGGAGGTGACCGGCACCGTGGGTGCGTGTGCGCGTGTCGAGTGCACCTACAACACCAACCTCGCCTGCACGGCAGAGTCCATCTCCGTCGGTCCCGGCGTCACCACCAGTGACTGTCGCACCTATCAGCCTGCCTGACAGTCGCAGGCGCAACTGCACCAGAGCGCCGAGATCGGCCGGGCGGTGCGACCGATGCCGCTTGGCAAGGTAAGGCTTACCTACTAAAGTCAGGTCCCTGGGTTGAGCTCGCCTCTACTCGTAGCCGAGGGGACTGACATGGTGCTCCATCCTGCCGAGCGACCAGCGGAGCTGACGGACGCCGCACCGTATTTCTCCGTACGGGCCGATCCGGACGCTGTGCTGGCACGGTCCGCCCTGGCCGCCAGTCCTTCCCTGCGGCTCCAACTCGGCGATGTCGCTGCCGACCTCGTCGAAGCGCACACCATCCTGCACGACGGCACGGTGGTCCTCGCGGTTGATCCGATGACCCCCACCGGCGGGCTGCTGGTGGCCGCGCGTGGTCGGCCGGGAGCGGTACGGCTCGATGTGACACAACTCGTCCCGGTTGCCGTCAGGTCCCGAGTGTGGGCCCGAGTCCACGTGCTGGGCACCTCGCACCGGTTCGACCCGGGCATCTTGGACACATGCGACAGCGACACCATCATGCCTCTGCTCGACCTGCCCCCCGTCGCGTTGTGGGCGGTCGAACCGGTCGAGGTCGGCCTCGCCCGCGACATCGGCGGTGCCACGGTGAGCATCAGCGCCTTTCGCACTGCGCAGCCAGACCCGCTCGCCGCCGATCAGGCCCGAGACCTGCAACACCTCACCCAATGTCACGGCGATGTCCTCGATCGGCTCGCCACACTGGTCGACCCGGTGCTCACCGTCGGGGCGGCCCGGGTCGTACCGGTTGCCGTCGACGCCGACGGCATCGTGCTCCGCGCAGAGGCACCCGACCGGCACACCGACGTCCGGCTGCCTTTCGCCCACCGCCTCACCAGCCTCGCCGAAGGACTGCGGATGCTGCTCGCCCAGGCGGCGCGGCGCGGGTCCGCCTGCCCACCCCGGACTACGGCGGGTGCGCAGCGGACGCCGGTGGCCGTTTGCGATCTGCCCAAGGGCGTGTGCGGCATGTCGCTGGCGTGACGGGCTCGGTGCCTGCTCACACCCCTTTCACCGCTGCGTGCCGGGACCGCCCGGTCGTCGGTGTGGGCACCATTGCAGCAGTCGCTGGATCAGGTCGACGTGCATCCCGGCGCTGGGCAGGGTCGCCGCCTGCCACTGTCGTTCCGACCAGCGGGCGCCTGGTCGGGAGCTGGCGGAACTCTGGGCCGTCGAGGTGCGGGACGTGCGCTCGTTTCGGGATTGCTGCTTCGTCGCCGCCGATCTGCGGTCTGGGCTGAATCGGCTGTCGGAACATGCCGAATGAGACGTCCTCTGAGATAGCTTTCCTGCCCCGACGGCCAGGAGAGGATCACGCGTTGAGTGGGCCCTGACCGCACCCCGCTTCACCGCCTGGCGACAGGCCCCGCACCTATGACGGCGTCAGCGGATGCATCCCCACCCACGACCTCCGCGACATGTTCTCAGCACCGCCAGGGTCGGCGTCGGGCGAAGTCGTCGGTGCCCAGCACCGTCGGCGTCACCACCAGCGGGTCGGGCATCCGCCGGATCATTCGGATCAACGTTGTCCGGGACACCGATACCGCCCGCCGCTGCGCCAACCGGCTACCCGGTCGACCGCCAACGCCACCGCGACCGCTTCCAGTTCACCAGCCGCCAGGACCGTGTGCCGGGCATACCGTCGGGTCGGGCCGGGCACCTGTTCGACGAACGTCCGCCGCTGGCACCCGCTGTTGACGCAGGTGAACCGGCGAACCGTCAATGCGACCAGCACCTCGTGGCGACCCAACCGGACGTCGGTCAACCGCCGCGTGTAGCGGCCGTGCACCGTGCTCGACCAGACACCATCGACTCCGCACACCGCCCGCACCGTCCGCGTCGCTGCATCGATTCTTGCTCCAACGGCCCGGACCACCACGGCTTCAGACGCAGGCCAACCAGGTGCGGCAGCAACGCCACGATGATCTCCACCCCCACCTGAGCTACTGGTGAGCGAGACTCACCAAAAGGTGCCTGAACCCAATTTCACGCGTCGGCGACGGAGCCAGGCATTCGCTGCTTCCCCTGGCGTATCCGGCTTACGTCTTCGGCTGATCATCATTGGATCCAACAGTGCCACTTTCCGACCGAAAGTACGGTCCTCGCCACGAAGGGTCACAACCTAGGCTTTGGTCCGCTCTGTTCGCGGGCCACTTCACCGGGCGGAAACGTGCAGAGTCGGGCGGGCCAGGTCAGGCGGTCGATACCAGGCCTGAACGGCGACAAGAGTCGCTGGTCATGGGGGAGTGGGGGTTGTGTGGGCTTCTTCGACAGGCTCCGACGTGTTGCAGCGCAAGATCAGAAACCTGGCCCGGCCGGTCGTGTGGTAGCGGGTCAGCCTGCGTCTGCGTGGCACCAGCCGGCGACACCTAGACAGGTGACTCCGCCGGTACGGACCGCGAGCCAGCAGACGATCTGGGTTCCGGCCGGACAGCCGACGACCGTCGCCGGATATCCGATCCCGGGAGGTTTGATCTATGTCGGCAGGCATCTGACTGCTCCCAATGGTGGGATCGAGCCTGCGCTTATTGACTCGACGCTTCGGATTGACAGGAATCGGCCCGACTGGGACGGCAAGGGGTTGGACTACTGGCCGTCCTACGGTTCGCTCCCTGCGAGCAGTAGGGCCGCCTACCTGACCTGGCTCGCCGATGGGCGCCGCTTCGGCGCCGTGCCCATTGGTTACGTCTTCCTCTTCTTCTACGGCCTTGAGCGGCGCGTTCTGGTCGACATGCCGAACGACCGGGCCCTTCGCCGAGAGTTGCCCGCGATCGTAGCCGAGGTTCGTCGGCTCCTCGACATCTATGGCGCCAACGGCTCGTTCCGCTCCTACGCTCGCAAATTTCTCGAGGTTCTTGAGTTGATCGGCTCGGCTGAAACCGGTGCCAGCGACGGACGACCACCAGAGCTCGCGCCTGACCGGTGGCCCATCCCGATGAAGCTACGGCTTGCGTTAGGTGAGTTAGCCGCCGGCGGCACTCCCGTACCAGCCGAATGGGCCCGTGCCTGGGCGTGGTATTTGCCGTCGCTGTATCCACGCACCCCGCAGACTCGATGCCCTGAAGAGTTCGACCGTCTGTTCGCCAGGCGTTACGCGGAACGGTTCAGGGACGGCTTCCGTATCAGGCCGGGTAAGGCGCGAATCGGGGTGACCTACCGGGCGGCCAGTGCGGGTATCGACAGCGCTGACGTGCAGCTCGATCTGCCTGACGTCGTCGAGCTCGCTGGACCGGCCCGCAAGCTGACCGAGATCGTCGATGCCGTCACCGACGACCTGGACGCCTACAGCCGTTGGCTTGGCCGCAACCCAGATGGTCGTGGGTCGCTCGCCGCAGCCGCCGTGCTGCCTTCCGAGCTGCTGGACCTGCGCGCAGGGCAGGTCGGCGCCCTGCGCGCCTGGTGCGAGGAGCGCCTGGCAGACGAGCGCCATGTTGTCGTCGACGCGCCTGAACTCGTTGCCTTCTGGCCGACTGCTCAGCCCGGGAAGATGACCAAGGCTGAGTCGGTGTCCCTCGCTCAACTTCTCGGGCGTATCGGCGTCGGCGTGGAGCCAGACGTCCGGCTCGGCGGATCAGCACTTTCCGCCGGACCTGCCGTTCTGTTCCGCGTCTCCGCCGATGCCCCGCATACCGCAACACCCGCCTACACCGCCGCCGCCACCCTGCTGCACCTGGCGGTTGCGGTTAGCGCTTCGGACGGCACCATCAGCGACCAGGAACAGCATCACCTGACCGCACACCTCGAAGCCGCGCTGCATCTGACAGTCCCCGAGAGAACCCGTCTGCAGGCGCACCTTCGATGGCTGGCTGTCACCGGAGTCAAGCTCACCGGGCTGAAGAAACGCATTGAGCTGCTCCGGGCAGACCAGCGTGAGACCGTCGGCGACTTCCTGATCACGGTAGCCGCCGCCGACGGAGTCATCTCGCCGGAAGAGGTCACGAGCCTCACGAAGATCTACAAGCTCCTCGCCCTTGACCCGGACCTCATCTACGGTCGCCTCCATCAACAGGTCGCTGGTCCCGTCGCTTTCGGGGCGAAGCAACCCCCAGCCGCGGTGCCCGTGGTCGTGCGTGCGGCGGGGCCCGCACCAGCGGGATACACGTTGCCGCCCGCAGCAGCGGCAGCTCGCCGATCATCTACCTGGGGCAATGGTCAACGAGTACCGGCAGAGGCTTCCGGCGTTGTTCTCGACGAAGACGTCATCGCCGTGAAGCTGGCCGAGACGGCGGCCGTCTCGGCGCTGCTGTCGACCATCTTCACAGACGACGAACCGCCTTCACCCCAGTTGGCCGCGACATCAGCTGCGCCCAATGGTGGGCCGGCAGCTCAGCCCACCACGCAAGCTCTCATTCCCGGTTTGGATGCCGTGCACAGCGAACTCCTGCGATCCCTGGCGACGCAGCCGACGTGGACCCGCTCGGCGTATGAGGACCTCGCCGAGCGGCACGGCGTGATGCCGGCTGGAGCGTTGGACCTGCTCAACGAGGTCGCCATGGATGCTGCGGGGGAACCTGTCGCCGAGGGCGACGATGATATTGAGATCAACGACTACGCGCTTCAGGAGCTACTGCGATGAGCGTTACTACCCCCATCGGCCAGGGTGCCCGTATCAGGCCCCGCGAGCGCGACGCGATCATCCAGTCGCTGCGCGCGGGAGTGGTGCCCCGTGCCGGGCAACAGCACGTCCAAGTCGGTCGGGCCGCGGAGGTGCAGGCGCTTGTTGCCGACACCACCCGCATCGCTGACGGTGGGGCCGGCAGTCGTTTCGTGATCGGGGAGTACGGCTCGGGCAAGACGTTCTTCCTGCACCTGATTCGCTCCATCGCGTTGGAGAAGCGTCTGGTCACCGTTCACGCGGACCTGTCGCCCGACCGTCGGCTACATGCCACCGGCGGGCAAGCACGCAGCCTGTACGCCGAACTGATGCGCAACATGGCCACCCGCGCCAAGCCCGACGGTGGTGCGCTGGCCAGCGTCGTCGAACGGTTCGTGACCCAGGCGCTGACCGAGGCGCGCGACACTGGCCAGAATCCACAGGTGGTCATCCGTGTCCGGCTCGACGCGCTCAGCGAGTTGACGGGCGGCTACGACTTCGCCGATGCCATCGCCAAGTACTGGCAGGGCCACGACACCGGCAACGAGCAACTCAAGATCGACGCCGTCAGGTGGCTGCGCGGCGAGTTCTCCACCCGCACCGACGCCCGCAACGCCCTCGGCGTGCGCACCATCGTTGACGACGCGTCCTTCTACGACCACCTCAAGTTGATGTCCCGGTTCGTCCGCCTGGCCGGCTACGGCGGCCTGCTCGTCTGCCTCGACGAGATGGTCAACCTGTACAAGCTGGCCAACTCCCAAGCCCGCAACGCCAACTACGAGCAGATCCTGCGCATCCTCAACGACAGCCTGCAGGGAACCGCATCGGGCCTCGGGTTCCTCTTCGGCGGAACACCCGATTTCCTGCTCGACACCCGCCGCGGCCTCTACTCCTACGCCGCCCTGCAGTCCCGCCTGGCTGAGAACACCTACGCCACCGCCGGGCTCGTCGACTACTCCGGTCCCGTTCTGCGCCTGGCCAACCTGTCACCTGAGGACTTCTACGTCCTGCTGGCCAAGCTGCGTCACGTCTACGCCTCCGGCGACCCGGCGGCCTACCTACTGCCCGACGAAGCCTTGCACGCCTACATGAACCACTGCGCTTCCCGCATCGGGGACGCCTACTTCCGCACGCCGCGAAACACCATCAAGGGCTTTCTGGATCTGCTAGCGATCCTCGAACAGAACCCCGGACAAGACTGGAGGTCCCTCATCGGCGCGATTCACATCGCCGCCGAGACGGACCCGGACCTGGAACCTCTCGACGACGCCGGCGAACCAACTGGCCAGACCGCCGACGAACAACACCAAGAACTGTCCGCTTCCACGGGAGGCCAGAGCTTCTCTCACACGCCAGCCGTAACCGTGACCGCCAGCCAACTGCCTCCCGATGACGACGAGCTTGCCTCCTTCCGCCTCTGACCCTCAGCAGCAGGTCACGGCAACGGCCGCGACGCGACGCGACGCCGGCTCATCGTCGGCATATCACCTACTGCATCCCAAGGTGCAGCGGTGGATCCACGATCAAGGCTGGGACCAGCTGCGGGACGCGCAGGAACGCGCAGCGCGGCCGATCCTCGCGGGCGACACTGACGTCATCATCGCTGCCGCGACCGCCAGCGGAAAGACCGAAGCAGCTTGGTTGCCGATCTGCTCAGCCGCCGCGGCTCGGCGGGAGGCGAGCGATGACGTCGCCGGGATCGGCGCGCTCTACGTCGGGCCGCTCAAAGCGCTGATCAACGACCAGTACGAGCGGCTCACCTACCTGTGCGAACGGCTCGACGTTCCGGTCCACCGATGGCATGGCGACGTGGCGGGCTCACGCAAGTCGCGGGTTCTGCGGGAGCCGGACGGAATTCTGCTGATCACGCCCGAATCGCTGGAGTCACTGTTCGTCAACCACGGCGACAAGGTCGCTCGCATCCTCGGCGACATCAGCCACGTCGTCATCGACGAGCTGCACGCGTTCATCGGCACCGAACGTGGCGCCCAACTGCAATCACTGCTGCATCGGGTGGACCTTGTTCTGCGGCGCAGAATTCCGCGGATTGCCTTGTCGGCCACTCTCGGCGACTTCACCGCAGCGGCAGCGTTCCTCCGCCCGGGCCGCGGCGACGCCGTCACCGTGATCGCGTCCGACGATGACGCCCGAGAGATACGACTGCAGCTTCGGGGCTACGTCGCCGCGGCCCCCCGTCCCCCCGGCCAGGCGTACGCCACACCTCAATCTGGCGCCACGTCTGAGGCCGACGACGGGGAAGAATCGTGGGACAAGGCTGGGATCGCCGACCACCTCTTCCGTACCCTGCGGGGAAGCGACAACCTCGTCTTCGCCAACTCCCGCAGCGCCGTCGAGCTCTACACCGATATGCTCGATCGGCGGTGCAAGAACAACAACGTCCCCAGCGAGTTCCTCCCGCACCACGGCAACCTCTCCAAAGAAATCCGCGAGCACGTCGAAGCACGGCTCAAAGACCGCACCACGCCGGTCACTGCCATCTGCACGTCAACCCTGGAAATGGGAATCGACATCGGCTCCGTCGATTCGGTGGCCCAGATCGGAGCGCCAGCCAGCGTCGCTGGAATGCGGCAGCGGCTCGGCCGCTCCGGACGCCGAGCCGACCAACCCGCCGTACTGCGGATGTACGTCTCGGAGCCCGAACTCACCGACCGCACACCCCCCACCGACACGCTGCGCAGCCAGCTCGTCCAAAGCGTCGCGATGGTCGACCTACTGCTCGCCAAGTGGTACGAGCCACCGGACACCGCGAGCATGCACCTGTCGACCCTCACCCAACAGGTCCTGTCGGTCATCGCCCAACGCGGCGGCGCACAACCTCAGCAGCTCTATGACGCATTGTCCGGCCACGGCCCGTTCGCGCGCGTCGACAAGAGCACCTTCATCGCTCTCCTGCGTTGCATGGGTAAGCAGGACCTGCTCACCCAAGATTCGCAAGGACTTCTGCTGCCCGGCGGCGTTGGCGACCGCCTCGTCAACCACTACAGCTTCTACACCGCCTTCACGACCCCGGAGGAGTTCCGGCTTGTCGCGGACGGCCGCACCATCGGATCGCTGCCGGTCGACAACCCGATCACCCCTGGAATGCTGCTGATCTTCAGCGGTCGACGCTGGAAGATAGTCGCGGTCGATGCACGGCAGAAGGTCATCGAACTGGTCAGATCCGGTGGTGGCCGCCCCCCGGGCTTCTCAGGAAGCGGCGGCGAAGTCGCCGACGCCGTCCGACAACGCATGCGCATGATCTACCAAGCAACCGAGACGCCCCGCTACCTCGATCGCCAGGCCCAAGCACTCCTCGAAGAAGGACGTGCAGCCTTCAACAGGTACGGGCTGGACAGCCACGCGATCCTCGGCTGGGGCAACGACACCCTCCTGTTCCCCTGGCGAGGGGACAAGATCATGAACACCCTCGCCGTAGCCCTCACACGAGAAGGACTAGAGGTTGGCCACGACGGCGTCGCCCTGACCATCCGAGGCACCGACCCTGCCGGGCTATGGGAAACCATCAGGCACCTCGCCGACGAGACACCACCCGACCCTCCGGTACTCGCCGCGGCGGTGCCGAACAAGGCGGCAGACAAATACGACCAGTACCTGACGGACGATCTGCTCACCATCGCCTACGCAGCGCGGGCCCTCGACGTACCAGAAGCCTGGCACGCGCTGCGGTCGATGGCCGCAATGCCTCGCCCCGAGCAAGCCTGTGTGCTCGCCCCCGAGACCGTCAACCACGATCGCAGTTGCGCGCCCCCTGCACCTGGTCGATCAGCAGCACAGCCTGTTATGCGGCCGCTGGCTCAGCTCGGGCAGACCCCCTTCGCGGTCATCGACCTGGAAACCACCGGCTTCGCCTCACACCGAGGCGACCGGATCGTCGAAGTCGCGGTCGTGCGGCTGTCTCCCGCAGGACAGATCGAACAACGATGGGCCACCCTGATCAATCCCGATCGAGACCCAGGACCCACCCATGTACACGGCCTCACCGCCGCCGACCTCGCCCTCGCTCCGCGTTTCAGTGACATCGCCGGCGAACTCGCCAACCAGTTGCGCGGTGCCATCGTCGTTGCGCACAACGCACGCTACGACCTCAGCTTCCTCGACGCCGAGTTCCACCACCTCGGCTACCCCGTCCCGGCATGGCCCGCACTCTGCACCCTCAGCATGTCCCACCGGTATGGCGGCGGGGCGACCCGCCGACTCACAGACCTCTGCCTTGCCGAAGGCATTCCTATACAAGCAGCGCACTCCGCGCTCGGCGATGCAACGGCCACCGCACAGCTACTCAAGAGGTACCTGAACCGCGCCCGGCAGGCCGGCGTCACCGACCTCGCCGAACTCGGCTGCCACCCCCTCGAACTCCCTCTCACATGGGCAGCGCCGACCGGCCATGGCGCCACCCTGGTGCGTCCGTCGGCTGGCGCCGGCCACGGCACGCGCAAGCCCAACCCCCACATCAGTCTTGCCGGCGTAGCCGCCCGCGTAGAGGCCGCAACCACCGGCGACTCCCGCGCCGACGCATACTTCGACGTACTCGACCGTGCCCTTGCCGACCATGTCCTCAGTCACGCCGAGGTGGTGGCCCTTCTCGAAGTGGCCCGGACATGGGGACTCTCCAGCGACCGAGTGCACCTCCTCCACCAGCAATACCTCGCCGCTCTGCTTCGCGAAGTGGCGGGAGCCGGAAGTCCGGGGCAATTCGCTGACCTGGAAGCACAGCTACGCACACTGACCCACGCCCTAGAATCCGCTGAGCCACCCAAGAATTCCGGCCAGACCCGGGCCTGATGGGCCGCTGACATCGCTGTCGTGACTTGACGTGCTCGAGCCAATCAAGGTGATTCTGCGGTCAGATCGGTGAGCAGGACGTCGATGAGACTCTCCTCGTAGGCGGCGACTTGCTGCTCGACCATGAGTCGTCGCAGGTCCGGATCCCATGGCGTCTGTGGCAAGGGCTCGGTCTGTAGCCGGATGCGGTCGTCTGCGGGGATTTCGGCGAGGCTTTCACGGTAATCTGCAGCGGTCATCCGCCACGGGCGAGCGGACGGTATGCCGTCCAGCAACGCGGCGACATGCTGCAGGCCGGCACGGTCGAAATCGGCGCGCACATGCACCTGCCAGCCGGTGCCCGCCAGTCGAGCGACAGCGTTGATTTCTGCTGCTGACGGTGTGCCAACCGTGCACAGCAAGCGAAACTGACGCGCTCGGCCCGCCGTGGCCAGTAGGTCGGCCGCGGCGGTGACAACCGAAGGATTCTCGGTGACGAAAACCGGGGCACCGCGAAACGGCGGCTTCGGCCAGGCGCAGCGGGCCAGTTCTCGCGGGGGAAGCGTCACGACGGCGCCGTTCGGCAGGGTCCAGCCGTCGGGGTGGATTCCCAGGGCCAGCAGGCCGCCGGTCAGGTCGTCGCAGTCGACGCCGACCGCCGCCCACGCGGCTCGCGGCGCTAGACCCGCGGGGACGCTTTCGGACGCGACGAGAACGGCGAGGACGAGGCCCGGGAGGGTTCCGGTGTCGAGCGCGTGCGGGAACCTGGTGACGGTGTCGGCGAGCCTGCGTCGGTCTATGCGTGCGCCGCCGGTGGGCAACCTCGCGATGACCGCTGCGGCGTGGTCGGCGATCTGTGCCGACTTCTCGCTCGCCACAAGCCGGGCGACCCATCCCGTGCGTTTCAGAACTGGCCAGACTGCCGTGATGTCGATATCCGTTGCGGCGAAGGCGCGGGTCATGTGGTCGCGAAGTCGTTCTACTGTGTCGCGGCGTCGGGCGTTGTCGCGAACCCGCGTGCCTAGCGCCCGCCCGGTGACGTGGGCGGCGAGCATCCCTGGGGTCAGCCGTTCGTCGTGCGTCCAAAGTTGCGCGGTTAGGGCATCCAGGTCGACGCGGATGGTCTGACCGCTGCGAGGGGCTCGGCCGTGGAGAAGGCCGGTTGCGGCGGCGCGCGCGGTGGCGCTGGTAGGGGCGGTGACGGTGGCGGTGCCGGTTACCAGTTCAGGGTCGCCTCGGCGGTCTGCGGTGGTCGCCAGTTGATGCCACAGCCAATCCAGGTGTTCGCCGCGGAACAGTCCGTCGTCGATGCCGGCGCAGTCGGTGCCGCACCACGGGCATGTGGTGATCATGCCGGTTGTTCGAAGGGGTCGCCGGGCAGCGGGCTGGCTCCGCGTACGAGCATGGGGAACGCGACCACGGTCGTATCGGGGCCGGCTTCCAGGTCCCAGGCGTCGATGCCGTCCCAGGCGCCGGGGGCGCCGTCCCACAGGTAACTGGTGCAGATCAGGTCCAGGTCGAGTTCGGCGATGTAGCGGGCGAGGCCTTCCCGGCCGCGTTCGTCGACCTCCGCCGGTACCTCGTCGAGAGCGGCGAGCCGCAGGCCGGCGATGTCGAGTTGGTCGTAGTAGGCGGCGATGGCGGCGAGCATGGGCGCGAGCACGACCAAGCGGCGTTCACCGCCGGACAGCCCGGTCTTGGAGGTCCAGCGGCTGACCTGCCCGTCTGGGCGCACGATCTCGTACCAGATGTCCAGCCATCCGCGCACATCAATTGCATTGGTGAGTTTCTCGGCCATGGTGGCGCCGTCGGCGCCGGCGATCAGCGCCTGCAGTGCCTCGCCAACTTCGGCTTGCTGGTCGGCGGTGAGCACTGATCCCTTGCAAGCGAGCCGATGGACGGTGAGTTCGGCGGCGCTCAGGTCTTTCGCCAGGCTCTTGGCGATGCGGACGCCGACGCCGGAGGAAGCTGCGGCTTTCTGCATCTTGCGGTTGACGTCCTTGACCCAGTCTTCGATGCTGACCCACGCGGTGCCGATGGCGAGGGGCAGGCGGCCGATCACGAATTCGCGTAACGCTGATTCCTCGGCTCTGTCGAGGGCTGCCTGGGCGCGGTCTCGCAGCCGCAGGCCTGCGTCGGCGGCGGTCGGCGGGGTATAGCCGATGCTGTCGTGTGTCAGGTGGTAGGTGTCGAGGTTATCCACCGTGTCACCTGGGTCGAGTGTCCAGAGACCGGCCAGTTCCGCGCGGCAGCTGTCGTAGCGTTCTCTCAAGATTCGGCGGCTGGTGGTGCGCCGGCCCGGCAGAGCCTGACCGACCGCAGCTATGACAGTGTCGGCATCGGCCGGGGAGGGGACGGTACCGGATGCGAACAACACGGCTGGGACCCCGTCGACCTCCAGGAGGGTGCGCAGCTGCCGTAAAGCCGCTGTCACCGGTGGGCGCGCATCGGTCGCCCGCTGCTGAGCCTGCTCGAGGTCGAAGCCACGCCGCCTGACGGCGTCCTGCGCGTCGGTGGCCTCCTGCCGCATGCGGATCATTTCGCCGGCGAGGACTTCTCGTTCGGCGACCACTTCGGCATGCTTGCTCACCGCTGCGCGCGCCTCGAGGCCGACAGCTTGCACGAGCGCTCGATGATCAGCGGCGCTCCGCTCGGCGCGTTGAACCGTGGTGGCAGTGTCTGCGTGGTGTTGCCGCAGCCTTTCGTTGCGTTCGCGGTCATCGTCGACGTCGGCGATGAGACGGGCCAACCGTGCCCCGAAACGGTCCGTCAGTTGCGTGGCTAGTTTCCGGAGCTCCTTAGCTCGGCGTTCGCCGTTGTCCCGCAGGGACCCCAGCTGGTCGATTTCTATGGGCAGGCCGCGAGTCCTGGTCCGCTGTTCCCACTCCAGGCGCAGTGCCCGGGCGGTCTCCGCCTGTTCGGCGGCTTTCTGTTCGGCGTCTGTTGCTTCCTGCCTGGCGTCCGCGACCCGGGTCGCGGCGACAGCCCGGGCCGCTTCCGCTGCGTGCGCCGCGACACGCGGAGGGAAAGCACGCATTGCCCGGGCGATACTGTCGGCGTCGCTGGCGAGATGACCGGCGGTCTCGTCGTGCCGGCGGGCTTCGCTTTCCAGCAGACCCGCCTGGGTGTCGAGTTCGTCGGCCCACTTTCGGGCTGCGGCGCGCCGCTGCGCTGCGCCGATGTATTCGGCTGGCCGCAGCAGAGCCGGGTCGTGGCTGCCCGGCGGCCGCCCATGCAGGGGGCCGGCGGAGAAGGTTCCGTCGCGGCCGATCACCAGGCCTGTCGGGCCGATCGTGGGATCGCACGTGTCACGAAGCGGGATACGGCGCAGGACGTGGTCGGCAGCAACGGCGTCCGGATGGGTCGGGTCGGCGACCAGCACCGCGGCCAGGCTTGGCTCGGCGAGGTCGCCGGAGGCTTCGACGTGCCAGGCGGAGGTTCGGACGCTGTCTTGTTGCAGGGACGCGCCGAGCAGCCCGCTGACCGCCATCGCGTTCTCGATGAGGGCGCGCTTCGTCGGGTCGGTGACGCTGTGGTGCCATTCGATCGCGTCGGCGAAGGACTGCCCTTCGGCTGCCGGTCCGGCCCAATCGGGGCGCGGGATCGGCAGCAGTTTGCCGGCACGCAGCTGCCGCCCCTCGGCCCGCAGGTTCTCGGCGTCCAGGCGTAGCCGTTTGGCTTCTTCGACGGCGGTGCCTACCCGTAAGCGAATGGCCGCGATAGCGGCCTCGCCGGCCCGGGTCACGAGGGTGGCGATGCCGTCGATGTCAGCCAGCGTCCGGGCTGGTTCGTCGGCGGTGAGGCTGTTCAGGTCGATCGCCTGCCAGGAGCCGTCGTCGCGGACGTCATTCCTGCGGGCGTCGGCGACGACGGTTTCGAGTTTGCCGTATTCGGTGTACCAGCCGTTGACGCCGTCGAGGAGGGTGATCACGGCGTGGCGGGCCTCGTTGGTGGCACCTGCGAGCCGCTGCTGTTCGCGATCGGCTTGCACGCGCGCCGTTGCTGCCGCTGTAGCCGTGCGCTTGGCTTCGCGTTCTGCACAATCTGTTTCTTGACGGTCGGTTAGCGCCAGCCGAGCTTGGTCGCCGTTGGTCTGGTGACCGGCGGCCAGTGCCCTCCACCGCTCGGCTGTTTCTTCGATCCGGTGCTTCTCGACCGCCACCACAGCGCCGGGGCCAGGATCGACGGTCTGGTCCCCGACCGGGTACGGCTGGCGGGACCGGCTCGTTTGTGTCAGGACCGGCTGTTCCGGGCGGGCCTGGGGATCCGTCGCCGAGGCGGTGTCGGCGAGGTTGTCGATGTCCGCGAGGATCTCGGCGGCGGTGGCGGCTAAGCTACCCGCGCGGGTTCGGCTGGCGTCGACCGCGGCACGGAAACCCGACAGAGCGTCGGCCGCTCGGCCTTGCTCCGCCTCGACACGCGCCTGAAGATCACCAAGGCGGCCGGCGGCCTTGTAGGGTTCCGAGTTTTCCAGTGCGCGCACATCGGCGTCCAGTTGCGCGGCGTTCTTCTTCACGATGTCGAGCTTGGCCGCGGCGCGACTCTGCACCTCCTGGGCCGCGTCGAGATTCCTGGATGCCCGCCGCTGTTTGCGTTCGGCGTCGTCGACGGCGTCCATTGCGTCGGTCACCGATTTGTGTGTTGCACCGACCACGTCGACGACGTGGCCGGCCCATGCTTCCGCGAACCGTTCGAGTGCTGAGGCGGCGTTCCGGTCGCGTTGGAAAGCCGTGCGCGTCGCCTCCGATTCCGCCAGTGCCTCGGCGGTGGCGGCGACCACGTCGTCGGAGACGCCGGGCAGTGCGTCCCGCAGCGCGTGGGCGGCCGCTTGCGGCGACACGTCACCGAGCAGAGTGGGATTGCGGACGGCTCGAACCCGGTTGGCGAGTTCGATTAGTTCCCGTTCGCTGGCTCTCCACAGTCGCGTCGCCAAGTTTCCGACGTAGGCATCTTCGTCGGCGAAGACGGTCCCGCCCGCCCCAGTGATGACGTCGCGGAACTGCTCGTCGGACAGAAACGCTCGACCGGGACCATACAGCGGCACATCGTGCAGCGGCAGTCCGGGCACGGTGAAGGGAAGGACGCGTACCGCAGGGGAGCTGCTCTCGCTGAACAACAGCCGTACGCCGTAGGAATGGATGCCTTCGTCCGCCGGCGCGGCGAGGGTCAGCCACAGATAGCCGCAGCGGCGCCGGCTGCCGCCGGCACCTTCGCGCATCAGTAATGACAGGGAGGTAGGCCGAGCCTTGCCGGCGGCCAAGCGCTGCGGGTTGAGATCAAGCAGGTACGGCCACAGCGCTTCCAACGCTGTGGTCTTGCCGGTGCCGTTCGGGCCACGGAGCAGCAGCCGTCCACTCGCCGCGTCTAGTTGTAGGTCCCCGTAGCGCCAGACGTTGGACAGACCGGCCCCGACCAGCCGCCATCGCCCGGTGAACCGCTCGGGATGCCCCGCAGGCTCGATGAGCTCATCGCCGAACAGCAGGGGAGCGTCACCGACCGCCATCTAGCTCCTCCCCGAGTACCGGAATGTCCTGCTGGTGGGCCGTTGCGGCGGATTTGCCGGATGGGCGACGGGAGTCTCGTCGCGGTGGTGGCGGCGGCTCCCATCTGCCTGCCGCGGGCGAGAACCACCAGGTCCCGGCTTCGACGCGCAGCAGGTTGGCGCCGTTGAGCAGAGTGACGATCTCGGCTGCCAGGCCCGCCGGGTTAGCAACGTGCTCGGCCGCCCAGCCCTGTCCGGCGTATCGCTGCGAGAAAGACGTCAGATGCGCGGTGACGTCGGCGGCGTGCATGCCGCGCCAACCGGGCCGATCCGCGTCCACCACCCCGTGCGCCTCGGCCACGTCGCACAGCAGCACTGCGGCGTGAGCGACGGTTCCCCCACTAGGGAACGGGCAGTCGCCGAGGGCGTCGCGAGACCGGAACGACTCAGTCGGTACCACGAAGGCCGCCCCCTCCGCACGGCGCTCAAGGTGCAGCCCGAACGCCTCGGCCAGCGGCAGACCGTCGTCGCCACGAACTCGCCGCGACAGCCAGTCTGCCTCGTCCGCGTCAAGGTCGCTGGCGTAGACGGCGGTATCGTCGACGAGGCGGCGGCGCATACGCCTGGCCGGGTCCGCTTCCCGCTCCACCTGCTCCAACCAGCCCACCGGGTCCAGCACCGGATCAGCGGTGCTGAAGTTGGCGATGACGTGAACCAGGCGATGATGATGAACGGCCAGCAGGACGGGCGGGTCGTCGTCGCGCAGAAACTGATTGAGGTCACCGTCGAGGCTTTCCACCACGCCGCGCCGCTCGAGCATCTTGACGGCTGCCAAGATTGCGTGACGTTGCGGCATGTCGTCTGGGGTGGGCACTTCGGCCTCCGCCGCCGCACCACGCGCCGCCGAAACGAGCTGCCCGATGCTCACACGCGGTGCCATCGACTCCGCAGCCGCGACCAGCAGGAAGAACCACGAACATGTCAGCGGGCCAGGACCGTCGGCCGCCCACGCGTCGCGGCGCACCGGCGGTGACTTGCGCAGCCGGACGAAGTCGCGATCGACCACGAGAACCCAACCCAGGCGTCCCAGCACTTCACGGACCGCTTCCTCGTTGCGGCGCACAGTGGCGATGGCGGTGTCGTCGCGGCCGGCGACCAGCCACGGCTGAACCATGAGCAGACGCAGCACGGCGGCGGTCTCCGCCGCCGTTTCCGGTTCGGCCGCCCGGCGCTGCCTCCACGCCTTGGCGCCCGCGGACGTCGTACTGCTCATGCGGCCGCCTCCGGTACCGGTTGCAGGAGCATCACCGCGCGAGTCGCCGGATCGCGGCGCGTCGGCCGCGGCGCGGCGATCCACCGGCCCGGCAGGTGGAAGACCGGCATCCGGCCGGGCAGCAGCACCCGCCACGTCGGCGCGACCAGCACACCTGCTCCGTCGCCGATGTGAAAGAGCGTGCAGGACAACCCATCACGTAGACCGGTACGCCGGTCGGTCGTACCTGGTGCCAGACCGGCACGGACCGCGGTCATCAGTGCCGCGAGCGCGACCTGCGCCGCGCGTGGTGACAGCTGCTCGCCCGGCTCACTCGCGAGAATCTCCTCGATCGCCGCCGCATGCTCGGCTCTCCTGAGCTCACGCGACGCCTGCACTGCTGCCCGCGCCGCCGAGTCGTCGCGCGCCGCTGGCGCACGGCCTCTCGCGCCCGTCCGACCTGTCGTGCGTAACAACTCGGGCAGCTCCACCGCCGGCCCGCCCCGCCACGTCGGGTTGCTAGACAGCTCCGTGTCGTCGGACTCCCCGTATAGCTTGCGCCACCGGTGATCGCCCGTGGCCGCCTGCAAGATTGCCGTGCCGTACTGCGGGTCGAGGCACGCCTTTGCGAGCAGCAACGCGCGAGCACGCCCCGTGGCGTAGCCGGCCGAGCTGTGCAATCGTCGCAGGTTGGCGTGCATGCCTGGTAGCGCACGAACCAGCCGTAACGCGAACCTGCTCGACCGGCCGGTGTGCGGATCACACCACGCCGTCAGACCCGCCCAGTCGCTGACCTGGCCACCCCTGGAAGCGGTGAGCGCACCACGCTCAATGAGGGCGCGGGCCTGCGATTGGGCTACCGCGATCTCGGCCAGCGTCGTGAAGTACGGTCGCAGCAGCCGGTGCAGCACGTCATGGGCCAGCTGGGCGCCGCGCTCCAGTTCCCCGGCAACATGCGTGGCGTAATCCACGAGCAGCCCCTTGAGCTCGGCGGTTGCTTCCTGATCGAGATCGAAACGGTCCGCCAGGCTGGCAAGGCTGTCCTCCGCACCCACCAGCGCCGTATCCAGATCGTCGTGGCCGGTGAACAGCCGCCCGATCAGCTCCGCGATCTGCGCGTCATCGCGCCGCGGTAAAGCCAGAGCGGTCGCCAGCTGTTCCACCGATTCCACGATGCGCGCCAGACTGGGCAGCGGAATCTCGCGCATCGTCGGGGTGGCGGCCAGCACTGAGGTGTAGAAGCGGTGCACCTGTCTCCCGGCGGGCGTCGCCGTCCAGCGCCAGTTCCGCGCCAGGATGTCGGCATGCCGGCGGATTCGCGACGGGTCGCTGCGCCCGGTAGTCGCCGTCCAGTCCTTCAGCTTGTCCAGCCGCTTCTGCACCACCGTGTCGGACATCGCCGGCCCGCCGGCCGAAACCAGCACCGCGATCTCGGAAGGAGTCAGGTCGGTCACCGACGACTCGAGCACTGCCATGATCCTGATGTAATCGTCCGAGCCGGGCGCGACCAGGTAAGCCATCGCACGCCGCGAATCGGTCACCTCTACGTGGAACGTCTGCGCGTCATCACCGTCAGGACTCGGCCCGCGTTTCGTCCTGTCCGCCACTTCAGCATGCCCTCCCCTGTGCCGTGGTGCGGCATCCCGGCGCACGCCTCCACAGCTTCGCAGAAGACCTTATCGACCACCTGCGACAATCTGTGACCTTGCGATCACGTGTATCCATGCTTCTCTGGGAGGACCTGGTACTCCGTGGGGTCACCTGCCGGTGCAGCAGACCCTTCCGCAACAGTGCAGCCATGAGTGACGAAGTCGCCGACCGCCTCACTCGCAACACCTACCGGGTGCTGATGACCCGGGGTATGCGTGGTGTGCTGCTCTCTTCCACGGATCCAGAGACTCAGGCGTTCCTGGCTGCCCGGATGCATGCCGGGGCATGGTCTTTCACCGGCTCCGGGGGCTGGGGGCTGACGACCGGTGGGCCGTGTTCTTGGCGGTACCCCGATCGTCTGGGCCGCCCCTTCGGCCACTGGCACACTGTGACGGCCACGCGCTGCGGGGCGGGACTCGGGCGGCGCGTTTCCGGCGGGAACCGGATGCCGAAGGAGGCACGTGTGCTCGGGTCAGGGGTTTGACAGACCCGGTCGCGCCCACATACCCCCGAGCGGTCGCTCGACTGGGGGGCTCAGTCAGTGTCAGGCAAGCCGTACCGCCCGTACGCCGCCGAACACGGACCCAGGGCGTCATCGTCGAGGTGGGCCCGGGCGGTGGCGCGGCCCAGATTCCACTCCTGCCACGCGTCGCGCCGGTTGGACCCCGACGAGGGTGCCGAGCCGCCGGTCAGTTCGTTGGTGATCGCCGCCAGCGCGCAGGAGCGGTACGGCTCCGGCAGCTTCTGCAACGCCGGAACGGCGTCGGCGGACAGGGTGCTGAGGTAGTACACATCGATCCCGTGCTTCCCGAACCGGTTCACGTTCTGTTCGGCGATGAACGCGTCGGGATTGAGCACGGCCAGGCCGAGTAGTGCGCCGACGGCTGCGGCGAGGGCGGCCCGGGGCACCCATCGTCCCCGCAGTTTGATCCCGGCCACCAGGGTGAGCAGGAAGAGCACTCCCAACCACAGTTCGCCGACGGTCACCAGCAACCGTTGCCGGGTGAACCCGTACGCCTGCTCGTAGGCCGCCATCCGGGAGAGGGCCGAGGCGACGATGACCAGGGTCAGGGCCGACAGCAGCCCCAGCAGCGCGCGCAGCAGCACCCGGTCGGGCACCGTGGCCCGGGGCGCGATCTGGGCCGCTACGCCCACCACGATCACGGTGAGCCCGGTGACCACCAGTAGCTGCCAGAAGCCGGCCCGGGCGTACTCGGCGTACGTCAGCCCGGCGGTCTTCGCCACGTGTTCACCGCCGCCGAACAGGACCGTCGCCTGGACCGCGACGAAGCCCGCGAACAGTGCGACCAGTGCGCCGACCGGAAGTGCCCACTCGACCCGGCGGACCAGTCCCAGCCGCGACCCCGGTTCGGGCACGGTCGTGCCGGTCAGCAGGCCGTAAGCCGCGACCGCCGTCACTACGACGGCGGCCACCGCCGACCCCAGCCACTGCACCCAGGTGGTGCCGTCGACCGAGGGGATCAGCACGGACAACACCTCGGCGAACGCCGCGTCCGCCTCGGCCAGCAGGAACCCGAACACGGCCAGCAACGCCACCGCTACCAGCCCGGCGATGGTGGTCCGCCGGGCCGCGCCCCGATCCTGAACGCGGATCCTGATCGCGTCCTTGAGTAGCCATCGCAGCGCGGCCGGCACCGAACCGACCACCCGCAGCGGGGCGGCCACCAGGCTGCCAGCCGACCAGCGATCGGCCAGGGCCACGCAGCCGACCACCCCAGCGGCAAGCATGCACAGGACGAACAGCCAGTCCGCCGCGCGCACCGCGCCCACGGCGATCAGCGCCACCACGGCCACGGCCTCGCCGGCCCGGACCGCGGCACGACCGGACCACGCAAAACCGCTGCCGGCCGAGACCACTATCGCGGCGGCAACGGCGAGAGCGGTCAACAGCCACCCGATGCCCGGCCGGTCCCACGACAGCGCGACGGCCGCCACGATCGCGGCGCCCGCGGTGGCGGTGATCGCCGCTCGGGGCCGTGGCGCGGGCGTGGTGCCGGGCGGCCCGGACTCGGGCGGCGACGACTCGGGCGGCGACGGCTTGGTCGAGGACGACGCTGAGGACGACGGCTCGGGTGGCTCGCTCGGTGGTGGCGTGGCGGTCGTGACGGGCAACGACATCAGATTCCCTTCGGACGCGGTGACGCGGCTTGCGGATCTGTGTCTAGTGGACGGCGGGTTGTCCGGCTTCGGGAGTGCGGTATGGACAAACAACAGTGGACAACCGATTCGGCCGCTTCAATCGTTCGAGGTTGTCCGGTTTCCGGATGTGGGAACTAAACAACCGTCGACCAGGCGATTCGACGACGGCCGCTGATAGCATTCGCATCTGTCGTTGGGGGTGGGAAATGCCGCGTCCGGAGCGGCCGGTGGGTCCGGGCGAGGGGCCGGCGCAGCGGTTCGCCCTCGCCTTACGGGAGCTGCGGCAGTCAGCGGGCAATCCGACGTACCGCGTGTTGGCCAAGCGGGCGCACTACTCGGCAACCGCGCTGGCGCAGGCCGCTGCGGGTGACCGGCTGCCGACCCTGGCAGTGGCGGTGGCGTACGCCCGCGCCTGCGATGGCGATCCCGAAGAGTGGACGGCCCGCTGGCGCAGTGCGGTCGCGGAACTGGACGCTGTGGCGCCACGGGCGACCGGTGCCCCCGATCAGGTCGGGGACCGGCCGCCGTACCTGGGCCTGGCCGCCTACGGACCCGACGACGCGGACCTGTTCTGCGGTCGGGACCGCCTCGTCGCCGACCTCACGGACCGGCTGGCCCGGCACCGGTTCGTCGCGGTGGTCGGGCCGTCGGGCTCGGGTAAGTCGTCCCTGCTGCGGGCCGGTCTGCTGCCGGCCTGGCGCGCGAACGAGGATCTGCGGACCGTGGTGATCACCCCCGGTGCCCACCCGGTGCGGGAGTTGGCGGACAACCCGGTGGCCCCGGGCGCCGACGGTCTGCTGATCGTCGACCAGTTCGAGGAGGTGTTCTCCCTCTGTGTGGACGAGTCCGAGCGGGAGACCTTCATCCGCGCGTTGCTCGCGGTGGCGGGCGAGGTGGGCGGCCGGACCCGGGTGGTGATCGGGTTGCGGGCCGATTTCTACGCGCACTGCGCCCGCGTGCCCGAGCTGGTGGCGGCGCTGCAGGACGCGCAGTTGCTGGTCGGCCCGATGACGCCCGAGGAACTGTCGGTCGCCGTCACCGAACCGGCGGCCCGGACCGGCCTGATGGTGGAGAAGACCCTCGTCGCCACGATCATCGCCGAGGCGGCGTCCCGGCCGGCGGTGTTGCCGTTCGTCTCCCACGCCCTGTGGGAGACCTGGCGGCGGCGGCGCGGCACCGGGCTGTTCCTGGCCAGCTATGAGGCGGCTGGCGGCCTGGGCGGCGCGCTCGCGCAGTCGGCCGATCGGATGTTCGGGGAGCTGGACGAGGAGCACCGCCGAGCGATCCGGCGGATCCTGCTGCGGCTGACCGCGCTGGGCGACGGCACCGAAGACACCCGCCGGCGAGTCGCCCGGGCGGAGCTCGGCGACGACGCCGTCACCGCGCACGTCCTGGAACGCCTCGCGGCGGCCCGGTTGGTGACGATCGGCGAGGAGACCGTGGAGATCGCCCACGAGGCGCTCATCCGGGGCTGGCCGACGCTTCGGGACTGGCTCGCCGCCGACCGCGAGTCGCTACGCGCCCACCGCCGCCTCACCGGTGCCGCCACCGACTGGGCGACGCACGGCGAGGACGACGCGTTCCTGTACCGGGGCAGTCTGCTCGCGGGCTGGGCCGACCGGGACATCGAAGCCCTCAACGGGACCGAACGCGATTTCCTCGCCGCCAGCCTGGCCCGGCAGACCCGCGACCACGCCCGCCGCCGGCGGCGGCTGCGGGTCACCGTCGGCAGTCTGGTCGCGGGCCTGGTCACGGTAAGCCTGCTGGCCGTCCTCGCCGTGGTACAGACCGTCACGGCGAATGCCCAACGTGACCTCGCCGTGGCCGACAGCCTGGCCGCCCAGTCGGTCGCGGTGCTGGCGACCCAGCCTGACCTGGCGAACCTGTTGGCGCTGGCCGGGCTCGGCCACTCCGTGACGGCGCAGACCGTGGCCAGCGCGCAGGCGGCGCTCTCGGCCCCGATGCACGTCGCGCGGCCACTGATCGGGCACTCCGGCGCGGTGACCGCCGTCGGGTACAGCCCCGACGGCGGCACCGTGGCCACCGGCGGCGACGACGGCACCGTACGGCTGTGGACCGCCGGCCCGACCGCTGTGCTCACCCAGGGCAGTGCCGTGACGGCGATCGCCTTCACCAGGGACGGACGCCTGCTGGCGACCGGGGGAGTCGACGGCACCGTGCGGCTGTGGGACGCGACCACCCACCAACCCCTCGGCACGTTGACGGGTCGTGCCGCAGTCAACGCGGTGGCGTTCCATCCGGACGGTACGACCATAGCGACCGGGCACGCCGACGGTGCCGTCCGGCTCTGGGACACCCGCACCAGCCTTTCCCGGCCCGTGCCGGTCGGCCACGACGGCCCGGTGAACGCGGTGGCCTTCGACCGCACCGGGCTGATCCTGGCCACCGGCGGGGACGACAACACCGCCCGGCTGTGGAACACGGCGACCCGTCAGACGACGATCCTCTCCGGCCACACGGGCGAGGTCTTCGCGGTCGCGCTGAGCCCGGACGGCACGACCCTCGTCACGGGTTCCGCAGACGGCACCGCGCGGATCTGGGACACCACGACCCACGAGTCCCGGGCCAGCCTCGTCGGGCACACCCGCGTCGTGCGGGCCGTGGCGTTCGGGGCCGACGGCCGCACCGTGGTGACCGGAAGCTGGGACGGCACCGCGCGGATCTGGGACACCACCACGCACCAGCCCCTGGCCACCCTCGTCGGCCACACCGACGAGGTGCTCGCCGTGGGAACGAGTCCCGACGGCACTACCGTCGTGACCGGCAGCCGGGACGGCACCGCCCGCACGTGGGACACGAGGACGAGCCGGTCCGTCGCCACGCTCGGGGGTCACACCGGCTACGTCGACGCGGTGGCGTTCAGCCCGGACGGCCGGACCGTCGCTACGGGAAGCAGGGACGGCACCGTCCGCCTGTGGGACACCGCCCGGCACGGTCAGCTCGCCGTCCTCGACGCCAGGGCCGGCTTCGTCTTCACCGTGGCGTTCAGCCCTGACGGTACGACCCTTGCCACCGGGCACAAGGATGGCCGGATCCGACTCTGGGACACCAGCACCCGCCAACAGAAGGCCACCCTCACCGGGCACACCGACGGCGTCGCCTCCGTCGCCTTCAGCCCCGACGGTCAGCTCCTGGCCAGCGCGTCCACCGACGGAACGGCCCGCTTGTGGGACCTGACCACCCGCCGTGCGTCCGCCGTGCTGACCGGCCACACCGGCTGGGTGGACGCCGTGGACTTCAGCCCCGACGGCAGCACCGCCTCGACCGCCTCGACCGACGGCACGGTCCGGCTCTGGGACTCTGACGCCGGCAGCACCATCGTCACCCTGGTGCCCAGGACCGGCCACCTGAACGCGGTGGCGTTCAGCCCGGACGGCCGGACCCTCGCCATCGCCCCCGCCGACGGCACCGCCCTGCTGTGGGACACTGCCGCCCGTCGAGTGGCGTCCGTCCTGATCGGACACACCGCAGAGGTGAACGCCGTCGCGTTCAGCCCGGACGGGCAGACCATCGCCACCAGCAGTCGGGACGGCACCACCCGCCTGTGGGACCGCGACAGTGGCCGGACGATCGTCGGTCTCACCGGTCACGTCGGCTGGGTCACGGCGGTGGCCTTCAGCCCGGACGGCAGGACGCTGGCCACCACCTCCTGGGACCACACCGCCCGCCTCACCCCCACCCCGGACACCTGGCCCGCCGAGCTCTGCCGCCGAGCGGGACGGAACCTGACCGACGGCGAATGGGCCTACCACGTCGGGTCGGAGCCCTACCGGCGTCTCTGCCCCGAGCTACCCTCCGGCCAGGGAGCCGACCCCACCGCACCCGCACTGACCTACCCCGACCTCTGGCCTTCCGCCGGTGGCTGACTGATTCGGCGTCTGCGCTGTTGGTGGGCGGCGCTGGTGCGGTGCCATGACGGCGTCGGGGTGCCGGGCCATCGCCTGCCCGGGGTGGTGGCCCGACCACCGAAGTGGTGCAGCACCAGCGTGCTGGTCACTCGTGCCCGAGCTCGGTGATGGCGGGCGTCTACGAGGCGCTCGTCGCTGGGTGGGCGGGTGTGGTAGCGGTCGCGGTCAGCACAAGGTCGTTAGAGTGCGACGCGTGGCTACCGATGGCGGAATCTATGAGCTGATGCGGCGCCACTGGTCGCAGGGGCGGCTGGTGTGTGTCGGCTTGGACCCGGATCTGTCGAGGCTGCCGGCGGGCTTGGCCACTCATGACGCGGAACGGGCAACGGTCTTCTGTCGCGAGATCGCCGACGCGACGGCGGAGTTCGCTGCGGCGTTCAAGCTCAACAGCGCGTTCTTCGAACGGATGGGCGTACCCGGGATCCAGGCGCTGGAGTGCACGATCGCCTATATCAAGCAGGCACACCCGGACCGCGTCGTCATCGTCGACGCCAAGCGCGGGGACATCGACAACACGAATCTCTACTACGCCGAGGCTGTCTTCGACACCTGGGGCGCCGACGTGGTGACCGTGCATCCGTACATGGGCCGTGAGTCCCTGGAGCCGTTCCTGCGGCGCGGAGACAAAGGGGTCATTGTGATGGGGGCGAACTCCTGCGCCGGGGTCGGGGAGTTCCAGGACCTGCCCGTCGGCTCCGAAGGCGTTCCGCTGTACGAGTACGTGTGCCGTCGGGTGGCAGGCAACTGGAACCGTCTCGGCAACTGCGCGGTGACCGCTGGTGCCACCGAGCCGGCCAAGCTCGCCCGGATCAGGCATGCCGTCGGCGACCTGCCCATTCTGCTGCTGGGTCTGGGCGCGCAGGGCGGGGATGTCGACGAGTGCCTACGGGTGGGCAAGGCGCAGGACTCGTTCGGGCTGATCGCGAACTCGTCCCGTGCCATTCTCTACGCTTCGTCCGGTTCCGACTTCGCCGAGGCCGCCCACCGCGCCGCGGCGCGTTTCAACCAGCGCCTCTCCGACGGCTGATACGACAACGCCCTGATGGAGAGCTTCTGGTCGACCTTGAAGATCGAAGTGGTCTACCGAGACTCCTGGCGGACCCGCGACGAGGCGGAGGACGCGATCTTCAGCTACATCGAGTGCTGGTACAACCGAAGCGCACAGTCGTAGTTGCCGTCGTCGAGCATGGGATCGGCGTCGCGGAGGTGGGCGTCGAGCGGGACGTCGTCCCAGGGTGCGGTCTCGCTCAACCGGAGCAGGTGGCGCTCCTGCTCCCGGCCCGTTCTGCTGCCCATGTACTGTGCGCGAGTTGCCTTGATGAGCTTCGGCGTCAGCACGGGGTGCGTGCCGGCCAGCGGGTCGTAGGCGCGGACCGTGCGGGCATGCTGCTTGCAGTAGTCGACGAAGACGCCAAGCGGGTCGTTCACCGGTCGACCGGCGACCTCGATCGGGGTCACTGTGGCACCTGCTTCCTGATTGCTCGGTGGAGTCTCCATCAGTTTCCAGCCTGCTTCCGTCCAATAGACCGTGCCGACCTCCCGGGCGACCATCGGGAGGAGCGCTCGGGTGACGACAGCCACCCGAGCGGGCGGTTCCGCGTCGGCTGTTGGTCCCGTTTGGCTGCCGCTTTCTCCGGTGGCAGCGCGCTCGTCACCGCATTTACTAGCATCACCGTTCCTTCATCGCCCGCTTGGGGCGCTCGGGTAGTCGGCCTCAGGGCCGGGACGAGGAGTCGGCGAAGCCTATGGTGGCCAACGGCGAGAACCAATTCGAGCGGCTGAGCGAGAGCGGGTACTACTCTGCCGTGGTCGCAGGAACCGGGCGTACCTGGACGTCGCGGTGCCCGGACCGGCCGCCACGGAGCGGGATTACTGAACCCTCTCCTGCCTGCCGAACACGAAGAGCAGCCCGCGCCGACTGTCCGCAGTGTGCATGCGGACGATGGAGGCGTTCGTTCTGCATCAACCGTTCGATCCGGCGAACCAGGACGTGGCCGAGGGGTTCGTCATCGTCAGGCGTTCGGTGCTCCGCCGGCACTGGTCGACCGGCCGAGCCCTGGCCCGGGAGTTTCCGGGCCTCACCGAACAGCGGTCGTACTACCGGGACGCGGGACCGGACCAGGCTCGGGTGTCCGGTCCGTACGACCAGTTGGTTGCGGCGTTCGCCGACGAGCGCTTCGCTGCCGCAGTCCGGCACCTGACCGCCGGCCTGCTCACCACGCGGACCATTCACGGCGCCGGGCACAGCCACCGGCTTGTCGACGAGGTGCTGGGCCGCGCGCGCCCGGAGGCGGAGTGGATCTATCCGGTGAACGACCGGACGGAGACGTGGGGCTACGACCAGGACGCGCCGGAGATGTTCGGCAGCGAGCCGGCCCGCCTCGGCGGGAAGCCGAACTGTAGGGAGCTTGGCCTGCCCAGGCCGGCACCGTTGCGCACCTCCTGACCGCCTACCGTCCGCACGACCGCCGCAGCGGGCTACGGTCCTCGCTGTCCGGTCAGCGCGTCGCGTCGCCTCTCACCGAACGCGGGCGATCAGTCTGCTGTTTCGAGCTCCGTGCTCCGGCTGCGGCACCGAGTCCACCCGCCCGTTTCGGGTCAGTGTCACGCGTGAGGGGGTGGCCTGAGCGGACCGCCTCACCCTCGACATCCCCGGCGGTGCCCGCCGCCTGCGCCTGTTCTACACGGTCCGGCCACGGCGGGGGAGTGGGAGTGGCCCGTGGTCGTTACCGAAGGTGCATGAAGATTCACTCAGGGCTATCGGGCTTGACGGGCGGCGTTGTAGCATCGAACTCGACCTTGGGAGACCAAGCCCCTTTCGAAGTGGTGATTGGCGTCCTGATTCGGTGACCTTGCCGGAATCGATGTGAAGGCGGGTAGGAATTCGGGAATTCCTCGCGATGATGATGTGAATTCATCCTGCCGTCTCGCGTCCTTCGGGCGCGGGGCAGGGCTGATCGGTGGTGCGGCGCTGCCCGTCCGCCGCCGCAGGACCGGGCGACCATCATAAATTAACCTGACCGAAACGCGTTTTGCGATCCGGCAACTGCCCTGGTAGTTCACTGAGAAGTGACTCTCTGCGAACCCGACGAGCTTCCCTTGATTTTTCGACTAATTCCTATCAGGATGGCTCATCGTAGGGCGTCGGAGTGGACGATCTCAGACACTTTGTTGATCTGGTGGAGGCCGATCAAGGCTGCCTGCCGGCGTATTGTGGGCCCGGTGCGGCGGCCCCGCCATAGAGTTGATTCCCGGTCGACACGGTGTGCTGGTAGTCGACTTCGGCCGGGAAGAGGATATCCGTCGCCGGGGAGATTCCCGGCGGCAATTCACCTTCGATGGGAATGCTGAGAATAGGCCCGGAGTCCGGGTCCGAGGTATGGGTCGGGCGAGCGCGTGAGCTGAGCCTCGCGCAGACAGCGTTGACCCGGCTGGCGCGGGGGACCGGCTCGGTGCTCCGGTTGGTCGGTGAGCCGGGCATCGGCAAGACCGCGCTGCTCACCATCATCGCCCGGGCCGCGGGTGACCGCGGCTACCAGGTGTTCCACGCCGTCGCCGACCAACTTTCCCAGCAGTCACCACTGAGCGTCCTGCTCGCCTGCCTCGGAGTCCGGCAGCGGCCGGACGACCCGTCCCGGGCGGAGATCACCCAGACCCTGGTCGGCCAACCGCCGGTCTTCCCCGCCAACGGGCCGGCCCTGGCTGCCGTGGCCGAGATGCTGGTCTCCCTCGTCGACGACCTGTGTACGGCGGGCCCCACCGTCCTGATCGTCGACGACGCGCACTGGATGGACGAGGCATCGACAGTGGTCTGGCGGCGCCTGGCCGCGAGCACCGAGCATCTGCCCCTACTCCTGGTCGCCGCGCACAGTCAGGACCCGTCCCGGCCGACCCGTACCCCGGCCAACGCCGGCCGGGGCCACGAACACCTGCTGAGCCTCGTGCCGCTGGACGAAGCGGAGGTCTCGCAGTTGCTGGCCGGGCTGCTCGGTGCGCCGCCCGGCCCGACCCTCAGCCGGTGGTCGGGTGCGGCGGTGGGTAACCCGCTCTACCTGCGTGAGTTGGCCGACGTCCTGGTGCGGGAGGACCTGGTCCAGGTCGTGGCGGGACACGCGGACCTGCGTGACGACGACGACCGGATATCTCCGGCCCTCACCGCCGCGTTGACCAGCCGGCTCGGCCTGGTGCCGGACGCCGGGGACGTGTTGCGGACCGCCGCACTACTCGGCACCGAGTTCACCGTCACCGACCTGAGTGTCGTGCTGGGGCGACCGGTGCGGGTCCTCGCCGACGTGCTGCAGCGGGCCGTCGCGGCCCGGATCCTCGCCGGCACCGGTGAACGCATGACCTTCTGCCATCCGCTGATCCGCCAAGCCCTGTACGACGCCGTCGCGCTGCCGTTGCGCCGGGCGCTGCACCTCGACCTGGCCCGGGAGTTGGCCGCCGCCGCCGCCGAACCGCTCACTGTGGCACACCAACTGGAAGCGGCGGGCGGCGTCGAGAACCGGTGGGTGCCCGACTGGCTCTACAGGTCCGTCCACGTGTTGGCGGATGCCGACCCGGGACTCACGGTCCGGCTGCTGCGCGCACAGCTCGGACAGCTTCCGGCACAGGACCCGCACCAGGCTTCGCTGAGCGTCGCGCTGGCCCGCTCACTACAGCTGCTGGGCCGGTGGGAGGAGGCCGCCGACCGGGCCCGCGAGGCCCTCGCGTCGTCGACCGGGCTGGACGCGCACGGCGAGCTGCACTGGCTGCTGATCCGTGCGCTCAACAACAGCGGGAAGACCGACGAGGCCGAACTGATCCTGCGGCAGGTGCTCACCCGACAGGCGATACCCGAACCGTGGCGCGGACGCCTTCTGGGCACCCTGGCCCTGATCAGCCGGGCCGGCACCGGCGGGCCGAACGATGCCGAGGCACTGGCCGGTGAGGCCCTCGACGCCGGCCGCCGATCGGGCGACGACTGCGCGATCGCGGGCGCCAACGTCGTGCTGTCCCTCACCCGCTCCGACCGGCGTGACCACCCGGCCGCACTGCGGTACGCCGAACAGGCGCTCACCGCCCTCGTCGGTCACCCCGACCACCCGGAACTGGAGATGTTCGCCCTGCACTGCCGCGTGGTGAGCCTGCAGAACATGGCCCGGTGGAGGGAGGCCGAGCGGGTGCTGCGGCTGTCCCGGGAGATCCGCAGCCGGGCACACGACGTCGCCGCCGGGTCCATCGGCGTCACCGAGGCGATGCTGCACTACTGGGTCGGCCGCTGGGACGAGGCGTTGACGGCACTGGCCCCGGTGGCTGACGACCCCTGCGGGCCATTCTATCCGGGTCTGCACCGGGGTGGGCCTGCGCTACTGCGGCGGGGCGTCACCGCGCTGATCGCCGTCCGGCGCGACGACCGCGCGCTCGCCGAGGCGCACCTGCGCTCCGACCCGGACGCGCCGGCCGACCGCAGCACCGACGAGGACAGCGAGGGTTTCCTCCTCGCGGCCCGGGCCGTGCACGCCGAACAGCAGGGCGAACCGGAACGGGGCGCCGCCCTGCTCGCCACGATGCTGCAGCACCGCCCCGACTCCGGGACGGGGCCCCACCATCCGTGGTTCGCGGACCTGATCCGGATGGCGTCGGCCGGCACGGACTCCTCGACCGTGACGGCCGTCCTCGAACGGACGCGGGTCTGGACCGAGGCCGAGAAGACGCCGGGACGGGCCGCGACCATGCGTCAGCGCTGCGTGGGCCTCGCCACCGAGGACCCCGAGCCGCTGCGCACAGCCGTGCAGCACTACCGGTCGGCCGGCCCCCGGACCGAGTTGGCGGCGACCCTTGAGGACCTCGCGGTAGTGCTGGCCGGCCACGGCGCGACCGTCGAGTGCCGGGCGGCCGCCACCGAGGCGGTCGGCCTGTATACCCGGATGGGCGCGACCTGGGACGTCCGTCGCACCGAGGCGCGGCTGCGGGGCAGGGGCGTACGCCGAGGGGTCAGCGGCCCCCGCGCAGTCCGGCCGGTGTCGGGCTGGGCGGCGCTCACCGCCACAGAACGGCGCGTCGCCGTCCTCGTCGCCGAGGGCCGTTCGACGCCCGAGATCGCTGCCGCGATGCTCCTGACCCGCCGGACGGTCCAGACGCACATCTCCCGCGCCCTGCACAAGCTCGGGCTGCGCAGCCGTAACCAGATCGCCCGGGAGGTGCTCCGCAACGCGGGTTCCCGATGACGGATGACTCGGCGACCCTGGGTCGGTTTTGTGGGTCAGCTGACGCATGTCTCGTTCGTCCTCCCCGGGGAGGCTATCCGCATGACCGTGTCCCCCCAGCCGGACGACACCACGACCCCCCGCACCACCGTTCTGATCGCACTCGAAGGCGGCCCGGCGAGCCTTCCGCCCGAGCTTCGCAGTCAACGGATCTCGCCGGACGCACCGAAGGTGAAGGTCCCGCACCACGGTGGCTACGAGCATTTCGAACGCTCCGACGACGGCGACGGTGAGCCGCTCGTCTTCCGCTGGGCGTACCGGTCGCGGATCGCGGAATAGCCGGCCGGGAACCTGCCCCGGCCGGGCGGTGCGGGCCGGGGTGACCGCAGGGTCCCTCCGGACCCGTAGGCCGCACGTCGTCGATTGTCCCTGCGCCGGTACGGCGCGCCAGAGCCCGTTCACCGGGACGGAAACGAGGGTGACGCACATGGTGGATTCTGTCTTCGTCATGCCCGGCACAGTGGCTGCTCCCCGTACGGGCATCCTGCGTGACCTGCACAGCCGCTACGAGACGGTACGTGAGGCACTGACCCGCATCGACAAGGCGGCCCGGGAGTTGGGGTTGCCCGACATCAGCACCCGTCTGATCGAGGATGTGGCAGGTGAGCGCCCCTACAGCCCCGAGGTGCAGTACCTGGAGATCTTCGCGGTCAGCCTCTCGACGTACCACCTGCTCGTCGCCGAGGGCGTCGAACCGGTGGCGATCGTGGGACAGAGCATCGGGGAACTCTGGGCCCTGGCCGCCGCCGGGCACGTGTCGGTGGGCGACGCGGCGCGCCTGGCGGTGGCCCGGTCCCGGGCACTGACCCGGCAGGCGTGGCCGGGCACGATGCTCGCCGTCGGGGTGGACGGCCGCCGCGCGGAGTCACTCGCCGGTCTGATCGGCCACCCGCACCTGGTGCTGGCCTGCGAGAACACACCCCGGCAGAGTGTCCTCAGTGGTCCGAGACGGCAGATCGACGAGGCGGAGCGGGTGGCCGAGGCGCTCGGCTGGCCGAGTGTCCGCCTCGACGTTCCGCACCCCACCCACACCCCGGCGGTCGCGCAGGCGGCCCGGGACCTGCTGGCCACCGCCCCCCGGGTGTCCTACGGCGGCGGACGGTGGCGGGTGTCCTCACCGTGGCTGGGCCGGGACATCGGTGACGAGGACCCGGTCGAGCTGGTGGCCGGCGCGCTCACCGCCCAGGTCCGGATGCTGCACACGGTGCGTGCCCTGCACGCCGCCGGGGCGGACACGTTCATCGAGTGCGGGGAGTGGCCGGTCGTCACCCGGTTCGTCGAGGCGTCGGTCCCGGGCATCCAGTCGGTCGTACCGCTGAGCGAACACGACCCGGTCGCGGCGGTCCGGGCGCTGGTCGCCGGCCGCACCGAAACGGTGCCACCGCAGGTACGGACGCCGGCGTCGCCACCTGTCCCGGCGACCCCGCCACCCGTCGCGGCTGCGCCACCTGTCGCGGCTCGACCGGCTCCCACCTCCGTGCTGCCGCCCCCCGTGGCGACCACACCCGCCCCGGCGGTCTCGGCTGCCCCAACCGTCTCGGCTGCCCCAACCGTCTCGGCTGCCCCAACCGTCCCGGCTGCCCCAACCGTCCCGGCTGCCCCAACCGTCCCGGCTGCCCCAATCGCCCCGACGCCGCCTGTCCTGTCCGTCCTGGCGCCGCCGACCCCGCAGGCACCGGTGACACCGGCCTCCCCGGCCACCGTGGACCACTTGTCGTCCGCATCGGACGCCGACGGGCAGTTCGCGGTGGTGCTGACCGAGATCCGGGCCCTGTACGGCGACTACCTGGGCTATCCGCCGGAGCTGCTCGGCGACGACGACGGCCTCGAATCCGACCTGGGCGTGGAGTCGCTCAAGCAGGTCGCCCTCCTCGGCCGGGTCGCCGACCGGTACGGCCTGCCGGACCTGCGGGCCAACACCTCCCTGCTGACCGTCGGCACCCTGGGGCGGATCGCGCAAGCCGTCGTCCAGGCCCGGGGGGAGGCGACCGCCCGATGACCGACATGCCAAGCCTGCACGGTCGGATCGCGTTGGTGACCGGCGCGGCCAAGAGCCTCGGCGCGGACATCGTCCGTCGACTGGCCACCTGCGGCGCACACGTCGTCGTCAACTACTTCCACTCCGTCGAGCAGGCCGAACTGCTGCGTACCGAGCTGGCGGAGGCCGGCCTCAGCGCGGAGTTCATCCGGGCCTCGGTGGCCAAACGCACCGAGATCGACCGGATGTTCGACCTGGTCCGGCAGCGGCACGGCGGCCTCGACTTCCTCGTCAACAACGCGGCCGGCGGCGCGTTCCTGCCCCTGTTCGACGTCGACGACACGTACTGGCAGCGGGCCTGGTCCACCAACGTCATGGGGGCGTACCACTGCTCCCGCCGGGCGGCCGAGCTGATGGTGGGCCGCCCGGGAGCAGGCATCCTCTGTCTGTCCAGCGTCGGCGCCCACCAGCCGGTCCCCGGGTACGGCCCCGGCGGCGTCACCAAGGCCGCCCTGGAGTCCCTGGTCCGGTACCTGGCGCTGGAGCTGGCCGACCAGGACATCCGGGTCAACACCGTGCTGCTGGGCTCCGTGGCCAGCGAAATCGTCGTCAACCTCGACGACCCGGCCGCCGCGCTCGGAGACTCGCCGCGCACCAGCGACCTGATGCGCCGCACCATCTCCACCCCCGAAGCGGCCCGGCTGCTCGTCCACCTCCTGCACCCGGACGCCGGATTCATCACCGGGCAGACCCTCGTCGCCGACGGTGGCATCAGCATCGGCGGAATGCAGAGTCTGCGACTGCACAGCAAACTCGCCGCGCAGGTCGGTGTGCCCACCCGGACCCCACCGGTCCGCCCCACCGCAGCAGCCAGGGCACCCGGGGCGCACCCCTCGACCACCGAGGTCGTCGCCGTACCCGAGGTCGTCGCCGTACCCGAACCGGCCCCCGCCGCCGCGACACCACGCCCGGTGCGCGACCCGCTGCCGCGCCGACCGGAGACCGGCCCCGCCGCGCACGACCCGGATGCCATCGCGGTGGTCGGCCTGGGGGTGGTCCTGCCCGGCACCAACAACCCCGCCGAACTCTACGACCGGCTCCGGGAGGGCGTCCTGCTGGCCAGCGAGCCGTCCGCGTTCGACCTGCGGCACTTCTGGTCGGCCAGCGCGGCGGAGACCGACAGCTTCTACATCCGGGAAGCCGGCTACGTGCAGGGGTTCGTTCCCGACCCCGCCTCGATCACCGAACCCGACGGGTTCCTGGGACACCCCGGCTGGCCACGCACCACCCGGTGGCTGCGGCACTGCACCGTCCAGGCCCTGGCCGGAGTACACCGCCGGCCCGGCGACCGGTGGCTGGCGGCGACCACCGGCATCCACGACCAGACCGGGCTCGGCACCCAGGGCGTCGTCCTCGGCGACGAGTACCAACGCCTGATCCGCGACGCCATCCAGAGCAGCGGCGGCGACGACTGGCTGGCCGAACTCGCCGACCACGCCATCAGCGCCCACTACGGCGGCGACGGCGGCGACCCGCTGGCCTACCTGCCCGCCTCGGTCTCCCGTAACGCGCTACGCGGGCTGATCCCGGGCGACGCCCAACACCTGACCCTCGACGCGGCCTGTGCCACCGGCCTGTTCTGTCTCGACGCCGCCGTCAAGGCCCTCCGCGAGGGAAGCTGCGACGTGGCACTGGTCGGCGGCACGTCGGTGATCGAACCGATCGGCTTCACGCTGTTCTGCCGGGCCCAGGGAATCACCGTCAGCGGCCGGATCCGCCCGTTCGACCAGGCGGCCGACGGGACACTGATCGGTGAGGGCGCCGTCATGCTCGCGCTGAAGCCGTACGCCCGCGCGGTGGCCGACGGGGACCACATCCACGGCGTCGTCCTCGGCACCGGACTGGCCGCCGACGGCCGCGGCAAGGGCATCCACGCACCGGCCACCCGGGGACAGGAACTGGCGATCGGCCGGGCCTGGGCCGACGCCGGCGTCGACGCCTCCGACGTGGACTGGGTGGTGGCCCACGGCACCGGCACCCCCGTCGGTGACGAGGTGGAACTACGTTCCCTGCTGTCACGACTGGGCGAGCGGGACCGGCCGTGCCTGCTGACGTCGAACAAGCAGGTCTTCGGCCACACCGGTGTCCTGGCCGGGCTGGTGTCGGTGGCGCACGCACTGGTCGCCCTCGCCCACCGCACGATTCCCGGCCACACCGTGGTCACCGATCCCCACCCGCTGCTGGGCGACGGCACCCGACTGACGGTGCCGGTCACCGATGCGCCCTGGCCGGTCGACGAGGCCCGCCCCCGGATGGTCGGGGTGTCCTCGTTCGGCCTCGGGGGAGCCGACGCCCACGTGGTGCTCGCCGACCGGGTGCCGTCGACCCGACCCGCGCCCCGACCGTCGGTGCCCGACCGCACCACGGACACCGAGGACCTGGTCGTGGTGGGCTGGAGCACCCACCTGCCCGGCCTGGACCGCGACCGGGTGCCCGGCTGGCTCGTCGGCGACGGCCCGGCCCCGCAGCTCAGCTTCGGCAGCCCGTACCCGCTGCCGTCCCCCCTCGACGTGCGGATCCCGCCCCGGACGATGCGGCACATGGACCCCGCCCACCTGATGATGCTCCAGGCCCTCGGGCCGCTCCTGGCCGACCTCGGCGAGCCGGGAACCGCGCTGCGACCCACCACCGCGATCCTGGTGGGGGCGAGCCTGCCGACCACGCACAACGCCCGCGCCGCCCTACGGGTGCACGCGCAGGAGTGCGCCTCGACGTTCGACCTGCTACCCGACCCCGGGCAGGCCCAGACACTGCGGGAATACCTCGCCAAGGCGCTCGCCGACGCGGGCGACGTCATACCCGACGAGCTCAACGAGGACGACTTCACCGGTGCCGTCTCCTGCATCCTGTCCGGCCGGGCCGCCAACTACTACGACTTGCGGGGCTTCGGCACCAGCGTCTACGCCCACCGCGACTCCACCCACAGCGCCCTCGATCTGGCCCTGCGCCAACTCCGCCACCGGTCCTGCGACCTGGCCCTCGTCGGCGCGGTGAGCCTGCGACCGATCAGCGGATGGGACCGGCACCTGGACACCCTCGTACCGGCGGGTCGGTCGGTCGCCGAGGGCGCCGCCGTCGTCGCCGTCGCCCGCCGCTCCACCGCCCGGGAGTACGACCTGCCCATCCTGGGCACCCTCGGTACCGCACCCGAGGGCACCGCCGACGACCCGGCACACACCCTGCCGGCACCGGCCGGCACCGACCGCACCTACCTGGCCCTGGACGCCCTGCTGGCGGTGCTCCGGGCCGTCGTCACCGGCACCGACACCGTCGTGTCACCGGCCGCCCCCGGATCACCGTCGATCCGGTTCACCAGGCCGACCGGCTCCGGCCCCGACCCGGGCGGGGACGTCCCGGAACCGGCCGAACAGCCGATCGGCCGCCGGCAGACCCTCCAGCTGCGTCCGCTGACCCCACCGGATCCGGACGGGCCGGCGATCCCGGCCGGGAGCATCGTGCTCACCGACGCCGCGGACCTCGCCGCCGCGGTCACCGGACCGGACATCGCCGTCTGGTCACCGCAGCCAGGAGTCGACGCCGCCACCCACGTGCCGCCCGAGGCCGCCGCCGACACGCTGGCCGGTCTGCCGTTCGTTCCACGCCACATCCGGATCCTGGCCCGGTTGGAAACTCCCGGTGACGGTGCCGACGACACCGAGGCCGCCCGGTTGGAGGACCTCCAGGACCTGGCGTTCACCACCATCCAGGCCGCGCTGCCCGCGCTGCGGGCCGGCGGGTCGCTCGCCGCGCTGCTGCTCGCCGCGCTACCGCAGGGAACGACCCACCCGCTCGCCGGCCTGTTCAGCGGACTCGTCCGCTCGGTACGGGCCGAGGTCCCGCAGTGCAGCGGGAACACCCTGATCACCGACGCGTCGCAAGCCCCGACCGCGCTGGCACAGCTGGCCCGGGCGGCGACCGCCCGGGTGCCCACGCACACCCTGGCCTGCCACGGACAGACCTGGTCCGAGCTGGCCGTCGCCGACGACGAAACCCGACCGCACCGCACGGCAGAGCCCACCCTGCCACCGGGCGCGATCGTGGTCGCCTTCGGTGGCGCCCGCGGCATCACCCCCGAACTCCTCGACGCCGTGGCCCGCACCACCGACCGCCCCCACCTGTACCTCGTCGGCCGTACCCCGCTACCCGAGACCGACGACGAACTGCCACCCCAGGCCGAGTTCATCGCCGCCGGACGCCGGGAACATCCCGACGCGTCGGTGCGGGAACTCAAGACCGCCTACGAACGTGCCCAGGCCCGCCTGGAGGTACGCCGGACCGTGCACCGGCTCGCCGAACTGTGCGGGCCGGACCGGGTCCACCACCGGGTGTGCGACGTTCTGGACGCGGACCGCACCAGGGCGGTCCTCGACGAGGTCATGGACCGGCACGGGCGCATCGACCTGCTCATCAACACCGTCCTCGACCTGCGCTCCCGGGCACTGCACGCGAAGACCCTGGTCGACTTCCGGGCGGTACGGGCCACCAAAGCCACCGGCTACCGCAACCTCAAACGCGCCCTGGCCGGCCGGCCGCCCCGGACCTGGTGCAACTTCAGCACCCTGGCCACCCTCGCCCCCGCCCCCGGAGACGTCGACTACTGCGCCGTCAACGAATACCTGGCGTACGCGAGCACCTGGGCCGACCGGCACGCACCCGAGGGACACCGCGAACTCGCCATCCTCTGGAGCGGCTGGCGGGAGGTCGGCGTCGCCAGCAGCGCCGCCATGCAGGAAACCCTGCGCCGCAACCGGATGGACGCCTACATCAGCAGCAGGCAGGGCGCCGCCCAGTTCCTCGACGCGGTGACCCGGCCCGGCAGCTGGGCGGCGGTCTTCTACATCCGGGAGGAGGAACGCGTACTGCTGGGGCAGCGGGGAATCAGCACCGACACCACCAGCGGCCGGCTGCCACTGCCCGTACCCGACGCACCACCACCCACCCCACCGGATCCGTCCCTGGCCACGCCGCTGCTCGACGGCGTGCTGCTGCGCGGCCGCCGCTGGGCGGTGTTCACCAAGACCTGGGAACCACACACCCTCGCGGAGCAGGACGGCCGGTGGATGCGCCACCACCGGGTCAACGGGGAGCACGTCCTCCCCGGCACCTTCGCCCTCGAGGCCGCCGCCGGCGCAGCCGGACACCTCTGCCCCGACCTCGTCGTCACCGGATTCCGTGACCTGGTCTGCCGGACGTCGGTGACGGTCAGGTCCGCCGGACCACCCCGCACCATCACCGTGGAGGCCCAACTCACCGACCGGTCCCCGGACCGGGCCGTGGTGGCAGTCCGGATCACCACCAACCGGGTCGGCCGCAACGGCAAGGTCCTGCGCTTCAACGACCTGCTCTGCGAGACGACAGTCGTGCTGGCCGACCGGCACCCCGCACTGCCCGCGCCGACCGACCAGGTGGCGCACCGCCCCGAACCGGACTTCACCATGCCGGTCTACTCCGCCGACCTGCCGATCACCCTCAGCGGCCCGTTCGCCGGAACCGGCGGGTACGCCCGGGGACCGGACGGCACGAGCGCCACGTTCCGCCTGGACCACGAGGCGTGGAACCCGGCCCTGGCCGGGATGACCGTACCGGCGATCCTGCTGGACGCGATGGTGCACCTGCTGCTCCTGCCGCCACCCGGCGACCGGCCACCCCTGGTCGGCCCGATGGCCGGCATCGAGGCGGTGGACCTCGGCGGACCGGGCAACGACTGCCAGCTCAGCGCCGCGCACCCGACGATCCGGCTGCACTGCCGGTTCGCCGACGGCGCGTTGACCGCGTCGACCACGGACGGCCACGTCCTGGCCCGGATCACCGGGGTCAGCGCGCACGCCACCGACCACAGCGGGAGGGTGATCCGGCCGCACGCCGACATCCCCCAGCCGGCCCTTCCCTGACAGCCGAGGAGACAGCGGTGTTGTGGCACGACATTACGATCGCCGGAACCGGTTCCTGGATACCCCCGATCCGACCTGAGCACGACCCGTGGGGCGGCACCCAGGCCGGTCCGTCGTCCATGGCGGCGGCCAACGGGTTCACCTCGGCGGCGGTCTCGACCGGGGAGACCGCCACCCAGATGGCGGCCCGGGCCGCCCTGCTGGCACTGCGCCACGCCGAAGTCCCCAGCGCCGACGTGAGCCTGTTGGCCCACGCCACCTTCCAGGACGAGGACCACTACACGCCCGCGCCGTACCTGCTGCGGGTCCTCGGCGCCACCCGTACCACCGGCATCGAGGTCGGCGCGGCCAGTGACGGCGGCGCAGCCGCCCTGGTCACCGCAGCCGAACACCTCACCGCCCAACCCACCGCCCCGGCGGCCCTGGTCACCGCCGGAGCCCGCTTCCCCCACCAGCGGTGGGGCCACGTCCGCGACATCGGCTACGTCGCCGGCGACGCCGGCGCCGCCGCGGTGCTCACCCGGGGCACCGGCTTCGCCCGGCTGCTGGCCACCGCCCAAGCCACCGAACCGGAGCTGGAGGTGCTGACCCGCGCCGGTGAGCAGGGCACCGCCGCCGGCGACGGCCGACGGTTCCTCGCCGAACAGACCGGACTCCTGCCGCACATCGGGGCACTACAACGCCGCACCCGGCACTGTGTCGACACCGTCCTCGGCGAGACCGGCCTGGCAGCGGCGGACATCTCGCACGTGGTGGCCATCGCGATCGGCTCGGCCGTGCTCGACCTGGTGCTCTCCGGGCCCCCGCTGCACCGCCGCGCCACCGACAGCAGCTGGACCTTCGGCCGCCACCTCGGCCACGCCGGCCCCTGCGACGTGCTGCTCGCCCTGGACCGGATGTTCCGCACCGGCGCACTGCAAGTCGGGGACCACGTCCTCGTCGTGAGCTTCGGCCTCGGCTTCCGCTGGACCACCGCCCTGCTCGAGATCACCCGCCCACCGCCCGGTGCGACGACGCCAGACCGGAGAACGAGGTAACCCATGACCGAGACGACCACGACGACCACCGCGTCGATTCCCCTGGCACCAGGCGCACTGCCGCTCCTCGGACACGCATTGCCCCTGTTGCGGGATCCGCTGGCCTTCATCCGCTCCCTGGCCGGCTACCCCAGGATGGTGCGGGTCCGGTTGGGCCCGACCTCCGCGGTGCTGATCTGCGACCCGACCCTGACCCGGCACATCTTCGTCAACGACCGGACCTTCGACAAGGGCGGCCCGATCTACGACCGGATCCGGGAGGTCATCGGCGACGGGCTGTCCACCTGCCCGTACCCGCTGCACCGGCGACAACGACGATTGTGCCAACCGTCGTTCCACCCACAGCGCCTACACGGGTACGCGGCGGTGTTCGGTCGGGCCTCCCACGCCACCGCCGGCTCCTGGCACGACGGTCAGGTGCTCGACGTCACCCGGGAGATGATGACGCTGACCACCCAGGCCACCATGGAGACGATGTTCAGCGGGTCCCTCCCCGCGGACACCCTCCGCCGGGCCCTGGCCGACACCAACACCGTGGTGAGCGCCTTCTTCCGCCGGATGATGACCCCGGCCCTGCTGCGCCGGCTACCCACCCCCGCCAAGCGACGCTACGACCAGGCCCGGGCCCGGCTCTTCGCCACCATCACCGAGATCGTCGCCGCCCGCCGGGCCGACCCCACCGACCACGCCGACCTGCTCTCCGCACTGGTCGCGGCCGTCGACGTGGAAAGCCGTGACCACGAGCAGCGGCTCAGCGACGCCGAACTGGCCGACCAGGCCCTCACCTTCTTCCTCGGCGGCATGGAAACCACCGCCATCACCCTGGCCTGGGCACTGCACCTCATGGCCACCCATCCGGAAATCCAACATGCACTGCAGGCCGAAACCGACACCGTCCTGGCAGGCGCGCTCCCCGGCCCCGAACACCTGCCCCGACTCGACCTGGCGACCCGGGTGGTCACCGAAACCCTCCGGCTCTACCCGCCGGCCTGGATGATGACCCGCACCGTCGCCCAGGAGGCCGAACTCGACGGGGTACGGCTACGGCGCGGCGACACCCTCGTGCTCAGCCCGTACCTGATCCACCGGCGGCCCGACCTGTACGCCGACCCGGACCGCTTCGACCCGGACCGCTGGCGCGGCACCTCACCCGACCGGACGGGCTACGTCCCGTTCGGCGCCGGCGCACGCAAGTGCATCGGGGACCAGTTCGCGCTCGCCGAGGCGATCCTGGCCCTGACCGCGGTGGCGGCCCGCTGGGAGTTGTCCCCTGTCGGCGAGGAACCCTTCCGACCCAAGGTGGAAACCAGCCTCAGCTCCCGCGGGCTGCGCCTGCGGCTGCGGCGTCGGACGGAGACCTCCGGGACCGACGCGCCGCCGGTCGCCACGTCGCAGCCCCTGCCCGTGCCGTCGACCCCCGGACCGGGCCCTGACGCCTGCCCGGTCGCCCACTAGGAGAACAACCATGAGGTCGCTGGTCAAACAGCTGCTCCGTAACCGTGAGATCCGCCGGCACACCGCTGCACCGGCCGACCGGCTCCACCCGCCCACGCGTCCCGACCCGAACGGGTGGTTCTGCGTGGCCTTCTCCGACGAGGTCCGCCCCGGGGCCATCACCACCCGCCCGTTCATGGGTGGCGAGGTGGTCGTCTACCGGACTCCCCGCGGGTTGTTGCGTGCGGTCCGCCCACGCTGCCCACACCTCGGGGCGCACCTGGGCGTCGGTGGGACGCTCGAAGGTGAGGAGATCGTCTGTCCTTTCCACCGGTTCGCCTTCGATCCCTCCGGGGCCTGCGTACGGACCGGGTACGACCTGCCGCCGCCCAAGGCGACCCTGACCCAGTTCCCGGTCTGCGAGGCCAACGGATCGATCTACGTGTGGCGGCACGCGCTCGGCCTCGCACCGCAGTGGCAGGTGCCGATCTTCGGCATGGACGAGCGGCAACCCTTCAGCCACAACACCTTCGACATCGCCGGTCACCCGCAGGACGTCATCGAGAACGCCTTCGACTGGGGGCACCTCCCGGCCCTGCACGGGCTGCGGGACCTGGTCATCGAGGGGGCACCGGTGATGGGGGAGCCGATCAGCACGGTCACCGCGACCGCCCGGGGCACCGTCATGCGCCAGAGCCGCCAGTCCTACACCCTCACCGTGATCGGACTGGCCACCATCGCGGCCCGCACCCGGTTGCCCAACGGCGCGGGCGACCTCTACGTCATGCTGCACGCGACCCCGACCACCGCCGGTCGGATCCAACTGCGGTTCGGTACCAAGTTGGAGCTGGCCGGTCTGCCGTTCCTGCCCGAGCGGGCCGCCCGCGCGACGGCGATGCCCGTCGCCCGGCTGCTCGGCGCGATCGCCCAACGGGTGGCCTCGGTCGACACCGGCGCGGACCTGCTGATGTGGCACCACCAGGAGCACGTCGAACAGCCGAAGCTCGCCCGGGGAGACGGCCCGATCGGGCGGTACCGGCAGTGGGCTCGGCAGTTCTACACCGACCCCACCCCGTCCGGCGATCCCACCGACGCCGCCGCCACCGGGACGTCCATCACCAACGGTTCGCCGGCTGTCAACGGATCGTCAGTTGTCAACGGTTGGCCGGTCGCCAACGGATCGTCCGTCGACGAACGGAAGGCCGGCCGCTCCGAGGTGTGACCGTGGCCGCCGTGGCCTGCGAACCGTGTCGGTGCCGTTGCGGCAACGAAGGGAGACCCTCTTGACGGGGCAGAACACCACGCCGGGTGCCGCGCAACGACTGGCGGTGCTGGGCGCGGGAGTGATGGGGACGGGCATCGCCGCACTGGCGATCGGGCACGGGATCGCCGTGTCCATGATCGACGTGGACCGCCGTCGCATGGCCGAGGCCACCGACAGGGTCGACCGGCAGGTCCGGACGGCCCGGCTGATGGGTGCCCTACCGGAGGGCACCCGACCCGGCGTGCTCGACGTCGGAGTGTCCCTCGCGGACGTCTCGACAGGGCGGACCGGCCCCCTCACTGCGGTGGTCGAGGCGGTCACCGAGGACCCCAACGCCAAGGCGAAGGTGCTGGCGGACGTCTCCGCCCTGGTGGCACCAGGCACCCCGGTGGTGTCGAACACCTCCTCGATCCCCATCGGCGAACTGGCCCGGTCGGTGGCACGACCGGAAGACCTGATCGGCAGCCACTTCATGAACCCGCCCTACCTGATCCGGACCGTCGAGGTGATCCGCGGCCCACGTACCGGTCCGCACACCCTGGCCGCGGTACGCGGGCTGCTCACCACCCTGGGCCGGGAATCGGTGGTGGTCGAGGACGCCCCGGGCTTCGTCACCAGCCGGATCCTGCACCCGATGATCAACAGTGCGGTCCGGGTGGTGGCCGCCGGCACGGCAAGCGTCGAGTCCGTCGACAAACTCCTGCAGGGATGTCTGGGACATCCGACCGGTCCACTGCGCACCGCCGACCTGATCGGCCTGGACAACCTGGTCGACTCCCTGTGGGTGCTGCACGAACGCACCGGCGACGAGAACTGCCGCCCCTGTGAGCTGCTGCTGACCAAGGTCCGGTCGGGCCACCTCGGCCGCAAGAGCGGACGGGGTTTCTACCACTACGAGGGAGACCTGTGATGACTGTGCCATCCGACCAGGAGGTGTCGGACACCGGTGACCGGTTCGACACCGCCGCGCCGGAACTGGTGCGCTTCCTGACGGCGCGTACCGGGCGGACCTGGCCGCCGGACACGGACCTCTTCGCCACCGGTGGGCTGTCGTCCCTGTTCGCGATGGAGTTGGTGGTGCACCTGGAGCAGACGTACGGGGTCTCCGTGCGCGGCACCGACCTGCGGTTGGACAACTTCCGCACGGTGCGCCGGATGGTGGCCCTGGTCGACCGGCTCCGCAACAGCGAACCCGGCGACCACGGTGCCTGAGACCGTCGCCGCCACCGCGCCCACCGTCACGCCCGCCCAGGCCGCCATGCTCGCCGCCCGCCTGGTCGGCGACCGGGCGGGCGACTGGGACCGGGCGGGCCGGCTGCCCGTGGACGTGGTGCGCGCACTCAACACCGCAGGCCTGCTCGCCCCCCAGATCCCGACCGGGTACGGCGGAGCCGGATGGAGCAGCCTGGACAGCGGCGAGTTCACCGCCAAGGTGGGCAGCCTGTGCAGCTCCCTGCGCAGCGTCATGACCTCCCAGGCCATGGCGGCCTGGACCATCGAACGGTTGGCCGACCGGGCCCAGGCCAGGTCGTTGCTGCCCCGCCTGGCCGCCACGGACACGGCCGCCGTAGCCTTCAGCGAACCGCAGGCGGGCAGTGATCTGTCGGCGATGACCACCACCGTCACCATGACGGGCGACACCCTGCGCCTCGACGGCCACAAGGTGTGGGTGACCGCCGCCGACCACGCCGACCTGCTCCTGGTCTTCGCCCGACTCGGCGACCAGGGAGCCGTGGTGGTGGTGCCCCGGGCCACCCCGGGGGTACGGGTGCACCGGCGGGCGGATCCCCTGGGATGCCGGGCGGCCGGACACGCCGACGTGTGGTTCGACGCGGTACGGCTGCCCACCAGCAGCCTGCTCGGTGCCGGCGGGCAGTCATTGTCCCTGCTGGTGACCACGGCGTTGAGCTACGGCCGGATGTCGGTCGCCTGGGGTTGCGTGGGGATCCTGCGGGCATGTCTGACGGCGGCCGTCGCACACGCCGGTTCCCGCCACCAGTTCGGCCGCCCGCTGGCCCAACACCAGCTCGTCGCCCGGCACCTGGCCGACCTGTGGGCCGCCGAGCAAGTGGCCACCCGGGTCTGCGAGCACGCCAGCCGCTGCTGGGACACCGGCTCACCCGAAGTGGTCACCGCCACCGTCCTGGCCAAGTACGTCAGCGCCGGGCACGCCACCCGGGCCGCCGCCGACGCGGTCCAGATCCTGGCGTCGGCCGGTGCGGTCGACGGGCACCCCGTCGCCCGGGCGTACCGCGACGCCAAGCTCATGGAGATCATCGAAGGCAGCACCGAGATGTGTCAGCTGATGCTGGCCGACCACGCGGTGAACCGCCGGTGACCCCACCGCCGCGCCGATCGCCCGCCCACTCATCCCATGCTGCCGACGAACGGCAGTCCACGAAGGAGTCGACGTGACCGACGAGCTCCCGACGGTCCCACCCGTGACCGTGAAGTGCCTGGTCTGGGATCTGGACGACACCCTCTGGCAGGGTGTCCTGCTGGAGGACGAACAGGTCGTGCTCCCCGACCCGATCCGGGCGGTGATCACCGCGCTGGACGCCCGGGGCATCCTCCAGTCGGTCTGCAGCCGCAACGACCACGAGCCGGCTTGGGCCCGGCTGTGCGCGCTCGGCGTCGCCGAGTACTTCGTGGCACCGCAGATCGGGTGGGGACGCAAGTCCGACGCGGTCCAGCGGATCGCCGACCGGCTGGGCTTCGCGCTCGGCACCGTCGCCTTCATCGACGACCAACCGGTCGAACGGGCCGAGGTCGCCTTCCACCTCCCGCAGGTACGCTGCTACGACGCCGGCGCGGCCACAGCCCTGTTGGACCGGCCGGAGTTCACTCCGACGTCGGTGACCGTGGACGCCCGGCGACGCCGGCAGATGTACCAGGCCGGTCAGCGGCGGGCAGACGAGCAGGCCCGGTTCACCGGCCCGGCGGAGGACTTCCTGCGTTCGCTGGAACTGGTGATGCGTATCCGTCGGGCCGACGCCGCGGACCTGTCGCGGGTCGAGGAGTTGACCCTGCGGACCAGCCAGATGAACGCGACCGGAGTGCACTACCCGGACCAGGCGTTGCGGGCCCTGCTGGCCGACCCCCGGTACGAGGTCCTGGTCACGACGTTGACCGACCGATTCGGGCCGCACGGCGCGGTCGGTGTGCTGGTCCTGGAGAAACACCCCGGGGTGTGGCACCTGCGGCTGCTCGCCACCTCGTGCCGGGTGGTGTCCTTCGGCACCGGCACCGTCCTGCTGACCTGGCTGGTGGACCAGGCCGCCCGAGCCGGGGTGCACCTGATCGCCGACTTCCGGCCCAACGACCGGAACCGGATGATGGAGATCGCCTACCGGTTCGCCGGCTTCGACGAGGAGCCCTGCGCATGCCGGGACCGCATCGCCGTCGACAGCGACCGGGCCGTCCAGCGACTGCACCTGGCGGCACGCCGGCAACCGGCACCGTCGACGTTCCACCTGACCGCCCCCGACCTGGCCGGCCCGGCGACCGTCGGCGCGGGTTGACCGCCCGCACCCGGCCTTCACCGGCCGGACCGCGGTGTGGAGATCAGCCGGCCCGCCGCCGGGCCAACGTGATGCCGTCGGCCATTGGAAGCAGACACACATCCACCCGCTGGTCGTCGCGGATCATGGCGTTGGCCCGCCGCACCCCGGCGGTGTCCGGATCACCGGCGGTCGGGTCGACCACCCGGCCGAAGAACAGCGTGTTGTCCACCACCACCAGTCCACCCGGGCGTACGAGTTGCACCGCGAATTCGTAGTACTGCGGGTAGTTCGCTTTGTCGGCGTCGATGAAAACGAGATCGAAACTGCTGCCGGTGCCTTCGTTGAGCATTTTGTCAAGGGTCTCGACGGCCGCACCGATGCGTACCTCGATGCGGTCGGCGACTCCCGCGCGGTGCCAGTACTCGGCACCGATCTCCGGCCACCGCGCGCTGATGTCACAGGTCACCAGTCGGCCGTGCGGTGGCAACGCCCGGGCCATGCACAGGGTGCTGTAGCCGGTGAAGGTGCCCACCTCCAGCACCCTCGTGGCCCCGACCAGGGACACCAGCAGCGCAAGGAGTTGTCCCTCCTCGGCCATCACCTGCAGGGACTGCCCGCCGGGAAGCTCGCCGGTGTGCGTGCGTAGCGCCCGAAGGACGTCGTCCTCTCTGAGCGAGAATTCCCGGACATAGGCCAGAAGCTTCGGGTCGACCCCGATCTGATTAGCCACGCCAGCGATTCTAGATAGCGTTCGCCACCGTATTCAAGGTGTGGTACAAGCCATTTTTGCGGCTACCGATAATGCGGCGGGAAGCGGTGGTGCCGTCGCCGAGGGCAGGACCGGACGATGGATGTGGAGCATCGATCCCCTTTCGCCCTGCGTAGCGGTTGGCTTCGATGTGTTGCAGGACGAGGATGGCTTGCACGATCGCGGTGGCGCGGCGTGGGCAGCAGGGCAGCGGAGCCTGGTCAGGATCTTCCAGGCGCGGGGCTGCTGCGTCGTGATCCGGTGCTGCCCGCCGAGCCCGGCAGTGCCGGTGAGCCCACAAGAGTCGACCGCTTCCTGCACGTAGCGTCACGCGGTGGTGACCCTGACGGTGGGTCCGGCGGCGAGCCGGGTGTAGGTGTCGCCGTTGCGCAGGCGGGCCAGGGCGAGCAGCGCCTGCCGGCCCGGGTCGAGACGCCGCCACCGGGATCGATGCTGGTTGCGGTGCCGGCGGATGAGGTCAGCCAGGTGGTTCAGGGTGCGGCTGGACAGCGGAAGGGGTAAGACAGCACAGGCGAGGCTCCCGGTCGGAGCATTGGATCCTGGTCGACTGCTGTCCTACCTGAAGTCTCGTCCTCATCGATCTCCGGACTTGCTGCACCCACCCTGAGCTGCAACGCCAGGCTGAAAAGGGCTCATCATAGTGGTGTTTTCGGTGTAGGGCCCGTAGGCGTCAGCCACACGGTGCCGGCCGGGCCAGGGTCTGTCAAACGAACGGTGTAACTCGGGTTTGTGAGGGTTACTTGCGGCCTGTGGTCAGGCGTCCTTCGAAGGCCATCTCGAAGGCGTTCAGGGCGGGTTTCCAGCGCATGGTCCATCGTCGGCGGCCCTGCCCAGTCGGGTCCAGGCTCATCACCGCGAGGTAGACGCACTTGAGTGCGGCGCCCTCGTTGGGGAAGTGGCCGCGGGCTCGGACGGCTCGGCGGATCCGGGCGTTGACGGACTCGATGGCGTTGGTGGAGCAGATGACGGTTTGGATCTCGGCGTCGAAGGCCAGGAACGGGACGAACTCGGCCCACGCCTGTTCCCACAGTCGGATGATGGCCGGATACTTCGTGCCCCACGCCTGCGTGAACCCGGCGAAGCGTTCCCGGGCGGCGGCCTCGGTCGACGCCGGGTAGACAGGCTTCAACGCCTTGGCGATGGCGGCCCAGTGCTGCCGGCCGGCGTAGCGGAACGACGTCCGCAGCAGGTGGATGACGCAGGTCTGCACGACCGCTTCGGGCCAGGTCTGCCCGATCGCGTCCGGCAAGCCCTTGAGCCCGTCGCAGACCACCATGCACGCGTCGCCGACACCCCGGTTCTTCAGCTCGGTCAGGACGCTGAGCCAGAACTTCGCGCCCTCACCGCCGTCGCCGGCCCACAGCCCGAGGATGTCCCGGTTGCCGTCGACCGTGACGGCCAGAGCCACGTAGATCGGCCTGTTCGCGACCTTCCCGTCGCGGATCTTCACGTGCACCGCGTCGAGGAAGATCACCGGGTAGACAGGGTCGAGGGGCCGGTTCTGCCACTCGGTCATCCCGTCGACGACCTTGTCGGTGATCATGGAGATCGTCTGCCGGGACACGTCCGCGCCGTACACCTCGGACAGGTGGGCCTGAATCTCCCCGGTGGTCAATCCCTTGGCAGACAACGAGTTCACCATGTCCTCGACCCCGGACAACCGGCGCTGACGCTTCCGCACGATCTGCGGCTCGAAGCTGCCGTCGCGGTCGCGGGGCACCGCGATCTGCACCGGGCCGACCTCCGTCAGCACCGTCTTGCCCCGCACCCCGTTGCGGGAGTTCTGACCGTTGTTCCCGGCCGGGTCGCCCTTGTCATAGCCCAGGTGATCGGTGATCTCACCGTCGAGAGCTGCTTCCAGGACCCGCTTGGTCAACTGCTGCAGCAGCCCACCCTCGCCGGTGAGCTGCAGACCCGCCGCACGGGCCTGCTCCACCACCTGAGCGACGAGCTGATCGTCGACCCCGTCTCCCACCGGCCCCGCCGGTCCACGCTTCGCCACCTGGTCAGTATCGACCTCGGTGATCACGACATCCGTCATCAGATGCTGCTCCTTGATCAGGAGTTACACCGTTCGTTTTACAGTCCCTCTCCGTTGCCGATGTCACCCTTGCGGTACTCCGCGATGCGGCCAGGCCGGATTGGCCGAACGTGCACGTGTACGACATGCCGTTCATGCCGGTAGGCAGGGGCTGCCAGTTCTGTGGCGAGCCCTTGGTCGACGTCGTCCACCCGAGCTTGCGGTCATTGACCGTCTCCAGGAACCTCGTCCAGAATTCTCGGTAGGCCAATGCTCGGTCGCTTGCCACAGTGTCGCCCTTGGCCATCACCTTGACCTTCTTGCCCCAGTCGTTCGGCCGCACGACCAGACGCATGAGAGGCGCCGGCACTGACTCGCCGATGCGACCGCACTGATCTCAATACCGAAGAACCGTGTGTTCTCGTCGGTACGGGTGTTGAGCCGGTCAGCGCCGTCGGCGTCGAGTAACCCCGTGGAGAGACCCTAGAGCGGAATATTGCCGTGCTTCGTGGTCCGCTCCGCGAGCGGCCTCCGGCTGAGCAGGCGCAGGGCGGCCGCTATCTGCCTGCGGGACTCCGCCGGTGGGATGACGGCGTCGATGAAGCCGCGTTCGGCGGCCAGGTACGGCGAGCCGTACTTGGCCTGGTAGTCCTCCATCAGTTTGGCCCGGGCCTGTTCCGGCTCAGCCGCGGTGGCGAGTTCCGCGCGGTGCAGGATGTCAACCGCGGCATGGGCGCCCATCACGGCGATCTCGGCGGTGGGCCAGGCGAAGTTCATGTCGGCGCCGAGGTGTTTGGAGCCCATGACACCGTATCCGCCGCCGTATGCTTTGCGCAGCACCAGGGTGATTCGCGGGACTGTGGCTTCGGCGAACGCATAGGCGAGTTTCGCCCCGCGTCGGATCATCCCAGCATGCTCCTCGGTGGTGCCCGGCATGAAGCCCGGGACGTCGACCAGGGTCACGATGGGGACGTTGAACGCGTCGCAGCAGCGGATGAAGCGGGCGGCTTTCTCGGCGGCGCGCCCGTCGATGACGCCCGCCTTGTGGGTGGGCTGATTGGCCACGATCCCGATTGACCGTCCGCCGATGCGGGCGAAGCCGCAGAGCATGTTGCGGGCGTAGCGGGGCTGGATCTCCAGGAACGAGCCGGGGTCGACGAGGTTCTCGATGACCGCGGCCACGTTCAGCGGTTTCCGGGAGGAGCCCGGGATCAGCTCCGCGAGGGCCGGTACGTCGGCGCTGGTGTCGCAGGCTGGACCGTCGGGCGGCGGCTCGGTGTGGTTGCTGGGCAGGTAGCCGAGCAGCCGCCGCGCGAAGGCGATGGCGTCGGCCTCGTCGGCCGCCAGATGGTGGGCGTTACCGGAGATGGTGGCGTTGACCCGGCCGCTGCCCAGTGTGTCCATGTCGGTGTCCTCACCGAGGGCAGCGCGTACGGCGTCGGGGCCGGTGACGAACATGTGTGCGGTCCGCTCGGCCATGATGACGAAGTCGGTGATCGCCGGCGAGTACGCGGCCCCGCCGGCGCACGGGCCCAGGATCAGCGAAAGCTGGGGCACGATGCCGGACGCGGCGACGTTGCGCCGCACCAGCTCGGCATAGAAGCCGACGGCGGCCACACCCTCCTGGATGCGTGCCCCACCCGAGTCGTTGAGGCCGATGATCGGGCAGCCGGTCTGGAGGGCGAGATCCATGGCCTTGAGTACTTTTCCGCCGCTGGCCTCACCCATGCTGCCGCCCTGCACGGTGAAGTCGTGCGCGTACGTGAAAGCAGGCCGTCCCTCGATCAGACCGTGCCCGATGACCATGCCGTCGCCGTACGGCCGGGCGCGCGTCGAGTCGGGGTCCGGGCGGCTGCGCACGAGTGCGTCGATCTCGGCGAAGCTGCCGGGGTCGAACAGCAGACCGATCCGTTCGCGCACGGTCAGTTTGCCGGCCTCCCGCTGCCGGGCGACGGCACGTGGTGACCCGCCGTCTCGCGCATCGGCCAGCCGGGAGTCCAGCTCCGCGATCCGGGTACGCACCTCGTCGGCGGTCATCGGGCCGCCCCTTCCAGGTCCCTCGTCATCGCGGTCACGATCTGCTGGGTGTCGGCCATCAACTGGGTCAGCCCCTCCTCGACGATGACACCGCGGTCGTACCCGAAGGACAGGCGCAGTCGCCCGTTCATCGTCCGGACAACCACGACCAGATCGCGGGGTAACACGTAGCCGCTCTGCCGGGCCAGCGGCGTCACCGTGGCCGCCCCGACCGTGGTGGGCAGCGCGACCTCGGGCAGGTGGTTGAAGGAGATCCGGTACGGGATGTCCTCCTGTGGCCGTCCGGCCAGGTGGAAGTACTGGCTCATCGACAGTCCCTGTTCCTCCCCGGCGGTCAATACGGCCTCGCGAACCCTCCGCAGGCCCTCGCGCAGGTCGGGCCCGCCGCCGAGGTCGACGGTGATCAGCCGCAGCTGGGAGAGAAAACCCACGACCCGTTGCAGCTCGGGCGCCTCGCGGGCGGTCACGTTGATCGGCACCGTGATCTCGTCGTGCTCGGACTGCCGGTGCAGCGCCAGCATGAACGCCGTCAGCATCACCATTTGCGTGGTCGCCCCGGCCTCACGGGCGGTCTGCTCGATTCCGGTGGCCACCTCGCCGTCCAGTTCCACCTCTCGCAGCCCCAGCTCCCGCTGCCGGCCGGGAACGCGCTGCTCGTCCCGCGTCAGACGCAGCGCGGGCACGCTGGTCGTGGCCAGCTTCTTTCGCCAGTACTCCAGTTGCTGGTCGAGGACGACTCCGGAGTAGAACGACCGCTCCCACTGCGCGTAGTCGGCCAGGCGCAGCGGCGGCGCGGCGGGTGGGGAGGCGTCCTCGTAGCCGAGCACCAGATCCTGGAACAGCACGCCGGCCGACCAGCCGTCGGTGATCAGGTGGTGCAGCACGACGGTCAGGACGTGCCGATCCGGGGCCAGACGCACCAGCCCGAACCGATACAGCGGCCCGGTGAACGGGTCGAACGGCCGTTCGGCCTCGGTGAGGGCCCGCGCCAGCTCGGCCTGCGGGTCGGCCGCGGCGGTGAGGTCGGTGATCGGCAACGCCACCGGGTCCGCCGCCGCGTGCCGCTGTCGGACCACGTCCCCGGCCGTGAACACCGTGCGCAGCCCGTCGTGCACAGCGATGAGTCGGTCGATGGCACGGGCCAGGGCGTCCGGGTCGACCGGGCCGGCCAGGTCGAGATGCTGGGTGACCAGAAACGGTGTTCCTCCGGCGCGTTCGGCCTGCAGGTAGCGCTCCTGATTGATGGTCAGGGGGAAGTCGTCCTGGTCAACGCGCACGGGCCGTGACACGGCTGCCGGCCCGGTCACGCGCAAGCTGTCGAGCGCGGTGGTGAACGCGGAGACCGTGGGGTTGTCGAACAGCAGCCGCACCGGGATGTCACAGTCGAGCGTCGCGCGCAGCTCGTGCATCATCTGCGCGGCCATGAGCGAGCTCCCGCCGAGGGCGAAGAAGTTGTCGTCGCCGCCGGTGACGCGCGTTCGCAGCACGCCCGAGAACGCGGCGCGGACCACCTCGGTGGTGGTTTTCGGCGACTGGTCGACGGCCTCGGCGGGCGCGTGCGCTGCGAGGGGCCCGAACCAGTGCGGTGTGCGCTTCCAGGGTCCGGAAGGCATCGAGACCACCGGGCGCGGACGGTCGAAGAACTGGCCGAGGTCGACCGGTACGCCGTACACGTGCAGCGCCCCCAGCGCCTCCAGCAGGGATTCGGGATCAGGCCGCCCGCGCCGCAGGGAGGCGACCGCGTGGCCTTCGGGTCCGATCACCTGCTCAGTCGGTAGGGTGAGGGTCGGGTTGGGGCTCATCTCGACGAAGAGGCGGTAGCCGTCGGCGCAGAGCCGCTGAACGGTCTGGTGGTAGAGGACCGGCTCGCGGATGTTCGCCGCCCAATAGGCGCCGTCGAGCTCGGTGCCGGTGAGCGACGCCGTGGTAACCGATGAGTACATCGGAACCGTGACCGGCCGGGGCCGTAGGGTGGCCAGGACCGTTCGCAGCTCGTCCGCGACCGGCTGCACCACCGGCGAGTGGCCGGCACCGTTGGCCTTGACCCGGCGGCCGAACACGTCGCGCTCGGCCAGATCGGCGATCAGCTGCTCGATGGCGTCGACGTCGCCGGAGACGACCGACATCTCCGGCCCGTTACTGACCGCCAACGACAGGAGCGTCGCGTACGGCTCGATGGCTCGGGTCAGGTCGTCTCCGGCGAGCCCGACGACGGCCATCGCCCCCTGGCCACGCAGCGTGGCCAGCCCATTCGCGCGCAGGCCGGTCACCCAGGCGGCCTCGGTGAGGGTGAGCGCGCCCGCCACGTAGGCTGCGGCCACTTCACCCATGCTGTGTCCGACCACGGCAGCCGGTTCGATGCCGCGGGAACGCCAGCTTGCGGCCAGAGCGACCTGCACAGCGAACAGCAACGGCTGGACGACGTCGTCGCGGTCGAGCATCGAATCCTGCTCGGTGACAGCGAAGAACTGGTCCCGTACGGGCCACGCCAGGTGTGGCTGCAGAGCGGCTGCGCAGTCGTCGAACGCGTTCTGGAAAGCCGGGTCGGCCCGGTAGAGCCCGTGCCCCATACCGAGGTGCTGAGAGCCCTGGCCGGGGAAGATGAACACGACGCGCTGGTCGGCGACGACCCTGCCGGTGACCGCTTCCGGGTGCGGTGGCGTGAGCCGCTCGGCCAGTTCCTCCGGCGTTCGCGCGACCACGGCCATGCGGTGCTCGTGGTGCGTGCGTCGCAGCCCGGCCGTGTAGGCGAGGTCGTCGATCGATGCGGGACTGCCTGCGGCACTACGCGCGGTGCGCTCGGCCAGAGTTTCGAGGGCCTGCGGCGAGCGGGCCGACAGGACGATCAGGCGAGCCTGACCGCTGTTCGCGACGGTGGCCGGCCCCGGTGCTTCGGCCACGATGACGTGCGCGTTCGTACCGCCCACGCCGAAGCTGTTGACGCCGGCCGACCGTTCGCCGGGCGACTGCGGCCACCGCCCCGCCGTGACGGGCACGCTCATGCGCAGCTTCGCGAAGTCGATGTGCTCGTTCGGCTGTGCGAAGTGCAGACTGGGCGGCAACACGCCGTGCTCGATGGCCAGCGCTATCTTGATCAGGCCGGCGACGCCCGCCGCGGCCTCAAGGTGACCGATGTTGGTCTTGACCGACCCCACCCGCATCGACGCCGGGGCATGGGCGGCCGCGATGGCGCCGGCCTCGATCGGGTCGCCCAGCGCGGTACCGGTGCCGTGGGCCTCGACGTACTGCACGTCACCCGGGCGCAGACCGGCCGCGTCGAGCGCCGACCGGATCACCCGCACGTGCGCCTCCGGGTTGGGCCCGGACAGGCCGTTGGAGCGGCCGTCCTGGTTGACCGCGGTGCCGCGGATCACCGCGTGCACCCGGTCGCCGTCGGCGACCGCCTGGCTCAGCGGCTTCAGCAGGACCAGCCCGGCACCCTCGCCGCGCACGTATCCGTTCGCCCGGGAGTCGAACGTGTGGCAGCGTCCGTCCGGTGACAACGCACCGCTCTGGCACAACGCGGCCGTCGTCGCCGGAGACAGCATCAGGTTGACCCCACCGGCCAGGGCGAGGGCGCTCTCGCCGCGCCACAGGCTGTGGCATGCCTGATGAATCGCCACCAGCGACGACGAGCAGGCGGTATCCAGCGCGATGCTCGGGCCGCGCAGGTCGAAGGTGTACGAAATACGGTTCGCGGCCAGGCTGAACACGTTGCCCGTGCCCGAGTACGGACCGGCGTGCACCCCCTGCGTGCGCATCAGATCGGCGTAGTCGCTCGTGGTGATGCCGACGAAGACTCCGGCCGTGGTGCCCGCGACGTCCGGGGGGAGTACGCCCGCGTCCTCGAACGCCTCCCAGGTCAGTTCGAGCAGGAGGCGCTGCTGCGGGTCCAGGTAACGCGCCTCAAGATCCGACATCCCGAAGAACTCGGGGTCGAAGCCGGTGACCTCGTCAAGGAAGCCACCGCGCCGGACGTACATCTTGCCCGGCCGGGGAGTGCCCGGGTGGTAGTGCGCCTCGACGTCCCAGCGGTCCGGTGGGATGTCCCCGATGGCCTCCGTACCCGAGGCGAGCAGGCGGAAGTACTCCTGTGGGCCGGCAGCGCCGGGGAAACGACAGCCGATGCCCACGATCGCGATCGGCTCCTGCTCCCGGCCGGGTACCGGCACGATGGCCGCAGCGGCATGGGAACCGGTCAGGTGCGCACTGAGCGCCTCGATCGTGGAGAACTCGTACAGGGCCGTCGGCGCTATCTCGCGTTCCAGGAAGGTTGCCAGTGCGGCTGCGAGCTCCACAGTGGCAACCGACGTCAGGCCGAGTGCGCGGAACGGGACGTCCGTGGCGATCTGCTGCGGATCACGGCCGGTGCGCAGCGCGACGTGCCAGCGAAGCCAGGTGCGGATCGCCGTCGGGGTGCGTTCACTCGCGGTCCAGTCGTGAACCGGATGCAGGAGCCCGTCCCGATAACGCTCCCGCATCTCCGCGCGCCGGATCTTGCCACTGGACGTCTTGAGGATCGACCGCGGCGCGATCAGCGCCACCGCATGCACCGGGATCCTCTCGGCGTCGGACACCGCGTCACGGATGGCGTGCACGATCTGTTCGTGATCGTCGTCGTGCCCACCGGCGACCTCGGCGACAACGACGAGCCGCTCCTCGGCAGCCTCCTCGACGGCGAACGCCGCGCTGCATCCCGCCCGCAACCCAGGATGAGCCGCCTCGACGACCCGCTCGATGTCCTGCGGGTAGTGGTTCGCACCACCGACGATGACCAGATCCTTGAGCCGGCCGGTCACGAAGAGCTCACCATCATCCAGGAAACCCAGGTCCCCGGTCCGGAGGAATCGACCACCGCTCCTGTCCGCCGTACGAGCGTGGAAGATCTGCTCGGTCGTCTCCGGGCGGTTGTGGTACCCCCGACCGATGCTGGGACCGCCAACCCAGATCTCGCCGGTGACTCCGTCGGCGCACGGCTCGGCCGTGACAGGGTCGACGACACGGACCTCCACACCGGGCGCCGGGACGCCGCAGGACACGCTGCGGCGGCGGTCGGCGGCCCGACGGGCGGTCCGCCCGGGCGGTACGGACGAGACCATCAACGTCGCTTCGGCTAGACCGTAGGCCGGAGTGAGGGCCACCGGATCGAAGCCCGCAGCGTCGAACCGTTCGGCGAACCGGTCGAGGGTCGGTCCGTGCACCGGCTCGGCACCGTTTGCTGCCACCCGCCACGACGAGAGGTCGAGCCCCGCGACACGGGTCGCTTCACTGCGCCTGACACACAGGTCGTAGGCGAAGTTCGGCGCGATGCTGAAGGTGCCGCGGTAACGGGCGATGGCCTCCAGCCAACGCATCGGCCGCTGCACGAACGCCTCGGGGGCCATCATCGTCACGGTCGCGCCCAACGACAGCGGCAACAGGATTCCCGCGATCAGTCCCATGTCGTGGTAGGTGGGGAGCCAGCTGACGAACTCGTCGTCCGATCCCAGTTCCCACATCCTCTGCTGGCAGGAGAGATTGTGCGCGAGCTGGTCGTGACCCACGACCACTCCGCGCGGATCGCCGGTCGACCCTGACGTGTACTGCAGGAAGGCGATGCCGTCGGCTGAGCCACCATCGACGGTCCCCTCCGGAACAGACTGGTCGCCTGCGTCGAGTAGAACCCGCTCGAGGCCGGTGAGGCTCCCCAGGTCGCGCCGCGCCACGTCGGCGGTCGCGATGACCGTCGTGGCGCCGCAGTCCGCGGCGATCCGCTCGAGCCGGGTCAGCGTGGGCTGGTGGCGTCGCTCGTCCGGCGGTGGTACGGGAACGGCGACACGACCCGCCCGGAGAGTGCCGAGGAACGCTGCGGCGCAGCCCAGTCCCGACGATTGAAGCAGAAGGACAGGGCCGGAGGCTCTCGTGCGCGCCAGGCCCGCAGCAACCGTACGGATCTGCTGATCCAACTCCCCGTAGGTCCACTCCTCGACCCGCCCGTCGGCGTCGCCGGTGCCCAGAAAACGCAGGGCCACCCGGTCGGGGATGCGTCGGGCATGACCCGACACGACATCGCTGATGCCTTCCATGGAACTCATCTCCTGTACGCAGGTGAAGGGTGTCGAGGGTGGGTAGCGCCCATTGCCGGTCGCGTGTCGCCAACCGATGCGGCGGTCGTGCGACACCGTGATGGTCAGTGCGGTGAGCCGGTCGTCCCCAGTCCCGTGGTTTGCGTGGTCCGCGGTGCCGGGTCGTGTCACTGCGCCCCGGTTGGTCTCGCCGTGGCGGGTTGTCCGGAGGCCCTGGAGTCTCACGTGCAGAAGCCTGCATGCGGGAGACACGGCGAGCCGCCTGGCCCCTCAGTTGCTGCGTCGAGGAGAGGTGGCGATCAGCGCAGGTACCGGCTCGCGGCGCGTGTCGGGCAGCCGGTCGGCCAGATCAAGCTGCCGGGTCCGCCGAACGGGGCCACCGTGGGCGGCCGGCCCAGCCGTCGGCGGGTGGAGCCGCACCGATGGTGACCCCGCCACAGTCCGCCGCGACGTGGACGCGTCAGCGACGCCGCCGAAGGGCTTCTCGGCGGCCACGGCGGCAACCGAGCCCCGACCGGTGAGCGCGCCAGCTGTGAACGGCACAAGCGCTGTCTTCCGCAAGTAGCGCCTGGTCGTCGTTGCCGTCGCGGTGTCCACCGTCATGCGTTGATCGTCACGAACTCCCGGATCGTCGTCAATACAGCTGGCTGCCCCGCTTCGAAAGTGCCTGCTACACCAGCAGTGGTGCCGCGCCGGAGTCCCCAGCGGGTGGCAAAGACGGGGTGACCCGAGCCGGATCCGCAACGACAGCAGGCGATTCGTCGTCGGGTCGGTCTCGTCCTTTCGGACGGCCTCGGCGAGGTTGTGCCACAGGTGCCAGCGGTCGGCGACCTTCACCGCGTCGGGCAGAGCGCGGCGGACCGCTTCGGCGTAGGCGCCGGAGGAGTCCCGGTACACCACCTCGACACCGGGATGCTCACGCAGCCACGTCTCCAGGGTCGCAGCCTTACGGTCGGGCAGCACATCGATGCGCTGGCGGGTGACCACGTCGATCAGGACGGTGGCGTAACGACGACGCCGGCACAGCGCGAGGTCGTCCACCCCGAGTACCCAGAGCACCCGCAGGGCGGTCTGCCGGGACACGACCACCGCCAGGACCGACAACAACCGAGCACCTCCCCGGCCGGCCAAATCCCGCGCCATTGCAACGACCTGGCCGATCAACCGGGATGTCCGACGCTGGTAACGCTCCAGAACCCCCGGAAGCTGCTCCCGGAACGTCTCAACCTCAACCTCCTGGCGTTGACAGCCCGCGTACAGACCGTCGCCCTGCCATGCGCCCAGAGCCCCACCACCACAGACGACATCATCGGCGACGCCCGAAGCAGCTACGACGGCAACGCCTACTACGCCGACGGACAGAGCGGTGGCACCGCACCCACTGCCGGCAACCTCACCACCGCCGAGGAGATGAAGGGCTGGAGCCCGTCGAACGGCGGCACCACCACCTGGCTGACCACCAGCCAAACCACCTATGACCCCTACGGCCGCCTCTTCGAAGCCACCGATGTCCGGGGCAACAAGACCACCACCACGTACACCCCCACCGCCGGTGGACCTGTCACCAAGGTCGACACCGTGCAAACCTTCGGCACCCAGACATGGACCACCACCGCCGAGATCGAAGGTGCCTGGGGCAGCACCACCGGCAACATCGACATCAACCTCAAGCGCACCGACCTGACCTACGACGCCCACGGCCGACTGACCAAGGTGTGGCTTCCCAACCGGCCGAAGTCCAGCAACCCGAACTCACCGTCATCCGAGTTCAGCTACACCCTCCGCAACGCCAACGGGGTCAACGCCGTCACCACCAGAGCCCTCAACCCCGCCGGCAACTACGTCAGCACCTTCTCCCTCTATGACGGGCTGCTCCGCGAACGCCAGACCCAAACCGCCGCGAAGGCCGGCAGCGGCACGATCTTCACCGAGAAGACCTACGATGCCGCTGGCCGAGCCACCACGACCACCGACCAGCACTACGACAACTACCTGACCCCCGGCATCAACCTGCACACGATCGACGAGTGGCGCATCAAGGGCCAGACCGTCACCCAATATGACCGCGCAGGACGCGTCACAGAGACCATCCTCCGCTCCTCGGTGAACAACGCGCTCACCGAAAAATGGCGTACCCAAACCCGCTACGGCGGCGACCGAACCTACGTCACCCCACCGGCGGGTGGCACCCCCACCACCACGATCGTCGACGCCCGCGGCAACACCACCGAACTACGCCAGCACCTCACCAGCGGCACCTCGTCCGCCTACGACGCCACGTTCTACACCTACAACCGGAAGAACCAGCTGGTTCAGGTCAAGGACAGCGCCGACAACCCCTGGACCTACGAGTACGACATCCGGGGCCGGCAAACCTCCGCCACCGACCCCGACAAGGGCCTGACCACCACCAGCTACAACGACTACGGCGACATCACCGAGGTCACCGACGCACGGTCCCGCGCCCTCAACGAAAAGCTCGTCTACCAGTACGACCTGCTCGGCCGACGTACCGGCCTCTACGACAACACCATCGCCAGCAACACCAAACGCGCCACCTGGGCATACGACCCGAGTGGCGCCAAGGGTCAACTCGCCTCGACCAGCCGGTGGACCGGCACCAGCCGCACCGACGAGTACAAGATCCGCATCCGCGGATACACCGCCCTCTACCAGCCCACCGGCGAGGACTACGTCATCCCCCCCGCCGAGACAGGGCTGTCCGGCACCTACATCTTCACCCGCCAGTACAAGCCCGACGGCAGCCTGGACACCGAGACCTACCCCAACGCCGGCGGACTCGGCGGCGAGACACTCACCCACACCTACGACCCCATCACCGGCCTCCCCGAACAACTCACCACCAACTACCCCAACGCTGGCCAGTACGTCCTCGACACCACCTACACCGAGTTCGGCGAACTCGGACTAATCCGCTACCAGCAGACCGGCCAGAACTACGTCGACCGATCCTTCGAGTACGAAGACGCCACCAGACGACTCAAGCGCGCCACCACGGCCCGCCAAATCGCCCCCCAGTACGTCTCGGACGTCCACTACGACTACGAGGACGCCGGCAACATCAAACGGATCGCCGACACACCCGCCGGCGGCACCACCGACGTCCAGTGCTTCAACCATGACCACCTGAGACGCCTCACCCAGGCATGGACCCCCACCTCCGGCGACTGCACCGTCACCCCCCAGGCCAACCAACTCGCCGGGCCAGCGCCCTACTGGTCCACCTGGACCTTCGACACGGCAGGCACACCCACCGCGGGCAACCTGCGCAGCGACCGCACCATCACTCCCGCCGGGACCACGGACCGCAGCTACGCCTACCCCTCGGGGACGACCCGCCCGCACGCCGTCAGCGCCATCACCACCACCGGGCTCGGCGCGGGCACCAAGAACTACCGGTACGACGAGAACGGCAGCACCACCTGCCGCCCGAACGCCACCGCCGCCACGAACACCTGCCCACCAGGTGCCGGCAGTGAAACCCTCACCTGGGACATCGAGGGCCACCTCACCGGAGTCACCGACAGCGGAAAGAACCACAGCTACCTGTACGACGGCGACGGCGACAGACTGATCGCCCGCGACCCCACCGGCGCCACTCTCTACCTGCCCGGCACCGAAATCCGCTACACCGCTGCCACCCAGCAGAAGACCGCCACCCGCTACTACAGCTACGCCGGCCAAACCTGCGCCATGCGGCAGAACACTGGCGTCACGTGGATCATCGGCGACCACCAGGGCACCCAAGAGACCGCCATCAGCGCCGGCAACCAGACGGTCACCAAACGCCGGCAGAACCCTTACGGCGCACCGCGCGGCACAAACCCCGCCTGGCCCAACGACAAGGGCTTCGTCGGTGGCGACATCGACGGTGAGAGCGACCCCACCGGACTGACCCACATTGGAGCGCGTTCCTACGACCCCGCCATCGGCCAGTTCATCAGCGTCGACCCACTCATCGACTTCACCAACCCCCAGCAGATGCAGGGGTACTCCTACGCCTCCTACAGCCCGATCACCTTCGCCGACCCCACCGGCGAAATGATCATGAACGACCTCGCCGGCGTCCACACCGGTGACGGCGCGCCCCCGGCGACGCCGCCGAAGGAGAAAAAGAAGAAGAAGAGCAAGTGCGGCATCTTCTCCAGTCTCTGCAACAAAGCGAAGAAGAGCGTCGACAACGGCGTCAAATGGGCCCGCGACAACGCCAAGATCGTGGGAACGGTAGCGGGGGTCGCCGCTGGCGCACTCGCGACCGGCGTCTGCCTCGGCGCGACCGCCGGCATCGGCTCAGTCGGATGCGCCGCGATCGGCGGAGCTGTCGGAGGCGCAGTTGCCTCACTGGTCGAAGACGCCGTCGACCGAGAAGACGACACCTGGCAAGGCATGCTCGGCGGAGCCCTACTTGGCGCCGCCGCAGGAGCCGTCATCGGTGCGGGCGTGGCGGCCGTCGGTGCCGCAGCCTTCGGTGCCTCCGTCGCGCTGAGTAGCGGGATGGGCGTCAAGTCAGCTGTCCAGTTCGGCGGAGGGGCAATCAAGTCAGCCCTGTCCCGCACCGCCGGCAGCGCAGCCACCGCTGCTCCCAAACCCAAGATCCCAAGCCCGGGGAAGGGCTGCCACAGCTTCGACCCCGCAACCCCTGTCCTCTTGGCCAACGGCACCTCTCGCCCGATCGGTGAGATCCAGTTGGGGGACGAGGTCCTCGCCCACGACCCCGAAACCGGTGTCACGGCCAGCAAGGCCGTCGAACAACTTCACCTCAACCAGGACGCCGAGCTCACTGACCTCACCGTCCAGACCGCTGATCGCAGCGAAGTCGTCCTGAAAACCACTCAGAACCACCCCTTCTGGAGCCGGGACCGCGCAGCCTGGGTCGAGGCCAAGGATCTCCAGCCTGCAGAAAGGCTGTTGTCAGGCGACGACACCACCGTCGTTGCTCGCGCCGAGAGCTACGTCGGCTCTCGCCAGATGCGAGACCTTACGGTCGCCGACATCCACACGTACTATGTGGTGGCGGGCAACTCGCCGGTCCTCGTACATAACTGCGGGACCTCAGTTGATGATCTTCGCAATGCTAAGCCGATTGAGGGGCATGGCATTGATCCAGACAAGGCTGCGGACATGCGAACCTGGAGTGACGACGACCTCTTGGACTCACTCAATACCCCTCGTGATGGTGGAGTGGCGCGAATCAATGAGAGCGGAACAATCGTGAACGGGCACCACCGGATAAATGAGATCATTCGACGAGCGGATGATCCCAAAAACAAGAGGATTACGGGAGAAACCAGAGTTCGGATCGAACAATACCGCCGGGATCTCAGCGATTTCTGGGACCTCGACTGATGTCGGGCGACCCAGCGTACCGGCAGGAGTCCAAGATCGGTCCACGTGATGCTGATTTCGGCGTCCGCATGGCCGGTGTCGAAGATTTGGTCCGCATCAATGACGAGAATCGACACCGCGGGTGGTCGGCTCGCTGGAGCTCACACGACGCACTTCGGAGCGAGGTTGCGGCAGGATCGACTGCGATCCTGTGTCCGCTCTTTCGTAACGGCGGACTGCTCGCTGAGTCCCAGTCGTATCGATGCCACGTCTTTTTCGCAAGCAGTAGAGAAAATAGAGGATTGGTATCGCTGATCGACGTCGGAAAGGGCACATTTGAAAACTTGCGCGAGGCGAATTCGATTGAAAACCTGACTCGTGTGGTCAGGCTGCTCATGGACAGCTACGAGTTGACGCCCCTCGGTTGACAACAGGACGACTGCGGTGCCTCACCGGTCGTCACTCCGGTCGCCGCCCGATGACATGATTGTGTTTCGGGCAGCGACCGGAGGGTCGTCCCCCAAGCCATCCATCCTCGGCGAAGGTGGCAGTTGCTATTCCAGAATTGGAACTTCGGTCCCATCGGCAGCGCCGCCTGGCACCACTTCCCCGAGGCTGGGGACTCCATCAGGGAACTCGTCTGCGACGAGCCGGGCTGAGCAATCGAAGCCGACTGGTAGCCCACCCTCTTCGAGTAGCCGTGCACGGTGTCGGGCCCCTGCTGTCCGCCGGGCGGGTCGTGAGCTATCCGGACCCGGACCTGGACCTGGTTCGGCGGTTCGGTCTGTTCTGCCGCGACGTGCATGACAACACCGACCCGGACGACTCCGACGTCTCCTACATGTTCAACATGTACATCCCTGAGGCCGTGGACGACCCCACAAGCGTCCGCGCTTCGGGTGGGTTGATCCGGAGCGGGTCGACCTGGTGCACGCCCGCTATCCCGGCTGTTGGATCGAGGACGACTGACGCCCCGCGTCGCCCCACCTCCATCCCGTGAGGGGTCAGGTCGGGAGGTTGGGTCGTGGCCAGAGCCGCTACGCCGGCTGGGAGCGGTCTGGCGCGCGGCAGCTCGGCCACGACCAAGGTCTGACCATCGTGGAAGGTCTTTCTCGCGGAACTTCGCCTTGGATTAGCGGCCGCGCCGACGAGGCTGTGTGACCTCGTGATCCTCCGCATCGCGGAAGCGCGTTCTGGAACCGAGGGGTTCCCCTGCGGGGTATACGGCCGGTAGCCTTCACTGCATGCACACCTATCGTGTGCAGGGATGCTGTGCGTGGGGGTTCAAGTCCCCCCTCGGACACGAGCAATTTCTATCTGTGCACCGTATGACGTAGCGGTGGTCAAGTATGTTTGACCACCGCCGAAGTTCCTACGACACAGCTGCTGGCGCTCCCCCTGGTGGTAGGCCCTCCGGAGCGAGAGCTGCGACAATATACGCCAGCTTGGCTGTCATCCCCGCTGTGGCCCTGCCTGGTCAGCAGATCAGCGCACGTGGTGCTCCTGGTTCTCCTGCCGCAGCGATGAGGCGACCTCCGTTACCGCTTCCAACCCTCGCCGCCACTCGCAGTCGCCTGGCTGTCTACGGGCTGGTCACGCTGAATGCGCACGGCCGGATCGCTGATCGGTCGGCGATGAAGGTGCTCCAGTGGGTGTCCGGACTGCGATTGGGCAGCAGAGAGCGCCACGGGTTGATTGTGGTATCCGCAGATCCGCAAGGCGTCTTCAAGGTGGCCAAGGAAGGGCATGTCCGGCTGCCGGCGGTGGTTCGCCAGTGGTGCGGCCTCGCTGCCGGTGACCGCGTATTCATCGTGGCTGAACCCGCCAGCGGAGGGCTGGTAGTTCACCCGCCGGCGAAGCTCGACGAGTTGATCACCCAGGCTCACGATGCGGTTTTCGGGGGCGGACGTGAGTGACGCTGCGGCGAATCGTGCTGAGTTGGACGCGGCGCGGCTGCTGCTCGCTCGGGTGGGCACCTGGCCTGCTGATCTGTTGGACGCTGCGGTGGCTCGTCCTGTGTCGCCGACGTTCGCCGAGTATGTTCCGGTGGTGGCGGCTGCTGCGGTCACGGTGGGTACGCGGCGTGCCTACGGCTCCTATTGGAAGCGGGTGGTGGAGCACTGGGGGCGCGGAGGCTGGACGAGCCCACACCCTCGGAGATCGAGCAGTTGGCGGAGTACGTCAAGACGCATGTGGTGGCTCGGCGGAATGCCCGTGGCGGTCGCAGCGCGGCGGAGCATCTGATTGCCGCCCTGCGGTTTCTACAAGAGGGCGGTCGCTGACGGCTTTATCGCGGCGTCGGACAATCCCGCGTTGAAGGTGGCGAAGCCGCGACGGTTGCCGAGCACACGGCGGGCGGTGGCGGACGCCCGGCTGGCCGAGATCAACGAGGTCGCGGGCAGCGCAGGCGACGATCCGGCGCTCGACACCCTGCTCTTGCGGTTGCATACCGAGACGGCGTGCCGGCGCGGCGGGGCGCTGGCGCTTCGCCCGGCTGACCTGGATCCGGAGCAGTGTTCGATTCTACTTCGGGAGAAGGGAGACTCGATGCGTTGGCAGCCGGTTTCTCCCACGCTGATGAGGTATCTACAGCGGCATGCGGAGGAGCGGGGTGCGACGGAGACGGGGTCGCTGCTGCGATACCGCAACGGTCAGCCCCTCACGTATCGGCGGTATGACCATCTGTGGGTACGCATCGGCGAGCACCTGCCGTGGGTGTACGTGCAGCAGATCAGCACTCACTGGCTGCGTCACACCACCTTGACCTGGGTGGAACGGAACTTCGGCTACGCCATCGCACGCGCCTACGCCGGTCATTCGGAAGGCGGTGGTGATGCCGGTACCACAGCCACTTATGTGCGAGCGACGTTGCAGGAGATCGCCGCCGCCCTGTCGGCGCTTACCAACGAGCCACATCCTCTGAGCTAGACGTCGGGTGGGACCTGGTCCTACGAGGCTGGGTCCCACCGATGCTGCGGTTACCGTGGCCACGTCCGCGCCCAGGCAGCAGCGGAGACCGACCGGGACGGCTGGTGAAACACCACACCGTCACGAGCGGGCCCGCCACGTGCACCGGCTGCTACGGCGACCGGCCCGAACGGGGGAGTGTGGTGTTTTCGACTCTGTCTCACATTCGGCTCTGTCTCACATTCGGGATGCTGTTGGTGATCTTGGTTGTGTGATCGGGGTGGGGCGCGCCGCTGCCAGAGGGGACTGTAAAACGAACGGCCCTGTCTCACATTCGTCGAGGTGGACGGATGCCGGGTGCTGCGGGTGCGGAGCCGGGCCGCGCCGAGCGCCATCGCGGCGATCCTACTGGCGCTGCGCGATGCCACCGGCCTGCGCCCGCACGCGCATTTCGGGGTGGTCCGAGGGCAACCCGATCGCGCATCTGCTGCGCTATCTGCTTCTCGGCCAGGGTGGCACGCCGCCGGTGGTGCGGGAGATCATTCGTAAGGTCGAACCGGATCCGGCCCGCCGCCCCGGTATCCACGTGGGCGGTTGACGCCCTCGGCCGGACGGGAAGCTGACGTGGGTGGGCGTGGTGGGTGGTCGGCTCGCGCGGGCCGGGCGCCCCAGGATCGCCCGGCCAGGGTTCATCCGGCCGTGGCCGACCTGCAGGGTCCGGCACGCGTCCGCCGACGTCGGACGGCCCGATGTGAGGGCTGGCGGACGGGGCTGGCGGGACGCGCCCGGTCCGGCTGTGGGCCTCGGCCTGACCGGCGGTTCACGGCAGGACTTCCGGGTCCGGCTCGCCGTGCGTGGGGGCCGCGACGGGCACCGGGAAGCGCATCCGGCAGACGATGGCGTCGGTGTGCCGGCGTACGGCGTGTTCGAGCACCACGCCCCGGTTGTTGCGCAGGATCCGTTCCCACCGTCGGGCGGGTTCCATCTCGGGGATGATCACGAAGACGTGCCGTCCGGGGTAGTGCCGGCGCAGGTGTTCGGCGAAGGGCCGGCCGAGGTCCCGGTCGGTGGATTCGATGACGGTCAGGGGCACGCCGGGGTGCCAGGTGTCCCATTCGGCGCGGATGCGATCAGCGGCGGCGGGTTCGTCGACGTGGGTGATGTGCACGGCGGTGATCTCGTCGCCGAGGGACAGGGCGGCGTCCAGGGCCTGACGGGTCAGCTCGGAGACACCCCCCACCGGCACGACCACGACCGACGGGCCTGGATGCGGAGGCGCTGGGGTTCGTCCGAGCTGCAGGGTGGTGCCGAAGCGCTGGTAGGCGCGGTGTACCCGTTCGAACGCGACCACCAGCAGGGGCAGCGCGACGGCGATGAGCCAGGCGCCCTCGGCGAGCTTGCTCGCGGTGGTGACGATGGCGGCGGCGAAGGTCAGCATGGTGCCGAAGCCGTTGAGGGTTATTTTCCACCGCCAGCCGGGCCCGCGTTCGATCAGCCAGTGCCGGACCATGCCGTACTGGGCGATGGTGAAGCCGACGAACACGCCGATGGCGAAGAGCGGGACGAGGGTGTTCATCTGCCCGTTGGCGGCGACGAGGAGGACGGCGGAGACGGCCGAGAGCACCAGCACGCCGTAGCGGTAGACCTGGCGGCGGGCGCGCAACGCGAAGACGTGTGGCAGGTAGTTGTCCTGCGCGAGCAGTTTCGCCAGCACCGGCAGCCCGCCGAAGGAGGTGTTGGCCGCCAGCGCCAGCAGCACCATGGTGGCGAGCTGTACGACGTAGAAGGCGACCCCGTGCCCGAGTGCGGCGTCGGTGAGCTGGGCCAGCACGGTGACGCCTTCGACCGGGCGGATCTGCAGGCGACCGATCAGGGTGGCCAGGCCGATCAGCATGATCCCGAGCAGCGCGCCGAGGGCGACCTCGGCGCGCTGCGCCCGGCGTACGGCCGGTTCCCGGAACGACGGCACGGCGTTGGCGACGGCCTCGACGCCGGTCAGCGCGGCGCAGCCGTTGGCGAATGCCTTGAGCAGCAGCAGCGCCCCGACCGCCTGCAGCGGGCCGGCCGCCGGTGGCGCCTCGGCGACGGCGGTCGGGGTGTCCCGCAGCAGCCCGGCGATGATCACCGTGAGGATGGCGCCGACGAACACGGCGGTGGGGAGGATGAACACCCGGGCGCTGGTGGCGATGCCACGAAGGTTCACCAGGGTGATCGCCGCGAGGACGACCAGGCACAGCTGCACCGTGTATGGCAGCAGCGCGGGGAACGCGGAGGCCACGCCGCCACGCCGGCGGCGACGGAGACGGCCACGTTGAGCACGTAGTCCACGACCAGCGAGGCCGCTGCGACCAGGCTGGTGCGCCGGGACAGGTGCCGCTTGGCCACCGCGTACGCGCCGCCGCCGTCGGGGAACGCGGCGATCACCTGCCGGTAGGAGAAGACGAGCACCGCGAGCAGTCCGGTGATCGCCAGGGTGACCGGCAGCGTGAAGCCGAGCCCGACGCCTCCGGCGGCGGCGAGGACCAGCACGATCGCCTCGGGCCCGTAGGAGACCGATGCCATGGCGTCCAGCGACAGGGCGGCCAGCCCGCCGAGCACCGACAAGCGGTCACGGCCGGGGACGGCGCGGCCGGAGCGGCGTGCGCGCCAACGCGAGGCGGGGCGACGCCGCGGATCGGTGCCCGTTGTGGCGATGTCGTCGGTGCCAGCGGCGACCGAGATCGAAGCGTCGAGCATGAGGCCCAGGATGCGCCGCTGGTAGCCCGACCAGCGGGGTCGACTACGCGTTCTTCACGGCATGCTGACCGATTTCTACGCCGTCTTCACGCCGCGGCCGGATCAGCCGAAACCGGGTCGGTCCATGCGGCAGAGCGGGCGCCGTTACGGCCGCGTCAAAAATCGTGCCGTGGTCGTAGCGGGTGCGTGAAAACCGTCGACGGTGGCCAGTCGCCGGGGGTGATATGGCGACGAGGGATCGAGGTGCGGGCCCTCGCCGTCGCAGGAGGCGCGTGATGACTGTCGATCCGGATCCGTCGGCCCCGGCCGGCCGACAACCGACACCGACCGGTGTCAGTGTCGCGGCAGGTTGGGCGGTGATGGTCGCTGCGGCCCTGCTGGCGGCGGCGGTGTTCCCGCCCTCGGAGCCACCGGGGCGGATGCTCGTCATGACCGTCGCGGCCGGTGTCTTCGCGTCGGTGGTGGCCGACCTGCGCGCGGTGGCCGCCGTCACCGGGCTCGGGATGGCCACGTACGTCGGATTCCTGGCCAACCAGTTCGGCGACCTGACCGCCACCGCCGACGCCTGGTCCTACGCCGTGGTGATCGGCTTCGCCGGCGTGCTCGGAAGCGGCTACCGACTCTTGCGCTCCATCCCGGGGCCGCCCGGCGGAGAGCCTGACCGGGGGGCGGAGTGCCGGCCGTTCACGTGCGGACCCGCCCCGGTGGTCTCGCCGCCGGATGCCCCGCTCGGTGACTCTCGTGGGGCGTGACCGCTCGGCCACCGCCCCGGACACGACGGGCTGCGGCGGCCTGTCCAGTCCTGCACCGCCGCACGCCGCCACCTCGGATGGGTCCTTGTCCATCTGCGTGGAACTGGTGACCGGGCGTGGCCGGGACTGGTGGCCGCGCCCCGGCCGCGTGTTCACGGCCCACCGCCGGCACACCTTCGCCCAGTTGGCTGAGGCGATCGATGTCGCCTTCGGCCGCTGGGACCTCGCGCACCTGCGCATGTTCGTCCTGCCCGACGACATCGATGTGAGCTGGTCGGCCTGGGGGGACGGGCCGGCGTTTCCCGGCACCCGCGACGGCCGCTCCAGCCGACTGGACACGCTGACGGTCGGCACGGCGTTCGCGTACGTGTTCGACCTGGGCGAGGACTGGACGCACCTGTGCACCGTCGGCCGCTGCGACGCCCCCGCCGAGATGCCGCAGCCGTCGCAGCCGCCCCGGCCCGACCGGGGGTGGGGAGATCTGCCCGATCAGTACGGGCGTCACCAGGCCGACGACCCGATCAGCGCCGCAGCGCCACGCGGCTCGTCGACGCTGCTGTCGGACCTGCCGCCGATCCTGCCCTCCTGGGGTGCCCAGGGCTGTGGGTGGCCGCCCCGCGCAGCCGGCGATACCGTCCCGCGCCCCCGGTGACCCGTTTCACCTGATCAGCGTCCCGCGTTAAAAGAGCGTCAAGAATCGCCCGGGCGGCGTGATGGTTGCGTTAACGACCCTGTTCGTCGGAGGCCCGAGGCGCTTTGATTGCCCGGCGCGGCCGGATGGCGGTCGCGACGAACCCATTGCCGGTTAGAGGAGTCAGCCGTGTCTGACGTGCTGTTCGTGGTGTTGACGGTGGGGCTGTTCGCAGCGCTCGCCCTCGTGGTGAGGGGTGTGGAGAGGCTGTGAGCGCCGTCAACGCCGTCGGCTTGGTGCTGGCGATCGGCCTGGCCGTGTTCCTGGTGGTCGCCCTGTTGTTCCCGGAGCGGTTCTGATGACCATGACAACAGCGGGCGTCGTCTTCGTCCTGTCCCTGGTCGCGGCCCTCGTCGCGGTCTACAAGCCGTTCGGCGACTACATGTTCCGGGTGGTGTCGGGCACCGAGCAGTCCCGCATGGAGCGGGGCATGTACCGCCTGGTCGGGGTCAACCCGGCCGCCGAGCAGTCGTGGGGCGTGTACGCCCGCAGCGTCCTGGCGTTCTCCGCGATCTCGATCCTGTTCCTCTACCTGTTGCAGCGGGTGCAGGACAAACTGTGGCTGTCGCTGGGTTTCGACCCGGTGGTCCCGCACGGGGCGTGGAACACCGCGGTGTCGTTCGTGACCAACACGAACTGGCAGTGGTACTCCGGTGAGTCGACCATGGGCCATCTGGTGCAGATGGCCGGGTTGGCGGTGCAGAACTTCGTCTCGGCCGCGGTGGGCATCGCCGTGGCGGTGGCCCTGGTCCGTGGCTTCGCCCGCAGCCGTACCGGCGAGCTGGGCAACTTCTGGGTCGACCTGACCCGCATCGTGCTGCGGATACTGCTGCCGATCGCGGTGTTGGGGGCCCTGGCGCTGATGTTCGGCGGCGTGGTGCAGAACCTGTCCGGCGGCACCGACGTGACCACGCTGACCGGCGGCACCCAGACGATCACCGGCGGGCCGGTGGCCAGCCAGGAGGTGATCAAGGAACTCGGCACCAACGGGGGCGGCTTCTACAACGTCAACAGCGCCCACCCGTTCGAGAACCCCACCACCTGGACCAACTGGATCGAGATCTTCCTGATCCTGTTGATCCCGTTCAGCCTGCCCCGGGTCTTCGGCCGGATGGTCGGCCAGAACCGGCAGGGCTACGCCATCGCTGCCGTCATGGCGATCCTCGCGCTCGCCAGCATCACCCTGACCAACGTCTTCGAGTTGAGTGGGCACGGCACCGTCCCTCAGGCCGTCGGTGCGGCCCTCGAAGGCAAGGAGGTCCGGTTCGACGTGTCGAACTCGGCTACCTTCGCCGCCGCCACCACGCTCACCTCGACCGGCGCGGTCAACTCGTTCCACGACTCGTTCACCCCGCTCGGCGGCGGGATGTTGCTCGGCAACATGATGCTCGGCGAGGTCGCCCCCGGTGGTGTCGGCGCTGGCCTCTACGGACTGTTGATCCTGGCGGTGATCACCGTCTTCGTCGCCGGGCTGATGGTCGGGCGCACCCCGGAGTACCTGGGCAAGAAGATCGGCTCCCGGGAGATCAAGCTCGCCTCACTGTATTTCCTGGTCACCCCGGCGCTGGTGCTGACCGGCACGGCGGCGGCCTTCGCCACCGGCAACAACTCCACCGCGCTCAACGTCGGCCCACACGGGCTCTCCGAGGTGCTGTACGCGTTCACCTCGGCCAGCAACAACAACGGCTCCGCGTTCGCCGGCATCACGGTGAGCACGCCGTGGTGGAACACCGCGCTCGGCCTCTGCATGCTTCTGGGTCGCTTCCTGCCGATCATCTTCGTGCTCGCCCTGGCCGGCTCGCTGGCCCGCCAGCAACCCACCCCCGCCTCCGAGGGCACCCTGCCGACCCACCGACCGCTCTTCGTCGGGATGGTCGTCGGCGTCACGGTGATCCTGGTCGCGCTGACCTTCCTGCCCGCCCTCGCGCTCGGCCCGCTGGCTGAGGGGCTGTGACCACCATGAGAGAGAAGGACATGACCACGTCCACGCCGGCGCCGCACGGCACCGCCGACGCGGGGACCGCCGGCACCCCGGCCACCCGGGGCAACCGGGCCGGCGGCGGCCTGCTCGACCCGAAGCAACTGTTCCGCTCCCTGCCGGACGCCCTGCGCAAGCTCGACCCGCGCACCCTGTGGCGCAACCCGGTGATGCTGATCGTCGAGATCGGCGCGGCCTTCACCACCGTCCTCGCGGTGACCGACCCGTCGGTGTTCGCCTGGGCGATCACGATCTGGCTGTGGCTCACCGTGCTCTTCGCGAACCTCGCCGAGGCGGTCGCCGAGGGGCGCGGCAAGGCCCAGGCCGCCACCCTGCGCCAGGCCAAGAAGGACACCATCGCCACCCGCCTGGTGGGCTGGACACCCGGCGCCGCAGCCGACCGCTACCGGGAGCAGGCCGTCCCGGCCCCCGAGTTGAAGCAGGGCGACGTCGTCCTGGTCGAGGCCGGCGGCATCATCCCCGGTGACGGGGACATCGTCGAGGGCATCGCCAGCGTCGACGAGTCGGCCATCACCGGTGAGTCCGCCCCCGTCATCCGGGAGTCCGGCGGCGACCGCAGCGCCGTCACCGGCGGCACCCGCGTCCTCTCCGACCGGATCATCGTGAAGATCACCCAGAAGCCGGGGGAGAGCTTCATCGACCGGATGATCGCCCTGGTCGAGGGCGCGAACCGGCAGAAGACGCCGAACGAGATCGCACTGAACATCCTGCTCGCCGCGCTCACGGTCATCTTCCTGCTGGCCGTGGTCACCCTCCAGCCCCTTGCCATCTACTCGAAGGGCTACCAGGCCGCCGCGCCGGACTCCGGGGCGATCACCGACGCCGGCGTCACCGGCGTGGTGCTGGTCTCCCTGCTGGTCTGCCTGATCCCCACCACCATCGGCGCCCTGCTGTCGGCCATCGGCATCGCCGGCATGGACCGCCTCGTGCAGCGCAACGTCCTGGCGATGAGCGGCCGGGCCGTCGAAGCGGCCGGGGACGTCAACACGCTACTGCTCGACAAGACCGGCACGATCACCCTGGGCAACCGGCAGGCCGCCGAGTTCGTACCCGTCGAGGGGGTGACCGCCGCGACGGTCGCCGACGCCGCGCAACTGTCCAGCCTCGCCGACGAGACCCCCGAGGGGCGATCGGTGGTCGTCCTGGCGAAGAACGAGTTCGGGCTGCGCGAGCGGGAGCCGGGGCTGATGCCGCACGCGACGTTCGTGCCGTTCACCGCCCAGACCCGGATGAGCGGCGTCGACCTCGCTCCCGGCGCCGGGGACGGACCGGCGCGCCAGGTCCGCAAGGGCGCCGCCGCGGCGGTGATGAAGTGGGTACGCGACAACGGCGGGCATCCCACCGCCCACGTCGGGGAGATCGTGGACACGATCAGCGGCACCGGCGGCACCCCGCTGGTCGTCGCCGAGCACATCGAGGGTGAGCCGGCCCGCGCCCTCGGCGTGATCCACCTCAAGGACGTGGTCAAGGCCGGCATGCGGGAGCGGTTCGCCGAGATGCGCCGGATGGGCATCCGAACCGTGATGATCACCGGGGACAACCCGCGTACCGCGCAGGCGATCGCCGACGAGGCCGGCGTGGACGACTTCCTCGCCGAGGCCACCCCGGAGGACAAGCTCGCCCTGATCCGCAAGGAACAGGAGGGCGGTCGGCTGGTCGCGATGACCGGGGACGGCACCAACGACGCCCCCGCCCTCGCGCAGGCGGACGTCGGGGTCGCGATGAACACCGGCACGTCGGCGGCGAAGGAGGCCGGCAACATGGTCGACCTGGACTCCGACCCGACCAAGCTGATCGAGATCGTGGAGATCGGCAAGCAGTTGCTGATCACCCGGGGCGCGTTGACCACCTTCAGCATCGCCAACGACATCGCCAAGTACTTCGCGATCATCCCAGCCATGTTCGCCGGCATCTACCCGAGCCTGGACACGCTGAACATCATGCGACTGTCCAGCCCGGAATCGGCGATCCTCTCGGCGGTCATCTTCAACGCGATCGTCATCGTCGCGCTCATCCCGCTGGCCCTGCGCGGCGTGCGCTACCGCCCGGCCAGCGCGTCGACGTTGCTCAGCCGCAACCTGCTGGTCTACGGCCTCGGCGGCATCATCGTGCCGTTCGTCGGCATCAAACTCATCGACCTGCTCATCCAGTTCGTCCCGGGGATCTGACATGCGACTTCCCACCTGGCTGACCCAACACCTCGCCGCGCTGCGCGCGCTGCTGGTCTTCACCGTCGTGCTCGGGCTGGCCTATCCGCTCGCACTGGTCATCGCCGGGCAACTGCCCGGTCTGTCCGGCAAGGCGGACGGCTCCCTGATCACCGAGGGCGGCACAACCGTCGGCAGCTCGCTGATCGGCCAGTCCTTCACCGACGCCGACGGCAACCCCGTCCCGCGCTACTTCCAGTCCCGCCCCTCCGCCGCAGGCGACGGCTACGACCCCACCTCCACCTCGGCCAGCAACCTCGGCCCGGAAAGCGTCGTCGACACCCTCTCCACCGACCCGGAGGCAGCCTCCGAGAGCCTGCTCACCCAGGTCTGCGCCCGATCCAAAGCTGTCGGCGAACTCGACGGGGTGGACGGGCGACGCCCGTACTGCACCACTGACGGGGTCGGCGCGGTGCTGGCCGTGTTCCGCGCCGACGGCCTCACCGGCACGGTCACCCGGGTGGTCAGCGTCAACCAGGCCGCCCCGGCCACCCCGTTCGTCAGCTCGTGGCAGGGCGTGCCGGTCGAGCTGGCCAGGCCGGGCGAGGACTACGTCGCCGCCGGCGGGCTGATCGTCCCGGTCCGGGGCGACGCCCCGGCCGAACCGGCCGTCCCGTCCGACGCGGTCACCGCCAGTGGCAGCGGCCTCGACCCGCACATCTCCCCGGCATACGCGCGGATCCAGGTGGCCCGGGTCGCGCGGGAGCGCGGCGCGGACCCTGCAGCGGTCCGGGCTCTGGTGGAAAAGCACACCACCGGCCGGTCGCTGGGTTTCATGGGTGAACCCGGCGTGAACGTTCTGGAACTCAACCTCGCCCTCGACGAGCGGTTCCCCGCCCGCTGACGGACGACGTCGGGCAGGGCCGGCCCTCGGGTCGGCCCTGCCCGACCCGGCCCACAACTCACCGGCCGAGGCGTCGGCCCCGTGCCATCCCTGCGATCTTCGACCCCGCCGGTCAACCCCACGGACCAGGCGTTTCCCAATCGCGCTTCCCGAGTGGTTCCCACCAGAGAGGATCTTCCACGTGTCACGAGGAGAGCTTCGCATCTACCTGGGGGCCGCCCCTGGCGTCGGCAAGACCTACGCCATGTTGGAGGAGGCCCAACGCCGGGCCGAACGCGGCACGGACGTGGTGATCGGCTTCGTCGAGACCCACGGCCGCAAGCACACCGCCGCGATGATCGGCGACTTGGAGCAGGTGCCTCGCCGGTCGATGACCTACCGGGGCGTCGACTTCACCGAGATGGATCTCGACGCGCTGCTGGCCCGCCGACCCGAGGTGGCGGTGGTCGACGAACTGGCCCACACCAACGTCCCCGGCTCCCGACACGAGAAACGCTGGCAGGATGTCCAGGAACTGCTCGACGCCGGCATCAGCGTGCTGACCACGGTCAACGTCCAGCACCTGGAGTCGATCAACGACGTCGTCGCGCAGATCACCGGCACCACCCAGCGCGAGACCGTGCCGGACCAGGTGGTCCGCGTGGCCGGCCAGGTCGAGCTGGTCGACATGACCCCGGAGGCACTGCGCCGGCGGATGGCGCACGGCAACATCTACCGCCCCGACAAGATCGACGCCGCGCTGGGCAACTACTTCCGGGTCGGCAACCTCACCGCGCTGCGCGAGCTGGCCCTGCTGTGGCTGGCCGACAAGGTCGACGACCAGCTCGACGCCTACCGGGCCCAGCAGGGTATCTCCGACACCTGGGAGGCCCGGGAACGGGTGGTCGTCGCGCTCACCGGGGGCCCCGAAGGAGAGACGCTGGTCCGGCGGGCCGCCCGGATCGCCGCCCGCAGCAAGGGCGCCGACCTGCTCGCCGTGCACGTCGCCCGCAGCGACGGGCTCGCCGGGGCGGACCCGGCCCAACTCGCCCGACAGCGCGTCCTGGTGGAGAGCCTCGGCGGCACCTACCACCAGGTCCTCGGCACCGACGTCCCGCACGCGTTGCTGGACTTCGCCCAAGGGGTCAACGCCACCCAACTCGTCCTCGGCGCCAGCCGCCGGGGCCGACTGGCCCAGATGCTCTCCCGGGGAGTCGGGGTCACCACCACCGCCCTGTCCGGCGCCATCGACGTGCACCTGGTCACCCACCCGCAGGCGGGTCGGGGCCGGCGGACGACCGGCGTCCCGGCGGCGCTCTCGCGTCGGCGCCGGCTGCTCGGCTTCGCGCTGGCCGGGTTGGGCATGCCGCTGCTCACCCTGCTGCTGTGGGTACTGCCGGACCTCACCCTGACCAACGACATCCTGCTCTTCCTCGCCGGGGTCGTCGGGGTCGCGCTGGTCGGCGGGCTGTGGCCGGCGCTCGTCGCCGCGCTCGTCGGCTCCCTGCTGCTGAACTGGTTCTTCACCCCGCCCTACTACACCCTGACCATCGCCCAGGCGGACAATCTCCTCGCGCTCGGCATCTTCGTCGGCGTCGCCCTCGCGGTGAGCTGGGTGGTCGACGTGGCGGCCCGCCGGACCCGGGAGGCCGCGCGAGCCTCCGCCGACGCCCAGACCCTCGCCACCGTGGCCGGCGGGGTGCTGCGCGGGCAACGACCGCTTCCCGCCCTGCTGGACCGGCTCCGGGAGACCTTCGCGCTGCGCGCGGTCAGCGTCCTGGAACTGACCGCCGAGGCCGAGGGACGGCCCGGTCGGGCCCGCGAGGCAGGCGCCTGGCGGATCGTGGCCAGTGTCGGTCAGGCCCCGGCCAGCAGCCCCGGCGCGGGGGAGACGGCGGTACCGGTCGACGACCAGCTCACCGTCGTGCTGTCCGGCCGCCGGTTGGAGGCCGCCGACCGCCGGGTCGTCGAGGCATTCGCCGCGCAGGCCGCCGTCGCGCTGCGTCAGGAACGGCTCGCCGAGGAAGCAGCCACCGCCCGTCCACTGGCCGAGGCCGACCGCATGCGGACCGCGCTGCTCGCCGCGGTCAGCCACGACCTGCGCACCCCGTTGGCATCGGCGAAGGCCGCGGTGAGCAGCCTGCGCAGCCCCGACGTCGAGTTCGACGCCGAGGACCGAGACGAGTTGCTCGCCACCGCCGACGAGTCGCTGGACCGGCTCGGCCGGCTCGTGGAGAACCTGCTCGACATGAGCCGCCTCCAGGCCGGCGTACTGGGCGTCAGCGCCACCGGGATAGGGCTGGAGGATGCGGTCCCACGGGCGCTGGACGAACTCGGCCCGGCGGCGGCCGACGTGACGACCGACATCCCGGCCGACCTGCCGGCCGCACTGGCCGACCCGGGGCTACTGGAACGGGTGCTGGTCAACATCGTCGCCAACGCGCTGCGGCACAGCCCGGCCGGACATCCGCCCACGCTCACCGCCAGCGCCCACGCCGGGCAGGTGGAGCTGCGGGTCATCGACACCGGCCCCGGCATCCCCGAGGACCAGTGGGAGCACGTGTTCCTACCGTTCCAACGCCTCGGCGACCGCGACAACACCACCGGCGTCGGCCTCGGCCTCGCCCTGTCCCGGGGGCTGGCCGAGGCGATGGGCGGCAGCATCACCCCCGAGACCACCCCCGGCGGCGGGCTGACCATGGTGCTGCGGCTGCCCGCCGCCGCGCCGACCAGCATTGAAGGGCCGCAGGAATGACCCGCATCCTCGTCGTCGATGACGAGCCGCAGATCCTGCGCGCCCTGCGGATCAACCTGCGCGCCCGCGGCTACGACATCGAGACCGCCGAGACCGGTACGGCGGCTCTCAGGGCTGCTGTCAGCCATCAGCCGGACCTGGTAGTGCTTGATCTGGGTCTACCCGACATCGACGGTGTCGACGTCATCCGCGGGCTGCGTGGATGGACCACCATGCCGATCATCGTGCTCTCCGGCCGGGCCGGCAGCGCGGACAAGGTCGCCGCCCTCGACGCCGGAGCCGACGACTACGTCACCAAGCCCTTCGGCGTGGACGAACTCCTGGCCCGGATCCGCGCGGTCACCCGCCGCCTCGCGGCGACACCGGCCGATGCCGCCTCGCCCTCGGCGACGGCTGCTCCCCGGGTGGGTCGGCACACCGTCAACCTGGTCGACCGGACCGTCACCCGCGACGACGGCGCCGAGGTGCGGCTCACCCGCATCCAGTGGGCCATGCTCGACAAGCTGCTGCGCCACCCCGGCAAGCTGATCAGCCAGCGCCAGCTGCTGCACGACGTCTGGGGCCCGGAGTACCAGCACGAGACCAACTATCTGCGGCAGTACATGGCGCAGCTGCGGCGCAAGCTCGAAGACGACCCCGCCCGTCCCCGGCATCTCATCACCGAACCGGGCATGGGCTACCGATTCCGGCCCTGACCAGCCGGGTCAAGGGCGACATGGTGCGGTGCTGCGCTTCTTCACCTACTGGCGTCAGACCAGCCGCCGCACCGACTACGACCTGCCGCTGCTGCTGCTCGACGAGGACTTCCACAGTTCCGGTCAGGTGTCCTGGACGAACTACCGGCACGACGGCGTGGTGCACTCCGGCGACGTCACCGATGCGCGCGGCGGCGCGACCGAGTTCATCGACGTCCCGCTGACCGTCGGCGGACGGTACGTGGTTCCGCAGGTCAACATCTACGCCGGGGAGTCGTTCGACGAGGTTGCCGAGTCGATGTTCGGGTACCAGACCCGGGCGCGGGACCAGGGCGGTGCGCCGTTCGATGCGCGGACGGTGCGGGCGCGGTCGCACCTGCGCGGCCAGGGTCGACTCAACGAGTTGATCCCTCAATAAGCTGTGACGGTCGAGGCCCGGTGCTCTCCAGCCCGTCAGGCGCGATGGCGGCGGGTCTTCTCGATGACGTTGTGGCCGTCGGCGTCCTGCTGTCGGGGCGCGTAGCCGGCCTTGCGTAGGGCGGCCATCGTGTCGGCCGTGGTGGCTCGGCTGGCGAGCACGGTCGGGGCGAGTAGACGCAGGCTGAGCTTGTTCAGCCTCTTGTCGGCGCAGATCTGGGCCAGTAGCGCGGTGTCGTCGCTGACCAGCGTGCTGGCCACGGGCGTGACCCGTACCGACCCGTGCCGGCGGGCGACGTCGGCGAGCAGGTAGACCAGTGGTTGTGGCAGCCCGCCGTTGGCGATCTTCCTCAGGGCCCTGAGCAGACGCTGTTCGGTCCAGCCCGCGTCGTACGCGCCGCGTACCGTCGCCGGGCTGAAGCGCCAGGTCGTAGCGGTGCCCCGGGACTCGACGGCGGCGGTCGCACCGAGGAGTTCAGCCACATCCGGGCTCGGTGTTCCCGCCACGACCGCGGTCAGGTCCGCCTGCAGCCGGGCCGTCCGGGCGATCTCACCCAGGTCGCCGACCGCCTTGGCGATGTCCGTGCCGGCCAGCAGCGCCTGCCCGGCCGGGCTCACGGCCCCCGCGCCGAGAACCCCCAACGTCGCGGCCTCGTCCAGCAGGCCACGCACGGTCGTGGTGCCGCCGAAGGCCAGCGGCTGCCACCACCATATCCACTGCGTCGCGTGCTCGAAGTCCGCCGTCGCCCGGTCGCCCCACGCCCGCAGCACTGCCATCCGGGCGTGGGTCGACCAGCTCTGGTGGTGCTCCGTAACCCACGGCCCGGTCTGTGCCGACGGCAGATAGTCCAGGTCGCGCCACGCCTGCAGCATCACCGCGAGTCGTTGATCCAGGCCGAGCCTGAGCCAGCGGTCGTACGCGGCCGTCGGGACCACACGTTCATCGAGGTCGGCCAGCCTGGCCTCGTGGGCCACCGCCAGGAGCAGCCGGACGACGGGAACCGTCACGCCCAGCGTCTTCGCCGTCCGGGCCAACTCGCGTACGCCCACGCCGCCAGCCTTGACCGTGGCGAGGGGCTCACGTCCGGCCCCGTCCAACAGCGCCGACAACAGGCCGACCACGGCGATGCCCTGGGCCTGTGCGTCGCGGCGCACTGACGCAGGTTCCGGCGTGTGCCAGACGACCGGCGGCTCCTGTGGCTGGAACGGGGCCCGGTAGCCGGCTTCTCGCACGGCGAGTGCGACCTGACCCGCCAGCTGATAGTCCTCCCAGGTCACGCGGTAGACCAGCCCGTGCTCCTCGGCCCAGTCCAGCGGATGCACCCGCCGGTAGCGGTCCGTGAACCGAATCCGGTGTGCGATACCGCTAGCGCCGTAGCGACGGACCTGTCCACCGTCGCGGTCAGCCTCCTCCACCGCCGCCCGCGTCGTGGCCGGCATCCGCTTGACCAGAGCGTGCACGTTGTCCATGTCGAGGAAGAACTCTTCCACCGCCGCCAGCAGGCCCGCCTTACGGCCCTTGGTGGGCAGCCCCAGGTTGCGTGCCACCACCTTCAGGTCATCGACGCTCAATGCGGCGGCGAGCTGACCAGCGGCCGGGCCGACACCCAGTGGCCGGGAGAAGACCTCCCGCACGACGCCGTTCACCGTGAGCCGGCCCCGCCGCCGCGTGACGAGCCCTGCACCTGCGGCGCGCTGCAGGTAGGGCGTCGCGTCGGAGCCGACCAACGCTGACACCTCCGCCTCGGTGACCAGGCCACCCAGCGCCAGCGCTGCCTCCAACACCTGAAGGGTCGGCAGGTCAAGGCCAGCAAGCTGATCAAACGGACTCACGACTGCACTCCCGGGACTAGGGCGATCCACCAGATCCAACCGCACGAGCCGTGTCCGCGTGACGTGACCCGCCAGGCAAGGACACCGCTCGGCTAGCGCGCGAGCAGGCGGCTGCCTGGTGTGGCGGCCGTCAGCCGCACGCAGACGCGCTCGCGGCGGCGATCACCGCCGCTGGCTGTCGACACCATCCGAACGACGGCTGGGGCCCTCGACGATGCGCTCGTCGCCGCACGGCTCGCCGAACCGGCGGATGCCGCTGCCGTATCCGGCGCGAACAGGCGCTGCGGGAACACGTCGAGCGGGCGACGGATCTGCTGGCCGCGTACGCCGGAACCCTGACCAGCCACCTGCCCGCGATTCGTAGGGCAGCTCTTGGCGCTTGCGTCGATCGGGAGTTGCCGGCCGCGAGGCCGGGTGGCTCGACCTCGCCCGAGTCGGGCACTGTGCGCCGGGGAAGCCCCTGCCCGTCACGGCCACGGTTGGCGTACCGAGGTGGAACGTGCTCAACGCCTGACCCGGGAGGTGAGGAGACGGCAGGTTGTCCGGTCCACGCTCACTGGTGCAGATGCGCGCGTTGCCCCTCGCGGTCGAAGATCATGATCAGCTCGGCGGGTTCGTCGAGGGCTGTCATCGAGTGTGGTGTCATCGTCGAGAACTCGGCTGCCTCGCCCTTCTCGACCTCGATCTGCCGCTCACCGAGCCACAGCAGCACCCTGCCATCGAGTACCAGGAACCAGTCGTACCCCGGATGGACCCGCTGGGCCGGCATCGCCGCCCGGCCGCGTTCGGTCGGGGTGAGGGCCGGGCCACGGGCGTCGGCCTCGGTGAGCGCGTGGGTCGCCTGATCGGCCAGGAGACGGGCCGCGTGCAGTGTTGCGGCCAGGTCCCCGTAGCCGACGAGGACGTACGGGTCGTCGACGGCCTGGTCGAGCCCGCTGGTGGGCCAGGGGCGTGACCGTTCGCGGGTGTACCCGGCGGCCTCGTTGATCGCGCCGTCGGCGATGCCGACCAGCACCTGCGTGAGAACCGCCTGGAAGGCCAGCGACACCAGCGACAGGCGTAGCTGGCGGGGGTCGGGCCCGGCTTCATCGGACGGGAACGTGCCCAGTATGTCGTCCCGGCCGACCCGGACGTCGTGGAAGGCTATGCTCCCGCTCGCCGTCCGGCGCTGGCCCAGGTTGTCCCAGTCTGCGGGGTGCGAGACCCCGCCACCTGCCGGGTTCGTGACGACGACCAGGTGTGCCGTGCGGTCGGCGCGGGTGGCGCTGACGAGGAGGCGGTCCGCGACGGCGCAGCCGGTGGCGAACACGCCGTGGCCGGACACGGAGAGCGTGTCGCCGCGGCCGGTGGCCGTGATGGTGTCGCGGGGGTTGCTGACGGCGGCGACGAGCACCCGGCCGGTGGCGGCGTCGCGGCGGAGCGAGACCGCCAGCGCGGCGTTGTCGTAGAGCGCGGCCCGCCACAGGCACAGGTAAGTGGTAGCCGAGGAGGTGACCGATCGACGCGTCGGCGGCTGCCACGATCCGGGTGACGGAGTGGGAGGTGGGGTGGTCGTCGGGGTCGAGGGCGAGCAGCCCGCTGGCGCGCAGCAGCGCGATCTCGGCGCCTGGGGCCGGTTGGCGTGTTCCCGCGCGACGACGTCGGTGCGGAGCCGTTCGGCGACGGAGTGGGCGGTGACGATTGCGTCTGCGGGGCTCACGACACACCTGCCGGTTCGGGGGTGGGACGGCGCAGAAACCCATGCGGTTCAGGAATGCTGAGCTCTCGGCTGGCGCCTCCAGTGCATCACCGACCAGGGCGGCGCGAGTCCGTCGAGCGAATCGATCTCCATGGGTTTGAGCGTGTCGGGGTCCAGGGCATCGGGGTAACGGGCGAAGACCCGTTCGACATAGCGATGCCCGGTGTCCGCCCCCACGACGAGGTGGGTGCGGCCGGGGTCCCGACGTGCCGTCCAGGCCGCCGCGAGGTAGGCGGCGCCGGTGGACAGGCCTGCGAAGACCGCATGGTCGCGCATCAGGCCGATCGCGCCGGCCATGGCGTATCGGAATGTCAGCCAGTGAATCTGGTCATAGAGGTCGTGCCGGACGTTGTCGAACGGGATGGCGCTGCCGATGCCGGCGATGATGGCTTCGGGGTCCTGGAACCGTTCGCCGCCGAAGCTCACGCTGCCGAACGGTTGGATGCCGACGAGCGGGGTTGCCGGGTCGTGTACTCGCAGCGGCTGGATTAACCCCCCACTGGACGCGCCGGTGCCGACGCTGGAGACCACGGCAAGACGCGTGTCCGGCAGCGCGGCGCGCACAAGGTCGGCGAGTTCGGCGTAGCCAAGATAGTGGACCGGATCGTGGTACTGGCGCATCCAGTGCATGCCGGGATTGGCGCGCAGCAGCTGGCGTACCCGCTCGACTCGCCGGTTCTGGTCGAGTCGCAGATCGTGCTCGGCCGGCATCTGGTCGACGGTGGCACCGAGGATCTCCAGCTGGGCCCGGATGGCAGGTGTGACCGTGGTGGAGGCGATGATGTGGCACCGTAGGTCGTAGCGGTGGCAGACCATCGCCAGTGCCAGTGCGTAGATGCCGCTCGAGCTGTCGACGAGGGTGTCGCCGGGCCGTATCGTGCCGTCGGCGAGCAGGGCCCGGACGGCGCCGAGCGCGGCGTAGATCTTCAAGGTCTCGAACCGCAGCAGCACGACGTTGTCCGACAGTCTGATCAGGCTGGGAGCCCGGATCGCGTCGGTGATGTGGCTGTGCACGGTCGTTGGCACGTCGGGCGGGTTCGGCAGTGACATCGGCGGTCGTCCCTGGGGTTGAAGCCGGTGGGCGGCGGAGACACTTCAAACGCATTGAAGTCGACGCATGTCCGCGTCGGATGGTAAGTCGCGCCGGCGGCCGCATTAGTTCCACGACGATCGATGTGATGGGTTGGGAACTCTTCGGGCCGAGGGGACGACATATACACCGTGACGATTGCCTGCCTCGAGATGCTCTCCTTCGGGCTTGCCCACCTCGCACGTGCTGCCCGCGCTGCCGGCGAGCGGATCGTGCTGCTGACCGGTGTCGAGGAGCTGTACCTGCATGAACTCGCGAAGCTGCCGCCCGAGACGATCGAGGTCGTTGCCGTGGACACGAACGATCGTGGGGCGGTCTCCCAGGCGCTGCGCGCGATCGAGGACCTCCGGGGTCTGATCAGCTCTACCGACACGTGGGGCGTGACCGGTGCCGAGCTCGCCGTCGAGCTCGGTCTGCCGGGTGTCGACCCGGCGGTCATCCGGCTGGCGCGCGACAAGTCACGCGTCCGGGACCTGCTCCACGGCAGTAGGCTGAGCCCGTTCCCGGCGTTCGCCGTGGACGACGTGGCCTCGCTGTCGCTCGACGACCTGGCGGCAGCCGTCGGCCTGCCGGCCGTTGTCAAGGACACCGCCGGCACCAGCAGCCGGAACGTGTGGCTCGTCCGTGACGCCGAGGACCTCGCCCGCCTGCACCGGCAGGCCGCGGGCGCGACGCTGTTCGGGCGGTTGTTCGCGGAGCCGTTCCTCGCCGGCCCGGTCTACAGTGCCGAGACTGTGACCTGGGCCGGTCGCACGCGCATGCTGGGGATGTCGAGCCGACTTATGTCGCCGCAGCCCTGGTTCCGGGAGGACGTGACCGCGTTTCCGGTGGCGTTGCCGCCCGATGAGTTCCGGGCGATCGAGGATTGGCTCGGTGACGTGTTGGCGGTCCTCGGCTACACCGATCGGTTCGCCCATGTCGAGCTGGCCATGACCGTCGACGGGCCGCGTCTGATCGAGGTGAATCCGCGGATCGGCGGTGCGCTCGTGGGCGAGTCGATGTGCCGGGCCCTGGATGTGAATGTCTACGGGGGACTGGTCGACCTCGCGCTCGGCCGCCGCCCGCGGCTGCTCGACATGCCGATGGGCGGTGGACCGGCTGTGGCGTTCGTACTGGCGTATCCGGACAGACCCGGAGACCTCGTTGCCGTGCACGGCCTCGACGACATCGCCCGCTATCCCGGTCGACCCGAGTGGTACCCGACCAGGGCGGTCGGTGCCTCCATCGAGCACCTCAACGACGGGCGTGGCTACGTGGGGATCCTGTTGGCCGAGGGGCCGACCGCGGAGATCGCCACGCACCGCGCCGTGGCCGCGGCGGGTGCCGTGCGTGTCGAGACCCGCCCCGCGTGCTAGGGCCGGGTGCCGCGCACGATGAGCCGCCGGGCGTGGTTGTCGAAGGGCTCGGCATCGAATCCGCCGAAACACTCGACGCCGGTGAAGCCCGCTGTGGCGAGCATCCGCTTGAGCTCGGCGGCGCTGTAGAGGTGATGCGTGATGGAAGCCTGCCGGGCCAGGCCGCCGCGGACGAGGTAGAAGTCGTCCCGGAAGCGGGTCCAGTCATCCAGGACGGTTCCGCGTACGATCAGCGTGCCTCCATCGATGTCGGAGATGATCGGCGCGGCCCCGTCTCGGGCCGCGATCTCCTTGCCGTACAGGTCGATGAGGAGCCGGCCGCCGGGTGCGAGGCTGGTGAGCGCGTTGCGCAGCACCTGCACGTTCTCGTCGTGGTCGTCGAACAGGCCGAACGACGTGTACATGCTGATCATCAGGTCGAACTGGCCGGCCTCGACGAACTGGCGCATGTCCGCCCGCAGCAGCCGCACGTCGACCCCGGCCTCGGCCGCCGCCGTCGCGGCCCGATCGAGCAGCGCTGCGCTCAGGTCCACCCCGGTCACCTGGGCGCCGCGGCGGGCCAGCGGGATCGTGTACGTGCCCGGCCCGCATCCCAGGTCGAGCACCCTGGTGCCGGGCGACAGTCGCAGCAGCGGCGACGAGGCGACTGTCGTCTCGGCCTGCGCGGCACGTTCGGGCGAGAAGAACACCGCCGAGAAATCGGTCCACATCGACTCGTCCTCGAACCACTCCATTGCCGTTCCCTCCACCACCGGTCAGATTTACTTCCTTGTATATGTCGTTGCCGGTGCCCGATCGGTTCCGGCGCGTCCGACGATCGGAGAGAGGCATGTCATGCTGAGCCTGTCCGTCGAGCGTGTTTCGCTGCGGCTGACCGAGACCGTGCGAAGCTCCCGCGGCGAGATCGACGCCGTGGACACCTGCATGGTCACCGTCACCCATGCCGGCATCGTTGCCTACGGTGAGGGCACGCCGATCGAGTACGACGGGGTCACCGCGGACGATGTCGCACGGGCCATCGAGGCCGACGGCCCTGCCCTGCTCGGTCCCGACCTGACCGACCCGGAAGCGGCGCTCGACCGTGTCGACGCCTGGGACGCGCCGGCAGGCGCCCGGATGGCCTTGGACGGCGCGCTGCACGACTGGATCGGCAAGGTCGGCCGACGACCGACCTGGCAGATCCTCGCCGCGCCCCGCCGGATCGGGCCGACGGTGTACACGATCGGGATCGCGAGTCCGGCCGAAGCCGCTACTGCGGTCCGCAACGCACCGCAGGTGGGTGCGTTCAAGGTGAAAGTCGGTGGCCCCGACGACATCGATGTCCTCGACGCCATCCGGCAGGTGACACCGCTGCCGATCCGGATCGACGCGAATGAGGCGTGGGACCTCAGCACTGCGCGCGCACTCACGCCACGTCTGCGCGCGCTCGGCGTCCACCTCGTCGAGCAGCCCTTCCCACGTAGCCGCATCGATGACTACGTCCGCTACAGGGAGCTTCCCGACCGGCTCCCGATCGTCCTGGACGAAGGATGCACCGACGTGGCCAGCGTCCACGCCGCCCTGGAACACTCCGACGGCATCGTCGTCAAGCTGTGCAAGGCGGGCGGCGTCCGCGCCGCACGACGGGTCATGACAGCCGCCCGGCAAGCCGGGCTCACGGTGCTGCTCAGCTGCATGTGCGAGTCAGAACTCGCCATCAGCCAGGCCGCGCTGCTCGCCCCGCTGGCCGACCACATCGACCTCGACGGCCACCTCTACCTCCGCGATCAGCCCTTCCGCGGGCTCGGACTCGAGGGCGGGTGGATCGTCCTGGGCGACGGACCCGGACTCGGGGTGGCGCCCATCACCAACCCGGAACGGAGTTGACGGTGAACTGGTACGAGGACATGAACCTGTGGTCCGGCTTCTCGGAGGTGCTCTTCACACCCGAGCGTGCGCGGGCCGCCGCCGATGCGGTCGCCACCTCACCCCTGCTCGCGTTCGCTCCCGCAAGCCGCGTGCTCGACCAGTGCTGCGGCACGGGGTTCTTCACCGCACCGCTGGCTCGCCGTGGCTACCAGGTGACCGGCGTGGACCTGCACCCCGAGTTGCTCGAACGCGCGGCGGCCGCGTGCGCCGACGCCGGCGCGACGGCGTCCTTCGTGCGAGCGGACGTTCGCGAGTACGGGGTGCCGGAGGCGTACGACGTCGTGGTGAACATGTACACCTCCTTCGGCTACTTCGACGATCACGAGGACAACATGCGGGTGCTGCACAACGCCCACCGGTCCCTCGCTCCCGGCGGCCAGCTGCTCGTCGATCTGCTGAGCAAGGAGACATACGCGTCGTGGGTCGGACCACCGAAGATCGTCGACGTACCCGGCGGCATGGTGGTCATGCGCGACACGATTCTGGACGACTGGACCCGCTACCGAACCGACTGGACGCTGGTGCGGGGCGACACCGCCGCGCACACCTCCCTCACCTGCTACGTCTACAGCGCCGCCGAACTGCGCGCCATGTTCGCGGAGGCAGGATTCGGGAAGATCGAGTGCTTCGGCAATCTGGACGGCGGCCCCTACGACGCCAACGCGACCCGTCTGATCATCCGGGGCAGCAAGGGAAGCGGGTGAGACCCGCCGCACTCGGCTCGTTTACCGGGGTGCGGATCGCCCTGCTCGGCAGCGGGCTGCTCGTCAACCTGATCGGCTTCTCCGTCTACCCGTACCTGGCGATCCTGCTGCGGCATCGGATGGGCCTCAGCATGGATCAGGTCGGCGTCGTCCTGGGGCTGACGGCATTCGTGCAGTTCGCCGGCGGAGCGCCGGGCGCGGTGCTGGCGGAGCACCTCGGCCTGCGGCGTTCGCTGCTGCTGGCGATGGCGCTGCAGACGCTCGGTTCGCTGGGACTGCTCGCTGGCGAGGTATGGCCGCCGGTGACGGTCCTGGCGCTGATGATCCGGTCGGCGGCCACCGCGCTGTACTCGCCCGCGGTCCGCGCCTACACGGTGCACGGCGCGGGCCCGGACGAGCAGCCGCGGCTGGTGTCGGCGAGCTACGCCACCGGCAACGCCGGGATCGCCCTCGGGCCGGTGGCAGGTGCGCTGTTCATCAACGCCCCGGGGGCGATGTTCGCCGCCGCGGCCACCCTGCATGCCGCACTGACGATCGGACACGCGTTCCTGCCGCCAGACTGCCGTGGCCATGCCCGGGCCGTCGAGCCGCTGCACCGTGCCCTGAGCGGACTGGCGGTCCTGCCGTTCACGGTGACTGCCCTGACCATCTACCTCCACCTGTACTTCTACCAATATCTCGCGTCCTTTGCGGAAGGAAGGGTGCCCACGGTGTTCTACGGATCAGCCATGATGGGCTATTCGCTGCTGCTGGTCGTGCTGCAACCACTCTTGGCCGGGCGGGTCGAACAGATGCGGTACACCCAGGCGATGACGATCGGGTTCGGTGGCCTGGCCATCGGTATGACCGCGTTCGCCGGCGGGCACGAACTCACGATCGCCGTCGGCATCGTCGCCCTCGGCGTGGGCAACTCGATACTCTTCCTCAAGAACGTCCTCGAGGCGCTCGCCGTCACCCCCCGCTCGGCGGCGGTGGTCTTCGGGCACCAGCGGCTCGCCGAAGGTGTCGGCGCGCTTCTCAGCGGTGTCGTCGGCGGCGTCGTCTACCAGGCGTTCGAGACCGCCGGACACCTGCCCGGGCTATGGCTGGCCGTGGCCGCCCAGTGTGTGCTGCTGCCGATCCTGGTCGTACTGGTGTACCGAAGGCTCCGGCACCCCGCGACCGCACCGGTGGGTCCCCGATGACCCCGGCCGATGCAGTCGCCGCGGCCCGCGCCGTCGCGGGGCGCCTGCGCGAGGACGTGGTCGCGCGCGAGCGCGCCAACCGACCGCCGCGGGCCGAGATCCAGCTGCTACGCGGCAGCGGTCTGCTCGCGGCCGATCCCGACGACCTCGAGACGACGCACCTCGTCACCCGCATCATCGCGGCGTCCGACGCCTCGATCGGACACCTCCTCGGCTACCACTACACACACCTCTGGCGAGCCCGCCTGTACGACAACGCCGACCTGGCCCGCCGACTGCGACAAGATGTCAGAGCCGAAGGGCTCTTCGTGGCGTCCGTCAGCAACCCGCGCGACACCATCGTGGCGACCACGACCGGAGACACGTTCACGGTCTCCGGCCGGGGTGCGTTCGCCACCGGATGTGCGGTCGCCGACCGGATCCTGGTCGGCGCGATTCGCGACGACCAGGAGTCCCGCATCGTGGTGGTCGTACCCGGTGACGCGGACGGGCTCTCGCATCCGCCGGACTGGGACAACCTGGGCCAGCGCTTGACGGCCAGCGGCAGCATCGTCCTGCGGGATGTCACGGCCGGCTCCGCCGACGTGCTGGGCACCTTTCCGCCGGGGGAGGACGAGACGAGCCCCAGATGGCAGCAACTGTCGCTCGTCTCCCTCGCCTTCCAAACAGTGCTCACCCAGGTACTCGTCGGCATCACCGAGGGAGCGCTGGACGAGGCTGCCCGCTACACGCGGGAGCAGTCCCGGCCCTGGCCAGCCAGCGGGCTGGCCAGGGCCGTCGACGACCCGCACGTACTCGCCGGATACGGCGAACTCGCCGCGAGCCTCCAGGCGGCGCGATTGCTGGCCGACGACGCGACCCGCGCCCTCGCCGAGGCCGACCGGCGGGGCCCGGACCTGACCCCGGCCGAACGTGGCCGGACCGCGCTGACGGTCTCGGCCGCGAAGGTCGTAGCCACCCGCCTCGCGATGGAGGCAACGAGCCGGATCTTCGAACTCACCGGGGCCCGCGCTACTACACGCTCGTCCGGACTGGACCGCTTCTGGCGTGACGCCCGGACGCTCACCGTCCACGATCCAGTCGTTTACAAGGCCCGGGAACTCGGCGTGCACCTGCTCACCGGCAACGTGCCACCGACCACGGCGTACAGCTGAGATCCGTTGCTCAGCGGATCGCGACCAGGACCCGCTCTTCGAGATCCTGCCAGACCACGCCGACCTCGGTCAGCCCGGCCTCCACGAGGGCGGCCTGGTGATAGTCGAGCGTGGCACCCGTCCAGTCACGGGCCCCTTCTGGCCACAGCGTCTGCCGCTCGGCGACGGCGTCGGCCAGCGCCGGGTGCGCTTCGACGGCCGCCCACCAGTCCTCCCACGGCTCGGCGCCGGCGTCTATCGCATGCTGCTGGCGTCCCCGGTCGATGGCCTCGCAGGCGGCCCGGAGGCGGCTGCCCGCGGGTAGTGGTAGGTAGTCGGCGTTGACCAGGACGCCACCCGGGCGGAGCAACCCGGCCGCGGTACGGTACACCGCCGTCAGCGCGGGCGGCGTGAGCCAGTGCAGCGCCGTGCTGGACAGGACAGCATCGAACGAGCCCTCACCGGATTCAGGGCCGAGCCGCTCCGACCACGACGGATCACGGAGGTCCGCCCGGACCCAACGCAGCCGCCCGCCCTGGTCGCCGAGCGCGCCCTCGCCGATGGCGAGCAGCACCGGATCGGTGTCGAGCGCCACCGCGCGGCCCTCGGGAAAGCGGCGGAGAAAGCGTTCGCTGATGGCGCCGGGACCGCAGGCGAGATCGAGCACCGTGAGGCCGGGCCGCGGGCAGAGCTGCTCCAGGACGTCGAACATCACGGTGAACACCCGCTCGCGTTGCTCGATGTAGATGTCCTGCTGGACATCCCAACGGCGCAGCAGGTCGGCGAACGAGGCCTGCGCGATCGTCTGGTCGATCATGCTTGCTCCTGATTCTGTCGGTGACAGGCGACGGACTCGTCGGGACGGGGCCCGACGATCAGTGGTGGGCGTTCGGCTTCGCACCGGTCGAACGCCTGCCGGCAACGCGGGTTGAAGGCGCACCCGTCGATGCTGGCGAGCGGGCCGGGCATCTCTCCACGCAGCGCAGGGGCCGGCGCAGGGTCCGCGTCGAGGCGTGGGACGGCCGCAAGCAACGCCTGCGTGTACGGGTGCCGGGCGGCATCCATCAGGCGCAGCGTGGGTGCGCTCTCGACGATTCGGCCCCGGTACATGACGGCCACCCGGTCGGCGAGTTGGCGCACCACGGCGAGATCATGCGCGATGAACAGGCAGCCGAGCCCGAGCCTGTCCACCAGGTCCCGGATCAGGTTGAGGACGGTGGCCTGCACGGGCGCGTCGAGGGCCGTGACCGGTTCGTCGCAGATCAGCAGCCGGGGCCGCACCGCGAGAGCGCGCGCGATCGCGACGCGTTGGCGCTGCCCACCACTGAGCTCACGCGGCCGCCGCCCGGCGAGGCCCGGGTCGAGCTCGACCAGGTCGAGCAGTTCCGCCACCCGCCGGCGGCGTGCCGCCCGAGAGCCGATGCGGTGTATGTGCAGCGGTTCGGCGAGCGCACGGGCGACCGTCTGCCGTGGACTCAGCGACTGGAACGGATCTTGAAAGACCATCTGTACCGCCCGCCGGTACGCCCGCAGGGCGTCACCACGCAGCGCGTGGACATCCGCGCCGTCCAGAGACACCGTGCCGGCGATAGGGCGTTCGAGCCGCACCACGGTCCGGGCGATTGTCGACTTGCCGCAACCGGACTCACCCACGAGCGCCAGCAGCTCGCCGGGGCGGACACTCAGGTCGACGTCCCGGACCACCGGTACGAGCCTGCCGGCGATCGGGAACGCCACTCGCACTGCGGCCAGCTCAAGCACCGTCGTCCCCGATCGGCCGCGCCACCGTCGGACGCACCCAGCAGGCAGAGGAGTGCCCTGGCGCCACCGGTTCCAGCGGCGGTTCCTCGACGTGACATCGCTTCGCGGCACGTGCGCAGCGCGGTGCGAACGCGCAGGCACCCACCTTGCGCCGGGCCGGCTCCGCGGGTGGAAGGGTCCGGAACCGGGTTCCGGGCACCGCCATAGGTGACGGCACCGCGTCGAGCAGACCGCGCGTGTACGGATGGTCGGGTCGGCTCACGACGTCGGCTGCCGGCCCGATCTCGACGATGCGGCCGGCGTAGCAGACCGCGATGTCGTCGGCGATCCGGGCGGCCGCCGCGATGTCGTGGCTGATGAGGATCAACCCCATCCCGGCGGATTCGCGCAGTTCCGCCAGCAGAGCATGGATCTGGGCCTGGGTGGTGACGTCCAACGCCGAGGTCGGTTCGTCGGCGATCAGGATCTCCGGCTCTCCGGCCAGGGCCAGGGCGATCATCACCCGCTGGCACATGCCGCCGGACAGCGAGTGCGGGTACGCGTAGACCTGCGACTCCGGTTCCGGGAGACCGGCCATCTTCAACAGCTCAAGCGATCGGGCGCGCTCTAGGCCGCGCGGGACGCCACCAGCGTGCCGCACCGCGTCGTCGAGCAGCGCGCCCACCGTCCGAACCGGGTTGAGCGCACCCCGCGCGTCCTGCAACACCACACCGACCCGACGCCCCCGCACCGCCTCCCGGATCGCCGGTCCGCCGCCGAGCAGGTCGACCTGGCCCAGGACCGCGCGACCGCTGACCCGCGCGGTGGCATCGACCAGCCCGAGCGGGGCGAGGGTGGACAGCGTTTTGCCGCTTCCGCTCTCCCCGACGATCGCCAACGCCCTGCCAGGGGCCACGCGGTAGCCGATACCGTCCACCACCTTCCGTCCGGCGAAGGCGACCGCGAGTTCCTCGACCCGGTACGGGCCGGCGGTTGAGCCGTCCATCCGGGCGCGCCGCCGCGGCAACCCGAGCCGTACCAGCGGCAGGTCATCGGTGGCGAACTGCTCGGCCAGCAGATTGCTGGCGAGGACGACGGCGGCGATGGCCAGGCCGGGTGGCAACGCGAGCCACAGGGCGGAATCCAGATACGGGCGGGCGTCGATGAGCATCTGCCCCCACTCCGGTTCGGGCGGCGGGACGCCGAGACCGAGAAAGCTGAGAAACGCCAGCGACAGCACGATGAAACCGATCTCGATGCTCGCGTAGACGAGCACCGGTGCTGCCAGGGCGGGCAACGCGTGCTGAAAGAGGATCCGGAACCGGGACGCGCCGAGTACCTGCAGCGCATCGAAGTAGGCGCTGCGGCGGAGACTGACGAACCGCCCGCGCGCCAACCGTGCGAATGGCGGCCAACCGGTCAGGGACAGGGCCAGAACGAGGTTGGCGCTGCCGTGACCGCGCACACCCAGGATGGCCAGCGCGACGATCAGCGAGGGCAGCGTCAGCGTCACGTCCATCAACCACAACGCCACGCGATCCGGCCAGCCGCCGAGGAAGCCGCCGGCGGCACCGATCACCACCCCGACAGTGACGGACACGGCGAGCACCGCCGCGGCCAGTATCAGCGAGGCCTGCGCACCGTACAGCAGGCGGGACAACTGGTCCCGGCCCAGTTGGTCGGTGCCCAGCAGATGCTCCACCGACGGCCGCGCCAGGCTGGCCATCAGATCGTTGGCGATCGGGTCGTACGGAGCGATGACCGGCGCCAAGGCCCCAGCCATGACGAAACCCAGCAACGGCAGTGCGCAGATCACCGTACGACGCCGGCGGCCCGCCCCCGACGCCGTCATCCGCCGCTCACCCGCGGGTCGATCCGGCCGTGCAGCCGGTCGGCCAGCCGGTTGGTCGCGGTGAAGGCCAGCGCGAAGCACAGCACGCACGCCTGGATCGCCATCAGGTCGCGGAAGTTCACGGCCTGGACGAAGTAGTCACCGATACCGTTGTGGGCGAAGACGGTCTCCACCACCAGGGCTCCGGTGAGCATGCCGCCGACGATCAGGCCGATCGTGTTGAGGACGGCGCCGGCGACGTTGGGCAGCGCGTCGCGTACGACGATGGACACTGTGGGCGCGCCGCGCGCCTGCGCGGCGCGTACATACGGTTGGGCGAGTGCCTCGCGCAGTGACACGGCGACCACACGGCTGAGCAGGCCGACAGCCGGTAGGGCGAGGACGACCACCGGCATCACGTATCCGGCGGGACCGCCGTCGGCGGAGGTGGGCAGCAGACCCAGTTGCTCGGCGAGTACGACGACCAGTAGGTAGCTGACCCAGAAGGTGGGCAACGAGACGGCGAGCAGGCCCGTCAGCCGCAGGCCGCGCCGAGCCGGACGCCACGGCAGCATGACAGCCAGAGCACCGACCAGAAGGCCCAGCGGCAACGCCACAACCGCCGTCAGCCCGGCCAGCGACAGCGTGACCGGGACCCGTTCCGCCAGCTCGGTCAGCACCGGCCGGCCGGTGCGCGCGGACTTCCCGAGATCACCCTGCACGGCGTGGCCGAGCCAACGGACGTAACGTTCGGGGACGCTGCCCTCCATTCCCAGCTCGCGCCGGGCCGAGGCGACCTGGTCCTCGGTGACGCCGGGGTGCCCGGCCCGCTGCTGCGCGAGCCGGGTGGCGGCGTCACCGGGAGCCAGCGCGATGAGCCCGAACGCCAGCAGCGACGTGATTCCGAGAACCAGCGCCAACTCGGCGGCCAGCCGGGCCGACCACCGGGTCCAGCGCACGAGCAGACCGTTCATCGTTGCAGCGTCACCGTGGACAGGTCGAAGTCATACTCCGTGTGCGGCACCTGGAAGCCCTTGACCACCGGGCCGACGGCCCACACCCGTGGCCGGTACGCGATCGGCACGAAGGCGGCCTCCCGGTTCAGCACGGCCCAGGCCTCCTGGTAGTTCTTGGCGCGGGTGGCGGCGTCCCGGGCGTACAACGCGCCGTTGACGAGCCGTTCGACCTCGTCGGTCTTCCACAGACCGGGATCCTTACGGTCGCCGGTCAGGAAGCCGACCACGAACCCCGACGGGTCGTAAGGGGCGCCGTAGGTTTCCATGAAGGCGAGGTCGTACTTGCCGGCGTGCAGGTCGTCGTAGAACGTGGCCTCGTCGACCGCGACGATGTTCACCGTGATCCCGACCTCGGCCAGCGCCGAGGCGACGGCCTGAGCGCTGAGCCGCGAGTCCTGCCAGCCGACGGCGGCCGTCGACGGGATCCGCAGCGACAGGACCAGCTGCTTTCCATCCTTGACCCGGCCCTTCCCGTCCTGGCGCCACCCGGCCGCATCGAGAATCCGGCGGGCCTGGTCGGGATCGAAGGGCAGGCTCTGCGGCGCCCCCGCGTCCGGGATTCCCGGCGCGAACAGCGTGGTCGCGGCCTTGGCCTGCCCGGCGTAGAGCACCTTGGTCAGGGTCTCCCGGTCCAGGGCGTACCGCACCGCCTCGCGGATCGCCTTGTCGCCCGCGACGCCGTTGAGGTTGAAGCCGAGCATGACGGTGATGTCCGGATCACCGTGCAGCACCGTGACCCGTTCGTCCTTGCCGAGGGTGGCCGCCTCGGTAGGCGAGATCGGTGCCAGGTAACTGCCGCCGAGCATGTCCACCTCGCCCGCGCGAAGCGCGGAGACGCGGGTCTGCGAGTCCTTTCTGACGCTGAACTCAACCCGGTCGATCTTCGGTTTGGCGCCCCAATAGCCGTCGTTGCGGACCAGGCTCGCGGCCGTCGTCGTGATCTGTTCCAGCCGCCATGGCCCGGTACCGATGGCCTTGGTGAACTTCCCGGAAGCGTCGACGGCCTTGGGGCTCATGAAGCCGGGGGGCCGGGTGAAGGTCAGCTCCTGCAGCAGCGGGTCGTAGGCGCGTTCGAGGCGTAGCCGCAGCTTCATCGGCCCAGGCACCTCCACGGCCTTGATGATCTTCGAGGCGGCCAGCCAGGAGTGGGACTCCTTGCCCACCCAGCGATCGAGGTTCCACTTCGCCGCCTGTGCGTCGAACGGCGTGTCGTCGTGGAACTTCACACCGGTCCGCAGCTCGAAGTCGATCGTGAGCCCGTCCGCCGCGACCTGCCACGACGTGGCCAGGCCCGGTTCCAGGCGACCGCCCTGTCCGTACTTCACCAGCGTCTCGAAGACCATCGGGGCGATGAACCAGTCCCCGTTGTAGTCGTGCGGGTCCTGGTCGCCGTACTCGTTCGCGTTCGCCACGCGTAGCGTGCCGCCGGTCGCGGCGGTTCGATCGGTGTCCCCGGATCCGCTGGCCGTGCAACCTGCCACCAGAACTGTCAGCACCGCCAGTGCGGCCAGCGCCCGGACTGGCCGGCGGGGCCGTACCAACGAGGAACCTTCGTCCGAATATCGAGCGACACGCATCAATGACCCTTCCAGAGTGGCATCTGCGCTGACCGTGGGTGGCGGACACCCTTACCTCGAAAAGGAGGCCGGGTGATTCGCAGACATAGTCGTCTGACGACAAGCGAAAGTTCCCGAGGTGAGCCGGCGACCGGATCGGCGGACCAGTCGGGTGATGCGGTACGCCGACCGGGCGCGGGAGTGTGGCGTTGTCGGCTCCGTCTCACGCCGCCCCGCCATAGTCCAAACCGGTGCCTGGTACCTGCTCCGATCCGGCGACGGGGTGTCAGCGAGGCGAGTCGGTCACGGTGCCGTACCCCAATCTCAGCGGGCACCCCCGCGCCCGAGCCCTCGTTGTCCCTCCGAAGGTCGTTGCCGATCCGGCAAGTTTTCTCGCCAGCGCCGCAGAACAAGGGGCACCATGCCGGTCGAGCCCGATCGATCGTGAGGACGTGACCCTATGAAGCACATCGAGCGCCCGGACGCGGCAACACCGGCCGAGTTCTGGGAGAGTCTGCACCAGCAGGTGGCCGCCGCCCAGTGGGAGGTACGCGTCAACCCGATCCTTGCCGCAACGGTCGGTGACCTTCCGCCGGGTGCCGCTCTCGACCTGGGCTGCGGCCAGGGCGGCGACAGCCTGTGGCTCGCCCAACGCGGCTGGCAGGTCACCGCGGTCGACATCGCCGATGCCGCCCTGCAACGGGTGAACGAACGCGCCACCCAGCAGCGACTGGGCGACAGGATTCATACCGAACAGCATGATCTGGCGGATTCCCTACCCCGGGGCACCTGGGACCTGGTGAGCGCTCATTACCTGCACAGCCTCTTCGACTTCCCCAGGGCCCGCATCCTGCGTGATCTCGGCGAGCAGGTGAACCCCGGTGGCATGCTGCTGATCGTCGACCACGGTTCGGTAGCACCGTGGTCCTGGAACCAGGGGGCCACGATTCCCACCCCGGACGAGACCCTGGCCGGTCTGGCCCTCGATTCCACGTCCTGGCATGTGCTGTGCTGCGAAACCCGCGATCGGACGGCCACCGGCCCGGGTGGCCAGACGGCCGAGGTGACCGACAATGTGATCGCCCTGCGCAGGACGGACTAACCGGATCTTCGCTGCGAAGGCGACCGCCGTCGGCTCGGCCCGAGCGAACTGGCCCACGACGGGCGTCATTCGGGTCGGGGAGAGCGTTCCGCGTTGCCGGAGGTGAGCGTCACCCGGCGGGCCAGGTCGTCGCCGATGATGAGCAGTGCCGCCGGGTTCGGCTGGCGCTACGCCGCTGACGCTGGCGGTTCGTGGGCGAGGAACCGGCTCCGCTGCTGGTGGAGGGTCGGAACAGGGAACTAAAGCCGTCCACGGCGCGACCAACCCGACGTGATGACTGACGTTTCCGACGCCGGGATCGCCGGGGTGCGCACCCGGATGGTGCTGGTCATCCTGTTCGACGGGGTGCAGCCGATCGACGTGGCCGGTCCGGTCGACGTGTTCACGTCGGCCGCCCGCTTCGTGGGTGACGCGGACACCCCGCCGTACGTCATCCGCACCGCCTCTCTCGCTGGTGGGACGGTCCGGGCCGCCGGCGGTCTGCGCCTCGTCCCCGACGGTGACCTGGGCGGCGTCGAGGATCCGGACCTGCTGGTGGTGCCGGGCGGGCCGGGCGTGGGAGACGTCGACGACCGGCTCGTCGCCTGGCTCGCCGAGCGTGCTCCCGGCATCCCGCGGGTGGTATCGGTGTGCACCGGGGCCTACCTGCTGGCCAAAGCCGGTCTCCTGGACGGTCGCCGGGCCACCACCCACTGGGAGGCCTGTGGTTACCTGACCGAGATGTTCCCCCGGGTGGCGTTCGACCCGGACGCCATCTTCGTCCGGGACGGGACGATCTCCACGTCGGCGGGGGCGACAGCCGGGGTCGACCTGGCCATGGCGCTGGTCGAGGAGGACTTCGGTCGTGCGGCTGCTCTGGGTATCGCCCGGCTGCTGGTGTGCTACCTGCGCCGGCCGGGCAATCAGGCCCAGCTCAGCGTCCAGCTCTCGACCCAGATCGCCCGGACCGACCCGCTGCGCGAGGTGCAGTACTGGGCCGCCGCGAATCTGGCGGCCGACCTGTCCGTTCCGGCGATGGCGGAGCGTGCCGGGCTGTCTCCACGGCAGTTCGCCCGGGCGTTCGGGGAACAGGTCGGGATGCCACCGGGCCGGTATGTGGACCTGATCCGGCTGGAGGCCGCGAAGCGCATGCTGACCGACACCACGGATGGCGTACTCGGCATCGCTCACCGTTGCGGCTATGGGTCGGCGGAGGCGATGCGCCGGGCGTTCCTGCGCGAACTCGACATTTCGCCGACCGAGTATCGCCGCGCGTCGGCGAAGGAGCCGGTGAGCCCCGTTGGATCTCCGCCGGTGGCAGATTTGTTGGCCGGTACGTCATAGGCGTGAGCGCGGGTCGCTTCTAAGCTTCCTGACATATGGCGAAATGAATATTTTCACGTCATTTGTATCTTTCCGCACACGCTGCATGACAGAGATGTGAGCTCGACGTGACCCTCGTTCCAGATCGGATTGTCCGTACCACGCTGGCCATCGGCCTCGTCGTCGCGCTCGGCGCCTGCTCGGGGACGACGGTGCCGGACGCTCCGGTCGCATCGGCCGACGCGTCGGTCGCCGTTGGTCCCCGGACCACGTATCCGCTGACGATCGACAACTGCGGCCGTGAGGTCACGTTCTCGCAGGCACCCCGCCGGGTCGTGCTGCTCAACGGCGCGTCCGTGGCCGAAGTCGAGTCGATGATCGCGCTCGGTGTCGAGGGAACCATCGTGGCCAACAGCCAGAGCTACGGCGTCTCCGACGACCCGACGATGGTCGAGCGGATCAAGGCCATCCCGACCGGCGGGCTGAAGCTGAACAAGAACTTCGAGGTCCCCCGCGAGCAGGTGATCGCCCAGTCGCCGGATCTGGTGATCTCAACGTGGGCGGGCGGGTTCGACGACAAGATCGGCTCGATCACCCGCGACGAGCTCGGTAAGGCCGGTATCAACAGTTTCGTGTCCCCGTCGAACTGCGCCAACGGTGCGACCTCGCCCCGACCGCAGGACACGGCCACGTATGCGAAGCGGTCGGTCGAGTCGTCGTACGAGCTGCTGAACCAGCTCGGGGTCATCTTCGACGTCCAGGGCAAGGCGGCGCAGGTCGTGCAGGACTCGCGTGCGGCGCTGGCCGCTATCCCGTCGCCGACCGGGGCACCCAAGCGGGTGCTGGCCGCCTATCCCAGTATGGGGTCGGCGATGGGTCTGAAGGTTCCTGCCGTGTTCGGCGGCGGCATCTTCGACGACATCATCACCCGAGCCGGCGGTGTCAACGCGTTCGGCGGCCTGACCGACCAGCAACTCACCGCGCTCAACGTCGAGGCCCTCGCCGCAGCGAACGTCGAGGTGCTGGTGATCGGCCTGTACCAGCCGGACGACGACGCCAAGAAGTTCGCGGAGCAGCTGTTCGCGCAGTATCCGCAGTGGCCGGCGTCGAAAACCAAGACCTACACGTCGGTTTCCGACAGCTTCTACCTCGGACCGCTGAACGCGGTCGCAGTGAAGAAGATCAGCGATGCCGTCCACGCGGCGAACTGACCGTACCCACCCGGAAGCCGCCCGCGCCCACCTCGTACCCGATAGCGCCGTCCCGCTGCTGATCGTGCTCCTGACCGTCGCGGTCGTGCTGGCCGCGGCGGTCGCGATCGCCGTCGGCACGGTACCGGTGCCGCTGGGCGACGTGGTCGCGGTGACCTGGGCGCACCTCACACCCGGAGAAACCGAGCGTAGCCTGCTCTACGACCAGATCGTGTGGGACTTCCGCGCGCCCCGGGTGCTGCTGGCGGGGGTCGCCGGCGCGGGTCTCAGCGTCGCCGGAGTCTGTCTGCAGGCATTGGTGCGCAACCCGCTGGCCGATCCCTACCTGCTCGGCATCTCGGGAGGCGCCTCCATCGGCGCCGCCCTGGCGCTGAGCTTCGTGCCCGCGGCGATCGCCGGACTGGGTGTCTCCGGCGCGGCCTTCCTCGGGGCGGTGGTCAGCGTCGCCCTGGTCGTGGGGCTGGCACAGCGGGCCGGCCGGGTCGCGCCGGGCCGGCTGATCCTGGCCGGAGTGGCCGTGGCCTATCTGGGCAGTGCCGTCACCAGCTACATCCAACTGCAGGCCAACCCGGGCGAACTGCGCGGCATCCTGTTCTGGGTGCTCGGCTCGGTCGCGGCAGCGTCCTGGCCGGACCTAGCTGCGCCCACCGTCGCCCTGGTGGTCTGCCTGCTCTGGCTGCTGGTTGACGGCCGCCGGTTGAACGCGCTGACGATGGGCGAGACGTCGGCCGCCGGGCTGGGGATCGACGTCAACCGGCTGCGCCTCGGGCTGCTCGCGGTGGCGTCGCTGCTGACCGCGACGATCGTCAGCGTCGCGGGTGGGATCGGCTTCGTCGGCCTGCTGGTGCCGCACGCGGTCCGGCTCCTGGTCGGCCCCGACCATCGCCGGGTGATCCCGGTGTCGCTGCTGCTGGGGGCGGTCTTCCTGATCCTTGTCGACCTGTTGTCGCGCACCCTGGACCGGCCGAACGAGATGCCGATCGGCATCTTCACCGCTGTGCTCGGCGCGCCCTTCTTCCTGTGGCTCCTGCGCAGCCAGTCCGGAGCGGTGCGATGAGGGTCGAGGCGACCGGGGTCTCGGTGACCATCGACGGCACGACCATCCTCGATGACGTCTCGTTCACCGCCGCCGACGGCCGGGTGACCGGACTGATCGGGCCGAACGGATCCGGCAAGAGCACGTTGCTGCGCTGCTTCTACCGCATCATCCGGCCGCAGCAGGGCACCGTGCACATCGGTGAGCACGATGTCTGGCGGGTCCCGGCCCGCCGGGCCGGCCAGTTGCGGGCGGTGGTGGCCCAGGACCAGGAACTCGACAACGAGTACGCCGTCCGCGACATCGTCGCCATGGGGCGGATCCCGCACCAGCGACTGCTCGAACGGGAGAGCACGGCCGACCGCGCCATCGTCGACGAGGCGTTGGCCCGCGCCCGCATCGAGTGGGCCGAGGCCCGGCGTTTCGTCACGCTGTCCGGCGGCGAACGCCAGCGGGTCCTGCTCGCCCGCGCGCTCGCCCAGAACGCTCCGGTCTTACTGCTCGACGAGCCGACCAACCACCTCGACATCGGCGCGCAACTGGAACTGCTCGAATTGATCCGCGAGCTCGGGCTCACCACCGTCGCCGCGCTGCACGACCTCGACCACGCGATGTCCTACTGCGACGCCGTCGTGCTGCTGCACCACGGCCGGGTCGTCGCGGCCGACGATCCCGTCACCGTGCTCACCCCGCAACGCCTGGCCGACGTCTTCGGCGTACGGGGAGCGACGACCACCCACCCACTCACCGGCCGGCCGCACCTGGTGTTCGCGGCGCCACCCTCCGAACGGGAGCTTTCCAGATGACCACGCAGAGCCCGCCCGGCGAACCGGTTCCCGACGCCAGGCTCACCGCACCCCTCGAACCACCTGCGACCGGTACCATCACCGTGGCCGTCGTCCTCTCGCCCCACGCGGAACTGGTCGACTTCGCCGGCCCGTGGGGCGTGTTCGAGTACGCCCGGCTCGACGACGGGCGCACCCCGTTCACGCTGACCACGGTGGCGGCCACCACGGACCCTGTCCCGATCTCCGGAGGCATGGTCGTCGTGCCCGGTCACGACGTCGACACAGCGCCTGCGCCGGACATCGTGGTCGTCCCGGCCCTGGACACCGGCAAGCTCGCCCCCGAGGTGCTGGACTGGCTGCGGCGCGTCCATCAGGACACCGCAGTGACCATGTCGGTCTGCAACGGATCGTTCGTGCTCGGCCAGGCGGGCCTCCTCGACGGCCGGACCGCAACGGCCCACCACAGCGCCTACCAAGCCCTTCAGGCCATGTTTCCCGCCCTCACCGTCGTCCCCGGGGTCCGCTACGTCGAGGACGGCCGGCTCGCCACCGCCGGCGGGCTCACCTCGGGCACCGACCTCGCCCTGCGGATCGTCGAACGCTACTTCGGGCGCGCCGTCGCGCAGCGGACCGCCACCTACCTCGAATACCAGGGCACAGGCTGGATGCACCCCGACAGCAACGCCGAGTTCACCCAGCCCGCAGCGGTCACCTCGGAACAGCCGGTGTGTCCGGTCTGCCAGATGCCGGTGGCCCCCGACACCCCGATCACCCTCGACCTGGACGGACGTACCTGGCACTTCTGCGGCGACTGGTGCCAGGAGCAGTTCCGGGCGGCACCGCAACGCTTCGCCATCGCGGACGGATCGTGACATGCAGGTCGCCATCGTCGTCTATCCCGGTTTCACGGCGCTCGACGTCCTGGGGCCGTACGAGGTGCTGGGTCGTCTGCCGGACACCGAGGTCGTGTTCGTCGCCGAGCGCCCGGGTTTGGTCGTGAACGACCTGGGTAGCCTGTCGGTCGACGCCGCCGCGATGTACGCCGACGTGTCCGACCCGGACATCGTGCTGGTCGGTGGGGGAGCGGGCCAGCAGGACCAGATGGCCGACGACGGCCCGCTGCTCGAGTGGCTGCGGGCCGTCGACCGGACCACCACGTGGACGACGTCCGTCTGCACCGGCGCGTTCGCGCTGGCCGCCGCCGGACTGCTGACGGGCCGACGGGCGACGACCCACTGGGCCGGGCTCGACGTGCTCACTGGCTTCGGGGTGACGCCCGTGAAGGACCGGGTGGTGATCGACGGCCATTACGCGACCGCGGCCGGGGTGTCCGCAGGCATCGACATGGCGCTGGTCCTGGCCGGCCGGATAATGGGTGAGGAGGCCGCGCAGACCGTGCAGCTGATCATCGAGTACGCCCCGGAGCCGCCGTACCGGGCAGGTGCCGTGGACACCGCGCCACCGTCGGTGGTGGAGCGAGCCGGCCGCATGCTGTCGCCTTGACCGATGCCACTCTGCTGCGTGGACCGCCAAGACTGCCGTCTGGTTCGGCGTCACCCACCGCACCTTCACACACGGCCAGGAACATTTTCCTCCCGGCCGGCGACTGAATGTACATCGATGGGTGTCGGGAGGTGCTCCTCATGAGGCGACGGGCAGTGCTGGCGGGTAGTGCGGCTGCGGGCGTGGGCACACTGGTCGGTGCACAGACGGCTGAGGCGACACCGCGTGGTGCCAAGGGTTCTCTGCGAGTGCGCATCGTCATGTTCGACGGTGTCGAGGAACAGGACTTCATCGCACCATATGAAGTGTTCTCCCTGGCCGGCTGGTACAGCAGCAGAAAGATCGACACCGGCTACATGGTGCTTGGCAGGCCACGCGTCATCACCGCCGCGTTCGGCACTCGCGTGACGGTCGACCGCAGCTGGCGGCCCGAGGAAGCGGATCTGATCGTCGTGCCCGGTGGCGGTCGTCCCGGAGAGCCCGGCATCTGGGCGGAGATCAACAGTGGGGCGCTCCCGAAGGCGCTCGCCGCAGCACGCCGCCCGGGGCTCACCATCGCCTCGCTCTGCACCGGCGCGATCATCCTGGCCGCCGCCGGTCTGGTCACCGGCCGTCCCTGCACCACCCACACGGTCGCCAAGAAGGAACTGGCCGCGCGCGGCGGTGTCGTCAAGAATGCGCGCGTCGTTGACGACGGCGATCTGGTCACCGCGGCCGGCATCACGTCCGGCTTGGATCTGGCGCTGCACCTCGTCGCGCGCGAACTCAACGCGGACGTCGCGGTCCAGGTCGAAGAGGCTCTTGAATACCAGGCGCGGGGCACGGTCTGGACCAGGTAGGGCACCGGCGACGGTAGCGCCACCGCGCCATCGTCCCGCCTTGATCGTCAACCTCGGGGGCTGGGAGGGTACAGCGCCCGGTTGATTCCCGGCGTCCTACCCGCTCAGGTCAACAGGGTGCGCCAGTAGAACCAGAACTGCTCGCCGATGAGCACGACGATGATGACGTACCAGACGGTGAGGACGACGGTGTGATACCGGAGGAGGACAGCCCCCCGGGAAGTGAACAACTGCTCGTGATGCACGTTGCGCAGGGTGACATACCAGAAGATCGCGATGGTGACGACCCACACCACCATGCAGTACGGACACAGCGCGCCGATACGGTAGAGGCTCTGGAAGATCAGCCAGTGCACGAACCCGATACCGAACGTCGCGCCGAGTTGCAGGCCCAGCCAGAACCACCGCGGGAGTCGGGCGCCGGCCAGGACCGCGACACCGATGGTGGTCACCACACCGAACCCGACGATACCGATCAAGGGGTTGGGGAAACCGAACGCGGCCGCCTGCGGCGTGGTCATCACCGAGCCACAGGACAGGATCGGGTTGATGCTGCAACTGGGCCGATAGCTCGGATCGGTCAGAAGGTTGATCTTCTCGATGGTCAGGGTCAGCGCTGCGGCGGTACCGATCGCACCGCAGACGGCCAGCACCCAGCCGATGATGCGCGCCGCGAACGGCACCGTCGGATCCGCTGTAGCGGCCGCCGGGCCGGGAGCGGCCGTGACCTGCCCGCTCATCCGGCGAGTGCTGCGTCGACGGCGGCTTTGAGCCCGGCGTACGTGGCCTGCCCGTCGAAGCGCTGGCCATTGATGAAGAACGACGGGGTGCTCTGGACCCCGGCGGCGGTCCCGTCGCTCTGGTCGTCACGGATACGGGCCGCGGTGCCCGGGTCGTCGCGGTCGGCGCGGAACTTCGCCAGGTCGAGGCCGAGCTGCTGGGCGTAGCCCTCGAAGACGGCCGACTGGTCCTGCTGCTGCCCGCCCCACGTGGACTGGTTCTCGAACAGCTTGACGTACATCTGCTCGAACTTGTCCTGTCGCGCGGCGGCCTCGGCGGCGCGGGCGGCGTTCTGTGCGTTGGCGTGCTGGGTCAGCGGGAAGTTCCGGACCACATAGGTGATCTTGCCCGCGTACTCCTGGCGGAGCCTCTCCACGCCAGGGAACGCCTGTCCGCAGGACGGGCACTCGAAATCGAGGAACTCGACGATGGTGACCTTGCCGTCCTCGGCGGCGGTGAGCCGGTGGCTGTCCGCCCTCACCACCCGGTCGCCAGCTGCCTGCCGAGCTTTGTCACTGCTGTTCTGGACGAAGACAAACAGCCCGGCGAGTCCGGCGAGCACGATCGCCAACAGCCCGAAAGTGATCCTGGTGTTGGTGCTCACCCGTCGGGCGCGCATCGCCTTGGCAGCCTTGTCAGACGCCTTCCTGATGCGCTCTGCTCCGGAACCGCCAGTCCTGCCGCCGTCGGCGGTCGGCCTTGCGGGGCGGTTGCGCTTCTTGGACATCCGTGGACCTTCCACCCGAGGCTTCGTCGCACTGCCGCCTTCGGGCGGGTGCTGACTTATTGGTCGTTCGAGACCCTGCTGGAGTTCCGGCTCGTGCGACGACCGGTCAGATCCGGATGGCCGTCGACAGAGTCGGGAGGGCGCCCGAGTCCGTGTCCAGCTCGAAGGACAGCCGCCAGACGTGACCGGGGGTGAGTGCCACGTGTCCGATCGCGGTTTGAGCGGTGAGCGCCAGAACCTCGACGTCGGTCCGCAGATCGGGAGCGGTGGCGTCCACAGCGGTGGCCGCCCAGCCGCGGATCTCGTCGGCGGGGCCGCCGTCGTTGGTCCAGCACAGGTGCAGGAGGGGAGACGCGGTGTCGCGCTGCAACCACACGTGCAGAGTGTGGCCCTCCCCGCTGATCGCCACCGACTGCCGCTTGGGACAGAACGCGCGGTCGCGGGCTGCCTGCGCGGTGACCGGTGGCACCGTCACCGCAGCGATCAGCGTCAGTGCGAGGGCGGACACCGCGAGCACGGCTGGCCATCGCTGGTGCCGCTGCGGCCCGGTGACCGCCTCGTGACGCTCACGGGCACGAGGCGCGCAGCTGAGGACATGACCGAGATCCTGAGTCTTCCCCGTGGTGCAGCCGGCCGTCCGGTGACTCAGCCGCAGACCCGGGCCATGTCGCCGCCCGTGACCGCGTACCGCTGTGGTCGCCGTGGTCGCTGGTGCGGTCACCTGCCGGCGACGAGTCGTCGGGTGTCGAGGGTCGGGGTGGCAGAGGGCGGGGCCGGTTGCGGCGGGGTCCGGCTCCGCGCACTGGCCAGGCGACGATGGCACCTCGGTCTCCACTGAGGTGTCCCCGGGTAGATCAGGAACACGTCGCCCGGCCGTCAGGAGCAGGCAGACCGTCACGGCCAGACCCACCGCCAGGATGTGTACGCCCGTCATCCGGTACCCCCCGCCGCGCTCCGGTACGGCATGCGCCGACCGCTGGTGGGGTAGTCGCACCGCCGACCCCGCTGGTTCCCGACAACCGGCGCGCACCACCGGTCTCGCCGCCCTGACCAGCCGCGACGTCCGGCGAACTGATCACGGCAACGGAAGTGACCAGCCGGCATCGGGTTGGGCGTGTTGCTGACCCACCAGACGCGGGGTTCGGCCGCCCGTTCGGCGGACGGGCGGCCGAACCCTGTCAGTGCGTCAGCTGCCGGCTGGCGCGGGGGAGGTGGGGACCACGGCGGGACGCCGCCGTCGCGACACCGCGCCCGCGATGACGTCGATGACGAGGAACGCGAGCAGGGTGATTCCGAACAGGGGCAGCGCCCAACCGATTGCCACGGTCACCGGCACGCCGATGAGCAGGACCCAGAGCGGCATGCCGCGGACGCCGCCGCGAGCCGGCGGGGTGCCGGCGAGGGCACGGCGGTCGGCGCGGGTGGGTCGGCGCTGCCACCACATGCGGTAGCCCCAGACGATGACGCACAGCAGCCCGAGCGCCAGCGCGGCGAGCAGGATCTGGTTGACCAAACCAAACAGGAGACCCATGTGGGCCTGGATACCGAGAGCACTGAGTTGCGCCAGCAGCGGCCAGTCGGCGAAGTCGCTGCGGGCGGTGACCTCACCGCCGGCCGGGTCGACGGCGACGCGGTCCTTGGCGACGGGCCAGGTGTTGTCGACCTGCGTGACAGTCCAGGCCGAGCCCGCCTCGGCAGCCGGGGCGATCTCGACCGGGCCATTGAGGCCGGCCGTACGGGCGGCCGCCGCCACCCGGTCGAAGGCGGCCGACTCGACCACCCCACCCGCGCCTGTGGACCCGTGGTGGCCGCCGCCGGTTTCGGCCGGCTCGTCCGGGACGGTGGTGAGGCTGGTCGAGATCTCCGGGGCGCGGGCGCTGAGCGCGTCGAGGCCGGCGCCGAAGTTCGCCCCGGCGTAGCGGGACCAAGTGAGTCCAGTGGCGGAGAGGAACAGCAGGCCGATAGTGAGCCAGATGCCGGTGGTGGCGTGCCAGCCCCGGGTGCGGCGGACGCCCTTGCCGGCGGACAGGTCCGGTACGAGCAGGTGCCGGGCGGTGGCCCGGGAGGCGCTGCGCCGGCGCCACCACAGGATCACCCCGCCGAGCGCGATGACCCACAGCCAGCTCGCGGCCAACTCGGAGTAGTGCCGGCCCACCACGCCCAGGTGCAGGTTGCGGTGCAGGTCGTCGAGCCAGGTGGTGGCCGGGGTGGAGCCGAACCAGGTGGTCAGCTGGCCCTTCACCTGCGCGGTGTACGGGTCGACGTAGACGGTGTGCTGCTTCTCGCCGAGCTCTGGCAGGGCGAACGTCACCCGGGTGGTGCGGTCACCGTCACCGGGCTGCACGGTGGTGATGCTGCCATCCGGGTGGGCATTGCGGGCGGCACCGACCTGGTCGGCCAGCGGCAGCGGACGGTCACCCACCTGAGCGACGGTCAGTTGATCGCTGTAGAGGATTCTGTCCAGTTGCGGTGTGGTGGTGTAGGCCAGCCCGGTCAGTGCGGCGACCACCAGGAACGGGGCGACGAGGATACCGGCGTAGAAGTGAAGCCGCAGCAGCAGCGCACCGAACGGTGACGTTCGTCGGGCCGGTCGGGCCGGTGTTTCGGTGGCTGTGGCGGGTTCCGGCGTCGACGCGCCGGACAATTCGGTGAGAGACATGTTCGTCCGATCGGCATTGGCGAGAAGAACCCCTGCCAGGGGGTGCTTCTCCTGCTGGCATGGTCGCCCGGTGGTTCGTTGCGTTGCTCCGGCTTGGTGAGGTAGTCGGAACGCGAGCCCTCAAGGTTCCCGAGAACTTCTCGGGCGGCACCAGGCCGCAGCGTTGTCAGTGCTGGTCGGGCCCGGTCGTGCGCCGCGAGCCACTGTCGGCTTGTCCGGACGCGGCGAGGAACGCGTTGTAGCGGGCGAGGTCGTCCTCCTCGCCGGTTGCTTCCGCCCGGTCTGCCGCCCGGTCGAGGCGGGCCTGCTCGCGCACGTCGGCGCGGATCCACTGACGAACGAGGATGATCATGACGACGACGGCAGGTAGCTCTCCGAACGCCCAGGCGATGCCGGCGCCCAGGTTCTGGTCAGCCAGCAGTGACGATGCCCACGCGGGGTGGACGGCGATATACCAGTCGGGGGCGATGACGGTGGTGGTCTGCATGAGGACCAGGCCGAAGAAGCCGTGCGCCATCATCGAGGCCAGGTGGATGATCACCAGCAGGGGATGGGGGAGCCGTCGGCGACCAGGGTCGACACCGATGAGCACCCAGAACAGCAGATAGCCGGCGACCACGAAGTGGGTGAGCATCGCCAGGTGACCGAGGTGGGAACGCATCAGCACGCCGAGCAGGTCACTGAAGTACAGGCCGAACAGGCTGGCGGTGTAGATGCCGAGCGCGACGACCGGGTGGGTGAGCAGCTTGGTGACCGGACTGTGCACGGCGATCAGCAGCCACTCCCGGACGCCGCGTACCTGTGGGTCGGCCGGTCGGCGCAGGGTGCGCAGGGCGAGGGTGACCGGTGCGCCGCCCACCAGCAGGATCGGCACCAGCATCGACAGCACCATGTGTTGCGCCATGTGGGCGCTGAACAGCACGTACGCGTAGCGGGCGACACCAAGGTTGGTGGTCGCGGCGAGCAACAGCAGCCCGCCCACCCAGCTTGCCGTCCGGGCGAGAGGCCAACGGTGCCCGGCGACGTGCATCCGGCGTACCCCGGCCAGGTACCCACCGACGCCGACAGTGCACAGAGTCAGGAAGAACATGTCCGGCAGCGGCTGCCCGAGCAGGTTGCCCGCCGTGGGTGCGGCAGGCATCGGGAAGCCGAGCAACTCGGTGATCGGGTCGGCGTCGATGCCGGACACCGGGACGGGGGTGGGGCTGCGCGACAGTGCCACGGCAAGACCCACGGTGGCGGCGAACACGATCAGTTCACCGGCGGCCAGTCGGCCGAACGCCCACCGCCTGCCGGCGCGCAACGCCGGCAGGGTACGGGAGCGGTGTGCCGCGCCGAGCGCGCCGAGGATCAGCAGGGCGGCGAGCTTGCCGAGGACCAGCCAGCCGTAGCGGGACTGCCAGAGCTGGTCGACCGTGCCGAGGCGGACGGCGGCGTTGGCCAGCCCGCTCACCGTCACGGCCACGACGCAGCCCAGGGCCAGGCGGCTGTACCGGGCAACGGCGTCGGCCAGTAGTCGGCTGCGCCGCACCATCAGCAGGGCGAGGAGCCCACCGATCCATACCGCAGCGGCGAGGACGTGCAGGGCCAGGCTGGTGACCGCGATCTGGTGGTTACCGGCACCGGCGGAGTGGCCGGTGAAAGCCGGAGGTAGCACCGCGATCAGGGCCAGGATCGTGACCGTCGCGGCGAGCCCTCGGGACACCCCGGCACGGGCCAGCAGCGCCACGGTCAGGGCCAGCCCAGCCTGCAGCATCAGCGACTGGCCCTGCGAGATCATGATGGCGAAACTGACGACCGTCGCGGGCTTGAGTGTCTCCAGCGGCTGGCCGAGCAGGTCGGAGACCGTCAGCACCATCAGCGACAGCGCCGCCACCGCCCAGCTGAGCGCGGTGAGGCTCGCTCGCCGCAGCAGCAGGTAGCCGTGGGGCGAGACGGTGCGCCCGTCGCCGGGCAGCAGGAATGCGGAGGTCACCAGCATGCCGACGGTGACGGTGGCGAGGCTGTCCCCGAGGAGCCGGACCGCCGGTAGCGCCCAGGTCGTGGCCGGTCCCGCATCCGGGAGGCCCGGAATCGCGGCGGCGAGGGCACCTCCTACCCGCAGGCCGAACAGCAGCAGAGCGACCCCCGAGGCGCAGCTGGCGACAAGAGTCAACCAGTCGAACGCCGGAGATGTGGTGGACCGGGGCCGGCCGATGGACATCGCGGCCGGCCCCGCTGGCGCCACGACGCTGGTCTGGGCGTTACCACGGCCGTCGGCGGCGACCTGCGGGGAGTCTGTGTCGGACACGTGTGGACCTTGACCTGTTCAGTGGTGATGGGACTCGACCGCGGAAGGAAGCTCTGGTCAACGACGGTTCGCTCGCCGCCGGAGGAACAGCCCACCAACCACCGCGACGACGATGGCCGTCGCACCGCCAGCGACGAGGACGCCAGCGCCCGGCCCGTCGTCGTCCTGCACCGACGCCGCCGCGGACGGCGCGTCGGTGGTCGGGCCGACGATCGGCGCGGCGCTGGAGTTGGGGTCGGCCACCGTGAACGGGTAGGACCCCTGGACCGGGTGCCCGTCGGTGGAGACGACCCGGTAGGCGACGGTGTAGCTGCCGTTGGGCAGTGCCTCGGTCACCTGGACCGATCCTTTCGCGCCGCCGACCACGGGGTCGCCTGTGGGTACCTTCCGCTTGGCGGCGTCGGTGAGCACGATGGTGGTGAACGTCGGGTCCAACCGTTCGACGAATTCGAGCACGATCTCGGTCGGGGCGCTGGACAGCGTCGACTCCTGGGCCGGCGCCGCCGACCGCAGCGTGTTGTGCGCCCACGCCGGGCCGGCCGGAACGAGCAGCACCACGACGACGGCGAGCACCGCCGCGCCGAGCCGGACGGCGGTGGGCCGGGAAGACGGTACGGTCATGGCGAAACTCCGGTGGACGTGATCATCCGAGCACCTGCTCGCCGATCCATCCCCCGGGTTGACAACCGGGAGGGACGGCAAAGACGGCGGACCCGATCGGGGTGGTCCACTCGTTGAGCAGATCCCGATCGGCCAACCGGCGCTGGATGGGCAGGAACTGGTCGGTGATGTCGGCCTGGTAGGACGCGAAGATCAGGCCGCTGTCCGCGTGACCCTCCGCCGTCGGCGCACCGTCGTAGTTGTAGGGGCGGCGCAGGATTTTCAACCGGTCGTCGGTGACGTGTGCGCGGGTCATATGAGAGAAGTCGGGGATGACGGTGAGGCCGTCCGGGCCGGTGGCGGCGAAGTCGGGCTCGTCACGTTCGGCCGTACCGGTCAGCGGTGCGCCGGTGGCCAGCCGTCGGCCCACGGCGAGTTCGCGGTCGGTGCGGCCGAGCAGATCCCAGGTCTCCAGGTTCATGCTGATCCGTCGCAGCACCAGGGTGGTGCTGTCGCGCAGCCACGCCGGTCCGTCGGCCACGAAGACGGCCGAGTCCATCGGGGCCCCCGGCTGGGGGTTGGCGGTGCCGTCGAGTTGACCGAACAGGTTGCGCTGTGTGTGACCGCCCGGCTCGACGCCGGGGCTACGCCGGAAGCCCTGTTGCACCCAGCGTACGGTCGCGAACGGCCGGCTGTCCTTGATCAGGACCCGTTGGGCGTGGGCCACGGTGATCGCGTCGTCGGCGCAGATCTGCAGCAGCAGATCACCACCGGACCAGGCCGGCTGGAGCCGGTCGATGCGGAAAGATGGCAGGTCGGTGACCGATGCCGGCCGGCGGTCGTCGACGCCGCCCGCCCGGTAGAGGCCCGGCCCGAAACCGAAGGTCACGGTCAACCGTGCGGGCAGCAGCCCAAGCTCAGCCTCGGTGTCAGCCAGAGCGGGCCGGCCCTGGGTGAGCCGGGCCGCGTCGTCGGTCAGCAGCCGCAGCCACCGACCCAGCGCGGCCCGGTCGGTGCCGGCCCGCAGCGTCAACGCCACGAACGACCCGTGCGCCTGCGGTTCGGTGGCGATCCCAGCCTGCCGGACGCCGTAGAAGGGCTCGACCAGGCCGCCGACACTCGCCACCGGCGTCGTGTCGGCGGCGTCCACCGATGGAGGGCTGGTCTGCCCTGCGCGGGTCGCGACAACGGCTGCCCCACCGGCCAGTACCCCACCGGCGGCCAGCGCGCCGCCGGTGAGCAGGCCACGCCTGCTCACCGGGCGGACAGGTGGTGTCTGCGTCACGATGCCGGGGTCATGGTCATCCCCGGCGTGGCGCTCATGCCGGGCATCGGCTCGCCGTGCCCCGGAGCATAGGTCTCCTGCGCGCCGGTGAACGGCTTGGCGACGGCGGTGAACTGCTGGGTCTTGCCGTCGGCGAAGGTGAGCGTGAAGGTCAACTCGTCCCCGGCCTGGACGGGCTTGGTGAGATCCATCAGCATCAGGTGGTCACCGCCGGGCTCCAAAGCGTGGGTGCTCTTGGCCTTGATCACGATGCCGCCCTGCTTCTGCTGCATGACCATCTTGCCGTCCTTCATGGTCATCTCGTGCAGTTCCATCGGTGATACCGAGGTCGCGGCGCTGGTCAGCGTGACATCGGTATCGCCGTCGTTGACCAGGGTCCCGAAGGCCGCGGTCATCCCCTTGTCAGCCGCCTTCACCCACGGGTCGCGAATCGTGACCACACCAGCAGCGGCACTTGCCGACGCGGATGGGCTCGGCTGCGCGGTCGACGACGAGTCGGACGAGGCGCACCCGCCGGCACCGACTGCGACGAGCACAGCTGCGGTGGCGAGGACAACGGCCGAGCGTCGACGCGATCCGAAAGGGCTGGTGGTGCGCATGAATTCTGCCTCCGATGGTTGCTTGCTGCTTCGTTGGTCGGTCGCCGTAGCGCGAAAGTTCCGGGCTGGCGGGTAATGGCCGTCACGTGGTCACGGCTGGCGCGGCGAACGGCTGGCGCAGTGGTGGGGTGTTCTCGCCGTTCAGGCCGCTGACCTGTCGCTGATCCGTGCTGTGCCCGGGTGGGGCGGTGCCAGCCGCAGCCTCGGCCGGGTGGCCTGTGGTTCGTCACCGGCCGCCAAGCGCCAGGCGGGGCGGGTGGTCTGGCCGTGCGTCGGAGGCTCGTCACGGTGCCGGATGGTCTGCGACAACGCGACGACGATCAGGTACCCGGCGAGCAGGAAGCCGTGACTGACCAGGCGGGAGGGCTCCACCCGGCCGGTCATCAGGTCATTGACCGAGAGCAGCATGAGCGTGCCGACGAAGGCACTCAGGGTCGGCAACAGCCCGGTGGGAGGCGTACGCCGGGCTGCCACGAAGAGGAACCCGGCGCCGACGGCGATGTTCCATGCGGCGGCCTCGTGCCACAGGTGCCCGGAGCCGAGGGCGCCGAGGGCGTCGTGTGCGTGTGGGGCGGTCGGGCCACGGCCGATCTGCGCCAGGCCAAGCATCAGCTGGAGAGCGCCGATGAGGGCGAGCCCTGCGCGCAGAGTGAGCACGAGGCGTTCTCGCAGGCGTCGAGGCGCCGGGGGTGCGGCAAGGATGACGTTGATGGGATCGGGGCCGGGCGCGGTGAGCGTCAGACGGGTGCGTCGGGTCACCGCGGCGGCCTGGTCGTACCATCGCCGGCAGGTCGCGCAACCGTCAAGGTGAGCGTCGGCCCCGGCTTGCTCGGCGGGGGTCTCCTCGCCGTCCAGCTGCGCCGACAGGATCTCCCGCCATTGCTCACAACCCATGTATCGGTAGTCGGGTGATGGCGCGTCCTGGTTCCCGGGACAATCGGCGATGTCGCGTCCTCGTGCCGGTTGCCATTCAGCTTGCGGCTGTATCGCGTTGTCGCCGCACCGGCTGAGGGCATGCGTTGACTGCGGCAACCAGGTCTTCCCGAGCCCGTGCCACGCGGGAGCGGATGGTGCCGACGGGGCACCCGCACACCTCGGCGGTCTCGGCGTAGGACAGGCCGAGGATCTGGGTCGCCACGAACGCTTCGCGTCGGTCCGGCGCCAACGAGAACAGGAGATCGTTGAGCACGACCGCACCATCGAAGGTGCTGCCCCCAGCGTCGGGGACATCGTGGCGATCCGACAGCCGGGTGGTACGCGGGCGTCTCGTCGACGCCCGTACGTGGTCGACCGCGACCTTCCGGGCGATTCCGAGCAGCCAGGTCTTGGCCGACGAGCGTGCGGCGAACGACGGCAACGACCGCATCGCTCGCAGATACGTCTCCTGGGTCAGGTCGTCAGCCTCGGAGGGGCTGATCAGGTGGGCGACGAACCGCCATATGTACTGCTGGGTCGCCCGGATGAACCGGGTGGCCGAGTCCTGGTCGCCCCGGCCGGCTGCGAGAGCCCAGGCGGTGATCTCCGCGTCGTCGTCGGTCACCTGGTACCTCCGTGTCCGGTTTCGCCCGGGCGTCCTGAACCACCACGAACCGATCGACGTCGACGACGGGTTCGGGTAGGTCGCCGAATGAGCCTACGGCACCGCTTCGCCTACCGGTACGGACAAGATCCGTCAGCGGATCAACGTACGGCGGTCGTTGTCGCGGGCTGCTTCGCTGCCACGCCGGCGGTCACGGCCGCCGGTCGCCAGCGGAACAGACGAAGGCTGTTGAGCACGACGAGCAGGCTGGAGCAGGCCATCGCGGCGGCGGCGAGCATCGGGGTGACCAGACCGACAGCGGCCAGCGGGATCATCAGGCTGTTGTAGGCGAACGCCCAGAACAGGTTGACCTTGATGGTTCGCAGGGTGGCCCGGGCCAGGGTCAGCGCGTCGACCACGGCGGTGAGATCCACGGTGCCGGCATTCGCGCGGACGATCGTGACGTCGCTGGCCTCGATGGCGATGTCGCTGCCGGTCGCGATCGCCACGCCGAGGTCGGCTTCGGCGAGAGCGGCCGCGTCGTTGACTCCGTCGCCGACCATGGCGACCGTCGCGCCCTCGTCGCGCAGCCGCCGGACGGTGGCAGCCTTCGCTTCGGGCGTGACCTCGGCAATGACCTCCGTCAACCCCACCTGGGCGGCGAGGCTTCCCGCCGCTGCGAGACTGTCACCGGTCAGCAGGACCGGTCGCAGGCCAAGCGCGCGTAGCCGTCGTACCGTCGGCCCTGCGGACTCCCGCAGTGTGTCGGCGATGGTGATCCAACCACGAAGCTGTCCGTCCCACGCGACGTAGACCACCGTGTCCGCCGTGCCCGCCACCTCGTCGACACTGATGCCGTCCAGGGCCAGGAGCCGGGCGTTGCCGATGGTCACCCGGACCTGGTCGACGGTGCCGCGGGCCCCGAGCCCCGGCTCGGCGCGGAAGCCATCGGCCTGCGGCAGGTCCCGCCCGTGCTCGGCTCCGGCGGCGATCACGATGGCATGGGCGACCGGATGCTCGGAGCACGCCTCGACCGCAGCCGCCAGGCGCAGCAGGTCGCTGCGGTCCACGCCGGGGAGGGGATGCACGCCGGTGACCCGCATCCGGCCGGCGGTCAGGGTGCCGGTCTTGTCGAGCACGATGGTGTCGATGCGACGGGCCGACTCCAGCGCCGCCACTCCGCGGATCAACACGCCGAGTTGTGCGCCGCGACCGGTGCCGACGAGCAGCGCGGTGGGTGTGGCCAGGCCCAGAGCGCACGGACACGCGACGATCAGCACCGCCACGGCAACCCCGACCGCCGTCGCGGTGGGGGCGAGGACCAGCCAGCCGGCAAAGGTGGCCAGGGCGATCACCAGTACGAACGGGACGAAAATGCCCGCGACCTCGTCAGCGAGGCGCTGAATCCGGGCCTTGCCCGCCTGTGCCTCGGCAACCAGCCGGGTGATCTGCGCGAGCCGCGTGTCGGCGCCGACCCGGCTCGCCCGCACGACGAGCCGACCGCCGGTGTTCACCGTGGCGCCGGTCACCGCCGAACCGGGACCCACCTCGACGGGGACGCTCTCCCCGGTCAGCAGGGCGACGTCGACCGCGCTCACACCAGCCTCGACCACCCCGTCGGTGGCGATCTTCTCGCCCGGGCGGACCACGAACAGATCACCGACCCGCAGGTCGGTGATCGGGGTTCGCCGTTCGGTGCCGTTCGCGTCGAGGACGGCGACGTCCTTCGCGCCCAACTGGGCGAGGGAACGCACGGCCGAACCGGCCCGGTACCGGGCCCGCGCCTCCAGCCAGCGCCCGGCCAGGAGAAACGTCACCAGAGCCGCGCCGACCTCGAAATACAACGGGTGGTCGTGCCCGGAGAACCAGGACAGGCTCATCCGCAGCCCTGGCCGACCGGCAGGTGTGGCCAGCAATGCCCACAGGCTCCACGAGAACGAGACCAGCGCGCCGAGAGAGACCAGCGTGTCCATCGTGGCGGCGCCGTGGCGGACATTGATCAGTGCCGCCCGATGGAACGGCCAACCCGCCCAGGCCACGACCGGCGCGGTCAGCGCTGCGGCCACCCACTGCCAGTACGGGAACTGGGCTGCTGGTGTCATCGAGACCACCACTACCGGGGCGGCGAACGCCGCCGCGACGAGTAGCCGTCGCCCCATGTCGCTCGTGACGTGGTCGCCGTCCTCAGCAATGGTCGTCGGCTCGGGCGGCCGGGCGGTGTAGCCCATCGCGGTCACGGTCGCGACCAGGTCCGGCACCGCAACAGCCGGGGTGTGCTCCACCGTGGCGGTGGCGGTGGCGAAGTTGACCGTGGCCCGTACGCCGTCGATCCGGTTGAGTTTGCGTTCGATGCGGCTGGCGCAGGCCGCGCAGGTCATGCCCCCGATCGTCAGCGACGTGAGCAGTTGGTCGACGGTGGTGGTCACGCCGGGCTGCCGGCCAGTTCGAAGCCGGCCTCGTCCACCGCCCGCTGCACCTCGCCCAGCGGCAGTGCCTCGGCGCTGCGGATGGTGACACGGCCCGCCTCGACATCGACCTCGACGGTCTGAACGCCCGACAATGCGGTGAGTTCGGAGGTGACGGACTGGGCGCAGTGCCCGCAGGTCATACCCCGAACCTGGTACGTGGATTGCACGATGACCTCTTTCGAGTCAGCCGGATCCGCACGATGTGCGGCGGAGAACGGGTACGGCACCCTGCCCTGGTGTCGACCCTGGGTGGCGCACCGCGGATGGTCCTGCGGTGGCGTGTCCCGGCTCCGCACTATGATACGCGGGAAGTGTCGACGCGGTTCAGCGGATCGTGCTTATTCGCCCGACATCTGATCGAGAACCAGCAGAGTCTCGCGGCGCAGCGTGCCGCGCCGGACGTCGCGTTCTCGGGTGGCGAGGGCGGCCTCCAGCACGTGGGCGTCGAGAAGGGGGCGGTGCACGCACGATCCGGCGGGCCTGGATGGGAGAGACGACTGAGCGCGGACGAGCCGGAGGCGATGTGCGTTGCCGTTCCGTCCGACCGTACGGGCCAGCGGCGGGCCGGGGCCGAGGATCTCGTCCAGCCCGGTGGGAGAGAGTAGCATCGACCTGCCGAGGCTGACGGATTCTCCGTCGGCGAGCCGGCGGGCGATGTGGCCCGAGTGCTGCTGGCTGGACCCGAGTAGGTCGAGTCGGCAGCGCACGGCCATCCTCAGCCGGTGCGCGACGAGCGGTCCCGTGATGGTGGCCGGTGTCTCGGCGGCGGGTGGCGTCCAGTACCGCTCGTGGCGAACCGCTCCGTCGTCGTACAGCAGCGCCCCGGTAGCCTCGGGCAGGAGGATCGCGGCAGCTTTCCCGGGACGGGTGCCTGCGACCCCATCACCGAGCCAGAGCCGGCAGACTCCCGCCACATCGCCGGCGACGTACGTGCCGTACGGCGCGCGGACGAAGGTGAGGTAGCTGCCGGGCAGTCGGGCCAGCGCGCCGAACGTATGACGCCGCACGGCCCGGCTGACCTGCTCGGTGAGGAGTCGGGGTGACAGGGGGCAGGGACCGAGCAGGACCATCCGGAAGCCCGGAACGTCGATCTGGTGCACCGCCCGCTGTGGCCACCAGCCGGTGAGCCACGGGTTGCCGGAGATCGGATCGAGCACGGTCCGGCGGGGACCTGGCGACCGGTCGTCGATGGCGTCCGAGGGGCGGTGGCTCATCACCCAGCACCGGGTGCCGGGGATGTCGGACGTCAAGCTAGGCGGAGGCCACGTCGTCCAGCGCGCCCGAGCGGGCGAGGCCGACGATGTCGCTGAGCTGGCCGCCGCTGAGTCGGATCGCGTTGCCGAAATCATCGGTGATGACGACTCGCTGCTCGGCCGGTGCCGCGGGGTCGATGTACAGCTCCGGGCATCCGCAGTTGCAGTTGCCGCACAGGGTGAGCACGTGTACCAGGCCGTCGGCTGCCATGTGAGCCTCCACTCGTCGGACGTCGTTGTTCAGGCTAGGGCGGGTCGATGCGTTCCTGCCGTGACCACTCAGTGTTTGTCAGCGGGCGACTATTCCTGACGGGGTGGGAACCCGGTGGTGGTGCTGTCCGACTACCTCTGATTGTGTGGGTGGTCGGGCTACCGACGTGGCTTGCCGAGTGTCCGATTGAGTAGTCCCAACAGGAGCGCCGCAGCACCGAGGACGACACCGGCCACGGCGACAGCCAGCGCGACCCCGGCCGGCCGGTCGGCGGCGGCCGTCGGCGGGGCTGCGGTGATCGGCATCCCGTGTTCGTCGACGCCGCCGGCCGCAGCCTCGGTCAGGCGTAGGACGATGGCGGGGTTCTCCGGCTCGGGGCCGCCGGCCTGAGGTTCCTCGATCCAGCGGGAGATGACGCCGTCGGCGTATGTCTGGAGGGCCTTGAACACGATCCGGTCGCCGGTGGTGGGCAACGGGCCCACGGAGACGCTGAACTCCTGGAACTGGTTGCCGTCGATGGCGTCCTCGGCGGTTGCCGCCGTCCAGGTCACCGAGGTGATCGCCTCGGTCACCGTTGCCGAGCCGACCTTGACCGGCGCGGCGAGTGGGCCGTCCTCGACGGTCGCCCGCCACCCGGCAAGCTTGTGGACCGCCGCCGAGGTGATAGGCGTGGTCTCGGGCATCACGATGCGTACGCTTGTCGTCGCCGCCTCGGCGCGCTCGTTGGGCACCCGGAACGTCAGGGTGGTGAACCCACCCGGCGGGGCCTGGGCGGGGCTTACCGAGACGTGCGCCTGCGCCGGGCCGACCGGCGCGATCGCGATCGCCGCTCCCGCGAGCAACGCCAGGGCGATCCGGCCCGGTACATGCCGTCGCATCGTTCATCTCCTCCTGCTGGGCGCGTGCCTTCGCTGGCCTTCAGCGGCGGCTATCGCACGATGTTCATCATGGCGGGGAGCCCGTCGGGTGGCGTGTTGGGGGTGCGCCAGGCGATGTGGCCGTCCGGTCGCACCAGGAGGCCACCGGTGTCGTGCAGGCCGCACTGGTCGAGGAAGACCGTCCGCGCAGATGGCGACATCACCCGGTCGAGGTGGTGGACGGTCAGCGGAAACCCGACCTCCCGCTGCGCGGTCGAGGCCCAGCCTGCGGCGGGGCCGGCGAGCAGGGTGAAACCGTCGCCTGCGACCAGGTCGAGGGTGGACCGGGTCTGTTCCGGGTCGAGCCAGACGTGGGGGAGACGGTGGCCCGGCCGGCCGGTGGGGACGTAGTCGGCCACCGGATCCCCGGCAGGCGGGTCGGTGCCGTCGGCGATGACGGCGGCGGAGGTGTAGTGGTAGCCGAGGACGAGTCCCTCGCTGGGCCGGCCCCGCGGTGGCGCTCCGGTGTGGCGCGCGTCGATGGTGTCGGTCAACCGCAGGTGGCTCTCGACGGCGCTGGCGAGCGCGACCGGTCGGCGTTCGGGATCGTAGGTGTCGAGCAGGGCCGGAGCGGCCCAGCCGTGATGGACGGCGGCGAGTTTCCAGGCCAGGTTGTCGGCGTCGGCGATGCCGCAGTTCATCCCGAAGCCGCCGTACGGGGTGGTGACATGGGCGGCGTCACCGGCGAGGAACACCGGGCCGTGTCTGAACCGGTCGGCGACCTGTGCCGAGGCGTGCCACACCTGCCGGCCGACCAGGCCGACGGCGAGGTCGGGCAGACCGGCGGCGGCACGGATCAACGCGACGCAGTCGCCGTCGTCGAGACGATCGAGGTCAACCTCGTCACCGTCGGCGACGAGGTTGAACAGCCATCGGCGCTGGTTGTCGACGGCGAGGAACGCGCCGTGCAGGCCCGGTTGGTCGATCGTGTAGACGGCGCACGGCCGATCGGCGATGTGCTGGCCCAGGTCGGCGTCGAAAAGGATGTTCAGGTTGCGGGAAACGCCGGACGGGCCGGCCATCGCGATGCCGACCCGCCCGCGAATCCCGCTACGAGCACCGTCCGCAGCCACGAGGTACCGCGCACGCAGCCGCTCATGATGCCCACCGGCCGACATCTCCACGGTGACCCCGTCGGGGCCTACGGTGAGGTCGACGAGTTCCGTGCCGAACCGGATCCGCCCAGGCTGGAGCCGTTGCGCATGCGCGCGGAGCAGCGGTTCGAGGCGGTCCTGCGAGCAGAGCAGCGTGTAGGTGGGGCTGGGCACCGCCGGCCGAGCGGCCGGGCCGGTGACGATGCGGCTGCCGGACGGGTCGGTGAGGGTGCGGCCGAAGTAGAAGGCCAGATGCTCGCGGGGCAGGCCGACAGCGGTGACGTCCTCCTCAAGCCCCCATGAGCGGTAGATCTCCATGCTGCGGATGCTCAACGCCCGCCCCTTGGGGAACGCGGCGGTGCCCGAGTGACGCTCGACCAGCGTAGCCGCAACGCCCAGCTGGGCGAGCCGGATCGCCAGCCCCAAGCCGGTCGGACCACCGCCGACGATCACCACGGGAACCATCTGTCCTCCTGACGATAGGGGCCGGTGGAGGTGCGACCGCCGCACCCCCACCGGCCGGACCGACCGGCGTCGCTCAGGGTTTGAGCGCCGCGGTCAGTCGTTCAGTGTTGGTCTTGAACACCCCGAGCAGGTCCAGATCGGTGCCGGGGTAGTTGACGACATCGACGCGGGTGGCGCCGGGGATGTCGGGATTGGCGCCGGGCAGGTGCGCGTTGGCCAGCACAAGGGTCGGCTTCTTCGCAGTCAGCTCGGCGAGCTGGCTCGGGGTGACCGGCTGCGGCCCATACGTGCCGACCACACTGATGCCGGCGAAGTCACCCCAGTACGCCATGAACAGGTGCGACACCGCAGTGGGCGCCGGGTTGGGGAGGGCAGCCTTCGCCTGTGCGGACAGCTTCGCGTACTCGGTGGTGAAGGCGGAGTTCCAGGTGGTCGCCGCGTCGCCGGTGCCGAACAGGCCGGCGAGCCGGGAAACCTCCGAGGTGATCTTGCCGGGGGTGTTCTCCAGCTGCACGGTGACGAGCTTGCCTGCGCTGCCGGCCGCGTCCTTGAGCCGGGCGGCGAAGCCGTCGAACTCGGCGTACAGGATGTAGTCGGCGCCGGCGACGGCGGCGAGGTCGCTGGGCTTGGGGTCGTAGTCCGGCGGGTGCTGCACGTTGGCCGGGGCGACCACGGTGATGTCGGTCGCCCCGGCAGCCTTGGCCAGTGCGCCGACCCAACTGGTGGAGGCGACCACCTTCGGCCCCTTCGCCACCGGCGTCGCGCTGCTGGCCGGTGCCGGGTCGTCAGTGCTGCCACACCCGCTGGCCAGCAGCGACAGGGTCGCCACCGCGGTCAGTGCGGCTGCCCGGATCAATCGCATCACGTGCTCCTTCAGGAATCAGATAGGTGAGCAGGGTCAACGTCCCCGCCACCAGAACGAGGACAGGACCAGGTGGCTGGTCGATCAGCAGGGCCACGGCGAACCCGGCGGTGTTGCCGACCACCCCGAGCACGACGGCCCAGAGCACCATCGACCGCAGCGACCGGCCGAGGTTGCGGGCACCCAGCGCCGGAAGGATCGTCAGCGCGTCGACCAGCAGCGCGCCCGTCAGCCGGATCGACGCGCCGATCGCCACGGCGACGACGACGAGCAGCGCCAGCAGCAGCGGCCCGGCGGCGACACCGGAGCACAGCGCCAACTCCCGGTCGAACAGCAACAGCGCGAGCTGTCGCCGCCACCGCCAGAACAGGACGTGCACCACGACGGTCAGCGCGCCCAGGACGATCAGGTCGATCTCGCGGGTGGCGAGGATCGATCCCCAGAGCAGCTCGAACGCCCCGGTGGCGTTGACCCCGGACACCGACAGCACGAGCAGGGCGGCGGCGATGGCGAAGGTCATCAGCAGGCCCATCGCCCCGGGCAGGCCGGTCGGCCGCCGGGCCAGCGGGGCGACGCCCGCGCCGGCGAGGGCGCACGCGGCGAGGCCACAGAGCATGGGGTCGAGGCCGGCGAGCAGGCCGACAGCGATGCCGAGCAGCGCCACGTGCATCATCGCGAACCGCACGGCGATGATGTCCAGGCCGATGATGAACACCCCGACGATCGGGAGGCCGACGGCGGCGATCAGCAGGCCGATCGCGGAGCGCTGCACGGCCGGCAGGGAGAGCAGGTCGAGGAAGCCGTCCACGGGGTCAGATCACCCGCAGCTTCCCGGCCGCCATCTCGGCCACCCGGTCGCAGGCCCGGGTCATCGCCCGGTCGTGGGAGACCACGACCACCGTCACCGGGAGCTTCGCCAACAGGGTGGCGACCTGTTCCTGGCCGTCGAAGTCCAGTGCGGCGGTGGGCTCGTCGGCGAACAACGCCCGCGCCCCGGCGGTCACCGCGCCGAGCGCGCGCGCCAGGAACACCCGCTGCAACTGCCCACCGGAGAGGGTGTGCAGGGGGCGGCGGCCGAGCCCGCCGACGTCGAGCTGCCCGGCTGCCGCACGGGCGGCGTCAGGATGCCCACCGCTGTCGAGCAGTTCGTCGACCAGTAGCGGGAAGCGGCCCGGCGCGAGGCGCTGCGGCACCCAGGCCACGTCCCGACGTCGGCGCGCCCATTCGACGCCGCTGCGGGCCGATTCGCCGCCCACGGTGACCGTGCCGGCAGCGGTGGGGTGTAGGCCGAGCGCGGCCCTCAGCAGGGTCGTCTTGCCGGAACCGTTCGCTCCGGTGAGGGCCACGTGTTCGCCGGCGGCCACGTCGAGGTCGACCGCGTCGACTGCGGTACGCCGTCCGTAGCGGCAGGTGACGGTCGTGAAGGTGACGGCGGCGCTCACTCGTTCTGCCCGGTGAGTCGTTCGCGTAGCCACCGCTTGTCGACCTTGCCGGCGGCCGACAGGGGCAGCGTGTCGAGCACGACGAGCCGCTCGGGAAGCTTGGCGTGCTCCAACCCGTGCACGTCGGTGAGATAGTCGGCCAGTTCGGTGAGTGTCGGCGCAGCGGCCCCCTCGCGGACGGCGACGCAGGCCGCCATCCGTTCGCCCATCAGCCGGTCCGTGACGCCGACGCAGGCGACCTGCCGTACGGCGGGGTGCTGGGCGATGAGCAACTCCACCTCGACGGGGGAGAGGTTCCGCCCGCCCCGGATGATGATCTCGTTGCGTCGGCCGACCACGTGCAGGAAGCCGTCGGCGTCGATGCGGCCGAGGTCGCCGGTGCGGACCCACCCGCCCTCGACCCGGTAACGGTCGTCGAACTCGGGATCGACGTAACAGAGCGGGCTCATCGGCCCGAGGCCCCAGATCTCACCGACCTCGCCGGTCGGCACGTCGGTGTCGTCGTCGCCGACGATCCGGACGGCAGCGACCGCCGGGTTGGGTCGGCCGACGGCGTCGTGCACCGCCGTCGGCGGGTCGAGGGGGTCGGTGGTGCAGTTGACCCCGTCGGCGGAGCCGTAGCAGTTGACGAACGCCGTATCAAAGCGGTCCCGGCAGGCTTGCACGGTGGCCGGGTCGACCCGCGACCCGCCGGCCACCACCGCCCGCAGCGACGACGTGTTCGTCGTGGCCAGGCGCGGGTGGTCGAGCATCATCGTGAACATCGTCGGCACCCCGAACACCAGCGACGGTTGGTGCGTGTCGATCAGATCGAGGGCGCGACCGGCGTCGAAGCGGGACTGCACGAGCAGGGTGCCGCCGTGGCGGGCGATCGTCACCGCACTACCCGAGGAGCCGAAGGACGAGGCGAGGGGCACCAGGAACAGGTTGCGCATCGGCTCGTCACCGTGGTGCAGGGCGGCGATGAACGCGCCCCGCCCACCGGCCAGCGCGTCATGCGAATAGACGATCATCTTCGGGGCGGCCTCGGACCCGGAGGAGACCAGGATCCGCGCGGGCGCCGACGCTGCCGTGCCGACCGGTGCGGCCAGCGGTGGCCCGTCGGCCAGCCAGCCCTCCAGACTGCCGGGCCCGTCGAGCCCGGCCACCAGGACGGTGCGCAGGTCAGGCAACTCTGGTCGCAACGTCGCCAGGGCGTCTGCGTAGTGGTGTTCACCGACCTTGTGCGCGACGACAGCGACCGCCGCCCGGGAACGGCGCAACAGGGTGAGGGTGTCGCGCCGACCCCGCCCGACGGGGTAGGACAGGACGACCGCACCGATCGCGGCGGCGGCCAGATCCACCGCTACCGGCCGCCACCCGTTGGGTAGCTGCACCGCGACGACCTCACCGGGTTCGACCCCGTCGCGTTGCAGCGCGCCGGCCAGCCGCAGCGTCGCTGCCTGAAGCTGCGCGTATGTCGTCTCGCCGTCGTCGTCAACCACCGCGACCCGGTCCGGGTTGGCCGCGGCCTGCTCGGAGAACAGTTCGTACAGGGTGCGACCGGGGTAGTGGCCGGCGCGGGCCCACCAGTCGCGCAGCGCGGCAGGGACCAGTTCACGGACGGGCAGGGCGGTCATGACGTGAACCTCCACGGTGGGCGGACGAAGGCGCAGCCGTCGATGTCGATCAGGTCGCGGGCAACGGGGTCACCGGCCAACTCACCCGGCTCGGGGCACACCCGTACGGCACGCACCCCGACCGCCGCCAGGCGGGACAACGCCTCCCGTACGGTGAGGGTGGCCGCGTCGCCGAGCGTGCTCTGGGCTGCCGCCACATCACTGCCGACGGGGAGCATGATGTGTCCGTCGGCGACGGGCGTCGGGACGTCCCACCGTCCCCACACGGGCCGGGCCGCAGGTAGCGGTCCCTGAAGTACTCCTGCCGCCGATAGCAGCGAGGTGTCGACCCGCTGCCCGCGCCGATCCCGCTGGCGAGCCACCAGGGCCGCCAGGACACCTTCCGCGCAGACCAGGCCACCGAGGACGTCCAGCAGGGTCATCAACGACCCGGCCGGTGGCACCCCCTCAGGCCGTAGCTGTTCGCCGAGTCCCGTGTACGCCTGGGCGACGAAATCGGTGCCCGGCGGGGCGTCCGTCCCGCGCGCTTCACCCCAGCCCGAGGCGTACGCGTACACCAGGGCGGGGTTGCTTGTGGTGAAGTCGGCGGAGTCGAGGCCGAACTCGGCGGCTTTGCCGGGCGCCCAGTTGTGCAGGAACACGTCGGACTCGTCGACCAGGTTCCGTACGGTCGAGCGGCCGGAGGCTGAGCGCAGATCGACCTCGACGATCCGTTTGCCCCGGTTGAGCGCCAGGAATCGCGCCGAGCAGCCACCGACCATGGGCGGCATCCCGCGCAGTGGGTCGCCACCGGCGGGCTCCACCCGGGTCACCTCCGCGCCGAGCAGGCGCAGCACATGTCCCGCGAGTGGCCCCTGGATGCGCCGGCCGGCCTCGATCACCCGCACCCCGTACAGCGGAGGTCGGTCCGCCGGCAGGTCCGACAGTGCGCCTGCGGGGGCACCGGAACTGATCTGCCAGGGTGCGCGAAACCGGCCGTCGGGGCCGGCGTCCGCGCGGCGCGCGCTGAGCCCTCGAACCTCCTGGACGGCCACCCCCGCCGCCTGCGCGCTGGCGCACAACTGCGCGAACGGCCTACGGCGGGTGATCTCGTGCAGTGCGGGGGGAATCGGGGCGGCGGCGGTGGCGTAGCGGAGCACGAAGGCCCGCCAGCCCTGGGCCATGTCGCCGGGTGCCGCACCGAGCGCGGTCCACCACCGTCGCCAGGGCTCCGGATCCAGAGTTTCCACCTCGAACACGACCCCGTCGAGGGAGGTGAACGGCGGTGGCATCCCCGGGCCACTCACCTCACCGGTGTCGTCGGTGTCACGGGCGCTCCCGGCAGCGAGGTACTGCGACACCGTCAGCAGCGCCGCACCGGCCACGCTTACCCGCACCGACCCGGGTCGTTGCCCCCGCAGCCCCGCCAGAACGGCAGCCAGTGCACCCTGCGCCGCAACGACACCGGCTACTGTGGACACATAGCTCACGCCGAGGCGGACCGGCCCGCCGGAAGCACGGCCGTGCGTGGCCATCAACCCCAGGGCGGCCTGGGCCGTCACCTCGTCCAGTAGCCGCCCGGTCGGATCCGTCCAATCGGTGTGGACGTCAACGTCATCCACCCGCAGCGGGCCGCCGGGACGGTGATGCGCGCCGAGTAGGGACAGGTGCTCCACAGCGATCGCATCCGCCGCCGTCGCCGTGTCTCCGCAGACGGTTGTCCCCGCGAGGGGCACCACGTCCAGCCGCCCGTCCACCACCAGATCGCTACACACCGGCACCGCCGGCATGCGCTACGTTGATCACTCGCATACCTCACTAGTCGTGCCACGCACTGAGGTAGTTCCCCGCGATCCTCGGGAGTTCGCCGATGACCGAAACGCTGCCCCGCACCGACCTGGCGGCCCATGTCCACGCCTTCGTCACCGATCGGATCATCCCTGCGGAGACGCTCCTCCTCGCAGGTGGGCAGGCAGGCGCGCAGATCATGCGAACACTGCAGGACCAGGCGCGACAGGGCGGACTCTGGGCGCTGCCGCTGCCGGTCCGCCTCGGTGGACACGGGCTCGACCTGAGGACCTACGCACCGCTGGCCGAAATCGAGGGATGCTCCGACTTCGGGCCGACGGCGCTCGGCTCGGATCTGGTACTCGACGCCCTCATGCTCGACAGGCACGGAACGACCACGGTCCGCACCCGCTATCTCGCGCCGATGACCAGTGGCGCCGGTGGGCCGAGCTTCGCCATGACCGAACCCGGCGTCGCCGGCTCTGACCCCACCCGGCTGGGTACCACCGCCACCCTCGACGGCGACACCTGGCGGATCACCGGCCAAAAGTGGTTCACCTCCCGTGCTGCCACCGCCGCCTTCACCACCGTCGTCTGCCGCACTCACGCAGGGACCGACAACCGGAACGGGTTCTCCCTGCTGGTCGTTCCCACCGACAGTCCCGGCTACCGGGTAGTGCGGGAGTTGCCCGTCCTCGGTGCCGGCGGCCAGTACGAAATCAGCCTGGACGACGTACGCGTCCCCGCCGACCATGTCCTCGGTGAGCCCGGCCAGGGGCTACGCATCATCGGCGAACGACTGGCGCTCGGACGGACCCTGCGCTGCCTGCGCTGGCTCGGTCAGGCCCAACGAGCCTATGACCTCATGCTGGCCCGGCTGACCACTCGCCACGCCCACGGTGGACCTCTTGCCGAACAGCAACTCCTACACAACCTGGTCTTCGACAGCCACGCCGACATCGCCGCAGCCCGCGCGCTCACCCACGCCGCCGTCGACGCCCTCGCCAACGGCGGCGACACCCGCATCGCGGTCGGCACCGCGAAGGTGGTCACCGCCCGCGCCCTGCACGCGGTCGTCGACCGTGCCATCCAGGTGCACGGCGCTGAGGGGCTCACCGACGACACACCGCTGCCTATGCTGGCACGCACCGCCCGCGCGGCCCGGATCCTCGACGGCCCCGACGAACTGCACATCACCACGGTGGCCCGTCGCCTGCTCAGCTGACCATTACCACGGGTGTTCCCGCACCCGTCCGGTCAGCACGGCAAGGACGGCAGTGAGAAAGAAACTGCCCCACACCAGCTCGTGCCGCGTGCCGACCCCGCTGGCAAGCTCGTAGCAGCCGTCCCGCAGTACTCCGGTGTCGTCGAGATGGTGGCCGATCACGCTGTCGACGATGGCTCGCGCCGCTGCCGCCCAGCCATCATCGGCGGTGACCTCGGACAGGGTGAGAAGACCGGCTGCGGTGATCACCGCCGCGGAGGTGTCCACCGGCGTTGCGGGCCGACCGAGTAACGCGACGGGCACCGTGTGTCCCACCTGTTCCAGCCACCATCGGGCAACGCTGCATCCGGCCTCGGTGAAGTCGCCGCCCCACTGCCGTGCGCAGGCGGCCAACCCGAGCACCCCCCACGCCTGCCCGCGTGCCCAGACAGCCGAGGCAGGCGACTCGTCAACCGGTGTGCCGTCGGGCCGCAGGAGCACCTCCGGCCGGATCCGGCCGTCACCGCTCACCAACAGCTGCACGTGCCGGTCGGCATGGGACCGGGCCAGCCCGGCCAGGTCGAACCGACCGGCGTCGGCGGCCCACCCGAGCAGCGACACGGTCCCCGCCAGGGCATCCACACCTGCCTTCAGTGCCGGCCCGCCACCGAAGGCGGAACCCACCGGGATCAAGCCGAGCCGCCCGTCGAACGCCCCCGCCAGGGCGTCGGCACCATCGAGTGCGACACGGTGGGCCGGAGTGTCCGCACCGATGCGATACCCCTGGACAGCTCCGTACCAGAACGTCATCCCCCTGGTCACCGTGTCGTCCGCAGCGCGAGGAGCCAGTCGATGCGTCCACTCCCGAGCCGTGGCACGGTCGGAGGGCAGCCCAGTCACCGCAGCCCGTAGCCACCACCACCCGGCCCAGAAGCCGCCCGTCCAGGACCCTCGACGCGTCGACATCCACTCACCCGAGACCGGATCCGCGTACAGCGGGAACCGGTCACCCACCTGCCCGGCGACGATCGGGAGCCGCCGCAGCATCGCCTCCAACGCGTTGTCGTAGCCGTGGTCGTTCACGCGGGGACCGTCTGGTGGACGCTGGCCGAGCGAACCCGCATCGCCAGTACCGCCGTGCCGGCGAACAGCGCGCCGACGACAAGCCATGCCGCACCCCACCCGCCGACGTCCGCGCACCAGCCGACCGCCGCTGGGCCGACCACGAAACCGCTGAAGAAGCCCAACGACACCAGCCCCGACGCCTGCCCCAGCGCCTTACCCCGGCGCAGCACCATCAACATCGACACCGCGTTCGCCGCGGTCGCTGATCCACCGGCCACCACCGCACCGGCCCATACCAGGCCCGACCACAGGTGACCGGCGCCGAGCACCAGCACCACCCCCACGATGGCGGCCGTCGCCAGCCACGCCAGCGCCACCGTCACATCCGAAGTACGGTCCGCCCACCGGCCCCACCAGACCCGTGCGAGCAGGCCCGTCACCCCGAACGTGGCGAGGAGCAACCCGGCCGTGCCCGTGCCCAGGCCCAGCCGCTGTGTCGCGTACAGGGGGAGGTAGGTGTTCACTGCCGCCAGCCCGGTGCCCAGCAGCAACGAGAACGCCACCAACCAGACCAACCAACCCGACGGCGCTGACAGCCGCCACCACCGCCCAGTGGCCACCTGCCGCCCGGACGCCGGAACCCACCACCACACCGCGACCACCACCGCCAGCGGCAACACCGTCGACACCCGCAGTGCCACCCGCCACCCGGCCAGCGCCGCCACCGTCGGCAGGACGAGACCGCAGGCGAACGCCGCCGCCTGCACACCGGCCTGCTTCACCCCGATCGCCGTACCTCGGCGCTCCGCCGGGACCGCCTGCGCTACCAGCACGTTCGTCGCCGGATTAGCCAGGGCCTGACCCACACCCGCCACCGCCACCGCTACCAGCAGCCATCCATAATGCGATGCCACGGATGCGCCGAGCAGCGCCACCATCACGGCCACGCACAACGCCACCAGCCCTCGGCTGGCGCCCCACAGGTCAATGAGGTGACCCGCCAGGAGCGACACCACCGCCGCCACGGCGAAGGACACCGTCACCAACCCACCGACCGCCGTCCGTGACAGGCCCAGGTCGGCTACCAGGAACGGCGCCAACGCCGACGTGGCGTACAGCACCGTCATCGACGTGGCCATCCCCGCCGTCGCTACGCCCGTCGGGCCCCACCAGCGACCAGCCGTCATAAGTGCACCCCGTTCCGATCACGCCATGACCGTCGAGAGTGAGTCGGCCGACGCCGGGAACCAGTTCCCGGCGTCGGGTCAGATTTGTCACGTCCCGTCAGGTCGGGGTGCCGCGGCTGACGGCCTACTGCGGCAGGGTCGACGCCGACCAGGGACGGAGCAGCTCGTGAACGACCTCGACGTGGGACACCGGGATGGCACGGATGAGGCTGGCCTGCTGCGCCGTCCGGTGGTCGAACACGAGCTGATCCGCACCGCCGAACTCGCACGCGGCCTCACCCCAGGCATCCCCGGGAGCAGTGCCCAGGCATCCCCGGCCGACGAGCAGGACTCGGTCTGTGGTGGTGGCCGCTACCACGACCGCTCGACACCACCATCTGCGCGATCGCTAGCCTCCTGCGTGAACACCAACAACCTGAGTGGGTGTCGTTCACTGGTCGGCCTGCCGTAGTAGTCGAGGAAGATCTTCAGGCTGGGTTCGCGCCCGGTGAGGGCAGCGGCGAGGGCACGCAGCGCCGGCCGCCTCGACGCCGCCCGTGCCACGGGTCCCACGCTCTGAGCCCGGTGAGCGCACCCATCCCCGCCGCGGCGGGGATGGTCCAACGTGCCGCCGGGGTCATCGCCGCGACCCACCGTGGCGACCACGCCGGTGCCCGAGGAACTCCTCGCCGCGTTCCCCGGTGAGCAGGCCAGAACCCTCGGCTTCACCTGCTCGCCGACCTTGCGCTCGGCTTGGTCCGGGAGGGCAGCGGGCAGTCCATGGACGAACTGGTGCGGGAACTGTCCCTACTCGTCGCGAACACCGCTGGTCAACCACCACCGGCTGTGGCCTGACAGCAGGGTCCCCGTGCCGCTCGTCGGGCGCGGGGACCCCGCACAGCACCGACGACCGGACCACGGCAGGCCGCCGATCCGGGGCCAACTGCGGACAACGCCGTCATCCGCTGGTGGCCAGGCGGATGCCGAGGGCGATGAAGGCCACCGCGCAGATCCGGCTGATCCGCCGAGACCAGCGACCATCGGTCACCCGGCCGGCGAACCTGCCCGCCCCGGCACCCAGAGCGACATCGACGGTGAGCTGCACCGCGACGAAGATCGCACCGAGGAGCACCAGCTGTGCCGTGACGTCACCGGTCGTCGGGCTGACGAACTGCGGCAGGAACGCCACGCTGAACAGGATCATCTTCGGGTTGAGGAGATTGGTCACCAACCCCCGGAGGAACGCCCCGCCGCTGCGGCCGTGCTGCTCCACGGTGGTGGAGGCCGTCGCCCTGCCGTCGCGTAGGGCTCGAATCCCGAGGACGATCAGATAGGCCGCCCCGGCCCAGCGAATCGCGGAGAACAACACCGGCGACGCGGAGACCACGGCGGCGAGGCCACAGACCACCGCCGCCACATGCACCGCCTCCCCGGCCGCGACCCCGAGCGCGGCGACCGCGCCGGCCCGGGTGCCGTAGCGGGTCGCGTTGGCCAGGACGAACATCATGTCCGGCCCGGGAGTGACCATGAGGACGGCGATGGTGGCAAAGTAGGCGGCCAGGGTGGCCGCGGACAGTCCGAGCACCACTCAGCCCTCCTCGGCGCCGTCGAGCAACGCCCGCCGGAGAGCAAGCCGGTGCTCCCGCCGGATCTGCGCCTCCCGGTAGCGACGCCGGTCACCGTCGGTCTCCGGCAACAGCGGCGGTACGGCGCGGGGTTGGCCGTCGTCGTCGATGGCGACCATCACCAGGTGGGCGGTGGCCACGTCGACCGGCGGCACCGCCCGGTCCCAACGGTCCGCGCTGACCTTGACGGCGACCTCCATCGAGCTGCGGCCGGCCCAGGTGATCCGGGCATCGACGTGCACGACGTCGCCGACCCGTACGGCCCGCAGGAAGGCGGTCTCGTCGATGGCGGCGGTGACCGCCGGCCCGTCGGAGTGTCGGGCGGCGACCACCCCGGCGACGGAGTCGATGAGGTTGAGGATCCGACCGCCGTGGACGGTGCCCATCAGGTTGGTGTGGTGCTGGTCCATGATCTGCGACAGGGTCAGCCGCGACGCCGACGGGGGCCGGCCGGTGAGTGTGGCGTTCTCGTGCATGGTTCATCCGTCCTCGGGAAGCACACCGACCGACCAGCCGGCACGCACGTCGAGGACACGCCGCAGCGCATCACCCGCCCGACCCGCCCGCGAGGTCGACGGCAGCGCACCCACCTCGTGGATGCGCAGCGCGGGCAGGTCTTCGGACTCGCGGGCGTGATCCGGCTACGCCGGATCTCCTACTGGCCGTCGCTTCCCAGGCCGTGCGGCCCAGTGCTGATGACGGCGGTCGTTCCCACTCACCGCTGCGGGGCAGTCCCGGATTCCCACCGGGTTCCCTCTTGCGACGCCCGGACGTGACAGCGTCCGGGCGAACCAACGCTACGAAGCAGCTTATCCGCGACCGGTCAGTCCGCCGGCCGCTGCGGGGCCTGATGTGACCCACCTCCCTGCCCGCCCTCCTCGGCGGTGGCGGATTGCTCATCCAGCCATCGGCGGGCAGGCGGGGCCACGCCTACGGCGGGACCCGTCACGTCTCCCGATGCCGCCACCGGCGCCCCGGGTACCGGCGTGGCTGCTGACGGCGCGGGCTGCGGCGCGGGCGCGGCGAAGGTGACCGGGGCGTCGAACGCGGCCCGCCGGGCGGCGCGCCGCAGCGCGGCCAGCACCGCCGGGCCGGCCAGGACGACCGCCACCGCGGTGGTGATCGCCCGCCCGGTGTCCCAGCCGAACGTCGAGGTGACGGCCGTGAACACGGCGAAGCGGTGCAGATTGTCCAGTACCGGTGCACCGGCGACGTAGGAGAGTTGAGTGTCCGCGCCGAGGCTGAACGGCCAGAACCACAGGTTCATCAGCAGGCCGTAGCCGTAGGCGGCGAATGCTCCGTACCCGGCCAGGACGGCCACCTCGGCCCGGCCGCGTAGCCGCGTGGGGAGCAGGCCGGCACCGAGACCCACCCAGGAGGCGCACAACATCTGGAACGGCAACCACGGGCCCACTCCGGCGGTGAGCAGCGCGGAGGCGAACAGCGACGTCGAGCCGAGGAGGAAACCGAAACCCGGCCCGAAGACCCGACCGGCGAGGACGAGCAGGAAGAACACGGTTTCGATGCCCGCGGTGCCGGCGCCCAGGGGACGCAGCGCGGCGTTGACGGCAGCGAGCACGCCGAGCATCGCCAGGGCTTTGCTGTCGATGCCACCGGAGCTGAGTTCGGCCAGGACGAGCGCCACCAGCACCGGCAGCATGACGAGGAAGACCAGTGGGGCCTCACCGGTGCGGGCGGTGCTCTCGGGATGCGCGGGAATGAAGAACGGCCAGGTGAAGGTGGCCAACGCGGCGGCGGAGGCGAGGGCCAGCACCACGGCGGTGCGCGGCGCGACCCGCAGCACGCTCATGCGGGTTCCCAGGCCGGGCCCAGCGCGGCGGTGACCTGCTCGACCGTCAGCCACGGCGCCGGGGCGAGGACCTTGGCCACCTGCGGAGCGAACGCCGGCGAGGCGAGCATGACCTCGGCGGTGGTGCCGTCGGCCACGATGTCCCCGTCGGCCATCACGACCACCCGGTCGGCGAGGATCGCGACAAGCTCGACGTCGTGCGTCGCGACCACCACTGCCCGGCCGGCGGCGGCCAGCCCGCGGACCAGGGCGACGAACTGCCGCTTGGCGAGATAGTCCAGACCTCGGGTCGGCTCGTCGAGCAGGACCACCGGTGGGGCGGCGGTGAGCTGCACGGCGAGCACGAGCGCCAGCCGTTGCCCCTCGGACAGGTCACGGGGGTGCCGGTCGCCGGGCAGACCGGGAGCGAGCCGGTCGAGCAGGGTGCGGCAGGTGCCGGCCGCCGCGCCTGTCTCCCGGTCGGCCTGGTGGCACTCGGCGTCCACCGTCTCCAGATAGAGCAGGTCTCCCGGGGTCTGCGGGACGAGTCCGACGTGCCGGCGGGCCTGACCGGCCGGCAGCTGCTTCGGGTCGACGGGATCCCGCCCACCGCCGGTATCGACGGTGACGGTGCCCCGGTGGCGGGGACCGCTGCCCTGCACCGCCCAGAGCAGGCTCGACTTGCCGGAGCCGTTGCGGCCCATCAACGCGAGGACCCTGCCCCGATGCAGGTCGAGGTCGACGCCGGCCACGGCCACGGTGCCCGGGTAGCGCACGACGATCTTCCGGGCCGCCAGCACCGGGGCCGCTTCTGGAGCCGGCGGCGGTTCGGGAGGCGTCGTGTCGGCGAGCCGCTGACGCAGGGCACCGGCCTGTCGGCGGGCGTCGCGGACCGACAGCGGCAGCGGCGTCCACCCGGCCAGCCGGCCCAGCTCGACCAGCGGCGGCGCGAGGTCGACACCGGTCAGCACCGCCGCCGGTTCTCCGTCGACCACCTGGCCGTCGCCGGGCAGGTAGAGCAGCCGGTCGGCGTACTGCACGACCCGTTCCAGGCGGTGTTCGGCGAGCACCACGGTCACGCCCAGGTCGTGGACCAGCCGGGTGACGGCGGCGAGGACATCCTCGGCGGCGGTGGGGTCCAGGGCGGAGGTGGGTTCGTCGAGCACCAGCACCCGGGGGTGGGAGGTGAGGACCGCGCCGATCGCGACCCGCTGCTGCTGCCCACCCGACAGCGTCCGCAGCGGCCGGTGCCGCAGTTCGGCGATGCCGAGCAGATCGAGGGTCTCCTCCACCCGCTTACGCATCACCGCCGCCGGCAGGGCCAACTGCTCCATTCCGTACGCCAACTCTTCTTCGACGGTGTCGGTGACGAACCCGGACAGCGGGTCCTGACCGACCACACCGACGACGTCGGCGAGATCGCGGGGCGGGTGCCGGCGGGTGTCCCGACCGTCGACGGTGACGCTGCCGTACAGGGTGCCGCCGGTGAAGTGCGGCACCAGGCCGTTGATCGCCCGTAGCAGCGTCGACTTGCCGGCCCCGGTGCGACCGGCGACCAGGCACAGTTCGCCCTCCTCGACCCGCAGGCTCACCTCCCGCAGCGGCGGTGGCCCGTCGTCGCTGTAGCGGACGGTCACCCGGTCGAATGTGATCACGGGTGACCTCCGGGTACGGACGTGGCCGGGTCGCCGGTACGGGTAGGTGCCGCGACAGTGCTGCCCGATGTGCCGACCGTCGGCGGTCGGGTCGACGGTGACCCGGGTGGTGGCGGGGCCAGCCACGCCGGCCCCGCCGCCGCCGCGACGGCGAGCAGCATCAGCGGCGTCACCTCGGGCCAGGTCAGCGGACTGACCGGCGGATACAGCAACTCCGGGGCGACCGAGCCGGCGAGCAGCGTCACCGCGGCGGCGGCGATGCCGCACCCGGCCACCAGCAGTTCGGCGGGGTGCCACCGGTCCGGTCGGTAGCGGCTGCGGTGCACCCGGCGGCCGGCCAGCAGCATTCCGGTCACGGCGACGGCCAGGCCGGCGAGGAGCATCGGCAGGCCCAGGTATCCGGATCCGGTGGAGTCGAGCAGCCCGTAGGTCCCGGCGCAGACACCGACCAGCCCGCCGAGCACCAGCGCCCCCGTCGCGGCGCGCTGACCGGCCGGCACCGCCGCGGTGCGGCCGTAGCCGCGCGAGTCCATCGCCGCCGCCAGTGCCAACGACCGGTCCAGGGCATCGGCCAGCACCGGCAGGGCGATCCCCCGCAGTGCACGCATGCCCCGACCGGTCGCGCCGCGCAGCCGACGCGCCCGACGTACCCGCAGCACGCTCTCCACCAGTTGCGGCGCGACCGACAGCGCCACCACCACGGCCGTGCCCACCGCATACAGTGCCCCGGGCACGGCCTTGAGGAGCCGTTTCGGATTGGCCAGCGCGTTGGCGGCGCCGAGGCAGACCAGCATCGTGGCCAGCCGCAGCCCGTCATAGAAGCCGCCGAGGACCTGTTCGAGGGCCACCGGCCCGAACAACCGGATGCCCGCCGCCCACTCGGGCAGCGGGATCTCCGGCAGCGACACCAGCAGGTGCTCGCCCTGCCCGCCGCCGAAGACGATCCGGAACACCACCCGCATTGTGATGATCACCGCGCCGAGGACGAGGTACATCCGGAACGCCAGCGCCCACGGAGCGTCGGTGCGCCGCCGCAGCACCGTCAACGCGGCGACGGCGACGAGCAGCGCCAACAGCAACGGATTGGTGGTGTGGCTGGCTGCTGTGGCCAGGCCGAGTGCCCACAACCACCACGCGCCCGGATGCAACCCCCGCGGCAGCCGGGCGGCCGACCAGTGGCGCGGTCCGCTCCCCGGGTCGGCCGCAGCCGCGTCAACCCCGTCCCGATGCTCAGTCATCGGGATCGGCGGCGCGGCGTCGGCGGGCGGTGACCACGCCGCCGGCGGCGAGCGCGGCCAGCAGCAGCGCGCCGGCGATCGTGCCCAGCGGCAGCCCGCCGTCGTCGCTGTCGGAGGCGGCGACCTCGGTCACCGCCGGCTCGCTGGCCGTGCCGCCCGATGAGCCGGTGCCGCCACCGGGCGTCGTCGTCGGCACCGACGGGGATGTCGCCGCCACGTTGGCTGACGCCGTGGCCGACAGGGTGGCGCCCGGGGTGCCGGCAGGAGGGGGGATCGTGGTCCGACCGGCACCGCCGGCCGGTGGCACGACCGGACCGCCACCTGCGGCCGGCGGTGGCGTGGCCGGTCCGCCACCGGACGGCGGCGGTGGAGGAGGTGGAGGTGGAGGTGGAGGTGTGGGGGCTGGCCGTTTCGGTGTGACTCCCGGCCTGGGGGCGTCGCTGGCGTTGCGGTTGAGCGAGAACGACCAGCCCTCGAAGCTGCCGGCCGGCGGCTTGCGGTTGAGGACACCCTTGTCGCTGTACGCCCAACCACCCCCGTTCGCGGCATACCAGTACGACCAGTAGGCGCTGGCCGGCGGGGTGTCCACGCACTTCTCCGAGGCCGCGGACGGCTTGCCGTCGATCCGGCAGATGAAACCCTCACCCCAGCGCAGCGTGCCGGTGATCTCGAAGCCGGCGTTCTTGAGCGCCGCCAGACCGGTGGCCTGGGTGCCGGAGGCGCAGCGCACCACCGTGCCCCCGCCCAACTCGTTAAAGTCGACCACGACGGTGACCCCGGAGGCATCCGGGCAGTATCCGGCCGACCCGGCAGCCGCCGCCGGGCTGCCCGGCCAGGACACGGTGCTCACCGCAGTGAACACGACGACCGTCGCGGCGTGAGCGGCCCGGCTGCTCATTGCGCCCGCCGTCGATGTCCGAGCACCAACAGCACCACACCGCCGCCGATCAGCAGCAGCGCGACCAGCACGTACCCGATGATCGCCGTGCCGGTGGTGGGGAGGCCGGGCAGTGCGGGAGCGGCCGGGGTGGTGCTCGGCGCGGCGGTGCCGGTCGGTGACACGGTGGGGGAGGGCGTCGCCGGGCTGCCGGTGGTGCTCGGGCTCGGACCGGCCGTGCCGGTCACCGTCGGTGTCGGCGCGACCGTCGGTGTGGGGGACACGGTCGGTGTGGGAGTCGCGGTGCCGGTCGGCGTGGGCGTCGGCGACGTCGGCGGCAGGTCGAGACCGATGCGGCCCAGCGGCACCTGGGCGAGCCCGAGCAGAGCCTGCGCGGTGGCCCTGCGCCACTGGTCCCGGTCGGTGTCCGCGATTCCTGTCGAGACAGCGCCGGTGAACGACTCGGCGTTGTAGGCGATCGCGCCCGCGTCACCGGCGGCGGCACCACCGCTCGCCGCCGTGAGCTGCAATTGCGTCAGAGCATTAGCGGCCCGTGCGGCCTGACTGTCCCGGCCGGCAGCGGCGAGCGCCTGCCCAGCCAGCCCGGTGCTGTTGGAGTTCGCGCCGGTGGTCGGGCCGGAACCACCGAACGTACCGTCGGCATGCTGCTGACCCACCAACCAGTCCGCGCCCCGGCGGGCGGCGTCGGAGGCGCCGGTGGCACCGGAGTCAGCGGCGGCCAGTAACGCCTGCACGGCCATCGCCGTGGAGTCGACGTCGAGGGTCGCGCCCGGCTGCTCGTCGCAGGACGGCGACGGGCCGTCCGCGGTGTCCGGGTAGAGCCGGAAGCCGCCGGCAGCGCACTGCTGCCGGACGAGGAAGTCGACGGTGTCCTGCGGCAGGTCACCGCTGCGGGCCAGCCCCAGCACGGCGAAGGACTGGTCGAAGGTGTTGCTGGCGTCCGGCCCGCTGTCGGCCGTGGTGCGACTGGTGATCCGTCCCCTCTGGTGACCGGCGTCCGCCCCGGCCAGCAGGGACAGCGTCACCGCCCGCAGGTCGTACCCGCCGAAGTCGGTGGGGTCGGCGCCGGCGGCGGACGCGACGTAGAGCAGCTTCGCGGTCGCCCCGCCGTCGGTGAAACCCTCGATGCCCCAGTCGTCGTAGCTGTTGTAGGAGCGGACGTGCGCCGCGACCTGCCCGGTCGCCGCCTGACGCGTCGGTGCGGACCCGCCGGTGGCGGACATCGCGATGATGCCGTCGATGGTCAGGCCCCAGTCCTGCCCACCGAACGGCCCGGGCATCGTGCCGTCGGTGAACTCACCGGCCAACCACGAGGTGGCATCACGCGCGGCGGCGGCATCAGCCGGGGCGGGCGCGGCCATCCCGGCCAGGGGCACGGCGGCGGCCGCGACGACAGTCGTCGCCACGATCGCGCCGAGGCCGGTGGCGAGACGCCGGGACAGAAGCATGGGATTGCCTTTCGCAGAGCGGTCGGTGAGAACCCCGGAACACGCCCCCTGGACACGTCACCCCGCTCCGCGTACTGCGGTGAGCGGGGTGAACGGACCGTCGACGGCAGCCCGGACCTCACCCTGTAGACCTCGACAGTGGAAGCCGCTCGTCCCAGGTGGGGCATTCCGGCTCGCGAGAGGACCCCTCGCTCACGGTTGCGGGTCAGCGCCGGCTTCTACCGGCTTCCCCCCACACGGGACGTATGCAGTTGTTCACCCGGCGCGCCGGATGCCGACACGGTACCGCCCTGGCGTCGTAGGACGCCAGGGCGGCCGCCGGCAGCCGACGTGCCGGTCACACCAGGGCTGCGGTCAGGGTCAGGGTGCGGCGATGCTCGGTGCTGCGCCCGCCCCGAACGCCCAGCCCTCGACGCTGCCCGGAGCCGGGTTGTAGCTGCTCGCGCCCGAGGAACTGTAGGACCACGACCCGCCCGCCGGCGCATGCCAGTACGACCAGTAGGCGGTCGCCGGCGGCGTGTTGACACACGGCTCGGTCGCGGAGGTGGGCTTGCCGTTGATCCGGCAGACGAACGCCAGACCCCAGCGCGAGGTGCCGGTCACCGTGAAACCGGCCCCCTGCAGGGCGGCCACCCCGGTGGCCGGGTCACCCAGCGCACACGCGACCTGCACGCCCCCGCCGAGCGCGCCGAAGTCGACGACGACGGTGACCCCTGAGGTGCCGGTACAGGCGGCGGCGTGCGCCGCCTGCGGCGCAGGCTCCACGGCGGTCAGGGCGACCGCGGCCACGGCGGCGGCCACCAGGCCGGCGAGCCGTACGCGGACGATGGATCGGAGACGGAACACAGGTCCTCCCGGGTTCAGGTCGGCGTGACAGGTCATGGACAGGTCAGGACCGGCGCGCCGGAACCGGCGGCCGCAGCGGAGAGCGCGGCGTAGCCGTCGCCGGTCAGGCCCAGGACGGCCTGGCCGGTGGCGCGGGTGGCGGTGGCCGGGTCGAAGGTGCCGCCGTCGAAGTCGACCGCGCCCCGGTCGGCCGGCGCCGCGCTGCAACCCACCTGCAGGCCGACCAGGTATGCCCGTGCCCGCGCCCAGGCCAACGGCCGGTGGCCGGTGCGGAGCGCCTGCGCGGCGAGCCCGGTGCTGTTGGCGTTCGGGACGCCCGACGAATCGGCGAAGCTACCGTTGGCGCCCTGCACCGACACCAGCCAGCGCAGCCCGGCGGCAGCGGCGACCGGACGCCCCGCAGCCTGGAGGGCCTGCACCGCCAGTGCGGTCGCGTCCACATCGGAGGTACACACCGGCTGAGCAGGTAGCAGCGGGTATCCGCCGTCCGGGCAGCGGGTCCCGGCCAGCCAGGTGGCGGCAGTCGCGGGCACACCCTGCGCCGTGCGGTCCAGGGCGAGGATCGCGAAGGACTGGCTGAACGCATTGCTGTAGTTCCCGTACGCCGACCGGTCGGTGAACCGGCCGCTGGGCGATTCGAGCCCCCGCAGCCGGGCGATCAGGTCGACGCCGCCGACGTCGGTCGGGTCGCCCCCGCGTACCTGCACGGCGAGGGCGAGCTTCGCGGTCGCGCCCACGTACGCCTCGGTGCCGCCGTCACCGACGTAACCGTCGCGGACGTCCGGCCGGGTGACCCAGTCCAGTGCCTGCGCCCCGAAGTTGTCGGCGACACCGGCGGCGGCGAAGGCGAACACCGCGTCGAGGGTCAACCCCTGATCGGGGTAGGCGACGCCGTCGAAGACCACCTCGAATCGTTCGCCGTCGACGAGTTGCCGCGCGAGCCAGCCGGCGGCGGCCCCGGACCGGTCGACGCCGGGGTGCGCGGGCGCGGCGGTCGCAGGTGCGGCGAGGGTGAGGGCGGCGAGTACGCCGCAGAACAGGGCGAGCAGGCGGTGCCGGCTCAGGCGGACGACCATCGGAAGCGCCTTTCCGGCCCGGCGGTCGTCAGAACCCGGGCGATCACCACCGGCAGGCAGGATCGACCGGCCTCCGACCCGTGGGCCACGACGGGTGGGGAACGGAAATCCCGCGTGCGGCGGGTATTCGGGCTCGCCGTCAGAGTGTCTGCACCCTGGCGACCTACCGTTGCGGGCCAGCGCCGGATTTCGACCGGACTTCCCCCGCGCACACGCGGTGATGGAGTTGTCGCGACAGTCTGATCTCCGCGACAGGGGATGTCAATGCGCCATCGTTCGAACACGGTTGGTGAGAACCGGCATGATCGCCGTCCTCTCCGGACGAAGCCGGCCGTACCCTCGCCACCCGACACGAACGCGGTCAGCAACGGCACATCGACTCACCGCGTCGCCCCCGGGTCGGCGACGCTGCGGCAGGAAGCACCGCCGCGTCGGGACCCGACGCGATATCGTGACACCGCAGTCGGTCCGCCACGCCACCACGTGGCGGCGCAAGAGGGAACCCGGTGCGAAACCGGGACTGCCCCGCAGCGGTGAGTGGGAACGACCGCCGTCATCAGCACTGGGCCCACAGGGCCTGGGAAGCGACGGCCGGTAGGCCTGAGCACGACGCCCACGAGTCCGAAGACCTGCCGCTGCCCACGTGCATCCGCACGCGGCGAGCTCGGCGACCTTCGAGGGCGGGTCGACCATCGTCGACAGCACGACATCCGGTGCTGCGTGCGACCGCACCGCTCCCAGCCGAGTTCGACGACTCGGCATGAGGAGACCCCGATGCAAGCGCCACCAGCACAACGACCCCGTCGGTCAACGTACGGTGCCGTGACTACCGGCACCGTCGGCACGCCAGCCGAACGGAACGGCCAGTGAGTAGGCCCGCCGCACCACGTCACATCACGATCGATGACGAAGAAGTCGTCGTCCTCCCGGCAGCGGACTACGAACGTCTCGCCTCCGCGCGACGGCAGCTCGGCGCACGCGAAGCGCGAAACCGCAGCCTGACCGACCAGGTGAACACCCTGCGCACACTGCTCACCGACATCCGGCGGATCGTCGACTCGACGCCGGACTGCTGTGCGGCCCACCGCGACACCGACAGACGGATCCGGGATCTGGTAGACGACCAGCGGATCCCGCGACCGCAGAGCATGCCCACACCGACGCCATGAGCCACCACGACACCCACCCGGACGCCGCGCCACATGCGACGGCACTCTCCTGAGCCGCCCGATCCTGCCGGTAGATGGGTCGCGCGGACGACTCGTCCGGTCGGGTCCGGGCGGACTCCCCCCAGGAGTCCGCCCGGACCGGCCCGGTCAGCTCGCGCGGACCTCGGCGGCAGCCGCGACGAGGTGCCGGAGGGACGCCTCGACCTCCGGATAGGTGCGGGTCTTCAGACCGCAGTCCGGGTTGACCCACAACCGTCGGGCGGGCACGGCCGCGACGGCCCGGCGGAGCGCGTCGACCACCTCGTGGTGTGGCGGGACGCGGGGCGAGTGGATGTCCCACACCCCCGGGCCGACGCCCCGGCGGTAGCCGATCGCGGCGAGGTCGTCGAGGATCTCCATCTTGGACCGGGACGCCTCGATGCTGGTGACGTCGGCGTCGAGCGCGTCGATGGCGGTGATCACCTCGCCGAACTCGCTGTAGCACAGGTGGGTGTGGATCTGGGTGTCGTCGGCGACGCCGCTGGTGGCGAGGCGGAACGCGCCGACGGCCCACTCCAGGTACGCCTTCTGGTCGGCCCGACGCAGCGGCAGGGTCTCCCGCAGGGCGGGTTCGTCGACCTGGATGATCCGGATGCCGGCGGCCTCCAGGTCGCGGCACTCGTCGCGCAGCGCGAGCGCCACCTGGTCGGCGGTGTCGGCCAACGGCTGGTCGGTACGGACGAACGACCAGGCCAGGATGGTGACCGGGCCGGTGAGCATGCCCTTGACCGGACGGTCGGTCAGCGACTGGGCATAGGTGGACCAGGCGACAGTCATCGGAACAGGCCGGGCCACGTCGCCGTGGATGATCGGCGGGCGCACACAGCGGGAGCCGTAGGACTGCACCCAGCCGTGCGTGGTGGCCGCGAACCCGTCGAGTTGCTCGCCGAAGTACTGCACCATGTCGTTGCGTTCCGGCTCACCGTGCACCAGCACATCCAGACCCAGCCGTTCCTGCAACCGGATGACCTGCTCCACCTCGGCGCGCATCCGCTGCGTGTAGCCGGCGTCGTCGAGGGTGCCGGCGCGGTGCGCGGCACGGGCCCGGCGCAGCTCGGCGGTCTGCGGGAACGAACCGATCGTGGTGGTCGGCAGGTCCGGCAGCCCCAGCCGTTCCTGCTGGCGGGCGGCCCGCTCGGCGTAGTCGCCACGGTGCCGGTCGGTGGGGCGCAGCGCCGCCAACCGGCCGCGCACGTCGTCGTGCCGCCACGCCGGCGGGGCGGGCGGCAACGGGGCCGGCAGGCTGGTGGTGCCGTCGCGCAGCGCACGCCCGAGCAGGACCACCTCGTCGACCTTCTGCCGGGCGAACGCGAGCCGCGTGGACAACTCCGGGTCGAGGTGGGTCTCGGCCGACAGGTCGACCGGCACGTGCAGCAGCGAACAGGACGTGGACACCGCCACGTGGTCGGCCAGTCCGGCGACTGTGGCACCGGCGGCGACGGCGGCGCGTAGATCCGTGCGCCAGATGTTGCGTCCGTCGACCAGTCCGGCGACGACGGTCTTGCCGCGTAGGGGACCGGCGGCGGCGAGCCGGCGCAGGTTGCCCGCACCGGCGACCAGGTCCAGGCCGATCGCCTCGACCGGGGTGTCCAGCAGCGCCGGCAGCGCGTCGCCGAGGTCACCGAAGTAGGTGGCGACGAAGATCCGGGGACGGTGGGGCAGTTCCCCGAGACGTCGGTAGGCGTGCCGCAGGCCGTCGATCTCGGCCGTGGTGCGGTCCGCGACGTAGGCGGGTTCGTCCAGTTGGACCCAGGCCACGCCCGCGTCGGCCAGGGTGGTGAGGATCCGGGCGTACGTGTCGACCAGGTCGTCGAGCCGGGCGAACGGATCCTCGCCCTTGGCCAGCAGCAGGAAGGTGGCCGGCCCGACCAGCACCGGCCGGGTGGTGATGCCCAGGTCACGTGCCTGCGCGTACTCGCTCAGCGCCTTCGCCGGGTCGGCCGCGAACACGGTGTCGGGGTCGATCTCCGGCACCAGGTAGTGGTAGTTGGTGTCGAACCACTTGGTGAGTTCCAGCGCTGGTGCGGCATCGACGCCACGGGCCATGGCGAAGTAGGTGTCGAGTTGACCGAGGCCGAGCCGGGCGAAGCGGCGGGGGACCGCACCGACCGCGACGGCGGTGTCGAGCATGTGGTCGTAGTAGGAGAACGTGTTGGACGGGATCGCGTCGAGGCGGGCGTCGCGCAGCGTCCGCCACACCTCGGCGCGCAGCCCGGCCGCGAGGTCCTCCAGGCCGGTGGCGTCCAGCGTGCCGGCCCAGTACGCCTCGACGGCCTTCTTCCACTCGCGGTGGGCGCCGATACGGGGATAGCCGAGCACGGTGCTCTGCCCGAATGAGGTGGTCACAGGTGGTCCTTCCCTCGCGGTGTCCGACGACCACCCGAGAGGAAGCGCGGATACGCCATGGCGTAACCGGCATTCCGCCCTGGCCCTCCCGAGAGGCCGCCGACGGCGCGCACCGGCGGCACGCGCAGCGCTGGCAGGTCTTCGGACTCGTGGGCGTCGTACTCAGACCTACTGGCCGTCGCTTCCCAGACCCTGCGGTCCAGTGCTTCGTTGACGGCGGTCGTTCCCACTCACCGCTGCGGGGCAGTCCCGGTCTTCCACCGGGTTCCCTCTTACGACGCCCCACCCGCGCACGGGGGAGGCGAACCAGCACCGCCCGCGATCCTACGCCCCACTGCCACCTGCCGCGGCCGGCGTCCGAGGTTCGGGACACGATTCGCGCTACTCGGCCACGGGTTGGCCAGCGGTCTCGGCCGTCTGTGCGACCTGCGGGTCCTCCGCTGCGCGGACCCGGACCGGACACCAGCGCGATGGTCGCCGAGCCGCCAGCCTTTTCACCACCGGCGCGGGCGTCGCACCTTGCGTGCGCGTCGCTGCCGTAGCTTTCCCCGACCATTGCCCTGAGTGGGTGCCGGTGCTGGTCCGTGCGGACCGCCCGTGCCCCCACTGAGCTGGGCGCACAAACCGGTCGGCGACACCTCGTACGCGGAAGACCAACCAGGGAAAAGCCTGGTGCGGCGCTCGGTACGACGGATGACCCAGGTTGACGGCAGGTCGTGACGCGACTATCGCTACCGGCCGGTCAGCGTGGCGAGCAGGTACCGCAGATCCACGACCTGTGTGTCGATCGGCGTGCGGGTCGGGTTGCGGATCAGGTGCGTGTCGCCTGGATGGAGGTAGCGCACTGCGGGCCGTTCATCCGTGCCGCCAGCCAGGTCGACGATGAGCAGGGGTACCGGTCCCGCGCGCACGATGTGTTCGTCCTCGGGTTGGGTCCTGAGGCGCTGGATGCGTACGTCGTCGGTGTCCAGGACCGCGGTCAGGGCTGCCCGCGCGGGTGCGTTCTCGGGCCAACCGTCGCTCGTGTCGATCGGGGCTTCGAGTGCTTCTCCCGAGCTTTCCTCGCCGAGGTCGAGTAGTTCGACGAGGCGGTTGCGGTACAGGCTGTGGCCCTGGTTGGTGAGCATGTGTACCGGGGAGACGGGCCGGTAGATGGCTGCGCCCACCTCTTCGTTGAGGTGCCGGGGTGGGCTGCCGTCGAGCCAGTCCATGCGGCAGGCTGAGGTGTCGAGGCAGAGCACGAGGTACGGGTTGTGGTGCAGGTGCCAGGGCTGGTGGTCGCCGGGGGCGAGGGCCACCTCCCAGACCCGTACCCGGGAGTTGGCGAGCAGGACCCGCTGCCCGACCTCGCCGAGCACGATGTTGCTGCCATCGGGGGAACGAACGACAGTGCCGGCGCTCATGAGTTCCTTTCGGTAGGCGGGTGCTCGGCCGGTGGCGGCGGGACCTTCAGGTGGGGGCGGTCAGTCGGCGGCGGCGAGGGCGGCGATGCGCAGGGAGATCTCCCGGACGATGACGGGCAGTTCCCTGCCGGTGTGGTCGCTGGTGATGGCGAGGGCGAGTTCGGTGAGCAGGAGGAAGGCGTGGGCGCGTTCGGCGTCGTCGGTGAACGCTTCGGTGAGCGCCTGGACGCCGGCGAGGTCGCCGCGGTGGCGGGCAGCGATGATCCCCACGGCACGTTGCATCCCGGCCAACAGATCAGCGGCGTCGGGTGTCATGCGGCGCGGGTGAGGTCCCGCAGCCGGTCGAGCAGCTCCGCCGGATCTGCGTCGGCTTTGCCTTGGGCGGACGCGGCGTTGCCCCCGCCCTTTCCGGCCAGGAGACTCTTGATCAGGTCGTTGGCGGCCAGGCCGCGTTGCACGCCGGCGGGGGTGACGGCGACGACGATGCTCGCCCCGGCGACGACGCCGACGACGCCGGGGCGACGGCCGAGGCGATCGCGGACCTTCTCGGCGAGACGGCGGGCGTCGCCGGTGGCGGTGATACCGGCGTAGGCGACGCCGTCGAGGTCGACGGCGTTGGCGGCGTACGTGTCGGCGTCCAGGTCGATGAGCCGGCCGCGCAGGTCGTCGGCCTCGCGTTCGGTCTGCTTGAGTCGCGCCAGCAGGGTGGTGATCCTGGTGGGGAGTTCCTCGGGGCGGGCCTTGAGTTGGGCGGCGAGTTGGGTGACGAGGTCGCGTTCGCGGGCCAGGTACCGGAACGCCTCGATTCCGGTGACCGCTTCGATGCGACGCTGGCCGGCACCGACCGATGATTCGCCGGTGAGCGCGAGGGAGCCGATCTGCGCGGAGTGCGCGACGTGGGTGCCGCCGCACAGCTCGCGGGACCACTCGCCACCGATCTCGACGACCCGGACGGTGTCGTCGTAGGTTTCGCCGAACAGGGCCAGGGCGCCCTCGGCGCGGGCCTGTGCCAGCGGCAGGTGGCGGACCTCGACGGGCAGGTCACGGCGGATCGCCAGATTGGCGACCTCCTCGATCTCACTGCGGGTGGTGTCGGTCAGGCCGCCGCGCCAGGCGAAGTCCAGGCGCAGGTAGCCGGGCCGGTTGTACGAGCCCGACTGCAGCGCGTTCGGCCCGAGGACCTGGCGCAGCGCGGCATGCACGACGTGCGTACCCGAGTGGGCCTGCCGGGCCCCGATGCGCCATTCGGGGTCGACCGCGGCGTGCACCGCGTCACCGACGGCGAGGCTGCCGTCGAGGATCCGGACGGTGTGCGCGATCAGGCCTTTGACCGGTCGCTGCACGTCGATGATCTCGGCGCGCAGGTTCGGGCCGGTGAGCAGGCCGGCGTCGGAGTCCTGTCCGCCGCTCTCGGCGTAGAACGGGGTGCGGTCCAGGGCGACGGTGACGATGTCGCCGGCCTCGGCGGTGTCGACCGTCGCGCCGCCGGACCAGATCGCGACGACCCTGGATTCGGTGTCGAGCGTTTCGTAGGCCAACCAGTGCGTGGGTCCGTGCGCGTCCAGCACCGTCCGGTAGGCCGACAGGTCGGCGTGACCGGTCTTGCGGGCCTTGGCGTCGGCCTTCGCGCGGGCGCGCTGCTCGGTCATCAGGGCCCGGAACCCGTCGGCGTCCACGGTCAGGCCCTGCTCGTTGGCGATCTCCAGGGTGAGGTCGATCGGGAAGCCGTACGTGTCGTGCAGTTGGAACGCCTTGTCGCCGGGCAGCGACGAACGTCCGACTTTCTTGGTTTCGGCGATGGCGGTGTCGAGGATGGTGGTGCCGGCGCGCAGCGTGCCGAGGAAGGTGTCCTCCTCGGCGTAGGCGGCCGAGGAGATGCGGTCGAAGTCGGCGGCGAGTTCCGGGTACGACGGGGACATGCAGTCGCGGGCGACGGGAAGCAGCTCGGGCAGGGCCTTGCCCTGCCAGCCGAGCAGCCGCATGGCGCGGATCGCACGACGCATGATCCGCCGCAGCACGTAGCCCCGGCCTTCGTTGGACGGGGTGACCCCGTCGCCGATGAGCATGAGCGAGGTACGGACGTGGTCGGCGATGACCCGTAGGCGGACGTCGTCGGGGTGGGACTGGCTGGCCGCCTGCCCGGAGTGCACGCCGTACTGCTTGCCGGTCAGGTCGGCGGCCCTGGCCAGGATGGGACGTACCTCGTCGATCTCGTAGAGGTTGTCCACCCCTTGCAGGATCGAGGCGATCCGTTCCAGGCCCATTCCGGTGTCGATGTTCTTGTTCGGCAGGTCGCCGACGATCCGGAAGTCGGTCTTCGACGCCACGTCGGCGATCTCGTACTGCATGAACACGAGGTTCCAGAACTCCAGGTAGCGGTCCTCGTCGGCTTCCGGGCCGCCCTCGGCGCCGTAGGCGGGGCCGCGGTCGTAGTACAGCTCGGAACAGGGTCCCGCCGGGCCAGGGATGCCCATCGACCAGAAGTTGTCCGCCTTGCCCCGCCGCACGATGCGCTCGACCGGCACGCCGGTCTTGCGCCACAGGTCGTACGCCTCGTCGTCGTCGAGGTAGACCGTCGCCCAGATCCGTTCCGGGTCCAACCCGAAACCACCCTGTTCCACCGGGGTGGTCGACAGCTCCCAGGCGAGGGGGATCGCCCCGGCCTTGAAGTAGTCGCCGAAGGAGAAGTTGCCGTTCATCTGGAAGAACGTGCCGTGCCGGCTGGTTTTGCCGACCTCGTCGATGTCCGGGGTGCGGATGCACTTCTGCACCGATGTGGCCGTCCGGTAGGGCGCGGCCCGCTGGCCGAGAAAGTAGGGGACGAACTGCACCATTCCGGCGTTGATGAACAGCAGGTTCGGATCCGAGATCGCGGGCAACGGTGCCGAGGGCACCACCGTGTGTCCGTTGGCCTCGAAGTGGGCCAGGAAGCGCCGCTTGATCTCCGCCGTCTGCACAACGCCCCCTTATTGCATCAACTTTGCAACTGCATTGTATTGGCAGGAGGGTGAGGTGGTTCGGGACGCCCCCACGGTCGACCGTCCCGCTCGATTGCCCGTGGTGCGGCGCGGCCAGCGAGCCGCTGGTGGTGAGGCGGGTAGGCGGCCGCGCGAGCTCGGGCTTCCGGTCGGTGCCGCCGGCACGTCTGGTGGCGCTGGCGGCACCGACCGGATGACCACCGCCGTCAGCTGTCGGGCGGGGTGGCGGTGACGGCGACGAGCAGAGACAGTTCCCGCACGAGATCATCCATGGACTGGCCGCTCTGCGCGCGGAGCAGCCCGAGGCTCAGGTCCGCCAGAAGGTAGAAGCCGAGGCTCTTGGCCTGCTCGGAACCGAACGCGGCGAGTAGCTCCTCGGCGCCGCCGAGGTCACCGCGATGCTTGGCCGCGATGACCCCAGCGGCGCGTTGGACCAGCTCGGCCGCTGCCGGGGTGGGGCTGGTCACGCCGATCAGATCTTTGGCGTGGCGGCGCGGGCGGCGTCGAAGCGGGCGATCACGTCCGACCAGTTGACCAGGTTCCACAGCCGGTCGACGTAGTCCGGCCGGACGTTCTTGTACTGCAGGTAGTACGCGTGCTCCCAGGCGTCGAAGACCAGCAGCGGAATGGAGCCCTGGCCGACGTTGCCGTGGTGGTCGTAGACCTGCTCAACGATCAGCCGCTGTCCGAGCGGTTCCCAGGCCAGCACGCCCCATCCGGAGCCCTGCACACCCTTGGTGGCGGCGGACAGCTGCCCGGCGAACGCGTCGAACGTGCCGAAGTGCTCCTCGATCGCGGCGGCCAGCTCGCCGTCGGGACGGTCACCGCCGTCCGGGGAGAGGTTGCCCCAGAAGATCGTATGCAGCACGTGCCCGGACAGGTTGAACGCGAACGTCTTCTCCAAACCGACAAGCGTGGAGAAGTCCCCCTTCGCCCGGGCCTCGGCGAGCTGCTCCAGGCCGTCGTTGGCGCCCTTGACATAGGTGGCGTGGTGCTTGTCGTGATGCAGCTCCAAGATCTGCCCCGACATGGCCGGCTCCAGGGCGCCGTAGTCGTAGGGCAGATCGGGCAGGGTGTAAACCGCCATCAGAACTCCTCGGGGTTGCTGCCAAGTTGATGCTCTTGCCACTATTTTGCAATAGAACCGGGGATCGTGCGGGGAGGAGCGGCGGTTGACCACGTCGGAGACCGAGCGGGTGAACGCCGCGGTGCAGCGACTACGCCGCGCTGGCCTGCGCAACACCGCAGCCCGCCGTGGAGTACTCGACCAACTCGCCCACGCCGTGGGCGGCCGCGGGCACCTCAGCGTGAGCGAGCTGCATCACGCGCTGCTCGCCCGTGGTGTGGTCGTGGAACTGTCGACGGTGCACCGGGTGCTGCGGCAACTGGTCGAGCTGGGCATCGCCCACACCGTGCCGGTCGGCAGGACGACGACCTTCGGGCTCGCCGACGACGCCCATCACCACGCCGTCTGCGGCACCTGCGGCGACATGCGGCAGCTACCGGCCGAGGCGGTCGCAGCGAGCATCGCCGCCGCCCGCGCGGTCGGGATCGACACGGATCAGTCGGGCCATCCCAACGGTGTGGTCGTCTACGGGCGGTGTGTGCGGTGCCGGACGACAGCCCGCTAAGGACCGCACCCGCCGGTGCACATTTTGCCCCGGCTTCGGTCACACCCGGGCGTCCGCCGCGCGCTCACGGCACCGGGGTGGGCAACCGCAGCGGGCTGACCGGCAGCTACTCGCTGGCCCTCCGCGCGACGGCACTGGCCAACGCGCGGCTCGAAGACCCTACGGACGTGTGGGTGCTGCTGGCGGACCAGCCGTGGCTGCGCGACTTTGCCACGGAAGCCGACCTGCGCACATTGCAGGTGGCCGGACATCGCCTGCGCGAGGTGTTCCAGACCGTGACGGCGGGACACGGGCGGGAGGCAGTCGACCGTCTCAACGGACTGCTGACCCGGTATCGGGTTAGGCCGATGATTTCCGGCACCTACGCGGGCGACTGGCATATCCACGTCGCCGCACCCGGCACTCCTTCAGTTGAGTACCTTGCTGCTGCCGTATGGGGACTCGCCGTATGGCTGTGTCAACGGGGTATCGATCGACTCGGCGTCTGCGCGGAACCCCGATGCCACAACGCGTTCCTCGATGACAGCAGCAACCGATGCCGCCGGTTCTGCTCCGATCGGTGCGCCACCCGCAACCACGTCCGAGCCCACCGCGCCAGACGCCGCGCCACCCACCCCTGACCGCCGCCCGACCAGACTGACGCGCCCGTACGCAGTCCGCAGTATCAAGCAGCAGGAGACCCTTACTGCAAAGTTATGGCAACTGCCTATGATTAGTGATTGTGCAGACCTCGACCGGCGCTCCGCGCCCGATCACCCGTTACGGCACCCCCGTGCTGCACCGCCGCTGCGCCGAGGTGACCGACTTCGATGACGCGCTCGTCCAGCTCGTCGCCGACATGTTCGCCAGCATGTACGCCGCCCACGGCGTCGGCCTGGCCGCCAACCAGATCGGCGTCGACGCGCGGATCTTCGTCGTCGACTGTCCCGACGCCACCGGTACCCACACCGTCGCCACCGTCATCAACCCGGTTCTGCACCTACCCGAGCACCGCGAGTTGGTGACCGACTCCGAGGGCTGCCTGTCCGTGCCCGGCCAGCACGCCGACCTGGCCCGCTGCGCCACCGCCACCGTCACCGGCTTCGACATTTACGGCAAGGAGATCCGGCTGGACGGCACCGGCACCCTCGCCCGCTGCTTCCAACACGAGGTCGACCACCTCGACGGCCTCGCCTACGTCGATCGTCTCCCCACCAAACTCCGCAAACAGATCCTCGCCGCCAGCGCCGAACACCCCGGCGTCGGCGCCGGCACGGCGCAGGACGCCTGACCGATGCCGGTCGTCCTTGGCATCGAAACCTCCTGCGACGAGACCGGCGTCGGCATCGTCGCCGACGGCGTCCTGCTCGGCGACGCCCTCGCCACCAGCATGGACGAACACGCCCGCTTCGGTGGCGTCGTCCCCGAGATCGCCGCCCGCGCCCACCTGCACGCCGTCACCCCTATGGTCCGCCACGCCCTCGACCGCGCCGGAATCGGCTTCGGCGACATCGACGCCGTCGCCGCCACCGCCGGACCCGGCCTCGCCACCGCCGTGCAGGTAGGCCTCGCCGCCGGCAAGGCATACGCACTCGCCCTCGGCGTCCCCCTCTACGGCGTCCACCACCTCGCCGGCCACGCCGCCGTCGACACCCTCGAACACGGCCCCCTACCCGATCGCTGCGTCGCACTCATCGTCTCCGGCGGACACACCTCACTCCTCCTGCTCGGCGACCTCGCCCGCGACCCCGTCATCCACCTTGGTGACACCGCCGACGACGCCGCCGGCGAAGCCTTCGACAAAGTCGCCCGCCTCCTCGGCCTGCCCTACCCCGGCGGACCCGCCATCGACCGCATCGCCCAGGACGGCAACCCTGACGCCATCACCTTCCCGCGCCCCATGACCAGCCCTCACGACCCGCCCTACCAATTCTCCTTCTCCGGCCTCAAGACCGCCGTCGCCCGCTGGATCGAGAAGCACGGGGACCAGCCCGTACCCGTGGCCGACGTCGCCGCCTCCTTCCAGGAGGCCGTCGCGGACACCCTCACGCAGAAAGCCATGGCCGCCTGCCGTGACCACCACGCGGACACGCTGCTGCTTGTCGGTGGCGTCGCCGCCAACAGCCGGGTGCGGCATCTCGCCGAACAACGTGCCGCCAACGCCGGAGTGCGGCTGCGCGTACCCTCACCACGACTCTGCACCGACAACGGCGCCATGATCGCCGCCGTCGGCGACCTACTCGTCCGCGCGAACGTCGCGCCGGACCGACTCGATCTCAGCGCAGACCCGTCCGCGGTCCTACGCGGCGCTCTCCTCAAAGACCATTCGGTCTGACCGCCCTCACCGCTCGGGCCTGTCCGCGTCGCTCTGGGCATAATCCACCGGCAGTGCCACGTCGATGCCGACGCTCGGCAGGTCGCTGAGCGAGCCGGGCGGATGTCTGGTGGTCCGTTCACCCCGCCGCCGCACCACGATTCTGCAAGGGACTGACTCGGGCCGTCGGTCAGCGTCGCCGCCATGTCGCAGGTGGCACCGAGCCCTCAAAGACGGGTCCAGACACCCAAGATCGCGTGCACGCTCATCGGCATGAGATCGTGCGGGCCACCGTATCTTCCCAGTGGGCATTCCGGCCATGCCGCGGAATGGTGGGAGCTGACGTGGATCCGTCCTAGGACTACCTGCTCCTTCTCGCCCTTCTGGCTGCGCTCGGCACCCTGGGCTGGCCGGGTAGACAGGTTATGTCAGGCCGGGGGTGGGTTCGATCGGTCTGTCAGTGGCGCACTGAGTGTCGTCAGTACGTCCGCCGGTCCGGGGGTCATTGCGCCTATGGCCGACAGAGATTCACGCCGCGCGCCGATCCCCGTCGGGGACGTGGTGCCCGGTGCCGATCACCGTGTGGCCGGTCCCCGCCCCGGGGGGACTGCGTGAATTCGACACACTCCCGCGCAGGACTGCTCGAACAGGGTGCGGCTCAGGGCATCGCCGAGATGATGGCCGCTATCTGCGGCTCCGCGACGTGCCACGCCGCAGCCAGCAGTCGCAGCGCCGGTGCGTCGTCCGACCGTCCATGTGGAGGCTGCTGCAGTGTGGAGCGGAGCGACCGATCACCGAGCAGCTCCGGATGAACCGGCGGGCCGCGCGTCGTCAGCCCGGTGGTCGTGCACCAGCTCGCACACCACGCGACCCCTGACGAACGGTGGGCAAACTCTTGGCGATCGCGTCGATCGGGAGTTGCCGGCCCCGTGGCCGGGTGGCTCGACTGCGCCCGATTTGGGCACTGTTCGCCCGGGCAAGCCCCGCCCGTCACGCCACGGTTGGCGTACCGAGTTGGAACGTGCTCAACGCCTGGCCCGGGAGGTGAGGAGGTGGCAGGTTGTCCGGTCCACGCTCACTGGTGCAGATGCGCGCGTTGCCCCTCGCGGTCAAAGATCATGATCAGCTCGGCGGGTTCGTCGAGGGCTGTCATCGAGTGTGGTGTCATCGTCGAGAACTCGGCTGCCTCGCCCTTCTCGACCTCGATCTGCCGCTCACCGAGCCACAGCAGCACCCTGCCCTCGAGTACCAGGAACCAGTCGTACCCCGGATGGACCCGCTGGGCCGGCATCGCCGCCTCGGGCTCCAACCGGACCTTCATCGCCATGGTGCGCCCATCGGCGCGGCTCAGCGGCCACGTCGTGCGTGAACCCGAACGGTGTTGAACGGGACGGATCACCACGTCCTCGTCGCTGGTCGCCTCGAAGAGGACGTCGAGGCTGACCTGTAGCGCGCCGGCCAGGGGCACCAGCACATCGAGGCTGAGCGTCCTTTTGCCGGTTTCGACCCGGCTGATCGTCGACGGGCTGAGGTTGCTGCGCTGGGCGACTTCGTCCAGGGAGTAACCGAGCGTGGTGCGGATGCTCCGCAACCGCGTGCGCGCCAGCCGCTCCACCTCACTGCGGTCGTTCATCTCCCCAGCATCGGGGCGCCTTGCGGATTCCGCAAGGCGTCTGTCACATCCTGCCAGGTGTTCCTACGCTGGACTCATGACAGAGCATGCCCACCGGACCTCCGAACACACACCGCGCCAGAGCATCGTCCGGACCTGCGACGTCGCCGTCATCGGCGGATCGGCGGCCGGGTTGGCGGCCGCGCTACAGCTCGCCCGTCAGCGACGCTCGGTCATCGTCGTCGACGACGGCACGCCGCGGAACGCGCCGGCGGCGCACATGCACGGCTACCTCGGACGTGAGGGCACCCCGCCCGAGGCGATGCGGGCCATCGGGCGGGAGGAGGTCCGCAGCTTCGGTGGCAACGTCCTCACCGGCCGTGTGCTGACGGTGCGGAAAGAGGACGACGGGTTCCACCTCGCGCTCTCGGGCGGCCACGTCCTCGTCGCACGCCGGCTACTGGCCGCGACCGGCATCGTCGACGAGCTGCCCGACATCGAGGGCCTCACCGAGCGGTGGGGCGCTCAGGTGTTCAGCTGTCCGTTCTGCCATGGCTGGGAGGTCCGCGACCTGCGGGTCGTGCAGATCGTCACGACGCCGATGGGACTGCATCCGACCCCACTGATGCGGCACCTGACCGACCAGTTGACCGTGGTGCTGCACGACGCGACGGGGATCGACCCGGCTGCGGTGCAGACCCTCGTCGCCTCCGGGGTCCCGGTGGTCGAGAGCGCGGTGCGCCGGGTGGCCGACGCCGACCCGGACGGATCACTCGCCGTCGAACTCGCCGACGGCCGTCGCCTGCCGGCCGACGCGATCCTCACCGGGGGACGCTTTCGTCCCCGGGTCGAGATGCTCGCCGGGCTCGGCATCGACACCACCGCCCACCCCAGCGGACTCGGTCACCTCGTCGCGGTCGACCCCACCGGGCGCACCAGCGTGGAGGGCGTCTTCGCCGCCGGGAACCTGACCGACCCGAGCGCCCAGGTCCTGCAGTCGGCGGCGAACGGTGGTTGGATCGGCGCCCAGATCGCTTTCAGCCTCGCCGCCGAGGACACCGCGGCGGGTGTCCGCCCCTCCGGTGTCGCGATCGAGTGGGACAATCGCTACGGGGACCAGGAACGCGTGTGGAGCGCCAACCCGAACGGCACCCTCATCGCGGAGGCGGCGGACCTGCCTCCCGGTCGGGCGCTCGACGTCGGCGCAGGCGAGGGAGCCGACGCGCTCTGGCTGGCCGAACGGGGCTGGCAGGTGACCGCCTCCGACGTCTCCGGCAGGGCACTTGGCCGCGTCCGGGCCGAAGCGGCCCGTCGCGGGCTCGACGTACGTGCGCTGCACCGCGACGCCAACGACCCCGACGCCTTCGCCGACGGGACCTACGACCTCGTCTCCCTGCAGTACGGCTCGTTCCAACGCACCCCCGAGCAGCGCGGACTGCGTAACCTGCTCGACTCCGTGGCCGTCGGTGGGACGCTGCTCGTCGTCGGCCACGACCTGACCCCGCTGCGGCAGCCGTCGGACCCCGGCGAGCAGACCCGCATGTACGACCCGCAGGCCTACGTCGGCATCGACGAGATCGCCGCCGCCATTACCGCTTCGGGTGATTGGCGCGTCGACGTGAACGAGACCCGCCCGCGACCCCCGGGAGCGATCAGTACGCACCACGTCAGCGACGTCGTGCTGCGCGCCGTCCGACTGAAGCAGGAAACAGGGCGACCCGGCCATCGCGAGGAGTGACGGGAATTGCGGCGAAGCGGGGCCGGCACCCGCAGGGCGGGGGCGCTGCGGCGGGCCGACCCGCTCGTGTTCTGCCAGCGACGGTTCGCACCGGAGCCGGAGCCGGCCACGACGCCAGCGGTGGAGACGAGGTTCGCCCCCACCGCCGCTGACCGGGGCGTTCAGTGCGCCGGGAGCGTGCCGCTGATCTCGTTCGGGGACCGCGTCGAGCGTCACCGACCCGACGATCTTGCCGGTGGTGAGGTCGAGCCGGTGCACCTTCCTGGTGGCGGGTTCGGTGACGTAGGCGTCGTCGCCGCGGACGAACAGGGCCGGGCGTGGCTCCTGCCACTGCATCGGCTCCTTCCACGCGCCGACCACCGGCCACGAGTTGGTCAGCTTGCCGGAGGTGGGGTCTACCACGTGCAGCTTGCCGTCGGTGCCGAGGATCAGGCCCTCGCCCTGTGGGCCGCGCGCCAGCGAACGGAAGCTGTAGCTGACGCCCTTGGGCGTCGGCACGACCTGGAGCCTCCGGGCCGCCGTGTCGACGAGCGCGAACTGCTCGGGGAACTCGCGCTCCGCGTCCGGCTCGACCTTGTAGTCGCCGAGCAGGACCGGGGACTTCTCGCTGCCGACCTGGGTGGCGACGGCGCCGTACACGCCGGCGCTCTTGACCTTGACGAAGGTGCCGTTCGTGAACAGCAGCACGCCGTCCGTGCAGCCGAGCCCCACGATCTCACCCTGCGCGACTGCCTCACCGTGGACGCCGGGGCATTCCTCGCTGCGGGCGATCTCCTTGCCGTCCTTGTCCAGTGCGATGGCTCTGGGGCGGGACTCCTCGGTGCCGAGGGTCACCACCATGGTGCCGTCGGCGAGTTCCACGGCCACGCCGTGGTGCGGCTGTGCGGTCCTGTACCGGCGGCCCTCCGGCTTGCCGTCGGCGAGCCTCTTCGGGTCGAAGCTGTGCACCTCGCCGGTGCCGTCGGTGAACAGGATGGTCCGGTCGCCGTGCCGCACCACGTGGCCCGGCTTCGCGCCCGGGTAACTGATGTCGGTCATCGTGCCAGCCACGACGCCGCCGACGCGGCCCTCGCCGACCGCACGGTGCGACTCGCGGGTGTGGTGGACCACGCCGTCGGCGACGCTCCGGTGCGGCATTGACGGCGGCGCGGCCAACCTCCGTAGGCCACGGTCCCCGCCCGTCGACGACCGTCCAGATCCGCTCCGCGTCGAACCCGGCCGCGCTCTCGAAAACGAAAACCGATACCGTTAGAATGCGATGCGACCGGTAGAAGAAGGAGATCTCATGGCCGTTCCGAAGCGGAAGATGTCGCGGTCGAACACCCGGCACCGGCGGGCGCAGTGGAAGGCGACCGTGCCCGCACTGACCCCGTGTCCCTGCCCGCGCAGGGAGATGGTGGTGCCGCACCGGGCGTGCGCGCACTGCGGCCTGTACAAGGGTCGTCAGGCGGTGGAGCAGCAGTGACCGACCGGCTGCCGGTGACGGTGCTGTCGGGTTTCCTCGGCGCGGGCAAGACCACCCTGCTCAACCATGTCCTGGCCAACCGGGACGGGCTGCGGGTGGCGGTGATCGTCAACGACATGAGCGAGGTCAACATCGACGCCGCGCTGGTCCGCGACGGTGGCACGATGTCGCGGACCGAGGAGCGGCTGGTCGAGCTGACCAACGGCTGCATCTGCTGCACCCTGCGCGACGACCTGCTCGACGAGGTTGCCCGGCTGGCGCGCCTGGGCCGGTTCGACTATCTGCTGATCGAGTCCAGCGGGATCTCCGAGCCGATGCCGGTTGCCGCCACGTTCGCCTTCGGGGTGGAGGACGGGCAGGTCCTGGACGACCTGGCCCGGCTGGACACCACGGTCACCGTGGTCGACGCGGCCGGGCTGCTCGCCCGGATCGAGGCGGGCGAGACGCTCGAGGCGCGCGGCCTGGCCGCGTTCGAGGGGGACGACCGGAGCATCGCCGACCTGCTCGTCGACCAGATCGAGTTCGCCGACGTGCTGGTGGTCAACAAGACCGATCTGGTGGCGGCCGAGCACCTGACGGTGGTCGAGGCGCTGCTGACCCGGCTCAACCCGGCGGCCCGGCAGGTCCGGGCGGTCCACGGGCGGGTCGACGCGGCGGAGATCCTGCACACCGGGCGGTTCGACCTGGAACGCGCGGAGACCACGCCCGGTTGGGTCGCCGAACTCAACGGGGAGCACGTGCCGGAGACCGAGGAGTACGGCATCTCCAGCATCGTGTTCCGCGACCACCGGCCGTTGCATCCGCAGCGCCTGTGGGATCTGCTGGCAGGTGGGCTGGACGTCTTCGGCGTGGTGAGGTCGAAGGGGTTCCTCTGGCTGGCGAGCCGCCCGGACGTGGTGGCCCTGTGGTCGCAGGCGGGCCCGTCGGGGCGGTGCGACCCGGCCGGCGTGCCGGTGGCGGTGTCGGGGGAGTGGCCGGAGGATCCCGCCGAGCGGGCGGAGGTGGAGTTCCGCTGGCACCCGGTCTTCGGGGACCGCCAGCAGGAACTGGTCCTCATCGGCGTCGGGCTCGACGGCGACGGGCTGCGGGTGGCCCTGAGCGGCTGCCTGCTCACCGACATGGAGATCGCCCTCGGGGAGTCCGGGTGGCGGCTCCTGCCCGATCCCTTCCCCGAGTGGGACCTTGGCGACCTGCACGAACACGACCACGCCGGGACGGTACGACTCTGATCAGGTCGAGGATGCCCGCTTGCGTCACCTGCCCGGAGGCCTGGTACGCCAAGGCCAGGGTGCCGCCGCCGATACGTCGGCAGCGTCTTCAGCGCCGAGCCGGAGTTGGCCAGCTCGGTGCAGTCGGCGATCCGCAGCAACGGCCCGGGTGAAGCTGCCCGCCTCGCCGTCGTCAGGGGCAGAACCTCAGGACCTCCAGCACGAGAGCGACGGCCGGTATGCCGGTGAGTCCGTAGTACATCCGGCCGCTGCCACGGTAGCGGCGCACGAGGTGGGCGTTGCGGAGCAGCCTCAACTGGTGCGACACGTAGGGCATGGGAACGTCCAGCGTGGTGCTCAGCTCCGTGACGCAGGCGTCGCCTTCGATGAGGTGCCGCAGGATCCGAAGGCGTGTCGGGTGGGCGATCGTGCGCAGGAGGTCACTGACCTCCTCGATGCTGCCGGGGCCGGTGCCAGGTGTCACGACATCCCGGTCGCCGGGCCGGTGCCGAGCGTGCGATGGGACAGGTGCACGACCGCTCCTTGAACTCCTCGAAGTGAGCGCAACGGTAGTCATGTGCAATAGCGGCGTCTAGCTGTCAGATGCCGATATCAGCATCTGTTCAACCGCGAATGCCGGATCAGTGGGGCGAATTGACACGGCGGAACGCTCCGGTCGGTCTGACTGGCCGCTCACCAGCTGTGGTCACGCTCGGCGAAGGCGGCCCAGGCGTCCTCGCGGGACGGTTGCGGCAGTGGTTCCGACGGCTGCGGTGAGGCGTCGGCCGCAACGGTGCTGGCCCGGCTGGCGAGAAAGGCCGCCAGGGCGGTGGTGATGGGCACCGCGGTGATCAGGCCGATGGTGCCCACGGCGCTGCGCACGAGCTCCTGGGCGACCAGTTCCCCGGTGAGCAGCTCGCCGACGGGGGTGTTGCCGGCGGCGAAGAGCAGCATCAGCGGCAGTGAGGTGCCGGCGTAGGCCAGCACGATGGTGTTGATGACCGAGGCGATGTGGGCTCGGCCGATGCGGGTGCCCGCCCGGTACAACTCCCGGAAGCGGTAGGACGGGTTGGCTGTGGCCAGTTCGGTGACGGTGGCCGACTGGGTGACGGTGATGTCGTCGAGGACACCGAGAGAGCCGATGACGATGCCGGCTAGCAGTAGACCCCGCATGTCGACGTCCTGGTGGGCGATGGACAGGTAACCGGCCGTCTCGTCGGCGATGCCGGACAGGTGGGTACCGGTGGTGGCCACCGCGGACAACACGGCGGTGATGGTAAGGCTGACCAGGGTTCCGGCGACGGCCACGGAGGTGGTCGTGGCGAAGCCGTGGGTCAGGTAGAGCACGGTGAGCATGATGGCGGCGGAGCCGACGACGGCGACCAGCACCGGTGACCGGCCGTCGAGGATGGCGGGGATGATGAACAGCAGCAGGACGGCGAAGGTCACGGCGAGGCCGGCCAACGCGGTGACACCGCGCCAACGGGCGAACGCGATGACGGCGAGGGCGAAGGCGGCGCCGAGCAGCCACAGCTGTCGGGAGCGCTGGAAGTCGACGACGACGTAGCTCTTGCCGTCGCCGGTGGGATCGTCGAGCAGGAGAAGGGTGACCTTGTCTCCGAGGTGCAGTCGGGGTGCGCCGGGACCGGTCGGAATGTCGGTGCTGACGGTGGTCCCGGCCTCCCGACCGCTGGTGAGGGTGACGCTGACCGATCCGCACCCCGTGGTCGGCCCTGCGGCTTCATCGCTTTCACCCGTTGCCTGCGTGCAGGGCCGGTGGGCGAACGCCCGGACCTGTCCGAGGACCCGGGGTGACTCGTCGGTGGCCTCCACCGGCACCGGCTGGTGCGGCCAGAGCAGCAGCATGCCCAGGGCGGTCAGCAGTACCGAGGGGATCAGGAACAGCACGGTCAGCCGGTGCCGTACCGGGGATGCCGCTCGGTCGGCGTGGGCGTGGGCGTGGGACACGGACACTCCTTGACGGATCGGGAGACCCACCGGTCGCGGGCGACGGTGAGTCCTCAGGGGAACCCCGCCGGAGTCCGGCGGGCCGACCCGGCGTCCTACTCGTACGGCTCGGCGGGTGCGGGGATCTTCTCCCATGCCTCCACCTGGAAGTAGGGGAGGTCGGCGTCGTTGACGGGGTCCTTGGCGGTGTGCGGGATCCACCTGCCGGTGGAGCGTACCCAGGTGTTCGCCGGGCCTTCGGGCACGTCGCCGCGCAGGCCGACCTTGACGGGGATGCCGTCGGCGGCGCAGCAGGACAGCATGATGCGGGCGAGCAGCGGTTCGCCGTCCGGGCCGGGGACGAGGAAGCCGGTCAGCTGGATACGTCGGTCCTGCAACGTGCGGCCGTGGTCGTAGACGGCGCGGTAGCCGTACTCGAGGAGGGGCAGCTCGGCCGGGTCGCCGGGTGGCAGGGGTGGGAAGGCGGCGTCCCGGTCGTCGGTGAGGGCGGAGCCGGCGCGGGCCGCGGTGTCGGCGCCGAGCGCCGGCGGTACGACGAAGAGTAGGGCGAGCGCCGGCAGCAGCAGTAACCAGCCGACCGCGGGACCGGAACCGCCGTGGCCGTGCCCGTCGTCGTCCGGTTGGTCCTCGGGCCGGTTGAGGTGGCGTAGTTCCTGCGCGAGCGCCACCAGCGCGGTGATGACGAGCAGCAGGCCGGCGGCGACGAGGAACGGGCGCAGTCCCTGTTTGACGTAGCGCAGGTAGAGGTCGGTGAGGCTGGCGCGTAGGATCGCGCTGCCGAGGAAGACCAGCACCACCGCCTGGGTACCGCGACTCACCAGATCACCGTCCCGCATCCGGCCGCGACGAGCACGGCGAGGGCGAAGGTGGCCGGGGCGAACCGGACGGCGAAGCGCCGACCGAACATGCCGGCCTGCATGGACACCAGTTTGAGGTCGACCATCGGGCCGACCACGAGGAAGGCCAGTCGGGCGGTCAGGGAGAACTGGGACAGCGAGGCGGCGACGAAGGCGTCGGCCTCGGAGCAGATGGACAGCAGCACCGCCAGGGCGGCGAGGGCGAGGATCGACAGCACCGGCCGGGCCGCGAGGTCGTGCAGGAACTGCTGCGGTACGACCACGTTGATCGTCGCCGCGGCCATGGCCCCGATGGCGAGGAACCCGCCCGCGTGGATGACGTCGTGTCGGCAGGCTGTCCAGAACGCCGCCATCCGGGGTAGCCCGTCGAGGTGCGGGCGGTGCGGCAGGCGGATCCAGTCGGTGCGGCCCAGCCGCAGCCACAACCAGCCCATCAGCAGGGCGACCAGGAGGCTGGCGCCGCCGCGGGCGGCGACCATCTCCGGGTTGCGCGGGAATGCGACGGCGGTGGCGGTGAGCACGATCGGGTTGATCGCCGGCGCGGCGAGCAGGAACGCCAGCGCCGCGGCGGGGGTGACACCGCGGCGGATCAGCGACCCGGCGATCGGCACGGACCCGCACTCGCAGCCGGGCAGCACCACTCCGGCCATGCCGGCCACCGGCACCGCGAGCGCGGGGTGACGGGGCAGGGCCCGCGCCCAGAACGAGCGGGGCACGAACACCGCGATGACCGCGGAGAGCACCACGCCGAAGACGAGGAACGGCACCGCCTGCACCATCACCGACACGAAGACGGTCAGCCAGGTCTGCAGACGCGGGTCGGTGACCAGCGTCTCGATCGGCCGGTGCAGCACACCGACGAGGATGAGCAGGAAGCACAGCACCTCGGTGGAACCGGCCCACCGTTCGCGGACGGCCGCCGTCGGTCCGGTTTCCGGGACCACCGGTGCCTGCGGTTCGGGCCGCGCGGGTGCGGCGGGATCGGTCGTACTCAGGCGGATCACCTCCCATGCCAACGGCGGTATCCTATAGTGATCACGTGATCACTGTGCGCCTATGACGCGCGATGCCCGTCCTCGTCGACGACGAGGACGGGCATCGGGTGAATCGGTCAGTTAACGGTGCCGATGGACACCGCACCGCGGCCGACGACCGTGCCCTCGTCGGTGACCAGGTTCAGCGCACCGAACAGCTGCCGACCCTCGGCCGGAGCCGCGTCGACGGTCACGGCGCCGGTGATGGTGGCGCTGGCGCCGTTGGGCAGGGACACCGTGGTGCCGGGTGCGGTGACCTGGCCCAAGGCGGGGGAGTAGAACACGTCCCGGTAGTCGAACTGGGTGGTGCCGGCCGGCACCGCGTACCCGTCGACCTGCACCGTGTACGTGCCCGGCTCGGGGTTGGGGATCGAGACCGACTCCTCGGAGTCGCCGTCGGCGGACTGGCCGACCTCGACGCCGTCGCGCAGGACGGTCAGGTCCAGGTCGGCGGCCAGGTCGCTGGTGTTGCCGATGGCGACGTCCAGCCGGGTGGCGCCCTCGGGCACCTCGACGGTGTAGGTCTTGCGCTCACCGTCGGCGATGCTGTCCCGGGAGGAGGCCGAGCTGCCCAACGGACCGCCCTGACCAGTGATCACCACCGGCCCGAACGTGTTCCTGACCGTCCAGGTCACCGGCGTGGACTCACCAGCGGTGACGCTGGGCAGCGTCACCACGGCCGGCTCCACCGTGACGCCCTGCACCCGGGCGGTGAGCTGGAACGGGTTGTTCAGCGCCGGCGAGGTGCGCCGTGCCTCCACCTCAATTTCCCAGACCCCCGGCATCGGGTTGGCGTAGTCCCGCTCCTGCGGCTTGCACGCCGCCGCGTCGGAGTAGTTGGTGTAGCAGGCGGTGCTGGCCGTGCTCTCCACCGGCACCCCCCAAGGGTTGATGGCGATGAACCGGGTCTGGGAGCCGGTGGCGATGCCGGACAGGTTCACCTGCAGTGCCGCCGCCCCCTCGGGGACCGAGACGAAGAAGCTGGTGGTCGAGTTACGGTCCACGCTGCCCGCCGCCGAGAACCGGTACGCCGGCCTGGTCGGCTGCGTGGCGGCGACGACCGTGTTGAGCACCTCGAAGTCGACCACCTTGGTCTTCGGGTCGTCGATGCGCAGGATCGCTCCGTGCGCGCCGGGCTGCGGGGTCGCCGTCACCGCAATGGCCACCGTCTTGTTCAGTGGCAGGTCCACCGACTGCGGCGCCTGGAACGTCCCGTCGTTGCCGAGCCACCGCAGCGTGTGCCGAAGTACGCCGGCCGGGCCGCTGGTACGGGTGACCTTCACCCGGTAGGTACGCGCCTGACCGGCCTTCTGCCCGCCCTGCCCGGGGGCGCAGCGGTTGTAGATGCCCGTACCCCGGCCGGGGTTCGCGAGGAAGTCCGAGATCGGGGTGCACACCGGCGCGTCGGCGGTGTAGCTGTGCGGCGTGGCCGGTTTGGCCAGCAGCTTCCAGGCGCCCGGCACGTCGAGCAGCCCGTTGCCCTGCCCGTACGCGGGCTCACCCTTGATCCAGTCCGCGGAGCTGACGATGGCGCGGCGCAGTGCGGCCGGCGTGACGCCGGCCCCGGTGGCCTTGGCCGCCGACAGCAGCAGTGCCGCGCCTCCGGCTGCCTGCGGGGACGCCATCGACGTTCCCTGGAGCATGGCGTAGCCGGGCGGCAGCGGGTAGCCGGCCTCCGGGACCGGGGACCCCGCCTGCCACAGCGGAACCGTCGAGATGGCGGATCCCGGGGCGGTGATGGTGGGCTTGAACCCACCGTCCTCACGCGGCCCGCGGGAGGAGAACGGGTGCAGCTGGTACGGCCGGCGGGTGACCGAGCCGTAGTTGGCCAGCCAGCTCTCCTGGCTGATGCTGGAGGCGACACTGACCACGTTGTCGGCGACCGACGGATCGCCGATGGTGTTGACGCCGGGGCCGGAGTTGCCGGCGGAGATGAACATCTGCACGCCGTAGTCGTTGATCAGCCGGTCGTAGAGCTCGGAGCGGGCGTTGTTGCCGTCGTTGAGCGCGGGTAGGCCACCGATGGACATGTTCACCACGTCCACCTTGCGGTTGACCACCAGGTCGACCATGCCGGTGGTCAGGGCTGCGGCGGTGCAACCGCCACCCCAGGTGCAGGCCCGGGATGAGACCAGTTTGGCGCCGGGCGCGGCGCCGTCGAATTCGGCGTTGCCGAGCATGTCGTTGGCGGCGGTGATGCCGGCGACGTGCGAGCCGTGCGCGTCCTCGACCAGGCCGATGTTGACGAAGTCGGCGGTCTGGCCGGGCAGACCCGCCGGGCTCAGATCGACGTCTTCGCGGTATTCGACGACGAACGGCATCTGGTCGCGTACCGGGGTGGCCGGGTTGTCGACGCCGAAGTGTCCGAAGTCGAACCGCTCCCGGTAGGGGCGCATCACCGGGTTGTCGGTGAAGTCGCCGTCCTGGTCGGCGTCGACGCGGATGTCGTGGGTGGCCGGGTCGTAGAGGATGCCGAAGCTGTCGCTGGTGTCGCCGTCGCGGTTGACGTCGCCACCGGGCTCGCTGCCCTCGGTGATGCCCTCGTTGAAGACGTTGAACCGCCAGGCGCCGGCCGGGGCGGTCCACTGCCGGCCGGCGGCGGTGAAGGTGGGACCGTTCACCGTGGTGCGCATGGCGCGCCAGGTCAGGTCTCCCTCCAGCAGCGGGTCGGTGGCGGTGACCCAGTCCACGATCTTCCGCTCACCGGTGGAAGTGGTCTGCAGGGCCGGGTTGTCCAGGTCGACGCCGGAGTCCATGATGCCGATCGTCACGCCCCGGCCGTCCCAGGCCGGATGGGACTGCTTGAACGCCACCGCGCCGGTCTCCCCGGTGGGCATGTAGGGGTTGCTCGCCGGGGTGGACGCGCCGGGGCCGGACGTCGTCGCCTGCGCGCTGACCCGCCTGCCCGGCAGGGACTCCACCCGCGGGTTCGGCAGCTTGATCGACTCGTTCAGGTCCACCGCCGACACACCGGGCAGCTTGGCGGTCTTGACGACCTTATCCGTGGGGACCTGCGCCAACACGTAACCGACCTGGTCGACCCGGTGGGTGACCGTGCCGCCGAGCTTGCGGATCTCGGCGGTGACCTGGTCGGCCTTGCCCTTGTCGGTGGCGACGATGACCGTGACCACCGGCTTGCGCTGCGCCTGTGCGTCGGCGAGCAGCCCGGCGTCGTGGCTGCCCAGCGCCTCGGCCGGTGCTTCCTTCGGCACCTCCGACGCCGGTGCCGGCGGTGCCGCCGGCTCAGCCGCTGCCGGGTTCGTGCCGGCCAGGGCGACCGCGCTGGTGGCGACGGTGGAGGCGAGTAGGGCGGCGAAGCCCCGCCTGCCCCACGGGGATGGATGTCTCACGGGCGGATTCCTCCCAGAGCGAGCGCCCGGTGACGGGCGCGACTGAAGGGGATCATCCGCTCACTGAAAGCCATTGTCACTAAGTGCGCGAGACGTTGTGATCAGGCCGTGACCAAGTTGCTTCTCGGCGTCGTGCAGGCGCCTTGGCGGAGGTGCAAAGGCTGGGCTGAAACCCAGCTCAGGCAATGTTTATGCCCGGATCGCTCTGGTTGCGCGCTGCTGGACCCAACGAGAACATTAGATATATGCGCAATGCATAATGGATGCGGATGCCAGATGGCCCGCGATGGGCGCGAGGACGCCCGTCGCCGACCAGCCATCGCAGGTTGGCCGGGAGCAGAACGGAGATGGCGGACGGTGAGCGAGGCGACGACCGGCACGACCCGCAACACCCGCCAGCGCGCCGAGGTGCTGGCGCTGCTGCGTGAGGTCGACGGCTTCCACAGCGCCCAGCAGTTGCACCGGATGCTGCAGGATCGCCAGGCGCGGGTGGGGCTGACCACCGTCTACCGGACGCTGCAGGTGCTGGTCGAAGCCGGCGAACTCGACTCCACCAAACTGCCGGGTGGAGAGCAGTTGTACCGGCGGTGCAGTCAGGGTCGCCACCATCACCACCTGGTGTGCCGCGAGTGCGGTCGCACGGTCGAGGTATACGGACCGGCCGTGGAGCGGTGGGCCGACCAGCTCGCCGGCCAGCACGGCTTCATCGACGTCGGGCACACCATGGAGATCTTCGGAGTCTGCGCCACCTGCACCGGCTGAACGCCGTGCCACTGTGATGCGCTCGCCGCGGCCGCAGCGCCCGCGCGGAAGGCCCGCTCCTACCGCCCGGATCGGAGAGTGTGGGCTGCCGGCGGTCGTTGCCGCGCCGGACAGCTACCTCGGCAGGATCTCCAGCGCGCCCTGCCGGGGCCTCCGGTGTCAGATCGAATGGCCGATGACATCCGAAGCGAAACTCATTATCGTGAAGGTGTCCGCGAGGTAGGGGGTACCTCTGGTGATGCGGACCCGGCCGGCGCGGCGTCCTTTGACGGGTCGCACGTCGGCCGGCCTCTTGTGGCTGCAGCGTCCGGTGAAGCCGGCTGCTTGCTAATGGCGCAAACGACAACCAGATCCGTTAAAATCACACAGGAACGTCAGTCGATGCTGGCGCCTCCGCCGGTCACGCCGCCCCCTACGGTGGCGAGGCGCCCTCGTCGGGTGGTTCCGGTGTCGCTACTGCTGGGGGCGGTCTTCCTGATCCTCGTCGACCTGTTGTCGCGCACCCTGGACCGGCCGAACGAGATGCCGATCGGCATCTTCACCGCGGTGCTCGGCGCGCCCTTCTTCCTGTGGCTGCTGCGCAGCCAGTCGGGAGCGGTGCGATGAGGGTCACGGCGACCGGGGTCTCGGTGACCATCGACGGCACGACCATCCTCGATGACGTCTCGTTCACTGCCGCCGACGGCCGGGTGACCGGACTGATCGGGCCGAACGGATCCGGCAAGAGCACGCTGCTGCGCTGCTTCTACCGCATCGTCCGGCCGCAGCAGGGCACCGTGCACATCGGTGAGCACGACGTCTGGCGGGTCCCCGCCCGCCGGGCCGGCCAGTTGCGGGCGGTGGTGGCCCAGGACCAGGAACTCGACAACGAGTACGCCGTCCGCGACATCGTCGCCATGGGGCGGATCCCGCACGACCGGACCACTACACGTGGACGACGTCCGTCTGCAGGGGCGCGTTCGTGCTGGCAGCCAGGCAGGCCGGCTATCGACTGCCGTGGCCACCGCGGGCTAGGCTGCGGCCAGGCTTCATCGAGCAGGGAGAAGACGTGTCGCGCCGTACGGGTAGGCCTTCGTATCTGCTGTCCGCTCCCGACCCACGCCGGGGCCGGCAGACCCGACTCGCCGCCGTCGTCGCGACGATCGGGCTCACGGCTGCTCTCGTGGGAGGCGGTGTCGGATACACGGCCGGCCGACCGGACGCCACGGAGTCGACCATCGCCGACATCCGCCAGGCCGAGGCGAAACGGGACACCCAGCAGATCACCGAGCTGACGGCCACCGCCCGACGCCTCCGGGACGAGATCACCCCCGTGCTCAGCACCCTGCGGGCGGACACGCCCGCCGACCGGCAACCCGACGCCGCGCAGGCCCGCCAGTGGCAGCAGACCCTGGTGCGGACGGCGGAGCCGTTCGACAACCCGCCATCGGGTACGACCGCGACCAATGTGGCGCGCGGTGGCCTGCGCAGCGCCGTTGAGCAGACGTCCCTGGCCGTCGAGTCGTACCTCCTCGCGGTCACCGGGCCACCCGCCCAGCGGGCCGCGCTGACGGCACTGGCGAAGCGTCAGGCGGTCCAGGCCGCCACCGCCTGGTCCGTCGCCGCCACCCAGCTCGATCAGATCAACATCGACGCCGGTCACGGCCACCAGCACGTCTACCTGGAGGGCGACCCCGGCGACGGTGCCCTCAGCCCGGACGGCGCGCAGGAAGGCTCGGGCGGGTGACCGTTGCCGTACGGGCCGGGGCAGCTACTCGTACGGGTCCCTCGGTGCGGTCACCTGCCGCCAGTACTCGACCTCGATGTAGGGGATGTCCTCGTCGTTGACCGGGTCACGGGTGATGCGGTCGGTGTAGCGGCCGGTCACCTGGACCCAGGTGTCGTCGCCCAGGCCGGTGGGTGCGTTGCCGGCCATCCCGAGCTTGACGGGTCGGCCGTCGGCGGCGCAGCAGGACATGATCATGCGGGCGAGGATCGGCTGCCCGTCCGGGCCCGGGGTGATGAAGCCGGTGAGCTGTACCCGGCGGTCGCCGAGCGACTCGCCCTTGTCGAACAGCGCCCGGACGGCGTAGTCGAAGACCGTCGTCGTCACCGGGTCACCGGCGGGCAGCGGCGGATAGTCGTAACTCTGCTCGCTGGTGAGTGCGGTGCCCGTCTGACCGGCGGCGTACGAGCCGAGGGCGGGTGGGGCCACCAGCAGGAGGCCGAGGGCGGGGAGGATCAGCAGCCAGGCGACCCGCGGTTCGTGGTGGGCGTGGCCGTGTTCCTCGACGGCGGGATCGTCGGACTCGGTCGGGTTCCCGGGGTCCGGAAGGTAGGACCGTAGCTCGTACCAGAGGGTCATCACGGCGGCGGCGATCAGCAGCAGGCCGGCGGCGATGAGGAACGGCCGCAGTTCCTCCTTGACGTAGCGCAGGTAGAGGTCGGTGATACTGGCGCGCAGCACCGCACCGGCGAAGAAGATCAGGACACATGCCTGGGCCATCCGGTTCACAACAGCACCATCCCGGTGACGACGGCGACCGCGACGGCGACCGTGAAGGTGGCCGGCGCGAATCGGGCGGCGAAGCGCCGGCCGAAGATGCCGGCCTGCATGGCGACGAGTTTGAGGTCGACCATCGGGCCGACCACGAGGAAGGCCAGTCTGGCGGTCAGGGAGAACTGGGACAGCGAGGCGGCGACGAACGCGTCGGCCTCGGAGCAGATGGACAGCAGGACCGCCAGCCCCGCCAGGGCGAGGATGGAGAGCACCGGCTGGTCGGCGAGGGTCTGCAACCATCGCGCAGGGACGACGACGTTGATGGTCGCCGCCGCCATCGCGCCGACGACGAGGAACCCGCCGGCATGGACGACGTCGTGTCGGACGGCGGACCAGAAGGCCTCGCCCCGGGGCAGGCCGTCCAGGTCGGGTCGGCGGGGGAGCCGGATCCAGTCGGCGCGGCCCAGGCGTAGCCAGAGCCAGCCCATGAGCATGGCGACGAGCAGGCTGGCGACCGCGCGGGCCAAGACCATCTCGGGGTTGTTCGGAAAGGCCACGGCGGTGGCGGTGAGCACGATCGGGTTGATCGCCGGCGCGGCGAGCAGGAAGGCCAGCGCTGCGGCGGGGGTGACGCCGCGTCGGATCAGCGAGCCGGCGATCGGGACCGCTCCGCATTCGCAGCCCGGCAGGACCACGCCGGCGGCGCTGGCCACCGGGACGGCCAGGACGGGGTGCTTCGGCAGTGCGCGGGCCCAGAACGAGCGGGGCACGAAGACCGCGATCAGGGCGGACAGCAGCACCCCGAAGACCAGGAACGGCACGGCCTGCATCATGACCGAGACGAACACCGTCGTCCAGGTCGCCAGGGCCGGCATGGCCAGCAGGTCCGCCAGTGGACCGCGCAGGACGACGATCAGCACGAGCAGGGCAGCGAGAATCTCGACCGAACCGATCCGCCCTCCGAGCCACGATCGCGGCCGGGTGTCGCGGTGGGGCGGGCCGTCGTCGGTGCCCGTGGTGGTGCCGGCCACGTCGAGGACCGACGACCGGTCGGCCGTCGGATTCGTGCCCGACGGGGTGGTGTGCTCAGATGCGGCCACGCCGCCCCTTCCTGCTCGGTCTGGAGATACGTCGCTACGACTGCGCCGCTGAGGACAGGGCACGTGTGAGCAAATCCTTCGTGGCGCTGGTAGTCAATGTCGATAGGAGATCAAAGGTTGTGATCTGCCCGTGACGTCGGCAGTCGGCCCGCCGTTCTTGCGGGTGAGGGCGGCAGGTATGACGCGCTGCCCGCACCTTCCCGTCCCGCCCTGCGCCTGCCCCTGGGCAGGGCGGTTCCATGACCGGAGCGGGCCGGGACCCGCCCCCCCGGGCGGTTCGGGACTCAGGCCCTCGTTCAGGGAGCGTCGTGCCGGCAGCGCGGGCGGATCACGCCCGGGGTGATCGACGTTGGTGACGCCGACCGGGCAGACTTCACCGACCAGCGCCACCGAGCTCCACCGGCAGGATGCCTGCTGAGGTCAGGTTTCGTCGGCTACGCCACGTTGTCGCTCAGGTGGCCTTGGTGGCAATTGATTCGATTTTCATTTCCTGCACCCCGTCGGGCCGCGCTGCCACCACGGAGCTGCCCGCGACGCAGGTAGGTGGGCCGGGGGATCGGTGGGTAGCGTTCATGCGCAACGACGCATAATGGCCCGACGGGCAGCGAGACGACACGTCGGCGGCGGTGGGCCTTGGCGATGCCCGACATCACGGGAGGATGGGCGGACACGGTGAAGCAGGCGATGCCGAACGTGACCCGGAACACCCGTCAGCGCGCAGAGGTGCTGGCGCTGTTGCGCGAGGTGGAGGACTTCCACTCGGCGCAGCAGCTGCACCAGATGCTGCTGGCGCGCAAGGCGGGGGTCGGCCTGACCACCGTCTATCGAACGCTGCAGTTGCTGGTGGACGCCGGGGAGATCGACTCGACCCGGCTACCGGGCGGCGAACAGCTCTTCCGCCGATGCAGCCAGAGCAAACACCATCACCACCTAGTCTGTCGGGACTGCGGGCGCACGGTCGAGGTGGCCGGACCGGCCGTGGAGCGGTGGGCCGGCCAGGTTGCCGCGCAGCATGGGTTCGTCGACGTCGGTCACACCCTGGAGATCTTCGGCACGTGTCCCGAGTGCGTGCGCTGAGCGTTCGACGGTCACGGCGCGGGGCATCCGTCGAGGGGCGACCGCGAGCCGGTTCGTGAACGGCTCGCGGTCGATCGTCAGGTGCCAGGCCCGGTCAGCCCGTCGCTGGGGGGCATCGGTCGGCCCGCCCGACCAGCACCCCGATGGTCACGCGCCTCGGGGCCCCCGACGGGCGTACTTCTGTCGGAACTTCTCGACCCGGCCCGCGGTGTCGAGCAGGCGCTGCTTGCCGGTCCAGAAGGGGTGGCTGGCGGAGGAGATCTGGACGTCGATGACGGGGTAGGTGTTGCCGTCGGTCCATTCGATGGTCTGGTCGCTGGTGGCGGTGGAGCGGGTGAGGAAGGCGAAGTCGGCGCCCTTGTCGCGGTAGACGACGGGACGGTAGTCGGGATGGATTCCTGGCTTCATGCGGGTTGCGCTCCTTCGATGGCGGTGGGGGAGTCTGCCGGTTCCTCCACCACAAGGGGGAAGCATCCGGCGAACGGGTCAGGGTAGGTGCGCCAGGTCTCGTCGCCGTCGGCGAGTTCGGCGTCGGTGAGCAGGCATGCGGCGAGGGTGCGGTGCAGTTCGACCGGGTCGGTGTCGAGGCCGATGAAGACCAGGTGCTGGTGGCGGTCGCCGTAGTAGGGGTCCCAGTCCAGCGCGGCGGCGAGACGGCGTTGGTCATCGACGTGCTCCCAGCGGTCCTCGGGCAGGCTGACCAGCCAGAGTCCGAGGGATCCCATGGCCAGGCCACCGCCGGCGAACTCCCAGGCCACCACGGTGTCGGGCTGGCTGGCCAGCCAGAGGTGGCCGCGGGAGCGGATCATCTCGGCGTTGACGTCTTCGAGGACGTCGTGCAGGCGTTGCGGGTGGAACGGGCGGCGGGCGCGGAAGACGGCGGAGACCACGCCGCAGTCGGGTTCCGGCTCGTGTGTGCCCAGCGTGTAGCCCTGCAGGCCGCGGGCGAGCACGCCGGGGGTGTCCGGCCGATGTCGATGGGTGTGGCGTAGCTGGCGGGTCAGCGTGGAGGCGTCGACGAGATCACCGTCGACGTGGAGGTGGGTCGCCCAGGGTGCCATCCGCTGTAGCAGGACCGACAACCGGCTGGTGTCGTACGCGCCTTCCCGGGACTGCCCCCACAGCACCAGGGTGTCGGCGTACTCGATCTGGCGGACCACGACGTCGGCGAGCGCGCGGTCGTCGTCCGCTGCGGCCCGGATGCCGAGGGCGGCGAGGTCGTCGGTGCTGGCGAGGCCGTCGAGGAGGTGTTCGGCGTCGAGGACGGTGACGTAGGAGTCGACGCGGATTAGGTCGGTGATGGGTGCGCCGTCGACGAGGCAGTGGGCGCAGGCGGCGGCGACCGCCTCTGGTTCCACCACTTCGGGCAGCATCAGCACCAGGTCCCGGCCGGGATGGTTGCGGGCGAGTCGGACGAGGGTGGGTAGCACGTCCTCGCGCAGGGTGCAGGAGACGCAGCCGTGCCGCAGTTTGACCTGTTCGTCCTCGACGACGCCTGAGCTGGAGCGCACCATCCGGCGCACGGCACCGTCGGCGATCCCGGTGAGGTCGTGCCGCACCAGCAGCAGTGACTCGTCGACGGCGAGTAGCGCCCGCGCGATGGCGAAGGTCGCCGTTGGCCAGAACCCGGACAGCACCGTCAACGAGGGGCGGGTGTCCGCGTCCGTCGTCGTGACGTGGGGCGGGGCCTGTGGTGACGACGACATCGCACTCCTCTCAACATAAACTGAAAACGATTGTCATTATAAGCACATCACGGCTGGGGGATGCGTGGCGGCCCGGGGGCGATGTGGCGAGCATCAGCCGAGGTCGTACGTGCTGGCCCCGGGGTGGGTCTGGCCGAACGGGTGATGTAAAAATGAAAACTGTTGTCGTTATCGTCAACCTGAGTGAGGGAGCGTGCACTGTGTCCCGACGTTGTGACGTCACCGGCGCGAAGCCGAGCTTCGGCAACGCCGTGTCCCACTCCCACCGGCGCACCCGCCGCCGCTGGAACCCGAACCTGCAGAACCACCGCTACTGGCTGCCGTCGCAACGGCGATGGGTCAGCCTCACCCTGACGACGAAGGCGCTGAAGACCGTGGACCGTAAGGGCATCGAGAAGGTCGTCGCCGAGCTGCGCGCCCGGGGGGTGAAGCTCTGATGGCCCGCCAGACCGATGTGCGACCGGTCGTCCGGCTGCGCAGCACCGCCGGGACCGGCTACACGTACGTCACCCGCAAGAACCGTCGCAACGACCCCGACCGGCTGGTCCTGCGCAAGTACGACCCGGTCGTACGCCGGCACGTCGAGTTCCGCGAGGCCCGCTGATGGCGAAGAAGAGCCTGGTCGACCGACAGACGCGCCGTGAGGAACTGGTGGCCCGGCACGCCGAGGGGCGCCTGGCGCTCAAGCGGCTGATCGCCCACCCGGACACCGACCCGGAGGTCCGCGCCGAGGCGGTGCGCCGGCTGAGCCGGCTGCCCCGGGACTCCAGCCCGGTGCGGCTGCGGTCCCGCGACCAGATCGACGGGCGTCCCCGCGGGGTGCTGACCCGGTTCGGGTTGTCCCGGGTCCGGTTTCGCGAGCTGGCCCTGCGCGGCGAGCTGCCCGGGGTGCGCAAGGCGTCCTGGTGAGGTCACCACATGTACCACCGCGCCCGGTACGCGCGGTGCTGAAGGGGGAGGTATGAATGTGATTCCGAGGGCTCGCGGTCTCGCGGCCCTGGTCGCCGGGGTGGTGGTGGTCGCCGGCACGGTGCTGGCGCCGACCGCCGCGTCGGCGGCCGAGAAGGTGGTGTTGTCCAAGGGGCACACCGATGCGGTCGACGTGCACTACGAGGACGGCGCGCTGTCGTTGAAGGTGCACGATGACACGGTCAGCCCCTCGGTGACGCGGGACCCGGCAGAGGTGACGTTCCAGGTCCTGCCGGAGGCGGCGATGGCTGTCCCGGACGATCCCCGGTTCGCCTTCCTCGGGTCGGCGGGGAGCCAGGTCTGGTTGCTGCCGATGACCCAGGACGCGGATCTGCTCTGGCCGGGTTGGAACACCACGACGCTCGGCTCGGGGGTGTTCGAGGGGAACAAGGTGCGGCTGAGTCTGGTCGATGTACAGGGGCCGGGCAACGTCACGCTGTTCACGCAGGACTCCTTCGGCGGTCCGATCATCAAGTTCCGCTCCGACGACGGTCTGCCGGACGCGATCGACGTGCCGGTGCATACCCACGCGCACTCGAACTGGGCGTTTAGCGCGCTGGGCAACTACACGCTGAAGTTCCAGGCCGACGCCACGTTGACCAACGGCACGACGGTCAGCACCGGGCCGGTCGACTACTCGTTCGTCGTCGGCCCGCTGTCCGGCGTCGGGCCGCAGGTGAGCCTGTCGGTCAGTGGCATGGCCGACGAGTACCAGCCCAACGACACCGTCACGCTCAACGCGGTGCAGACCCCACAGACCGAGCTGGACCACTACCACTGGTTCAGCAGGTGCCCCGGCATGGACGACTGGAGCATCATCGCGGTTGAGGCGGCAGCGAGCTACTCGTTCACGGCCACCCGGAAGCTGAACGCCTGCGAGTACGTGGTCAAGGTGTACGGGGACGCCCACGAGGTGGTGGCGACCAGCGAACCGGCAACCCTCTGGGTGGCGTTCCCGCCGGAGGAGCCGGGCACGTCGCAGACGATCACCGCGTCGATCGACGAGACGCAGGGTTCCCTGGTGATCAGCGTCAACCCGGACGACCGGGCCGTGGTGCTGCCGCCCGCGCAGCTCAACGCCGGTGGTGACCGGTGGGAGAGCAACGGTGAGCTCCGGCCGGTCACGGTGACTGACACCCGCGCCGGCCGACCCGGATGGAGCGCGTCCGGCCAGATCCCGGCGGACTTCACCGGGCCGGACGGCGCGACGTTCAGCTCCGGCTACCTCGGCTGGAGTCCTCGGGTCATCGCACAGGGCTCCGGTCAGGGTGTCGTCGCTGGTCCGGAGGTGACGCCGTACATCGTCGGGTCCGGCGGCGGTCTCGGTAACAGCGCGGTGCTGGGAGCGGCACCGGGCGGTGCCGGACGGGGCACCGCGCAACTGGGTGCGGGCCTGCGGCTGAGCCTGCCCACCGAGACGGCTGCGGGGAAGTACTCCGCGACCCTCACCCTCACCGCGATCTGATCGGCCGGACCCGTCCGGTGGCCCGGCGCTGAACCGCGCCACCGGACGGCCGCGTGGTGGGCGGGTCGTCGGAGCGACCCGCCCACCACGCCTACCCCCTCGCCTCCAGGAACGGAACTCATGCGCCTGTCCGCCGCCATCGCCACCGGCATCGTCGTGCTCGCCGCAGCCCCGGCACCGCCCACGCCTCCCACGCGGTCGGCACCGTCTGCCGCGACCTGGGGAGTGGCGCCGTCGACTCCGAAGGGCCCGAACGGCCGGCCGGCCTTCACCTACAAGCTCGACCCCGGCGCCACCCTGACCGACTACGTCGCAGTCACCAACCACTCGGCGCGTCCGCTCACCCTGAACCTGTACGCCAGCGACGCGTTCACCACCGCGCAGGGCGGGTTCGACCTGCTGGCGGGTGGTCAGGAGCCCACCGACGTCGGCACCTGGGTCCGCCTCACCGGCGACACCGTGACCATCCCGTCCCTGTCCCGCCTGGACGTCCCGTTCACGCTCACCGTGCCGCACAACGCCACGCCCGGGGACCACGCCGGCGGGATCGTCGCCGCCCTCGCCGCCACCACTGCGGACGCCCAGGGTAACCAGGTCGCCGTCGACCACCGGGTCGGCGCGCGGATCTACCTGCGGGTGAGCGGCGAGCTGCAACCGGCGCTGACCGTCGAGGACCTTCGGGTACGGCACACCGGCTCGCTGAACCCCCTTGCCGGCGGCACGCTCACCGCCACCTTCACCATCCGCAACACCGGCAACGTCCGGCTCACCGGGCAGCCCACGCTCACCGCGGCCGGACCGTTCGACCTCGGCCGACGCTCGACCGACGGGGCGGCCCTGCCGGAGATCCTGCCCGGCGGCGAACTGACCACCACCGTACGCATGACAGGTGTGCCGCCACTGTTCCGGTTGACCGTGAGCGCCGCCGTCACGCCCGCCGCCGTGGGCGACCAGGTCCTCGACCCGCAGCCGCAGGACGACACGGCGCGCGCCACTGTCTGGATGGTGCCCTGGCCACAACTGGTCCTGCTGGTTCTGCTCGCCCTTGTCGGCTGGGCGTCGATCGCCGCCCGCCGACGGCGGGCCCGACAGCTCACCCGGGCGGTGGCCGCCGCCCGGGAGCAGGGTCGTTCCGAGGCCGGCGGGCAGACCGAACGGATGCCGGACGGCCGGGAGGATGCCATCCCCGCCGCGGTCGTCGCCAGTCGGCAGCCCGGCAGTGACCGCGAGCCGCCGGATCCCCGGGTGCCGGACGCCGACCGTCGCGGGTCGGGGCACAACAACCGGCAGCCGGACATCGACCGCCCGGTGCGGGACGAGTGATGACCAGGCGGTGCCGGACCGGGGGTCGGCCTCCCGATCGCGTGGGGGTGGCGCCAGCGCCGCCGGTCACGTCGGCACCGCGCGACACGACGTCGATGAACCACTACAGCAGTCTGGGGAGCAGGCGATGAGGATGAGAACCATGCGCGCCGGTGCCACCGCACTTGCGCTGGCCCTACTGGTGTCGGCAGCAGGGAGCGCGCCGGCGGCTGCGGCACCGGCGGTGGTCACCGTGGCCGGTGCGGACCTGGTCTCCGTCGCGCTCGACGGTGATGCGATGTCGCTGCGGATACGAGACGCCGAGCAGGTGTCCCGCGACGCGGTCGGACACGACCCGGCCGAGGTGGTGCTCGGCCCGGACGGTGGGCTCGCCGGCCGGGTGCTGGCGGGCAGGGGCTTCGCCTTTCTCGGCGCGCCGGGGCACGCCGTGTGGTCACTGTCCGTCGGCGACAGCGGGTTCCCGGCACTGGACACCACCGGGATACGCCCGGGCGTCGTCACCGACGACACGGTGGCCCTCACCGTGCGTTCGGTCGAGGGCCCGGGAACGTTCACCGCGTACACCCTGTCCGGGCTCGGCACGGCGACCCCGCTGTTCGGCAGCGGCCCGGGGCTGGCGCGGACGGCGCAACTACCGGTGGCGACGCGTACCGCCGGAGTGGTCTGGGCTTTCGACGCGGCCGGTGACTACCGGCTGACCCTGACCGGCTCGGCCACTGTCCGCACCGGTCGGAAGGTCAGCGCCGAGGCGACGTACCGGATTCGGGTCCCCGCGATCAGCCCGGCCGAGCAGGCGCCGCCACCGGCTGTGGCCCAGCCGGCGACGCGCCCCGACCGGCAGTCGGCAGCCCGCGCTCTCGCCGCAGCCACGGCTGCGCCGGAGCCCACGGCTGCGCCGGAACCCGCGGCGGCCCCACCGGCAGCGGCCGCGAAGGCGGCGGCCACTACCGCCGCGGGTGCCCGCCAGGTCATCGCCGACGGGCACGTCGACATGGGTCCCCAACTGTCCGGAGACAACTGGACGATCCGGATCAAGGACGACCGGACCAGCCCTCCGGTCTGGCGGGAAACCTCCGACGTGGTCCTGAAGGTGAAGGACAACGCGAAGATCACGGTGCCGGCTGGCGCCGACTTCCTCGGCGAGCAGGGCGACACCGTGTGGCTGCTGCCGCAGTCGCAGCAGGCGGGCATCGTCTGGCCCGGCTGGAACACCCAGCACGAGTCCGTCGTGTCGGGGGTCAAGGGCAACGTCACCTGGACGCTGAAGGGCGTCGACGGGCCGGGCCGGTTCGCCCTCTTCCTGACCGGCTCGTTCGGCAAGGCCGACGTGCTGTTCGACTCGACCAAGGCGTTCCCCCAGCAACTGAGCGTTCCCCTGAACACCCACGCGCACGGCAACTGGGCGTTCAGCAGGCCCGGCCTGTACCGCCTCGCCGTGCAGATGAACGGCACCACCAGCGCCGGCAGGGCGGTCACCGACACGAAGACGCTCACCCTCGCCGTCGGCGACAGCACCGATCCGAACAGCGGTTTCGGTTCCGGCAGCGGAGCTGACGGCGACAAGGACGGCGGTGCGGCTCAGGTTGGTGACGGGCCTCTGCCGCGTACCGGCGCCGGCTGGGTGCTGACGGCCGGCGCGGTCGGCATCGTTCTCGTGGCGACCGGGGTGCTGCTGGTGGTGTGGGGCCGTCGCCGCAGTGGCGGGCGCCCGGCGGCAGACGCGTGAACCCGCTGATCGTGGCACGGCTTCGGCAGGTGATCGTGCCGCTGCTGGTCGTGGGGCTGATCGCCGGCTGTCGGTCGGGGGTGGCGTTGACCGCCACCGACGACCGGGTCCAGGTCATCACGACCACCGGCATCCTGCGGGATCTGGTGAGCAACGTCGGCGGTGACCGGGTGGCCGTCACCTCCCTGGTGCCCGACAACGCCGACCCGCACAGCTACGAGCCGTCGCTGCGGGATGTCCGGGATGTGGTCTACGCCGACGTGGCGTTCAGCAACTACCTGCTTCTGGAGGAGCAGGCCGTCATCAAGGCGCTGGATGCGAACCTGCGCGACGGCGTGCCGAACGTCTCGTTGGCCGAGGGTGCGGTGAGGTACGCCGCGGAGATCATTCCCCTGGTCGAGGACGTGTCGCTGGACACCATCTGGCTGGGCATGCGGGTACGCGGCACCGGCGCGGCGGAGGGCGCGAACCGTTCCTCCGACGTGCTGCTCAGCGCGACCGCCGCAGCGGGGCCGGGCCGGGTGCTCGCGTACCTGACCGAGTCGTTCGGCAACCCGTCGTTCTCCGTCGACTCGGGCGACGGGTTCGACGCCGCCAACGGGTACCGCGACGACACCGCCACGCTGCCTCCCGACGCGCACACACACATGAGCTGGGCGTTCACCAAACCCGGGGTCTACCGGCTGACCATGCGGGCGAACCTGGCGTTGACCCCCGAGGCGGCGCCCGTCCCACTGGGGGAGCAGGTGTTCACCTTCGCCGTCGGGGTGGACCCGCACTCGGTGCCGGGGATGGCGGGCGCGGCGGTGCTGAACTCCGGCCACGCCGACGTCACCGTCGACCTCGACGAGCGGCGGCTCTACCTGTTCGCCGACCCGGAGGGCAGCGGCGAGGCCAACCAGCGGGTGTACGACCCGGCCAGCACCGTGATCGAGGTGCCGAACAAGGCGTTGCTGGAGGTGCCCGGTGACCGCCGTTTCCGGTTCCTCGGCCGGCCCGGTACCCAGGTCTACCAACTTCCGCAGGCGGTCCTCGGCAAGCACGTGCACGGCGAGATCGACCCGCACCTGTGGCAGAACGTGCGCAACGCCATCTCCTACGTGGAGCTGATCCGAGACACCCTCGTCGGTGTCGACCCGCAGGGCGCGGCGGACTACCGCACGAACGCCTCGACCTACGTGCGGGAACTGGAGACGCTCGACACCCAGGTACGGGACACCATCGCCAGCATCCCGCCGTCGCGCCGGCACCTGGTCAGCACCCACGACGCCTTCGGCTACCTCGGACAGGCGTACGGGGTGCAGATATCCGGTTTCGTCACCCCGAACCCCGCCACCGAGCCGAGTCTCGCCGATCGCCGCCGGCTCACCGAGACGATCCGCAACCTGAGGATTCCCGCCGTCTTCCTGGAACCCAATCTGGCAGCCCGGTCCACCACCTTGACCGAGGTCGCCCGCGAGGAGGGGCTGCGGATCTGCGCGATCTACGGCGACACGTTCGACCGGGACGTCACCACCTACGCGGAGATGATGCGGTTCAACGCCGAATCGCTGCACGACTGTCTGACCACGGACAAGTGATGGAGGAGCCAGTGACGGCAGGACGGGCGCGCCGCCGCCCCCGTACGATCGGTGCCATCCTGCGATGTGTCGCGGCCACGGTGATCGTGCTGACCACGACGCAGACCCAGGTCCGGGCCGAGGAGCCCACGCCGGGCCTGCGCCAGACGATCGCCGCCGACCAGCCCCTGGCCACCGGCCGGGCGGAACTCGCCGCCGGACACGTCGACCTCGGCCCCCGCTACGTCGACAAGCAGTGGACACTGCTGATCCACGACGGCTCGCAGGCGCGCCCGGTGTGGCGCGACCCCGACGAGGTCCTGCTCCGGGTTTCCGATGCCGCCCTGCAGACCGTTCCCGACGACCCGGCGTACGCCTTCCTGAATGTCGACGCCGGCAAGCGGGTCTACGTGGTGCCGCAGACCCAGAACCAGAGCGTCGTCTGGCTCGGCTGGAACACCCAGGACCCCCGGGTGATGCAGACCATCGACCGGGGCGTCACCCTGACCCTGCTCGGCGTACGCGGCCCGGGAAGCCTCACGACGTACCTGCAGTCGGGCAACTTCGCCGCGCCCCAGCCACTCTGGCGCTCCGCCGATGCCACCGCACAGCCGTTCTGGGCCGAGGTCAACACCCACACCCACGCCAACTGGGTGTTCACCGCACCCGGTGTCTACCTGGTCGCGGTGCAGGCGTCGGCCGCCCTGATCAACGGCGAGACGGTTTCGGCGACCCGTACGCTGCGCTTCGCCGTGGGTGACACCACCCGCGCCGACGAGGCGTTCGCCGCCACTGCGGACCTCCCCACGGCGGCAGGGCAGGCACCCGCCGGCGAGCAGCGGGCCACGGATGACGGGCCGACCGGCCCGTCCACGACGCTGCTGCTCATCACGCTGGGAGGCGCAGCCGTCCTGCTCGCTGTCGGACTGGTCCTCCTGCTGCTGCGGGGACGCGGCGTGAAGCGCCGGGCCGAACAGGAACGCGCCGCCGCACCGTCGGGGGGCCAGCGGTGAGAGCACTGGACGTCGAAGGGTTGGACGTGGACCTCGGCGGCCGGCCGGTCCTGCGGGACATCCGGCTGCACCTCGACCGGGGCGAACTGGTCGGGCTCCTCGGACCCAACGGTGCCGGCAAGACCACCCTGCTCCGCGCCATCCTGGCACTGACCCGCACCCGTGGTGGCACCGTGACCGTGGAGGGCAAGCCGGTGCGTCCCGGCCGCTCCGAGATCGGTTACGTGCCCCAGCGCCACGAGTTCACCTGGGACTTCCCCATCTCGGTCGACCAGGCCGTGATGAGCGGCCGCACCGGCCGTATCGGCCTGCTGCGCCGACCCGGCGTCGCCGACTGGCGGGCGGTCGGCGACGCACTGGACCGCGTGCAGCTGACCGGATTGCGGCACCGGCCCGTCGGTGAGCTGTCCGGCGGACAACGGCAACGTGTCCTGGTCGCGCGGGCGCTCGCGCTCGCGCCGCGCACACTCCTGCTGGACGAGCCGTTCACCGGACTCGACATGCCGACGCAGGAACTGCTGGGCGACCTGTTCACCAGTCTCGCGGCGGAGGACCGCGCGGTGCTGATGACCACGCACGATCTCGTCGCGGCAGTGGACTCCTGCACCCGCCTGGTCCTGCTCAACGGCCGGATCATCGCCGACGGTCGGCCGGTGGACCTGCAGGACGCCGAGCCGTGGACGAAGACCTTCGGGGTGAGTCACACCTCCCCGCTCCTGAAGCTCGTGAGGGCGACCTGATGTCGATCACCGATTTCCTCACCGACCTGCTCAACCCCGACCTTGCGTTCCTGCCCAAGGCGCTGGCGATTGCGGTGATGTCCAGCATCGTCTGCGGTGTCGTCGGCTGCTACGTCGTCCTGCGCGGCATGGCGTTCATCGGCGACGCCGTGGCGCACGCGGTCTTCCCGGGCGTTGCGGTCGCCTTCGTCCTGCAGGGCAGCCTGGTGCTCGGTGGGGCTGTCGCCGGTGTCGCCACCGCCCTGCTGATCGCGGTCTTCTCGCAGAACCGGCGGGTCAAGGAGGACTCGATCATCGGCGTCTTCCTGGTCGGGGCGTTCGCCCTCGGTATCGTGATCATCTCGCAGGCCCCGGGTTACGCCGGGTCGCTGCAGCAGTTCCTCTTCGGTTCGATCACCGGTATCCCGGACCGGGACCTGTACGTCGTCGGGGGGGCCGGCCTGGTCATCCTCGGTCTGGTTCTCGCCCTGCACAAGGAATTCGTCGCGGTCTGCCTGGACCGGGAGATGTCGCGGGCCATGGGTCTGTCGGTCTTCTGGCTCGACATCGTGCTCTACGTCCTGGTGACACTGGCCGTGGTGATCTCCCTGCAGACCATCGGCAACATCCTCGTCCTGGCGCTGCTGATCACCCCCGCCGCGGCGGCCCGCCTGCTCACCGACCGGCTCGGCCTCATGATGCTGCTCGCCCCGCTGATCGGTGGTGCGTCGGCGGTCGTCGGGCTGTACCTGTCCTGGAGCTACGACACGCCGGTCGGCGGCACCATCGTCCTGGTCGCCACCGTGGTCTTCCTCGCCGCGTGGCTGTTCGCCCCGCGGCACGGCCTGCTGACCCGGCGGTGGGGACGCCCGGGCGTGCCGGGAGCCGGCGATGACGCGAATTCGAGCCCCTGTCCGGCCCTATCGCCAACAACCTAAAACGACTACCATTTCCATTAAGCGTTGGTCCACTCGGGACCTTCGCGGGAGAGGAGTCTCTTCGTGCGTAGCACCATGCGTCATCTGCTGGTGTCGGGTGTCCTGGGTGTGGCGTTGGTCGCCACGGCCCTGCCCGCCCAGGCCGCCACCACGTCCGCCGTGGTGTTCAACTCCGGCCATCTCGACCTCGTGGACGTGGCCTACGAGGACGGCGCGCTGGGGGTCGGCGTCCACGACGAGGACAACGACGTCGAGTACGGCGCCGACGAGGTCAAGCTGATCGTCAAGCGCCAGACCAGGGTCACTGTCCCCGCCGACCCTGCATTCGCCTTCCTCGGCACCCCGGGAGTGTCCAAGGTGTGGATCCTGCCGCAGATCCAGGACTCCAACCTGATCTGGCCGGGCATCGCCGCCGAGGAGATCGGGGCCGGAGTCTTCGCCGGCGACGCACTGACGCTGTCCGTGCAGTCGGTTTCCGGCCCCGGTCAGCTCGCGATCTACACCGAGAACGCCGTCGGTCAGCCGACCATCCTGGCGGACAGCGGTGACGGCCTTCCGGACGCCGTCACGGTGACCGCCGGTGACCACACGCACGCCAACTGGGCGTTCGACCGGGCCGGCAGCTACAAGGTGACTGTTCGTGCCACCGGCACCCTGGTCGCCACCGGCCAGCGGGTCAGCTCCGAGCCCACCACGCTCCGCTTCACGGTCAAGTCGTGACAACCATGGGTTTCCGAAACCGTTTCCTCTCCGGTCTGCTCCTGACCACCGCACTGCTCGCCGGGACCGCCACGCCTGTCGCCGCGGCACCGGTCGTGCTCTCCAGCGGCCACGTCGACGTGATCGACGTCGACTACGCCGCTGGTGCGCTCACCATCAACGTCCTGGACGGCACCGGCGCAGCCGACGTCGAACGCGACCCCGCCGACGTGCTGTTCCGAGTGCCGAACACCGCCAAGATCGCCGTGCCCGGCACAGCGGCCTGGTCCTTCCTCGGCACCGGCGGTCAGGCGTGGGTCCTGCCGCAGTCCAGCACCGGCGGACTGCTCTGGGCCGGGTGGAACACCACCGAGGTGCCCAGCGGTATCTTCCAGAACAACCGGGTCACCTTCAAGCTCACCGGTGTCTCCGGTCCCGCGGGTTTCAGTGTCTACACGGTCTCCGGCGGCACCCCCACCGTGCTCTTCGACAGCGGGAACGGCCTCCCGGACAGCCTCAACGTCAACCGCAACACCCACGCCCACGCCAACTGGGGCTTCGACGCCGCAGGCACCTACACCGTCACCTTCGAAGTCACCGGTAAGCTGGCCGCCAGTGGTGCCACCATCAGCTCCGGTGCCCGGACCTTCACCTTCGAGGTCCTTGCCTGACCCGATGCGTCGAACGTGAGCGCCGCCCCCGCTGTCGGTGCCCGCCCCTGGTGGGGGCCATGGTGGGCCCGACGGGGGCGCAGATTCCTCCGCCAAACCGAAGTGATTACCATTTCATGGGTCTGCTGAGGTGTGCCACCTCCGGTGGACGGACCAGTGGCGGCGTGGCGGCCTCGGTGACGAGGCCGCCACGCCGCCACAGCAAGTGACACGGACCTGAGGGACGTAGCCATGAGCGGCATATCGCCCGGCGCCAGCCGTAACACCCGGCAGCGGGCCGAGGTGCGGGCCCTGCTGGAGGAGTCCGACCAGTTCCGCAGCGCGCAGCGACTGTATGCGGACCTGCGCGCCCGTGACGTGGCGGTCGGCCTGACCACCGTCTACCGCACCCTGCAGGCGCTGGTCGACAGCGGCGAGATCGACAGTATGCGGCTGCCCAACGGTGAGCAGTTGTTCCGCCGGTGCAGCACCCACACCCAACACCACCACCTGGTGTGTCGTCTCTGCGCCCGGACTGTCGAGGTAGCCGGCCCGAGCGTCGACGAGTGGGCGCACCAGACGGCCGCCCACCACGGCTTCACCGACGTCAACCACACCATGGAAATCTTCGGCACCTGCGCAACCTGCGCCAAAGGCTGAACTGCGACTCAGGTATCGCCCCGTCGGGGAGCGAGCATTCTCGCCCGGGTGGAGACGGCGACTTCGCGTCGTGGACTCCGGGTCAGTTGATGATCGACCCTGTATTGAGGACTACTGCCATATATGCGCACTCGTATATGTGGCGGTCGGGATGCATCCGCTGGGCTGCCACCTCTTGGCGGGCGTCGGAACATCGGTTACGTTGAAGCAGGCCGTCGTCACGAAGGGATTCTCGGCGAGAGGGGTGGCGGCGTCCGTGGCGCCACGACTCACCTGAGGAGTCGCATTGCCCCTCTACCTGTCTCCGCGAATCGGTCCGACACTGCAGTCGGCACTCGATGAAACCGCCCTGATGGCGCAATTATCCGATGCGCTGGGATCTCCGCTCGGAGTGATTCTGCCACAACAGGTGGCGGACAATGTCGCCGCATTCCGTTCGATCTTTTCTGCCCACCGTCTCGCCGGCCAGATCTATTATGCGCACAAGGCCAACCGATCCAGCGCCCTGGTGCGGGAACTCGCCGCCACCGACGCGGGTATCGACGTGGCGTCGCTCGCCGAGCTGCAGCACGCGCTCGGTGCCGGTTTCGGACCACAGCGGATCATGGCGACCGGGCCGAAGAACGAGGAGTTCCTCTGGCTGTGCGCCGTTACCGGGGTCACCGTCAGCGCCGACTCGGTCGGCGAGTTGGCGGCGCTCGCCACACTGGTCACGAACTGGTCGTTGCCACGCGTACGGGTGATGGCACGCCTGTCGGGCTTCAGCTCGACGGGCGTGCGGTTCACCAGCCGCCGCAGCCGGTTCGGGATGTCGGCCGCGGCGGTGAGCGAGGTTCTCGACCTGATCGAGAAACACGCCGGCGCCCTGGACCTGGTCGGAATGGCGTTCCACCTCGACACGATCGGGTTGCCGGAGAAGGCTGTGGCGCTGGAGGGTTGCCTCGGTGCGTTGGACGAGTGCCGCCGGCGCGGCCTGCGGCCCTGGTCGGTGGACATCGGCGGCGGGTTCGGCGTGGACTACCTCGCCGACGGCACGCAGTGGGAGCGTTACACCACTGCGTTGACCGAGGCGGTGCTCGGCAGGCGGGCCCCGCTGACCTGGGCCGGGCACGGTTACGGGTTGCGCGCCGAGGGCGGCCATGTTCGGGGTGCTCTGAATCTGTACCCGGCTCACCGGCCCGTCTCCGGACCCGCGTACCTCGATCGGCTGCTACGAACAACCGCGCCCGAGCAGCGCCGCCCACTCGGGACACTGCTGTTGGACAACATGTACGACCTGCACGTCGAGCCGGGCCGGGCCCTGCTCGACCAGTGCGGCCTGGTTCTGACCCGCGTCCTTGAGGTACGTGACGAGGCCAACGGCGACACGATCGTGCGCCTGGACTGCAACGCACGAGATGTCAGTCTTGAGGAACACGGCGTCCTGATGGACCCGGTCGTCGTGCACCGGACGACCACGGCCGCTGCGGGACCCGTGGGGGTGTACCTGTTCGGCAACCTCTGTCTCGAAGCTGATCTCATCACCCGGCGCAAGGTCTTCCTGCCGTCGCGACCCCGCACCGGTGACCTGCTGGCCTTCGTCAACACCGCCGGCTATCTCATGGACTTCAGCGCCACGCAGGCGCTGCGCCAGCCGATCGGCCGCAAGGTCGCGCTCTATCGCGACGGCGGCGCGTGGCGATGGTGCCTCGACGAGCAGTACTGGCCCGTTCACCGTCGCGTGGAGGCAGCATGAGGTTCGAGAACATGACGGACGCCATCGGCAACACGCCCCTGGTGCGCATCGACGCCGCCGTGCACGGTCTACGCAACATCGACCTGTACGCCAAGATGGAGCTGCTCAACCCCTTCGGCTCCCTGAAGGACCGCGCCGCGTGGAACATGGCCCGGCCGCTGCTGGCCCAGGCCGTCGAACGCGGCGACACCGTCGTGGAGCTGTCCAGCGGCAACACGGCCAAGGCCCTCGCCGTCATCGCGGGCATGCACGGGCTCACCTTCAAGAGCGTCACCAACCGCATGAAGGTCACCGAGATCAAGGACCTGCTCCTGCTGCTCGGCGCGGAGATCGACGAGTTGCCCGGCCAGGCCGAATGCCTCGACCCCAGCGACACCGACGACCCGCTGACCAGGATGTACCACCGGCTCGCCGAATCGGACGGCGGCTACCTGCACACCGACCAGTACTTCAACGAGCTCAACGTCGACGCACACCTCAACGGCACCGGCCCCGAGATCGTGAAGGATCTCGACGGCCGGGCCCCGGACTACTTCATCGCCTGCGTCGGAACGGCCGGGTCGTCCACGGGGGTGGCGGCCGCGCTGCGCCAGCACAACCCCGAGGTACGGGTCGTCGGACTGGTGGCGCACAAGTCCGACTTCATCCCGGGGATCCGCACCATCGACGAGGTGCACGAGGTCGGCCTCTTCGACCCCGATGTCTACGACGAGGTGGAGACGATCACCGCCGACGACGCCATCGACGGTCTGCTGACACTCGTTCGCCGGTGCGGCACGCTCGCCGGGCCGACCGGTGGTGGCGCCTACCAGGGTGCCGTACGCCACCTGCGCGCCATCGACGCACAGCTCACCGAACGCCGCACGGCGGTCTTCATCGTCTGCGACCGTGTTGAGAGCTACATGAGTTACCTGCGGGAGCGGCGCCCCGAGCTGTTCGGCCGGCCACCGCGACGGAACTCTCTGCGCACGGTGACCGACGCGGAGGTGAGGCAGGCGGCGGTGGTGGACGTCGCGGAGGCCGAGCGGTGGATCGCCGAGCGCCGCGGCCTGGTGGTCGACCTGCGCAGTCCGTTCGCGTATCAGGCGCTGCACATCGACGGTTCGGTCAACATCGTCGACGAGATCTTCGCCGAGTTGCTGCATGGTGGGCTGCCGTTCGGTCGTCGCCAGCCGGTGCTACTGGTCTGCCCGGTGGGGGAGAAGTCAGCCCGTTACGCCGCTCTGCTGACCCGGATGGGCCACCCTGACGTGCGGTCGCTCGACGGTGGGATCATCGCGTGGCGCGACGCCGGCGCCGAGCTCGTACGCGACTGAGATGAGTGCTCTCGACGAGCTGCACACGTGGCAGGAGAAGCTGCGTGGCCAATTTCCGCTGATCACCGCGAACCCGGACGTGGCGTACCTGGACAGCGCTGCCACCTCGCAGAAGCCGCAGGTGGTCCTTGACGCGGTCCTGACCTACCTGACGACGGGCAACGCCAACGCCGCGCGGGGCACGTACCCGTGGGCGAACCGGACCACCACCCGTATCGAGCAGGCCCGCGACCGCCTGCGCCGCTTCCTCGACGATCCGGCGCCGCAGCGGTCCGGAGTGCACTTCGTCAGCGGCACCACCGAGGGACTGCGTGCCGTCGCCCGCGACTGGCTCGCCCCGCAGCTGCGCGATGGCGACGAGATCATCGTGCCGTTCGCCGATCACGCCGCCAACAACGCACCCTGGCTGGAGGTCGCGGAGCTGCTGCGCCACCGCGGCTTGTCGATCGGCGTCCGCCCGATGCCCTACGATGCCGCCCACGACTACGACACCGACAGGCTCGCGACGATGATCAACAGCAGGACGCGCCTGATCGCCGCGACCCACGTACACCACGTCTACGGCAACGACATGAATGTGCACAGGCTGCGTTCGGCGGCGGGACCGACCATTCCGATCTGCCTGGACGCGGCGCAGGGCGTAGGGCACCTGCCGCTGTCCACCACCGCGACCGATGTCGACTTCGTGGTCTTCTCCGGGCACAAGACGATGGCGCTGCCGGGCACCGGCGCGATCTGGGCGCGCAACCAGCGTGGCCCCACCTACACGCCGGCCGGCTGGAACGGCTCGCCCAACACCAGTGGCATCATCAGCCTGGTCGCCGCGCTGGACTGGCTCGACGCCGCCGGCCTGGATCGCGTCGCCCGGTGGAACACCGCGCTGGGTGCACGACTCACCGACGGGTTGCGGACGATGCCCGACATCGAGGTGCTGGGCTGTCAGAACAGCCTGGCCACCGACACCCTGGTGCAGCAGCGACACGGCATCGTGGCCTTCCGTCACCGCCTGATCGGCTCCAACGACCTCGGGTTCATCCTGGCCGCGCACGGACTCCTGGTGCGTGCGGACGGGCACTGCCAGGCCGACCAGGGCGAAAGGACGGCATCCGTACGGGTGAGCCTGCACGTCTACAACACGGCCGAGGAGGTGGACCGACTCCTGTCGGTCCTGGCCGCGCTCGACAGCGATTGACCGACACGCGCCCCGATATGACCGTTTCCTCCTCCGGGTCGGCTACTCTGTCGGAAATGGCTTCCGTTATCGTGTGGCCTTTCCGTCCGCGTGTCATCCCGGAGTGCACCCATGGCAACGACTACCGGCGCGCCCGGTGCTGTGCTCGACTCGGCGCAGATCGTCCACTGGCGCGAGGCGTGGTTCCAGGTCATGGAGGGGTTTGTACCGCACCTCGCCAGCCTTGAGGAGACGCTGTGCCGTATCGCCGAGGCCGCGCACGGCCGTGCGCCCCGGCGGGTGCTCGATCTCGGCGGTGGCCCCGGACTGCTCGTGGAGCGGATGGCGCGGCGCTGGGCCGACGTCGCCGCCACTCTCATGGACATCGACCCCGTGCTGCTCGCACTGGCCAGTGGCGCGCTGGCGGACGAGGTGCGGGTGCTGCACGGTGACCTGTCGACGTCGGGCTGGGTGGACCGCGCGGGGGGCGGCTATGACCTTGTCACGGTGGTGATGACCCTGCACTACCTGCCACCGGTCCAGGCGCGTGCGTTCTATGCCGACGTCCGTCGTTGCCTGGCGCCCGGAGGGCTGCTGATTGTCGCGGATCTCATGCCTGACGAGAGCCTCCCATCCCTGATGGGTGCCCTGGACCCCGCGCCGGACGAGGCCGCGGCGGAGCTGGCCTGGGCGCAGTGGTGGAACGACGTCGGGCAGGCGGAGCAGTTGCGCCCACTGCTCGGGCAGCGAGCGGCGATCTTCGACAACCGCCTGCCGGCCGAGTTCACCGCTCCGGGTGGCTGGCACGCCGCCGCCGCCCGTGACGCCGGATTCGGCGAGGCCGGGATCTTCTGGCGTTGTGGCAGGCATGCGGCGCTGGCGGCCCGGGACTGAGGATCGGCCGCCCGGTCCGCTGGGGCGGCGCAGCGACACATGCACGTGTGGTCATCTCACTATTAGACGATACTTAGCGAAAACGATTACCGTTCCGATTCTGAGGAATGGAGTGTTTTCGTGAAGTACACACAACGCATGTTCGTCGCGGCGGCGGCAGCCGCCGCGCTCGTTCTTCTCGGTGGTTGCGGCTCGGGTGACGACGATGCTCCGGGCGGCAGCAGCGCTCCGGGTGCCACCAGGCTGGCCGTGGTCGCCACGACCCCCGAGGTCGCCGACTTCGTCCGCGCCGTCGGTGGTGACGATGTCACCGTCACACAGATCATCAAGCCGAACGTTGACCCGCACGACTACGAGCCCACCCCGGCCGACATCCAGGCGATCGGCAAAGCCGCCGTCGTGGTCAAGAACGGCGTCGGGCTCGAGGAGTGGCTGGACCAGACCATCGAGTCGGCAGGCTTCAAGGGCACCGTCGTCGACTCCAGCCAGGGCGTGACCCTGCGGGAGGGCGGCCACGAGGAGGACGAGGGCCACGAGGAGGAGAGTGCCCACGAGGGCGAGGAGCACGACCCGCACATCTGGCATAACCCGCTCAACGCCAAGACGATGGTCGCCAACATCGAGAAGGGCCTCGCCACGGCCGACCCCGCACACGCTGCGGCCTTCGCCGACAATCTGAAGACCTACACGGCTGAACTCGACAAGCTCGACGCCGACAACGAGGCCGCCTTCGCCCGGATCCCAGCCGACCAACGCAAGCTGGTGACCAACCACGACGCCTTCGGCTACTACGTCGACCGGTACAGGCTGGAGTTCGTCGGCTCGGTCATCCCCAGCCTCGACACCTCGGCCGAGCTGAGCGCGAAGCAGCTCAACGACCTCGTCGCAAAGATCAAGGCGACCGGTACGAAGGCCATCTTCGCGGAGACCTCACTGCCGCCCAAGAGCGCCGAAGCGATCGCCAAGCAGGCCGGCGTCAAGGTCATCGGCGGTGAAGACGCCCTCTACGGCGACAGCATCGGGCCCGAAGGCACGCCCGAGGGCACCTACCTCGGCGCCGAGCGGCACAACACCCAGGTCATCGTCACGGCTCTGGGCGGCTGACATGAACGATGCCGCGGCGGCCGACGCCGCCCTTCGCTGTACCGAGGTGAGCGTCGGCTACCACGGCACGCCCGTGCTCACGAACGTCACCCTCGACCTGGTCCCCGGACAGCGCCTGGCCCTGATCGGGCCGAACGGCGCCGGAAAGTCGACCCTGATCAAGTCGATACTCGGCCTGGTGCCGGTCCTCGCCGGCACGTGCACCGTGCTCGGACGCACGCCGTCGCATGCCCGGACCCTCATCGGGTACGTGCCGCAGACCGACTCCCTCGACGCCGACTTCCCCGTGACCGCAGGCCAGGTCGTCATGATGGGCCGCTACCGGCGAATCGGTTGGTGGCGCCCCACCCGCGGCGTCGACCGCCGCGCCGTTCAGGAGGCGCTCGACCGACTGGGCCTGGCCGACCACGCGAGGACCCACTTCGGCGTTCTCTCCGGTGGCCAACGCCAACGGGTACTGCTCGCCCGAGCCATCGCCGCCGAGCCACGGCTGCTCCTCCTCGACGAGCCGTTCAACGGCGTCGACCTGGTGAGCCAGGACGCCATCCTGTCAGTCCTCCGCGAACTCGGCGCGGCCGGAACCACCCTGGTGCTGAGCACCCACGACCTGACGCTCGCGCATGAGTTCGCCGACACCGTCTGCGTACTCAACGGTCGGCAGTGGGCGCTCGGCCCGCCCGGTGCCACGCTGACTGCGGACACGCTGCGCCGCGCGTACGGTGGCCACGCCATCGAGCTGAGAGACGGCCGAACAGTGCTGGTGGAGCCGTGATCGAGCCGTTCACCGTACCGTTCATGGGGCGCGCCCTGGCCGAGCTCGTCCTACTCGCCCTCGTCTGCGGACCGGTCAGCGTCTTCGTCTTCGCCCGCCGCCTGGCGTTCGTCTCCGACGCGGTGACGCACACCGTCTTTCCCGGCGTCGTCATCGGGTTCCTCGCCGGTGGCATCGAGGGCATCGTCGTCGGGGCGCTGGTCGCCGGCATCGCGACCGCAGTGGTGTTGACCCTGCTCGGCCGTGCCGGGGCGCTGTCCGACGACGCGGCCACCGCCGTGGTGCTCACCGCCATGTTCTCGATCGGTGTGGTGCTCGTGTCGCGGCGCTCCTCGTACACCTCGGATCTGACGTCGTTCCTCTTCGGACGCATCCTGACGGTGACGCCGCGCCAGATCGTGGAGACCGCCGTGCTGGCGGTCCTCATCCTCGGGTTGCTGCTGGTCGGCGCCCGCGCTCTGGTCTTTCGGACCTTCGACCCCGCCGGGGCCGCCGCCGCCGGCTTCCGGATCGCCGGGCTCGACCTGTTGCTCAACATCATCGTCGCGCTCGTCGTCGTCGCCGCGGTGCGCGCCGTCGGCACGATCCTCGTGGTCGCGTTGCTCATCGTGCCGGCCGCAGCCGCCCGCATGCTCACCACACGCCTGTCACAGATGGCACTGGTCGGCACCGGCCTCATCATCCTCGCCGCATACGGCGGCCTGCTGGCCAGCTGGACCGCATCGGTCGACTACGGCATCGCCCTGACCTCGGCCTCCGCCGTCGTCCTGCTGCTCGTGCTCGCCTACCTGCTGCTGCTCCCTCTGGGTGCGCTGCGGTCGAGGCGCAACCACGGGCGGACCGCCCCCCACGCCCGGAGGTCCCCGCATGAACTGGTGGGATGACGCGTTGCACCGCGCCACCGCCGAGGTGCTGCTTGCCGGCGCGCTCGCCGGACTCGTCGGCGTACACGTCGTGCTCCGCCGGCTGTCGTTCTTCACGATGGCACTGACCCACGCCACGTTCCCCGGGGTGGTGGCCGCCTCCATCATCGGCGTCAACATCATCGTCGGCGGCGCGGTCGCGGGCGCGATCGTCGCGGTGGGCGTCGCCGCGCTCAGCCGCCGTCGAAGCCAGAACACCGCCGCTGCCACCGGCGTCATGCTCTCCGGGGGCTTCGCGCTCGGCGCCGGGCTCGTCGCCAGCCAAAACGGCTTCAGTCGAGACCTGACATCGTTCCTCGTCGGATCGATCCTCACCGTCAGCCCGCAGGACCTCATGGCCACCGCGGTGGCGCTCGTCGTCGTCGCGGCCGTACTGCTGACCTGCGCCCGTCCACTGCGCTACAGCGGCTTCGACCCCGCCGGCGCGCGGGCGGCCGGCTTCGCCACCGGTGGCTGGGACGTCGTGCTGCTACTCGTCATCGAGGTGGCGGTCGTGACGATCGTCCCGGCCGTCGGCACGATCCTCGCCCTCGCCCTCATCGTGGCGCCGGCGGCGGCGGCGCGTCAGTGGTCGCATCGGTTGAGCGTCATCACCGCCCTGGCGGTCACCCTCGGCGCCCTCAGCGGTCTCGGCGGTCTGTACGCGTCGAGCCGCTGGGACGTCGCCGCCGGCGCGAGCATCACCCTGACCGCCACGGCGGTACTGGCGCTGTCGACGGTGCTGTCCCGGCTGGTCAGAACCAGGCCCACGGTGCCCGTCCACCTGCGGGCAGCCTCGGCATGAGCGCCGCAGACCCCGACGGGAGGAGGCGTACGCTGGACCGCGCGGTCGTCGTGCTGCGCGCCATGGCGTACGAGCACCGGATACGCATCCTCGTGCTGCTGCAGGACGGCGACGAGACACCGGCCTCACTGGCGGAGGCCCTGTGCGTGGACAAGACAGTCATCGCCCGCCATCTGCGGTACCTCAAGGACGCCCGGTTGATCCGGCGCACGCGTCGTGGCCGACAGGTGACCTACACGCTGCAGGGGGAGGCCACCCGGCGCCTCGTCACGGAGGTGCTGCACCACGCCGACCACTCGGCCTGACCACGGCGCGAGAGTAACGACTTTGCCGAGCACGTTCTGCGCGCTGTGGGTGATTTCCTCGGCATCGTCCCCGCGGTCGACTCATCGCCGGACGGTGCCTCAGCCGGGAAGCGCCGACCGGCTCTCGCACTGGATCGTTCAGGTCCGCATGGTCGGCCTACCGCAGTTGCACGCCTCCACCCGAGGCATGCAACAGGACCGCGACGCCGTGAACGCGGCACTCACGCCTCCCTACGGCAACGGCCCCACCGAAGGCGCCGACACCAAGACCAAACGAATCGCCCGCCAATTGCACGGACGGCAGGATTCACCCTGTTCCGCCGCCGTTTCCTCCTCGATAGCAGCACGCATGCTCCGTCACCACCGAACGTGAGACAGGGCCGGTCGGAACTGTGGGTGTCCTTCGTGCAGGTTCAGCAGATCGGTCAGTGGTGCCAGGAACAGCGGGATCTGATCAGGGACGCCCTGGGCGGCCAGGAGCAGGTGCAGTGCGGCGGGATCTGCGACGTGTAGGTCGTTGTGCAGGTGTCCCGTTCCCAGCTGATGTTGCCGTAGCCGTGGAGGCTGGCAGCGGTGACAAGTTCATCGGAGTCATCGTGGAGCGCGATGGTGGTGTCGCCGGGGCATCGGCAGATGTTCTCGGTGAAGCGGCCGGTCGTGGTCAGCTTTCGCGCCGCTTCGATCGTGGAGGGATTCCGTAGTTCGGCCAGGATCGCCCGGTCGGCCAGGGGACCTGCGTCCTCACCGCCGTCGAGGATCCGCACGACGTGTGTTCGCGCCCATACATCCGTGAGCCAGCTGATGACGGTCAACGTCTCCCTATCGAGCATGCGGGTTCGTCGGGCTGTCAGCGTACGGCGCTGGTCTGCGCTTCATCGGGTCGTCAGTTGCCGGGGCGGTCGATGAGGCGGTGGAGGGCGTTTCCGGTGTGGGGGAAGGCGAGTCGCAGGGTGTCGGCGGTGAGGCGGAGGCCCCACCAGGTGAGGGCGACGAGGTAGCCGATGATCAGGGCGCTGTGGGTGTTGTAGCTGATGACGAGGGCGTAGCCGAGGGTGAGGCCGGGTGCGGTGATGAGGCGGATGGTGCGGGTGCGGCTGACGGTCAGGGCGGTGGCGGTGCCGAGGAGTGCAGCGCCGATGGTGCTGGCGAGGCCGGGCATGCCGGTGAGGTCGATGGGTGTGGACAGGGTGTAGGCGGCGCGGATGAGCCAGATGCCGGCGGCGGCGGTGGCGGCGTGGGTGATGGCGGGGCGGGTGAGGGTGAGCCAGTGGGGGAGGGCGTGGGCGGGGATGCGGGGTGCGGTGGCGGCGATGAGGGTGGCGCAGGCGGCGAGGGGGAGTGCGCTGCCAAGGGTCCATTTCAGGTAGGAGGTGTAGTCGAAAGAGAAGGCGGTGCCGGTGGCGAGGCCGAAGAGGGTGGCGGTGATGGTGCCGCCGACGGCTGCGGCGAGGTAGCTGCGGCGGATGAGGCTGCCGGTGGTGGGTTCCTCTGTGTGGGTGGTGGGTGTGCCGGTGAGCCAGGTGGTGGGAGCGAGGTGGGCGATCGCGATGGCGGTGAGTATGGCGAGGGCACCGGCGGTGCCGAGTTGCGGTAGGGAGGTGCGGGCGCCGATGACCCGGGTGTTGTGGATGGTGATGTCGGCGGTGAGGACGGCTTGCAGGAGCAGGGCGAGGGAGCAGGCGCCGATGAGGAGGGTGCCGGTGAGGTCGCTGATGCGCAGCCGAACGCGGGGTAGTCGGGCGGCGGCGGCGCGGGGTGCGGGTTGGTGGTGGGCGGTGAGGGTCAGGGCGCCGTCGGTGAGGGCGTGGGGGTGGTCGACGAGGACGGGGGTGATGCCGGTGGCGTGGGCGAGATGCTCGGCGACGGCGGGCAGGCCGGGGTCTGGGCGCAGGATGACGGCGGTGAGGTGGCCGGCGTCGATGTCCGCGGCGTCGAGGAGATCGGCGACGGCGCGGGGGACCTGGTCGAGGACGGGTCGCGCGGCGCGGGTGACGTCCTCACGGGTGATGATCGCGGGTTGGCGGGGTGCGGGGAGTAGGACGGGGGCGCGTTCCTGGGTGACGAGGAGTTGCCGGGCGGTGCGGACGGCGTCGGTGAGGGCGCGGTGGTCGTTTGCGGCGGCGGGATCGTCGTCGGTGGTGCGGAGGGGATCGTCGTCGCCGGTGGCGGTGTGGATGACGTGGTCGGTGATGAGGTGGTCGAGGTCGGGGGTGTCGTCGAGGCTTCGGGTGGCCAGTTCGGTGTAGCCGCCGTCGGTGGTGTGCAGGACGGTGAGGGTTGCCGGGTGCCGGTCGGCCTGGCAGACCAGGACGCAGGAGCCGGCGGGGGTGGGGTGGCCGAGGGTCGTGGCGTGGGCGGCGAGCGCGGCGGGTGCGGTGACCAGGGCGGGGGACGGTAGTCCGGCGCGCTGTGCCGCGTCGGTGACCTGGTGGCGGCGGCGTGGCCCCCAGCTCGGTGGGATGGTCATGGTGAGGGCGGTGATCGGCTGACCGATTTGGTGGGCAGCGTGTTGGCCGACATGCCGTAGTACTGCCGCGAGGAGGTCCACGGGGTCGGTGGGTGCGGCGTCGGTGGCGTCGGTGGGGGCGGTCTTGCCGAGCAGGGCGGTGGGGTCGTGGACGAAGCGGTGGTCCGCTGGGATGGACGTCGCTGCGTCGACGCCGACGTAGAGGTGTCCGGTGGGGCCGATGACGACACCGGGGGGCATGACGAGGCGGCCGTCGATGAGGATCGGGACGCGTGCGCCGTCGCGGCTGACGGTGGCGGCGATGGTGGCGGAGCTGAGATCGATCGCTGCCGTGGTGTCCCCGTGTGGCATGGGGGGCAGTCTGGCCCGTGGGGGTGTGGCGACGTCAACCCTGATTGTCCGCGTGATCCTCTGTGCGCGGATGGTGAGAATCCTTCTCGACGCAATAGCCAGCGACGTGCATTCTCCTGTAAGCGGAGAGCTTCACCGATGAGTCGCAGGGAGGGACGGGTGCCGAAGGTGTCCTCGGACAGAGGCGACAGGCTCGCCGAGTACGGCACACGGGCCACGGTCCACCCGCCCCACGACAGCCCTCACCGTCGAGTACCTCTCTCCCGCACCGTCGCCACCGGTGCCCGGGTCGTCATCGCCGCCGGCATTCTCCTGGTGGTCGTGCCGGCCGTGCTGTGGCTCGCCGGCGGGAACCCACTGCGGCGGCTACCGCAGTGGTCGCAGATCCCCGCCTGGTTCGAACGCACCAGCGGACGGTTCACCCCCGACGTCCTCATCGGTGCCGCGTTCTGGGTGATGTGGCTGCTGTGGGCGGTGTTCGCGCTGCTTCTCGTCGCCGAACTCGTCACCGCGCTTACCCGGTGGCGCGTCCCGGCGCTCACCCTGCCGGCACCCCTGCACCGCCTGGTGTTTGGTTTGGCCGGCACCGCCGCGCTCGCCGTCACCTCCGCAGGCTCCGTCGACGCGGCGGCAACACCTGACCGGCCGTCGACCCCCGCCGCTGCTGCCGAGCATGTCGATGTTCCCCGCCAGGCCCCTGCCTTCGGCCCGGCGATCATCCAGGTCGCCGACCAGCGGTACCTCTACACCGTCGAACGCCACGACACCTTGTCCAAGGTCGCCAGGGAATGGCTCGGCGACGCGAACCGGTGGCCGCAGATCTGCCAGCTGAACAAACACCGCCACTTCCCCGGCACCGGCGGCACCCTGCGCGACTGCAACCTCATCTACCCCGGCTGGGAACTGCGCCTACCCGCCGACGCCCGCCCACCACACGCCGCGACACCAGCGACCCCGACCACCCCACCACCGCAGGCCCCGCACGATCCGGTGCCACCACCGACCTCCGCCAGCGCCGACCCGCAACCCCCAGGACCCACCACCCAACCGTCCGCCACCACCACCGAAACGCCGCCAACCAGCCCGAACAGCACGCCGGGAACCCCGACCATCAGCGGGACGCCGTCAGCGCCTTCACCCACCGCGCCGACCCCCACCCCGCAACAACCCACCGCCGTCGCCCCGACCGAACCCACCACGACCATCGACGACCACGGGGTGCGGCTGTCGGTCACCGAGTGGCTGCCCTGGTCGCTGGCCGCCGCGATCAGCGCCGCCGCCACGATGGTCTGGCTGCAACGTCGCCGCCGCTACACCGGTGAACCCGACAGCGAACCCCTCACCGCGCTGCCGGCACCGGTCGTCCAGGTCCGCCGCGCCGTCACCGCCCACCCATTTGAGCCGGGCAGCGACGAGCAGCCACCGAGCCTGCACCCTGTACTCACGTCGCTGCCCGGTGGTGGGATCGGCGTCGTCGGCGACGGCGCGCACGCCGCTGCCCGCGCCACCCTCGTCGCCGTCCTCGCCGCAGGCGACCCCCACCACCCCGACGGCCGCGGCGAGATCATCATCGACGCCGCCACCCTGACGACCCTCCTCGGCCCCGACGCCACCACCCTCACTCCGTGGCCACGGCTGCACCTCGTCGACACCCTCACCGACGCACTCACCACAATCGAAACCCATCTGCTGCACCGTAGCCGCATCCTCGACGAACACACCCTGACCGACCTCGACACCACCCCACACCCGGACACCCCCGACGCGGGAGCTCTGCCACCGGTCGTCCTGATCACCGAAGCACCACCCCCCACTGCCCGGATGCGGACCAGGACCGCCCTCACCCTGGGCGCGGACCTGCACGTGTCCGCGCTCCTGCTGGGCGAATGGACACCCGGCACCACCGTCGACGTCACCACCGACGGACACACCCACCCCGTGGCCGAGCAGCCCGCCGAACCGGTGCCGCCACAACTGCCGGTGCTGGAAGCCGCCACGGCGATGGAGATCCTGCAAACCCTCCGCGAGGCGCACACCGGCACACCACCCGCCGCTGCACCCGCCGTGCCCGTGCCCCTGCACACCAGCCGCGCTGACACGCCATCCGCCGACACCGCACCACCGCCGGCCACCGCAAAGCCCTCCGACGACGTCCCTACGGGGCGCGCTCGGCTGCGGGTGCTGGGTCCACCGCGCATCGAGGGCATCACCGGGCCGGGACGGCCGCTGCGCGCCAAAGCCCTCGAACTGGCGGTGTACCTCGCCGTGCACCCCGACGGGGCCGCCACCCGCGAAATCGGCGAGTACCTCGAACCCGACGCCCGCCTCAGCCAAGCCGACCAACGCGTACACACCAACGTGTCGAACCTGCGACACGTACTCGGCCGCGCCGGCACCGCAGACACCAAGAACGCCTACGTCATCAAAACCGCCGGCCGGTACCGACTCGACCCGACAACAGTCGACGTCGACGTGTGGACCCTGCGCGACCTGATGCGCAACGCCACCATCGCCACCGGACCCCGCCGCCGCGAACTCCTCACCACCGCCTGCGACCTCTGCGCCGCACCACTGGCCGAAGGCCAGGACTACGAATGGCTGCCCCCACACCGCGAAACCATCCGACGCTGGGGCACCGAAGCCCACCTTCTCCTCGCCGACGACCTGATCGATCATGACCCACAGGCTGCATCCGACCTGCTCGACAAAGCCATCACCCTCGACCACTACAACGAAGCCCTCTACGTCAAAGCCATGCACGCCCGCCACGCCCTCGGCGACGCCGACGGCATCCGCACCCTCCTACGCGCCCTCACCAAAGCCCTCACCGACCTCGACACCCAACCCCACGACGACACCATCACCCTGGCCACCCAGCTGCGCACCAGCCTGAGCAAGTAAACTCAGAGCTGTACAAACAGGGCTCTTCAGGGCGCGATGGGGCTGCGGTACCGGTCAAGCAACCGGCTCATCTGCGGCTTGCCCCAGGCTCTGTGGAGCAGTTCCCAGCCACGATGCTCGTCGAGGACCGTCGTCTGCCCGATAGTAGCCGCGCCACGTCCGTACGGTGGTGGACAGCACGACCGACGAAAAGCCATGCCTAAACGCGCAGACGGTGGCGGTGGTGGGGCGCGTTGCTGACCGACCAACGAAGGTTTGCTGGGGACGCGGAATCGCTACCGAGAGCGGTGGCCACCTCGTACGGTCGGTGGAACCCCCGTCACCAACGCCGCGATCTCCGACACCGCAGACGGCTGCCAACGGCCGGGCGGTTACGCAGCATCGCACCTGGCCCCAGCCGAGGCCGCAGCCCGGCACGTGGACGAGCTGGCAACTTCGCCGCTTCTGCCCATCGAAGCCCACCAAGTGGCGATCGCGTTGCCGCACAACGTGCAGCCCAACATCGGCCCGACAGCCGGCCGGTACGTCGCCACGATGGCCGTCGGCCAGGCATGGGGGGACACCGGGACGCTGTGGCTGGACCTGGTCGACCACGACGACACGACCGGGGTCGCGGTCACCGGGGTGGAGAGCGACGATGACCCGGACAGTGACTACTGGCAGCCCTACACTGCCCGCCACACCCGGGCCCAGGCGCGGGAACTGGCAGCGCGGCTGCGCGCCTACGCCCACGCCTCGGCCAGTCGACCCTGACCGGGGAGCAGAGCCGGCAGGTTCCCTCCTGACTCAACTCAACCTAAGTAGACATCGGCGGGCTGCCTAGGTAGAGTTTTGCCCATGACTATGGGACCACGCCTTACCGCGCAGACGGTGGCGGTGGTACGCGCGCTGCTGACTGAGCCGACGAAGGCCCGGTGGGGGCGCGACATCGCCGCCGAGACGGGACTGAAGTCCGGCAGCCTGCACCCGATCCTGGCCCGCCTGGAGCGGGCCGGATGGGTGGAGAGCTACTGGGAGGACCCGGCCGAGCACGAGGACGCCGGCCGGCCCCGCCGCCGCTACTACCGGTTCACCCCCGACGGAGCCGAGACCGCGCGTCTCGCGCTCGCCGAAGCCGGCCAGTCCGCCACTCGCACCCTCGCGTTGGGTCGGCTGCACCCGCGGCCGGGCTGCTGATGAGAACGGACACCGAGATGGCATCCAGCAGCAACCGCGAAGGCGACGAACTCAAGACTCCTGTCGACGACACTCCCCAGGTCGCTGACGGCCCTAACGCCGCCGTCGCCGTCGCCGTCGCCGTCGCCGCCTTCGTCGCCGTCGCCGTCGTCGCCGCCGTCACCGCCTTCGCCGACGTCGCCGCCGTCACCGCCTTCGCCGCCGTCACCGTCGCCGCCGTCGGCGGCCTTGCCGCCTTCGTCGCCGTTCTCAACGTGGCCGACGAGCTTAATGCAGGAGCCCGGCCTGGTTCCGGCGGCACGGTGTTGTTGCGCGGCGCGGCGGGTTTGTTGCCGGGGTGGGCGGTGTGCCGCTACCGCGAGGAGTGGGCCGGGGAGTTGTACGACCTGCGTGCCGAGGGCGCGCCGTGGTGGAGACGCGCCGGGTACATCCTCGGGATCCTGCTGTTCAGCGCGCCGAGGCTGGCGGTCGGGTTGCGTCTGGGAGGAGAGCGGTCACGTGCCTGAGTGGGTTCCCGTCACGCTCGTGCTGACCTACGTCGGCATGGTGGTCCTGATGGCCTTGTCCAGCGTGTTCAGCGAGACCGCGCCCCGCCGCGACGCCGCCTACAAGGTGCTGCGGGTGCTGCTGCCCTGGGGTGCGGTCAGCGTGGCCACCCACGCGATCATCACCTACGCCATCACGGGCATGTAGCGCGCGAGGGTGCCGCCGGCCCGGCGCGCACCCACGCGGACCGGCCGGAGTGATTCCGCAGAATCGCTCCGGCCTCAAGATCACCTGTTCATGCCTCCATAACTGATCTTATCGATGCATGAAATGCCGGACCCGGATCGTGTCCGGCGTCCGGCGTGCGGCGCCGCGCGGGTCGTGGCACTCGTACGCCTGGCAGTGCGGCACAGTCCGCTGGACCGACAGTGCCTGGTGTGTGATGTCTGCCTTCGGACTCGGGACTGTCCGATGTGGTTTGGGTGGTGATGGTGGCTGATGATGTGGTCATGGGTTCGCGACGTTGGGTGGTCATCGGGGTGGGTGGGGTGGTCGCTGCCGGGTTGGTGGTGGCGGCGGTGGTGTTCGGTTTGCAGGGGGTGGAGGTGGCCAGTTGGCTGGCCGGGGCCGCGAGCTTCGTGGTCGCGGTGGCCGCCCTCGTGCTTGCTCGGCCGGGAAACCCGGCTGCGGCCCCGACGCCGCCCGCTGCGGTGACACCGCCGGCGGCGGGGCCGGGGTCGGTCACCGTGCAGGGTGATCTCACGGGGATCGCCTCGACGGGCGACAACGCGACGAACACCCAGTACCGGTGAGGTGGTTTCGACGCGGCCGGGTTGTCCCTTTGCCCGCTGATCCCGAGCCGCCGACGCCGGTGGGTGATCCCACCGTGCTGAGCGGGTCGGGCTCGATCACGGCGGGCAGCGTTCCCGGTATCGCCTCCACGGGCCCCCATGCGACCAATACCCAGCACGTCACGGTGCTGCCGGCGGAGGCGTTGGTCGCTCCGGAAGATGTGCCTGCACCGGCCGGGCTGGTGAACCTGCCGGTGCGGCTGCGGCTGTTCGTGGGTCGTGAGGATGCGCTGGGCTGGCTGGACGCAGCGGCTCAGGATCCGGGTGTGGTGGTCGTGCAGGCGGTCCACGGGCTCGGCGGTATCGGTAAGAGCACCCTGGTCGCACGGTGGGCGGCAACCCACCGCGACCAGCACCGCCCGATCTGGTGGATCACCGCGGACAGTCCCGCCGCTCTCGACGCCGGCCTGGTCGCCCTGACCGTCGCGCTGCAACCAGCCCTCGCGGCTCTGCCGTCACCGTCCCTGCGGGAATGGGCCGTACGCTGGCTGGCCTGCCACGACGGGTGGCTGCTCATCCTGGACAACGTCACTGATCCCGCCCACATCGCCGATCTGGTGGGCCGGCTGCCCAAGGGTCGGATCCTGGTGACCAGCCGCCGCGCGACCGGCTGGCCCGACATCGTGACCCCGCTGCGCCTGGACGTCCTCGAACCCGGCCAGGCGGTCGCCCTGCTCACCGCGATCGTGTCCCAGGGCGGCGGTGTCATCGACCCCGCAGGCGCTGCCGCCCTGTGCGCCGAGTTGGGCCATCTACCGCTGGCGGTGGAACAAGCCGGCGCCTACCTGGCCCAGACCCGGACCACCGTCGGTGACTACCTGCGGCTGCTCGCCGAGCATCCCGCCGACATGTACCGCGACGGTGAGGAAGGCAGGGCCGCCGAACGGACGATCGCCCGGGTCTGGCAGGTCACCCTCGACGCCCTCGCCGACGATTCCCTGCCCGGACGGCTGCTGCGGGCCCTGGCCTGGTACGCGCCGGAAGCCATCCCCCGCAGCCTGTGGCACCACCTCGGCGACGGCGCGGGGGAACCAGCGGTGACGCGGGCGATCGGCCGGCTGGCCGCGTACAACATGCTCAGCATCGATCCCGCCACCCGGGCCGTCACCGTGCACCGACTCGTCCAGGCCGTCGCCCGCACACCCGACCCCGACGACCCGCACCGCCAACCCGACGACATCACCACCGCCCGCACCACCGCCACCAACGCCCTGACCACCGCACGACCTGACGACTGGCGCGACCCCACCACCTGGCCGACGTGGCGCACACTGGTGCCCCACATCGACGCGCTCGTCTCCCAGACCAGAGCACACGCCACCGACAGCGACCGCGTCACCCTGGCCTACCTCCTCAACGCGACCAGCCTGTTCCTGCTCGACCAGGGAAACCCCCCTCACGCCATCGCCTACCTCAAGCAGGCCCTCACCGACTTCCGGCGGGTGCTCGGCAACGACCACCCGCAGACGCTGGCCTCGGTCAACAACCTCGCCTACGCCTACGAGTCGGCGGGGGACGTGGGGCAGGCGATCCCGCTTTTCGAGCAGGCCCTCACCGACTGCCGGCGGGTGCTCGGCAACGACCACCCGCAGACGCTGGCCTCGGTCAACAACCTCGCTGGCGCCTACAGGTCGGCGGGGGACTTGGGGCAGGCGATCCCGCTGTTCGAGCAGGCCCTCACCGACTGCCGGCGGGTGCTCGGCAACGACCACCCGCAGACGCTGGCCTCGGTCAACAATCTCGCCTACGCCTACGAGTCGGTGGGGGACTTGGGGCAGGCGATCTCGCTGTTCGAGCAGGCCCTCACTGATCGGTGGCGGGTGCTCGGCAACGATCACCCCGACACGCTGGCCTCGGTCAACAATCTCGCCTACGCCTACGAGTCGGTGGGGGACTTGGGGCAGGCGATCCCGCTGTTCGAGCAGGCCCTCACCGACTGCCGGCGGGTGCTCGGCAACGACCACCCGCAGACGCTGGCCTCGGTCAACAACCTCGCCGGCGCCTACGAGTCGGCGGGGGACTTGGGGCAGGCGATCCCACTGCTCGAGCAGGCTCTCACCGATCGGCGGCGGGTGCTCGGCAACGACCACCCCGATACGCTGACCTCGGTCAACAACCTCGCCGGCGCCTACGAGTCGGCGGGGGACGTGGGGCAGGCGATCCCACTGCTCGAGCAGGCTCTCACCGATCGGCGGCGGGTGCTCGGCAACGACCACCCCGACACGCTGACCTCGGTCAACAACCTCGCCGGCGCCTACCAGGCGGCGGGGGACTTGGGGCAGGCGATCCCACTGCTCGAGCAGGCCCTCACCGACTGCCGGCGGGTGCTCGGCAACGACCACCCGCAGACGCTGGCCTCGGTCAACAACCTCGCCTACACCTACCAGGCGGCGGGGGACGTCGGGCAGGCGATCCCGCTGTTCGAGCAGGCCCTCACCGATCGGCGGCGGGTGCTCGGCAACGACCACCCGCAGACGCTGGCCTCGGTCAACAACCTCGCCTACACCTACCAGGCGGCGGGGGACGTCGGGCAGGCGATCCCACTGCTCGAGCAGGCCCTCACCGACTTCCGGCGGGTGCTCGGCAACGACCACCCGCAGACGCTGGCCTCGGTCAACAACCTCGCTGGCGCCTACAGGTCGGCGGGGGACTTGGGGCAGGCGATCCCGCTGTACAAGCAGGCCCTCACCGATCGGCGGCGGGTGCTCGGCGACGACCACCCGCAGACGCTGGCCTCGGTGAACAACCTTGCCTACGCCTACAGGTCGGCGGGGGACGTGGGGCAGGCGATCTCGCTGTTCGAGCAGGCCCTCGCCGACTGCCGGCGGGTGCTCGGCGACGACCACCCGCAGACCCGGGTCGTCTATGGCAACTTGCGGGCTGCCATGGAGGGTTCCAGTTCCGGGTAGGGGGCGTGGTTGGGCTCTGGCGTCGGCGGCGTGCGGCGTGTGTCCAAGAGAAGGTCCGTCTTTAGCTTCCGCCCAAAAGCAGCGCTGAGGAGTTGATCTAGCGGAGGTGAGTCCGGGGGTACTGTCCGAGAATCGATCGTTTCCCGGACAAGATCAAAAAGCGCCGACCGGGCCGGTCAAACGTGTCCGAGAAACCCGTCCGGAAAGTCGGCGTGTCCAACAAGGCGATCACGGGTTTCTCGGACACCCTAGACCGCGTGACCGCCACCCCCGCGCCCGCCGAGGGCGATCTGCTGCTACCCACCCCGCTCGCCGGCGTGCTCGTCGGCTACGGCCGCGTCTCCACCCGCGAGCAGAACCTCGCCCGCCAGCAAGCCGCGCTCACCGCGGCCGGCTGCGCGAAGTGCTTCTTCGACAAAGCCAGCGGCAAAAACGCCGACCGGCCCGAACTGACCAAGGTGTTCGAGTACATCCGGCCCGGCGACGCGCTCACCGTCGTCTCCCTCGACCGGCTCGGCCGCTCCCTGGAAGACCTGATCACCATCGTCGGCCAGCTCAAGCGCCTCGGCGTCGGCTTCCAATCCCTGCACGAGAAGCTCGACACCACCACGCCCGGCGGGATGTTCGTCTTCCACGTCTTCGCCGCCCTGGCCGAGTTCATTCGCACGATCATCGTGGCCAACACCAATGAGGGCCTGGCCGCCGCCCGCGCCGCCGGCCAGCGCCTCGGCCGCCCACCGGCGATGACCCCGGAGAAGGTCGCGTACGCGCTGCAACTGCTCGCCGAGCCCGACCGGACGATGATCTCGATCGCGAAACTGCTCGGCGTCTCCCGCAGCACCCTCTACACCGCGCTGCCCGAACTCCAGGCCGCGTCGGCGTAGGTGGTTTGGACGTTGGACCGGGACGTCGCGGTGACCCATAAGCTGTGGCGGATCAACCGACCGCCGACTACGGCCCACTCAACCCGGCCGCCGGCGGAAAGATCGACCTCAGCCGCGTCCGGCAGCACTGGGCCGACCTGCTACGCCTGGTCGGCTCGATCCACACCGGCGCGGTGTCGGCCTACCACGTCCTGCGAATGCTGTCCCCCGGCGGCGCGGCGACCCAACTCGGCGAGGCCCTCGCCCACTTCGGGCGGATCTTCAAGACCCTGCACGTGCTGACCTTCGTCGACGACGAGCCGTACCGGCGCCAGATCAAAGCGATGCGCAACCTCCAGGAAGGCCGCCACGACCTGGCCCGGCACGTCTTCCACGGCCGCCGCGGCGAGCCGCGCCAGCCCTACCACGAGGGGATGGAAGACCAGCTCGGCGCGCTCGGCCTGGTGCTCAACTGCGTCACCCTGTGGAACACCGTCTACCTCGACGCCGCCCTCGGCCGGCTACGGGCCGAGGGCTACCCGGCGCTCGACGCCGACGTGGCCCGGCTCTCGCCGTACATGCGCCGGCACATCAACGTCCACGGCCACTACTCATTCCACCTACCCGACCTCGGCAACGGCCGCCGCGCCCTACGTGACCCCGACGCTGACGACGACGAATAGACCCGAGGCCCAACCCATGCTTCCAGCAAAGAGAACGGCAAGCTCTCCCGGATGTACCGGCGCGCCTCCGGAATGGGCGATGAGTACATGGTTCGGGATGGTGGCCGAAACGATATGGCGATCCGATTTCTCAAGATTTATTCCAACTTGTACGGAATTTCAGTGGGTCGCGCACGGCCGGGTTCGGCTCATTCTTCGCAGCCACCGTCGGCGCACTCCGAACAGGTCGCACTGCGGGGGTTCGCTTCGCGACTGTGGCCGGTTGTTGCACCCCTCTCGCTGTGGTTCGCAGCGTCGTTCCTGGCGCGGCGCCGGCGGCGGGCGGTCAACGCGACGGAGATGGCCGCGATGGCTGCGGTGATCAGTTGAGCGGCGTCGCTGACGATGGCGAGTACTTGGGCGATCTGGCTGGTGCTCATAGTTGGTCCTCCGTCGCTCATTCGTGCGGGGGTGAGCCGAATGGGTCGATCATCGACGGCGACCAACTGGGTCAAAAGGGGCGCGGAATTGTCCGTACAACTCCCGACAGTCGCCGAACCCCACCGGACGGTCGACGGTGCGTAGTGTCGCTGGCGCATCCGGGTCGTGTCGGTGCTAGAAGGGTTGGCGAATGACGAAATCAGTGGTAGCGAATACGGCCGCGTCCGGACCGGGTCCGGTAAACACTCCGAAGGATTTCGGCCGAGAACTGACGGAAATCCGCAATCGGGCAGGTCTCTCAATTCAGCTGGTAGTGGACAAGATTCAGAACGGGAATAAGTTTAAAGAGGGAGCGAGTCGCGGCACCCTAGGGGACTGGTTCGCCGGCCGGAGTGTTCCCTCCGCCAGGCTTGAGAACACTCTGGTCGACTTGTTGCGCGCATGCGGAATCAAAGATCAGGCCGAAATTGACCAATGGGTGGCCGTCTGCCGACGGCTACGGCTGACACCGGGGCCTCGCCCGGCAGGTGTGGAGCCGTACCGGGGACTGTTCAGCTTCGACACCGAGCACGCCGACTGGTTCTTCGGCCGCGACGCATTGACCCGCAAACTGGTGGAGTTGATTGTCCAGACGGACGCCGCCGGTGGGGGGATCCGGATGGTGGTTGGCGCCTCCGGGGCGGGCAAGTCCTCGCTACTGCGCGCAGGTGTGATCCCTGCCCTGCGCGTCGGTGGGGGTGACGACCTCGGCCGGTCCTGGCAAGTGGTGTGCTTCACCCCGCAGGCGCGGCCGGTGGACGAACTGGCCAAACGGCTGGCGAAGTTGGCGGGCAGCGTAAAGGCCGAGGAGGTCGCCGAAGCGCTTCGGGAAGATCCGGAACGCTGTGCAGAGTACGTGCGGCTGGCCATGAAAGATCGGGACCAGACCGCGAACGAGCAAGCCGTGAACGACAGTGACGGCTTCGCCTCCGGGAACGGGCTGGCAATCATCGTTGACCAGTTCGAGGAGGCGTTCACCACCTGCGACAAGGAGGACGAGCGGCGCGACTTCATCGCGGCGCTGCGCGCGGCGGCGGCCGGTCCGCTCGGCGCGGTTGTGGTCATCGGGCTACGTGCCGACTTCTACGCCCAGGCGCTACGCCACCCGCAGCTGCTGGCCGCGGTCCAGGGCGGGCAGTTCACCGTTGGGCCGATGAGTGAGGCCGAGCTGCGGGAAGCGATCGTGCAACCGGCCTGCAAGGCGAAGATCCACTATGAGGCAGGGCTTGTCGAGCTGCTTCTGCAAGAGGTTCGGCCGCGCGGCAGCAAGCGTGACCCGCAACGAGCGCACGACGCGGGGGTGCTGCCGCTGCTGTCGCACGCGTTGCAGGAAACGTTGAAGCACGGCCACGGCCGGCAGCTGACAATCGCCGATTATCAGGCCGTCGGCGGGATCTACAAGGCTGTCGCCGACAGTGCCGACAAGATATACGACAAAGAGCTCAAGACGACGACGCAGCAGGATCTGGCGCGCCGACTCTTCCTGAACCTGGTCCACATCGGCGCCGAGACCGCGGACACCCGCCGGCGTGTCAGCACCGCTGAGCTCTTCGCCGATCACGGCGACGGCGCCCAGCGGGACGATCTGGAGGCGGTGCTCGTCCCGTTCGTCAGGGATCGTCTCGTCACTGTGCACGCCGACATGGTCGAGATCAGCCACGACGCCCTGCTGAGCGCCTGGCCCACGCTGGGCAAATGGTTGGACGCTGACCGGCCGGGGCTGGTTGTCGCGCGCAACCTCAACGAGGCCGCCACCGCCTGGGACCGCGACGGCCGAAACAGCTCGGACCTGTACCAGGCGACACGGCTGGAGGCCGCCCAGGACTGGGCACGACACCATCGGCGTGAACTGCCCCGCCTTACCCTGGACTTTCTCGACAGCAGCAGGCGGTACGCGCGCCGTCGCCGGTGGTTTCGTCAGGTTGTGATCGCCACCATCGTGTTGATCGCAGCCGTGGCGGTCGTGCAGAACTTCCGCCTCGACGAGCAGAACCTCAGCATCGTCTCGCAGCAGCTCGCGGCGCAAGCCCACGGGGTAGCGGCGGCGAATCCCCGCGCCTCAGCGCTCCTTGCCCTCGCCGCCTGGGACACCCATAAGACGCCGCAGTCGCGCGGGGCGGTTCTCAGCCTGCAGAACCATCCCCTGGCGGTCGTCGACTCAGGCCGCACGAACACATTCGTGTCCATCGCGTCGAGTGACGATGGCACCGTCGACGCCGCCGTAGCGGCCGACGGGCGACTGATGCTACGGAACGGAGAAGATCAACCGTGGCAAGAACTCCCGAGCCGTGTAGGAGAGGTACGACGGATCGCGTTCGGTGCGAACACGACCCTGGCCGCGTCTGGTCAGCGTGGAGTTCAAATCTGGACCGACCCTTGGCATAAGCCGGCTGGCCAGGTGGTGTCCAACGACGCCGCGTATGTCTCTGGTCTCGCGTTCGCCGGCAAGGACCGCTCCACGCTGTACACCTCGAACACCAACGGCGTGATCGAGCGGTGGCGCACAGACGGCAAACCGGCAGGCCCTGCGATCCCGACTCCTATCCGGCTGACGTCGGTCGCCGCCCAGCGATGCGACGGCGACTGGGACGAGAACGAGTGCCTCGTCGCGTTCGGCGTCAACGACGGCACCGTGCAGCTGCGTTACGCCGATAGTGGCGCCCTTCGTCGGAAGCAGCTCGCGCCGCGCGAGCAGGGGATGCCCATCTACAACCTTGCGTTCAGTCCGGACGGGGACAGCCTCGCGGTCGCCAGCGCCGACCAGCGCATCCACCTTTGGTCAGTAAGCCAGAACAGCGAGATCGGCAGCATCGACGCGCACAACCAGCCGATCCCGCACCTAGTTTTTGCACCCGGCCCGGGGTGCCTCCCACCGCCGTCGAACAGGTCGACGTCAGAAATGTCGACGTCCGGCACCGCCTGCGTACTAGCGACGGTCGGCTACGACGCCGTGCGTGTGTGGAACATCCGGCGCGACGCCCCAGGCGTGACTGCGCTGCAGTTGCTGTTCAGGCTCGAATCGCAGGGCCAGGTGCCGACGAGCGCAGCGTTCGCGGACAGGGCCGGCACGCTGCTCACCACCTACGACGATGGCTCGTTGGTGCAGTGGGACGTCGGCCGGATCACCGTCGAAGGCGCAGTCAACGACCTTGCATTCGACCCGACGCCGGACGCCAAGGCTGGGATGACGATCGTCGACGGTGGCGGACACATCAACCTGAGGCCGAAGGACGGCAGCGAGTCAGCCAGCCTCCGCACTCAAACCCGTGCTCGCAACTACGTCAGTGTCGCCTACGGGCCCAACAGCAAACGCTGGGCGGCCGCCGGTGACGACCACCGCGTGTACGTCTCCAGCTCCGCGTACAACCAGCCGTACCTGCCCGCCGCCCCGCAGTTCCCAGCCTCCTCCGACGAAGCTGTCGACATCAACCGGGTCGTTTTCGGCACCGACGGTACCCTCTACACCGGCGACAGCGCGGGGCACGTGAAACGGTGGACAGTCAACGAGGAGCGCGGCCTGACCAAGGCGGATTTCAGCGGCGAGCTGAACACCGGCGATGCCATCAGCGGAAGGTTCGCCGTATTCAGCATGGCAGTCAGCGAGGACCGCTCCGTCCTCGCGGCGACCTTTACTGACGGCACCGTCCGGCTCTGGGACACCGCAACCGGCGATCTGCTTTTGAATCCGATCAATGCCAGCACCGCCGCGGTCCACAGCATCACCTTCGCCCCGGGCCAAGCGACCTTCTTCACCGGCGACGCCAATGGCGTCATCCGCCGGTGGAACACCAAATCCGGCAAGCAGATCGGCGGCGACGCGACCGGCCACAGCGGCCCAGTCGCCAGCCTCACCGTCAGCGAGAACGGCCGAACCCTCGTCAGTGCCAGCCATGACCACACTATCCGGCTCTGGTCCGTCGCAGCCGGCGAGGCGCCAGAGTTCTATGCCGACCTTATCGGGCACACCGACAAGGTCAACACCGTGGTGTTCCGGCCGGGGACAAACGAGTTGTACAGCGGCAGCGACGACCGCAGCGTGCTCATCTGGAACCTCGACCTCAACGACGCTCACCGGAGAGCTTGCGCAACCAGCCGCGACGACATCAGCAAGAAGAAGGCATGGGAACGGCTGGCGCCCGGCCTCAACCGGTCCGACCACCAGCACATGTGCGACTAATTCATGCCCCGCCGGCAGCTTCCACGCTGCCGGCGGGGCCCGTGAGGGCTGATCTATCGGTATCGAGTTCGCCCAAGTGGGGGACTCGACGAATCCGCTACTGCACTCGGCGTAGGTGACTCTGGTGGTTCGGTGCCCCTGCGTTGCCGCCGGCCAGGACGCTCCATCAGCGTGCCCGACGACGTCGCCGAATGGCTTGACGGCCAGCCCAACGTCAGCGCCGCCATCACCGCCGCCGTCCGCGCCCAGATGGCCGGCACCCAGGTCGACGAGGTGCTGCGCCGTGCCGGCATCGAGGTCACCGACGCCGGCAAGGCCCGCTGGCGCGACCGCCTGGCCGCGCCGATCCCCGACGACGCCCTCGCCGAGGGGCAGCGGATGCTCGACGAGGGCGCGTGAGCGACAACCAGGTCGCCGTGGTCCTGGACGCCACCGTCCTCGCCGCGTACGTCGACGGGCAGCTCGCCGTCGGCGAACTGATCGCCGAGGTCGCCGACGAAGAACGAACGGTGGGCGTGCCGGCTGCCTGCCTCGCCGCCGCCTACGCGGCCACCAGCAGCGACGTCGGCACGGCCCTGCTCACCCTCCCGACCACCACACCTGCCATCACCGTGCTGTTCCTCGGTGCCGAGCCCGGCGTCGACGACGCCCGCCAGGCCGGCGTCCTCGCTCGCGCCGCAGGCGGCGACATCGCCCTCGGGCACGCCGCCCGCGCTGCCATCGCCCACCGGGCGCACCTGGCCACCGCCGATCCCAAGCCGGCCAGCGCCGTGCTGCCCGCCGGCTGGAGCATTCTCGACCTCAGCCAGGCGTAAATCGCCCCTGTCGCCAGGGCCGTCCCACTGCCTGGCGCGCTTCCGACTCGGCATCGAACGGCCGCCGTCGGTCAGCGCGGCATTTGAGTGACCACCGCACCCGGCAGCGGGCATTGATCCAGTCCCAACCTTGCACCGCACTCCACCCGGTAGATCCGGACGTGGACACGGTGATGGGGGCGGGTTGGCGTGCTGCAGATGCTTGACGCTTAGCGCGGCAGGATGCGGCGGATCGCTGCGATCTGGCTGGCCCAGCCGCCCAGTGTCGCGAGCTTGACGACATCACCGCTTTTCGGGGCGTGGATGATGAGTCCGCTGCCGAGGTACATGCCGATGTGGCGGGGTGTGGTTCGGGTGCCTTGGCTGCCGGGGATGAGGATCAGGTCGCCGGGGTGGAGCTGCGTCGGGTCGGTGACGGGGGTGCCGGCGTGGATCTGGTCGTGGGTGGTGCGGGGGATGGTGATGCCGGCCGTCCGGTACGCGACCTGCATGAGGGATGAGCAGTCGCACTGCCTGGCGGGGTCGCCGGAGTGCGGGGCGGTACAGGAACCGCCGAAGTGGTACGGGGTGCCGAGTTGGCCGATGGCCCAGGTTATGGCGGTCGCGACGGCCGGGGGAGTGTCGGCCGGCACCTTGAAGCCGTCCGGTAGGGCAGCAGGTGTGGCGGCGCAGTCGGTCAGTGTGGCGGTGAGGCGTTGAACCAGGTGGGAGGCGTCGTCAGCCCACTTGGTGTAGGCGTCAGGAAAGGCGGAGACCTGTACTGCTTGTGTGGCCTGGGTCAGTGGTATCTCTTCCCAGCCGGGAACGGCGAGCAGTTTGTTGTAGAAGGCGTTGGCCTGGTAGGCGGGGTCGGCCAGCTGGGCTGTGCTGCCCCAGCCCTGGCTGGGGCGTTGCTGGAACACACCGATGGAATCGTGGTCGTTGCGGTGGCCGAGGTGGGGCAGGTTCCGTAGTCCGGATTCCTGCAGTGCGGTGGCGACGGCGATGATCCAGCCTCGGCGGGGCACGCCCCTGGCCCGTCCAACGTCGATGATCGTGGTGGCGACGTCGAGCTGCTCGGTATCCCACGTGCCGGTGTCGGGCGGCTGGCCGGAGGGTGGATGGGCTGCGGAGGCGGTGTCACAGGTGCCGGAGCGGGTGGTGGCCGACATGAGGGCCGCGGGGAGGCCGAGGCAGGCTACGACGACCACGGTGACAACTCCGATGATGACTTTGGTCATCGTGACGGCACGTCCTTTGCGTCGTGTGCGAACGGATGTTGGTGGTCAGATGGGGGCGATCGGGGCTGACGGACAGCAGCACCGAAGTCGCTCTCGTGGCCGCGTAGCTCGTCCGTGTCGGGTGGTGACGCACGAGAAGGATCGTGGGCCGCCCGGAAGGGGCGGCCCACCGTGGCGGTCAGGGGCGCGGTGGAAGGTGGGTGAACAAATGGCCGGCTCGGCGGAGTAGGTCTTCGATGGCGCGGCTGGTGTGGGGGTGGTCGGAGCGGGTGCCGATGGTTGCGGCGTACGCCCAGTCCCAGGTGCCGTTGGCCATGGCAGGGACGTGCCGGACGGTGTCGTACCGGTCGAGGAACCAGGCGCGGCTCCGAGGCTCCGCGAGGAGGGCCAGTGGTTGGGTGGCGCAGGTGATGGTGCAGGCGCAGTCCGACTCGCGGTAGGTGGTACGTGGTAGCTGGTGATGGATGATGCAGCGGCAGTCGCAGAGTCGCTGCCATGACGGCGTGTAGGCCACGGCGGTGCTCCTGAGCGTGGGGCGGTGTGCGCCTGTGTGGTCGGCGCCATCGGAGGTCGGGGCCCGGGGCAGCGGCACCGATGGCCACTGCCCCGGGTTGTGTGGTGGTCAGACTGTGAGCAGGTCGAAAGCGGTGATCTTGAGGTCGCCGACGTTGCCGGTGAGGACCCGGTTGGCGCGGGCGGTGTCGTTCTTGGCGGGCTGGTAGTGGTCGAGGTATTCGGTGATGGCCTGGTATCCGGCCCACCGGGTGCCGGTGATGGCTTTCTGGGTGTCGGCTTCGCGAATCAAGTACTTGAGGGTGCCGAGGCGCTGCTTGGCGTTGTTGCGGGTCTGCTCGGAGGCGTTGTCCTTGACGGGCCACACCCGGCCGACGATCTGTTCGAACTCGCGCATGGTCAGGTCGGCTTGGAGCATCCGCTCGGCGGCCCTCTCGAAGGTCTCCATGTAGGTCCACATCAGGCCGATGGCCTCGCGGGCCTGGCTGATCTGTGAGGTGACGTTCGAGGTGTGCCGGAAGGTGTAGTGCCCGACGGTGTGTTGGAAGGCGGCGCGTTGGGTGTTGGCGCAGACCACCCGGATGGGGCTGGCGTCGACGCGCAGGGCGGCGGTGCCGTCGTGGGAGGTGGTGCCGATCAGGTAGAGGTCGAGACGGTCGACGCCGGCGATGTGCATCGCGTCGGGGAGTTTCATGGTCACGAAGACGCTCTTGCCGCCGCGGAGGCTGCCGGCGGTTTCGAAGTGGGCGCCGCCGACCTGGTCGACGAGGCGGTCGAGCATCTCGGCGCACTGTTCGTTCTGGACCACGGTGTAGTCGGTGCCGACGATGCCCAGGTACTCGGTGGCGCCGGTAGCGGGGTTACGGCGGACGGTCATCCGTTTGTCGTCGGCGGGGACCTGCACCTCGACGCCGTCGACGAGGTCGATGCCGACGGTGCGGATGGTGCGGACGCCCCAGTCGCCGAGGCGGGCGGCGGCCATGATCTCTTCGGCTTTCATGGTGTCCTGGGTGACGGTGCCCAGCTGGTGCCAGGCGGACATGCGGGCGGAGGCGAAGGCGGTCGTCCCGTCGGCGAACGTCTCCAGTTCGTGTGGCACAGGGTTTCTCCCTCTCGGTACGGGTGCGGGGGCCGAGCGTGTGGCTCGGCCCCCGCGGTGGTGGGTGATGGTCAGGACTGGTCGGGGGCGCCCGCATCGGTGCTGGTGTCGGCGGGTGCCGGGTGGACGAACGTCAGCGGGTTGTCGGCGACCAGGAGGATGCGGCCCGCAGCGGCGGCCTTCGTGAGGTTGTTGCGGACGGCCCCGTTGCTGACCGCCCGGTTGAGGTGCGCGGCGAGGGCGGTGGTGATGTCCTGCGGGGTCATCTGACGGCCGGGGTGGGCGGCGAGGTAGTCGAGGGTCAGGCGTTCCAGTTCGCCTCGGCTGAACGGCTGGTTGCCGTCGGCGTTGACGGTGGCGTCACCGACCCGGGTCGTGGTGCTCGCCGTGCGGAGGGCGGTGCGGGTGGGCAGGACGACGATGTGGGTCTCGCCGTCGGGGGCGACGATGTGCAGGGTGCCGTCCGGGTGGATCAGCGGCTGTACTGCCGTCGTGGCGGTCGGTGCGGTGGCCAGTCCTCGGATGACCTGGGAGCACAGCGGGCAGCGGGGCGGCTGCGGGTTCGGGTCGACCTCGCTGGCCTTGGTCGGTCCCGGGATCCACCGTTGCGGCAGGCCGGGTAGGCGTCGGGCGGCGTCGGCCTGCTCCATCGCGGTCAGCAGCCGGGCGGCCGTCGGATGCCCGATGCCGCTTTCGGTGACGATCACGTCCAGGGTCGCGCCGATGTCACCGTGGTCGGCCAGGACTGCCTTGATGGCCATGACCTTGCGGTCACCCGGGCGGGCAGCCGGTACGGCGGCTGCCGGCTGTGCCTCGGCCTGCATGTCGGTGTCGGAGTTCGGCTCGGCGTCGTCGCCGCTGGTGTGGGCATTGTCGTCGGGGACGTCCGGCCCGTTCGCGTTGTCGTCGTGGTCGGCCGGAGGGGCACCTGTCCCGGTGCCGTCGCGGTCGCTGCTGGTGTCATCAGGGTTGCTCTCGATGTGATCGGTCGACTCGCCGGGTTCCTCAGCCGGCTGATCGGTCCGTTCCCCGGTGACTCCGTCCTGGTCGATGGTGGTGTCGGCCCCGGTGGTGTGCGCGTCGGCGGGTTCGGTGTCCGGCGGCGCGGTGTCACCGGCGGCGGTGGTGAGGGTCCACCGGGTGGGGGTGCCCTCGGCCTGGTCGGTGTCGGCGTCCACCGCGATGATCAGCCCGGCGTCGATCAGGGTCTTGACGGCCTTGTCGGTGGTCGAGCGGGCCTTGCCGGCCTTCTCGGCCAACTCGTGGATGTCGCCCTGGCCGAGTTCGGTCAGGGCGTCGAGGACGGCCTGCGTGGCAGGTGTCAGGGACAGGTCGTTCATCGGGGTTTCCCTCCTGGGTGAGAGCCGCCCGACCCGGTGTCGGACGGCGGTGTGTCGGGGTTGTGGGCAGCGGCGGGCACGGGCCCGGGCTGCCGTGCCGTGGTGCTCGACCCGACGGGTGGCGTGGGGCTCGTCGGCGGCGTCAGTGGCCGGTGGTGGTGCGCAGGATGTAGAGGCGTCCGGTGGTCGGGTCGCGGTAGATGCCGGCGTCGGGGTGGGTGAGTCGCAGCGGGTGGACGCTGCCGGACGGTCGCAGCCGGGCGTCGCAGCTGCCGACGGTGACGTGGGTGGTGTGGCCGGCGAGGTGCAGTCGGCGGCAGGGGTCGGTGTGGGGCAGGACGACCAGGACGGTGTCGCCGGGGTTGACATAGCGTCGCTGCACCACCCGGCCCCCGTGGGTCTGCGCATAGAGGGTCCGTGTGGTGTCGGCGATGAGGGTGTCGACGCGGTCGCGGGCCTGCCGGTACTCGCGGCCCAGGTCGGTGATGGTCTGCACGACGCCGGTGACCGTGGCGGTGGGACCGGTCAGGTCGTCGGTGTTGATGAGCCGGGTACGGAGGTCATCGGCGGCGAGGTGCGGTTCGGTGCGTAGGTGCCGCAGGGTGCGGCGGCGTCGGGGAGGTGCGCGGCGGCGGGGACCGGGTCGGTGGCGTGTTGGTCGAGGGTGCGGCCGGTGGTGAGGGTGAGCCAGTGGCTGACCGGGTCGAGGTGCGGCATCAGGTGTCCCCGGGTCAGCTGGTGAGGTGGGCGAGTTCGGTGGGGGTGAGCTGTGCGGGGGTGCGGTTGCGCCATGCGTCGGAGTGGCGCAGCTGCCACCAGCGCAGCAGCGTCCGGCAGGCGGTGGACAGTTCGTCGCAGTCGGGCAGCGGGTACGCCATCGGGCCGTTGCGGTGTCGGGGGTCGGTGTATGCGGTTGGTGTCCACCCCTGGTCGGTGTCGGTGATCTCCCCGACGATGCGGTCGGCGTACGGGATGTCGAAGGCGGTGGCGGCTTCGGCGTCGGGTATTACCAGCCAGGTGTCGTCGGGGTGGCGGCGCAGCGTGGCCACGCCCCACGAGGGGTCGCTGTGCTGCAGCAGCAGGTGCCGTTCGTCGGTGGCGCTGATCGGCCGGTGGCTGCGCCAGGCGCGGTAGCAGGCGGTGAGCAGTGTGCCGAGGAGGCGGTGGCGTTCGTGGGCGGTGAGGACGTCGGTGAGGGTGTGTGGGGAGCCGGTCAGGGGTCTGTCGGTGGGGGAGGTGAGTTGGTGTCGGGTGGTGTCGGCGAGCGCACCGAGCCGGGTGAGGGTGTGGTCGAGGGTGGTGGTGCTGTCGGTGAAGTCGCGGGCGGTGCGGTGTAGGAGGCGGGCGAGGTCGCCGAGTGGGTCGAGGGTGGCGGTGTCGTGTCGCCACAGGTGTTCGGGTAGGACGTCGTTGGTGTCGGCGGCGATACGTCGCAGTGCGGGGTCGGTCAGGAACATCGGGGTCTCCTTTACAAGGGGGATGGCGAAGGCCGGTCATCGCGTGGGGCGGTGACCGGCCTTCGGGGGCGTGTGGGGGTTCAGGCGGTGGCGATGGCGCACAGCCGGGCGTCGGGGCGTAGGGCGCGTAGGTAGGCGCAGGCTTCGTTGAGGAAGCGGAACTGGTCGGCGACGGAGTCGGTGGCGGGGGTGAGCAGGCGGCCGTCGGTGGTGATCAGGGCGTCGCCGATGAGTGCGGTGCGCCAGTGCAGTCCGGCGTAGGTCGCTTCCCCTGCTTGGTAGAGGGACAGTTCGTAGGGGTCGAAGGTGTGGGCGAGCATCGCCAGGACGCGGGGTTGCAGCTCGAAGCGTCGGCGGGCCTCGTAGAGGGTGACGGTGCTCGGAGCGATGTGGTGTTGGGCGAGGAAGTCCTCGAAGGGGCGGGCCGGTGTGGTGGTGGCGCCGATGTGGGTGTTCCAGGCCCGCCAACGCAGGGCGGCGTCGTGGGCGGCGCGGGCGGCGGTGCCGGTCAGGTCGAGGCGGCTTTTGCGGCCTCCGGCGGCGAGGGTGACCGCGCCGCACCGTCGGGCGGCGTCGAGCAGCCAGTAGCCGAAGAATCGGGTCAGCCAGCCGATCAGTGGGCGGTGGCGGACCTGGTAGCGGCGGGTGGGGGTGCCGTTGATGTGGAGCAGGTCGTGGACCTTCTCCGAGGCGGCGAACCAGTCGGCGTCTACGCCGGGGGTGAAGCAGACGGTGATCACGTGGCCGGTGGGGGCAGTGGGGGTGGGCATGGCGGAGTGCTCCCTTCGCGACAGGGCAGGGTGAGGTGGTGTGCGGGGTGGGGTCACCGGGGTGCGGCGTCTGCGGCGGGGTGCTGCCTGGGGGTGCGGGTGGGGATCACGGGCCGACCGGGAGGGTGGGCTGGGGTGATCCCGTGGCGCGGGGCAGGTCCGGAAAGGGGACAGACGGGCGGTGGTGCGAGCAGAAAGAAGAAGCTGCACCGTAGCGCGGTGACCTGACAGCACCAGCCTTGTCAGGAAGCACGATCATGCGTTGAGCTGCGCCGACAGCAACGTGGGGTGGCTGTCAGGGGTTGTCAGACGACGAAGAGTCCGTCGTCGTCGAAGTTCGGGTTGTCCGCCACCGGATGCCCATGGTCGCTCGGCAGCATGGTGAGAGGGATCCGGGCGGTTGCGCCGGGAGGAAGCCACACCGCCGCGGCGGGGTCGGTGGTGTGGGTGGCGGTCGCGCATGGCACCTCGTCGGTCAGGTGCCGGTGCAGATGCTCCTCGCGGCGTTCGCTGCCGAGCCAGAACAGCACCGGGTAGCGGGGGCCGCCGCGGCGGGTCAGCTGCGCGTATCGGTCGAGTTTGGTGATGACCCGGGTGAGGGGTTCGGTGCCGGTGTCGGCTTCCAGGAAGAACCCGACGGTGGTGTCGTTGACGCGCCACAGTCCGTGCCCGTCGGCGGTAATGGTGCGGAACTGGCGGGTGGTCAGTGCCTCGGACCACCACCGGTCCAGGTGGGTTTCCGGATGGTGGTGGGTGTGGGTGGTGAGCCGGACGAAGAACTCGTTGACGGTGAGCAGGTGGGTCAGGTGCGGGTTGGCCGACAGGCGGTGTACGGCCTGGCGGGTTGCCCGCAGGGTGGGTTCCGGGCGTCGGTGGGCGGCGGCCTGGAAGCGGTGTCCCTGGTGGCCGAGGGTCCAGTGCCAGGGTTGGCTGCCGCCGCCGGTGCGGGCGAACCGGAACCGGTCCAGCAGTCCGAGGTTGGCGAGTTCACCGAGGCGGATCTGGCAGGTGCGGCGGGCTCGGAATAGCAGGCGGTGGATCTGGTCGGTGGTGAGGACCTGGTGGTCGTCGAGGAGGTGCAGCAGGGTCCGGTCGCGGGCGGTGATGTGCGGGTAGAGGGACAGCAGGCCGGGAGAACGTGGTGTGGGCATGAAGGGGTCACCCCGTGGAGAGAGAATCCCGTAGGGAGTCTGGATGAGTTGATCGTGCTGTCGTGTGGGCTGACGCCACGGTGTGCGCAGGTGGGGCACCTGACAGGTCCGGTGGTGAGGGCTCGGTTGGGGGCTCGTGTCGTGGACACCCCCAAACGAGCCCCCGATGCCGTACCCGGTCGAGCCCCCGAACGCGCAGGCCCTCGGGCGGTCAGCGGTCGCGGGAGGTCATCCGTCGCTTCATCGCGGTGCGGGCGAGCTGCTGCATCGGCGGTTCGCCGTCGGCGCGGGTGTGGGCGGTGGCACAGGCCTGCCGGATCGCGGTCGCCGCACCGATCACCGGCGTCGGCGGGTGGGTGGTGAAGGTGAACGCGGGTAGCTCCCGGTTGTTGACGAGCAGCCGGGCGGCAGCGGTGTACACGTCGAGGTGGGCGAGGTCGTGTTCGTCGAGTTCGGGCTTCGTGTGGCGGGACAGTTCCCGGGCATCGGCCGGGTCGACGGTGAAGAACAGCTTCGACCGGGCGTTGGCCGACACCGCCGCCGCCACGTCCCGGGGGAGTTGGGCGAGGTCCTGGTGTGCCAGGACCAGGCCGAGGCGGAAGCCACGTGCTTCGGCGAGCATGTCGCCGATGCTGCCGGGCAGCGTCAGGAAGTTCTGGCATTCGTCGATGTAGAGGACGGCGTCGCGGCGGCGGTCCTCGGCGATGCTGGCGCGGGCGATGGCGGCCTGCCATACCCGGGCCACGATCAGCGATCCGAGGATGCGGCTGGTTTCCTCACCGAGAACACCTTTGGGGAGGCGGCACAGCAGCACACCGCCGTTGAGGACCCGGCCCATGTCGAATGAGGAGTGGGCGTTGCCGATGACGCTTTTGACGAAGTCCCGCAGCAGGAACGCCCGGAGTCGGGCGAGGACGGGGGCGATGACCTGTCCGCGGAACTGGTCGTTGATGCCGTCGTACCAGAGCCAGAATCCGCCGAGGCCGTCCGGGTCGTCCAGGCCGTGGGTGAACCGGCCCCGGAACTGGCGGTCCTGCAGCAGCGACGGCACGAGACTCAGGGTGGGTTTCGCGTGCCGCATCAGCGTCAGGCACGCGACCCGCATCGTGTCGTCCATGCGTGGCCCCCACTGCCCGGCGAAGATCTTGGCGAAGATCCCGACGAGGTTGTCCACTGCCAGGTGCGGGTCACCCTGGTCGTCGAGGGGGTTGAAGCAGCCCGGGTTCTCCTGGTCGGGGTCGATGATGACGATCTTGTCGGCGTGGGAGGCGGGTAGCCGGTCGAGGATGTCGGTGACCAGGTCCCCACGCGGGTCGACCACGACCGTTCCCCGGCCGGCTCTGATGTCGGCGAGGATCATGTTCAGCAGCAGCGTGGACTTACCGACGCCGGTTTTGCCGACCACGTGCACGTGCTGCCGGGCGTCGGCCACCGTCAACCCGACGCTGTGACCGCCGAGCTGGGAGCGGCCCAGCACCTTCACTGCCCGTCCACCGGAGGGCACCTGCACCGGCGCCGGCACGGCCTTGGCGCGTGCCCGGTCCAGGCCCGGCACCGCGAGGTCCTGCGGCAGCGCGGCGAGGGCCGCGAGTTCCGGGACGGTCGCCAGGAACCCGCGGCGTAGCCGGCGGCCGGCGAGTGTCGCGACCGGCTGCGGCATCTTCATCCGCCGTAGCCGGTTCGGGCCGGTGTACGCGGCGGCGGCCGTCGCGATCGTGTGCCCGAGCCCGATCAGACGCGCCCGTAGCTGCGCCGCGCGGTCGGTGTCGGTGGGGCTGTCGTCGGCGGCGACGGCGAACCGTACGGCGATCTCGACGTGCGGCACCCGCACCGCCTTCTCCACGACCGTCCGGGCGTCGGCTGTGGCCACCGGGTCCCGCTCCGCCACCCGCACCCCCGATGCAGGGGTGCGCGGTCGGGACGGCCCGGGGGTGAACACGTCGAGGAACCACAGGACCGGGGCGACCGCCATTCCGGCTACCTGCGACACCGCCCGGGCGGCCGGGTCCGGTCGACCGTGGGGGTGGGTGGCGGCGGTCGCCGCCGCGCGGCGGGCGGCGCGGACCCGGCGCGTCGACGCCGGGCGGGCGAGGATCTGCACGCAGGCGTGTTCCCGGTGGCGGACCTCGGCCCCGGCGGCGAGCAACGCCCGCAGCGGGTCGGTGTCGTGCACGGTCCGCAGCGGCACCCCGTCGCCACGCTGCGGCCAGTACGCCCCGCCCACCTCCACGCCGACGTCGGTGGGAATCGGCGCGGCAGTGTCGCTGACGGTCAGGGTGGCGGCGGGCCACGCGGCGCGGACGGCGGCCTCGACCGCCCCCAGCGGCACCGTTGCCGGCACCCACACCCGGATGGTCAGAGACCGGCCGGTCCAGGTGTACTCCCAGCCGACGTGCGGGTAGCCGAACACCCGTCGCCGCCACGCCGGTGGGGTCAGGGCACCGACCATCAGGGTCCAGAACACGGCAGCGGACTCTGCGGTGACCTCCGGGGGCGCGGCGATGGTCAACCAGCGTGCCCCGGAGGTCAACCGGCGATGCCGCCAGGCGAGCACCTGGTCGTAGCTGAGCACCGCAGCGACTATCGCGGTAGCGGCGACGACACCGAGCCACGGCCGGGCAAGGACCCACTGTGCAAGGTCCGCCGGCCACGATGTGGTCGTCATGCGGCCTCCCCGATACCGGTGACGGCGAGGGTGTGTTCGGCGGCCGATCCGACGCTGCGGAACGGGATGCGGCTGCCGCCGGCAATGAGCAGGCCCTCACCCCGCGACGCGGACAGCAGCAGCCGCGACTCCCCCGCGGTCAGACCGAACGCCTCGCTGACCGCGTCGATCGACTGGGTGGACTGGCGCATCAGCACCTGGGTGGCGGCGTTGGACACCACGGCGAGTCCGAGGTCGGTGGACAGCACGTCGGCGGCGTCCTGGGTGATGACGGCGAGCCCGGCGGAGCGTTTCCGGGCGGCTTTGGCCATCCGGAACAGGAACCGGCTGCCCTCCCCGTCGCGCATCAGCAGCCACGCCTCGTCGACCACCACAAGGTGCCGCCGCCGGCGCGGCCCGGGCGCCGGGGTGTCGATGCCCGACCAGATCGCATCCAACGCCAGCAGGGTCCCCACGGTGCGCAGTTCGTCGGGTAGGCGCCGCAGCGACCACACGACGAGGTGCCCGCCCGGTGTGGTGGTGGTCGGCCCGTCGAACAGGCCGGCGAAGTTCCCCACCGTCCACGGGGCCAGCCGGGTGGCGAGCTGCCGGGCGGCCGGGTCGTCGTCGGCGGTCAGGGTGTCGGCCAGGTCGCGTAGCAGCGGCGCGGGTCGGGTCCAGGTGGTCGGGTCGCCGGTGATGCCGGCGCGGTGGTAGGTGGCGGTGATGGCCCGGTCGAGGGCGGCGCGTTCGGCCGGTGGTGGTGGCGTGCCGAGGAGGACGGCGATGACGGTGTGCAGGTAGAGGCCGCGGCGGGTCAGGGTGTCGGGGCGGGTGTCGGCGGGCAGGTCGAGGGGGTTGAGGCGGACGCCGGGCCGGCCCAGGGCGATGACGGTGCCGCCGACGTGGTCGGCCAGGGCCGCGTACTCGTCTTCGGGGTCGATGACGCTGACGGTTGTGCCCCGGTACAGGTTGCGCAGGACATCCAGTTTGACGAAGTAGCTTTTGCCGGCTCCGGAGCGGGCCAGGACGACGGAGTTGTGGTTGTCCTGCGCCCACCGGTTCCAGATCAGCACCCCGTTGCTGGTGGTGTTCACCCCGTACAGCACCCCGTCGGGTGGGGTGACGGTGCCGGGGGCCGGGGCGGCGAGGTCCGGTGAGGCGAGGGGGAACGCGGCGGCGAGGGCGGTGGTGTCCAGGATGCGGCGCATCCGCAGCGGGTCCACCCCGACCGGAAGGGTGGCGATCCAGCCCTGCCGGTGGCGGAACGTCGCCGGTTGCAGTTCCAGCAGCACCCCCGCGGCAGCGGCCTTCACACCGGCGGTGACGGTGGCGAGTTCGTCGAGGGTACGGGCGTGGAGGGTGACGTAGATACCGACGTCGAACAGCTTCGCCGCGCCGCGGGCGACCCGGTCGGCGAGACCGGCCGCATCAGCGGCTGCCGCCTCGACCATCGGGTCGTCGAGACGTCCACGGTCGGCGTCGAGACGACGGGACGACTCCAGGCGGGCGCGTTGCCGCTTGAGCATCGGCGCGGCCAGCTGCGGCACCACCGGGTCCAGGTGCACCGCGACGTCGACCCGCCCGGGATAGGACAGCAGCGGATCCAACCACGCCGGACCAACCTCGGCGGGGTAGCCGCAGAGCACATAGGTGGCGGCATAACCGTCACCGACCTGCACATGTCCCGGGCTGACCGATATGGCGGCGGGGGAGGGCATCGGGTCCCCACCCGCGGTGTTCCTCATCGTGATCGTGGGTCGTTTCATGGTGTGCTCCGTAGGGTGATCGGGACGCCGGGCACCGCGCGGGGGCCCGACGGTGGGGCAGCGAACGGATCCACCGCGCCCGCGAGCGCGGCAGCGACGGCCGGCCCGTCCAGGGCGGTGGCGTCAACACCGAGCCCGGACAACGCGCGCACAGCCGTGTCGGCGTGTGCGCCGGTGACGACGGCGAGGACCTGCCGGCGCAGCGGATCCCGCGTGTTGTCCAGGTCGACCAGGAAATCGGCGTAGTCGGCGGCGGCCGCCCGCAACGACGGATGCGGCAGCCGCGGCGCATGCTCGACGGTCGCCTGCGCGTAGTCGGTCAGGTCGTGCCGTTGTGCGGCGACCACGATCTGCGCCGGCCCGGTCAGCCCGTTGAGGAACCGACCGAACCCGTCCAGCAGTGCGCTCTGCTCACCGCCGGTACGTAGGTGAATGTTCGTGGTGCCGCAGGCGATCAGCACCTTGTCGCTGCCCTCACAGGTGAGGACACCGCTCGGGCTGACCGCGGTGACCGGGGACCGCAGTGGGGCCGGCACCGGCGGTGTGCCGGCCACCACCGCGACCGTGCTGGCCCGGGCCGCCCCCGGGGTCAGGATGCGCGGGCTGCGGCGCAGCATCACGCCGTGGCGTAGCCACACGTCCAGGGGTAGGCCGTCGCGGCGACCCAACGCCACCACGGTCGCGGCGGCGAACCCGACGATCCCGGCGATGATCCACACCACCGGCGGTAGCAGCGGACCGTAGGTGCGGTAGGCGGCGAATCCGGCCAGGCCGGTGCCGCCGATGATGCCGAGCTGCCGAAACGTCAACCCGAACGCGATCCGGTCGGGTTCGTTGATGTTCGCCGGAACCACAGCGTGCGGGCTGCCTTCATCAGAGTTGTTCATGTGCCTCTCCCAGGCATACGGCCCGACCAGGCGGGCGGGGCGGTGGGTTATCTCGGGCGGCGGACCGGGGCGAGGCGACCCAGGCCACGGGTCATCCCCTGGAGGGTGACGGTGCGCAGGACCAGCCCGACGATGTTCGGGCTGCGACCGGGTCGGGTGACGAAACGCCCCATCAGCCCGGGGATCTTCACCGTGGTCCAGAGCACGACGATCACGAGCAGCAGGTTGAGGGCGTCGGAGCCGGGCAGGCCGAGCAGCATCGGTAGGTTCGACTCCGGATCGGTCAACAGGTGGATGCCGGTGGAGAACGCGACCGCCTGCAGGGTGGGCGTGGCCAGGCAGCCCAGGAAACTGCGCCACCACAACTCGGCTGCACCCTGCGTCCAGGGGGTGGCGTAGCAGGCCAACGCCACCGGGGCGATCCCGACCAGGATGACCAGCACCCCGATCCGCACCAGCCAGCTGACCACCAGTGTGAACAGCAACCCGACGATCAGCAGCCCGATCACCACCGTCAGCAGGGCGGCACTCTGATCGGTCATCGCCGACGTGAGCCGCGCCCGCACGAACGTCACCGCCTCGGTGGTCGGTGCGGACACCCCGACCATCGACACCGTCAGCGCATTCGCCACATCGATGAGCGCCCCCGTCGCCGGGACCGCGAACGCCGACAGAACGAACCCGACCACCAGCCGCGGCAACAGCTGCTTCACCTGGTAGCGGGTCTCCACCGCGTCACCGACCATCACCGTGACGCCCGCGGCGATGATCGCCAGGACGAAACAGGCGCTCACGACCAGTGCGCTGCGGTCGGCGATCGACTGGACCTGCGGCAGGACGGTGACGTCCGGCGAGACGAACAACGACGACGTCAGGAACGCCAGCAGAGCACCGAGAAGGTCGACGACCTTCCCGGCGAGCCAACCGACCATGTCGTCCATCAGCCACGTGGCCATGACCGCGGGCCTCAGCCGCCGAGGATGCCCTGCAGCACCTGCAGGATCACCGGCGACAACACCGCCAGGGCGTAGCCGACCAGAGCAGACTTGAAGTTGGCCTTGGCCTGTTCGATCTGCGCCGGATCGCCACCGGCGGACATGTAGCGCAGGCCACCAATGACCAGGAACATCGTCGCGACCATCGCGATGATGCCCATGATCCAACCGGTGATGTTCGCGATGACCTGGTTGATGCTGTTCACCGCCAACGGCGGCGACGCAGCGAGGTCGGACAACACGAAGAACGTGAGGTGCATGGCGGCGCTCCACAACGGGTCTGCGGGGCCGCCAGGTGGGGACCGGAAGACGAGGCCGGTGCTCCGGTGGGGGCGCTCCTCCCATACCAGTGAAAGGGGGGACAGCGGTGTCAGTACGCCGCGCCGACCGTGCCGGACCGTGGACCTCGCCGCCCCGAAGGTGGTCCCCACCGGGCGGGCATGCCGTGGATGACATGCACCACCCAGATCTCGACTGTCAGGCCGATCGAACCCACCGCAGACCTGTCACGCCCTGACCGAACCGATCAACAGGGGCCCGGGCCCGGCACACCGAACAGACCCGAGGGTTGTCGATGCCTATTCGGTGATGTCTCCACTCACCTGCGGACCTACTTCGCCGCATGCGGATGAGACCGGTGCGCAGGGGCGGCGGTGGCCGGGAAGCCCGGTTCAGGCGGTGAAGAGGTGACGGAGATGGTAGTGGTCCCACCAGGTGCTGCGGTGGAGGCCGACGACTCCGTCGGCGCGGGTCAGCAGCAGATAGGTGCCGTCCTGGATCAGGGCGGCGTCCTCGAACCGAGCGGCCAGTACCCTGGCCACCGCTGACAGCATGTTCGGGATGCCCTTGTCGGCCAGGTCGTCGGCGCGCATCGAGAAGGTGACGTTGACGTAGATGGCGGGTTCCCACTCCCAACGCGCGTCGTCGTCGGCTTCGGCTTCGTAGTAGCCGTGGGTGCCGGGGCGGACGGTGACGGCGTAGCCCCGTTGGTCGTACAGGCGGGCGGTGAACAGGCGCGGGTTCGACGTCGGCTGCGGGGTCTCGTCGCGGGTCGCGGCGGTGAGGGCGGCGACCTCGCCGACGGCAGGATCACCAGCCAGGACCAGCCGGAACTCGACGCCCATCGCCGTCCTTCTCTCCGCCACGCCAGATGATCTGGTCATCACTGCAGCATTGCGGCCGCTGCCCAGCACATTTGCCGGGGCACCGACCACGCGCTGCGGTCAGACCGCGACGGCTGCACGACGACCGGACATGCAGACCCCGCTGGACAGGTCGCCTCGGATGACGGCAGCGGCCACCACCCGTTCCGCTCGCCGCCTACGCATACGCAGCGCCGCCGCTGTCACACCCCGCTCCACCGCCAACTCCTCGATCAACGCGTCACCGAACCGGGTCACGCTGATCAACTCGGCGGCCTCCCCGCTGATCAGACCGGCGGCGGCTGCCCGACCGAGCAGCAGATCCGGATGCCCGTACGGCATCCGCGGCAACCGCGACCCGGTAGGCACATCCGCCGGCAACTCCTCACCGTCATCGGCCCTGACGACTGCGGCACCCGCCCGCCACGCCGCCCAGCACAGCCGTAGCCACAACCGGGGCGCGGCAAGGTCCGCCGTACGCAGCGCCTGCAGGAAACCGGCCAGGACCTCGGAGTCCACATCGTCGGCATGCCGGGCCCGACCACGACTGATCTTCGCCGCGAGATGCGTCAACGCAGGCAATGCGACACCGATCGCTCCCACCACCCACGCCGGACCCCACTCGCGGGCATGCTGCGCCAGTTGCCGCCACAACCCGTCGGTGGTGTCGCTGTCGAAACGCTCGCACCGTAGCAACACCCGCAACTCGGTCAGCGGCAGCAGCACATCCGGCAGGCCCGGCACCGGACGGGCATCGAACACCAACGGTGCGGGCTCACAGGTCAACAACGCGAACGCCGACTCGGCGGTGGTCAGCGCCGTCACGGCGCCACGGGAACGGACGGTCGCAGTCATGCAGATGCCCCTCGACAGGTGGCCCCTCGCTGACTGCGGGGACCGAGACCACCGATTGGGTCAGCAGGACCTGACACCGGACGCGGTTTGTCAGACCGCGACAGGACCTGTGAGCCCATGACAGGTTCGCTGCTCGGCACGACACACGGCCCACCGACGCCGAGGTCCCTGCGCGCCCCGGCCACCTGCTGCCGACTGCCGATGCTCGCCGAAGGGGGACCCGACGACGCCGACCGTCCGGTGCCGGCGTAGAGGCGTTCGGCCCGTTGCCGGAGTCGACCACGAGTGCCTCTGATCCGGCGCGTCGGTGATGAGGCGGTGTTGTGAGCCTGGCTGGTGGCGGTCAACCGGGCTCGTAACGGTTCCGGGTTGCCCCTGAGCGCCCGAATATGCGAGCCGTCGACCATCACCCGGCACGTGTCCAGCTGATCGGCAACCGGCAGCACCTCGTGCAGTCGTTGCCCCACACCGGCCTTGTTTCAGTCCGGCAACCATCTCTGGGCGGGGTTGCTCGCCTCGGCCGCGGTCAGGTGCGAGCCGATGTCGCCCGGGCCGCGGTCGCCGCCACGATCGAGGCGAGGTCGTCGGGGGCGTCGACGGGGACGATGTGTCCGCTGTGCGGGAGCAGGTGCTGGTCGAGGTGGTCTGCGATCAGCGTGAGTTGGCGCGCGGTGGCGTCTCCCACCGTTGAGGCGCCGACGGCTGTCACGGGCATGGTCAGTCGGCCGTGCTCGGCCCAGGAACGGTTCCACTGGGCGTTGGTGGGCATCGCGCGGTAGTGCGCGAAGGCCGCGTGCAGGCTGTCTCGTCCCGTGTAGGCGCGGACGAAGTGCCGTGCGAGGTCCTCCGGGACCCCGCTGCGGGACCCGATGGTGAGGAAGAAGCGGACGTAGCGGTCCTCGTCGCCGCTCAGGACGTTCTCGGCGAGGCCGCCCGGTGTCTGGTGGAACCCGAACCACCATGGTCCGCCGGAGCCGAGGAACGCCTCCGCGCCGGTGAGTCCGCTGATGACCGCCTCGACGATGGTGAGGCTGAGTACCCGATCCGGGTGGGCGGCGGCGAGCGCGAATGCGGGCGCGGCGCCGACGTCGAAGCCGACGATGTGCGCCGATTGTAGGGAGAGCGCGTCGAGGAGGCGGACCTGGTCCGTCGCGAGGCTCGCGGCGTCGTAGCCGCTTGCCGTCCGCTCGGTGTCGCCGGTGCCACGTAGGTCGGGCATGAGCACTTCATGGCCTGCGGCGACCAGCAGCGGCTCCACCTCCCGCCAGATCTCCTTGGTGTGTGGAAACCCATGGAGCAACAGGACGGGGCTTCCGGCACCGGCTCGGCGCACGCTCACTCGGAGATCGTCGAGCTGGATCATTTCGATCGTCGAACGGTGGACCCGGGCGGCACGACTCATCACGACTCCTAGTTACCATTGGTTACCTGAGAACGATAGGAGAGCTTGGGTGAGCACGAAAGAAGGCACGTCAGGCACGCTTGGTCACCCTGAGGTAACCACCGAACGGCACGGTGACCTCTTCGACGCCAACTGCCCGACGCGGCTGCTGCTCGACCGGGTGGGATCGAAGTGGACCGTCATGATCGTGTTGCTGCTCGCCGACGGAGAGGAGCTGCGGTTCGGTGCGCTGCGCCGCCGCATGCCGGGTGTGTCCCAGAAGATGCTCACCCACACCCTGCGTCAACTCGAAGACGACGGCCTCGCCCACCGCCGGGTGGAACCCACGAGTCCGCCCGCCGTGCACTACTCGTTGACAGCGCTCGGCGACACGCTCGTCGGTCCGCTACGCGAGCTCAAACGCTGGGCCGAGCTGAACATGGGCGCGATCGATACGCTGCGTACGGCTGCGATCAAGGCTCGCCACGACCAGTAGGTGAGGGGGTGGGCCTCAGTGCCCCGGCAAAGTCATAGCTGATGCCGAGCAGGGCGAGTGGGAGGGTGCTGCCGCGGGGGTGATGTCGGTTTGGCGGCGGCGATGCCGCTGACGCTGGTGAAGGGCAGGGCGGCGTCACGCAGGGCAGCCCTGACTCATGCTCCGGTGCCGGTGCCGGTGCCGGCCCGGGATCGATCTTCGTCGCAGGTGCCGTCGCGGAACCGGGGGACACTCGTTCCCGATCGACCAGCGGCTGCGGGCCACGCGGCCAGCGACGCGGTTTGGCTTGGTGCCGACCGACCTCCACGAAGTGCCGACGACGCGCGGGTTGCCGGCCAAGTCGAACGCGGACGCGACAAGGTGGGAGCGTTCTGCGACCAGGTGCGAGCTGCTTCTACCGTGGTGACATGTGCTGGTATCTATTACCCGCTGGCATTGCGCTTGCGGCGGGAATCGCGGTCCTGACCTTCAAGCGCCGACGTCGTCGGCCGCCGAGCCCAGCGGAGAAGGCGGCGGCCGCGCGGGCCGCCATGCGATCGATACGCCGCGACTCGCCGCGCCCTGATCGTGACACCTTCCACCGAGGCCGGGGCGTCCCCGACCGGCACTCCGCCGCCATCGCGGAGAACACCGCGTATGGAGACGCTGCGAACTTCGACACCGGAGGCGGAGGCGGAGGGGGAACGGACTGAACCCCACACGCGACCAGCGCAGCCACGCGTACCAAATCGCGAAAAACCCCCTAACTGGACATTCGCTTCGGGTTCGCGTCAGTAGCGGCCGATTTACGCCTCGACCTCGTCAGGGCAATATGCCGGACCTCACGCGCAGACCCGGCAACCGTACCGGACGTGCCACCTCAACCCGGACGCGTACTGGGTTCGGGGCGGAACGCGGGCAGACTTTAGAGTGGCGCCGTGAGCAACCAGCCGGTCCGCGACGCCTACTCGCACATGTCCGAGCAGTACATCGCCCTGTTCGATGGTGACTGGCAGGCCCACGTGGATGACACGGCCCTTGTCCGAGACCACCTCGTCGGCTTGGACGGCGCCGTGCTCGATCTCGGTTGCGGCCCCGGGCATTGGAGCGCCTACCTGCATTCGCTCGGCGCCAACGTGACCGGCGTCGACTTGGTACCTGAGTTCATCGGCTACGCCCGGACCCACTTTCCCGGGCCGACGTTCCAGCTCGGATCAATGACGGACCTGGACCTTCCCGACCACTCTGTGGCCGGCATCCTCTCCTGGTACTCGACCATCCACCTACCGCCATCGGAGCTGGATGCGGTACTCGCCGAGTTCCGCCGGATGCTGCCTCCTTCCGGGAACCTGGTGATCGGCTTCTTCGACAGCGACGACGATGTGGCCGCGTTCGACCACAAGGTCCACACGGCATACCGCTGGCCCGTAGACACATTCTCTGCCCGCCTGGCAAAGGCTGGTTTCACCGAACTTCAGCGCTTGCAGCAGCAGTCCCCGGACCGCCCGGACCGCAAGTACGCGGCCATTGCCGCAACAGCCGCCGCGCCGTAGTGCCCGATCGGCACACAGCTGACTATCGGTCGAGACCAAGTACACGCACACTCATCGGGAAGCCTGTCAACTCGCCGAGAACCCGCTAACTGAAGTGACCCGGTGGTGACGGCCGCTCGGGCGTTTCCCGCCTCTACCCGCGACGCGGTGGCTGCCCCGCAGGCCAGCAGTGGCGTAGCTGGGCAGGCCCCAGCGGTGACGGCCGGGGTGGCGGGGCTCGACTCGCCCGGCAGCCGGTAGGGTCTGCTGCCTCCGCTGGCCACGCTGTGCCGGAGGACAGGCGACTGGCCGGCGCGAGAATCCGAACCCGACCTACACACCATCAAGAGCCTGATGCGCCGGACGCTCGACGTTATCGGCGGTACCGCCAACGGTGCCCTCAGACGCCTTTGCCGGCTATGCCAAGGGAATCATGATAAGCGCCGGACTCACGATCGAATAGTGCAGTCCTGTTGTTGTTGAACTGGCCATGGGGGAGGATCGCCAGGTGCTGATCACCCCCGTCCCCGGCGTCAAGGCCGAAACACTCAGGTCAACCCTGACGCATGTCCGTAATATCCTTACGAAGGTGCAGCCCTCCGGTCCAGAGGCGGCAGCCGAGCGGGCGTGCCGCTACCTGGAATGGGTCCACGAAGCCCGCCGGCTCCTCCGTAGGCAGATCCGGCCCGCTGAACTGGAGTATCTACTCCCGAGCCAGTATTACGAAGTCGTGCTAGCGGCAATCGCCGCGCGCGCCGCCTCCACTTACCCCGCCAGCGAAGGGGTACTCAACGGCTTGGTCGCGATGCAGCTGGAGGAGCGGGGCGAAGCGTTCGACGCCGCGCTCAGCGACCTGGAGAAGCAGATCCAACGCTTTCAGCAGCAGCAGCGAGATGCTGAACTCGTCGTGCTCGACACCAACATCTACATGCACCACCCGCAGAAGCTTGAGGACATCGACCTCGCGGGCGAGCTGCACCTCAGCAATGCCGACATCCACATCCTCGTCCCTTTGGTTGTGATCGACGAACTCGACAAGGGTAAGCGGGCCGGCGGAGACAGGGGGTACCGCGCCGCGTACGCCGTTTCGTATATCGACAAGATCGCGCAAGCTGGCGGCAGGATCCGTCGCGGGCACTTGTCCAGCGAGGGGCACCCTCGGGGAAAGGTCACCGTCGAGGTTGTGCTCGACCCACCTGGGCACGCCCGGCTGCCGAACAACGATGACGAGATCGTCGCCCGCGCCGTCGACATCCAAACCCTCGCTGGTCGGCCGATCCGGCTGGTCACCTACGACGTGAAGATGAGGATGCGGGGCCGTGACGCCGGCCTGCGGGTCGACAAGCTCGAAGAGCCGGAGAAGGACGAGAAGCCGTCGCGGCGACGTCGCAGGGACGCGGATTGATGGCTGACGACGATGCGACGCCCGTCGTCGCGCTGAGCGCGAAGCCCAGCAGCACCAGCGGGAGGAAGAGAAGCACGGTCGTCCTCTACGCCGTGGTGCATCGCTTGGACATTGCCACCGTGATCGCTCTGCACGCCTTCACGCTCTGCACCGCCGGACACCTGACGTGGACCATAAACAAGCCGGATGGACGGCGCGACGCCGACTCTGGTGAGCAGATCGCCGTTGGCGAGATCAGAACGGTTTGGACAGCGGAGGACTGGAGGGGCAGGGGAATCGCAGAAGGCATGTACCGCCAAGCGATGGAAGTGGCGGCGAGGGCCGGCTGGCCGATGATCATCGATCACAATCCGCAACGTACACCTGACGGAGATGCGTGGGCCGCGAAGGTGGGAGGCTACAGGCCGCAGCTGGAGCCGGTGAGGTCGACCGCCCAGACGGAGGTGGCGTTCTCGATCCTTGAGGCGCCGGGCGGCGAAGGGCACATCTGACCTGGTCCCGTCATGACGTGCTCTATCGCGACCAGGACGCGAGACGAAGTCATGGGAGAGGTGGGGGTGGCGTCCGCAACGCCTCCGCGCGTAGTCCCCAGGCCAGCGGGCATCTTCGCCTGGCTCCCCGGCTCCGCGGCCAGAAGAGGCCGAACGGCGGGTTGTTGATGATGGCGTTGGCGAAGTTGCTGGGGCCGGAGGTTATCTCCGGCCCCGGCACCGTGCTAGCTGCGTCTCCTGGCGGGCCTCCTCCGCAGCGCCACGACGATGCCGCTGATCGCTGCGCCCCCGACCGCGCCAATGGTCGGTATCGCCACGGGTGCCACACTCCCCACGTCGTCGCCGCTGAGCTTGACGATGTAGGCGAGCGCCCCGATGGACAGCACCACGACCAGCACAAGCGCCCCGATCAGGGCGTTTTCCGTGCCGCCGCTCTCGCCGGGCTGGTGCCGCCCGGCTCCTCTCGTTACCGTGGTCACGTGTTGTCGTTCCTCCTGTAGTTGGTCCTTGCCTCGGACATGTGGTGGACGCGACCGTTCAAGGCGGCCCCCGGGATTGCAGCCCGGGGGACCCGCCGCCTTGACCTGGAAAACCTGTCTGAGTCGCTCCGTGCAGAGACTGTATCGGCCGAACAGGACGGATTGACGACGCCGCGTGTCTCTTAGTTCGGGAGACAGGCTCAGGAGACAGTCAAAGCCCCGCCTGACCTGGCCGGTGGGGTGTCCGGGAAACCCGTCATCGTCCTTGTCGAGGATGTCTCGCTAGCGGCCGGACCTGCGTCTTCTCAGCCAAGAGGCCCTTGCCCCGGAGCCACCCACCCCCAAGGTGATGGGCCGTTGACGCAGCCGCGTGAAAGATCTATAGAACAATTGTTCGATAGGATGATGGCATGGTCGCCTGGGGGTAGGACCACACAGCCAACTCTCAGTCGCCTTGCTCATGCCGTACCAGTTGCAGGCCGTCGCCCCAGATCAGGGCAGCTTTGTCGACGGCAGATCAAGGGTAGGGTCGCTGGAGAGACGTCAACGCCGGGCAGACCCCGAGCCAAGGTTCCGCCTGGTGTCCATCCGGGGCCACCTCACGTGGCGAAGTTGCCCGGCTTGTGCGCCGGGCAGCAGTCCAACCCGAGCCCTCCGTTGCACGGTCTTCCCATGACCCGTATACCGGTCGGGCAAGGTCACGCCACGGCGACCCGGTGCTTAGCGTTGTTTTGGTCTTGAAACTTCGGACATGCCTACCGGGCGGACTCAGGCTCAACTGCCGGTGAGGTTCGGCGGGCTGCTGGCGCTGTGGGCCGCGCTGCACCCGACGTCGACGCGGCGGTGGTGGACGGGAACGCGATGGCCGTCACTGTCGCGGCGGTCGCCGCATCGCGGGTTGGCGTGGAGTCGGCCAGCTCAGGTTCGGCCCGAGCTCTGGTGTAGACGTAGTGCTGGATGACGGCGCGCAGGTCGTCGACCAGGTGGTCACCGGCGGCGGCCAGCTCGGCCAGCCGGGCGGGGGCGTCGGCCAGCTGTGCGGTGATGGCCGGGCTGAAGGTCTGTGTAAAGCGATCCGTGTCCGGCTTGAGCGGCGGCGCTGAGGTCGGGTTTCGTGCAGAGGCGGGTGGTGGCCTGGTTGAGCCAGATCCGTTCGTCGCGGGTGAGCGCCGCCGCGAGCGCTGGTACCCGGGTGCGGATCTCGTCGTCGGTGAGCAGGACCCGGGGTGCTTCGCTCGGGCCGGATCGGTCGGGGCGGGGGCTGGCCGTGGCCGTCCCGGCTGTGGGGTCCGGGGTGGCTCGGACCGTGTTGTGGACGGCTTGGCGTGCGGCATTGAACAGGCTCGCGCGCCAGTCGGGGTCGTCGCATCGAAGGAAGATCGCTACGGACAGGTTAGGTTCGTTGGGGTCGCCGAGCATGGTGGTGAGTGCCCTGTCGAAGGTGGCGGCGAACGCGGCGACGTCGTCCTGGGCGTGGGCGGCGGCTTGCACCGTGCCGGCGTTGGCGACGCGGTCGATGCGGGCGTCCAGCCAGGCGTGGTTGTCGTCGGTGAGGCTGTCGCGTATCTGGTCGGGCATCCAGGTGTCGTCGATGGTGACGGGTACGGCCGGTGCGGTGGCGGTGCTGACCGGGACGGAGTCGAGGTCGGCGATCGCGTCGACGGCGGCGGACACGGCCCACATCCGGCGGCGGGTGCTGACGAGTTCGTCGTGGCGGGCGAAGGGCTGACCGAGTTGGGCGCGGGCCCGCTCGATCTTCTTCCGTTGACCGGCGATGTTGGCGACGAGCTGGCCGCGTCGGGTCTCCAGGGAGGCGAGGTGGTGTTCGAGGCGGCGGATCAGGCCGGTGGCGTCACCGGCGGTCGCGTCGGTGAGTGACAGTTGCGTGGTCATGCCGGAGTCGTTGTTGACGGTCAGGGAGACCAGGACGCCGTCGCGGCCGTTCCAGATCGTCGCCGTGACGTCGAAGCCTCCCAGCGTGGCCAGCGGCACCCGGTCGCGTTGCTCGGTGGAGCCGAGTCCGGCGGACGCGGCGGTGAGGGCGTGTTGCAGCGCGCGGCCGGCGTCGGGCCGCTTGTCGAGGTGGTGGCCGGCCACGGTCATCCGGAACTTGTCCCCGCGTACGTCTTGGCGCTGGGCGATCGTCTGGTCGAGGGCGTCAACGCGCCGCTCGTCGACGGCGATCCACTGATGCAGCTCCCGGATCTGCCTCTCCAGGGCGGCGTGGGTGTTGGGTGGGATCGGTTGGCCCGTTCCAGTCGGGCCAGCTCCATCCCAACTCTTCCCTCTCGATGAGCAGCGGGTTGCCGGTGGCGATGGCCTTGATTTGGTGGGCCTGGAGGGCCTCGTCGGAGACGTCCTCGATCTCTCGGGCGACGGTGCCGCGCATCATCTGGTCGATAGGCGTTGCGGAACCAACGGAAGTCGCGTAGCCGCTCAGCCGAGGCGGCGGCGGATCAATGCTGCGAACGCGCCTGCGCCGATAAGCGCGGCGAGGACGGTGATGATTTGGGGCACTGACCACTCCGTCACGTTGAGGGTCATGGTCCAGAGTTTTTTGGCGGCGTACTCCTTCGTCCTCTCCACCGTGAGTGTGATGGTGAAGGTCTCCCGGGTGACCAGCTCCCGGTCGGTGTCCGCTGCTAGGACGAACACCGCGCCTCTCAGCTGATAGGTGCCGGGCTTACTGGCGCGGACGTCCCACCACCAGGTGCCGGCATCGGTGGGATCGGTGAGCGGCTGGGCGGACCCCTCGGGGTTCAGGTCGTCCATAATCTCGACGTCGGAGTAGGGCGCGGTCAGGATGACTCCGACGCGACCGCCAATCGGCACCGTCATGCTCTTCGACGGGCGCTGCGGCGTCGCGCCCGGGCTAGCCAGCTCCGTCGGGTATAGGCAGAGGTCGTCGCTGTTGGCTGGCCCGCAGATGAGCACCCTGACGGTGAACCACTCAGTGACGTCCACGGTCCGGTCGGTGGTGACGTAGAGCTCGCCCTCGAACAGGTCCAGGCGGCCGTCCTGCATGGTCGCCTGGTAGTGGAACTGCTCCGATGGCGACCGTTCGGCCTGAGTGCCTGCCGTTGGGGTTGGGGCGGGTCTTGCAGGCTTTTCCCAGTCGAAGAAGTCGGCCGCGAGCCCGGCCAAGCTTATGAACAGCGACAGCACGAACAGCGCGACGTTGATTCGGATCGTCCACGAATGGCGATCCACTCTCTGCGTCGAGCGCTCGGGGATGTCCGCGCGGCGCCGGCTCGCCGACTTCGGGGTCCGACTCCTCATCACTGCCTCCCTGACAGCGTGTAGCGACCCATTGTGGACCACCCGCGCAGCACTGCACTCTCGGGCTGGGATGCGAGCCCACGCTGCACTACCCGAGGCAGCGATGGCGTGGAATCACGGCCACGGGTAGCGACCCAGCCCAGGAGACGCCCGCCGGCCCCCAGCCGCCGTGGTCGCGCTCTCCTTCTCGACGCCTCCGGCGGGGCCTCTCTCGGAGATCCGGCGGGGGGCCGCAGGTACCAGATGGGTAAGTGGTCAGGCAGGGGGATCTCCTCGCGCCGGCCGCCCAGAGGGCTACCAGACCGGCTCTGGGGCGGCCAGGCCAAGCCGCTCCGCGGTCGGCTACGCCGAGCCTGGCCGCCCCAGAGCCGACCCGGTCGATCGGAGATCGGCCGACACGAGGAGATCCCACCCCCACCCCAGGCCTCCGCGCGGGCAAGCCTGCAAACCCCGCCCGACCGGGCTACCGCCGACACCTGCACGTTGTGTCGGTCGAGCACGTACTTGACGCTGCTCTGGCCCACGTTTCCTTCCCGGAGACGTCGGCACCTGCTCGCTGTTCAGCGTCGCGGCGATCGCGGCCAGGGACAGCCCGCAGGCCGCCCGGGTTCAGAGCTGGATTGTCTCGGCAGGGGAGGGGAGCCGACTCTGGATCAGCAGACTTAGCCTCCTACGGCCGGCGTCGCCGCTAAAGCCGGAGGCAACCGAACCAACTCGCCAGAAGTCCGCTCCCGAGCGGATCGACCTCTGGCCATCGTTGTCGACCGATTCCCCTTCAAGGGTGGGGAGCTCCCGCATTACTTCCGCGTATCCCTCGGGCTGGCCGAGGCGCCCTCCAGCACTCCGCACGACCTCGATTACCTGGGGCAGCACTCGGTGAAGCGCGACCGCCCCGCTGCCCTTCTGCAGGACGAAGTCCGATGCCTCCTCGAACGGTTCGGGCATCACCATCCGGATTCCAGTCCAGTAGGCATTGATGACAACCGCGACGGTTGCGGCGTCGGCACGCTTGAACGAAGGCATGTCCAGAACGGGCTTCAGGGATCGGGCGAACTGTGGCTTGGGAATGGTCACACCATCGCCTCGCGTCTTTCGCCGGTTTGCCTCTTGGAAGCAGCCCCTCCACGGCCCGTCGAGTTTTTCCAGTTCGTCAACGACGGCGTACGCGCGCGTTACCCAGTCCCGATCTTCAGCAGCGAGCATCTCCCGCAACTCAGGGTCGTCCTCAGCCATCTTGGTGAGGAGCTGCCAGGCGAGGTCCGTCTTGACCGGCGCAGCGTTCGTGTTGACCTCGTAGAACTCCCGCATTTCCTCGCCGGGGTCGAGGCCGAGGGTAAGACTGATGGGCACAGGAAAGTTCTCGTAGCCTTCGTGGTCGCCGAGCAGTTGGTTGAGACCACCCGCGCGGTGCTGACCGTCGTAGATCCACAACTCCAGGTCATCCGTGAAACCGATGCGGCCCGTCCCAATCCAATTGCCGCCTTGCAGGACCGCGTTCTCGTAGCCGGCCTGGTCGACGTCCACGACGACGGCTACCTTCTGTTCGTCCATGTCTTTCTTGCGGATGTTGATGAGCAGGGGGTTGGGCATCCGGCCTTGCTTGTCGTCGTAGTACCGAGCCGCCTTGCGTACCCGGGCCGTCACAGGAGCCCGCTGATATCCCTCGCCCGAGTCCGGGTTGTAGATGTCGATATTCTGGTGGTTCGCGATGGTGATGGCGTCAGCGAAAGCCTGCAGCATCTGCGTCCCCCTCTGGACGCACAGTGCCCCGGCGATCTCAATCGTCCTCTGCTGACTCACACGCTTCCCCTTCCCGATCACAGTCGACACCACGCTAGATCTAGCGTGAGGATCTGTCAATCAGATCTCTAAATCAGATCTTAGATTCAGATCTGACGTAAGCCGGTGAGTGGCAGGGGTTGGCTCGGCGGGCAGGGATCAGCACCTCGCCCGGCCGACCAGAGGTATCCCAGGCGTCCCCAGTGCGGTAGCACCGCCGGTGCCACCAGCGGGGTACGCTGCCACCATGACCGCGAAACGCTCCATCAGCGTCCCTGACGACGTCGCCGAGTGGCTTGACGGCCAGCCCAACGTCAGCGCCGCCATCACCTCAGCCGTCCGCGCGCAGATGGCCGGCGCGCGGGTCGACGAGGTGCTGCGCCGGGCTGGCATCGAGGTCACCGAGGCCGGCAAGGCCCGCTGGCGCGACCGCCTCGCCGCCCCGATCCCCGACGAGGCGCTCGCCGAGGGGCAGCGGATGCTCGACGAGGCCGCGTGAGCGACGACCAGGTCGCCGTGGTCCTGGACGCCACCGCGCTCGCCGCGTACGTCGACGGGCAGGTCGCCGTCGGCGAACTGATCGCCGAGGTCGCCGACGAAGACCGCACCGTCGGTGTGCCGGCGGCCTGCCTCGCCGCCGCCTACGCCGCCACCAGCAGCGACGTCGGAACCGCCCTGCTCACCCTGTTGACCACCACACCCGCCATCACCGTGCTGCCCCTCGGTGCCGGACCCGGCGTCGACGACGCCCGCCAGGTCGGCGTTCTCGCCCGTGCCGCAGGCGGGGACATCGCCCTTGGCCACGCCGCTCGCGCTGCCATCGCCCACCGGGCGCACCTGGCCACCGCCGATCCCAAGCCGGCCACCGCCGTGCTGCCCACCGGCTGGAGCATCCTCGACCTCAGCCAGGCGTGACCGGCGCCTCTGCGGCACCCCAGCCGGCGGTGAGGATCCGCCGGCGCGTCGCGCGGCGTGTGGTGATCGCGCGCTTACTGTCTGCGGGTGCTGCTGACTTACCTGGACGAGTCGTACACCGACCGCTGGTACTGGATGGACGCGCTACTTGTCCCCGACGTCGTGGCCATCCTGTTGAGCACGGCCTTGGACGAGGTGATGCTCGACGCGGCGAAGGCCTACGGCGTCGCGGCGGAGTCTGAGCTTCACGGCTACGGCCTGTTCCAGGGCCGCGCGCCGTGGACAGGTCTGCCACCCCGAGCCCGAATCGCGGTGTACAACTCCGCGCTCAAGGCCATCGGCTCGCACGAGGTCACGATCATCCTGCGAGGGGTCGACCGCCATGGCCTCACCCGTCGGTACGCCACACCAAAGCCGGCACACGAGGTGGTGCTGTCACACCTGCTCGAACGCATCGACGGGTACGCGGCGATGCGCGAGCAGCTGGTCCTGGTCATCGCCGACGAGGTCGACAACCCGGCAACCCATCGTTCCGACCTGAGCCGCTACCGGGCTGCTGGAACCGGCGGCTACCGGGCCGTCCGGGCCGGCGGTGAGCAGATGAGTGACGAGATCCTCGGCAAGCTGCGTCGGCCAGTACACGGGAGCGGCCGCCGCGGGCGGCGCGGCAGTCAGGGCGGCGGGCCCCGGGGTGCAGGGGCAGCAGTATGGTCTTGCGGGCTGATCCTTGACCGCGTCGACCGAGACGGAAGTGCACGGGTGAAGAAGCGGTGTGGTGTCTCGCTCACGATTCCGATCGAGCCGGATCGTGAGCGGGCCGGTCGGGTGACCCGGCGATGGTTTGAGGTGTGCTCGGACCGTCTGGTGGGGGAGTTCGGTGAGGTGGTGCGGTCCACGCCGCAGGACCGGCTGGTCTTCGTGGCCGAGCGGCCCGACGAGATCAAGGCACAGGTCGGCACGGCTGTCGATCCGCCCGTCGGCTACCAGGGTGAGTCGTGGGAGTGGGATGTCGTCTATTCCGCCGTCGCGTGGGAGGAATTGCTCGGCCGGATGGAGAGCCTGCCTGACCAGGGTTCGTGGGAAGCGTCCACTTATTGGGCGGCGGGCCCGGTTCTCAGTGTGGCGATGGCGCGGTACGGGGGTTTCGTTGAGCTGGCCAGTTCGATCGGTGATGCGGAGGCCGCTGATTCGCGGCGGCTGCTGGCCCCGGTCCGGGAGGTGGCGGAGGTCTCGGCGCCGGTCGCTGTCGCGTTCGCCGAGCAGTGGAACCCGATGGTGACGCCGCTGGAGCAGGCTCTCAGCCGTTACGCGGTAGGTGTCGAGGAAGCGGGCGTCGTGCTGCGGAACTACGGCTGGCTGACCATCCTCAGTGACGAGATGGCCGACCGGGTGGGCGGATTCGCCCGGCTTCGCGACAGCGGCGCATTTGTCGAGGCTGAGCGCTTGGCGCAGGGCAGTTGCTGGCTGCTGGCGACAAAGACGTGGGACGAGTACGGACCGGAGCACGCCGACCGGCTTTTCGAGCTGTTCGCGCCGGTTCTCCCACCAGGTAAGCCGCAGCTGCGCGAGTTCAAGAGCATCGTGATGGGCGAGCCGCCAGAATGGCACGTGCTACCCAACATTGTTGCCCAACGCGATCCCCGAGAGTGGCTCTGACAGGGTCTGTTGCGTTGGGGGAAGCATGATCGATTTCAGCTTGGCTGGTGTGGCCTCCTTGCCTGGTGAGGTTGTCGTCCCGCGTCCGGTCCTGGTCGCCGCCTTCGCGACCTGCTCGACGGTCACGCCCGGGTCACGGTCACGGGCCACCCGCACGACGTCATCGCGGAACTCACGAGAGTAGGGCTTGGGCACAGCGACATCCTTCCCAGCCCGCCATCAGGGCAGGCCATCTCAGATGTCACCTACCGGCGCAGCAGACCCGTCTGGGTCGGGCGGTTGACAGGTTCTGTCAGGCCGGGGGTGGGTTCGATCGGCCTGTCAGCGGCGAACTGAGGGTCGTCAGTACGTCCGCCGGTCCGGGGGCCATTGCGCCTATGGCCGACAGAGATTCACGCCGTGCGCCGATCCCCGTCGGGGACGTGGTGCCCGGTGATTCGCCGGTGCCGATCACCGTGTGGCCGGTCCCCGCCCCCGGGGACGGCGAGACCATGTCCATCGCGATGGGGGTGCGGCTGGTCCACAACCTCACCCACCCGTCGGGGCTGGTCATCGATCTAACCGTCGGGCCGCAGTTGGCTCGCGCGGTCATCGCTGCGCATCGCCGCAGTCACCTTCAAGAGGCCCGGCAGGTGGGTTGGGGTCGTGATCCGGCGATGTTGATCGTCACCGGTTGGCCGGTTGGCGACGCCTCCCCGGTGGAGTTCTTCCGGCGGTGCAGGGCCAGTCTCGAACCGGGTGGGTGTGTGGCGGTGCTGTTGCCGCACGGGGACGTGGCCGTGCCCGTCGACGTGGTCGTCGCCGCCAGGCAAGCCGGGCTGGCGTACCTGCAGCATGTGGTGGCGGCCGACCAGCCGCCGCAACACGGCCACCAGGATCTACTCGACATCCACACCGACGTGCTGATCCTCACCCGCAGCACGACGCCGGTCGGGCACGTCGATGGTTGAGCCGATGCCGGTGACGTCGGTGTGGTTGACATGTCAGCAGCCGGCGCGGGACCAGCGGCGGGGCCGGTACGTGTCGGCGACGTCCAGCCACCCCGGAAAGATGCTGCCGCATCTGGCCGCGCACGCGATCGGTGCCTACTCCTCGCTGGGGGATCTGGTATTCGACCCGATGTGCGGGTCCGGGACCACGGTGGTCGAGGCCATGCACCTGGGCCGGCAGGGGATCGGGATGGACATCGAGCCCCGGTTCACCGCGTTGGCGGCCGCGAATGTGGCGCTCGCGGCGTCGCAGGGCGCGGCGGGTAGCGGGCAGGTCTTCACCGGCGACGCGACGGGTCTGCCGGGTCTGGTGCCGGCATCGGTGGTCGGGCGGGTGGCCCTGGTGCTCACCTCCCCGCCGTACGGGCGGGGAACCCACGGGCTCGTGCGGGTCACCAGCAGCGGGGTCCGCAAGCGCCACCACCTGTACGGGGATCGGGAGTCCGGCAACCTCGCCTACGGCGGCTGGTCGCGGCTGTTCGACGGGTTCGCCGCGATCCTGGCCGCCAGCTACCAGTTGTTGCGTCCGGGTGGATTCGTGGTGATCACGTGCCGGCCGGTGCGACGCCACCGCGACGACCTGATCGACCTGCCGGGGGAGCTGCTCACGGTGGCCCGGGCGGTGGGGCTGCTGCCGGTGCAGCGGTGTGCGGCGATGCTCGCCGCCGTGCGGGACGGGCGGATCGTGCACCGGGCGAACATGTTCGGGCTGCTGGCCGTGCGGCGGGCCAGGGATGGAGGCACCCCGGTGCACCTGGTGGCACATGAGGACGTACTGGTCCTGCGCCGTAGTTGACGCGAGCGGTTCCTGAGCCCGTGCCGGTGGGAGAACTGATCCGGGGCGGGTGGCGGTGTGAACCGCCGTCCGCTCCGCCAGGGCTGCCGGTGGGTGCGCCACGGCAGGCTGGACGCCGCCGGGGTCTGCGGCGGATCAGGTACCGCTGCTGCCTGCGGGCTGTCAGGCGTTGACAGACAACCGAACCTGACACGTCGCCTCGCTGCCGTCGACGGAAACTAACCTGGGGACTCTCCCTACTTTCCTGTGCCACTGATCTGATGCCTTCCGCGACGGCATCGCGCCCACCTTGTTCGGTCGGCCGCCGTCGTCGGTTTCGGATCTGGCGCTCATCCCACGCTGCACCCTCTCGCGTCGTAGATCGCGAGCAGCGTTCCCACCCATGGTCAGGCGCTCACCACCCGGTGCTCGCCGTTTCGTGCTGCCCTACGGAGGACGACATGCTCCAGCACACCTGGTACCTGGACGACATCGACTGGTTCACCACCCTGCCCGACGCGCCGCGTCTGACCGACGACAACAGCACCGTCATCGGTCAGCTCGGTGACCTGTTCGGCGGGGAAGCGTCCTTTGGGCCGGCCACGACCGTCACCGCCACGCACGTGATTCTCATGGCCCTTGAGCACCTCGGGGAGACCATGACGTACGCCGCCGCAACCCACGACACGACTGAGTTGGGGCGGCTGCTGTGTGGTCTCAACCTCATCCAGGCTCACCTCACCCAGATCATCCAGCACACCGCCCGGCAGGCCGACAACCGCACCTTCCGCGGCCTGACCCGGATGCCCGCCACCACCGTGCATGCACTGACCGCACGTCTGACCACGGCGGGTGTGATCGGTGAGGCCCTCGCCGGCCACCTCAAGGACGCCCACACGGTGCTGCGGACCACGACTCCGTAACACCCCGGCGTAGCCCCGGGACCGGTCACGCCGTTCCCTGTTGTTCCACCGGCCGTGTCCGGCCGACCGCGCGATCCCGCGCACCGTCCGGGCACGGCCGTGCGTCGTGCCCGGATTCCCACCCCTGCGGAGGAATCTGATGCCACACCCCTGCGGCCCGCTACGGGCCACCTCGGCCAACCACTCATACCCGGACCCGGACACCGGTAGCTGCCGGCGGTGGTCGATCCACCGGATGTGCCCTGCGGACGCCGGTCCCGGGTCGCTTCCGGCGGTGCCGGCATGATCGCGCCCGACGTTCCGGCGCTCCTGGCGTCCCGCCCGCTGGTGGGGGGTCTCGCGGTGCCGTGGATCACGGTACGGATGCCCGACGGTCGGTACCGCTTCGGTGCCGTCGACTACCACCGGCACCGCCGCGCATTGCGCGATCGACTCTGCCAGACCTGCGGCGGTCCACTCGAACCTGCACGGATCGTCTTCGCGATGCGCGACAGCGACCTGAAGCTGCTCGTCAGCCCCGAACCGGGTATGCATCCCGTCTGCGCCGACTACTCCGCCCGCAGCTGCCCGATGCTGGCCGGCCGGTTACCCCACCACCGCGCCAGCGACCCCGCCGCGTACCTGGCCGACCTCGGCGTCACCTCCCACGGTGACCCCACCGGCAGCCGGACGGCAGCCCCCGCCGAGCGGTGGCACCTGCTCTGGGCCACCGACTACCAGCCGATCATCAACCCTCTCACCGGTCAGCCCGCCGCGATGGTGCTGCCCGAGCAGTTCCTGCGTGTCCGCCCGACCGGACCGCCCCCGCTAGGGCCGGACGACGCCGGCACCCCCGCCGGCCCGGCATCGCACCCCTGAACCCGCAACGGAGTCCTGCCATGACGCTGCACGTCATCGCCGTCTACCACAACACCGACAGTCGTTTCCTGCCCTACCAGCCGGGCCACACGCTCACCCAGGTCATCTCCCACTGGCGGCATCTGCCCGACACCGCCACCCCGCAGTACACCGCCGACTGGATCTACACACTGTTCAACGTCGACCTCGACTCCTTGGAGGCCAACCGGGCGGCACCGCACGGTGAGGCGGATTTCCTCATCGCCTGCACCTACCGGCTGCTGCGGCTGCGGTCGCTGTGCACCGGAGACGTCGTCGCGGTCACCGCCCGCGGCCACACCACCTGGATGGCGTGCGAGTTCGTCGGCTGGAAGCCCGTCGACACCCCGACCCTGCTCACCGGTGCTCCGCTCACCGCGGCCGGCGTCGAGCAGCAGCTGCGGCGGGGCCGTCGTGCGTGAGCATCCGAACGGTGAGGTGATGTACCGGGTGCGGGTGTTCGACCTGTGGCTGAACTGCGGTCACCTCGTCACCGTCGAACGCTGCGGCTGGTACCCGGTGTCGGTGCCGTGCTGCGACCGGCTTGGCGGCACCGTTCTGCACGGCGTCTACGTGTCCTACGCCTCCTACGTCGACCTGGTCACCCTGCGGTCCGAACGCCACGCTTACCGGCCGGCGGGCAGCCCCGCCAGACCCGACCGGCTCATCGGCCGGCGTGCACGCACCGACGACCCCTACCTGCCAGCGCAGCCCGGCGACGGCGGCCACTGCGGTCGCTGGCCGGCCCACGTCGGCGCCACCTGGAGCATCGACGGCTCCCTCCCCGAGCCCGACTGATCGGTCGACCTCACCTCACCGGCCCCGCTGCGGCGGCCACCGAAACATGCGGCCCGCCAGCAGGCGGGCCGTCGTCGTTCAGGACCCGGGACACTCCACCTGCCCTAGGAGTACGTCCCGGGTCCTTCCCATGATGGGAGGAACCCGTGTCCACCACACTCCTCGTGACCGCCATCCCCGTGGCCGTCGCCTTCGGGACCGCTGCCGGCTACCTGGCCACCCGGCGGACCGTCGAGCGGCTACGCGCCGAACTGGCCGATGCGGCCTGGCAGCTGACCCACGACCCGCTCACCGGTCTGCTCAACCGCATCGGCCTGCGCACCGCCCACACCGCCGTCGCAGCCGGCCCACCGCGACCGCTCATCGTCATCCTCCTCGACCTCGACCGGTTCAAGGAGGTCAACGACGCCCACGGCCACGACGCCGGCGACGACCTGCTCATGGAAGTCGCCGACCGGCTCGGGCACGTCGCCGACGCCACCGGCGGCACCGCCGCCCGCCTGTCCGGCGACGAGTTCGCCGCCATCCTGCCCCTGCGCCACCGCCTTGACGACCTCGCCGACCAGATCACCACGGCGATCGCCGCACCGGTCACGGTCCAGTCCGACAACGGCCCGGTCACGGTGACCGTCACCGCCAGCGTCGGCATGACGATCATGGCCAGCACCGATCGGCTGGAGGACGGGCCGCTGCACCGGGCGGACACCGCCATGTACCGGGCCAAACACCACGGCGGCGACCGGCACCTGCTCTACACGCCCGGCATGGTCATGCCCGAGCAGGGACACCGTCGGGGACCACGCCCCCGTGACCTGCGCCACGACCGGTCCGGGGGCGTCGAATGAACCTCACCTCCCGCACCGCCTGCGCCACCTGCCACCTGGTGCTGACCGAGTCCACGCACGAGGGCCGCACCGCGTACCGGCATCCCGTCGCCGAGGGCCGGCATGCCGTCGTCCCCGTCGACGCCCGCCAGCTGCCGGACGTGTTCGACCGCTGCCACACCTGCACCGGTGCGCCACCGGTGTGGAACTACCACACCGGTCTCATCCAGATCGCCGCTGCGGGCGCGGTCGAGACCTACAACGACCAGTGGCACGTCTGCTACCGGTGCGCCCACCACATCGAATCCGACGACGTCGACGCCCTCACCACGCACTGCGCCGCCCGCATGCAGTGGCCACCCCACAGCGACGAGTACCTCATCCTGCGCACCCTGCACCGGTGCATCCTGCTCGGCAGGGAAGGCCGGACGCTGCTGACCGCCACCGACTGGCCGCCGGCCCGGATCACCGCCGACATGCTCCCGAAGATCCGCGACCGGCTCACCCGCCTCCTGCGCGGCCCCGACCACCTACCCGCACCCCTGCACGAGCCCGGCCACCGCCGCACCCTCGCCGACCACCTCGACCTCGCCCCCCTCTACTGGATCAACCAGGACTTCACCGACCACATCACCGACGTCACCACCACTCAGCCGCCGGCGACGGTCACCGACGATCTCGTCGGCTCACCCGCCGGTCTCATCGCCTGGCCCACCCCCGTCGGCGTCACCGGTCACCTCGCTGCCGCGTCCTGGACTCCCCGCCGCGACGGCTGGCAACTCACCGGCTACCGCAGCATCGGCACCGCCCTCGACGACGACCTGATGCCCGCACTACGCCACGAGATCGGCTGGCTGACACCCCTGCACACCGAACACCTCACCCGCCGCGCCACCCTCGATGGACACCATCCCCTCGGCCCCCTCATCACCACCTGGCTCCTGATCCACCAACAACTGACCGACACCGTCGCGGCGAAGCTCCCCAAGGGCACCACCAGGGCGTACCAACGTCACCGGCGACCGGCCCCGGACGTGCGGATCGTGCGGATCGCGCCGCACCCCACCACCCCACCGGAGCCATCCGCACCCGCCGGCACCCGTATCCGGGCCAAGCCCGACCACCGCTTCTGGGTCTCCGGCCACGAACGTCAACAGGCGTACGGCCCCGGCCGAAGCCTGCGCCGCCCGGTCGACATTCACCCCTTCCTCAAGGGCGACAAGGACCTCCCGATCAAGCTCAGCACCACCGTCCGTGTCCTCGGCGACCGCACCCCCGGCACCGAACCGTCCACCGACCAGGGCTGACAGCACCGGGCGCGGCACCAGGTGCCCGCCCCGGGGGAATACCCGCACCCCTGTCGGCTGCCCACGCCACGGGCTCCCTGGACGCGGCGGCCCGCCTCCGGTGAGCCGCCGCCGGCCTCGCCTCGTCGCGCGCCGTACGGCGGTGTCACCGCACCTGGTGACACCGCCGCCCGCGTCCCGACCCGACCCGCGCCACCGCAGCGCCAGGGGCCGCCCCTCTTTCCCCGGCTGCGGCTTCTCCCACCAACACAGACAAGGACAGCACCATGTCGTTCCCCGACAAGAAGCTCACCGTCCGTTCCTCCGGCGATCTGGCTACCGCAGTGCCGTACCTGCTCGGCTTCTACCCCGACGACGGCAGCGCCGTCGTCATCGCCATGCGGAACCGCCGCATCGTCTTCGCCGCCCGCGGGGACCTTCCCGCCGCCGACGCCGCGGCACAGGAGTTCCTCGACCACGCCGCACACCTGGCAGCGGTCATCCACCGGCAGCACCAGATCACCGACACCGTGATCATCGGCTACGGACCCGTCGACCGCATCGACCCGGCCTTGCGCCTCTACGACGAGGCGTTCACCGCCAGCGGGATCACCGTCCGCCACCTGCTGTGCGTCACTGGCACCCGGATCACCAGCCTCACCTGCGGCGACCCCACCTGCTGCCCACCCGAGGGAACCCCGTTCGACCCCACCACCAGCGTCGTCGCCGTGCAGGCAACCGTCGCCGGGCAGGTCACCCTCCCGAACCGGGCAGCCCTGGCCGCCCGCATCACCCCCGTCACCGGCACCGCCCGCGACGCCATGCACCTCGCCACCGTCGAAGCGGCACCCCGCCTCATCACCCTGCTCGCGGCCGGGAACACCGCCCTCGAGCAGGCCGGCACGAACGCCATCCGCCACGCCCTACGACGACACGACGACGGCGAACGACTCCCCGACACCGACATGGCCTGGCTCACCCTGCTCCTGACGCAGACCCCGGTACGAGACGCCGCCGTGGACCTCACCGAACCGGAGGAGGACCACATCACCTTCTGGGTCGACGCCGTCCGCCGCGCCGACGAACCCCTCGTCCCGGCACCCGCCACCGTCCTCGCCCTCACCGCCTGGCGCCACGGCAACGGCGCCCTGGCCCTCATCGCCGTCGAACGCGCCCTCCAGATCGACCCCCACTACCCACTCGCCGACCTGCTCCTGCAAACCCTCCAGGCCGGACTGCCGCCCTCCACGTACGACCAGGCATAACCCGACCCCCGGACACAACCCACACGACAGGAGACCACCCGTGGACCCCACCCGCAGCATGCTGCTCGCCCTCGCCAAACGGGCCGAAGAGACCCGGCTGGACTGGCAGGCCGGCCGCGCCGCAGTGCGTGCCCGCGGCGAGACGCCCACCCGCAACGAGGCGTTCGCCCACCACATCCAAGCCAACCTGTGCCTACTCACCGCGATCACCGCCGCCGACCTCCCGGCCACCTTCCGCATCCACGACACCACCCTGTCCACCGACCCCGTCACCGCAGCGCAGCAGCTGCGCGACATCACCCGGCCCTACGACCGGCACGGACCCATCGAAGCCACCCACGAAGCAGCCCGACAGGCCTACCGGGAGGCGTTCGCCGAACCGGTCACCGCACAGGAACAGCAGTACGTCGACTTCCTCGCCGCCCTCACCCCGGCCCGCCGCGACAAGGTCATCGCCGCCGCCGAAGAACGCGCCTCCCACCCGAGGCCGTAGCAGTCACCTGACAGGGCTCGCGGCCGCCGCGTCAGCTCACCCGCTCCAGCACTGTGGTCATCGCGCCCCTCGGCGGTCACCCCGGCTTGGGGCGCGATGCAGAGCCGGCAGCTCCATGCAGGTTTCGCCCAGGCCGATGAGGGAGTCCCGGGGTCGACTGGCTGCCGCGCAGACGGATGACGCCGAGGCGTTCCCCGGCCTGGACCAGCTGCCCTGGGCCCTGGAAGGGCAGCGTATGGACAGCGCCGACAAGGTGTTCGTTGCCCCGCACAGCATCCCGTCGCACGGGGCACCACCGGCCCGAGTCAGGCAGTCCGGCGAGCGGCCGGGCCGCCGCTCCCTGGGGGAGCTCCCTGCGCCGACCCGCCCGGGGGGATCGTCGGTGTGGTGCGCGAGGATGGGCGCGTGTTCGACGGGATCGACGGCATCGACTGGGTGCGGCTCGGTCACGCCTACGGCTCGGCCGGCGATGTGCCCGGCCTGCTCCGCGCCCTGCGGTCGCCCGACGAGGAGGAGCGCCAGGCCGCCTTCGGCGGGCTGTACGCCAGCATCTTCCATCAGGGCACCCGCTACGAGGCGTCGGCTTACGCGGTGCCGTTCCTGCTGGAGTTGCTCGCCGATCCGGCCGCCCCTGACCGGGAGTTGGTGCTCTATCTGGTGACGGTGCTTGCGGTGGGCCACGACGCGAGGTGGCTGCCGCAGGGCATCCCGGTGGTCGAGCTGCGTCGGGTGGCCGACGGCGGGCGGGAACTGCTCGCCGCCAAACCGCCTCCGTGGCACGGCGACGACGAGACCTGCAAGGAGTACGTCGAGTACGCGTACGTGGAGTCGCTCGACGAGGCGGATCAGCAGCGGCTGTGGGCGTACGTCGAGCTGGTCGTCTACGACGCGGTGCGGGCCGGCGTGTCCGTCTTGCGTGAGCTGCTCACCGACGCCGGCCCGGGACTGCGCGTCGGTGCGGCGTACGCGCTCGCCTGGTTTCCGCAGGACGCGGCGGGCAGTATCCCGGCGCTCGTCGCGGCGGCCGGGGCTGCAGTGGAGGTGGACGAGGGTGAGGCGGCGACGGCTCTGGTGGCGGCCGGGTTGCTCGGTGCCGCGCCTGACGCCGGGCTGTTGGCTGATCCGCGTCCGGTGATCCGCTGGGCCGCCGCGGTCGGCCGGGCCCGGGTGCTTGGCGTCGATGCCGACGAGGCGACGGTCGACGAGCTGCTCGCCTGGACGGCCGCCGTCGAGCCGGGCAACCGGCCGGCCATCGGCGGGGCCGAGGTGCCTTTCCTCGACGGCGACCTCAACGGGTACGCGGGGCTGTCGCTGCGTCTGCTCGGTCCCCGGCACGCCGGTCGGGCGTTTGACGCGTTGCTCGATCGGCTGTGCGTCGCCGTCGGTGAACAGGCGTTGCCGGTGGCGGTCGAGGCGCTGCGCCTGGCCTTCCCTGGGGGCCGGCTGCCTGCCGGGGTGGCCGGTGCTGCGTTGGCTGCCCGGCAGCGGCGGCTCGTCGAGGTGCTGGCCGGATCGCCCGGGGCGTGGCTGATCGACGGCGTGTCGTTCGGCAACTTCGCCTCGCTCGTCGGCGACTACGGTCTGCCACGCAGCCGGGAAGCGATGCTTGCCTACCTCGACGCTCCTGCTGCCTGACCCTCGACGGTCCGCCGGCATCCACCCCAGCAGCCCTGGCTGCACCGGCAGCAGCAGGTCGTTGGCGGCGTCGTCCTGCGGATGACGGTGCTGTCGTCTATCCGAGTGAGGCGAGGATGAGTTCCCGGGTGGCGTGGACCGTGGGGGAGTAGCAGACAACGGGGGTCTGTGATCTCGTACCTTTGGCGGGGTGGCGCTGACGCGGATGCGCCAGAGCCGACGCCATGCAAGAGGGTCTCACGCTGTTTGTTGGTCCGCTCGTCGGTGGGGTACTCACGCTGGCCGGTATCGGGTGGAATCAGCGAGCAGTCGACGGCAGCAAGGCAGGGCCGACCGGGCATTTCGGTCGCGCCCGTTCAACCATCGCAAGACGCAGCGCTGACCGGCACGGTGAGAGCCAACACGCCGGTCTTTAAGCGTTACGCAGGGCCTGCTTGGCGAACCTGACGCGAGCCTCGATCTGCGTCCATAAGGTCTCTGCGGTGGCCGTCGGGATCGGTTCGTCGTATCCGACGGTCTGGTCGGCATTGACCCAGGTGACGACCATCCAGCCGGCGTCGTAGACCTTCTGCGAGATGAACCGCTCGATGGCGGTTGCGTACTGGGTCGCATAGGTCATGTGCTGGAACGCGGGGTCGATCGCCGGCACGCGTAGCTGCCTCGGTGGAACCGGCTTGATCGGCACGCCGGTCTCGCAGTCGCGGTTGAACGTGATGCACCAGGCGGACCAGACCCCGAGCGTACCGAAGGCCTTGGTCATCTCTTGGACGGTTTTGGCGTCGACGGCGCTGCCGATGGCCTCCTCGATGCGGTTGTTCGCGTTGTTGCCCGGGCTTGACGCCTGCGACTTCAGCTCGACGACGCCCACCAGGTGGCCTTTGTGCATCGCCACGACGTCCCAGTTTTTCGACCGGCGGAAGTAGCCGGGGACGACGCTGTCGATGGTCACCTCGTGCTCGGGGAGCCCTGCGTCGATGAACATTTGTCGGACGAACGCTGCGATGCTCTGCATGTGCCGGGCGTCGCGGGCCTGGGCCCCGGTGTTCGACTTTCCGTCGGCGGCGAGCTTGGCGACGGCGGCGTTCTTCGCCTTCCACCAGTTCTCCAGCAGCGGCTGCACATCACGGGCCACGGGTCAGAGTCCTTCGGTGAGTTCGTAGCTGGCAAGGTCGATGTCGTAGGCCCTGGCTGCGGCCTTCGTGGCCGCGAGGATGTCCCGCCTGCGGAATGCGTCACGGAGCGCGTCGGCGATGTCACGGGGGATCGCGTCGGGTGCCGGCACGCGGATCTGCTTGAGGTACTGCGCCTGGAACCGGAGGGTTCCCCCGCGCATCCGCACGCAGTAGGCCTCGATGAACGCCTGCGCGATCCGGGAGAGCAGCAACCCTCCGAGCATCTCCATGTCCCAGGTGTCGGAGACGACGTAGTAGAGGTTGTGGTGCGGGTAATAGCCACCGTTTTCCAGGACGGGATGGATGCTGGTCTTCATGTCCTGGATCAGCAGCTTCGGTCTGCCGGTGACCGCAGGGTTCACCTTGTCGATGGTCCGGTACCAGGAGCCCGGTGCCTTCTTGGCGACGAAACGGTCCTTCAGGCCCGGGTGCTTTCTGAGGTACGCGGCCATCCGGGGGTAGTCGGCGAGATCGACCAGCCGGCCGTCGGCGTCCCACGGATTCACCAGGTAGTTGCCCTGCCACACGAACGAGCCGGTCGTCAGGTCCTGCCGCATCGAGAGCGGGAGCATCCGATCCCGCTCGACGGCATCGCGATCCTTGGTGACGTACGCCTTGTCCGCGCCGGTCGCGATCCCGATGGACACCCTGGTGCCGGTATCCGGGTCATGGAGCGGGCCGAACCGGTCGTTGAGTAGCTCGATCAGGGCGAGTCTGGCCGGGGATCCGGTCGGCCACAAGGAACCGCTGTCGAACCAGTGTGGCAGTCGGTGCGCCTTGACACCGACGTCGAGGAAATCATGAAACCAACTGTCCGAGGCGGCCTTCGCGAGCGCGAACGCCTGCGCCGCTCCGAAATCCGCGGTGGTGTCCGCGACGACCGCAGGGCCCTGCGGCCTGTTCGCGAGGACGGTGATCGCCGGGTAGGCGGAGACCTGGGCCTCGAACGCATCGACGTCGTGCATCGTCCAGATGTGCTCGACCGAGTACCGCGTCGCGACGAGCTCACGCAACGCAGCGCCGTACTGGTTGCGCATCCACCTGTCGGCGCAGATGAAGCCGAGGCGGCCCTCCGGCTTGAGCATGGCGAGGCAGCGTTCGATGAACCCGACGTAGATGTCCCCACGGCCGCGCATCGTGGGCCAGGTCCGACGGTATGCGGCGGTGGTCACGTCGTCGAGGTCGTCGTAGCGGATGTAGGGCGGGTTGCCGATCGCGACATCAGCCTCTCGGTCACCTACATCGTCGAGCAGGAAGTCAGCTCGCCGGATCCAGGTCGCGGCCAGCGACGTCGCGGTCGGCTGTGCTGCGCCCGCGGCAACGAGGAGATCCCGGCACAGAGCCCGCGACGCACGAACGTGCTCGGGCTGGAGGTCGTAGGCACGGATCGCATCAGCCAGCGTCGCTAGGTCTCGCCTGCAGGAACTCGCGGAGGCGATCAGACGCTCGACGGCGGGCCCGAGAAATGCCCCCGAACCACAGGACGGTTCGATGAGGTAGAGGCCACCGAGGTCACGATCAACCGTGTAGCCCGTCAGGTCGAGCAGCACGTCGACGACCCATCGCCTGGTGAACACCTCGCCGTAGCTCACTGGGGAGACCGCGTCGCGCTCCAGAAACACCTGCTCGACTGCGCTCACCGTCACCCTCTGTTTGCCCGATTCATCACTTCAGCTCGTAACGAGCGATGATCACAGGTTACCCAGAGGCTCTGACATCGACGCGGAGGCCATACGTGTCGTCCCCCGAGCTCGACGTGGTGACCGAGCGAAGTGAGGGGTGACCAGATCGTCCGGGTATGGGATGTGACGACCGGCGAAACCCGGCACATGATCGGTAGTCAGGCCACACCGGGTGTGCTCGGTCGCCCGGGCACCGCGCGGCCGCACGGTCGTATTCGCCACCGGCGACGGCAGTATCCACGTCTGGGGACCCGGGTATTCGCCGGGGCCGAGGAGGTACGCGCCGGCCATCCGCCGAGGCGCAGCCCGCGCAGGTGTCGTCGTAACGCGTCGTCGCCGACCTGGTCCAGGGTCGGTTACCAGCGGGGGTCGACCACACACTGACCTCGGACGTGTCGTACCCGTGCCGCACGAGGCTGGCACCGATGTCGCACAGGCCGTCGGGAGCGCTCATCGTCCAGCTCGCCGCCCGCATCGCGTCCAGCAGCGAGCCGTCCGTGGCCGCAGGAGCGGATGGGGATACTGCCGGTAGCCGTCGGGGGTGAGCTGGTCGAGGCGCAGCGAGCCGGCCCGTAGCGCCCTGCCGATGCCACTGCCCCACATTTCGGCCCGGTCGTCGTCGGTCGTTGCAGTGATCAGCGGCTGGAGCGCGGCGGACCGCACCTGCGTGGCGACGAACACCGACCCGACCAGGTCGGGCACCCAACGGCCCGGGTAGAGCCAGTCACCGCCGTGGTCGCCTGACCTCCCCTGACGACGGCCACGAGTTCCCCGGGATCACACTCCTTGAGCGCCTCGGCGGCGGTCTCGTCATCGTGGTGGAACACCACGGACGTCCCCGCCGCGTCGAACTCCGCCCGCGGTCGGGATAACACGCCACTGAGCACTTCGTCCACTGCGACGCGCCGTCTCTGTCGGACAGATGGTCCGACTGTCCGGTACCACTGACCGGCGAGGATGCCAGCCCGCATCCGATCAGGCCTGGACGGGTCACCCCCTCCGTGCGGCCCGGGCCAACCCAGTAAGCCAAGACGCACGCGACATGCAATGTGAAATTTGCATCCAGAGCATGGCATCGGCATTCATACGGGAGGCATGAACCGCGCGCCAGCAACGGCGCATGACCCCTGACCACCGAGCCGGGCGGCGCTTTCCCGCCGTCCGGCTCGGCACCGTCATGTCCGCACGACAGATCAGGAGCCGCTTCTGTGGGTGCCAGCAACGTCCTCACCGCGTACGCCCTGTACGCCGGCAAGGTACCTGCCACCTCGATGCAACTACTCGCCTACATGGCCGCTGTATCCAGAGACGACGACGCCCGCCCCTGGTTCGGTCGGGGCCACCACGCCCTCGCCGAGTTCGCCCTCGGCCGGGGCAGGAGTGGACCCCTCACCCGGGCCGACATCAAGGCCGTCGAACGGGCCATCGGTCCCCTGGCCGCCGCAGGAGCGATCAGCACCGACCGGAAGGCGTCCCTGCGGCGCGACGGCACCCACACCGCCCGGTACCGCCTGCACCTCGACACCCCTCACGTCCCCCGGGAAGCGGGGGACGACACCGGGGAGCCCGATCGGCCACGTCCCCCGGAAACCGGGCACGACGTCCCCCGAAATGCGTCCTCACGTCCCCCGGAAACCGTCCCCACGTCCCCCGGAGAACGGGGGACAGAGGAACCAGGAGGAACCACGAGGAGCGAGACAACCCAGGAAGAAGTCACCGCTGTCCGTACGGACCTTGCTGTTGCGCGCCCACGCGACACCGACCCGGATTCCGCCCTCGACACCCCGAGCGGGCCGACCCCCCTGCGGGTGATCGGGGGCGATCCCACCCGACCGGTGCCGGACGGTGTCCGCGGTGTCCACCCGGCAGCCGTGCCTCGGCTGCCCCGCAATCCGCTGCGCCGGCCCGACCGGGTCGCCCAGGCCATCGCGGAAGCCAGCGCCCGCCGGCAGGCCGCCGTCGCCGCCCACCGGGCTGCCCGAGAGGTAACCGGCGAATGACACCGGCGCAGCGGGCCCGCGCCCTTGCCTGGGATGCCATCCGCCGCACACAAGCCCACGTCCCCATCACCTGACGCGGTCGCCGGTCGGTCGGGGTCAGGTGACGGTGGTTCCCTCCCAGTCGGCACGACGACGGTGCTACTCGCAGGCGATCCCATCGCCGTCCCGGTCCAGTTTCCGTGAGTACCCGGGGTCACCGCGCCGGATCGGGGCCGCGCCCGCCGCGCGTACCGCGGTGCAGTTGGCGTAGTACACGTCGCCGTTGGTGTCGTCGTAGCCGCCCAGGTCGCCGTTGCCGCCGCCCGGCTCGCATGCTTCTCCGTCGCCGTCGCGGTCCAACCCGGGCCGGTAGCCGGGCTCGCCCTCGAACAACGGGGCGTCGTCGGCTGCCCTGACCGCGTCGCAGTTCTTGTAGTAGAGGGCGGGTTTCGGCTTGCTGGTCCTCTTCGGGGTGGGACTCGGAGTGGGGGTGGGCGTGTCGTCGGGGGTGGGGGTGACGGTGGCGAGTGCCCCGTCGAGCTTCCGTGCCTGCACCGTTGCGGACGCCGTTGGTGCCGATGCCGGCTTCGTTTCATTGCTGTCGCCGAATGCGCCGGCAAGGCCGCTGCCGCAGCAGCACAGCCCGAGTAGTCCGGCGAGGGTGATGCCGATGGTTTGTTTGGTGGTGAGTGCTTTCGTCACCGGCCGAGTGTGCTGGCGGTGAGCCAGGCGGCGGGATGGTCCTTTTAGTTGGGCGTCTGTCGAGAAGACGACTGCGCTTTCGGCGGCACCCCGCAGGATTTGCCGCACCACCTGTGTGCCCCTACCCGAAAGCACGGCGATCTCTGCGCATGCGGCACCACCCCACAGGAAACCGGCGCAATGGCGTGGCTTTTCGGCTCGGCCTCCGGGTGCGAATTGATGAATGCCCGGCCCGAGCAGCGGAGACGGATCCCTCGGCCAGCCACACTCGCTGTCACCAAGCCGACGTCACCCCCATCGGAGCGACCCGGCCGGCCAGCATCAACCGTGTATCCGACCAAGGAGTCATCGTGACCATGCCGCAGTACCCCGGCAGTCCGCAGGACAGCAGCCCGCAGCAGCAGTGGGTCAACCCCGACGGGCAGCAGCACGGCTACCCGAACGCCGCAACTACCACCGCCTGGGCCCCCGCCTCGGGTGGGAGGCCGGGCAGGCCGATCCTCCTTGCCGGGGCCGTCGCCCTGGCCGTGTTCGTCGTCCTCGGCTTCGGCGGTTACGCCGTGTACGACCAGTTCATCCGCGAGGACTCAGGGGTGGCCGCGTGCAAGGCGATGGCCGCCGGGAAGAAGATTGACGGCAGCCCCAAGACCACCGGCGGTGACACCACCGTCGACAAGAAGATGACCGAGGCCGAGTACCGGAAGGCGCGGGCGATCTTCGAGGATTCACGGTACGAGAAGCTGCGTGAGCACGGAACGGCGATCGTGGACGTGGCGTGGCAGATGCAGGGGCTGGGCGACGACAGTGGGATGGCGGGACTGGCATTCATGGGTCCGCTGGGGACGCACCTGTCGGGGTTGCAGTCGGCATGCGCCGACCAGGGAGTCATCGTCGACTTGAGCGTGAAGTGACGGTGTTCGGAAACGGGCAGCTGCCGCTTCACGACCATCTCCAAACCTGAGCAGCCCTACTTCTTATGCGATGCCGTGTGGTCTGCCCATCGGACGAGCGATGGGCGTTGACCGGTCGCGATGTACTCAATGACTGCCCGGTGGGCGGTTTCCACCGACAGCACGGCCAACTCGGCGGGGATGGTGACCAGAGGGGAGTCAGACGACTCCAGAACCACGATCGGTTCGGCCGGCGGCTGTTCCACCGCGTGACCGCCATCGGGCAGCCAACGCAGCGCGGCTCTTGCGTTGTCGTAGTCGATGTCGAGGCGCAGGACGTCGTCAGCCCCGCTCGGTGCGAACCAGAACGCGTGCGCCCGGGTGCCGTGTGGTCCGATCATCAGCGTCTGTTTGTCGAGGAACACCCGGGCGGCCTCCGCGTCAGGTAGCTCCTGCTCGCAGATGTCGAACACCACGCGGTATGTCATGACCTGATCCTCTTGCCCGTGCCTGTGTAGGTTTTGGTCCGCGAGGTTCGTCCGCCGTCCTGTGCCGCTCGCACGGTCAGGCGGGCACCTCACCTCAACCGTCTGCGGGCGTGTTACCTGACCACACGATCCGACGGGAGAACCCCCCACGCTCGGCCACCTTCGCCATACGCAATTTCTCTAGCTGGTCTCGATCAACACCAAGATCAATCGCCAGCGCCAGCAGAACTTCCAGAACGTCCGCCAACTCATGGGGGTCCTCCGAGTCCAAGAACTCATCGACCTCTTCGACCAGCTTGTCCCGCAACAAGCCACGGTATTCATCAGCGCCAGCGATCCTGGTTACCGGCTCCGCCCCCCGCTCGCGGACGATCTCCGGAATCTTGTCCCGGACCAGCTTGGCATGACTCATCGACCCCAGCCCCCAGCGCTATGACAGGCCCTCATGTCCCGACACGGTCCGCGAGTTGGGCCACCGGGCGAGAGTCTAGGCAGCCGGGTGGCAGTTCAAGGGCCAGACACGCCCGCCTAAACGGACATGCAGCGCGTGTAACTGAACGCACTTGGGTCTGCTGCACCGTCAGGGCAAGCCATCTCAGATGTCACCTATCGGTGCAGCAACCCGCTTCTTCTGCCGGGGTGAGGGCTTGTTCCGGTTGACCGGCATTGGCGAGGCGCCAGGCGTGGGTGGCGTGTAGGTGGGCTTGTTGGGCGGGGTCGGTGGCGTGGGTGAGGCGGTGGTGGGTGAGCGTGTCGGTGATGGCGGCGGCGATGTCGAGGTCGATGTGCCGGCCGGTCGGCCGTGATCCGGCTGCCGCCGCCGACGTCAAGCCGGCCTACCAGCTCATCGCCACCACGATCGACCATCTGGAGGCCAAGCTCGCCGCCCGGATGCGCCGCGACCACCTCTCGGAGGCTGTGGTGGTAACGAACAATCCGCCCTGCGACTACACCCCCTACGGCTGCGAGAAGATCCTTTCCCGGCTACTGCCAGCCGGCACGCAGCTGGCGGTGTACGTACGCGACTATGACGGGCAGGTCTGCCACTGGAGCACCTACACCGGAAACGGAAAGGCGATCGCATGAAGGTGACCTGGACCTACGACCGGGGCGACCAGCGCGACAACCACGAGGTCGAACTGACCGACCCGGACGCACTGGAGGCGCTCCTGCGCGAGATCCAGCAGGCCGGCGAGCCCGTCGTGCTGACCATCTTCAGCAACCCCGTCGACGACCCCGACGACCTGCCACCCGGAATGCAGATCGGCCTCGGTCATCCCACCCACGCCTTCGCGGTACACATCTCCGACGACGGCGGCTACCTCACCGACCCCACCGCAGAAACCCCGGCCGCAGGGCTCCGATTCGACTTCGGCGGAGTACCCACGGAATACCCGGCCGAGCACCTGCAACTGCGGCCGGAAACGGCCGTCCAACTGGCGGTCGCCTTCCTCAGGACCGGCGGCGAATCACCCCGCCTGGCTGCCCCCGAGTGATCGCCCGCGCGTAACGGTCCCTTCCTCACCTGCAGGCATGTCCGCTCTCTGGTGAGGTACGAGCTGGGGGACTCTGCTGTTGGCCTATCGGCCGATGAGTCCGGCCACGCCGTAGTGGTTACTACGCACCCCGGTCGGCCAGCGCGTCCAGCGATCATCGGTGCCGCGCCCACCCATGGCGGTATTGCCGACGGCACGAGGTGCGGACGGAGTCCGTCGAGGACTTCGGTGATCCACGAAATCTGATCAACATTCGTCGATGTAAGACTGACTGTTGTCCCTTGAAACCCGTCTAGGCTCAACGGTTACGAGTGGGTTCCGGTGAGGGAGGGCGGGATGTCGCTGATCGACAGGATTGGTGCGGGCCTGCTGGCGATGGTGGCCGGCATAGAGCGGTCGCAGCGGGAGGCCGTGGCCGTCGATCGCGGGATCGAGCGGATCGGTGCCGGGGCGATGGCGTCGGGGTTCGCGGGCATCATGATGGGGCTGGCTCGGGTGCGGAAGGTGCTCGGTCAGGTCGGGTTCCCACTGACAGGAGCCGCAGGAGCACTGGCTGAGGCGTCTCGATCGGTAGGCACTGTGGCGAAACAAAGCTCACCACAGGAAACCGTCGCCGCGCTTACGCCGGTGGTCGCTGCCCTGAGCGCGGTCGACGGGAACATGACCGCAGCGATTTCCGCCATCGAGGATGCACAGCGGCTGGTTGCAGTGGCGTTGCAGGGTGGGCAGCCCGGCCCGACGCTGGCGCGATTACAGCAGGTGCGGCAAAACCTTGAAGCCGTCCGTACCCGAGGTGCCGAAACCCGGCAGGACGTCGATGCGGCGCTGGCGCAGGCGCGGCAGATAGGTGACCTGGGAAACTGGCCGTGGGCGGCGGCGAGGTCAGTCCGCCGCCCGGTAATTCCTCCGCCGGTCCCGACCAGAACGTGGCTCCTGTCTCCCTGGGCCGTGCTGCCGCACAAGCCGCGCCGCAGCCGGTGGACACGCCGCGCCCGGTCGGTTCCGACTGGGAGTTGGCCGATGCGGCTGTCCTACCGGACGAGCTGCGCACAGCCGCTACCCTCATGCAGCCGCGTCCGGCCGGCAGCACCCGTCCCACACTGGGCCTGTTCAACGGCGAAGAAGTCCACTCCGGCGGAGGCGGACGGTCTCTTGCCGCCGACCTTGACCACGATCCGCTACGCGGACCTCCGGTCACCTTCTACGACCACGCCGAGTCGAAAGTCGCCGCGCGGATGCGCCGCACCGGTACCGTCCAAGCCGACCTGGCCATCGACAACACGGTCTGCGGCACCAACGACCGAGACCAGACCTACCCCTGGACCTGCGACAAGATCCTTCCCGCCATCCTGCCGCAGGGTAGCCGCCTGAGAGTCTGGGTCACCCGCGACGGCGGAGGCACATGGTGGCACCGTGTCTATACCGGCACCGGAGAGAGGATCACCCGTTGACGCTGCTGCTACGCGACTACCACGGCCACACCTTCGAACTGACCGACGCCGAGGACGCGGGACGTCGCTTCGATGCGCAGATCGAGACGATCATGCCGCACGGAGGCTGCGGACAGACCCTCACCATCGGCACCCACGACCAACCCGCCCTCCGTATCGACATCGACATCGATGCCGACCGCGCGGCGGTGCGATGGCTGCCTGACGGCAGCTACGCCGCCGAGCTTCAACCCGACGTACCCATCACCGTGTATGAGTCACCAGACACCGGCCTGGTGAGCATTCCCGCTGGCCTGACGCGAATCACGGCAGCCGTAGCCCGGGCTGCGGTCGTCGAGTACGTTGCTACCGGGCTGCGTCCTACCGGTGTGCACTGGCTACACAAGGATTAGCCACCCATAAGCGGCCATATTGTGGCAGTCGCGTAGATCTTCGGGCGGGCGGGCCAGGTTGTTCTAGGCGAGTAGTCGTCGCGGAGCCCGGGCCCCCGCTCGTACGTGCAGATCCCGCAACTGGGTGAGCAGAGCCAGCAGGGCGGAGGCCGGCCACCGGTCGGCGTAGTCCACGACCGCCAGCACCGCACCACCGGGCAACGCGACCCGCGACACCGGCGTGGACCCGGCGACCGGGGTCGGCGTGTGGGTCACCTGCCACACCGCCCACCCTGCCGCTGCGCATGAGGTACTGACGTGCGCCGCGAGGCGGGTTTTGCCCTGACCGCCCGCACCGTGCACCAGCAACACCGCCACCGGCTCATCCCCACCGACCCATTCGGCAAGCCGGTCCAGGGTGCGCTCACGACCGGTGAACGGCACGATCTGGTGCCGGGCCAACAGCAGCCGGCTCGGCTGTGCCCGTGCCCGGGCCGCGCTCAACGGCACCGGGGCGTCGTCGGCGGTCGTGACCTGGTAGGGCGGTTGGTCCAGGCTGACGGTGACGTCTCCGTCGACACCGGTGATCTGCACGGTGTCGCCGAAGACCACGCTGCCGGTCACCGTCTGTCCGGCGGCCGGTGACGGCCCCCACCAGCGGGTCACCGGTCAAGCTCGACGTCGCCGCCGACCCCGTCGATCTGCCGTACCGGACCCGCCGTCGACGACCCCGTCACCGCCTGCCCGTCACCCTGCGAAGGAGACGACACCTGCGGCGGCGAGGACCCGGGCGGCGTGGACACCACGGGCGGCGCGGAGGCCGGGCCGATGCGCACACTGCCGCCCACCCCACGTACCTGGGTCACCCCGCCGCCGATCGTCGAACCGGTCACCGACTGCCCACCGGCCTCCCGGCGAGCACGGACCCCCACAGCCACCGACAGCGCCACCCCTGACAGGCCGACGAACACCCCGAACACACTGGCCCATTTGTCGGCCTTATCGAGACCCTGGACCGCCAGGAACCCACCCAGCCCCACGACCAGAACCCCGACGGCGATTGCCACCGCCCGGCCGCGAAGCCGACTACCAAGCGTCATCACGCCATCATGGACCGATGCGGCAATGGCGGCATCACCGCCCCCGGCCGTTGCTGCGCTCATGATCGGCGTGCATGGGTTGCCATGATCATTTGATTTTCACGCTCTTCTGGATCTGCGTCGGTCTGTACGGCGAGGTCAGGCCCTATCGGAGCCGTCTTCTCCGATCTCGGTGGCATCGTCGATTGATGACTGCCGGTTCGGGCAGGTGTCGGGTAGGCGACCCGGCGCGAGGGTGCCGTGACGGGTGTCGCGGTCGATGATGGGCGGGTGACGGGTTGGAACGGGGTGAGGGTGCTCGGCGGGGTCGGAGTGACGTGCACATCAGTTCGTGACTGCGCCCGTGTGGTCGTCGCCGAGGTTGGTGCCTGAGCCGGTGGGCGGGTCGTGGTCGGCGGGTGGTCAGCGGCTCGACGGCGTGGTCGCGTTCGGTGACGTGATCATGGTGTCAGGGGTGCGTGGCGACGTCACGATCACCACCGGGCGGCCGCCGTACCGGGTGGAGGAGTTCCCGGCGGTGGTGGAGACGGTGACCACGGAGCAGGCGCGGCAGCGTCCAAGTCGGCTGTTGTTGGCCCAGCACCGGGTGGTGCCGTTCGTCGGGCGTGACGACGACCTTGCCGAGGTGGCGCAGTGGATGGGCCGGCCGGGTGGGGTGCTGGTGCGGCTGCTCCACGCCGCCGGAGGGCAGGGAAAAACCCGGCTTGCGGGACATGTCGCCGACGTGTGGGCGAAGTCCGGGTGGACGGTGTGGCGGGTGCTGCACGAGCCGGTCTACACCGGCGGCTACCGGATGGACCTGCCTGCCGGTGGTGCGCTGCTGGTCGTCGTCGACTACGCCGACCGGTGGCCGGTATCCCATCTACAGAGCCTGCTGACCCACCTGAAGAGCATGAACGTGCAGACCAGCGTCACCGTGCGGGTGTTGCTGCTGGCCCGTTCCACAACGGCATGGTGGCCGGCGTTGCGCAACCGGCTGCGCAGCGACCACCAGGTCGAGGCCACCAGCCAGCTGCTACCACCGTTGGGGGGACAGGTCGACGGGCGGGTGTTGTTCCGGCAGGCCCGTGACCGGTTCGCCATCGCAATGGACGTCGCCGCCGCCGACCGGCTCCCGCCGCCGAATCTGGCCGACGAGACGTTCCGGCAGGTGCTGTCCGTACACATGGCGGCCCTGGTCGCTGTCGACGCCCACCGCCGCAACACGACAGCGCCGACCGACCCGCACGCGCTGTCGTCGTATCTGCTGGAACGCGAGCGTGACCACTGGTACGCGCTGCACCACCGCCCGGTCGAGCCGCGTCAGACCCCGCCCGAGGTGATGGGTCGTACGGTGTATCTGGCCACGCTGACCGCCGCCGTGTCCCGCGCCACCGCCACCGACCTGCTGCACCGGGTCGGGCTCACCGCACCCGCCGCCACGACGATCATCGACGACCACCGGTTCTGCTACCCACCCGAGGACCACCACACGGTATTCCAGGCATTGCATCCCGACCGGCTCGGTGAAGACCTGATCGCCCTGTCCACACCCGGGCACCAGCACACTGACGACGAGGATGGGTGGGACAGCGACGACTGGGCCGTTACCGCCGTTGAGCACCTGCTGCGCGTTGACACCGATCCGCCGCCATGGGCGGCGCACGCCGTCACGGTGCTCGTTGAGACCGCCCGCCGCTGGGACCACGTGGCCACCGACATCCTGTACCCCGTCCTGCGTAGGCATCCGCACCTGGCTCTGGCCGCCGGCGGCACCACCATCACCCGCCTGGCCACCATCCCGGGCATCGATCCCGATGTCCTCGACGCCATCGACGCCGTCCTGCCCACCCACCGGCACGTCGACCTCGACATCGCCGCCGCCGCCGTTACCACCGCCCTCACCCCGCACCGGCTGGCCGCCACCACCGATCCCGCCGAGCATGCCCGCCTGCACACCATCCATGCTCGGCGATTGGCGAACGCCGGCCTCCGCGACCAAGCCCTACCTCTCGCTGAGGAATCGGCCGGTATCTACCGGCGGTTGGCCGGGGCGAATCCGGCTGCTTACCTGCCCGCCCTCGCGTCGTCGTTGAACGACCTGGGCCTCTGGCTGTGGGGGTTGGGTCGGCGGGAGGAGGCGCTGGCCCCGAGTGAGGAGGCCGCCGCCATCTACCGGCGGTTGGCCGGGGCCAATCCGGCTGCTTACCTGCCCGCCCTCGCGATGTCGTTAAACAACCTGGGCCTCTGGCTGTCAGGGTTGGGTCGGCGGGAGGAGGCGCTGGCCCCGAGCGAGGAGGCCGCCGCCATCTACCGGCGGTTGGTTGAGGTTGACCCGGCTGCTTACCTCCCCGACCTCGCGATGTCGTTGAACAACCTCGGCACGGTGCTGTCCGAGTTGCGTCGGTGGGAGGAAGCCCTACTTTTCACCGAGGAAGCCCTCATGATTCGCCGGCGGTTGGTGGAGGCCAATCCCGCTGCTTACCTGCCCGCCCTCGCGATGTCGTTGCACGACCTGGGCTTCTGCCTGTCGGGGTTGGGGCGGCGGGAGGAAGCCCTACCTTTCACCGAGGAAGCCCTCACGATCCGCTGGCGCTTGATGGAGGCCAATCCCGCTGCCTACCTGCCCGACCTCGCGATGTCGTTGATCAATCTCGGTGACATGCTGTCGGGGTTGGGTCGGCGGGGGGAGGCGCTGGCCCCGAGCGTGGAAGCCGTCGGTATCTACCGGCGGTTGGTGGAGGCTAACCCGGCTGCTTACCTGCCCTACCTTGCGGCGTCGTTGAACAACCTCGGCGTCCAGCTATCCGAGGTGGGTCGGCGGGGGGAGGCCCTACCTCCGAGTGAGGAAGCTACCGCCATCTACCGGCGGTTGGTGGAGGTTAACCCGGCTGCTTACCTGCCTGACCTTGCGATGTCGTTGAACAATCTGGGCGTTCGGCTGTCCGAGTTGGGTCGGCGGGGGGAGGCGCTGGCCCCGAGCGCGGAAGCCGTCGGTATCTACCGGCGGTTGGTGGAGGCTAACCCCGCTGCTTACCTGCCCGAACTTGCGAGGTCGGTGAATAACCTCGGCCTCCGGCTGTCCGAGGTGGGTTGGCGGGGGGAGGCGCTGGCCCTCAGTGGGGAAGCCGTCGGCATCTTCCGGCGGTTGGTGGAGGCTAACCCCGCTGCCTACCTGCCCGCCCTCGCGATGTCGTTGAACAACCTCGGGACCATACTGTTGGGGTTGGGTCGGCGGGAGGAGGCGCTGGCCCCGAGCGAGGAGGGCACCGGTATCTACCGGCGGTTGGTTGAGGTTAACCCGGCTGCTTACCTGCCCGCCCTCGCGATGTCGTTGAACAACCTGGGCGTCTGCCTGTCGGGGTTGGGTCGGCGGGAGAAGGCGCTGGCCCTAAGCAAGGAAGCCGTCATGATCCGCCGGAGGTTGGCCGAGGCTAACCCTACTGCTTACCTACCCGACCTCACGATGTCGGTGAACAACCTCAGTATCCGGCTGTCCGAGTTGGGGCGGTGGGAGGAGGCGCTGGCCCTCAACGAGGAAGCTACCGTTATCTGCCGGCGATTGGCCGAGGCTAACCCCGCCGCCTACCTACCCGACCTCGCGTCGTCGTCGTTGGCGTACGGGCGGTTGTGTGTGACCATGCAGGCCAACTTCACCGAGGCCCTGGAAGCGGTCACTGAGGCGGTCAACATCTACGAGCGTCTGACCGAACAACTGCCGGCCGTGTTCGCCGAGCGGCTTTTCGCCGCCTACCAGACTCTCGCCAATGTCCTCGACGGACTGGGCCGGGTCGACGAGGCCGCAGAACTGCGCCGGCAGCTCGACGAGGCTACGGCGGCGGCACGGACCAGGGTGACGGTTGCCCTCAGGAAGGTCCTGAATAGCCCGGCACGGCGCTAAAGACCAGCGAGAGTCATCGGTGCTTGCTCAGCGTAGTTCCCCGTGGCACGGGGAAGGATGGTTTGTGGCGGCGTCCGTAGGGTGGTGGGTGTGAGCGATGTGACGTATGCCCGCCTTGGTGCGGAGGCTGCTGGCGGGTTGATGGATGAGCTGTGTGAGGTCTACGCGGACGCCTACGGGCAGGTTCCTGGCGAGGATGCGACGGTCAAGGTTGACGCGTTTCGGGGGCGGGCCTTGGCGGCGTTGGGTGCGCGGAACTATGAGCTGGTCACCGCGCGGGCGGGGGGTGAGTTGGTGGGGTTCGTCTTCGGGTACAGCCTGCGGCAGGATCGGGACTGGTTCGCGGGGCTTCAGCCGGCTCCGGAGGAGGGGTTCACCGACGAGCGTGGTGGCGAGCGCACGGTGGTCCTGGCCGAGATCGAGGTACGCAAGGCATGGCAGGGCCGGGGGATCGGGCGCGGTCTGCACGATTCGTTCCTGAGGGGACGGCGTGAGGAGCGTGCGACGTTGACGGCCAACCCGGTTGCCACCGCGACTCATGTTCTGTACGAGGGGTGGGGTTGGCAGCGGGTAGGGAGCATTCCGGGCAGGCCGGGGGCGTACTACCGGGAGTACGAGATGTTCGTGCGTCCGCTCCCGTTACCTGACGGGCGTTGACGACCGGTGGGCGGCGATTGCTTGGTCGAGCTGCTTGACAGCGCGAGTGCGCTTCCACGGATCGAGCCCTCGACGCATCTCCTGCAAACGCTGCTCGATGCGGCGAGTCGAGTTCACCGACGTCAGTTCTACGACTTCGATGGTGGTTTGGCAGGCCAGGCCGATGTTCTGCTGACGTGCGAAAGCATCTGCGCGGTAGAGAAGGCGGAACGACCGCTCGTGAATGTTGCCGTTGTCGCTGAGCCTCAACGCCTTCTCTGAGGCTGCCATGATTCGATCGACTCCGTCGAACTTCAACGCGTTCTGAGTGCTCGTGCTCCAGTAGAACGATTCGTCGTAGAAGTACCACCAGGACTGGCTGGGGTTCTGGTCGGCCAGTGCTTCCTGTAGGGCGGCGTACTCGCGGTCGAGGGCTTGTTTGGATTGGTGGTTTTGGTTGTCGGCGGTGAGGGCGCGGACGGCTACGTCGGCGGCGTAGGCGCGGGCGTAGGGGCTGCCGCTTTGGTCGGCCCAGGCGGAGGCTGCGGCGGCGTGGTCGATGCCGATGCGGGGTTTGCCTTGCCAGGTGGCGAGGTGGCTCATGGTGCAGAGGATGTAGGTGACGAGTTCGACGGCGCGTGCGTCGTGGGCGGCGGTGCGTGCGTCGTCGTAGAGGCGTTGGGCGGAGTGGTAGTCGCCCATGTTGAAGCAGAGCCAGCCGGCGAGTTGGGTGAGTTCGGCGTAGGTGGCGATGGCGCGGTCGCGGTGTGGGCCGTTCGGTGCGGCTATGGCTTGGTGTTCGGCGATGCTGCGGTAGGCCAGGGCGGTGGGGAGGGTGGCGGCAGCGCCGAGGACGTCGCCCTGTTTACGCAGGTTGGGCATCATGGCTTCGCAGTGCGCGAGGGTGGCCGGCTCGAACCGTGCGGGGTCGGTGAGCGTGGGTGCGGCGGTGGCGCTGTCGGTGAAGCCCGTCAACTCGGTCAGGGGTGCTGTCGCGGCGACGGCCAGTGCGGCGGTCAGTTTGGTCAGCATGTCGCGTCGGGTCTGGGGGTGGGGCACTCGTTGCATCCACATGGTGATGACCTGCGCCAACTCTGAGAAGTTGACCTCCTCGGGTCGGCGGTACAGGCCGGCGGTTTCCGCTTGCGGCGGGGCGTTCGCGTCGGCACCGGGACGTCGGCCGAGCAGGTAGCGAAGCAGGATCTCTGCCTCGCTCGGCACCATGATTTCACCTGCGAGGCTGGCTTTCACCCCCTCGGGCGTGGCGGGGGTCGATGCGGTGGCGGCGTCGAGGTGGCGGAAGCTCGGCAGTCCGGCGAGGAGGTCGGTGACGCCGTGCTCGTGAAGGCAAGTCCTCGACGGCCTCGGTCGACGTGGCACTGCCACGCGCGGGCACCAGCAGCTTCCGCGTCCGTACCTACCCTCGATGAAACTCAAGGGGGCACCCTGATAGCGGTCCACTTTGAGTTGGCTACGAAGCGGCACGCGATCACGCTGTCGTCGTTCGGTCTGGGCACCACCAGTCCGACCCGCCTGTCGGCTGCGTCATCCTCGATCGCCACGGTGTCGTTGTCGGCGCGGGGTATCACCAACCCAAGGGAGAACCTCATGCCGAGGTCAATGCCCTACGCGCAGCAGGGAAGGACGTCCCGCGCCGGACCTACACCAACCCCCGTACGCAGTCAGACCGAAATCAGAGATCGATCTCGTCATCGTTCTCGGGTGCCGGAACCCAGTAAGGTTCCCTTTCTACCGGCACAACGAGGAGCGCTGCCGGACGCGACCTTGCCCACCTCAGAACCTCGTCCCGAGTGCCTTCGAATTCCTCGACACCCGCCGATTGGCCGTCAGGCATTTCGTCTACCCATTTCGCGACCCACACAATCCGCCGATGTAGGTCACGACCCTTGTGAATATAGACAGTGCCGAACCCTGGGCGAGGGGCAGACATGACCTGTTGAGGCGCAATTTTGCTGTCGCGCATCTCCTCAGGTAGGTAGAAGGCGTTCGTTCGGCGGCGGGAGTCCTCCATGAGTGGATGCTACCCGACTCGTGTGGGCTCGGGCCGGGAAGCGGATCGAGCGCCGCGTGATCACTCTCGGATCACGCGGCGCTCGACCCCGTGAAAGGCTTTTCAGATCGATCTCGCCTCGGATGTATCAGGAAGGGCTCCAGCCGGAGCCGTACCAGGCGCTGCCCAGTTGCGGCGGGTCGTCCAGGTTGTATGCTCCGGCGGAGTTGCGGTGGAACTTCGGGCTTTTGATGAAGGTGTACCAGCGGCCCGGGTACGAGCTGGACGGGTCCGTCCAGTCGAATTGGTGGGCGACCCCGGCGTGGGCGACGCTGCCCTCATAGGCGGTGTAGCCACCGGAGCCGAAGCCGTTCACCAGTGCGCCGGCCCCATATGGGCCACCGCTCCACATTTGATAGGTCGAGCCTCCGCTGACGGGGTAGCCCTCGGGGTGGGCGGTGCTGAAGTACAGCCGCTCACCGGATGCCCGGACCTGCTTGGTGCCACGCGTCGACTCGAACTGGAAGGGCTTCGACGTGGACGAGCCTCCGCTGAACTTCACCTCGATGAAGAACTCGGTACTTCCCAACGTGGTGCCGTTGTAGCCGTAGATGCCATCGCCGCTGAACTCGGCCCAGTAGTTCGCGACGTAGTACCAGCACCCGAGCACGGAGCACGTTCCGCCGTTGGCCCGGATCTTCGACGTGTCTGGGCAGACCCATGCACCCTTCCGAACGCTCACCGGACTGGAGCACTGGCTCGCCCCCGATGCGGTCGCGGCTTCGGTGTACGCCTTCGTCGTCGTGCTCGGTCGGGAGTCCGCCACTGCGGGAACGGCGCTTACGGTGGGGCCGCCCAAAGTCACCAGCATGGTGGCGAGTAGCAGTCTTGCGGGTCGTCTGACCATCGCCTCTTCTTTCTTAATAAGGTGTGTGGCAATATCCGTTCGATCGATTGCCGTTCACCTTGATCTCAGGGGATGGGCGCGCGAGTCATCCAGGCCCTTAATCGAACGACACCCCGCGCCTTGTCAAAGCTATTGATGAACACACCTGGCGCGCAAGCTCATTGATTGTCGGAGTTCAACTCCGACAATTTTAGACGAAACCCATAAATGAGGTTACCTCTACAGGGATTCCCGGAGCCGCAAGTCACGCAGCTGAAGATTCGCATCCGCTGGCCTTCTCCGGTCAAGAGACCCTGACCGCCACCTACCCCGACCTCCCCGGTATCGCTTGCCCGCATCCGCCGCATCGGCGGCTGCCAACACCTCGTCGACCTCGTCGACCACCCCGTGACCGTGGATGCCACCACCGGCCGTCTGGTGGACGCCTTGACCAGCACTGAAAAGCCACACGCCGACTCACCATCGCTTGCCACAGCAGGCGATCTACTCCCGTGCGTTCGGGGGTGATCAAGGCGACCGCACAGCGAGAGCCTCCCCTCGCTGACATGCATCTCGCCTTGATCAGCAGGAGGTGGTCAGCTCCCGACGAGACCATCAGCGGCTCGTTCATCGAGACGTTCGGGGATCTGTCGCCGACCGCTCACGCCGCCCCCGCCAGTCCTAGCGTTGTCGGCAGGTGCCGACGACAGTTTGACAAAGTTCTGACAGAGAAACCGACCATCGAGTCGCCCCATGCTGGACAATGACGCGATGGTATCGAGCGATCCGTAAGTCATACGTCGAAGACATCACTCAGAGTAAGGTTATTCGCGTAGCCTGCAAGTACCGTCTCTGCACACATTGCCGCTTGCAAAACGATCGGGGGTTGACAGCGATGGTTGTCAACGATGAGATCAGGGCTGCTCAACGCGCACTTGGTCATCGGCTCGCCCAGATGCGCAAGGCTGCCGGTCACACTCAGCACGACTTTGCCCGGCTCGTGCGGTACGGGCGCAGTTCCGTAGCCAACACTGAGACTGGCCACCAACGCCCCGACCGTACGTTCTGGACGCGCTGCGACGAGGCTCTGCAAACCGGGGGCGTACTCGCCGCAGAGTACGATCAAGTCACCGTACTGATTCGTCAGCATCACCGCTTGTCGGCTATCCAAGGGATGCGTGCAACGTCGCTGCCGAGGCCAGACGCGGAGGCTGGAGCTAGCTCCTCTGCTGTGGCTGCTGGGACTGTCCTGTGGGAGGGAGAAGAGGGCATAGAGGCCCGTCGGTTGGCGTTGAGATCTTCCACTGACGACGTCCGCTTGGCGTACATCGAGGAAGAAGTGCGTCACGCGATCGCCGATAACGAGCGACTCACCCCTGCGGTCCTCCTGGCGCGAATTAAGCCGCTACGTTTCTATGTGGATCAGCTCATGGCGGGAGGTCAACATCCGCCACAGCGTGCACGGCTATACACCGCTGCCGCATACCTTTCCGGTCTACTTGGTGCACTCACCCTGGATCTCGGCGCGTTCAAGGTCGCGCAGGCCTACGCCGCTGAGGCATTCGACCTTGCCGACGCCGCGCAGCAGTCTGACGTTCAAGCATGGGCACGGGCGACCCAGAGCCTGATCGCCTACTACGTCGGCAACTATCACGACGCGCTGGCCTATGCCCAGGACGGCCTTCGCCGCGCTGGCACCAGCCCTCATCGAATCCGCCTCGTGATCAACGGACAAGCCCGTGCCCTCGCCCGACTCGGAGACCAACGCGGTGTCGATCGGGCCGTCGATGACGCGTTCACGATGCTGTCCGACTACCCAAGCAGCCCGCCGGTCAGCGAGAGCCTTACTCTCGGCCCGTACTGCCATGCCAGGACGGCGGCCAACGCGGCAACCGCCTACCTAGCCCTTGGTCGTACCGCAGGCGTCATCAACCACCTCACGACTGCCATCACCGCATTCGACGCCGCAGGCCTTGCCGGACCACAGGCACTGAGCCGCCTCGACCTGGCCACCGCGCACCTACAGCGCCCGAACCCCGACCCCGACCAGGCGGCCGGCTTGGCGGTGGAAGCACTAACCCTCACGGCGGAGCAGCGTTTCGAATCGGTCCACCAACGCGCCCGGCAGTTCCTCACTGCTTCCCAGTCGTACACCCACCGCCCGCAGTTGCGATACGTTGCGGAGCTACTCGCCGACCGTTCGCAGATAGGTGCTGCAGCGCCGTCCGATTTACCATCGCTGCCATGAGCAGTCAGGAACTTGCCAGCTTGGACCAACGCTGGACCGCCTACCAGGACCTACCCGAGCTCACCAACCACTGGTACTGGCGCCCTGGCTGGCGAGCCGACCGCCAGTTCTACACCTGGCACCTGACGTTCGAGCAGCAACCTGAACTCCACCGTCTCGTCAACGACCTTCACCAGCATCTGGCCATACCCGGGCTGGACCTCGTCCCACTCGATGGCTTACACCTGACCATGCAAGGCCTCGGCTTCACCGACGAGATTGCCGACGTCGATGTCCGTGCGATCGTCGCCGAAGCGCGCCGACGATGTGCCCTTCTGCCGCCACTGGAGCTGACGCTAGGCCCCGTCGACCCGGACGCCGAAGGAGTCGGCCTGCTCGTTCAGCCGTGGGACCGCGTAGACCGTCTCCGTGCCACCCTCCGCGCCGCCATAGGTGCGATCTGGCCTGCTGTTCCGGAATCCTCAGACGGATTCCGGCCCCACGTCACCATCGCCTACAGCGGTTCACCGGCACCGACTGAACCGATCCGTTCCCAACTGGCCAACCTCCGCAACCGACCGCCGGCCAGGGCTACGCTCAACCAGGTGTCGCTGATCGCCCTGCGCCGCGACAACCACACCTACCGATGGACGACGGTAGCTGCCGCACCTCTTAACAGCATTTAGTCCTCCAGCAGGCCGCAGCTTCGATCAGCCGAGGCCTTAAATCCGACGAGGGCGTTCCCACCGCGCCGTCTCAGGGGCGTGGGACGGGTTGCGGGTATGCGCCAGGCACGAACCCCGCTTTGCGCTTGCCTTTCGTCGTCAGTTGACCACCGCCCACTCAGCAACGTCACGACGGTGGGCGACGGCACTGTGGGCGACGAACGGTCGCTTGTGCGCTGCTGCGCAGTGCTTCCGCCTGCCATCGAACTACCTTGGCCTTCGTGGGCTACATCCCTCCGCTCGGACGGATCAGCCCATCGGTCAAATGTGAGATCTCTTCGCCGATCGGTGATAATTCCCCCGCAGGGTCTCCTGCACCCCAGGCGTTGATGGCTTGACTATTCCGAATGCAAAATCAGTGACGTCCACCTTCGATGGCCTGCCGACACGGACGGCAGCCTCCTGCGCGGGCCCGCTTCCGACGCTTCCGTTTAGGGGTGGGCGCGGTTGTCGTCCAATTGTCAGACCTGCGTAAGGGTACTTACCGACACCGACAGTCATCACCTTTAGTCGTCCTGTCTCCGCAGATGGCGATACCGCAGCATGGCAGCGGCGTGGCGAGAAACAGTCTCGCGAAGATGGCTAGCCATCTGCTCAACTAAGGGAGGGGCTGATGTTTCGGATCCGCGGCCCAGGAGCGAACCGAAGCTGTCGATGACCAGCTTTTAGGGGCTACCAGACCCACAAAGGGCTCTCCTGTCGGATCAGAGAGCGGTGATCGAACTCGCGTCGCCTACCGACTGAGTGACCAATCGAATCCCTTGGTAAGGCGTCAGCCTGATCCGTTGGAAATGTAGACGCGGCCAAGATGGCCGGAGAGGAGTCGTTGTGCATGTTGTCAGGCGGCTTGCGTTGCTGGGGGCGACGTGGGTGTTCGCGGCGTGGGGGGTGGCGTCGACGGGGCAGCGGGCGCGTGCTGCAGGCCGGCTACAGGCGCTGGTGGCGGTGCTGGCCGTGTCGAGTGGGGTGGTCGATGAGCCGGTCCGAGAGCGTCCGCTGGCGGCGCAGTTCCTCGTGTGTTCGTCCACCAGTGCCGATCAGCTGTTGGCTCAGGTCGCCCATTCCGATCGGGTGGTCGGTGAGTATCGGCAGCGGCACGGGTTCGATCCGGAGTGGTGGGCGTCCCGGCAATGCTCCGCCAGCGATGCCGCCCCGGTGCCCGTACCGTCCGGCGGCAACGCCGACGGTCATCGGGCGGGGGAGGCGTCGTGACGCGGAGTGTGATGGTGCGTCAGGCGTCGGGTGTGGATCTCGACGTGTTGTCAGTCCTCGTCGCGGAGGCGTTTTCGGCCAGCCCGGTGGGTGTCTGGTTGGCGCCGGACGCCACCGACCGTCCGTTGGTGCTGGGCCGGTACGCGCGGCTGTTGGTGTCGTGGGGTTTGGAGCATGGCCAGGTCGACACGACGGGGGACGGGTCGGTGGTGGCGGTGTGGCACCGGCGGCCGGAGGTGCCGGTGCCGTCGGCGGCGTGGATGTACGACCTGCACCGGGTCCTCGGCCCGCATGCGTCCCGGTTCGCCCTGTGGCACGCCTACCTCGACGCCGTGGTCCCGCACGTCCCCCACGCGCACCTGGCGCACCTCGCCGCCCGGCCCGGCCACGACGACACCGCGCGGGCGTTGCTGACCGCCCACCACCAGGTCCTCGACACCGAAGGACTCCCCGCGTACGCGCAGCTGCCGGGTGGTCGTCCCCGGGAGAGCCTGTTGGCCGGGCTGGGATACGAGCCGAGGTCACCGATCCTGCTGGAGCCCGACGGCCCCGCCCTGTGGCGGATGTGGCGACCCAGCCCCGGCAACGGCCGGTCGTGTGGCGGGCTTCCCCCACGGGCCCGACTACGCCGTGGCATCACCCCGCTACGCGGCCGGCTCCTCCCGACACCCCCGGGTTCTCCCTGACCGTCCTCGCTGACCACGCCCGGTAGGGCATCCACCCCGATCAGCAGCTGGCGGAGGCCGCATGGCCCGCCAGTCACCCCCGTGCACCCGTTTCCTCGAAGGAGGGCTTGTCTCATGTTGACCGTTGTCGACCGTCCGTTGGTCATGGTTCCGCCGCGTAGGCGTACGGCGGGTTGGTGGTTGCCGCCCTGGCTGACCCCCACCCGCACCCGCCCCACCACCCCCGGCCGCGTGGACGACGCCGGCACGGAGCCGCAGGTGCACCTGTGGGGGTATGCGCTCCGCCGGGAATGGCCCGACGGCACGCACGACCTGTTCGGGTTCACCCCGCGCGCCGACGTGGCGTTGCGGCGACTCGACCGCGACCGCAGCTACTGGCGCACCGGCCCCGTACGACCCACGGCGGTGTACCTGGTGCCGGTCCACGCCGCCGACGTCACCACCCACCCGGTACGGGACTGCCGCAAGCCGTCCTGCCCGGACGCCCCGCAGCGGGGGCAGCGATGAGCATCCACGAGCAGGTGGCGCTCGCCCGCCGGACGATGACCCCGACCGGCCTGTCGATCTTCGGCGCTGCCGCGTCCGCACCGATGGTGGTCCTCGCCGGTGGCCTGGTCACCACCTACGCCACGACCCGGGTGACCGCACTACCCCTCACCTTCCTCCTGGTCACCGCAGTGGTGGCGGTGCTGATGGTCGGCTACACCGCACTGGCCCGGCAGGTCGGTCACCCGGCCGCCTACTACGGCATCCTCGCCCACAGCATCAGCCGCAGCTGGGGTGTCGCCGCCGGCCTGGTCGCCCTGGTCGCGTACACGGCGATCCAGACCAGCCTGTACGGCCTGTTCGGAGCCACCCTCGCCGCCCAGCTCGGCGGCACCTGGTGGGTGTGGGCCGGCATCGCCTGGGCCGTCGTCGGCGCGCTCGGAGTGCGGGCGATCGCCCTGTCCACCCTGGTCCTCGGCGGGGTCCTCACGGTGTCCCTGCTGATCGTCGGCCTGTTCGTCGCCGCCGGCCTCGGCACACCCGCCGACGGGACCGTGTCGTGGGAGGGATTCGACGCCACCGGCCTGGCGGTCGGGGGGATCGGTGGGGCGGTGGCGTTGTGCGTGGCCGCGTTCATGGGCGTCGACGCCCCCGGCTCGTTCGTCGAGGAAGCCGTGGACCGCCGGTCGATCGGCCGCGCGACCATCACCGCCGTTCTCGTGCTGGGTGGTGTGTATGCCGGTGCGGCGTGGGCGATGGGCGTCGCCGTCGGCCCGCAGACTGTCGCCGCCCGCGCCGCAGACCCGGCCTCCGGCCTACCCTTCACGATCCTCGAACCCGCCGGCCACGCGTGGGCGGGCGTCGCCGGGGTGGTGCTGGTGTTCGCGATCGTCACCTCGATGCTGGCGTTCCACAACGTCATCGCCCGCTACGTGTTCGCCATGGCCCGCGAAGGCGTCCTCCCCACCGGCCTCGCCCGCACCGACAGCACGACCCGGGTCAGCGCCCCACGCGGCGGCTCCCTCACCCAAACCGGCACGGCGGCACTCGTCGTCGCCGCGTTCGCCGTCACCGGGGTCGACCCGGTCGCGGTGATGTTCACCTGGCTGTCCACCCTCGGCGCACTCGGCCTGCTCTGCCTCCTCCTCGCCGCCTCCATCGCCGCACTGGCCGCCCCACCCGCCGTGCGAGGTCAACGGCCCGGAATCTGGCAGTGGAAGGTCGCACCCGTGCTGGGGGTGCTCGGCGGGTCGGTGGTCCTGGTCGCGATGGTCGGCAACGTCGGCCCTCTCCTCGGAGCCGCACCCGGGTCGCCGTATCCGCTGCTGCTCCCGGCGATCCTCACCGCCACCGCCACCACAGGCGGCCTGTGGGCCGCACACCTGCGCCGGTCCCGACCCGAGGTCTACGCCGGCATCGGCCACGGCACCCCGAAGACCCACGCCGTGCCCGACGCCCTGCACATCTCCATCTGAACCCCGAGGAACAACCCGACCATGAAGACCTACACCGCCCACACAGCAGCAGCACCGGGGCACCGCAGCAGTGACCCGCTGGACCCGGCCTGGCGACCCGAACCCCCACGACCGACGCCACCACCCGGCCCCCGCCGACCAGCAGACCACCAACCCCCACCGGGTCCCCGCCTGATCCAGCCCCCACCGGACTACCGCATGCCCGACGAACGACCCCACCGCCGGGACGTCCCCGTCCACCCGGCTCCACCCCAGCACACCCCGTCACCACCCCCACAGCCCGAAGAGCCCGACAGCAGGGTGTCGACCGACGCCCGGTGGTGGGCCGACCTGCGGCAGCAGGTGGTGTTCCGGGGGAAGCGGTTGAACACCGGGCACATGTTCGAGGCCGACCAGCGGTACGGGCAGCGTGACGCGCTCGGCCCACACGGGGTGATGCTGTTCTTCGTCTCCGAAGCCCCCGCCCAACCCCACGGCTACCAACTCCACACCGCCTACCGGCTGTGGCTGGCCTCCCCGGAATCCCAGCACCTACCCCGCCTCCTGGCCGACCTCACCGACGTCGTCGGGGACAGCATCACCCGCGCCGGGGCGACGGGCCGCCCATGGCACCCCCTCGGCCCACACGGCTCGATGGTCAACGGCGGCGACATGACCCTGCCCGAAGGCGCCGTCTACGTCGGTGTCGGGGTGACCACCCTCGACTCCGACCAGGGCCGCTGGCAGCAACTCGCCCGAACCCTACGCCAGCCCGACGACCACCGCCGCCGCTCCGTGTTCGACCTCAAAGGCCAGTGCTTCGTCCTACTCACCGACGGCACCGCCCTGCACATCGACCGCGACCCCCACGCCCCGATCGGCGCCGACGGCGTCCGCAGCACCAAACCCCTCGACCCCGACCGCATCACCCACCACAACCCCCACGAACACCTCACCGACCAAGGCGACACCGTCACCCGCGACACCTGGACGCAACTCACCCGCCTACACCACACCCTCGCCGGGCACCTTCTCCCGGGACGACCGGCATGACCCACACCCCCACGCCCGCTCGTCTACGCGGCCTCGCCGAAGCCGCAGACCTCAGCCGTACCCCGGTCGACATCACCGCGGTCCTGGACCACCTCGTCGCCGAAGCAGACACGGCCGTACCAACGAGCATCGGGTTCCCCGGCGCAGTCGACCTCGACCACCGTGAGGTGATGGCCCGCCTCGGCCACCGCCTGTGGAACAACATCGGCGACCCCACCGACACCGGCGGCACCCCACACACCCGCATCCTCGAACAAGCCGTCATCGCCTGGCTCGCCGACACCCTCCACATGCCCACCGACGACCGATGGGGATACGTCACCACCGGCGGCACCGAAGGCAACCTCTCCGCCCTGCACGCCGCCCGCCGCCGCCTCCCCACCGCCCGCATCTACTACTCCACCGCCGCCCACTACTCCATCCCGAAAATCATCGAAATGCTCGGGGCACGCGGCGTCGTGGTCAACGCCAGCGCGGACGGGGAGATGGACTACGACCACCTCGCCGTGCGGGTACGCCGACACCGGCGCTGGCCGGCGATCGTCGTGGCCACCGCCGGCACCACCATGACCGAAGCCGTCGACGACACCACCCGCATCCACACCATCCTCGACGAACATGACGTGCCCGGCCGGCACGTGCACGTCGACGCCGCCCTGTCCGGCATCCCCCTCGCCCTCGACGGGCGACTCCGCCTGGACGACGACAGCGGCATCGGCAGCATCACCGTGTCCGGGCACAAGTTCCTCGGGGTACCGACACCGTGCGGGGTGGTCCTCATCCGCGACAGCCTCCGCCGCGAAGGCACCCCGGTCACCTACACCGCAACCCTCGACTCCACCGTCACCGGATCCCGCTGCGGACTGGCCGCCGCCCTGCTCTGGCACGCCATCGCCACCCACGGCCGGGAAGGACACCGATGGCGGGTCAGCGAAGCCCGCCGCCTCGCCACCTACACCGTCGACCGGCTCACCGCCGCTGGCTGGCCCGCCTGGCGACACCCCCACGCCTTCACCGTCGTCCTACCCACCCCACCCGCCACGGTACGGACGAAATGGCTCCTCGCCACCGACGCGGACATCAGCCACCTCATCTGCATGCCCGGCGTCACCCAGGGCCAGATCGACGCCTTCGTCACCGACCTCACCGACACCACCGCGCCGGCCAGCAGCCCCGACCCGGGTCACCCACACCCGCCGAGGCCGATCCCCCATCCCCGGCGAGCATCTTCACCCGCCGCCGGTATCGGCACTCCCTGACCGCTGCTTGCTCCCCCAGCCCCGGCTCCCTGAGCCCTGGCTCCCCCCAGCCTCGGCGTACCTGCTCACCCGCTGTCCGAACCTGTCTGCTGATCCTTGCGGAGGCGACCACTGTGACCACCGGCTACGTCTTCCACCCCGAATACCTGTGGCACGACACCGGCACCAGCGCCGGACTGCTACCCGCCGACCCCACCGCAGGGGTGCAACCCGCCGTGCACATCGAGAACCCCGAGGCGAAACGCCGCACCCACGAACTGATCCACGCCTGCGGACTCATGGCCGAGCTGCTGGTCATCGAGCCCCGGCGAGCCACCATGACCGAACTGCTCCGCGTGCACACCCCCGCACACGTGCAACACATCCGCGACCAGAGCGACCTGCGTGGGGGAGGGGACGCCGGGGACGGGTTTTCCCCGGTCGGGCACGGCAGCTACGACATCGCCCGCCTCGCCGCCGGCGGCCTGCTCGCCCTCGTCACCGCCGTCGCCGACGGCGACATCACCACCGGGTACGCCCTGACCCGCCCACCCGGACACCACGCCACCGCCGACACCGGCATGGGTTTCTGCCTGTTCAACAACATCGCCATCGCCGCCCGCCACGCCCAAACCCTCCACGGCATGACCCGCATCGCGATCGTCGACTGGGACGCCCACCACGGCAACGGCACCCAAACCATCTTCTACCCCGACCCCACCGTCCTGACCATCTCCCTACACCAGGCCAACTGCTTCCCACCCGACTCCGGATGGACCCACGAAAACGGCATCGCCGACGGCACCGGACACGCCCTCAACGTGCCCCTACCGGCCGGCAGCGGCCACGCCGCCTACCTCCACGCCATGCGGCAGGTCGTCATCCCCGCCCTCGACCGCTTCCGCCCCGACCTCATCCTGCTCGCCAACGGCGTCGACGCCAACGTCTTCGACCCCATGGCCCGGCAGATGCTCACCACCAGCACCTACCGCCACATGACCCGCCTGCTCGTCGACGCCGCCGACCGGCTCTGCCACGGCCGACTCATCGCCGTCCACGAAGGCGGCTACAGCCCCTTCTACACCCCCTACTGCGTCCTCGCCGTCCTCGAAGAACTCACCGGCACCACCACCCGGGTCGCCGATCCCTTCGCCACGGTCGTCGCCGGCTACACGGCCGAACCTCTGCGCCCTCACCAGCAGGACGCCATCGACGCCGCCGCCGCACTCGTGCCCCACATCACCACGCCCGCCACCGCGCCCACGCCCTGACCACCGGCCCGGCCTGATGAGGCCCGCCAAACGCCCTGTTTGCTTCCCTGCCCGTTTGTCTTGCCGAGGGACCGACCTTCCTGATGGCCACGCGCCGCACCTACACCTCCGACGTCATCACCAACGCCATACACCAGGTCGAAGCCGCCCGCGCCGCCGGACGACGCGGCCCGATCAGCGCCGTCGCCCGGGAACTCAACCTCGACCGCCGCCTCCTGCAAACCTGGGTCACCAACGCCCGCACCCACGCTGCTTCAGCACCGCTCACCGCACCGAGTACGCACACCGGCGTCGACCCGGTCCTGCTGCCCGACGGGCTGCTGCACTGCCGCTTCTGCCGACACCCCATGACGGCGGTCTTCACCTGGGCCGGTCTCGTCTACGACTGCCCACCACCCTGCCGCCGACCCGTACTCAACGCGACAGCCGTCGCCACCGCCGTCGGCCTGGTGGTCCTGCGCCACGCCGCGCATCTCGTACCCGCGCTCACCCACCCCAAGGCGGCGAGTATCGCCGCCGGCCACGCCCATCGGTTGATCACCCGGATCACCGCCGGCAGCCACTCCAGCGACCTGCGCATCACCTGGCCCACCACCCGCCCACCCCAACCGGTCCCGCCCGGACACCTCGACCTCGCCCGCAAGCTCACCACCACCGATCCGCAGCGTGCCCGCACCGTCCTGCGGAACATCCTCGCCGGCATCGACCCCACCACCACCGCCACCGAGGCTGTTCACGCCGACGCCGCGCACCTGCTCGCCCCCCTCCTGCACGGCCGGGCGGCGATCCGCTGGGCCGACTACGCCCACCGCAGCCTCACCCACCTCCACGGCCCCACCGACCCGCTCACCCTGACCGCAGCGCACACCCTCGCCGCCGCGCACCGCCAGGCAGGCCACCACCAAAGCGCCTACCACCTCCTACGGGAACTCGCCGACCACCTGTCCGTCACCGCAGGACCTGACGCGCACGCCACCCTCGCCGTCCGCGCCACCACCGCCCTCGTCCTACACGACCTCGGCCACCACCACGCCGCCCACACCCTCCTCACCGACACCATCGACCGCCACCACCGCGCCCACCCCGGGCACCCCGCCACCGCCCGCATGACCGCACACCTCGACCGGCTGCGGCACCACCACACCACCCACCCCGACAACATCAGCCCAGGAGCAGCAGTGAACCTTCCCGCCCCGGTGCGGGCATGACCGCCCCGCACACGGCCGCATGCGGCAACGCGGCCGGACACCGACCCGACGCCACCGACCGGCGATCCCTGCCTACGGACGCGTTGCCTCCGCTGCGCGGATATCAACAGGAGGCGGTCGAAGCGATCGTCGAGGGTGCCGCCCGCGACGGCAGGGGACAGGTCATCGCCGCCTGCGGAACCGGAAAGACACTGATCGCCGCACACGCGGCAGTGCGGTGCTGCCCGCAGGGTCTGGTGGTGATCGTGTGCCCGTCGCTGGCGCTGGTCGGTCAGACCCTGCGGGTGTGGCGTCCCCTCGGCGTCCACACGGCGGCGGTGTGCAGCGACGACTCCGTCGCCGACGTCGCCGGCCACACCGACACGATGAACTGCCCGGTGCTGGCCGACACCGACGAGATCACCGCATGGCTACACCACGCCCCGCACAGGCGGATGCGGCTGCTCGCGGTGACCAACAACTCCGCCGACCGCGTCGGCGCCGCCCTCCTGGCCGCCGGTATGACCGCCGACCTACTGATCATCGACGAAGCACACCGCACCGCCGGTCTCGTGGGCAAAACGTTCGCCCGCGTCCACGACGACACCCGCCTCCCCGCGAGGGCACGGGTGAACATGACCGCGACACCCCGCATCATCACCGCCCACCGCAGCAAGGGACAGTCACACGAGGTGCTGTCGATGGACGACCCGAGCGTGTTCGGACCCGTGTGGCACCGATACCCGTTCGGCCAGGCCATCACCGACGGCTGGCTCGACGACTTCCGCATCGTCGTCGTCGGCGTCCAAACCCACGACGCCCTACAGGTCCTCCAGAGCACCGACGACGATCGGGTCACCGCCATCGGTGACGCCCCACTCCGCACCGCCGTCGTACAAACCGCCCTGCTGCGCGCCGCCGCCGAGTTCGGACTACGCCGGGTACTCGCCTTCACCCCCCGCGTGGCCGACAGCAGAGAGTTCGCCTCCACACTCGCACGGACCGCCTCCCGCCTCCCCGCCACACAACAGCCCAAAGGCCGGCTCACCACCGGCCACGTCGACGGCCGACAGAACCTGCGGCAACGACAGATCCACCTCGACCGCCTCGCCGAACCCCCCGACGACGGATGGACCGTCATCTCCTCCGCCCGCGCCCTCACCGAAGGCATCGACGTCCCCGCCGTCGACGCCGTCGTCCTCACCCGACCCATGCGCTCCACCGTCCAGGTCGTCCAAACCGTCGGACGAGCCCTACGCCGCAACCCCCACGGCACCGGCATCGCCACCATCCTCGTTCCCCTGCTGCTGCCCGACGACCCCACCCGGCTACCGCACGCCGACGACGAATGGATGGCCGCCCTACAGGTGCTGTGGGCGATGCGCGCCCACGACGACACCCTCGCCGCCGACCTCGACACCCGCCGCCGCCACGCCCGCACCACCACCGGCAGCCGACAACCACAACTCCCCGAACGGGTCCTCCTACGCATGCCCGACGGGTACCTCACCGACACCCTCCTGCGGGACATCACCATCCGCATCCTCGACCACGCCACCACCGGCAGAGCACCCACCCACCCCACCGAAAGCTGGACCGCGGGCATCGCCGCCGCCCGCGCCTTCCAACACCGCGAAGGCCACCTGGACGTGCCCCGCTACCACCGAGAAGACGACATCGACCTCGGCAGCTTCATCCACAACTGCCGAGGCCGCTACCGGCGCGGCGAGCTGACCCCCGACCAGGTCCTCGCCCTGGAACAGTGCGGCATCACCTGGCGGGTCTTCGACGCCCGCTGGCAACGACACCTCGCCGCGTTCACCGCCTTCCACACCCGCGAGGGACACCTGCGGGTATCCCGCCACCACCGCGAAGGCGACATCAACCTCGGAATCATCGCCCACAACCTGCGCAAGAAACGCAAACACGACCTCGTCCCCCGCGACCGCATCGACGCCCTCGACGCCCTCGGCTTCCCCTGGACGCACTCCACGACCTGGAGGAACAGCCGATGATGCCGCCGGCACCACCGGCCACCACCCAAGACACCGCACCCAGGAGCACCCAATGACCGTGGACCTGCACCTGTCCCTGTTCAACTTCGAAGCCGGCGGACTCCAACCCGACGGCACCTACAACTTCGCACCCCTGGCCCAGGCCTTCCTCGACGGACCCCACCCCGACCTGCTGATGCTCTGCGAAGCGAAATTCTGGAACGCCCGGGGCAGACGACCACTACACACCGCCATGGCACACCTCACCGACGTCACCGGCCGCCCCTACGTCGGCGAACTCCACACCGGCGCACTCGCCACCGCCGTCATCTACGACCCGCGCGTCCTCCGCCTCGACGCCGCCGAAGAACCCGAATTCCCCGACAAACGCAACCTTGCCCGGTTCAGCCTCCGCGCCGACCCCACCTACCGCTTCCACGTCTACGTCGAGCACTGGCCCTACGCCGACGGAGAGCAACGCCTGGCCCGCGCCCGCCTCCTCGCCACCTCCGGCACCAGCCCCACCCCGACCCTGATCGCCGGAGACCTCAACTCCACCAGCTCCGGCCCCCACCTACCCACATGCGACTGGACCACCGTCAACGCCAGCATCCGCGACTACAAAGGCCGCCACCACAATGGGGCCTGGCAGGCCGACACCCGCGCCATCGACCGACTCATCGGCACCTGGGACACCACCACCAGCCGGCGCGTCAACAGCGCCGGCTACCACCACCTCGCCGAACTCGACCCCCACGCACCCACCCCGCTCCCACCCACCGTCAACGGCCCCCACGGCCTACACATCGACTACCTCCTCGCCAACCACGCCCTCCTCAACACCGCCACCGTCGTACCCGGCACCTACCAGGTCCACATCCCACCCGACAACAACCCCACGACCTGGCCCTCCGACCACCGCCGCATCAGCTGCACCCTGCGCATCCACCCCACCCAGGGAACGCCGTGACGAGCGCACCACCAGCCCGCCAGCTCTACGCAGCTACGAGGTGATTGCCTGTTCTGTATCGGGTTTGATGGAGACAGGAAACCCGGCTGTCCGAACACCTTCCAAACATGGTCGAACTGGACTCGGAAGCACTGATCGAAGCAGGAACCTTTGCTACCCGCTATCCCAATAGTCCCCACCGGCAGTGACGCACCGTGAACAGCGTTGTAATGCGAGGTCGGACCCGAGGGGCGGGGGTTCATCCACGCCCTTCCGACGTATGTTCGATGTCGATGTCGATGTCGATGTCGATGTCGATGTCAGTGAGTCGCTCCTGGCAGCGTGCACCGCTGGCTAGGTGGCCTGGGTGGAGGTGCGTGGGAAACACGTAGTGTCGACTTGCTGACCTGTGGGAATCGCACAGGCTGTCCGTCGCGACCCGGGGGTGGTTGAGGACCATGAGTGCGTCTCCGGTAGCATGATCATCTGAATGGAATTGGTAGCAACACGCAGCCAAAACTGTGTTCTGCGTAACGCGAATCCTGCGATCGTTCGCCTCGTTGAGATGTGGAGGTAAATGCATCCCTCGAACAGGAGTTCGCTGTGTCCTCTCCTCACCCCTTCTCGTCCCCGCACCCACCCGTCGTGCAGGACGCCCTCATGAGGTTGCACCTAAAAGGTTTCACTTTCGATGAGGCGTCGAAGTACTGGTACGTCACCTGTCCGTGTAAGAAGCACACCCGCCAAGCTCACTACCGGCCTTTCTGCCCTGAGCGCTATGCGCAGGAGCTGCTCTCGTGGGCTGAGAGGCTCAAGTGCTGGCAGCGCGATGAGAGGATCGAGGCATCACAATGCGGGTCCGCATCACCTGGCACGTCGCCACCCGAGGCAGGGGCGAAGACAAGGTGCCCGCAGAAGTGTTGCGTCAGGAAGCCGCACGCCTCATGGACGTGCTCATCACTCAAGAAGAAAACGGGCAACTCCACAACGTCGCCGTCGAAACCGATGCGGATAAGTCGTCAATCACCGCAGAGGCGATACTGCCGGCGGAGAATGCTAACATCGCCGCTGGTCACTTGAGGTCAGTCGGATCGATGACTCTCGGTCATCCACCACATGGCAGCGCTTCCGCCGAACGGCTTCTTGATTTTAAAGAAACTGGCTGCGTGGTGGAAGTGGACGAATAAGGCGCCCTCCGCCGCTGGGTCGTTCACTTCGCACAACGGTGGGCCAGTATCACGGCAAGCGCAGTTGATCAGGGCTGAGCTGCGTTAAGCGAGCGGCGGGGGTGAGTGTCGATGCGGTCCGCCAGCTTATCGGGGAGCGAGTCTGCAGACGCTGGCGTGGGCATCGGTTTTCAACGCTGCGCGTCTGGAAGCGTCACGATGGGACAGGGGCGACCACACCTGTAACACCTGCAGGGAGACTCCCCAACCAATGTGGTGAACGCTCCGGCAAAGGCTGCTTCATGATCGACGGGCCGCACCACCCAGCCACCATCATCTGGGAGGTAACTCGGCTCCGCCGGGACAACAGCACGCCGCTTCCCCCTCGTTGCCCAGGCGCGGCGTGCCTGTGCCGGTCTGCTGGGCTGCGGGGTCGGCGAACGCGCCGACCCCGCAGCCCCAGCAGACCGCGACAACGACCCGACCGCCGCCTCATTCGTGCACAACCAGGCCATACTCATCGCCTACGGTTGAGATCGATACGAAGACACGCGCATCCGATGCCACCGCCACGCCCACCTGGCCCAACCACGTACTTGCGACCCCGACCGCAGCACCACGATTTCGTCCGGAATGCCGACCGTGTGGGGACGCCTTCATCGGTGATGAGCGACCAGCTCGTACCCGATGAGCATGGTGCAGCAGATCCGGTTGCGATCCCTCCAGGGGTGATGAGCGACTGGATGGACGGATTCACCGCCGCCCGGCAGGCCGGCGGGTTGCGATCCCTCAAGGGTGATGAGCGACCGGCCGGACGGTCTACTACCCGCTCGACCAGGCGGCCAGTTGCGATCCCTCCAGGGGTGATGAGCGACGTACACCCGGCGGACCGCGAGGGGCTACGCGCGGCGGTTGCGATCCCTCCAGGGGTGATGAGCGACCGGGAGGTGCCGGAGGCCGGCGCGGACGAGATCCTCGCGTTGCGATCCCTCCAGGGGTGATAAGCGACTGCTGACCGCGCAGCGGGGTACGGCCGACTATGTCCGTTGCGATCCCTCCAGGGGTGATGAGCGACCCTGACGCTCCGCCCGCCGGGCCATCAGCTCGTCGCCGTTGCGATCCCTCCAGGGGTGATGAGCGACCTGATCGACGTCCGCAGCGTCACCGCGTTGTCGTTGCGATCCCTCCAGGGGTGATGAGCGACCTGACCCTGTGCATCCAGCTCGGCCGGTCCGAGGCGGTGTTGCGATCCCTCCAGGGGTGATGAGCGACCGGCAACCGGTGAGCGGCGGGGACGTGCGGCGGGTGGCGTTGCGATCCCTCCAGGGGTGATGAGCGACCCCGAGGCCGCTACGCGGAACTGATGCTGGCGCAGTGGTTCAGGTTGCGATCCCTCCAGGGGTGATGAGCGACCGGCTCGACCAACACCTGCGCCGCGCCGGCCCGAGGCTAGTTGCGATCCCTCCAGGGGTGATGAGCGACCCGGCCGAAATCGAGATCCTCCGCGCTATGGTGTTGCGATCCCTCCAGGGGTGATGAGCGACCGGGAGCGCCTGACCCGTCAGGCACGGGAGGCGGCGTTGCGATCCCTCCAGGGGTGATGAGCGACCCCGAGGCCCGAGCCAGTCCATCGGCAGCGGGTTCACCGCGTTGCGATCCCTCCAGGGGTGATGAGCGACCGCACCGCCGACGCCGACCGGGACCGTCACGTCATGTTGCGATCCCTCCAGGGGTGATGAGCGACCTCGACCAGTACGCCACCGACAACGGCCACACCGTCATGTTGCGATCCCTCCAGGGGTGATGAGCGACTTGAACCAGTTCTTCTGCTCGACACCCAGCATGGTCTTGTTGCGATCCCTCCAGGGGTGATGAGCGACTTGAGCCCGTGCATGCGCTGCTCGCTGGTGTCGACGAGTTGCGATCCCTCCAGGGGTGATGAGCGACTGGACGGCTCAAGCTGGAGCGCGTCATGACCCCGTTGCGATCCCTCCAGGGGTGATGAGCGACCCGAATCTTAAGTCGCAGGTCAGAGCTGCTTTTCGGGCCTGGATCTGGCAGGGTTTTGCAGCGGTCCGGCGGTTGTGCATTTGTGCTGGTCAGAGTACCGAATCTGGGTGGCCCAGTTCGGTGCCGAGGGTCTCGACCTCGACGAGATGCGGTGAGCCGATGCGGTACATCCGGACGCTGTCGTAGGTCAGGTCGAGTTGCTGTCGGAGGGTGGTGATGAGGCTTCGGTGCTGTGCGGCGGACAGTTCGCCCTCGAAGACGCTGCGTTGCACCCAGTGAAGGTACTGCCGGCAGGTCCGTAGGGCGGCGGGGTTGCGTTCTACAGCGGTGTCGTAGACCAAGACGACGAACATTGGTCACCACCAGGGCCGGAAGGGCTTATAGGTCGTTCCTTCGAGACACAGCCGTACGAGCTTGAGCGCCTCAAGGTGAATCAACTCCTCGTATGAGGCTTTCCGCTTGAGTTGCCGGTGATGGACGGTGGTCGCCAGTTCTTCTCGGACCATGACGGCGACCTTCTTGCGGCCTGCTGGGCTCAGGGAAGCGCTACGGACGTCGCTGACGAAGTCTGTGGTGCTCAGGGTTCGTTGCGCGGCTGCTCGGCGGAGTAGCCGTTCGGCGAGGAGTGGTTTGAAGGGTTCGGCGAGGTCGAGGGCGAGGGTGTTGCGGCGCCGGTCGGTGTCGCTGTGCAGAAAGCCGATCGCCGGGTGCAGTGGCGTGCAGCGGATCGCGGTCAGGACCCGCGCGTACGTGATGGCGTTGAGGTAGCTGATGAAGGCGTTGCCGGCGTTGTTGGGCGGCCGGCGGGTACGTCCGTCGAGCCGCAGCCAGGGCGGTAACAGGGTGTCGAGTACTCCCCAAGCGGTGCGTCGGAAGTTGCCTTCGATCCCCATGAGTTCCTCGGTCGACGTGCAGGCTTCGACCTGCGCGGGAAGGCGTTCGAGTGGCCCGTCGAGCAGGTCTGTGTCCAAGGCCCACGCGATGTTGGCTGCGGTTGCTCTGACCAGGGATTGTGCGACAGCGAGTCGCGTCTGAGGGTCGGCTGTCAGGGTGACCTGGGCGCGGATGACGTGTGCGGAGGACATGTCGTCGGCGGGGGTGACGGCACCGGCGTAGTTGCCGTAGTGGTCGAGCAGGTGCACGGTGACGCCGTGGCGGCTGAGCAGTGACACGGCGGCGGTGTTGATGTCGGCGTTGTCGAAGACCACGAGGTCACGGATGTCGGTGATGGGGATCCGGACGGGTTGCCCGTCGGTGCGTTCGATGCGGATGCTGTTGTCTTCGCGTCGGATTCGGCACGGTTCGGTTAGCCAGTAGCTGCGTCCGCTGGCGCTCACGAGTCTCCCCAACAGTAGTCGCGGTAGGAGCATCCCCGGCACTGTGTACGTGGGAGCCGGGGTGCGGGTGCGTCGGCGGTGATGACCTGACGTGCTCGTGCCTCGGTGTCTTCTGCGATGCGGCGGGCCGACACGTCCCAGGTGACGTTGGTGGTGCGTCGGATCAGCGGGTAGTGGACGATCCCGCCGCGAATGTTCACCCCGCGTCGGGCGAGGAGGAGGCAGTAGTGCAGGACCTGGGCTTCGTGTTGGGGTGAGGGCTGCCGGGAGGACTTCGTTTCGTGGACGACGGCTCCCCGGGTGACCCAGTCGATCTTCGCTGCTCCGAGGTCGACGTCGGCGTGCCGGCGGTAGGTCGTGTCATCCACGGTCTCGCCGAAGGCGACCGCGTCGTTGCGGGCTTCCGGCCGGTAGCCGCAGCTGTACAGCCACAGTTGTCGAGGGCAGTGCAGCAGGTACTTGATGTGGACGCCGCCGATCTCGTCGACGTCGTCGGCCTGGTGGTGGGGGGTCACAGGATGGTGTCCACGGGACGCGGCACGGTGGCGGCCTTTCGGATGGTTGGGCTCAGGTCGAGGCCCGTCTCGCCGCTGTACGGGGCGTCGATGAGGGGGATGCGGTGATTGCGGCCGACGGTGCCGGTCGATCCCAGCGCGCGCCACTGCCGGTAGCGGATCGGGATGAGGAGGCCGGCACCGAGCAGGGCATGGCCGTCGCGTCCGGTGGTCAGCCGCTCGTACTCCGGTTTGTCGTCCTGCAGGAGGACCTCGACGGTGTCGAAGGACTCGCGTAGTCCGTCGAGGAATTCCTCCCGGTCGTTGAAGGGTTCGGTGAAGGTCAGGAAGGTGCTGGCGAACGCGTCGCGGCTGTGGCGGGCTTGTTCGTCCCACTGCCGTCCCCAGTCGGTCTGGTACGCCAGGGTCAACCAGTGCTCGATGCTCTGTTCGGACATCACCGGGTCGGGTGCCGCGGCGAGCGCTGACCATGCCGCGTCCAACGATTCCGGCTGGTAGGGGTGAGGGCTCTCGCCGCGGTGCACCCGATACGGCACGGGCCCCTGCGGGTGGCGGCCGAGCCGATTGACCCGGCCGGCACGTTGGGCGACCGCTTCGATAGGGGCGAGTTCTGTGGCACCGCGGTCGAAGTCCAGCCGCAGGGACACCTCCACTGCCTGGGTGGCCACCACGAGCCCGCCCCGCCGCGCGGGTTGCCCAGGGCGGCGTTCGCCGTGGCGGGCGAGGAGCCGTCGTTCGATAGTGGAGCGGTCGCGGGCCCGGAACCGGGAGTGCAGGAGTAGCGCCGCGGTGTCCCGATCCGCCTCGTGAGCTGCCGCGCGGGCGGTCGGGGCCAGCGCGGTGTAGAGCGCCTGGGCAGTGGCGACGGTGTTGGCCACGAGCAGCACGCTGTACCCCTCGGTGAGCCAGGAGCGAAATACCTCCAGACTGGCTGGGGCGGTCAGCGGTAGCTCGTCGAGCACGAGTCGGTGCCGGTCAGGTGCCGTCCCGGCGGGTGCACGGTGCAGGGCCACCGGGTGTCGGAGTGTTTCTTGGATGAGGGTGACCATCGGCGGTGCGAGGGTCGCGGACACCACGGCGACCCGGGTGCCCAACGTTTCCCAGAGCCGCATGCAGGCGCAGAGCCGGCCGAAGGTCTGCGGGTCATAGGCGTGAAGTTCGTCCAGGACGACCAGGCTGTTGGCCTGCTCCAGCAGGACGCTGGCATAGCGGGGGCCGGCGATCGCGCCGACGAGGAGTTGGTAGGCCGTCGCTACCCGGAACCGTTGGGCGAACAACCGCATCGCCCCGGCGCGGGAGTTGGCCCTGCTGGCGTCGGAAGCGGTCGGTGCGCAGTCCTCCCCGACGGCGTCGGCCAGTACCGACAACGCGGCCGAGCCGTGCAACACGCCAATGTCGGCTGTCGTCTCTTCGGGGGCGGGCTGCAGGTCCTGGCGGAACCGGCTGGCGGCCGCGTCGATCGACGCGCGGTACGGCAGGACCCAGACCACCCGGGGCCGGCCGGGCATGGCCGGCAGCTGACGTGACGCCCAGGCGAGGCCGGCCTCGGTCTTACCCGACCCCGTCGGCGCGATCAGCAGCAGGTGACCGTCGGTCTCGGCGGCCTGACGCTGGTGCGGGTAGGGCGGGTAGGCGAGGCCCGAAAGGTAATTCCCCGGTAGCGGCAGGTGGGTCTGCAGGGCGACGTGGGCGGACGCCGAGTGGTCGGCCAACGTCACCGCCCCCTGCAGAAGGACACCGATCAGGCCGCGGATGGCGTCGACGGGCTCCTCCCAGGCGGCGCGCAGTCCGGCGAACTGGTCCCTCGCCCGCTGCCATAGCCTGCGGCCCCCATCGGCGGGCACCGGAACACCGAGCTGGTCGGCGTACCAGGCGAGGACCGCACGATGCCGTCGCAGCGGTACTTGGCCGGCCGGTTGGCCCGGCGGCGGATCCGGGTCGTGGCCGAACTTCCGTTCCCAGGCGGCGGACGCCGGATACAGGTCGAGGAGCGCGCCGCTGCCGTCGGCCGAGCGTAGCCAGCGGTGGTGCAGACCAACCCCGGCGGCGACCAGGGCACGGTCGTCCGGCGGCAGTCCACCGACAAGCAGGTCGACGTAGGCCAGTGAGAGCACCTCGTGGCGTTCACCCCAGCGGTGTCCTGGCAGCTTGACCTGCCGTTGGAACCCTTCGGCGACCTTTCCCGCGTCGTGTAGCAGTGCGGCGAGCGCGACCAGGGCCCAGAAGGAGGGCCAGTCCGCCAAGACGCCGGCGGGTCCGATGCGGTCGGCGACCGTTCGGGCCGCAGCCCAGGTGGCGGAGCTGTGCTCGGTGAGTCGTTCCGCGTGCCCCGACCGGCCCGTGCGGTCGACGGATTTGGCCCAAACCTCGTCGAGGACCTGGCCGAGGGTCGGGAGTGTGCTGCTCATCGTCGCTCCGCCTGCGGGGCGGGCCGCAACCACACCGCCTGGTCTCCGTCGTGCAGTGCGTGGCGCACCGGCATCCGGGCGGCGGGTTCGGCGCACCACAGGTAGTCGCCGTAGCGGCTGGTCATCCGGTCGGCGTGGATCGTCTCGGCGAGTCGGACGGTGACCGCCGTAGCCGCGTCATGTCCGCCCGGTGGTGCCAGTGCGTGCCCGACGACGGCTTCGTCGGTCGATCGCAGCAGCACGGCAGAGACTGATCGGACGAACACCAGATCCTGGGAGCGGCCCAGCCGTAGCGCCCAGACCGGGCGGCGCAGGGCAGCTGCGATGCGGTGACCGTCGGGTTCGGGGATCCACAGCGTCACCGTCAGATGGGCCAGGAACGGCCGATCCTTGACCGTCGTGCCGTTCTTGATCGCACGAACCCGGCCGCCGGCCGCCGGGTTCACACCGCCTGCAGCAATCGGGTGGTAGGTCTCCGTGTCGACGCCGGCACCGGCGGCGTGAGCGCTGTACCCGAGGACCACCGGCTCCTCCGCCCTGCCTGTCGCGGCGGCGAGCATGCCCCGCAGCGCAGACGGCGCAGGCACCGGCAGGCACCGGGTCAGACCGGGGAACATCGGATCGCGGAACGACGCCACCGGCGCGAAGAGCTCCACGCGGGTGGCCTCGATCCCCAGCGCCCCTTCCGGCAGCGCCGTCATCGTGTCGGTCGTCATCGCGCCGGATCGTCGAACCACGAGTCGTGAGTGCCGTCTCGCAACTCGGCAGCCACAGTCCGCAACATCGTGCGGGGATGGTCGATGAGGATGTCGCCGGCTTCGATTTCCGCCGCGACGTCGGACTCGAACTGCTTGCGAGTGATCTCCCTGAAGCCGGGCCGCCAACCCACCCGCACCGGCGGTTGCCACTGCGCATCCCACGCCTGGAGCTCGGCGCGCAGCACATCACCCCTGACCTGAAGCCCGGAGCCGTCATCGGCGCCGCTGATCGTGAAGTCCAGCGGATTGACTCCACCGTCCATGGCCAGCAGCATCAGCAGCGTCGGCGTCCGGTCCCCGTAGTGCAGTCCCTTCTTCGCCCCGCCCACAATCTCGGCAAGCGACTCCAGCAGCAGGGCGGCCCGCTCGCGACGGACCACCAGGGGCAGCCGCACTGCCGGCTGGCCCCGGAACGTGACCGGTTCCGCGCCGACGGAGACCGCGTCGGCCACCTGCATGGCTGCTTCCTGGGTCAGGTAGTTCGCTTTGCCCGCGCCGCTCGCAGTCGGCAGGGTGAACGTGCCGATACGGGGAACATCGAGCAGGAACGGCGCGGCGAGATCGGCGGTGTAGAACTCGTGCGTGTGTAACACCGGGTCGTCGATGCCGCGTGCCATCACCCCGTAGTCCTCCGTCGGCCGGGCCGGCTCCACGGCCAACAAAGTGCCGACCATGAAAGGGCTGTCCCGCAGGGTGGTGTCCGTGCCCTCAGCCTTGGCGGTCGCCTTCAAGTAGCCGAACAGGTCGTCGTCGGCATACCGGATCGGGTCGGCTGCCGTAGTCGCCTTCTGCGCCTTGCCCTGCTTCCTGCCCACCCGATCGGTGGGGGAGGGCAGCGCACCCCGCTCGGTCATCGTGTCGCGCAACCAGCGCCGCAACGCCTGAGCCGAGACGTACGGGTAGGTCTGCTGCCGGATCACGGTCTTCTTGACCCGCGCGGTCGTCGCCTCACCACGACCGTTGTTGGGGGCACCCGCGGTCACCGCGAGCACGATCTTGCCTGCCAGATAGGCCATCAGGCGTACACCTCATCCTCGTGGGGGTCGAACTGGATCTCATCGCCGATCTCGCCGTCGTCGTCTTCGCCACTGGGCTTACGTCCGATCGGCGCGTCGGCCTTCACCAGATCGGCAACAACCTCAAAGAACAGCTGGGCCCGCCACCGCCAGCCGTCCGGGCCGGCCGACAACAGCGTGGGGGCGACACCGCTGATATCGGGCGCCTGATCACCGTCGCGCAGCAGCCGGGCACTGGCCTCCATCAGCAACTCGTGCAGGGCATAGCCGCTTCTGGCCGCCCTCATGTATTCGTTGAAACGGCCCCGGGGGTTGCGCTCGGCCAGGATCCAGGCTGCGACCAGTTGGCGGGCCGGTGCGAGGCGTGCGACATCCATCCCGTACATCTCCTCCTGATAGATGCGGGCCAACCGCCGCCAACCGTCGGCGGTGACCGGCGAGGCCGGCGGGTCGGCGAACGCCGATAGCAGCGCGTGCAGTAGCCGGTCCACCGCACCGTGCTCGTCGACGAAGAGGGTTCTGGCAATCGCCGCGTACCCGCCGGGGTCCCTGTCCGGGCGGGCCAGCGCGCGACGTAACCGACGCCACCCAAGGCGGGTCGCCGGGTCGGCCTCGATCCGGACGAGTAGCCGTCCGATGGCCTGCCGTGTCCCGCTCACCTTCAGCCACGGATCCTGGTTGTCGTTCTTGAACGACCACAGCACGGCGTCGACCGGCGCGTCGACCGCATGAGCGCGTAACGCGGCCAGGGTCACCGCCTCAGCGCTCGCACCACCGGGTAGACCAGTGAAACCCAACTGTTGGATGCGCACAGCGCGGGTGACGTTCCGGGCGACGAAGCGCCGCTCCACCGCAGGATTCGCACACCGGACGACGGTCGCGGAGCCGGCCGTGACCCACGCGCCATACGGCAGCGCCCACATCGCAATCCGGCAACCCCGGCACACCGGCCAGCCCGCGGTGCGTGGCGGCAACGTGTTCACGGACTGGGCGGTGTCGAACAGCGGCAGGTGGGACTTGGCCCACAACACCGCCGTTGACGCCGAACAGAATGTGCAGGGTAGGGCCTGCGCGGTGGGATGGTCGGGGACGAACAGCTCTGCTACCAGTGAGCGAAGCCTGACGGGGTCTCGCGTCCGCGAGGCGTGAGTCGCCTTGGCGTTCGGGTAGAGCGCGAACAGAACCTTCCACCAGTCCGGGTTCGCGACGTTCTTGGCCAGGCCCGAGACCGCGACAACGTCGTCAACCAACCGTTGGGCAACGGCGTCAAGATCGTCCGAGTCGACAGCGTCGGGTGCGGCTCGACCGGCGAGCAGCGCAGCGGCCCACGCACCGCACCGCTGCAATGGATGCCCGGTCAAGGCCAGCACCGGCCGCGTAGCGGCACAGCTCACCGCACCCAGCCGAATCCCTGGATGTTGGACAATCCCAGACCCCATTCGCGCAGCGCACCGATCAGGCGGGGGTCGGCGTCGAGTCGTACCGTTGCCGTCGCCCCGATCCGGATCCCGCCGGAGACCTCGAACCGTCGCCGTTGCCCCGCCGCCAGTACCTGTAGTTCGGCGTCATTCGGCAGGCCGAGCAGGTCGGCTTTGTGCCGGATGTTCGCCAGCAGCACGTCGGCATAGCCGTCGTCGTCGGGCAGCAGGTACCGATCCTGCTTGGCCTTGACCAGTACGGGTGAGCGGGTCTCCAGCACTGCGGAGGAGTCCATCTCAGCGGTCGGTTCCAGTTGCGCACCCTTGATCGTGAGGGTGACCGGTCCCCACCGCAGCTCGCGCCTGCTGGTGACACCGGCCAGCAACGACGCGGCCAGCGCAGGAATCGGTGACCCGAACCAGATTCGGCCGTTGCCCGACATCATGTACGCGCTGGGCTTCCGTCGGGCACCGACGAAGACCGGGGGTGAGATCCCCACGGGCCGCGGCGAGCTGGGCGGCGCCCAGCTCCCGTCGTGCAACTGCGTGGCCAGGGAGGGTGCTTGATCGGCGATCACGCTGTACACCACGGCGTGTGCCACACCGTGCACGTACTTCCAGGGAAGCGCTGTGTCGGGTCCAGCGACGTCCACGTAGAACCGCATGTACCTGATCTCCATTCATATTCGTGACCCCTGAGGGCAGCGAGCGACGACCGCGATTGATGCGGCCCTGATCGCCGGTTGCGCCAGAAAAGATCCATAGTGGACAACGGCATGGCGAGGTGTGGTGATTCAGCCCAGGTAGGGCACAGATTCCTCAGCAGGAGCGATGGAACGGCGGCACATCGGTGCCCAGCCCGAACAGCAGAGCAACCTTACGAGCCACACGGACTTCCACCAGATCAGCGCGGCGGGCCTCGGCTGCCGGGATCACGGCGGGGAAGGCGTACACAAGCGAGGACGCTACATCGACGACAGGAGTATCTCAACTACAAAAGTACCCGAAAGTTGATGGAGGTTCACCCGTGCTGCAGAAACGATCACACTCCATGCGGCGAGGGGCGAGAAGCCCCAGCTCGGCGGGGCCTCAGTCGCCGTCAGCGATCATCGGCCGAGCAAGTGACCTGCAGCCGACAACCACACCGTGCTCATCACGCACCGTGTCATGCGGATAAACAAGATCATCCCGCGCGGGCAGCGCCTCCGCCACAGCCCGCGCAACAATGAGCAGCACCCCCGCCCTACGGTCCGGCACCCCACTGACCTGCGAGGAAGCCGCCGTCCGCTTCAACGGCACCAGCAACGGACCGACCCGCACCGCACCATCGACACGATCAGGCAGCAACACCAGCCGCGCCGCAGGCGCAGTAGGGGGAACGTCCACCACCACCCCAGAACCCACCAGCCGCACCACGTGCGGAGTCAGGTTGACCACCTCGGCGACCACGTGCCTCTCCGCTGGCTGCATCCCACGAGCGTAGGCAACACCACCCCACAAGGTGACGACAGGTGACCGCCTAGGTACACAATGGCGTCCATGCGTCTGCTCGTACACGTCACCGGAGAAGCAGCTCCCCTCCTCAACTCCCACGGCAGCTCAAAGCCTGCCCGGGCTGACCGGTTTGCTTCCCACCGCAAAGAACTCAGCTCGGCCCTGGCTCAGCCCGAATGGTGCCAGCGCCGCCCATCGAGATGCTCACCAAAGGGCATGGCGCGCCGATCGCCCCGGTGGTCCGGTGACGAACAGGGAGATGATAGGAGGACATTCGGCCTCCGGATCGGAGCTTAGGATGGCACGAGCAACTACATGAGCCAGGTCGGCGCGTTGAGCGCGACGACATCAAGATTCTTCGCGCGCATGGGGAGGTTGGGAGTTGGATTGATGCGACCCGGCCACGGCAGTGTGTGGCGCGTTTCCGCGACCAAGCCGTGCCCTGTTCTTGGTCGTTCCCGTGATTGAGTGTTCTGACCAGCGCAGATGCACAACCGCCGGTCCGCTGCAAAAACCTGCCGAGTCCAGGGTTGGAAAGCGGCTTTGACCTGCGACTTAAGACTCGGGTCGCTCATCACCCCTGGAGGGATCGCAACGTGCGGATCTGGATCCGGACGGCGGTGGTGGTGACGAGTCGCTCATCACCCCTGGAGGGATCGCAACTGTGTCTGATGAGACGCTAACCGCCACCATCCCCGTGGTCGCTCATCACCCCTGGAGGGATCGCAACAGCCTGTTCGTCCGCGCGTGGACGGTGGCGAAGAACAAGTCGCTCATCACCCCTGGAGGGATCGCAACAGCTACCGACCGCCCGCGCAACGCGACAGCGCCGAACCGGTCGCTCATCACCCCTGGAGGGATCGCAACCTGTTCGCCGGGAAGGGCAAGGGCGGCACGCCGCTGTCGCTCATCACCCCTGGAGGGATCGCAACACGACCGGCGAACCGATGTCGTCGTACCGGCCGGGGTCGCTCATCACCCCTGGAGGGATCGCAACGTGGGTGACAGTGCCCCGGCGTGCCTGCCGGTTGTCGCTCATCACCCCTGGAGGGATCGCAACCCGGCCTGGCCTGGCTGTGCGCCACGTACTCGGGTCGCTCATCACCCTGGAGGGATCGCAACGCTTTCAGGCTGCGGATCTGCCACAGCCCGACCGAGTCGCTCATCACCCCTGGAGGGATCGCAACATGTGGGTGAGGGCGATGCAGCCGGAGACGCCGTCGAGTCGCTCATCACCCCTGGAGGGATCGCAACCCGACATCTACCTGTTCGGCGCCCAGCTGGTGGCGTGTCGCTCATCACCCCTGGAGGGATCGCAACACTGGTAGGACAGCTGGGCCTGCGACCGCTGCGTCGGGTCGCTCATCACCCCTGGAGGGATCGCAACACGCAGCATGCAACTGCCACTGGTACCGACAGGCAAGTCGCTCATCACCCCTGGAGGGATCGCAACGCGACCTGGTAGACGGTCAGGCCCATCGCGCGCCACATGTCGCTCATTACCCCTGGAGGGATCGCAACACGGCCCGAACCCGACGATGCCCTCACGCAGGCGGGTCGCTCATCACCTCTGGAGGGATCGCAACACGTGGTAGGCCACCCACCCGATCTCGTCGAGACGATGTCGCTCATCATCCCTGGAGGGATCACAACATCTCGGACGCGTACGCGTTGCGGGAATGAAAGCTGGTCAGCTACGTCGAGGCGATCCGCACCTATCTCGGCACGGCCGACTGATGGCCTGCGCGCTGCGGATCAGCCGCGACATCTGGGACACGATACGGCGGCATCTGCGCGACAGCGACGACGAACGCGGCGCCTACCTGCTGGCCCGCGCCGGCCGGTGGACCGACCCGTAGGGCACCGGGGCGGTCACCGACCTGTTGGTCACCCGGGCCATCCCGATCCCGGACGACGCGCTGTCGGTGCAGAACAGTGTACGGGTCGAGGGTTGCCGCCTGGCTGACCCGGGAGGTGCTGATCGCCTGCTTCGAGACCGGCCTGTCCCTCGGTCGACGTGCACAGCCACCCGTTCGCCGACGACACGGTCAACTTCTCCGGCCTGGACGTGGAGAACATGCGCCAGACCCACACCGAGTTCCTCGACCGGATGCCGGCCGTACCACCGGTCGGGGTGGCGTCGCTGCTGCTTGGCCAGGCGTCGGTGGCCGGCGCCTACACCGACCCGGACGACGGGACGCTGCGGATGCTCGACCGGTTGGTGCTCCTCGGCGACGACGACCTGACCGAGGTGACACTGTGCCGATCCTGACCATGCCGTTCGACGGGCCGGCACCACCGACCGGTGCCACCGGGCCGATCCAGGACCGCTACGACCGGCAGGTGCGGGCGTTCGGCCGGCTCGCCGAACTGACCGTCGCCGTGGTCGGTCTCGGCGGTGTCGGTAGCCAGGTCGTCCAGTCGCTGGCCCACCTCGGAGTGGGCGGGTTGCTGCTGGTCGACCCGGACACGGTCACCGCCACCAACCTGAACCGTCTGATAGGCGCCAAGCCGGCCGACGTGGCACGGGCAGCGACCAAGGTCACCGTCGCGGCCCGCACGGTCCGGACCATCAACCCGCAGGTTCGGGTACGCGGCATCGCCGGCAGCATCCTCGACCCGGTCGTCTGGCAGCAGGTGCGCCCGGCCGAGGTGATCGTCGGCGCGGTGGACGGGCACGCGCCACGCTGGGCGTTGAACCGGCTGGCCGTGCAGTACGCCCGCTGCTATCTCGACGTCGGAGTCGAGCTGGGACCGGCACCCCGCCCGGAGCAGCCCGACGACCACGATCAAGAAGCCAGTTCCCGGGTACGGCTGGAAGCCGGCGGGCATCTGGCGGTGATCCGCCCCGGCGGACCGTGCCTGCTCTGCCTGTGCGGCTACGACCCGCGCCTGGTGGATGCCGAACTCGATCCGGGGTTGGCAGCTGCGCGCCGGGCGGCCGGATACCGGGTCGACGATCCGGCCGAGCCGGCGCCCAGCGTGGTTTTCCTCAACCAGATCATCGCCGGGTACGCCGTCGGCGAGCTGCTGAACTACGTCTCGCTGTGGCGACCGCCGGTGCGATATCTGCTGGTTGACGCGGCGGTAAACGGAACTACGGCGCTGGATGCCGACCGCGACCCGCAGTGCCTGGCATGCGGGCCGGACTCGCCACGGGGGCTCAGCGACGCCGCCGGCCCACCGTCCGTGGCCCGGACCACCGCGCCGCCAGCGGCGCACGACGCTGCCGGAGCACCGCAGAACCCGAACACCCAGTCGTCCCGATATACGTCACCCAGTGAGCCGGGCCCGCGCAACGGGTCACACCACCACGACACCTGACCCCAGGCCGGCTGACGCCGGCTCTCGATGGACCTAATGAGATCTCGTGGATCCCGTCACGGAATTTTGATCCGTGACGGGATCACGCGCTGCATTGCGTTGTGGGTTGATACCGCCAGTCGTGGCAGACGCTACCCGTCTGCGCTCGTCGACGGGCGTTCCACAGGCCTAATCCGGCCCAATTCGTGTGCTCGGAGACGACCACGTCCAGCCATTTTACGGCATCGGAAGCGAGTTTCAATCCGGTGCGGTTTTCGCGTGTCCGGGACCCGGTCAGCCGGACGACCGGACCGAGGAGATCCCGGTTTCAATCCGGTGCGGTTTCGCGTGTCCGGGGACCCCTGTCCGAAATGTCGGGCGGTCTGAGCTGGGTAAACATGGTGATCCGGGGACAACCTCTTGTCGATCAAGATCTTGGGGGAGCCTTAGATGATCTCTGTGGGGAGCGTCTTTGCAGCTCAGGTTCACTTTGGGATCTTTTCGCCAACCTGCCCGGGATCCTGGCCGTGTCGGAGGTTGTCGCAATAGACATTTCCGGACATAAGCTCCTGTTGATCTCCGGAGTGGCGTCGATGCCACCGATTCTATCGGAGTTCGTCCGTCCGATCTGGGCATGAATACCTCTCCTTCCCGGCTGTTGAGTCGGATGTCTGACCAGCCGACGTTGTGGGCCGCGTGGTCGCGGGTCGCCGCCGGCACCGCATTGTCCGGAGCGGACGGCGTGACCGTCGCCGAGTTCGCCCATCACCTCGGCCCACGGCTGGAGTCGTTGTCCGCGTTGCTGCGCAGCGGCGAATACGCTCCGCAACCGCTGCGGCTTATGGCCGTCACTCGTGGTGGCGAGCGCCGCGACCGGGGCATTCCGACCGTCGCCGACGGGGTGGCGCAGCGCGCTTTCCTGCACGTCGCCGGTGACCGGTGGGAGACCCGCCGAGCCGAGGTCAGTTTCGCGTACCAGCGGGGTCGTTCCTGGGTGGACGCGTTGACGATGGCTCTCGCGTACCGGGACAAGGGTTTGCGCTATGTGGTCCGTGCGGACATCTCCGACTTCTTCGCCAGCATCGACCACCAGCTCCTGCACGAGATGGTCAGCGGCAGTCTCGCCGACCCGGCGGTCAGCCGGATCGTGCGCGGCTGGTTCACCGCGCCGATGCTGACCGCAGCCGGACTGCGCACCCGGGTCCGGGGCGTTCCCGAAGGTGCGCCGATCAGTCCGACCCTGGCCAACCTCTACCTGCGTGAGTTCGACGCCCGGGTCGACGGTCGGCACGGCCGGCTGGTGCGCTACGCCGACGACCTCGCGCTGTTCTGCGGCGACCTCGACGCGGCGATCAGCGGCGCCCGGCAGATCTGGGCCGAGTTGGTCGCGCTCAACCTGCGGCTGCACCCCGACAAGACGCAGATCACCACGTTCGACGCCGGGTTCAGCATGCTCGGCTGGGTGTTCGACGGCGAGCACGGCCGACCCGAGCAACCCAACACGGACTGGACCCACCCGCTGCTCAACGCCCCGCAGCAGGGAAAGCTGCCGGCCAGCAACGGGAGCCCACGATGATCGGCAAGGCGTTCCACGTCATCGGCCCGGACTGCATCCTCGGCCGGCGCGACGGCCGGCTCGTCGTGCACCGCGACGGCGTGCTGCGCGCCTCCGCGCCGATGACGATGGTCGGTGAGGTCGTCACCACCGGCCGGGTGACCGCACCCCACACGCCATGCACAGCATGCTCGCCCACGGCATTCCGCTGATCCTGCTCAGCAGCACCGGCCGCCCGCTCGGCCGGCTCGAACCGCCCACCGCCGGGCACATCGCCGCCCGGCTCCGGCAACTCGACCGGCACCGCGACCCGGCAGCCCGACTCGACCTGGCCCGCGTCATCATCCCCGCCAAGATCGCCAACCAGGCGACGCTGCTGCGTCGCCGCGCCAAACGCAGCGGCGACCCGGAGACGGTGTGGGCGGCGGTCACCCGGCTCGCCGAGTTCGAGCAGGCCGCCGGCGCCGCGACCGACCTCGCGCAACTGCTCGGTATCGAAGGCGCGGCGGCCGGCGCGTACTTCCGCGCCATCCGGGTGATAACCCCGGTCGAGTACGGCTTCGCCGCCCGCGACCGCAGCCGCCGGGACGTGATCAACGCGCTGATCAACTACTGCTCGGCACTGCTGCGGGAAACCGTCCACGGGGCGATCATCGCCGCCGGGCTCGACCCGTACCTGTCCTTCCTGCACACCCCGAGCCGGGGCCGACCGACGCTCGCCTTCGACCTGATGGAGGAGTGGCGGCCGGCGCTGCTGGAGAACACCGTACTGGCGATACTCGGCCTGCGTACCGTGACCGACGCCGACTTCGACGGCACCCGCCTGACGCCCGGCGCGACATCCGCGCTGATCTCGCGGTATCAGGCCCGGCTGGCCATGCCGGCCCGCGAATGGCCGACCCCGGCCGATCAGCCGACCTACCACCAACTCGTACGCCGCCAAGCGCTGCGGCTGCGCGGCTGGCTGCTCGGCGAGCAGACGCAGTACCGACCGTTCCGCTGGAGGTGACCGTGATGCAACCCAGCTGGTGGACCGTCACCTTCGACCTGCCCGACGACCGCGACCGCCGGCAGCTGACGACGTTGCTGCGCCGCCACGGCGTGCGGGTGCTGTACAGCGTCTTCACCATCCACATCGGCGACGCGCACCTGGACCGGCTGCTCGCCACCACCGCCGACCGGTTCACCGGCGGCGGGCACCTGCTGGCCCTGCCGTCCTGCCCCGACTGCGAAACCGCCGGGTACGGCGTACCGCTGGAAGTCCTCCCCGAGCAGGGCTGGACCGGCTGGTGAACCGGCCGGTGCTCGTCGTCTACGACATCGTGAACGACCGTCGCCGCGCCGAGGTACGCGCCCGGCTCGGTCCGATCGCCGACCGCATCCAGTACAGCGGATGGCTGGTGCCACCGGAGGTCAACCTGACCGCGGCACGGGTCGTCGCCGACCTCGCCGCGGTCGCCGGCCCGGCGGACCGGATCCACGGCCACGCCCTTTGCCCCGGCTGCGCACGCCGGGCCAGGTGGCTGCCGATTCGCCAGCCGCACCACCTCACCCGCCAACCCGGTTGGACCGCCCACTGAACGTGGCCGCCGATCTACAGGGGGCGCCAACAGGGCCGGCAAGACACCGCGCCGCGTGGGGTGGCGGAGGCACCTGGCGAAGAACCGCAACGGACGCCCTTGGGCGCGGCCGCGGCGATGCGGAACCGGCCGGTTGCTGAGGCGCTGGCCAAGGCGCGCGAGACCGTCGCCGGGCACATGCCGAGCCGGTTGGCCGAGCGCCGGGTGTGTGACGTGGCGGCGTTCTGCCAACCGTTCACCAGGGGGCTGGCGGTGTTGGATCGGTGTGACCGGGGCCGGGTGCGTCGGGTGCGGGCGGTGTTGCAGTACGCCGGGTTGTGGCCGGACGGGTACGTCCACGACGAGCGGGCGCGATCTGATTCGGGTGGGCGGCACGCTGTATCTCGGCAAGGCGGACGGGGCGGTAGGCGACCGCTCGATGACGGTCCGGGTGTCCGACATCCGGTACGGCCTCGACGTGGGCATTCTCGCCACGATCACCTTGGCGGGTCGGGACGGGCGGATGGCCGCGATCGGCGTCTGTAGCTGCAGTGCACGCGCCCCGGGCTCTCACTCCGCCGGGATCGACCCGACGGACCTCCCGGGGCCGGGCCGGTGGCGGCAACCACCGGCCCAACTCCACCGTCCCGATCCGCAGAGAAGGCAGAGGAACACGGACATCTGCGCGTTGACGAGCGCCGCGCTACTCGGCTACCTGGCCGGGCTGTTCTCGTTCCGGGTCAAGAGCCGCTGGTGCCCCAAATGCGGCGAGCTGACCACCACACCGCCGCCGCGCTGAAAACCAGCCCTGAAATTCGGCTCGATCTTTCATATACCTCGCACCTGAGGCCGGGTTCAATCCGACGCGGTTTTCGTGTGCCCGGGGACCCTGAAAGGAGCCTCATCGTGAGGAGACGTTTCAATCCGGCGCGGTTTTCGTGTGCCCGGGGACCGTGTCCGAAATGCCGGGTGGTCTGGGCTGGGCAAACAGTGGCCAGGAGAACAACCTCATGATCATCGAGATCTTGACGACGGCTCAGATGATCTCTGTGAGGCGCGTTCTCGCAGCTCGGGCGCACTTTGGGATCTTTCCGCCAACCTCCCCCGGATCCCGGGCGTGTCGGAAGTTGCCGCAATCGACATTCTACCGCAACTCTGACACATAATCTTGCATGCATCGATGTTTTGACTGTCCTTGATGGAGGTCGTTGGGCCCGGCGTGGAAGTCTCACCTCCTGTCCGGTGGTCGTCGACAGGCCGATGTGGAAATTGTCGCTCACCGGGTCGGCTCCGGCAAGGGAAACGGTTGGTACGAGTGGGTGTCCCGGTCGAACGAAAAGACCGTCCACCGCCCCGGATCCGACGCCGCCAGGCGGGCACCCAACGCCAGCGAGATCGCCACCGAGCCGCTGAGGAACACCGCGTACCGGCCGGTGCGGGCCGCACTCGGCAACGCGGCGGCCAGCCACTCCCGGCGGGCCTGCTCCACCACCCCCGTGTAGGTGACCGCGTCCTCGGCCAGCACCGAACCCGCGCTCCGCAGTATCAGCAGATGGCCGATGGCGTGTTGTCGGCAGGTTTCCCGTACCGGATCGGTGAACTGCCGCCCGAAACCCTGCAGGTCCAGCGCGAGCGCCGCCCGCGACGGATCCCCACCCGCAATAGCCTCCACGCTCGCCGTCAACGGTGTCGTAGCCGACTCGGTGGCCCGCAACGCCGTCGCCGCGAAGTACGGGGGAGACCCGTCGGCTTGGCGGACGGCGTGGACCCGCACCTCACGCGAATGGGTGTGACCCAGCCGGGCCCCGAACCAGAACGCCAGATGCAGCGGCATCGTCGGGATCAGATTGACCCGGGTCGCCTCCGGCGTCAGCCGCTGCGCCAGCATCAACGCGTTGAACGTCTCATCCGCCAGGCCCTCGACCCGGTTCTTGTCGACCGCAGGATCGCCGGACAGGGTGACCGCCGTCGCCACCGTCACCGCACACGTCGACCGGCTGAACTCCTCGGCCTGCTGCTCGTACTGCCGGGCCCGAGCCAGCCCGCGTCCGGCATCGCGTGCGGTCGCCACGATCCCCACCTGCACCCGCACCTGCCGTTGCGCCCGCTCGCGGAGGCCGAAACCGGCCACCAGCAACGCCGTCCCGGCCAGGCTGCCCACCACGAACCACCACCGGCCGGCCGACTCACCGACCACCACCGACTTGGCCGCCTCGACCCCGAGACCACCGGCCAGCGCGCCGCCGACCGCCACCGCCGCCGTCCCGTCCGACAACGCCGCCCGCAGCCCGCCGGCCCAGCCGCCCCGGTCACCGCCCGAACGGCCGCCCGCCCGGCCCGCCCGGCCGCCGCCGGTGGCCGAACCGAACACCGTCAGCCCCGGGCCCTCCCAGCGATCATCCGTCACCGTGCCATCATCGGCGCCAGCACACCACTGTGGAACCCGCCGCCAGGCAGGTCCGCCATCGGATACCCGACACAACCGCCCCGACCGCCGCCCCGCTGGTAACGTCGTCCGGCTCGGCACCATCGTCGAATCCAACCGAATAGGACGGCTGTGTCTGCCCACACTGTCTACGTGCTGCACATCGTCGGCCACGCCGATCTGGGCGTACATCCCTCGGACCCGACAGTCGCCGCCGACCTGCTCAAGCGGCTCGCCCGGCCGCTGGTCGACGACACCCGCAACGGTGAGATCCTGCTGCTGCGCACCCCGGCGCAGACCACCGGGGACACCGCGCCGCTCGCCGCCGCGCTCACCGCCCTGCGGGCCGACCCCGACACGGCCGCTGTCGCCGTACACCTGGTGCTGGTCAGCACCGCGATGGTCGCCCCGATCGCCACCGCGATCCGCGATGCCCTCCGCCACCGACCCGACCTGTACGGCAGGCACCTCGCCGCGGCCACGGTCGCCGAAGCCGCCAGCCTCGCCGAGGCCGACATCGCCGCCGCCGTCACCCGCATCCTCCGCACCCGCGCCGAACCTGGACCCGACACCGACCACCCCGCGACCGACCGCACCGCGAAGCGACGAGCCGATCGGGCGTACGTCGTCTGGGGCAGCGGCGCCACCCAAGCCGCCCTCGGCGCGCTCGACGCCGTGATCGACGCCGGCCTGCCCTGGTCGCTGATCCGCATCGGCCCGACCGTCGCGCCCCGGCACGCCATCTACGACCCCACCGACGCCCTCCCCATCGACCCGGTCGTGCCGCTGCTGCGCCGCTGGCGCTACCACGACCTGCTGCGCGACCTCGCCGACACCGGCCAGCTCACCCTCACCGCCGCACAACAGCGCATCATCGACGCCGAAGCCGACCACTACGGCCAGGCACACACCGCCCCCACCGCCGACCGGATGCGGGCGCTGATGGCCGCCGCGCTGCTACGCGGCGACGGCAGCAGCGGATTCGCGGTACGCGCCTACATCCTGCGCCGCTATCAGGAACTGCGGGCATCCGACGACTCCCCGATCGACCTGATCGACTGGGCACAGCGGCGCACGGGGCCGCGGATCGCCACCCTCGGCGAGATGCTGCGGATCGTCCGCAACGAACGCCAGGACCCCACCGTGCTCGCCGCCAAGAACGCACCCAGCGGCCGGTGGCTCGGCTCCACCATCGCCAAACAGCTCAACGAGATGGGCAAAGCCAGCGCGCACGAACTCGCCCCACCGCAGCCGGCGATGCTCGCCGCCCTACGCCGGCATCTCGCCGAGCACGACACCCCACCGGTCGACACCGACCCGCACCCGGCCCCACCGGGGTTCGGACCGCTGCCTCTGGTGCCCGCCGACACCGTCTGCTACCTCACCATCCTCGGCCACCCACCCCGCGACGGCAGCCCGTTCATCGTCGAACAGGTCGCCGCCGCCGCAGCAGACCCGAAACGACGCGACAACCTCGATCCCGCGGTCCGGACCTACCTCGGGGTGCCGGCCGGGCACCCGGTGGCGGTGAACGCCGTCATCCTCGGCACCGCGTCGGGCACCTATCCGCACGCCCTCGACTGCGCCGACCGGCTGCGGACCGCCGGCCACACCGCCGTCGCCGCCCCGATCACCGACGTCGGCGTCCCCACCGACGACCCGGCGGCCTTCACCGAGCAGGCCGCCGCCGAACTACTGCGCCAGCACCTCGGACCGGAAACCGGGGCGGTCGTGCTGATCCCCACCGGCCCGAAGGAACACGTCCTGACCCTGCTCGCCGCCGCGCAGCGGGCCGCCGCGGTCCGTGGCATACCGCTGTTCCTGCGCCAACTCGTCACCGACAACCGGGACGTGCCCACCGCCGGCACTCACCGACTACCGCTGCGCTTCGGCACCGACCAGGCCATCCTCACCGCCGCCGGCCACGCCCTCGACATCGCCGAACTCGACACCGCCGCCCGGCTGCTCGGCACTCTCACCGTCGGGCAGCCGCTGAGCGCCCGCGCGCTGGGCCTGTCCGATGCGCTGCGCTGCACCACCACGCGCCTGCGTAGCTGGCCGGTCCAGATCCAGCAGACGGCCACCGCCACAGAAGACCTCACCATCCGCATGATCGCCGAACGGATCGACGTGTGGGCTTCGCTGCCCGGCGTCGACACCGACACCGCGACCGCAATGCGAGCGATCGTCGGTGCCTGCGCCAGCGTCGAGAACTCCCTCGACAACAACCAGATCAAGAACGGGATGCGGCAGAGGCTGCTGCGGCCGCTGTTCGAGACCCGCAACCGGCTGCCGATCACCCACGGCGACGGCCCGTTCGACGCCGGGACGCTGACCGACCTGATCCGGCAACGCTCCGACGGACAGCAGCACACCGTCAGCGGACTGCTGACCGCGATGGCCGACGCCGCCCGGGACGCCCTCGGTGGCCGGCCCGGCAGTGGTCCACGGCTGGTCGATCTGCTCGCCGGGCTGCGGGCCGACGTCCAGGCGCTGCGCGACGACGAACACGTCCGCCGGGCCAATGAACTGGCCAGAACGGTCATGTCGGAGGGATGACGGGCGACGGTAGGCGAACGCCGGGCTCCGGTGCAGCGGAACGTCCCACCGGAGCCCAGCGACTGAGTCAATGGCGTCGGTTGTTGCGCCCGCCCCGGGAACCGCCACCTCGCCGGTCGGCTGGCGGCTTCGTGGTGGGGTCGTACGGCAGCGGCAGCGAGTCCGGTGCGGACAGCTCACCGAGGGGGAGCCGTCGGCCACGACTACTGTCGCGCCGGTTGCCGATCTTGTCGTTGGCGACCCACCAGTCGTAGGTGGTGGCGCGCGGGGCGATCCCGGCTTCCTGATTCCCACCCCCGCCGACGGGACCAAACCGGGGGTAGTGCACCGGTAGACCGGCGAACCCGTACGCCGCGTTGAGGAACCCGTCCCGCACGTCGGGCATGCGCTGCCGCAACATGCTGTCATAGGCGACAGCCAGCTGGCGGGGTGCCCCGGCGTCATCCGGCGCGGGTGCCAGCGACAGCGTGCGGTAACGGTCCAGCAGCCGGTCGCGGGTGAACAACCGGCAGCCAGCCCAGTCGACTTCGACCTGCACCGCGCCGAAGCCCAGCGGCTTGCCCAGTCCAAGCTTGAGACAGGCCCCAGTGGGCAGCGACAGCAACCACAGGAGCGCGGCCAGTTCCATCCGACTGAGGTTGTCGACCTGCAGGGTCAGCCGGAACGTGACGCCGGGCTTCACCCAACTCGACACTCTGGTGGCGACATCCCTGCTTGTGCCGGCAGGTGCGATGTACTCCCGGTAGCGGCGCCGTCCGCCGATTCGCAGGGGCCGCAGTGGATCACTTTCCTCCTCCGCTTGCGGCATCCAGTACGTTTCCGCGTCCTGCGCGCCGTCCAGCACCTCGGCATGCGTCAGGTATGTCTTTCGGCCCCGTAGCCGGCGGGTGTCCTCGGCATCCGGAAAGCCCTGCGACGGATGGCGGCGCGCGTTTCGCAGCGGCCCGCCGTCGTGGTCGCCCAGATAGAACAGGAACTGGGACGGCTTGGGCGAGTTGAGCGCGACCAGGGTCAACGGTCGGTCGAGTTTTTGGATGGCGTCGGTGCGGAGCGCGTCGCCACCGTCGGGTGGCAGCACCCGCAGATGCCCCCGGTGGGCCACTCCGTCGTCGTCGCGACCCTGGCGGACCCAGCCGAACACCCGGTCGGCGGGGGAGAGCAGGGTACGTTCGGTTGCCGGCCGGTGCGACGCCGGCAGGCTCGTTACCGGTGCCCCCGGGAACGGCTTGCGTCCGATCAACGCCGGGTACAGCCCGGTCGGTGCACCGTTATCGTCGAACTCGATGTAGAGGGTGTCCCAGACTCGCAGTCTCTTCCACCGCTCTACGTCCCACACGTAGCCGCCGTAAAGCCTCTTGAGATTCGCCTCGGTGTCGTGCGCCCGATCATAGGAGTCGATCACCGCAGTCCAGCCTTCGAGTAACGGCTCGCCAACGTCGATGTAGTCGTCGTCCAGGTCGGCAGCGCCATCGTCGTCGAGGACTTCGGTGACGACGAGCCGCTCGTCGTGCTTGTTCTTGCCGCCGGCAGGGAAGGTGCTGCCGGTCCAGTGCACCACCCCCCGCACCCGGACCAACGGATGGTCCTCGATGTGCGGACCGGGCCGAGGGTCCCGGTCGCGGATCTCTTCTGCCCGGACGAGTGGGACGAGTTTGCCTGGCTCGGCGTACGCGGCGACCCGCCAGAACAGAAAATCACGGCGCTGGTGCCGGGCCAGGTAAATCCACGCGTCGACTTCCCGACCACGTTCCTCGCTGCACCGGGGAGGGTTCGGGCCGTCGAAGTGTCTCGACCGCCCACGGCAACCGCCGGGCCGATGGCAGGCCAGCCGCCGAGGTAGCCATGCCGCCGGATGAACCTCGTCCGACTCACGACCTGTCGGCTGCAACGATCGGATGACCTGCAGCCGGACGGTGCCGTCGCCAATCGAGTCGACCACGGCCGGTCGTAGCTGCAACGCCGACGTGTCGGCCGTGGCCCGGATCGCCAACTGCTGGTCATGGCCGGCGAACACCCCGAAGCGGGAGTTGGTGATCGCCTCGTACGCCGACCGCAACGCCCCCTTGACCGCAGAACCGGCCAGCACCGGCCGACCGGCATGGTCGACCCGCACCGGCAGCGGCGCGTCAGCACCATCTGCCGCGCGCCGCCCGTGGTCCGGGATCAACATCGGAGTACGGGTGGTGATCTCTATCGCGATCGTCCCGCTCCACCTCATGCTGTCGTACCGGTCGTGGCCGGCCGGCGGTCCGTCCCGCAGCGGCTCGGGCAGATCGTCGCGGTCCGGGATCGGGACGAAGCCGTACGGGTTGAGGAAACTCCGTTCGGCCTCAGTCAACTTTCTTGGGCCTGTGGCACCGATGGGCAGCTGCTGGTTACTCATCGGACGTCTCCTGCTCGACTGGTTTGCCTGGGGTGCGGTCGGGCGACCAGCCCGACCAGCCGTTCGTCGACCACGGCGGCGTTGCCGTGCCGGTCTTCCTCGACATACTCGACGGCTTGCAGCCACACCAGGTCGCCGTCGGCAGGAGCCCGACCACCGGCCGGGGTGTCGACCGGGACGTGCAGCACGCCGATCCGGGCGTCGTGCAACGCCACCCAGCCCGGGCCGGGAGCCGGACCCACCACGGTTCCCCACAGCAGCCGCTCGTGTGGCCCCAGCCCGGGGCCGCAGACCACGGCGGCGGTGCCGGACCCGGCGGAGCGGTTCCGCCAGCGCAGCTCCTCGTCGTCGGTGAACGCCCGCAACTCGAACACCCCGGTCAGGTCCAGGGCACTCCCGTCGGCGCCCCGGGGCACCCCGTCGCCGTCGAAGCGGAACCAGCGGGCGTCGGCCGGCCGGTAGCAGAACCCGATCCCCGCCGACCTGCCGTCGACGAACGCGCACAACGCCCGATCGGCTGGACCGTGCCCCAGCTGCGAAACCGTCCGTCCTACGGTGCTCACGCCCCACCTCCGGTCGTCGTCGCCAGCCAGGCTGCGGTCAGCGGCGCGGTCAACTCCTCGTCGGCGAGCACATCGGCCAGCGACCGGTCATCGAGCACGCCGAACCAGCCGGTCCGGTGCCCGGCCCGGAACGTCACCGCCGTGGCGTCGACCCGCACCGCACCGGCCCCGCGTGTGGTGCCGTGGCCGAAACCGAGCCACCCGTCGCACAGATCCCGCAACACCAGCAGCAGCAACGCCAGCGCGGCCCGCCGGTCGTCGTCAGCGTCGGTGCCCGGCTTCGTCGGATCCCGGTCGAGCTGGTCCACCGCCAGGTCGAGGATGATCGGCTGCCATGCCTTCCCGCTGGTGTCGTGCGGCTCCACCGTCGCGAACAGCAGCGCCTCAGCCGCCCCGCCGGTCCACCGGTCCACCGCCACGTGGTGCGCGATGGTGAACCGGATCCCGCGGACCGAACCGTTGAGGTCGTCGACGGCGTGTTGCAGCCGCCCCAACGCCACCCGCTGCTCGTCCACCTTCCGTGGCGCCGGCCCGCCGTCGGCGTTCTGCCCGCCGTCGGCGGGCCTTCCGGCGTGACCGGTCGTCTCGCTGAGTCGTTGCTGCAGCAGGCGGACCGCGTCCCACTGGGCGGCCGGCATGGCGGCGGTACTGACACAGGTGGCGACCTGCAACGCGCCGCGCTGCCCGGCCGGCAGGTCCCGGTTGTCGCTGTCGCGGGCGGCGGCGGTGCCGAACAGCGCCGCCACCGGTCCCAACCCGTCGGCCCGCATCTGGTCCAGGAACGTCACCGGCGCCGCAGCACCGGTCACCGTGCGGGTGATCCGTTCGGCGTGGCTGCGCAGCACCCCCTTGATCGAGCTTCCCGGTAGCTCCAGGCGGTGACCGCCGGCCCCGTCGCGCCCGGTCAACGGAAACGCGCTGACCACGTCACCGTCCGAGCTGACCTGTACCGCCAACGGACCCTGCGGGCGCCACGGCACGACGATCCGCAGCACACCGGCCGGCACCTCGTCCGGGTCGGCAGCCGGCAGCTCGACCGGTTCCCCGCCGAGGCGCAACGCGGCGACGATGCCAGCCCGAGTGGACAGGCGCGACTCCCGCAGTTCGGCGTCCTGCAGCCTGACCAGACCGAGCCCACGGGTGACAGCGGCCCCGACGCTGATCCCCGGACCGCGTAGCCGGGCCGCGATCGCGTGGACGAGATCCTCCGCCGTGTCCGCGTCCATGTTCTCCGGCGCGTCGACCACCATCCGGAACGCGAACCGGGTGCCGGCGGGCAGCACCTCCCGGCTGAACAGGTGCCCTCTGGCGGCCACCCCGTGCACCCGGTCGATCGACACATGGTCGCGGAGCTCGACCTGCGGTGCGTCGACGGCCGGCTGCGGTGGGTCGACGGCCGGCGCATCGTCGACCCGTACCCAGGAGGCCTCTCCGCCGTCACCGGAGTCGCGGGACGGCAGCCCCCACAGCCGATAGTCGGGCAGGCCCTGTGCCCGCAACGCCGACCGGATCACCCCCGCAAGCGACGTCCCCGGCAGCAGTGGACGACCCGCACCGTCGCGGGCCTGCACCAGTTGTGCCGGCCCGACGTCGAGCCCACCGACGTGCAGCGGAGCCTGGGCGACGAGCGTTCCGGTCAGCTCCCACCGGCTGCTCACCCGGCGGCTCACGACCGTACCCCCGCCTGCCGCGCGGCGGCGGGCTCGTCGCCTGCCGGCCGGTTGCGACGCTGCTCGACCTCGGCCCGCACCACCTCGGCCAGCAGCCACCCGGCCGCCACCGGATGCAGCTCCTCGGCGATCCCGGCCGGCGGACGCACCATCAGGTGCTCCCACAGCTGGTCCGCGCCAGACGCGAGCGCCGCCAACCGGTTGAGCCGGTCGGCACCCCAGGTCTGCTTGCGGGGCCGGCTGCGGACGGTGGCCGCGACCCAGCTCAGCATCTGTTGCGGGCCGCCAGCTGCGGTGAGCCGGTCGGCCAGGGTGCGTAAGGTGCCGAGCTGCGCCGCCGTCACCCCCGGCGGCACGAACTCCTGTCGCAGCTCGGTGCTGGCGGCCCGAACCGCTGCGGTGCGGTGCAGCTCGCGCCGCCAGCCGCGTCGCAAAAGCTCGACCGCCAGGCCGGGCATGCCGGCGGTGGACCGCAGGTCGGTGATCGGCTCACCGGCGTTCCCGCCGTCGCGCTGCGGATCCGGGGTGGACAGCCGGACTGTCGCGTGGTCGAGCAGTCGCGGTTGCAGCGCCACCCGGCCGTACCCTTCGGCGGTGCGTTCCCCGAGGCCGGTCGCCTCGATCCGCGTCAGCGCCTCCTCATCGGGTGTCCCGGTCATGTGGAACCGGATGACGCTGCCGGCGGCCAGCCCGGTCAACGACGGTCGCGGCATCGACCAGCGACGCTGCCATGATTCGACCCGCCGGGTGGTGACCAGCTCCCTCGGCGGCTCGTCCGGACCGGGATCCGGCAGGGTCAACGTGACCCCGATCCGCTCGCTCAGCACGGCACCGACCGCATTCGGGTCGGTGACCTGCTCACCGGCCGGCCCGGACAGCAGCAGATCCGACAGCAGCCAGACAACAAGCTGACCGTCGTCCACGTCGTCGCCGCCATAACCGGTCCGGGCCGGCGGCGTCCGTTCGGTCAGCACCGAGGTACCCGGCTTGAGCACCTCGACCGTCACGTGGCCGTAGTCGTCCTTGCGGGACCGGCCGATCGCATGCTCGCCATCGAGCCGGTCGGTGTCCAGCGCGGCGTCGGCCGGCAGCCACAGCTCGCAGCGCAGCACCGTGCCGGCGGCGATCGCCTCGTAGACGAACAGGCCACCGGAGTCCTCGGTCGGCCGCTGGGACGTGTCGTCGACGACAGCATGGGCCTGCGCCACCAGGCCCACCTCCCCGATGCGGATACCGCCGTCACCGTCGGCGATGCAGCAGCCCGTCATCGGCCGCAGCCGCCGGCCGTCCTCGGCACGGGGACGCAGCAGATTGACCAGCTCCACCGGCTGGTCGGAGCCCGGCGCTCCGCCGTCGGTCAGCTCGTCGTCCGGGTGCCGGCCGTCCACCCGCCGGCTGGCGGGCTGTTCGCCGTCCGGCCGAACACCGGGTGTCGTGTCCGGGTCGGTGTCCTTGGGGCGGTGTAACGCCCGCGGCACCGGCAACGACCGCTCGCCCTCGACTTCCACCGTGGCGTTGGTGACCACCACCCGGCCGCCGGTGATCAACTCGGTGGCCGGCCCGCCCAGTGCCCGCGCCACCATCGGCAGCAGCGAAGTGCCCGGCACGAACTGCTCCGTCAGCACCATGTTGCCGATCACACCCCGGGCGAACAGCAGAGGAGTGAGCGCCGTTATCCGCAGATCATGCCGGTGCACGGGAGGGTCGGTGGCCCGGGAGCCCAGCGGTGAGGCGGCCGGGTCGGCCGCCGCTGTCGACACCACCTCCGACGGGGACCGGGCCTGGTCGACCTGATCCAGCAGGGTGTTCAGTTGAAGATCGGCACCATGGCCGGCGTCTGGGCCGGCATCCCGGCCGGCTCCTTCGCTGACGTCGCCATCGGACTCCCGCGCCTGGTCACCGGCGATGGTGACCCGGCAGCGGCCGGCACCCCGGCGACGCTTGCTACCGATCGCGTCGACCAGCCGGGCGGCGGCCCGCAGCAGCAGCTCCGCCTCCCACGGCACCGGTTGCCCGACGGGAAGCCCGGGGAAGAACAGCTGCCAGTCGGCGGTCACCGTCAACCCGGTCGCGGCCCGTTCCTCGATGCGGAACGTGTCGTCGGCGGCGATGTGCCGGTCGGCGTCGATCGCCACCCCGGGGCGCAGCAGCACTGCGGCCTCCCGGGCCAGGACGCGGTCGCGTGCGTCGAGTGCGGCGATCGCACCCCGCACCGACGCGGGCAGGCGCAGCGGCCGGGCATGCAGAGCCGCCGGGACCGGCATGGCACGTGGCCGCGGCCGGAACCGCTCACCAGGGTAGAGCCGCTGACGCGACGACGCGCCGGGCTGACTACCGAAGACCACCTCAACCCAGTCGTGCCAGGTGCCGCCGGTGGCGCCGTCGTCCAACCCGACGGTGACGGTCTCCGCCGCGTCACGCAGCACCGCCGCGAGCGCCTTGCCGCGCAGCATCGGCAGCCCGTCGACGTCACGTTGCACCTCACGGTCCACCGCGCCGTGCCGGGCGGTGCCCGTGCCGCAGGCCCAGTCGCTGAGAAACTCCACCTCTATCGTGAACGGCTGGCCGTTACGCAGGCCGGTGCCCGTGTCGCGTACGGAATCGGGGTCACCCATCACGCCGCCATCCCGTCTCCCGGCTGCGGCCGGGGCTGTGACCGGCGTGCGGCGCGGTGCCGGTCGCCATGTCGATCAGATCGATCGCGCCGAGAATCCGGCTGAACCACACCTGCCGGTCCCTCACACCCCGCGACCGCGCTCTGCCCTGTCCGCCGTCGCCGCCGGAGGGTGCACGCAGCAACAGATGCCTGGTGAGGAACGCACCCGCCGCCGCCGGATCCGACGCCCAGACGGCGACCTGGTCCCGGGCCCGCTCAGCCTCGGTGCGCCCGGCCAGCAGCGCCTGCCGCAACCGGTGCAACGCACTACGAGACAGCACAGGCGGATCCTCCTCGCCCGACCGCTTGCCCAACTCCTCGACCGCAGCCCGCAACAACGTGATGTGGCGGGCCGCCGCCTCGCCTCCTTCCTCCGCCTCGCCGATGACCACCGGGCCGGGCCACAACCGCAGCTCGGCCCCGCCGCCGTCGGCCACGGTCAACGAGGAACGAATCCGATCGAGGGGCTGCCCGATCGAGTCGTGCAGCACGTGGAAGTCCACCGCACCGCAGCGGGGATCGATCCGCTTGATCTGCTTTGCGGACGTGCACAGCTGCTCGGCCAACTCGTACGCCTCACTGAACGGGTAATGCGGTTTGACGTAGGCGATCCCGGCGCACGCCGTCAACCCCGGCTGCCCCACATCGGCGAGCACCCGGGAGATGACCGGATGGTCGGCCGCAGTACGCGCGAAACGCTCGACGAAGGTAGCGGTCACCTCGAACGCCGGCCGGGCATCCATCACCACAGTCACGTCGTCACCACCGACCACCAGCGGCAACAGCCAACCCCTCCGCTCGTCGACCTGGCCCACGGCGAACCGCAGCGCGGCGACCGTCACCTCGTCCAACGCGACACTGAACTCACCCAGCCGATCCAGGAACTCCCGCCCGGTGTACGCCTCGGCGATGCTGCGGAACACGCCACCGATACCGTTGCCGTCGGCGTGCATCACCGCCACCCATCCGGCGTTGCTGACCCCGTCGGCCATCGTGTCGGCACGGACCACCGCCGAGTCACCCAACTGGCCAGCCATCCGGTCCCGGCCGGCGTCGCGCCGCCGCCAGGCCGCGTCGACCTTCGCCGCCCTCGGGTACGTGGTGTCGCCTTCGAAACCCATCGCGGTCGACGGCTGCCCCGAGTAGTGGCAGGGTCGGGTGAACGGCAACGTCGGGTGCCGCAGCAGCGCCGACGGGCGGCGACTGCGCCACGCCGCCTGCCGCCGGTACGCCTGACCCAGCCTTGCGCCCAGGTCCGCCTCGACGGCCGGATCCGGATCCACGGTGCCCCAGATCTCCAGACCCGGTGCCTCCTCCAGGGCCCGGTGGGTCACCGCCCGGATGACAGCCCTGCCGGTTTCGGCATCGTCGGCAAGGAGCAGCGCCTTACCGGAGGCGACCACGACGATGTCGACAACGGGGTCCACCCGACCCACGTTGATCATGCCGATGGCGTCCCGCACCCATGCGGTGCCCGCCTGGTAGATCAGTTCACTGGCACCGACGTTCACGGCCTGCTTGTTACTGGCGAACACGTACGCCTGGTTGGCGCCGGTCTCAATGACCACCCAGTGCCGGCGGTCGCCGGAGCCTTGAGATGGACTGCTCATCCACATCCCTTCGACGCTGCGGATCCTGCTGGACACGCGGGGTACGGCAGCCGCCGCAAACGACGCCCGTGTGCACACAGTGGAGACGCCGGCCAGCGGGGTTCCGCGCTGCGCGGAAGGCAGCCGGCAAAGCTATCTGATGAAGTGCGTCGAATGCACTCGGTAGCGAGACGGGTTTCAGACACTTCGGCGCGCTGCCCTTCGACGGCACCCTGCCGGACGGGCAGCGACAGCCCGTCACGAACCACCGCCGCGTCGCCCACCCGGCGACGGACGCAGCCGGACATAACCCATCCCCATCGCCGTCCGGTCACCGAAACCCGCGTAGCCGGCGAAGCGCGCCAAGGCGTCCACCCCCCGCCGGGCCTCGACCGGCACCTCCCGTGCCGACGCCAACCGGTACGAGACCACCCCCACCGTCCCCCGGCGGAACTGATGCTCCGGATTGCGTTGCTGCGGCTCGATCAGATGCCGGACGATCCGCACCTGACCATCCACCGTCTCCAGATGGTCGTCGATCGCCGCCACCACCGAAGCGGGCAACGGCGACCCGGCCGCGAACGCCTCCCACCGGCGCGCCAGGTTTCCGAACACCCGCTCCGCGTCCGGCCACGGCCGCTCCCGCCGTGCCCCGTCACCCAGCCCGGTCGCGAACCCCACCGGGGTGACCAGCTGAAACGACCACCCGTCCGCCGCCGCATCGGCACTGGCCGCCAGCTCCGCGTAGGGCTGAGCCCGCAGCCGCACCCCGGTAACCCGGTAACGGGTCCGCGCAATCTGATGCCCCGCGCAGGCGTGCAACGCCGCCAGCACCGCCGCCGTGTAGCCGTCCACCAGCATCGACACCCCGAACCACGCGGACTGCCCCGCCGTAATGGGCGCCCGCCCCTGCTCATCAAGGACCGGGGTCACCGTGAACGGCTTGTAACGCGGACTGTCATGCAGACCTTTGGCCAACACGGGATCGACCGCGTCAACGGCCTTGAGAAACGCGGCGTTCACCGCCGGACCGGTCTGCGGCGGAGGAATCGCCGACGGCGACACCGGCTCCATCGAAACCACGATCTGCGCTGGCATGCCACCAAACTCCCTATCTCCCCGTCCTGTCCGCCATGACGCCCTCGTCACCACACCGCCGACGGTCACCCGACCCGACGAACGTCAGGTGGTGAGTGGCCCGAGGTATGCGGAGGGCTCAGCGGCCGACCCGATTGCAGCTCCAGAGGCGTCGACCTGGACCCCGGTCACGGATCAGAGCGCCTTTCCTGTCTCTGTTCGGCCGGTCTCGGCGAAGGTGTCGTCAACGCCAAAACCGGTCGCAGGGATGCTCCCTGGGCGACCCGGCGACGTCTGCGTAGAACCGCATCTGGTGCTCTCCGTTCACACGAAACGCTCGGGGCCGTAGTCCATCCGGCCCGAAACGCGGGGAGCCGCTCAGGATGGACGACGCCCGTCATCGCATACACCGGCCAGCTCCGTACGCCAGACACGTAACGTCGCCAACAGCGCCGAACCCGACCGGCGACCACCGTGCCGGTCACCGCCGCCCTGACCGGTACGGCCGCCACCACCGCTCTGCCCGTCCGCACGCTCGTTGTCGATGACGGCGTCGAGCAGCGTCACCGTCGCGGCGGCGTCCCGCGTGTCCACGGACAACCCGTTCGCCACCGCCGTGCAGAATGCCCTGGCCAACACCCGCGCGGTTCGCAGCGTCGCCGGCTGCGCAACCGTGGGCCGCAGCAGTCCGCCGGTGCTGGGATCGGCCAGCACCGTGCGTGCATGCCGGGCCGCAACCTCCAGCGCCCTGACCCGTGCTCCACGTTCACGGTCCGGCGTGGCCAGCGCCAGCTCGGTGGCGATCTCGGCGGCCAGCTCGTGGCTGGCACGAGCGGCCGCCGACTTGGCGGCGAAGCCAACCGGCTCGCGCCGGGTCACCTCGGCGCGTACGGCGGCGACGCGTTCCTGCAGGGTCAGGGCCTGACGCAGATCGCCGCGTCGCCCGCTGCGGGCCAGCCAGGCCGCATAGTGGTGAAGGTGGAAGGTCTGCGCGGGGCTGAGCGAGTCGATGGTCTTGGCCAGGTCGGCCCCGGGGTCGAGGCCACGCGCTTCGAGGATCGCCGACCACCAGGCACCAACCGAGGCCGGGGAGGTCATGTCGGTGTTCGGACCGGCCGGGTCGGTGTGCAGGGTCCACGTGATCTCCGCGTCGCGTAACGCGACGAAGCCGACCTCCAGGAGGTACGCCGCAGCGCCCGGATCCAGGTGTCCGGCTCGCCACGCCCGCAGCACCCGCTCCTGTGAGGCGACGAGCCGCCGCATCGGTGGCGTCCATCCGGGAGCGCCGTTGTCGGTCGTGCCGGCGTCGAAGGAGGCCGGACTCGTATCGTGGCCCGTACGCGGGAGATCCCATACGTCCAGGTAGGAAGAGTAGGCGCCCAGCTGCAGCGCCACCGGGTCGTCGGCGTCGAGCACCTCCGAGCACCGGTTAACGGCGGTGGACACCAGGTCCCGGGTCGATGCTCGTAGCTGCGGCCAGTCCTGCAGAAGCTCATCGCGGTATCGCACATAGTTGGCGGCCAGGTGCGCCGTCAGCAGGTAGGCGCGACGGCGCTGCACCGAAACGGCGGTCAACACGTCCACATCGGGCAGGGTGGGCAGCGTCGGCGGCGCCATCCGGCCGCCGGTGGACGCGCCGAGGCAGGCCGCCACGAATGGCGCCACCACGGCACCCACCCGCACCATGGCATGGACATGTCGTGAGCCACGAGCATCCTCGGTCATCCAGACCACGCCGCGACCGGGTCGTCCCACGCCGAGCAGCCGGTGACACCACGCCGACGCGATGTCATCGAGCGCGTCGGAGGTCACCAGACCCGGGCCGGTCGTCGGGTCATCAGCCAGCCCGAGGGCCGGCAGGGTCGCATCCACCACATCGAACGAGGTCGGCCGCCATCGCGCCGCAGGCCCGTCCCCGACGCTGCTGTCGCCGCCGCCGAGGGTGGGAGGGTGGACCTCGGACGGCGCGTCAGTGCCGGTCACACCCGCTCGATCGACCTGCATACCCCATCGGGCGGACAACGACCGCTGCACCTGGCGGGCCTGGATGGCCGCGACCACCAAAGCGGGCTGAGCGCGGTAGACCTCAAGCACCAGACCGGCCCAGACGGCGAGCCGGACCTCCTCATCGCAGCCGGAGCCAGCCAGGTGCCGACACGCCTCGCTCACCGCGGCCGTCGCCCCGCGAAGGAGGCGATTGGCGGCGGTGAGCACCGCGGCGGCCTTGGTGTCCGGGCCGTACCGGTTCAAGGTCGCGTTGCTCAGCGTGCCGGACAGGGAGCTCTGACGCCGGAACCACACCGCCCGACCGGCCCACATCCATTCGGGATCATCGCCATCCGGTGACGAGGTGCCTGGCGCGCGATCCGGACGCGTGACATCCAACCTGGAGCGCTCCGCGCGATCCGGGCTCGGCGCGCCTCGGCCGATCTCCGTCAAGGACAACTCGGTGTAGTCGCACACCCAGGAGCGACGAAACGGAGGGATGTCGCCATCCAGACCGAACAGGGGAGCGACCTTGCGGGCCACTCGGACCTCGACGACATCGGCTCGTCGTGCCTCGGCTGCAGGGATCTCGGCGGGGAAGACGTGCACGAGCAGTACGCTACAGGGGGGATGAAAATAGCTCAACAACAAAAGTATCTAAAAACGAAACGTGATTCGGCTTCGATCGGCGGGACCGGTCGTCAGCGTCGCTGAAAAGGCGAAGGCGTCCAGCTCACCCGAGGTCAGGCCGGGTCGGCAACGGCCGGTCGGGCAAGTGCCGGCATCGACAACCACACCCTCGGCATCGCGTACCGTGCCGTGGGGATAGACAAGGTCATCGCGCTCCGGCAACGCCTCCGCCACCGGCCGCGCCCGGAAGTCACGGTCGATGCGTTCGGCTGTGGCCGGATCAACCAGGTGCGGGGCGTGTGCAGCTATGGTGGTGCGTACGCCACTGCCGTCGTCGAGCAGCCGGATGACAGCGTCGGCCGGCAGCGCCGGGTTCCGAGCCGCGGAGCGCCGGAAACACACGTACGGCGAGGACAGGTGCGACTCTGTCAACCACTCGATGGCGGCCGAAGACAGCCGATGTCGTCAAAACCGTGTGTGCAAGATCGGTAATCTTACGAAAGTACTCTCGGGGCTGTAGCCGCTGGTGACCGACGACGTGACGGACAGCGGCGAGCGGATCATGGTACGGGCGCGGCCTCCGGAGGGGCCGGTGGGTTGTCCGGGCTGCGCGGCTGTCGCGGGTTGGGTACACAGACATCACCCAATGGACTCTCGCGGACGTACCCATCGATGCCCGGCCTGTGGTGATTCGCGTGCGCACTCAGTTCAACCCGATGGTGCTGGTTGGCTACGGGTTAGGATGGGCCGCTCCTCCTCATGGTGGTTCAGCGACGAACAGGGAGACGATCGGAACACATGTCGGTCTTCGGCTGGCAGTTCCAGGAGGATGCGAGCAACTACATGTGCTACGTGAGTGCGTTGAGTGCAACCGGAGCCAAGATCGTTCGAGTGCACGGCGGTGTCGACAGTGACCGGGAGTTGGATCGATGCGATCGGGTCCAGGACAGTGTGTGGCGCGTTGCCTCGACCAAGCCGTGCCCTACCCTTGGTCGTTCCCGCGACTGAGTGTTTGACCAGCGCAAATACACAACCGCCGGTCCGCTGCAAAAACCTGCCGAGTCCACGGGTGGAAAGGGGCTTTGACCTGCGACTTAAGACTCGGGTCGCCATCACCCCTGGAGGGATCGCAACGTCACGGCGGGTGCCTCCTCAGGCGGGGATGTCGGCGTCGCCATCACCCCTGGAGGGATCGCAACCACTATCTGGGCGATCAGACAACCCGCCGTTGTGGGGGTCGCTCATCACCCCTGGAGGGATCGCAACTACTGGTACCCCCGGCCGATGATGGCGGCCACGTCCTGCATGTCGCTCATCACCCCTGGAGGGATCGCAACGCGGTAGGCCGCCCGTAGCCGAGGGCCTCCTGGGCCTGCCCCGTTTTGACGGACATCCGAGATCAGGGGACCTGGGGTCTCCGGGAGGATGTCCATCATCATGGAGAGCATGGGGAAGAAGCGGCCGCGGCCTCGTCGTTCGTTCACGCCGGAGTTCAAGGCCGAAATCGTCGAGTTGTGCCAGCGTGGTGACCGCACGCTTCGACAGGTCAGCCAGGATTTCGACCTGACCGAGACCGCGGTGCGTGACTGGGTCAAGCAGGCCGACCTCGATGCCGGTGCCCGCACCGACGGGCTGACAAGCAACGAACGAGACGAACTCGCGCAGCTGAGGCGGGAGAACCGCAGGCTGCGCGAAGACGTGGACATTCTCAAGCGGGCGACGGCTTTCTTCGCGAAGGAGACCCGGTGAACGTGTACCCGTTCATCGAGGCGGAGCAAGCCGGCAAGCACAACGTCAAGCGTGCGTGTGAGCTGCTCGAGGTCTCCAGGTCCGCCTACTACCAGCGCACATCCGGTGTCCAGTCCATTCGCGGGCGCGTTGACGCTGAGCTCACCGAGAAGATCATCCAGGTCCATGCGGTGTCGAAGGGCACCTATGGGGCGCCGCGCATCCACGCCGATCTCGCCGACGCCGGCATGCGGCACGGCCGTAAACGCGTCGCCCGGCTGATGCGCGCCGCGCAACTGGCCGGTAAGAGCCCTCGCCGGTGGCGGGCCACGACGATCCCCGACCCGAACGCCAGCAGACGCCCTGACCTGGTCGAGCGTGACTTCACCACCGATCCGGCCGCCCTCGATTCCCGCTGGTGCGGGGACATCACCTACATCAACACCTGGCAGGGCTGCCTCTACCTAGCCACCGTCATCGATCTCGCATCACGTCGGGTCGTCGGCTGGGCCGTGGCCGACAACCTGAAGACCGACCTGGTCGACGCCGCCCTCGCCGACGCTCTCGCACGCCGCCGACCCGAGCCCGGGCTGGTGTTTCATTCCGACCGCGGCACGCAATACGTCAGCGCCCAGCACGCCCGCCTCGCCCACCGTCACGACATCCGCCTGTCCGTCGGACGGCGCGGACAGTGCTGGGACAACGCGGTCGCCGAATCGTTCTTCTCCACCATCAAGACAGAACTGCTGCACCGCCAGCCATGGCCCACCCATCAAGCCGCCCGCCAGGCCATATTCGAATACATCGAGACATCTCACCAACGGTGGCTGTCAAGCAGTTGAGGTTGCGGGTTCGGCGAAAGCCTTGCGGGAGTCGTAGAGGGTGTTGTGTCGTAGGCAGTGGTGCAGCTTGCCGAGCATGAGGTGGAACAGCCGACGCAGGGCGGCGACGTGCCTGTCGCCGGCGGCACGGCGGGATCGGTAGCGGGTGTTCCAGTGGGAGTCATGCCGGACCGCGGCCAGCGCCCACACGTATCCGGTAGCGGCGATCCGGTCATTCTTGGCGCGGCGAGCGTGCACGAAACTGCTCTTGCCCGAGGAACGGGTCACCGGCGCGGCACCGGCGAAAGCACGTAACGCGCGGGCGTCGGCGAAGCGGCCGCGGTCGTCGCCGATCTCGGCCAGCAGCCGAGCGCCGAGCTGCACGCCGAGACCGGGGATGCTGGTGACGATCTTCGCGTCGGGGTGGGCGGTGAACACTTCGTCGATGCGCTGCTCCAGCTGCTGCAACGTCTGGCAGACCGCGTCGAGTTGCCGCACCAGTCCTTGAAGGTGCAGGCCCATGGCCTGCTCGACGGCTGCTGGTTGACGCATCTGCTCGCCGCGGAGGATGCCGTGCAGCGTGTCCGCCTCGGCGGCGATGCCGCGTTGGCGGCCAGCGCAGCGCAGCAACGTCGCGAGCTCGGTGGGAGCCAGCGCAGCCGCGGCCGCAGGCGTCGGCGCCGCGGCGAGGATCACCCGCGCGGCCGGCGAGTCGAGCCGGTGCCGTCCGCCGCGCTCGAACGCCGCCAGGGCGGCGGGAAAGAACATCCGCAGCAGCGTCCGGATCCGGTTAGTGAGCGTGACCTGGTCCCACGCAGCGTCCTGCTGCGCACGGGTCAGAACCCGCAGCGACTGCAGCAACTCACTGTCGGCGGGCAGCGGCCGATGCGCGGTCGCATCGGTGCGCAGGATGTTCGCCAGCACCATCGCGTCGAACGCGTCCGACTTGCCGCGCGAGGCCCGATACCGGTCCCGATACCGCGACACCGCCAAAGGATTGATCGCGAACACCTGTCGACCCGCGGCTCGGAGACCAGCCACCAGCAGTCCCTGACTCGTCTCGATCGCTACAGGCAGTTTCCCGCCGGTCGGATCATGCTCGGCCAGCAGCGCAAGGACCTGACTGAGGCCGGCGGCATCGTCGTTGATCCTGACCGATGCCACCACGACGCCCGTCTCGTCGACGACAGCTACATCATGATGATCCTGGGCCCAGTCGATGCCACACGCCACCGCTACCACCGTTGCTCCTCCCTGTCATGGACCACAGCGAGGCGCGACGCCCTAATGGACAGTGCTTGCCGCACGACATCTCACGAGCCGTTCGCCTCGCCACCGGCGGCGCCCGAACTCGCGCAAGGCTCCTGGCCTGCGACTGACCAAGGCTCAGCCCGCCAGCGAACCACGAAACGATCATCCCCGTCCATCGCCGTGACCGCCACGCGCCCCTCTCGATATCCAGGGTCAACGCCCCGCCACTTCTACAGGCGTCAGCAGCGGCCACGATCCTCAACGAGGCGCCGCTCTCGATTCCCCGGCTCGACGGCCATCGGCTGGTACGGGCGTCCTCGGTTGCCATTACGGCTGGTACAACACCCGCCGCCTCCAACGCGAGCTGGGCTACCTCAGCCCCAACGAGTACGAGACCGCCTGGCACACCCGCCAGACGCAACCAGCCGAACCAACTACCGCCATCCCGGCACCAGCCGGCAGCAGGTAACCACCGCTCCATCAAAGCGGGGGGAACTCACCCCAGCGCCTGAACCACGTTTCCGCCCACGACGCCTGCCGGGGAGAAGAGCGACCATGACCAGAGCGTTGGTTGTCATGTCCGCTGTCAGCACGTGGCACCGCACGGACGGTACCGACTACCCGACCGGGTACTGGGGCGAGGAGGCCGCGGTTCCGGTAATGTTATCGACGATCATCAATGCAACGAGGTGGGCGCCGTGCTGGTTGCCGCCGCAGTCAACCTGAAGGAGAAGACGGTGGACGCAAGAACGATCGTCGCGACCGGTGCCGTGCTGGGTGTGCTGGGCCTGCTCGGAACACCCGGCTCGCCGGCCGTCGCCAAGGAGCAGCCGCGCAACTGCGCGGTCAACGTGGACACCCGCGTGCTGCGCTGCGCCGATACCGAGACGCAGGCGCTGCGCGCGGTGGGGGCCACGCAGGCCAGCGTTGTCATCGCCCGCACCTACGACGGCACGGGCTTCAGCGGCGCGCTGCTGACCTGGGCTCAGAGCGGCAGCTGCAGCCCTGAGTACGACGCCGAGTTGCAGTGGGACGACCTGCGGACCACCAGCGGGGGCAACTGGAACAACCGAATCAAGTCTGTGCGCACCTACAACCAGTGCGACGTCAAGTTCTTCGACGGGATCAACTTCGGCGGTGCCCAGTCGGTCTGGATCGATGAAGCCTCCAACCTCGGGACCATCGGCGACGGCTGGAACAACCGGGCTGGCTCGATCAAATTCTCCTGATCGTTCGTACGGCGGTGCTCACCGTCTGGCAACCCTCGCGAGATGCGCATCGGGAGCCGGCCGGACCCGGATGGAAGTGCTGGCGGAGGTGACGGTCACGGCATCATCTGGCGGCCGACGGTGAAGGGCAAGGGGCCCACCGGTCCGGCCCGCCACGAGGTCACCGCCATGGCTTGCCACCGACCGGAACGAGCACGCCGAAGGCCCGCACCAGGCACCGTCAACGAGCAGTCGGAGACCGTGCTCTCAACCAGCGGCGGCCCCGGAGCACCACGGGCCCCGTGGCCGCCGCTGTGGCCGGTGCCGTCGGGTCGAAACAGATTTTCCACGTTCCAGGTCATGACGATCAGGTCGTGGGCACCGTCGCTCCCCTGAATCCGGGTCTGCCAGGTAGGTGTCCGGCCGACAGGGGCACTTCACGACCCAGCACGTCACGGACATGACTCCCGCCGGCGCAGCGCAGGGTGCGGGGGAGCCGGCGGAAGCGTTCACCGAACGGTCCACCCCCGGCTTCAAGCGCGCCGAGTACATGGTCCACGCCCGCACCGGCAATCTGCCGGTCAAGGTATGGCTCACGGTTGGCGGTGATGAGTACGTGTCGTCATCGGTCCTGGGCCACGAGAGTGATGGCCATCCTGCGTGCGACGCGGGCCGCCGTCTCGACCAGGCGGTTCGCCCCGACCGACGTGCCGTGGCCCTGCTGCCGCTATCGAAAGACCATCAGTAGAGGAAGACGCCGGCGGTGTGCGTGTCCGAATTGGCGCTGATCCCGATGACCGCGCTGGTGTCAGCCGGCAACGCCCTGGCGTACGCCCCCGCATACCCCTCCGGGGTGAGAAACAGCCCCCAGGCGGCCTGCCACTGCCCGAGGTCGCCGGTGCGCGGGTCCACGACCGGCTCGGCACGGGGGACGACCCGCTCCTGAACGACACAGCCATAGTCCGCCGCGTCCTCCAGCGCCCGTAGCCAGCCGGCGGCGTCGGTCTCCCAGCCGGCGACGATGCCAGAGCCCCCGTAGCGATAGTTCGGCTTGAGGATGAGCTGTTCCCGCCGTCGGAGGCAGTCCGTCATGGCCTCGTCGGGCACGTCGCCGTACAGTGCACGCGTCCATGGCAGAACCCGATCGACGGTCTCCAGCTCATCAGCTGAGAACGCGTGACGGTTACGGGGATCGGAGAGCATCGCCAGGCACGCCTTGTTGCCGAAGAGATTGCTCTCCATCGGCGTCCACAGCACCGCCAGGCCCTCCCGGTGCGCCCGGAGGATCGGCTCGACGACAGCCTCTCCCGCCGGGTCGGCGAGAATCTGGTCCACCGCGAAGCACCGTACGACCACGTCCACCCGGCGATCGCGCAGGTACAGCCCGTCGGATCGTAGACGTGCCTCGTGGACCTCGCCGAGAAGCAGGTCACCCAGGCCCTGCCGCCGCATCAACTCCTGGAAAGCACGCCACGCGCCGCCGTACCGGGCCATCCCGGCGCGTCCCTCCAACAGCGCGACGACCGGTTCCCGGTCCCCGGTGACTACCCGGCCCGCCCGGCGCAGGGCCCGAGCCACCTGCCGGCCGGTGTCGATGAAGTCCAGGCCGTGGTCCCGAGCGAAGGCTGCGAAGGCGTCGACCTCCAGCAGCGCCCGGGGAAGCTCACCGGCCCGGTCGACACCGCCCAGCTCGCTGGCGATGTTGAATTCCAGCAGCTTGAATTCCGTGCCGTCGTGGTACATGTCGGCACGGGCATACAGCGGCGGTGCCACCCCACCGAGGCTGCACATGAGCGCAGCGGCCCGGCCGTGCAGACCCAGGTCGGCGCAGTAGCGGCGAAGATCACCGTCGTACAGGCGCTCGGGTAGCGACGTGATCAGGTGGAACAGGCCGGTGACGTCCTCGGCGAACCGGAGCATCTGCGTCCGCTCGGCGAACAGCGGTCGCGGCAGTAGGCGATCCCCGAACGACGCGAGCAGGGCCGGCGGCAGGTCGGCGTCCGCCACAGCGCTGCGCAGCGGTTCCGCGGCCGACTGGCACCGGTGCACGTAGTCCCGGGTCAGGGGATCCGTCGTCAGCGGGAGTTCCGTCTCCCGCATCAGTCCTTCCATGATCAGCAGCCGATTCCGGCCATGGCCTGACCGACCGTCTGGGTGATCTCGCGAGCCCGCTGCCGGATCATCAGGTGTCCGCCGGGCAGCATCCGCACAGCGAACGACGATGTGGTGTGTGCCTGCCAGCCGTACAGGTCGTCCTCGCGGACCTCCGGATCCCCCGTACCACCGAACACCCGGATGGGGCAGGGCAGCGCCGGCTCGTCGGTGTACTCGTACGAGTTGACTATGTTCAGGTCGGCGCGCATCACCGGGAGCAGCACCGATGCCAGGTCGGGGTCGTCGAGGACCTCCGGCGGCACGGTCTGCATCTGCCGAAGCATGCGCAGCAGAGCCGGATCCGACATCGCATGGACCGGCGGATGGGGCATCCGGGGCACGTGTGGTGCCCGGCAGGCGGAGGCGAAGAGCATGACGGGGCCGGGCAGGCACCGGCGGCGAAGTTCCCGGGCCAGCTCGAACCCGACACGGGCACCGAGGCTGTGTCCGAAGATCGCATAGGGCTTGTCCAGGTGCGGTGCGGCGGCCGTGGCGAGCGCGTCCACCAACGGCTCGATGCGGTCGTGCGAGGGCTCGCCCAGACGCGACTCGTGCCCGGGCATCTGCACCGCGGCCACCTCCACCCCCGGCAGCAGAGCCGGCCAGGAACGGTAGAGCGAAGCCCCACCGCCCGCGTACGGCAGACAGAGCAGCTTGGTCCGGGCAGCGGGCGCGGGGCTCGGGTAGGTGATCCACCGCTCCGCCGTGGCACTCAGTTCCTGGGTCGGATACATCTGCCCCTCCTGGTCGTCGGACTACACCAACATGGAGCGTCGGACAACGCGGCCAGATACAGGCATCGCCGAGGATCCGAACGTTCTCTGTCCTGGTGACGGATCGGACGAGGCAGATGGGCGATGAGGCGAGTGGAAACGACACCGGGGAACATCCGCGTCCAGGTGCTGGACAACATCGACGAAATCGACGAGACCGACTGGGCCACAGTGGCCGCCGGCGGTGGCCTCTACACGTCCCGCCCCTGGCTGCGGTCACTCGAGGACGACCCATGGCACGACGTGTGGTACCTGGCGGCCAAGGACGAACGGGACGACCTTCTCGGACTGTTGCCGGTGTACCTGTCGTCGGGGACCGCCTCTGCCGGCTCCGACGGCTACTACGATCCGGCGACCGTCCTTGCCGGGTCGGACCCGGCGCAAGCCCACCGCTGGCGTCCGGCGCTACTGGCCGGCACGCGGACCGGATACGACGGGGAACTGCTGCTACAGCCGGGTCTGCCGCTGCCGCAGCGGGCGACCGTGCTCGCCGCACTCGTTGCGCGGGCGCACCGGCTGGCCGATGCGTGGAACGTCCAGCTGTCGGCGTTCATGCACCTGACATCCGCCGCCGCGGCCGAGTTGGCCCCGGTGCTCGGGGCGAGCCCGGTGCTCACCGAGGCCATCGCGGTGGTGCCGCTGGCGACCGCCGCCTCGTTCGAGGAACATGTGGCCGCGCTGCCCAAGCGCCGCCGGGCCCGGGTCCGCGCCGAGGTCCGCGCCTTCGCCGACAGTGACTTCACGGTCCGTGAGGCCCGGCTGTCGGAGACGGTCGGTGTGGTCGCCGATCTGCTCGCCGCGCACCACCACCGCTACGGCCACCAGGACACCCCGCAGATGCTGACCGCACACCTGCGGCAACAGGCCGAGCACCTCGACGGGTGCAGCCGCGTGCTGCTCTGTCAGCGTGGCGGTGACGTACACGGAGCGCTGCTGATCTACGAATGGTCCGACACCTGGTACGTACGCGCGGTCGCCGCCCGGGAATCGTTGCGAGGGGAGTCCGCGGCGTTCTTCAACCTGCTATACCACGTACCGATGCGCCTCGCGTACGAGCGGGGCATCGGCCGGTACGTGATCGGCCCGAGCAACCTCGCGGCGAAGGTGTGGCGGGGGGCGCTCGTGGAGCCCCGCTGGTCGCTGCTGGTGGGGCGGGGACCCGGGCGGGAATCCGACGTTGCCCGCAGGTGCGTCCACTGGGACGACGTGCAGGCCACCCGCTGGACCGCCCACCTGGCCGAGATCGGGGCCGGCGTCGACGTCGCGGCCTGGCGGTCGAGTGTCAGGACGCCGCAGGCCTGACCCGCCGTGCGGTTCCCGGCTGTCCGGTCGGGAACCGCACGACGTCGGTCAGAGCCTGACCCGGCGCTGGAACAGGCGAAGCCCCAGCACCGTCATCGCGGTGGCGAACGCCGTTCCGGCGCCGAGATAGGCGGCTGTGCTCATGTGCGGCACCGACGGGGTGAGGGCGGCCCGTAACCCCTCGCTGAGGTAGACCACCGGGTTGGCCAGCACCGCGACCTTCAGCCAGGGCAGCGGGGTGAGTGCCTGCCAGGGGTAGTAGACGCAGCCGAAGAAGGTCAGCGGCACGATCAGGGTGGAGAACGCGAGACCCATCCGCTTCGGCTCGACCACGGTGCCGACCACCAGGCCCAGCGCCCCGGAGATCCAGCACGCGAGCAGCGCCACCACCACCAGCAGAGCCGGATCGCGTACCTCGACGTTCACCGGGGTGGCCGAGGTCAGCACACAGGCCGGCAGCACGAGCAGGCCGGCGGCGAGGCTCTGTACGGCTCCGAACACGATCTTCTCGGTGGCGATCGCCCAGCCCGGGACCGGTGCCATGATCCGATCCTCGATCTCCCGGGTGGCACCGAACTCGATCGCCAGTGGCAAGCTCACCGTGGAGACTCCGCAGAATACGGCCGTCACCGCGACCAGGCCGGGAACGAGCACGTCGGCGAAGTTGGCCTGACTGCTGAGCCCCTGCCCGATGCGTGGGAACAGGTAGGCGAAGACGAAGCTGAACAGCACCGGTTGCAGCAACGTCCGAAGCGCGAACTCCGGCACGTTGCGGCGCAGCACCGTGAGGTCTCGCAGCAGCAACGCGAGGAACGACCGGAGCTGCAGCGGGCCCAGCCCGACACCCTGCGGGCCGTCCGGGACATGCGCTGCCGTCGTCGTGGGCTGATTCTGCGCCGGTACCGTCGGAACACTCGATCTAGTCACGCAGTTCCCTCCCGGTCAGGGTGATGAAGACCGTCTCCAGGGTCGGCTCGGTCACGGACAGGTGCAGGATGGTGCCGTCGAGCGCGGCCGTCACGATCTGCGCGACGTGCGCCTGCCCGGCCGTGGTCCCGATCCGGTAGCCACCCTCGACGGTGTCGACGCTTCGCACGTGCGCAAGGGCGGACAGCCGGGCTGCGGGCACCGCCGAGGGGTCAGCGAGCGTCAGGGCGACGACCGTGTCGACGCCGCACTCCCGCTTGAGGGCGTCCGGGGTACCACAGACCAGGACCCGGCCGTGATCCATGATGGCCACCCGGTCGCAGAGCCGCTCCGCCTCCTCCATGTGATGCGTGGTGAGCAGTACCGAGGTCCCCTCCCGCCGAAGCAGATCGATCTGCTCCCACAGGGACAGCCGGCTCTGGGGGTCCAACCCGGTCGTCGGCTCGTCGAGGAACAACACCCGGGGCCGGTGCGCGATCGCCCGGGCGATCTGCAGCCGCTGCACCATGCCGCCGGAGAGCCGCGTCGGGTCGACCCTCGCACGGGAGGCGAGCCGGAACGTCTCCAGAAGCTCCACGGTGCGGGTACGCGCCGACCGGTGCCCCATGCCGAACAGCCGGCAATGGAGGTACAGGTTCTGCTCCACCGAGCACGACCGGTCCAGCGTGTTGTGTTGCGTGACCACACCGATGTCGCGGCGTACCCGCACCCCCTGCGACGCCACATCCCAACCGGCCACCCGCACCCGTCCACCGCTGGGTAGGGAACGGGTGGTGCAGACATTCACCGTCGTGGTCTTACCGGCCCCGTTCGGTCCGAGGAGCGCGAAGGCCTCCCCAACCCCGACATCAAGATCGATCCCAGCCACCGCGGTACGTGGTCCGTACCGCTTGAACAGCCCGGACACCGACACAGCGGTACTCGGTTCCACTCGTTCAGCCATCAGCGCTCCCTGCGGGTCGTCTCATGGGGGAGCACCCGACGGACGCCGATGATGCGCCGATGCCGACATCCGACGGGCGGGCATCAGGCCGCACCGTGGTGGGCTCTGTTCGGGTATGGACTGGCCGAACAAGGATGGGCCCGCCCTCGACGACCGGCACCGGGTGCTGGCGTGGGGCCGGGGCCCGGTCACCGACATCCCCCCGATAACCCTTCCCGGCGTCGTGGCCCGGACCGCAGCGCGCTGGCCGGACGCGACAGCTCTCGTGGGTGGAGCGTGCCGGCTGACCTACCAGCAACTCGACCGGGCCGCCGACCGGCTCGCCCACCGCCTGCGTGCCCACGGCGTGGGGCCCGAGACCGCAGTGGGCGTCTGTGTACGCCGCACCCCGTTCATGGTGGTGGCCCTGCTCGGGGTACTGCGGGCCGGCGGCTACTACGTGCCACTCGACACCGGACTCCCCGCCGAACGGATGGAGCTGATGCTCGCCGACGCGTCGGTCGGCGTCTGCGTCGTCGACGACGACACCCGGGACCTCCTGCCACCGGGCCCGTGGGAGCTGATGACGGACGAACCCGACGATGCCGGGACACCCCCGCCACAGCGCCTGCCCGACGGCGACCCCGGCGACCTGGCCTACGTGCTCTACACCTCCGGCAGCACCGGCCGCCCCAAGGGAGTCTGCGTCGAGCACCGGTCGGTGGTCGACTTCGTGCTCGCCAACGCCGAATGCTGGGGGGTGGGCCCCACCGACCGGATGCTCGCACTGGCGAGCCTCGGCTTCGACGTGTCGGTCGCGGAGATCTTCACCGCGCTCGCGGTGGGGGCGACGCTCGTCATCGCCGCCGACGACGACCGGCTCTCGGTGGACCGGCTGCGGCGGTTGCTGCGCCGCGAGCGGGTCACGGTCGCCGAGGTGCCGCAGTCGGTGCTCGGACTGCTGGACCCTGCCGAGCTGCCCGACATCCGGCTGGTCCCCCTGGGCGGCGAGGCACCGAACCCGCTGGTGACCGCCCACTGGGTGCGTGCCGGCAAGCGGGTCATCAACAACTACGGCCCGACCGAAACCACCGTCACCGCCACCATGATGGACTGTCCCGCGCAGGACCTTCCGAGCGTGCCGATCGGCCGGCCCATGCCCAACCACCGGGTGTACGTGCTCGATGACGATGGGCTGCCGGTGCCGCCGGGCATGCCAGGTGAGCTGTGGGTCGCCGGCCCCGGGGTCGCCCGGGGGTACCTCGGGCAGCCGGCGCTGACCGCCGAGCGGTTCCGCCCCGACCACCTGGGCGACGCCCCGGGCGGGCGAAGGTACCGCACCGGTGACCGCGCCCGCTGGAACCAGGACGGAACGCTGGAGTTCCTCGGCCGGGTGGACGTGCAGCTCAACCTGCGTGGCTTCCGGATCGAACCGGGCGACGTCGAGACCCGGCTGCGGGCCCACACCGCAGTCACCGACGCCGTGGTGTCCGTCGTAGCCGGCCAGTTGGTGGGCTACGTCGTCCCGGTCGACGCATCGCCCGGCGGTGACGAGCTCGACGCATGGTGCGCCACGCACCTGCCGCGCTACATGGTGCCATCGGTCTTCGTCACCGTCGACTCCCTGCCGTTGACGATGAGCGGAAAGGTCGACCGGGCGGCCCTGCCGCCCCCCGGGCCGGCCGCCGGAGAGCGCGCCGCCCCACGCACCACCACCGAGAAGCAGCTGCTCGCCATCTGGCAGGAGGTGCTTCCGCCCGGGCCGATCGGGGTCGACGACCCCTTCACCGACGCCGGCGGCAACTCGCTGCTGGCCATGCAGGTGCTTGCCCGGGTCCGCCGCGTCTTCGGAGTCGAACTGCCCCCGGCCGCACTGCTGCGTGGTGACACCGTCGCCGGCCAGGCCCGCGACATCGATGCGGCGACACCGGCCGACCCTGACCGGCCGCTGCTGCGGCGCCTCGACCCCGACGAACCGGCGCCGCTGTCCCACGCCCAGCGTCAACTCTGGTTCGTCGACCAGCTCGGCGCGGCCCGAGGAGCGTTCAACCTGCCGGTCGCGTTGCGGCTACGCGGCACGGTCGATCCTGCCGCACTGGCCCAGGCGCTGGGCGACGTCGTGGCTACGCATGATGCGCTCAGAATGTCGTTCCCGGCCGCCGACGGTGAACCCCGGGTGCGGGTCGACCAGCCGGCACCGATCCTGCTGACCCACACCGACCTTCGACACGTGCCGGCCGATCGCCGAGACGCGGCGCTGGGAGAACTGGCCCGGACCGAGGCGGAACTACCCTTCGTGCTTGCTTCGGGTCCGCTCTGGCGGGCCCGCCTGGTGCACTGCGGCGACTCGGACTGGGCGTTGCTGTTTGTGGTCCACCACGCGGTCGCCGACGGCTGGTCGCTGAGCCTCCTGCTGGACGAACTCGGCCGCCGCTATCACGGCCGGACCACCGGCACGCCCACGGACCTCGTGGCACCGCAGGTGGGGTACGGCGACTACGCCGCCTGGCAACGGGCGACGTTGAGCGGCGCACGGCACCAACGGCAGCTCGACTTCTGGACGCGGACGCTGGCCGGCGTGGATCCGGTGTTGGAGCTACCCGCCGACCGGCCCCGGCCACCCGTGCAGAGCTACCGTGCCGGCAGGCTGGCGGTCCGCGTCGGCCGGGAGGTGACGGACCCGCTGCGTGCGGTGGCCGCCCAACACAGGGTCACCCCGTACGTCGGCCTGCTGGCGGTCTTCACCGCGCTGCTCGGCCGGCTCACCGGCGTGGACGACCTGGTCGTGGCCGCCCCGATGGCCGGCCGGCCCGAACCGGAGTTGGAACGGGTCGTCGGGCTGTTCGTCAACACCGTGCCCGTACGGGCGGACCTGTCCGCCACGCCCAACCTCGACCAGCTCGTGACCCGTGTCGGCGAGCAGCTGCTGGCGGCGATGGCCCACGCCTCCGTTCCGTTCGACCTAGTCGTGGAGGCGGTACGGCCACCGCGTACGGCCAGCCGACATCCCCTCGTCCAGGTCGGCATCAACCTGCTGAACCAACCGCCGGAGCGGCTGTCGATGGACGGCGTCGAGGTCACCCCCATCCCGCTGGACCCACCCGGCTCCCTGCTCGACCTCACGCTCTACGCCCGCGAGGACGGCGACGAGCTGGCCTTCGAACTGGTCTACAACCTCGACCTGTTCGACCACCAGCGGATGCGCGTACTACTCGGACAGTACGTGCAGCTGCTCACGCAGGCGGTGACCGAACCCGGGCGGCGGCTTGTCGAGCTGAGCCTCCGCGCCGCCGGACACGACGCCGGGGCGCTGCCCGACCCGGGCAGGTCACTGTCCGGGGCGGGCGGCCCCACGGTCGTGACACGGGTGCGGGCCGCCGCGCGGCGGACACCGGATGCGATCGCGGTCACCGGCCCCGATGCCACGATGACCTACGGGCAACTGGAACGGGACAGCGACCGGCTCGCCGACGCCCTGTCCGCCGCGGGTGTGGGGCACGGTGACATCGTCGCCGTGCCCGCTGTCCGCGCCGCCCGCATGGCGGCCGCGCTGCTCGGCGTGCTCAAGAGCCGGGCCGTCGTGGCGCTCCTCGACGCGGCCCACCCCCCGGCCCGACTGACCGCGATGCTGCACGCGGTCACCCCGGCCGCATGGCTCACCGTGGACGGTGCCACTCCACCAGCGGCTCTGGCCGGATACCTCGACTCCACCGGCGTGCGCAGGGTCGACGTGGCCGCCACCCTGCAGCAGGCGTCGTCACGGCCAAGACAGGACGAGCCCGCAGATGACGTTCGGGCCGACAACGACACGCCATCCAGGCCCGATCCGCAGCCCGACGATCCCGCCCACATCCTGTTCACCTCCGGATCGACCGGAACGCCCCGGGCGGTGCTGGCAGCGCACCGGTCGCTGGCCCACTTCGTCGACTGGTACGCGGGACAGTTCGGGCTGGGACCCGACGACCGCTTCGCCGTCACCTCCGGCGTCGCCCACGACCCCGTGCTACGAGACCTGCTGGTGCCGCTGTGCCTCGGGGCGACCGTCCACGTCCCCCCACCACAGGTGCACCGGGCTCCCGACCAACTCGCCCGATGGCTCGGCGAGCGGAAGGTCACCGTCCTGCACAGCACCCCGCAGCTGGGACGCCTGCTCGCCAGCTCCGCCACCGGACCCCCGGGTGGCGAGCCGATCCGGCTACCCGCATTGCGACTCGTCGCCACCGGCGGCGACGTCCTGCTCGCGACCGACGTCACCGCTCTTGCCACGCTGGCGCCGCAAGCGCGGGTGGTGGCCCTGTACGGGGCCACGGAGACCCCACAGGCGATGGCGTGGCAGGCCGCAGCGGAGGCGGGCGGGCGCCCCCGGGTGCCGGTCGGTCACGGCATCGACGACGTTCAACTGCTGATCGAGAACGCCGCAGGTGCACTCGCCGGCGTCGGTGAACTCGGCGAGATCGTCGTACGCAGCCCCCACGTGGCGCTCGGATACGTCGGTGACCCCGCGCTGACCGCTGACCGCTTCGTCGAGCCGACCCCCGGCGACCGCCGCTACCGCACCGGTGACCTGGGCCGCTACCTGCCCGACGGGAGGGTGGAGTTCGCCGGTCGCCGGGACGGACAGGTCAAGATCCGTGGCTACCGGGTGGAGCTGGCTGAGGTCACCGCCATGCTGGAGGCACACCCGGACGTGGCGCGGGCTGTGGCGACGGTGACAGTGGGACCCGGCGGTGAGCCCGAACTCGTCGGCTACGCCGTCGCCGAGCAGGGTCACGATGTGCGGGTCGAGGAGTTGGACGGGTACGTCCGCGCATTCCTACCGCCGTACGCCGTGCCGACCGCCATCCAGATGATCGACGGATTACCCATCGGAGTCAATGGCAAGATCGACCTGACGGCCCTGCCATCCCCACCCCGACGACGCCTGCGCGTGCCGGCGTACCGCCCGCCACGTAGCCCGGTGGAACAACTCATCGCGGCGGCCTGGCGCGACGTGCTCGCGCTGCCCACCGTGGGACTCGACGACAACTTCTTCGACCTGGGCGGCAGCTCCCTGAGCCTGGTCACGGTCCAGACCCGCCTCCAGGCCGGCCTGCAGCGCGCGCTGTCGGTGGTGGATCTGTACCAGTACCCGACCATCCGGCTGTTCGCCGCCCACCTGTCGGGCGACGCCCCCACCGGAGCGACCCGCGAGCGGACCACACGACGGATCGCGGACCGGTTGGCCGGCCGCGCCCGTCGTTACCGCCCCATCCCATCGAGCATCGGCAGAGAGGACCTGGTGTGAACACGCAGTCAACCAGCGATCAGGCAACGTACGTGGAGCCCGTCGCCATCGTCGGAATGGCCTGTCGGGTACCCGGCGCGGCGGATATCGACCAGTTCTGGCGGAACCTGCGCTCGGGGACCGAGTCGGTCACGTTCTTCGGTCCCGAGATCGCGCTCGCGGCCGGAGCCAACCCGGAGTCGGTCCGCGACCCGCAGTACGTGCTGGCCGCCCCCGTGCTGGACCACATCGAAGAATTCGACGCCGGACTGTTCGGCTTCACCCGCCGCGAGGCGGAGATCCTGGACCCGCAGCACCGAATCTTCCTGGAGTGCGCCGTTGCGGCGCTGGAGAACGCCGGCTACGACCCCGCCCGCTACCGGGGGGACATCGGCGTGTACGGCGGCGTCGGCACAGGCGAGTACCAGTGGTATCACCTGCTCCGCAACCCGTCCGTGCTCAACTCGGTGGGCCGGATGGCAATTTCCCTGTCCAACAACACCGACTACGTGGCCAACCTCGTGTCGTACCGGCTGAACCTGCGGGGCCCGGCGGTGACCGTGTCCACGGCCTGCTCGACCAGCCTGGTCGCCGTGCACCTGGCCGCCGAAGCGGTCCGCAACGGTGAGTGCGACATGGCGCTCGCGGGCGGCGTCTCGGTGGAGATCACCCAGTACCGCGGCTACCAGTACCACGAGGGCGGCATCCTGTCGCCGGACGGCCACTGCCGGGCCTTCGACGCCGACGCCCAGGGCACCATCTGGGGCAGCGGCGGCGGCATCGTCCTGCTCAAGCGGCTGTCCCAGGCGCTGGCCGACGGCGACACCGTGCACGCTGTGCTCCTCGGTTCGGCGGTCAACAACGACGGCGCCGACAAGGTCGGCTTCTCCGCGCCGAGTGTCTCGGGCCAGGCTGCGGTCATCGGCCAGGCGCTCGGGGTCGCCCAGGTCACGCCGGATGGCATCGACTACGTCGAGGCGCACGGCACGGGCACCACGGTCGGTGACCCCATCGAGATCCGCGCCCTGTCGGAGGTGTTCGACGGTCGGGAACCGGGCTCGTGCCGGCTGGGTACGGTCAAGACCAACATCGGTCATCTTGCCGCCGGGGCTGGCGTGGTCGGTCTGATCAAGACCGCCCTGTCGCTGTCGCACGAGACGCTCCCGCCGACGCTGCACTTCCGCAGCCCCAATCCCGCCGCAGCCCTGGACGACAGTCCGTTCCGGGTGGTGCGGGAGGCCGAGCCGTGGCCGCGTCGGGAACGGCCGCGCCGGGCCGGGGTCAGCTCCTTCGGCATGGGCGGCACAAACGCCCACGCGGTACTTCAGGAGGCACCTGCCGTCGAGCCCGCACCTACCGATGGGCCGCAGGTCCTGTTGCTGTCGGCCCGGACGCCTTCGGCGCTGGAACACATGGCCGGTGCGCTCGCCACCCACCTGAGTGGAGACCCCGCCCCCGTCCTCGACGACGTCGCGTACACCCTGCAGGTGGGGCGTCGGGAGATGCCGTACCGCAGGGCGCTGGTGGCGAGCGGTGCGGGCGACGCGGTCAGCGTGCTCCGCGGCGCATCACCCCGACGCCTGCTTGCCGGTAAGGCCACCGCCGCACCCCGGCTGCTGTTCCTCTTCCCCGGGCAGGGCACCCAGCGCGTCGGCATGGTCCGTGGGCTCTACGAGCGTTACGAGGTGGTGCGTGAGCACGTCGACCGGGGTCGGGAGGTGCTGCGTCCCGTGCTCGGCTTCGACGTGGCCGAGGTACTCTTCGCCTCCGGTGACGACGTGGCCGCCGCGACCGAGCGGCTGCGGCGCACCGGCACGACCCAGCCGGTGCTCTTCCTCGTCGAGTACGCCATGGCCCAGCTCTGGCGTTCATGGGGCGTCCAGCCGACCGCTATGCTCGGCCACAGTCTCGGCGAGTACGTCGCCGCCTGCCTGTCCGGCGTCTTCACCTTCACCGACGGGCTGCGCCTGGTCGCCATGCGGGCTCGCCTCATGGAGAGCCGACCGGCCGGCGCGATGCTGGCGGTTCACCTGCCCGCTGAGGACCTGGAACTCGCGGACACCGGCCTGGACCTGGCCGCCGTCAACGCGCCGACGATGAGCGTGGTGAGCGGACCGCCCGACGCGGTGGACAGGTTCGAGTCGGATCTGGCCGATTCGGGGGTGCCGGTGACGAGGCTACGGACCTCGCACGCGTTCCACTCCGCGATGATGGCACCGCTGCGCGACGAGTTCACTGAGGTGCTGACGGGTGTCGAGCTGCGCCCGCCGCAGGTGCCGGTGGTGTCGAACGTGACCGGCGACTGGCTGACCGACGAGCAGGCGACCAGCCCGGCCTACTGGGTGGAGCACCTGTGCGCGCCGGTGTTGTTCGGGGCCGGCCTGCGGACGCTGCTGGCCGACGGTCCGGCGGTGCTCTGCGAGGTGGGCCCCGGTGCCAGCCTGTCGGGCCTCGCCCGGATGCAACCCCGGCCGGACACCCCGGACCCGGTGACCTCGCTGCCGGCCACTACGGGTGACGAGCAGGAGATGATGCTGGGTGCCGCAGGCCGGCTGTGGACGCTCGGCGTCGAGGTGGACTGGGCCGCCACCCACCAGGCGCACCGTCGCCGGGTACCGGTGCCGGGGCACCCCTTCGAGCGGGAGCGATTCTGGATCGAGCCGCCGACGGGCGCAACGGTCGGCGTAGCCTCCCCGGAGGTGCCACCGCGGACGGCGAAGCTACCGATGGAGGACTGGTTCTGGGTGCCGCTGTGGCGGCAGACCATCGCCCCGCCACCCGCCGGGTCGATGTCGACCGAACCCTGGCTGGTCCTGCGTGACCCCGCCGGATCGACGGATCCGCTGGTCGCCGAGCTGCGCCGATTGGGTGGCCCGGTGGCGACGGTGACCCCGGGTGGCGGGTATGCCCGGCAGGGCCTGGACTTCGTGATCGCTGCGGACCGGCCGGGCGACCATGAGCGAGTCCTCGACGCGCTGGTGCAGGACTCGATCGTGCCGCGGCGGGTGCTGCACGCCTGGGCGGCGGGGGAGTGCGACGCGGACCAGCTCGCACCGGCAGCGGTCCGCGAGACGGTGGAGGTGGCCTTCTCCGGGCTGCTCTGGCTCGTGCAGGCGTTCGCGGCGCGCAGCCTCACCGACAAACTGGACCTCGTCGTTGTCACCCGAGGTACCCAGGACGTTGACGGTGCCGGCCTACGCAGCCCCGCCCGGGCCATGGTGGGCGCGCCGCTGCGCGTGCTGCCGATGGAGTTCCCGGGGCTGCGCTGCCGGATGATCGACATCGACGATCCGGCAGCGGGCGCCGGGGCGCTACTGGCGGAGGTGGCGGCCGATGACACTCCGCTCGTCGCGTACCAGCGGGGTCGGCGCTGGGTGCCACACTTCGACGCGGTCCGGGCGGACGCGGACGCGGCGGTGCGTGCGCCGCTGCGTGAGCGCGGCACCTACGTGATCACGGGCGGTCTCGGCGGCGTCGGTCTGAGCATCGCCGAGTCGCTGGCCAGGCGGGTGCAGGCCCGGGTGGTGCTGGTGGGCCGGTCGGCACCGCCGGAACGCGGGGACTGGGCGCGGCTGGCCAACGCTGGCGGCAAGCGGGGCTGGCAGGCGGCCCGGCTGTGCGAGATCGAGCAGCTCGGCGGTGAGGTGCACGTCGTGACCGCCGACGTGACGGATCCGCATCAGGCCCGCCTGGTTCGCGAGGCAGCGCTGGCCCGCTTCGGCACGGTTGACGGGATCATCCACGCGGCGGGAATCGCCGGAGGCACCCTCGTTGAGGCCCAGTCGCGGGAGACCATGGCTGCGGTCATCGACCCCAAGGTGTACGGCACCCTGGCACTGGCCGACGCCTTCGACGGTGACCGGCTCGACTTCTTCGCGGTCTGCTCGTCGGTCACCGCCGTCGCGGGCGGTCTCGGGCAGGTCGACTACTGCGCCGCGAACCTCTTTCTCGACGCGTTCGCGCACGTCCGGTCGCACCCCTGGCCGGTTATCTCGATCAACTGGGGTGCCTGGCTGGAGGTCGGTATGGCCGCCGAGACGTGGGCGCCCACCGCGTTCCGCGACCTGGAGCGGGGGGTACGACGCGAGCCGATGGGACATCCCCAACTGGAGACGGTCGAGACCCGCGACACGGACACCCGCGTGGTCTGCGCGGGTCGGCTGACGCCCAAGCTGCACTGGCTACTCGACGAACATCGCATCGCCGGCACGCCGACGGTGCCCGGCACCGGTCACCTGGAGTTGGTGCGAGCGGCCTTCGGGCGTAGCCATCCCGGCCGAGCCGTCGAGCTGCGGGACGTGGTGTTCCTGACCCCGCTGAGCGTGCCCGACGGTGAAAGCCGTGAGGTGCGCGTCGTGCTCACCGACGCAGCGGCGGGTGGGCCGTTCGTGGTGGAGAGCTGGGACAACGGGGTACGGCGGGAGCACGTACGCGGCCACGTTCAGCTGGCCGACCCGGCACCCGTGCCACCCGTTGACCTCGCGGCCCTGCGCGAGCGGTGTGGGCGCATCAGCCGGGAGGCGCGACCCTCGGCGAGTGGGCTGCTGACGTTCGGTCCCCGGTGGAGCAACCTTCGACAGGTGACCGTCGGCGCGGGGGAGGAGCTGGCCCTGCTGGAGGCATGCGGTGCCGTCGCGGGCGACCTGGCGGACTACTGGATGCACCCGGCGGTCCTGGACGAGGCGACGAGCTTCGGGGACTTCAGCGGTGCCGAGGGGCAGTACCTACCGCTGGGTTACGGCCAGCTGATCGTGCGGGGCCCGCTGCCCTCCCGCGTGTACAGCCACCTACGGCACCGGGACAGTGTCGGTCCTGAGCTGTTGACCTGCGATCTCACCCTAGTCGACGAGAACGGCACGGTGCTTGTCGAGATCGGCGACTTCATGCTGCGACGCATCGATGTCGGTGCCGTCTCCACGGCCGTGCAGGGCGTCGCCATCGGCCGGGACGCCGCTTCGGGCGAGGCGACGGTGGACGCCACCGTGGGCAGTACCTCGCCCGCGGAAAGCAGCGGGCTGACCGCCGGTGATCCGACGGGTCGGCAGTCGGCCGACGGCGACGATGCCATTGGTATCCGACCCACCGAGGGGGGCGAGGCGTTCGCCCGCCTGCTCGGGCTGAACATCGGGCCGCAGGTCGTGGTCACCGCTCTACACCTGCCCACCCTGATCGACCGGGTGTCCCGCGCGGACCTGGCTCAGGTTGACGACGTGGCGTCCGAGGTGCCGACCGCGGACGCCGTGGACATCAGGGCGGACGGGGACTACGCGGCACCGTCGGATCAGGTCGAGCAGCAGCTGGTGCGCCTGTGGGAGGAGGCGACCGGAACCACCGGCATCGGGGTGACGCACGACTTCTTCGAGGTCGGCGGGAACTCGCTCGTGGCCGCGCAGCTCATGGCGCGGGTGCGCACCACGTTCGGCGTGAAGCTGCCGATGCGGGCGTTGTTCGAGGGCCCCACCATCTCGGCAATGGCGCAGGCCGTGCAGGCCAGCATCCTGGCGAAGTCCTGACCAGGCGGCGGGGACGCGTGTCGTCGCGGACACGCGTCCCCGCCGCTCGTGCCGGTGGACCCGGCTGCAGGCACTGGGTTTGCTCAGGACGCCACGTCGAGCTCGTGCCGTTGCACACCGGACTCGTCGAGCAACAGACGGAGCTGCCGTAGAGCCCGCTGCCGGGTGGGGCCGATGGTGCCCACCGAGATGGACAGCTCCCGGGCGATCCGGTCGTAGGACGGGACCGATCCGGTGAACAAGGCCCGAATCAGCAGGCTCTGCCGGGGCGGGAGCCGGCTGACATAGCGCCACAGGAGTTGATCCCGTTCCCGGGCCAGCAGGCTGCTGTCGATTGCGCGCCGGTCGTCCGGCAGGGTGTCGCACATCCAGTCCTCCATGGGCTCGTCGCGGCGCTGGCTGATCAGGCGTAGGCAGTTGCGCCGCATGGTCGTGGCCAGCCAAGCGCCGATGCTCTCCGGGTCGTTGATCCGGTCGACGTTCTGGAACAGCCCCAGCCAGGTCAACTGGGCGGCGTCCTCAGCATCACCGGCCCGCAGCCGAAACCGGCCGCCGACGGCGCTCAGCATCGGGCCGTAACGTTCGACGAGCTGCTGCCACGCGGTCTCGTCCCCGTCGGTCGCGCGGCGAACGACGGTCGAAACGTGGGTCATGTCGGGCTCCTCTCGGGAGGGGTGGGGTATGAGCGACGGCACCGTCGGTGCTGCCGGGATCGGCCGGAGCCCGGCTGGCACCGCACATGGAGAGGGCCGGCTGTCGGCCGGCGAGGGCTGGTGACGAAGGTGATTCGACCCGGCCTGTGGATCCGCCCTCACCCGACGATGCCAGCGCTGGCGATCGGGCAGATGGGCAGCGACCCCCCGCTTTCCCAAGAACGTGGGTGGGGAGTCGACGACCGCCGCGTCACCGAGGATCCGTAGACGGCAGACCACCCCGCGCGGGCTGGTGCGACAGCCCGGCTCGCGCCAACCGTCGGTGACGGGCCGCCGGCCGGGGTGTCGGTGGCGGCGCGGCCCGGGCGATCGTGTTCGGCGAGCCGCAGAGGAACTCCAGTGACCTCTGGTGACTCGACTGTCACTCGTGGTGGGTGTGGTCTACGGGGAATGGTGGTAGCCGCTACCCATGCGCCGTACCACGGGCACCAGCATCATTCCGGCATGGACAGATCGCGGCAGCGGCGGACGGGGACGCCGAGCGGCGCGGGCGGGCCCTGGTGGGCCAAGGCCCGCACGCTCGTCGAGCGGGTTCGGGCGGCCGGTTCCGGTGGCCTCACCGGCGCCGCCCCTCCCTCCGAGACCGCTCACCTGCGGTTGCAGCAGTGGCGCACCGCGCACGGGCTGGCGGCGACCGGGCAGTTTGCGGTCCGGCTGGCCGATCTGGGGGTCACCGAGGGACAGCTGCTGGCGATGCTCGACCGTCCGACGTGGCCGGCCGTAGATGTGGCAGACCCTCCGAAGTGGGCCCAGTTCGTCGAGCGTGCCCTCGCCCTCGCTCCCGACCCGCCCGTCACGATTGCGGCCGATATCCCGTGGAGCGCGGCGTTCGGCCGCGTGTTCGCCCCGCTCATCGAGACCGCCTGCGCGGACCTGAGACACCAGATGCGGGCAGCAGATCTTCCCGGCGCACTCGACCCGTCCGCGGTCACCGCGGCCTTCGCCGACGGGCTCCGTGCTCGGCTCGTGGCGATGGCCTCCCGCACTCTCGTCCTGGAACTCAACCTCGCCCGCGAGGCCGGCCAACTGGCCGGACCCACGCCCGAGCACCGATTCGCCGCCTTCGCGACCGGCCTCAGCGGCCGCGCCCGGCTGACCGCGCTGTTCGTCGACTATCCCGTGTTGGCCCGGATACTGGCCACGGCATGCCGGCACGCGACCGAAGCGGCGGCCGAACTGACAACGCGGTTCGTGGCCGACCGTGGCGAAATACTCCAGGCGGTGCTCGCCGGCAAGGATCCTGGTCTCCTGACCGGGTTCGAGGCGGTGGGTGACCCTCACGGGAGAGGCCGCGCCGTGACGATCCTGCAGTTCACCTCAGGAGCCCGGCTGGTCTACCGGCCGCGACCGGTCACCGCCCACACCCGGTTCAACGTGGTGCTGGACTGGCTGAACGGCCTGCTGCCGGACCTGCAACTGCGTACCCTGAGCGTGCTCGAACGCTCAGGGTACGGCTGGATCGAGCTGGTCGATCCCGCGCCCTGTGCCAACGCCGGGCAGGTCGGCCTGTTCTACCACCGCCAAGGGGCACTACTGGCGGTGCTCTACCTCCTGGGCATGACGGACGTCCACCGGGAGAACGTTCTCGCCTGCGGTGACCAGCCTGTCCTCGTCGACGTGGAGACGTTGCTGCATCCCGATCTCCCCGTTCCGGGTGCGGTGCCCGATCCCGCGGCCCGGGCGCTGCGGGCGTCCGTGTACCGCACTGCCCTTCTTCCGCGACCGTTCCTCGGGGAACGAGGTGTGCTGGATTTCTCCGGGCTGGGCGGTGATCCTGTCGCACAGCAGTTCCTTGACACCGTCGACTGGTCAGAGCCCGGCACCGACCGAATGCGGCTGGTGCGTCGGGCCACCTCCGCGGGGCGGGGAGAGAACCGACCCACGCTTCAGGGGGTTCCCGCTGACGCCGCCGACTACAGCACCGAACTGCTCGCCGGGTTCCGGGCCGCCTACCACGCCGTGGCGGGACGACGCGACGAACTCGCCGGACCGGACGGTCTGCTGCAGCGGTTCTCTGGCGTCGACCTGCGGGTGATCCCCCGGCCGACGCAGATCTACGCGGTGTTGTTGACCGAGTCCACCCACCCTGACGTGTTGCGCGACGCCCTGGACCGGGAGCAGATCTTCGACCTGCTGTGGGCGGCGTCGGTGCGCGACCAACTGCGCAACCACCTGGTGCGCCATGAGACCACGCAGTTGTGGGACGGCGACATCCCAGTGTTCACCGGATGCCCCGACAGCCATGATCTGACCGGCGGCGACGGCGTTCCGCTGGTCGGCGTGCTCGCTGAATCGGGACTCGTCGCGGCACGCCGCAAGATCGCCAGTATGGCGGCGATCGATCAACGAGACCAGGAGTGGGTCATCCGGGCGGCGCTGGCCGCCCGTCTCGGCGGGGCCCGTCACGGGTGTGCCGAGCCGACTCGCGTGCGTCGGGAGGCGACGGCGCCGGACCCGGGTCGGCTGCTCGCCGTCGCATGCGGCATCGCCGACGCGGTCATCTCCGACGCCTATGACGACGGGAACTTCGCGAACTGGCTCGGGCTGGAGCCGGTGGACGAGCGGCACAGCACCGTGCTGCCGCTAGGGGCAGGGCTGGCGACCGGATATCCGGGGGTCGCCCTCTTCCTCGCCGAGTTGGCCCGGCTCACGGGCGTCGGGCGGTACGCCGAGACCGCCGTCCACGCGGCGCGTCAACTCCCCGTGCTGCTCGCCGCGCTCAATGAAAGACCCGATGTGGCCGGCGAGATCGGAAGCGGCGGCTTCGTCGGCTTCGGAGGCATGGCGTACTCGGCGGCCCGGCTCGCCGCTCTGCTCGGCGACGCGGTACTCGGCGATTGCGTCGAGACGGCAGTGCGTCTCGCAGGGCTCGCCGTTACGACGGACACCGGCACGGGCATGTTCGAGGGGCTCGCCGGCTGCCTCGCGGCGATGCTCTCCGTCAACGAGCTGACCGGACTGCCGCTTGCCGCCGAGACCGCCCGGGAGTGCGCGGAGCGTCTCCTGACGGTGCCCGCGCCCACCCGATCAGGGTTCGCCACCGGCGCGGCAGGGGTCGGTTGGGCCCTGCTGCGGTTCGCCGACGCCACCGCCGACGAACGGTGTGGCGTTGCCGGCACCGCTCTGCTGGCCCGCGCCGCGCAGGACCCAACCGGGCCGGAGGCAGCCCACACGTGGTGCCACGGTCTTCCGGGGATCGCTGCTGCCGTCGCCGACCGGGGGGAGTCGCTGGCGGACCCCGTGTTGGCCACCGTCGTGGACCGGGTCGCCGCAGCCATGCCCAGTTCGGGACTGCTTCGCGACCACAGCCTCTGCCACGGCGAGCTCGGCAGGCAGGAAGTGCTGACGATTGCGGCGGCGCAGGGCCGACCGGCTGCGCTCACCGCCCGGATCGTGCAGGCCGGACAACTGCTCGCCGACCTGGACCACCGCGGTCCGAGATGCGGCGTAGCCGGAGGCGTCGTCGTCCCCGGCCTACTGGACGGCCTGGCAGGAATCGGCTACGGGCTTCTCCGGGCCGGTTTCGCCGACCAAGTGCCCTCGGTGCTGCTCCTGCAGGCCGAGCCGACGAGGACACCACGACATGGTGCCGAGAAGTAGAAGGTTGGAGGACTGCATGCAGGACGAGCTGTCGGAGCCAGTTCAGCAGGGGCCGGTCGGGGGCGACGAATCGGCGGACCAGCACCCGGTGGGCGAGGTCAAGCTCGGTTTCCTCGCACAGGCGGGAAGGCGATCCATCCTCCTGACCGGCCTGCTGCTCTGGACGCCCGTCATAGCGTCCATACTGGACGACGGTAACACCAGCTATACCCTTGTATAAGCTGACATCAGTCGGTATCTGACCTCGCGATGATGTCACGCTGAGGACACGAGATGTTGCTCAGCGCGCTAGCCTGCCGGCATGCGCCTTTCGTCGCCCGTGGTGATCGGCCGTGATACCGAACTGGATGTCATCGATGCCCGGCTATCGGCGGCGAGAGCATCCTCCGGCAGGGCAGTGTTCCTGGTCGGTGAGGCAGGCATCGGGAAGACCCGACTTACAGAACAATGCGCGCATGCCGCGACAGCGGCCGGGATGGAGCTGCTGCGTGGCCGCAGCAGCTCCACCGGTCCTGTCGTCCCGTTCCGTCCCCTCGCGGAGGCGGTCTTGTCGCTGGCGCGTACCGGCCGCCTGCCCGACAACGCGGAACTGGCACCCTACCGGCCGACTCTTGCCCGGCTCGTACCCGAGTGGCGGGACCCGGCCGTGCGGGACCGGGTGGCCTCGGTCGTCGAACTGGCCGAGGCCGTGCTGCGTCTGCTCACCGCAGTGGCCGGTCAGCGGGGCAGCGTACTGATCTTGGAAGATCTCCACGACGCCGATGCGGAAACCCATGCCGTGGTGGAGTACCTGATCGACAACCTGGCGGAGTTGCCGGTGCTGCTGATGGCCACGATGCGTTCGGGACGGAGCCCGGCGACCGACCTGGCGTGGGCTGCGGCTGCCCGCCGGTGTGCGACCGTCATTGAGCTCGGTCCCTTGTCTGCTCGGGAGGTCCACCAGTTCGCCGCCGCCTGCCTGGACGCCGACGACCTACCTGACGAGCTGATCGACCGGTTGGTGCGCGACAGCGAGGGCAACCCGTTCGTCGCCGAGGAACTGCTCAACGGCATGATTAGTGCCAGCGCGCTGGTGCAGCGGGATGGCCGCTGGCGGTTCACCGCCAGCCCCGCCATCGCGGTGCCACACACCGTCACCCACAGCGTCACCCGGCGGATGAACGGCCTCGACCCGGAGGCACGGACCTTGTTGCACACCGCCGCCGTGCTGGGCAGACGCTTTCCTGTAGCGGCGGTTCGAGCGGCGACCGGCATCGAGGAACGCGCCCTGCTCGGCCACCTGCGCGCTGGCGTGGACGCGGAGATCATCATCCCCGACCGGTCGACGCCCGACTGGTACTCCTTCCGCCATGCGCTCACGGCCGACGCGATCCTGACCGCACTTACCCCTACCGAGCAGTCTGCGTTGGCGCAGCGGGCCGCCGACGCCCTGGAGCCGGAACACGCCGGGCTGCCCGGGCACTGGTGCCAGCTCGCGGCCGGACTACGGCAGATGGCAGGCGACCACCGCCGCGCCGCGCTGCTGTTTGCCGAAGCCGGCCGCCGTGCGCTCGCTGACGGGGCGACGAGCTCCGCCGTCACCCTGCTCGAGCGCTCCTACCTGCTGATGTCCGACCAGCCCGACCCGGACGCGCGAGCCGGCATCCTCGAGTCGCTGCTGTACGCGCTCGCCGAGGTGGGCCAGGCCGAGCGAGCCTTCGCACTCGTCGACCAGGCCACCTGGATCAACGCCTCGACGCTCGGCGTCGAGCAGCACGTGCTGCTGCGGACCCGCCTGGCGTGGGTCGCCGTCGTCACCGGCCGGTGGTCCGACGGTGCGGCCCAGGTGCGCATCGCGCGCGCGATCCTCGGCAGTGACCCACCAGCCGCGCGGGCCGCCCAGGTCGACGTTGTCGAGGCGCATCTGATCTTCGGCAATGGCGATGGCGGTGACCGGACGGCACTGGCCGAGCGGCTGGCGCAACAGGCGCTCGCCGTGGCGGAGCGGGCACCGCTGGCCGAGACCGCCTGCCAGGCGCTGCAACTGTTGGCCATGATTGCCCGCAGCAGGAGCTTCGACGAAGCAGAGGGCTACCTGACCAGGATGCTGGCGATATCTGAGGAGCACGGACTTCCCCTCTGGCGGATCAGCGCGTTGTTCCGGCTCGGGGTCAACCAGAGCATGCGTACCAGTGAGCAGACGCTACTCGACCAGGTGAAACGGGCGGCTGAATTGTCCGGGGCCATCCTGCTCGGCTACAGCATCGAGGTTGTGTACGCCATGCACGCCGTGATGCAGGGCGACTACCGCAGGGGCGACGAGATCGCCGCCCGCTGCGCCGCCGCCACCGCACGTCTGCGCAATGTTGACGACCAACAGTTCGCTTTGGTCACCGCCGCCGCCTCGGCTGCTCACCGTGGCCAGCGGCGGCTGATGGAGCAGAGACTCGATGATTTCCGTGCCGCTGGAGGGGGCGAGTCGAGTCAGATCCCTCTCGCGTTCGGGTTCTGCGAGGCTGTTTGCGCGCTTCTCGAGGAGGACCGTGCGGGGGCGATAGCTGCCCTCGACCTGGCCCGGGCGTGGGAGGACCAGCACCCGAACACGTACTACATGACGGGCCGCAGCGGCCTTCGGCCCTTACTCGACGCGTTGGGCGGCACGGCTGACTCGGCGGATCTGGAGGCAGTGGCAGCCACGTCGGCGGCGACTCTGCGCTGGAACCGGCAGTTCTTGCATCTGGCGAAGGCGGTGGCATTCGGACGTACGGGGGATGTCGACCTTGCCGCCGCCGAGATCACCCTGGCTCTGGAGGCGGCGGCACCGTACCCGATGGCTCACCACCTCGGGCTGCGGCTGGTCGCTGAGGCCGCGCTCGCCGACGGTTGGGGCGATCCTGTCGCCTGGCTGCGGGCAGCGGAGGAGTACTTCCACAACGCCGAGGTGCTGGTGATCGCCGGAGCCTGTCGCGGAATGCTCCGTCAGGCAGGGGCCCCTCGGGGGCAACGACGCTCCGGCCATGACCGGATCCCGGCCCGGCTGCGCGATCTCGGGGTGACCGTCCGCGAGTACGAGGTTCTCCTACTGCTGATCAACGGCCACGACAACCAGGATCTGGCCCTGCGTATGCACATCTCACCGCGAACCGTGGAGAAACACGTCGCCAGCCTGCTGCTCAAGACCGGGTACGCGAATCGCAAGGCGCTCCGTGACGGTGTCAGAGGCCTGTCGTCGCAGGACCGCCCCGCAGGTCCCCGCCAATGATCCACTCGGCAGCGACGGAGCCGCACGTCGACCTGGTCAGCGGGGTCCAGGAGCGGGTGGAACAGGCGCTGACCCAGTCGACGACTTCCTGGTCGAGGACGGACCTGTCGAGCTTCGCAGCGGCAGGACTGCGGTTCATCGGGGCGGTGACACCGAGCTGGCCGGGTGACCGCTGCGGGCGAACGCGGCGGTCGCCGGGGTGGCCTCGAACTGCGTCACACGGCGGCCGGGACGATCACCGCGCTGTGCGGCCGACGTTTGAGTACGCACTAATCAGGACATGCCCGCAGCAGATCCCTAGGTTCGCCCCCATGATGTCCTCTCCCACTACCAATTCCGCACCTATCTGATTTCGGCGCGCACTGACGACCCTGACCTGCGGCGCCCTTCTGCTTCCCACGACCCTCGCCTCGTCGGCCGACGCCCCCGACGGCCGACGCGGCGACAGGCTCGCCGACCTGCGGGTGTGCGACCTGTCCGCCTGCTACCTGGCGGTGGGGGTGGTGGGGGTGGTGGGGGTGGTGGGGCTACAACGTCCGAACGTGCCGTGGAAGGGCCGGCGGCATGGGCGCCGCGCGGATCGGCGGTGGGAACGGACGGGCGCAGGTGCCCAGCTCGACTTCCCATCATGACGCGATGCTACGAACCCCTGTCGCCTCGCAGTCGGTCTGCCGTATCCGACGGGCGGCAAATCTGGATGATGCTCCTATAGAAGTCAAGGGGTGTTGAGGGTGGTGAAGTCGGCGAGGAGGGCGGTGTGGACCTCGCGGACGATGTAGCGCTTGAGGCAGCGCATGATCTCTTTTTTGTTGAGGCCTTGTTTGGTGCGTTTGT
>NZ_JAGFWR010000040.1 GCF_017599305.1 Micromonospora antibiotica
CCGCCATCAGCGCCCTACGCCTAACCGGGATCACCAACATCGCCGCCGCCAACCGACATCACGCCCGCGACAGCACCCGCCCACTGGCACTACTCGGCATCACCTGACTTTGCCGGGGCCCTGGAGCAGGAGGTCCTCGTAGTCGGGCCCCCTCGGGGCCACATGATCAGAATGGACACCGGACTGCAGTTGTGTCGACTGATCAGCACATGACGCCGACATCGGCACTGCGGAACCATCGAAATGGCTGGCCCGTGTCCCGCGGGCCAGCCATTCGTCAATCCGGAACTGCACGGATAACGGGCCTGCCGCACACTCGGTGGTGACGGAGCGTACTGTTGTCCGAGGAGGATGCGGTGGCGGATCAGGCTTCGGGTCAGGTCCGCTTACGGCTCGCGATCTCGCCGGAGAGTTGCTGCACACGGGCTGGGTCCGCGTCCCGGGCAAGGGCGACGTAGTGGTCCATGACGGCCGGCCGGTAGCGCACGGGCAACGTCTGCCCCGGGGCGAGTCTGGTGAGCTCGGTGATCGTGAGGTCTTCGTCTGCGATACCGCGGAACGAGATGCCCTCGGCGGTCTCCACGTCGAACATCAGGACCACGCGAGGGTTGCTGTTCACCTCCCGCCAGTCGACGAGAACGCCGAGCGCAAGCGCCCCCGTACGCAATTCCGCATTGCGCTTCCGTGCATCACCGCTCAGGAGGGGGTTCGGGGCGACGCCCGGGAAATCGGGCCCGACGCCCAGCGATTCCCGACTCAGGTCGGGCCTGAGCTGCGCCATCGCATCGTCGAGCTTCTTCTTCCAACCGAACATCCTGACCCCTCCTCACATCGGCGAAGGGATCTCGGGCTGACGCTTCACCACCACCGCGATCATACGTCGCCGGCCGTTCCCCTCCGACCCGGGCGGCCCGTCGGTTGCCGGAGCATCCCCTCGGACAACGACCACTGGGCATCCGGGAGCAACTGAAAAGACGACCGGACCAGAGTCCCGGCCACCCTTGTCACACGCCCTCATAATGCAACCGTCCGGTCGGCAGCCGCAGTCTTCTGCCGCGCCCGATCCACGCCCGCCGCCACCGCCCACAGATCGGTGCGGCAGTGCACAGGCCGGCGGTGAACCCGACCGCGAAGATCAGCTGAGCAGTCTCGGCAGGTGCGGGCGCTGGGCAGCAAGGTCCAGCGGCCCGCAGGCCAGCAGTCATCGGTCGTCCGCAGGCTCAGTCCTCCCCGCCCGGTTTAGGAGCCGAGCCGGCTGTGCCCGTCACTACTGCGGTGGGCGCACGCCGCCGTGCAGCCGCAGCCAGCCGCTGCGTACGGTCGGCGGGGTGCCGGGGAAACGGGCGGCGCCGTCGGCCGGGGCGATGTCGAAGGTGGTGACGCCGGCGCCGTCCCGTTCGGACCAGGACCAGGTGCCGTCGACCTGCGGAGGCCGGGCGAGCACGATCGCGGGCCCCGCGGCCGAGGGTTGCAGGTCGGTCAGAAGCGGGCCGAAGCGGACGGTCAGCGCCATTGCCACCATCGCGTCGGCGACCATGCGTTGCGGCAGGGTCAGGGTAGTCACCGGCAGGATGTCGGTGACCAGGTGGACGGGCAGCCGGGGGTCCATCAGCACGATGAGGTCGGTGCGTGACGCGTCATCGAACCTGACCGCCGGGAACGAGTCCGGGCCGATCGGCCGGACGTAGTCGGTAATCAGGCCGGCCGGTCGGTAGGCCGCCTGGAAGTGCCCGCCGTCCGGGACGGAAAGGTAGCCGATCAGGCCGTCGCCGCGCAGCGCCGCGTCGCCGACCCGCACCGGGAAGGCGTGGGCGGACACCGGCGACGGGACCGGGTCGAAGGTGTGCGGCCACTGCGGGTCGGTGCGCGGCGGCCTGGCCGACCTGCCGTACAGCGTGGCACAGACCAGGGCGAGCGGGCGGCCGGCCAGGGCCGCCAGGTAGGTCTCGTCGCCGCAGCCGGGCGGGTCGATGGTCCACAGCGTGGCGTCGACGGTGCGCAGCAGGTCGGCGAAGGCCGCCGGGCCGGCGACGGTGAGGCCGCGCAGGAAACCGGCCAGCACCGGGAAGTCCCCGGTGAGCAGGTCGAGGGTGGCGCAGGCCGAGCCCGGGGCGGGCAGCCACGAGATCTGCGGCCCGGTCAGGCCGGCCGTCTCGGTCAGCTCACCCAGGGCGGTGCCGTCCGGGGCGTAGCAGGCGAGGGCCTCGTCGAGCGGGCTGGGCACGATCCAGGCGCACACCACGTCGGCGGCGGCCGGGGCGTCCTCGCCCGGTCGGCTCGGTCGACCGGGTCCGCCCGGTGCGAAGCCGACGTCGAGCCGCGCCGGCTCCAGCAGCCGCGGCGGCAGCTGGATGAAGGTCGCCACCCCGGTGTTGATCGACTGCTGCGGCACCAGCCCCGGCGCGATGGTCGGGGTGAGCGCGCCAGCGAGGCCGATGTCGTACACGTCGATGCTCTGCCCGAACCGGTCAACCACCCTGACCTGGGCGAAGGCGAACTGGCCCGCGCGCAGGGCCTGGAACCCGCCAGGCTCGGGCGGGCCGTAGGTCACCGGCCCGTCGACCATCGGCATCGCGACACCACCGCCGCCGATCAGCTCGGCGATGCTCAGGCCGGTCGCCGGGTCCACGTCGGCGGCGTCCGGGGTGCGCAGGCTCGCCGGATCACGCAGGGCCAACTGCTCGTTGAAGCCGCTCAGCGCCTGGGACAGCAGGTCCCACGCGTCGACGGAGGCGGCGAAGGACGACAGCGCGGTCCGCGTGGGCTCCGGCAGCGTGGTCAGGTAGGTGTCCAGGCGGGCCTTGAAGGTGGCCGAGGGCTGCGGTGTCAGCAGACTGCGGCCGCTGATGCTGAACGGGTGCCCGGGAATCTGCCCGGGGCGGGGTCCGGGGTACGTCCAGGTGGTGCGCCAGCTCGCATCGTACGAGGTCCCGTCGAAGGTCCACAGCGTGTCCAGCGGCAGCGGGTAGTAGGTCGTCTGCCATTCCAAAAACAGCGGCGCCCAGGGCTGCGACCAGCGCTGCGGCAGGATCGCCGGCAGTGTCCCGGTCACACCGGAGCCGGCCGCCATGAGCTGCTCGGCGGCGGCGGTCAGCTCGGCCGTCGCCCATGGCAGCCCCACCCGCTCGGCGGCGATGGCGGCCACCTCGGCGGCGTGGGCCGGGTCGAGGAGGTACGCCTCCGTCTGAAGGGCGACGAACGCCGCTGCCACCGGAACCCCGCCGTGCTGGTCGGTCAGAGACACGATCCCCGGCGAGCCCGCGACGTCGCTCGCGTTCACCGGGATCTGCACTCCGGGCGGCGGGATCGGGCCGGGCGCCGAGCCGTCCGGCAGCCGGCCGTCCGGTCCGACCAGCCCGGCCAGCGGCAGGGTCAGCGCGGTGACCAGCTGATCGGCGAAGCGGCACGGCAGCAGCCCGTCCGCGCCGGTGCCGAGATTCTCGTCGAACGTGCCCGCCCGTACGCCCGCGATCACCACTACCGGGTCGGCCGCGCTGCGGAACGACGGCAGGTCGGCGCGCTTGAGCACGGTGCGCGGGGGCAGTGGGTGCCGCGCGGTGTAGGCGTCCATCGCGGCCGCCAGCTCCTGCTGCGAGGTGCCCCACGGCACGTCCGCCCGGGCCCGTTCGACCTCACGGTGCAGCGCCGCGACGCGGCCAGCCAGGCTCTCCGGCCGGCCAGGGTCGAGTTCTGCGGCGAACCGGTCGTCGGTCAGGCCCTCGGGACGGTGATACAGGGCGTTGTACCGGCCGCGCTTCCACCACAGCTCGTACAGCTCGCGTTGCAGCGCGGCCAGCCGGCGGGCGGCGAGATCGTAGCGGGCCTGCGCCCGGTTCAGCTCGGCGAGCCAGTCCGGGTCGGCGGTGCTCGGCTCGGCCGGCGGCCCGTCGCCGTCGGGCTGCGCCGCGACCACCTGCCACACCGATCCGCCGGGGCGGGCCGTGAACCAGGCGTCGTGGATGCGGGTGGCGAGCAGCGCCGGGCCGTCCGGATCGTCGAGGGTGTGCAACAGGTCGTACTGGAAGGCTTCGAGCAGATCCGGGTCGAGTCCGGCGTCGGGCTGCCGGTCGGCCCGGTCGCGGATGAGGGCGGACACGGCGTCGACGGAGGTGTTGCCGACTGCCATCGCGGCCGGGGCCGGGCGCGGCGCGGTGAACGTCCGCGAGTAGGGCAGGGCGCGGATCGCGCCGTGGCAGACGGTCGTGCCGGCGACGCGCCCGGCCGGGTCCGGGACGGCGGACCAGCCCAGCTCGGCCAGCCGGGCGGCGAAGCCGGCGGGCTGGTGGGCCGGGGCCAGTACGTCCGACGCGGGGTCGGCGTACCAGCCGACGACCACATAGGACAGCGTGGACCCGTCCTCGACGTCGTCCGCCGGGTCGTGCAGCGAGAACACCCCGACGGCGTGCGGCTGATAGGCGGCGAACGTGATGTTGCCGGGTGCGACCGCGGTCAGGAAAGGCGCCGGACGCTCGGCCGGCTCGCGCCAGCCGGCCAGGGGCAGCACCCGGCCGATCCGGGTCGGCGTCGGCGTCCGGGCCGTCGGGTCGAGGTACGGCGAGGCTCCGTCCGGACCGAGGTGGTCGCTCTCGACGACCCACCCTCGGCTCCGGATCCGGTCGCCGGGCGCCCGATCCGCTCGCGTCGCGGTACGGACGACCAGCCAGCGGTTCGGCACCAGCGGATATGCCGTCGTGCCGTCCGCCGCGTCGTGGTGCCCGGTGCGCATCGCGGCGGGCAGGACCCACTGCAGGTGCACCCCGTCGCTGTCGGCGTCACCGGCCCAGTCCAGCCGGGGCTCGGCGAACGCGTCGGGTTCGGGCGAGCCGAAGCCGGGCAGCTGGGTGTAGTCCATCCGCCACCGCCGGAAGCCCTGAGCGCGCACACCCGGGTTGACCTGGAGGGCTTGAAGCTGGATCGGGACCAGCAGGGTGGTGTCCACCGGGCTCACGTCTCTCTCGGCACTGGGGCGGTGTGGTGGAAGGTGAGCTGATGCGCCGACGCGAGGAGTTCGGTGGCGAACAGGGCGGGACCCATCGGTACCGCGGTGCCGGGCAGCAACTCCCCCAGCCGGGCCTGCAGGGCGTCAGCGAGGTCCCGCACCCGCAGGACCGACGGATCATCCGGGCGGGTGAAGGCGGTGTGCAGGTCGGGCTGACCGGCGGCCGGGAACCGGGCGTTCAGCTGGGTGCCGTCGGGTCGGCGCAGAACCAGCCCGCCACCGCCACCCTCGTCGTTGCCACCGCCACCGGCAAAGCCGAAGTGCAGACCGTGCCAGGGTTCGGTCAGCGTCACCGTGTCCGGCACGCTGTCGAAGAGCGCCAGCAGCACGGTGTCGGAGAGCCGGTCCAGCCGCAGCAGCGGCACCGGCCGGCCGCCGGCGCTGGCCTCGACGGCCAGGCCGGGCCAGCCGGCGACCACGGCCGAGCGCAGCAGCAGTCCCGTGCGCTGCGGTGACAGGGGGATGACGTCGGGGCCGGGGTCGGGGCGGTCCGGCCTGCCGGGAATGCCCGGCAGGCCCCCGGAGCCGGGCGGCCCCTGCGGTGTGGTCGGGGTGGGGGGCGTGGGCGGGGTGGCCAGGCCGGCCGCCGTGGAGGCACCGGTCCCGGCGGCCTCGGCCCCGCCGGTGGGTACCGCCAGGTCCGGCCGGTTCCGGCGGTCCGCGCGTACCGCACCCACCTTCGCCGCGACGACCTCGACCAGCGGCCGGCTCATCGCCTGGTGCAGCTCCAGGTCGCGGCTGCCTTCGACGCCGATGCTCAGCGCACCGTCGATCAGGGCCGCGATCCAGCCGCTGTCGAGGTAGAAGAACCGCATCGACTCGACCGGCAGCATGCGTTCGTCCGGGATCAGGTGCCGGAACGGGATCTGGTGCAGCAGTGCCAGTTCGGCCAGCCAGCCGGTGGCCGGGTCGACGGCCGGGCCGCGCGCGTGGTCGGCGAGCAGGTCCTGGACGTCGGTGCGGGAGAGCAGGTATCGCAGCTGCTCGACCGGGTCGAGCCCGTCCCGGCCGGGCCAGCCGGGACGGCCGGGGATGAAGCCGGTCGGCAGGTCCGGGTCGGACGGTCGCGGCGGGGCCGGCGGATCGACCGGCTCGGCCGAAGTCAGGTCTGCCGCATCGACGCCCTCGTCGAAGCCACCGCCGCCGAGGTACAGCGCCGACGGTGGTGGCAGCAGACCCGCGATGACCGCTGCGGCGGCGGTGCCCGGCGACACCACCATCGGCGGGCTCGGCGGTGCGGGCGGGCCGGTGAGTGCCGAAGTCAGCTGGTCGCCCATGCCACCGGCCAGCAGTTCCCCGAACGCGTTGCGGCTGCGGACGGCGAGCAGGTCGGCGGCGCTCACCTCCGGACGGGGTGGCGGCGTGGGAGCAGGCGGCACCGGTAGCGCGGGCCTGAGGTTGGCGAACAGCGGCGAGCCTGCCCGAGACTGGAGCGTGGTCACGATCTGGAACGCCGAACGGCGGGCGTTGACCATCGCCACGGCAAAGCCACGGTCGGCCAGCGCCGCGAGCCGGCCGGCCTCGAACGCCACCGCGTAGGAGACGTCGAAGACGCCGTCGGACTGCGAGTAGACGGTCACCTCGGAGGCGGTCGCGTAGTGCGGGGTGCCGTCGGTCGGGCCGGGCAGCGGCTGTGCCGGGTACGGCGTGAACGGCCCCCGGTACCAGGCGAAGGTCTGCTCGCCGGTGGGCAGCCGGTAGTCCAGCGCCGCGAAGCCCTGCCGAAGCCGGGTCAGCGCCGCGGACGGCGGTGCCGACGGCGGCACCGGGATCCGCGGCAGGAGCGCCTCGGGCCCGGCGGACGGGGCAGGGGCCAGACCGGCCAGCAGCCGGCCGATGTCACCGCCACCGGCCGGGTTCGACGTGAACGACCATGACGCGAGCACCGCCAGCCGCAGCCGGACGTCCCCACCGTCCCCACCGTCCGCCGGGGTGCCACCAACACCCGGCAGGTCGACGGCGAGGCCTTCGAGCGAGATCAGGCAGGCGAGGTGGGCCGAACCGGTGCCGCTGCCGGGCGGCGGGGTGGGCCGGCGGTTGGCGACGACGACGGCGTGCCAGCCGTCCCGGTCCGCCTGCCCGGCCGCGCGCGACGCGGTGTCCGTGCGCCGCACGTGTGCCAGCAGCCGCGCCTCACCGACGGCCGGTGCGATGGCGGTGAACAGCCGCCGGTGCAGGCTCAGGCTGGTCATCTCCGTCGCGAGGACCTGCGCCGACAGCGTGTCGGCGGCGATGGCCGGCGGACGTTCGTGGGGGTCGGAGACGTCCAGGAACTGCGCCACGGTCCCCGTGTGCAGCGCCGGGCCGGGCGGCAACTCGTCGGCGCGCAGCACCAGCAGCGCCAGCCAGGGCTCGGCACTGTCGCTCGATTCGGCACCGGGGTGCCGCTCCCAGGGCAGGGTGCGCCGGTTGAGGACGATCGAGGGCAGGGTGGCGCCGAAGTCGCCGGAGCTGTTCGCCGGTGGGTACACCTCACCGACGTCGCCGGCGTCGAGCACGAAGCGCGGGGCATCGACGGTGAACGTCTGGGTGCGCGGCCCGAAGTACGTTCCGGTGTCCACGCCGTCGACGCTCTGCACGGCGGACAGCTCGTAGGTCCCCGCGTCCAGGCCCGGGCGGTACCCGTCGTAGAACTGCACGGAGCCCGGCGGCAGCGGCTCGCTCATCGACGTTCCTCTCTCACACTGGGTCGCCGTGCCGGCCCGTTCAGGGCGCGGTCCCGGTCAGCATCGGCTCGTCGGTGAACAGCGTCCCGGCGTCCGCCGCGAAGGCGTCGACCGGGCCGTCGGCCGATGGCGCGACGCCGAGGATGCCGAGCGCGGCGAACAGCTCGGCGCGCGCCGCCTTCGCGGCCGGGCCGGCGATCTGCGCCGCGATCGCGCCGACCGCGCCGGAGTGCGTCGCCACCGCACCGACCGGCTCGGCGGCGGCGGTCAGCGGCAGCGCGTCGTCGGCCGTGATCCGCGCGACGCCTAGGGTGCCGGCCGCGTCGACCGGGCCGCCGGTCCACCCCGCGACCGCAGGCGGTGCGGTGAGGGTCAGACCGGTCAGCCGATCAGGGACCAGCTGCGCGCCGCCGGGGTCGAGTGTCGAACCGTCGCCGGTGCCCCACAGCGCCGTGGGAACGTCCGAGGCGACGCCGGCAGCGTGCCAGCCGGTCGCGGTCAGGTCGATCTCGCCGGACGTGCCGCCGGACGTGCGCCGTAGCGTCACCCGCTGCCGCACCGTCAGGCCGGTGCGGCCCAGGGGCCTGACGTCCACCGGCGGCCCGGACACCGCCGCGGTCTGCGTCGTGGAGCCGAGCAGAATCCGGCTGACCGGCACCGCGTTGCGCAGCGTCACGGCGAAGCCGTCGGCGCGCACCGGCCAGGGCTCCGGCCCGGCTGAGTCAGTCGAGCCGGTCTGCGGCGCGGCCAGTCCGGCCGCCGCAGTGAAGGTCGTGCTCGCCGTGGCGGCCGGCAGCAGTTCCTGGAACCCGGCCCAGTCCAGCCGGGTCACCGCCGGATCGGCGGTGTCAGCCGTGGCGCCGAAGGCCACCGTGAAGGTGACGACCCACAGCCGGACGGTGACCGTCCCGCCGGTCGGCGGACCCCACAGCTTCAGCTCCGCGCCCGCCTCCAGGTGCAGGGTCTTCGCCGTGAACAGCAGGTTCGCCGTGTACTCGATCCCGACGCTGACCCCGATCCGGGTCCGGAACCGGAACGGCGCCCACGCGACCAGCAGATCGGCCTGGGCCGTGAACCATGCGGTCAGGCTGCCGTCGTGATAGCGCACGTCCAGCGTCCCACCGGCCATGATCGCCGACGGGGTCAGCGCGAAGTAGGCGGTGCCGGAGATGCGTACCGCCGCGTCCAGCGACCAGGTGAAGCCGACCCGTGGTACGACCGGGTAGTGCTTCGGCGCGTCGAACGCGGGGTGGTAGCCACCGATGGTGACCGCGAAGTCGCCGGCGTTGCGGTGCTCACCGAACCAGGCGTAGAACGCGAAGCCGCCGGTCAGGACGCAAGCCGGGTCGAGCAGGTACGAGTTGCGGGTCAGCGCCGCGGACAGGGCGACGATCCCCTCGCCGGGCCGCAGCACACTACGGAGCTCAAGCTGCAGCTGCGCGTACGGGCGGGCCGCGCCGGTCGACGGAAAGCGGGCCGTGGTCACGCCGAGCAGCAGGACCGTCAGCGCGTTGCCGAACTCGACGGCCAGCAGGGCGGTCGTGTCGAACTGCCGGTACGTGTGGAAGCGCACCCCGGCAGCCAGCCAGGTCTGCCCCGGCGCAGGGCTGAGCCAGGGCTGCGGCCCGCCGGTGAGAGCGGCCAGCGCCTGCGCCGGTGAGCCGTCCGCATCCTGCGCGCCGAGCCCGGCGACCAGCGGGAAGCCGGCCACCTCGGTGACCGCGGGCAGTCGGATCGTGGAGTTGTAGCCGAAACCCGCCGCCAGCGCGGTGACCGAGAACGCGGGCGGACCCCCGAACGTTCCGGCGGCCCGCAGGAACAGGAACATCGACGGTTCCCCGTCGACCTCGGTGTACGAGCCGTAGGCCAGCGCGCCCCAGGACGGCATCGAGACCGCGGCGCCGCCGTCGTACCGGAAGGTGGCACCGTCCGTCGGCGGTACCGAGGTGAACCCGCCGAGGATCGCCAGCGGCGCGTTCACGTAGGACAGTGCCAGGCCGCGCACGTCGAACCGCGGCACGAAGCCGGCCACCGGCACCCCGATCGAGGCACCCTGCAGGGCCAGGGACAGGCCGTCGGCCTCCAGCGAGCCGTCCAGGACGAACCAGAGGGCCGCGTCGCGGTACCGGGCGCCGACCCGGGCGATGGTGACCGGTCCGAAGGCCTTCTGCACGGTGAACCACACGGTGCCGTCCGCGTCGGTCGGCGCGGCGGCGACCACGCCACCCTGCCCGGACGACTGGCCGACGGTGGAACCGACCGGCGCGGTCGCCGGATCCGTGGGGGTGCCGGGACCGGCGGCCTGGCCGGCGCCGAGGGCGATCGGGATGCGCTGCGCGCCGAAGCGCAGCACGGCGGAGAAGGCGAGGGCCGCGGCCGTGCCCTGCTCCGGGAACCTCGGATAGCCCTCCCGGATGAGCCCGTTCGCCTCGACCACGGTCTGCGGGAGAATCCGGGCGTCCGACACGATCACCTGGAGCTGCTCGACCGCGCAGGTCTCGGCGTCCCCGAGGGCCGCACCGATCACCGGCAGGTCGGACAGCCCGATCGGATCCCCGACGGACACCGCGGCCAGATACCGCGTCGACCCGTCGGCATCCGGTGCGGCGGGCAGCGCCACGAAGACCGCTGCGCCGTGGGCCGCCGACCGGGCGCCGATCATCAGCTGCCGGGAGGTCGGGTCGTAGGTCAGGTCCGCGGCGGTCAGCGTCAGGTCGAGCCCGGGCGGAAGCTCCGGCACCGGCAGGTCGAGACCCACAGCCACGTCGGTGAGGGACAACGGGGGCTGCTGCGGGTCGGCCGTCCAGTGCGCGTCGACGCTCGTGCTGCTGCGGCCGTCGCGGAGGTTGAGCGTCACCGCGCAGGCCATCCGACCGATCGTCAGGGTCGCGCTGTACCGGGCCGTGAATCCCGCGGTGCCGACCGTGGTCGCCGGGTCCGGCGGTTCCGCGCCGCTCGGCTGGCCCGCCGGCACCGGGTCGAGCGCGACGTCGACGCGCAGCTGCGCCGGGGCGCCGGCCACGGTGAAGGCACCGGTGCAGGAGAACGTGAAGGCACCGGTGCCGGTCGTCACACTCGCCGCCACCTCGACGAGGGCGAGGTGGCGCAGCACATCGGGCACCTCGGTGATGCCGAAGTCGGCGGCGAGGGAGCTGAGGAGGTCGCCGACCGGGAGGATGTCCCCGGCACCGGTCGATCCGACGAACCGCCAGCCTTCCGCCGCCCCCTCGTACGCGGCCTCCAACAGCACGTTGATCGACGGCCCGAAGCTCAGCACCGCCTCGATGTACCCGGACAGGCCCGACGACGACTGGTAGGCGACGCCGACCGAGACCCGGCGCAGCGCGACGGGGCCGATCTGCCACACGTCGCTGAGCGTGAGGTCGACCGCGTACCGCCCGGCCCGGGGCCGGGCCAGGAAGAAGGCTTCGCTGACGGTCAGCGCCCGCGGCAGGTCCGCCGAGGGCAGCCCGAGCGAATCGAGCAGATCGGCCACCCCGACCGGCGTCTGCTCGTACAGCTGCCCCGTGATCTCCAGTTCCGGCAGGCTCGCCGCGACGTCCAACCGCAGCACACCGAGGGTCAGCAGGCTGACGACCTGCACCGATGGCAGCTGCCCGGTCGCGGCGTCGAACGTCATGGTGACCCTGCGGATCGCCGCGTCCAGCCCGCCGACGCCCAGTCCCGGTCCGTCGCCACGCAGCGAGGCCAGTTCGACGGCCGCCGCCGTGCCGCGCTGCGCACCACCGAGCCATCCGGCCAGTGCGGCCAGGCCGGGGAAGGCCGTCGTCCCGGACGGCTGCAGCGAAGCGGTCCACCGCCTGCCCGGGACCACCCCGATGGCGACCTCGACCGGCAGGTCCCCGATCGTGACGAGGCTGCTGAGCATGATCTGGTACTGGGCCGGGCCGACGTCACCCCGAACGGTGACGTCGTCGAACGCCAGGACCGAGGGTACGACCGTCCACCGGGCGTCGGGCAGGCTCGCGGTGAACACCAGTTGCGGCCGGTGTGCCCGGCCCGGGTAGAAGGTCAGGTGTAGCTGCGAGGGCTCGACCGAGGCGGTGCCGACCAGCGTCTGCGGCGGGACCGGCAGGACCGCGGCCCGACCGCTCCCACCGACGCCGAGGGCCAGCAACGTGGGCAGCGGTAGCCGTGTCGTCGCGGGCACGCCGAGCCGCCAGGCCGCTACGGTGCCGGCGGCGGACTGCTCCCGGGTCGACACCAGCGTCACCGCGACCGGCCCGTCGAGGTCCAGGACGCCGGACGCCGCGCCGGTCACCGTAAGGCCGGCAGCGCTACCGGTACTGCCAGGGCCGGTCGTGCCGGTCAGGGTGACCGAGGCGTGGGTCAGGCGCACCGGGCCGGCACCCGCCGGGCCGAGGCCCTCGATCGGCCAGGACGCCGAGGTGTCGCCGGAGATGGTGAGCACCTGCCCGGACAGGCTGATCCCGTCGTCGCCCGCAATCAGCTCCAGGACACCGTTCGGCATCGTGCGCAGGAACTCGGCCAGCTGCACGGGCAGTGCGGAGTCGTCCGCGGCGAGGGTGACCGTGCGCCCCATCGACTCCAGGTGCCGGTACAGCGCGTCCAGTTCGCTCACGTCGCGCTCCTTCTCCGCCCGTCCGCGAGCCGGCGCGGCGTGCTCACCACTGGGTCGTCACCACGGTCGGACCCGCGACGGCCATGGCCGTCGGATAGTGCTCCCAGTACGTCGTGGTGTACGTCCGGTGCCCCACCATCGCGGTGCTGCCCGCCTGGTCGATCCGCAGGACGATATTGCCCCTGTCCCGCCCGAGGGCACCGTTGTTGTCGTCGTTGTCGCCCGAGATACGTGACCAGTTGAGTGCAACGTTCTGGGCGTACGCAGGCCCCGGCACTCGGGCCGGGCCTTTGTCAGCTGCCGGCGATGCCCGGATGCCTACCCTGGGAAAGCGGCAGTTCGTCAGGAAGTAGAACTCGATCGAGGCGTTGGGATCTTCCAGCCGGTCGATCATCGTCTGGAACGGATGTCCGTACTCCCGGCCACAGGAGATGATCGCGGTCTTCGGTCTCAGGAAGTTCAGGAAGTTGTCGCTGGTGGACGTCTCCGCACCATGGTGGCTGGCCTTGAAGGCCGTCACCCAGGGCGCTGCCGCCAGCGCCGGCAACAAGCCGCCGGCACCGTCCGGCAGCGGCTGGCCCGCCACCATCAGCGCCGTCGCCAGCTGATCCTCGCTATGGAAGGGCAGGTCCCCGGCGGTGAAGTAGCGGAAGTCGTTGAACTGCACGACCAGGCCGATGCTCATCCTGTTGTCGAGCTGCCCGGCGTGGATGACCTGCGGCGCCACACCGACCCCCTGCCACACGCTGGCGATTGCCCCGGCATGCGGTACCGGACCCGAGACCAGGACTGCGTACGGGGCGTTGGCGGGGGCCGCCGGGGGTGCGACGCCGTTCCAGAACAGCTCGTCGCCCAGCGTCGGAGCGAAGCCGGTCCGCTGCCGGTTCACGCCGGGTATCTGCAGGTGCATCGACGTGCTGCTCATCAGCTCACCCGCGACCGCCTTCGCATAGGGGGTGGGCGCGGTGCGCGCATCGCCGATGTCGACGATCCGCGTGTTGCGATAGATTCCGCCCGTCTCGAACCGTCCATCGTTCGGGACCGTCCGGGCCAGTCCCGGGAACACGGCGGCCGTGACCGCTGCACGCACCTGGGCGACAGTCGGTGGATTCGCCATGGCGAGCAAAGCTGCCACGGCCGCGCCGGCCGCCAGACCGGCGTCCTTGCGCCAAGCTTTGCTGGTAATCAACGTGACGTGGCCACCCCAACCGACCCCAACCGCCTCCGCACTGGCCACTCCCCGCGCGGCGGCCTGAACCGGGTTCAAGAGGTTGACGTTCGCTGCGGTGAGAGCGTTCACCGTCGCATCGATGGAGTTGACGTTCGCCCCCCACGACCCGTACAGGATGCCGACCGTCGCGCAGGCCGCCTTGGCCGCGGCCTCCTCCTGCGTGAGCGCCGCACCACCGCCGATCAGCGCCCCGACGATCGCTCCTACACCGTCACACAGGACGGAAAGGTTGTCGGCGAACAGGAGGCTGGAGATCCCGTGCGAATGGTCCTTGTCGTAGTGGGTGACCAGCAGGACATCCGGACCGGTCCCGGGCGGCAGGGTGGCGACGACATAATCGTGTGTCAGAGCCGCAGCCGCCGACAGCCCACCGTCGATCAGGATCGACCTGCGCGAGCCGGGTACCGCCGGATCCTCGGCGATGATCAGGCTGGCCTCACCCACACCGATGTCGATCGTATGGATCTCCAACTCCCACGGCACGCGGCGTCCCCTTCGGATAGTCGCCCACATCGGACGGTGCACGCCGTCGCGGTCTCGCTCGGGGGCGCCGTAGTGTATAGGCAGCCATGCAGTGACCCCTATGGGTCGGACGCCTCGATGTTTGCCAGGGATTCTTGGTGGATCTTCTCGTAGGTGTCGGGGCTGGCGCTACCCAGGCGGCTGTGCCGGCGGCGAGGGTTATAGAAGCCTTAATGGCAACCGGACGAATCCACGTCAGCTCGTGCCGATGCGCGACATGACCGCGAAGCCCGCTGGGCGGATACGGCGGGCGGCTCTCAGGCCGATGACCGTGTGGACGATCCTGCGTGTCTGGACCCGTCCGGAAGGCGGCCCGCAGTCGTCGCCACGGCCCGCCCGACCGGCAGGCCCCGGCCGAACCGGCTGGCCCGCAACGCGCGGCATTCGTCCAGGATCGCCGGGCCACCCCTACGGTGGATCGTACCGTCCACCCCGCCACCACCCAGCAACGACGAATTCGCCGCATTGACGATCGCATCCACCCGCTCCGCGGTGATATCCCCCGTGACGAACTCGATCTCCACGGCCACCACCATGAACCATCCGCATACCCCGTGCCGCCGACAGGCCCCCGTCGATCACCCGCACTCCAGGTCGCGCACGCGCACATGCCGCGATCCGCATGCTTACCGGGATCATCGTGACGCCGAGCCTGCCCGGGCGCACGGAGCCGGACAGGGGACGACGTTCAGCCGATGATGGCGGCGAGAGTGGGGTTCGCAGCTCGCGTCGTAGTCGACGGCTGCGGCGAGCGGTCTGGCGGTTGCTGAAGAAGCTGGGACTACGGTTTCACCTGCCAGTTCGTCGGGAGCCGGGTCGCCGACCTCTACCCGCAGACCCAGAACTGCGGCGTCGGGTCGGCTGATCAGCCGGTCCGTCGACGGCACCAGGGCTGGAGAACGACACCGAAGGCACTGCAGGACGGGAAGACTCCGGCGGCGGCCATTGCGACGCCGCGAGCTGGGCCCCGGTGACCGGCAGGGTGGGCGAGATCTGGTCGAGCAAGCGCTGCGCCAGGGTGGCGTCGATCTCGACGTCGGCGTTGATGCGGACATCGGCCGCAGTCGCCAGGTCCACGACGTCATCACTGGTGAACGCATCAGCGCCGAGAGTACTCAGCCGTCGCGCGAACTCCTGGACATTGATCATTTGCAGCCTCATCGTCAGATTGTTAATTATCCACCGTAACCCCCGCTTCGGTCGGCGGATCCTGCGCCCGCCGTGCGGGCTACCGGGGCCGACAGTCGGTGCCGACAACTGCGACCGCTGCGCGGAGGTCCGCAACTCTTCGGTGAGCTGATCGCACGCCTGCAGGGCCGTCACGCTCTGTGTTACCCATGCTGTCCGCGACGCCGGAGATCCCGCTCCGGGAGGGCTGCCGTTCAGGTCGTCGTGACGCGGCGGCTGACGCCGAGGCCGCGAGCTAGCCTCCCCATGGCCTGCGCCATGCGGGAGGGCGCGGAGTCGGGGGCGGGGATAGTGATCGGCCTGACGCGGCCGTTGTGCAGTGCAGTGAACCGCCAGCCGTCCTGGGCACGGATGGCGACCAAGGTCTGCCGGGACAGTCGCCGCTTGGGCAGCGTCGATCGCCAGGGCATCAGGACCGATGCGGTGCCGTGGATCACCGCGACGTCCGGGCTGACGTAGCGGATCGATTCGATGCCACCGACGAGCGCGGATCCGGCAAGCACGCCACGGAAGAGCCGGTCGTGGGCTTCTTGCATCGGTACGCGGCCGACTGCCCGGGTTCCGTCGTAGGAGACGTAGTCGGAGTCTTCGGTGAAGCAGTCCGCGTAGGCGACCGCGTCGTTGTCTGTCCATGCCTTCATGAGGCGGTCGAACAAGGCGCGAATCGCGCGGTCGTTGACGTTCATGGGTGCCTCCCATCGGGTAGGATCAAGTCGTCGAAGATTACGATAGCAGAAAGATTCGAATGTCGAAACGTGAGTTGGTTGGTCTCGTAGCCACGCATCTGCGGCTGCTGCAGCAGAGCATCGACGCGTTCGACGAGGCCACAGCCGCCGCGCTGGAGATCAACCGCACGGATCTGCGGGCACTGGACCTGCTACTGGAGGGCGACAAGCCGCTGTCGGCCGGAGAGCTGAGCAATGCGCTAAGCCTCAGCCCGGCCGCCACGACCACGGTCATCGACCGCCTCCAGCGCGCCGGACTCGCCGACCGGATCGCGGACCCGCACAACAGGCGGCGGGTCCTCGTCGCGGCCACCGATGCCGCCCGTGGCGCCGAACGCCAGATCTACGCGCCGGTCGGCGTCGCGGGTTCCGAGGCGCTAGGCCGATACACGTCCGAGCAACTCGCCACCATCCTCGACTTCCTACGCGTGGCCCGTCATGTCCAGGAAGAACAGACAGCGCGGATCGCGAGCACACAAACCCGGCTGTACCCGACGTAACAACATCCTGGCAGCCCGGCGAACCCACCAGAGATCGCTCACCCGACGCACATCGAATCGACGCACGGACATGCCCCTGACCTCGCAGTCGGCCGATCGAAAGAATGCCTGGTCTTATCGGGAAGCGGATACCGCTGCGTGGCGTTGAGCGTGGACGGCCTGTAGCCGCCTCGCCGGGGCGAAAGTTGGGTGTAGTCTGCGGTGTAGTCTGCAATGATCATTTGGCGCTGGGGGCGGACGACCGATGGGTGCGCGTACCGCACTGCTCGCTTTCACCGAGGGTGGTCTGCGCCCTGCTCTGCGGGGAGCGGTCCGGTCACGCCCAGCGGAGGTCATCGACCTTGTGCGCGGGATGCATCCCGGCTCCGAGGTGACACCGATCGGTGACGGTTCGCTCGGTGACCACAGTTGTCCGCCGGACGACACCAGTTATGCGACCGTCCTGGCTGGTGCCGAGCTGTTCTGCGACCGCCGGCTCGTCTGTGATCTCCCATCACAGATACCTACCTGGCTGCTGCGCGCCGCAGAGGGCCGGCGGATCATCATGCACGGCATGCACTCGGCCTCCGACTCGCTGTGCTTCGCGGTGTGGGAGAACGGCGAGCTCCTCCGCTCGCTGAGCATCTCGCCGGTCGCCGGCATCGGGGAGAACATCGGCGAACCCTACGACTTCGAAATGCCATATTGGGCGGGCGAACATCCCGTCGAGCCCGTGCTCTCCGAGGATCCGTACCCTCTTGCCTTCCACCCGTTGGACCTGGGCGAGCAGGCCCTACGCGCGTTCTTCGGCTTCACCCTCGAGGGCCGACCCGACCCGGACGACATCGACCCGTTCGATGTTCCCCTGCACGGCTTCCACGTCGCCGACCCAACCGGCCGGGAACAGGCGGAACGCGACGACCTGATGGAACGAATCCTGCAGAGGATGGAACCGCCACGGCGCCACCGCATGATGCCGGACGGCACGCTGCGCCAACTCGACGACAGCGAGATCTGACCCCGAAGACCGACCTGCGAGCGCTGTCAACGCGCACGTCCCGACACCGGATCGTTCGACACCAGCCATCCAGCCCATGATGATCGGACACCCGGATCTGTCGCTCGGGTTCTGCCCCCTCTGCCGCCACCGAACGCCACCGAACCAAACAAAGCACTGCCGGGCCCGCTCACACCCGTACTGTCACCGGTCGCCCGGGGACGGGGCAGCACTCGCGTGACGATGGGCGTCCCGGGAGTTGTCATAGAGGCCGGCGATCGTCGCCGCCCGGCAGCCCAGAGCAGCCCGGAGGGAGGGCGGGGAGAGTGCCTCCGCATCGGCGCCGAGTTGCCATACGGCCCAGATGGCATGCCGCAGGTTCTCGAAGGTGACGTTGAGGCGCAGCCAGCCGTCCGTGTCGGGCTCTTCGGCCCGAACGGCCACGGCACTGGCCAGTAGTTCCTCACGCCACATCGGGGCGACCCTGACCGACACTGAGATGTGGTCGGCGGACAGGAACTGGGCGCACCGCTGCTTCCAGAGTAAGTCGAGATCGATGTGATCGGTGCGCTGCGCCCGTTCGTCAAGTTCCTCGGCGGCCAGCATCCGGGACAGCCGGTAGGTGCGGTCCTCGCCGTTGCGGGTCGCGAGCAGATACATCCGGTCGCGGACGGTTACCAGGCCAACCGGGTCGACCGTGCGCCACAGTGGGCTCTGGTCACGGGCCGCGTAGTGGATTCGCAGCCGGTTACCGGCGACCACGGCACGCCGGACAGTCAACATGGTGCTGTCAGGGACGTCTCGGGCAGCCTGCCGGCGGGATAGCAGATCGGTCTCCGGCTCCACGAGTAGCCGTTGGGCCGCGTCGCTGACGGTGATCTGGTGGCCGTCGGGCAGCGCGTCCACGACCTTGCGGATGGCCGAGGAGAGGGCGGCACCGAGACCGAAGACCTGTTCACCCCGGGCGGAGGCAGCGGTCACCAGGGCCAGCGTCTCGTCGTGGTTGAGGCCGGTGAGCTCGGCACGAAAGCCGGGTAGCAGAGCGACGCCTCCGTGGCGGCCGCGCTCGGTGTAGACGGGCACGCCGGCGGCGGACAGCGCTTCGACGTCGCGCAGCACCGTACGCGTGGAGACCTCGAGTTCCCGCGCCAAGGTGTCGACGGTCAGCTGACCACGCTGGCGGAGGAGCAGCATCAGCGAGACAAGCCGATCGGCGCGCACGGGACAACTCTAGCCAGGGACCGCCCGGAATACCTGACACAGGGTGTCGTGATTACTTGTGACACTCGTCGGCAGGAGCTCGACATGCCGCCTGTTCGGGCGGCGGGACGAACGCGTCCTCGACCGAGCTCGTCCTCAATTGAGTCTAGGGAGTAACTGTGGCAGCAGAGCGTATCGCGGTCAACCCGGTGAACTGGTCCCTCGAGATGGGCTTCAACCAGGGTGAAGTCGTTTCTGGTCAGACCCGGACGCTGTACGTCTCGGGGCAGACGTCGATGAGCCCGGAGGGCAAGCCCGAGCACGACGGCGACATCGCCGCACAGCTCGCGCTGTGCGTCGACAACCTGGAGGCCGTGCTGAAGGAAGCGGGCATGACCCTGGCGAACCTCATCCGCTTGAACGTCTACACCACCGACGTCGACCAACTGTTCCCCCACTACGGCGTGCTCGCCGGGCGACTGGGGTCTGCGGGTGTCGCGCCGACCACGACGATGCTCGGGGTGACGCGCCTGGCGATCCCCGGCCAGCTGGTCGAGCTCGAGGGCACCGCCGTCGCCTGAGCCGACCTCGCCACGCTCGCTGCTCGTGCCGGTTCGTCCGGCGCGGGCAGCTGGCAGATTGGGTGACCCTGGTGGCCAAGAGCCTGCCCCCCGGCTGGGCGTCGCGACTGCGACAACTGACGGACCGTGTCGGGCACGTGTTCGCCCGCCCCGAGCCCCGCGTCGTCTTCCACGACCTGGTCGAAGGGCTGCTGTCGGACCTGCCGAAAAAGAACTGCTGGTCCTTGTCCGAACGGGCCGGGCACAGCCACCCGGGCCGAATGCAGGCGCTGTTGTCGCGGGGCGCGTGGAGCGCCGACGCCCTGGAGGCCGAGGTCCGCTCGTACGTCATCGAGCACCTGGGTGACCCGGACGCCATGCTCGTCATCCGCGACGCCCAGGTGATCAAGCGGGGTGACAAGTCCGTCGGGGTGGGGCCGCAGCACTGCACGCTCACCAACCGCATCGAGAACTGCCAGGTCGCGGTCATGCTGGCGTACGCCGCGCCCGCCGGGACGGCGTACGTCGGGCATCGGCTCCACCTGCCGCGTACCTGGATCGCCGACTCGGTGCGCCGCACGAAGGCGGGCATCCCCGCCGACGTCGCGTACGCCTCCCGGCCGGAGCAGGCCGTCGAGCTGCTGGCGGAGGCAGTGGATGCGGCGGTGCCGTTCAGCTGGGTCAGCCTCGACGACGGATACGCCCAACATCCGCAGGTCCGGGACTGGTGCGTGCAGCGCGCCCTGCCGTACATCGCGGCCGTGCCGGCGACGCTACCCCTGATCAGGGTCGGTGCGACCAGGTCGTCCACCACGACCGGCCCCGAACAGATCCTCGGCCACATCGCCGACAGTTACTGGCACCGCCGGACCGAACGGGCGACTGGACGCACGCACGACTGGGCGCTCGTCGGGCTCGGCGGCAGCCTGCTGGTCGGTGGCGAGGTCCCCACCCGCGGGTTCGCCCAGTCGCTCATGGTGCGGCGGTCGGTCGACAACCCGCACGATGTCGCCTACTTCGTGGCCCACGCGCGCCGACGCACACCCGCGTCCGTCCTGATCGGTGCGGCGGAGCGGCGACACCGCGCGGGGCAGCCGGAGCAACCCGGCGACGAACTGATCGGTCTCGACCAGTACCAGGTGCGCACCTGGACCGCATGGCACCACACGATCACCACGTGCATGCTCGCCCACGCGTTCCGCACGGTGCAGCGCGCAACGGCACCCGATGCCCGCACCGCCGTCCGCAGGCCCCGGCAGGTCGCGGCCTGCCGCCCCGGGGTGGGCACCGGGGCAGCGAGCCACCCACTGCGCAGCGGCTCGGGGCACTAGCGGACGTCGTGCGGGCGGGGCCGACCGGGTACCGGTCGGCCCCTCGGGCGGCGGCAGGGGCGGGGAGCCAGGCCGTGACAGCACACCGGCGGCACCGTCCGAATCGGACCATCACTCTCATCTGAGTTCCAGCCTGGCTGTCGTCATCCGGTATTTATGCCCGGTTCACGACACGTGACATCACCTGCGCCGAAGGAATTCGCAAAACGCCGCGAGGCCACCATGAGTCCAAGATCCGCAACTGTAGTCGACAACTTCGGCCGGCGCGTTTTGGGGGCATCCTTCCGGAAGGAGAAAATCGAGGGTTCGCGTTTTGGCTGGTAGTAAGCACGAGTCAGCAGCACAACGTCCCACCAAGCGATTCATGATGTTGAAATATTGTCGCCGCCCGAGCTTAATGCGTCTTGACAGAGCCAGATGTGGGCTGTTGTATCAATGCCATCAGGCCGCCGGAACGACAAACCGGGGACCATGAAACGTGCCCGTAAATGACGGTCAGATGAGCGACTCAAACCCTAGTAACCACTTCCAATTAGGGGGAGACAGTCATGCACGAAATCAAGCGCACGATACCCATTGTCGCCGCCGGCGGCATCCTGCTGGCCGCCGGCACGCTCTTCGGGGCCAACTCCGCCTATGGCCAAACCGACACGAACAATCCCCAGCAGACACACGCGAATCACTCCGTCGACCACCGGGCGCATGCCCGCGTGCCCGGATTCGTCGCGCCGACCACCACCGCCGTGCCGACCCCCGCCACCAACACCGCCGCCCTCCAGGCCGGCGCCCAGAGCCCCGCCGAGCTGATCAATCTCCTCGGTCAGCGGATCGTGGCGAAGGACGTGGACGGGATCGTCGCGCTCCAGGAGCGCGAGGCAGCCATCATCGACTGGGACGGATCGGTCATTCGCGGGCATGCCGCCATTCGCGCATTCTACGTCGAGTGGTTCGAATCAGACCCGATCCTCCAGGTGAGCCCGCTCCAGATCGTGGAGGCCGGCGGAACACGCGTCGGAAACAAGGTGATTGGCCGTTCAGCGTCCGTGATGGGCACCTACACACTCGAACAGGACGGGCCCGACGGCACCCGGGTGAGCTTCTCGGGGAACTTTTGCGACATCGTCCGCCAGCAACTGAACGGCACCTGGCTCTACATCCAGGACAATCCCTACCCGCCGCACAGCTGATCTGCCCATCCACTGACCGCGTCCCTCTCACGCACTCCACCGCCCGTCGGTAAGTGAGCCCGTAGCCGATTAGCCAGCCTAATCGGCTACGGGCCACACCCGAAGTAACCAGCGAATGCCGAGATGTCCGAGGTTGGGAGAGAGTGTGAACACCATCTCACTCGATGTTCCACCGGTCGAGGCCGCCGAGCAGCAACCTGAATGGGAAGACCCGGCGCAGGTCGCGCAAATCCGCGACGTCCTGGCGAGCCTTCCTCCACTCATCGAGGCGGAGTCACTTCCCACGTTCCAGAGTTCACTCGCCGACGTCGCCGCCGGGCACGCCCAGGTACTGCAGGCCGGTGACTGTGCCGAGGACCCTGCGGAATGCACCGCGGAACACGTCAGGCGCAAGGTGGACCTGCTCGACGCCCTCGCCGCCACCATGAGCGCCGCCACCGGCCGACCCGTCGTCCGGGTGGGCCGCATCGCCGGCCAGTACGCCAAGCCACGGTCGAGGCCCACCGAACAGGTCGACGGCGTCGACCTGCCCGTCTACCGCGGCCACCTGGTCAACGATCCTGCGGCGACCCGCCCGGCACGCCGGCCCGACCCGCAGCGGCTGCTCGCGGGATACCGGTCGGCGAGACGGACCCTCAGCGAACTCGGGACCGTCCGTGCCGCCGGGGCGCCCGTCTGGACCAGCCACGAGGCACTGCTGCTCGACTACGAGGTGCCGATGCTGCGCCGTGACCGCGCCGGCCGGGTCGCGCTCACCTCCACCCACTGGCCGTGGATCGGTGAGCGGACCCGGCAGCTCGACGGTGCCCACGTCGCCCTCCTCGCCCAGGTGGTGAACCCGGTCGCGTGCAAGGTCGGGCCGACGATGACGGTCGTCGACCTGCTCGCGCTGTGCGCACGGCTCGATCCGCTACGGGAACCGGGACGCCTCACCCTGATCGCCCGACTGGGCGCCGACGTGGTCGCCGACCGGCTACCGCCGCTCGTGCGGGCCGTACGCGCGGCCGGGCACCCGGTGGTCTGGCTGGTCGATCCCCTGCACGGCAACACCGTCACCGCAGCCACCGGACGTAAGACGCGCATCCTGTCGACCATCCTCCGGGAGGTCACCGCGTTCCAGATCGCGGTGCACGCCGAAGGTGGGGTCGCGGGCGGCGTACACCTCGAGACGACCCCCGACGACGTGACCGAGTGCCTCGACGACGGGCACAGCAGCGAGCCGGCCCGCCTGCGGTACACCTCGCTCTGCGACCCGCGGCTCAATCCCCGCCAGGCGCAGACCGTGGTCTCCGCCTGGCGGGCGTCACCCCTGACGAACCGGGCTGAGGAGAAACCGTGCCGGGCCTGACACCGATCGCCGCCTACCCGCTTCCGACCACGGGCGAACTGCCCGTCAGCATCGCGCAGTGGACTCCCGACGCCAGCCGGGCAGCGCTGCTCGTCCACGACATGCAGCGTTACTTCCTCGGCCCGTTCGACCCGTCGGTACGCGAGGCACTGGTCCGCAACTGCGTCCGGTTACGCCAGCGGTGCGGCGAACTCCGCGTGCCGACCTATTACACGGCCCAGCCCGGAGGCATGACCGAGCAGGAGCGCGGCCTGCTCAAGGACATCTGGGGTCCCGGGATGAGCGGGCAACCCGGCGACCGGGAGATCGTCACCGAACTCGCGCCCGGACCGGCGGACCACGTGCTCACCAAGTGGCGCTACAGCGCGTTCCACCGTTCGGACCTGCTGACCCGGCTACGCCGGCAGGGTCGCGACCAGCTCATCGTCTGCGGGGTCTACGGGCACGTCGGAGTGCTCGCCACCGCCCTCGACGCGTTCACCAACGACATCCAGCCCTTCCTCGTCGCCGACGCCATCGGTGACTTCTCCGCCGACCACCACCAGTTGACGCTCGACTATGCGGCCACGCGTTGCGCGGTGGTCACCACCACGGAGGAGGTCTTCCCGTGAACGCGGCCCGCCTGCTCCGGCAGCTCGTCGATCCCGGCCGGGAGGCATTCGCCCTGCTGCACCGCCCCGAGTCGGTGGGCGGCGACCGGGTGGAGATCCTGTCCGGCCGGATCAGCACCGTCGCGCGGCTCGCCGACGTCCCACTGCCCGACGCCCCGCTCCACGAGGCCGGGCCGGACGACGAGGCGCTGCACGAGACGCTGGTGCTGGTGCCCCACCAGCAGATCACCGAGCGGGGATTCACCGCCGTCATGGACGGGTCACCGCTGATCACCCTGTCGGTGACCGAACAGGGCTCGATGACCAGGGCCGAAGCGTTCGAACACCTTCCGGACGACCCGATCAGCCTCACCAACGGCGGCTTCGACACCGATGACGGCAGCTACGCCGACACGGTACGTGCGGTACTCGCCAACGAGATCAGCACCGGTGCCGGTGCGAACTTCGTCATCAAGCGGTCGTACGTCACCACCGTCACGGGGTACTCCCCGCGCACGGCGCTGAGCCTGTTCCGCCGGCTGCTCGCCCGGGAGACCGGCGCCTACTGGACCTTCCTCGTGCACACCGGCACCCGGACGTTCGTGGGCGCCACCCCGGAACGGCACGTCAGCCTGCGTGGCGGCGTGGCGGCGATGACCCCGATCAGCGGGACCTACCGCTACCCGAGGACCGGACCGGTCCTGGCGGAGGTTCTCGACTTCCTCACCGACGGCAAGGAGACCGACGAGCTGTACATGGTCCTCGACGAGGAGCTCAAGATGATGGCCCGGGTGTGCGACGGCGGGGGCCGGGTGGTCGGCCCGTTCCTGCGGCAGATGGCCTGGCTCGCGCACACCGAGTACAACATCGAGGGCCCCAGCAGCCTGGACCCCCGGGACATCCTCCGGGAGACCATGTTCGCCCCGACCGTGACGGGCAGCCCGTTGGAGAACGCCTTCCGGGTGATCGCCCGCTACGAACCGCACGGCCGCGGCTACTACGGCGGCATCGCGGCCCTGATCGGCCGGGACGCCGGTGGCGCACGGACCATGGACGCCGCCATCATGATCCGCACCGCCGACATCCGTCCCTCGCAGACCGACGACAGCGCCCGCGTCGAGGTCGGTGTCGGTGCCACGCTCGTCCGGCACTCCGATCCCGACGCCGAGGTCGCCGAGACCCACGCCAAGGCCGCCGGGGTGCTCTCCGCGTTGGGCATCGGCGAACGCCTCGACGGGCACCCACTGATCCGGCAGGCGCTCGACCGCCGCAACACGGCGATCGCGAGCTTCTGGCTCAGCGACGCGCAGACCCGCAGGCGGCCGCAGCCCGCCCTGGCCGGCCGCCGAGCCCTGATCGTCGATGCCGAGGACGCCTTCAGCGCGATGCTGGCCCACCAGCTACGGGCACTCGGCCTGGCGGTGCAGGTGGCCCGGGCCGACACCCGCCCCGGGTTCGACGCCCACGACCTCGTCGTCCTCGGCCCCGGCCCGGGTGACCCGCGCGACGCCGCCGATCCACGGATGAGCCACCTCACCGAGGCGATCGACCAGCTCCTCGCCCGGCGTACCCCGTTCCTGGCGGTGTGCCTGAGCCACCAGCTGCTGTGCCGGCACCTCGGCCTGCCGCTGCGGCGGCGGGACATCCCCAACCAGGGCGTCCAACGTGAGATCGACCTGTTCGGCACCCCGGCACGGGTCGGCTTCTACAACTCCTTCGTCGCGTACGCGCGGATGGAGCAGTTCCACAGTCCCAGGGCGGGCGAGGTGCGCGTCAGCCACGACCCCACCACCGGTGAGGTGCACGCCCTACGCGGAGCCCACTTCAGCTCGGTGCAGTTCCACCCGGAGTCGGTCCTCACCCAGGACGGCGAACGCGTGCTGGGCGACCTGCTGGCATCGCTGACACACATCGAGGAGGTCATGAACGCATGAAGGCCGCCGTCTCCTGGTGGGACCTCGCCGAGTCCACCCAGACCATCGACTCACTGCGCCACTACCTGCGCGAGGAGGGCGTGCAGCCGTGGGAGCGGGTGCACGGAATGCGGCTCAAGTTCTGGATCTCCGACCGGGAGACCAACCGCTGGGGCGCGGTCATGCTGTGGGACGCCACCGCCGACCTGACCGCGCCGCTGCCGCCGAACCGGGCCACCGAGCTGATCGGATACCCGCCCACCGTACGGATGATGACCGAGGTCGAGGCCATCGTGGAAGGGCTGCACGCCGGACCGTCCGACGACCGTGGGCTGGCATTCGGACCGGTCCGGAACCCGTCGTGAGTACGTCGGCACAGCAGTTGGGCGTCGATGTCTTCGCCACCCCGCCCGACGAACCGATGGGGCTGCTGCGGAGCTGGCTGGACGCGGCACGGGCGGACGCCGTCCGCGAGCCCGGCGCGCTGGCGCTGGCGACCGCCGACGCCGACGGTCGCCCGTCGACCCGGATGGTGCAGGTCCTCGCCGTGCGCGACAACGGACTGCTGTTCGCCACCCACTCCGGCAGTCGCAAGGGCCGGGAGTTGGCGGCGAACCGCTGGGCGTCGGGTGTCCTCTACTGGCGGGAGGTGGCCCGCCAGGTGGTCGTCGGCGGGCCGACCGGCCCGCTGGGAGCCGACGAGGCCGACGCCCTGTGGACGGCCCGGCCCGTCGCCACCCACCCGATGTCGGTGGCGTCGCAGCAGAGCGCGCCCCTCACCGACGAGGACGCGTTGCGCGAGCAGGCGCGGCGGCTCGGCGACCGGGGCATGCCGTTGCCCCGCCCGGATGCCTGGCTGGCCTACCTGCTGGAGCCGGATTCGGTCGAGTTCTGGGAGTCCGACCCGGGCCGGTTGCACCGTCGGCTGCGCTTCGACCGCGACGGCACCGGGTGGCGGTCCGGTCGCCTTCAACCCTGACCACCCGGACAGTTCGCTCGAGAGGAACAGGTAGACGAGATGTGTGGAATTGCAGGCTGGGTCTCGTACGATCGGGATCTCACGCGACACCAGGCCGACCTGGACGCGATGACGGCGACCATGGCCTGCCGGGGTCCGGACGCATCCGGTGTCCAGCTGGACCGGCACGCCGGGCTCGGTCACCGCAGGCTCGCCGTGATCGACGTCGACGGCGGCACCCAGCCGATGGCGGTGCAGACCGACGACGGCACCGTGACGATCACCTACAGCGGCGAGGCGTACAACTTCGGGGAGCTGCGCGGCGAACTGCGACGCCGCGGTCACCGCTTCCGGACCCGCAGCGACACCGAGGTGGTGCTGCACGGCTACCTGGAATGGGGCGAGGCGGTCGCCGAACGGCTCAACGGCATGTACGCCTTCGCCGTGTGGGACTCCCGGGTCGACAAGCTGGTGCTGATCCGGGACCGGCTCGGCGTCAAGCCGCTCTACTACTACCGCACCGACGACGGGGTGCTCTTCGGTTCCGAGCCCAAGGCGATCCTCGCCAACCCGCTGGCCGAACGTGCCGTCGACCTGGCGGGGATCCGGGAACTGGTCAGCTTCACCCAGACGCCCGGCAGCGCCGTCTGGTGCGGGATGAACGAGGTGCTACCCGGCGGGGTCGTCACCGTCGACCGCGCCGGGCTGCGCGAGCACCGCTACTGGACGCTGCCGAGCCGCCCACACACCGACGACCTGCCGACCACCATCGCCAACGTCCGCTCGTTGCTCAGGGACGTGGTGGAACGCCAACTGGTCTCCGACGTGCCGCGCTGCACCCTGCTGTCCGGCGGGCTCGACTCCAGCGCGATCACCGCCCTCGCCGCCGCCAAGCTCGGCGAACGCGGTGAGAAGGTGCGCAGCTTCGCGGTGGACTTCACCGGACGCGAGGACGACTTCGTCGCCGACGAGCTGCGCGCCACCACCGACGCCCCGTACGCGCGGGAGGTGGGCGCGCACGTCGGCTCGCTGCACGAGTCGGTGGTCCTCAACCACCGGGACATCGCCGACCCCGCGGTCCGACGGGCGGTGATCACCGCCCGGGACAGTCCGCTCAGCCTCGGCGACATGGACACCTCGTTGTACCTGCTGTTCCAGGCGATCCGTCAGCACTCCACGGTGGCCCTGTCCGGGGAGTCCGCCGACGAGGTCTTCGGCGGCTACCGGTGGTTCTTCCAACCGGAGGCCCAGGCCGCGGCGACCTTCCCCTGGATGGCGGTGTTCGTCAGCGGCGCGAAGGCCCAGGTGTCGGACCGGTTCAACGCCGACATCACGGCCGCCCTCGACCTGCCCAGCTACATCCGGGACCGGTACGCCGAAGCGCTCACCGAGATCGAGCGGGTCGACGGCGAGAGCGACCACGAGTTCCGGATGCGCGAGATGTGCTACCTGCACCTGACCCGCTTCGTCAGGATGCTGCTCGAACGCAAGGACCGGGTCAGCATGGCCGTCGGTCTGGAGGTCCGGGTGCCGTTCTGCGACCACCGGCTGGTCGAGTACGTCTACAACACCCCGTGGTCGATGAAGACGTTCGACGGGCGGGAGAAGAGCCTGCTGCGGGCCGCGACCGCCGACCTGCTCCCCCGTTCGGTTCTCGACCGGGTGAAGGCCCCGTATCCGGCCACGCTCGACCCGATGTACACGAGCGCCCTGTTGCAGCAGTGCAGGGACCTGCTCGCCACCGACGACCCGGTGTTCAACCTGGTCGACCGCGCCTACCTGGAGGGCATAACCCGTGAGTCGGGCGCCCTGCCGATCGAGATCCGCAACGGCATGGAGCGGGTGCTCGACCTGAGCACCTGGCTGGACATCTACCGCCCCGAGCTTCGGTTCTGACCTGACCGCCACCGGCTGAGAAGGGACTTCCGTTGACGACCGAGACCCAGCTTCCGGGGTTCACCGACCAGGTGGACCTGCGGGCCCGCAACCGCGCGACCGTCACCGACTACATGAGCCGCAAGGGCGAGAACCGGCTGACCCGCTACCTGCTGTTCACCGAGGACGGCAGCGCCGGCCTGTGGACCACCGACACCGGCCAGCCGGTCGCCTCCCAGGGCCACGAACTGCTCCGGGCGCACGGCGAGTGGTCGCTGCGGATGTTCCCCGACTGGGAGTGGACGAACGTCGAGATCTTCGAGACGCAGGACCCGAACCGGTTCTGGGTCGAGTGCGACGGCGAGGGTCAGATCCGCTACCCGGCGTACCCGCCCGGGCACTACCGCAACCACTTCATCCACTCGTTCGAGTTGGACGATGGAAAGATCCGCCGCCAGCGGGAATTCATGAACCCGTTCCAGCAGCTCCGGGCGCTGGGCATCGAGGTGCCGACGATCGACCGCGGCGGAATCCCCACCTAGGAGCAGCAGATGACCGCTCGGCTCAACCCGTACATCGCCTTCAACGGCAACGCCCGGGAGGCACTGGAGTTCTACCGTGAGATCCTCGGCGGTGAGTTGGAGATCGGCACGTTCACCGAGTACGGCGCGTCCGACGTGATGGCCGCCGACAAGATCATGCACGCGGTGCTCACCACCCCGGACGGTTTCACCCTGATGGCCTGGGACGTCCCCGAACGGGTGCCGTTCCACCCGGGCAACAACGTCGCCCTCTATCTCGGCGGCGACGATCCCGCGTTGCGCGGGTACTTCCAGCGGCTGTCGGTCGGAGGCACGGTGACGATGCCGCTCAACAAGCAGGTGTGGGGCGACGAGGCCGGCTCGTTCATCGACCAGTTCGGGATCTTCTGGATGGTCAACATCACCCGGCCAAAGGGCTGACCGGCCACACCTGACGGATCCGGCACGCCAGCCCCCGTTACCTTTTTGATCGTCCCCAGCCGGGGACCCTCGGTCGCCCGGCCCGGTATGACTTTCTGCCCCTGTCGTTTGCATGATCCGGGGGGTGTTGTCGCCGGGTCGGGTGGCGTCGGCG
>NZ_JAGFWR010000041.1 GCF_017599305.1 Micromonospora antibiotica
GGTTTTCAGGTTCTGCTTGGTCGCTGAACCATCTACCGGAGGCCTCACTCTTTTTCGATCTCCGACACGCGAAGATCCTCAAACCAGCTCAAGCCCCGGCACCGACTTCGACACAGGCCCTAGTAGTGCTTTGTTAGGTTCTGTGGCGTTTGTTGCGGTGTAAGGGTTTCACGGGTTGGTGGCAGGTGAGGCAGGCGCCGGTCCAGGTCCCGAGGAGCCGTTGCAGCTCGCGGATGACCGTGTAGAGGGTCAGGCCGGCGCAGCCGCTTTTGGGTCCAGGCGCAGTTCGGTGATGAACAGGTGTGCGGCGGTGGCCAGGGTGACGTGGCGGTGCCAGCCGATGAAGGAGCGGCCTTCGAAGTGGTCCAGGCCAAGGCCGGTCTTTAGTTCGCGGTAGTCGTGTTCAATGCGCCAGCGGATCTTGCCGTAGCGGATCAGGTCCGCGTGGCTGGTGGTGGCGGGCAGGCTGGACAGCCAGTACTTGACCGGTTCGGGCTGGTCGTCGGGCCATTGGGCGATCAGCCACCGCTCGGGCAGGGTGCCGTCGGTGTCGCGGGCGACGCGGTGCCCGGCCGGGCGTACCCGTAGGAAGATGAACTGAGAGTTCATCGTGCCCTTGGAGCCGTCCCGCCAGGTGATCGTCTCGACGTTGGCGCGTCCAGCGGCGCGGATGTGTTCGACGAGGCTGACCGCGGTTTTCGGGTAGCGCGGATCGGTGCGCGTCGGTGGGCGGCCCCGCCCGGACCAGACCCGCGCCACCGGCTGCACGTCTGATGTGTGGGCGAGGGCGTCGCCTTTGACCTGCATGATGTAGTCGATGGACCGCTCGTCCAGAGCGCTGCGGAACTGGCTGTTATCGCCGTAGCCGGCGTCGGCGGCCAGCAACGGTGGGCGTAGTCCATGCTCGGCCAGTTCATCGAGCATCTCCACCACCATCGACCACTTCGGCCGATGATGCTCATCGTCAGGTATCGCGCACCGGGCCCGGCGGGCGAGCACATCGGGGCGGTCAGCCTCGTCAACAGCCTGGTCGTCCCACGACGTCGGCAAGAACAGCCGCCAATCCAACGGGCACGACGCGGTGTCGGTGACCGCGTGGACACTGACCCCGATCTGGCAGTTCGCGACCTTGCCCAACGTCCCCGAGTACTGCCTGGCCACACCCGGCGAGCCTTTGCCGTCCTTCGGGAAGCCGGTGTCATCGACCACCCACGCCACCGGAGCGACCACGTCGACCGCCCGGCGGGCCAGCCGCATCCGCACCGCCCCGGTGTCCCACGTCGAGGCCGTCACGAACTGCTGCAACCCCTGATGATCCACCCCGAGCCGATCCGCCATCGGCTGCATCGACTTACGCCGCCCGTCCAACAACAGCCCCCGCAGATACGTCTCACCCTTGGCCCGCTGATCCGAACGCACCAAAGGGATGAACACATCCGCGGCGAACGCCTCAAGCCGTTGCCGCACAACCGAAAGCTCGTCAGGGGTCACCGCAACATCGAACTACCCACGCCACCCCAATCACCCCACGACACGCCGACCTAACAAAGCACTACTAGTGGTCGGGCCCCCGCTGCCGGCCGGGACATCGGCGGCCGGCCGGGTGCTTCCGCCGTCGTCGGCGGGCTCCCGTGCCCGGTGGTCACCCGACAGGTGGTCGGCGGTGGTCGATGCGTCGCCCACCGTTAACCTTGACCGCGATGGCCGTTGTGACTGAGCCCCCGCCCCCCGTCCCGTCCGGGTCCGTCGGCGCGTCCGCCGGTGGACGCCGCCGCGTGATCGCGATGTCCGTCTGGGCCGTCGCCTTCGTGGTGACCTGGCTGGCCATCGGCCTGCCCACCGACCCGGCGTACGCCTTCCTGTGGATCTGGGCCGGCACCGTCGCCTGGAACTGGGGCCGGCCCTGGCGCAGCCACCTGCGGTTCGCCCGGGACTGGATCCCGGTGGTGCTGCTGCTCGCCTTCTACAACCTCTCCCGGGGGTTCGCCGACAACGGCCGCACCCCGCACGCCTACGAGCTGATCGTCGCCGACCGGTTGATGTTCGGCTGGGCGACCGGGGGCGAGGTGCCCACGGTCTGGCTCCAGCAGCACCTCTACCGCCCCGACGTGCGCTGGTGGGACGTGGCGGTCAGCTGGGTCTACTTCTCCCACTTCGTGGTGACGCTGGCCGCCGCCGCGGTGCTCTGGCTGCGCAGCCGGGCGCGGTGGGCGGCGTACATGCGGCGGTGGGGTTTCCTCTGCGCGGCCGGCCTGGTGACCTACTTCGTCTATCCGGCCGCTCCGCCGTGGTGGGCGGCGCAGAACGGTCTGCTCACCGAGGTCGCCCGGATCTCCACCCGGGGGTGGAAGGAGTTCGGGATGCACGGCGCGGGCAACCTGCTCAACGCCGGGCAGATCGCCTCCAACCCGGTCGCCGCGATGCCGTCGCTGCACACCGCCTGGGCGTTGTTCGTGGTGTTGTTCTTCCTGCGCTCGACCCGGCGTCGCTGGTGGCCGCTGCTGCTGGCCTACCCGCTGGCGATGACCTTCACCCTGGTCTACAGCGGGGAGCACTACGTCATCGACGTCCTGGTGGGCTGGGCGTACGTGGGGATGACGTTCCTGGTCGTCGGGCTGGCCGAGCGGGCCTGGCGGGCCCGCCAGGCCCGTCGTGCCGGCCCCACCGCCGCGGCGTCACCCGACGACGCTGCGGTCGCCGTCACCCCGGCCGGGTCCGCCCGGCGCTGATCAGCGGGCGCGGCGGGCGGCGTGGCCCCGGGCGGTCAGCTCCGCGGCGAGCGCCCACGCCTGGGCCAGGTCCCGGTCGTACGCGGCGGCACCCGACCCACCGGCGGTGTCGACGTGCACGGTCGCCAGCCGCAACCGCCGCTGCGCCGGCCCCTGCACCACCCGCACGCTCTGGATGCGGGCGTACGGCACCAGCGCCAACTGCCGGGTGAGCAGACCGGACCGGACGGCGAACACCCGCTCGTGCAGCCCCGCGCCGAGCGCCCGGGCGCTGAGCGGGCGCAGCCAGCGGGCCCGCTGCGGTGGCGGGGTCAACGGCAGCGCGTCCAGCCGTACCCCGGGCAGCACCTCGTCGACGATCATCGTGCCGACGGCCAGGTCGCCGACGGGGAGCAGCCGGTCGGGCCGGTTGCGGTCGTCGGTCTCGCCGCCGGAGTAGCCGGCGACCTCCAGCCGCAGCCGCAGCCAGCCCTTCATCCGCCAGAGCAGCGGCCAGGTCACCACGACGGTCTGCACCCGTTCCAGCGGCACGGTCTGCATCCGGGTCTCCAGCAGCCCGTTGTGGATGCGCAGCCGGTCGGATTCGCGGGCCAGGCGGAAGCTCCAGTCGTCGAGGACCCGGCGGACCGGTTGCAGCAGCACGCCGGCCATCGCGGTGAGGGTGCTGGCGACCGCGATGAACGACCAGGAGCCCTCGGACAGGAACTGCGCCACCACGAAGGCCACCCCGACCGGGAGCAGGAACGCCTGGGGGGTGAGGAGTTGGCTGACCAGCAGGTCGGTGTTGCTCACCGCGTGCAGCGGCCGGCCCGCCGGCTCCCGCTCGGTCGGCGTGGTGGCGTCCACCTCCGGGTCGCCGGGCGTCGGCGGGACCGCCCCGGTGGTCTCCTGGTCCGGGGTGCCGGCGGCCACGGCGAGCAGCCGCTGCCGCAGCCGGGCCGCGTCGGCCACCGAGAGGTACGCCAGCGGCGCCTCGGTCTTACCGCCGCCGACCACCTCCAGGCGCAGCTCGGCCAGGCCGGTGAGTTGTGCCAGCAGCGGGCGAACCACTTCCACGGCCTGTAGGCGTTCCAGCGGGATCGCCCGGGTGCGCCGCCACAGCAGGCCCTCGTGCACCCGCAGTTCCCGCCCGACGATGTGGTAACCGGTGTTGTACCAGCTGACCACCGCCAGCACGGTCGCGCCCAGGGCGAGTACCGCCACCAGCACGGCGAACCAGCCGAAGCCGACCCGGGACAGGGTCGACCAGGACAGGCCGGCGATCACCACGAACAGGGACTTCGCCCCCTGCAACACCGGGCTCAGGGGGTGCAGCCGTTGCCGGGGCGGCGCATCGGCGGCCGTCGCGCCCGGACCGGTCGGCCCCGGCTGGTCGGCATCCGGACCGGTGGCGGGTCCCGCCGGCGCGGGGGACTCGGAACGGTCCGGGACGGTCGCCACCTGCGGGGCGGCGACCCCGCCCGGCATGGGCGGGCCCGACGGCACCGCTGGGCCCGACGGTGCCGCTGGGTTCGACGGCACCGCTCGGTGCGATGGTGAATGGTCCGACGGTGCCGGTGGGCCGGATGGTGAACGGTCGGACGGTGCCGGTGGGTCAGACGGTGCGGGCCTGGTGGGCGTCGGGTCGGCGGGACGGGCCGCGCCGGGGCCGGGGTGGCCGTCGGTCACAGCCCCTCCGCCCGGTCCTCACCGAGGGCGGTGAGCCGGTCGCGCAGCCGGGACGCCTCGGCCGGCCGCAGGCCGGGCACCCGGGCGTCGGTGGCCGCCGCGGCGGTGTGCAACTGCACGGTGGCCAGGTCGAAGGCGCGTTCCAGGGGGCCGGCGCTGACGTCGACGAACTGCATCCGCGAGTACGGCACGATGGACAACCGGCGGACCAGCAACCCGTGCCGGACCAGCAGGTCGTCGTCGCGTTCGGCGTACCCCCAGGCGTGTACGCCCCGGACGATCGTCACCGCCCGCCAGCCGCCGCCGAGCAGCACCACGGCGCAGCCCGCGCCGAACAGCCAGTGCCCCTGCAGCGCCCAGCCCACCGCCAGCCCGACCAGCAGCACCGCCAGGCCCAGTGCCAGGCGGAGCAGTTCGACCCAGATCAGGTCGGTCGAGATCGGCTGCCAGCGGACGGTGTCCGGCCAGGGTTCCAGGGCGCTCACCGGGGACTGGGGTGGCTCGGCAGCGTTCACGCTTCGAGGGTATGCGATGTGGGGAGCGCGGCGACCTCCCGGAGGAACCCCCGGGCGTCGAGAAAGTCGCCGAGACTGCCCCGGTGGGCCGGGCAGGCGAGCCAGGTCTTGCGCCGGTCGGGGGTGTGCAGTCGGGGATTGTTCCAGCGCAACGCCCAGCTGGCGGGCGCGCGACACCCCCGCGACGAACAGACGGGGGCCTCGTCGGCGGGGGTGGGATCGGTCACCAGGGAAGTGTAGGCACGCCTGGACCGGAGGTTTGAGCGCCGGGCGGCCACGGGGGGAGCCGCCCGGCGACGGGGTGAATCGTACACGCGGCAGACCCCTTCGTGTCCACCCTCGTTCAGCGATTCGGTGATCGGGACGGCGTGGCGGAAATCGGGTTCTCCCCACCTCGGCTCTCAGCCGGGCATGCGAGTCTTGTTACCGCACCACGCCACGACGACCGATCATGCTGTGGAGGACCGGTGGCCCAGCCGACCACGCCCGACGCCCCGACCCCGAACGGGACGGCCCCCGAGACACCTGCGGCGGTGACCACTCCCGCCCAGGACGCCACCCTGCTGGAGCGGGCGCTGTTCGAGATCAAACGGGTGATCGTCGGGCAGGACCGGATGGTGGAGCGGATGTTCGTGGCGCTCCTGGCCCGGGGGCACTGCCTGCTGGAGGGTGTGCCGGGGGTGGCCAAGACCCTCGCGGTGGAGACCCTGGCCCGGGTGGTGGGTGGGGAGTTCGCCCGGGTGCAGTTCACCCCGGACCTGGTGCCGGCCGACATCATGGGCACCCGGATCTACCGGCAGTCGAGTGAGAAGTTCGACGTCGAGCTGGGCCCGGTCTTCGTCAACTTCCTGCTCGCCGACGAGATCAACCGGGCCCCGGCCAAGGTGCAGTCGGCACTGCTGGAGGTGATGAGCGAACGGCAGGTCTCCATCGGCGGCCAGACCCACCGGGTGCCCGACCCGTTCCTGGTGATGGCCACCCAGAATCCGATCGAGCAGGAGGGTGTCTATCCGTTGCCGGAGGCGCAGCGGGACCGCTTCCTGATGAAGATCGTCGTCGGGTACCCCACCGACGCCGAGGAGCGGGAGATCGTCTACCGGATGGGGGTCGCCGCGCCCGTGCCGGCGCAGGTCTTCACCGCCGACGACCTGCTCGCCCTGCAACGCAAGGCCGACCAGGTCTTCGTGCACAACGCGTTGGTCGACTACGCCGTCCGGCTGGTGCTGGCCACCCGCAGTCCCGCCGAGCACGGGATGCCCGACGTGGCCCGGCTGATCCAGTACGGGGCCAGCCCGCGCGCCTCGCTCGGCCTGATCCGGGCCACCCGGGCGCTGGCACTGCTGCGCGGCCGGGACTACGCGTTGCCGCAGGACGTCCAGGACATCGCGCCGGACATCCTGCGCCACCGGCTGGTGCTCAGCTATGACGCGCTGGCCGACGACGTGCCCGCCGACCACGTGGTGCACCGGGTGATGTCGACCATCCCGATGCCCTCGGTGGCGCCCCGTCAGCAGGCGTCCGCGCCGCCGCCGGTCAGCGGCCCGCCGGCCGCCGGCTGGCCCGGGCAGCGCCCGTGACCGCACCGGTACGCCCGGCCGACGCCGGTGGGGAGCGCAACGAGGCGGTGCTGTCCCGGCTGCAACTGCTGGTGACCCGCAAACTCGACGGACTGCTTGAGGGCGACTACGCGGGTCTGCTGCCGGGGCCGGGCAGCGAGGCGGGGGAGTCGCGCGAGTACCGCCCCGGCGACGACGTACGCCGGATGGACTGGCCGGTGACCGCCCGGACCACCACCCCGCACGTGCGGCGTACGGTGGCCGACCGGGAGCTGGAGACGTGGCTGGCGGTGGATCTGTCGGCGAGCCTGGACTTCGGCACCGGCCGGTGGCTCAAGCGGGACGTGGTGGTCGCCGCGACGGCCGCGCTGACCCACCTGACCGTGCGTGGCGGCAACCGGATCGGCGCGGTGATCGGCACCGGGGTCCCGCCGCCGGCCCCGCCCACCCGTCGGTGGCGCTCCGCCCCACCACCGGAGCCCACCGGGCCGGGGACGCTGACCCGGGTGCCGGCCCGCTCCGGCCGGCGGGAGGCGCAGGCGTTGCTGCGCGCGGTGGCGCACACCCCGCTGCGTCCCGGGCGCGGTGACCTGGGGGCGCTGATCGACCTGCTCAACCGGCCGCCGCGCCGCCGGGGCCTGGCCGTGGTGATCTCGGACTTCCTCGCACCGCCCGCGCAGTGGGGCCGGCCGATGCGTAAGCTGCGGGTCCGGCACGACGTGCTGGCCATCGAGGTGGTCGACCCGCGCGAGCTGGAGTTGCCCGACGTGGGGGTGCTGCCGGTGGTGGACCCGGAGACCGGGGAGCTGCACGAGGTGCAGACCGCCGATCCGCGGCTGCGCCGCCGTTACGCCGAGGCGGCCGCCGCCCAGCGCGGCGCGATCGCCACCGAGCTGCGCGCCGCCGGTGCCGGGCACCTGGTGTTGCGTACCGACCGAGACTGGCTGCTGGACATGGTGCGATTCGTGGCCGCCCAGCGGCACGCCCGCACCCGGGGGACGACGCGATGATCCGTTTCATGCAACCGTGGTGGCTGCTGACGCTGGTGCCGGTGCTGGCCCTGGCCGCGGCCTACGTCTGGCGGCAGCGCCACCGCCGGGCGTACGCGATGCGGTTCACCAACGTGGACCTGCTGCGGACCCTCGCGCCGAAGGGGTTGGGGTGGCGGCGGCACGTGGCGGCGACCGTGCTGCTGCTGGCGATGGTGGCGCTGGCCACCGGGATGGCCCGGCCGGCGATCGACACCCGGGAGCCGTTGGAGCGGGCCACCGTGATGCTCGCCATCGACGTGTCGCTGTCCATGCAGGCCGACGACGTGTCGCCGAGCCGGTTGGAGGCCGCGCAGGAGGCGGCGAAGCAGTTCGTCGGTGAGTTGCCGGCCAGCTACAACCTGGGGTTGGTCTCCTTCGCCAAGGCGGCGAACGTGCTGGTGGCCCCCACCAAGGACCGGGCGGTGGTGACGGCGGCGATCGACGGGCTGACCCTGGCCGAGGCGACCGCCACCGGTGAGGCGGTCTTCACCTGCCTGGAGGCGATCCGGTCGGTGCCGGCCGACGGTGCGGCCGGCATTCCGCCGGCCCGGATCGTGCTGCTCTCCGACGGGTTCCGCACCTCGGGCCGGTCGGTGGAGGAGGCCGCGGCGGCGGCGCAGGCGGCGAACGTGCCGGTGTCCACCATCGCGTTCGGCACCGACTCGGGGCAGGTCGACATCGGTGGTCAGTTGCAGCGGGTGCCGGTGGACCGGCTGGCGCTGGCCCAGCTCGCCGAGACCACCGAGGGTTACTTCTACGAGGCGGCCTCGGTGGCCGAGCTGAAGCAGGTCTACCAGGACATGGGCTCGTCGATCGGGTTCCGCACCGAGCCCCGCGAGATCACCCAGTGGTACGCGGGGACGGCGTTGCTGCTGGTGCTCTGCGCGGGCGGGCTGAGCCTGCTGTGGACGTCCCGCATGCTGTGAGGCGTCCCGGATGTTGTGACGCCCGGCTGGACGTCCCGGATGTTGTGACGCCCGGCTGGACGTCGGGGGTGTGGTGCGGCGGTTGGCGGACGTCCCGGGGTGCGGTGACCCGGTCCGGGGTGTCCCGCCGGGGTGTGCGGGTCGGCGCGACGGCCGGTGGTGGTCAGTGACCGCCGCCGGCCAGCACGAACACGACGGCCACCCAGACGGCGGCGAGGGTGAAGCTCAGCGGGGCGACGTAGCGGCTCATGAACGGCTCCGGTGGCGACGGGGCGGTCCGCGGGGGCGGGGCGGACCGCAAAGGGTTGAACGGGGCGCACACGCGAAGTCGTGACCGGGCTGCTCCACCGGGGCGTCCCGACGCGGGACGGCACCACCGACCGGTCTGTGGCCGGGGCCGCAGACGGGAGGTGCGGGGAGCGGGAGCTGGGTCAGCTCGACCGACTGAGTCGTGGCTCAGCGGGGCTGACGGAGGGCCCGGCCACGACTGGGAGGATCGCTATCTCGCACAGCGATCACCTCCTGCGGTCGGCGGGCCGGAAACGCGAGTCGCATTCGGCTCGCGGACGACGATGATCGTACAACGGGGACTGCGCGAACGCGTACTCGGTCGGCCGCCGGTGGCGGACCGTTAGCGGTTACCTGTCGGTAACGCCTAGGCTCCGACCGGAATGATCAGTGGAAACGAGGGGGGACAGTGGCCCGTACCGTGCTGGTGACCGGCGGCAACCGGGGAATCGGACTGGCCATCGCGCAGTCCTTCGCCAAGCAGGGCGACCGGGTGGCGGTCACCCACCGCAGCGGCGACGCGCCGGAGGGACTCTTCGGGGTCCGGTGCGACGTCACCGACTCGGCCTCCGTCGACGCCGCCTTCGCCGCGGTCGAGGCCGAGCTCGGCCCGGTCGAGGTGCTGGTCGCCAACGCCGGCATCACCGACGACACGCTGCTGATGCGGATGTCCGAGGAGCAGTTCACCGGGGTACTCGACACCAACCTGACCGGTGCCTTCCGGTGCGCCAAGCGGGCCTCGTCCAAGATGCTCCGGGCCAAGTGGGGCCGGATGATCTTCATCTCGTCGGTGATCGGCCTCTACGGCGGCGCCGGCCAGGTCAACTACGCCGCCAGCAAGGCCGGCCTGGTGGGGGTGGCCCGCTCGATCACCCGGGAACTGGGCAGCCGCAACATCACCGCGAACGTGGTCGCCCCGGGCTTCATCGACACCGAGATGACGGCCAAGCTGCCCGAGGAGCGCCGCACCGAGTACCGCAAGGTCATCCCGGCCGGGCGGTTCGCCGCGCCGGACGAGGTCGCCGGGGTGGTCACCTGGCTCGCCTCGGACGCCGCCGGCTACATCTCCGGTGCCGTCATCCCGGTCGACGGCGGCCTCGGCATGGGTCACTGAGAACGTACGGAGGAAGCCAACACATGTCAGGACTGCTCGCCGGTAAGCGGCTGCTGGTCACCGGCGTCATCACCGACGCCTCGATCGCCTTCTCGGTGGCGAAACTCGCCCAGGACAACGGCGCCCAGGTCGTGCTCACCGGCTACGGCCGGCTCTCGCTGGTCGAGCGGATCGCCCGCCGGCTGCCCCAGCCGGCACCGATCATCGAGCTGGACGTGACCAGCCCGGAGCAGCTCGCCGGCCTGGCCGACCGGGTACGCGAGCACGTCGACGGACTCGACGGGGTGGTCCACTCGATCGGCTTCGCCCCGCAGAGCTGCCTCGGTGGCGGCTTCCTCGACGCCTCCTGGGAGGACGTGGCGACCGCGCTGCACGTCTCCACGTACTCCTACAAGTCGCTGGCCATGGCGGCGCTGCCGCTGATGTCGCCGGGCGGCTCGGTGGTCGGGCTCACCTTCGACGCGACCAAGGCCTGGCCGGTCTACGACTGGATGGGCGTGGCCAAGGCCGGGTTGGAGTCCACCTCCCGCTACCTCGCCGTGCACCTGGGCAAGCAGGGCATCCGCAGCAACCTGGTCGCGGCCGGGCCGCTGCGCACCATGGCCGCGAAGTCCATCCCCGGCTTCGAGCAGTTCGAGCAGGCGTGGACCGAGCGCGCCCCGCTGGGCTGGAGCCTCACCGACCAGGAGCCGGCCGCCCGCGCCTGCCTGGCCCTGCTGTCGGACTGGTTCCCGGCCACCACCGGCGAGATCGTCCACGTCGACGGCGGCTACCACGCCGTCGGCGCCTGAACCGCCCGCAGGGGCCCCGGACCGGGGCCCCTGCGGCACGCCCGCGACCAGGGGGCGTCGTCGGGCCGTCTTCGGGCGCGGGGGAGAATGACCCCATGTCGTACGACGCATTGGTGCTGGTCTCCTTCGGTGGCCCGGAGCGGCCCGAGGACGTGCTGCCCTTCCTGGAGAACGTGACCCGGGGGCGGGGGGTGCCGCCCGAGCGGCTGGCCGAGGTCGCCGAGCACTACCTGCACTTCGGCGGGGTCTCCCCGATCAACCAGCAGTGCCGCGAACTGCTCGCCGCGATCCGGGCGGACCTCGCCGCGCACGACGTCGACCTGCCGGTCTACTGGGGCAACCGGAACTGGGACCCGATGCTCGCCGACACCGTGGCGCAGATGCGTGACGACGGGATCGCCCGGGCGCTGGCGTTCGTCACCAGCGCGTACGGCGGCTACTCGTCGTGCCGGCAGTACCAGGAGGACATCGCCGCCGCGCGGGCCGCCGTCGGCCCGGACGCCCCGGTGATCGACAAGCTGCGGCAGTTCTGGGACCACCCGGGCTTCGTCGAGCCGCACGCCGACGCGGTGCGCTCGGCGCTGGCCCAGCTCGACCCGGCCCGGCGGGACACCACCCGGCTGGTCTTCACCGCGCACTCCATCCCCACCTCGGCGGCGGCCACCGCCGGCCCGCACGGCGGCCGGTACACCGCGCAGCTGGCGGAGACCGCCCGGCTGGTGCACGCCGCCGCCGCACCCGACCTGCCCTACGACCTGGTCTGGCAGAGCCGTTCCGGCCCGCCCCAGGTGCCGTGGCTGGAGCCGGACGTCAACGACCACCTGACCGCCCTCGCCGGGCAGGGGGTGACCGGGGTGGTGGTCAGCCCGATCGGGTTCGTCTCCGACCACCTGGAGGTGGTCTGGGACCTCGACACCGAGGCGTTGGAGACGGCCAAGCAGCTCGGTCTGGACCTCGTCCGGGCGGGCACCCCCGGCACCGACCCGAGGTTCGTTTCGATGGTGCGCGAACTGGTGGCCGAACGCACCACGCCCGACGGCCCGGCGACCCGCCGTCGCCTCGGTGAGCTGCCGATGTGGGACAGCTGCCCGACCCCGTGCTGCGTGCCGGCCGCCCGCCGCCCCTGATGCCGACGACCCACCCTCCCCGACACCCCCTTGGGACGACAGATGCTTGACCGCAAACCGGTGCAGAGCTGGCTCACCGACATGGACGGCGTGCTGGTGCACGAGGGCCAGCCGGTGCCCGGCGCCCCCGAGTTCGTCAACCGGCTCCGGTCCTCCGGCAAGCCCTTCCTGGTGCTCACCAACAACTCCATCTACACCCCGCGCGACCTCCAGGCCCGGCTCACCCGGATGGGCTTCGAGGTGCCCGAGGAGGCGATCTGGACGGCGGCGCTGGCCACCGCCCAGTTCCTCGCCGACCAGCGGCCGGGCGGCACCGCGTACGTGATCGGCGAGGCGGGGCTGACCACCGCGCTGCACGCCGTCGGTTACGTGCTGACCGACTTCGCCCCGGACTACGTGGTGCTGGGGGAGACCCGCACCTACAGCTTCGAGGCGATCACCAAGGCGGTCCGGCTGATCAACGACGGGGCCCGGTTCATCTGCACCAACCCGGACGTCACCGGCCCGTCGGTGGAGGGTGCGCTACCCGCCGCCGGGTCGGTCGCCGCGATGATCTCGAAGGCGACCGGGGTGGAGCCGTACTTCGTCGGCAAGCCCAACCCGATGATGATGCGTTCGGCGTTGAACACCATCAACGCCCACTCGGAGAGCACCGCGATGATCGGCGACCGGATGGACACCGACATCCTGTGCGGCCTGGAGGCGGGGCTGGAGACGATCCTGGTGCTCACCGGGATCAGCACCCGGGCCGAGACGGAACGCTACCCGTACCGGCCGTCGCGCATCGTCGACTCGGTGCTGGACCTGATCGACGAGATCTGAGCCGTACCGTTCCGGCGCGATCCGGTCCGGGTGCGGGCAGCGTCCCGGCCGGCGGGCATGGCGGCCCGGCTCGGCGTGCGGCGCGGCGCGGGCGGCCCGGTGTGCGGTGCGGGCGGCGTGGCGCGGTGTGCGCGGCGGGTGCGGTCAGGGGCGCAGCGGGGCGTTGCAGGCGGCGACCAGCGCCTGCCTACAGGCGGTGGTGAGCGGGCGCAGGGCGGCGTCGCGCTGCTGGGCCTCGTGGTTGTTGATCGCTCCGCCGGGCGCGCTCTCCCCGGCCAGCGCGAGGACCCGGTCGAGGACGGCGGCGCGGGCGAACAGCCGCCGGGAGCGTGGGTCGAACCCGGGCGGCAGGTCGGTGGCACCGTCCGGGCGGCGCAGCGCGGCGAGCGCCCCGGCCAGCTCGGGCCGCCACTGGGCCACGTCGAGGCGGGTCAGCGCGGCGGTGGACTCGGCCAGCGCGGTGGCCAGTTCCGCCTCCGCCTCGGCCGCTCCGGGTGCGGTCAGCGACGCCTTCGGCGCGTCGGCCGGCAGCGGGTAGACCCGCCACAGCACCGTCTCCCAGGTCATCCCGGAGCCGGAGGTGTGGGTGCGCACCTCGGGGATCAGCCCGAGCCCACCGGCCACCACGGCCTCCCCGGCCAGCAGCGCGGCCCCGGCGAAGTCGCCCGGACCGGGCAGCCCCCGCGGGTCGCCCGGTGCCGGCAGCACCAGGCGGATCTCGTCGGGGGAGAGCTTGGCCAACGTCGGCAGGGCGTCGCGCAGCGGCACGTCCCGCCAGGTGCCCGGCGCGTCGGCGACCAGGTGCTCCTCGTCACCGGCGACCGACTCGGCCACCTCGTCGAAGGGCACCAGGCCGGCCCGCCAGGCGCGTACCCAGGCCACGAAACGGCTCGACCGGCGCGCGGCGAGGGTGGCCGCGCCCGTTGCGGGGGAGGACATGCCGAAAGGGTACGTGCTCCCCGCCGCCCCTGTCTCGACTGCCGGATCGTGGGTCCCACGGCCCACCCACCGGCGCAGGTGGCGCGGCCCGCACGGACGGCACGTCGGCCCGGGCGGTTGGCGCAGCGGCCCGCGCGGACGGCGGATCGGGCACGGCGGGGGCACGCCGGTCCGCGCGGACGGCGGGTCGGCCGGGCGGGTCGGGCTCGGTGGACGGCGGGTCGGCCGGGGCGCGTCGGGCTCGGCGGGCGGCGCGTCGGTCCGGGTGGGCGGCACGTCGGACGGGCGCGTCGGGAGGTGCCGGAGCGCGCCGGAGGTTAGCGTGATCGACATGGCGGGGCGATACGGCGAGGACGTGCTGGCGGGCGACTGGCGGCGACGGAAGGTCACCCCCGAGGTCGACGCCGAGGTGGATCTCGTGGTGGAGGACGCCGACTCCGGGTTCTGCGGCGCGGTGGTGGGGTTCGAGTCGGGGGCGGTGGTGCTGGAGGACCGGCACGGCCGGCGGCGCGTCTTCCCGCTGCTGCCCGCCGCGTTCCTGCTCGACGGGGCACCGGTGACCCTGCGCCGGCCGGTACGCCCCGTGGTGCCTGCCGCCCGCCGCCGCACCGCCTCCGGATCGATCGCCGTGGACGACGTCCGGGCGCGGGTGGCCAAGGCCAGCCGGATCTGGGTCGAGGGCGTGCACGACGCCGCCCTGGTGGAGCGGATCTGGGGCGACGACCTGCGGGTCGAGGGCGTGGTGGTGGAGCCGTTGGACGGCATCGACGCCCTCGACGCCGAGGTACGCGACTTCGCCCCCGGCCCCGGCCGCCGGTTGGGGGTGCTCGTCGACCACCTGGTGCCCGGCTCCAAGGAGAGCCGGATCGTGGCCCGGGTGGACTCCCCGCACGTGCTGGTCACCGGGCACCCGTACGTCGACGTGTGGCAGGCGGTCAAGCCGGCCGCGCTGGGCATCCGGGCCTGGCCGGTGGTGCCGCCGGGCCGGCCGTGGAAGGAGGGCGTCTGTGCGGCCCTCGGGGTGGCCGAGCCGGCCGACATGTGGCGACGCATCCTGTCCCGGGTGGACAGTTTCGCCGACGTGGAGACGCCGCTGATCAACGCGATGGAACGCCTGATCGACTTCGTCACCGAACCCGGCTGAGCCGCACCGACCGCCGGATCGGGCAGACGGCCGACCGGTCGGGCAGACCGGTCAGGGCTCCTGGTCTGGGGTGCGGGTGAAGACGAAGGTGCCGATGTCCAGGCCCACCGCCCGCCCGTCCGGGTCGCGGAGCACGGCGAGGACCTCGCTGTCCTCCTCGCCGGAGCGGCCCCGCCAGCGGTCCGGTCCGGTCCGGGTGAACCGTAGCGTCGGCTCGCCGGGCCGGCCGGCCCACAGCTCGCCGGCCGGGTCGGCCCGGACCTCGTACTCGATGCCCATCCACCACCAGCGGCCGGTCAGCTCGGCCAGTTCCGCCGGGGGTGGGGCGGCGGCCGGCCGCCAGGGCGTGACCGGCGTCGGTTCGGCGTCCAGGACCAGGGTGAGCAGTTGCCGGGACAGCCCGCCGATGTGGCCGGTGCGGAACCCGTACGAGTTGGCGTAGCCGACCACGGCGGTCCGGCTGGGCCGGTGCACGGTCAGCGCGGCGACGTAGCCGGGCATCGAGCCGCCGTGGCCCACGTACACCCGGTCGCCCTCGCGGTACAGCTCCAGGCCCAGGCCGTGGCCGCCACGCCAGGAGTCCAGGTCGCTGAGGATGACCGGGGTGCACATCTCGGTGAGGGTGTCGGCGGCCAGCACCTCGGGGTCGGGGTCGGCGAGGAACGCCGCCCAGCGGGCGAGGTCGGTGACGGTCGACCAGAGTTGCCCGGCGGGGGCCATCGCCCCGGTGTCGGTGCGCGGCTCCTCCCGCAGGGTGTCGTGCCACGGGTGCACCACGTAGCCCGGGGCGTACGGCGCGGTGGGGTGGTAGGTGGTGCGCCGTAGGCCCAGCGGGTCGAGGATCCGGGTGCTCAGCAGTTGCGCCCAGGGCGTCCCGGTGACCCGTTCCAGCACCCCGCCGAGCAGCCCGTACGCCAGGTTGGAGTAGTGGTAGCCGCGCCAGGCGGGGTAGCCGACCTTGTCCGTGGTCACGCCGGCGACCAGGGTGGCCAGGTCGGTGCCCTCGGTCCGCTCCCACCACGGGCCGTCGGGTTCGCGGTGCAGGCCGCTGGCGTGACCGAGGAGTTGGCGCAGGGTGAGCCCGCCGACGGCGGTGCCCGGCAGGTGCCGCTCCAGCGGGTCGTCGAGGGTGAGCCGGCCGGCGTCCCGTTCCCCCAGCAGCAGCGTCGCGGTCATCGTCTTGGTGATCGAGCCCACCCGGTACTGGAGGTCGGGGTCCGGGCGCGGGTGGTCGCCGGCGGCGGCCAGGTGCACCAGGGCCCCGTCCCGTACGACGCCCAGCGCCAACGACGGCGTACGCCCGGTGGCCTGGGCCTGTGCCACGAGGGTGTCGATCCGGCGGACGGTCTCGGCGAGCAGGGTCACGATCGGCTCCTTGGCGGCGGTCGGAACGGGCCTGAACTGAGCTTACTGATCACCAGGAGTGGGTGGATTCGCGTGGACGTGTCACGATCGGGGGGTGGACGCCGTGGTGTGGATCGTGCTGGGTGTGCTGTTGGCCGTCGCCGAGATCTTCACGACGACGCTGTTTTTGATCATGTTCGCGGTGGGCGCGTTCGCCGCCGCCGGGGCCGCCGCGCTGGGTGCGCCCGTCGCCGTGCAGGCGGTGGTTTTCGCCGTGGTGTCGGCGTTGACGGTGGCGCTCGCCCGGCCGACGATCCGCCGGCACATGCGGCCGTCGGTGGACAGCGGCGAGCAGCCGTTCGGGGTGGAGGCGCTGGAGGGCGCCACCGCGCTGGTGATCGAGCAGGTCGGTGCCGACCAGGGCATGGTGAAGATCGACGGCGAGTTGTGGACGGCGCGTCCGTACGACGCGACGCAGACTTTCGAGCCCGGTGCGCGGGTGCAGGTGATAAAGGTCCGGGGCGCCACCGCCCTGGTGTGGCAGGACGACATTTCCTCCCCCGGCGAGCTGCCGGAAGCGAAAAGGTGACGGTATGGAATTTCTAGCGGTCCTGTTGGTGGCCGTAGCGTTGATCATGGTGGTGACGCTGGCGAAGGCGGTACGCATCGTGCCGCAGCAGCGTCAGGACGTGGTGGAGCGGCTCGGCAAGTACAAGCGCACCCTGAACCCGGGCCTGAACCTGCTGGTCCCGTTCGTCGACGCGGTGCGTACCAAGGTCGACATGCGTGAGCAGGTGGTGAGCTTCCCGCCGCAGCCGGTGATCACCTCCGACAACCTGGTGGTGTCGATCGACACCGTCCTCTACTACAAGGTGGTGGACGCGGTCCGGGCCACCTACGAGATCGCCAACTTCATCCAGGCGATCGAGCAGCTGACCGTCACGACGCTGCGTAACGTGATCGGTTCGCTGGACCTGGAGCGGGCCCTGACCAGCCGCGAGGAGATCAACCGGCACCTCTCCGGGGTGCTCGACGAGACCACCGGCCGGTGGGGCATCAAGGTGACCCGGGTGGAGATCAAGGCGATCGAGCCGCCGGCGAGCATCCGCGACTCGATGGAGAAGCAGATGCGCGCCGAGCGGGACCGCCGGGCGGCGATCCTCACCGCCGAGGGGCACAAGCAGTCGCAGATCCTCACCGCCGAGGGTGAGAAGCAGTCCGCGGTGCTGCGCGCCGACGGTGACCGGCAGGCCCGGATCCTGCAGGCCGAGGGTCAGGCCAAGGCGATCCGGACCGTCTTCGACGCGATCCACACCGCCAACCCGAGCCAGAAGGTGCTGGCCTACCAATACCTGCAGGCGCTGCCGCAGATCGCCAACGGCACGGCCAACAAGGTCTGGATCATCCCGACCGAGCTGACCAAGGCCCTGGAGGGCATGGGCGGCGCGCTGGGCGGGCTGAGCCGGATGGTCGGCGACGAACCGGCCCCGGAGGCGAAGCACAGCGCGGGCGAGGTCGAGCGGGAGGCCGCCGAGGCGGCCCAGGCGGCGGCCAGCGCCGCCCAGCAGATCCACGACGAGGTACGCGTCGCCGAGGCGCAGGCCACCGGCGGCAACGTGCCGAAGAGGCTGCCGGCGCCCGAGCCGGTCTCCCCGGCCAGCCTGGTCAGCGACCCGGCCGACCAGCGCGAACGGGCCTGACCCCGTCGCCGCCCACCCCGGCGGCAAATGTGAGAAACGCTCATCCGGCGCCCCGGTGCCTGCCACGATCGGTCCTGAGGGACGGGTGGTGGTCAGGCACCGGGGCGCCGGACGCGTTCCGGCCGGCCCGCCGCCAGCAGCCGGGTGGCGCGTCCCGTGCCGCCCGTCGGGAGGGCGGACGGGGGCGCGTGCCGGTCACCCGTCGGAGCAGAGGGGTGTCGCCGCGCGTACCGCCCGTCGGAGTAGACGGGTGTCGCCGCGCGTGCCGCCCGTCGGAGCAGACGAGGTGAGCCATGAAGGAACCCGCGCAGCGCTTGTTCTCCCGTACCCCGGTTGCCGGCGCACACGACCCGGCGGGTCCGCTGGGCACCCGGCGCACCGGCGGCGGCTTCGGGGTGCTGCCCTTCGTCGGTGACCCCGGCCCGTCAGCGCCGGCCACCGACGCCAGTTGGGCCTGGTCGCTGCGCCGGCTCGCCCGCGCGGCGGTCTGGCTGCTGCCCGCCTACGCGGTCCTCTACGGGGCGGTGGCGATGGCCAGCGACGGCGCGGTCGGCAACGACCCGTACCCGGCCGACGGCCGCCCCCTCTACCTGCTCGGCTGGGTCGCCGCCATCTGGCTGGGTCTGCTCGCCCTGCTCGCGCTCACCGGTCTGCTCGCGGCCACCCGCAGCCGGCGGGCGGCGGTGGCCGGCCTGCTGGTGGGCATCGGTGGCACGGTGCTGATGCTGCCCTTCGCCGGCCTGACCGAGCAGACCCCGGTCTTCGGCACCACCGCCCGGACGTTGGTGCTGGTCGGGGCCACCTGCTACAGCGCGGGGTGGCTGCTCACCGGCTGGGCGGTGGCCCGTTCCGGGGCATTCGCCATCGGTGACGGGGCGATGCTGATGATCGCCGCCCCGCTGCTCGGCCTGGGCGGCGCGCTGGTCGGCTCGCTGCCGACCTTCGGCGCGATCTTCGTGCTGATCTCGGGTGTCGGTATCGGCTACCGCTCCGGCCGCCTCCTCCCGGCCGCCATCGCCCACGACGCCGCCACCGCCAGCGTCACCACCCCCACCCCACCCACCCCCGGCCCCCAAGGCCCCCTCCCCGCCGCCTAACCCCGCCCCCGCCCCGCTCCCCGCTCCCTCCCCCCGCCCCTCCCCGCCTCGGGTCGCCTCGGGTCGGCTCGGGTCGGTGATCAAGAAGTTTGCGTCAGGAATTCGGCCGGAGAGCGCGCAAAGCTCTTGATCACCGAGCCGCCGGGACGGAGGGGACGGAGGGGATGAACGGGATGGAGGGGGGATGCGGGGACGGGAGGGGGACGGGGCGGGGAAGTCGCTGGCAGATTACGGTGAGTTACCTGACAATCCGCTGGCGGAGTGGGCTGCTACCCGGTGCGGTGGCAATGCTTGCGTCCATGTCCTCACCCCGGACGCCGCTGACGCGGCTGCTCACCGTGCTGCTCGCCGGCCTGCTGGCCGGTCTGGTCCTCGCAGTCGCCGCGCTCCCGGGCAACCTGCTCGCCGGCATCGCCACCAAGGCGGTCCTGGGGGCGTTCGACGACCTGCCGGCGGCGCTGCGCACCCCGGCCACCCCGCAGCGCTCCTACCTCTACGCCAACGACGGTAAGACGCTGCTCACCACGTTCTACGACGTCAACCGCACCGACGTGCCGCTGGCCGAGATCGCCCCGACACTGCGGCAGGCGATCGTCGCCGCCGAGGACCGCCGCTTCTACTCCCACGGCGGGGCCGACCTGCGCGGCATGGCCCGCGCCCTGGTCGCCAACGTCACCGGCGGCGGCACCGCCCAGGGCGGCTCCACGCTGACCATGCAGTACGTGCGCAACGTGCTCAAGACCGACCCCACGGCCACCGCCGAGCAACGGCAGGCGGCCACCGAGCAGACCGTCGGGCGCAAGCTCCAGGAGATCCGGTACGCCACCGAGCTGGAGAAGACCCTCAGCAAGGACGAGATCCTCAACCGCTACCTCAACATCGCCTACTTCGGCTCCGGGGCGTACGGGGTCGCCGCCGCCAGCCAGCGCTACTTCGGCAAGGCACCCGCCGACCTGACCCTGGCCGAGTCGGCGTTGCTCGCCGGACTGGTCCAGTCGCCCGACGCGTACAGCCCGATCGACGGTGACCAGGACGCGGCCCTGAACCGACGCGGGTACGTCCTCGACTCGATGGTCGCCACCGGCGCGATCACCGCCGCCCAGGCCGACGCGGCCCGCGCCGAGAAGCTGACCCTGCACCCCACGGCCCAGCCCAACGGCTGCACCGCCACGGCCAGCGCCGACGCCGGATTCTTCTGCGACTACCTGCGCCGCTGGTGGTTGGAGCAACCCGCCTTCGGTGCGACCGCCCAGGAGCGGGAGCAGTCGCTGCGCCGGGGCGGCTACACCGTGGTCACCTCGCTCGACCCCGACGTGCAGGCCACCGCCGTCGCCGAGGCACGCAAGGTCTACCCCGCCGACGACGCCCGCGCCCTGCCGATCGCCGCCGTCGAGCCCGGCACCGGCCGGGTGCTCGCCCTGGCCGTCAACCGGGAGTACGGCGTGGGCGACGGCCAGACCGTCAACCCGCTGGTCTCCGGCGGCGGCAGCATCGCCGGCTACCAGGCCGGCTCCACGTTCAAGCTGTTCACCATGCTGGCCGCGCTGGAGAACGGTCGTACCCTGTCCACCGGGTTCGACTCGCCGAGCCGGCTGACCACCCGGTTCCCCGCCGAGGGGGAGGCGTCCTGTGACGGCCGGTGGTGCCCGGCCAACGCCAACCCGGCGCGGATGGACGGCTACCGGATGATGTGGGACGGCTTCGGCCGCTCGGTGAACACCTACTTCGTCTGGCTGGAGGAGCAGGTCGGCCCGGCCAAGGTGGTGGAGATGGCCCAGCGCCTCGGGATCACCTTCCGGGCGCCGGCCGACGCCGACCTCGCCGCGCACGACGCCGACGACTGGGGGGCGTTCACCCTCGGGGTGTCCGCCACCACCCCGCTCGACCTGGCCAACGCCTACGCGACAGTGGCCGCCGAGGGGACGTACTGCGCGCCGACCCCGGTGGTCTCGGTGACCGCCCCGGACGGCACGACCGTGCCGGTCGGGCAGCCGGCCTGCAAGCAGGTGCTGACGCCGGACGTGGCCCGCGCCGCCACCGACGCGGCCCGCTGCCCGGTCGGCCAGCAGTCGGCGTACGGGCAGTGCAACGGCAGCACCGCCGGTGGGGTGGACCGGATCGTCGGTCGCCCGGTGGCCGGCAAGACCGGCAGCTCGGAGCAGAACGCCACCGAGACCTTCGTCGGTTTCACCCCGCAGGTCGCGGTCGCCGGCATCGCCGCCAACCCCGACGACCCCAGCGACGCGGTCGGCGCGGCGGTGCAGGGTGAGGTGATCACGGCGGTCGCCCGGACCATCCGTACCGCAGTGGACGGCCAGCAGGTCCGCGACTTCACCGCCCCCAGCCGGGAACTCGTCGGCAACCCGCAACGTCCGACGCCCCGGCCGTCCCCCAGCGCGCCGCAACCGGACGAGGGCTTCCCGTCGGACCTGCTGCGCTGGTTGCAGAACCGTCGGGGCTGAGCCGGGGTTCGTGCGGGTGCCAGTCGGCCGGTACGCCCGGGTCGCGCAGCCGGGGTTCGTGCGTGGCACCGAGGTGCAAGATCACGCTCGATCCATGTTCGAGTGGCCTCGCGAGCGCTTGGATGCCACTGGAACATGGATCGAGCGTGATCTTCGGCGGCAGCGGCGAGGAGCAACCGGCTGGACCACCATCCGGGCACGGGGACCAGGGTGTCGGCTGTGCTGCCATCGGGCGGGGCCGGGGGTTGGCCGTGCTGCCACCGGGGTTGTCCGGCGGGGTGCCGGTGACGGCTTACCAGGGTGTCCGGCGGGGTGCCGGCTATCGCGTTGTCCGGCACAGTGCCGGTGACGGCTTACCGGGTTGCCCGGCACGGTGGCGGTTACGGCTTACTTACCGGGCTGTCCCGGCGGGTGCCGGTGACGGTTACCCGCCTGCCGGTCACCGTGGCGACCGCCCGGTCGAGGGCGGCGGCCACCGTCGCCGGGGCGGCGTTGCCGTCGATCAGGGTGAAGCTGCCGAACTCCGGTAGCGCCCGGTAACCGGCGTCGAGCGCGGTCAGGTGGGCCAACTCCTCGGTGTCGATGCCCCGCTCCAGCACCCGTCGCTGGGCCAGCTCCGGCCGGACGGCCAGGAAACAGACCAGGTCCGGCCGGGGAAAGAGGGCGTACGCGGCGCGGACCAGCCCGACACCCCGGTCGCCACGGGCTCGCATGATCACGTACTGGCACCAGGTCCAGCGGTCCATCACCCCGACCCGCCCGGTCAACCGGGTGACCGCCACCGCACGGGCCAGCGCCACCCACCGTACCGTCGCCTCCAGCACCGGGTAGGCACGCCGTCCGAACAGATGCACGCCGTCGCGACGGCCCACCGCCCGCGCCAGCCGGTTCCACAGCGGCCGTCCACCGGCATTCTCGAGGTAGGTCGCGGGTATCCCCGCCTCGTTCAGCCGCCCTACCAGCCCTCTGGCCTGGGTCGACTTTCCTGACCCGTCCGTCCCCACCATCGCGACAACCACCCCACGCCCCATCCCCCGCACCCTAACCACCCCACCACCCCCGAACCCCACCCAACCCAAACCCAACCTGTCCCGGCTCACCCCGGCCCGGCTTGGCCCGGTGATCAAGAGGTTCAGGTCAGGAATGGAGCGGCGGTTTCTAGGCTTCAGTGCAACTGATCTTGGGTTGGGTTGGAGGTCCTGGTGGCGAAGCCGGGTGTGTTGACGTTCGGGCATCGGCAGGTGTTGGAGCATCTGTGGGCTTCGGGTCGG
>NZ_JAGFWR010000042.1 GCF_017599305.1 Micromonospora antibiotica
GCTCCTCATCGAGGACCCTGCCCATTGATGATCTTTGTGTGAGAACTCAGATCATGGACAGGGTCCTCCCCATTCCGCTAGACCTCCACCACCACGAATCCCCCCGACGGTCAAAACACGAGGAGGTATGCCTAGGTGGCATATTTATGCCACCTAGGCATACCGGTCTTCGCACGTGAGTGTCTGTTGAGCCCGAGTCCCTCGGCCGGTGACCCGGGACCCGAAGCCCGAAGCCCGAGAACCGGGACCCGAGGCCCGAGAACCGGGGCCCGAGAACCGAGAACCGGGGCCCGAGAACCGAGAACCGGGGCCCGAGAACCGAGAACCGGGGCCCGAGAACCGAGAACCGGGGCCCGAGAACCGAGAACCGGGGCCCGAGAACCGAAGTTCCGGGCACTGACCACGCATGAGGGCTGGCGGCAGGGCGGAGCGCCAGCCGGCCCGGCGACGGGATGGCGCGGGTCGCCTCGCCGCCGGGACGGAGGGGGCTACTTGACCGCGCCGGAGGTCAGACCGGACTGGATCTGCCGCTGGAAGATCGCGTACACGATGATCATCGGGAGGATGGCGATGGTCAGGGCGGCGAACAGGCCGGACCAGTCGGCCTCGTAGCCGGCGTTGACCGAGATGTCTGCGATGCCCTGGGTGAGCACCCATTTGTCCTTGGCGTTGGAGAGCAGCACCAGGGGCAACTGGTACTGCGCCCACTGCCCGATGATGTTGAAGATCGCCACGCTGATCAGGCCCGGCTTCGCCATCGGCAGCATCACCTGGAAGAACAGCCGGGTGTGCGAACAGCCGTCGATCATGCCGGCCTCGGCCACCGAGTTCGGCAGCGTCCGGAAGAACGCGGCCAGGAAGAAGATGGTGAACGGCAGCGAGTAGGCGATGTAGACCAGGACCACGCCGGTGTGGGTGTCCAGCAGGCCCAGGTTGCGGACCACGAAGAACAGCGGCACCAGCGCCAGGAAGACCGGGAAGGCCAACCCGGAGACGAACAGGTAGTAGATCGCCCGGTTGCCCCGGAACTTGTACCGGGCCAGCACGTACGCGGCCATCGAACCGAACAGCATGGTGCCGAAGGTGCTGCACGACACCACGAAGACGCTGTTGAGAAAGTACCGGCCGACGTGCGCCTTGGTCCAGGCCCGGCCGAAGTTCTCCCAGCGCAGCTCGGCCGGCAGCGTCCACGGGCTGCTGAAGATCTCGCCGGTGTTCTTGAACGCGGCCAGGAACGTCCAGAGGATCGGCACGATGACGATCACCGCCCAGACGGCGAGCGCCAGCTGACCGAGCCCGCTGAACAGTCGTACCTCGTGGTGCTCGCCCCGGCCCTTGCGGGTGCGGGTGGCGGGCCGGCCGGGCGGGGTGTCCGCCGCGGCCGGCGGCAGCGTCGTCTGTGCGGCCATGTCAGTACTCCACGCTTTCCCGCTTGGTCAACCGCAGCGTCAGCGCCGCGAACGTGAGGGTGAGGAAGAACAGCGCCACACCCATCGCCGAGGCGTAGCCGTACTTCGAGTAGACGAAGGCGTTGCGGTAGATCTCCACCGCCAGCACCGTCGTCGCGCCGTCCGGGCCGCCGCTGTCCACCGAGAGCACCGCGACGATGGCGAACGCGTCGAACGCGGCGATGCCGAGATAGACCCAGGCCACCTGGAGGGTGTCCCAGAGCAGCGGCAGGGTGACCCGGAAGAACAGCATCACCTTGCTCGCCCCGTCCATCTCGGCCGCCTCGTAGATCTCACCCGGGATCGAGGCCATCCCGGCCGAGAAGAGCACCACGTAGAAGCCGACGGCCTGCCAGACCAGCACCGCGATGATCGACCACAGGGCCAGGTTCGGCCGGACCAGGAACAGCACCGGGTCCAGCCCGATCTTCATCAGCACGCCGTTGATCAGGCCGGACTCGTTGGGCCGGTACACCATCTGGAACAGCACCGCGATGATGGCCACCGCCAGGACCTGGGGGAAGAAGAACACCACCCGGTAGAACTTCGACCCCCGGACCCCCTGCCGCTGGCCACCCACGCTGCGTCCGCCCACGTTGAGCAGGAAGGCGAAGAACAACGCGATGGCGATCGTGATCAGCGGCAGGGCAAGCAGCAGTACGCCGTGGTGCTGGACCGCCTGCCAGAAGCGCCCGTCGTCGAGCAGCCGCCGGTAGTTGTCGAAGCCCACCCACTGCGGGGCGGACAGCCCCCGCCAGTTGGTCATCGAGATCTGGAACGCCTGCGCGTACGGTGCGATGACGAAGACCACGTACAGCGTGACCGGGGCGAAGAGGAACCCGATCACGAACGGATACTTGCCGTGCCGCATGATCCCGCTACTCCGATCGGTCAGCGCGTGAACTTGGCGACGGAGCTGTCCTTCTTGATGGCGTCGGCCCGCTTCTGGATCCGCTCCACGAAGGCGTCCGCCTTGATCCGGCCGAACATCAGCTCGTTGGTGGCGGTGCGCGCCTCCGTGTCGAGCTCCTTGTACCAACCGTCGAAGTACAGGTTGAACACGTCCTTGCCGGCGGCGGCGAGGGCGGCCTGCGAGCTGGCCACACCGGGCGGGAAGGCGAAGCCCTGGCTGCCGGCGGTGACCACGGTCGGGGCCTTGACCACCTCGGTGAAGCCCTTCGCCCCGGCGACCGAGAGCATCTGGCGCATGTACTCCAGACCACCGCGCGGGTTCTTGCTCTTGGCCGAGACGAAGTAACCCTCACCGGCGGTGGCCCGTACGGCGGTGGCGGGCAGCTTGTCCGAGCCGGTGAGGCTGGGCACCGGCATCAGCTGGTAGTCGAAGCCGGCCGGGGTGTCCTTCTTCTGCTCGCCCTCCAGCCAGTCGCCGCTGGGGTAGAGGGCCAGCTTGTACTGGTTCTGCCGCAGCTGCACGTCGGTGTGCTTGAGCCCCTCGAAGCTCTTGTCGACGTACTTGGCGCCGATCTCCTCCCATGCCTGGGCGGCCTGCTTGACCGCGTCCTGCTGCCAGGCGCCGTCCTCCAGGTTGTCGATGTTCTTGAGTACGTCGGTGCCGCCGATCTTCGCGGCGTGGGTCAGGATGACGTTCCACTGGTAGTAGGCGGCGTTCGCCCCGGCGTAGCCGTACGGGGTGATGCCCTTGGACTTGATGCCGTCGAGCAGGGCGGTGAACTCCGACCAGGTCTTCGCGGGCGCCCAGCCGTTGTCCTTGAACAGCTTGCCCGAGTACCAGATGCCGAAGACGGTGGAGACGTAGTACAGGACGTACGGCTTGCCGTTGAACGAGCCGGCCTCGACGGTGCCGGGGACGACGGTGTCGCGGACCTTCTTGTTCGGGTCGTCGACCGACGGGGCGTCCCACAGCTCGGTGAGGTCCATCAGCTGCCCGTCGGCGACCAGCGAGCCGAAGTCGATCAGCTTCTCGCCGGAGTTGTTGACGAACTCCGGCGGGTTGCCCGAGGCGAACCGGGGCTGGAGCACGGTGGAGACCGCCTGGGTGGACTGGTGCTTGATCTCCGCCTTGGGGAACGCCTTCTTGTAGAGCGGCTCGTGCACGTCGGTGGCGTACTTCTCGCCGTAGCCACCGTTGAAGATGACCACCTCCAGCGGGGCGTCCTCGGCGGCACCGAGCGGGTTGGTCGCGCTCTTGGTGCCCTCCTCGGCCTTGGTGGTGCCCTCGTCGGAGCCGCTGGTGGCGCAGGCACCGAGCAGGCCGACCACCGGGGTGGCGAGCAGGCCCGCCGCGGCGGTCCGGCCCAGCAGGCTGCGGCGGCTCATCGGGGTCGGGGTCTCGGGGGTGTTCGACATCGTCGTCTCTCCTTGGGTGTCCGGGTCAGGCGGTGCGCCGGAGACGCCCGGCGTACCGCGACTCGAGGGCGAGGTTGTGCGCGTCCCCACCGGGGACGTTGGCGGAGAGGTAGATAGGGGGTACCTCTCCGGCCTGGTGGAACCGTCGGACGACCTCCGCGGTCACCAGTTGCGCCAGCAGCGCGGAGGTGACCGAGGAGACCGCACAGACCGCGCCGCCGCCCTCCAGCGGCAGCAGTGCGTCGCCGTACGGTGCGCCGTTGTCCAGCACGACGTCGGCGAGTTCGGCGAGTCGGCGACCGGACGGGTGGCGGGGCGCGACCCGTGCGGTGTGGGCGACCGAGGTGACCGCGATGAGCGGATGGCCGTGCCCGGTGACCAGCGTCGCCAGCTCGACGACCGAGCCGTTGATGCCGGACTGGGAGGCGATCAGGAAGACGTCGGCCGGCTGCGGCCGGGCCAGCGGGTAGAGCTGGTGGGCCACGGCCGGGTCGCGTTCCAGCTTGGGGTCGGTGAGCACGTCGCGCGGGGCGTCGCCGTGCAGCACCAGGTCGTGCAGGCCGATCCGGTTGGTGGGGACCAGGCCGCCGGCCCGGGCCACCAGTTCGGCGGCGAACGCCTCGGAGTGGCCGGCGCCGAACGCCTGGAGCACCCCGCCGGCCCGCAGGCTGGTGGCGATCAGGTCGGCGGCCCGGCCGATCGCCTCGGCCTGGGTGTCGAGCAGCCGGTCGAGGACGGGCCGGACGGCTCGCGCGTACCCCTGGGCACTGATCATGACGTGGTCCCCTTCGCGGCCTTGTGCCCGTCGACGGCCTGGGCGGTACGCCGGAAGGCCGCGTGGGCGCGGTCGTGGGTGCGCTGCGCCACGGCGATGTAGAGCAGGTCGAGCACGACGAGTTGGGGGTGCCGGGCGGACAGCGCGTCCGGCCGGAAGGTGGTGGCCTGGCTGGCGGTGAGCAGGACGATGTCGGCCAGTTCGGCGAGCGGGGAGCGGGGGAACCCGGTCAACGCGACGGTGGTGGCGCCCCGGCTGCCCGCCTCGGCGAGCATCTCGATGGTCTCCCGGGTCTGCCCGGTGTGCGAGATGCCCAGCGCCACGTCGCCGACGCCGAGCAGCGCGGCGCTGGCCAGCCCCTCGTGCACGTCGCTCCAGGCCCATGCCGCCACCCCGATGCGGTGCAGGCTGAACTGCATCTCCTCGCCGACCAGCGCGCTGCCGCTGGCGCCGAAGATGTTGACCCGGGCGGCGCCGGCGATGGCGACGGCGGCCCGTTCGACCTCGGCGAGGTCGAGCAGGGTGGCGGTGTCGTGCATGGCGCGGGTGTCGGCGGCCATGATCTGGTCGAGCACCCGGGCCAGCGGGTCGCCGGGCTGGATCTCCCGGCCGATGTCGACGGTCCAGCCGGCCGAGCGGGCCCGGCCGGTCTCGGAGGCGATGCCCAGGCGCAGGTCGGCGTAGCCGTCGAAGCCCATGGCCCGGCAGAACCGGGTGATCGTCGCCGGTGAGGTGCCGCTGCGTTCGGCCAGCTCGACGATGGTGGCGCGGGCCGCTGCCTCCGGGTCGCTGAGCACCTGCTCGGCGACCCGGCGCAACGCTCCCGTCAACTCCCCCGTGCCGGCCCGGACCCTGGCCAGCACTCCGTCCGCGCTGCGCCGGTCGACCGGCTCGGCATCGACCACCGCGGTTGCCGCGGTGGTGTCCGCCTCGTGCTCGGCCATCGACGCGCCTTTCGGAAAAGAGTGTTAACTGTTAGTGGTAAAAGTTCTTACTGAAGGCCCCTTCCTGTCAAGACCATGGGCGAAGTTTTCAAACTGTTACCTGTCGCGACGGCCCGCCACCGACGCCCGGTCTTGCCCTGCGACACCGCACCGACCAGCATGGACACCCCCACACCAGCGCACCCCCGGGAGGCCCGCGAGGATGTCCGACACCGTCGTGGTCGGCCTCGACGTCGGGGGTACGTCCACCCGGGCCACCGCCCTGACCCTCACCGGCGAACGCCTCGGCACCGGCCGGGCCGGCGGCGGCAACCCCACCAGCCACGGTGCCGAACGGGCCGCCGCCGAACTGTCGACCGCCCTGCGGGAGGCGTTGCGCGACGTCGACCCGACCCGGGTCCGCGCCGGGGCCATCGGGCTGGCCGGGGCCGGCCGGTTGCGCGCCGACCCGGCCGGCCGGGCCGCCTTCGACCGGGCCTGGTCGGACGCCGGCCTGCACTGCCCGTACACGGTGCACAGCGACGCCCTCGTCGGGTACGCCTCCGGCACCGCCGCAGCCGACGGCACGATCCTGATCGCCGGGACCGGGGCGATCGCCGCCCAGGTGTGCCGGTGGCGACTGGACCGGGTCGCCGACGGGCACGGGTGGTTGCTCGGCGACGCCGGCTCCGGGTTCTGGCTGGGCCGGGAGGCGGTCCGGCGTCTGCTCGCCGACCTGGACGCGGCCCGGACGCCGGGGCCACTGGGCCGCCGGGTGCTCGCCACCCTGCTGGGGGACGGCCGGGTCGCCGACCGGCCCCGGGAGACCGTGGACGCGGTGGTGCAGGCGGTCACCCGCCGACCGGCGGTGGAGCTGGCCCGGCTCGCCCCGCTGGTGATCGTCGCCGCCGCCGAGACCGAACCGGTCGCCGGCACGCTGATCGAGCGGGCCGCCGGGCTGCTGGCCGACAGCGTCGCGCGGATCCGACCCGCCGGCGCGGTGGACCCGGTGGTCCTCGGCGGCGGCCTGCTCACCGGTGGCACCCCACTGGCCGTCGCCGTCACCGCGGAGCTGGCCCGGCGGTGGCCGGTCGCGCCCCTGCGTCCGGCCGGCGACGGTGCCTCCGCGGCGGCCTGGCTCGCCGCCCGTGACCTGCCGGGGGCCACCGATCCAGCGGCTCTGCACCCACTGTTCGTGCCGGACCCGCCGGTCGACGGGGAGGGTGTCCATCTCGACTCTTCCCAGGTCCACCCATAAGCGATATTCGTCGATACCTGCGACCGGTCGGGTCTTTCGCCGGGACGCCTCCGGCCACGGTTGGGCGATGACGAAGATCGATGGACGTGGCGATTGCCACCCGCGCACCGGCGGTCCGGTGGGTGCACGACATCACGTCCAGGCCCATCCCCGCCCCGGAGTCGCGACGGATCGTGTGCTACGGTAACCGGGTTGCAGTTTTGATTTCCGTAGACGTCTTATGGCGCCTGGTGGGTTATCTAAAACCCATCCGGGCGCTTTTCGTTTTTCGTGTCGTTTCGATGCGGGTTATCAACTCGGCGGCTCAGGGTCCGCGCAGTGCGGTCTCTCCACAGCCTGCAGAGGAGCAGACATGACTACAGGTACCGTGAAGTGGTTCAACGCCGACAAGGGCTTCGGCTTCATCAGCCCCGACGACGGCGGTGCCGACGTGTTCGCCCACTTCTCCGCGATCTCGGCGAGCGGCTTCCGCAGCCTCGACGAGAACCAGAAGGTGGAGTTCGACGTCACCCAGGGCCAGAAGGGCCCGCAGGCGGAGAACATCCGCCCGCTCTGATCCACACTTCACGCACGGCGGCCCGACTGGTTCAGCGGGCCGCCGTTCGGCGTTTCCATCGCTCACCACGGCGACCGGGGCTGAGCGACCAGGGCCGCCCGGCCAGGCGTGAGCCGACGCAGACCCCTCCCGCTACGCGCCACGTTCCACAGCGCCGCCGCCCTGACGGTCGGGGCACGTACGACCCTGGTCCCGGTGGAGCACAGCCCGACGCCCCGGCTCCCGATGACCACGGCCGGGGGCCGAGGTGCGCAGCGTTCACCCTGAAAGGCTGATGACTTTGACGACGACCTACTCGGGTCCGGCGAGGCTGATCCTGGCCGACGGCGCACGCATATCCGGGATGGCTTCCCTCAGCACCAACCAACGCGGTGGACTCAACGGCTGGGGTGGCACCTTCCGTCCGGACGAGATCACGACGGACCTTCGCAACGCCGTCGAGGGACTGCAACTGGAACTGCCCTACGACCGCGTGGGAACGGTCGCCGTCACCGGCTTACGCAAACTACTCGCCACGCAGGTGTTGATGTCGCTGGCAGGCCGCGGACCCGCACCATTCTGACCGTACGCCCGCACGGCCCCACCACCGGACACGGTCACCCGTGCCTGCGGGGTGTGCCGCGGCTGCTCAACTCTGGGTGGGGAAGCCGAGGTTCACCCCGCCGTGGCGCGGGTCCGGCCAACGGCTGGTGACCACCTTGCCCCGGGTGAAGAACCGCACCCCGTCCTCACCGTGGGCGTGCAGGTCACCGAAGAGCGACGCCTTCCAGCCACCGAACGAGTAGTAGGCCATCGGCACCGGGATCGGCACGTTGATCCCGACCATGCCGACCTGGACCTCGTACTGGAACCGTCGGGCCGCCCCACCGTCGTTGGTGAAGATCGCCGTGCCGTTGCCGTACGGGTTGGCGTTGACCAGTGCCAGCGCCGCGTCGTACGAGTCGACCCGGACGACGCCGAGCACCGGGCCGAAGATCTCGTCGGTGTAGATCGACATGTCCGGGGTGACGTGGTCGAACAGGGTCGGGCCCAGCCAGAACCCGTTCGGATCCCCGTCCGGCACGACGTCCCGACCGTCCACCACCGGCACCGCGCCCGCCGCCACCCCGGCCTCGACGTACCCACGGACCCGCGCCAGGTGCGCGGCGGTGACCAGCGGCCCCAGGTCGCCACCGCGCCGACCGTCGCCGGTGCGCAGCCCGGCCATCCGGTCGGCGATCCGGGCGACCAGGGCGTCGGCGACCGGCCCCACCGCCACCAGCGCGGAGATCGCCATGCACCGCTGGCCCGCCGAGCCGAACCCGGCGTTGACCGCCGCGTCGGCGGCCAGGTCCAGATCGGCGTCGGGCAGCACCACCAGGTGGTTCTTGGCCCCGCCGAGGGCCTGCACCCGCTTGCCGGTGAGCGTCGCGCGCCGGTGCACGTGCCGGGCGACCGGGGTGGAGCCGACGAACGACACCGCCTGCACGTCGGGGTGGTCGAGCAGCGCGTCGACCGCCTCGGCGTCGCCGTTGACCACGGTGAGCACCCCGGCCGGCAGGCCCGCCTCGACGAACCACTCGGCCAGCAGCAGCGCCGCGCTGGGGTCCTTCTCGCTCGGCTTGAGCACCACCGCGTTGCCGCAGGCCACCGCCACCGGCACGAACCACAGCGGCACCATCACCGGGAAGTTGAACGGCGAGATCACCGCCACCACCCCCAACGGCTGCCGCAGGCTGTACGAGTCGACCTCGGTGGACACGTTCGCGCTGAAGCTCCCGCGCAACGCCGAGGCGATGCCGCAGGCGTACTCGATCACCTCTAGGCCGCGCTGCACCTCCCCGGCGGCGTCGGCGAGCACCTTGCCGTGCTCGGCGGTGATCACCTCGGCGAGCCGGTCCCGGCGGGCGTGGACCAGCTCCCGGAAGGCGAACAGCACCGCCGTGCGGCGGGCCAGCGACGCGTCCCGCCAGCTCCGGGCGGCCCGCCCGGCCACCTCGACGACCATCGCCACCTCGGCCGCGTCAGCCAACGCCACCCGGCCGGTACGCCGGCCGGTGGCCGGATCGAAGACGTCGCCGTACCGGCCGGACGTCCCGTCGATCCGCCTACCGTCGACGAAATGCCCGATCCGGGGCGCGTCGCCCACCCCCTGCCCGACGTCGGCAAAGTCGTCGTCGCTGTCCGCCGCCGCAGCGACCGGCCCGGCAGCCACCGGCCCCGCAGCCACCGGCCCGGCAGCCACCGGCGCTGCGGAGGGTGGCGTCCCGCCCGGCGTGCTCACCGGGCCGCCTGTGCCGCGACGGCGCACCGGATCGCCTCGACCAGGATGGCCAGCCCCTCGCGGGCCTCGTCCTCGGTGAGGGTCAGCGGCGGGCCCATCCGCAGCACGTTGCCGTGCAGACCGCCCTTGCCGACCAGCAGGCCACCGGCCCGGCACGCCTCGAAGACCCCGGCGGTCAACACCGGATCGGGCTCCAGCCCGCCGGGGCGGACGAACTCCACGGCGAGCATCAGACCCTTGCCCCGCACCTCGGCGACGCCGTCGAGGTCGGCGACCGTGGCCCGCAGCCCGTCGAGGAGGATCGCGCCCACCCGCGCCGCGTTGGCCTGCAGGTCGTGGTCGCGCAGGTAGTCCAGGACAGCGTTGCCGGCGGCGGTGCAGAGCGGGTTGCCGCCGAAGGTGGAGAAGCTGATCGCCGGCACCGACTCCATGACGTCCGCCCGGCCGACCACGCCCGCCAGGGCGAACCCGTTGCCGATGCCCTTGGCGAAGGTCAGCAGGTCCGGGGTGACCCCGTGCGCCTGGTAACCCCAGAAGTGCTCGCCGGTACGCCCCCAGCCCGTCTGCACCTCGTCGGAGATGAGCAGGATGCCGTGCTCGTCGAGCACCTTGCGCCAGCCGGCGAACAGCCCGTCGGGCGGGGCGACGAAACCGCCGACCCCCTGGATCGGCTCGGCGATCAGGCAGGCCACGTCGCCGCTGGTCTGGGTGGCGAGCACCTCGCGCAGGTCCTCCACGGCGGCCTCCGTCCGGTCGGCCTCGGGCAGCCGGGCGAGCAGCCCGCGCAGCCGCTCACCGGAGTGCAGAAAGGCCACCTGGAGCGGGTTGTGCGCGCTGGCCGTCCAACCCCCGTTGCCGGTGATCCCCATCGTCGCGTACGACCGGCCGTGGTAACTGTTGCGGACGGCGAGGATCTGGTGCGACCGGCGGTGGTTGGTGGCGACCAGCAGCGCCGCCTCGTTCGCCTCGGTGCCCGAGTTGGTGAAGAAGACCCGGGCGTCCGGGATACCGGCGAGCGAGGTCACCCTCTCGGCCAGCTCCACCTGTTGCCGGATCAGATAGAGGGTGGAGGTGTGCACCAGACCGGTCCGCAGTTGACGCTCCACCGCCTCACGGATCTCCGGGATGTCGTAGCCGATCATGTTGGTCAGCACACCGCCGAAGAAGTCCAGGTAGCTGCGGCCCTGGGCGTCGGTGACCCGGCGGCCGGACCCGGCGACCAGCTCGATCGGCTCGGCATAGTAGAGCGGCATCCAGGACGGGAGCACGGCCCGGTGTCGGGCCAGCAGGTCGTCGGCGGTCATCGGCACACCCTTCAGCGGCGGCGGCTTGCGCGTTCTCCGCACGCTGCCACCCCGACCGGCCGGCGACAACTGGCACTGTGTAGCCCGGCGTCCGTCCCCGCCTGACACCGCGTCACCCGGCCCGGTGTCGTCGGGCCCGTGCCGGGGCCGAGGTCGCCGGCCCGCGCTCAGCCGGCGGCGGTGTCCCGGCCCGCGCTCAGCCGGCGGCGGTGTCCCGGATCGCCTCGGCGAACACCTCGGAGCGGTGTTCGAAGTTGCGGAACCGCCCGTAGCTGGGCGCCGCCGGGGAGAGCAGCACCACCCCGCCGGCCGGGGTCACCGACCGGGCCAGCCGGACCGCGTCCACCAGGTCGTCCACCAATTCGGTACGCACCTTCGGCAACCCGGCCAGCGCCGCCACGATCCGGGGACCACTGTCGGGAATCCCGATCACGGTCAACTCCCGCTCGGCCAGGTGCTCGGCCAGCGGCGTGTAGTCCAACCCCCGGTCGGTGCCACCGACGATCACCGTCAACGGCCGCCCGTCGTACGCGTCGATCGCGTGCATCGCCGCGTACGGGCTGGTGGCGAGGGTGTCGTCGACGAAGGTGAGGCCGGACGGGTCGGCGATCTCGGTGAGCCGGTGGGCCAGCCCGTGGAACCCGGCGACCGCCACCGCCAGGGTGTCCTTGTGGGCGACGACGTCGACCCCGAGCGCGTCGAGCACCGCGAGCGCCACGCACAGGTTGCCCGCGTTGTGCCGGCCGACCAGCGGCAGCACCCCCCGGGCGAACAACGGCCGGTCGCCGAGGTGGAACCAGTCGGTGCCGTCCGGGCCGGTGTCGACGTGCACACTGTCGGGCAGGCCGGCCCGGATCGCCGCCCGGTCGCCCAGCTCCAGTGCCAGCCGCGGGTCGTTGCCGTTGACCACCACCGTCCGGGGGCCGTACGCGATCAGGTTGAGCTTGTCGCGGTAGTACTCGGCCTCACCGCCGTGCGCGTCCAGGTGTTCGGGGAACAGTGCGGTGACCACCGCGACCCGGGGCGAGTCGGTCAGGTCGCTGCACTGGTAGCTGGACAGCTCCAGCACGTACGACTCGGCGTCGGGCAGGTCGAGGGTGGGCACCCCGATGTTGCCGCCCAGGACGTTGGGCCGGTCCACCGCCGCGAGCAGGTGACTGATCAGGCTGGCCGTGGTCGACTTGCCCTTGCTGCCGGTGACCCCGATCGTCCGGTCGGCGTGGTCGGCCATCCACAGCGCGGTGCCCTGGGTGACGGTGACCCCCTTGGCGCGCAGCTCGACCAGCCACGGGTGGGTGTTGGGCACCCCCGGGGAGCGCACGACGACGTCGGCGGCGGCCAGCCGGGCGTACCCCTGCTCCCCGGTGACCAGCGGCGCGGCCTCGGCGAGCGGCCCCTCCCAGGCCACGGCGAGGAAGTTGGCGCTGTCGTCGACGGCGACCAGGTCCGCCGGGCCGTGCGCGGCGATGGCGGTCACGGCGGCGCGGCCCTCGCGGCCGGCCCCCCAGACGGCGACGGTACGGCCGCGCAGATCGGACAGGCGCACGAACTCTCCCTCAGGTGTCGACGGTGGTGCGGCGGCCGGTCCGGCGCAGCGGACCCGGCCGGACGGACCAGGGCCTAGTATGGCGTGTGCCCAACGAGCAGCTCCGGCGGATGGACGCCTTCACCTTCCCGTCGTACTCGTTCGACCCCGCCACCGGCGCGGCGTCGTTCGACTACGCCCTGACCGGTCCCGACGGCGAGCAGCGGTTCACCGAGGTGATCACGTTGCCGCTGCCGGCCGCGCCGCCGTCGGACGAGACGGTCGCCACCCTGGGCCGGGTCCTGGAACTGCTGCACGTGGTGGCCGGGGTCAGCTACTACAAGGCCGCCGCCCCGCCGCGCCTGGTGCTGCCGACGCCGCTGGGCGGGGCCGCCACCGCGCTGGTCACCGCCGTCTACACCAAGGGTCTCGCCGAGTACGCCTACCGCAACCAGCTCCCGCACGTGCTGCAGCTGCGCCCCGAGGTGCCGGCCGGCGAGGTCCCGCCACCCCGGGTGTACGACGACTCGGACCGTCGGCCGCTGTCGGCCGTCGGCGGGGGCAAGGACTCCATCGTCAGCCTGGAGGCGCTGCGTCGGGGCGGCTTCGACCCGGTGCCGTTCTCGGTCAACCCCAACCACGTGATCGTCGCGGTCAACGAGGCGTCCGGGTTGCCCGCGCTGGCCGCCCGGCGACGGCTCGACCCGGTGCTGTTCGACCTGAACGCGGCCGGCGCGCGCAACGGGCACATCCCGGTCACCGCGATCAACTCGCTGATCGCGGTCGCCACCGCCGTGCTGCACGGGCTCGGGCCGGTGGTGATGTCCAACGAGCGGTCCGCGTCCGACCCGAACCTGATCTGGAACGGTCACGAGATCAACCACCAGTGGTCCAAGGGGGTCGAGGCCGAAGGGCTGCTGCGGGCGGCACTGGCCGAGCACGCCGGGCTGACCGAGCCGTACTTCTCGCTGCTGCGTTCGCTGTCGGAGCTGCACATCGCCCGGCTGTTCGCCACCATCGACCGCTACGACGCGGTGGTGACCAGTTGCAACGCCGCGTTCAAGCTGCGCGACGCCAGCGCCCGCTGGTGCCGCAACTGCCCGAAGTGCCGGTTCGTCTTCCTGGCCATGGCCCCGTTCATGCCCCGGGACCGGGTGGTCGGCATCTTCGGTGGTGACCTGCTGGCCGACGAGACGCAGATCCCCGGCTACCGGGAGCTGCTCGGCGTGGACGGGCACAAGCCGTTCGAGTGCGTCGGCGAGGTCGAGGAGTCGGTGGTGGCGTTGAGCCTGCTCGCCGCCCAGGACCAGTGGCGCGACGCCCCGGTGGTCCGCGCCCTGGTCGACGCGGTCCCCGCCGCCGCCTGGTCGACGGCCGCCACCTCCGACGTCTTCACCCCCGCCGGCCCCCACCACGTCCCCGCCGCCTACGCCAAAACCCTGCACACCCTGACCTGACCCCCTCCCCGCTCCCCCTCCCCCCGTACCCCTCCCCTTCCGGCCCTCATCGCCCCGGTGATCAAGAGGTTCGCGTCACCGGGGCGGCAAATTCTGACGTATTCCTCTTGATCACCGTGAACCTGCCGGCCGGACAGTCGGTGATCAAGAGGAATGCGTCATCCGGACAGCGAAATCTGACGCAAACCTCTTGATCGCGGTCGACGGGCAGGCCGTGTAGGCGGTGATCAAGAGGTTTGCGTCATCCCGCCGACGAAATCTGACGTATTTCTCTTGATCACGGGGGACAGGCGGGGCCGGGCGGGGCGGGCGGGGGCGGGGCGGGGCGGAAGGGTGGTGGGGCGGGGAGGGGCGTCAGGGGGTGCGGATGGCGTCGAGGGCCAGTAGGGCTACGTGGAGGGAGAGGCTGGTCTCGACCGAGTCGAGGTCGACGCCGAGGATTCGGCCGATCCGGGCCAGTCGCTCGTAGAAGGCCGGGCGGGACAGGTGGGCGGCAGCCGCGCCGGCCGACTTGTTGCGGCCCTGCTCCAGGTAGGCCCGCAGGGTGCCGAGCAGTTGCTCCCGGGGGTGCTGGGCGTCGTGGGCCAGTAGCGCGCCGAGTTCCCGTTCGACGAAGGTCTGCAGCCGGGGCTCGTCGCGCAGCAGGTGCAGCAGACCGGCCAACCCGACGTGCGGCAGCCGGAAGACCGGCAGTTCCCGGCTGTCCCGGCGGGCGGCCTCGGCGAGCTGCCGGGCCTCGACCAGCGACCGGCGTACCTCCCGCAGGCTCCCGACTCCGGAGCCGGCGGCGACGATCACCGTCAGCCGGTGGCTGTTCCCGCCGGACGGCGGCGGGTCGGGGTGGCGGCGGCGCACGGCGGCGGCGAAGGCGGTGAGGGCGCGTTCCTCGGCGGCGGCGTCCGGCAGGGCGAGCAGGACACCCACCGCCTGGTCGTCGACCGGACTGGTCAGACCGGACAGCTTCGTCTCCCGCAGCGCCTGGCCGACCGCCTCAGCGAGATCCCGCAGCCGGGCCGGGCCGGCCTGCGGGTCCACCGGGGCCGGTGTCGGCCAGGTGACCGGGTACGCGGGAGGGCCGGCTCCGTCGACGGGTGGTCCGCCCTCGCCCGGTGCGGGGGTGCCCGCCGGGGCGTCGCGGCGGTGCCGGACCATGATGCCGACCAGGTGCCGGCGGTCGAGGGTCACTCCGAGCGCCCGCGCCCGCAGGGCGATCTCGTCCACCGGGCGGGAGTGGTCGAGCAGGGCGGTGAGCAGGGTGCGGTGCAGTTGCCGTTCCAGTCCTTCGGCGTCGCGGCGGATCAGCCGGCCCAGCGCCAGCGTCGAGGCGGCCCGCTCCACCAGGATGGTCAGCCGGGTGGGCGGCGTGCCGACGGGCCGGCCATCGCCGAGGCCCGCCCGCGCCGGCCAGCGCAGCAGCAGCCGACCCCAGTCCTGCCCGCGCGCGCCGACGGTGGTCACCAACCAGCCGCTGTCCCCGTCGTACGCGGTCCGGCCGGTGGGACGGATCCGGCGGGAGTGCTGCTCCCAGCCGTCGAGCAGCAGGTCGGCGCTCTCCCCCGCCGGGTCGTAGGCGAGCACCTGCCGGGACAGGTTCTCCAGCACCACCGGGCAGCCGGCCAGCTCGGCGGCCTGCCGGACCACCTCGGCCGCCCCGGCGCCCTCGACGGACAGGTCGGTGAACCGCTGGTGGATCTCCTCGGTGGCCCGCAGCTCGTGCAGTTGGGCGTCGACGATCTGGGCGTGCACCGCCTCGGTGATCCGGACGAACGGGGTGGCCCGCCGCAGCTCGACCAGGGGCAACCCGCGCCGCTCGGCGGCCACGGCCATCACCCGGGGCACCTCGGTCGGGTAGCGGCGGCCCAGCTCGACCACCAGCCCGGAGACGCCCACCTCGGCGAGGTCGCCGATGAAGGCGCGGAGCCCGGCGTCGTCGGCCGGTAGCCCGATGCCGGTGGTGAGCACCAGTTCACCACCGCCGAGCAGGGTGGCGATGTCGGGCACCTCCGCCACGTGCACCCAGCGCACCGGCCGGTCCAGGCCGGCCTCCCCCGCCACCAGTCGCGGTGCGCCCCGACGGACCGGGTCCAGCGCCAGCACCTCACGGACGGTCGGGAACACGGGCGACACGCTACCCTCCGTGACCCCGGGTCCCGCCATCCGCCGTCCGTCGCCGCCCCGGCGACGGGGCGGCCCCACCGGCCGGGGCGGTGACCCGTCCCGGCCGGCGGCGCGACGGTCAGTCGACGCCGAACTCCATCGCGGCCCGGTCGAGGGCCTCGTCGTCGGCGGTGGCGACGCCCCGGGAGGCGATGGCCTCCGCGCCGCCCTGCGGCATCGCCCCGATCAGCCCGGTGGAGGCGGCCTGGGCCGCGCCGACCGCCCGCTGGGGGGTCCCGCCGCCGACCAGGCCGAGGGTGGCGTACTGCTCCAGCTTGGCCCGCGAGTCGGCGATGTCCAGGTTGCGCATGGTGAGCTGCCCGATCCGGTCGGACGGGCCGAAGGCCGAGTCCTCGGTACGTTCCATCGACAGCTTGTCCGGGTGGTAGCTGAACGCCGGGCCGGTGGTGTCCAGGATCGAGTAGTCCTCGCCCCGGCGCAGCCGCAGGGTCACCTCGCCGGTGACGGCGGTGCCGACCCAGCGCTGCAACGACTCGCGCAGCATCAGCGCCTGCGGGTCGAGCCAGCGGCCCTCGTACATCAGCCGGCCGAGGCGGCGACCCTCGTGGTGGTAGTTGGCCAGGGTGTCCTCGTTGTGGATGGCGTTGACCAGCCGCTCGTACGCGGCGTGCAGCAGCGCCATGCCGGGGGCCTCGTAGATGCCCCGGCTCTTGGCCTCGATGATCCGGTTCTCGATCTGGTCGGACATGCCCAGGCCGTGCCGGCCGCCGATGGCGTTGGCCTCCAGCACCAGGTCGACGGGGCTGCCGAACTCCTTACCGTTGATCGTCACGGGGCGGCCCTGGTCGAAGCCGATGGTGACGTCCTCGGTGGGGATCTCCACGGACGGGTCCCAGAACCGGACCCCCATGATCGGGCTGACCGTCTCGATGCCGGTGTCGAGGTGTTCCAGGGTCTTGGCCTCGTGGGTGGCCCCCCAGATGTTGGCGTCGGTGGAGTACGCCTTCTCGGTGCTGTCCCGGTAGGGCAGGCCGCGTTCGAGCAGCCACTCCGACATCTCCTTGCGGCCACCCAGTTCGGTGACGAAGTCGGTGTCCAGCCACGGCTTGTAGATCCGCAGCTGCGGGTTGGCCAGCAGGCCGTACCGGTAGAACCGCTCGATGTCGTTGCCCTTGAAGGTCGAGCCGTCGCCCCAGATCTGCACGTCGTCGGAGATCATCGCCCGGACGAGCAGGGTCCCGGTCACGGCCCGGCCCAGCGGCGTGGTGTTGAAGTAGGCCCGGCCGCCGGAGCGGATGTGGAAGGCGCCGCAGGTCAGCGCGGCGAGGCCCTCCTCGACCAGGGCGGCGCGACAGTCGACCAGGCGGGCGACCTCGGCGCCGTAGCTGAGCGCACGTCCGGGCACCGAGTCGATGTCGGGCTCGTCGTACTGGCCGATGTCGGCGGTGTAGGCGCACGGGACGGCGCCCTTGTCGCGCATCCACGCGACCGCGACCGAGGTGTCGAGGCCGCCGGAGAAGGCGATGCCGACACGTTCGCCGATGGGCAGGGAGGTGAGAACCTTGGACACAGGAAAGATTATGCACCTGGCCGCATTCTCATGCAAATAGCCGGTGGTCGTGGTGGCTACCCGTCAGCAGGGTCGTCCCGGCCCAGCTCCCAGAACGCCACCGCCGCCGCGGCGGCCACGTTCAACGAGTCCACGCCACGCCGCATCGGGATCACCACCCGCACGTCGCTGGCCGCCTGGGCCGCCCCGGTCAGCCCCGGGCCCTCCGCCCCCAGCAGCAACGCCGCCCGCGCCCGCTGCGTCGACGTCAACCGCTGCATGGGTACGGCGTCCGCCGCCAACGTCATGGCGAGCACGGTGAACCCCGCCTCCCGCACCTGGTCCAACCCCACCGGCCAGCGCTCCAGCTTCGCGTACGGCACCGCGAACACCTCCCCCATGCTGACCCGCACGCTGCGCCGGTAGAGCGGATCGGCGCAGGACGGCGAGAGCAGCACCGCGTCGATGCCGAGCGCGGCGGCCCCCCGGAAGATCGCGCCGAGGTTGGTGTGGTTGTTGATGTCCTCCAGGATCACCACCCGACGGGCGGCGGCCAGCACCTCGGCGGCGGTGGGCAGGGGCTTGCGGTGGAACGAGGCGAGCACGCCCCGGTGGACGTGGAAGCCGGTCGCCTTCTCCAGCACGTCGGGGGTGGCCGCGTAGACCGGGACGTCCCCGGTGTCCAGGTCGGCGAGCTGGTCGACCCGTTTCGCGTCGACCAGGTACGACCGGGCCGGATAGCCGGCCCGCAACGCCCGGCGCAGCACCAGCTCCCCCTCGGCGATGAACAACCCGTGCGGGGGTTCCCACCGGGTACGCAGCTCGACGTCGGTCAGCGCGCGGTAGTCGGCGATCCGGGCGTCGTCGGGGTCGGTGATCTGGTGAACGGGCACCGCCCGATTCTGCCGGGTGCCCCGGCGCGCACCTGCGGGGCGGTCCGGCGCACCGCCCGCCGGAACCCGGTCGCCTTCCCCGACCCGGCCGACCTCTCCGACCCGGCCGCCTTTCCCGACCCGGTCGCCTTTCCGCCCACGGGCAGGTTCCCGGACACCGTCGCCTTCCCGTACACCTTCGCTTTCCCGGACGCGGGCGGGTTTCCCGGGCCGGGCGGGTTTCCCCGGTCGTGGGGCGGGAAGGGGGCGGGAAAGGGACGCGACCGGAGGGACCACCACGATGAGCGCGACAGGCACCGCCGACGGCAGCTTGCCGAAGAACGCCACGGTCGCCGACCACATCGTGGCCCGCCTCGCCGAATGGGGGGTGCACCGCTACTTCGGTTACCCCGGCGACGGGATCAACGGGATGACCTCCGCGCTGCAACGAGCCGGCGACCGGGTGGAGTTCGTCCAGGTACGCCACGAGGAGACCGCCGGTTTCGCCGCCAGCGCCCACGTGAAGTACGGCGGCGGCCCACTCGGCTGTGCCCTGGCGACCAGTGGCCCCGGCGCGATCCACCTGCTCAACGGCCTCTACGACGCCAAGCTCGACCACCAGCCGGTGGTGGCCCTGGTCGGCAACACCGCGCTGACCGCCGAGGGCGGCGGCTACTACCAGGAGGTCGACCTGCTCGCCCTCTACAAGGACGTCGCCTCGGACTTCCTGGCCCAACTCGACGACCCGTCCCAGGTGAGGCACCTGGTGGACCGGGCCTGTCGTACGGCGCTGTCCCGCCGGACGGTGACCGCACTGGTGCTCCCGCTGGACGTGCAGGACGAGCCGGCGGTACCGGATCCACCGCACGCGCACGGCTACTACCACACCAGTTCGGTCCCGAGCAGCATGCCGACGGTGCCGCCGGAGGCGGAACTGCGCCGCGCCGCCGAGGTGCTGCGCGGCGGCGAGAAGGTGGCGATGCTGGTCGGGCAGGGCGCGCTCGGTGCCGAGCAGGAGGTACGCCTGATCGCCGACCGGCTGGGCGCGGGGGTGGCCACCGCCCTGCTCGGCTTCACCGCCGTCGACCACCGTGAGCCGTGGGTGACCGGGGCGATCGGCCTGCTCGGCACCCGACCGACTTGGCAGCTGATGCAGGACTGTGACCGGCTGCTGATCGTCGGCAGCAACATGCCGTACTCGGACTTCTATCCGCCGCAGGGGCAGGCCCGTGCGGTGCAGATCGACCTGGACGGGTCCCGGATGGGGCTGCGCTACCCGACGGAGGTCAACCTGACCGGCGACGCCGGCCCGACCCTGCGGGCGTTGCTGCGGGAGCTGGGCGACGGTCCCGCCCCGACGGCCTGGCGGGCGACCGTCGCCGACGCCACCTCGGCGTGGCGACGCGCCCAGGCGGACCTGGCCGGGCAGCCCGCCGACCCGGTGAACCCGCAGCTGCTGTTCCACACCCTCAACGACGCACTGCCCGACGACGCCATGATCGCCGTCGACTGCGGCACCGCCACCGCCTGGTACGCCCGCCACCTCCAGGTCCGCCCCGGCATGCTGGCCAGCCTCTCCGGCACCCTGCTGTCGATGGGCGGTGCCATGCCGTACGCCCTCGCGGCGAAGTTCGCCCACCCCGACCGGCCGGTGGTGGTGTTGATCGGCGACGGGGCGATGCAGATGAACGGGGTCAACGAGTTGATCACCGTGGCGAAGAACTGGCGGCACTGGGCCGACCCGCGTTTCGTGGTGCTGGTGCTCAACAACCGGGATCTGGCGTTCGTCAGTTGGGAGCAACGCTCCACCGAGGGCAGCCCGCGCTATCCGGCCAGCCAGGACGTGCCGGACGTGGCGTACCACCGGTGGGCCGAGGTGCTGGGCCTCGACGGCGAACTGGTCGACTCCCCCGATCAGGTCGCCGGCCTGTGGCGTCGGGCCCTGACCGCCGACCGTCCCGTGGTGGTGAACGCGATGGTCGACCCGGCGGAGCTGATGCTGCCCCCGCACTTCACCCTCGACCAGGCCCGCAAGACGGCGGCGGCCCTGCTGCGCGGCGACACCGACCGGGCCGGCATCGTCCGCCGGGGCATCCCCGCCACCCTGGCCACCTACCGCCCCCGCCGCAAAAACCCCTGACCACCCACCCCAGCCCTCACCCCACCCACCCACCCACCCGCACCCGTCCCGAAGCAGGCCCGGACCGCCCCGCCCAGCCTCCACGCCGGACCGCGGTGATCAAGAGGTTTACGTCACGCAGAGCTGGCGGGGTCAAGGGGTGAGTGCAATCGTTAGGGGACGATGAGTTGTGCGAGGCGTTGGGCTGGTGTGTTCCAGTCGAGTGTTTCGCGGGGTCGGGTGTTGAGTTCGTGGGCGACTTCGTCGAG
>NZ_JAGFWR010000043.1 GCF_017599305.1 Micromonospora antibiotica
ACCGTGGCGTAGGAACCTTGATGATCTTCTGAACGGGTCATGCCCGTCTTGCTGCCACCAACAGCGGCGCTTCTATACCAAGACTCCCAAGTCAGACACCGTCACGACTTTGCCGGGGCCCTGAGGACGACTGTCGCCAGGACGACAAGAACTCTTCACAGAGGAGACCGAGGGCCGGCGTACGGCGGAACGGCGTGACGCGGGGTGGCCCGACGCATCTCGGCAAGGAGGTGTCGGAGCTGTGCGTTGCGCAGTTCCGGTTTGCCAGCTTCGACAGCCTGTTCCCCGCCGGCCCGTTCGACGTGCTCGACGCGGATGTCCTTCCATCGCACGTAGCGAGTGGTCGCCCTGCGTTCCTCCAGGCAACTCCCGTACCGGCGTCCCGCATCGATGATGCCGGTCTCACGCCAGGTCATATGTACGGCCGGGCGGGATCGAATCCTGCCGGCCGCCGTGTCGGCGGCCGGGCCACATCGCGAGCGACGCCCCACAAGCTAACCGATCGGAGATTTCATTGACTGATTCGGATCAGTCAGCATGCTTCCCGTAAGGTGACACAGCCCTGCTCCGCCGCCCATCCTGATCGGTGACTCAGTTCAGCCAAGCAGATCCCGGCGGAAATCGACCGCACGATCCCGCACCACCGCCCCGGAACGGCGTACCCCCGGATTGTTAAATCTTGGGGGCGGCACAAGGCTGATCTTGTCTGGTGGATTGGCCTCCCCTACGCTCCCTTCTGCCGGCGACGCCAACCGGCATCCGGTAACTCACGCATAGCCTGTCCGAGGAGCACAATGCTGCCCAGATCCATCATCTTCGCAGGCAGGCGTGCCGCCGCCGTGGCCGCGACGCTGACGACCACGCTGCTTGCCGTCCTGGTCGGGCAACCTGCGAGCGCAATCATCGGCGGCACCACAAGCGGCAACCTTACCGGCCAGGTGAATATCTGGATCGACAACGGCGCCTCCTACCAGTGCACTGGTTCCCTGATCGGGGAAAGGTACGTGCTGACCGCAGCACACTGCCTGGTCAGTCCGGTCACCAGGATGCGCATCTGGACCGGGAGTCGCACGCCGAAAGAGGGTCAGCAGATCGCTGTCGACGGTTACGCGGCGGCGGAAAAGGGCTACGACATCGCCATCCTGCACCTCGCCGGGCCGGTCAAGCAACCGCAGAACATCGTCAAGTACAGCGCCGGCCCCGGGATCATCAAAGCCGGCGTCAACGTGGCCGTGCGGGGCTGGGGGCGCGAAAGCAAGACCGGCATCGGGCCCACTCCGTCACTGAAGGTGTGCTCGATGAAGGTCAAATCCTCCGTTCCCGACATCCTCCAACTCGAAAAGATCAACGGAGTGACCGGAAAGGGCGACTCCGGCGCAGGGGTCTGGGACGGAAGTGTGATCCGAGGTGTCGTCTCCACCGGGGACGAGGACAAGCTCACCAACACCGTGCCGACCGCGCTCGTCGCGGGCTGGATCTATGCGAAGACCAACGTCCGGGGCGTCCCCTCCTGAGCGGCGACTGATCCGGTCACGACCCCTGCGGGCCGGTCCCGGGATTCCCGGTACCGGCCCGCCCGGCGTTCCACGTCACCACCCGGAGCGGCGCGGAAGCGGCGGCCAGCCGGTCAACTCCACCCATGTGCCTGCCGGTGGCCGGGTCCGACCCCCTACGCGCGTGCCCGGTGGCGGATCTTGATGTTGTCGAGGTCGGTCGCCACCGACCGGAGGTCACGGTGGTCGGCACCGAGTTCCGCGATGGCGGTGGCGGCCAGCGCTTCCGCCCTACCGATCACCACCGCTTCCGCCTCCTCCCGGGTGGCCGGGATCAGGCAGCGGAAGGTGAACCCGAGCAGGGACCGCTCATAGGTCACGGTGCCTTCCTCGGTGAACTTCGCCTGGAACACATCGTGCTCATCCGCCCTGGCGAGCAGCGCGGCACGCTGCGCGTCAGCGAGCGGCGCGAACTTGCCGCGCACGATGACCTGATAGGTCTTTTCGGCCATGGTGGGGACCTCCGGCTCCTGCTGAGCACGACGACATCGAAACGGCGAGCTGGCGACGACCGGAAGGAAAACGGCAGGTCACGGGTCACCACGCCACCGGCCGGCCGGTACGGCACGCGCTGGCGACCCTACCGGGAGGGCCGCCAGCACGCCTGCGTTTTTCCCAGCGGCCTTCCTGCACGGCTCAGTCGGCGTCGACCTGGGTACCCGTCGCGCCGAGGGCTTCGGCGATGGCGGCGAACTCGCGTAGGGCCGCCTGGAGGTCCTCGACGATCTCCTGGGCGATCACCTCGGGGGGCAGCAGCGCGTCGGCGTCCTCCAGGGAGGCGTCCTTGAGCCAGGTGATGTCCAGGTTCACCTTGTCGCGGGCGATCAACTCGTCGTACGAGAAGGGGCGGAAACGCTCGGTCGGCTCCCGCTCGGAGCGGTCCTTGCCGGGCAGGTAGCGGTCGACGAAGTCCTGGAGGTGTTCGCGGCGCAGCGGGTTCTGCTTGAGCGTGAAGTGCTGGTTGGTGCGGAAGTCGTACACCCAGAGGTTTTGGGTCCAGGGTTCCTCGCGGGCGCGCTTACGCTCGAAGAACAGCACGTTGGCCTTGACGCCACCGGCGTAGAAGATGCCGGTGGGCAGGCGCAGCATGGTGTGCAGGTCGTACTGCTTGAGCAGCCGGCGGCGAATGGTCTCCCCCGCGCCGCCCTCGAACAGCACGTTGTCGGGCAGGACGACCGCCGCCCGGCCGTCGATCTCCAACAGCGCGGCGATGTGCTGGACGAAGTTGAGTTGCTTGTTGGCGGTGGTGGCCCAGAAGTCGTTGCGTTCGATCTCGCGTTCCTCGCGGGACGACCGGCCGTCCTCCCCCACCATCCGGATCGACGAGCTGCGCCCGAACGGCGGGTTGGCCAGCACCAGGCTGACCCGCCGGTCAGGCTCCCGGCTGAGGGCGTCGCGCACGGCGATCAGCGACGGGCCGTTGGGGGTGCCGATGCCGTGCAGCAGCATGTTCATCGCCGCCAGCCGGGCGGTGCCGTCGACCAGCTCGGTGCCGGTGATCGCGCCGTGGGCGAGGCGTCGCCGCTGGTCGGGGGTGAGGGCGCAGCCGTGGTGGCGCTGGATGTGGTCGTAGGCGGCGAGCAGGAACCCGCCCGTGCCGCAGGCCGGGTCGGTGATCGTGTCGTCGGCGGTGGGCAGCATGCAGTCGACCATTGCGACGGTCAACGCACGCGGGGTGAAGTACTGCCCCGCGCCGGATTTCGCGTCCTCCGCGCCCTTGGCCAGCAACTCCTCGTAGGCGTCGCCCTTGACGTCGACCCCGGTGCCCGACCACTCCTGCTTGTCGATCAGATCGACGATCAGCCGCTTGAGCTTCGCCGGGTCCTGAATCTTGTTCTGCGCCTTGCGGAAGATGGTGCCGAGGGTGCCGCCCTCCCGGGCCAGCCCGGTGAGGATGTGCCGGTACTGCACCTCCAGGTCGTCACCCTCGGCGTCCAGCAGGGTCTGCCAGCTCAGCTCGTCGGGCACGATCTGCTCCGGCCGGAACGTCCGCCTGGCCCGCTCGTCGGCCATCTTGAGAAACAGCAGGTAGGTCAGCTGCTCCACATAATCGATGGTCGATACGCCGTCGTCGCGCAGCACGTCACAGTAGTTCCACAGCTTCTGCACCAGCCGGCGCGAATCCACAGTGCTCACAGTGGCAAGGTCTCCTGCTGGTAGTCGTCGCCGGTCACCCTGGTCGGCGGTGCCGCCAGCTCCTTCGGGGTACGCCGGGCGCGCGTCCGCTGCTTCGGAATGGCAGTGGAGCGCTCGACCCTGATCCGGGCGAGCAGGTCAGACGCCGGCTCGTCGTTCGGGTCCTGCGGCACGAGCCGCCCTGCAAACGCCTCCGCCAGCAGCGACGCCCGTAGCGCATCTGCGTTCCTGGCAGCGTGCTCAACCTCCGCGATCAGGCGTTCCACCCCCGCCAAGCGGTCGGCGGTGCGCGCCACGATCTCCCGCTGCTCGGTGAGCGGGGGTATGGGGAACTCCACCGCCTTGAATCTCGTAGCCGAGAGATGGGCGATGTTAGTGGTGATCCTCACTTCGCGCGAGAAGCGCCCGGCGTGCATATGGCGGCGGAAGACCAACAGCGCCCACTCCGGATCGACATCGGGGCCAGCCCGGAACCGCAGCAGGCTGTTGGTGAAGGCAACGTCCCCAGGAAAACCTCGATACAGCGCTGGGCGACCGAGCAACTCGGGGCTCTGGCCTTCGTTGAGCAGAATGTCGCCAGGCATGAGCTTGAACTTCTCGAAGACGGCCGGCGGGAAATCCATTTCCATCACATCGGTGGTGTCGATGCGGTCCTCGAAGACATTTGCGACACGCAGATAGGGTCGCATGTGGTCCCCGGTGTGCCAGTCCGGATGCCGTTGCCGACCGAGGTCGACCCGACCTGCCTCCGCAACGGTCACGGTCCGCCAGCCGGTCTCACCACCGACCGGAACCGAGTCGACCAGCAGCCGCTTCTTGAGCGCACGCAGGCGCAACAACTGCTTGGTGAGTAGATGGGATGCCGCATCAAGTCGAGAAAAGTGAATGTCGACGGCAGCGACGATCCGGCGCTGCTCGGCGAGTGGCGGGAGGGGCAGATCCAGGGACAGGAGCGCTTGTTGCGAGATGTTCCGCATCGAGTCCTGCTGGCCGCTGGCGCGGGCTGATATCTGACGCCTGATCGACGACGAGGAAAGCACCCGAAGGAGCCAGGCGGAATCGATCTCGGAAGACGGCACCAACCGGAGGCTCTTGTCACTGAGCAGCAGCCGGGGGCGGCACTCGCGGACCAGGACCGGAGCACCCACATACTGTTCCGTGTTCGCGCGGCTCACCAGGATGTCCCCGGGCCGGACCTCATACCTCGGGTCGAATTCCCGGCCCTCAGGAACCGCTTTGTTCTCCTGCTCACGGAACTCGCCCCAGGTCATTGCGCTGACCTTGAGCACGCCCCATTCGTCATCACGTGCGGGACGCGGGTGGCAGGTGAACGACTTGCCGGCCTCGATGCGCGTCACCAGATCGCCCAGCGTGGACCATTCCCAACCCGGTGGCAGGTCGGTCACGCGGAAAGCTCCTGGTTGAGTTCGGTGAGGAGGGGTTCGGCGCGGTTGCCGAACGCGCCCGCGTATCCGTCGATGCCGCCGCGTTCGGTGAAGGGTGCCCCTTCCAGGTCGTCGGGGGTGATCTCCACGCTGACCGCTATCACGTCCTTGATCCTCTCCAGCCACCACACCTGATCGGCAGTGAAAGTAGCGCCCGCCTGCCGTTGCCGCAGCAGCCACCCACGGAAACGCTCCTCTGTGGCCGTACGAAATGGACGCAGTTCCTGGTCGTGGCCGAGTTCGTAACGGATCAGGGCGACCAGGTCGGTGACCCCGCGCGGCCCGGTCTGCTCGGCGGTCCGGCCGAGCAGCACGTACGCCTGCCACAACGAATCCGGGGTCCACGCCTGCGGGGGCCGGGCGATCCGGGCCGCGAGTTCCTTGAGCTGTTCGTAGCTGACCCGGCCCTTGCCCTCGTAGAACACCTGCAAGGCGGTGATCTCGTCGCGGTGCTGTTCCAGGTAGTCGTGCCAGCTCCGCACGGTCACCTGGGCGCGTTCGGCGGCGGGCACCCCGGCCGCCGACACGAGCTTGTCGACGTTGACCTCGTCGATGGTGATGTCGTGGGCGCGGCGGATCTCCAGGATGCGGTCGCGTAGCTGCGGGTTCGCGGCCAGCGGGCGCAGCGCCCCGGCCAGCAGGTCGCGGACGGCGTCCGGCCCGGCCTGGGTCGCCGGGTTGAGCTGTTCGGGGGCGACGGCGTCGACCAGGCCCCGGACGATGCCGGTGAGCGGCTGCCCGCCCAACTCCGCCAGCTCGGCGCGTTCGTCGTCGGTGAGTTGCCGGTCGAGGCGGGACAACCGGGACGCCAGGGTGGCCACCTCGTTGGCGTCGGCGGTGAGGGTGCCGGCCTTGCGCAGCAGGTCACGCAGCGAGATCTGCTGTTCGGTGTGCCGTTGCAGCGGCACCGCCTCGTCCAGGTCGGCTTCGGTGACGCCTACCGCGTCGACGATGACGAACCGGTCCTTCACCTGGGCGTCCGGGGTGACGGACTGGAAGTCGGCGGGGTCGATGGTGCGTGCCCCACGCCCCTTCATCTGCTCGAAGTAGGTGGCGCTGCGCACCGGCCGGAGGAAGAACACACACTCCAGCGGGCGTACGTCGGTGCCGGTGGCGATCATGTCGACGGTGACCGCGACCCGCATCTCCGGGCTGTTGCGGAACGCCTGGATGAGGGTGTCGGGGTTGTCGCCGTCCCGCCGGGAGGAATAGGTGATCTTCCTGGCGAACTGGTTGCCGCGTCCGAACACCTCCCGGACCATGCTGACGATCTCCTCGGCGTGGTTGTCGTCGCACGCGAAGATCAACGTCTTGGGCACCGTGGAACGGCCGGGGAAGATCTCGGTGAACAGCCGCTCGCGGAAGGTCTCCAGCACCAGCCTCAGCTGCCCCTTGGAGATCACCGAACGGCCGACCTGGCGGCCCGCGTACGTGAAGTCGTCCTCCAGCTCCTGGTAACGCTCGGCGCGGGTCCGCCGGTCCCGCAGCGGCACGACCGTGCCGGCCTCGATCTTCTGCCCGCCCTCGGTGATCTCGGTCTTGATCCGGTAGACGTCGAAATTGACGTTCACCCCATCGGCGACCGCCTGCTCGTAGGTGTATTCGGACACCAGGTTCTGCTGGAAGAAGCCGAGGGTCTGCTTCACCGGCGTCGCGGTCAGCCCCACCACGAAGGCGTCGAAATACTCGATCACGGCACGCCACTTGCCATAGATCGAGCGGTGACACTCGTCCACCACGATCAGGTCGAACGTCTCCGGCGGCAACTGCGGGTTGTAACCCACCTCGGCCGGGGAGTCCAGGTCGTAGCTGTCGTACGCCCGGTCGTCCAGGTCGACGTCGGGTAGTTCGACGCCGCGCAGCGCCCCGTGGAGGCGCTGGATCGTCGAGATCACCACATTCGACGAGTCCAGCAGGCCGGCCCCGGAGAGCCGGTCCACCGTGTACAGCTCGGTGAACTTCCGCCCGTCGTCAGGGGTCTGGTAGCTGGCGTACTCACGCAGGGTCTGCTTGCCGAGGTTGTTCCGGTCGACCAGGAACAGGATGCGGCGGGCACGGGCGTGCTTGAGCAGCCGGTAGCTGCTGGTGACCGCGGTGAAGGTCTTGCCCGCCCCGGTCGCCATCTGAATCAACGCCCGGGGTCGGGCGTCGGCCAGCGAGCGCTCCAGGCCGTCGACCGCGTCGACCTGCGCCGGGCGCAGACCCAGCCGGTCCAGCGCCGGCATCCGGCGCAGCCGGGCACGCAGCGTCGGGGCCTCCGGCTCGTCGTCCGCCTCCCGCATCCACCGGGCGAGCGTCTCCGGCCGGTGGAACGCAAACACCTCCCGGGTACGCGGAAACGGGTCGAGTTGGTTGACGAAAGCGGTCTCGGTGCCGGTGGCGACGTATCCGAACGGCAGTGCCGCCTCCCGTCGCCACGCGCCGAGCCGCTGCTCGGCGGTCAACCCGTTGAGGTAGCGGTCGAGCTGCGCCTCCACCCCGCGCGGGGCGGTGCCCTCCCGCTTGGCCTCGATCACCCCGACCAGCCGCTGGTTGACATAGAGCAGATAGTCGGCGCGGCCCGTCGCCAGGGTCACCTCGCGTACCGCGACGCCGACGCCCGCGTACAGGTTGAGCTGGTTCTCGTCCTGGACCTGCCAACCGGCGGCGGTGAGCTGACGGTCGATCTCGACCCGGGTCTGCGCCTCGTTCAACGGCTCGTGGGAGGCGCGGCGGGCGCGGGCGATGAAATCCTCCCGCTTGGCGGCGGACACCGTCACCGGCTGCGCACTGTCGAATGCCTGCTGCGCCGCCTCGGCGGCCGGTTCGAGACTGGCGACCAACGCGGCGGCCTGCGGGCGTCGGGCGTCGGCGTCCCGCACCGCCTGCTCGGCGGCATCCGTCGCGGCGGCCTGGGCCAGCGCCAGCGACGGTTGCCCGTCCAGCAACAGCTTCGTCTGGGCGAGCTCCTGCTTGTACCGTTCGATCTCGGCGCGCAGCCCCTCGGCAATCGACACCGGGACCTGCGCCGGAGGCGGGGTCGGGGGCACGAAGCCACGCGGGGAACGGTCGTCGGTCAATGCCCGGTGGTACCAGACGCCCAGCTCGAAACAGGTCCGCAGCAGCACCAGTGCCTCACGGACCTCGCCGAGGTGGTCGTGGACCGCCCGGTTGCCGGTGTCCCGCAGGCGGTCGAAGGCGGCGTAGACCTTCGCGGTGACGGCACCCGAGGTGTGCAACGCCTGCACCTGGTGAAAGAACGTGTCCTTGGCCGGGGTGACCTGGGTACGCCGTACCAGGTCCCGGGCGAGGACGTCACCGAACGCGCGGGCCTTGAACATCGCCGACTGCGCGTCGACGTAGACGAGCAGTTCCGCCCCGGCGCCGTACCAGACCAGCAGCGGATGGTCCGCCAAGAACCCGAAGTTGGCAGACTGCTCCGCCAGGCGGCGTACCTCTCGATGATCCACGTCTCTCCACGTCCATAGCCGACGGTGAACACGTCAGAATATGAACGGGTGTACATTTTCGGAACCTGGTGCGTTATCGGAAACCCGACAATGTCGGGGCGCGGGCGACGTCGGGGCGCGGCGACGTCCGGACGGACTATGCGGGGAAGGTCTCATGCCACCGCGTCATGAATGTGCCTGACAGGCACAACCCTCCCCCAGGAATCACCCCCGCCCGGGGTCAGCCGTGGGGTAGCTCCCTGATGGAGCTGGCGACCTCGATCGACGCCTCCGCATCGAACCGGTCGACGTCCACCAGCACGTCGACCGCGAGCCCCGGTCGGACCAGCCAGAACGCCTCACCCCCGCCGGTCAACCCGACGCCGTCACCGCGCCCGAACTCGGCAAGCGGCCACTCAGCGGAATCCCGCTCGTGGTACCCGGCCAGGAACTCGCGCACCTGCAACAGCGTGGTCAGCCGTTCCCCCCGCAACACGTGCACCCGCAGGTCGACCCGGTAGCCGTCCTCCACCGCACGTTCCCAGACCCGGCTGGCGAAGCTGACGTCCTCCCACTCGGAGGCGAAGTCCGACACCAGTTCCCCGGCCCCCTCCGGCACCCACCCGACATGGAACCCGTCCAGATCGCCACCGTCACGCCCACCCAACTCCGCCATCCCCATCAACTTGCGGCCTCCAGCCCCGTACCACCGACACGAGCGGTGATCACTCCATCACAACAGAGCAGCCGTGTCACTACCGCTCGGCGACGAGCACTCCGAGCCGTGGACGCCCTGCGCCTCACCTGGCATCCATTGCCAGTTGCTGCGTCCCGTCGTCCACATGCGACGATCACGGCATGGCCCTGGTCTCTGCCGATGCCCTCGCCGGATATCTTCTTGAGGAGGCGATCGCCTTCCTGCTCAGCTCGAACGGATACCGGCTCCTGCAGGACTCGGATGCCGACGAGCAGGCCCTGCGGCAAGCAGGGCACGGCCTGCTTGTTCGCGGCCGGGGTGCTGACCACCAGGCTGACGTGTTGGGCGATCTGCTGATGCCGACACCGTTCTCGCTACCTGTTCGATTGTTCGTCGAGGCGAAGAACCGCAAGTCGAAGGTCGGCCTGACGGAGGTGCGGAACGCCCACGGGGTCATCGATGACGTGAACCAGCATTATTCGACCGAATTGTCGAGGTCCTACCGGCATCCGTTACGCCGGTACCAGTACCGCTACGCGCTGTTCTCAGCTGCTGGTTTCAAGAAGGAGGCGCAGAGCTACGCGCTCGCGCAGCAGATCTCGCTCGTCGACCTGTCCGGGCCGGCGTTCTCGCCCCTCATCACCTCGGTGGAACGGGCCGCGAGGCTGATCCTCGCCGAAGCGGTAAGCGCGGATCTCACGACTTTCCCAGTCCGGCAGGTACGACTGGCACTCCGGAGTGCGTTCAGTAGCGCGGGCGCCGAGGTGCCTGCGGCCGAGGCACCCTATCAGGGCACGGACGGCGGCCTGCCCGGGAACATCCTGGCATCCTGGGCGGCCCGGATGACCGCCGAACTGCAGGATTCGGCAACCGGTGAAGGTCTCATCCTGGGCTTCCCCGCAGCGCCGTTCATTCTGGCCATGCACCCCGACAGCATGGAGGACTTCGAGGCTTTCATCGCAACGCACGGCCCGAACATCGATGTGGACATTCGCTTCGGGCGGGAAGGGGTACGCGGGGATTGGACCATCACCCCTGTGGCAGACCCTGACGCCTTCCGGTTGTCATTCGGTCTCCCCGGCGCGCTGGAGGCCTGGTTGTTGTCCGTGCCTGGGCAGGACCGTCGGCGTGCGGCCGAGTCGAGGCAACTCCTATTGCCGACGATCAGCCTGTTTCTGGAGGACCGGCTGATCCGGTTGCGGTATGAACCGGTACAAGCGCCTGCCTGGCCTCCCCCCGACGAGGAGCAGGTCGAGGGCGACGCAGGGACGGACGCAGCCGACACCTCGTTCCTGCGCCGCAGCCTCCCGGCACGGCCCCGGCAACGGGAACGTCCCGAGGTGCGGATCGCGGTCGACAACCAGGCCGAGCGGCTGCCACGCGGGCTCCGAGGCTGGTCGGCTCGGTCAGCGGAAGAGCTGATGACCGTGCTCGACGACTCCTACCCGCTGCACGCCAACCTGATCCGTATGGCGGCGCTCCATCAAGGTCGGTTGGAGCGGGCTCAGGTGTACGACATCGCCGAGTTCCCACCCGCTCGTACGCTGCGCGGACTGACCCGCCCCACGAACCGCATCACGGCCTCGCTCATCGAGCAGGGCCGCCTTCCCGAGGAAGTGGAGTATCCGCTCCAGACGGGCTACGACCACGGCGTCCAGGCGACTCACTTCACCGTGCCGCCCGACCTCGTGGCAGCGCTGCGAGCGCTCGGACCGCTACACGGCATTTGAACGAGCGATTGTTGCTAGGACGACCAGGCGTTCCCCGACCAGACCGGGATGCTGACCACGCTGGTGGGCTGTGGCTACTACCACCAGAGATCAGGTTCCCAACGCGCGTACCTTGGAGATCGTCTCCTGGAGCTGCTGGTAGGCCGGCTGACCGCCCTGCGTAGCTTGGGCGAGCGCCTGCCGGTAACTGTCGATCACGCCGATCAGCGGGCCGGCGGCGACGCCCTGCAACGCCCCGGCGACCAGGGAACGCGCCTCGGCGGCGTCCTGTGCGGCCGCTGCCGTCTTCGCCCGCGCCTCGTCCAGCTTCTGCGAGGCCGCCGCCAGCTTCGCGATCATCTCCGCCGCGCTCACACACGCTCCCCAGGCCTGTCGACACACCACAGTCACGCCGCCGCACCGACGATGACCACAGAGAGCCTACGAGGTGAACACCGAACGCAGCCACCCCACACCGGGACCACCCCCACGCGGTACGGGAGACCACCGCCATCGCCCGACCCAAGCAAAGCCCCCACTGGCCAACCCCGCCCGGCCACCCCGCCCGGCCACCCCGCTGGGCTAACCCCGCCCGGTTAGGTCGCTGGGCTACCCCCGCCCGGTTAGGTCGCTGGGCTGACCCCGCTCGGCTAACCCCGCTGGGTACCCCCGCTCGGCTAACCCCGCTCGGTTAGGCCGCCACCTGCGGCCATGATCGTGCTCGATCCACGATGTAGTGGCCTCGTAACGCGGGGATGCCACTACAACCAGGAAGTAGCACGATCTTGGCGTCGGCGTCGGCATGGGGCGTCGGCGTAGCAGGGCATGGGGTGTGGGGCATCCCGGTCACTCCCGCTCGGCGACAAACACCCCAAGCCCGTGGACACCCTGCACCCATCCCTGCGTCTGCAAGACGAGAATGGCTTGCCGCACGACGGTCGTCGAGACGCCGTGCTCAGTCTTGAGCTGCATGGTGGAGGGCAACTGGTCCCCTGGCGCAAGCTCTCCTGATTCGATCTGCCCACGAATCTGGTCCGCGAGTTGTTGCCACTTGGGCTTGACGGGCATGTGTGTACTCCCAGGTCTGCCCCGCCATTCGATCACGTGCCACTACTCGTGACAAGCAACGTGTTGTCGTGCTTGCCTTGCGTGACTAGATGTGTAAAGCTCCCATCGATCGGCTCCCAGGTCTGCAAACCCGGAGCTGGTCGGTTCCGCACCCGCACAGAGCGCCCGGTCGGGTCATCCCCCCGACCCGACCGGGCGTGCCACCACCTACCCACACGCCCCGACTACCGATGCACCACCCTCACCAAGATCAGATTGCGATTTTGTACACGACACGCCGAGTGGAGTACGCAAAATCGCAATCTGATCTTGAGCCAGTCGCTCAAGCAACTGGACCAGCACCGTGCAGCTGACCGTCGCCCCCGACGGCGCGCTCTACCCACCAGACCCCGCCGAGACTCACCGGATCCGGCCAGCCCTCGCCCGAGGAGACCGACCTGGAGGTACCCCGATGAACGACCGACCCGACCACCACCCCAGCCGACGACAGCACGACAACCAGCGAGCACAGGGCGACCAGCGAGCACAGGGCGACCAGCGAGCACAGGGCGACCAGCGAGCACAGGGCGACCAGAGAGCACAGGGCGACCAGCGAGCACAGGACAGCCAGGGAGCGCACGACAACCGCCGCCCGTACGACAGCAACGCGTCGGACGCCGACCTGCCCTCGGAGTCCGGCGGGGACCTCGGCCTGCTCGTCTCCGACCAGGACGTCGAGGACGCCGACGACATCCTGTTCGCCCATCCCCCGCGCGTGGTGACCCGCCGGGTCTGCGGCTGTGGCGCGGACTACCCCTGCGAGCAGGTGAGGTACGCCCGACTGATCAAGGCCGCCGCGCCGAGGGGACGCCGGTGAACGCCGCCGAGCTGCGCCGGGCGGGCCGCCGAGGCACGGCGGACGTTGGCCGACCACGGCATCGAGACGTACACCGGAATCTGTCGGGGGTGCGGGTGGCCGGGGCTGCTCCCGCCGAGGTGGGCGACCGGCACCAACTCGATCCCGACCCGGCGCAGGCGAAACAGGTACCGACCGTGCGGCCCAGCGGTGACCACGTCGGCAACAGTGGCCGCGGAGGGCTTACCGCCCGACCTCTCCGGTGGTCGTCCCCGTAGGAAGACCACCGGGAAAGCGGAGGCACCGAATTCGGGAGATCAGAGGACGGCGGAGGTCAGCAGACGTTCGCCGTATTCCAACTGACCTTCGTCACGCCCATTGGCACATAGAAGAATCCGTCGCCGGGGGTAGCACAGTCCGTGCCGGTCATAATCGTTCCGGCAGAGTTGAAGCGCCAGCTGATCGCGGCGTTTCGGTCCGTGTAGTTGTAGTAGTTGAAACCCGTGATGTTGCCGGTCCACTCGGTGGTGGTCACCAGGGACGGAGTCTCCGTAGGGACCCCGTTCGGGTGATCCCAGTGGGGCCAGACGCAGAATGTGCCCGGCTGGCAGTTCCCGGGCGGATAGACGCCGGCCCCCAGCTGGGGTGCCGCCGAGGCAGGAGGGGTAACAGCCAGCACACCGGCGACGACCCCGGCGATGGCGAAGGGTTTCAACAGCACAGCTACCCACTCCCATTGATGTTGGTAGATCGAAATCCCAAGCTACCGCCGGAAAGTTGCACGGTCAAGTACCTGACGCCCCCGGGGTGCCGGCGGGAAACTCGGGCCACCCGGCGACAGCAATCAGTGACGAGGTTGTTGACACGGGGAATATAATCGATCCAGATCAATTCATTGCGGGCTGAACGAGCTCCGACCCCGTTCCTGGACACCGTGAGGAAGGGAAGCTCATGCGCAGTTTCACCAGCCGAATCGCTGCGGGTCTCGCCGCCGCATTGATCACCACACTGGCCGTAACGATACCGGCGTCGCCCGCAGCCGCTGTCGAGACGCTCAAGGTCCCCGACGTCGGCCTCGTCTTCTACCAGGCCACCACGCAGATCATCGTCGGCAGACAGGCCACGCCCGACGGCATCTGCCGCCCGGTCCCGGCAGAGGCGATCTGGGCGATCGGCTGGAACGGCTTCGGTTCCGTCTCCGGCTACCGGACCTCCGACTGCACCGGTACCGCGTCCGAGCTGAACAACTTCCACAGCTGGCCGTACGAGGGCTACTACCTCTCCTACCGGGCCGGCTGACCAGCGTTCCCGGTGGTCGTTCGCGCACGAGCACCGGGACGAGGCCCCTTCTTCACCGCCGCCGCGACGACCACCGCCGCAGCAGCCGCCACCGGCCCCGCCAGGCACCTCACCGCACGACGCGGAACAGCAGCAGGGTCACGCAGTACGCCAGCGGCACCAGCAGGACGCAGACGACGAAGCCGAGCGGGGCGTACCGGGGCGGATCGGTGCTGGCCAGTGCCGGCCGTCCCCACCGACCGAGGATCAACCAGCCGGCGACGAAGGAGATCAGCGGCAGCCCGGCGCAGGTCAGCGCGCCCAGGGTGAAGCCGTCGACCACGCCGATGCCGTTGGCGACCACCAGCACCAGCATGACCAGTGCCCCGACGGCGGCACAGCCGGCGTAGACGGCGACCGCACGGGCGGTCGGTGACCAGGTGGGCAGCAGAGCGGGCCGCTGGGCCAACGCCTCGGCCTGCTGCCCCAGCCGGTCCGCCTCGTCGACCAGCCGCCCGGTCTCCGCCAGCACCACCGCCGGATCGCCGTCCACCCCGGACCCGCCGGGACCCGTGCCCGCCCCGGGGGCGGGCCCCGGGGCCGAACCGGGGGCGGACCCCGGGGCCGAACCGGGGGCGGACCCCGGGGCCGAACCGGGGGCGGACCCCGGGGCCGAACCGGAGCCGACGGCGGGACCCGTGCCGGCCCCGGGGCCCGGCCCGGGGGTCGGGTCGGCCACGGCAGGTAGGCCGGCGGCGGCGAGCTGGGTGAGGCGCTGTTCCTGGGCGGCCAGCCGCTGACCGAGCTGGGTCACCCCGGCGTGCAGGCTGCGGCGGCGTTCCGCCTCGGCGGCGGCACCCCGCTCACCCTCGCGGATCCGGGCGGAGAGCTGCCGGACGGCCGCCGCGTAGTCGTCGTAGCCGGCCACTCAGTGTTCCTCCTCGTCGGGCTGGTGACCGGGGCGGACGAACGGCACGATCACCGTGCGCCGCTGGGCGTGCCGGTCGACCAGCAGGGCCCGGTTGGGGCGGGGGGTCCACACCAGATCGGTCACCCCGAGATACAGCCCGAGATCGTCGGCGGGCACGTTCAACGCCACCAGGCAGGCCACGTCGTCGCGGTTCTGGCTACCGCCGAGGTCGTCGGCGAGCCGACGCAGCCCCCGCCACCAGCCGAGCAGGTGCACCCCACGCCCCGGCCCCTCCCCCAGCAGCGCCCGCAGGTCGTCGTGGCCGGTGCGGTAGGTGTCGGGGTCGGCGGCGGCGAGCACCGCGCCGGCCGCGTCCACCCCGAAGACCACCAGGTACGTCCGGCCGCGCTCGCCGGGGCCGGCGGTCAGCGCACCGATGCGGGCCCGCAGGCCGGCCGCGTCGACCTGGGTCACCTGATGTCCGGCGGCCTTCAACCCGGCAGCCGTGTCGTTGGCGAGTTCGTCGGCGGCCGACACCAGCGGGACCAGCACGAACTCGGCCTCGCCGGGGCGGTGCTGGCCGGCCAGGCTCAACGCGGCGGCCCGCAGCACGTGCCCGCCGGTCGCCGAGGTGCCCACCACGGCCAGGTGCCGGCCGGGGGAGGCGTCCAGGTCGAACCGGGCGGTGCTGCCGGCCACGTCGACCGTCCGGCCCACCAGCACCGCCGGGCGGCGGGTCACGGCGGCGGCCGGCATCGGCTCGTCCTCCAGGTGGGCGGTGGCGTAGCCCCGGAAGACCGCGGGCGGGCCGGTGTCGTCGGGACGGGCGTCCCACAGTTCGTAGCGCAGCCGGGCGAGCTGGCGGGCGTCGGCGTGCGCGTCGGGGAACCGCAGCAGGGTGTCCGCGCCGGCCGCCCCGGCGGCGGTGTTGACCAGCGCCGTGCCGATCCGGGTCGGGCCGGTCACGGTGGCCCGGGGGCCGAGCACCGGCTCACCGCCGGGCAGCGCCACCCGCAGCGCGAACTGCCCGAACAGCGACTCGGCCCGGCCGTACAGGGCTTCCACACCGCTGGTGCTCTGACTGGCCAGCACCAGGTGCACGCCGTACGAGCGGCCCTTGCGGGCCAGCTCCTCCAGCAGGTCGACGGCTTCCCGGGCCAGCCGGTCGTTGCCGGCGAACAGCACGTGGAACTCGTCGATCACGGCCACCGTGCGGGGCACCGGTTCGGTGTCCGGCAGGTCGGCGAGCTTGGTCACCCCGTGCCGCTTGAACAGCCCGGCCCGCCGGCCCAGCTCCCGGCGCAGCTCGCGGAGCACGGCCAGGCCGTACTCCCGGTCGGATTCGACGCCGACGGCCCGCGCGTGCGGCAGGAACGACGGGTCCCGTTCGGTGGGGACGAACTCGGTGAAGCTGACCCCCTCCTTGAAGTCGAGCAGCCACAGCTGAAGCTCGGCCGGGGAGTAGCGGGCCGCCAGGCCGTAGAGCACGTCGAGCAGGAAGACCGTCTTGCCCGCGCCGGTGCGGCCACCGACCAGCCAGTGCGGCGTCGCGTCGTCGAAGGCCAGCACCACCGGGGTACGACCGGAACGGCCGACCACGGTCCGCAGGCCGGCGCGGGCGGACTCGGTCCAGCGCCGCTCGGGCAGCAGGTCGGCCAGGTGCAGGGCGGTGTCCCGGCGCACCTGCGCGCCCAACTGGTCGGCCAACGCCTGGACCGCCCCGGCGGGCGGATCGCCGTCGAGCAGCACCGGCACGGGCAGGCCGGTGCCGTCGGCGCTGAACGGTTGCCCCGGCGGGTCGCCGATGCGGGCGTAGCGTTCGTCGAGGCGTACCTCGGTGGTGCCGCCCAGCGCGGGTGGGACCTGCCCGGGCGTGGTCACCGCGCGCCCGGCGAACAGCACGCACACCCCGGCGGTCGGGCCGGCGTGGGTCAGCGCGGCGAGCCGGGCCAGCTCCCGCGGGCCGGGCGCGGACGCGGCCACCACCAGCAGCAGTTCCGGTTCCTCCGCACCGGTCTGGGCGGCGCGGGCGTGCGCCTCGGCGGTGTCCAGCAACGCGCCGATCTCCGCCTCGGTGGTGGCGACCCCACCGAGCACCCCGGCGTCGCGCAGCGGGCGCAGCGGAATGAAGGTGGCACCCCACGCGGCCGGGTCGATGCCGACCACCCGCACGCTGCCCGGCGTGGCCGTGCTGAGCAGCCGCAGCACCAGCACCCGCAGCAGCACCGCCACCCGGGGATCGCGGGCGTCCCGGTCGACCGCCAGGTGCCGGCCGGCACCCAACGGCAGCAGCAGCGGGAACCGTCCGTCCGCCGTGGACGCCTCCCCGATGCGCACCGGGGCGGGGCCGCCGTCCGCCGGTGGGGCGGCCAGCGTGTCGGCGAGCCGGGCCAGTCGGGCGACCAGGTCGGCGGTGCGTTCCGGGACGGGCTCCCCGGCCAGCCGGTCCAGCAGCGCACGGGCCGCCGTCCACCGCTGCCGGGCCTGCCGGTGCGCGGTGACCGCCTGCCCGTACGCCGATGCGAGCCTGCCCACCCACTGCTCCCCACCGCCGCGCGGACGAATCGAGGGAACCCTAGCGCCCCGGCCGGTCGGCACGCACGACCCGCCCACCGGTCAGCTGGTCGGCGTCCCGACTGCGGCCCGCTGTCGGCGGTGTCGCCCGGCGCTCCGGTGGGCTCGGGAGGCGACCGACGCCCGACGCCGGCGGTCGGCGACCCGGGGGCCGCCGACCGTCGGCGTGGGTCAGCGCAGCGCGGCGGTGAGCGCCGGCAGGTAGCCGGACCGGTAACCGTCGGCGTTCGGGTGGTACGCCTCGATGACGCCGCTGACGTCGCGGATCCACGGGGCGGCGGCGCAGACGCCGTGCCCGGTGAAGAACGGCCGGGTGTCGGCGAAGGTGGCCCCGACCGCCCCGGCCCGCGCGGCGGTGACCGTGGCGAGCACGTCGGCGGCCTCGTTGAGGATGGTCCGCTTGTAGCTGCTCATCGCCAGCACGCCGCAGGAGCCGGTTTCGAAGAGCCGGGGGTAGCCGAGCACCACCAGTCGGGCGTTCGGGGCCCGGTCACGGATCGCGGCGTAGGTGGCGTCGAGCCGGCCGGGCAGCGTCGAGGCGGCGAAGCTCTTGGCCTTGTCGACCGCCGCGGTGCAGGTCGCCGTGCTGCCGAACCGGCAACTGGTGATCACGTCGGCGAAGCCGGCGTCGTTGCCACCGATGGTGATGGTGACCAACGTGGTGGTGGCGCTCAGCGAACGGACCTGCTTGCTGATCACGTCGGAGGTGACCGCCCCACCGCAGGCGGGGAAGGCGAAGCTGGTCACCGCGTTGGCGGCGGCCCAGAGCGGGGCGTACGACTTCTGGCTGCGCAGGCAGGTGGACAGGTCGTACGGGCCGGCGCCGACGCCGGAGGAGTACGAGTCGCCGAGCGCCACATAGTGGACGGTGGCGGCCTGGGCGGCGGTGGGGACGAGCACGACACCGACGGCGGTGGCGAGCAGGGCGGCGAGCGCGGTGGCCGCACGGGCCAGGGCACGACGGGGTAGGGCGCGGTGGGGCATGACGGTCCTCCGGGGGCAGGAAGGGTGGAGCCTCTGGACCGCGCGCGTGGCCAAGGGGGGTGAGGCGTTGTTACTAGTCGGTAATGCTAGCGAAACATCGACACAAAGAGAACAGCCGATCCCCACCGATCCGACGCACACGTTTCCACCGCCGTCGATTAGGTTGTCGGTGCGAACACCCCGATGGAGGGAGTCCACCCCGTGCGACGTGTTTTCACGGCGGCCATCGCCGCCCTGACCGTCACCACCGCCGGCACCCTGGTGACCGGCACCCCCGGCCAGGCCGACGCCCGACCGGGCAAGAGCCGGTCGGTCGCGGTCTCGGCCGCCCCGAAACCCGGCAGCCCCGGCCTCGGCGACCCCTACTTCCCCGACTACGGCAACGGTGGCTACGACGTCGACCACTACGACGTGCGGCTGCGCTACGAGCCGGCCACCGACCGGCTCAGCGGCACCACCACCATCCTGGCCACCGCCACCCAGGCCCTCTCCCGGTTCAACCTCGACTTCCTGCTCGACGTGGAGTCGGTGCGGGTCAACGGGTGGACCGCCCGGTACGCCCGGGAGGGCGACCACGAGCTGGTGGTGACCGCGCCGCGCGGCCTCACCACCGGCCAGGCGATGACCGTCGTGGTCACCTACTCCGGCGTGCCGTCGGAGACCCTGGTGAACGGCTACTCCGGATGGACCCGCACCGTCGACGGCGCGCTCGCCGTCAACGAGCCCGAGTCGGCCTGGTGGTGGTTCCCGTCCAACGACCACCCGCTGGACAAGGCCACCTGGGACGTCTCGGTGTCGGTGCCCGACGGCGTCGAGGTGATCAGCAACGGCGTGCAGCCCCGGCCCCCGCTGGCCGAGGCCGGCAACCGGATGCGGTGGGGTTGGCGCAGCACCAAGCCCGGCGCCACCTACCTGGCGTTCCTGGCGATCGGCCAGTACGACATCGTCACCGACACCGCCCCGAACGGGCAGCCGGTGATCAACGCCTACAGCACCACGCTGGGCGACCGGGCTCCCGCCGCCCGGGCCAGCATCGAACGCACCGCCGAGGTCGTCGACTGGGCCAGCGGCGTCTTCGGGCCGTACCCGTTCGAGGCGCAGGGGGGTGTGGCCGCACCGATCGACAGCCTCGGCTTCGCCCTGGAGACGCAGACCCGCCCGGTGTACGGGCCCGGCTTCTGGCGGCGCGGCAGCAACCCGTACGTGGTGGTGCACGAGAACGCCCACCAGTGGTTCGGCGACTCGGTCTCGGTGGCGAACTGGAGCAACATCTGGCTCAACGAGGGCTTCGCCTCGTACGCCGAGTGGCTCTGGTCGGAGGCGCAGGGTGAGGGCACCGCGCAGGAGCTGTTCGACTTCACCTACGCCAACTATCCCGCCGGCGACGGCTTCTGGCAGGTGCTGCCGGGCAACCCGGGTGCCGGCGCGGTCTTCGACGACGCGGTCTACGACCGGGGCGCGATGGCCCTGCACCAGCTCCGGCTGACCGTCGGCGACGACGCGTTCTTCCGGATCCTGCCCGCCTGGACCGCCGAGCACCGGTACGGCAACGGCACCATCGCCCAGTTCCAGGCCCTCGCCGAGCGGATCTCCGGCCTCGACCTGGACCCGGTCTTCACGACCTGGCTGTTCACGCCCGGCCGGCCCACCCCGGCCACCGCCACCCGCAGCACGACCGCCCCGGCGCAGCCGAAGTCGTGGACCCAGATCCGGGCGGCGCACCAACTGCTGGCGCGCTGACCGACCCCGGTTCGGGCTGCCCGCCCCCGGCACCGGCGCGGGCAGCCCGGACCGGCCTCTACTCCAGCACCCGCCCGCGCCTCGACTTCGACAACCGCCTGCCCGCCCTCGGCTCCAGCGCCCGCCCCGCCTCAGCTTGGAGTGCTCTGCCGCATCTCAGCTCCGGCGCTGGCCCGCTCGGCTACGGCTTGGGCCGGCGTCGAGCCGGGCAGAGGAGGTAGTCCCGGACAGCAATATGCCTGGCTGGCATAAATATGCCAGCCAGGCATGACTCGTGTTTTGACCGTCGGGGGGATTCGTGGTGGTGGAGGTCTAGCGGAATGGGGAGGACCCTGTCCATGATCTGAGTTCTCACACAAAGATCATCAATGGGCAGGGTCCTCGATGAGGAGCG
>NZ_JAGFWR010000044.1 GCF_017599305.1 Micromonospora antibiotica
CGCATTCCGCGATCGGGGTTCCGGGGCCGTCCCCCTCGGGTGGGGGAGTGGCGGTGGTATGCCAGGTACAACGCCTCGGCCCCGGCGGCGATTCCGCCGTGCGGGTGGCCCCGGCCACGGGACGATCGGGCACGAACGGGTTTGTCCGGTGCGGGACCTCCCGCCACGAAACGGACATTCGGCCCGTCACCGGACCCGGTGCGGTGGGTGGACGACCCGGCTCAGTCGGCCCGGATCAGGTCGACCACCGCGTCCCGGGCCGCCCGGACGGCCTCGCGGGACTGCTCGGTGTGGTCCAGGATGTCGAAGGCGTGCTGACCGTCCGGCACCTCCACCAGACGCACCGGTCGCCCGACCTGGGCGGCGGCGTCGAGGAACGCCGCGATGCCGGCCAGCAGCCCGGGGAGCTTGTCCTGCCCGGCCCGGGTCAGCACCACCGGCGTCGTCGAGCCCGTGCCGAGGGCGTCGATCGGCAGGAACCGTGCCGGCACCTCCCAGCCGGGCAGCGGGACGAGCAGCGGATAGGTCAACGCGATCCCCCGCACCCAGTCCGGTGCGGCGCGCAGCCAGTCGGCCGCCAGCAGGCCCCCACCGGAGAAGAACCAGAGCACCACCCGCTGCGCGTCCACCCGGGGATCGGACCGGACGGCCTCGACCAGGCCGGCGATCTCGTCGGCGGTGGTGGGCAGCCCGGCGAGGTCGGTCACCCGGTAGCTGATGACGGCGGCGACCAGGCCCTGCTCGGCGAGCAGCGCCCCGTAGCCCCGGTAGAGCAGCCAGTCCCGGGGGTCCGGCGCGCCCGGCGGAAGCGGGGCACCGTGCACCACGACCACCACGGGGTGCGGACCGGGGCCGGTCGGCAGGTGCAGGTCGACCTGGCCGTGCCGCTCCACCGGCGCGGTGGGCGGTGACAACACGAAGGGTTGCTGCTCGACCGCACCATCCATGCCGGGAGCCTAGCCGTCGGCGGCCCGCCCGACTGCCCCGTCGGGGCCGCCGTGGGTGCCGTCCGTGGCCGACCGGCGACGGACGGCCCGGGGTCGGTCAGGCCGGGTCGTCGGCGGGCTTCGCGGCCTCGGCGTGCCGCTGCCGCAGCCGGTCCCGGATCTCCTCCGGGGTGTACGCGCGACGCCGCCGTTCGGCGCGGGCGACGACCACGCCGGTCGCGGCGACCCCCGCGATACCCGCCAGCCCGAGGACCTTCCACCACTGCATCCGTTGCCGCATCGGCCTAGGGTAGACGCTCATGAGCATCAGCCTGGACGAGGCCGTCGACCTGAGCCGTACCGGTGACGTGTGGGTGTTCCGGGGGCGCAGCGTGCCGGACCGGGCCATCCAGTTCACCACCAACAGTCCCGTCAACCACGTCGGCATGGCGGTGGTGCTGGACGACATGCCGCCGTTGATGTGGCACGCCGAGCTGGGGCGGTCGTTGCGGGACATGTGGACCGGCACCCACCAGCGGGGTGTGCAGCTGCACGACCTGCGCGACGCGGTCTGCGTCTGGGCCAACCGGTACGGCCAGCGCGCCTGGCTGCGTCAGCTCGAACCGTCGGCCGACCTGGCGATGGAGCAGGCGGTGCTGCAGACCGTGGCCCGGCTCGACGGCACCCCGTTCCCGTCCACCGCCCAGTTGGCCTGGCGGTGGGCCCGGGGGCGGGTCCCGCAGCTGCGCATCCCGTTGCCCCTGCCGGGTCGGCGGGACCGGGACGGCGAGCCGGCCGACCGGCAGCCCGGCGACCGCGCACTGGAGACCGCGTACTGCGCGGAGGTGGTGGCGGTGACCTACGAGGCGATGGGGTTGCTGCCGCCCGGCCGCCGGCCCAACTGGTACGACCCGGGCCGGTTCTGGAGCGGCGACGACCTCGACCTGGCCGGCGACGCACGGCTGGGCGCGGAGATCGAGGTACGCATCCCGCCCCGATGAGGTTTGCCGACGGGCGACGACGGCAACTGGTGACGCCGTGAGAGCTTCCACCGATCTGGATACGCTGAGCGACTTCTTCGACCGTTACGGGGTGGCACTCACCACCGGTGACGTGCCCGCCATCGCCGGCTGTTACGCCCTGCCCGGGCTGGTGGTCGCCGACAGCTACAGCTTCTCGTTCAGCACGATGGCCGCCGTCGCGCTCTCCTTCGTCGGTGCCGCGCCCGACTACCAGGAACGGGAGCTGGTCGCGGCGCACGCGCTGATCGAGCAGGTCGAGCCGGTCTCCGCCCTGCTGACCATGGTCGCCGTGCGGTGGGAGTTCCTGGACAGCCAGGGGCGGGCGGTGCCCGGGGAGCGCTACCGCTACCTGCTGCGTGGCACCGAGGACGGCCCGGCGATCTGCACCGTCATCCGGACCGGCTGACCTGCGCGCGCCGGGCCTACCGCCCCCGGTGATCATCGCTACTGGACGGTCGCTAATCTCTGCGTACGGGATCGACCGAGGAGGATCATGCCGGGGACGCGCTGGACGCGGTGGACGTCTCGGTTGCCCCACGCGATCGCCGCGCTGCCCTGGACGCTTGCCTCGATCGCGGTGATCGTGCTGCTCTTCCTGCTGGTCAAGGCGTTGGTGGCGGTGCTCGGTCACGACCGTTACGCCGAGCACGGCGCCGGATCGCGCAGCGAGGCCATCATGGTGCCGGGTGTGCCGGTGGCGACCGAGTCGGTGCTGCCGTCGCCCTCGCCCACCAGGACCCGCCCGGACTCCGGTGGCGGACCGGGCGTGGCCCCGCCACCGGCCGGTCGACCGCCCACCGCGTCCCGGTCGGCCACGCCGTCGGCGTCCGTGTCGCCGTCGGCCGCGACGCCCTCGCCGAAACCGACCACGCTGCTCAACGACGACGCCCCGGGCATCTCCTACCGGGGGCGGTGGGCGGTCTCCCGGGACCGGCCGTACGGCGACCACCGCGACGACGTTCACTACACGATCCACGACGGGGACTCGTTCAGCTTCACGTTCACCGGCACGGGGCTGGACTACATCACGTCGCGGGACCCGGAGTACGGGGATGCCGACGTGTGGGTCGTCGATGCCGGCGGCCGGCCGGTGAAGCAGCAGCGGGTGAGCGCGCGGGCGAACCGTTACCAGCCCCAGCAGACGGTGTTCAGCGTCAGGGACCTTCCGCTCGGGACGTACACCATCTGGGCGGTCAAGCGGAACGGCGTCTACTTCCAGGTGGACGCGTTGCGGGTACGGGGCTGACGAACGGCGAACTGTCCGGTTAGGACAAAATCCGGTGCCTCAGCCACTTTCCGGCAAACGCCGGGATCGTTACTCTTCTCGGACGGGGCCGACCAGGGAGGGTCATGTCCGGCATGCGTCGCGCACAACCGCGGGCACACGGAGCGGGTGCGCTGGCGTCGTCGCCATGGGTCGTGGTCGCCACCGGGGTGCTGGTGATGGTCGTGCTCCTGATCGTGGCGCTGGCGTCGTACCGCAGCCGTGGGCCGGCGTTCGAGGCGCGGCCGGCCGATCCGGTGCCGGCCTACTCGCTGCCCGGGTCGGGGGTGACCGACCGGGCGCCGGTGGCGGCGAACCTGCCCGAACCGGTCGTCCCCGGTCTGACGCCCCGCCGCACCGACCCGCTGCCGGTCGAGCTGCCCGCCGACGTCGTCGGGGGTGACCCGTCGGGTGGTGGCGGTGCGGTGTCCTCGCCGCCCGACGGGGTCGTGGTGCCGCCCGACGACGGAGGTACGCCGCCCGCCCCGCCGGCCCCGCAGGCCACGCCGCCCGCGCCACCGGCCCCGCCGTCGTCGCCGATGACGGGTCGGTTCAGCGTGCGGGACAGTTGGAACAACGAGGCGTTCATCGGTGAGGTGCTGCTGCACAACCGGGACCGGGTGGCCCGGCCCTGGACGGTGCGGCTGGTCCCGCCCGCCGGCAGCAGGCTGGTCACCTCGTGGGTGGAGGGTGCGCCGCAGGGCACCCCCCGGATGTCGGGTGGGGTGTTCACGTACACCAGTGGGGTGAACGTCGCGCCGGGGGCGTCGGTGCCGTTGCGGTTCCACTTCGAGAACACCGGGGGCAGCATCCGGCCGTCGCGCTGCACGGTCGACGGGGTGGCCTGCTCCGGTCTCTGACCGTCGCGTCGGGTCACCGGTCCGGTTGCCGTCGCTGCAAGGTTGCTGCTTTGTTGCGACTTGGTTTGCAAGGTATTGCAGAACCCTTTCGGAAGGGGCTAGCGTGCGGGCGAATCAGCGACCATAGGAAGGCCGTCGATGAAACCCCCGCTGCCGCGCAAGGCGCTGCTCGCCCTGGTCTCCACCCTCACCCTCGCCCTCGTCGGCGTGCCGGTCGCCGTCCGCCACCTCGGTGCCGACGCCACCGACCGCCCGTCCACCATCGACGCTCTCGCCGCGGCCGGTGCCGCCCAGTGGGGTGCCGAACCCACCACCGAGGCCCTGCTCGCCGCCGGCACCGGTAAGGGACGCGCCGAGCAGTTCTACTTCGTCCTGCCGGACCGGTTCGCCAACGGCGACCGCCGCAACGACACCGGCGGTCTCACCGGCGACCGGCTGCGCACCGGGCTCGACCCGACCGACAAGGGCTTCTACCACGGTGGCGACCTCAAGGGCGTCATCGACAAGCTCGACTACATCCAGGGGCTCGGCACCACCGCCATCTGGCTGGCGCCGGTGTTCAAGAACCGCCCCGTGCAGGGCAGCGGCGCGGACGTCTCCGCCGGCTACCACGGCTACTGGATCACCGACTTCACCCAGGTCGACCCGCACTTCGGCACCAACGAGGAGATGAAACGGCTGGTCAGGCTGGCCCACCAGCGGGGCATCAAGGTCTACCTCGACGTCATCGTCAACCACACCGCCGACGTCATCTCCTACGCCGAGGGCAAGTACGCGTACGTCGACAAGAAGACGTCGCCGTACACCGACGCGCAGGGGCGTGAGTTCGAGGACCGCAACTACGCCGACGGCACCCGGGACTTCCCGAGGGTGAACGCCGACGCCGGCCCGTACACGCCGACCTTCGCCAGCCCCGCCGACGCGGGCGTCAAGGTGCCGGCCTGGCTCAACGACCCGACGATGTACCACAACCGGGGTGACTCCACCTTCGCCGGCGAGAACAGCGAGTACGGCGACTTCTACGGCCTCGACGACCTGTGGACCGAGCGGCCCGAGGTGGTCAAGGGCCTGACCAAGGCGTACGGCGACTGGATCGCCAGCACCGACGTCGACGGGTTCCGGCTGGACACCGTCAAGCACGTCAACCTCGACTTCTGGCCGCAGTTCAGCCAGGGCATCAAGCGCGCCGCCGACTCCGCCGGCAAGAAGGACTTCTTCATGTTCGGCGAGGTCTACAGCGCCGACCAGGAGGTCACCTCCACCTACGTACGGCGCGGCGGGCTGCCGGCCACCCTCGACTTCTCCTTCCAGGAGGCGGCGCGCGGCTACGTCACCACCGACGGATCGGCGAAGGCGCTGGCCGACGTCTACGCCAAGGACCCGCTGTACGCCGCCCGGGACACCGACGCCGGCCGGCTGACCACCTTCCTCGGCAACCACGACATGGGCCGGATCGGCTCGTTCATCGCCGCCGCCGGGGGCGACGACGCCCGTCAGCTCGGTCGGGACCGCCTCGCCCACCAGCTGATGTTCCTCACCCGGGGGCAGCCGGTCGTCTACTCCGGCGACGAGCAGGGCTTCACCGGGCCGGGCGGGGACAAGGACGCCCGGCAGGACATGTTCGCCACCCGCACGGCGGACTACCTCGACGACGACCTGATCGGCACCACCCGCACCCACGCCGCGGACCAGTACGACACCGACCACCCGCTGTACCGCACCATCGCCGAGCTGGGCCGGCTGCGGGCCGCGCACCCCGGCCTGCGCGACGGGGTGCAGGTCACCCGGTACGCCGCCGACGGGCCGGGGGTCTTCGCCTTCTCCCGGATCTCCCCGGCCGACCGCACCGAGTACCTGGTGGCGGTGAACAACGCCGGCACCCCGCAGACTGTCACCGTGCAGACCTGGTCACCCGGCACCGCCTTCACCGGCACCTACGGCAGCACGGCCACCCCGACCGCTGGCACCGACGGAAAGCTGAGCGTGACCGTGCCCGCCGGGGCGGCGGTGGTGCTCCGGGCCGGCCGGCCCGTCCCACAGGCCACCGCCAAGCCGACCGTCACCCTCACCGAGCCGGGCACCGACCCGGTCGCCACCCGGGCCGCCGTCACCGCTCAGGTGACAGGTGACCCGCTGGCCACCGTCACCGTCGCCGCCCGGGTCGCGGGTGGAAAGTGGACCCTGCTGGGCAGCGCGCACACCGCGCCGTACACCGTGCACCACGACCTGACCGGGCTCGCCGGGGGCACCCGGGTCGAATACAAGGCGGTGGTCCGCGACGGGAAGGGGCGGACGACCGCCACCCGGTCGACCGGGGTGGTCGGCACCCCGGCGCAGGGCGCGTCCCGGGACTGGGTGGTGGTGCACTACCAGCGCCCCGCCGGGGACTACGCCGACTGGGGGCTGTACGCCTGGGGTGACCTCGATCCGGCGTACGTCACGCAGTGGCCCGCCGGGCAGCCGTTCGCCGGGGAGGACTCGTACGGCCGGTTCGCCTGGGTGAAGCTGAAGCCCGGCGCGAAGTCCGTCGGGTTCCTCGTGGTCGACAAGGCGGGAAACAAGGACGTCGCCAACGACCGCACCGTCGACGTGACCGCCACCGGTGAGGTCTGGGTCAAGCAGGGCGACCCGGCGCTCTATCCCACCCGGCAGGCCGCCACCGGCGAACCCGACCCGGCCGTCGACCCGGGCACCGCGATCATCCACTGGCGCAAGGCCGACAACGACTACGCCGGCTGGGGCCTGCACCTGTGGGACGGGGCGGCCACCCCGACCGACTGGGCCAGCCCGCTCCTGCCCGAGAAGGTGGACTCCTTCGGCGCGCTGTTCCGGGTGCCGCTGGCGGCCGGCGCGACCGGGCTCAACTACATCATCCACCGGGGCGACACCAAGGATCAGCCCGACGACCAGCGCCTCGACCTGACCGGCGTCGGCCACGAGGTCTGGCTGCTGGGCGGGGTGCCCGGCCGGCTGCTCCCCGCCACCGCCACCGGGACGACGAAGGACCTCGACATCACGAAACAGCAGGCGCAGTGGATCGACAGGTCCACCGTCACCTGGGCCGTCGGCCCGACCGACGGCAGGGCGTACGCCCTGGTGGCCGCCCCGGCGGGTGGGCTGAGTGTGGTCGACGGGGAGCTGTCCGGGACGTACACCTCGCTGCCGTTGCGGGCGCAACGCAACGGGCTCACCGAGGCGCAGCGGGCGGCCTTCCCGCACCTGTGGGCCCACCAGGCGTTCCGTCTCGACCGGGCCGACCTGGCGAAGGTGCCGGCGGCGCTGCGCGGGCAACTCGTGGTGACCGAACGCGACGCCCGGGGGGCGCTGCTGCGCGCGACCGGGGTGCAGATCCCCGGCGCGCTCGACGACGTCTACCGGGCCGCCACCGACGCGACGCTCGGCGTCAGCTTCGCCGGTAAGGTGCCCACCCTCGCGGTCTGGGCACCCACCGCCCGCACCGTCACCCTCGAACTGTCCGACACGCCGTCGGCGCAGCCGCGCACGGTGGCGATGCGCCGCGACGACCGTACCGGCGTCTGGTCGGTACGCGGCAGCCGCGACTGGACCGGCCGGTACTACCGCTACCGGGTCGAAGCCTGGCAACCGGCCGCCCAGAAGATCGTCACCGCCTCGGTCACCGACCCCTACTCGGTGGCGCTCGCGGCGGACTCCACGCACAGCCAGATCGTCGACCTGACCGACCCGGCGCTCGCCCCCGCCGGCTGGTCCGGGCTGCGCAAGCCGGCCGCGACGCCCGCGTCGCGGGCGCAGATCTCCGAACTGTCGGTACGCGACTTCTCCATCGCCGACACCACCGTCCCGGCCGACCGGCGGGGCACCTACCTGGCCTTCACCGACCCGGGCACGGCCGGCATGAAACACCTCAAGGCGCTCGGCGACGCCGGGGTCAACTACCTGCACCTGCTGCCGGTGTTCGACTTCGCCACCATCCCCGAGAAGTGGGCCGACCAGCGGCAGCCCGACTGCGACCTGGCGGCACTGCCCCCGGACTCCGACCGGCAGCAGGCGTGCGTCGCGGCGGTCGCCGACACCGACGGCTACAACTGGGGGTACGACCCGCTGCACTACACCGTCCCCGAGGGCGGCTACGCCGTCGACCCGGACGGGGCGCGGCGGACCGCGGAGTTCCGCCGGATGGTCGCCGGGATCAACGGCGCCGGCCTGCGGGTGGTGCTGGACGTGGTCTACAACCACACCTCCGCCGCCGGCACCGATCCGAAGTCGGTGCTGGACCAGGTGGTGCCCGGCTACTACCACCGGCTGCTCGACGACGGCACCGTCGCCAACTCGACCTGCTGCGCCAACACCGCCCCCGAGCACGCCATGATGGGCAAGCTGGTGGTCGACTCGCTGGTCGTCTGGGCCAAGCAGTACAAGGTGGACGGCTTCCGGTTCGACCTGATGGGCCACCACCCGAAGGCCAACATCCTGGCCGTCCGGGCCGCGCTGGACCGTCTCACCCTCGCCCGCGACGGTGTCGACGGGAAGAAGATCCTGCTCTACGGCGAGGGCTGGAACTTCGGCGAGGTCGCCGACGACGCCCGGTTCGTCCAGGCCACCCAGGCCAACATGGCCGGCACCGGGATCGGCACCTTCAACGACCGGCTCCGCGACGCGGTACGCGGTGGCGGCCCCTTCGACGGCAACCCGCGCGTGCAGGGCTTCGCCTCCGGCCTCTACACCGACCCCAACGGCGACGACGCCAACGGCACCGCCGTTGAGCAGAAGGCCCGGCTGCTGCACCAGCAGGACCTGATCAAGGTGGGGTTGACCGGCAACCTGCGCGGTTACCGGTTCACCGACTCCGCCGGCCGGCAGGTCACCGGGGCGCAGGTGGACTACAACGGCTCCCCGGCCGGCTACACCGCCGCCCCCGGCGAGGCGGTCACCTACGTCGACGCGCACGACAACGAGATCCTGTACGACGCGCTGGCGTACAAGCTGCCGACCGGGACCTCGGCGGCGGACCGGGCCCGGATGCAGGTGCTGGCCCTGGCCACCACCGCTCTCGGGCAGGGCACCGGCTTCGTGGCGGCCGGCTCCGAGCGGCTGCGCTCCAAGTCGCTGGACCGCAACTCCTACAACTCCGGTGACTGGTTCAACCAGATCCGCTGGGACTGCGCCCAGGGCAACGGCTTCGGCGTCGGCCTCCCCCCGGCGGCGGACAACCAGGACAAGTGGCCGTACGCCAAACCGTTGCTGGCCGACCCGGCCCTGGTGCCGGGCTGCGCCGCGATCGACCTGGCCGACGCCCGGTACGCGGAGCTGCTGGAGATCCGGCGGTCGTCGCCGGTGTTCGGGCTGACCACCGCCGCGCAGGTGCAGCAGCGGGTCGCGTTCCCGCTGTCCGGGGCGAAGGAGACCCCGGGGGTGCTCACCATGACCCTCGACGCCCGGGGGCTCGGTGGCCGGTGGAAGACGGTGACCGTGGTCTTCAACGCCACCCCGGCGACGGCGAAGCAGACGGTGACCGGGCTACGGGGCACCGACACCGCCCTGCACCCGGTGCTGGCCGGCTCCGCCGACCCGGGGCTGCGGACCGCCACGTTCGACCGGTCGGCGGGCACCTTCACCGTGCCGGCGCGCAGCGTGGCGGTCTTCGTCCAACGCTGACCCGGCGCTGCTCCGTCGGGTGCCGGCGCGGGGGTGCGTCGTTCGGCGCTGGTCCGGCGGTGCGTCGCACGGTGCCGGTGCCGGTGCGGGCGGTGCGTCGTGCGGCGCTGGTCCCGCGGTGCTCGCACGGTGTCGGCGCGGGTGACGACCGGCCCCCCTCCGCGTGCTGCGGAGGGGGGCCGGTGCGTGCGCCGCCGTCACCGACGGCATGTCACCCGAGGATGCTCAGCCGAAGCAGTTCGGGATGGTGTCGCCCGGGATCGCCAGGCAGTTGGTCGGACGGTTCGCGACGATCGCGGACTTGTCGTCCACGTTCACCACACCCTCGAAGGTGAACACACCGCCGGGGGCGAGGGTGGCGAAGTTGTTGGCGACCTTCGTCCGGCTGAGGTTGACCTCGCCGAAGATGTTGAAGATGCCGCCGCCGACGCCGATCGGACCGAGGGCCCGGTTGGCGACGACCTCGGACTCACGCACCGTGGTGACGCTGTCCGCGTTGAACAGCCCGCCGCCGAAGAAGCCGGCGGTGTTCTCCTTGAGGTAGCTCTTCTCGATGGTGACCGCGCTGTCGAACGCGACGGCCACGCCACCGCCGACGCCCGCGGTGCTGTTCTTGGCCACCGTCGAGTGGTGCACGTTGACCTGGGCGTCCGCCACGGCGATACCGCCACCGGCGAGTACGGCGGTGTTCGACAGCAGTTCCGTGGAGTGCACGGTGGTGTTGCCGCCGATGTCGAGCAGACCGCCGCCGAAGCCGAGCGTCTCGTTGTCGGTGATCTTGGACTTCTCGATCAGGGCGGTACCCCCGTCGACGTCCTCGGTGAAGATCTCCGCGGCGCCGTTGGAGACACCGCCACCACCGACGATGGCGGTGTTGTCGGTGATCGTGGACTCGTCGACCGTGAGCAGGCCGGCGTTGAAGATGCCACCGCCGAAGAAGAAGGCGGTGTTGTGGGCGACCTCGGTGTGCCGCAGCGACGTGGTACCGAAGTTGGCCAGCCCGCCGCCGTTGCCGCCGGACTGGTTCAGCACGACCGAGGTGTCGAACAGGTTGGCGGCACCGCCCGGCTGCACCAGGATCCCGGCGCCGTCGTTGACGCCCGGCTCCTCGATCAGGGTGGTGGCCTTCCCCGGCTTGGCCTTCGGCGCGGCCTTCACCGTGGCCTTGCGGGCGGCCTTCGGCGCGGCCTTCAGACCGGCCTTCGGGTTCGCCTTACGGGCGGCGAGCGCCTGGGCCAGCGGGGTGCCGGCCTTCACCTGGGCGGCGATCGCCTGGGAGTCCGAGTAGGCCCCCCACACCGCTGCCGCGGAGACCGGCTGCAACGCCTCGATGGTCTGCCCACCCTTGATGGTCAGGCCCTTGAGGTTCAGGTGACCGCCGGGACCCACGTTGAGGATCCGGAAGTAGTCGGCGGTGGCGTCCCGGGTGATCGTGGTGTGCTCACCCCGCAGGGTGATGTTCTGGGTGATCACCGGCAGGCCGTTGCCGTCCTGGTTGCGGGTCAGGTTGTAGGTGCAGCCCTTGGCCAGGTCCAGCACGCCGCCGTCACGGCTGTTGGCGAAGACGATGGCCTGGATGAGCCGGTCGGTGTCGCAGGGCACCTCCTTTCCACGCTCGTGGTCCTTGCCGTCACGGTCGTCCTTGCCGCCACGGTCCGGGCCCTCCTCGCCACGGCCCTCTTCGCCGCGACCGTGGTCGCCGTCCTTGGTGACCTGCTGAGTGGTGTTCCACTTCAGTCCGCTCACCCCGACCGCCCCGGCGCTGCCGGCGACGCCCACCGCGGCGAGACTGACCACACCTGTCAACCCGGCGACGCCACTGGCGAGCCAGAGCTTGCGACGGCTCCTGCTCCCCGTCGCCCGCGCGGAGGCTTCGTTGTTCGTTAGGTAGTTGGACATCGGAGCTCTCTGCCCTCTCCTCGTACCAGACAGGGTCGCCGCACGTGAGCGAGCGTCCCCTGCTACAAATCGGTTGTAGCTCCCGAAACCCACGGTATGAGAGGGTTCCTCGCTATGAGGGCAAATACGAATAAAGCCCGCTTCGGGGACGTGCTCCGCCGGGCAGGTGGTTTCCCGGACGGCCGGGCCTAGGCGGTCGATCCGCCGCACCGTGCCGCATCCGTGCCGTCACGGCCACCCCGGCCCAGGGCCACCCCGGTCCCCGAGCCCGTGCCCCGTGCCCCGAGCCCGTGCCCCGTGCCCCGAGCCCGTGCCCCGTGCCCCGAGCCCGTGCCCCGTGCCCCGAGCCCGTGCCGCGTGCCGCGTGCCGCGTGCCGCGTGCCGCGTGCCGCGTGCCGCGTGCCGCGTGCCGCGTGCCGCGTGCCGCGTGCCGCGTGCCGCGTGCCCCGAGTCGCGAGTCGCGTGCCCCGAGCCCTGAGCCCCGCGCCGCGTGCCCCGAGTCGCGTGCACTGTCCTCGTTCTCGCCCGCAAGGTCGTGCTGTTTCCAGGTTGTAGTGGCCTCACGAGCGACCGAGGCCACTACAACCTGGTTCGAGCGTGATCATGAAGGGGTGCGCGGGGCAGCGTGGGGAGGGGAGAGCCGCGCTGTGGGTGCCGGGGCGGCCGGACGACTGCGGCCCTGCTGCCGGTGCCGGGCCCCGATGGGGCGACGCGCACCGGCGGCAGGGCCACCGTGGGTGATGCCCGGACGGCTCGGCCGGATGGGTCGAGCGGCCGAGGTCGGACGAGTGGTGCAAGCGGTCGTCGGGTCGGCGGGACGGGTCCGGCGGGCCGGGCCGGGTCGGGCGCGTCGGGCCGGGCGGGCCGGGTCGGGCGGGCCGGGCCGGGTCGGGCGCGTCGGGCCGGGTCGGGCGCGTCGGGCCGGGCGGATGGGGGGGTGGGTGCCCACCCATCCCATCCCACCCCATCCTGGTGCCTGGTGCCTGGTGCCTGGTGCCTGGTGCCTGGTGTCGGGTCGGTCGCGGACGGGTTGCCCCGCGCTGGTCGGGTCAGCCGGGCAGGCGGGGACCCGCCTCACGCTGCTCGGCCAGCCAGGTCTCCACCTCGTCGGAGCGGCGGGGCAGACCGGCCGACAGGTTGACCGAACCGGTCGCGGTGACCAGGATGTCGTCCTCGATCCGGACCCCGATGCCGCGCAACTCCTCCGGGACCAGCTCGTCCTCCGGCTGGAAGTACAGCCCCGGCTCGACGGTGAGCACGTACCCCTCACCCAGCGCGCCGTCGCGGTACTTCTCCTTGCGGGCGTTGGCGCAGTCGTGCACGTCGATGCCGAGCATGTGGCTGGTGCCGTGCAGGGTCCACCGCCGGTAGACCGTCGAGGCCGGGTCCATCGCCTCGTCGACGCTCACCGGGAGCAGGCCGAGATCCTTGAGCGCCTCGGCGAGCACCCGCATCGAGGTCAGGTGTACCTCGCGGAACCCGACACCCGGCCGGATCGCGTCGATACCGGCCTGCTGTGCCGCGTACACCGCGTCGTAGACCTGGCGTTGCAGCGGGGTGAACCGGCCGTCCACCGGCAGCACCCGGGTCACGTCGGCGGTGTAGAGGTTGCGGTTCTCCACACCCATGTCCATCAGCAGCAACTCACCCGGGCGGGTCGCGCCGTGGTTGTGCACCCAGTGCAGGATCGTCGCGTGCTCGCCGCCCCCCACGATCGAGCTGTAGCCGACGTCGTTGCCGTCGTGCCGGGCCCGCAGCGCGAAGATCCCCTCCAGCAGCCGCTCGGAGACCCCCCGGTCGGCCGGCAGCACCCGGGCCACGTCCTCGAAGCCGCGTACGGTGGCGTCGACCGCCTCCTGGAGCTGGGCGACCTCCCACTCGTCCTTGACCAGCTTCAGCTCGGCGATGGTGATCGCCAGCTCCCGGTCGCGGCCCGGCTGCCCCTCCTCGCGGGAGCCGTCCCACGGGCGTACCGCCGCGTCGACCCGCTGGTCAAAGCCGCGCAGCACCCGGGTCCGCCCCGGTGCCATCCGGGCCAGCGCCCGGTCCAGCGCGGACAGGTCCTCGGTGGCCAGACCCAGTTCGGTGGACTTCTCGGCCAGGGTGTGCCGCCGGCCCACCCACAGCTCGCCGTGCCGGCTGCGGAAGAACTCGTCGGTCTCCCGCGAGGAACGGGGACGCATGTACAGCGTCGCGTCGTGCCCCGAGCCGTTGGGGCGCAGCACCAGGACGCTGTCCGGGTCGTGGTCGCCGGTCAGGTAGGCGAAGTCGCTGCCCGGCCGGAACGGATGGTCGGTGTCGTTGGCGCGTACCTTCTCGGTGCCGGTGGGGATGACCAGCGTCTCGCCCGGGAACGCCGCGGAGAGCGCGGCTCGCCGCTTGGCGTGGTGCGGGACCTCCGGTCGGGGCCCGACCGGCAGGCCGGTGTCGCGCCAGCCCTGCCGCATGAAGGACAGGAACGCCTCCGGGAAGTCCGGATCGTGCGATTCGGTGCCGTCCGCCGGCTTGCCGTCCGTCCGGTCCTCGGCCATGTCGGCTCCCTTCGCCTCGTCGCTCGTCCAGACGGTACTCCGACCGCGGCCGGACGGGGTGCCGGCCTTGCCCCGGCCGGACCGCCCCGGCACGGCAGCCGGGTGGGCCTGCGGTGCCGAGGGCGGCAGCCGGGTGGGCCTGCGGCGCCGAGGGCGGTGCCGGTGGGCCTACGGTGCCGGGGCGGTCCTGGTGGGCCTGCGGTGCCGGGGGCGGTGCCGGTGAGCCTGCGGAGCCGGGTGGTCACAGCGGGTCGCGGGGAGGGGGGACAGGGTCAGCGGTGCCGCGCGAGGGGAATGTGCCGCGTGGAAAGATGGCGGCCATGTGCGGACTCCTGGCCTTCTTCAGCGCGAACGGCAACGCCGCCGCCCACCGCGACAACATCGCGGGGGCGTTGGAATGCCTGCACCACCGCGGACCGGACGAGACAGGGGTCGAGGTGGTCGGTGACGCCACCGGCCACTACGCCGACGGGGTGTTCGCCCACAAGCGGCTCGCCATCATCGACGTGGCGTCCAGCCACGAGCCGCTGCCCTACGCGGGCGGCCGCTACCTGCTGACCTTCAACGGCGAGATCTACAACTACATCGAGCTGCGCGAGGAGCTGGCCCGCAACTTCGGGGCCCAGTTCGCCACCGCCGGTGACGGCGAGGTGATCGTCGCCGGCTACCACTACTGGGGCGAGCAGGTGCTCACCCGGCTGCGCGGCATGTTCGCCTTCGTCATCTGGGACAGGCAGGAGCGTCGGGCGTTCGGCGCGCGGGACTACTTCGGCATCAAGCCGCTGCACTACCTGGAGACCGCCGACGGCCTCTACCTCGCCTCCGAGAAGAAGGCGCTGCTGCCCTTCGCGCACTCCTACTACCAGGGTGACGCCGGCATCGACACCGCCAACCTCAGCCACTACCTCACCCTCCAGTACGTTCCCGAGCCCGGCACCCTGCACCAGGGGATCAGCCGGATCGGCTCCGGGGAGTACCTGACCTGGTCGCCGGGGGGCCGGCTGGACGTGCGGCGCTGGTACCGGCCGGTGTTCCGGCCCGCCCCGGTCGCCGACGAGCAGCGGCTGTACCACGAGATCCGGGAGACGCTGCGGGAGAGCGTACGGATGCACATGCGCTCGGACGTGCCGGTCGGCTCGTTCCTGTCCAGCGGCATCGACTCGACTGCCGTGGTGGCCCTGGCCCGCGAGTTCAATCCCAACATCCTCACCTTCACCGTCGGCTACGACGTGCCCGGCTACTCCGAGATCGACGTGGCCCAGGACTCGGCCCGGCATCTCGACGTGACGACGATCCCGACCAAGATCGGGCCGCAGGACATGATCGACGCGCTGCCGAAGATCGTCTGGCACCTGGACGACCCGGTGGCCGACCCGGCGCTGGTGCCGCTCTACTTCGTCGCCAAGAAGGCCGCTGAGCACGTCACGGTGGTGCTCTCCGGCGAGGGTGCCGACGAGTTCTTCGGCGGTTACACCATCTACCGGGAGCCGCTCTCCCTCGGCACCGTCAACGGGCTGCCGGGTGGGGTGCAGAAGGGCCTGCGCGCGGTCTCCAAAGCGATCCCGCAGGGGGTCAAGGGCAAGAGCTTCCTGGAGCGCGGCACCACCCCGATCGAGCAGCGCTACTACGGCAACGCCCGGATGTTCACCGAGGAGGAGAAGCAGCACCTGCTGCGCCGCTACGACCCGTCGGTGCGTTACACCGACGTCACCGCCCCGATCTACGCCGAGTGCACCGAGCTGGACGACGTCACCAAGATGCAGTACGTCGACCTTTACACCTGGCTGCGCGGCGACATCCTGGTCAAGGCGGACCGGATCTCGATGTCGCACTCGCTGGAGGTGCGGGTGCCGTTCCTGGACCGGGCGGTCTTCGACGTGGCGGCCACCATCCCGGTCGACCTGAAGCTGCCGCCCCGTTCCGACGCCACCAAGTACGCCATGCGCCAGGCGTTGCAGGGCGTCGTGCCGCCGGCCATCGTCAACCGCAAGAAGTTGGGCTTCCCGACCCCCACCCGGGTCTGGCTGCGCGGCGAGATGTACGAGTGGGCCCGGCACGTGCTGTCCACCTCCGGTGCCGGCGACCTGATCGACCTGTCGTACGCGATGCGGCTGCTGGAGGAGCACAAGCGCGAGGAGGCGGACAACTCCCGCAAGGTGTGGACGGTGCTGATCTTCTGCATCTGGCACGCCATCTTCGTGGCCAAGACCCTCGACCCGGGCATCCAGCGCAACCAGTCGGCCCTGCTCACCAAGCCGGTGGTCGGCAGCATGGTCCGCTGACCCCGCCCCCGGCACCGTCGCGACGGACACCGGGCCCGGACGGACCGGAGGCCCCCACCCGACGGGTGGGGGCCTCCGGTGTGTGCGTTCAGCGTCGGGTCACCGGCCGGAGCAGGAGACCGTCGGCAGCCCGTTGGTGCCGGAGCTGCTCGCCGTGAAGCCGAACGTGGTCGTCTTCTCCGGCGCGATCGAGCCGTTGTACGCGGCGTTGGTGACGGTCACCGTCGACCCGCTGGTGCTCAGCGAGCCGTTCCAGACCTGCGAGATCACCTGGCCGTTGGGCCAGGTCCAGCTCGCCGCCCAGCCCCCGTACGTGCGGGTGCTGTGGTTCATGATGGTGACCTCACCCTGGAAGCCGCCGTTCCAGGCGCTGACCACCTTGTAGACCGCCATGCAGTCGCTGTTGCCCGGCGGCGGGGTGGTGGTCGGCGGCGGCGGGGTCGTGGTCGGCGGCGGCGGCGTGGTGGTCGGCGGCGGCGGGGTCGTGGTCGGCGGCGGGGTGGTGGTGGGCGGCGGCGTGGTCGGGTTGTTGCCGCTGCCGACCCCGGTCACCTGGCCGTTGCCACCGTCGAAGGTGACGTCCGAGCAGCCGAAGAAGTTCTCCTGGCTGTCCGAGCGGACCCAGCGGGAGTAGATGATGTGCCGGCCGGACTTGCCCGACGGCAGGTTCCCGCTGAAGTAGTAGTGCCCCTCGTTGGTGCCCGACGCGCCCCGCTGGGGCGGGTTGGTCACCGTGAGGAACGGCTCCTCAAGGTCACTCCAGGCCAGCGGCCGGGTCGGGCTCCAGCTGTCCTTCGTTACATAGAAGTAGAAGGTGCCCGGGTGGTGCGCCCAGTTGCTGTACTTGAAGTCCAGCCGGGCACCGGACGTCAGGTGGGTCAGCGGCCAGTCGGTGCGGGCCAGGTCGTACCCGGCGAAACCGGTGTTGCCGCCGCTGCACAGCTTGCCGTCGGGGATGAAGCCGACGGTGCGGCCACCGGCGTCCGAGCGGAGCACGCTGAACCAGTTGTAGAGGGAGTTGGTGCCGCTCTGGGCGACGGCGGCGGAGCAGGCCGGGTTGTTTGGCCGGATCTCGCCGGTGGGGCTCAGGCCGTCCTGCCAGCACAGGTAGGTCCGGCTGCCCGGAACGATCGGCGTGCCGTGTGCGGCGGCCGGTTCGGGCTGCACCGTCAGGGCGACAGCCCCGAAGGCGAGGGTGGCGGCCGCGGTGAACAACGCGGCCGTACGGGAACGAAGCACGAGCTTCTCCTGATCCGCGGGGTGGCGCGAACGCCCGCCCCGCACAAGGTGAGGGATGCGTCGGTCGCGGCTCTGGCCGGCGGCCCGACAGGGGCCGACGGGCGCGTGCCGTCGGCGGTCCGTGCCCACGGACCGGTGCCTCTCGCGTCAGACCCCAGCTGATCGCCGAGCGGGTGCGGCAGCCCTCCGCGCCGGCCCGGCACCCCAATACCATCACGCCCGGACGAAGCACGCAATAGTCGTTGCTCGATGGGTGGGATCTGGTTGCCCGGCCGGCCCCGATCGGCATGGACCGTTGTGCCAGCCTGGTAGCCGACGACGACGCGCTGGGAGGCGACGTGGGGTACGCGGTGGTGCTCGGTGAGGCGCTGATCGACCTGTTGGACGCCGAGTCCGAGGGGCAGCCGGTGTTCCGGCAGGCGATCGGCGGCGGCCCGCTCAACGTCGCCGTCGGGGTGGCCCGGCTCGGCGGCACCGCCGAGTTCGTCGGCTCCCTCGGCGACGACGTGCTCGCCGGCCGCATCCGCGGCTTCCTGGCCGACGCCGGGGTCGGGCTGACCGGCGCGGTCACCGTGCCCGCACCCACCACGCTGGCGGTCACCACCCACACGGGGGCCGAGCCGGACTTCCGCTTCTACGGCGAACCACCGTCGTACGGCCTGCTCGCGGCCGACGACCTGGACGGGGTGCTGATCGAGGGCGCGGACGTGCTCTACTGCGGCTCGATCGTGCTGCTGCGCCCCCCGACGCTCGCCGCCGCCCGGCGGGCCTGGTCGCTCGCGCCCGGGCTGCGGGTCTTCGACCCCAACGTCCGGCCCCGGCTGCTGTCCGGCCCGGCGGAACTGGCCGGCCTGCGCCAGGTGGTGGTGGAGTTCGCCGCCGGCGCGCACCTGGTGAAGCTCAGCAGCGCCGACGCCGCCCTCCTCTGGCCCGACGAGCCGGTCGAGGGGGTCGCCGCGTACCTGCGGGAGGTGGGCGCGGGCACGGTGGTGGTGACCCTCGGCGCGGACGGTGCCCTGGTCGCCGCCGGTCCCGACCCGGTCCGGGTGCCCGCGCCGAAGGTCCAGGCGGTGGACGCCACCGGCGCGGGCGACTCGGTGATGGCCGCGCTCATCGCCGAGCTGCTGGCCGACGGCGAACCGACCGAGCCGACCGGCTGGCACCGGCGGGTGGCGTTCGCCCTGCGGGTCGCCGGCCTGGTCTGCGAGTCACCCGGCGGCGCGGTCGCCATGCCCACCCGGGACGCGGTACGCCGCCGCTTCGCCGACTGAGCGCGGCGTCCCACCCGGTCACCGCAGCGACCGGGTCGACGGTCGGGCCCGGCGCGGTGGCAGTCCGTCCGGCCGCCCGCGGCGGCCGGTGACTCAGGGCGTGCCGTCGAGTTCCCGGTAGCCCCGGCGGGCGGCGACCAGGCCGGGCCGGGCACCGAACGGGGAGTCGGCGGCCACCCGCTCCGGCGGGGCGTCGCCGGTGTGCGCGGCCCGGATCAGCCAGGCCAGCTCGACCAGCTGGGCGTGCTGGGCCCGGACGAACTCCACGTCCACCGGCGTGCCGTGGCCCGGCACCACCACCGTCGCGGGCGTGCTCATCCGCAGCAGGTCGGCCACGGCGTCCGGCCACTGCAACGGGTAGGACTCCTCGAAGGCCGGCGGCCCGGACTGCTCCACCAGATCCCCGGCGACCAGCACGTCGGCATCCGGCACGTGCACCACCAGATCCCCGTCGGTGTGCCCGTGCCCCGGGTGCCGCAGCACCACCCGCCGGCCGCCGACGTCCAGCACGGTCTCGGTGTGCACGGTGTGCGTCGGGGCCAGCAGGGTCGTCCCGGCCAGCTCGGCGGCGAGCCCGGGATGCTCCGCCCGCATCTCCTCGTACGCCGCCCGGCGCAGCCGGTCCGGCCGGTCCCGCAGTGCGGCGGCGGCCACCTCGTGCGCGTACACCGGGCGGGGTGGGTCGGCGGCGAGCGTCGCGTTGCCGAAGCAGTGGTCGAAGTGGTGGTGGGTGTTGACCAGCGTCCACGGGTGCGGGGTGACGGCCCGCGCCGCGGCGGCCAGCTCGGCGGCCTGACCGGCGGTGGACAGGGTGTCCACCAGCAGCGCCGCGCCGTCGCCGACCACCAGCGTGACGTTGACGTCGAGCAGCGGTTCCCGCAGCACGTGGACCCGGTCGGCGATCTCCACGAACCGGTTCGTCATGACACCCGCGCCGCCCGCTCGACGAACCGTTGCCGGTCGACCAGCGCCCGCTCCACCCGGCCCGACGCCACCGTCGTGTCGCCGTCGGTCACCGTCACCTCGAACAGCAGCCGCCGCCCGTCGGCCTCGACCAGCCGGGCGTGGGCCACCACGGTCCGCCCGACCGGAGTGGCGGCCAGGTGTGCCAGCTCGACCCGGACCCCGACCGTGGTCCGGCCGGTGGGCATCCGGGGTGCCGTCGCGGCCACCGTGGCGGCCTCGGCGAGGGCCAGCACCCGGGGGGTGGCCAGCACCGGCACGTCACCGGAGCCGACGGCCCGCGCGGTGTCGGCGTCGGCGACGGTCAGCTCCACCCGGGCGGTCAGCCCCGGCGGGAACGGTGCGTCCGGCTGTTCCAGCATGGGGTCAGCCTAGGCCCTGTGTCGAAGTTGGTCACAGCCACTCGTTGATCGCGGCGATGTGCACGGTGGCCTCGTAGCGCACGGCGAGCTTGTCGAAGCGGGTCGCCACAGCGCGGTTGCGTTTGAGTCTGT
>NZ_JAGFWR010000045.1 GCF_017599305.1 Micromonospora antibiotica
GGCCGGCGTCCCCGCCGCCGGCCCGCCCGGCGCTGCCACCTGCGCCGCCGCCCGCGCCACCCCGGCCGCCGAAGCAGCGGCGGGTCCGCCCGGAACCGGCCGCCCCACCGCCGAACCCGGGCCGACCTCCCAAGGGGTACGTCCGTCGCAAGCGTCGGCGCTGGCCCTGGGTGCTGCTGCTCAGCCTGGCCTGCTGCTGTGGCTGCCCCGCCTGGTTCGGTAGACCGGCCTGGCAGCAGTACCCGGCCGACGCCGCCCTGCCGACCCAGGTGGCCGACCTGACCCTGCGTGAGGATTCGGGCCGCGAGGTCGAGAAGCTCAAGACCGAGGTACGCAAGGCGAACCTGCTGGCCGAGGACGTCTACGCCGGGGTGTACAGCACCTCCGACGGCAAGCGGGTGACCGTCTTCGGCGACACCGGTTTCCGGTTCCGGCCGGAGTCCGAGGCGGACGACACGATGGTGCGGCTGACCGACACGTTCACGCTGGGTACGCCCCAACCGGTGGACAGCGGCGTCCGGGGCCGGTACGAGCGCTGCGCGACCGGTTCCTCCAGCGGCACCGCCGTGGTGGTCTGCACGTCGGTGGACTACGGCAGCAGCGCCACCGGGGTCTTCACCCGGCTCTCGGTGGACGACAGCGCCCGGCTGCTCGCCACCATGCGCGCCCAGATCGTCACCCCCAAGCAGGGCTGAGCACGCGCCGGCCCGGCGAGGTCAGCTCGGGTCGGGTGCGCAGAACCCTTGCAGACCGGGGCGGTCAGGCCGGGGTCTCGCCCGGGGTGGGCTCGGCCCGGCGGGGGGCGTAGCGGGGGACGTACTCCTGACCGGTGAGTTTCTGGATCTCGGCCATCAGCTCGTCGGTCATCTCCCGCAACGAGGTGCGGTCGTCGGCGCGGCCGGTGAAGTCCAGCGGCTTGCCGAACCGGATGACGATCTTCGCCTTGCCGGGGCGGGGGATGCGGGTGCCGATCGGCTGGACCTTGTCGGTGCCGGTCACCCCGACCGGGATCACCGGCACCCCGGCCGCCACGGCCAGCCGGGCGGTGCCGGTCCGTCCCCGGTAGAGCCGGCCGTCGGGCGACCGGGTCCCCTCGGGATAGACGGCGACCAGGTCACCGCCGCGCAGCGCGGGGATGGCCGCGTCGAACGCGGACAGCGCGGCCCGGCCACCGGCCCGCTCGACCGGGATGGCCCCCAGGCCGGTGAGCACGAACTTGGACAGCGCGCCCTTCGGGCCGGTGCCGGTGAAGTACTCCGACTTGGCCCAGAAGGCGAGGTGCCGGGGGACTACGGTGCCGAGCAGCAGCTCGTCGGCGACGGAGAGGTGGTTGCCCGCGAAGATCGCGCCACCGCTCGCCGGAATGTGCTCCAGTCCCTCGACGGCCGGGCGGAAGGCCAGCCGCATCGCGGGTCCCACGGTGAGCTTGCCGATGGTGTAGAGCAGCGGCACGGGTCCTCCGGCGGTCGTACGGTGAACAGGCGGTGTCACGGTAGCGGACGGACGCCCCCGCGACCCAACGGGTGCACGCGCGTCCGCCTGCTGGATGGCGCGGGTGGTCGGTGGGGTCCCGGCCCGTCGGGCCGGGACCCACCGACGACCTCACACCGGGCGGACGGTCACCGTCACCCGCTCGCCGTCGCCGACCTCACCGGTGAAACCGGCCAGGCCGTCGGCGAAGTCCACCGTGTCGGCGAGCACCTCCCGGGCCACGAACCCGGTGTACGCCGACACCGCCGCCCGCACCTGCTCGGAGGCCGACACCGACACCACGATCCGGTCGGAGATGTCCAGGTCGGCGTCCCGGCGGGCCTGCTGCACCACCCGGACCACGTCCCGGGCCAGCCCCTCGGCGGCCAACTCCGGAGTGACCTCGGTGTCGAGCACCACCACGCCCTCACCACCGGGCAGCGGCGCGGAGTGCTCGGCGTCGGCGGCGACCAGGCGCAGCTCGTACTCACCCTCGGCGAGGGTGACCCCGGCGGCGACGGGGGCGCCGTCGTGCAGCTCCCACTCCCCCGCCTTGACCGCCCTGATCACCTGCTGCACCTGCTTGCCGACGCGGGGGCCGAGCGCCCGGGGCACCACCGTCAGCACCTGCTGGCAGTAGCTGGCGACCTCCGCCGAGAACGCCACCTCCTTGACGTTGACCTCGTCGGCGACCAGGTCGGCGAACGGCCGGAGCTGGTCGGCGACCGGGGAGGCCACGGTCAGCTTCGGCAGCGGCAGCCGGACCCGCAGCCCCTTGGCCTTGCGCAGCGACAGCGCCGCCGAGCAGACGTCCCGGGTGGCGTCCATCGCCGCGACCAGGTCGTGGTCGGCGGGCAGGTCCTGCGCCGACGGCCAGTCGGTCAGGTGCACCGACCGCTCGCCGGTCAGCCCGCGCCAGATCTCCTCGGCGGTCAGCGGGGCCAGCGGCGCCACCACCCGGCAGAGCGTCTCCAGCACGGTCCACAGGGTGTCGAACGCGTCGGCGTCACCCGACCAGAACCGGTCCCGGGATCGCCGCACATACCAGTTGGTCAGCGCGTCGAGGTAGGACCGGACGGTGCCGCACGCCCCGGAGATGTCGTACGCGTCCATCTGCGCGCCGGTCGTCTCGACCAGTTCCCGGGTCTTGGCCAGCACGTACCGGTCGAGCAGGTGCGTCGAGTCGGTCCGGCGCCGGGCGGTGTGCCCGGCGGCGTTGGCGTAGAGCGAGAAGAAGTACCAGACGTTCCACAGCGGCAGCAGCACCTGCCGGACGGCGTCGCGGATCGCCGGTTCGGTGACCGCCATGTCCCCGCCGCGCAGCACCGGCGAGGACATCAGCATCCAGCGCATCGCGTCCGAGCCGTACGCGTCGAAGACGTGGTAGACGTCCGGGTAGTTGCGCAGGCTCTTGGACATCTTGCGCCCGTCCGAGCCGAGCAGGATGCCGTGGCTGAGGCAGTTGCGGAACGCCGGCCTGTCGAACAGCGCGGTGGCCAGCACGTGCATGGTGTAGAACCAGCCCCGGGTCTGCCCGATGTACTCGACGATGAAGTCGCCCGGGTAGTGGTGCTCGAACCAGTCCGCGTTCTCGAACGGGTAGTGCACCTGGGCGAACGGCATCGAGCCGGACTCGAACCAGCAGTCCAGCACCTCCGGCACCCGGCGCATCGTCGAGCGCCCGGTCGGGTCGTCCGGGTTGGGTCGGGTCAGGTCGTCGACGGCCGGCCGGTGCAGGTCGGTCAGGCGTACCCCGAAGTCCCGTTCGATGTCGGCCAGCGAACCGTAGACGTCGACCCGGGGGTAGGTCGGGTCGTCGGACTTCCACACCGGGATCGGCGAGCCCCAGAACCGGTTGCGGCTGATCGACCAGTCCCGGGCGTTGGCCAGCCACTTGCCGAACGAGCCGTCCTTGATGTGGCCGGGCGTCCAGTTGATCTGCTGGTTCAGCTCCACCATCCGGTCCCGGAACTGCGTCACCGCGACGAACCACGACGACACCGCCTTGTAGACCAGCGGGGTGTCGCAGCGCCAGCAGTGCGGGTACGAGTGGGTGTAGGTGTCCTGCCGCAGCACCACCCCCCGCTCCTTCAGCTCCCGGATCACCGGCTTGTTGACGTCGAAGACCTGCTCGCCCTGGTAGGGCGGGACCAGCGCGGTGAACCGGGTGTGGTCGTCGACGGTGACGACGGTGGGGATGCCGGCGGCGTTGCAGACGTTCTGGTCGTCCTCGCCGAACGCCGGGGCGAGGTGCACGATCCCGGTGCCGTCCTCGGTGGTGACGAACTCCGCCCCGAGCACCTGGTAGGCGTGCTCCCCCGCCTGCTCGACGAGGAAGTCGTAGAGCGGGGTGTATCGCCGTCCGACCAGAGCCTTGCCGGTCACCCAGCCGACCTGCTCGTACCCCTCCAGCTCCTTGGCGTACGCCCCGAGCCGGGACTCCCCGACCACGAACCGTTCCCCGTCGCGGTCGAGCACCGCGTACCGGATGTCGGGGCCGACGGCCAGCGCGAGGTTCGACGGCAGGGTCCACGGGGTGGTGGTCCAGACGCCCAGCTTCACCGGCCCGCGCACCAGCTCCGGGGCCCGCTCGTCAGGGGTCAGCCCGAACCACACGGTCAGCGTCGGGTCGTGCCGGTCGCGGTAGACGTCGTCCATCCGGGTCTCGGTGTTCGACAGCGGCGTCTCGCACCGCCAGCAGTACGCCAGCACCCGGAAGCCCTCGTAGATCAGGCCCTTGTCGTGCAGGGTCCGGAAGGCCCACATGACGCTTTCCATGTAGTCCAGGTCGAGGGTCTTGTAGTCGTTGGTGAAGTCGACCCAGCGGGCCTGCCGGTTGATGTACCGCTCCCAGTCCTGGGTGAACTCCAGCACCGAGGAGCGGCACGCGTCGTTGAACCGGGCCACCCCGAGGTCGAGGATCTCCGCCTTGCTGGTGATGCCGAGCTGCTTCTCGGCCACCACCTCGGCGGGCAGGCCGTGGCAGTCCCAGCCGAAGCGCCGCTCGACGTGCCGGCCGCGCATCGTCTGGTAGCGCGGCACCACGTCCTTGACGTACCCGGTGAACAGGTGGCCGTAGTGCGGCAGGCCGTTGGCGAACGGTGGGCCGTCGTAGAAGACGTACTCGTTCTTGCCGTCGTCGCCGGCCGGCCGGGCCGTCACCGACGCCTCGAAGGTGTGGTCGGCGGTCCAGTGCTCCAGGACGCGGCGTTCGACCGCGGGCAGGTCCGGGCTCGCCGGGACGCCGGCGGCGGTCGGGTCGTGCAGCGGATAGCCCATCGGGGGTCGCTCTCCTCTGGCAGCTCACTCAGTCGTGGTCTGCGAGGACGAGCCTGGTCAGGTACGCCGTGGTCGACGCCCCGGGCCGGGCCCGCGGTACCACCCCGCTTGACGGTCAGGATCGACCGCCCGCTCGTTGGCCGGCTGTGACGGGCCGCCCCGTCCGGTTCTAGTCGGGCCCGTCGGGCCCTTTCTTCCGGAGGCTCACCGGTGATGGCCGGGTCGTCGCCTGTGCCGGTAAGGATACTCGACCTGTCCGGGTCGCCGCCGCCGAGTAATGGGTGTGCGGGTCGCCGGCCCGACCCATAGATTCGCGGCCATGGGTGAGCACGCGATCGAGGCGGTGGGGCTGCACCGCAGCTACCGCAGCCGGACCGGATGGCTTCGACCGCAGCGTCGGGAGGTGCACGCCGTCGCCGGGGTCGACCTCACGGTGGGCCACGGTGAACTGTTCGGCCTGCTCGGCCCGAACGGCGCCGGCAAGACCACCACCATCAAGCTGCTCAACACCCTGCTCATCCCGACCGGCGGCGAGGCCCGGATCTGTGGCTTCGACGTGGTCCGGCAGACCCGGGAGGTGCGCCGCCGCATCGGGTACGTCTTCGGTGGCGACCGGGGGCTCTACGACCGGCTCTCCGCCCGGGACAACCTGCGCTACTTCGCCGAGCTGTACGGCGTACCGGGCCGGGAGCAGAAGCGTCGGATCGCCGAACTGTTCGAGCTGGTCCGGTTGACCGGCCGGGAGGACGACCGGGTCGAGGGCTACTCCCGGGGGATGCGCCAGCGGCTGCACATCGCCCGGGGGCTGCTGCACCGGCCCCGGGTGCTGTTCCTCGACGAGCCGTCGATCGGGGTCGACCCGGTGGCCGCCCGGGAGCTGCGGCAGACCGTCGCCGACCTGGCCGCCACCGGCACCACCGTGCTGCTGACCACGCACTACATGGCCGAGGCCGACGAGTTGTGCGGTCGGATCGCGGTGATCGCGGGCGGCCGGATCCAGGCCCTGGGCACCCCCGCCGAGCTGCGCCACCACGCCGACGGCCGGCGGGTGCTGGAGGTGCAGGCGTACGGGGTGACCGACGGGCAGCTGGCCGCCATCCGGGCCCGGCCGGGCGTACGCGAGGTGAGCCTGGCGGTGCACGGGGCGGCGCAGGTCCTCGGGGTGCAGTCCGACGCGGGGGTGGACGTGCAGGCCGACGTGCTGCGGGAGCTGGACGGGGTACGGCTGGGCCGGGTGACCGCCCGGCAGCCCACCCTGGAGGACGCGTACGTGGCGATCGTCAACCGGGCGGCGGAGCCGACGCCGGTGGCCGGGCCGGTGCCGGCGTGAGCACCCTGCGGATGATCGCGGTCGGTGCGCTGCTGCACGTCAAGCAGCTCAGCCGCTCCCCGTTCGAGATCGCCATCGCGTTGTTCGTCCCGGTGGTGCAGGCGACCCTGGCGGTCTACCTGTTCAGGGCCGGCGGTGAGCCGGACCGGCTGCTGGAGGCGGCGGTCGGCGCGGGGCTGATGGGGGTCTGGTCGACGGTGCTGTTCGGCTCCGGCGGGGCGATCCAGAACCAGCGCTGGCAGGGCACCCTGGAAATGATCATGCTGGCGCCCCGGTCGCCCGCGCTGGTGCTGCTGCCGGTCACCCTGGCCACCGGCATCACCGGCACGTACGCGATGCTCGCCACGCTGGCCTGGGGCCGGTTGCTTTACGGCATCCCGCTCGACTTCGCCCACCCGGTGGCCTTCCCGGTGGCGGTGGCCGGTTGCATCGCCGGGCTGGGCATGTTCGGGCTGCTGCTGGCGTCCAGCTTCGTGCTGCTGCGGCACGCCAACGCGCTGGCCAACATGCTGGAGTACCCGATCTGGCTGGTCTCCGGAATGCTCGTGCCGGTCACCGCGCTGCCCGGCTGGACCGGGCCGGTCGCCGCGGTGCTCCCGACCACCTGGGGCGCCCGCGCCGTGCACGAGGCCGCGTCCGGCGGGCCGGTCTGGCCGGCGCTGGCCGTCTGCCTGGCGATCAGCCTGGCCTGCCTGGCCGCCGGCTGGGTGTTGATGACGTACGTCGAGCGCCGGGCCCGGGTCACCGCGACCCTGGCCCTGGCCTGAGGAGGCACCGGTGCCAGTCCCGTCCCGACCGGCCGACGGAGGTCCCCGGTGAGCGCGCTGTTCCGGCTCGTCGGCGTCGGTGGGGTGATCGCCTACCGGGCCCTGTTCAACTGGACCACCCCGTCGATCTTCGTGGGCACCCTGCTGGTGGGCCCGCTGTTCCAGCTCTTCTTCTTCGCCTACCTGGGGCGCGAGTTCGGGGTCGCCGACGACCGGTTCTACATCGTCGGCAACGCGGTGCTCACCGCCGCACTGGCCTGTGTCTTCGGCGGCACCATGGCGGTGGCCAACGAGCGGCGCTTCGGCACCCTCGGGCACGTGCTGCTCTCCCCGCGCAGCCGCACCGCCATCTTCCTCGGCCGGGTGCTGCCGTACGCCGGCAACGGCCTGCTGATCGCGGCGAGCACGCTCACCGTGGCCGCGCTCCTGCTCGGCCTGCGGATCCCGCCCACCGCCCTGCCCGGTCTGCTGCTGGCCCTGGCGACGGCCTCGCTGGCCTGTGGTTTCTTCGGGCTGACCCTGGGGGCGTTGGGCTTGCGTTTCCGGGACGTCTTCCTGATCTCCAACGTGGCGGTGGCGTTGCTGCTGCTGTTCACCGGGGTGAACGTGCCGGCCGACGACCTGCCGGCGGGCATCCGCGCGGTCGGTGCGGTGCTGCCGATCACCCATGCCGCCGACGCGGCCCGACGGCTGGCCGGCGGCGTCCCGCTGGGTGACGTCCTGCCGGCGATCGGTGCGGAGCTGGCCGTCGGGGTCGGCTACGCCGTGCTGGCGGCCGGGCTGCTGCGGGTGTTCGAGGCGGAGTCCCGTCGTCGCGCCTCGCTCGACACCCTCTGAGCCCCGGGCCGGCCACCCGCCCGGGCCGGCCCCACCGCGCGGGCGGTCGGCAGGGCGGGCGCGACCGCCACCCCCGCCGGCCCGGGCCGTGCTCAGCCGGTGACCTCCAGGTAGCGGTCGAGCATCGCGTCGACCTGGGCCGGCACCTGGAGCTGGACGAAGTGTCCGGAGCCCACCGTCTGCCCGATGAACGCCTGCGGCGCGAGCTGGGCCAGCCGGGCGTAGTCGGTGAACGGGGCGTTGCTGCCCACGAAGAGCAGCGGGCGGTCCCACCGGTGCAGGGCTGCCACGTCCCCGTCGGTGGCGATCCAGTCGGCCAGTCCGGCGATCGGCGCGTACGCGACCTCGGTCGAGGGTCGGGCCGTGGCCGCCACCACCCGCTCCACCAGACGCGGGTCGGAGTACGGCGGGAAGTACGACCTGACGATCGACTCCCGGACCGCGCCGGAGGTGTCGTCCCGCAGCGAGGCCGCCACCTGGGCGATCGCGGCGGCGGCCCCGGGTGGCCCGGCCACCGCCGAGTCGAGCAGCCCCAGCCCGGTGAACCGGTCCCGGTCACCGGCGGCGGCCACCAGCGACCAGACGCCGCCCAGGCTGTGCCCGATCACGAAGACCCGGCGCAGGTCGAGGGCGTGGGCGAAGGCCCGCAGGTGGCCGGCCAGCTCGGGGACACCGTAACCGTCGGTCGGGGGTGGACTGGCCCCGTGGCCGGGCATGTCGACGGCGATCACCCGGGCCTGCCGGTCGGCCAGGTGCCGGGCCAGGGGCGTCATGAAGTCGTGGTCGCAGCACCAGCCGTGCACCAGCAGGAAGGTGCCGCGCCCGCCGTGCCCGTACGTCCGGTACCGCATCCCGGCGGCCGTATGCCTGTCCGTCATCGAGTCCTCCCCGGAGTTTGCGCAGCGTAGTGGCGTTCTTCCACTTAAGCGCGCCCGGCCGCATCCGACGCGGCGTATTGTTCCTTTTGGCACACCTGGACCTTTTCGCCGGTGTGCCGGCGTGGGACGGGAGCGGGCGGTGGACGGGCGGATCGAGGAGTTCTTCGCCGACCTGGCCGCGAACGGCCGGGGACGGTTGCCCGCCGCCCCCACCGGGCTGCTCCGCTTCGAGATCGTCGCCGAGGACGGCGGGACCGCCGCCTGGTTCGTCCGGCTCGACGACGGGCACACCCGGGTGACCCGGCACGGGGACGACCCCGACTGCACGGTGGAGGTCCGGCCGGAGGCGTTCACCCGGTTGCTGGCCGGCCGGGACAACCTGGTGGCGATGCTGCTGCGCGGTGACGTCTCGGTCGCCGGCGACCTGGCGCTGCTGTTCACCTTCCGGCGGCTGCTGCCGGTCGACGCCGACAGCACCGGCACGGGGCCGGCCGCCGAACTGGTCCGGCACACCACCCCGAGCCTCATCGGGCTGCACGAGGTCAGCAGCGTCTTCGCCGGCAACATCTTCATGATCAGCGCCCGCAACGGTGACGTGCTCAGCGCCCCGAACACCCCGCTCGGGTTGTTCTCCTTCGACACCCGGTTCCTGTCGACCTGGCGGCTGACGGTCAACGCGGAGACCCTCTCGGTGCTCTCCGTCGACGACGTCGCCACCTACGAGGCCAAGTTCGGGCTGGTCCCCGGGGAACCCACCCACTACGTCAACGCCACCACTTCCGTGCTGCGCCACCGCTGGGTGGGCCCGGAGTTCGAAGAGGAGATCGTGCTGTTCAACTACGCACCGGAACCGGTGCGGTACGTCGTCCGGCTCGACGCGGGCGCGGACTTCACCGAGGTGCTGGAGGTCCGCGACGGCTTCCGCCGGGCCCGGCCGGTGACGGCGACCATCGCCGACGACGCGCTGCGGCTGCACTACCGGCGGGGCAGCCTGCACCGGGAGACCGTGATCACCTCCAGCACGCCGGCCGAGCTCGACGACCACGGCCTGACCTGGACGATCACCGTCGCGCCGCACGGCACCTGGTCCACCCGGCTACGGGTGCTGGCCCTCCTGCGCGACCTGCACCGCCGCGACCTGCGGGAACGACTGACCAGCTCGGTCGGCCGCAGCGAACACCAGCGGGGCCGGGACATCGCCGCCCGCACCGCCGGGGTGCCCCGGCTGCGCGCCGACCACAAACCGTTGCAGCAGGCGTACGAGTACGGCATCCGGGACCTCGCCGCGCTGCACTACCCGGGGCTGAACTTCCAGACCGCGCTGCCCGCCACCGGGCTGCCCTGGTCGATGGCGCTACTCGGCCGGGAGAGCCTGATCAGCAGCTTCCAGGCGCTGCCCTTCATGCCCGAACGGGCCGTCAACACGCTGCGCATCCTGGCGCTGAGCCAGGGTGTGCGGCAGGACCCGTTCCGGGGCGAACAACCCGGCAAGATCGTCCAGGAGAGCCGGTACGGCGACTCCGGCGCGTTCAACGACACCCCGGAGGCCGCCAGCTTCAGCGCGGTCGACACCACCGCCGCCTTCGTCATCCTGCTCGACGAGTACGAACGCTGGACCGGCGACGCGGAACTGGTCCGCCGGTTCGAGTTCGAGGTCCGGGCCGCCATCGGGTGGCTCGACTCCGACGCGGACCCGACCGGCAGCGGCTACGTCTGGTCCACCCGCCGCCCGACCCGTACCGGTCCGCAGAACGAGAGCTGGCGCAACTCCGCCGACGCGATCTGCTTCCACGACGGCCGCCCACCCACCTACCCCCTGGCGATCTGCGAGATCCAGGGGTACGCCTACGAGGCCCGCCGCCGGGCCGCCCGGATGGCCCGCCGCTTCTGGGGCGACCCGGGCTGGGCCGACCAGCGGGAACGCGACGCCGCCCGGCTGCGGGAGCGGTTCGACCGGGACTTCTGGCTACCCGAGCGTGGCCACTACGCGGTGGCGGTGCAACTCGACGGCACCCCGCTGGACTCGCTCACCTCCAACATGGGGCAGCTGCTCTGCACCGGCATCGTCGCGGCCCACCGAGCCGAGCAGATGGTGGCGCACCTGTTCTCCCCGGCGCTCTACTCCGGTTGGGGCATCCGCACCCTGGCCAGCACGGCAGCCGACTACAACCCGCTCGGCCACCACACCGGCGCGGTCTGGCCCTGGGAGAACTCGCTGATCGCCTGGGGGCTGCGCCGGGCCGGGTTCCGGGCCGAGGCCGCCCGGATCGCCACCGGGCTGCTCGACGCCGCCCGGCACTTCCAGGGTCGACTGCCGGCCTACCTCACCGGCTACGACCGGGCCACCACCCACGTTCCCGTCCCGCACGGCTTCACCGACAGCCCGTACGCCCCCTCGGCCGGGGCGCCCCTGTTGCTGCTGCGCACGCTGCTCGGGCTCGAACCGTACGAGGACCATCTCGCCGTCGACGCCGCGATGCCGGAGGAGCTGGGCCAGATCGAACTGCTCGACATCAGGGGCCGCTGGGGCTACGCCGACGCCCTCGGCCGGGGCCGCCCGTTCCGCGACCGCCCCACGCCCTAGCGCGGGGTGGGGCGGTGGGCCCACCCGGAGCTGCCGTCCCCGGCCCACGGCCCGTTCTGCCCGCCGGGGGTGGCCGGGCAACCCTACGGGTGACCCACCGTCAGCGCAGGATCAGCCGAGGGTGGGGAACCACAGGGCGATCTCGCGCTTGGCGCTGTCGGTGGAGTCCGAGGCGTGCACGAGGTTCTCCCGGTTGGACAGCGACAGGTCACCCCGGATCGTGCCGGCGGCGGCCTTGCGACCGTCGGTGCTGCCGATCATCGCGCGGACCACCTCGATCACCTGGTCACCGGAGAGCACCAGCGACACCAGCGGACCGCTGGTCATGAACGTCTTCAGCGGCGGGTAGAACGGCTTGTCCACGTGCTCGGCGTAGTGCTGGTCGGCGAATCCGCCGTCCAGGGTCCGGGTCTCCAGCGCGTCGATCCGCAGGCCCTTGCGCTCGAAGCGGGAGATGATCTCGCCGACCAGGCCACGGCGCACCGCGTCGGGCTTGATCAGTACGAGGGTGCGCTCATCCGCGCTGCTGCTGGACACGCTGGGTTCCTCCTGTGCGCACAAGGCGGTTCGGCTGGGTACGGTCAGCCTAGCGACCCGGTTGCGGTACCGGCGCGGCGGCTGCTCTTTCCCTCGGTCGCCGTCGGGCCTAGCCTGGCTCTGACCCCTGGGAGGTCCACTGTGGCGAATGGCGGGAACCGCACCATCGCGCCGGTACGCAAGCTGATCGCCGCGGTGCTCGGCACCGTGGCCACCTTCGTCGTCCTGTTCGGGCTGGGCATGACCAGCTGGGCCATCGTCGCGCTGGGCGTGGCCCTGGTGGTGCTCGCCGTGGCCCTGGGCACCGTGCGCGGGGGCGGACGCACCTGGGTGGTCGGCGTCGGCCACGTGCACAGCGCCTCCGAACCACCGACCCAGTACGCCTTCGGCCGGTGCGAACTCCAGCTGGTGATCGACGCCCCGGGTATGCCGCCCCGGTCCAAGAAGATCATCGAGCCCCGGGTGCCGGTGGCGAAGTGGCCGTCGTTGGGGCAGACCCTGCCGATCCGGGTGGCCCTGGACGACCAGCGGCACGTCCGGGTCCTCTGGGACGAGGTGCCGACCCACACCGAGTCGACCATGACCATGGCCGACCTCCCCCCGGAGTACGCCGGGGCCGAGCCGCTCGACGACCTGCTGATCCAGCAGGAGGCCCCACCGTGGGCCGGCCGTACGGCCGACGACGACTTCCGCGACGAGTTCCGTGACGACCTGCGCGACCCCCCGTCCGTCGGCCCCCTGCCCGACGACGCGTCGCCGGACGACCCGCCGCGGTCGACGTCGCCCCACCAGGAGCCGGCCCGGACCGAGCCGCTGCGCGACGACGTCGAGGTGCTCACCGACGAGCGGGAGCCGGTGGTGGTGCACCAGCGGCCCGGCCGCCCGGTGGTGCTGGAGGGCACCGTGGTCGAACAGTCGACGACGGGCCCACTGCCCCGGCGGGCCACGGCGACGGCCGCCCCCGCCCCCCGCCCGCCCGCCGAGGAGCGGTTCGACGAGCCGATCCTCGACCCGGTCGACGTGCCGCTGGACGCCCCCGCCGCCACCGAGGGGCGGCTCGACCCGGAACTCGACGAGGCGATCTTCGGGTACGACCCGACGGCCGCACCCGCCGAGCCCGAGGAACTGGCCGCCCCGATCAGTGGCGTCGGGTTGACCCTGCTGGTCACCGACCTGTCCCGGTCGTTGGAGTTCTACCGCGACGTGCTCGGGTTCGAGGAGTTCGACCGGGGCTCCGGCAACGCCGTCCTCGCCTCCGGGGCGACCCGCCTGGTGTTGCGTGAGGTGACCGGGGCGGCCCCGATGAGCCGTCGGCTGGTCCACGTCAACCTGGAGGTCGACGACATCGAAGCGGCCTACCGGCGGCTCAAGGACTCCGGCCTGCGGTTCACCTACGCCCCCCGGGTGGTCAACCGTGGCTCCCGGGTGGAGGTGTGGGCAGCGGCGTTCCGCGACCCCGACGGGCACGGCATCGCGCTGACCCAGTGGCGGGAACGCGCCGACGCCTGACCCCGGTCAGCCGAGGATGACCCGGCGCACGTGCAACGCGTACGCCCACACCAGGGCGAAGATGACCCCGAGCCCGAACAGCGACCAGTGCAGCAGGCCGGCGAGCAGCAGCAGCCCTTGGAGCACGGTGCCCGCCGACCAGGCCCACCGGCGGCGCATCAGGCCGGCCAGCAGCACCGCCGCGACGGCCAGCGCCACGGTGGCCGCGATCGCCGCCCCACCGAAGTGCCCGCCGACCACCCGGATCGGCTGGATCGCCAGCAGCAGGACCAACGCCTCCAGGCCGAGCGTCCCGGCCCCGAGGCCCCGTACCGCCGCCTCGGGGTTGCGCAGCCCGGAACGCCGCCCGGTCGCCCCCGCCGATCCGGCCTCCTGCGCTGGCCCGGCGCTCCCGGCCGGTCCGGCGTCCTTCGACGGTCCGGCGCTCCCGGACGGGGCGGCGTGGGTCGGGTCCGGGCGGTCGGCGGGGCTGACCGGACCCGGGCGGTCCGGGGTCGGCCCGGTCATCGCTTGAGCAGCCGTCGGGCGTCGGCCACCGTCACCACCGAACCGGTGACCAGCACCCCCACCCCGGACAACTCGCCGGGGACGTCGTACTCGGCCTCGGCGACGGCCGCCTCGATGGCGTCCGGCATCTCGTCGGCCACCTGCACCCGGTCCGGGCCGAAGACCTCCGTGGCCAGCTCGGCCAACTCCTCGGCGGGCATCGCCCGGGGCGAGCTGTTGCGGGTCACGACGAGCGAGTCGAGCACCGGTTCCAGCAGCTCCAGCAGCCCGGCGGCATCCTTGTCGCCGAGCACGGCGAGCACCCCGACCAGCTTGCTGAACGCGAACTCCTCCTGCAGCGCGGTGACCGTGGCGGCCATCCCGTGCGGGTTGTGCGCCCCGTCCAGCAGCACCGTCGGGGCGTTGCGCACCTTCTCCAGCCGGCCCGGGGAACTGGTCGCGGCGAAACCCTCCCGGACGGCCTCGATGTCCAGCTGCCGCTTCGCCCCGGCCCCGAGGAACGCCTCGACGGCGGCCAGCGCCACCGCCGCGTTCTGCGCCTGGTGCGCCCCGTGCAGCGGGAGGAACACCTCGTCGTACACCCCGCCGAGGCCCTGGATGGTCAGCACCTGGCCGCCGACGGCGACCGCCCGGCGCAGCACCCCGAACTCCGCGCCCTCCCGGGCGACCGTGGCACCGACCTCGGCGCACCGTTCCAGGATGGGCCGGGCCGCCTCCTCCTCCTGCGCGGCGGCGATGACCGTCGCGCCGGAGTGGATGATGCCGGCCTTGTGCAGGGCGATGTCCTCCAGCGTGTCGCCCAGCCACTCGGTGTGGTCGAGCCCGATCGGGGTGAGCACCGCCACCCCGGCCTGGAGCACGTTGGTGGCGTCCTCGGCGCCGCCCAGCCCCACCTCCACCACCGCCACGTCGACCGGCGCGTCGGCGAACGTGGCGAAGGCCAACGCGGTGGTCAGGTCGAAGTAGGTGAGCGGCTCGGCCGACCGCTGGTCGACCAGGTCGGCCAGCGGCTTCACCTCGCGGTACGTGGCGACGAAGCGCTCCTCGTCGACCGGTTCCCCGTCCAGGCTGATCCGTTCCCGGACCGTCTCCAGGTGTGGGCTGGTGTAGCGGCCGGTGTGCAGGCCGAAGGCCCGCAGCAACGAGTCGATCATCCGGGCCGTGGACGTCTTGCCGTTGGTCCCGGTGAGGTGGATCGACGGGTACGCCCGCTGCGGGCTGCCCAGCAGGTCGAGCAGCATCTCGATGCGGTCCAGCTCGAAATGCATCCGGGTGAACCCGCGCGCGGCCAGCTCGGCGTCGACGGCGGCGAACTCGCCGCGCCCGGCCCCGGGCCGGCTGGTCTGATCGGTGCGGTCGGTCACGAGGAAAGCGCCTCCAGAGCGGCGTCGATGCGGATCAGGTCGGCCTCGGCCACCGCCAGCCGGTCGCGGATCTTCGCGACCACCGGCTCGGGGGCCTTCCCGACGAACGCCGGGTTGTCGAGCTTCGCGCGGGCCTGCGCGACCTCCTTCTCGGCCGCCGCACGGTCCTTGGTGAGCCGGGCCCGCTCGGCGGCCACGTCGATCGACCCCCGGGTGTCCAGCGCCACGCTGACCTCACCGGGCATGGCGAGGGTGGCGCTGGCCTGGAAGTCGTCGGCCGGGGCGTCCAGCCGGGCCAGCGAACGGATCAGCGGCTCGTGCGCGGCGATCCCCGCCCCGCCGAGCCCGTCCAGCCGGGCGGCCACCCGCTGGGTCGGCCGCAGCCCCTGGTCGGACCGGAACCGCCGGATCTCGGTCACCACCCGCTGGACGGTGCCGACCTCGCGCTCCGCGGCGTCGTCCATCAGCGTACGGTCGGCGGTCGGCCAGGCCGCCGTCATGACCGTCTCGCCCCCGGTCAGCGCCGTCCACAACTCCTCGGTGACGAACGGGATCACCGGGTGCAGCAGCCGCAGCAGCTGGTCCAGCACGTGCCCGAGCACCCGGCGGGTGGTGTCGGCGGCCGGCCCACCCTCGGCGAGCACCGGCTTGCCCAGCTCCACGTACCAGTCGCAGACGTCGTCCCAGGCGAAGTGGTAGAGCAGGTCGCACACCTTCGCGAACTCGTACGCCTCGAACTGCTCGTCGACCTCGGCGGTGACGTGCGCCAGCCGGGACAGGATCCACCGGTCGACGGTGGAGAGCTGATCGACGGCCGGCAGCGGACCGCTGGTGTGCGCCCCGTTGAGCAGCGCGAACCGGGTGGCGTTCCACAGCTTGTTGCAGAAGTTGCGGGAGCCCTGGCACCACTCCTCGCTGACCGGCACGTCCCCGCCGGGGTTCGCCCCCCGGGCCAGGGTGAAGCGGGTCGCGTCCGCCCCGTACCGGTCGACCCAGTCCAGCGGGTCGACCACGTTGCCGAACGACTTCGACATCTTCTTGCCGTGCTGGTCGCGGACCATGCCGTGCAGGGCGACCGTGTCGAACGGCTGCCGGCCGTCCATCGCGTACAGGCCGAACATCATCATCCGGGCGACCCAGAAGAAGAGGATGTCGTAGCCGGTGACCAGCACGTTCGTCGGGTAGAACTTCGCCAGGTCCGGGGTGCGCTCCGGCCAGCCGAGGGTGGAGAACGGCCACAGGCCGCTGGAGAACCAGGTGTCCAGGACGTCCTCGTCCTGCCGCCAGCCCTCGCCGGTGGGGGGCGTGTCGTCGGGGCCGACGCAGACGATCTCGCCGGCCGGGCCGTACCAGACCGGGATGCGGTGGCCCCACCAGAGCTGCCGGGAGATGCACCAGTCGTGCATGTTGTCGACCCAGGCGAAGTAGCGCTTGGCCAGCTCGGCCGGCTCGATCTTCACCCGCCCGTCGCGTACCGCGTCGCCGGCCGCCTTGGCCAGCGGGGCGGTGTTGACGAACCACTGCAACGACAGCCGGGGCTCGACGGTGGTACGACACCGGGAGCAGTGCCCCACCGCGTGCACGTACGGCCGCTTCTCGGCCACGACCCGGCCCTGCTCGCGCAGCGCGGCGACGATCGCCGGGCGGGCCTCGTAGCGGTCCAGGCCCTGGAACGGGCCGGGGGCGGTGATGACGCCCCGCTCGTCCATGATCGTCAGGGCGGGCAGGTCGTGCCGCTGGCCGATCTCGAAGTCGTTGGGGTCGTGCGCCGGGGTCACCTTGACCATGCCGGTGCCGAACGCCGGGTCGACGTGCTCGTCGGCGACGATCGGGATGTGCCGGCCGGTCAACGGCACCTCCACCGTGGTGCCGATCAGGTGCCGGTAGCGCTCGTCGTCGGGGTGCACGGCCACGGCGGTGTCGCCGAGCATCGTCTCGGCCCGGGTGGTGGCGACCACCACCTCGTCGCTGTACCGGATCGAGACCAGCTCACCCTCGTCGTCGGTGTGCTCCACCTCGATGTCGGACAGCGCGGTCAGGCAGCGCGGGCACCAGTTGATGATCCGGTTGGCCCGGTAGATCAGCCCGTCGTCGTAGAGCTTCTTGAACATGGTCTGCACGGCCCGGGACAGGCCCTCGTCCATGGTGAAACGCTCACGGTCCCAGTCGACCGAGTCGCCGAGCCGGCGCATCTGGCCGAGGATCGCCCCCCCGGACTCGGCCTTCCACTGCCAGACCCGCTCGACGAACTGTTCCCGGCCCAGGTCGTGCCGGGACAGCCCCTGGCCGGCGAGTTGCCGCTCCACCACGTTCTGGGTGGCGATGCCGGCGTGGTCCATGCCGGGCAGCCAGAGCGCCTCGTACCCCTGCATCCGCTTGCGACGCACCAGGGAATCCTGGACGGTGTGGTCCAGGGCGTGGCCCATGTGCAGCACGCCGGTGACGTTCGGTGGCGGGATGACGATGGTGAAGGGGGGCTTGTCGCTCTGCGCCGACGCCCGGAAGTGGCCGGCGGCTACCCACTGCTCGTACCGTCGCTGCTCTACCTCGCCGGGCTGGTACTGGCCGGCAAGGGTCGGGGCGTCGGGGCGTCGGGCATCCAGTCTCTCGGTCACCTGCGAAAGTCTACGGAGCGCTTCGGCGGACCCGACGTGCGCCACCGGTCATTCGCGTACGGTGGCGAACATGTCCGACGCACATCTCACCGAGCGTCAGCTCATCGAGGGTCCCGAACCGGTCGAGCTGACCGACGAGCCGATCCGGTTGAGCAACCACGACCCGGAGCAGAGCCCCCGCGCGCTGGGCCGGGTGTCCCGCCGCCGGCGGATCGCGCTGACCGTCGCCCTGGTCGTCGGCCTGGCCGGTGCCGCCGCGTTGGGCACCGCCGGCTGGCGGATCGCCCGGGAGAAGGATGCCCGTCTCGGCACCCCCGACCAGGTGGCGGGTCTGACCCGCGACGACTCGGACCGGGCCCGCAGCACCGCCGACTACCTGCGCAGCGGATTCGCCGCCGACATCGACCTGGACCGCAGCATCGGTACGGTCTACCGCGACCCGGCCGACGAGAAGCGGGCGGTGCTGTTCTTCGGCGGCACCACCCTGCTCTGGCAGCCGGAACGTGACCTGGACAGCCTCTTCCGGCTGATGGCCGACGAGACCGGCCGGGTCACCGACGTCCGTGAGGTGCCCGCCGGAAAGTACGGCGGCGTGATGAAGTGCGGTCGTACCAGTGGCGACGGTGGGGACTTCGCGATCTGCGGGTGGGCGGACCACGGCAGTGTGGCGATGGGCATGTTCGCCAATCGCCCGGTCGACGAGTCGGCCGGCCTGTTCCGCCAACTCCGCGACGCCATCCAGACCCGAGGCTGACACAGGTAGCGGTATCCGACCGGTTGGGATACCGCAATGTGTCAGTCCCCGGGTAAACGGCGACACCCCACGCCCGGCACCTCATATCTGATGCCCGCTGTTTGATGGTGTGGCTTGGCGTGTTCGGGGCGTGAAAACAGTTGAGGCCGACCCCGAAGGGTCGGCCTCAACTGAAAGGTTGTCCGGCGGTGTCCTACTCTCCCACACCCTCCCGAGTGCAGTACCATCGGCGCTGGAGGGCTTAGCTTCCGGGTTCGGAATGTAACCGGGCGTTTCCCCTCCGCCATGACCG
>NZ_JAGFWR010000046.1 GCF_017599305.1 Micromonospora antibiotica
TTTGTTGCGGGGGTGGAGGTTGATTGGCGTCGGGTGGTGGGTGCGGGTCGGTTGGTGGATGTGCCGACGTATGCGTTCCAGGGGGAGCGGTACTGGTTGGAGGCACCCCGCAACACCGGCGACCTGAGCGCCGCCGGTCTGGACCAGGCCGGCCACCCGATGCTCGGCGCCGCGGTCGTGCTCGCCGGTGACGCCGGGACCCTCTTCACCGGCCGGGTCTCGCTCACCACCCACCCGTGGCTCGCCGACCACCTGGTCGGCGGCACCGTCCTCCTGCCCGGCGCGGCCTTCGTCGACCTGGCCCTGCACTGCGCCGCGTACGCCGGACTGGCCATGGTCGACGACCTGACCCTGCACGCGCCGCTCGCGCTGCCCGCGCACGGCGTCGTGGACCTCCAGGTCGTCGCGTCCGCCCCGGACGACACCGGCCGCCGCCGGGTGACGATCCACGGCCGGTCGGCCGACACCGACTCCGGTCAGGACTGGACCCTGCACGCCAGCGGTGTCCTGACCCCGGTTGCCGACCCGGCCGGCACGGCGCTGACCAGTTGGCCGCCCGCCGGCGTGGTGCCCGTCGACCTCACCGGCCTGTACGACCGGCTCGCCGAGCACGGCTACGGCTACGGCACCGCCTTCCGGGGCCTGACCGGGCTGTGGCGGGACCCGGACCACTGCTACGCCGAGATCACCTTGCCGGAGGGGACCGACCCCACCGGCCACCGGCTGCACCCGGCGCTGCTCGACGCGGCCCTGCACCCCCTGCTGGCGCTCGCGCTCGCCGACAACGACGGCCCGCTGCCGCTGCGGATCCCGTTCTCCTGGCAGGGGGTGACGGCCGCCGACGTGACGCCCGCCCGACTGCGGGTGCGGTGGGACGCCTCCGGCGGCGAAACCGTCCGGATGGACATCGCCGACGACACCGGCAACCCGGTCGGATCGGTACGCGCGCTGACCCTCCGCGAGATCGACCCGGCCCGGCTCGCCGCGCTGCGTACCGACCGGCTGCCGCTCTACGAGATCCGCTGGAACCCCGTCGAGACCCCGGCCGGGGCGGACGCCACCCAGGACCATGTCCTCGTCGGTGCGGACGGCCACCACCTGCGTGACCTGCCGGGCGTCGATCCGGCGGACTACCCGGACGTCGAGTCGCTGCGGGCGGCGGTCGCCGACGGCCGACCGGCACCGTCCACCGTGCTGGTCTCCTGCGTGGGCCCGGCACCCGGTGCCGGGGTCGACCCGACCGTCACCGGGCTACCCACCCGGCAGGTGCTCGACACGGTGCAGGGCTGGCTCGCCTGCGGTGAACTGGCGCAGTCGAAGCTGGTCGTGGTGACCAGCGGGGCGTTGCCGCTGCCCGGTGACACCGACGTCGACCTGGCCATGGCACCGGTCGCCGGCCTGCTGCGTACCGCGCGGGCGGAGAACCCCGGCGCGGTGGTGCACATCGACGTCGACGCCGATTCGGGCCCGGCCCTGCCCGGCGCGTTGGCCACCGGGGAGTCGGAGATCGCGCTGCGAAACGGCGTCGGCCTCGTACCCCGGTTGGTGGTACGCCGGTCGGCGGAGCCTGCCGGGCCGCCGAGGCTCGACCCGGACGGCACGGTCCTGATCACCGGGGCCACCGGGGCGCTCGGCGCTCTCGTCGCCCGGCACCTGGTGGCGACCTACGGCGTGCGGCACCTGCTGTTGCTGAGCCGGCGCGGCGCGGACGCCCCCGGTGCCGGTGACCTGCTCGCCGACCTCACCGCGCAGGGGGCGACGGCCCGGCTGGTCGCCTGCGACGTCGGGGACCGCGAATCCGTCGCCGCGGCGCTCGCCACGGTGCCGGCCGACCACCCGCTCACCGCGGTCGTGCACGCCGCCGGGGTCATCGACGACGGGGTGCTGCCCAGCCTCACCCCGCACCGCCTCGACGTCGTCTGGCGGCCGAAGGTGCAGGCAGCCCTGCACCTGCACGAGCTGACCGCGGACGCCGACCTGGCCGCGTTCGTGCTGTTCTCCTCGGTGGCGGGTCAACTCGGCAACCTCGGTCAGGGCAACTACGCGGCGGCCAACGTCGCCCTCGACGCGCTCGCCGAACACCGCCGGGCCGCCGGCCTGGCCGGCACCTCCCTGGTCTGGGGGTTGTGGGGCGAGACCGACGGCACCGGGGCCGGCGCGGCGGCGAAACTCGACCGGGCGGCGCTGGACCGGGTCAGCCGGGGCGGTCTGCTGCCGCTGTCGCTCGACGAGGGGCTGGCCCTCTTCGACGACGCGCTGGCCGCCGGCCCGGCGGTGCTGGTCACCGCCCGCTTCGACATCGCCGGCCTCAGCGCCCGCACCGAGACCGACAACGTGCCACCCCGGCTGTCCGGGCTGACCCGTACGGCCCGCCGCCCCGCCGGTGGCCAACAGGCGTCCCAACCGCTGGTCACCCGGCTCGCCGGGCTGCCGGTCGGCGAACAACAGAAGATCGTGCTGGACCTGGTACGCAGGAACGTCGTCGCCGTCCTCGGCGGCGACCGGGTGGCGCGCGTCGACGACGACCGGTCCTTCAAGGAACTCGGCTTCGAGTCGCTGTCCGCGGTCGAGTTGCGCAACCGGCTCAGCGCCGCCACCGGTCTGCAACTGCCCGCCACGATGGTCTTCGACCATCCACGGCCCACCTCGCTGGCCGACTTCATCCGGGAGACCGCCGCGCCGGCCGACGCCGAGGGCCCGGTCCTCGCCGAACTCGACCGGCTGTCCGCCGCCATGGCGGCGGCCTCCTCCGACCGGGGGCTGCGCCGGCTGGTCGCCGCCCGGCTGGAGAGCATGCTCGCCGACTGGAAGACGACCCCGGCGGACCGGTCGGCCGGCCCGGAAGCCAACGCGCGCATCGAGTCCGCGTCCGTGGACGAGATCTTCGACCTGATCGACCAGGAGTTCGGCACGGTGCCGCAGTGAGCGGCCACCGGCCGCAGGAGTCAACGAGAGCGGGTGTCCAGCGCATGTCAGGTGACGAGGCGAAGCTCCTCAACTACCTCAAGCGGATGACCATTGAGCTGCGCGACGCCCAGGAACGCATCCGGGATCTCGAAGAGAGCCGCCACGAGCCGATCGCGCTCGTCGGGATGAGCTGCCAGTACCCCGGCGGGGTGCAGACCCCGGACGAGTTGTGGGACCTGGTCGCCGGTGAGGTCGACGCCGTGGCCGGGTTCCCCACCGACCGGGGGTGGGACCTCGACGGGCTCTACGACCCGGACCCGGACACCGTCGGCACCAGCTACGCCCGCGAGGGTGGTTTCCTCTACGACGCGGCCGAGTTCGACGCCGGGCTGTTCGCCATCACCCCCCGCGAGGCGCTGTCCATCGACCCCCAGCAGCGCCTACTGCTCGAACACGCCTGGCAGTCGATCGAGCGGGGCGGCGTCGACCCCCGGTCGCTGCGTGGTAGCGACACCGGCGTGTTCGTCGGGGTGATGTACAACGACTACGGGTCGCGGCTGATGCCGGCACCGGAGGGCTTCGAGGGGTACGTCGGCAACGGCAGCGCGGCGAGCATCGCCTCCGGCCGGATCGCCTACTCGTTGGGCTTCGAGGGGCCGGCGATCACCGTCGACACCGCCTGCTCGTCGTCGCTGGTGGCGATCCACCTGGCCTGCCAGTCGCTGCGCTGGGGCGAGTGTTCCCTGGCCCTGGCCGGAGGCGTCACGGTGATGGCGACACCGGGGGTGTTCATCGAGTTCTCCCGGCAGCGCGGCCTGTCGCCCGGCGGCCGGTGCCGGTCCTTCTCCGCCGGGGCCGACGGCGCCGGCTGGGCCGAGGGCGTCGGAGTGGTCATGTTGGAGCGGTACTCCGACGCGCTGCGCAACGGGCACCCGGTGCTCGGTCTGATCCGGGGCAGCGCGGTCAACCAGGACGGCGCCAGCAACGGCCTCACCGCCCCGAGCGGGCCTGCCCAGGAACGTGTCATCTTCAACGCCCTCGCCGACGCCCGGCTCACCCCCGCCGACCTCGACGCGGTGGAGGGGCACGGCACCGGCACCACCCTCGGCGACCCGATCGAGGTACGCGCCCTGCAAGCCGTGTACGGCGCCGGCCGGGACGCGCAACGCCCCCTCTGGCTGGGCTCGCTCAAGTCCAACATCGGGCACAGCCAGGCCGCTGCCGGAGTCGGCGGCCTGATCAAGATGGTGCAGGCGATGCGGAACGAGGTGCTGCCCCGGACCCTGCACGCCGACCCACCGACCCCCCACGTGGACTGGTCCTCGGGCGCGGTACGCCTGCTGCGTGAGGCCGTGACCTGGCCGGTCGCCGATCGGCCACGTCGCGTCGGCATCTCCTCCTTCGGGATCAGCGGCACGAACGCCCACCTGATCCTGGAGGAGTCGCCACCCCCGCCCGCCGGGGAACACGGGTCCGCGCCGGTGGTGACACCCGACCGCCCGACCGCCTGGCCACTGTCGGGAAACTCGCCCAAGGCACTGCGGGACCAGGCACGACGGCTCGCCGCCCACCTGCGGCGTCGACCGCTGCGGCCGGTCGACGTGGCGTACACCCTGAATCGTCGTCCGCTGTTCGCCCACCGTGCCGTTCTGCTCGGGACCGACCCGGCCGAGCTGCTCACCGGTCTGGACCGGTTGGCCGGCGGCTCAGGCTCCGCCCAGGTGGTGCGGGGCCGCCCCGCCCCGCCCGGCGGTCGTACCCTCGCCATGATCTTCTCGGGCCAGGGTTCGCAGCACGTGGGCATGGGCCGCGACCTCTACCCGGCGTTCCCGGCCTTCGCCGCGGCCCTCGACGCGGCGTGCGCGGCCCTCGACGCGCACCTGCCGGTGGCGCTGCGCGACGTGCTCTTCGCCCCGGCGGGCACCGACCTCGCCGCACTGCTCGACCAGACCCGGTTCGCCCAACCTGCCATCTTCGCCGTGGAGGTGGCGCTGTTCCGGCTCCTCGAACGGTTCGGCATCCGGCCCCAACGGCTCGTCGGGCACTCGGTCGGCGAGTTCGCCGCCGCCCACGTCGCCGGAGTGCTCACGCTGGCCGACGCGGCCACCCTGGTCACCGCACGCGGACGACTCATGCAGGAACTGCCGGCCGGCGGCGCGATGGTGGCGGTGCAGGCCACCGAGGCCGAGGTTACACCGATGCTGGTGGACCGGGCCGCCGAGGTCGCCGTCGCCGCCGTGAACGGACCGTCCTCCGTCGTGGTCGCCGGTGACGAGGCGGCGGTCGCCGAGATCGAGGCGGCCTGGGCCGCCCAGGGCCGGCGGACCAGCCGACTGCGGGTCAGCCACGCCTTCCACTCCCCCCGGATGGAGCCCATGCTCGACGAGTTCCGGCGGGTGGCGGCGAGCCTGACCTACCGGCCGCCGACCGTCGAGCTGGTGTCCACCGTGACCGGTCGACCGGTCGGCCCGGGTGAACTGGAGGACCCGCAATACTGGGTGGCGCACGCCCGCCGGCCGGTCCGCTTCGCCGACGCCGTCCGGGCGCTGGCCGCCGCCGAGGTCACCGAGTACCTCGAAGTCGGCCCGGACAGTGTGCTGAGCGCGGTGGTCACCGAGAACCTCGGTGTCGCCGGCACGACCGGTGCGGTGCTGCCGTTGCTGCGCCGCGACGTCGACGAGCCGGTGGCGTTCCTGACCGGGGTCGCGAACTGGTACTGCCGGGGTGGCGGCGTCGACTGGGACGCGCTGGCCGACGGGCTGGCCCCGACCACCGTCGACCTGCCCACCTACGCGTTCCAGCGCAAGCACTACTGGCTGGACGCGGTCGCACCGATGGTGGCCACCCGCCGGGCACCCACGCCGCCCGACTCGCTCACCGACGGCAGTGACGAGGCGGAGCCGTCGCTGGCCGTCACCCTGCTGCGGCTACCGGCCGCCGAACGCCGGGCGACCCTGCTGATGGCCCTGCGCGGGCTGGCCGCCGAGGTGATGCGGCTCGACCGGGCCGACGACGTCGCCGCCGACGTCCCCCTGCTCGAACTCGGGTTCACCTCGCTGATGGCGATCGACCTGCGCAACCGGGCCGCCGCCGCCACCGGAGTGGACCTGCCCGCCGCGCTGGTCTACGAGCACCCGACGTTCGAGGCGATCGTCGACTACGTCGACACCCTGATCACCGTCTAAGACCCTCCGCCCACCCCCGATGGCCCGCGATCGACGCAGAATGAGGTCAGTTGTCATGCCGCAGACCCGTGACTTTTCCGAGGACGCGATCGCTGTCGTCGGCATGTCCTGCCGCCTGCCCGGCGCGGCGAACCCGGCCGCGTTCTGGGCCCTGCTCGCCAGCGGGGGCAACGCGATCGGCGCGGCACCCGCCGACCGGTCGGGGCCGACCGCGCCCCCCGGCGGCTTCCTCGACGACGTCGCCGGGTTCGACGCCGCCTTCTTCGGCATCTCCCCGCGCGAGGCCACCGCGATGGACCCGCAGCAGCGGCTGATGCTGGAGCTGGCGTGGGAGGCGTTCGAGGACGCCCGGCTGGCACCCGACCAGCTGGCCGGGCGGCCCGCGGCGGTCTACGTCGGCGCCATCCAGGACGACTACGCCCAACTGGCCGGCCGGGTGCCCGCCACCGTCCACACCCTCACCGGGCTGCACCGCAGCGTCGTGGCCAACCGGATCTCCTACACGCTCGGCCTGACCGGGCCCAGCGTGGTCGTCGACTCCGGGCAGTCGTCGGCGCTGGTCGCCGTGCACCAGGCCTGCGAGAGCCTGCGCGCCGGGACCGTCTCGCTGGCCCTGGCCGGCGGCGTGAACCTCATCCTGGAACCGGGGAGCACCGCCCGGGTCGGCGAGTTCGGCGGTCTCTCCCCGGACGGCACCGCCTGGGTCTTCGACGCGCGCGCCAACGGCTACGTACGCGGTGAGGGCGGCGGCCTGGTCGTGCTCAAGCGGCTCGCCGACGCGGTGGCCGACGGCGACGACATCTCCTGCGTGATCCTCGGCGGGGCCGTCAACAACGACGGTGGCGGCGCCGGCCTGACCGTCCCGGACGGCGACGGGCAGGCCGACGTGATCCGGCGGGCGCACCGGCAGGCGGGCACCGACCCGGCCCACGTCGGATACGTCGAGCTGCACGGCACGGGCACGCCCGTCGGCGACCCGGTCGAGGCCGGCGCGCTGGGTGCGACGATCGGCGTGCACCGGCCGGCGGACGCTCCGCTGGCCGTCGGTTCGGCCAAGACCAACGTCGGGCACCTCGAAGGGGCCGCCGGTCTGGTCGGCCTGCTCAAGCTCGCGTTGAGCGCCCGGCACGGGCAGATCCCGGCGAGTCTGAACTTCAGCACCGTCAACCCGCGCATCGACCTGGTCGCGCTGAACCTGCAGGTGCAGTGCGCGCTCGGGCCGTGGCCGGCGGACGCCGCCGGTGACGGCGACGCCCTGGCCGGCATCTCGTCGTTCGGAATGGGCGGCACCAACGCCCACCTCGTCGTCGGGCGGGCGCCCCGGCCCACCGGCGACCGGACCGACGCGCCGACGCCCCCGCACACCGCTCCCTGGGTGGTGTCCGCTCAGAACCCCGCCGCACTGCGCGCCCAGGCGGCCACGCTGCACCGGTTCCTCACCACCGGTGGCGACGTCGCGGGCGTCGACCTCGGCTACTCGCTCGCGACGACCCGGGCCGCGCTGCGGCACCGGGCGGCGATCCGCGCCGGTGACCGCGCCGACATGCTCGCCGCCCTCGCCGCGCTCGCCGCCGGTGACGACCGACCCGACCTGGTCGTCGGCCGCGCCCAGCCCGGCCGGGTGGTCTTCGTCTTCCCCGGCCAGGGCTCGCAGTGGGAGGCGATGGCCCGTGGCCTGTACGCCGACTCCGCGGTGTTCCGCGACCGCCTCGACGAATGTGCCGACGCGCTGGCCGCGTACACCGACTGGGACCTGCGCGACGTCCTGCTCGGCGGGGACGTCGACCAGTTGGCGCGGGTCGACGTTGTCCAGCCGGTGCTGTTCGCCGTGATGGTGTCGCTGGCGGCACTGTGGCGGGCGCACGGGGTGGAACCCGACGCGGTGGTGGGGCACTCCCAGGGTGAGATCGCCGCCGCGTGCGTGGCCGGCGCGCTGACCCTGCCGGACGCGGCCCGGGTGGTGGCCCTGCGCAGTCGGGCGATCCGGGCCCTGGCCGGCACGGGCGCGATGGCGTCGGTGGCGGCCTCGGCCGAGCGGCTGCTGCCGGTGCTGGAGCAGTGGAGCGACCAGGTTGCGATCGGGGCGATCAACGGCCCCGACTCGACCGTCCTGTCCGGAGCGGTGGACGTGCTGCCGCAGGTGCTCGCCGAGCTGACCGCGCAGGGGTTGCGGTGCCGGGCCATCCCGGTGGACTACGCCTCCCACTCCCCGCAGGTCGAGACGGTCCGCGACGAGGTGCTCGCCCAGCTCACCCCGATCACGCCCACCAGTGCCCCGGTCACCTTCTACTCGTCGGTGACCGGCACGCCCGTCGACACGGCCGGTCTGGACGCCGCCTACTGGTACCGCAACCTACGGCAGACCGTCCGGTTCGAGCCGGCCGCCACGGCGTTGCTCGACGACGGGTACACCACGTTCATCGAGTGCAGCCCGCACCCGGTGCTGGCCGTCGGCCTGCGGGAGACCTTCGCCGCAGCCGGGCAGCCGGCGTCCGTCGTGCCCACCCTGCGGCGCGACGAGGGCGGCCTCGACCGCTTCCGGCAGGCCGTCGGCCACGCGTACGTCGTGGGTGTCCCGGTCGACTGGACCACGTCCTTCCCGGGCGCACAGCGGATCTCCCTGCCCACCTACGCGTTCCAGCGCAGGCCCTTCTGGATCGACGCGCCCGCAACGGACCCGGGCCCGACGACCGTACGGCCCGACGTCGACGCGCCGGTGACCGAGGAGCCCGTCGGCGACGGGGCCTGGGCGACCGACCTGCGGGAGCTGCCGGCGGAGCGTCGCCTCGACGTCGCCCTGGAGCTGGTCCGGCGGCGGGCCGCCGGCATCCTCGGTCATTCGAACGCCACCGACGTGGACCCGGAGACGACGTTCAAGGAACTCGGCTTCTCCTCGCTCACCGTCGTGGAACTACGCGACCGGCTGGTCGCCGACACCGCCCTGCCGCTGCCGTCCTCGCTCGCCTACGACTTTCCGACTCCGGTGTTGGTGGCGGAGCGGTTGGTGGGTTTGGTGGTGGGTTTGGGTTCGGGTGTGGGTGTTGCGGGTGTGGGTGTGGGTGAGGCGGTGGCGATTGTGGGGATGGGGTG
>NZ_JAGFWR010000047.1 GCF_017599305.1 Micromonospora antibiotica
CTCCTCATCGAGGACCCTGCCCATTGATGATCTTTGTGTGAGAACTCAGATCATGGACAGGGTCCTCCCCATTCCGCTAGACCTCCACCACCACGAATCCCCCCGACGGTCAAAACACGAGTCCGTGGGGCGGGCGGTTCCACCGCCCGCCCCACGGCTGTCCTCAGAGGGCGGTGACGAAGTCCCGCAGGGCGGCCCCGATCTCGTCCGGTGAGTCCTCCTGCACGTAGTGGCTGCCGGTGACGGTGACCTCGCGCTGGTTGGGGAAGGTCCGGGCGAACGCCAGGGCCCGGCCGGTGAGCAACGCCCCCGGCTCGGCGACCACCAGCAGCTTCGGCACCGGGGAGGCGGCCAGCCAGCGGCCGTACTCCTCGACGATGGCGGTCACGTCGGCCGGTTCGCCCTCGATGGGCAGCTCCCGGGGGAACATCAGGGTCGGTCGGCGCGAGTCGGGGTCGCCGAAGGGCCGACGGTAGTGGTCCAGTTCCGCCTCCGACAGGGGGCGCACCACGCTACGCGGCAGCACCACCTCGACGAAGAAGTTCTCCTGGAGCACCAGGCGTTCCCCGTCGGGCGAGCGCATGGCGCGGAAGAGCTGGTCCCGGCCGGCCTCGAAGTCGCTCCACCGGCGGGGCTGGACGATCGCCTCCAGGTAGGCGACGGCCCGGACCCGTTCGGGATGGCGGGCCGCCCAGTGGAAGCCCAGCGCCGAACCCCAGTCGTGCAGCACCAGGGTGACCGGTCGGTCGCCCACCACGGCGTCGAACCAGGCGTCGAGATAGCGCGCCTGGTCGGTGAAGCGGTAGCCGCCGTCGGGCGCCGGCCCGGAGTCGCCCATCCCGACCAGGTCGGGGGCGAGGCAGCGGCCCAGGTCGCGGACCGCCGGGATGACGTTGCGCCACAGGTACGAGGACGTGGGGTTGCCGTGCAGGAACACGATCGGTTCCCCGTCGCCCACGTCGACGTACGAGAGGTGGGTCCCGCACAGGTCGATCCGACGGCGGGGGTGTGGGTCGGCCACGGTCACGGGCACCGCGGCGGGCATGGAACTCTGTGTCACTTGTAGACCTCCTCGGCCCCAGTGATAGCAAGCCGGCCCGGCAATTCCCGGGAATCCCCGTGACGGCGTGTCCGTCGACGGGCGACAGTTCGCGCTCAATGCGGCGGTGCCATTCACGAACTGTTCGCGAGAAATCAACGAATGACTTGGTGAATCCGATTCGGCTCCGCCGCGATCAGGCGGTACGGGGTGCCGTGGTGCCATGGCCGGGCCACTCGCCGGCAAAGTGGCACCGACGCATTCCCGCACATGGGCCTGTCCACCGGCACCGCAGTTTCGTACGTTTCTCCTGTCGATACGAGGGCCCGGACGAGTCCTTCTCGGATCTCCGGACGCCACCGATGTGTCAATGCGCCACGCGGGATTTCCGCCGGCTTTCCAGAAAGGGAGAACCAGATGCAGGGACTGATCCAGGTCGCCGGGGTCATCGACCAGGAGGAGGCCGACCTGATCTGTGCGGAGGGCGCCGACTGGCTGGGGTTCGCCCTGCGGTTGCCGGCGAAGAACGAGGACCTGTCCGAGGCTGACGCGGCCGCCATCGTCGCGGCGATCCAGCCCCGGCACCGGGGCGTCCTGATCACCTACCTCACCGAGGCCGAGGAGATCAGGCAGTTCTGCGCCGAACTCGGCGTCACCGCCGTGCAGCTGCACGGCGACGTGGACCCCGCCCAGTTGGAGAAGCTGCGCCGGATCGACCCCGACCTCTACGTGCTCAAGAGCCTCGTGGTCAAGTCCGACAACCTCGACGAGCTGGTCAAGATCGTCGATGAGAGCGCCGAGTGGGTCGACATGTACATCACCGACAGCTTCAACCCCGCCACCGGGGCCAAGGGCGCGACCGGTCTGGTCCACGACTGGTCGGTCAGCGCCGAGCTGGTCCGCGTCGCGCCCCGACCGTTGATGCTCGCCGGTGGCCTGAACCCCGACAACGTGGCGGCGGCCATCGCGGCGGTACGCCCCGCCGCCGTCGACGCGCACACCGGGCTGGAGGGCCCCGACCGCCGCAAGGACCGCGCCAAGGTGCGCCAGTTCGTCACCGCCGCCCGCCAGGCGTTCGCCGACCTCGCCGGACAGGACTGAGAGCCATGACCGACACCGCCATCCACCCCACCGTGACCGACCCCGCCGTGGCCGGACCGGCCGTGGCCAGCCGGCTGCACCTGTTGCCGCAGACCAACCGGCTGCGCTCGCTGCACACCGTCATCCGGGACCGCGACGCCTCCCGGGCCGACTTCGTGCAGACCTCCGCCCAGATCTTCCGGCAGCTCCTCGACACCGCCCTCGACCTGCTCCCGGTCGTCCCCCAGCAGGTGCGCACCCCGGTCGGGCAGACCTACCACGGGCTGCGCCCGGCCGCACCGGTCTGCGGGGTGTCCATCGCCCGCGCCGGTGAGAGCATGGAGGGCGAACTGCGGGCCATGCTGCCGCAGACCCGGATCGGCAAGATCCTCATCCAGCGGGACAAGACGACGAAACTGCCGCACTTCCACTACGCGGCCCTGCCCCCGGACATCGCCATGTCCCAGGTGCTGCTGCTGGACCCGATGCTCGCCACCGGCGGCACCGCGCTGGCCGCCCTCGCGCTGCTACGTGAGTACGGGGTCTTCGAGGAGGACGTCGTCTTCGTCACCCTGCTCTCCTCGCCGGAGGGCATCAGCGCCGTGCACGCCCAGCACCCCCGGGTCCGGATCGTCACCTCCGCCATCGAGGAGCGCCTCAACGCCGACGCCTACATGGTGCCCGGCATCGGCGACTTCGGTGACCGCTACTTCGGCACGGACCAGCCCCGATGAGGCGCGGCGGAATCGGCGACGTCGGGATCACCGCGCTGGCCCCCGCGATCTGGGGCAGCACCTACCTCGTCACCACCGAGTTGCTGCCCCCGGGCCGGCCCTACCTGGCCGCCCTGGCCCGTGCCCTGCCCGCCGGGCTCGCCCTGATGGCGCTCGGGCGGGTGGTGCCGCGCGGCGCGTGGATCTGGCGGGCGCTGGTGCTCGGCACCCTCAACATCGGTCTGTTCTTCGTGCTGCTCTTCATCGCGGCCTACCGGCTGCCCGGTGGCGTCGCGGCCCTGATCATGTCGTTCCAGCCGATGCTGGTGCTGATCCTCGCGGCGCTGCTGCTGCGCGACCGCATCCGGCCGCTGCACGTCATGGCGTGCCTGCTCGGGGCGACCGGGGTCGCGCTGCTCGTGCTGCGCCCGACCGCCGCGCTCGACCCGCTCGGCGTGATCGCGGCCCTGGCCGGCGCGGCCAGCATGGCCAGCGGGATCGTGCTGACCAAACGCTGGGCGCGACCGCCGGGGGTGGGGGTGTTGCAGTTCACCGGTTGGCAGCTGACCGCCGGCGGGCTGGTCCTGCTCCCCACCACCCTGCTGATGGAAGGGCTGCCGGACCGCCTCACCGGTCCCAACCTGGCCGGCCTCGCCTACCTGGGGATCGTCGGATCGCTGTTCGGCTACGCGGTCTGGTTCCGCGGGCTGGAACGGCTGCCCGCCCTGGCCGCCTCCTTCCTCAGCCTGGTCAGCCCGATCGTCGCCAGCCTGCTGGGCTTCGCCTTCCTCGACCAACGACTCAGCGTCACCCAGCTCGTCGGAGCCCTGGTCATCGTCGCCGCAGTCGCCCTCGCCCAGCGCAGGTCGTCCCCGCCGGCTCCGCCACCCGACCCGGTGCCGGTGGCGTCACGGGCGCTGACCAGCCGGTGAGGCGTCACCCACCACAGGGGGAAGCATGCTTACCACGCCCGCCACCACCGAAGCCCACCAGTCGACCACCGACACCCTTGAACCGGCCACCGGCACGCACGACCCGGCCGACGTGACCCTGCCGGACCTGCTCGACGAGCAGGTCCGGGCGGACCCCGACGCGATCGCCGTCCGGCACGGACCGGAGGGGATCACCCGACGGGAACTGGCCCGCCGGGCCCGCACCCTCGCGGCCCAGCTCCGCGAGCGGGGCACCGGCCCCGACGACCGGATCGGACTCTTCGCCGAGCCGTCCGCCGCACTCGTCGTCGGGGCCTGGGGAATCCTGTACGCGTCGGCCGCCTACCTGCCCCTGGCCCCCGACTATCCCGACGAACGCCTGCGCTACATGGCCACCGACGCCGGGTTGCGCGTCGTCGTCGCCCAGGACGACCTCGTCGAACGGCTGTCGGACCTGGTCCCGCCCGGCACCGCCATCGTGCCGCTGAGCGTGTGGCACGACACGGCCCCACCCGACGTGCCCCGCCGGGGGCCACGGCCCGGCCATCTCGCCTACGTCATCTACACCTCCGGCAGCACCGGTCGACCCAAGGGCGTGATGATCGAGCACCGCAGCATCGTCAGCCAACTGCGGTGGCTGCGGGACACCTACCGCCTCGACGAGGCCGTCATCCTCCAGAAGACCCCGATGAGCTTCGACGCGGCACAGTGGGAGATCCTCGCCCCGGCCTGCGGCGGCACCGTCGTCGCCGGCACCCCGGGCCTGCACCGCGACCCCGAGGCCATCATCGAGACCATCCGACGGCACGGCGTCACCGCCCTGCAGTGCGTACCGACCCTGCTGCGGGCGCTGGTCGACACCGAACGCCTCGGCACCTGCACCAGCCTGCGGCAGATCTTCACCGGTGGTGAGGCGCTGTCCACCACACTCGCCGCCGACGTGCTCGCGGCGCACCCCGCCACCCTGGTCAACCTCTACGGCCCCACCGAGTGCACGATCAACTCGTCGGCGTTCACCGTCGACCCGGCGACCCTCGACCCCACGCAGCAGTCCGTGTCGATCGGGCGGCCCGTCACCGGCCTGCGCTACGTCATCGTCGACACCGACGACGCCCCGGTCACCGGGGAGGCCGTCGGGGAACTGCTCATCGGCGGCGTCCAGCTCGCCCGGGGCTACCTGCACCGGCCGGCGTTGACCGCGCAACGGTTCGTGCCCGACCCGGTCACCGGCGAACGGCTCTACCGCACCGGTGACCTGGCCGCCTGGCAGGCCGACGGCACCGTACGGTTCGTCGGTCGGGTCGACAACCAGGTGAAGCTGCGCGGGTTCCGGGTCGAACTCGACGAGGTGCGCCTCGCCGTGGAGGCCCACCAGTGGGTCCGGCACGCGGGGGTACTGGTCCGCGACGACCCGCGTACCGGCCACCCGCACCTGCTCGCCGTCGTCGAACTCAACCCGCGTGAGGCGGCGCTGATGGACCAGGGGCGGCAGGGGGCCCACCACCGGTCGAAGGAGAGCCGGCTCCAGGTCCGGGCCCAGTTGTCGCACGGCGGGGTGCGTACCCCGCAGGAGCTGGCCGGGCGGCCGGTGCTCGCACTGCCCGGGGCCGAACCCACCGAGGAGCAGGTACGGCGGGTGTTCGCCCGCAAGACGTACCGGTTCTACGAGGGCCCGCCGGTCACCCGCGCCGACCTGCTGGCACTGCTGCGCCCGGCCGAGCCCGGCCCGGTGCCGCCGCGCCCGCTCGCACAGCTCGACCTGGCCACCTTCGGGGAGATCATCCGCTACCTCGGGCAGTTCGTCAGCGACGAGCGGCTGCTGCCCAAGTACGGCTACGCCTCACCGGGGGCGCTCAACGCCACCCAGGTCTACCTGGAGATCCACCAGCTGTGGGGGCTACCGTCCGGCTACTACTACCACCATCCGCTCACCCACGAACTGGTCCGGATCGGCCCGGCCGCGTCCCGGCCCGAACCGACCGTCCGGCTGCACCTCGTCGGCCGGCGACGGGCCATCGAACCGGTCTACCAGAACAACATCCGCGAGGTGTTGGAGATCGAGACCGGCCACCTGGTCGGCCTGCTGGAACAGGTCCTGCCCGGGTACGGGCTGACCGTCACGGCCGCCGACCACACCCCGCAGACCATCCGGCACCTCGACTGCGCCGACGAGGACCTCTACCTCGGCAGCTTCGCGCTGACGCCGTACGCCCCGCCACCGCCCGACGAGATCGACGTGTACGTCCAGGTCCACCCGGACCGGGGCGGGGACCTGGCCCCGGGGCAGTACCTGCACCGTGACGGCGACCTGGTCCGCATCGACGACGCCCTGGTGCTGCGCCAGCACGTCATCGCGATCAACCAGCAGGTGTACGACCGGGCCGCGATCGGCATCAGCATGATCAGCACCACGTCGACCCGGTGGCGGCGCTACGTCGACCTGGGCCGCGCCCTGCAACGGCTGTCCATGAACGACCTCGGCTTCGGCTTCATGTCCTCCGGCTACAGCTCCGACACCGGTCACGACCTGCCCTCGGCGCACCGCATCCGGGGCATCCTGCGCCGGCACGGGCTACCCGACGGTCCGTCGTACTTCGCCGTGGGTGGGCGGGTCAGTGCCGCCCAGGTGGCCGGCCGGGGCATGAAGGAGGACGTCGTACACATGAAGGGTCCGGCGGAGCTGATCCGCGACGACCTGGCCGGTCGGCTGCCGGACTACATGCTGCCCAACAAGGTGGTGATCGTCGACCGGATGCCGCTGACCGCCAACGGCAAGACCGACCTCACGGCACTCGCCGCCCGGGTCGCCGACGACCCCGGCCCGCAACGGCCGTTCGTGGCGCCCCGCACCGACCTGGAACGCCGCATCGCCCGCCTGTGGGCCGAGGCGGTCCGCCAGGACGACGTCTCCGTCCACGACGACTTCTTCGCCTGCGGTGGCAACTCGCTGATCGCCGTCGCCCTGATCAACCGACTCAACCGGGTGTTCGGCGCGACGCTGCCCATGCAGGTCATCTTCGACAGCCCGACGGTGGCCCAGCTGGCCCGGCGCGTCTCCCAACGCGACCAGGTCAGCAGGTCCCGGCTGGTGCCGTTGGCGCCGGCCCGGGAGGGTCGCTCCGTCTACTGCTGGCCGGGCCTCGGCGGCTACCCGATGAACCTGCGGCTGCTCGCCGGCACGGTCGGCCGGCCCTTCCACGGCGTGCAGGCCCACGGCGTGAACCCGGGCGAGGAGCCCTACCGGACGATCGCCCGGATGGCGGCCGAGGACGTGCGGGCGATCCGGGAACGGCAACCCCGTGGCCCCTACACGCTGTGGGGTTACTCGTTCGGCACCCGGGTCGCGGTGGAGGCGGCGTACCAGTTGGAGCAGGCCGGCGAGCAGGTCGACCAACTCGTCCTGATCGCCCCCGGATCACCCCGGGTAGGGGTGCCGCAGGACCCGGCCACGGTCGGCACGGCGAGCTTCGCCAACCCGACGTACCTGGCCGTGCTGTGTTCCGTGTTCGCGGGGACGGTCAGCGGGCCGGTGATCGAGGAGTGCCTGGCCACCGTCGTGGACGAGGAGAGCTTCACCGGGTTCGTCCAACGGCACTTCCCCGCCCTGGACCTGCCGCTGGTCCGCCGGATCACCGGGGTCGTCGCCCGCACGTACGGGCTGCGCCACACCGAGGACGAACTCGCCAGGCGGCCGGTGCGGGCCCCGGTGACGGTGCTACGCACCCGGGGTGACCAGGAGTCCTTCCTCGACACCCCCGTCGCCCGCCGCAACCTCTCCCCCGTCGTCGTCGACCTGGCCGCCGACCACTACGGGGTGCTGCGCGAGCCGGGGGTCCACCAGGTGGTGGCGGCGCTGCCCGCCCGGTCCCGGCGTCGCCCGGTCCGACCGCACGTGAGCATCAGCCACCTGCCGATCGCCCTGACCGACGAGCAGCACAACCGGCTGGTGACCGCCGTCACCCGCGCCATGACCAGAGCCTTCGGCTGCGACGAGGACGCGGTCTCCGTCGCACTGGAAGCGGTCCTGGAGGAGTGAGCCGGTCCCCGGCCCACACCGCCCCCGACCCACCGACGGGCCGGCCCCGCCGACGACCCGCAACCGACCTGCCCGAAACCGGTCCCGAGCTGCCCGACACCGAACCCGACCGGCCCGGACCGGACCGACCGAGGAGCCCGCATGACACGCAACGTCCACTCCACCGTCGAGGTGCGGCTGAGTGAGGAGGTCGCCGACGCCCTTGCCGAGGGGCGGGCGGTGGTGACGCTGGAATCCAACGTGATCACCCACGGCCTGCGTTACCCGGACAACGCCGCCACCGCGCACCGGGTCGAAGATGCCGTCCGGGAGGGCGGCGCGGTGCCGGCGACGGTCGCGGTCGACGACGGGGTGATCCGGGTCGGCATGACCGCAGCGGACATCGAACGGTTCGCCTCCACACCGGGCATCCCCAAGGTGAGCGCCCGGGACCTGCCGGTGGCGCTCGCCCGGGGCGGCATGGGCGCGCTGACCGTGGCGAGTTCACTGATCGCGGCGGACCTCGCCGGCATCGCGTTCTTCGCGTCCGCCGGCATCGGCGGGGTCCACCGCGGCGCGGAGACCAGCATGGACATCTCCTCGGACCTCGTCCAGTTCACCCGTTCCCGGGTCGCCGTGGTGTGCGCCGGGGCCAAGAAGATCCTCGACCTCGGACTGACCATGGAATATCTGGAGACCCACTCGGTGCCGGTGGTCTCCTACCGCTCCGACGACTTTCCGGCCTTCTACTGCGTCTCCAGCGGCATCCCCAGCCCCTGCCGCCTCGACGACGACACGGTCGTCGCCCGCGCGGTGGAGAACCACTGGGCGCTGGGCAACCACAGCTCCTTCCTGATCACCACCCCGGTCGACGCCGAGGAGGCGGTGGACGACGCCGAGGTCGACCGGGCCATCGTCGAGGCGATGTCGGCCGCCCGACGCGACGGGGTACGCGGCAACGCCATCACGAAGTACCTCATGCGTGCTGTCGACGCGGCCACCCAGGGCCGCTCGTCCCGGGCCAACATGGCGGTGCTGATCAGCACCGCCCGGACCGGCGGCCACCTCGCCGCCGCCCACGCCCGCTACCTGGCCGAGGTGGGGAACCCGGCTACCGCCGGTGCCGCCCCGCCGGCCCGGGTGCCGGCCGGCGCCGGGACGGCGCACGCCCTGCCCGGTGCGCGGACCTGACGGGGGGTGGTGACGGTGTTGCGTTGGCTGACTGCAGGTGAATCGCATGGTCCGGCTCTGGTGGCGTTGTTGGAGGGGGTTCCCGCTGGGGTGGCGGTGACTTCTGGTGACATCGCGGGTGAGTTGGCGCGGCGTCGG
>NZ_JAGFWR010000048.1 GCF_017599305.1 Micromonospora antibiotica
TCGTTGGGTGTGGTGGGTTCGGGTGGTGTGGTGGTGCCGACGTTGCGTCGGGGTGAGGGTGGTGTGGGTCGGGTGTTGTTGTCGTTGGGTGAGGCGTTTGTTGCGGGGGTGGAGGTTGATTGGGGTCGGGTCGTTCCGGAGGCTGTCCGGGTCGACCTGCCCACCTACCCCTTCCAGCACGAGCACTACTGGCTCAAGACCACCCCGTCCGGCGTCACCACCGATCGTGGCGACCATGCGCTGCTCGGCGCCCCGGTGGAGCTGCCCGGCTCCGGCGGGGTGGTGCTGACCGGCACCGTCTCCCTGGCCGGCCTGCCCTGGCTGGCCGCCCACACCGTCGGCGACACCGTCGTACTGCCCGGCACCGCCCTGCTCGACCTGGCGCTGAAGGCCGGCGACGACGTCGGGCTCGACCACGTCGACGCCCTGACCCTGCACGAGCCGTTGACCGTGCCGGCCCGGGCGGCTGTCCACCTGCGGGTGGAGATCGGCGCACCGGGGGACGACGCCCGCCGGCCGCTGAGCATCCACGCCCGACGGGCGGACACCCCGGCCGGAGCGCCCTGGCGCTGCCACGCCTCCGGCACGCTCGCCGTCGGCGTACCGTCGCCGGGTGTCGACCTGACGGTGTGGCCGCCGCCGGCCGCGACCGGAGAGCCCGCCGCCGACGGTGTCGCGCGCTGGCGGCGCGACGGTGAGGTCTTCGCCGAGGTCCGGCTGCCCGACCGGCAGCGCGCCGAGGCGGACCAATTCGGACTGCACCCGGTCCTGCTGGACGCCGCACTGCGGGCCGTCGACGACCCGGCCGACGCGCCGTCCCGGCTGGCCGAGTTGCGCGGCGTGACCCTGCGGGCGGTGGGCGCGACCGTGCTGCGGGTGCACCGTGCCGCGTCGGGTCAGGTCACCGTCGCCGACGCGACCGGTTCCCCGGTGGCGACGATCGCCGCCGTCACCACCCGCCCCTGCCCGACCGGTGAGGTCCGGACCGCGAGCGCCGCCGCCCAGGACGGCCTGTTCCGGGTGGAGTGGGTCCCGGTGTCCACGCCGGCCACCCCGCCGTCGCCGCCGACGATGGTCGTCGTCGGTGCCGATCCCCTGCGGGCCCGCGCCGGGCTGATGTCGGCGGACACCTACGCCGAGGCGTACCCCGACCTGGCCGCGCTCACCGCCGCGGTCGAAGCCGGCGCGGCCCGCCCGGACGTCATCCTGCTCAGCGACACCGACCCCGCGCCGTCGGCCGGCAGCCCCTGGGAGACCAGTCGCCTCGTCACCCTGCGCCCGGACCCGACCGTCGCGGCCCCCCGCCGCCGTGGCCGGGCGGGCACCACCGGAACCGCCGCGGTACCGGCCACCGCCGTACCGGCCACCGCCGTGCCGGCCACCGCCGTGCCGGCCACCGCCGTGCCGGCCACCGCCGTGCCGGCCGACGCGGTGCCGGCCGACGCGGTGCCGGCCGGTGCGACGCCCGCCCACGGCGACACCGTCGTGGTGGACGGCGTCAAGGCGTCCTGGCGGGCACTGATGACGGCGCTCGCCCTGGCCGAACCGCACCTGGTCGTCCGTCGCGGGACGGTGCTGACGCCCCGCCTGGCCCGGGTCACCGTCCCGGTGGACGACGCGACGCCGCCCGACGTCACCGGGCCGGTGCTGGTCACCGGCGGCGCGTCGGCGGCGCGCGGGGCGACCGTGGCCTTCCTGCGCGGGTGCGGGATCGAGGCCGGCGACGGCAGCGGGGACGCAGCCACCACCGTGGTCCGGCTGGACCACCCCGACGCGACGGCCACCAGCGCCACCCCGACCGTCGCGCTGCTGCGGGAACGGCCTGCCGGGGACCTGTCACCCGACGAGCTCGTTCTCGTCGAGGCGGCCTGCCGTGTCGGCGGGTCACTGGTCGTCGCGGCCGGGGCCGGCGCCTGGTCGCGCTCCCCCGACGCCCCGGCGCTGCTGCGGTCGTTGGCTCCGGCCGGCACCCGCCGCACCGCACGGGCCGTCGCCGACGCCCCGGCCGGCCTCAAGCAGCGGCTGGTGCTCGCGCCCGAGGGCGACCGGGACCAGATCCTGCTGGAGCTGGTACGCCGCAACGTCGCGGCGGTACTCGGCCTGGCGTCGGCCGAAACCGTCGAACGGGACCGGCGGTTCCGGGACGCCGGGTTCGACTCGCTCTCCGCCCTGACGGTCCGCAACCTGATCAGCACGGAGACCGACCTGCGGCTCGCGCCCACGGTGGTCTTCGACCACTCCACGCCCGACGCCCTGGTGCGTCACCTCAGGCAGGAACTGCTCGGCTACTGACGATCCGCCGGGCTGCGGCGGAACACAGCTGAAGAATGGAGGGACCCCGTGCGAGTCGAAGGTGTCTATCTCGACGGGATCGGCCACCACCTACCCGACTGGGTGAGCGCCGAGGACGCGGTCGCGGACGGCCGGTACCGGGCGGAGGTCTTCGAGGCGAGCGGCCTGACCGGCACGCACATCTCGACGAAACTGCCCGCCCTCGACATGGCGGTGCTGGCCGCCCGGACCGCGCTGGAACGGTCCTCGGCCGGAACCGCCGACGTCGAGTCGCACATCCACGCGAGCGTCTACTACCAGGGGCCCGAGGGCTCCTACCCACCCGGCTACATCCTGCGTGAACTGGGAGTCGCCGGTGCCGGCTCCCTGGAGATCCGGCAGGGGTGCAACGGGCTGCTCGCCGCGCTGGAGATCGCCGTCGGGCAGCTCACCGGCGTGGCCGAACTCGCCGTGGCTCTGCTGACCACCGCCCAGAACTTCGAGACACCGCTGGTCGACAGGTGGCACGGCTTCGGCGACTCGTACATCCTCGCCGACGGTGCGGCGGCGGCCGTCGTCACCACCGAATCCGGCTTCGCCGAGGTCCGGTCGATCTGTTCCGGCACCCTGCCCGGGCTGGAACGGTGGCACCGCGGCGACGGCCCGTTGACCCCGCCGGTCGAGCAGAGCGCCGAACAGGTGTCGATGACCGCGCGGGCGGCCGCCTTCACCGACGACGAGATGCCGCTGGCCCGGGCCGTGGAGAGCCTCAGCGAGTTCGACGTGGGCATCATCCGCCGGGCGCTGGTCGACGCGGACCTCAACGTCGCCGACCTGGCCCGGGTGATCACCATCAACGAGGACGCCCGGATGACCGAGTTCACCACCCTCGGCCCGCTCGGCATCGACGTGTCTCTATCAACTTGGGACCATGGCCGGTCGGTCGGCCACGTCGGCGCCGCCGACCTGGTCATTTCACTGGACCACCTGCTCGACACCGGGCAGGTCCACCCCGGCGACCACCTCCTGCTGGTCTCCCAGGGCCCGGGATGGCTCTGCTCCGCCGCCGTCCTCACCCTGCTGGAGAAGCCGTCCTGGCTGGAGTGAAGTGCCGTTTTAGATGCGTTCTAGGCCCTCTGTCTAGCGTCGAACCGTCACACGTTCCGAGTGCGCAACGGAGGGGATTCAGTGGACGCGATCGTGGCCGACGATGTCGATGCCGGGACCTTTGGCGTACCCGGAGCACGTCTGTATTACGAGGTCCAGGGCCAGGGGCCGGTATTGCTGGTCCTCCAGGCCGGTGAGGGTGACGCCGGCCGGACCAGCTATCTCGTACAACAACTCGCCGACCGGTACACGGTGGTGACCTACGACCGGCGCGGCCTGTCCCGCAGCAAACTCGACGGGCCACCCGCAGCGCTGACCATGGAGACCCACGCCGACGACGCGAGCGCCCTGCTCGCCCACCTCACCGACCAGCCGGCCCACGTGCTCGGCTCCGGCTACGGTGCGGCGATCGGGCTCTATCTCTCGCTGCGCCACCCGGAGCAGGTCCGCACCCTGGTCGCACACGAGGCCCCCACCCTGCGACTGCTGCCGGCGGCCACCCGCGAGCGGGTCGTACGGGGGGTGGCCGCGGCCGAACGCGCCTACCACAACGACGGTTGGGGCCCCGCCATGAAGCAGATGGCGGCACTCAGCGGCATCGACCTGACCACGCTGGAGATGGAACCGGGCGTCGACTTCCAACCGATGACGGTCGACCGGGCCGCGAACATCGAGTTCTTCGTCAAGTACGACGGCCCGGCCTTCCGCAACTGCCAGCTCGACGCCGACGACATCGCCCGGCTCAAGCAGACCGGCATCCGGGTGGTCCCGGCCGGCGGCTGCATCTCACAGGACATCTGGGCGTACGTCTGCGCGGAGGCACTCGCCGACGAACTCGGCACGGCGGTGGTGGAGTTCCCCGGTGGCCGCAACGGCCACACCACCCACCCCCGCGCCTTCTCGGCACGCCTGCACGAGGTGCTCGCCGCCGTCGCCTGACTTCCGCGCCCGACACCCAACCTCGAACAGGGACGGCCATCCATGGGAAGCACTGCCCCCGCGTACCAGGACGCCATCGCGGTCATCGGAATGTCCTGCCGATTCCCCGGCGCCGCCTCCCCGGACGAGTTCTGGGACCTGTTGGTACGCGGGGAGGAGGCGATCCGGGAAGCGCCGGCCGACCGCTGGTCCGGCGACCCGGGCACGGTCCGTCGTGGCGGCTTCCTCGACGACGTGGCCGGCTTCGACGCCCCGTTCTTCGGGGTGTCGCCCCGCGAGGCCGCCGCGATGGACCCGCAGCAGCGGTTGATGCTGGAACTGGCCTGGGAGGCGCTGGAGCACGCCGGGGCCGACCCGACGCCGCTGCGCGGCTCGTCGACCGGGGTGTTCATCGGCACGATCCAGGACGACTACGCCACCCTGACCCGGCGCGGTGGCGGCGACCCCGGCCCGCACACGCTGACCGGGCTGCACCGCAGCGTCATCGCCAACCGGGTCTCCTACCGGCTGGGCCTGGCCGGGCCGAGCATGGTGGTCGACACCGGCCAGTCGTCGGCCCTGGTGGCGGTGCACCGGGCGATCGAGTCGCTGCACGCCGGCGAGTGCACGATGGTGCTCGCCGGTGGGGTCAACCTGATCCTCACCGGGGAGAGCACCGACGCCGTACGCGGCTTCGGTGGCCTGTCACCCACCGGGCGTACCCACCTGTTCGACGCCCACGCCGACGGCTACGTCCGCGGTGAGGGCGGTGGCCTGGTCGTGCTGAAGCGGCTCGCCGACGCGGTCGCCGACGGCGACCGGATCTTCTGCGTGATCCACGGCGGTGCCGTCAACAACGACGGGGGCGGCGACGGGCTGACCACGCCCAGCCAGGCCGGCCAGGAGCAGGTCGTCCAGCTCGCGCACACCCGGGCCGGCACCGACCCGGCCGACACCGGGTACGTGGAACTGCACGGCACCGGAACCCCGGTGGGTGACCCGATCGAGGCCGCCGCACTCGGTGCGGTGGTCGGCGCGGCACTGGCACCCGGTGACCGGTTGCTGGTCGGCTCGGCCAAGACCAATGTGGGCCACCTGGAGGGCGCCGCCGGGGTGGTGGGGCTGATCAAGACGGCGCTCGCCCTGCGGCACGGGCTGATTCCCGCCTCCCTGCATCATGAGACGCCCAACCCGGCGATCGACTTCGCGGCCACCCGACTGACCGTGCAGACCACCCTCGCGGGCTGGCCCGTCACCCGGCCTCTGGCCGGCGTCTCGTCGTTCGGCATGGGCGGCACCAACTGCCACCTGGTCCTCGGCCCGTGGCCCGCGCCGCCCGCCGCCGTTGACGCCCCGACGTCCGTCGACGGGCCCGGGACGCCGTCGGGCACCCCGGTGGCCGCACCCGCCGTCGCCCGGGTCGTCTGGCCGCTGTCCGGTCGTACCCCGGCGGCGCTGCGCGCCCAGGCGCACCGCCTGCACCACCATCTCACCGACCGGCCCACGGTGCCGATCGGCGATGTCGGCCGTTCGCTGGCCGGCCGCAGCGGCTTCGACCACCGGGCCGTCGTGGTCGGCCGCGACCGTGCGGAACTGCTCGCCGGGCTGGCCGACCTCGCCGACGGCCGTCGCCGGGCGGGACTGGTCACCGGTCGGGCCGACACCGGCACCCTGGGCTTCCTGTTCACCGGGCAGGGCGCGCAACGCCCCGGGATGGGACGCGACCTGTACGACGCCTCGCCGGTCTTCGCCGACGCGTTCGACGAGGTGTGCGCGGAACTCGACAGGCACCTGGACCGGCCGCTGCGCGAGGTCGTCTGGGACGATCCGACCGCGCTGGACCAGACCGGCTACACGCAACCCGCGCTCTTCGCCCTCCAGACGGCGCTCCACCAGCTCACCGTCTCCTTCGGGGTACGCCCCGACTACCTGCTCGGTCACTCCATCGGTGAACTGTCCGCCGGGTACGCCGCCAGGGTCTGGTCCCTGCCCGACGCCTGTCTGCTCGTCGCCGCCCGTGGCCGACTGATGCAGGCCGCCCCGGCCGGCGGCGCGATGCTGGCGATCGCCGCGCCGGAGGACGTGGTGACCGCCCACCTCGCCGACTTCGCCGCACGGCTGGACCTCGCCGCCGTGAACGGCCCGAACGCGGTCGTCGTCTCCGGCGACGCCGACGCCGTCACCGACCTCGCCGCCCGCTTCGACCAGCTCGCCGTCAAGACCCGACGGCTCCGGGTCAGCCACGCCTTCCACTCCGCCCACATGGACCCGGCGCTGGACGAGTTCACCCGCGTCGCGGCCGGCATACCCGCCCGGACTCCCCAGGTGCCGGTGGTGTCGAACGTGTCCGGGAAGCTGGTGCAGGCCGAATACACCGACCCGACGTACTGGGCGGCGCAGATCCGTCGACCCGTCCGTTTCCTCGACGGCCTGCGTACGCTGCGGTCGGCCGGGGTCACCGCGTTCCTGGAACTCGGCCCGGACCCGGTGCTGACCGGGCTGGCCGAGGCGGAGCAGGACGCCGGCCCCGGCAGCTCCGACGACACGGCGTACGCCGTCCTGCTGCGGCGGGACCGCGACGAGCCGACGACGGCGTTGACCGCGCTGGCCCGGCTGCACTCCCACGGTGTGCCGGTGAACTGGTCCCCACTGTGGCCGGACGCGGACCGGGCCGACCTGCCGACCTACGCGTTCCAGCGGCGACCGTACTGGATCGACACCGCCGCCTCCTCCGCCGCCGCTGCCTCCTCCGCCGGCTCCGCCGTGCCGGTCGACGCGCCTTCGTCTACCGCGCCGGAAGAGCCCGCGACCGGGGCGGCGGAGGTCGACCCGGCCAGCTGGGCTGGGCGGCTGTTGGCGCTGCCCGAGCACGAGCGCCGGCCCGCCGCCGAACTGCTCGTACGTCGCCTGGTGGCCGAGACGCTCGACTATGCCGACCTGGCCGACGTCGACGGCAGTCTCACCTTCAAGGAACTCGGCATCACGTCGCTCACCGCCGTGGAACTACGCAACCTCGTGACCGCCGAAACCGGCCAGTCGTTCTCCGCCTCCATGGTCTTCGACTTTCCGACTCCGGTGTTGGTGGCGGAGCGGTTGGTGGGTTTGGTGGTGGGTTTGGGTTCGGGTGTGGGTGTTGCGGGTGTGGGTGTGGGTGAGGCGGTGGCGATTGTGGGGATGGGGTG
>NZ_JAGFWR010000049.1 GCF_017599305.1 Micromonospora antibiotica
TCGACGAAGTCGCCCACGAACTCAACACCCGACCCCGCGAAACACTCGACTGGAACACACCAGCCCAACGCCTCGCACAACTCATCGTCCCCTAACGATTGCACTCACCCCTTGACCCCGCCCCCCTGTTCCTGACCCAAACCTCTTGATCACCGAACACCAGCGCCGTCGAGGTCGGGTGATCAAGAGGTTTACGTCATTTGTCGGCGGAATTTTGGCGTAAACCTCTTGATCACCGGGGCGAGGCGAGGAGGGCGGGAGGAGGCGGGCGGGAAGCGGCGGGGGCGGGGTGGAGGGGGTGGGGTCAGGGGAGGGTGTGGGTGGTGCGTTCGGTGGTGGCGCGGGTGGGGAAGCGGGAGCGGTCGGGGTTGCCGGTCAGCACGACCGTCGCCCCCCGCAGCAGCGGGGCGAGCAGCCAGTCGCGCGGGTCGGGGTGGGCGGTCGCGTCGATGAGCAGCCGGTCGCCGGGGGAGATGCCGAGGGCCGTCGCGCGGGCGTCCGCCTCGGCCAGCAGGGCCGCGTCGGTGGGGCCACCCTGGCCGGACGGGGTGAAGTGGTCACCCTGGGTGCGTACCTCGACGACGTAGTCGGCGAAGCCGGCGGGGACCTCGCGCAGCGGGGCGGCGAACGGGGCGAGCGCCAGCGCGTACCGGTCGCCGGCCGGCCAGGCGTCGGCCTCGGCCACCCGGTCGGCGGCGGCGAAGAGCACGTCCACGTCACCCGGTTCGTCACGCACCGTCAACCCGGCCGACCAGCAGCCGAGTAGCACGGCGGCGGTCTGCCAGTGCGGTGGCAGCAGCACCCCGGCCGGGTCGCCGGGGCTCAGGGCCAACTCGTCGACGAGCAGGTTTGCGGTCTTGGCCACCCAGTTCGCCAGGGTCGCGCCGGAGAGTTCGGTGCGTTCGCCGGTGGCGTCGTCGTACCAGGTCAGCAGGGGGCGGGCGGGGTCGGCCGCGATCGCGGCGGCGAACACCCGGGCAATGTTGTCGGCCATCGGCGCGAACGATACGCCCCTGTCGCCCGTATTCGATGACGATGACAAGTCGGCGTACGGTCGGGTCGGAGTCAGCGTCCGCGCCACGCTCCGGCGTAGGCTTGCCCGGAGTGTTGTTCCCCACAAACCAGTTAGTGCTAGGAGTCGCCCCGTGACCGCCGGTCGCCCGCCCCGCGTGCTCATCGACGCCACGAGTGTCCCCGCCGACCGTGGCGGCGTCGGTAGATACGTCGATGGCCTGCTCGGGGCCCTCGGCACAGTGTGCGGGGAAACGGTCGACCTGGTCGTGGTGAGCCTGCGCACCGACCTGGAGCGCTACACCCGGATGCTGCCCGGTGCCGAGGTGATCCCCGCTCCGGCCGCTGTCGCCCACCGCCCGGCCCGGCTCGCCTGGGAGCAGACCGGCCTGCCGTTGCTCGCCCAGCAGGTCGGTGCCGAGGTGCTGCACTCGCCGTTCTACACCTGCCCGCTGCGGGCCGGCTGCCCGGTCACGGTGACCGTGCACGACGCGACGTTCTTCACCGAGCCGGAGCACTACGACAAGTCCCGGCGGACGTTCTTCCGCAGCGCGATCAAGACGTCGCTGCGCCGGGCCAGCCGGGTGATCGTGCCGAGCAAGGCCACCCGTGACGAGTTGATCCGGCTGCTCGACGCCGACCCGACCCGGATCGACGTGGCTTACCACGGGGTCGACCAGGACGCCTTCCACGCCCCGGGCGAGGAGGAGAAGGCGCGGGTACGGGCCCGGCTGGGGCTCGGCGGCAGCAGCTACGTCGCCTTCCTCGGGGCCAAGGAGCCGCGCAAGAACGTACCCAATCTGATCCGGGGTTGGGCGCGGGCGGTGGGCGACCGGGAGAACCCGCCGGCCCTGGTGGTCGCCGGTGGTCAGGGGCACGACGACGACATCGACCGCGCGGTGGCCGAGGTCCCGTCGCACCTGCGGTTGCTGCGTCCCGGTTACCTGCGCTACGCCGACCTGCCCGGCTTCCTCGGCGGGGCGCTGGTCGCCGCCTACCCGTCGTACGGCGAGGGGTTCGGTCTGCCGATCCTGGAGGCGATGGCCTGCGCCGCGCCGGTGCTCACCACGCCCCGGCTCTCACTGCCCGAGGTGGGCGGTGACGCGGTCGCGTACACCAGTGAGGACCCGGACCAGATCGCCACCGACCTGGCCGCCCTGCTCGACGACGAGCAGCGCCGGTCGTCGCTGGCCAAGGCCGGTGTCGACCGGGCCAAGGAGTTCACCTGGGCGTCCAGCGCCGAGGTGCACATCGCCGCCTGGAGCCGGGCGCGTTCCTGAGTGGTCGCTGACCGTACGGCGGACCCGGCATCCGACCTGTGGCGGTTCGGGCATGATGTGCTGATGCTCTACGCCGTCATCCCGGCGGGTGGCAGCGGCACGAGGTTGTGGCCGCTGTCCCGCGCGGGGCACCCCAAGTTCCTCCATCCGCTCACCGGCACCGACGCGTCGCTGCTCCAGGCGACCGTGGGCCGGCTCGCGCCGTTGACCACACCGGAGCGCATCCTGGTGGTCACCGGGGCCGCCCACGCGGCGGCGGTGGCCCGGCAGCTGAGCGGGGTGCCGGAGGAGAACATCCTGGTGGAGCCGTCGCCCCGGGACTCCTGCGCGGCGATCGCCCTGGCGGCGGCGGTGATCGCCCGGCGGGACGAGACGGCGGTGATGGGCTCCTTCGCCGCCGACCACCTGATCCGCGACCCGGCCACCTGGGTGCAGACGGTCCGGGCGGCGATCGGCGGTGCCGAGCAGGGGCTGCTGATGACGGTGGGGATCACCCCGACCCGGGCGGAGACCGGTTACGGCTACCTGGAGACCGGTGAGCCGACCGGCGACGGCCCGATGCGTCCGGTGACCGAGTTCAAGGAGAAGCCGGCCGCGCCGGTCGCCGAGGCGTACCTGCGTTCGGGCCGGCACCTCTGGAACGCCAGCATGTTCGTCTGGCGGGTGGACGTCTTCCTCGCCGAGCTGGCCCGCCAGCAGCCCGCCCTGCACGCCGGGGTGATCTCGATCGCGGCGGCCTGGGGCACCCCTGAGCAGGACGAGGTCCTCGGCGCGGTCTGGCCGACACTGCCGAAGATCTCCGTCGACTACGCGGTGATGGAGGGCGCGGCCACCGCCGGCCGGGTCGCCACCGTGCCGGGTGACTTCGGCTGGAACGACGTGGGTGACTTCCACACCCTCGGCGAGGTGTTGCCCGCCGACCCGGCCGGCAACGTGGTGCTGGGCACCGACGCCAAGCCCGGGGTCCTGCTGCACGACGCCCACGACCTGGTGGTGGTGCCGCAGTCGGGTCGGCTGGTCGCCGCTCTCGGGGTCCGTGACCTGATCGTGGTGGACACCCCCGACGCGGTGCTGGTCTGCCCGCGCGACCGGGCCCAGGACGTCAAGGCCCTGGTCGACGAGCTGAAAGCCCGGGGCGAGGACGGGCTGGTCTGACCGTCGGGGCGACCTGACCCCCACCCGGTGGTATGCCGCTCCGGCCGTCGGGCTTTCGCCCGCCGGACGGGCCCACCGCCGGGGCGGGTCGACCGTCTCCCGGGATCGGCTGTCTCCCGGGGTCGGCCGTCTCCCGGGGTCGGCCGTCTCCCGGGGTCGGCCGTCTCCCGGGGTCGGCCGTCGGGCGCGGGTCGGCCCCCGGGCGCGGGTCGGAGCGGGCGGTCAGCGGGCCCGGTGGGCGTGGACGGCCAGGGCCGGCGCGACGAGTTTGGCGGTCCCGCCGGCCAGCGGCTCCGGCAGCCGGTCGGTCGGGAACCAGCCGAGCGCCTCGGATTCGTCGCTGACCTGCTCGACCGCGTCCGGCGGGGCGAAGACCGCGAACCGCACGTCGTGGTGCAGCGAACCACCCTGGCAGCGCACCGGATGGATGTCCACGTCGATCGGTACGGGATCGATGACCAGCCCGGCGATGCCGGACTCCTCGGTGGCCTCGCGCAACGCCGCCCCGGCCAGTGTCTCGTCGCCCGGTTCGCAGTGCCCGCCCAACTGCACCCAGCGGTGCAGCTTGCCGTGCAGGCAGAGCAGCACCCGGGCTCCGGCGGCGTCGAGGATCAGCGCGCTCGCGGTGAGGTGGCCCGGCAGGTGGTGGCGGGTCAGGGCGACCGGACCGTCGGCGAGGAGCGCGAGGGTGCGGTCCCGCGCCTCGGCGGCGTCCGGCCCGGTCGGCGTCCAACCGGCCAGCACCGCCACCGCGTCCGCGTGCAGCGCCACGTTCCCGTCGCCGGGCACTGCGGGGCGGGCTCCGCTGGTCCCGCCCGGCAGGGTGGCGGTGTCCGCCCGGCTGGCGCAGGTGTACCCGGCAGTCCCGCTCGGGCCGGCAGTCCCGCTCGGGCCGGCAGCCCTGCTCGGGTCGGCAGTCACGCTCGGGTCGGTGGGGGTGGCTGGAACGGTGGTGCCGGCCGGGGAGGGGACCGGGGTGGCGGGGAAGGCGTCGGGCATCCCGACACTCTACGAGCGTGCGCTCCGTACCCTGGCGCGGTGAGCCTGAGACTTCTGGAGTTCGTGGTGGCCGGCAACGAGGCCAGCGACCTGTTGCCGGTCCGGTCCCGGTCGCTGCTGCGGGCGTACGACGCCGTCCGTGGTTTCTGGACCGTGCTCGACGAGGGGCCGGTGGAACACTGCCTCGCCCTGCTGCTGGAGCGCACCGACGGCGAGTGGGTCGCCCATCACGTGACGGCCGACGCGGGGGCCGAGAACGGCCGTACCGAGGACGGTGAGGCGCTCGCCGCGCACGACGGCTGGGTGTACGTCTTCGGGTCGCACTTCGGTTCCAAGGCCGGCCCGCTGCGGCCCCGCCGTGCGTTCGTGGCCCGGTTCCGGGAGGACGACGCCGCCACCGGGACGCTGCCGGTGCAGGTGGTCCGTAACCGGTTCCGGGTGCACCGGGCGGTCAACGACGCCCTGGCCAAGGCGGCGTTCACCCCGTTGCCGCCGGGTGAGCGGGTCCGCCAGCGGTTCATCGGCGAGACGGTGTCCCGGGGTACGGCGCGGGCCAAGTCCTGGGTACGCCGGCTGGCCGACGGTGACCTGCCGCTGAACGTGGAGGCGGCGACGTTCACCCCGCACGGGACGGTGCTGCTGGGGCTCCGCTTCCCGGTGACCGTGGACGGGGAACCGGTCCTGGTCGAGCTGGCCGGCATCCCGGAGATGTTCACCCCCGGTGGCGGCTGGCCGCGCGCCGGTCGGGCGTACGTGGTGACCGGTGTGACGCCGCCCGGTGCGCTGGTGGGTTTCCGCGCGATCACCCCGACGCCCGACGGCGGGTACGCGGCGGTGGTCGGGTCGATCGACGCGCTCGGCAAGGGCTCGGTGCTGCTGGATGACCATCCGACCGGTGGCGATGTCACCTCACGGCACGTCCGGTTCCGCTGGGAGCCGACCGACGACGACCGGATCGCGGGTGAGGTGGCGGCCGAGTTGGCGCCGTTCCACAATGTCGAGGGGGTGGCCGAGGTGAACGGACGCAGCTTCTACGTCACCGATGAGGATCATCGGGTGGCGCTCTGGGTCGGCTGAGCCGACCACCGCTCGGGTGGTGGGCCCGGGCGACACCTCCACGGAACCAGGGCCGCAGACCCTCGTGGTGCCTCCCGGACCCACGTCTCCCTGGGCCACAGGCCACCAGGTGGACGGCGGGGAGACCCCCACGCGTCGTACCAGGCAGTAGGAGCATGCCAACCGACGGTACGGGCGTCGAGGTCTTTCAGCCCACGCTTAAAAGTGGAGATAAGTGCCGCCCGGTACAGTTCAGTGGGTCGGCGGGCTCCCCCTGCCCCGCCCCAGGAGCGCTCGATGCTGACCATTCATTTCTCCCAGGAGGACATCCTCCGGACCCGGGTCGCCCCTGCCGCCGACCCGGTCTGGGAGTCGGTCCTCAGCCTGCACCTGCTCCAGGGGCGGACCCGCGACCCGTTGATGGCGGGCTGGCGGCGGGGCGTGGCCACCGGGCTGCGTCGGGAGACCGCCGCCGACCAGTTCCGGCTGCTGTTCGCGCTGAACCCGCCCCGCGGCTACTTCCCCGACTTCCTCACCCCGTACCAGAGCCTCGACGGTTTCGAGGCGGGGCTGGACGCCGTCCGGTCCACCCCGACCGGGCTGCTGCGCCGGGACCTGGCCCTGCTGGCGGGGACGAACCCGTTGCCGCCGTCGGCTGCCGCGCTGGCCCGGGGTGAGCCGGAGGTCCTCCGCCACCTGACGGAGTCGATGGCGCAGTACCGGTCGGTGGCGATCGACCCGTACTGGGGGCGGATCAGGGCCGCCGTGGAGGCCGACCGGGCGGTACGCGCCCGCGCCCTGCTCGACGGTGGGGCGGAGGGACTACTGGCGAGCCTGCGGCCGGGGATGCGCTGGGAATCCGGGGTCCTCCAGGTCCTCGACTATCCGAACCGCCGGGAGTTGCACCTGGACGGTCGAGGGCTGCTGCTGGTGCCCTCGTTCTTCTGTGCGCGTACCCCGGTCGCCCTGCTCGACCCGATGCTGCCGCCGGTGCTGGTCTATCCGGCCGACCGGCTCGGCGGGTTGGACCCGCCCCCGGGCGAGGGTGGCCGGCCCGCCGGCGACGCCGGTAGGGAGGCGCTGGCGGCGCTGCTGGGCCGCACCCGGGCGGCGGTCCTGGAAGTCAGCGACGACGGCGCGACGACCGGCGAGGTGGCCCGGCGGCTGCACATCTCGGCCGCCGCCGTCAGCCAGCACACCACCGTGTTGCGTAACGCCGGGCTGCTGGTCAGCCGCCGCGACCGCAACACGGTGCTGCACACCCTGACCCCGCTCGGCCGGGCCATGCTCGACGCCTGACGCCTGACGCCTGACGCCTGACGCCTGACGCGTGATGCCTGACGCGTGATGCCTGACGCCTGACGTGTGACGCGGCGAGCGGGCAGGTGCGGCTGACCCGGCGGTGTCCAGCCTCGCGGAAGCCGCCACCTCGGCGACCCTGTGGTGATCATGACCGGCTCGGTCGCCCGCCCGGGGAGGGTGCGGGCCGGATGCTCCTATGGAAGTCAAGGGGTGTTGAGGGTGGTGAAGTCGGCGAGGAGGGCGGTGTGGACCTCGCGGACGATGTAGCGCTTGAGGCAGCGCATGATCTCTTTTTTGTTGAGGCCTTGT
>NZ_JAGFWR010000005.1 GCF_017599305.1 Micromonospora antibiotica
CTATCCGGTCATCCGCAAAAACGCCGTCCACAAGGGCAAATGACAGCCCTCCACCACACCACCACGAACACACCCACACCACACCGCCAGACCACCCTGCCCACAGAACGGTCAAAACACGAGGGTATGCCTGTGAGGCATATTTATGCCTCACAGGCATACCGCTTCTTGCCGCACCGACATACCGCGTTCCGCGCCTGATGGTGCCGACACCCGGACGGGCCACGGGCCGGCCGGACGAGCCGGCCCGCCAGCGTCGAGCCGACCGAGCCCGACCAGCCAGTCGAGCCGGACCAACCGGGCCAGCCGGACGGCCACGGGCCAGCCAGTCGAGCCGGACCGCCAGCGTCGAGCCGACCGAGCCCGACCAGCCAGTCGAGCCGGACCGACCGGGCAGGCCGGATCACCCGCGTCGACCCGGATCACCCGCGTCGAGCCGGCAGACGGACGCCGCCCGCCGCACTAGGCTGCCCAGGCATGAGCGATGCGAGTGAGCTGCCGTCCCGCGCCGACGTCGTGATCATCGGATCGGGGCACAACGGGCTGGTCTCCGCCGTCCTGCTGGCCCGCGCCGGGCTGGACGTGCTGGTGCTGGAGGCGGCGGAGGTCATCGGCGGGGCCACCCGCACCGAGAACCCGTTCCCGAAGGTGCCCGCGCTGCGCCACTCCACCGGGTCGTACCTGCTGGGGCTGATGCCGCCGGAGCTGCTCGCCACCCTCGACGTGCGCATCCCGGTGCTGCGCCGCGACCCGCACTACTTCCTGCCCACCCCGGGCGGGCCCGGAGCGCCTTACCTGCTGTTCGGCAGCGACACCGCCGCGACCCGGCGGCAGCTCACCGAGTTCTTCTCCCCCGCCGACGTGGCCGCCGACGACGCGCTCCAGGCCGAGCTGGCGCAGTTGCGCGCCGACCTGGCCCCGGCGTGGCTGGCCGAGCCGCTGCCGGTGGAGCAGACCGCCGAACGCTACGTCCGCCCCGAGCTGCGGCAGGTCTTCGTCGACCTGGTCCGCAGCTCCGTCGCCGACTACCTGGCCCGCTTCGACTTCCGCTCCGAGCTGCTGGTCAGCATGTACGCGGTCACCGACGGGCTGTCCGGCCTCAACGCCGGCCCCGACGACCCCGGCACCGGCCACAACTTCCTGGTGCACAACATGTGCCGGCTGCCCGGCGCGGACGGCACCTGGATGATCGCCGAGGGCGGCATGGGCACCGTCTCGCGTACCTTCGCCGAGGCCGCCCGCGCCGCCGGGGCGACCATCCTGACCGGTGCCCGGGTCGACGCCGTCACCCTGTCCGGGGGCGCGGCGTCGGGCGTCCGGCTCGCCGACGGGCGGGAGGTCACCGCCGAGGTGGTGCTCGGCGCGTGTGACCCGTACCGGCTGATGGAGCTGGTGCCCGACGGCGCGCTGCCGGCGGAGCTGGGCGCGCGGATGGCGGCGGTCCGCCGGCCCGGCACCACCCTGAAGCTCAACCTGGCGCTGACCGGGCTGCCCCGGTTCTCCTGCCTGCCGGCCGACGCGCCCAGCCCGTTCGGGTCCACCATCCACCTGCTGCCCGGGTCGGCGTCGCTGGTCGGTGCCGACAGCGAGTCACCGATGGCGGCGCTGCGGGCGATGTGGGCCGACGTGCAAGCCGGGCGGCTGCCCGACGAGCCGACCATCGAGTGGTACCTGCACACCACCGTCGACCCGTCGCTGTCCGACCCGGCCGGGCACCACTCGTCGGCGCTGTTCGTCCAGTCGGTGCCCTACACGCTGGCCGGCACCGACTGGGACACCGCGTTGCCCGGCTACGTCACCCGACTGGTGGAGATCTGCGAACGGTACGCCCCGGGCACCGGTGACCTGATCGCCGACGCGGTGCCGCTGCCCCCGCCCGGCATCGAGGCGCACTTCGGCATCACCGGCGGGCACATCCACCACGTCGACAACACCGTCTCGTTCACCGACCGGATGCCGTACGCCACCGGCATCGACGGGGTGTACGCGGGCAGCGCCGGCTGCCACCCGGCGGGCAGCGTGATCGGCGCGGCCGGCCACAACGCCGCCCGACGCATCCTCGCCGACCTGGGCCGCTGACGCCCACCGGCCCGTCCCGCCGGGCGGGCCGGGTGACACCGTCGCCGTCCGGGCGGGCGGTGACGGGCCTGCCCGGCTCAGGCGGGGGCCGGGCGGGAGGACGGCAGGTCGCCGGGGCCCCGGATCAGGTAGAGCCCGGTGAGCAGGAAGTACGCCGCGAGGCTGAGCACCGGGTCGACGAAGGAGATGCCGAACGCCACCACGTAGAGCACCGGGCCGAGCAGGAAGCGGCGGGCCACGGCACGGGCCAGCCGGGGGTCCAACCCCGGGTCGAGCAACCGTCGACGGCGGGCCCACCACCAGCTCAGGTTGAAGAACAGCGCCTCACCGAGCACCGTGCCGACATAGAGGGCGGCGGTCAACCGCTGGTCGGCGACGGTGCCCCGCAGGTTGTCGGCGAGCAGACTGGCCGCGAACGGAATGGCCGCCACGAACAGCAGCAACAGCAGATTGAGGACGAGCAGCAGCTGGTCGACCTTGACGACGTACCGCCACATGTTGTGGTGGGTCAACCAGACCTGACCGACGATCACGAACGTGATCACGTACGCCAGGTAGGCGGGCCACTCGTGGAACAACGCCCCGGGCAGATCCTGCCCCTCGGGCCGCTGCGGGCTGAGTTGGAGCAGCTCCACCGCCATCAGGGTGAGCACGATGGCGATCACCGCGTCGCTGAACGCCTCCACCCGGGAGGCGTCCCGCTCCTTCTCCCGCCGGTGCCCGAACTCGTACTCCTCCTCGTCCACCACCCCGCCCCACCCGCCCTGTCGGTCCTGACGTCACCGTGCCCGGAGTGCACCGGTTGCCGGCCTCTGCGGCGTGGCACCACGTCATGGTCGCCGGAAACGGGGGGTGGCGGGGTGGGAACGGGTCAGCCGCGTCGACGGCCTGGCCGGTTCGCCCCCCGCCTGCCGCCCCACAGGACGGCCGGTGGTCAGGGCGGACCCGGTGAGCCGGTCAGTTGACCGGTCCGCCGGCCGGGGCGGGCGTCTCCGCGTCCACCTGGGCGGCGCGGATCTTGTGGCCGACGCTGGTCAGGCAGCGGCCCGACGGCAGGTCGAACTTCCAGCCGTGCAGCTGGCAGGTGAGCTGGTCGCCGTCGACGATGCCGAACCTGGTCAGGTCCGCCTTGAGGTGGGGGCAGCGGCGCTGCACCACCCAGTCACCCAGGGTGACGTCCTCGGCGTCGACGGCCCGCTCGTGCTCGTCGTACCAGCCCTCGGCGTACTGGAGGCGCTCGGTGGACAGGCACTTGAAGAAGGCGTAGACGAACTCGTTGTACTGGCCGATCCGGGCCGCCGAGAACCGGCAGGACAGGAAGAGCGAGTTGACCCAGTCGACCTCGTCGATATGGAGCAGGTGCTCGATCAGCGCCCGCTCGGTGCGGAACCGGTACCGGACCTTCTCGTCCGCGTACGGCCGGACCTCCTTGCCGGGGAAGTCCACCACGATCGACTCGACGCTCTCCCCGTCGTAGCCGACCAGGTCGAAGCGGACCGGGCCACCGACGCCCTTGGCCAGGTAGATCGACTCGTCGAGCAGCGGCTCGATCCGGCGCTTCATCCCGGCCAGCACGTCGATCTCGGGGTGCCGCCAGGACGCCTTCTCGGCCTCGATGACCGGGCGCTTGCGCTCCCGCATCTCCTCCAGGTGCGCGGTCTTGTTCGCGAAGAACTCCTCGACCGGCTGCGGGTGGGTGGTGGTCGCGCCGGAGGTGGTCACCTCGGCGACGCTGCCCGGCAGCAGCACGATGCCGTTGGTGCCGCCGACCTTCGCGTACTCCGACAGGAACACCGACTGGTCCGGGAAGATGTTGCCCTCGTCGCCGTGGATGTCGTTGAACTGCCACAACGCGTCGTCGAGGAAGCACGGCGGGCCGGCGATCGGGAAGACGTGGTCGGCCTTCAGGTCGTCGATGTAGCGCCAGGTCCGGTCGAACTGCCGCTCCCGCTTCTGCTTGCCGAACGCGGTCTTCGCCGACTGCGGCAGCTCGTAGACCATCGGGTACCAGATCGCGCCGGAGAACTGGAGCAGGTGCGCGTGCACGTGGCCCAGCTCGGCGAAGACGGTCAGGTCGGTGGGGCGGGCGTCGTTCTGGTTGAGCAGCCGGACCCCGTCGTACTCCACCCAGAGCGACGAGTCGCCGATCGGGCCGTCGGTCGGGCTGGTCAGCGCCTGGATCATGATCTTCAGGCCGCCGGGCAGCTCCACCACCTGCTCGTTGGGGGCCCGCAGGAACTTCGTGAAGCCCAGCGCCCGCAGCTCGTCGGCCATCTCCGAGGTGGGGAACTCGGGCAGCAGGACGGTGGCGTCCTTCGAGACGAACTCCCGCAGGTGCTTGGCGTCGAAGTGGTCCCGGTGCAGGTGCGACACGTACAGGTAGTCGACCTGACCCAGGGCCTCCCAGTCGAGCAGGGAGTTGTCGGGGAACGGGAACCAGGAGGCGAAGTAGGCCGGATTGACCCACGGGTCGCACAGGATGCTGCCCGCAGCCGTGTCGATCCGCATGCTGGCATGTCCCGTACCGGTCACTCGCACCGCAGTCCCCCTCAAACAGACAATCAAGGTGTACGCCCGAACGCTACCGGAGGCAGTGTGGTCGACGGCCCGCGACGCCGGTAGAGCCGACCCGCCCCACCGGGCCGGGGTCTTTCGGCCCGGTCCCCGGCCGGCCCTGCCCACTCCTGCCCGGCCCGGCCACCCCGGCACGCCGATCCTGCCGACCCGGCCCCCGGCGACCCGGGCGCTGCTGCTCAACAGCCGGCCGCGCGCCACGAGTTTCCCGGTCCGCCGGGCTTCGGCAGGGCGGACCCCGCACCGGGGCCGGGGCAGGGCGTGCCAGACTAGCCGGAGATCCGATCGCGAGGGAAGGACCGACAGTGGCAGGAAGCGAGCCGGTAACCGCGCCAGATCAGCACAGGCCCGGGCACCGCAAGGCCGGACGGATCGGCGCGGTGCTCTCCGCGTTGGCGCTGCTGGCGATGCTGTGCGGCAACCACGAGGGCAAGGTCGAGGAAATCTGGCTGGTCGGCCTGGCCGTGCTGTTGCTGGCGATCGTCATCGGCGACGCCGTGCTGCGCCGCAGCGGGCTGCGCTCCTGACGCACCGCCCCACAGACGTACGAGGGCCCACCCCGGTCGGGGGTGGGCCCTCGTCACATCTGCTGGATCAACGGCCGAAGAGGATGTCCTGGACGTCCTTGAGCGCGGCGTCGACCTCCGCCTCGAAGTAACCACCGGGCACCAGCCCGAACCGCAGCGTGTCCAGGTCCTTGGGGTTCACCGGCATCTGGTTACGGCCCTGCATCCCACCGAGCAGGCTCTCGAAGAACCGGTCCACCTGGTCGGGGTCGTACCCGCTGCCGAAGCGGCGCACCTGGAAGCTGCGCCGGATCTGGTCGACCCGGTACAGCTCGCTGCCGGGCGGGCCGGCCATCGGCGGACCCACCATCGGCGGGCCACCGGCCGGCGGACCCATCGGCGCGGGCCCGCCCATCGACGGGCCACCCATCGGCGGTGGGCCTCCCGGACCACGACCACGCATCTCCCGCGGGTCGCGCTCGGGCATCCGGTCCCGCTCGGGCATCCGGTCGCGTTCCGGCATCCGGTCGCGCTCGGGCATCCGGATCTCGGCGGTCATGTCGGTACGACCGTGCCGGCCCGCCTCGAAACCGTCGAAGCGCTGCTCGTCCGGGGGGCCGTAGCCACTACCCGGGCCGGCCGGCAGACCCCGCGGCGGTGGGCCACCGTGCCCCATCGGCCCGCTCGGACCGGGGCCCATCGGCCCGCCGGGCCCGGGGCCCAACTGGCCGCGCGGCGCGTCGTACCCACCACGAGGCGGGTCGTACCCACCGCGCGGCGCGTCGTGTCCGACGGCGAAGGCACCGCTCGGCTCGTCGTACCCACCGCGCGGCGCGTCACGTCCGACGGCGAAGGTGCCACTCGGCTCGTCGTACCCACCGCGCGGCGCGTCACGTCCGACGGCGAAGGCGCCGCTCGGCTCGTCGTAGCGGCTGCCGTAACGGTCCGGCGGACCCGGCTGGGCCGGCATCGCGCGGGGCGGCATCGGCTGCGGCACCGACGACATACCCCGGTGGTCGTCGCGCATCGGCGGGGCGAGCCGGTCCGCGCCACGCGGGTCGGCGACCCGGCCACCGGGGGCGGCGCGCTCCTCCAGCTCGGCCAACTGCCGCTCCACCCGGTCCAGGTGCAGGTCGACCTGCCACTCGTCATAGCCGTTGAAGCGGACCCGGAAGACGACGTCGTGGACCTCCTGGGAGGCCACGGGGGCACCGACCGGCTGACCGGCGAGGGTGGCCTCCACCCGGTCCAGGAAGGCGTCGACCTCGTCGACCTTGTAGCCCCGGCGGAGCGCCTTACGCCGGAAACGCTGACCCTGACTCGCCACTATGTCTCCTGGTCTCGTACCGCTACGCCCGGTCGCGCCCGCGCGGCGCTTCGATGTCACTGTCCACCGCGGCAGCCAACTGCCCGCACGCACCGTCGATCTCACGCCCCCGGGTGTCACGCACCGTGGTGGAGACGCCGGACTCCCGCAACCGTCGGACGAACTCCCGCTCCACCGGCTTGGCGCTGGCGTCCCACCGGCTACCCGGTGTCGGATTGAGCGGGATGAGGTTGACGTGCGCCGACCTACCGGCCAGCAACCGCCCGAGCAGGTCGGCCCGCCACGGCTGATCGTTCACGTCTTTGATCATCGCGTACTCGATCGACACCCGGCGCCCCGTCGTCGCCGCGTAGTCCCACGCTGCGTCCAGCACCTCGGCTACCTTCCAGCGCTGGTTGACCGGCACGAGTTCGTCGCGCAGCTCATCATCGGGCGCATGCAGCGACAACGCAAGGGTCACCGCGAGGTCTTCGCTGGCCAGTCGGCGGATGGCCGGCACCAGACCGACCGTGGAGACGGTGATGTGCCGCTGCGACAGACCCAACCCCTCCGGGGCCGGCGCGACCAGCCGCCGGATCGCCGTGACGACCCGGGAGTAGTTGGCCAGCGGCTCACCCATGCCCATGAACACGACGTGCGACAACCGGGGCGGCGACCCGGCCACCGCGCCCGAGGCGGCGACCCCGGCGAGATAGACCGCCTGGTCGACGATCTCGGCGGCGGACAGGTTGCGGGTCAACCCGGCCTGGCCGGTGGCGCAGAACGGGCAGGCCATGCCGCAACCCGCCTGGCTGGAGATACAGACGGTGACCCGGTCCGGGTAACCCATCAGCACGCTCTCCACCAGCGACCCGTCGTGCAACCGCCACAGCGCCTTACGGGTGGCCCCGTCGTCGCAGGCCAGCTCGCGGACCGGGGTGAGCAGCCGGGGCAGCAGCGCCCCGGCCAGCCGGTCCCGGGTGGCCGCCGGCAGGTCGGTCATCTCGGCCGGGTCGCGCACCAGTCGCCCGAAGTAGTGGTGGGAGACCTGCTGGGCACGGAAGGCTGGTTCACCCAGCTCGGTGACGAGCGCCCGCCGGCCCGGCAGGTCCAGGTCGGCGAGGTGTCGGGGTGGCATCGCCGGGCGGCGGCCGGGGGCGTCCGGGTCAACGGGGATCACAGGCAGGCTCGTCATGGCTGGTCCAGTCTGTCACGCCGGTCGCCGGACCCACCCGTCCGGAGGTGCCGAATCGGCCCCCACCAGGGGGACCACCCGGGTGGCGCGGCGTGATTCATCCCTCAGCCCACCACCGGCACGAGGATCGCCAGCAGCAGGTAGGCGGTGGGTACGGCGAACAGGATCGAGTCCAACCGGTCCATCAGGCCACCGTGCCCCGGCAGCAGGGTGCTCATGTCCTTCACGCCGAGGTCCCGTTTGATCATCGACTCGGCGAGGTCGCCCAGCACCGCCGCGCCGGAGACCGCCATCCCGAACACCGCACCCCACCAGGGCGCCACGTCGAAGAGCAGCCAGATCAGCAGGGCACTGCCGAGCGCTGCGGCGGCGACCGAGCCGGCGAACCCCTCCCAGGATTTCTTCGGGCTGATCCTGGGTGCCATCGGGTGCCTACCGAAGGACACCCCGGCGGCGTACCCGCCGGTGTCGGAGAGCACCACGCCGACCACGGTGACCAGCACCCGCAGGTGGCCGTCGCCCGGAGCCGCCGCGAGCATCGCCGCGAAACCACCCAGGAACGGCACGTAGACCGCGATCAGGGTGGCCGCGGTGATGTCCCGTTGGAAGCCGGCCGGGCCGTCACCCAGCCGCCAGACCATCGCGCCCAGCACGGTGACCAGCAGCCCCAGGCTCAGCGCGTCCGGCCCGGCGAACCAGGCCAACCCGATGGTGAGCACGCCACCGGCGAGCAGCGGCACCAGCGGCGGGTGGGCGCCGCTGCGCCGGACCGCGCGGGTCATCTCCCAGATGCCCACCCCGATCGCGCCGGCCAGCACGGCCAGAAAGCCGGGCAGGAAGAAGAAGAGCGGCACCAGGACCAACGCGCCGAGCCCCAGCCCGACACCGATGGCGGCCGGCAGGTTACGGCCGGCCCGCCCGGTCGCCGGCAGTGGGGTGGCCGGCCGGTCGGCACTGGCCCGCCGCCGGCCCCGGAACCGTCGACCGGCCGGTGGCTCCGGATCCGCCTCGGCATCGGGCGACGGCAAGCGCGACCCGGTGCCGCCGTCGTCACCGACCGGGACGAACTGGGGGGTCGGCAGGTCGCCGTCGCGCACCGGCGTCAGGTGCGCGGTCGGGGCGTCGTCGTCGCGCACCGCGGCGAACTGCGCGGTCGAGGCGTCGTCGGCGAGCGGCCCGCCCGGGTGATCGGCACCGAAGAGGTCACCGACCGGTTCGTCGTACGGCCCGCCGTTCGGCTCGTCGTGGCCACGCACCGGTGGCCGGAGCGGGGCCTGCGGCCCGGCCGACAATCCGGGGCCGGACTGCCGGGGCGACCACGGTTCGACCTCCCGTTCCGGCCAGGGCAGGGCCGGGGGACGGTCGGACCGCTCCCAGCCACGGGGCTCGGTGCCGCTGTAGGGGTCGAGGGGGGACATCACGCACCGGACGAGGGTGCGAGTGCCACCACATGACGCAAGACCACAACCATCCCCTACCCGCGTGACTACTTCCGGTTGACCGGCCCGACGACCGATCGATCCCCGCCGTTCACCGCCCGGTGGCCAGGAATCCTGCCGAGCCTACTGCACCGGCCAGCCGGGCACGGTGGACGTCGGCACGGCGGTCCGGCCGACGGACGACGACGGCACCGGCGCTGCCTCCGCAGAGCGGTGACGCGCCGGTGCCGTGGGCCGGGCTCAGACTTCGAGCAACTCCGACTCCTTGTGCTTGACCAGCTCGTCGACCATGGCGACGTAACGCTGAGTCATGTCGTCGAGTTCCTTCTCGGCGCGGCGGCCGTCGTCCTCGCCGACCTCACCGTCCTTGACCAGGCGGTCCAGCTCTTCCTTGCCCTTGCGGCGGACGTTGCGGACCGCCACCTTGGCCTCCTCGCCCTTGTGCCGAGCCACCTTGATCATCTCGCGGCGACGTTCCTCGGTCATCTGCGGGAGCAGGATGCGCAGCTGGTTGCCCTCGTTGTTCGGGTTCAACCCCAGGTCGGAGTCGCGGATCGCCTTCTCCATGGCGTTGATCTGCGAGTTGTCGTACGGCTTGATGATGGCCATGCGCGGCTCCGGCACCCCGATGGACGCCATCTGGGGCAGCGGGGTCGGCGTACCGTAGTAGTCGATGATGACCTTGGAGAACATGGCGGCGTTGGCGCGACCGGTACGGATGGCGCCGAACTCCTCCTTGGCGTGCTCGACCGCACGCTCCATCTTCTCCTCGGCCTCGAGGAGGGTGTCGTCGATCACCGGTCTCCTCGCCTCCTTCTGTTGCTCGTCGTGGGCTGAAGCTGCTGCTCTGGTGCGGAGGACCGCTCTGGTCGCCGGGACCGGTCAGGCGGTGATCAGCGTACCGATCGTGTCGCCGCCGACGGCCCGGATGATCGTGTCCTCGCCCTGGGCGCCGAAGACCAGCATCGGCAGCCCGTTCTCCATGCAGAGGCTGAACGCCGCCGCGTCGGCCACCCGCAGGTTGCGTTGCAACACCTCGGAAAAGGTGATCGAGTCGAACTTGCTGGCGGCCGGGTCGATCCGCGGGTCGGCGCTGTAGACGCCGTCCACGCCGTTCTTGCTCATCAGCACCACGTCGGCGCGGATCTCCAGCGCCCGCTGGGCGGCCACCGTGTCGGTGGAGAAGTACGGCATCCCGGCACCCGCACCGAAGATCACCACGCGTCCCTTCTCCAGGTGCCGGATCGCCCGCAGCGGAATGTACGGCTCGGCGACCTGGGCCATCGTGATCGCGCTCTGCACCCGCGTCTCGATGCCCTCCTTCTCCAGGAAGTCCTGCAACGCCAGGCAGTTCATCACCGTGCCCAGCATGCCCATGTAGTCGGCGCGGGCCCGGTCCATGCCGCGCTTCTGCAACTCCGCCCCACGGAAGAAGTTGCCGCCGCCGACCACCACGGAGACCTGCACACCACGGCGGACCACGGTGGCGATCTGCCGGGCGATGGCCTGCACGACGTCCGGGTCGACACCGATCGCCCCACCGCCGAAGACCTCACCCGAGAGCTTCAGCACCACCCGGCGGGCTCGGCCGGCCGGCGGCGCCGTCGGGTCGTCCGCCTCCAGGCTCCGGTCGTTCACAACCTGTGTCATCCGCCCCGCCCCTCCCGCGTGCGCGTCGACCGCGCCGCGTCACCGCGTACCTGCCCGTTGCCGACCCTATGCGACGAGGAGGCCGCGGTGCCTGTCGCGTACACCTGCGGCCTCCTCGTCGGCGTTGCGTGCCCGTCCGGGTGCGGCACGCGCGCCCGGACGGTGGCGGCTCAGGCCTGGCCGACCTCGAACCGGACGAAGCGGGTCACCTCGATGCCGGCCTCGGCCAGCACCTGCTTGACGGTCTTCTTGTTGTCGGAGACCGACGCCTGCTCGATCAGGACGTAGTCCTTGAAGAAGGCGTTCACCCGACCCTCGACGATCTTCGGCAGGGCCGCTTCGGGCTTGTTCTCCTCGCGGGCGGTCTGCTCGGCGATGCGCCGCTCGGACTCGACGACCTCGGCCGGCACCTCGTCACGGGTGACGTACTTCGGCCGCATCGCGGCGATCTGCATGGCGGTGCCCCGGGCGTCGGCGTCGCCGGCCTCGTCGGTCTTGCCGCTGTACTCCACCAGCACACCGACGGCCGGCGGCAGGTCCTGGCTCTTGCGGTGCAGATAGACCGCGACGGTGCCGTCGAGCTTGGCGAAGCGGTTGAGCACCAGCTTTTCGCCGATCTTGGCGGACTGCTCCTGGATCAGGTCGGCGACGGTCTTGCCGTCCAGCTCGGTGGCGAGCAGCTCCTCGGCGGTGCCGACGCCGCTGCGCTCACCGTGCTCGACCAACTGCTGGGCCAGCGCGACGAACGCGTCGGTCTTGGCCACGAAGTCGGTCTCGCAGTTGAGCTCCAGCAGCGCCTTGCCGGAGTGCGCGACGAGGCCGTTGGCGGCGGTCCGGCCGGCCCGCTTGCCGACGTCCTTGGCGCCCTTGACGCGCAGGATCTCGACGGCCTTGTCGAAGTCGCCCTCAGCCTCGGTGAGCGCCTTCTTGCAGTCCATCATGCCGGCGCCGGTGAGGTCGCGGAGCTTCTTGACGTCCGCGGCGGTGAAGTTGGACATGACTCTCTCTTCGGGTGTTGAGTCTGCGGTGGGTGGTCTGGGATGCCGGCTACCCGGAACAGGCCGGATGCGCCCGGCGGTACGGGTCACTCGGCGTTGGCGGCCGCCGGCTGCTCGGCCGGCTTCTGCTCGGCGGCGGGCTGCTCGGCGGCGGCAGGCTCGGCGGCCGGCTGCTCGTCGGCGGCGGGCTGCTCGTCGGCCTTCTTCGGCTCCAGCAGCTCACGCTCCCACTCGGTCAGCGGCTCGTCGCTGCCGACCTGACCCGCCTCCGGCTTCTCGTCGCCACCACGACGACGGCCGGACCGGGCGATCAGACCGTCGGCGACGGCGGCGGCCACCACCCGGGTCAGCAGCTCGGCGGAGCGGATCGCGTCGTCGTTGCCCGGGATCGGGAAGTCGACCTCGTCCGGGTCGCAGTTGGTGTCCAGCACCGCGATCACCGGGATGCCCAGCTTGCGGGCCTCGTCGACGGCGATGTGCTCCTTCTTGGTGTCGACGATCCAGACCGCGGCCGGGAGCTTCTGCATGTCCCGCAGGCCACCAAGGGTCTTGGTGAGCTTGGTCTTCTCGCGGAACAGCTGCAGGGTCTCCTTCTTGGTGTAGCCGGCGGCGGTGCCGGTCAGGTCACCGAGCGCCTCCAGCTCCTTCATCCGCTGGAGCCGCTTGTACACCGTCTGGAAGTTGGTCAGCATGCCACCGAGCCAGCGGTGGTTGACGTACGGCTGGCCGACCCGGGTGGCCTGCTCGGAGATGGCCTCCTGAGCCTGCTTCTTGGTGCCGACGAACAGGATGCTGCCGCCCTCGGCCACCGTGTTGCGCACGAAGTCGTACGCCTTCTCGATGTAGTCGAGGGTCTGGCGCAGGTCGATGATGTAGATGCCGTTGCGCTCGGTCATGATGAAGCGCTTCATCTTCGGGTTCCAGCGCCGGGTCTGGTGCCCGAAGTGGACACCGCTCTCCAGCAGCTGACGCATGGTCACGACGGCCATGGTGGGGTACTCCTCAAGATCCCTGGTTGTCACGCCCGGCCGGTGGCCGGGCGTCCTGGTGCCTGGTCGCCGGCCCATGGTGGGCCCGAAGGAGATCGGGACCAGGGAGGCCGTCGCCCCACGACGAGACGTGGAGAGGGCACGCGAGGTCGACCGCCGAGGCGGTCGCCAAGAGGCCAGTGTACGCCCCCGCCCTGCCACCCGACCCCCGCCCCACCATCCAGCCGCGCATCCGGTTCCCGCTCCCGGCTCCCGGCTCCCGGCTCCCGGCTCTCGGGTCCCAGCTCCCGGTCTCGGGTCTCGGGGCTCAGCTCCCGGGTCCCGGGTTGGATCGGGCGGGTGCCGAGGTGTCGGCAGGCGACGGGGGTCCAGCGGGTCGGCGAGGGTGACGGTTCTCCGCAGACCGCCGTTCGACGGGCGGTCCGGGGGGCGCGGTTCAGGGGGGTGGTTCAGGGACGGTCCGGGGGCGGTTCAGCGGGCGGCGAGGGCAGCGGCGAGGAAGAGGACCAGCCCGACGGTGAGGTAGGCGGTCGGCGGGCGCAGCCAGCCCCGGGCCCCGTCGGTCATCGCCAGGCCACCGGTGCGCAGCCCGTACAGGCCGCCGGCGAAGACCGGCAACCCGATCACCAGGAAGATGCCCACGACGACGTGCGACGCCGAGACCGGGTCACCGGTGAGTCCGTGCAGCAGCACCCGCAGCGCGGGAACCTCGAAGACCAGGGCCGACAACCCCAGCAGCACCGCCAGGGCCGGCCGCCGGGTGCGGTACACGCCCTCCGAGGTCGGGCCACCCGTGCGGTACGCCCCGTCCGGGCTGGCCAGGTCGTCCACCCGCGGCGTGACCGGCGCCATCGGGCCGGTCGGCACCTCCAGGGGGGAGGGCTCCGCCGGTCGGGTGGGTTCGACGATCGGGTAGTTGCCCAGCGCCGCCGGCCGGACCGGATCGGTCCCCGCCACCGGGCCGACCCCGCTGACCCCCAACAGGCCGGAATCGGCGGTGAACCGGCCGGTGCCACTGTCACCGCTGCCGAGCCGACCACCCCCGGTACCACCCAACCGGCCCGTACCGGTATCGCCGACACGCCGGCCGATGCCGGTGTCGGACAAGCGGCCGGTACCGGTGTCGGACAGCCGGCCGGTACCGGTGTCGCCAACGCCCCGGCCGATACCGGTGTCGGACAGGCGGCCGGTGCCGGTGTCGCCCACGCCCCGCACCGGGATGCCGCCGATCGGGCCCGCACCGGTGTCCCCGAGCGGGCCGACGCCACTGACTGCGGCCTCGCGGGCGGCGCGTCGACCCACCCGGTCACCGGGCAGTTCGCCGGAGACATCCGGGTCGTCCCGGCGGGACCGGGTCGGCCGGTATCCGGTGCTCTCACCCCCGGCGGCACCCAAGGGATCAGCCGTGTCGAGGCGTCCCGAGTCGAAACGGCTGGCGTCCCCGTGCCGGCCTTCCTCGGCAGCTCGTTGGTCGGGGGTGCGGGCCTCGTCGTCGCGCCGGCGCACCCCGCTCGCCGTCCGCCAGTCGGAGTCGTCGTACGCGCGTTCCCGGCCGGCCGGGTACCAGCGTGACTCCTGATCTTCGGGGTAGCTCCGTCGTGCGTCCACGTCCGGCACCGTATGCGACCGACCCGCCCGGCGCCATTCGCAGGTCGTACCGGCAGACGGGACCGATCGGACGGGTCGACGGACGATCGCCGGCCACCCCCGGGAGCAGGGCATCAGCAGATCACATAGCAGGTCTGGGCCTTGATCGTCCGCTCGTCCACAGGGCGTCGAGTTGTCCACAGGTGCGGCCTCGGATGTCGCGCCCACCCCCGCCCCACCCGCAGCCTGACGGGCATGACGAAGCGGAACCAGGCGATCGGCGCGTACGGCGAGAGGTGCGCCGTACGGCATCTGATCGGGGCCGGGCTGCGCCCGGTGGCCCGTAACTGGCGCTGCCGTGAAGGTGAGATCGACGTCATCGCGTGGGACGGCCCGGTCCTCGCCTTCTGCGAGGTGAAGACCCGACGCGGCGACGCCTACGGCAGCCCCGCCGAGGCGGTCGTCCCGGCCAAGGCCCGACGGCTGCGGGGGCTCGCCGCCCGCTGGCTGGCCGAGACCGGGACGACCACCGACGAGGTGCGTTTCGACGTCCTGTCGGTCCGGTTGCCGCCGGCCGGTCCGGCGCAGGTCGAGCACCTCAAGGGGGCCTTCTGATGATCCCGACCCGCCACCGCGCCCGGCCGGCCCTGGCCCGTCACCGCGCCCGGCCGGCCCCGACTGGCCACCGCGCCCGGCCAGCCCTGGCCCGTCACCGCGCCCGGCCGGCCCTGGCCCGTCACCGCGCCCGTCGGGTCATCCGGCACCACGCCGGGCGGCCGGGGGCAGGGGTGGCACGGTGAGCTACGCCAAGGTGCACGCGGTCGGCCTGGTGGGGGTCACCGGCCACCTGGTCGAGGTGGAGGCGGACCTCTCCCCCGGGCTACCGGCCGTGGTCATCTCGGGGCTGCCGGACACCGCCCTGCACGAGGCCCGGGACCGGGTCCGCGCCGCCGTGGTCAACTCCGGCCAGCGCTGGCCCAACCGCCGGATCACCCTCAACCTGCTTCCCGCCACGCTCCCCAAGTACGGCTCGGCGTTCGACCTGGCCATCGCGGTCGCCCTGCTCGGTGCCGCCGGTGAGCTGCCGCTGCTGCCGATGGAGGGGGTGGTGGTCCTGGGCGAGTTGGGGCTCGACGGCACCGTCCGCCCGGTCCGCGGCGTGCTGCCGATGGTCACCGCGGCGGTACGCGCCGGGCTGGGCCGGGTGGTCGTGCCGGTGGGAAACGCGGCGGAGGCGGCGGTGATCCCGGGGGTGAAGGTGCGCGCCGTCGACACCCTGCACCGGCTCGTCGCCTTCGTCCGGGACGGCGCTCCCCTGCTGGAGCCGCCGCCGGCTGCTCCCGCCGGGACGCCGTCCGGGCCGGATCTCGCCGACGTCGCCGGGCAGGGGCTGGGCCGGCGGGCGTTGGAGGTGGCGGCGGCCGGCGGGCACCACCTCTGTCTGCTGGGGCCGCCCGGCGCCGGCAAGACGATGCTCGCCGAGCGGCTGCCGTCGATCCTGCCGGAGCTCGACGACGAGGCCGCGTTGGAGGTCACCGCACTGCACTCGATCGCCGGCACGCTGCCACCGGACGGCCGGTTGCTGCGTCGGCCGCCCTTCCAGGCACCCCACCACTCGGCGACCGTGCCGTCGCTGGTCGGCGGCGGCTCGGGGCTGGCCCGGCCGGGCGCGGTGTCGCTGGCCCACCGGGGGGTGCTCTTTCTCGACGAGGCAGCCGAGTTCAGCAAAGGAGCCCTGGAGGCGCTGCGCCAACCGTTGGAAAGTGGGCAGGTCCATCTCACCCGGGCCCGGGGCAGCACCCGTTACCCGGCCCGGGTTCAGTTGATCATGGCGGCCAATCCCTGCCCCTGCGCGAAGCCCGGTGGCGACTCGCTCTGCGAGTGCAGTCCGCTGGTGCGACGGCGCTACCTCGGCCGGCTCTCCGGTCCCCTGCTCGACCGGATCGACGTACAGGTCAGGGTGCTGCCGGTACGGGCGGCCGAACTGATGGGCGTCGACCCGGACGGCGAACCGTCGGCGGTGGTCGCCGCCCGGGTGGCGGTGGCGCGCGCGGCTGCCGCCGAACGGTGGGCCCCGGTCGGGCACCGGCTCAACGCGGAGGTGCCGGGCCCGCTGCTGCGCCGACCACCGTGGCGGCTCGCCGCCCAGGCCACCGCCGAACTACGGGGGCGGCTCGACCGGGGCTCGCTCTCGGCCCGGGGCTTCGATCGCATCATCCGGCTCGCCTGGACGATCGCCGATCTTGACGGCCGGCCACGGCCCGATCTTGAGGACGTCCGGGAGGCCACCGGCCTGAGAACGGGGGAGGAAGTGTGAACAGCACCGAGGATCTGCACGCCCGGGTGGCACTGACCTGGCTGACCGAGCCGGGCACCCGGTTGGTGCACCGGCTGGTGGGCCGGCTCGGTCCGGTCGCCACGCTGGACCTCCTGCTCGACGGTGGGGCACCCGACGAGACGTTGCGGGTGGCGGTGGCGGCCCGGTTGCACGCGGGTGACCCCCGGGCGGTGGCCGCCGAGGCGGTGGCGCTCACCGACCGGCTCGGTGCGCGGATCATCTCCCCGCACGACGACGAGTGGCCCACCCAACTGGGCGATCTGGAAGGGCTGGTGCTGCCCGGGGCGAGCCGGAAGGTCGACCGGGAGACCGCCCCACCGCTCTGCATCTGGGTACGCGGCGGGTGGCCGTTGGCCCAGGTGCTGGACCGCTCGGTGGCGGTGGTCGGCGCACGGGCCGCCACCGGGTACGGCGTACACGTCGCCACGGAACTCGGGTACGGCCTGGCCGACCGGGAGTGGACGGTGGTCTCCGGTGGCGCGTTCGGCATCGACGCCGCCGCCCACCGGGGCGCGTTGAACGCCGGTGGGGTGACGGTGGCGGTGCTGGCGTGCGGGGTGGACCGCCCCTATCCGATGGGCAACTCCGCGCTGTTCGACCGGATCGCCGAGACCGGGTTGCTGATCAGCGAGTGGCTGCCCGGTGCGGAGCCGCTGCGTCCCCGATTCCTGATCCGTAACCGGGTGATCGCCGCCGGCACCCGGGGCAGTGTGCTGGTGGAGGCGGCGGCCCGCAGCGGCGCGGCCCAGACCATGCACCGCGCGATCGCCCTGCGACGACCGGCGATGGTGGTGCCCGGCCCGGTCACCTCGGCGCTGTCGGTGGGCGCGCACGAACTGCTCCGTGAGTACGAACGCACCCGACTCGTGACCGGGCTGGCGCACGTGCTGGAGGAGGTGGGCCGGATCGGGGCGGACCTGGCACCACCCGCCCGAGGTGCGGACCGTCCCACGGACGTCCTCGACGACGAGGCCGCCATGCTGCGCGAGTCGATGCCCCGACGCGGCACGATCGGCGCGGACGCGCTCGCCGCCCGGGCCGGCGTGCCGATCCGCACGGCGTTGCGCAAGCTCGCCCTGCTGACGGAGCTGGGCCTGGTGAGCCGGCACGACGACGGCTACGCCCTGGTCCGACGGTGAGCGGTCGAGACATACGGATCTCTGGCGACGACGTCCTGACCGACAGGGGTCTCCCCACGAGCGGGCCGGTCCACCCGGGACGACGCCGGCCGTCGATCGCGCTGGCCCGAGGTCGGTACGAATGCGATGATCGCTGCCGTGTCGATTCCCCGTCGTTCCGTGCTCGGTCTCGGGTTCGCCGCCGCCCTCGGGTTGGTCGGCTGTGCCAAGAACCCGCCCACCGCGCTGGCCGGCTCCTGGGCCACCGCCGCGCCGGTCGACGGTGCGCAGGGCGGCCAGGGTGCTGCGGCGGCCCGCCAGCCCCGGGCGGCCGCCCGGGGCACCACCCCGGTCCCGGCCAGCAAGCCGCGCACCCTCACCGTGGCGCTCCAGCGCTACCTCCAGCCGACCACCGAGAACCCGAAGCACCCGACGTACGCCGGGGCGGTGGTGCTGGCGGTGACCGACGGTGAGCCGACCGACCACCTGGCGGTCGGTGAGGCGCTGCGCTACGACGCCGGCCCGGTGCTGCTGCCGGCGGCGAAGCGGGTCGCCATGCGTCCCGACTCGATCTTCGACCTGGCCTCGCTCACCAAGGTCTACACCGCGATCCTCACCCTGCAACAGGTCGACAGCGGCCGGATCGACCTGGACGCGCCGGTGGTGCGCTACCTGCCCGAGTTCACCGGCGCCGGCAAGTCCACCGTCACCGTGGCGATGCTGCTGGCCCACACCAGCGGTCTGCCAGTCGGGGCCAAGGTGACCGGTTACGCGACGATGGCCGAGCGGTGGCGCGCGGTGCTGACCACGCCGCTGGTCAGCGGCGCCACCCCGGGCACCGTGTTCCGCTATTCCAGCGTCGGCCTGATGGTGGCCGGGAAGATCGTCGAGAAGGTCACCGGGCTCAGCCTCGACCGGGCCCTGAAGGCCCACCTGACCACGCCGTTGGGGCTGCGCTACACCGGGTTCAACCCCAACACCTGGCTCGGCACGACCGACCGGGCCAACCGGCTGGTCGCCACCGACGCCCGTTCCTCCCGGGGGCTGCTACGGGGGGTGGTGCACGACGATGTCGCCAACCACCTCGGCGGCATCGCCGGCCACGCCGGCATCTTCGCCCCCGCCGAGGAGGTGGCGGTCATCGGGCAGTTGCTGCTCGACGGCGGCAGCTACGGCGGGAAGCGGATCCTCGCCGAGAGCACCGTCGCCCGGATGCTGCGCAACGCCAACACCGGGCTACCCGCCGTCGACCCGGACCGACCGGGCCGCACCTCCGACCACGGCCTGGGCGTGGTGCTCAACCAGCCCTGGTTCATGGGCAAGCTCGCCCGGCCCACCACCTTCGGGCACACCGGGTTCACCGGCACCTCGTTCCTGGTCCAACCCGACCGACGCCGGGTGCTGGTGCTGCTCACCAACCGCGCCCACCCCAACTGGAGCTGGGCCGACCCGGATCCGGCCCGGGTCGCCGTGGCCAACACGTTCGCCTGACCCGTCGCCCTACCCGCCTGCGTCCGTAAGCTGGGCGGGTGGCCCCGGACGACCGCTCGCTCCCCCGTCGGTCACCGCCGCCCTGCGGGTGCCGTCACCGGTCGACCTTGACGGAGGCGGGTCGATGAGTCGACGCGGTGCGGGCACCCGGGTCACCCACCAGGCACTGCCGCCGGCGATGCGGGACGCGGTGGACGAGTTCGCCGCCCACCTCGCCCAGGTGCGCAACCGGTCCGCGCACACCGTCCGGGCGTACGTGGCCGACCTGGTCTCGCTGCTCGACCATGCCGTCCGGATGGGCTGTGCCGAGCCAGCCGACCTCGACCTGAGCGTGTTGCGAAGCTGGCTGGCGAAGCAGCGGACGACAGGCGCGGCGCGCAGCTCGTCGGCCCGGCGGGCCGCTGCGGTGCGTACCTTCAGCGCGTGGGCGCACCGGTCCGGCCTGCTGGCCACGGACGTGGCCGCGCCGCTGGCCACTCCGAAGGCCCGTCGGGAGCTGCCTGTCGTGCTCCGCGCCGACCAGGCCGCCACCCTCGTCGAAGCCCCGGGCGACGGCGGGCCTGCCGCACCGGGCGGTGCCGGTGCGCCGGGGGCGGCCACGGCGGACGATCCGGTGCTGTTGCGTGACCGGGCGTTGCTCGAGCTGCTCTACGCGACCGGGGCGCGGATCAGCGAGGTGTGCGGGTTGGACAGCACGGACGTCGACCACCCCCGTCGGGTGGTCCGGGTCCTCGGCAAGGGTAACCGGGAGCGCACGGTCCCGTACGGGCTGCCGGCGCAGCGGGCCGTCGACAGGTGGCTGGCGGTCGGCCGGCCCGCACTGGCCGGACCGGAATCCGACCGGGCACTGTTCCTCGGTGCCCGGGGCGGCCGGCTGCACCCGACGATGGCCCGACGGATCGTCGCCGGTTACGCCCGGGCCGCCGGGCTGCCTCCGACCAGCCCGCACGGGCTGCGCCACTCGGCGGCAACCCATCTGCTCGACGGCGGCGCGGACCTGCGGGCGGTGCAGGAGCTGCTGGGGCACTCGTCCCTGGCGAGCACCCAGATCTACACCCACGTGTCGATGGAGCGGTTGCGTGCCGCCTACCGCCAGGCCCACCCCCGGGCCTGACCTGCCAGCCGACCAGCTCCGGCCCGGCCAGTCCCGCCAGCCCCGGCGCGTCAGATAGGCGTAGACCGCCGCCGGGTAACCGGCCGGCCCGCAGGACAGACCGCCGCAGCGAGGGGGCGTCGGACCACAGTGGCCGGCGACGATCGGTCCTGCGGGCCCCGGCGTGCGGGCTACGATCACCGGATGAGCGTCCCGCCGCCGCCCGAGTCGATTCCCGGGGCCCGACTGCTCTTCACCCTCGACCCCTCGGTCAGTTATCTCAACCACGGGGCGTTCGGCGCGGTGCCCGTCGGGGTGCAGCGCACCCAGCAGCGGTTGCGCGACGAGATGGAAGCCAACCCGCAGCGCTTCTTCGGCCAGTCACTGACCGACCGGCTCGCCCACACCCGGCGGCACCTGGCCGCTTTCCTCGGTGCCGATCCGGAGGGCACCGCCCTGGTCGGCAACACCACCACGGGGGTGGCCGTCGCCCTCCAGTCACTCGGTCTGCGCCACGACGACGAGGTACTCAGCACCGACCACGGGTACGGCGCGGTGCACCTCTCCGTTGCCCGGGAATGCCGCCGGACGGGTGCGACCGCCCGTAGCCTGCACCTGCCCCTGTCGGCCAGCGACGCGCAGCTCGTGGAGATCGTGCGGGCCGGGCTGCGCCCGGGACGGACCCGGTTGCTGCTGGTCGACCAGCTCACCTCGGCCACCGCCCGGTTGCTGCCGGTCGCCGCGCTGGTGGCCGTGGCCCGGGAACACGGCGTCGCCGTGCTGGTGGACGCCGCGCACGTGCCCGGGATGCTGCCCGTCCAGGTCGACGCGATCGGGGCCGACTTCTGGGTGGGCAACCTGCACAAGTGGGGGTTCGCGCCCCGTGGCACGGCAGTCCTGGTGGTCGCCCCACGGTGGCGGGACCGGATCGAGCCGCTGGTGGTGTCCTGGCAGCAGGCGAGCGGCTTCCCGGGCAACGTCGAGTGGCAGGCCACACTTGACTACACGGGTTGGCTGAGCGCCCCGGCCGGGCTCTACACCTTGCGTACCCTCGGGCTGGAGCGGGTCCGCACGCACAACGCGGCACTGGCGGCGTACGGGCAGCGGGTGGTCGCCGACGCGCTCGGGGTGCCGCCGACCGACCTGCCCGACCCGGGCGGGCCGGGGGTGGCGATGCGGATCGTGCCGTTGCCACCGGGCGTCGCCGGCACGTTGGAGGCCGCCGGTGCGTTGCGGGCCCGGATCGCCGACCGGCTCGCCGCCGAGGTGTCGGTGATGGCCTGGAACGGGCGGGGGTGGCTCCGGCTCTGCGGTCAGGTCTACAACACCACCGACGAGTACGAGCGGTTGGCCTCCCGGCTGCCGGCGTTGCTGGCCCAGGGGTGACAGGGCTCCTGCCGGGCGCTGACCGCACCGGCAGGGTGGCCGTTCGTCCCGCCGGGCGATCCCGTCCGGCCCCTGGTCCCACCGCTGACCGGTGTCGCGAGCGCCAATCCGGACCAGCAGGGGGCCGCCGCGCCGGACCAGCAGATGGTCAGCGCCGGGGGCGGCATCCCGGGTGAACCGGTCGGCGGAGTCGCCGGGCCCGTCGACCCGGAGGAGACCCACCTCGGCGGGTGCCGCCACCGGGAGCAGCCGGACCGGGCCGAGCCCCAGCAGGGCCAGCGGGTCGAGGTATTCCTGGCCCCGCCGGACCCCCCAGTGCAGGCACCCGCCGGTCGGGGTGGACACCCCCGCCACGGGGCAGCCCGGATGCCCGCCCAGCAGCACACCCAGTGGTGCGCCGCCCGCCACGACGTCGCCGGGGAGCACCTCGGGTCGGACCGGTTCGTAGGTGGTCCGCAGCCCTCCGGAGTGGCCGACGGTGACCACCGGGCGGCCGGCGACCATGCCGGCGAACAGCACGGTGCCGGCTGCGGCGGCCCGGACGGCGGCCCCGGGTACGGCGGCGAGGTCCACGCCCCGGTGACCCGCCAGCCAGGGCAGCGGAGGCGGGTCGAACCGGCGCACCGGCCGGGGTGGCCCGTCGAGTGGCCACCGGAACACCGGGTCCGGCCCGGCCCGGACCGGGGCGGACGGGAGTGGGGTGGACGGGGGTGGGGTGGACCGCCCGGGAACCCAGTGGGGGCCGAACATGAGCACGGCGGCCCCGAGGGCCGCCACCTGCCGCAGTGCTGTGCGCATCACCGCAGCATGTCGGGGCCGGCGGACCGACGCCACGGACCGGCTGTCCGCTGTGGATGACGGGACCGGCTGTGGAAAACGCCCACCCGGCCTGTCGATCTGCTATGCCGGCGTGCCGGCGGCGGCCGGGAGAGCGCAGGGGGACGGCCGTGGTCCGGCGGTGTCGGCCCCGCAGCGGGGCTAGGCTGGCGGCATCGCAGGCGGGCGCAGACCGGGAGGCCACCGATGACCACCATCGACGAGGTGAGCCGACCGTCGCGGGTCGCCGGGCCGGACGAGGCGATCAGCGCGGAGGAGCTGCAACTGGCCGCCCGCAACCACGGCATCCCGCTCGAAGCGTTGCGTTACGACGTCACCCCGGCCGGCCTGCACTACCTGCTCATCCACTACGACATCCCCGACCTCGACGCGGTGACCCACACGCTGACCGTGGACGGCGCGGTACGTCAGCCGCTCCGGCTCGGGCTGACCGAGCTGCGCGAACGCCCCCGGGTGACCCGCCGGGTCACGCTGGAGTGCGCCGGGAACGGGCGGGCGCTGCTGCACCCCCGCCCGGTCAGCCAGCCGTGGTTGGTGGAGGCGGTGGGCAACGCCGAGTGGACTGGCACCCCGTTGGCGCCGTTGCTGCGTGAGGCCGGGATCGCGCCCGACGCGGTGGACGTGGTGTTCACCGGCGCCGACCACGGTGTGGAACGCGGGGTGGAGCAGGACTACCAGCGGGCCCTGCCGGTCGCCGACGCGCTGCGCGACGAGGTGCTGCTGGCGTACGAGATGAACGGCGCTCCGCTGCTGCCCCAGCACGGCGCACCGCTGCGGCTGATCGTCCCCGGCTGGTACGGCATGGCGCACGTCAAGTGGCTCCGGTCGATCAACGTGCTGACCGGGGAGTTCGACGGCTACCAGAACGCGGTGGCCTACCGGCTGCGGCGCGACGCCGACGATCCGGGTGTGCCGGTGACCCGGATCGAGCCCCGGGCGCTGGTCCGGCCGCCGGGCTTCCCCGACTTCATGTCCCGCAGCAGGGTGCTGCGTCCGGGAACGTGCACGGTGGACGGACGCGCCTGGTCGGGGCACGGCCCGGTGGTCGGGGTGGAGGTGACCACGGACGGCGGGGTGACCTGGACGCCGGCCGTCCTGGACCCGCCCGGCGGTGGCGAGTGGTCCTGGCGGCGCTGGCGGTACGAGTGGACGCCGCAGCCCGGCCGGTACGCGCTGGCCGCGCGGGCGACCGACGGGTCGGGGCGTACCCAGCCGGTGGAGCAGCCGTGGAACCGGGGTGGTTTCGCCAACAACCTGGTCCAGCGGGTCGACGTGCTCGTCGTCGAGAAGTGAGGTCGGCGGCGGGGTGAACAACCCTGGCCCGGCGGGGGCCCGGTGTCGCGGGTGGGGGGCCGACGCGGGGTGGGTCAGCTACCGAAACCCGAGTCGGCGGGCAGCGAGATGTCGGGCTTCTCCAGCTCCTCGACGTTGACGTCCTTGAACGTCATCACCCGGACGTTCTTGACGAAGCGGGCCGGACGGTACATGTCCCAGACCCAGGCGTCGTGCATCTCGACCTCGAAGTAGACCTCGCCGTCGGAGTTGCGCACGTGCAGGTCCACCTGGTTGGCCAGGTAGAAGCGGCGTTCCGTCTCCACCACGTAGGAGAACTGACGGACAATGTCGCGGTACTCCCGGTAGAGCTGCAGCTCCATCTCGGTCTCGTACTTTTCGAGATCTTCCGCGCTCATCGCACTCCGCCTTCCATGACCACATCTTCCCCCACCGGTGCCGGAGGCCGAGGCTGCTCGCCCAACGCCACGCCGACGGTACCCCCTGCCGTGCCCGAGCGCTCCATCGGCTCGGGAGCGGCTGCGCCGAGCGGCCGACGGGCCCGGGGCGGGGCACTCTCCCGGCCCGACACGGCGGCCACATTGACGTACGAGAACCGGTGCTCCACGCAGGGCCCACGCTCGCGCAGCGCCTCGGTGTGCTCGGCCGTGATGTACCCCTTGTGCTCGGCGAAGCCGTAACCCGGGTGGCGTCCGTCCAGCTCCACCATGATCCGGTCCCGGGTGACCTTGGCCAGTACGCTCGCCGCCGCCACGCAGGCCGCCACCCGGTCACCCTTCCAGACCGCCAGCCCCGGCACGTCCAGCCCGTCCACCCCGAAGCCGTCGGTGAGCACGTACTCCGGTCGGGTGGTCAGTGAGGCCAGGGCCCGGCGCATCGCGGCGAGGTTGCACACGTGCAGCCCCCGGGCGTCGACCTCCTCGGCCGGGATGACCACCACCGCGTACGCCAGGGCACGGGCGACGACCTCGGCGTAGACCCGCTCCCGGCTGGCCGGGGTGAGCAGTTTGGAGTCGGCCAGCCCTTCGATCTCGCCGCGTCGTCCCTCGGGGAGCACCGCGGCGGCGGCCACCAGCGGGCCGGCGCAGGCGCCCCGGCCGGCCTCGTCCGCGCCCGCGACGTGCCGGAAGCCGCGCCGTTGCAGGGCCCGTTCCAGCGCGTAGAGCCCTCCGTCGCGGCGCACCACCGTGCGCGGCGGGGTCAGCATGACGCCTCCGGGGCCGGGGCGGCGGCCAGCACCTGGGTGAGCAGGGCGGCCAGGTCGGCGGGGTAGCACCGCTCGGCGGTGTCGGCCAGCTCGGCCGCCGACCACCAGCGGTGTCCGGTGACGCTGGCCCGTTCGATCTCGTCGAACCCGGCCGTGTCGACCTCCCAGGTGGGCACCCGGACCACGAAGAACTCCTGTTCCTGGCGGTACCACACGCCGTCGAAGGGAAACTCCACCGTCTCGGAGCGGACCGACCCGCCCAGCTCGGCCGGGGTCAGCCGCAGCCCGGTCTCCTCGGCCAACTCCCGGGCCGCCCCGGCCGCCGGGGACTCCCCCGGGGTGAGCCCACCACCGGGGGTGAACCAGTACCGGTGACCCGGGCGGGCCGGGTCGATGCCCTGGAAGAGCAGCACCCGGCCGGACGCGTCGACGAGCAGCACCCGGGCCGCACGACGGGGGTGGAAGACGGTCACCGCATCAGCCTGCCAGACGGTGTCGACGCTCGGCCACGCCCGGGTGGTCGCGAACCGGTCAGGGGTTGGGAATCCCGTCGAACGACTTGGGCACGGTGAGCCAGGTGGCCCGGTCGAACGGCCAGAACACGGTGAAGGCCCGGCCCACGACCTCACCCTCGGGGATGGTGGCGCTGTCGATGTTGCGACCGGACTGCTGCCAGTGCTCCAGGGAGTCCCCGGAGGCCGAGCGGTGGTCACCCATCACCCAGAGCCGCCCCGCCGGGACGGTGATGTCGAACTCCTGGTCGGCGGGCTTGTCCTGCTGGCCGTTGGCGGAGTAGATGTAGGGCTCGTCGAGGGACTTGCCGTTGATCGTCAGCCGGTCCTGCGCGTCGCAGCAGACCACGTGGTCGCCGCCGACCCCGATCACCCGCTTGATGAAGTCCTCGCCGTCGGGGTTGCCACTCCACTCGGTCGGCGCCTTGAACACCACCACCTCACCCCGGTGCGGTGAGCGGAAGTCGTAGACCAGCTTGTTGACCAGCACCCGATCGTCGATCTTGAGAGTGTTCTCCATGGACGGCGACGGGATGAAGAAGGTCTGCAGCACGAATGCGCGGACCAGCACCGCCACCAGAATCGCGACGCCCAGGAGAATGGGCAGCTCCTTCCAGAAGGAGCTGCGCGGCTTGTCGGTCTGCTCGTCAATCACGGGTGGAGCCTACGTCGCCGGAGCCGTCCGGGCCGCCCGGAACGCCGGAGGCGTCCCGGCCACCCGGAGCGCCGCAGCCGTTCCCGGCGCAGGCGTGGTGGCCGCCCGGGGCCGGGGGGCCACACCCGTCGCCCGGAGCGCACGACGGCCGCGAGCAGCGCGGCGACCGGCAGGAGCAGGACCACGTCACCGGTGGGGGTCGGCCGGACCGGTGCCGGGGCGTTGGGCGCGGCAGCGGAGTCCGACAGCCGTTCGAAGGTGGCCGGCACGGGCAGCGACGCCCACCGCGACGACGGCCACACCACCATGAACGCCCGGCCGATCACGTTGTCGATCGGCACCGGCCCCTGGCAGCGGGCGTCCTGGGAGACCAGCCGGTGGTCGCCCATCACGAAGATCTGACCAGGGGGTACGACCACCTCGTCGAACCGGCGGGACCGGCACTCCTTGGGGTTCGGCGGTACGTCCAGCGGTGAGTCACGCACCACGTACGGCTCGTCCAGCGGGATGCCGTTGACCAGCACCCGACCCTGGTCGTCGCAGCACTTGACCCGGTCGCCGGGCAACCCGATCACCCGCTTGATGAAGTCCTTCTCGCCGGGGCGGCCCACGCCGACCAGGTCGCCGAGGGTACGCCCGATCTTGCCGACGGCACCGGTCGGCGGCACGGGACTCTCCAGGGCGACCCACTTGTCGGTGCCCCGGAACACCACCACCTCACCGCGCAGCGGGTCACGTACGTCGTAGACGACCTTGTTGACCAGCACCCGGTCGCCGATGAGGAGGGTGTCCTCCATCGAACTGGACGGGATGAAGAAGGCCTGGAGCAGGAAGGTGCGGATCAGCACCGCCAGACAGAAGGCCACGATCAGCAGGAGCGGCAGCTCCTGCCAGAGGGGCATCTGCCGACGGGTGGGTCGGCTCCGCCGACGCCACGGGTCGGCTGTGCCGTTCGAGTCGAGCACCTGCACCACGCCACTCCCCGGTCCGCAGAAACGACACTACCGCCCGGGAGCCTCGTCGAGGCCCCACGGGCGGCAGCGGACGATCGGAGTGCCACGATCTGGGTCGCGACACCACCTGCCGGACTGCGCCCGTACCGATCAGCGTAGTGCGCTCTGGTCGATACGACATCCGCGCAGGTCAGGCGGCCTGGCGAGCGGGAAGTCAGCTGGGCTGCTTCTCCCGCTTCTCCTTGATCTTGGCCTTCTTGCCGCGCAGCTCGCGCAGGTAGTAGAGCTTGGCCCGGCGGACGTCGCCACGGGTCACGATCTCGATCCGGTCGATACCCGGGCCGTTGAGCGGGTAGGTCCGCTCCACGCCCACCCCGAAGCTGACCTTGCGGACCGAGAAGGTCTCGCGCAGACCGTCACCCTGGCGGCGGATGACGACGCCCTGGAAGATCTGGACCCGGGACCGGTTGCCCTCGACGACCCGCGCGTGCACCTTGACGGTGTCACCGGCACGGAAGTCGGGGAGGTCGGTGCGCTTCGACTGGGCGTCAAGGGCGTCCAGGATGTTCATCGCTGCGTCCTCGTGATGCTCACGGCGCACCGTCAGTCGGTGCGCGGATGGGTGATTCTGATTCCCGGTGCCGGTCGGCGGGCCGACCCTGTCCGGGGATCCTCGCAGCCGCCCACGGGCGCGGACGGATGCGGCAACCCCTCTACTTTGCCACATCCCCCGGGGGCAGCGGAAACCCACCCCGCTCCAGCGTCGCCAAGTCCCGTTTGTCCAGGATCTCCGGGGGCAACGCGGCGAGCATGTCCGGTCGCCGGGTGCCGGTGCGGGTCAACGCCTCGTCCCGTCGCCAGCGGGCGATCCGGCCGTGGTCACCCGAGCGGAGCACCTCGGGCACCTCGTGCCCCCGCCAACTCGCCGGCTTGGTGTACATCGGGGCCTCCAGCAGGCCGTGCGCGTGCGACTCGTCGTCCAGCGAACCGGCGTTGCCGAGCACCCCGGGCAACAGCCGGGTGACCGCCTCCAGGATCACCAGCACCGCCACCTCGCCACCGAAGAGCACGTAGTCGCCGAGTGAGACCTCGGTGACCCGCAGCCGGGTCGAGGCGTGGTCGAGCACCCGCTGGTCGATGCCCTCGTACCGGCCGCAGGCGAAGAGCAGGTGCGACTCGGTGGCCAACTCGTGCGCCATCGCCTGGGTGAACGGCACGCCGGCCGGGGAGGGCACCAGCAGCCGGGGCAGGGTCAGGCCGTCCGGAGCCAACTCGTCGGGGGCCAACGCGTCAAGCGCCTCGCCCCACGGTTCCGGCCGCATCACCATGCCCGGCCCGCCACCGTAGGGCGTGTCGTCGACCGTGCGGTGCACGTCGCGGGTCCAGGTCCGCAGGTCGTGCACGGCCAACCGGAGCAGGCCCTGTTCCCGGGCCCGCCCGATCAGGGACAGATCCAGTGGGGCGAAGTAGTCCGGGAAGATCGACACGATGTCGACGCGCATGAGGGTGGCTTCCGGTCTAGAGGTCGAGCAGACCGGCCGGCGGGTCGACGACGACGCGTCCGCCGGCGAGATCGACCTCCGGGACGATCGCCTTGACGAACGGGATGAGCGCGCTGCCCCCCTGCGGGCGGCGCAGGACGAGCAGGTCGGAGGCGGGCGCGTGGTCGATCTTGACCACCTCGCCGAGGTGCTCACCGGCCGGGGTCACCACGGCCAGGCCGACCAACTGGTGGTCGTGGAACTCCTCCGGGTCCTCCGGTGGGGCGACGGAGGCGCTGTCCACCCCGAGTAGGGTGCCGCGCAGCGCCTCGGCGGTCTCCCGGTCGAGGACCCCCTCGAAGGCCACCAGCATCCGCCCCTGGTGCCAACGGGCCGCCTCGATGGTCAGCTCGTCGGGGACCAGGTACGCCACCTCCGGGTCGGCGGTCGCGGCCGGCTCGGCCCCGCCCCGACGGGGGGTCTCCACCCGGGGCGGCACCCCCGGCTCGGTGCTCAGCACCGCGCCGGGGGCGAACCGCGCCTCGGGCTCGTCGGTCCGCACCTCCACGGTGACCTCACCGCGGATGCCGTGCGGCTTGCCGATCCTGCCGACGATGAGCAGCATCAGTACGAGTCGACGATGTCGACGCGTACCCCGCGTCCTCCGATGGAGCCGATCACCTGACGCAGCGCCTTGGCGGTCCGACCGGACCGCCCGATCACCGTGCCGAGATCCTCCGGGTGCACGCGGACTTCCAGCCGCTTGCCCCGACGGGAGTCGACCATGCGGACGCGCACGTCGTCCGGGTGGTCGACGATCCCCTTGACCAGGTGCTCCAGGGCGGGACGCAGCGGCATGTCAGGCCTGCTCACCGGAGTCGGCAGCAGCGGCCGGGGCCTCGGCCGGAGCCTCGGTCTTCGGCGCTTCGGTCTTCGGCGCCTCGGGCTCGGCCGGGGACTCCGCCTTGGCGGCCTTGCGGGCCGGCTTGGCCGGGGTCTCCGGAGCCAGGCCGGCAGCGGCCTTCGCCTCGGCCTCGTACGCCGCCTTGCGGTCGGCGCGCTCGGCGGCGACCTTGAGCGGCGGCGGGGCCGGCAGGCCCTTGAACTTCTGCCAGTCGCCGGTCAGCTCCAGCAGCCGCTGGACGGCCTCGCTCGGCTGCGCGCCGACCGAGAGCCAGTACTGGACCCGCTCCGACTTGACCTCGATGATCGAGGGGTCTTCCTTCGGCTGGTAGATGCCCACGAACTCGATCGCGCGACCGTCGCGCTTGGTGCGCGAGTCCGCGATGACGATGCGGTACTGCGGGTTGCGGATCTTGCCCATCCGCAGGAGCCGGATCTTTACGGCCACAGTTGTTTCGCTCCTGTTGCGATTTCACCGACCCGGCTACGGGCGGTGCACGGGTGAGCGTCGACCGGCACAGTGGGGTTGGGCCGGAGACTGCTCGGTGGACTGGCGACGCGCCCGGGTTAGAGGGCGCCGGACGCGCGCCGGATACCAGCGACCCATTCTGCCAGATCGCGCACCGGATGCTCACATCGGGCCGGCCCGACGGCAGGGCGTCGGTCCCGGCGGGCCGTCCGACCACCGCCGCCACGCGCCCCGACGACGGCCCGGCCAGGTGAGCTACGACACATTCACCGCGCGGGCGGTCGGTCCCAACCCGGCGGCAGCTCCGTCGGGGACGTCCAGTCGGCCGGCGGGACGAAGTCGCACCAGGTGCCGTCGAACGGGAACTTCCCCGCCTCGGCGAGGGCGATCACCCGCTCCCCCTCGGCACGGACCGCCTGCTCGTCGGTCACCCAGTAGTGGTCGGGAAAGGCCAGCCGCTCGGTGAACTCGCCCTCGTCCTTCCACTGCCAACTGAGATCGGGACGGACCACCACGTCCAGGTCCTGGTCGACCACGTCCACCCCGGCCACCGACCCGTCGTCCCACCGGACCCCGGGCTCCTCCAGGTTGACGTACCAGGCGACGAAGCGGTCCTGCTCGTCGCGGAAGAACCAGACCGAGTGCGCCGCCCCCGTGGGCAGGAACTCCAGCAGCGGAGGACCGTCCCACCGGCCCCGGGCCAGCCGGTAGGACGAGGCGATCCACTCGGTGAACGGCATCGCCCGCATGCCCAGGCCCGCCTCGGACACCTCGTGCGCCACCGGCGTGTCCCGGGCCACCCAGAGCAGCAGACCCCGGTCGTCGTCGCCCACCACCCGGGCCGGCCGGACCCACCCGATCCGGCCCCGCCGCACGTTGCGGTGCATGATCAACTGACCTGGCGCGAAACGCATCACACCTCCACAGGTCTGGACGGGCTTCCGGCGCCCCGGCCCACCGCCGCACCCGGGACGAACAGTGCGGGCCGGCTTTCGGCGTACCCGCGACGAACGGGGCAGCCGGTCCGGTGGGCCGGTTGCGCGGCGACGAGGTCGCCGCGCCCACGGCCGGCCGGCGACCCGGGAGCCGGACCTGCGGGCCCCCGGGCTGCGGTGGGCCGCCTCAGTAGGCGCGGGCCAGGATGGCGGTCAGGTCCGGCTCGTCCTCGCTATCCGGGACGGAACCGTCGGCGCGCAGCAGGCACCGGACGGTGACGCCCTGGCCGTTGGCCTCGGCCTCGCCCGGCACGCCGACGGCCGACCACGGCACCATGGCCCAGCCGGTGGCCGCCGCCTCGATCGCCTCGGCGAGGGTGGACACCTCGACGGTGCGGGACCGCCGGTGGGCCAACGCCTCGTCGTGCAACGCCTGCTGGTCGGCCTCCAGAGCGGCCAGGACCGCGCCGACGACGTCCGCGACCGGGGTGGGGGCCTTCGAGCCGTCCGTCCGCCGGACCACGACCGCGTTGCCGGTGGCCAGGTCGCGGGGGCCGACCTCGACGCGTACCGGATAGCCGCGCAGCTCGGCGTCGACGGCCCGGCGGCCGAACGCGGTGTCGGTGCGGTCGTCGAGCGCGACCCGGACCCCGGCGTCGCGCAGCGCGTCGCGCAGCTTGGCCGCCGCCTCGCCCACGCCGTCGCCCGCCTTGACGATCATGACGTACGCCTGGATCGGGGCCAGCCTCGGCGGCACCCGCAGCCCGTTGTCGTCACCGTGCGCCATGATCAGCCCGCCGAGCATCCGGGTCGAGGTGCCCCAGGAGGTGGTCCAGGCGTGCTCCCGGCCACCCTCGGCCGAGGAGTAGCTGATGTCGAACGCCTTGGCGAAGTTCTGCCCCAGCTCGTGACTGGTGCCGAGCTGCAGCGCCTTGCCGTCGCCCATCATGCCTTCGCAGGTGTAGGTGGCGGTCGCCCCGGCGAAGCGCTCCCGGGTGGTCTTCAGCCCGACCACCACCGGGATGCCCAGCACGTTGACCATCAGGTCCTCGTACGCCTCGTGCAGGATCTTGCGGGCGTAGGCGCGGGCGTCGGCACGGGTGGCGTGCGCGGTGTGCCCCTCCTGCCAGAGGAACTCGCTGGTGCGCAGGAAGATCCGGGGGCGCAACTCCCAGCGGACCACGTTGGCCCACTGGTTGAGCAGCAGCGGCAGGTCCCGGTACGAGTCGATCCACTTGGCCATGAACTCGCCGATCACCGTCTCGCTGGTGGGACGCACCACCACCGGCTCGGCGAGCTGCTTGCCGCCACCGTGGGTGACCACCGCCAGCTCCGGCGAGAAGCCCTCGACGTGCTCGGCCTCCCGCTTGAGGTAGCTCTCCGGGATGAACAGCGGGAAGTACGCGTTCTCCGCGCCGGCCGCCTTGATCCGGGCGTCCATCTCGGCCTGCATCCGCTCCCAGATGGCGTAGCCGGCCGGACGGATGACCATGGTCCCCCGGACCGGGCCGTTGTCGGCCAGCTTCGCCTTGGCGATCAGGTCCTGGTACCAGCGGGGAAAGTCCTCCGCACGGGGAGTGAGCACGCGAGCCATGACCGCACATCCTATGCGCCCCGCCCGGACCCGATGCGCTCGGGCACGCCGCCGCCCACATCCTCACCCCGCGCCACGGATGCCGGCCGCGCGGGAAACGCCCCACGCCCCACGCCCCACGCCCCACGCCCCACGCCCCACGCCCCACGCCCCACGCCCCACGCCCCACGCCCCACGCCCCACGCCCCACGCCCCACGCCCCACGCCCCACGCCAAGATCATGCTCGATCCTGGTTGTAGTGGCATCCCCGCGCCTTGAGGCCACTACAACCAGGATCGAGCGCGATCTTGACGCGAGAACCTGAAGACGCGAGGACAGGTCAGACCGTGGCGAGGACGGCGGCTGGCGCGGTGGGCGGAGCATCGCGGAGACGGCCTGCGGGCAGCGTTGGCAGCCGCGAATGCCGGCAGGCACAGGGGGCGGGACGGCACACGCCGGCGATCAGCGCACGCCGGCGATCAGCGCACGCCGGCGATCAAGGGCTCGATGGCCGGCGCGCGGGGGCAGCCCGCGCACATCGGCAGCCAAGCGCACACCGACGGTCAGGGGCTCGATGCCGGCGCGCGGGCGGGGCGGGCGGGGCGGGCGGGGACGGGGACAGGGACGGGCGGGGGTGGGTCAGCGGACCACCCGGCCGCGCAGGACGATCCGGCTGGGCGTCCGGACCACCCGCAGGTCACGGCGCGGATCCTCGGGGTAGACGACCAGATCCGCCAGGCCGCCCTCGACCAGGCCGGGGAAGCCGAGCCACTGCCGGGCCCGCCAGGAGGCGGCGGCGAGGACGTCCACGGCGGGCATGCCGGCCTGCTCGTGCAGCAGCAGCATCTCCTCGGCGGCCAGCCCGTGGTCGATGCCGCCGCCCGCGTCGGTGCCCACGTAGATCGGCACCCCGGCCTCGTGGGCGGCGCGCACCACCTCGGGGAAACGGTCGCGCAGGGCGAGCATGTGGTCGGCGTAGCCGGGGAACTTGGGGCGGGCCGCGGCGGCGATGCCCCCGAAGGTCCGAATGTTGATCATCGTGGGGACCAGCGCGGTGCCCTGCCGGGCCATCAGGTCGATCAGGTCGAGGCTCAGCCCGGTACCGTGCTCCACCGAGTCCACCCCGGCGCGCACCATGATCTCCACGGCCGACTCGCTGAACGTGTGCACCGCGGCGCGTACCCCGGCGGCGTGTGCGGCGGCCACGGCGGCGGCCATCGTGTCGGCGTCCCAGGCCGGGGCGAGGTCGCCGACGCCCCGGTCGATCCAGTCACCGACCAGCTTGACCCAGCCGTTGCCGGCGGCGGCCTGCGCGGTGACCGCCGCGGTCACCTCCGCCGCGTCGACCTCCAGGCCGATGTCGCGCAGGTAGCGCTTCGGCGGGGCGACGTGCCGCCCGGCGCGGGCCAGTCGCGGCAGGTCCGGTTCGTCGTCGAGTTCGGGGTACGGGTACGGCGAGCCGGCGTCGCGCAGCGCGAGCACCCCGGCGTCCCGGTCGGTACGGGCCAACGTGCGGGCCTGGTCGAGTGAGGTGACCGGGGTGGCGCCCCGGGCGATGCCGAGGTGGCAGTGGGCGTCGACCAGTCCGGGCAGCACGAACCCGGAGTCGGCGACCGTCTCGGCGTCGGGCACCGGGTCGAAGGTGACCCGGTCGCCGTCGAGCCAGACGTCCCGGACCTCGTCGTCGGGCAGGAGCACACCGCGCACATGCAGAGCCATGCGCACAGTCCTACCCGATCACTTCCGCGCCCGTTCGAGGACCTCCTGCCGACGCCGCGTCCACGCCGGGAGGTCGAGCGTCACCTTCCAGGGCCGGTCGATGGTGACCAGGCCGTCGGTCTCCACGCTGGGCTCGTAGCCGCCCTTGGGGCTCAACAGCAGTTCGGTGAAGGTGATCTTATCCCGCAGCGGATCGATGACCCAGTAGGCATCCACTCCGGCGTTGGCGTAGATGCGGACCTTCTCGTGCCGGTCGCGGATGGTCGATTCGGGGGAGATGACCTCGACGGCGAGCATGGCGTCCTGGACCGGCACCGGCGAACGGTTCGCCTGCTCGACCCGGATGACCACCACGTCCGGTCGTGGTTCGTTGCGGCGGTCGATCGACAGGGACTGGTCCATGCTGACGAAGTAGTCGTCCGGGCAGTGGAGTTCGAGGGCGAACACCACCCGGGCACAGACGAACTGGTGTAGCGGCGTGGGGGACGGCACGATCAACCTTCCGTTGATCAGTTCGTACGGAAGGTCCTTCGGCAGGTCGCCGAGGTCGTCGACCGTCCACTCGTGCCGTTCGGGCAGGCTGGGCGCTGCGGTCATGACATCTCCTCCCAGGGGCGACGACCACCCTAGGTGCCCGGATCGTCGCCCTCCGCCACCGACACGCGTCAGCGGGGCCGGTTGTCGCCCCTGCCGAGCTTGTTAAAGTCGATCTTCGGAAGCTTGAAGCCCGGCGGCAGCCCCTGGCCGCCCGCCAGGTCGTTCGGGTCCATCCCCGGCGGGAGCTGCGGCATGCCACCCGGGAAGCCGCCCGGCAGCCCGGCGCCCGCGCCGCTGCGCGGCCGGTTGCCGCCCTTGGTGCCCTTGCGCTTGTTCTTCGGCGACTTGGTGGCCTTGCGCCGGCCCCCGCCGGGCAGACCCATCATGCCGCCCATCTGCTTCATCATCTTCTGCGCGTCGGCGAAGCGGTTGAGCAGCTGGTTGACGTCCATGACGGTCACCCCGGAACCACCGGCGATACGGGCCCGCCGGGACCCGTTGATGATCTTCGGGTTGGTCCGCTCGGCCGGGGTCATCGACCGGATGATCGCGGTGACCCGGTCGAAGTGCTTGTCGTCCAGCTCGGCGAGCTGGTCCTTCATCTGCCCCATGCCGGGCATCATGGCCAGCACGTTGGCGATCGGGCCCATCCGCCGCACCGCGATGAGCTGGTCGAGGAAGTCCTCCAGGGTGAACTGCTCACCGCCCATCAGCTTGGCGGTCATCTTCTCCTTCTGATCGGTGTCGAAGGCCTGTTCGGCCTGCTCGATCAGAGTGAGGACGTCGCCCATGCCGAGGATCCGGCTGGCCATCCGGTCGGGGTGGAAGACGTCGAAGTCCTCCAACTTTTCACCGGTGGAGGCGAACAGGATCGGCTGGCCGGTGACCTCGCGTACCGACAGTGCGGCGCCACCCCGGGCGTCGCCGTCGAGCTTGGACAGGACCACACCGGTGATGCCGACGCCGTCGCGGAACGCCTCGGCGGTGCGGACCGCGTCCTGACCGACCATCGCGTCGATGACGAAGATGACCTCGTCGGGGTCGACCGCGTCACGGATATCGGCGGCCTGCTGCATCATCTCGGCGTCGATGCCGAGCCGGCCGGCGGTGTCGACGATGACGATGTCCCGGGCGGCCCGCTTCGCGTGCTCGATCGAGGCGCGGGCGACCTGCACCGGGTCACCGGTGCCGTTGCCGGGCTCCGGGGCGTACACCTCGACGCCGGCACGGCCACCGAGCACCTGGAGCTGCCCGACGGCGTTGGGACGCTGGAGGTCCGCGGCGACCAGCAGCGGCTGGTGCCCCTGCGCCTTGAGCCAGCGGGCCAGCTTGCCGGCGAGGGTGGTCTTACCGGAACCCTGGAGGCCGGCCAGCATGATCACGGTCGGCGGCTGCTTGGCGAACTGGAGCCGGCGGCCCTCGCCGCCGAGCACGTTGATCAGCTCTTCGTTGACGATCTTGACGATCTGCTGGGCCGGGTTGAGCGCCTGGGAGACCTCCGCGCTGCGGGCCCGCTCCTTGACGTTGGTGATGAAGCCCTTGACCACCGGCAGCGCGACGTCCGCCTCCAGCAGCGCCAGCCGGATCTCACGGGCGGTGGCGTCGATGTCGGCATCGGTGAGCCGGCCCTTGCCCCGGAGCTTGGTGAAGATTCCGGACAGGCGGTCACTCAAGGTGTCAAACACGCGAACATCCCGTTTGTCGTCAGCGGCGGGCACAGGTGCGGCCGGGCCGGCTGTCCAGCCCACCGTTAGGGTAGCCCGCCGGCCGCACGCCCGCTCCGGCCCCGCGCGCCGCGCCCCACGCCACGCCGAAGGCGACGGACGCGCGCCGGTCACCCCACCGGCACCACCCGGCTCACCCGCCACCCCACCCAGCGAACCGGGGGTCGGTGATCAAGAGGTTCAGGTCATCAACCGGCGCGAGACTGACGCAAACCTCTTGATCACCAGCGTCCGACACACCACCTCGCCCCACCCCGGCAAGGTGGGTCGGTGATCAAGAGGTTCAGGTCACCAACCGGCGCGAGACTGACGCAAACCTCTTGATCACCGGGGGACGTGGCGGGTCTCGGCCCGGCGGCGGGTGCCCCGGCGTACGTCGACGGGTGTAGCCCGTGACCCGGAGGCCGGCCGGGACGTGTCGGTGCGGTTGGAGAGACGGCTGCGCGGCCCTACACGGCGGCGAGGACGGCGGCCTCGATGTGGGCCCGCTGCTCGTCCGACGGCCAACCACCGACCAGGTAGAACGCGTCGACCACGTCACCGCCGAGGGTGGAGATCCGGGCGGCGCGCACCTGCGCCCCGGCCTCGTCCAACGCGCAGGTGACCCGGTAGAGCAGGCCCGCCGCGTCGGCGGCGCGCAGCTCCAGCAGGACCGCGTCGGTGGCCGCCTCCCGGTGCCAGACCACCCTCGGCGCGGCACCCTGGCTGCGCGCGGCGAGCGCCCGGCCCCGCAGCCGCTGGGTGACCGAGACGTCGCCGGTGACCGCGCGGCGCAGGTCGGCACTGAGCGCGATCGGGTCCGGGGCCATCCCGTAGCGCGGCTGCACCAGGCACTCGACCAGGGCCCGGTCGTCGACCGTGGCGGCGTCCGCCGAGATCACGTCCAGCCGGTGCAGGGCCAGGCAGCCGGCCACCGTGGCGAGCAGTCCCCGCCGGTCGGCTGCGGCCACCGCCACCCGGTCGTCGGTCAGGTGCACCACCGGCAGCGGCCCGGCGACCAGCGCCGGGTCGGGGTCCGGCGGGGCGGGCACCACGCCGGTGTCCAGGGTGGTCCGTACCCGGGCGACCAGCTCGGCGATCAGCCGCCCCTTCCAGCCGGACCAGGCGGCCGGGCCGGTGGCGGCGGCGTCGGCCAGCACCAGGGCGTGCAGCAGCTCCAGGGTGGTGGTGTCACCGACCCGCTCGGCCACCCCGGCGATCGTCTTCGGGTCGGACAGGTCGCGGCGGGTGGCCACGTCGGGCAGGAGCAGGTGCAGCCGGACCAGGGTGCCGATCAACGCCGCCTCCCCGGCGGGCAGGCCGATCCGGGTGGCCACCGCCTGGGCGAGCGGGGCTCCGACAGTCGAGTGGTCGCCGTCCAGCCCTTTGCCGATGTCGTGCAGGAACGCGCCGATCAGCAGCAGGTCGGGGCGCTCGACGTCACGGGTGTGCCGGCTCGCCTCGTACGCGGCCTGCACCAGGTGCCGGTCGAGGGTGAACCGGTGCACCGGGTTGTGCTGGGGCAGGCTGCGCAGCCGGGTCCACTCGGGCAGCCAGCCGTCGATCAGGCCGTACCGGTCGCAGGTCTCCCAGGCGGGCACCAGGCCGGGGCCGGCACCGAGCAGGGTGACGAACGCGGACCGGGCGGCCGGCGGCCAGGGCGCGGGCAGCGGCGGGCAGTACGCGGCCAGCCACTCGCAGGTGGCCCGGGCGATCGGCAGCCGGGTGGTGGCCGCGGCGGCGGCGATCCGCAGCGACAGGCTCGGGTCGGGGCGGGCCCCGATGGCGGTCCGGGCGAGCACCAGCTCCCCGTCGTGCTCGACGACGTCCCGGGCCACCGGGCGGCGCAGCGGCCGGCCGTCGGCACCCCGGCGGCGGCCGGAGCGGAGCCGGTCGGCGGCCCGCCAGGCGTCGTCGAGGGCGTGGCTGACGGTGCGGGCGTCACCGGCGACCCGGCGCAGCAGGGCGTCGCCGTCGCCGGTCTCCGCCCGCGTCCCGGCGTCGGTGGCCTCCGGGGTCGGCTGGCGCAGGCCGAGCAGCGCGGCCACCCCGGCGCGTTCCTGGGCGACCAGCCGGTCGACCCGGCGGCCCACCTGCCGGTGCAGGGCGTCGCGGGTGTCCAGCAGCCGCAGGTGGGCGGCGCGGACGGCGGGACGCAGCGCGTCGGTGATCCCGGCGGTGGCGATGGCCCGCAGGATGCCCACGTCGCGCAGCCCGCCGGCGGCCTCCTTCAGGTCACCTTCGAGCAGGAAAGCCAGTTCACCGTGGGTACGCCAGCGCACCTCGGTGATCTCCCGCAGGGCGGGCAGCTGGCGGACGGCGGTCCGCCGCCAGTGGTCGGTGGCGGTGCGGGTGAGGGTGTCGGCCAGCGCCGGGTCACCGGCGACGAAGCGGGCGTCGAGCAGGGCCAGGGCGACCTTGACGTCGTCCTGGGCCACCGACAGCGCCTCGGCGAGGGTACGCACCGAGTGGTCGAGCCGGACCCCGGCGTCCCAGATCGGGTACCACAGCGAGGCGGCCAGCTCGTCCACCCCGGCCACCCCGGCGTGCAGCAGCACGAGGTCGAGGTCGCCGTACGGGGCGCACTGTCGACGGCCGAGGCCACCGACGGCGATCAGCGCGATGCCCTCCCGCTTCGGCAGCAGCCCGCGCAGCCAGGTGTCGAAGGCCTCCGCCCGGCCCGCCCGGGCCGGTTCCCCGATCCCCGCCGGGACCCCGACGACCCCGTCGATCAAGAGGTTCCCGTCTCCGTTTCCGGTGTCATCCGACGTGTTCCTCTTGATCGACGGGGTCATCTGGGGGGTCCTCCTACAGGGCGTCGAGGCCGCGTTCGCCGGTACGGACCCGGACGACCTCTTCCACGCCGGTCACCCAGACCTTGCCGTCACCGATCTTGCCGGTCCGGGCGGCGGCCACGATCGCGTCGACGACCTTGTCGACGTCCATCTCGTCGGTGAGCACCTCGACCCGGATCTTGGGCAGGAACTCGACCGTGTACTCGGCACCCCGGTAGACCTCGGTGTGCCCCTTCTGACGTCCGTACCCCTGGACCTCGCTGACGGTCAGGCCGGCCACGCCGAGGGCGTGCAGGGCCTCCTTCACCGCGTCCAGTTGGTACGGCTTGATGACCGCGGTCACCAGCTTCATGTCCAAGCCCTCCATTCTCCGAACGTTAACCGGCGACCTTCTCGTCCACGGGCGCGGTGGCCGGTTCGGGGGCCCCCGGGGAGGCCGGCTTAGCGCCGCCGGGGGTGATCCCGGCCATCGCGAACGCACCGCCACCGGCACCGCCGGTGCTCGGGGACAGGTCGTAACCGCTCTCCGCGTGCTCGCTGATGTCGATGCCCTCGACCTCGTCGTCGGCCTTGACCCGGAAACCGAGGGTCTTGTCGATGACGAAGGCGAGCACCCAGGCGACACCGAACGACCAGGCGGTCACGATCAGGCCGGCGAGGGCCTGGCGGCCGAACTGGGTGACGCCGCCGCCGTAGAACAGGCCGTCGGAGGCGCCGACCACGTCGCTGATCGCGGCGTTGACCGAGTTGGTGGCGAACAGGCCGAGCCAGAGCGACCCGATCCAGCCACCGACGAAGTGCACGCCGACCACGTCGAGCGAGTCGTCGTAGCCGAGCTTGTACTTCAGGCTGATGGCCAGGGCGCAGACCACACCGGCGACGATGCCGAGCAGGACCGCCGCCCAGGGGGCGATGAACCCACAGGCCGGGGTGATGGCGACCAGACCGGCGACGGCACCGGACGAGGCACCGACCATGGTCGGCTTCTTGTCCTTGATCCACTCCACCGCGATCCAGCCGAGCACCGCAGCGGCGGTGGCGAGCTGGGTGTTGATGAAGGCCAGCCCGGCGACCGAGTCGACGGTGAGCTCCGACCCGGCGTTGAAGCCGAACCAGCCGAACCACAGCAGGCCGGCGCCGAGCGCGACCAGCGGGATGTTGTGCGGCTTCATGCCCTCACGCGGCCAGCCCAGCCGCTTGCCGAGCACCAGGGCAACGGCGAGAGCCGCCGCACCGGCGTTGATGTGCACCGCGGTACCACCGGCGAAGTCCAACGCGTGGATCTTGGCACCGATGATGCCGCCGCCCCACACCCAGTGGGCGACCGGGAAGTAGACCAGGGTGGCCCAGCCGAAGGCGAACAGCAGCCAGCCGCCGAACTTGGCCCGGTCGGAGATCGCGCCGCTGATCAGCGCGACGGTGATCACCGCGAAGACCATCTGGAACGCCATGAACACGTACAGCGGGACGCCGATGCCGCTGGGGTTCTCCGCCGTGGCGCCCCACAGGTCGGTCTCGGCGAGGAAGGTCTTGGTGCCCAGGTAGGCACCGGGGTCGCCCCAGAAACCGTTGACGTCGGTCCCGAAGGCGATGCTGAAACCGTAGAACCACCACAGAACAGAGATGAGCCCGATGGCGGAGAAGCTCATCATCATCATGTTGAGCACGCCCTTGGCCCGGTTGAGGCCGCCGTAGAACAGCGCCAGTCCCGGGGTCATGAGCAGCACGAGAGCGGTCGAAACCAGCAGCCAAACGGTGTTGCCGCCGTCGATCGTCGGTGCTTCAGGCACGCTGGCCTCCTAAAGGTGAAGTTCCCTCCTTCGCGGCTTCCGGGGCAGCGTCGCCCGTACGCCGGTTGGGCGGAAGCTTGGTCGGCCGCTGTTTCCGGACCGACACCCCTCGATTTCCGACACGTGACGGGTTGTTTCCGGCGTGTGAAGAACCTCGATCATGAAATTCGGGAAACGAAAGAGTGGCCGTTCCGGCAACGAACAGCCACTCTTTCCCCGATGCGGTCGTCAGCGGAGGGCGTGCTCCAGGGCGTGCCGTTCGTAGTCGAGCAGGCGCAGGTCGCGCATCGGGCGACGAAGGTGACCCTTGTGCACGATCCGGACGAACGCCGGCTCCCCCGCCGCGGCCATCCGCCGGATGCCCTCCACGTGGTCGACGATCCGCTTACGGATGGTCCGGATCAGCCGGTGCCGGTCCCGGGGGATCAGCCCGTACGCGTCGGCGAACAACCGCAGCCGGCGGGGCCGGTCCGGGTGCTTCCAGCCGAGCGTGATCGAGTCCCGGTCGGCGAAGATCGGCACCCAGGTCCACGCCGCGTACGCCACGTCGTAGATCCGGGCCCCGGGCGAGGCGAGGTCGAAGTCGATCAGGCCGAGGGTGCCGTCGGGCCGCCAGATCACGTTGTGCGGGGCGGCGTCGTGGTGGCAGATCACCTCGGTGTCCGGTGGCGGCGGCCCGAACGAGCGCCAGACCGCGCCCGGCGGCGGGGCGAAACCGTACTGGGCGTCGTGGAACATCCGCAGCATGGTCGCCACCGTCACCAGCGCCTCGTCGGTGACCCAGTGCGGGGCCAGCGGGTACTCCCCGCACTCCCCTTCGAGGTAGGACAGCACCTCCCGGTTGCGCTCGTCCATCCCCAGCGCCCGCGGAGCGCCGGTGAACCCGACGTACTCCAGGTGGCGCAGGAGGGCGTGCACCGAGGGCGTCCACGGGCCGGCGTTGCGCCGGACGGTGTCGCCGACCCGGACGACGGTGCTCACGTTCCCGCCGTGCAGCGGGATCTCCTGCGAGGTCACGTACGGTCTCCCCAGGCCCGGCGCCGCATGGCGGGGGTCACGCCACCCGGCGTACGCGCAATCGTCGTTGCTCACCGCGAGGTTACGCGTCCCGGGCGAGCGGCTCGGTGCCGAGCAGCGCGTCGACGAACTGCGCCGGGTCGAACGGGGCCAGATCGTCCGCGCCCTCGCCGAGACCGACCAGCTTGACCGGGATGCCGAGCTTGCGCTGGACGGCGATCACGATGCCACCCTTGGCCGTCCCGTCGAGCTTGGTCAGCACCACGCCCGTCACGTTCACCACCTCGGTGAAGACCCGGGCCTGTTCCAGCCCGTTCTGCCCGGTGGTGGCGTCCAGGATCAGCAGCGTCTCGTCGATCGGGCCGTGCTTCTCCACCACCCGCTTGACCTTGCCCAGCTCGTCCATCAGGCCGATCTTGTTCTGCAACCGGCCGGCGGTGTCGATGAGCACGGTGTCGGTGCCGGCGTCGATGCCCCGGCGGACCGCGTCGAAGGCCACGCTGGCCGGGTCGGCGCCCTCGGCGCCCCGGACCGTCTCGGCGCCCACCCGGCCGCCCCAGGTCTCCAGCTGGTCGGCGGCGGCGGCCCGGAAGGTGTCGGCCGCGCCGAGGGTGACCGAGCGGCCGTCGGCGACCAGCACCCGGGCGATCTTGCCGCAGGTGGTGGTCTTGCCGGCGCCGTTGACCCCGACCACCAGCAGCACCGCCGGCACGCCGTCGCGGCCGGTGGTGCGCAACGAGCGGTCCAGTCCCGGGTCGAGGGCGGTGACCAGCTCGGTGGCGAGCAGGTCCCGCAGCTCACCGGCGGAGCGGGTGCCGAGCACCCGGGTCCGCTCGCGGAGCCGGTCGACGATGTCCCGGGTGGCGTCGATGCCGACGTCGGCGGTGATCAGGCTGTCCTCGATCTCCTCCCAGGCGTCCTCGTCGAGGTGGTCGCGGGCGAGCAGGCCGAGCAGGCCCTTGCCGAAGGCGTTCTGCGAGCGGGCCAGCCGCGACCGCAGCCGGACCAGCCGGCCCGCGGTCGGCTCGGGGACCTCCAGCGGTGGGGCCGTGACCACCGGCGGCTCGACCAGGACACCGGTGGACAGGTCGGACTCCGCCGCCTCGACGGGTGGCCCGGCGAGGTCCTCCTCGGCCCGGGTGTCGACCTCGGTCTGCGGCAGCGGGGGTGCGGCACGCCGACGCAGCCGGGGCACGACCAGGCCGAGGCCGCCGAGGATCAGCACGCCGAGCAGGGCCAGTGCGACGAGGAGGTAGTCCGTCATGCCGAAATCCTGTCAGATGCCGGCGACGACGTCCCACTCACCGCCTCCGGAGCTGAGCGAGCTGCGGGTACGCTCGCCGCTGCCGGGGGTGACCCACCCACCCACGGGGTAGAAAAGATGAATCGTCCTCTCCTCGGAGGTGCCACCCATGCCCGAGCCGCGTCTGCTCATCGGCCCGTTGCTGCGCCGGGTCGTCGGCACCCGGGCGACGGTGTGGGTGGAGACCAGCGGGCCCGCGGTGGTCACCGTCCGCACGGCCGACGGCGCCACCGGCTCCGCGCCGACCTTCTCCGCGTACGACCACCACTACGCGCTGGTGGTGGTGGAGGGGCTCACCCCGGACCACACCACCAGCTACGAGGTGCTGGTCGACGACGAGCTGGTCTGGCCGGTGGCCCGCGACGGGTTCCCGCCCAGCGTGATCCGGACCAGGGCGGCCGACGACCGGGACCAGCCGGTCAGCCTGATCTTCGGGTCGTGCCGGGAGACCACCCAGCACAACACCACCCGCAAGCTGCCCCCGGACGCGCTTGACGCGTACGCCCGGCGGTTGATGGCCGCGCCCGACCGGGACGCGCAGCCCGACCTGCTGGTGCTGCTCGGCGACCAGGTCTATGCCGACGTCACCTCGCCCACGGTCAAACGGTTGCTCAAGCGGCGTCGGCGGCGGCCGAAGGACGCCCCGGCCGACCAGGTGGTCAGCTTCGACGAGTACACCAAGCTCTATCTGGAGTCGTGGCGCGACCCGGAGATCCGCTGGCTGCTGTCCACCGTGCCGAGCGTGATGATCTTCGACGACCACGAGGTGATCGACGACTGGAACACCTCGAAGTCGTGGCGGTCCGACATGCGCGAGCAGGCCTGGTGGGCCGAGCGGATCCGCAGCGGCCTGGCCTCCTACTGGGTCTACCAGCACCTGGGCAACCTCGCCCCGGACGAGATCGCCGCCGACCCGCTCTACGCCAAGGTCGTCGCCGCCGAGGACGCCACCGACGTGCTGCGCGAGTTCGGCGAGCGGGTCGACAAGGAGGCCGACGAGGCGCACGACACCGAGCGCTGGCGGGCCGTGCAGTACCAGTGGAGCTACGCGCTGGACCTGGGCCGGACCCGGCTGGTCATGCTGGACAACCGGTGCAGCCGGGTGCTCGAACCGGGCGTCCGGTCGATGCTGCCCGCCGGTGAGTGGTCCTGGTTCCTCGACCGGGCCCACGGCGTCTACGACCACCTGGTGATCGGCGCGTCGCTGCCCTGGCTGCTGCCGCCGGGCATCCACCACGTGGAGGCGTGGAACGAGAAGCTCGCCGACTCCGGCCGGCCGTGGGTCGCCGGGCTGGCCGAGAAGTTGCGCCGGGCGCTCGACCTGGAGCACTGGGCCGCGTTCCGCCGCTCGTTCGACGCCCTCGGGGCGCTGTTCGTGCGGCTGGGCAGCGGCGCACCGGGCAGCGCCGGGGACCGGATCGGCGCGGGGCCCGCGTACCCGGCGCCGGCGTCGATCAGCGTGCTCTCCGGCGACGTGCACCACTCGTACGTGGCCCGCGCCCGGTTCGACGACCCGGCGGTGCGTACCCCGGTGCACCAGCTCACCTGTTCCCCGATCCACAACCAGGTGCCGGCGGCGATGCGCCCGCTGATGAAGCTGGGTTGGAGCGCCGGACCGGCGGCGGCCACCCGGGCGCTGGCCCGCTCCGCCGGGGTACGCCGCCCGACGGTGCGTTGGAAGAAGCTGGCCGGCCCGTACTTCGGCAACGCGGTGAGCACGCTGCGGCACACCGGGCGGGAGGCGGTGGTGCTGATCGAGGGCACCACCAGCGACGGGCACCTGCGTGAGGTGGCCCGGCAGCGACTCTCCTCGGCGAAGTGACCTCCGCCACGTACCCTCGTGCCGTGGACGATCATCTGCCGGAGACGCTGCGCGTGTTGGAGCACGAACTCACGGCGCTGCTCCGCCGGGGCCGGGCACTGTCCTGGGAGATCGCCCGGGAGGTGCACCCCAACCTGGAGCCGAACGCGTACGGCCTGCTGCTGTGGTTGCGCCGGTCCGGGTCGACCCGGCTGACCGACCTGGCCGCTGAGCTGGGCATCGGTAAGGGCACGCTGAGCCGGCAGATCCAGGGGCTGGAAGGGCTGGGCCTGGTGCGCCGCGATCCGGACCCGGTCGACCGGCGGGCGGCGCAGCTGCGGCTGACCGAGGAGGGCACCCGGCGGTTCGACGCCGCCCGGTCCGCCCGGATGGACCAGATCAACCGGTCGATGGAGACCTGGCCGAAGCGGGACGTCGAGGAGTTCGCCCGCCTGATGCACCGGTTCAACGAGACCTTCTGACCCCGTCGCGCCCCTCCCCGGCTCCGGCGGGCGTCATCTGCTGACCCACTCCGGCCCGGCGGTGCGACGCGCCGACCCCGCCGACCCCGCCGACCCCGCCGACCCGGCCGACCCCGCCGCACCCCGCCGCGCCCCGCCCCACCCCGGCCCGGCCCGGGGGCAAAGGGAATAGAGCCAGGTCACCTCCGGTTGTTGCTTGAGGCAACGAACGCTTACGGTTGCCCGAGGCACCCTTTTCACCATCAGCGGAGGCAACGACGATGACCCAGGCGACAGCGCCCACCCGGGCGACCGGCGTCGAGATGACCCACCGGCAGATCCTGGAGGCCCTCTCCGGACTGCTGCTGGGCATGTTCGTCGCGATCCTCTCCTCCACGGTCGTCTCCAACGCGCTGCCGCGGATCATCACCGAACTCAAGGGCGGCCAGTCCGCCTACACCTGGGTGGTCACCTCGACCCTGCTGGCCACCACCGCGACCACCCCGATCTGGGGCAAGCTCGCCGACCTGACCAGCAAGAAGCTGCTGGTCCAGCTCTCCCTGGCCATCTTCGTGCTGGGCTCCGTGCTGGCCGGCCTGTCCCAGTCCACCGAGCAGCTCATCGCCTGCCGGGTGCTCCAGGGTGTCGGCGCGGGCGGCCTCACCGCCCTGGCCCAGGTGATCATGGCGACGATGATCGCGCCCCGCGAGCGCGGCCGGTACAGCGGTTACCTCGGCGCGGTGCTGGCCGTCGGCACCATCGGCGGCCCGCTGATCGGCGGCGTCATCGTCGACACCTCCTGGCTCGGCTGGCGCTGGTGCTTCTACGTCGGCGTGCCGTTCGCCATCGCCGCCCTGGTGGTGCTCCAGAAGACCCTGCACCTGCCGGTCGTCAAGCGTCAGGTGAAGATCGACTGGTGGGGCGCGACCCTGATCACCGCCGCCGTGTCGCTGCTGCTGATCTGGGTCACCCTGGCCGGCGACAAGTACGACTGGATCTCCGGGCAGAGCGCCGCCATGGTGATCGGCGCGATCGCCCTCGGCGTGCTCGCCGTCCGGGTCGAGAACCGGGCCAGCGAGCCGATGATCCCGCCGAGGCTGTTCCGCAACCGGACCATCACCCTCGCCGTCGTCGCCAGCATCGCCGTCGGCGTCGGGATGTTCGGCGCATCGGTCTTCCTCGGCCAGTACTTCCAGATCAGCCGGGGCGAGAGCCCGACCATGTCCGGTCTGATGACCATGCCGATGATCCTCGGCCTGCTGATCTCCTCCGTCGTCGTCGGCCGGATCATCACCCGGACCGGCCGCTGGAAGCGCTACCTGGTCACCGGATCGGCGCTGCTCACCGCCGGCTTCGCGCTGATGGGCACGATCCGCTACGACACCCCCTACTGGCACCTGTCCATCTACATGGCGCTGATCGGGCTCGGGCTCGGCATGACCATGCAGAACCTCGTCCTCGCCGTGCAGAACACCGTCGACACCCACGAACTCGGCGCGGCCAGCTCGGTGGTGGCGTTCTTCCGCAGCCTCGGCGGCGCGGTCGGCGTGTCCGTGCTCGGCGCGGTCCTCAGCCACCGGGTCAAGGACTACATCGCCGACGGACTCACCGCGCTGGGCATCCCGGCCACCGGCTCGGGCAGCGGCGGCGTGCTGCCCAACGTGCACACCCTGCCGGGGCCGATCCGGACCGTGGTGGAGAGCGCCTACGGCCACGGCGCGGGTGACATCTTCCTGGTCGCCGCCCCGTTCGGGCTGATCTCCCTGATCGCGGTGATCTTCATCAAGGAGATCCCGCTACGCCAGCACACCGGGGACGCCCGGACCGACACCGTCGCGCAGGAGTCCACCGTCGCGGCGGCTGCCGGGGCGGCGGTGGTCCGCACCGGGACCGACCGGTGAGCATCCCCGTCGAGCGTGAGCAGTACGGCCCGCAGGCCCGCCCGCAGGAGTTCGAGCGGGGCACCGACGGACCCCGGGTCGTGCTGGTCGGGGTCGACGGCAGCCGCACCTCGCTACGGGCCGCCTCCTACGCGGCAGGGCTGGCCCGTCGACAGGGTGCCGGACTGGTGGTGGTCTTCGTCAGCGCCCCGGCCGGCTACACCGGCCTGATGCCCGGGGTGGTGGCCGGGGCGGTCCAGCAGACCCACGACGAACTCGCCGACGACCTGCGACAGGAGTGCCGCCGGGGCGCGGAGGAGCTGGGGCTGCCGGTGACGTTCCTGTGCCGGCGCGGCGACGCGTACACCGAGTTGCGGGCGGCAGCCGACGAGTCCCGGGCGGACCTGGTGGTGGTCGGCTCCTCCGAGCAGGCCGGTCACCGGCTGGTCGGTTCCGTCGCCACCCGCCTGGTCCGCACCGGCCGCTGGCCGGTCCTCGTCGTCCCCTGACCGGGGCAGGGTCGGCGACCGCCGCCTGCGCCGGGTCGTCGCGGGGCATCCGGGCCGGGTGGTGCCGCCGACGGCGCGACGAATAACGGTCGCGGAATGTCGGACCGGGCGACGAGGATGCCGGACATGACCTGGCGAGCACCGGACATCACCCGGACCCCTGAACTCCCCGTCGGCGACGAGCGGGCCATGCTGGAGAGCTGGCTCGACTACCACCGGCAGACCCTGCTGCTCAAGTGTGCCGGGCTCACCGGCGAGCAGTTGCGCACCCCGAGCGTGCCGCCGTCCGAGCTCACCCTGCTCGGCCTGGTCCGGCACCTGGGCGAGGTGGAGGCCTGGTGGTTCCGGGAGAACTTCGCCGGGCAGCAGTTCGACTACCCGTACGGTTCCGTGGACGACCCGGACGCCGACCTCGACGTGAGCCACGCCGACGCCGAGGCCGACTTCGCCACCTACCACGAGCAGGTCACCCTGGCCCGGGCCGCCGCCGTGGGCCGCTCGCTCGACGAGACGTTCACCGAGGTGGGTCCCAAGAAACGGACCTTCAGCCTGCGCTGGGTCTACCTGCACCTGATCGAGGAGTACGCCCGGCACAACGGTCACGCCGACCTGCTCCGGGAACGCCTCGACGGGGTCACCGGCGAGTGACCCCGCCGCCGGTCGGCGCGGCCCACCCGTCCGCCGGCCGGCCCGACCCCGGCCTGGGGGTGTTGCGGGCACCCGTCGTGACCAGATGACCGGACATCACCATCCGTGAGGCCGCAGGAGCGCTCCGGAGCACCGATGAGCGGCGTGCGTCCACACGGGATGATGAAGACATGGGTGAGGTCTTCCGCCGTCGCCCGCCCGGCCGGCGGGCGGTGATGTTGCTGCTGGCGGCGTTGCTGGCTGCCGCCGTGGCCGTCGTGCTGCTGCGTCGTCCCGTCGATGGCGCAGCGCTGCGACCCGGCTGGGCCGGCACCGAGCAGGCCGGTTGGATCGCCGGCATCGTCAGCGCGGTGTTCTCCCTGGTCGGCACCATCGCCGCCGTGCAGGCGCTGCGGGTCGGCCGAGCCGACCGTGCCCCGGCGACCGGCCGTCTGGTGCAGGTCGGACGGCTGCCGCAGTCCGCGTCCTGGTTCCAGGACCGACGTGCGCAGCTGGACCTGACCCGCGTCGCCCGGACCGGCCGCACCGCGGTGCTCACCCAGGTGCTCTCCGGGATGGGCGGTGTCGGCAAGACCCAACTCGCGGCCCAGTTCGCCCGACGACTGGCCCACACCGGCGAACTCGACCTGCTGGTCTGGATCACCGCCATCAGCCGGGACGCCATCCTCGCCGGTTACGCCCAGGCTGCCTGGCAACTACGTCTGGTCGATCCGACGGTGGACTTGGAGCAGGCCGCCGCGACACTGCTGAACTGGTGCGAACGCACCGACCGCCGCTGGCTGGTGGTGCTGGACAACCTCGACACGCCGGCCCACGCGGCCGGCTGGTGGCCGCCCGCCAACCGCCACGGACGCACGATCGTCACCACCCGCCGACGTGACGCCGTCCTCGCCGCCGAGGGTCGCGTCCTGGTCGAGGTGGGGCTCTTCAGCGAGGCCGAGGCCGCAGGCTACCTGCACCGGGCCATCGCCGACCCGGGTCGGCTGGCCGAGGCCGGTCAACTCGCCGCCGACCTCGGCCATCTGCCGCTGGCCGTCGCCCAGGCCGCCGCCTTCATCCGGGACCGGGGGCTCGACTGCGCCGGTTACCGCCGGCTGCTCACCGACCGCCGACGGCGGCTCGACGAGTTGGTGCCCCAGCCGGACGCCCTCCCCGACGACCACCGGGCCACGGTGGCGGCGACCTGGGCGCTGTCCATCGACGCCGCCGACGCGGCGGCCCCCGCCGGCCTGGCCCGGCCGGTGCTGAATCTGGTCGCGCTGCTGGACCCCAACGGCGTCCCCACCACCCTGCTCACCACCACGGCCGTACTGGCCTATCTGACCGAGGCACGCGGCACCGGCGATGTCGTCGGGGTGGACGACGTGGGTCGCGCCCTGCACAACCTGCACCGGCTCAACCTGATCACGCACGACCCGCACGGTGGCAGCCTGCGGGTGCACGCGCTGGTGCAGCGCGCCGCACGGGACGAGCTCACCGGCGACCAGCTCAGCCGGGCCACCCGGACCGCCGCCGCCGCGCTGCTGGACCAGTGGCCCGAGAGCGAGACCCGCCCGGCCCTCAGTCAGGCGTTCCGGGCGAACACCGTCGCGCTCCGTGATCATGTCGGTGACCTGCTGCTCCGCGACGAATCTCGGGACGTGTTGATCAGCCTCTACAGCAGCCTGGGTGACGCCGGGCTGGTCAGGGCCGCCAGTGACGGCCTGGATCGGACCATCGCCGACTCGCTGCGGCTGTACGGGCCCGACCACGCCGGAACACTCAACTTCCGTTTTCTGCACGCCTTCCACCGGGGTTGGGGCGGAGATGCCGCCGGGGCGGCGGACGAATTCGTCACGCTCGCCGCCGACTGCATCCGGGTGCTGGGCCCGGACGCCCCGCTCACATTGACCACCCGGCACAACATCGCCTTCTGGCGGGGCGAGGCGGGCGATCCCGCCGGGGCCGCCGAAGCCACCGCCGAGGTCTTCGCCGACCGCCTACGGGTAAACGGCCCGGACCACCCCGAGACACTGAACTCCCGGGGAAGCCTGGCCTGGCTACGGGGACAGGCCGGTGATCCGGCCGGTGCGGTCGTCGCGCTCCGTGAGCTGCTCGCCGACTGCCATCGGCTGCTGGGCCCCGAGCACGACGTGACCCTGAAAGCCCGCAACGGCCTGGCCTTCCAGCTCGGCGTCACCGGTGAGCACGCCGCCGCGGTGAGCGAGACGCGGGCACTGGTGGCGGACTACATCCGGGTGCTCGGCGCCGAGCATCCGCAGACCCTGTCCGCGCAACGGAACCTGGCCTCGTGGCGGGGGCACGCAGGGGATCCGGCGGGTGCCGCCGACGCCCTGGAGCAGTTGCTGGCCACCTGTCTGCGGGTGGTCGGCCCGGACCATCCGCTCACCGCCGAAGCCGCCGAGGCCCTGACGTACTGGCGACAGCAGAGCCAGCCCCACGACGTCAGCGACGGATGACCCCCGCCGCCCGGGGTCAGTGGGCCAGCGCCGCCCGCAGGTAGCGCAGCCCCTCCGGCCCACTCCACCGGTACGCCGACAGCCCGGCCGCCCGCGCCCCCCGGACCGCCCAGTCCTCGTCGTCAACGAAGAGCACCCGCACGGGCGGGGTCTCCAGCGCCGCGCAGGCGGCCTGGAAGTACTCCTTCGCCGGCTTGTGCACCCCGACGACCGAGGAGTTGACCACCACGTCCAGCTCGCCGACCAGGCCCAACTCGGCGAGGTCGGTGTCGAGCAGGTCGGTGGCGTTGGTGCCGAGACCCACCCGGACCCCGGCGGCCCGCACCTCGCGGACGAACGCCAGCACGTCGGCGTCGAGCTCACCCCGGTAGCGCTGCCACTGCTGCACCGCCGCCCGCGCCCGGTCCGGGCCGACCGACTCGGTCAGCGCGTCAGCCACGCTGGACACCCAGTCGGCGTGGCTGACCTGACCGGTCAGCACCGGTTGTAGCCGCCCCCAGTGCATGGCGATCTCGCCGAGCACCCCGGCGGAGAGGCCGTACTCCCGCTCGATGCCGGCGGCCACCGCCGGGTCCCAGTGGCGCAGCACGCCGTCGAAGTCGAGCAGGAGCGCCGTCGGCCGTTCCCGTGCCACTACTGATTCTCCTCAGTTCGGTCGGACCGCTCGTCGTCGGTCCGGTTGAGCCGTTGGCTGATCACCTGGGTGACGCCGCTGCGCATGGTCACGCCGTAGAGCGCGTCGGCGATCTCCATGGTCCGCTTCTGGTGGGTGATGACGATCAGCTGGCTCTTCTCCCGCAACTGGGCCAGCAGCGTGATCAACCGACCCAGGTTCACGTCGTCGAGGGCCGCCTCCACCTCGTCCATGATGTAGAACGGGCTGGGCCGGGCCCGGAAGATCGCCACCAGCATCGCCACCGCCGTCAGCGACCGCTCACCACCGGAGAGCAGCGACAACCGTTTGATCTTCTTGCCGGGCGGCCGGGCCTCCACCTCCACGCCGGTGGTGAGCAGGTCGTCGGGTTCGGTGAGGATCAACCGGCCCTCGCCGCCGGGGAAGAGCACGGTGAAGACCTGCTCGAACTCGCGGGCGGTGTCGGCGAACGCGCTGGCGAAGACCTCCAGGATCCGCTCGTCGACGTCCTTGACCACGGTGAGCAGGTCACGTCGGGTGGCCTTGAGGTCCTCCAGCTGCTCGGAGAGGAACTTGAAGCGCTCCTCCAGGGCGGCGAACTCCTCCAGCGCGAGCGGGTTGACCTTGCCGAGCAGGGCCAGTTCCCGTTCCGCCTTGGCGGCCCGCTTCTCCTGCACCGGCCGCTCGTAGCGGACCGGCTCGGGCACCGGCAGGCCGTCGCGTTCGGCGGTCGCGACGTCCACCGGGGTCGGCGGGACGGGCTGCGCCGGGCCGTACTCGGCGAGCAGGGTCTCCAGGTCCAGGCCGAAATCCTCGGCGGCCTTGGCTTCCAACTGCTCGATGCGCAGCCGCTGCTCGGCGCGGGCCACCTCGTCGCGGTGCACCTGGCTGGTCAACCGCTCCAGCTCCGCGCCGAGCCGCTTCGCCGCCCCGCGCACCTCCTGGAGTTCGGCTTCCCGGGCGGCGCGTTCGCGGGCGACCGCGTCGCGGTGCTCCTCGGCGCGCGCGACGGAGGTGCCCAGCCGGGTGAGTGCCTCGCGGGCCCCGCCGACCACGGCTCGGGCGATCGCCGCGCCCCGGGTCCGGGCCGCCCGCCGGGCCGCCGCCCGCTCCCGGGCCGCCCGCTCGGCGGTGGCCTGCCGGGCCAGCGAGTCGGCCCGGCCGGCGATCGAGGCGACGCGCTCCTCGGCGGTACGCACCGCGAGCCGGACCTCCATCTCGTTCTGCCGGGCCCGGGGCACCATCGCGGCGAGCTGGTCCCGGTCCTCGGTGGAGGGTTCCGCGTCGATCGGGGTGTCCTCGGCGAGCCGCAGCCGCTCCGCCAGCTCGGCGAGGGCGGTCAGGTCACGTTCCCGGGCCGCCTCGGCGCGGGACCGGCTCTCACCGAGCCGGTCGGTCTCCGCCCTGGCCGACCGGGCCGCCGCACCCAGCTCGGCCAGCCGGCGGGCGGCGGCGTTGCGGTGGCTCTCCGCCTCCCGTTTCGCGGCGGCGGCGTGCTGCACCGCCTCCTTCGCGGCGGCCACCTCGGCCCGGGCATCGACGAGCTGGTCGCGCAGCTCCGCACCGGTCCGTTCGGCGGTGAGCCGGTTGGCGCGGGCCTCCTCCACCGCAGCCTGCACCTCGATGAAGCTGGCCGCCTTGGCCGACCCGCCGGCCGCCGCGTACGCCCCGACCACGTCACCGTCCGGGGTGACCGCGCGCAGCTCCGGGTTGTCGGCGACCAGCTCGGCAGCGGCGGCGAGGTCGTCGACCAGCGCCACGTCACGCAGCGCCCGGTGTACGGCGGGACGCAGCTCGGGGGCGCACTCCACCAGGTCCGGCGCCCACCGGGCGGACTCCGGCAGCCGGGGGCGCAGCGCGTCGGCGGAGCCGGTCATGCCGGGGCCGGCGGGGCTGCCGACCAGCAGACCGGCCCGGCCGGCGTCGGAGATCTTCAGCAGCCGCATCGCCTCGACGGCCTCGTCCACACCGGTGACCGCCACCGCGTCGGCGAGCCCACCGAGCGCGGCGGCGAGCGCCGCCTCGTGGCCGGCGGCGACGGTGAGCAACCCGGCCAGGCTGCCCAGCAGGCCGGGCACCTCGTCGGCGCGGGCCAGCAGCGCCCCGGCACCGTCCTTGCGGCGCAGGCCCAGGGCGAGCGCCTCCTCGCGGGCCTTCCACGTCGCGGCGTCCTTCTCGGCGGCCCGCTCGGTGTCGGCCAACGCCCGGACGGTGGCCTGGGCCCGTTCGTGGGCGGCCACCGCCTCGGCATGCCGGTCGTCGAGTTCGGCGTTGTCCCGGTCGGCCTCGGTGGACTGTTCGGCGACCGCGTCCAGCTCGGCCTGGGCCTGGTCGGCGCGGGCCAGGGCGTCAGCGTGCGCGGCGGCGAGCCGGTCGATCTCCTCGCCGGCGCTGGTGGTACGGGCCCGCGCCGAGTTCACCTGCCCGGTCAGCCGGGCCAGGCCCTCCCGCCGGTCGGCGATCGCCTTGGCGGCGGCGACGAGTTCCCGTTCGGCGGCGGCGAGCTGGCGTTCCAGCTCCTGCCGGTGCTCGACGGCCTCGGCGAGCCGGATCTGGTCGTCGGTGAGCGCCGCGCGCAGCTCCTCCTCCTGCTCGCGGACCCGCTGCGACTCGGCCTCCAACTGGTCGGGGTCCCGGCCGGGTCGCTCGTCGTCGCCGGTGGCGCTGAGGTGGCGCAGCCGTTCCCGGGCCACCTGCTCCACCGAACGGAACCGTTCGGCGAGGGCGGAGAGCTTGTACCAGGTGTCCTGGGCGGCGGCGAGCAGCGGCGCGTCCTCGGCGAGCGCCGCCTCCAGCTCACCGAGACGGCCCTGCACCTCGGTGTGCTCGCCCTCGATCTGTTCGCGCCGCTGGCGCAGCGCCGTCTCGTCGGCGATCTCCTTGTCCAGGGTGACCCGCAGGGTGTGCAGGTCGTCGGCGAGCAGCCGGAGCCGGGCGTCGCGCAGGTTAGCCTGGATGGCGGCGGCCCGGCGGGCCACCTCGGCCTGCCGGCCCAGTGGCTTGAGCTGGCGGCGCAGCTCGGCGGTGAGGTCGGTCAGCCGGTTGAGGTTGACCTGCATCGCGTCGAGCTTCCGCAGCGCTTTCTCCTTGCGCTTGCGGTGCTTGAGCACGCCGGCCGCCTCCTCGATGAACGAGCGGCGGTCCTCCGGTTTGGCGTGCAACATGCCGTCGAGCCGGCCCTGACCGACGATGATGTGCATCTCCCGGCCGATGCCGGAGTCGCTGAGCAGCTCCTGGATGTCGAGCAGCCGGCACGAGTCGCCGTTGATCTCGTATTCGCTCTCGCCGGAGCGGAACATCCGGCGGGTGATGGAGACCTCGGTGTACTCGATCGGCAACGCGCCGTCGGTGTTGTCGATGGTGAGGGTGACCTCGGCCCGGCCCAGCGGCGCCCGCCCGGCGGTGCCGGCGAAGATGACGTCCTCCATCTTGCCGCCGCGCAGCGCCTTGGCGCCCTGCTCGCCCAGCACCCAGGCGATCGCGTCGACGACGTTGGACTTGCCGGAGCCGTTCGGGCCGACCACGCAGGTGATCCCGGGCTCCAGCTTCAACGTCGTGGCGGAGGCGAAGGACTTGAACCCCTTCACCGTCAGACTCTTGAGATGCACCTGTCCGATCCTCGTCCGGTGGCCACCGCAGGCGTCGCGGGCTGCGCGGACCTGGTGAACCCGCAGACTAACCCGTCGGTACGCGGTGGCCGGCACGCGACCCGCCCCGGCCCCCGGTGCCGCACCCCGTACGGTCCGAAAAATGATCGGGTGTGCTACGCCACATCGAGTGACAAGATCACGAATTGACGCCCGGAAGAATTGCCGGCGACAGCACTGCGCGCCGGCACAAAAAGTGTCGGCGCGCTATTTCGCGGTGGTGCTGTTCAGTTTTCTGCGGTGCCGAAGATCAGGTGAGCGCCGGCTCGGCCAGCCGGAGGAGGTCGTCCACCTCCGCCGCAGCCGCCGCGAGCCGATCGTTGTCGGCACGCAGGCGCGTGATCTCGAACTCCAGGGTCTGCACCCTGGAACGCAGTCGGGTGACCTCGTCGAGCAGACGCCGGTCGGGCGCTGCACCTACGTGGCCGTACAGGGCCTTCGCCATGCTAACTCCTTGATATGCGCTGCCGGAAAAGCCGGCCAACGCGCGCCCATTTCGTGTTCGCGACTACTACCGGGCCACTGAGTTCCGGGCGTGGCTGGGCGCGACTGGCGACACCTACATATTGAGCGATAATCCGCCGTTCGTCAAGTTCTCGCAGGCCGTAGATCATCTACACGCCTACCCTGACGACTGTGCCCGGGGGCCGCAAGGCTCGGACACTCTCTGTCCGGACTTCTTGACTCTACGCCTTCCCCGGCGGCTACGGTGACCCTGGATGTCTGCCCGGCCTTAACTCTTCCTTAGCCGCGTTGCCGCTGTTCCCGTTGCCGCCGTAGCGTCACCCCGGCCCGCAACCGACCCGTGGAGGCGACAGGCGTGTACGGCTCGACCGATCCGAACGACCCGGACGCCGCATACCGACGGCCGCAGCCGTCGGCGGACGACCCGGCCTGGCTGACCGACCGTCCCGAGCCCCGCTCGGCGTACCTCTTCGGTGACGACCCGACGCCGGACGGCCCGGATCGGACCGGCCCCGACCCGGCCGGCACCTCCGCCGGGCGCTTCGCGGGTGGACCCGACCGCTGGGCCGCCGGACCGCCCCCCGCCGGTGACCACCGGGCCGACGCGGCACCCGGCCAGCACCCGGCGGAACCGACCGGAACGTGGCGGAACGAGCCGGCGGACCGGTGGCGCGACGAGCCGACCGGCCGGTGGACCGCAGCGGCCGCCGGGCAGTGGCCGGCCGCCGACCGGACCGACCATCGGCAGGACGGACCGACCGGGACGTGGCAGGACGGACCGACCGGGACGTGGCAGGACGACCGGACCGACCGCTGGCAGGCTGACCAGACCGGTCCCACGCAGGACGGGCCCGCCGGTTCGTGGCAGGACACGCCGACCGGGCCGCGGCACGGCGAACCCGACGGGCAGTGGCAGGGCGAAACCGACGGGCAGTGGCACGGCGAACCGGCCGGTGGCTGGCAGGGCGGGCACGCCGACCGGTGGCCGGACACGCAGGGCGGGCAGACCGGCCAGTGGCACGGCGAGCAGGCCGGGCCGTGGGGTGGCGAGCCGGCCGGGCCGTGGCACGGCGATGCCGCCGACCGCTGGCAGGACACGCCCGGCGAGCCGGCCGACCGCTGGCAGGACGAGCAGACCGGGCGGTGGCAGGGCGAACCGGCCGGCCCGTGGGGCGGGGACACGCACCCGGCCACCGGACAGGACGGGCCCTGGGTGGGCGAACCGGACGGGCGGCAGGCGTACCTGAGCGGAGCCGGTTCCGGGCCCGCCGACCGGGACGCCACCGCGCTCGCCCCGGCGGTCGTGCCGGCCGGCGGACCGACGACGACACCCACCGGCAACGGCCGGCCGACACCCACCGGCCCCGGCCGGCCGCGTCGCCGGCTGAAGCGTCCACTGCTCATCGGCGGGGCCGCCGCCGCGGCGACCCTGGTGGTGAGCCTGGGCATCGGCGCGCTGCTGCTGCCCGACGACGACGAGCGCACCGACCCGGCCGCCCTCGACGAACCCGTGGCCACCGCGCCGGTCATCCCGGACACCGCACCAAGCACCACCGCCCCTACCTCCCCCAGCCCGTCGCCGAGCCCGTCGGCGGCGTCGCCGAGCCCGTCGCCGAGCCGGAGCGTCACGCCGACGCCCGCCCCGAGCCGGACCCAGCCGGCGTCCCGGCAGACCACCCGGGGCGGCAACATCCCCACCGCGGCGACCACCACCCGGGCCGCGGTCAGCGGCGGCGGGGGCAGCCAGGTCCAGCAGGTCGTCGACCTGGTCAACGCCGAACGGGCCAAGGCCGGCTGCGCCGCCGTCACGGTGGACGCCAAGCTGACCCTCGCCGCCCAGCAGCACAGCCAGGACCAGGCCGACCACAAGAACATGACGCACACCGGCAGCGACGGCAGCGACGCCGGCCAGCGGCTGGACCGGGCCGGTTACACCTGGCGCACCTACGGCGAGAACGTCGCCTGGAACCAGCAGTCCCCGGCTGCGGTGATGGACGCCTGGATGAACAGCTCCGGCCACCGGGCCAACATCCTCAACTGCGCGTTCACCGAGATCGGCGTGGGTGTGGCCAGTAGCAACGGGCCGTACTGGACGCAGGACTTCGCCGCCCCGCGCTGACCGGGGACGGCCGGCCCCCGGCGACGACGTGACCGCGTCGTCGCCGGGGGCCTCTCGTTTGACCGGGTGAGGCGTGCGACGTACCGCACGGGACCCGGGAGCCGCCGATGCGCATCCGGCCGTCAGCGTCCGCGACGCGCGGCGGGTCGCCGCTGCCCACCCGGCCACCGCTGCGCCACCCGGCCCGCCGGGTGCTGTCGGCCACGCTGGCACTCACCCTGCTGACCCCGGTGTACGCCTGCCGTCCCGACCTCGGCCCGCCCGGCGCACCGACCCCGTGGCCGCCCGGCACGGCCCGGCAGTGGCGGTGGCAGTGGCAGCTCACCGGCCCGGTCGACACCACCGTCGACGCCGACGTCTTCCTCCTCGACCCGGTCCGGGTGAGCACCGCCGAGACCGGGGCGTTGCGTCGGCGCGACCGGCGGCTGATCTGTCACGTGCCGGTCGGGACGTACGCCGGGAAGGATCCGGACGCCGCGCGCTACCCGGCGGCGGTCGGCGGCGGTGCGGCGGGGCGGCCCGGGAGCCGGTGGGTCGACATCCGGCGGTGGGACCTGCTGCGTCCCGTCCTGGCCGACCGGTTCCGGCTCTGCCGGGGCAAGGGTTTCGGCGCGGTGGCCCTCGTCGACGCCGACGGGTACGCCCACCGGTCGGGTTTCCCGCTCGACTTCGACGACCAGTTGGCGTTCAACCGGCGGTCCGCCGCGCTGGCCCGGACCCTGGGTCTCTCCCCCGGCCTGGTCGGCGACGTCGCGCAGGTGGCCACGCTGGCCCCGGACTTCGACTTCGCGGTCGACGAGGAGTGCGTCCGGCTGCGCCGCTGCGCCAAGCTGCTCCCGTTCGCCGACGCGGACAAGCCGGTCTTCCAGGTCGAGTACGCCGGGGACCCGGCGGGTTTCTGCGTGACGACCGTCGGCTACGGCTTCGCCTCGATCCGCAAGAACCGCACCCTGGACGCCTGGCGCGTGCCCTGTCCCACCGTCCCCGGACCGGTCCCCGGCACACCGGGGTGACCCGGACCGCGAGCTGCGGTCCGGGTCATCCGCGCCGCCGGCCACGGCGCTGCACCACCCGCAAGGGCGGTCACCGGCGGCGAGTGGGCGGGGCGGCGGCCCCGGGGCTGGTGGAACGGCCGGTCAGTGTGCCCCGACCAGCTCCGGCGTCGGGTCGGCCGGTGGGGTGGCGGCGGGCCGGCTGCGCCCGCGCAGGAAGCGGGGCGCCCACCAGTTGGCCTCACCGAGCAGGGTCATCACCGACGGCAGCACCACCGCCCGGATGATCGTGGCGTCCAGCAGGATCGCCGCGGCCAGCCCGATACCGAGCTGCTTCATGTCGATCGTGCTGAGCGAGGCGAAGATCGCGAACACTCCCACCATCACGATCGCCGCGCTGGTCACCACACCCGCCGAGGAGGTGATGCCGTAGGCGACCGCGTCGGCGTTGGACCGGCCGGCGCGTACCGCCTCCCGGATCCGGCTGACCACGAAGACGTGGTAGTCCATGGAGAGCCCGAAGAGCACCACGAACAGGAACAGCGGCAGCCAGGAGACGATCGCCCCCATCGAGGTGAAACCGAGCAGGTCCTGCGCCCACTCGCCCTGGAAGACCAGCACCAGCAGGCCGTAGGCGGCCCCGGCGGAGAGCAGGTTGAGCAGGATCGAGGTGAGGGCGACCACCACCGACCGGAACGTCCAGGTCATCACGAGGAAGGTCAGCGCCAGCACGAACGCCATCACCAGCGGCAGCTTCTCCCGGATGTGCCGGGCGTAGTCCTCGCTGGCGGCCACCCCGCCACCGACGGCGTACTCGACGCCGGGGATGCCACGCAGTGCGGCGGGCAGCAGGTCGTCGCGGAGTTCGTGCAGGGAGCGCACCGACCGGTCGTCCCGGCTGGCGTACGGGGTGGCCACCTCCAGCACCGACACCCGGCGGTCCGCCGACACCTCGATCTTCGGGCCGTCCGCCTCCACGGGGGCGAACAGCGGGTCGGCGGCGGCGGTGCGGGCCAGCCCGGTCAGCGCGACGCGCACCTGGTCGGCCTGTTCGGCGGGGGCCCGGACGGCGACCGTGTGGCTGGTGCCGGTGCTCGGGAAGGCGGCGGTCAGCCGGTCGTACGCCTGCATCGCCGGGGTGGTCCGGGGCAGGTCCTCCATGCCGGGGAACTTCAGCTTCATGCCGAGCGCCGGGGCGGCCAGGGCGAGCAGCAGCCCCACCGAGACGATCAGGGTGGCCCGGGGCGCGCGCAGCGCGGGCCGCAGCACCGCCGGCCAGAACCGGGGCCGGGCCGGCTGCCCGTGCCGTCCGGTGCGGGGCGCGGTGAGCCGCCACAGCAGCGGCACCCGGGGGCGGTCCACCCAGCGGCCCAGCTTGGCCAGCAGCGCCGGCAGCACGGTCAGCGAGCCGGTCACCGCGACGGCGACCACCAGGATCGAGCCGACGGCGAGGGACGAGAAGACCACGTCGTCGGCGAGCATCAGGCCGGCCATCGAGATGATCACCGCGAAGCCGGAGACGACCACGGCATGCCCGGAGGTCTCGGCGGCGATCTCCACCGCGTCCAGCCCGGACCGGCCCTTGGCCCGTTCCTCCCGTTCCCGTCGGACGTAGAACAGCGAGTAGTCCACCCCGACGGCCATCCCGATCAGCAGGATCACGCTGGAGGTGGTGTCGGTGGCGGGCACCAGGTGGGAGGCGAGGGTGGACAGCCCCATCGCGGCGGCCACCGAGGAGAGCGCCAGCAGCACCGGCACCCCGGCGGCGATCAGCGCGCCGAACGCGACGATCAGGATGGCCAGGGTGACCGGCAGGCTGAGCAGCTCGGCCCGCTTGAAGTCCCGGCCCAGGGTGTCGTCCAGCGCCTGGTTGATCGACGGGCCGCCGACCTGCTCGATCCGCAGCTGCGGGTGGGCGGCCTGGGCGGCGGCGGTGGCGTCGCGCAGCGGCTGCACCCGGTCGGCGGCGGTCTCCGGATCACCGGCCATGGTGATCGGCACCAGCAGCGCGGCACCGTCGCGCGACGGCACCGGCTCGCCCACCGACGCCACTCCGGTGATCTGCCGCAGCCGGTCGGCCGCGTCGGTCGCGGCGGCCTGCGCGGCGGCCCGGTCCAGGGTGCCGGTACGCGGGGTGATCAGGATGTTCTCCACCGCCGGATCGGTGAACTTCCCCTCGGTGACGATCACGTCGGCGTGACCGGACTCGCCGATCGCCTGGTCCGCCTGGGTGGCCTCGTTCAGGCCGGCGGCGTTGCCACCGACGAAACACACCGCCACGAAGACCACCCAGAGCGCGATCGCGCGCCACGGGTGCTCGGCGCTCCACCGCGCCAACCGCACCGTCACCGGTCTGCCGCCCATCTCCGTCGGGCCCCCTTCCCGCCGGCGCCCTGCCGACCGTGCTGACGCTAGGGACGGCGACGGCGGGGCACATCGGGGAACGGCCCCGGCCCACCCCGGACGCCGCGGAGGCGGCCGGGTCGGGTCGCCCGGGACGACCGACCGGGTGGATCAGCGTAAATCCGGCAGAGGCCCGGAGTGCCGTCGGCGCGGCACACCGGTGCAACCCCGAACCGGGTCGGGGTCACCCCCTGAGGGCACCCCGGGGGCGGGGCTGACAGCGCGGGCAGCTGTACGACGACCGGTTCATGAACGCCTCCCGGCGGATCGGCGCCCCGCAACGCCGGCAGGGTTCCCCTTCCCGGCCGTAGGCGTTGAGCGACCTGTCGAAGTAGCCGCTCTCCCCGTTGACGTTGACGTACAGGTCGTCGAAGCTCGTGCCGCCCTGCTTGATCGCCTCGGCCAGGACGTCCCGTACGTGCCCGAGCAGCCGACCCGCGGCGGGGGCGGTCACCGCGTCGGTGGGGCGGGCCCCGTGCAGCCGGGCCCGCCACAGCGCCTCGTCGGCGTAGATGTTGCCCACCCCGGAGATCAGTGTCTGGTCCAGCAGGGCCCGTTTGACCTCCGTACGCCGTCGGCGCAGGGCGGTGACGAACCCGGTGTCGGAGAATTCCGGGTCCATCGGGTCGCGGGCGATGTGCGCGATCTCGGCGGGCAGAACGGCGCTGCCCTCGCTGACCGCCAGCCCACCGAACGTCCGCTGGTCGACGAAGCGCAGTTGCGGGCCGTCGTCGGCGAACCGGAACCGGACCCGCAGGTGCAGCTCGTCGGCCGCCTCGGCCGGCTGGAGCAGCAACTGCCCCGACATGCCCAGGTGGCCGACGAGCGCGTCACCGCTGTCCAGTGGCAGCCAGAGGTACTTGCCGCGCCGCCGCACGTCGGTCACCGTCCGGCCGGCGAGCACGTCGGCGAAGTGCGCCGGGCCGGGGACGTGTCGCCGCACGGCCCGGGGGTGGCGCACCTCCACCGTCGAGATCCGTCGACCGGTGACCCACTGGGCCAGCCCCTGCCGCACCGTCTCGACCTCGGGCAGTTCAGGCACGACCCAGACCCGCCTCGGCGGTCTCGTCGGCCGCCGGCTCCTGCGCGTCGGGTGGCGCGGCGTCCGCGCGGTCCCGCTCGGCCTGCGCGGTCAGCTCCCGCCAGGCCGCGTCGGCGGCCCGCTGTTCGGCCTCCTTCTTACTGCGCCCCTCGGATCCGCCGTAGCGGTTGCCGGCCACCACCACCCAGGCCGTGAAGGTCTTCAGGTGGTCGGGTCCGGTGCCCTCGATCCGGTACTCGGGCACGCCCAGCCCCAGCGCGGCGGTCAGCTCCTGGAGGCTGGTCTTCCAGTCCAGGGCGGCGCCCCGGCCCGCCGACTCGGCCATCAGCGGATCGAACAGCCGGTGGATGACCTCCGCTGCGGTGTCCAGCCCGTACTGGAGGTAGATCGCGCCGAGCAGCGCCTCCAGGGTGTCGGCGAGGATGCTCGCCTTGTCCCGGCCGCCGGTGCTCTCCTCCCCCTTGCCGAGCAGCAGGTAGGCGCCGAGCCCGTCGGGGCCGAGCCCCCGGGCGACGTCGGCCAGGGCACGCATGTTGACCACGCTGGCCCGCAGCTTCGCCAGTTGCCCCTCGGGCAGGTCCGGGTGGTTGCGGAACAACGCCGTGGTGATCACCACGCCGAGCACCGAGTCACCGAGGAACTCCAGCCGCTCGTTGGTCGGCAGCCCACCGTTCTCGTAGGCGTACGACCGGTGGGTCAACGCCCGCTCCAGCAGCTCGGGGTCGAGGGTCACCCCGAACGCCGTCTCCAGGTGGGCGACGGGCGCGCGCCGCCGCTTGTCGTTGGTCATGCTCCTACCTCTGCTCCGTTCCCGCCGGCGGGGTACGCGGACTCATGGCCCGTACGCCGGTGACCTGTTCGTTCAGGACTGCGAGGCTGGCCGGCACACACCTGGTGCTCATGGCCGTCTCCTCGGCTCGCGGCGATCCGCACCGGGAGGATCGGACCCGGCCGATGCCTGCGGGTCCTCCTGGTCGGTGCCGCCGCCGGTCGGCAGGCCGGCGATCTGTTCCCGGACCCGGTCGGTGGCCCGGCGACGCCACAGGTGGGCGGCCAGGGCGATGCCGGAGGCGACGTCGTCGGGGGTCGCCGCGCCGTGGCAGACCACCACGGTGCCGGCCACCCCGAGCAGGGCCGCCGCCCGCGGGGCGTCACCGCCGGCGGGTGGGCCCCCGGTCATCGTGTACGCCCCCTCGATGGCCTTGAGCAGGACGTTACCGGTGAAACCGTCGGTTACCACCACGTCGGCGCGCAGGCCGAGCGTCACGTCGTAGCCCTCGACCAGCCCGACGTAGCGGGCGGCGCAGGGCAGTGGGGCGGCGGCGAGGAGGGGGTCGGCGGTGCGGCGGGGGCGGTCCCCCTTGCCGGTCTCGGTGCCCACCGAGAGCAGGCCGACCCGGGGTGCGACGATGGCGTGCGCGACGGCGGCGTAGGCCGCGCCGAGCACGGCGTGCCGGGCCAGGGTGGCCGGGCGGGGCTCCAGCGAGCCGCCGACGTCGAGCAGGATCACCGGGCCGGAGACGGCCGGCAGGCTCGCCACCAGCGCGGGCCGGCGCACGTCGACCCAGCGGCCGAAGCCGAGGGCGGCGGCGGAGACGGTGGCGCCGGTGGACCCGGCGGAGACCAGGGCGTCGGCGGCGCCGTCGCGGACGGCGGAGACGGCCGCGCGGACGGTGCTGTCGGCCCGTGGGGCGTGGTCGGCCGGCCCGGCGGCGGTACGGGTCGCGCGGATGGTGATCCGGGTCCGTTGCTCCGGGGTCAGGGCGTCGACCACCCCGGCCGCGACCTCGGTCGGGCCGACGAGCAGCAGGTGCAGGTCCGGGTCGGCCCGCACCGCCCGCAGAGCGCCGTCAACCACGACGGCGGGAGCATCGTCCCCGCCGAGGAGGTCAACGGCGATCCGCGCGGTGCCCGGCTCCATCGCCACGCCGGCCGGAGCGGGCCGGTCGACGTCGGAGGGAGCCGGGGCACCGGGCGATCGCCGGGGTGCGCGCGCCACCCGACCTGTGGTCGGGGGTGTCACTCGGCGTCCAGGTCAGACCTCGAGAACCTGGCGGCCGTTGTACGTGCCGCAGACGGAGCACGCCGCGTGCGGCAGCTTGGGGGACTTGCACTGCGGGCAGGCCACGGTCGCGACCACAGCCGCCTTCCAGTTCGCCCGGCGGGACCGGGTGTTGCTGCGCGACATCTTGCGCTTCGGGACGGCCACGGTTCCTACTCCTCTGTACGGTTCAGTTGCGACAGGCTCGCCCAACGCGGGTCGATCTGCTGGTGGCTGTGATCGGCCGGCAGATCGTCCCAGTGCACCCCGCACTCGGGGCACAGTCCTGGGCAGTCCTCCCGGCAGAGCGGGTTGGTCGGCAGCGTGAGCACCACCGCGTCCCGCAGCGCCGGCTCCAGGTCGATCAGATCGTCCTGCATCCGGCCCACCTCGTCCTCGTCGGTCGTGATGTCCGTGGTGCTGTTCTCGTACGCGTACAGCTCCTGGACGTTCACGGTCAACGAGTAGTCGATCGCGCGCAGGCAACGACCGCACTCGCCCTGGACGGGACCGGTGATGGTCCCGGAGACGAGCACACCCTCGGACACCGACTCCAACCTCAGGTCGAGGTCGAGGTCCGCACCCTCCGGCACGCTGATCAACTCTCCGCCGAGGTCCGCCGGTGCCGGCACGACCCGCCGATGCGTACGCAACGCACCAGGGCGACGCGGCAGGTCCCTCGTGTCGAGGACCAGCGGCGCCCTGGGGTTGAGTGATGAAGGCGAGTGTTTGGGCATAGTCAGACTCCGGCCGGTGAGAGGCCGACAAAAAAGGTTACCTGGGCGACCGCCGGATCGTCGAACCGGGGGCGACGCCCGACCCGTCCGTCGGTGCGATGAGGTGCCGCTCAGAAGGGTAGCGGGCGCTCCGCCTCGTCCCCACCGAAGGTGCCGATCTCCCGTAGCGCGTGCATCTTGTCCCGCCCGCGCTCGATCGACGCCAGCGCCCGGGTGAGGAACTGCTCGAAGTTCGCCAGCGCGGTGTCGACGTAGTCGTCGACCTCCTCCCGCAGCCGCTGCGCCTCGGCGCGGGCCTCGGCGATGATCCGGGCCCCCTCGTGCTCGGCGGAGACCGTGATCTCGTTCACCGAGACCAGGCGGGCGTGTTCCGCCTCACCTTCGCTGATGATCCGGTCGGCCTCCCGCTTACCGGCATCCATGATCTTGTCGCGCTCCTCCAGGAGGGCGGCGGCGCGACGCAGGTCGGCGGGGAGGTCGGCGCGCATCTCGTCGAGAGCCGCGATCATCTCGCCCCGGTCGACCATGCAGTTGTTGCGCGACATCGGGACGGAGCGCGCCTGCTCCAGCACGCCGATCAGTTCGTCGATGCGATCGAGCGGGTCCACCGGTACCTCACCCCTGTCGTTCGTCTGCCGACCTACATGATGCGGCCTGCGCCCGACTTCGGCGCTGCACCACATGATGTCGTGCCCGGGCCACCACCGCCCTCACCACCCCGCCACGACGCGCCGCCCGCCTCCGATCCGCCGCCCCGGCGTCGGGGGGCCGGCGGCGGGCGGTCAGGGGCGCGGGGTGGTGAGCCGGGCCGCGAGCGCCTGCCGGACGGTGTCGGGGACGTGGGACGAGATGTCGCCGCCCCACTTGGCCACGTCCTTGACCAGGCTGGAGGAGAGGAACGAGTAGAGCGGGTTGGTCGGCATGAACAGGGTCTCCACGCCGGCCAGGCCGATGTTCATCTGGGCCATCTGCAACTCGTAGTCGAAGTCGCTGACCGCCCGCAGGCCCTTGATCAGCACACTCGCCTCCTGCGCCCGGCAGAAGTCGACGAGCAGCCCACGGAAGGACGCCACCCGCACGTTGCCGTACGAGGAGGTCACCTCGTGGAGCATGTCGATCCGCTCCTCGACGGTGAACAGGCCACTCTTGGACTGGTTCACCAGCACACCGACGATCACCTCGTCGAAGAGCCGGCTGGCCCGTCCGATGATGTCGAGGTGTCCGTTGGTGACCGGGTCGAACGAGCCGGGACACACCGCACGTCTCATGATCGGCGACCGTACCAAAGAGTGGTCTCGCCGTAACGCCGGCTGCGTTCGGCGGTGATGCCCCGCACCCAGTCGACCGGGCCGGTACGGGTGGACCGCTCGACCACCACCAGCGCGTCGGGGGCGAGCCAGTCGTGCTCCACCAGCGCGGTCAGCAGGGCGGCGATCTCGGTGTCCGGCACCGCGTAGGGGGGGTCGGCGAAGACCACGTCGTACGACACGTCGCCGGGGCCGGCCGCGAGCACGCCGGCCACCTTGCCGGTGACCAGCCGGGCGGCCGGGGCGGCCCGGAGCGCGGCGACGTTCTCCCGGATCACCCGGGCGGCCCGGGGATCGGACTCGACCAGCAGCACGTGCTCGGCCCCCCGGGACAGCGCCTCCAGCCCGACCGCGCCGGAGCCGGCGTACAGGTCGGCGAAGCGCGCGCCGACCAGATCCACCTCGGCGGCGACGGCGCTGAACAGTGCCTCGCGCACCCGGTCGGAGGTGGGGCGGGTGCCGGCGCCGGGGGGTGCGGCGATCCGCCGACCGCCGAGCGTGCCGGCCACGATCCGGGTCACCGTCTTTCCCTGCGCATGCCTGTGACGCTACGCGACCACCGACGCGGGCCGGCGACGCGGTGCGCCCCGTCCGGGTGACCGGAACATCACCCCCAGTAGATCAATGATCTCGAATACATAACAACACTCCCGGTGCCCGTCGTGCACTATGTCCGTATCGACGGGCCCACTAGGGTCGGCCCGGTGCCGGTGCCGCTCCGCCGGCCAGGGCGTCGCACGGCGTCGTCACGGCGCTCCCGACACGCGCCGTGACCAGGCAACGCCACCCCCGCCGCGCCCTGACGCACCCTCACCCCGGGAGTACGCGTGATCCGTCCCCAGCTGTCGCTACGGCGACCGCTCGCCGTGACCGCCGCCGCCCTGGCCGGCCTGGCCACGGTCCTCGCCTGCACCGCCCCGGCGGGCGCCAGCTCACCCTCGCCGTCCCCCACGCCCACCACGACGGCGAGCGCGACCGCCACCACCCCGGCGGGCGGGCAGTCCACGTCGTCCTGTGTCGCCGCCGCCGACGCGCGTTACACGCACACCTTCGACGGTCCGGCGGGCCGCGCCTCGATCACCCTGACCAACGGCCCACTCTGCCGGGGCGAGGAGCAGGACCTGGCCCTGGTGTCGTACGTGACGCCGTCGGCGACGTTCGCCGTGCCGCAGTACGTGCTCGACAAGTCGATCAAGATGTTCACCGGGGTCGCCCCGGGCGAGCTGGGGGTGGCCACCCTCGACTTCGCCGTCGAGGTGCCGAACTGCCACACCCAGGTCGACTTCGTCTTCGGCAGCAAGCTGATCGACCCGCTGACCGACACCAGTGACCGGTACGGCGACCGCAAGGTCGGCAGCCCGTCCGGCATCGGCGCCCGCTCCACTGGCCCGCGTGCCTGGTTCAACGGCGGTTCAGGCACCTGCTCCGCGGCCCCCGAGGTGATCGCCGAGTCCGACTGCGACGGCAACGTCGAACTGACCCTGGTCAACCGCAGCGGCAACGCTGCGGCGACGTTCACCATCACCGGCAGCGGTGGCTTCACCGAGAAGGTGACCGTCCCCCTGCGCAAGATCGAGACCCGCAAGCTCAGCGCCGGGGAGGCGCAGGACATCACCGTGGCCGCCGCCGGCATGAAGGACTTCACCGGTGGGTGGCAGAAGCCCGAGGACTGCCAGCAGCCCGAGGCCGGCACGCCCGACGCCAGCTATGAGTCCAGCTGCGACAAGATGGTCTTCCGGATCAGCAACCCGGAGGACGGCACCCCGCTGACCTCGGTCTTCACCCCCAACAAGGGCGAGCCGAAGAAGCTCACCGTCGAGCCGGGACGGACCGGGACGGTCAGCTTCCCCGCCACCAAGGGGCTCACCGTCACCGTCACCGGCGACCTCGACTCCGGCGGCCCGGTGAAGTGGGAGCAGCCGGAGGACTGCCCGTCCACCGGTGGTGGCGGTGGCGGCGGCGACCAGGACGGCGGCCTCCCGGTGACCGGTGCGGCGGCCGGCGCCATCGCCGCCGGCGCGGCCACCCTGCTGGTGGCCGGCGCGGTGCTCTTCCTCGTCGCCCGACGCCGACGGATCCACTTCACCGTCTGACCGCAGCACGCCCCCGGGGCGCGTCGACCGACCGGTCGACGCGCCCCGCGCGTTTCGGGCTTGACCCTGCCGCAGCGTCAACCCCGGATGCTGACGCCATGTCAGCCGATCAATCGACAATGTCGCCGGCCCATGGGCCCGCCATCCAGGTCCGGGGCCTGACGAAGTCCTACCGGGAACTGCGCGTGCTGCGCGGGGTGGACCTCGACGTGGCACCGGGCAGCATCCTCGCCCTGCTCGGCGCCAACGGGGCGGGGAAGACCACCCTGGTACGCATCCTGGCCACCCTGCTCAAACCCGACGGCGGGACGGCCCACGTGCACGGTCTCGACGTCACCACCCGGGCGGCGAGGGTACGGGAGTCCGTCAGCCTCACCGGCCAGTTCGCCGCCGTCGACGAGATCCTCACCGGCCGGGAGAACCTGGTGCTGGTCGCCCGGCTGCGCCACCTGCGCGACCCCGGTCGGGTCGCCGACGACCTGCTCGGCCGCTTCGCGCTCACCGAGGCGGGAGGCCGGCGGGTGGGCACGTACTCCGGTGGGATGCGCCGCCGCCTCGACATCGCGATGAGCCTCATCGGCGACCCGCCGGTGGTCTTCCTCGACGAACCGACCACCGGGCTCGACCCGCAGGGCCGGCTGGAGGTGTGGCAGGCCGTCCGGGAACTCGCCCGGCAGGGCACGACGGTGCTGCTCACCACGCAGTACCTCGACGAGGCGGAGCAGCTCGCCGACCGGATCGCCGTCCTGCACCACGGGCGCATCATCGCCGACGGCACGCTCGCCGAACTCCGCCGGCTGCTCCCACCCGCCACCGTGGAGTACGTCGAGAAGCAGCCCACCCTGGAGGACGTGTTCCTGGCCATCGTCGGCGACGGCGACGGCGACGACGGGACCCGCACCCGCACCGATGAGACCGTGGACGCCGTCGCCCCGACGGCACGAGCAGTTGAGGAACCCCGATGACCAGACACTTCCTCGGTGACACCGCCGCCCTGCTGGGGCGGTCGCTGCGACACATCAGCCGCAGCCCGGACACCATCATCACCACCGCGATCATGCCGATCGCGTTCCTGCTGCTCTTCGTCTACGTGTTCGGCGGCGCGATCGAGACCGGGTCCGACCGGTACGTCAACTACCTGCTGCCCGGCATCCTGCTGATCACGGTCGTCTCCGGCATCTCCTACACCGCCTACCGGCTCTTCCTGGACCTCAAGGGCGGCATCTTCGAACGGTTCCAGTCCATGCCGATCGCCCGCTCGGCCGTGCTCTGGGCGCACGTGCTGACCTCGCTGGTGGCCAACCTGATCTCACTCGTGGTGGTGGTGCTGGTCGCCCTGGCCATGGGCTTCCGCTCGGGGGCCGGCGTGCTGGGCTGGCTGGCGGTCGCCGGCATCATGCTGCTGTTCACCCTGGCGCTGACCTGGCTCGCGGTCATCCCGGGCCTCACCGCCACCTCCGTCGACGGCGCGAGCGCGTTCTCCTACCCGCTCATCCTGCTGCCGTTCGTCAGCTCCGCCTTCGTGCCCACCGACACCATGCCCGGCCCGGTACGCGCGTTCGCCGAGCACCAGCCGGTGACGTCCATAGTGAACACGATCCGCGCCCTGTTCGCCGGCCAGCCGGTGGGCGGCGACATCTGGACCGCGCTCGCCTGGTGCGCCGGCCTCCTCGTCCTCGCGTACGCCGGCGCGATGGCCGTCCACCACCGCAAGGTCGGTTGACGGTGCTCCCACGTCGGGCAGGCTGAGGCCATGTTGACGATCGGACGGTTGGCGTCCTACGCCGGGGTGACCATCCGCGCCGTACGGCACTACCACCAGATCGGGCTGCTGCCGGAGCCGGAACGCGACGCCTCCGGCTACCGGACGTACGACGCGGCTGCGGTGGTGCGGCTGGTGAGGATCCGGACCCTCGCCGAGGCCGGCGTCCCGCTGGCCCGGGTCCGCGAACTGCTCGACGCCGACCCGGAGACGTTCACCGCCGCCACCGCCGGGATCGACCGCCAGCTGCGGGCCCAGATCCGGGCGTTGCAGGAGCACCGACGACGGATCGCCCGGCTCAGCGGCGGTGACACCCTCGCCGTCCCCCCGGAGGTGGTCGACTACCTGGACCGGCTCCGCGCCGCCGGTGTGCCAACGGTCGCCGTCGAGGCCGAGCGGGACGGGTGGATCCTGATGGCGGCGCGCTGGCCGGACGCGATCCCGGCGATGATGGCCGACAAGGTGGCCCAGCTGGACAATCCCCAGGTCGTCCAGCTCTACCGGCTGGTCGGCCGGCTCGCCGAGAACTGGCAGGACGAGGAGTTGCTGCGCGAGACGGCCGACCTGATGGCCGACCTGTTCGCGCAGGCGGACGCCGCCGGGGAGCTGGAGATGCAGGAGGAGGTCACCCCGGACCCCGCGTTCGTCCGGTTGATGGACTCGTTCGCCGACGCCGCCCATCCGGTCGTCAGGCGACTGCGCAGACTCGTCGCCGACCGGGGCTGGACCGGCTGGACCGTCGTCGAGAAACGCCGCCCCTGAGCCGCCGGGCGGTAGCCCTCCGTCCGGGGGGACGCCGCCGGGCGGTAGCCCCTTGTCCAAGGGATGCCGCCGGGCGGTAGCCCCTTGTCCGGGGGACGCCGCCGGGCGGTAGCCCACCCGTCCCGGGGACGCCGGCCGGCGGGTCGACCGGTGCCCCGACGGCCGACCGCCGTCCCCGACGCCCGAGGCGGCGGTCAGCCCTTCTCCAGGTATTCCGCGCGTTCCTCGTCGACCAGGGCGGCGACCGAGGCGGCCAGCGCCGGGTGCCGCGCCAACTGCGGGTCCTGCTCGACCAGGGTGATCGCCTCGGCGCGGGCATCGCGGATCAGGTCGGCGTCGCGCAGCAGGGACAGCAGCCGCAGGTGCGAGCGCCGACCGGACTGGGTCGCCCCCAGCACGTCACCCTCCCGGCGCTGCTCCAGATCCAGCTCGGCCAGCTTGAACCCGTCGGTGGTGGAGGCGACCGCGTCCAACCGTTCCCGCGCCGACGAACCCTCGGCCGCCTCGCTGACCAGCAGGCAGAGCCCGGGGGCAGCGCCCCGGCCGACCCGGCCCCGCAGCTGGTGCAGCTGCGAGACACCGAACCGGTCGGCGTCCAGCACGATCATCACGGTGGCGTTGGGCACGTTCACGCCGACCTCCACCACCGTGGTCGCGACCAGCACGTCCAGGTCGCCGTCGGCGAAGGACCGCATCACCGCGTCCTTCTCGTCGGCGGGCAGCCGCCCGTGCAGGACGCCGATCCGCAGCCCGTGCAGCGGCCCCTCGGCGAGCAGCGGCGCCACCTCGGTCACCGCCAGCGGTGGACGTCGTCCGTTGTCGTCCTCGCGGGGTGGCTCCTCCTCGGCCGCCGGCCCCTCGCCGATGCGCGGGCACACCACGTACGCCTGGTGGCCGGCGGTGACCTCCTCGCGCACCCGCCGCCAGGCCCGGTCCAGGAAGGCTGGTTTCTCCGCCACCGGCACCACGTGCGAGGCGATCGGGGAGCGTCCCTGCGGCAACTGGGACAGGGTGGAGGTCTCCAGGTCGCCGTAGACGGTCATCGCCACCGTGCGGGGGATCGGGGTGGCGGTCATCACCAGCACGTGCGGTGGCTGGTCGGCCTTGGCGCGCAGGGCGTCGCGCTGCTCCACGCCGAAACGGTGCTGCTCGTCGACCACCACCAGGCCCAGGTCGGCGAAGTCGACCCCCTCGTAGAGCAGGGCGTGGGTGCCGAGCACGATGCCGGCCCGCCCCTGCGCCACCTCGGCCAGGGCCCGCCGTCGTGCTGCCGCGCCCAGCGAGCCGGTGACCAGCTCCACCCGGGTCGCGTCGTCGGCCGCCCCCAGCTCACCGGCCTGTGCCAGCGGGCCGAGCAGGTCGAGCATGCCCCGGTGGTGCTGGGCGGCGAGCACCTCGGTCGGGGCGAGCAGTGCCGCCTGACCTCCCGCATCGACCACCTGGAGCATCGCCCGCAACGCCACCACCGTCTTGCCGGAACCGACCTCGCCCTGCAACAGCCGGTGCATCGGGTGCGGGGTGGCCAGATCGGCGGCGATCTCGACGCCGACGTCGCGCTGGCCGGGGGTCAGCTCGTAGGGCAGCCGGGCGTCGAAGGCGTCGAGCAGGCCACCCGCCTTCGCGGGGCGCGGGGTGGCCGGCGAGGACGCCGACCGAAGCTTGCGCTGCACCAGGGTCAGCTGCACGGCGAACGCCTCGTCCCACTTGAGCCGGCGGCGGGCCCGGTACAGCTCCTCCTTGCTGGACGGCCGGTGGATCTCGCGCAGCGCGGTGTCGATGCCGACCAGCTTCCGGCCGACCCTCATCGGCGTGGGCAGCGGGTCGTCCGGCGGGGTGACGGTGTCCAGCACCACCCGGACGCAGCGGGCGATCACCCAGGTCGGCACGGCTGCGGCGGCCGGGTAGACCGGGATCAGCGCCCCGGCGAACTCCTCGACCTCCTCGGAGGCCGCCACCTCACCCTCGCCCCCCTCGCCGAGCAGGACGTACTCCGGGCCGTTGAGCTGCCGCTTGCCCCGGAACTCGGTGACCTTGCCGGCGAACAGCCCCCACCGGCCGGGGCGCAGCTCCCGCTCCCGCCACGCCTGGTTGCCGAAGAAGGTGAGCGTCAGCGTCCCGCCGGAGTTGTCGCCGACGGTCACCTCCAGCAGGTTGCCCCGCCGCTGCCGCATCGGGCGGACCGCCGTGCGCTGCACCTGGGCCAGGACGGTGACCTGCTCACCGACGTCCAACGCACGGATGTCGGTGTGCTCGCCGCGCTCGTCGTACCGGCGCGGGAAGTGGTAGATCAGGTCACCGGCGGTGTGCAGGTCGAGGTGACCGGCGAGCGCCTTGGCGGTCTTCTCCCCCACCAGCTTGGTGAGCGCGGTGTCCACCGTGGCCGGCTCGGACGTCGTCATTCGACCCCCACCAGGAGCGGATAGTGCGGTTGCCCACCCGAATACGCCTGCACCTCGACGAAGGGCCAGCGCCGGGTCACGTGCGCCCGGACCGCCTCGGCGAGGCCGGCGGGGGCGTCCGCGCCGGTGAGCAGGGTGACCAGTTCACCGCCGCCGCCGAGCATCCGGTCGACCACGGCGGCGCAGGTGTCGACCAGGTCGCTGCCGATCAGGTGGACCTCCCCCTCGACCAGGGCCAGCACGTCACCGGGGCGGCACGGGCCGGCCACGGTCAGCGCCTCCCGGCTGGCGTGGCACACCTCGGCGTACCGGCAGGCACCGGCGGCCTCGGCCATCGCGATGACGTCGTCGGCGAACCGGCGCTGCGGGTCGCGGACGGCGAGCGCGGCGAGCGCCTGCACCGGCGAGCGGGTCGGCACCACGCTCACCTCCACCCCGAGCCGGTGCGCCTCCCGGGCGGCGGCGTTCGCCACCGCCTGGGTGTTCGGGTCGTTGGGGAGCACCACCACCCGGGCGGCGGCGGTGGCCCGGATCGCGTCCAGCAGCTCGCCGGTGGACGGGTTGCCCGGCACCACCGTCGCGCCCTCCCCGCCGAACAGCTCGGCGATGCCGACGCCGGGCGCGACCACCACGGCCGCCCGGCCGTCGGCGGCGGGACCGGGTCGCCGGGCCGGCGCGGCCTGGTCGGCGAACCGGGTCACCGATATCCGGTACGGCCGGCCGGCGGCCACCCCGGCCTCGACGGCCGCCCCGACGTCGTTGACGTGGACGTGGACGTTCCAGGTGCCGGACTCCGCCGGCGTACCGGCGTCACCCACCACCACCAGCGAGTCGCCCAGCGTGGCCAGCTCGGCGCGCATCCGGGTCACCGCCTCGTGCGGCGCGTCGAGCAGGAACTGCACCTCGTAGGCGTAGTCGGAGGAGCCGGTCTCCCGGACGGCGGTCAGCGGCCCACGGGCCGGCCGGGTCACCGGCGCGGGCCCGGCCACAGGCTCCCCCGTGACCACCTCGACCAGGGCGTCGAGCAGCAGGCAGAGTCCCCGGCCACCGGCGTCGACCACCCCGGCACGGGCCAGCGCGGGCAACTGGTCGGGGGTACGGGCCAGCGCGCGGGCCGCCTCCCCGGCGGCGGCCCGGACCACCGTGCGCAGGTCGTCGCTGTCGGCCTGCTCGGCGGCGGTCGCGGCGGCGGCGACCACGCTGAGCACCGTGCCCTCGACCGGCTGGGCCACCGCGGCGTAGGCGGCGGTGGTGGCGTCGCGCAGCGCACCGGCCAACGCCCGGCCGGCGACGGTGGGCACACCGCCGAGTGCCTCGGCGAGCCCGCGCAGGAGCTGCGAGAGGATCACCCCGGAGTTGCCCCGGGCACCGAGCAACGCACCCCTGGCCATCAGCCGCAGCGCGTGCCCGTGCGCGGTGTCGCCGTCCTCCGGCAGGGTGCCGAGGCCCACCGAGAGCGCCTGCTGGGCCGAGGTGAGGGTGAGCACGAGGTTGGTGCCGGTGTCCCCGTCGGGCACGGGATAGACGTTGAGGTCGTCGATCTCACCCTGGTGCCGGCGCAGCGCGGCGAGACCGCTCGCGCACCAGCGGCGTACCGCGGCGGCGTCGAGGGTGTCCAGCACGGCCAGAAGCCTACTGGCGGCGGCCGACACCCGCCGGGGTCGGCCGGCGTGTCCCCGCGGCGGCCGGCGGCGACGCCTTCCGACGGTGGCCGGCCCGGTCCGCGCGCCGTCCGGAACGGTGACCGGCTGCCCGCCACTGCGGTCCGGGACGGTGACCGGCTGCCCGCCGCAGCGGGCCGGGACGGGCCGGTTGGGCGGGGCGGGGGTGCATCGGGTAACCTGGCCAGGTTGTCCGGGCAGCGCCTGCCGGCGACCTCATGAACGTATCAATCTCAGGAGTATCCCGTGGCTAGCGTGTGCGACGTCTGTGGCAAGGGGCCGGGCTTCGGCCACAACGTGTCCCACTCGCACCGGCGGACCAACCGCCGCTGGAACCCGAACATCCAGTCGGTGCGTACCCCGGCCGGTGGCGGCAACACCAAGAAGCTCCAGGTCTGCACCTCGTGCATCAAGGCCGGCAAGGTCACCCGCGCCTGACCGGGTAACACCACCACCGCTCCAGCTCCGACAGTACCGGCGGGCCGTCCCGGCCCGCCGGTACTGTCGTGTCCCCGCACCCGGTGGCCGACCCGTACGGAGGACGACCGTTGGACCTTGACCTGGGCCCTGACGAGATGATCGTGGTGGGCGCCTCGATCGGCATCATGCGCTGGTTCACCGAGGAGCTGCCGCCGGGCAGCGTGGTACTCGTCGAGGAGCCGGAGATCATCGCCCGGCGGGACGTCACCACGACGGTGACCCGCCTGCCGGTGGTCTCCCGGGTGGTGTCCGCCCGCTACCAGACCGGGCTGGACGTCGAGGAGTTGCTGGCCCGCGAGCCGGGGCTGACCACCGCCCGGCTGGTGATGCCCGGCCTGGAGTACGCGGTCGGTGCCGCCGCCCGGCTCGCCGACCGGCTGGGCCTGCCCGGGGCCGGCCCGCAGGCCGCCGACGTCTTCTCCGACAAGCACCGGATGCGCCTGCTCGCCGACCGGGCCGGGCTGGCCAATCCGGCCTACGAGCTGGTCGACTCCCCGCAGCGGGCGGCGACGTTCGCGGCCCGGTTCGGTGGCCGCTGCGTGTTGAAGCCGACCCGCCGCTCCGGCAGCCTCGGCGTGCAACTGATCGCCCCCGGTGACGACGTGTCGGCGGCCTGGTCGGCGACCGCCGCCCCGGAGGAACCGGTGGAGGCGGCCAGCGACCTGCCCACCGAGGTGCTGGTCGAGCAGACCCTGGTCGGCCCGGAATACAGCGTCGAGCTGCTGGTCGCCGACGGCGAGGTGTGCTTCGGCAACGTCACCGACAAGCGGGTGCTGCCGGGTCGTCGCCCGGTGGAGACCGGGCACACGGTCCCCTCGGCGCTGCCGGCGGCCCGCCGGGCGGAACTGGTCGAGGCAGCCACCCGGCTGGCGACGGCGGCCGGTTTCCGCACCGGTGTGCTGCACAGCGAGTGGATCGTCGCCGACGGGGTGCCGACGTTGGTGGAGTGCGCCGCCCGGCTGCCCGGCGACATGATCTCCGCGTTGGTCTCGGTGGCGTACGAGTGCGGTTTCATCGACGCCTACCTGCGGACGCTGCGCGGCGAGCGGCCCCGGCTCCCGGCCCGGCCGTCCGGGGCGGCGGCGGTGGAGTTCCTGCTGCCACCGCCGGGGACGCTCACCGCGATCGACGGGCTGCGCGACGCCCGGCGGGTGCCCGGTGTGCTGGCCGTGCAGCTCGACGTGGCGGTCGGCGACCGGGTCGGTGACGTCACCTCGTCGGTGCGGCGCGGCGGGCACGTGCTGGCCTGGGGCGCCGACCCGGCGGAGGCGACCGCCACGGCCCGCGCCGGTGCCGACCGGTTCCGCTTCACCGTCGCCTGACACCGCCGCACCGGCCGGGTGGGTCGGGGATTCACCCGGTGGCACGGCCCTGCGGCGGGCGGGTCAGAGTGTCCGGCCGAACGACAGGCAGCCGGGGGCGTCGGCGTAGTAGCCGAAGTTGGTGATCCGCTCGTACCCCGCCGAGGTGTAGAGGGCGACCGCCTCGGGCTGCCGGTCGCCGCACTCCAGGATGATCCGCCGGCGACCGTGCCGGCGGGCCGACTCCTCGACGGCGGCGAGCAGGGCGCGGGCCGCACCGCGCCCCCGCACGGCCGGCACGGTGTACATCCGCTTCAGCTCCGCGGCGTCGTCGCCGTGGCTGCGCCACCCCGCGCAGCCGACCGGGGCACCGTCGAGGTGGGCGACGAGGAACTCACCGTGCGGTGGGACGAACTCGGTCGGGTCGATGGGGGTGTCGTCGCCGCTGCCGCCGTACCGGACGCCCAGGTCGGCCATGGTCGCCCGGATCAGCGTCTGCGCCACCGGCGAGTCGAAGCCGAGCGGCCGGATCTCGATCTCACTCACGGGTGAAGGGTACGACTGCCCCTTACCGGAAGTGCTCCCAGCCGGCCGGTCCGTCGTACGCGTCACCGTCGACGGTCACCCCGACGCCCTCGACCACCCGGCCCACCGTCCGCCATGACGACGGCGGGGTCACCGCCGGGGGGAAGGTGGCGACCAGGGCGTGATCGTCGCCACCGGCCAGGATCCAGGTGTACGGGTCGACGCCGAGCGCCTGGGCGGCGTCACGCATCTGCGGGGGCACCTCGAAGCCGTCCCGGCGCAGGTCGACCCCGACGCCGCTGGCCTTCGCCAGGTGACCCAGATCGGCCAGCAACCCGTCCGACACGTCGATCATGGCGGTGGCGCCGAGCCGGGCGGCCTCCGGTCCGGCCGGGTAGGGCACCTCCGGCCGCCGGTACGCCTCGACCAGCAGGCGCGGGGTCCGGAACCCCCGGGAGAGCACGGTCAGCCCGGCGGCGGCCCACCCGGTCCGGCCGGCCAGCGCCACCACGTCACCCGGCCGGGCACCGGAGCGGACCACCGGTGCCCGGCCGGCCAGGTCGCCGAGGGCGGTCACCGCGATGGTCAGGGTGGGGCTGGCGGACATGTCGCCGCCGACCACGCCCGCGCCGACCAGCGCCGCCTCGGCGGCCAGCCCGTCGGCCAGCTCCTCCGCCCAGGCGGTGTCCAGGTCGGCGGGGATGCACAGGGCCACCAGCAGGGCGGTGGGGGTCGCGCCCATCGCGGCGACGTCGGCGAGGTTGGCCGCCGCCGCCCGGTGCCCGACGTCGCGGGCGCTCGACCAGTCCCGCCGGAAGTGCCGCCCCTCGACCAGCACGTCGGTGGAGGCGACCACCCGCCGGTCGGGGGCGGCCACCACGGCGGCGTCGTCGCCCGGCCCGAGCAGGCATGACGCTCCGTACGTCAGCCGGGCGGTCACCCGGTCGATGAGACCGAACTCGCCCACGTCCGCGACACCCATGTCTTCCTTCCGACACGCTCGCTAGCTGCTTGACCTCGACCACCGATAGGGATCGCGCCTGCTCCGTAGGGTATTTTCACCCTTCGGGCCGCCCCTGGGCGGCGACGGACGGAGGTCGAGTCGTGGTACAGGCGTACATCCTCATCCAGACCGAGGTGGGCCGGGCGCGGGACGTGGCCGGTCTGATCGCGGACCTTGCCGGCGTGGTACGCGTCGACGCCGTCACCGGGCCGTACGACGTGGTGGTCCTCACCGAGGCGAACACCGTCGACGAGCTCGGCAAACTGATCGTCAGCAACGTGCAGATGGTGCCCGGCATCACCCGCACCCTCACGTGTTCGGTGGTGCGCCTGTAAGTGGACGAGAAGACTTCCTCCCCCGAGACCCCGACCGACGCCGCGCCCGGCACCGACCGGCCCGCCACCGGCGCACCCACCACCGACCGGCCCAGCACCGACCGGCCCGGCACCGGCCAACCCACCAGCGACCGGGACAGCACCGACCGGCCCGCTGGGGACCGGTCGACCCGGCGGGCCGCGGTGTGGGCCACCCTGGTCGCCGTGCCGGTGACGGTGGCCGTGGCGGGGTTCACCTTCGCCAAGCTGTCCCCGGACCCACCGGTCGCCGCGCCGAGCGCTTCGCCGACCACCCTGCGCCCCCAGTCCAGCGCCCCGGTCGAGATGGCCGCCCCGGCGTTGGCCGAACGCCCGGGGGTGGTGTGCCGGGCGCTGGTGTCGCAGCTGCCGGCCACCGTCCGGGAACTCGCCCAGCGCCCGGTGACCGCCGGTGCCGAGCAGAACGCCGCATACGGTGACCCGGCGTTGACCGTCGCCTGCGGTGGCCCCGAGCCGACCGTGGACGCCACCGCCGACGTGTGGACCGTCAACGGGGTCTGCTGGTATGCCGACGAGCGGTCGGATGCCACCGTGCTCACCACGCTCGACCGCGAGACGGCGGTCACGGTGACGGTGCCCCGGGCGTACGAGGGGCCGTTGCAGTGGCTCACCCCGGTCTCCGACGCGGTGGTCGCCTCCGTGCCGTCCGGCGGCGACGGCCCGTCCGGGTGCCGACGCTGAGGTTCCACCCCGCCCGACCGGGCTCCGGCCCGCGCCCGCTCCACCCGACCGGACCCCCGTGCCCGTGCCCGCACCGGACCCGCGTGCCCGGGCCGCGTGCCCTTGCCCGCACCGGTCGACCGGACCGGGGTGAGGGCGACGCGACGGTCCGGAAAATCGTTTGACGGCACCGATAATCTGATCCTCCGTACCTGCGGCTGACCGTGGGTGGCGAGGGGGCCCTGCCCCCTCACCGCCCAGGAGCCGCCATGCGTCGGACGCCCGCCCTCTCCTTCCTGCTCGTCACCATCTTCCTGGACATGCTCGGGCTCGGCCTGATCGTGCCGACGGTGCCGGCCCTGTTGACCGCCGTCACCGCCGACGCCGCCGCCGCGGTCCGCTGGTCCGGCCTGCTCGGCTCGCTCTACGGCCTGTTGCAGTTCGTCGTCTCGCCGCTGCTCGGCCAACTCTCCGACCGGTACGGCCGGCGGCCGGTCCTGCTCGTCTCGCTGGGTTGCCTCGGCGTCGACTGGCTGGCCCACGCCAGCTCCCCCGGCCCGTGGACGCTGCTGGTGTTCCACAGCCTCGCCGGCGCCTGCGCGGGCACCTACACCGTGGTCAACGCATACCTGGCGGACGTCACGGCACCCGAGGACCGGGCCGGTGCGTTCGGGGCGGTGGGTGCCGCGTTCGGGCTGGGTTTCGTGGCCGGGCCGGTCGTCGGCGGCCTGCTCGGCACCGTCGACGTACGCCTGCCGTTCCTCGCCGCCGCCGCGCTGTCCTTCGCCAACGTCGGGTACGGCTGGCTCGTGCTGCCCGAGTCGCGGCCCGGTGACCGCAGCACCCCGTTGACCCTGCGGACGGCGAACCCGGTCAGCGCCATCGTCGTCGTGCTGCGTCGACCGGTGCTCGGGCGGCTCGCGTACGCCCGGTTCTGCGCCGACGTCGCCCGGATGACCCACCAGTCGACCTGGACGTTCTTCCTCACCCACCAGTTCGCCTGGGGCACCGCGCGGGTCGGCGTGGTGCTGGCGGCGGGGGCCCTGGCCGGCGCACTCTTCCAGGCCAGGGCCGTCGGGCCGATCGTGCGCCGGCTCGGGGACAAGCGGGCCGCGGTGTTCGGCGGGGTGCTCGGCGTCGCCACGCTGGCGGGTACGGCGTTCGTCTCGACGCCCTGGCTGCTCCACGTGCTCCAGGCGGTGGGTGTGCTCGCCACGGTCGGCGGTGTCGCCGCGCAGGCGTGGCTCTCCCGGATCGTCCGGGCCGACGAGCAGGGCACCGTGCAGGGGGCGTTGACCGGGATCGGGGCCGCCGCCGAGTCGGTGGTGCCGGTCCTGGCCGGCGCGGTCTTCGCCTGGTCGCTGTCCCACGCGTCGCCGGGCCTGGTCCTCGCCGGGGCGGCCGGCTGGGCGGCCGGCTCGACGCTCCTGCTGGCCACGGCACCCGACCTGCGCCGGCCCTGACCTGTCGACGCCGGTGTCACCCGCAGGCGTCGAGCCGTCCGGAGCTGCCGGTCGGCCCACGTCGGCGGTGGCACCGGCGGACAGCCGGGCGGCCGGGCCCGGGAGAAACTGCGCGGCCGATGGTGTCGGGCCCTGTCCACCGAGCCGCCGAGTGGGACCGTGCCGGGGGATGCGCCGATCCGGCGTCTGCCGTTTCGTCCCGGCATCACCTTCGGCTCAGGACGCGCACATCTACTCCTGCATTTGCGCCCCGTGGAAGTTCCACGAAACCGATCGGATAGTAAAACGATTTGGCCCGGACGGCGCTGATAGGGGAGACAGCGGACGACTTCCAAAGGATGGGAATGGGCAACTCCTGACGCTGGGAACCGCTTCTGCCGAAACTGGCTGATTCGGCGGTCAGCGCCGCGGTATTCGCCATTTCCGGTCGAGTTCACACACCCGCAGGGTCGAGGAAACTCAACATTCTCCACTATGTGCCGCCGATCAAGCGATTGCCCGACAAAAGGCACGCACGACCCCACCCGCACCCCCGAAACAGGGCTTTGAACTGGGAAAACGTTGATCACTCCATGCCCCGGCCCACCGCGTACCGGCCGCACGGGGCACCTTCAACCGAAGGGATGGTCGGGTAATCGGCTGATCGGCGGGCCAGCATGGACTGATCGGCCATTCTTGCCGCACCTCAATTGCCGCAACCCGAGCGAATGGCTGAGGTAAGCCCGGTTCCACGCCCGACCACGGCCCACATTCTGGCCACCACCGGCTACAGCCGTGTGAAGTGAACGTGAATGAGGTGTTTCGACTCCTCTGAAAAAGAGCACGTCAGCATGGCTGGCACCGACCGGCAACACCGTCAAGATCAGCAAAAAACGCGTTACCGGAAGTCACGCCCGGGTGCCCGGCACTAACACCCGACCCAGCTTGCGTCAATGGTCCACATGCGACAGGATCATGCGCGGAATCCGCACCAACAATTGCTAGCCTTCGATGGCAACCCCGTCATCCATACAGGATCGGCGGCATTGTTCACATCTCCTCATCGGAGGTCACCACATGGTCCACACCGGACCTACCCGTCGTCGCGCGAACCGATTCGCCCTCGCCGGGCTGACCGCACTCACGGTCCTGCTCGGCACCCAGACCCCGGGCCTCGCCCAGCCGCCGACCGCGCCGCGCACGCTGGCCCAGCCGCCGAGCGCGCCCGGACTCGGCCAGGTCGCCGCCAAGAAGGAGGCCCGCCCCGGCCCGCTGCCCACCCGGGCCGGCACCGTCAAGGTCGCACCGCCGTCGGGTGCCCGCAGCGGCGGCGTGGGCACCCAGGCGATCAACGACAAGGTCGCGCTGAAGGCGCTGATCCTGGCCACCGACCCGGCGGACTTCGGCGTGGCCACGCTCACCACCACCCTCAACCGGGTCGGTGCGAGCTACGACATCCTCTACACCACCACCCAGACGATCTCGGCGAGCACGCTGGTCGACGGCAACGGGGTGGGCAAGTACAACGCGGTCCTGCTCACCAACAGCATGCAGCTCTACGAGTCGGGCGGTAACTACCTCAGCGGCCTAACCAGCACGGAGTGGAACACCCTCTGGGCCTACGAGCGCAACTTCGAGGTGCGCCAGGTCGCCCTCTACACCAGCTACGGCACCTGGCCGGAGGACTACTGCCTCAACTCCGCAGGTGAGGGCGCGGTCGGTGAGACCCCGCTGCCCGTCTCGCTGACCAGCAGCGGCGCGGCGGTCTTCGACTACCTCAAGAGCACCGCCCAGATCCCGATCACCCAGTCGTACGTCTACCGCACCTCGATCCGGGCCGGCTGCAACGCCCAGGCCCTGATGACCAACGGCTCCGACGTGCTGGCGGTGAGCACCACGTCAACCGACGGCCGGGAGCGGATCGCGCTGACCTTCACCGCGAACCAGTACCTCCTCCACGCGGACCTGCTGGTCTACGGCCTGTTCCGGTGGGCGACCAAGGGCCTGTTCCTCGGTGAGCAGAAGCACCACCTCAACGTCGACATCGACGACTGGTTCGCCGCCTCGGCCCACTACATGGACGACGGCACCGTCGACTACGGCCCCGCGATCCGGGTCACCGGGCACGACGCGGTCAACCTCGACGCGAAGCAGACCGCGCTGCGCACCGCGCACCCGCTGGCCGCGGGCTTCACCTTCAACATCCCATACAACGGCGCGCAGATCGACCCGTTCGCCGGCAACACGTGCAGCCCGAACGGCGACGCCAACACCCTCACCGCTACCACCAAGTGCCTCAAGAACAACTTCCGGTGGATCAACCACACGTTGAGCCACCCGGCGCTGAACACCACCGACTACGCCACCAACCACGAAGAGATCTCCGAGAACCAGACCGCGGGCAACGCCATCGGGCTGAACCCGCCGGCCACCGTGCTCAAGACCCCCGAGTACTCCGGCCTCGGCGTCTACAACAACTCCAGCGGCGTGCTCACCGACCACGGCCTCACCGCGTCCAACCCGGACCTGATCGAGGCGGCGGCGGATCTCGGCATCACCACGGTGGCCGGCAACATGTCGTTCGCCAGCCACGTGCCGGCGAACTTCAACGGGTCGACCGCGCATCCGCTGGACCCGAGCATCGCGGTGGTGCCGTGCTGGCCGACGAACATCGCCTACCACACCACCAACCAGGCGGAGGAGGCGCACTTCTACAACTCCTTCTACGGCCCGACCGGCCTCTTCCCGTACTGGACCACCGACCGCACCTACGCCCAGGTCCTGGACTACGAGTCCACGGTGGGGCTGCAGCACGTGTCGTCCGGCTCGATCTACTCGCACACGTTCCACATCGCCAACGTGCGTGACTACGGCTCGGGCAACAGCCTGCTCACCGACTGGGTCGACGCGGTGCTGACCAAATACGACTCGCTCTACTCGGTGCCGCTGCTCAACTCGGCGTGGACCGACATCGCCGCCTACACCAGGACCCGGACGGCCCACTTCGCGGCGCTGAGCGCCGGGGCGTCCGCGATCTACGACCGGACCACCGGGGAGATCACGGTGACCTCGCCGGCCGCCGGCTCGCTGCAACTCGGTGGCGTGACCGCGGCCACCGCCGGTGCCGGCACCTACGGCACCGACGTCACCGTCCCGGTGACGCTGGCGGCCAACACCGCCGTGACGTTCAACGCCGCTCCCCGCGCGTAGCGCGGGACGGCTCAGCCAAGCACAGAGGAACGGGGGGAACCGGTGCGGATCGCGCTGGTCTCGGAGGGCACCTACCCGTACGCGATGGGTGGGGTGAGCATCTGGTGCGAACAGCTCATCCGAGGAATGCCGGACTACCGGTGGGAGGTCGTGGCGCTCACCGTGGACGGCGCCGAGGAGCCGGTGTTCGACCGGCCGGCGAACCTCGACCGCGTGCACTCGATCCCGTTGTGGGGCGGCCGGCCGACAGGCCGCCGCCCCCGGCGGGGGGTGCTGGTCCCCTCCGGGCGGCCCGGCGCGGAGTTCATCGAGTCCTACGAGGTGTTCCTGCGGGCGCTGGTCACCCCCCTGGAGTCGACCCGCTCCCAGGCCGGCGCGGTCAACCGGAGCACCTTCCTGCTCGCCCTGCGCGGCATGTTCGAGTACGCCTCCGGCGGCGGTGACCTGGGCGCGGCCCTGCTGTCCAACGAGGCGCTGCGGATGATGCTGGAGGCCTGGCACACCCTGCGGGTCGAGGAGACCGGGCCCGCGCCCACCGTCGCCGACGCGCTGGAGGCGGCCTGGCTCATCTCGCACATGCTGCGGCCGTTGAGCGCGCCACCGGTACGCGCCGACATCGTGCACTCGTCGATGAACGGTCTCGCCACCCTCGTCGGGATGGCCGCCACCTGGACGTACGGCACCCCGCTGGTGCTCTCGGAGCACGGCATCTACCTGCGCGAGCGCTACATCTCCTACCTGCACGACGACGCCCCGCACCCGGTGCGGGTGCTGGTGCTGAGCTTCTTCCGTTCGCTGGCCGGCGCGGCCTACCTGATCACCGGCGCGCTCGCGCCGCACTCGCAGTACAACCGGCGGTGGCAGCTGCACAACGGCGCCGACCCCGAGCGGATGTGGACGATGTACAACGGCGTCGACCCGGACGAGTTCCCACCCGCGGCCGGCGAGCCGGACGTGCCGACCATCTCGTTCATGGGCCGGATCGACCCGCTCAAGGACCTGCACACCCTGATCCGGGCGTTCGCCCTGGTCCGCGTGGAGATCCCGAACGCCCGGCTGCGCATCTTCGGCGGGACCCCGGCCGCCAACAAGGTCTACCACGAGAGCTGCGAGGCGTTGATCGACGAACTCGGGCTGACCGGGCACGCGGTCCTGGAGGGCCGGGTCGGCAGTGCCGTCGAGGCGTACCACGCCGGCAGCCTGGTGGCGTTGACCAGCATCTCCGAGGGCTTTCCCTACACGGTGGTGGAGGCGATGGCGTGCGGCCGGCCGACGGTGTGCACCAACGTCGGCGGGGTCGCCGAGGCGGTCGGTGACACCGGATTCGTCGTCGCGCCGCGTGACGTACCCGCGATCGCCGCCGCCTGCGTCAAGATGCTCAACGACCGGGAGCTGCGGCTGCGCCTCGGGGCGGCCGCCCGGGGCCGGGTGCTGGAGCGGTTCACCCTGCAACGCTCGTTGCAGGCGTACCGCGACATCTACGAGGGACTCGCCGCGCCCCGGACCACCTCCCCCGCGCCGAAGCGGCTGCGCGGTCAGGCCCAGGGCTGGGTACGCGTCCCGAACCGGCCGACCCGCCCCGGAGTGGCGTCCGTCACCGCCCGCCCCGCCGCCCCGTTCGCCGCCCCACCAGAGGTGGCCCCCGTCGCCCGGCCTGAGCCGACCCCCGTCACCGTCCGGCCCGAGCCGACCCCCGTCACCGTCCGGCCGGAAGCGACCCCCGTGGCCGGGCGGGTGCCCCGCCAGCGTGGACCCGAGCAGTACTCGTCGGCCGCCTACCGGACCCACCACGACCCGAACTCGTCCGGGCCGGAGCTGCCGCAACCGACCACACCGGGCCCGGACGACGAGCAGACGATCGCCATCCTGCGCGGTGGCCGCTGATGACCGGAGCCAAGGACCCGGACGTCACCGACCCGTTGTTCCGCCCCGCCGCCACGATGACCACCGAGCCGGGGCCGTCCGACGGGCGGGCGGACAACCCCGAGCGCACGATCCTGCTGCCCCGGATCTCCACCGACCCGGTCGACGACCTGGTCGAGCGGGTCCGGCCCCAGCTGACCCGGGCGGTGGACGCGCTCCAGGTCGCCGCCGCCCTGGAGGCCGACGGGCACACCGACCGGGCCGCCCAGGTCGAGTACGGCTACCGGGACGTCTTCGTCCTGGCCCTGGAGGTGTTCCGACGGCTGGGGCCGACCCCGGAGATGGTGGACGGGCCGCGCACCACGTCGGCGACCGACCGCGACCGGTGGGCCGACCTGCGGACGATCTCGCACGGCCTGCTGTACGTGCTGCCGAGCGCCGCGTTCCCCGCCGTGTTGTCGGTCGTGGGACGGCCGGGCCTGGTGGTCGGCCTGATCCTCGCCGGGACGGTCGGCTGGATCTGGTCGGGGATGGTCGCCTACGCGGCGTTCCGCCTGCTCGGCCTCGGTCGGGCCCGCTCGGCCAGCCGGGTGCTGCGGATCGCCGCGTTGACCGCTCCCCTGCTCGGCCTGGCCGCCGGTGCGGTGATGCTGCCCTACGGTGGCCTGCCGCTCGCCGCGATGATGCTCTGCCAACTGACGTACCAACTGGCCAGCACGTTGCTGATCTTCTACCGGCGGGAGGGTTGGCTGGCCGGGGCGATGGTCCCGGCCGTGCTGGGCAGCGCGGTCTTCCTGAGCACCGGCGGTGCGACCGAGCGGCGCTGGGCGGTGGGCGCGGCGGCCCTCGGCGTGCTGGTCGCCTTCGCCGCCGGGCTCTGGGCCACCCGCTCCGCCGCCCGGTCGACGGAGCCGACGCCCCGGGACCCGCTCTGGCCACCGGTGTCCACCCTGCTCGGCGTCGCCGGTTACGGGTTCTGCTCGGCGGCGTTGCTCTTCCACGCGCAGGCGCCGTACCTGCTGGGGCAGTGGGACGTCGCGGCGTCGGCGGTGCCGCTGATCCTGTCGATGGGGTTCGTCGAGTGGCGGACCAGCCGGTTCTGGGCGGCCGGGGTGGCGTTGTCCCGGCGGGCCCGGCTCCCGCGCAGCTTCGTCGTGGGGATCTGGCGGGCGATCGGCCGGGAGGTCGCGGCGTGCCTCGCGGTGCCGGCGGCACTGGGGGTGCTGCTGCTCGCCGGGCTGACCCAGCTGGGCGTGCTCTCCACCGCCGGGGTGGTGATGACGGCCGCGCACGTCGCCCTCGCCGGGGCGTACTACCTGGCCTTCCTGCTGGCCGGGCAGGGTCGGTACGGCTGGTTGTGCCTGTCCATGACGGTCGTGGTCGCGCTGCACGTCGGCCTCGGCGCGCTGCTCGGCGTCGCCCCGCTGCTCGGGCAGGGCGGCAGCCCGGTCACCGACACCTCGCTGTACCTGGGCAGCGTGCTGCTGCTCCAGGCACTGTTCGCGCTCGGTCTGCTTCCGGTGATCGGGCAGGTTCGGCACTACCGATAGTCCACTCGAGACCTATGGGGAGGTCCGGTTGCACGCGGTGATCCTTGCCGGCGGCAAAGGGGTGCGGCTGAAGCCGTACACCACGACGCTGCCGAAACCCCTGATGCCCATCGGGGACAGCCACTCGATCCTGCAGATCGTGCTCGACCAGCTCGCCTCGCGCGGGTTCACCTCGGTGACCCTGGCGATCAACCATCTCGGCCCACTGATCCGGGCCTTCGTGGGTGACGGCAACCGGTGGGGCCTGACCATCGACTACATCGAGGAGGACAAGCCGCTGTCCACGGTGGGCCCGCTGTTCGGCCTGAAGGACCGGTTGCCCGACGAGTTCCTGGTGATGAACGGTGACGTCCTCACCAACCTGGACTACGGCGACCTGCTGCGCAGCCACCAGCTCTCCGGCGCCGGCCTGACCCTGGCGACCTCCGAGCGGGTACACCGGATCGACTTCGGCGTGCTCGACGTGGACGCCGGCCGGGTGGTCGGGTTCCGGGAGAAGCCGGCGCTGCGCTACCCGGTCAGCATGGGCGTCTACGGAATGTCGCTGCGGACCCTGGAGCCGTATCAGGCCGGGCTGGCCCTCGGCTTCGACCAACTGGTGCTGGACCTGCTCGCGGGCGGTGACCCGCCGATGACGTACCCGTTCGACGGGTTCTGGCTCGACATCGGCCGGCCGGAGGACTACGACGAGGCGAACCGCTCGTTCCCCCAGCTCAAGCCGATCCTGCTGCCCAGCCGGTCGGGGCCGGTCGAGGTCGCCATCGGCGAGGGGACGACACCGCTGGCCGTTGCCGAGGGGACCGAGCCGCTGGCCGTCGGCGACCTGTCGGGCGTCGCGGACCTGTCGGGCGTCGTGCGGGCCGGGGAGCTGACGTGACCCGGGTGCTGCTGTTCGGGGCGTCCGGCTTCATCGGCGGGCACGCCCGCGACGCGTTGGCCGCGGACCACCGGGTGACCGAGGTGATCTGCCCGGGGCGGGCCGCCCACGACCTGCTCGACGGCACGCCGGCCGCGCTCACCGGATTGCTGCGCGAGGTCGCCCCGGACGCGGTGGTCAACTGCGTGGGCGCCCTCACCGGCAGCGCCGCCCAACTGGTCACGGCGAACACGCTGGTCGCGGCGAAGCTGCTGGCGGCGACCGCCGACGCGGTGCCGCAGGCCCGGCTGGTCCGGCTCGGCTCGGCCGGGGAGTACGGGCCGGTGCCGCAGCGGCTCCCGGTCACCGAGGACGCCCCGGCCCGGCCGGTCAGCGCGTACGGCGTCAGTCACCTGGCCGGAACCCGGTTGTTCCAGCTCGCCGGGGAGGCCGGCGAGGTCGACGCGGTCTCGTTGCGGGTGTTCAACCCGATCGGCCCCGGCATGTCGCAGGAGAACCTGCTCGGTCGGGCGGCGGACCGGTTGCGGGCCGCGCTGGCCGACGGGGCCACCGAGATCACCCTGGGGCCGCTGTCGGCGTACCGGGACTTCGTCGACGTGCGGGACCTCGCCGCGCTGATCGTCGCGGCGACGCTCGCACCCGAACTGCCGCACCGGGTGGTCAACGCCGGCAGCGGCCGGGCGGTCACCGCCCGGGAGGCGGTCGGGTTGCTGGCCGGCGCGGCGGGCTACGACGGCCGGATCCGCGAGGTGGGCCTCGGACCGCAGCGCTCGCAGGCGGTCGACTGGATCCAGGCCGGCATCGGCCGGGCCGGCGAGCTGGGCTGGTCGCCGGTACGCGACCTGGAGACATCGATCAAGGACATCTGGGCCGCGGGCGCGGCGCGGTGAGCCGCGCCGACCGCTCCCCCGTCACGACACACCCGCACAACTGAGAGGACACGCATGAGCATGAAGATCGGGGTCGTGGGCCTGGGCTACGTGGGGCTCACCCTCACCGCCGCCCTCGCCGACAAGGGCTTCACGGTGTACGGCGCGGACGTCTCACCGGCGGTGCTGGACGCGCTCTCGCACGGCCGGCCACACATCTTCGAACCCGGCATCGACGACGTCTTCGCCGCCCACCTGGGCAAGAACATCCACGTCGCCGCCGACCTGCCGAAGGACACCGTCGACGTGGCGGTGATCAGCGTGTCGACGCCGGTGGACAACATGACCCACCGGCCCAACCTGGCGAACCTCGCCGCCGCCGCCCGGGTGGTGGCCGGCAGTTGCCGCCCGGACACCCTGGTGGTGGTGCGCAGCACCGTGCCGGTCGGCACCAGCCGCCGGGTGGTGCTGCCCGAGTTGCAGGCCGCCTGGGGTGAGCGGGTGAAGCTGGTGATGGCCCCGGAGCGCACCATCCAGGGGCAGGCGCTGCGGGAACTCGTCGAGCTGCCACAGGTCGTCGGTGGCCTGGACGAGGAGAGCCTCGCCGCCGGGATCGCGTTCTTCAACGGGCTGGCGCGCACCGTCGTCCCGGTGTCCGGGTTGGAGACCGCCGAGCTGGTGAAGCTGTCCAACAACTGCCACACCGACCTGATCTACGCGTTCGGCAACGAGATCGCGCTGATCGCCGAGCGGCACGGCCTCGACCCGCTGGAGGTGATCCGGGCGACGAACGTCGACTACCCGCGCCCGGATCTCGCCAAGCCCGGGTACGTGGGCGGTGGCTGCCTCTCCAAGGACCCGTACATCATGATCGACAGTGCGGGTGACCGCCGGCCGTTCCTCGTCGGCAAGGCCCGCCAGCTCAACGAGTACCTGCCGATCCACGTCGGCGAGACCGTGGTCCGGATGCTGGTCGAGGCGCGGGGGCGCAGTCTCGGCGCCCGGCTGGCGGTGCTGGGGTGGGCCTACAAGGGCTGGCCGGCCACCGATGACATGCGCGGCACCCCGATCGAGCCGATGATGCGGGTCTTCTCCGCCGCCGGGGTCACCGTCCTGGGGCACGACCCGATGGTCACCGACGACGTGATCCGGCAGTACGGCGGCGAGCCGGTCAGCCTGGACAAGGCGTTCACCGAGGCGGACGCCGTGCTGATCATCAACGACCACCCCGACTACCGGGCGCTGCGGGTGCCGGAGGTGCTCGGGGCGACGCCGCCGGCCTTCGTCTACGACTCGTGGCGGGTACTCGACGGCGAAGCGGTCAGGGCTGCCGGGGTCCGCTACGCCGGACTCGGCTACCTGCCTCCCGCGCCGACCGGTCCGGGCGACGGCGGTGCGGCCGGTGCGGGCACGTCGGCCGCCGGGGCGGTGTCGGCATGAGGGCCCTGCTGCTCGGCGGTGCCGGCTTCATCGGCCTGCACCTCGCCCGCCGGCTCGTCGCCGACGGTCACCAGGTCACCATCGTGGACGACTTCTCCCGGGGCCGCGACGACGCCGACCTCGACCGGTTGCGCGCCGATCCGGCCGTCCAGGTGATCTCCGGCGATCTGACCGGCCCGGACACCTGGGCCGCCCTGCCCACCGGATGGGACCAGATCTACCTGCTCGCCGCCGTGGTCGGGGTGCGCAACGTGGAGCAGGACCCGGCCCGGGTGATCCGGGTCAACACCCTGTCCGCGCTGCACCTGCTCGACTGGGTGACCCCGGGTGAGCGGGTCTTCTTCGCCTCCACCAGCGAGGTCTACGCCGGGGGCGTGACGGCCGGGGTGGTGCCGGTGCCGACGGCCGAGACGGTGCCGGCGATGATCTCCGACGTCGCGGCCCCCCGCTTCGCGTACGCGGCCAGCAAGCTGCTCGGTGAGGCCGCGTTCCTGCACACGGCCCGCGCCAAGGGCTTCGAGACGGTGGTGGGCCGGTTCCACAACGTGTACGGCCCCCGGATGGGCGCGGACCACGTCATCCCGGAGATGTCCCTGCGCGCCCTGCGGGGGGCCGACCCGTTCCCGGTCCCCGGCGCCGACCAGTACCGCGCGTTCTGCCACGTCGACGACGCGGTCGAGGCGATGCTGCGGCTGATGGGGGCACCGGCCGCCGCCGGTCAGATCGTGCACATCGGCAACGACCGGGAGGAGACCAACATCGGCGACCTGGCCAAGCTGGTCCTGCGGGTGGCCGGGGTGAGCCCCGCCATCGCACCCGGGAGCGCGCCGCCGGGATCGGTCGCCCGCCGCTGCCCGGACCTGTCCCGGCTGCGGGAGCTGACCGGTTACGAGCCGGGTGTCAGCCTGGAGGAGGGCGTCCGCAGCACGTTCGCCTGGTACCGGGAGCACGGGTGGGCGTGATGAGCCGACGTCCCATCTGCTTCTACTACGGCGACGGCCGACTGCCCGAGCTGTCCAGGTACGTGCGGGTGGTCCTGCAACCGGACTTCTACCGGCCGGCCGAACTGCGCTACCTCGCGGCGCAGGACGTGCAGACCCTCGGCTACCTGTCGTTGTCGGAGGACCAGGGGCCACCCGCGCCCTGGCAGCGGCGGGAACGCAACCCGGACTGGGGTGGCGCGTTCGTCCACGTCGACCACCCGCTCTGGGTGGCGCACGTGATCGGGCAGGCGAAGCAGGCGATCGCGCAGGGATTCGCGGGGCTCTTCCTGGACACGCTCAACGTCGAGCTGACCTTCCCGGAGGACGTGCCGCACCTGCTCACCCTGGTCGCCGCCATCCGGGAGGAGGCCCGACCGGCGTACCTGCTGGCGAACCGGGGCTTCGGGATGCTGCCCCGGCTGGCCGAGATCGTCGACGGGATCGTCTTCGAGTCGTTCTCGGCCCGGTGGACCGACCAGGGTTACGCGCCGTGGCCGCCCGACGTGCTGGAGTTCCACGCCCAGATCGCCGAGCAGCTGCTCCAGTTGGAGCTGGACCTCTACAGCCTCGACTACGCCGACAGCCAGGGGCTGACCGATTTCGCGGAGCGGCGGGCCCGCCAGTTCGGGCTCCAGTCCTCGGTCAGCGACCGCGCCCTGTCCCGTACCTGATCATCCGGCGGGGGCGTCCGCCCCGCCGGTCCGGGGCCGGTCCGGTCCCGGACCGAACACCCGCCCCCGTCGGGCCGGGGCCGGGTCGCGCGTCGGCACCACGCGCGACCGGCTCCGCCCGGCGGGGGCGGGCTCGCGTGACGGCAGCCCGCCCGCCGCCACGGCACGGCGGATGTGGCGGTCCGCCCCGGCGGCGGCACGGCGGGCGGCTGCCAGCCACCGCCGAGGGCACAGCGGGCGGCGGCCCGGCGGGGCGCGACGTCGCGGCAGGTCAGGGTTCGCGGGTGGTCAGGGCGTCGCGGCAGGTCGGGGCGTCGCGGCGTCGAGGGCGGGGGTGAGCGGTGCCAGGGCGGCCCGGACGAGGTCCGGCAGCGGCCGGGACGGGACCACGAAACCGGCCATCGCCGGCACCTCGTTCGTGCCGTGCAGCCACTGCCGGAGCGCCACTCTGACCGCCGCGCCGACGGCGGCGGCGAGCACCTGGGCGGTCAGCCGGTCGAGGCCAGGGCAGCGGGCGGTCAGCGCCTCGGCGAGCGGCTCCTCGATCGTGGTGACGGCGTCGACGTAGCAGGCTCGCAGCGCGGGACTGGCGGCGATCATCAGCAGCGCGGCTGGCGGGTGGTCGCCGGGGTCGGTGTAGAGACCCACGACGGCGTCGACGACCGTGTCGCCGAGGCTGACCCCGGTGGGCCGGGCGAGCACGGCGGCCGTGACCGTGACCGCGCGGTCCGCGGCGACCCCGGCGACGATCGCCTGCTCCCGGCTGGCGAAGTAGTTGTTGTAGGTCCGGGGCGACACGCCTGCTGCCTGGGCGATCTCCTCGACGCGGACGTTGTCCGGTCCGCGTTCCAGGGCGAGGCGCAGCGCCGCCGACTGGAGCGCCTCCCGGGTGGCCCGTTTCTTCCGTTCCCGCAACGTCGGTGGTCCGGTCACGGTGCCACTGTCGCACACACGGTTCGTGCACGCAAAATTGCGCGCACGCAAAATTATGCTACGGTCCCCCCGAACTCCGCAGCATCACGACGGAAAGGGACCGATATGCGTGCCAGAGGCATGGCCTACGACACCGGCTTCGTCACCGACGGCGTCAGCTCGGTGCCGCACTGGGACCCCGAGGTGGTCCGGCGGGAGCTGGCGATCATCCGGGACGACCTGCACTGCACCGCCGTCCACCTGGTCGGCGGGGATCCCGGGCGGCTGGAGTCCGCCGCCCGTACCGCCGCCGCGCTCGGCCTGGAGGTCTGGTTCTCGCCGTACCCGCTGGAGCTGGAACCCGACCTGATCCGCGCCCTGTTCCTCGACTGCGCCGAGCGGGCCGAACGGCTCCGTGCGGCCGGGGCGGAGGTCGTCTTCGTCACCGGCGCCGAGCTGAGCCTCATGAACCGTGGATTCGTCGACGGGGACCGCCTCGCCGACCGCCTCGACCACCTGTTCACCGACCCGGACGGCCGGGCCGAGCGCATCGCCGAGGCCGGCGTCCGCCTCGACCGGTTCCTGCGCGCCACCGTGGCGGCGGTCCGCGAACGCTTCCACGGGCGGGTCACCTATGCCGCGATCCCGTTCGAGGGCGTCGACTGGGACCTGTTCGACGTGGTGACCCTCGAACTCATCCGCTCCGCCGAGGTCGCCGACCAGTTCCGCGCCGGCGTACGCCGGCTGGTCGACCAACCCAAGCCGGTCGCCGTCACCGGCTTCGGCACCGCGACCTGGCGCGGCGCGGGGGACGTCGCGCCGCGCAGCATGGAGATCATCGAGTACGACGCCAGCGGCACCCCCCACCGGCTCAACGGCAGGTACGAGCGCGACGAGGAAGGGCAGGCCGCCTACCTGCGGGAACTGCTCGACATCTTTGACAGCGAGGGGGTCGACAGCACCTTCGTCCACCTCTTCGCGCTGCCCAGCCTGCCGCACCGGCCCGACGGCGATCCCCGGTACGACCTCGACCTCGCCAGCCCCGGGATCGTCAAGGTGCTCGACGGCCGCACCGGCGAGACCTACCCCGGGCTGCCCTGGGAGCCGAAGGCCGCGTTCGCCGCCGTCGCCGAGCACTATGCGCGCCGGCCCGCCGTCGCCGAGCACTACGCGCGCCGGCCCGCCGCCGAGCGGCACGGCTGAGCGGACGCGGTCCGCCCGAGGGGTGGCGCGCGCCCCCCCTCACCGCAGGCGCAGCCCCGCGACGAGGAGCCCGACCATGCGGCGGGCGTCGTAGTAGGGGGCACGGCCGGCGCAGAGGTTGCCGACGGCGAACAACAACTCCCGGGCGTCGACGCCGGGACGGATCTCGTCGGCCGCGACGGCGGCGTCGAGCAGGCGGGTGCACGCGGGCACCAGGTGGTCGAGGAAGTAGCCGTGCAGCGTGTCGAAGGCGGCGGTGTCGGAGTTCAACGCTCCGGCCAGGCCGTGCTTGGTGACCAGGAAGTCGACGAAGAGGTCGATCCAGGCGGTCAGGGCGGCGTGCGGGGTGCCGCTGGTGGCGAGCAGGGCCGGCGCGGCCGCGGCGCACGCCTGCACCTGGTGCCGGTAGACGGCGACGATCAGGTCCGCCCGGGTCGGGAAGTGGCGGTAGATGGTGCCGACGCCGACGCCGGCCCGGGCGGCGATGTCGCGTACCGGCACGTCGACACCGACGGCGAGGAAGGCCGCGGCGGCGGCCTCCAGCAGGGTCGCCTCGTTGCGTCGGGCGTCGGCCCGTTTCCGGGGTGCGCCGGTGCGCCCGGGTGGGGTGGGCGGCCCCGGTTCACCGTCGACCATCGCACCGTCACCTCCGGACACCCTTGGCAAACGGAACAGTGTTCCGTATAGTTCAGAGCGGAACACCGTTCCGCTTGCCCCATGATGCCAGAGCCGGACGGCCGGCCACCAGCCCCGTCCCTCGCCACCAGCCCACGACGCGTCCGCACGCGCCGTGGTCCCCAACGGCACCGGCCCACCCGACCGGCCGTCACCCCGCCACCCCGTGGAGGAAACCGTCATGCAGTACCGCACCCTCGGCCGCACCGGCGTCCAGGTCAGCACCCTCGTGCTCGGCGCGATGAACTTCGGCGCCATCGGCCGCACCAGCCAGGCCGAGGCCACCGCGATCATCGACGCCGCCCTGGAGGGCGGGATCAACCTGATCGACACCGCCGACCGCTACAGCCAGGGCGAGTCGGAGGAAATGGTCGGCCGGGCCATCGCCGGCCGCCGCGACGACATCGTGCTGGCCACCAAGGCGGCCCTGCCGATGGACGACGACCGCAACCACCGGGGCACCTCCCGCCGCTGGCTGCACACCGCGCTCGACGACAGCCTGCGCCGGCTCGGTGTCGACCACATCGACCTCTACCAGGTGCACCGCTGGGACCCGACGACCAGCGACGAGGAGACGCTGTCCGCGCTCACCGACCTCCAGCGGGCCGGCAAGATCCGCTACTTCGGCTGCTCGACGTTCCCCGCGTACCGGCTCGTGCAGGCCGAGTGGGCCGCCCGGGAACACCACCTGGGCCGGTACGTCACCGAACAGCCCAGCTATTCGATCCTGCAACGCGGCATCGAGGCCCACGTCCTGCCCGTCACCGCGCAGTACGGCATGGGCGTGCTCGCCTGGAGCCCACTGGCCTCCGGGTGGCTGTCGGGCGCGGTCCGGGCGGGTCGGGAGATCACCACCCACCGCGCCGACGTCCTGCCCGAGCGCTTCGACCTCACCATCGCCGGCAACCGGGCCCGGCTCGACGCCGTCGAGCAGCTGACCAAGGTCGCCGAGGAGGCCGGGCTCACCCTGATCCAGCTCGCCCTCGGCTTCGTCACCGCACACCCCGCCGTGACCAGCGCGATCATCGGCCCCCGTACGCCGGAGCACCTGCACAGCCAACTCGCCGCCGCCGACACCGTGCTCACCGCCGACGTGCTCGACGCGATCGACGCGATCGTCGCCCCCGGCGTCGACCTCGCCCCCGGCGAGAAGCACGACACCCCGCCGGCCCTGCTCGACCCGGCGCTACGCCGCCGCTGAGCGTCGGCGCGCGCACCGGTCGACCGGCCCGGGGTCAGCTCACGCAGAACACGTTGCCCTCCGGGTCGTGCAGGGTGACGTAGTAGTAGAGGTCCGCCGGGTCGTCGCCCCGGGTCCGGCGCTGCACGGTCGCGCCCAGGGCGACCAGTTCGGCCACCTTCGCCTCGACGATCTCGATCCGCCGCGCCTGGGGCAGGGCATCGTTCCGACCGGTGGGGTAGAGGTCCAGGTGGAGCCGGTTCTTCCCGGCATGCTCCTGCGGCACCCGCTGGAACCACAGCGGCGGACGCAGCCCGGCCGGGTCGAACAGCCGGTCCTCGAACGCCGCCGCCCCACCCAACCGGCCACGGAAGTGCGCGTTCCAGGTGGTCGACGGCTCGGCCGGCGGCGTCGGCTGGTAACCCAACGCCCGGGCCCAGAACCGGGCCAGCCGGGCCGGGTCGTTCGCGTCGACAGTCAGTTGCCAGAACACCATGGCCCCACCCTAACCACGCGCCGCGCGGTCACCGGGTCGACGCCACCTCTCCCGACCGGTCCTGTTCCCCGGTCGGACCGTCCACAAACGACGGTAGGACCCATCACCCCGTCGAGGTGGTCGGGGCGCAACCTCAGGGACGAGATCCGGGTTCCTCCGCATATGACTCGGGTCGGCCGGGGGGCCAGGGTGGACGGATAGCCACGACCCGGGAGGTCCGCCGTGTTCCGTCGTACCGTGACCGTCGTCGTCGCCCTGCTCACCGTCCTCGCCGGTCTCCCGGCGGTGGCCCAGGCGCGTCCCGGGCCACCGCCGGGCCTCACCTGGGGTGAGTGTCCCGACGATCTGCCCGACGTCCCACCCGACCCGCGCGTGCGGTGCGCCCCGCTGCGCCTGCCGGTGGACTGGGCCAGGCCGGACGGGCGCACGTTCACGCTCGTCGTGGCCCGTCGGGCCGCCCGGGTGGCGCAGCAGCGGGTGGGCACGCTGGTGTTCGGACCGGGCGGCCCCGGGGACTCGGGGGTGGAACGCATCCGCCGGGGGGACCGGTTCAGCGACGAACTGCTGGACCGGTTCGACCTGGTCAGCTTCGATCCACGTACGGTGGCCCGCAGCGCCGCCCCGGTCTGCACTCCCGACCCGGAGCTGCGCAGGCCACCCGTCGTGCTGACCGGGCAGGCCGACTTCGACGCCACGGTGGCCTACAACCGGGCGCTGTGGAACCGGTGTCGCCCGACCAGCCCGGTGTTCGGGTACGCCGACACGCTCAGCACCGTGCACGACCTGGAGGCGCTGCGGCGTGCGCTGGGTGAGCGGCGGCTGACCTTCCACGGCAGCTCGTACGGCACGCTGCTGGGTCAGCAGTACGCCAAGCGGTATCCCGACCGGGTACGGGCCGTGGTGCTGGAGGGCGTGTTCGACCACAGCCTGGACGTGCGGTCCTTCGTCCGTACCCAGGCGGCGGCGCTCCAGGACGCCTTCGACGAATTCGTGGCCTGGTGCGACAGTTCGCCCGGGTGCGTGCTGCACGGCCGGGACGTCCGCGCGGTCTGGGCTGCGGTGCTGGCCCGCGCCGACAACGACGGGTACGCCCCGCGCACCGCCTTCGACGTCACCGCCGTGGCCCTCGGGATGCTCGCCGGCCCCCGCTTCCCGCAGCTGGCCGAGGCCGTCCGGGACATGGCCGCCGGCATGCCGCCGCCCGAGGTGAAACTCCCGGTGGCCGTGGCGGTCTTCTGCGCGGACTGGCCGGCCACCGTCCGCGACCACCACGAGTACGCGGCCCTGCTCCGGGCAGCCAGGGCGGTCGCACCGGACGTCCGCTACGGTGCCGGCCTGCTGGCCGTGCACACCTGTCTGGGCTGGCAGTCCCCGGTCCGGAATCCACCGCACGAGCCACGGGTGCACACCCGCACGCCGTTGCTGCTGCTCAATGCCCGGCACGATCCCCGCACCGGCTACGCCTGGGCCACCCACGTCGCGCGGCAACTGGGCCGGCACGGACGCCTGGTCACCTACGAGGGCTCGGGCCACGGCACCTACCTGCGCAACGCGTGCACCGTCGCCGTGGTCGACAGGTACCTCGTCGACCTGACCCTGCCCGGTGCCGACGCCCGCTGCCCCGCAGGTTGAACCGCCCCGTCGGCGACCAGCGGGGTCCGGCCCGTGCCGCCGACGGTCACCTACCGGGTGGGCTGGGCGGCGAGCGGGAAGCTGACGCCGGTCAGTTCCTCGGAGACCGTCCACAGCCGACGGGCGACGGCCGCGTCCCGGGCGGCCTTCGACCGGCCGACGAGCTTGGGCGCACCACGCCCCTCGAAGAGGCCGTCCGGCCCGGCGTAGCTGCCGCCCGGGACGTCGGCCACCGCCGCGTAGAGGGTGGGCAGCGCGCCGTCGTCGCCGCTCTGCGCGAAGCGGTGGCCCAGGGTCGTCTGGAGCCGGTTCCACAGGGAGCGGTCGTGGTCGAGGTGCCCGAGCAGGTTGGTGGCGGCCAGGCCGGGGTGGGCGGCGGTCGCCAGCACCGGCGAGCCGACCTCGGTGAGGCGGCGGTGCAGTTCGGCGGTGAACAGCAGGTTCGCCAGCTTCGACTGGGCGTACGCGGGGAACGCCCGGTAGGGGCGGCGCTCCCAGTTCAGGTCGGCGAAGTCGATCTTCCCGCCCCGGTGCGCGGAGGAGGCGACGGTGACCACCCGGCCCCGGATCTGCGGCAGCAGCAGATTGGTGAGCGCGAAGTGCCCGAGGTGGTTGGTGCCGAACTGGAGCTCGAACCCGTCGGCGGTACGGCCGAGCGGCGGGATCATCAGCCCGGCATTGTTGATCAGCAGGTCGATCGGCCCGGTGTGACCCTCGGCGAACTCACGCACCGAGGCGAGGTCGGCCAGGTCGAGCCGCCGCACCTCGACGTCGCCGGTCATGCCGGCGGCGGCGGTCTGCCCCTTGGCCAGGTCGCGGACGGCGAGGACGACGTGGGCACCCCGGGCGGCGAGCACCCCGGCGGCGACCCGGCCGATGCCGCTGTTCGCGCCGGTGACGATGACGGTACGGCCGGTCATGGCGGGAACCTGGGCACTCGTGAATGTTGTCATGGCCAACAATGTATACGGCGACAACAATGTCGGCAACGACGACATTTTTTCGACTACCATGACCGTCGTGCCCGCGTACCACCATGGAAACCTGCGCTCGACGCTGCTCGCCGCAGCCGAGCGCAGCCTGCGCCAGCACGGCGCCGGCCAGCTCTCGCTGCGCGAACTGGCCCGGGAGGTCGGCGTGAGTCACGCCGCGCCGCGCCGGCACTTCGCCGACCGGCAGGCGCTGCTGGACGCCCTCGCCGAGGCCGGATTCGCCCGGCTGCACGCCGAACTGCACGCGGCGCTCGTCGCCGCCGGGGACGACTTCGCGCCGCGCCTGCACGCCGTGGCCGCCGCCTACCTGCGGTTCGCCACCGAGGACGCCGCCCTGCTGGAGCTGATGTTCGCCGCCAAGCACCGCGAGGGGGCCGACCATCTCGTCGCCGCCGCCGCCGGCCCGTTCGGGCTGATGGGCGAGCTGATCAGCCAGGGGCAGGCCCAGGGCGTGCTGGAGCCCGGCTCCCCGGAACTCGCCGGGACCGTGCTGTTCGCGACATTGCAGGGCATCGCCACCCTGGTCAACGGCAACATGATCGCACCGCCACTGCTCGACGGGATCACCCGGACCGCCGTCGACCAGTTCCTCCGGGGGTCCCGCCCCCGTTAGCGGACGACGTCAGCCGCCGAGCGGCGAGACGCGGGTCACGTTCAGCTGTGTCACGGGGAGGCGGGCCACCCCGTCCGAGGAGGTGCAGCCACGAACGACCGCAGAGGAGCACACCATGGACGCCCGACTGAACTTCCTCACCGACCCGACCGCCGGCAGGGCCTTCAAGCACCTGATGTCGGCAGGCAGGGCGCTGAAGGAGTCAGCGCTGCCGGCCCCCACCCAGGGACTGGTGGCGCTGCGCGTGAGCCAGATCAACGGCTGCGCCTTCTGCGTCGACATGCACACCAAGGACGCCGCTGCGGCGGGTGAGACGTCGGTGCGGCTGAACCTGGTCGCGGCATGGCGGGAGGCCACGGTGTTCACCGAGGCCGAGCGGGCCGCGTTGGCGCTGGCCGAGGAGGGGACCCGGGTGGCGGACGCGGCCGGCGGGGTCAGCGACGAGGTGTGGGCGCACGCCGCGAAGCACTACGACGACGAGCAACTGGTCGCGCTGGTACTCCTGGTCTCGTTCATGAACCTGGCGAACCGGATGAACATCATCACGCGGCAGCCGGCCGGCACCTACCAGCCCGGACAGTTCCACTGAACGCACCACGCCCACCAGCCCGGGGACCCTCTGGCGGGCCCCGGGCCACCGGGCCGGAAGCCCGTTCCGGCGCGGACGGGTGAGCCGGGTGGGTCGGATGGGTCGATGGGTCGGTCAGTGGTGGCGGTCGATGGTGGCGAGGAAGCTCCGCCACGCCTGAGGGGAGAACACCAGCACCGGGCCGGCGACGTCCTTGCTGTCCCGCACTCCGACCACGGCAGGCAGGTTGTCGGCGACCTCCACGCAGTTGCCCTCGGCACCACTACGACTGCCCTTGCGCCAGACGGCCCCACCGAAATCAGCCATGGTCGCTCTCCTTGATCGTCTGAAGGAAGCTCCGCCAGGACCGGGCGGAGAACACCAGTATCGGCCCGGCGACGTCCTTACTGTCCCGCACTCCCACGGCAGCGGAGAGGTTGTCCGCGACCTCGACGCAGTTGCCCTGGTCACTACTGCGGCTACTCTTACGCCAGGTCGGCCCGCTGATTTCAGTCACCGAACTCCTCCTTGATCTCCTGCATCAGCTTGCCTGACTCCTCCGCGCCCAGCGCCTGGACATCGAGCGTGTTCCACACATGGGCGTAAGCCTTGACCTCTTCGATGCGATCAAGGTAAAGCGCCCCGGACAGCCCTTCGCTGTAGACCGTCGTCGGTTCGGCGGACCGGGCTCCCCTGGTGGGAAAATCCAGGATGACAAAGCTCCCTGCGATCGCTGCCCGACTCAGCCCCGAGGCGAGCGGAACGATCCTGACCATGATGTTCTGGGCCTGATTAGCTTCGATCAGTCTGTCCAACTGCCCAGCCATACAGGGCACCCGCTTGCGCAATACCGCTTCCTCGATGATCGCCTCGAACTCGGGAGCCGCCGGCCGCTTCCTGGTGAGCAGGCGTTGACGTTCCTGTCGAAGTTCGACGAGCTTCACCACGTCCTCATCCGCGATACCGGGTCTGGTGCGTGCCACCTCGGCGACGTACTCCGGGGTCTGGAGCAGGCCCGGCACCAGCGCGTGTTCGTAGGTGCGGAGGCGGCTGGCCGCCACCTCCAAGCCGACGTACAACTGGAACCAGCGTGGGATTACCTCGCCATAGGCGTGGTACCAGCCCTTACTCTTCGACTCCTTGGCCAGGCTCACGAGGACTTCGGTCAACTCGGACGGGGTGCCGTAGAGGCGGCACATCTGGTCGACGTCGAGTGCGCGCAGCGGCGTCTGCCCCGCCTCTATCCGGTACATCTTGGCGCGTGACCACTCCAGGTCGGACGCGGCGGCCTCCAGGCCGAAACCGGCCACTTCCCGGGCCTGTCGTAACAGTCGGCCGAGTTCCCTTCTCGGCACGGTCGAGCCGATCTCCGTCACGGACACCATCCTTCCCGTCTCACCACGACACGTCATCAGGCACGCCGTGCGACGCCCTTTGCTTCGTCACCCGCAAGGTGTGCCTCCCGGGTGAATGTCTCACCAGGAGCATTGCACGGGTCGCCGCTGTTCTCGGATCGTGGCTGGCAGAGCGCCTGTCGACGAGCAGTGGAGGTGGCGCGTGGCCCGATGGAAATGGTTTCAGCGAAAAGATCATCCGATTGATGGCGTAAGCCGTCCGCCCCTTGCACGACGAACAGACCCGCCTGATCCACCGACCAGGGTGGACGCCTCGGCAGGAGCCGGCCGACCGCGATCTGCGCTGCTGCGAAACAGCGGTATCGCCGCGCCGGGAAACCGCAATATCGCCTCAGGTGAGTCGATATTGCCGGACGGCCTGCCCGGCACACGGTGCGGGGAGCCCAGGGAAGACGGGACGGGACGGCCGGCGTGGAACAGCCCTACGGTGATCTTCGCGCGGGACCGGCCACTGATGACCCCGGCCGCGCGGTGGCGGGCCCGGCACGCGGTCGAGGAGCACCGCCGATGAGGCCGTCGCCCCGGCGCACATGGTCGAGCGGGGACGAGGGACGACACGTCCAGCGGGGCACCCGCCATGCTTGACGGGCGACCCGAACCGCCGTTCCGCGTCCTGATGGCCGGCTACGTGGTCGACTTCCACCACCGCAACGCCTGCCCCCGCTGCCAGCCCGACGGCTCCTGCCGCCGCCTCACCGCAGCCGCCGAGACCCTCCGCGCCTGGCGCCACCGGCCCGACCACCCACCTCCCCACCACACCGCCCCCGATGCCGGTGAGCAGCAGCGGCCGGCCGCGCCGTGAAGCCCGGTGACCTGCTGCTGATCACCCGGGCGGCCAGTGTGCAGTTCATCCGCCCGATCCGGTGCCGGCTGATCCGGATCGACGACCGGCCGACGTACGACGGGTGGGTCTGGCTGGACGTCTACCAGCTCGACGCCCGGGACCGGGCGGTGGCCCGGCGGAGCATCTTCGTGCAGCGCGCCGGGGTGCGGCCGGCGGACCAGGGGCGGCAACCGCCGCAGCGCGCCACCCCGCGTCAGCCCACCTGCACGGCGGCCCGCACCCGGGTTCCGCCGGAGCCCTGACAATTCGCATTCCGGGGGCCGCACGGCACGACAGCGCCCCGGCCGGTGGCCGGGGCGCTGTCCGGGGAGGGAATTACGCGGGAGAGCCGGCTTCTGCGTAGTCGTAAAGGCTCTTGATGTCGTCGTCGTAGTACGGGCCGTCGAATTGCCCGTTGCCGGGATTGTCGCCGTGGCTGACGGTGCTGTTGATGTATCCGGCGCCGATCGAGTCGTTGTATTCCTGCAACCACGGCCCGCCGCTGGAACCGTAGGTCATGTTGCAGTACATTCGGATCTGCTGGCCGCCGGCGTCCCAGGTGGTGCTCTGACAGTATTGCTGGCTCTCACCGCCGCCGAGGTTGGACGGATAGCCGAGGGCGGTGACCGCGACGCTGTAGCCCCAGTTCCACCGGAGCCCGTTGCCGCCGACGGTGTCGACGACCTTCGCGTTGTAGATGCCGCCGTTGGACATCACCGCGATGCCCATGTCCTCGGCGTAGCTCGACGAGCTGGCCCAGGCGCCCCGGGTGGAGAGGCTGTAGGCGACGAAGGTGCCGAACGGCCGCACCCCGTTGCGGTACCGGGGGACGAACTGCCAGTTGGTGTACCACTGACCGCCGCCGCCCTGGTGGACGCAGTGGCCGGCGGTGATCACGAGTCGCCGTTTGGCGCTGGCGACGGTGCTGGCCGAGCAGGAGGCGGTGCCGCCGCCGGGAACGGTGAAATAGACCTTGCCGACGGTCACCGCCTCGTTCAGCATCGTCCTGGGGCCGCCGGCGATGCTCGGGACCACCGGCGCGACCGTACCGGCCGGTCCGGTGGGCCTCGGCGCGTGGCTCGACGACGCGGCCGCCCTGCCCGACTTCGGGAAGTCCAGGTCGACGGCGGACGCCATGCGCTCCGGGGTCCAGAAGTCGGCGACCTCCTTCGCGATCTTCTCATTGGTGATCGCCCGGCCGTCCAGGGTACGGGCAATCGCCGTGATGTTTCCCTTCTGGTCGACCGTGGTCGAATTCGCCTCGGCTGCCGGCGCACCGGTCAGGATCAGGGTGAATGCCGCACCAGCACTCACGGACCAACGCAGAGCGGATTTCAAGAGGACCTCCATTTTGCCCCTTGCAGGTATCCGAACTCCGGCAGCATATTGAGGTTCTACTATTGATCACAACGCCGAACAATGGTTGTCAGGAATCCGTGCCACCCCACCATAATTGCCATAACCACCATCGGCTTTATTGCCCGTGGGATATGCCGGTGGATTACTCTCGCCCATTGACAGACCGGCCCCGACCAGGACCGCCCGAATCAGGGACCGACAACATGGTCGACCGGCGTCGGGAAGATGCCCGGACGCCGGTCTGCGGGAGGGCCGGCCGCCAGTACGGAGGGCCGGTGCAGGGGTCAGTGCCGGTGCAGGGCGGTCCGGATCAGCCGGTTGACCAGCTTGGGGTACTCCAGGCCGCTGGCCGCCCACATCCGGGGGAACATCGACGTCGGGGTGAACCCGGGCATCGTGTTGATCTCGTTGAGGTAGACGTCCAGGTCGGGGGTGACGAAGAAGTCGACCCGGGCCAGGCCGGCGCAGTCCAGGGCGGTGAAGGCGCGGGTGGCGTACTCCTGGACCTGACGGGTGACCCGGTCGGGCAGGCCGGCGGGGACGTCGTACTCGCAGACCTCGTCGGCGAAGAGGTACTTGGCCTCGAAGTCGTACCACTCGCGGTCGCCGACCATCCGCACCTCGGCCAGCACGGACGCCTCGGGCGCCCCGCCTGCCTCGCCCTCCAGCACGCCGCACTCGATTTCCCGGCCGACGATCGCGGCCTCGACCAGCACCTTGGTGTCGATCTCCCGGGCGGTGGCCACGGCGGCATCGAGTTGCGCCCAGTCGTCGACCTTGGTGATGCCGAACGACGAGCCGGCGCGGGACGGCTTGACGAAGACCGGCAGCCCCAGCCGCTGCTTGTCGGTCTCGCTCAGGGTCATTCCGTTGCGCAGCACCGCGTACGGGCCGACCGGGATGCCCTCGGCGACGCAGAGCTTCTTGGTGAACTCCTTGTCCATCGCCGCGGCGGAGGCGAAGACGTTCGCGCCGACGTACGGGATGTCGGCCATCTCCAGCATGCCCTGGATGGTGCCGTCCTCGCCGTACGCGCCGTGCAGCACCGGGAAGACGACGTCGACGTCGGCGAGTGCCCGGGGACCCTCGGTGGGGTCGAGCACCAGCAGGCCCCCTGCGGTCGGGTCGGTCCGCAGCACGACCTCGGCCCCGGCCCCGGCGGTGATCTCCGGGAGCTTGCGGGCGCGGATCGCCAACTCGCCCGGGTCCCCGCTGGTCAGCACCCACTGGCCCTGCCGGGTGATGCCGACCGGCACCACGTCGTACTCGTCGGGGTCGAGCGCGCCGAGCACACTGCCGGCGCTGACGCAGGAGATGCCGTGTTCGGGGCTGCGGCCGCCGAAGACGATCGCCACGCGGGTCTTGCCTGGGGTGGTCACTCGGGTCACCTCTCGGTACGCGCCTGCGGAGCCGTCAGTTGCGCTCACCCGACTGACCTTACTGTGGGTGGCGACACCCCGATGGTGATACCCGGCAGGACGCGAACCGCCCTCGCAAACGGTCATCCACCCCGATACGGTACGTGACGCTCAGCCCGGGTCGGCGGGCAGGACGCGACGGCGACGCCCGACGGCGATCACCTTCACCCGCTGCCGCCCGGCCCGGACCATGCCCAGGGCCATGAACGCCCCGGCGATCCGGTCGGCCGCCTCCCGACTGTTCGCGCCGACGACCTGGCGGCGGCGCTCGGGGCAGGCCCGTTCGTCGCGCACCTGCGCCTCCACCGGCCGGACGTCACTGAGCACCACCAGGAACCGCGTCATCGCCGTCATCAGGCCCCTCACAGTCCGAAGTCCTTTCCAGACGATGGATGGCGGCGGCGGCACGTGGCGATCGGGAACGGGGGAGTAAACCCGATCGCCACGCGCCTCATCCCCTCCGGTCACTCACCACCGCCGTCGCCACGACAACCGTTGGTGAGGACTCCATTACAGATTGACAGGTGGACAGGCGTGAATGCAACTCTCATCGACGTTCTCTCATGCACAAGTTCCCAAAGACATATGCCACCATCGACGTATGGCTCCCAAGACCGCTCGGGCTCGCCGCCTAGGCATCGCCCTACGCGCCCACCGGGAAGCGGCCGGCCTCACCCTGGAGGCCGCCGCCGACGAGATCAACAGCACCCGCAGCACCCTCAGCCGCTACGAGAACGCACAGACCCTGGTCAACCCGGCCACCGTCCGCGCGCTGCTCAGCCTCTACGGGGTACGGCCCGAGGAGATCGCCGCAGCGGTCCAGCTCGCCAAGGACACCCGTAAACCCGGCTGGTGGGTGCCCTACTCACACCTGCTGGACAAACGCACGATCGACTTCATCGCGCTGGAGGCCGAGGCCACCGCGATCGCCAACTTCGAACCCTCGATCGTGCCCGGCCTGCTCCAGACCGCCGACTACATCCGGGGCGTGATGCGGGGCGGGCCGCACACCCTCACCGACGACCAGGTCGAGCAGCGGGTCAAGCTCCGGCTGGACCGGCAGCAACGGATCACCGCCGCCGAACCCCCGATCTTCGACGCGATCATCGACGAGGGCGCGCTGCTGCGTCCCGTCGGCGACCGCACGGTGATGGAGGCGCAGCTGAGCCACCTGCTCAAGACGGCGGAGCTGCCGAACGTCACCGTCCAGGTGATCCCGCTCTCCGCCGGCTACCACCGGGGCACCCGGGGCTCACTGCACATCCTGGAGTTCGCCGACCCCGAGGACCCGCTGATCGCCTCGGTGGAGACCGTGGCCGGTCAGATGGTCCTGGACCGGCCGGGTGACCTGCGGACCTGCACCAAGATCATGGAACATCTGCGGACCGTCGCGCTCAGCCCGGCGGACAGCCGCGACCGACTGCTGCAACTGATGAAGGGACGGTAGGAGACCGATGACACCGACGATCGGCGTGGCCCTGTCCGGGGCCGCCTGGCGCAAGAGCAGCCACAGCGGGGACGAGGGGGCCTGCGTCGAGCTGGCGTCACTGCCGGGCCGGGTCGCGATCCGCGACTCCAAGGACCCGGGCGGCCCGGTGCTGCTCTTCCCACCCACGGCCTGGGCCGCCTTCGCCACCGCCCCGCCGGCCCCACAGCGCCACTGACCCGGCACCGCCCCCGCACCGAAGCGGTGCGGGGGCGGACGGGTCAGTCGATCAGGGCGGCAGGTGGGGCGGCGGCAGGACGGACCGCCTCGGCCGCGGCGATGGCCACCCCACGCGCCCCGGCCATGTCCCGGTCCGGGACCAGGGCGAAGGTGACCAGCGCGGCCTGCTCCGCCCGGAGCACCGTGTGCGCCCGGACGGTGTCGAGGAACCAGTCGCGGAACTCCGGCGTCGCCTCCACCACCCCACCACCGACGAAGTACGCGTGCGGGTCGGCGAAGTTGGCGGCGATGGTGAACAACCGGCCGAGTGCCGCCGCCTGCTGGGCGAAGACCTCCCGGGCCAGCGGATCACCGCGCTCGGCGTACCCCCGTAGCAGCCTGGCGGCACGCTCGGGCGGCTCCTGCGCCAACGGATGCTCCGGCTGCCGGGACAGCCGGTACGGCAGCAGGTTGCGGCCGATCGCGGTTAGCGAGGCGACGCTCTCCGCGTCCCCGACGAAGCCGCAGGCGCACCGCGGTTCGGGTTGACCGGGGGCGAGCAGCCCGGCCAGCGGGATGTGCACGTGGCCGAACTCCCCGGCCATCCCGGCCGCGCCGGTGACCACCCGGCCGTCGATCACCAGCCCGCCGCCGAGACCGGTGCCGACGATCGCCGCGACCGACGACCGGGTCGCCGCCTCGGCTCCGAAGTGGACGTGGTGGGCGTAGAGCGCGGCGGCGTTGCCGTCGTTGTGATAGATCACCGGCAGGCCGAGACGTCGCTCCAGCGCCCCCCGCACGTCGAACCCGTGCCAGGCGGGCTGGGCGAAGTTCGTCGACCCCCGGGACGAGATGACGCCGGTGGCGCTGGCCGGCCCCGGGGTGTCCAACCCCACCGCCCGGACCTGCTCGCGGGGCACACCGGTATGGGCCAGCACCCCGTCGAACGCGTGGGCCAGCGCCTCGATCGCCACCTGCGGCCCCGCGGTCACCTCGCTGGGGGTCTCCACCAGCCCGTCGACCAGGAACCGGCCGTCCAGGCGGAGCACGGTGGCGTTGTTGCTGGTGCCACCGTTGTCGAGGCCGACCACCACCGGCACGTCCACGCCGACCATCCGCCACCTCCAGCTGGGCCTGCTGCGAGATTAGTTCCCGTTCCCGCCGCCCGTCACGCCCCCGACCGGGGCGAACCCGCCGTCGGGTCGCCCCGGTCGGACCCGACGGGCCGTTCGACCTCGAAGCGGTCGTCGGCGTCGAAGAGCACCCGGTCGGCGGCGGGGCCGCTCAGTCCGGGCGGCGGGCGAGGACCCCGGTGGCCTCCCACTCCTCGGCGCGCAGCACAGTCGGCAGCAGACCCAGCCCGGTCATCGCCTCACACAACGCCCCGGCCTGCCCGGCGCTGACCTCCACCACCAGGTGACCGCCGGGCCGCAGCCAGTCGACCGCACCGGCCGCCACCCGACGCAACACGGCCAGCCCGTCGCTGCCGCCGTCCAACGCCACCGACGCCTCGTGCAGCCGTGCCTCCGCCGGCATCAGAGCCACCGCCGGGGTGGGCACATAGGGGGCGTTGGCGACCACCACGTCCAACCGGCCCCGCCACTGAAGCGGCAGCGGGTCGTACAGGTCGCCCTGCACGACGGTGACGTCCCGGCCGGCCAGGTTACGGCGGGCGCAGGCCACGGCGGCCGGGTCCACGTCGACGGCGGCGAGCCAGCGGGGGGCGAGCCGGTCGACCAGCGCGACGCTGATCGCGCCCGAGCCGCAACAGAGGTCGACCAGCGCCGGGGCCGGCCCGGCGACCGACACGGCGGCTTCCACCAGCAGCGCGGTCCGGGCCCGGGGTACGAACACCCCCGGGTCGACGGCGACCCGACGGCCACAGAACTCGGCCCAGCCGAGCAGGTGTTCCAACGGTTCACCGGCGACCCGCCGGTCGGTCAGGGCGGTCAACACCTGCGGCGAGTCGGCGGCGGAGACGAGCAGCGTCGCCTCGTCCTCGGCATAGACGCAGCCGGCGGCGCGCAGCCGGGCGACGAGGGCGGCGTGATCGTGGGGGAACAGGTCGGATGCCATGGTGATGCCTTTCGGGAGCGCACGTCGGCGCTCCCACCGTCGCTACCGCAGCGACGGGGACTCGACGGGGAGCGCCGGTCCTGACGTCTGGTGGATCGGACTCACCTCCTCCGGTCGGGGCCCGTACGGGCCGGCATCACGATAGCGGACCGGCCGCCCCCGCGCTGTCCAGTGCGGCGGCCACGTCGGCGACCAGATCGGCGGTGTCCTCCACCCCGCAGGAGAGCCGGACGAAGCCGGGGGCCGTGTCGTCGCCCCACTGCGCCCGCCGGTCGGCGCTGGTGTGCAGGCCGCCGAACGAGGTCGCGGCGGTGACCAGCCGGGACGCGACGATGAACCGGGCCACCCGGTCGGCGTCCCCGAGGTCGAACGAGAGCACCCCGGGCATCCGTCGCAGCTGCCGCGACGCCACCGGGTACGCCGGGTCCCCCGGGCGGCCCGGCCAGCGCAGCCCGGTCACGTCGGCCCGGCCGGCGAGCAGCCCGACCAGTGCCGCCGCGTTGGCGGACTGCCGGGCCAACCGCAGGTCGAGGGTGGCCAGCGACCGGTGGGCCAGCCAGGCGTCGAACGCCCCGGGCACCGCACCGGTGGTGGTCCGCCACCCGGTCACCGTCTCCAGCAGTTGCGCCGACCGGGAGGCCACGTAGCCCAGCAGCAGGTCCGAGTGGCCGGTCAGCGCCTTGGTGCCGGAGGCGACCACCAGGTCGGCTCCCAGGTCCAGCGGGCGCTGCCCGAGCGGGGTGGCGGTGGTGTTGTCCACCGCGACCAGCGCGCCGGCCGCGTGCGCCGCGTCGGCCACGGCGGCGATGTCGACCACGTCCAGGCCCGGGTTCGCCGGGGTCTCCAGCAGCACCAGCCGCACCCCGTCGAACGACGGGTACGGCCCGGCGGTGGGCACGAAGCTGACCCGTACCCCCATCCCGGCGAGGGTGTCGGTGGCGAACGCCCGGACGGGGAAGTAGCCGTCGGCGGGCAGCAGCACCGTGTCGCCGGGGCGCAGCACCGCCAGCAGCATTCCGGTGATGGCGGCCTGCCCGGAGGCGAAGACCCGGCAGTCGCCCCCTTCCAGCTCCCCGATGGCCGTCTCCAGCAGCCGGCGGGTCGGGTTGTCCGGGCGGCCGTAGCCGTTCGACGCCCCGGCCGGCCCCTGCCACGGGTCGAGGTGGTAGGGCGCGGCGAACACCGGGCCGGGCAGGAACGGCTGCCCCGGTGCCGGCTCCGGCAGCCCGGCGTGCACGCACCGGGTCCCGTCGTGCCAGTGTCCCTGCTCCCCCGGTGGGACCGACTGGCCGCTCACTCGTACGACTCCGGCTTGGCGGTACGGCTCATCAGGGTGTCCACTGCCAGCCTCGGGTCCATCCCCTCGTGGCAGATCCGTTCGATCTGCTCGGTGATCGGCATCTCCACCCCGTGCGCGCGGGCCAGGTCCCGGATCGCCAGGCAGCTCTTCACGCCCTCGGCGGTCTGTCGGGTGGCCGCCTGCGCCTGCTCCAGGGTCTCCCCCCGGCCCAGGTGCTCGCCGAAGGTGCGGTTGCGGGCCAACGGCGACGAGCAGGACGCTACCAGGTCACCCATGCCGGCCAGGCCGGCGAAGGTGATCGGGTCGGCGCCGAGCGCCACGCCCAGGCGGGCGGTCTCGGCCAGCCCCCGGGTCATCAGCATCGCCCGGGTGTTGTCGCCGAAGCCCATCGCGGTGGCGATCCCGTAGGACAGGGCGATCACGTTCTTGACCGCCCCGCCCAGCTCGCAGCCGATCACGTCGTCGTTGGTGTAGGGCCGGAAGTACGGGGTGCGGATCGACTGCTGCACCAGTTCGGTGCGGCGGGCGTCGGTGCCGGCGACCACCGTCGCCGCCGGCTGCTCGACGGCGATCTCGGGGGCCAGGTTGGGGCCGGAGACGACCACCACCCGGTCGGCGGTGACCCGGGCGGTCTCCACGATCACCTCGCTCATCCGCCGGGTGGTGCCCAGCTCGATCCCCTTCATCAGGGAGACGAGGGTGGCGTCCGGGGCGAGGTGACCGGCCCACTCGGCGAGGTTGCCGCGCAGCGTCTGCGACGGCACCGACAGCACCACCAGCTCCGCGCCGGAGATCGCCTTGGCCGCGTCGCCGGTCGCGGTGACCCGGTCGGGCAGCCGCAGCTCCGGCAGGTAGTCGGGGTTGCGCCGGTGGGTGCGGATCGCCTCGACGACCTGTTCCCGCCGGGCCAGGATGGTCACCTCCCGACCGGCGTCGGCGAGGATCTTGGCGAACGCCGTCCCCCAGGAACCCGCCCCCAGCACCGCCACGTGGCCACTCACGCCGTCGCCTCCCCACCGTCGGTGACGCCGTACGCCCACGCGCCGGTCCGCCCGGTCCGTCCGCTCATGCCCCTGCCGTCCGTGCGTCGCGCCGGTCGATCCACTCGCTCATTCGGTCACCTCGGGAGTACGCGGACTGACGGGACGTTCCCACAGCGGCGGCGGTGTCCCGCCCCGGATGCCGGCGAGCAGGTCACGCAGGGTCAACATGATCTGGTCGGTCATCTCCTCCAGCACCACCCGGCCGGGGGTGGCCCCCGCCCACCGGCTCAGGTCGACCGGCGGACCGGCTACCACCGTCACCGGGGTCCGGGGCCGCAACCCCACCCGGCGGGTACGCGGGTCGAAGAGCCGTTCCGGGCCCCACAGCGCGACCGGGATGACCGGTGCGCCGGTGGCCAGGGCCAGCCGGGCCGCGCCGGTCTTGCCCCGCATCGGCCACAGCTGCGGCTCCCGGGTGATGGTGCCCTCCGGGTAGATGACCACCGCGCCGCCCGCGTCCAGCGCGGCGACCAGCCGGTCCAACGACTTGACCGCGACGGACGTCTCCCGTTCCACCGGGATCTGCCGGCAGCGGTGCAGGATCCAGCCGACCACCGGGACCCGGAACACGCTGGCCTTGCCGAGGAACTGCGGCCACCGGCCGGCGTCGTAGATGAAGTGCGCGCAGACCAGCGGATCGGTGTGCGAGAGGTGGTTGGGGACGATGATGACGCCCCCCGGACGGCGCAGCTCCTCGGCCCCGTGCCAGGTGCGTCGGGTCCAGGCCAGCATCACGGGCTTGACCAGCGCCACGGCGAACCGTCGCCAGAAACCCAGCCTGCGCCGTGTCACCCCTGCCTCCTCGTCACCCCGCCCGCGCGCCGCACCCCCACCGTTGCGGCCCGCAGCGGAAATCATGCCTGCTCGTCCCCGGTACGGCCAGTGAGGGGTACCGCCGTCGGCGCTGGCAGGATTGTCGACGTGGGCCAGGCGAGGTGGGTGGTGGTGGTACCGGTGAAGCGGCTCCGTGCGGCCAAGAGCCGACTGCGGGGGGCGCTGCCGGGCGTACCCCACGAGGAGCTGGCGCTGGCGTTGGCGGCCGACACGGTCGGCGCGGCGCTGGCCTGCCCGGCGGTCGCCGAGGTGCTGGTGGTCACCGCCGACCCGCAGGTGGCGGCGGCGGTCGGCGCGGCGGGCGCCCGGGTGGTGCCGGACCGCCCGGATTCCGGGCTGAACGCCGCCCTACGACACGGCGTCGACGTGGCGGTCACCGACGGTGACGACCCCGCCGGAGGTGGGTGCGGGACCTGGGTGGCGGCGCTCACCGCGGACCTGCCGGCGCTGCGCCCGGCCGAGCTGGCCGCCGCACTGCACGCGGTCGGCACCGGCCCGGCGGGGGTACGCCGGTTCGTCTCCGACGCCCCCGGCACCGGCACCACGCTGCTCGCCGCGCCCCCCGGGGTGCCACTGGACCCCCGGTTCGGGGTCGACTCGGCCGCCGCCCACCTGACCTCCGGGGCGGTGCCGCTGCCGGGCGGTTGGCCGAGCCTGCGGCGCGACGTCGACACCGCCGCCGACCTGGCCGACGCGGCCCGGCTCGGCCTCGGCCCGGCCACCGGCGCGCTGACCGGCGTCGTCCCGGCGGGTCCCGGCCGGCCCGACTGAACCGGCCGGCGGCCCCGGACCGACCACCCACCCCGGCGACACCACAGGTGTACGGTGCTGACATGCAGGGCACCGTGGCGACCTTCGACGCGCAGACCCGCACCGGCGTGCTGCTCCTCGACGACGGCACCGAGCTGCCCTTCCCGGCCCGCGCCTTCGACGCCTCCGGGCTGCGCCTGCTCCGCCTCGGCCAACGGCTCCGGGTGGAAACCGGTCCGGACGGCGGGGTCGTCCGGGTGACATTGCCGACGATGGCCTGAACAACCCGGCCCAAGTTCATTTTGCGTTAACCGTAATCGGGTGATTATGAGCGGGTGAGCACCCCTCGCGAGCACCCCACCAGCCCGTCCGCCGCCACCGACCCGACCCGCAACGGCACCCGCCGCCGGGGCGGTTCCCGCACCCGCCGCGCCCCCGAGGACGTCGCCGCCACGGCACCCGACTCCCCCGCCGCCAGCGCCGCCGGGGCCTCCGCCGGCCTGGACGAGGTGCTCGACACCGGCGACCGGCCCACCGCCGACGGCGCGTCCACCGCCACGGGGTCGAGCACCGCCGACGGGGCACCCGCCGTCGAACCGCTGCCGGCGGACCGGTTCCTCAACCGGGAGCTGTCCTGGCTCGACTTCAACGGCCGGGTGCTCGCGTTGGCCGAGGACCCCGGCACGCCGCTGCTGGAACGGGCGAAGTTCCTGGCCATCTTCGCCAGCAACCTCGACGAGTTCTACATGGTGCGGGTGGCCGGGCTCAAGCGCCGCCTCTCCGCCGGTCTGCCGGTACGCGGCGGGGACCGGCTGCCGCTGCGTACCCAGCTGGAACGGATCACCGAGTGCGCCGCCGGGCTGGTCGCCCGGCAGGCCGCCTGCTTCGTCGACGACCTGCTGCCGCAACTGGCCCGGGAGGACATCCGGATCCTGCGCTGGGCGGAGCTGGACGACCCGGAACGGGAACGGCTGCGCACCTACTTCCGGGAACACATCTTCCCGGTGCTCACCCCGCTCGCGGTGGACCCGGCGCACCCGTTCCCGTACATCTCCGGGCGGTCGTTGAACCTGGCCGTGGCGGTACGCGACCCCGACGGCGGTTCGGAGCTGTTCGCCCGGGTGAAGGTGCCCAACAACGTGCCCCGCTTCGTCCGGGTGGCCCGCGACCAGCCGGGGCTGCGGATGCTGCCCGTCGAGGAACTCATCTCGGTGCACCTGGGGCAACTCTTCTCCGGCATGCAGGTGGTCGAGTGCCACCTGTTCCGGGTCACCCGCAACGCCGAGGTGGAGGTCGACGAGGACCGCGACGAGGATCTGCTCCAGGCGTTGGAACGGGAGCTGGCCCGGCGACGCTTCGGCCCCCCGGTCCGGCTGGAGGTGGCCGCCTCCATCTCCGACCACATGCTGGAGCTGCTCGTCCGCGAGCTGGACATGGACGGGCACGACGTGCTGCGGGTGCCCGGCCTGCTGGACCTGTCGGCGCTGTGGCAGCTCTACGGCGAGGCGGACCGCCCCGACCTGAAGGACAAGCCGTTCGTGCCGGCCACCCACCCCCGGCTGGCCGAGGGCGAGGTGCCGCGCAGCGTCTTCGCCACCCTGCGCGACGGCGACGTGCTGGTGCACCACCCGTACCACTCGTTCGCGACCAGCGTGCAACGCTTCGTCGAGCAGGCCGCCGCCGACCCGAACGTGCTGGCCATCAAGCAGACCCTTTACCGCACCAGCGGCGACTCCCCGATCGTCGACGCGCTGGTCGACGCCGCCGCCGCCGGCAAGCAGGTGGTGGTGCTGGTGGAGCTGAAGGCCCGCTTCGACGAGGTGGCCAACATCGGCTGGGCGCGCACCCTGGAACGGGCCGGCTGCCACGTCGTCTACGGCCTGGTCGGGCTCAAGACGCACTGCAAGACCGCCCTGGTGGTACGCCAGGAGGGCAACCAGATCCGCCGGTACTGCCACATCGGCACCGGCAACTACCACCCCAAGACCGCCCGACTGTACGAGGACTTCGGCGTGCTCACCGCCGACCCGGAGATCGGCGCCGACCTGACCGACCTGTTCAACGTGCTCACCGGCTACAGCCGGCAGACCGCGTACCGGCGGTTGCTGGTCGCCCCGCAGGGCATCCGCAGCGGGTTGGTGGAGCGGATCGAGCGGGAGATCGCGCACGTCCGGCTGGGCATGCCGGGGCTGGTGCAGTTCAAGGTGAACTCGCTGGTCGACGAGGAGATCACCGACGCGCTCTACCGGGCGTCGCGGGCCGGCGTGCACGTGGACCTGCTGATCCGGGGGATGTGCACGCTGCGGCCGGGGGTGCCGGGGCTGTCGGAGAACATCCGGGTCCGCTCGATCCTCGGCCGGTTCCTGGAACACTCGCGGATCTTCCGGTTCGGCAACAACGGCGACGCCGAATTCTGGATGGGTTCCGCCGACCTGATGCACCGCAACCTCGACCGCCGGGTCGAGGCGCTGGTGCAGGTCAGCGACCCGGTCGCCCGAGCCGAACTGGACCAGGTGATGACCACCGCGATGAGCCCGGACGTGGACGCGTTCGAGCTGGCCGCCGACGGCAACTGGACCCGGCGTACCGGCAGCGCCGAGCAGCCCCTGCACGACCTGCAGGAGCTGCTGCTGCGCCGGGTGGGCAGCTCCGCCGGCTGACCGTCAGGTCGCCCGTCCGGCGGGCCGGGCGGGCGACGGGCCAGGCGGGCGACGGGCCAGGCGGGCGACGGGCCAGGCGGGCGACCGACGGGACCGATTCTCCGGACGTAGGGTGACCAGATGGTGGACGAGGAGGCGGCCGGGATCCGGGCGGCCGGTGGGGTGGCCTGGCGGCCGGCCGGTGACGGCGGGGTCGAGGTCTGCCTGGTGCACCGACCCCGCTACGGCGACTGGTCGCTGCCCAAGGGCAAGCTGGAACGCGGCGAGCACCCGCTGCTGGCCGCCGTCCGCGAGGTGGCCGAGGAGTCCGACGTGCGGGCCGTGCCGCAGGTCCGGCTGCCCACCGTGCGGTACCGCAGTGAGGGCCGGCCGAAGGTGGTCGACTACTGGTCGATGCGGGCCGTGGCCAGCGGCGGGTTCCAGCCGGACACCGAGGTCGACGACGTGTGCTGGCTCGACGTCGACGCCGCCGTCCGGCGGGTCAGCTACCCGCACGACGCGCAGGTGCTGACCGCGTTCGCCGCCCTGCCCCGGGTCACCGGCACGGTGGCCCTGGTCCGGCACGCCCACGCCGGTAAGCGGGCGACCTGGTCCGGACCGGACACCGGCCGGCCGTTGGACGCCGAGGGGGTCACCCAGGCACGGGCGTTGGCCCCGCTGGTCGCCTTGGTCCGCCCGGTACGGCTGCTGTCGGCCTCGCCCCGCCGCTGCGTGCAGACCCTGGACCCGGTGGCCGACCTGCTGGATCTGCCGATCGAGGTGTGCGGGGACTTCGACGAGCCGCAGCCGGGTCAGCAGGTCGACGAGTGCGCGTTGGCCGCCGCCGGCCGGTTGGCCGAGCTGGCCGCCCGTGGGCAGCCGGTCGGGGTGTGCAGCCAGGGCAAGGTGATCCCGGGGGCGTTGGCCCGGCTCGCCGGGCGCGACGACGACTTCGGCACCGCCAAGGGGGGCGGTTGGCTGCTCGCCTTCACCGCCGACCGGCTGCTCGCCGCCGACCGCCTCTGAACACCCACCCCCGACCGGCCCCGGACACTCGCCGTTGCACCCTCGCGGCCGACCGGGCGCAGGACCCTCACGACCGGCCGACGCCGGACAGTCGCGGCCGGACGCCGCTGCGCCCCCGCGGCCGACCGGGCGCAGGACCCTAACGGTCGGCCGACGCCGGACAGTCGCGGCCGGACGCCCGTACGCCCTCGCGGCTGACCATGTGCAGGACCCTCACGACCCGGCCGACGCCGGACAGTCGCGGCCGGCCCCCGGTTGGAGGTCGGAAACGGGCGCCCACCGTGGCGGTGGGCGCCCGTTTCGTCGTACCGGGAAATCAGCGCTTGGCGGCGGTCCGCTTCGCCGGCGCCTTCTTCGCGGTGGTGGCCTTGGCGGTGGTGCTCTTGGCCGCGGCGGTCTTCTTGGCCGCCGCGCTCCGGGCGGGAGCCGACTTGGTCGCCGTGGCGGTCTTCTTCGCCGGAGCGGCCTTCTTCGTGGCCGCCTTGGTCGCGGTGGCGGCCTTGGTGGCCTTCGCCGCGGTGGTCTTGGCGGCACCGGTGGCCTTGCTGGCCGCGGTCGTCTTCTTGGCCGCGGTGGCCTTGACGCCGGTCGCCTTCGTCCCGGTCGCCTTGCTGGCCGCGGTCGTCTTCTTGGCCGTGGTCGCCTTGGCCGTGGTCGCCTTCGCGCCGGTGGCCTTGGCGCCGGCCGCCTTCGCGGCGGTGGCCTTCGTGCCGGTGGCCTTGGCGGCCGCCGTGGTGGTGGTCTTCTTCGCCGGAGCGGCGGTCTTCGGCACCTTGCCGGTGGCCACCATCTCCTTGAAACCGGCGCCCGGCTTGAAGGCCGGCACGGATGTCTTCTTGACCTTCACCGCCTCACCGGTACGCGGGTTGCGCGCTGTTCGCGCCGCCCGGACACGCTTTTCGAACGATCCGAATCCGGTGATCGCCACTTTGTCGCCCTTGGTGACCGCCGCCTGGACCTCGGCGAGGACCGCGTCGAGCGCCGCCGTCGCCGACTTCCGGTCCCCCAGGCGAGCGGCGAGCGCCTCGATGAGCTCGGCCTTGTTCACGACTTCCTCCCGATTGTGCAACTGACTCGACGCGAGCCATTCTGCGCGCACCGTATGCCCTGTGCAGCCTGGACACAAACATTCGGTGGAAAAAAGCCCTTGTGTCGTAACGGATTCGCCCCCACCGGATGAACCGGTGGGGGCGAAAACGGTGCCGTGGCCCGGCGTACGGCTAGACCACGGCGGGGGTGAACGACGGTCGGCCGGCCTCGTACGCCTCAATGTCGGCGACGTGCCGCAGGGTGAGTCCAATGTCGTCGAGGCCCTCCATCAGCCGCCAGCGGCTGTGGTCGTCGAGCGGGAACGGCCAGGTGGAATCCCCGACCCGGACCTCACGGGTGGTCAGGTCGACCGTCACCGGCGTGGTCGGATCGGCCTCCACGAGGTCCCAGATCTGCTCGACCGCGGTCAGTTCCAATTCGACCGGGAGGAGCCCTTCCTTGAGCGCGTTGCCCCGGAAGATGTCACCGAACCGGGGCGAGACGACCGCCTGGAAACCACCGTCGCGCAGCGCCCACACAGCGTGCTCCCGGGACGACCCGGTGCCGAACTCGGGCCCCGCCACGAGGATGCTGGCCCCGGAATACGCCGGGTTGTTGAGCACGAATGCGGGATCGTCGCGCCAGGCCCGGAAGAGCCCGTCGGCGAAGCCCGTCCGGGTCACCCGCTTGAGGTACACGGCCGGGATGATCTGATCGGTATCCACATTGGAACGCCGCAGTGGCGCGGCGGTGCCGGTGTGGGTGGTGAACTTGTCCATCTCTCGGCTGCCCTTCTACAGATCGGCCGGGGCGGCGAGCCGGCCGGTCACGGCGGTGGCGGCGGCGACCGGCGGCGACACCAGGTGGGTACGCCCGCCCCGGCCCTGCCGGCCCTCGAAGTTGCGGTTGGAGGTCGAGGCCGAACGCTCGCCCGGCTTCAGGGTGTCCGGGTTCATGCCCAGGCACATCGAGCAGCCGGCGAACCGCCACTCCGCTCCGGCGTCGGCGAAGACCTTGTCCAGGCCCTCCGCCTCGGCGGCCTCCCGCACGGCGGCGGAGCCGGGCACCACCAGCATGCGTACCCCGTCGGCGACCCGGTGGCCGCGCAGCACGTCGGCGGCGGCCCGCAGGTCCTCCAGCCGGCCGTTGGTGCAGGAACCCACGAAGACCACGTCGACGGCGAGGTCACGCAGCGGGGTGCCCGGGGTGAGGTCCATGTACTCCAGGGCCCGGCGCGCGGCGGTCCGCTCGGCGTCGGTGGTGAACTCCTCCGGATCCGGCACGGCCGCGCCGAGCGGGACGCCCTGACCGGGGTTGGTGCCCCAGGTGACGAACGGGGTGATCCGGCTCGCGTCGAGGGTCACCTCGGCGTCGAAGGTCGCGTCGTCGTCGGTGGGCAGCGTCCGCCAGTAGGCGAGCGCCGCGTCCCAGTCCGCCCCGGCCGGCGCGTGCGGCCGACCCTTGAGGTACGCGAAGGTGGTCTCGTCCGGCGCGATCAGGCCCGCCTTGGCACCCCACTCGATGGACATGTTCGCCACCGTCATCCGGCCCTCCATCGACAGCGCCCGGATCGCCTCGCCCCGGTACTCCACGATGTGACCGCGTCCGCCGCCCGTGCCGACCTGGGCGATCAGCGCGAGGACCAGGTCCTTGGCGGTGACGCCGGGGCCGAGCTGACCGGTGACGTTGACCGCCATGGTCTTCGGGCGGGCCTGCGGCAGGGTCTGGGTGGCCAGGACGTGTTCGACCTCACTGGTGCCGATGCCGAAGGCCAACGCGCCGAACGCGCCGTGGGTGGCGGTGTGGGAGTCGCCACAGACGATCGTCATCCCCGGCTGGGTCACGCCCAGCTGGGGGCCGATCACGTGCACGATGCCCTGGTTCTCGTCGCCCAGGGGGTGCAGCCGCAGGCCGAACTCGGCGCAGTTGCGGCGCAACGTCTCGATCTGGGTACGCGAAGTCGGGTCCGCGATCGTCAGCAGGTCGCCCCGGCGCAGCCGGAACGCGGGATCGTCGTACCCGGTCGGGGTGTTGTGATCCTCGGTCGCGAGCGTGAGATCGGGGCGGCGGACCTGCCGGCCGGCCTGGCGCAGCCCGTCGAACGCCTGCGGGCTGGTCACCTCGTGCAGCAGGTGCAGGTCGATGTAGAGCAGGTCCGGTTCGCCCTGGGCGGTCCGTACGACGTGTGCGTCCCAGACCTTCTCGGCCAGGGTCCTCGGTTGAGTGACTCCCACCATCTGGACATCCTAAATTCTGGGAGGTAAATTTCGGCTTGTGGGACACAGTATGAGCGGTGTCGGCGTGCTCGACAAGGCGGTGGTCATCCTGGCCGCCTGTGTCGACGGCGCCAGCCTGGCCGAACTAGTCGAACGCACCAAGCTGCCCCGAGCCACCGCACACCGGCTGGCCCAGGCACTGGAGATCCACCGGATGCTGGTCCGGGACACCCAGGGACGATGGCGTCCCGGGCCCCGGCTCGGCGAGTTGGCCAACGCCGCCCCGGACGTCCTGCTGACCGCCGCCGAGCCACTCCTGGCCGCACTGCGCGACGCCACCGGGGAGAGCGCCCAACTCTACCTACGCCGGGCCGACGAACGGGTCTGCGTGGCCGCCGCCGAACGGGCCAGCGGCCTACGGGACACCGTCCCGGTCGGCTCGGTGCTGCCCATGACGGCCGGCTCCGCCGCGCAGATCCTGCTCGCCTGGGAGCCACCCGAGGCGGTCATGCCGCTGCTGCCCCGGTCCAAGTTCACCGGCCGCACCCTCGCCGAGGTACGCCGCCGGGGCTGGGCGCAGAGCGTCGCCGAACGGGAGGCCGGTGTGGCGAGCGTCTCCGCCCCCATCCGGGACCGCACCGGCCGGGTGATCGCCTCGATCAGCATCTCCGGCCCCATCGAACGCCTCGGCCGCCGCCCCGGCGAACGCCACGCCATGGCCGTCGTCCGCGCCGGCCAACGCCTCTCCGGCCTCTAACCCCCTCCCCCGCCCACCCTCCCCTCCCCCGCCCCACCCGCCCCGCCCGCCTCACCCACGTCCCGCCCGCCTCACCCGCCTCGGTGATCAAGAGGTTTGCGTCATTTTTAGAGATCAAAGTGACGCAAACCTCTTGATCAACTGACGTAAACCTCTTGATCACCGCAGCGAGACCGGCGGGAGCGGGAGGGCAAGGGAGATGGCCGGGAGCGGGGCCGGGGCGGGGAGCGGGACCGGGAGAGATGGCGATCGGCCCGCCTCGCGGGGCGAGACGGGCCGATCGTGTGGTAGCCCCGACCGGATTCGAACCGGCGCTACCGCCTTGAGAGGGCGGCGTCCTGGGCCACTAGACGACGGGGCCAGGCACTTTTCCTGCTTCACCACCCCGGGGGGCGGCGCGGGATTAGTCTAACGGCACCGACATCCGGCCCCCAAGACGGGGGTCGGGGCCCTGCGGTCGTGCGCCGACCGGGCCATCGCCGGCCAGCACCGGGGGACGTGGGCACCCCCAGGGGGCGGCCAGGCGTGTAGGCGCCCGGGGATGTGGGCGTCCCAGGGGCGAAGTAGCGGTATCTGGTGGCTGGGATGGCGCAACAGCGCCCCACGTGGGGTTCTACCCGGCCGGGAAGGCAAAACAGCCCGGGCGGACAGCCGGACATTCCGGCCGGGCGGCGGACAGGCGGGGCGGAGCGGCCGACCGACGAACAAATAGGGCAGGCAGGCGCGAAACGGTCAGGCGGCGGGACAGGCGAGGCAGGCGGACGCGGAACGACCGGCCGACAGACAAACGAGGCAGGCGGACGCGGAACGACCGCCGGCCGGCGGACAAGCGAGGCAGGCGGGCGGGCGGAACGACCGGGCGGAGCGCGTACGGATGCGAAGAAGCCCGCCCCAGCGAGGTGGGACGGGCTGTCAGCGTTGTAGCCCCGACCGGATTCGAACCGGCGCTACCGCCTTGAGAGGGCGGCGTCCTGGGCCACTAGACGACGGGGCCAGAACATAGCTTGTGCTTCCCTGCCCTGCCGGGCGGGGAAGCTGCACTCTATCAGAGATCAACTTGACTCCCGCGGCGGGAGCGGTGTCGATCACCGTCAGAATCCAGCGTCCGCGGATTCGGGTGAACCTGCGGTTGCGCTGGGGTACCAGGACTCGAACCTAGACTAACTGAACCAGAATCAGTTGGGCTGCCAATTACCCCATACCCCATTGGCCCCTTGTGGCGCCGGGAAGGAACTTTACCCTCCCCGCGCCAACAGGCCAAATCCAATCCCCCAAACCACCCTTGAGCTGCGGAAGCAGGGGGTGTCGTACGGCTCAGGCGACCGGGACCACCGAGTTGGTGAGTTCGCCGATCCCCTCGATCCGCACGGTGACCGTATCCCCGTCGGTGAGCGGACTAACCCCGGCCGGGGTGCCGGTCAGCACCACGTCGCCGGGCAGCAGCGTCATCACGTGCGAGATGTACGACACCAGCGCCGGCACGTCGAACACCATGTCCTTGGTCCGACCGAGCTGGCGTACCTCCATCTCGTCCGGGTTGCGCCCCACCTCGCAGCGGACCTCCAGGTCGGAGACGTCCAGGCCGGTGGTGATCCAGGGGCCGATGGGGCAGAACGAGTCGAAGCCCTTGGCCCGGGTCCACTGCGAGTCGGACCGCTGCAGATCCCGCGCGGTGACGTCGTTGGCGCAGGTGTAGCCGAAGATGGCCCGCTCGGCGGCGGCCCGGTCGGCCCGGCGGGCACCCGGCGCACCGATCACCACGGCCAGCTCCGCCTCGTGCTCGACGTGCTTGGAGAAGATCGGCAGCCGGATCGCGTCCCGGGGGCCGATCACCGAGGTGGACGGCTTGAGGAAGAGCAACGGCTCCTTCGGCACCTCGTTGCCGTGCTCGGCGGCGTGCTCGGCGTAGTTACGCCCGACACAGACCACCTTGCTCGGCAGGATCGGCGAGAGCAGCCGAACGTCGGAGAGCGCCCAGCGGGCGCCCGAGAACTGGATCTGCCCGAACGGGTGGCCGTCGATCTCGGCGATGGTCAGGCCCTGCGGCCCGGCCTCCGACTCGCCCTCGACGACCCCGAACGACATTCCCTTGGCATGAGCGAAACGAGCGATACGCACCCGGCCAATCTATCCCCCACGGCGGTGTCGCCCGTCGGCCACCGGGAAACGTCGGCGCAGCGTAGGCCATCGGTCGGCGCTGCGGGCGGGGTTCGGGGCTTCGTACCCGCCCGGAGGGTCCCCGCTCCTAACGTCGGCTCCGGAGGTTCGTTGGTATGCCTGCATCGAGACGACACCACAGGGCCCTCGCGGTTTTCGTGAACTGCCTGGGCATTCTCGCCGCCGTACCGGCGCTGCCCGGCACGGACCCCGCGCCCCGCGCGCCGGCGACGACCACCCCGGCCGCGGCCACCCAGGCGACGACCGGCACGCCCGTGGTCCGGGCACCGGCCGCCGAGCCCGCCACCGGGGCGGGACGTACCACGGCACCGGGCCGGGCACCGGCGGCAGACCCGGGCGGCGCGGCGGATCCGGGCGGCACGGCGGATCCGGGCAGCGCCCCGGCGGCACGCCGGGGTGGTGAATTCGACCCGGCGGTCGCCGCACCGGCCCGTCTCGCCGCCTGGGCCACGCCGGTGGCGGCGGCCCGGGAGACACCACCACCGGCGGTACGCCCTCGGGCCGCACCGGCCGCACCCGGGGTGGCGGCGAGCGGCGCGGTCGTGCCGGTCACCCCGACGGCACCCGCCCCGGGGATGACCACCGCCGGCAACCCGGGCGTACCCCGACCGGCTCCGCAGGTCACCGTGGCCGTGGCGCCAGCCGCGACGTCGGTGCCGGGCTACCGGATCATGGTGCGCAACACCGGCAGCGCGACGGTGCAGACCATGGTCCGGCAGGAGGTGCCGGCGGGTGCCTCGATCACCGCGGTCAGCGCGGGTGGGCTGGCCACCCGGCCGGGCGGGGCCACCGGCGGCGGGGAGGTCACCTGGCGGCTCGTCGTGCCGGCCGGGTCGACCCGGACCCTGGACACCGCCCTGGCCGCCACCGCGCCGGGTCAGGCGCTGACCGCACCGGCCTGCGCGTACACCAGCGACGGTGACCAGCCGTACGACTGCGCGACGGCCACCTGGCGCAGCGCAGCGGTCCCGGAGGCGGCGGTGCCCGCGACGCCGGCCTGGCGGCAACCGCCGATCCTGCTCGGGGCGGCCGTGGTGGTGCTGGCGCTGCTGGCCGGCGGTTCGTGGTGGTGGCTGCGGGCCCGACGACGGGTGAGCGGTGTCGAGCCGACCGGCACCGCGCCGGTAGCCGCGGGTCACCCCCCGTACGCCGGCGGGCCGGCGGCCCCGGGTGGCGGGACGGTGTACCCGCGCCCCGCCGCCCCGGGACAGCCCGCGCGACGACGTAACCCGTCGGTGTGGCTGGTGGTGGGGGTGGCCGCGACCGTGCTGGCCGGGGTGGTCTTCGCCGCCGCCTGGACGGCCACCCGGGAGGTCGCCGCGATCGACACCACCAATCAGCCGACCGCCGGGGCCTGGACGGGCACCACCATGACCGGCGCGGTGGGGACACCCCTGCGGGAGAAGGCGTTCGAGTTCACCGTCTACCGGGTGGCCTGCGGCACCGCGAAGGTGGCGAGCCAGCAGTGCCAGGCCACGGTCGGGGTCCGCAACGTCACAGCGGAGCAGCAGAGCTGGCACGGTCAGCTCCAGCGGGCGTACCTGCCGGGGGGCACCTGGGTCAGCACCGACGAGGACGCCACCCGGCTGGCGAACCTGGGGCGGGACGTCTTCGCCCAACCCGTGTCGGCGGGCAGCCGGGTGGTGCTGCCGCTCGTCTTCACCGTGCACGGGATGCAGAAGCCGGAGCAGTTGGAGCTGCGCAGCGGGGTGTTCTCCGCCGGTGTCCGGGTGGACGTGCCCTGACCCGGCGGGACACGCCGGACGGCAGCGACGTGCGCTGACCGGGGGCGGGCGGCGGTCGTACCCTGGTGGGTGTGACCGCCGCCCTCGCACCCGCCGCCCTCGACGCGGCCGACTGGCGGGCCCGGCGGGCGGCCCACGAGGCGCGGGTGGCCGGCTGGCTGGACCCGCACCTGGCCCGGCGTCGCACCGGCGGCCGGCACCCGGTGGAGGACTTCCTGTTCACCTACTACTCGCACCGCCCGGCGCAGCTGCGCCGCTGGCATCCGGGCGCGGGGGTGCTGCTGCGCGATGCGGACCCGGCCGAGTTCGGCCGGGACTACCGCGCCGGCCCCGCCGGGGTCACCCTCGACACCGACGGGGTACGCGACCGCCGCGCCGACTCGATCGCCTGGATCAGGGGTCTGCTGGCCGCGACCGCCGGCCGGCCGGCGCACCTGGGCTGCTTCGGGATGCACGAGTGGGCGATGGTCTACCGGCAGACCCAGGAGGAGGTACGGCACAACGCCTGGCCGTTGCGGCTCAGCCCGGACGACACCGCCGCCGTGGTGCGCGAGCGGGGCGTGCGGTGCAGCCACTTCGACGCGTTCCGGTTCTTCACCGCGCCGGCCCGGCCGCTGAACCTGCTCCAGCCCACCCGGGAGACCCAGCACGCGCTGGAGCAGCCGGGCTGCCTGCACGCCAACATGGATCTCTACAAGTGGGCGTACAAGCTTTCCCCGCTGGTCGCCTCGGAGCTGGTCGCGGACTGTTTCGCGCTGGCCCGGCAGATCCGGGCGCTGGACATGCGGGCCAGTCCCTACGACCTGGCGGCCCTCGGCTATCCCCCGGTCCGGGTGGAGACCCCCGAGGGTCGGGCCGAGTACGCGGCGGCGCAGCGGGGTTTCGCCGAGCGGGCCGCCGTGCTCCGCGCCCGACTGCTGGCCGCCCTGGACCTCGCCGGGGCTGTCCACAGCTGACCGTCCGACGCACGCCTCGACTGCCGGCTGCCCGCCCGTCTCCTGCGTGATCACGCTCGATCCACGAAGTAGTGGCCTCCGTCGTCCGGGAGGCCACTACTTCGTGGATTCAGCACGATCTTGCGGGTGTTCTTCGGCGAACGGGTGGACCGGTCAACTGGCGGTGCAGGTCGCCGTGGGGGCGGTGGCGGTGCCGGTGTGGGTGCCGAGGAACCCGAAGGTGGCCTCGGCTGCCGGGGCCAGCGCGCCGTTCCAGTTGACGTTGCGGGCGGTGACCGCGCTGCCGGTCTGGGTCAGCTCGGCGTTCCAGGTCTGGGTGATCTGTTGCCCGGCGGGCAGGGTGAAGGTGACCCGCCAGCCGGTGGTCCGCGCGGTGCCGGTGCTGCGCACGGTCACCTCACCCTGGTGCCCGCCCTGCCACTGGTTGGTGATCCGGTAGCTGGCGGTGCAGGCGATGCCCACCGGCGGCGAGGTGGTCGGCGGGTCCACCGTGGGTGACCCGGTGGGGCTGACCGTGGGGCTCGCCGTCGGGGTGGGCGAGGCCGTCGGGGTGGGCGGGGTGGTGGGGCTGACCGTCGGGGTGGGCGAGGCGGTCGGGGTGGTGCCGCCGAGGGCGGCCACCAGCGCCGGGTACCACCGGTCGGACATCTTCTGGTCGCCGGCCGCGTTGGGGTGCACCCCGTCGTAGGTGTCGGTGCTGGTGCTGAACCCGGTCCACTGGTCGACCACCACGATCGGCGACGCGGCGGTGGTCTTCCCCGCCGCCCAGCCGTCGATCACGGCGTTCAGGGCCACCGCCCGCTGCCCGCACTCGGCGCAGCTCGACGGGGCCATCGGGATGATCTTGGCGACGATGATCCGCATCGCCGGGTTGCCGGCCCGCATCTGGTCCACCAGCTTGGAGTACGCGGCCAGGATGGTGGCCGGTGCGATGTTGCTCCACACGTCGTTGGTGCCGAAGTGCATCAGCACGACGTCGGGGCGGGTGGCGGCGAGCCAGCCGGGCAGCAGGTTCTGGTTGGCGACGTTCGTCACCAGGTAACCGCCGTGGCCCTCGTTGTCCCCGTCGTACGGCTGGCCGCAGCCCTGCGGGCCGAGGGTGCCGACGAAGTCGACGTCGGTGTGACCGGTGGACTGGAGACGGTTCCAGAGGATGGACCGCCAGCAGCCGGGCGAGCCGGTGATCGAGTCGCCGAGCGGCATGACGCGGACCGGGGTGGCGGCGGCGGGCCGGGCCGCCGGGGTGGCGACCAGCCCGACGAGCAGGGTGAGGGGGACCGCCGTGAACGCGGCGAGCAGGGCGGAGAGGAACGGCCTTCGGAGCATGGTGAGGGGACTCCTGTCACGTGACGACGTGCGGTCGGTGACGGCCCGGTTTGCTCCCACGGACATCCCAGCAGACCGGGTGCCCCGACTCAACGCCCTCCCGCATCCTGGCGAAGCGCTTCGACGCGCAGCCGCTCCTCCAGCGCGGCCAGGGTGTCGACGAACCACAGCTGGCCACCCCGGTTGGCCTCGACGACGAAGTCACGCAGCGCGGTGCTCCGTGTGACGTGCCCGGAGATGTCACCGACCACGGCCAGCCGCAGCCGGTAGTTGACGAACTTCTGCACCACCTCGCCCGCCACCCCGGTGCGCAGCGTGAAGAACTCGACGGCGAGCCGGCGTACCGGCAGCACCACCAGGTCGACCCCGTGGCCCAGGGCCGCGCCGATCACGTCGGTGGCGTCGTCGCCGCCGCAGATCCTCGGCCCGTCGGCGGCGCCGGCGAGCGCGGTGGTGCCGGCGAGGGTGACCAGGGTGTCGGTGGACATGCCCGCCAGCCTAGGCAGCGCCGGGCCACACCGGCCCGGGTTTCGCCGTGCACGGCCGGCCCGGGTTCGCGCGAGGCCACACCGGCCGAGGATCTCGCGGTGCACGGCCGGCCCGGGTTCGCGCAGGGCCGCGCCGACCACGGGTTGCGCGGTGCACGGCCGGTTCCGGTGGGGCGGCTCAGTCGCCGTCGGCGCGGCGGTCCCGCTTGCGCTGCGACTGGCGTTTCTTGTCGGCGAGACGGCGTTCCTTGGCGCCCCGCGAGGGCCGGGTCGGACGGCGGGGCGGCGGAGGTGGGGCGACGGCCTCGCGCAGCAGCGCGACCAGCCGTTCCCGGGCCGCCTCCCGGTTGGCCAGTTGCGCCCGGTGCTCGCTCGCGGCGATGGTGAGCACCCCGTCGACCAGCCGGCCGGCGAGCCGCTCCAGCGCCCGTTCCCGCAGCACCGGGGGCAGGCTGGTGGTGCCGGCCAGGTCGAAGCTCAGCTCGACCCGGGAGTCGGTGGTGTTGACGCCCTGCCCGCCGGGCCCGGACGAGCGGGAGAACCGTTCCCGCAGCTCGGCGGCGGGCACGGTCCACCGATCGGTCACCCGCAGTCCGTCGTCCACCCCGCGAGGCTAACGCCCCCGCCCGACGCCGTGCGGCGCGGTCACCGGGGGCGCGGTCCGCCGGACCCGCACGGGAGGCTCAGCCGCCCTTGCCGATGATCGTGTCGGCGGTCTGCTGCACCTGGTCGATGGGGATGGCGAAGCCGATGCCGATCGAGCCGCTGCCGTCGATGGTGGCGATCGCCGTGTTCACCCCGACCACCTCGCCCCGGGCGTTGACCAACGGGCCACCGGAGTTGCCCGGGTTGATCGACGCGTCGGTCTGCACCGCGCTGCGCCGGTTGGTGCCCAGCCGTACCTGCCGGTTGAGGGCGCTGACGATCCCGGCGGTCACCGTGCCGGCCAGGCCGAGCGGCGACCCGACCGCGAGCACCGGCTCACCGACGCGGGTGGACCGGGGCTTGGCCAGGGGCAACGGGGCCAAGCCGGCGGCCGACGGCACCTTCAGCACCGCCAGGTCGCTGCCGGGTTCCCGGCCGACCACCTCTGCGGCGTACCGGCGGCCGTCGGGCATCTCCACGGTCACCGCACCACCACCCCCCTTGGCCAGGATGTGGTCGTTGGTGACGATGTGCTGCTCGTTGTCGATGGCGAAGCCGGAACCGGTCGCCGACTGCCCGGTGGCACCCCCGCCGACCAGCACGGACACCACCCCGGGGACGGTCTTCTGGGCGGCGGAGACCAGTTCCGCCGGCACCGGGGCGGCGGAGGCCGCCGTCGGGCCCGCCCCGCCCTGGCCGGCCACCCAACCGCCGGCCGCCGCCCCGGAGACGGTGGACAGGGCGACCACCGCCACGGCGGTCCACAACCGGCCACGCCAGCGCCGCCGGGACGGGTCCTCCCCCGGATCCGGTACGTCCCACCGGTGCCGGCCGTCCGGCCCCAGGTCGGGTGAGAGGAACCAGGGACCCCGGGGTTCCCCCAGACCGGTCTGTACTGCCATACGTCCGCTCCTCACTGTTGTGACGGATCAGGGGCAGGTGGGCCCGCGTCGTCCCCCTCAGGGCAGGCGGGAGAACCAGCGCATCGACCCGGCCGCCGCCCCCATGGCGAAGACCAGCCCGAGCCCGATGAACCGGGCGGAGATGTCCTGACGTTCCTTGCGGTAGCCGACGGACGAGCCGATGTCCTCGTAGACGTCGCGCAGTTCGGCGCTGCTGCCCGCCTCGTGGAACCCGCCCCCGGTCTGGTCGGCGACCTCCCGCAGGGTCTGCCCGTCGACCGGCACCTGGATCGGGCGGCCACCCCGGTCGACGAACCCGCCCGGGGTGCCGAACGAGATGGTGTGCACCGGCACCTTCGCCTCGACGGCCGCCGAGGCCGCCTCCATCGGGTCCGCGCCGGAGGTGTTCGCCCCGTCGGAGAGCAGGATGACCCGGGCCGGCGGCGGTTGCTTGGCCGCCTTGTCGTCGAGGCTCTTGACCGCGCCGAGACAGGCGCTGATCGCCTCGCCGATGGCGGTGCCCTGCACCCCGGTGATCCCCTCGGCGAGCCGGTCGATCCCGTCGTGCAGGGCGCCCCGGTCGGTGCTCGGCGGCACCAGCACCGCCGCGCTGCCGGCGAAGGCGACAAGTCCCACGTTGAACTCGTCGGGCAGCCCGTCGACGAAGGTCCGGGCGGCCTCCTTGGCGGCGGTCAACCGGTCCGGTTCGACGTCGGTGGCGAGCATCGACGTGGACACGTCCACGGCGACCATCACGGTGGCCCGCTCGCGGGGCACCCGTACCTCGGCGGTGGGCCGGGCGAAGCCGACCACCAGCAGCGCCAGCATGGCCAGGAACAGCCCGGCGGGCACGTGCCGTCGCCAGGCGGGCCGCTGCGGGGCGACCCGGTCGAGCAGTCGCAGGTTGGTGAAGCGGACGGCGTACCGGCTGCGTCGGCGCTGCGCCAACAGGTAGCCGGCGGCCAGCGCGACCACCCCCAGCAGCAGCAGGAGCCGGACGGGTGACTGCCAGTTCACGCGAGACCTCCCCGGGAGGCGGCGGGCGCGGCCGCCAGCCGACGCTGGGTGTGCACGTGCCGCACGATGTCGGCGGTCCAGTCCCGGTCGGTGCGCAACGCCAGGTGACCGGCTCCGCTGCGGCGCAGTGCGCGGGCCACCTGGGCGCGTTGCGCGGTGGCGGCGTCGGCGTACCGGCGGCGTAGCCCCGGGTCACCGGTCCACACCTCGCGCCGCCGGCCGGTCTCCGGGTCGACCAGGGTGATCAGGCCGACGTCGGGCAGTTCCAGTTCGCGCGGGTCGGTCACCTCGACCGCGAGCACCTGGTGCCGGGCGGCGAGCCGGCGCAGCGCCGGTTCCCAGGGTGCCGGGGTGTCGTGGTCGTCGGGGAGCCCGTCGAGGAAGTCGGAGACCACCACCACCAGCCCCCGCCGTACGGCGGTCCGTTGCACCGCCGCGAGGGCCGCGGCCAGGTCGGGGCCGACCGGCGGGGTGGCCGGTGGCTCGGCGTCCGCCCGGGGGGCGTGCAGCAGCGCACGGAGCAGGCTCAGCAGGTGGGTACGCCCACTGCGGGCGGGGAACCGGCGCAGCCCGTCGGTGCCGAGCACCTGTGCGCCGAGCCGGTTGCCGGTGCCGGCGGTGAGGAACCCGATTGCGGCGACGGCCGCCACGGAGAGTTCCCGTTTGTCCAGCTCGGCGGTGCCGTACTCCATGCTGGGGCTGGCGTCGACCAGCAGCCAGGTGGTCAACTCCCGGTCGGCGTCGACCTCGCGGACGTGCGGGACGGTGGTGCGGGCGGTGACCGCCCAGTCGATCCGGCGTACCTCGTCCTCGCCGGGGCGGTACTCGCGGCTGCCGGCGAGTTCGCTGCCGGGGCCGGGCAGCAGGCCACGCAGCTGGCCCTGGAGCAGCCCGTCCAGCCGGCGGGTGACGGTCAGTTCGAGGCGGCGCAGCCGCTGTTCGGGGGCGAGGTCGGCCAGGGTCGGGCCGGCGGGTGCCGGGGCGGTCCGGGGTCTCACGCCGCCGCCAGGTCGGGCGTGTACTCGGGGTGGCCGGTGGCGAGCACCGGCGGCGGCACCGCCTGGACCAGCCGGTGCACCACCGCCTCGGCGCTGACCCCGTCGGCGACCGCGTCGAAGGAGAGCACCAGCCGGTGGGCGAGCACGTCGACGGCGAGTTCGCGGACGTCCTCGGGGAGCACGTACTCGCGGCCCCGCAGCAGCGCCTGGGCGCGGGCGGCGGCGACCAGGCCGAGGGTGGCCCGGGGGCTCGCCCCGTACGCCAGCAGCGGGGCGATCTCCGGCAGCCCGAAGCGGGCCGGGTCGCGGGTGGCCAGGATCAGCCGGACCACGTACTCGGCGAGCGCGTGGTGCACGAAGACGTGGGCGGCCCGGCGCTGGTAGTCGCGCAACCGGACCGGGTCGAGCACCCGACGGGGGCGGGGCCGGTCGCTGCTCATCCGGTAGAGGATGGCCAGCTCGTCGGCGTCGCCCGGGTAGTCGACGACGATCTTCATGAGGAAGCGGTCGCGTTGTGCCTCGGGGAGCTGGTAGACCCCCTCGGACTCGATCGGGTTCTGGGTGGCCAGCACCAGGAACGGCTCCGGCACCGGCCAGCTCCGGCCGCCGATGGTGACCTGCCGTTCGGCCATCGCCTCCAGCAGCGCGGACTGCACCTTGGCCGGGGCCCGGTTGATCTCGTCGGCGAGCACCAGGTTGGCCATGATCGGGCCCAGCTCGACGTCGAACTTCTCGGTCGAGGCGCGGTAGATCCGGGTGCCGACGATGTCGGAGGGGACCAGGTCGGGGGTGAACTGGATGCGGGTGAAGGTGCCGCCGACGACGGTGGCGAGGGTCTGCGCGGCCAGCGTCTTCGCCACCCCGGGCACCCCTTCCAGGAGGCAGTGCCCGTCGGCGATCAGCGCGGTGAGCAGTCGTTCGACGAGCCGGTCCTGCCCGACGATCACGCGTCTGACCTCGAAGAGGGTCTGTTCCAACTCGGCGCCTGCCGCATCGGCTTCGACCGGGCTGGGCAGGCTGGCCAGGGTGTCCGAGATGTCCGTCACGGTGCTTGCTTCCCGGGGCGGCGGGCAGGCAAACGTCGGAATTTCCGCCCCTGGCAGGCCCTTTCCCGGCCGGACCGGGACGACCCGCCCGTAGGGGCGGCAACACCGTGGGACGGCAGGACCGGTACGTCAGGTGCCGCGCGTCGACCCCCGCCCGGCGGCGGGAAACCTGCTCCACAACGGACGGTGCCGGCCCCCGGGCTGGGGGCCGGCACCGTCGACGCGGCTGCGCGTCAGTTGGCGACGAACAGGTGGAACGGCTTGCTCGACACCGAACCGCCGGAGCTGTACGTCTGGATGAAGACGCCGTTCGGGGTCTGGTTGCGGGGCGCGACCGAGATCTCGCCGGCCGGCGGCACGTTGAACTGGTCGTTGGTGCCGATGGTGGCCTGGAACGCCTTCCCGACCACGCTGTAGTCGAGCAGCACCTGGTACTGGCCGGTGCCGTACTTGGTCGACGACACGACGTTCGCCGAGTGCTGGAGCAGGGTGCCGTCGCTGGCGACGACGGCCCAGGCGACCGAACCCGCAGCCGGCGGGGCGAGCGAAACCTTCAGCGCGGCGCGGGCCTGCTTGGCTTCGGCTGCCGTCACCGGCGGCTGACCGGTGGCACCGGCCAGCCGGGCCCCCGGCTGAGCCACCTCGGCCGGGGCCTTGGTCGTGGGCTGGGCGGCGGCGATCCCGCCGCCGGCCAGGGTGAGCGCCAGGACGCCGAGCGTCACCGCCGCCGCCTTACGCCTGAAGAATGTGGCCATGACAGGTCTCCCTCTTGTGACCGTGGCGATACGGCCGGCCCACCGTTCGGAGAGCCGGATGGGTCTGGTGCGGACGGGCCGGAAATGACGCGGACAGTAGAGTTCCATCCGCGTCGGAAATGTTGACCGATCAACACTCCCGACCGGCCTGAGCTGGGATTACTACGCTCTGTTGCGGCACCTCAACGAGGAGGAACCTAACACCGACAAAAGCGGAGCGTCAATAGCGGACCAATCCGTTTTGCCATCTCGAAAACGATGTTGAAAATTGCGAAAGATGAACTCTCGACCATTCACGAATGGATGCCGGGGCGCTGCGGACGGCGTCGGTCACTAGGCTGACCGCCGTGCTCACGAGCCTGACGCCGCCCACCACCCGTCGCCCCGCAGCCACCCTGCTCTGCTGGCTGGCGGTGGCCCCCGGCCTCGCCTGGGCGGTGGTCCGCCTCGCCGGGCTGGACCGGGGCCCGCTGGTGCAGGCGCTCGCGTTCACCCCGTACGTGGCGGGGTGGAGCCTGCTGGTGTTGACGCTGACCCTCGCCCTGCGACGCCGGTGGCCGGCGGTGGCCGCGGCGGTGGCGGCACTGGCCCTGGTCGGGGCGGTGGCACCCCGCGCCCTGCCCACCGGGCAGCCGACGGTCGACGGGCCCGAGCTGCGGCTACTCACCGCCAACCTGCTCAAGGGCGGTGCCGACGCGGCCACCCTGGTCGAGCTGGTCCGCCGGCACCGGGTGGACGTGCTCACCGTGCAGGAGTTCACCCCGGCGGCGCGCGACGCCCTCGACCGGGCCGGCCTCGCCGGCCTGCTCCCCCACCGCCAGCTCAACCCGGAGGTGGGCACCACCGGCTCCGGGCTCTACGCCCGTTTCCCGCTCTCCGACGGCGGCTTCCGCCGCAACGCCGGCTTCGCGTTCACCCAGGCGTACGCGACGGTGGCGGTGCCGGACGCACCCCCGCTGCGGGTGGAGTCGGCCCACCCGGCGGCACCCTGGTCGGTCGGGGTGGTCGGCGAGTGGCGCACCGACCTGGCCGGCCAGCCGCGCGCCACCCCCGACGGTCAGCTCGGCATCCTCGCCGGGGACTTCAACGCCACCCTCGACCACGCCCCGCTGCGCGCCCTGCTGGCCAGCGGCTACGTGGACGCCGCCGACGCCGTCGGGGCCGGCCTGGTGGGCACCTGGGGCCCGTACCACGGCACCCCGATCCCGCCGGTGACCATCGACCACGTCCTGGTCGACCGCCGGATCGCCGTCCGCGCGGTCACCGTCCACCGGGTGCCCGCCACCGACCACCGTGCCGTGCTGGCCACCCTGCGGCTGCCCACCCGCTGAGGCCGGGGCGGCGGATCAGACCCGGGCCCGGTCCAGGCCGTAGGTGAGGGCGTCGACCAGGGCGTGCCAGGAGGCTTCGACCACGTTGGGGTGCACACCGACGGTGGTCCAGTCGCGGCCGGTCCCGTCGGCGGTCTCCACCAGCACCCGGGTCACCGCCCCGGTGCCGTGGGTGCCCTCCAGGATGCGCACCTTGTAGTCGGCCAGCTCGAAGTGGCGCAGCTCCGGGTAGTACCGCAGCAGTCCGACCCGCAGCGCCTCGTCGAGGGCGTTGACCGGTCCGTTGCCCTCGGCGGTGGCGATCACCCGCTCACCGCGTACCCGGATCTTCACGGTCGCCTCGGAGACCACCGCACCGTCCTCCCGGTGCTCCACCAGCACCCGGTACGACTCCAGCGCGAACGGTCGCACCGGGGCGGCGTCCGGCAGCTCGGAACGGACCAGCAGCTCGAACGACGCGTCGGCGGCCTCGAACGACCAGCCGCCCGCCTCCAGCTCCTTGACCCGGGTGGTCACCTTCGACACGGCGTCCGGATGGCCGGCCAGGTCAAGACCCAGCTCGCGGCTCTTCAGCTCGATGCTGGCCCGGCCGGCCATCTCGGTCACCAGGATCCGCATGTCGTTGCCCACCACCGACGGGTCCACGTGGTTGTAGAGCAACGGGTCGACCTTGATCGCGCTCGCGTGCAGCCCCGCCTTGTGGGCGAAGGCGGCGGCCCCGGCGTACGCCTGGTGGGTGTCGGGGGCGATGTTGGCGATCTCGGCGATGGCGTGCGAGACCCGCACCATCTGTTCCAGGCAGCCGTCGGGTAGGACGGGCAGCCCGAGCTTGAGCTGGAGGTTCGCCACGACGGCGAAGAGGTCGGCGTTGCCGGGGCGTTCGCCGTACCCGTTGGCGGTGCCCTGCACGTGCCGGACCCCGGCCTCGACGGCCGCGATGGTGTTGGCCACCGCGCAGGCGGTGTCGTTCTGGGCGTGCATGCCGAACAGCTCTGGGGCGATCCCGGTCCGCGCGGTCAGGTCGGCGATCGCGGCGGTCACCCGGGACGGGAGCATCCCCCCGTTGGTGTCGCAGAGCACGAACCGCTCGGCCCCGGCGGCGAGCGCGGTCTCGACCACCGAGGCGGTGTACGCCGGGTCGTGCCGGAACCCGTCGAAGAAGTGCTCACCGTCGACGAAGACCCGTCGTCCCTGCGCGACCAGGTGGGCGACCGTGTCCCGGACCATCGCCAGGTTCTCCGCGCCGGTGGTGCGCAGGGCGCGTTCGACGTGCCGGATGTCGGCCTTGGCGACCAGGGCGACGGCCGGGGTCTGCGCGTCGAGCAGCGCGCGCACCTGCGGGTCGTCGGCGACGGCGATCCCGGCCTTGCGGGTGGCCCCGAACGCGACCAGCAGGGCGTGCCGCAGGTCCAGCTCGGTGCGGGCGCGGCGGAAGAACTCGGTGTCCTTCGGCACGGCGCCCGGCCATCCGCCCTCGATGAAACCGACGCCGAACTCGTCGAGCAGCCGGGCCACCGCCAGCTTGTCGATCACCGAGTAGCTGAGCCCCTCGCGCTGGGCGCCGTCGCGCAGCGTGGTGTCGTAGACCTGGAACGTCATCGCGAGTCCCTTTCTTCGGACCGTCGAACCTTGCGGGGGGCAACAAAAAGACCCCCCGCGGATGCGGGAGGTCTGCGCGCTCGGCGGAGGGGAGGCCGGCGCGCTAGCTGCCAATAATGCGGGCGGAGCTGGTCACGGTGGCCACTCTGCCACTCCCACCCGAATCTGGGAGACAGAATCCACATCCCGGGACGGGATGTGTGGGACGTCTCCCCTCGGGTACCTCAGATGCGGACACGAAGCGCTTTTCTCCGATAACGACTACGACAGTCGAGGCAGGAGTTCCGATGGACAGGCTCGATCCGCACACCGCCCACGGCACCACGGACCCGATGGTCGACGACGGTCAGGGCGCGATCGCCGGCGGCGCCCCCGGTGGGGCGTTCAACCCGTGGAGCTACCGCGACGAGGCCGGGGTCGCCGACGCCGACCTGGTCGGCTACAAGGTCGAGGCGACCGACGGCGGCATCGGCAAGATCGACGAGGCGAGTCACGAGGTCGGCGGCAGTTACCTGGTCGTCGACACCGGGCCGTGGATCTTCGGCAAGAAGGTGATGCTCCCCGCCGGCACCATCAACCAGGTCGACCACGACGACCGCAAGGTCCACGTCGACCGCACCAGGGACCAGATCAAGGCCGCCCCCGAGTACGACGAGACCAGCCACAGCGACCCGGCCTACCGGGACAAGCTGGGCGGCTACTACGACGACACCTACGGCAACCTCCCCCCGGGCACCGCCCGGTAGGCGACAGGCGGGCGGTCCGACGCACCGGCAGACCTCGGACACCAGACCCGTCGATCGACGACGACGGCCGACGGGGCGGCATCCACGCCCCGCCGGCCGTTACCGTGTCCGGGTGAACCCCACCGAGGACAGCCGCCGTATCCCGTTCTCCGCGATGTTCAACTTCCGCGACGTCGGCGGCTATCCCGGCCACGACGCCCGGACCGTCCGCTGGGGGCGGCTCTACCGGTCGGACTCCCCACACCGCATCGACGGCACCGACCGGGAGGCGTTCAGCGCCCTCGGCATCCGCACCGTGATCGACCTGCGCCGCCCGACCGAGGTGGACCGGGACGGCCGGGTGCCCGACCTGGACGGCCTGGCCTACCGGCACATCCACCCCGAACACGCCGACTGGGCGCTGACCCGCCACGAGCCGGAGTCCAGCCTGGCCCGCTACCTCGCCGACCGCTACGCCGACCTCGCCGAGACCGGCACCGCCGGGCTGGCCGAAGCCGTCGGCCTGATCGCCGACAGCACCAACGCCCCCGTCCTGGTGCACTGTGTGGCGGGCAAGGACCGCACCGGCATCGTCTGCGCGCTGACCCTGGCGGTGCTCGGCGTCGACGACGACCGCATCGCCGAGGACTACGCGCTGAGCAGCGAGGCGTCCCAGCGGTTCAGCGCCTGGCTGGCGGCGTCCATGCCGGAGGCCGAAGCACCGCCCGCGCCCTTCCTGGGCTCCCCCGCCGAAGCGATGTCGCTCTTCCTCGTCGAGCTGCGCCGACGGCACGGCTCGGTCGAGGACTACCTGCGCCACGCCGGCGTCACCGACGCCCAGCTCGCCGCCCTGCGCGACCACCTGCTGGAGCCGCCCACGCCGCAGTGACCCCCTCGGGGGGCCGCCGGTCAGCTCAGGTGCGTCACCCAGCCGTGCGGGTCGGGGGCTTCCCCGCGCTGGACCGCCACCAACTGCTCCCGCAGCGCCGAGGTGGACCGGCCCGGCTCACCGCCGCCGATCACGAACTCGCCGCCGGGGTGCCGCACCCGCGCGACCGGGGTGATCACCGCGGCGGTGCCGCAGGCGAAGACCTCACGCAGCCGGCCGCTCTCGGCGTCGGCCTGCCACTCGTCGAAGCTCACCCGGCGTTCGACGACCCGGTGCCCGGAGGCGGCGGCCAGGTCGAGCAGCGCGTCCCGGGTGATGCCCGGCAGGATCGTGCCGGTCAACGGCGGGGTGACCAGGGTGTTGTCGTCGTAGACGAAGAAGACGTTCATGCCGCCGAGTTCCTCGACGTAGCGGCGCTCCACCGCGTCCAGGAAGACCACCTGGTCGCACCCGGCCTCGATCGCCTCCGCCTGGGCGGACAGCGACGCGGCGTAGTTGCCGCCGCACTTGGCCGCGCCGGTGCCACCGGGGGCCGCCCGGGTGTAGTCCGGGGAGACCCAGAGGGTGACCGGCTTGACCCCACCGGCGAAGTACCCGCCGGCCGGCGAGGCGATGACGCAGTAGAGGTACTCGTTGGCCGGGCGGACACCGAGGAATGCCTCGCTGGCGAACATGAACGGCCGCAGGTAGAGGCTGGTGTCGGCGCCCTCGGGGATCCAGTCCCGGTCGATCTCGACCAGCTTGCGCAGCGACTCGACGAACAGCTCCGCCGGCAGCTCCGGCATGGCCAGCCGCCGGGCGGAGGCGATGAACCGGGCCGCGTTGGCCTCCGGCCGGAACATGGTGATCGAGCCGTCAGCCGTCCGGTAGGCCTTCAGCCCCTCGAAGATCTCCTGCGCGTAGTGCAGGACGGCGGTGGCCGGATCCATCGGGATCGGCGCGCGGGCCTCGACCCGGGGGTCGTACCAGCCCTTGCCGTCGGCGTACCGGATGGTGACCATGTGGTCGGTGAAGACCCGACCGAAGCCGGGGTCGACCAGCAGGGCGGCCCGTTCGGCGGCGGATACCGGCGCGGGATTCGGACGGATCTCGAAATCGAGCATGTCACCACCGCTCATCGCGCTGACCTCCCTGCGGGTTGACGGCACGCGGGGACCACGCACCGAGCTGCTGTCCAGAAACCTACCCCGAACGGTCGTTCAGTGGATAGGGCCGCTACCGGCGGGATCAGGCCACCGCGTGCGCGGCGAGCCGGTCCCCCACCTCGTCGGTCCGCAACGCCACACCCGGGGTCCGGCCGGCCAGCTCGGCGGCGACCGCGCCGGTCACCCGGGCGGCGGCGTCGGCGTGACCCAACTGGTCGAGCAGAAGCGCGGCGGAGAGCACGGCGGCCACCGGGTCGGCGACCCCCTTGCCGGCGATGTCCGGCGCCGAGCCGTGCACCGGCTCGAACATCGACGGGTACGCCCCGGTGGGGTTGATGCAGCCACTGGCCGCCAGGCCGATCCCCCCGGTGACCGCGGCGGCGATGTCGGTGAGGATGTCGCCGAACAGGTTGTCGGTGACCACCACGTCGTAGCGCTGGGGCTGGGTGACCAGGAACATGGCGGCGGCGTCGACGTGCTGGTACTCGGTGGCGACGTCGGGGTGCTCGGCGGCGACGGCCGCGAACGCCCGCGCCCACAGCGAGCCGGCGTGGGTCAGCACATTGGTCTTGTGCACCAGGGTGACCTTGCGCCGCTCCCGGCGGGCGGCGCGGGCGAAGGCGTCCCGGATGACCCGTTCCACCCCGTGTCGGGTGTTCAGGCTCTCCTCCGTGGCCACCTCGGCCGGGGTGTCCCGGTGCAGGCTGCCGCCGGCACCGGCGTAGAGGCCCTCGGTGCCCTCCCGGACGACGACCAGGTCGACCTCACCCGGCTTGACGTTGACCAGCGGGCCGGGCACGCCGGGCCAGAGCCGGGACGGGCGCAGGTTGACGTACTGGTCGAAGGCGAAGCGGAGCTTCAGCAGCAGGCCGCGCTCCAGCACGCCCGGCGGCACGGTGGGGTCGCCCACCGCGCCGAGCAGGATGGCGTCGTGGCCGGCCAGCTCGGTCAGCACCGAGTCGGGCAGCACCTCGCCCGTGCGGTGGTAGCGCGCCGCGCCGAGGTCGTACTGCGTCGCCTCGACCCCGGGGAGCACGGCGTCGAGGACCTTGAGGGCCTGCGCGACCACCTCGGGTCCGATCCCGTCCCCGGCCACCACCGCGATCCGTGCCACCTGCCGCTCCTCACCTCGTCCGCTGGGGTGAACGGTACGTCCCCGTCCCGGTTCCCGGTACGAGCCTTCCATTATCTGGGAGGACGAAATGCTCAGCAGGCTCCCAGCCAGCATTCATGGTGCGGTCATCTCCACTGCCTAGGGTCGGTGCAGGACGGGTCGTGGGGCCCGGGACGGACCGGTCGCGACGTCGCGGCACCGTCGGTGAAGGAGCAGTGTGATGCGGACCGAGCAGCAGCGGGGGCCAGGCCGACTGGACGAGCAACCGCGCACCCGCTGGGTGGACCAGGCGACATTCTCCCGCCGCCGCCCCGACCTGCGCCTGGGCACCCGCAGCCACCGCCTCGACCGGGCCGGTGAAGCGTCCGGCGGCCGGATCACCGTGCAGCACGCCGTCCGGACCGGCACCGCCGAATACTCGCTCCTGCTCAACGCCCCCGAGGACCTGGGCCGGCGGGTGGTCGGTGACGCGCTGCGCGACGCCGTCGCCGAGCTACGGGCCATCGACCTCACCTACGGGCCGAACCGGCCGGAGAGCCTGGTCTCCCGGCTGCGGCGCGGCGAGATCAGCCCCGAGTCGTACCCGCCGCTGACCGACCTGGTGGACCGCTGCGCGGCCATGCGGGCCGCCACCGACGGCTGGTTCGACGCCTGGGCCGTGCCCGGCGGCTTCGACCCCGGCGGCCTGCTCAACGGTTGGGCGGTGGAGCGGGCCGCGGCCCGGTTGCGCGCCGCCGGCATCACCGACTACGCGGTGCTCTCCGGCGCCGACCTGACGGTACGCGGCCACGCCGCGCACGGCGGCCCGTGGCGGGTGGCGGTGCACCACCCGACCGACGGTCGACGGGCCCCGCTGGTGCTGGAGATGACGGCCGGCGCGGTGGGCACCTCCGGGGTGACCGGCCGGCAGGGGCACGTCGTCGACCCGCACACCGGTGAGTCGGCCCGGCAGCTGGTCGCCGCGACCGTCGTCGGGCCGGACCTCGCCGTCGCCGACGCCTACGCGACCGCGTTGTACGCGGCCGGGCCGGTGGGGCTGGCATGGTTCCGCACCGACTCGGCATATCAGGCTCTCTTCGCCCACCGGCGCCGCTGAGCGGTGCCGCGGCGCGTCGGCCGACCTGTGGAGGGGGTCCACGGGGTGGCGCGGTCGACGGGCCGGCGATCGGCCCCCACGGTCTCGGCAACGACCGTGGGGGCCGGTCAGCGACGAGTGCGCGTGGCTCGCGCATTCGAGGGGTGCAGGCCGGCCGGACGGACGTTCGGCCTCGTCACCCGAAGACGGGTCGACGTCCGACGCTGCCGGTGACCGCTCCGATACGCTAGCGAATCGACGCAACTCGACGCAAGAGTCTCCACAGCGGACCGTGTCCTCCGGACACTCGAACCACCTGCGGGAATCACGGCGGGTCAGTGTCGCCCGCAGGAGCGCGTGATGGCACGCTGTCCGCCGTGAGTTTCGATCTGAGCGTGTGGGCCCTCCACGACGGGGCCACGCCCGAGGACGTCCGGGCGGCGGTGCGGCGGTGCCACGAGGGGCAGCACGGCGAGCGGTATCCGGACCCCCGGGTGGTGGGCTTCTACCGGGCCCTCACCGCGTCCTACCCCGACCGGCCCGCCCACCAGGGCACCCCGTGGGAGGTCTCGCCGTTGCACGCGGCGTCCGACCATGTGGCGTTGCACCTCGTCCCGACCTGCGACGACCAGGTGCTGCTCGACATCGAGCGGTTGGCCGGCGAGTACGACCTGATGCTCTTCGACCCGCAGGACGGCTCGGTCTACCCGCCACCCTCCCGCGTCACCCGCTGACCCGACCCGCACGAACCGGGTGTGTGTCGCGTGGTCGGCGAACGCCCGCTCCTGCCGCGACCCGGCGCACCCGCACCGGCTCGGTCCCGCGTGGCAGTCCGTCGGGTGTGGACGGCGCAGGGCCCGGCCGGGTGGCCGGGCCCTGCGCCTGCGTGCGGGTGCGACTACTCGTCGCGCAGGTCCGCCGCGCTGGCGGCGGTCGCGCCGATCGAGTCGGCCGCGGAGGTGAGCAGGTCCGCGCCGAGCGCCTGGTCGACGGTGAGGGTCATCAGGGTCTCACCGCCGGCCTCCCGGCGGGCCACCTGCATCGCGGCGATGTTGATGCCGGCCTCACCGAGCAGCGTGCCGACGGTGCCGACCACGCCCGGCCGGTCGGCGTAGCGCAGGAAGAGCAGGATGCCCTCGGCGCCGATCTCCACGTCGAACCCGTCGACCTCGGTCAGCTTGAGGACGTCCCGGGCACCGGCGTGGGCGACCGTGCCGGAGACGCTGACCGTACGGCCGTCGGGCAGCGCACCCCGGATGGTGACCAGGTTCGGGTGGTCCGCCGTCTCGGCCTGGGTGACCAGGGCCACCTCGACGCCCCGCTCGGCGGCCAGGTGCGGCGCGTTGACGTAGGTGACCTGCTCCTCGACGACCGAGCTGAACAGCCCCTTGGTGGCGGCGAGCTTGAGCACCGACACGTCGTGGTTGACGATCTCGCCGCGCACCTCGACGGTGACGCTGGCGGCCACCCCGCCGGCCACGGCGGTGAACGCCCGGCCCAGCTTCTCGGCCAGCGGCAGCAGCGGCCGGACGTCCTCGGCGACGACGCCACCGGCCTGCACGTTCACCGCGTCAGGCACGAACTCGCCCTGCAACGCCAGCTTGACGCTCTTGGCCACGGCCAGGCCGGCCTTGTCCTGCGCCTCGTGGGTGGACGCGCCCAGGTGCGGGGTGGCCACCACGTTGTCGAAGGCGAACAGCGGGGACGAGGTGCACGGCTCCTTGGCGTACACGTCGACGCCGGCGCCGGCGACCCGGCCCTCGGCGATCGCGTCGGCCAGCGCCTGCTCGTCGACCAGCCCGCCCCGGGCGGCGTTGACGATCCGGACGCCCGGCTTGACGATCGCCAGCTCCTTCTCGCCGATCAGGCCGACCGTCTCCGGGGTCTTGGGCAGGTGGATCGAGATGAAGTCGGCCTCCCGCAGCAGCTCCTCCAGCCCCACCAGGCGGACGCCGAGCTGGGCGGCGCGGGCCGGCTGGATGTAGGGGTCGTACGCGATCAGCCGGGTGCCGAAGGCGGCGATGCGGGACGCGAAGAGCACGCCGATGCGGCCGAGGCCGACCACGCCGACGGTCTTGCCCTGCAACTCGACGCCGGTGTACTTCGACCGCTTCCACTCGCCGGCCTTGAGCGCGGCGCTGGCGCTGGCGGTGTTACGCGCGACGGCGAGCAGCAACGCGACGGCCTGCTCGGCGGCGGAGACGATGTTGGAGGTGGGAGCGTTGACGACCATGACGCCCCGCGCGGTGGCGGCCGGAACCTCGACGTTGTCCAGCCCGACGCCGGCCCGGGCGACCACCTTCAGACGCGGCGCGGCGGAGATCGCCTCGGCGTCGATCTGCGTGGCACTGCGCACGATCACCGCGTCGGCCTCGGCCAGCGCGGAGAGCAGGGCCGGGCGGTCGGTGCCGTCGACGTGGCGCACGTCGAAGTCGTGCGCGAGCACCTCGATGGCGGCGGGGGCGAGTTCTTCGGCGATCAGTACGACAGGATTCATCGGTCCTCGTAGACGTCGTATTTTAGGTCGGCCGGGGCGACCGGGCGCCGCGATGCGCCCTGCGCCGATCCGTGCCATGGCCGTCAGGTGCCGGTCACGCACCTCACCAAGGATCGTAGGGGGCACCCCGGTCGGCATGTCCCGGTCTGCGGGGTGAGGGCCCTCACACAGCGTTGTCGCACGCCTGTCATCCCCCGTTCATCCGGCCCGGGAGCGCGGCGGGTGGGCCGATCGGGGCCGATGAGGCATCGATCACCCCGTCCCGCCTGGTGAACCGGCCAGCGCGGACCGCGACGGCGACCGCCGGGACGGGTGACGCCTCGGCGGGGACCGGCGGTGGCAGCGGACCGGCCCCGGCAGCTGAGGAACGTGCCCACGCAGAAAGCGGTATGACTGGCAGGCATATTTATGCCTTCCAGTCATACCGCTTCACGTCACCAGTTCGACCGGTCCGCGACACGCCCGGCGGGAGCCGGAGGCCCGGTCGGGGCCGACGACCCGGGCGGCGCTCAGCGCGACGGACGGGTCAGACGGCGCTCAGCGCGACGGACGGGTCAGGCGGTCTCGGTGAGCGGGCGGTCCACCCAGCTCATCATCGAACGCAGCTTCTGCCCGGTCTCCTCGATCGGGTGCGCCGCGCCCTCGGCACGCCACTTGGCGAAGTTCGGCCGGCCGGCCTCGTCCTCGGCCACCCACTCGCGGGCGAACTCGCCGGACTGGATCTCGCCGAGGATCTTGCGCATCTCCTCCTTGACCCGGGAGTCGACGACGCGCGGGCCCCGGGAGAGGTCGCCGTACTCGGCGGTGTCGGAGATGCTGTAGCGCATCCGGGCGATGCCGCCCTCGTACATGAGGTCGACGATGAGCTTCAGCTCGTGCAGGCACTCGAAGTAGGCCACCTCGGGGGCGTAGCCGGCCTCGGTGAGCACCTCGAAACCGGTCTGCACCAGGGCCGCCGCGCCGCCGCAGAGGACCGCCTGCTCGCCGAAGAGGTCGGTCTCGGTCTCCTCGGTGAAGGTGGTCTTGATGGCGCCGGCCCGGGTGCCGCCGATGCCCTTGGCGTACGCCAGGGCGAGCGGGAAGGCGTTGCCGCTGGCGTCCTGCTCCACGGCGACCAGGCAGGGCACGCCCTTGCCGTCGACGTACTGGCGGCGGACCAGGTGGCCGGGGCCCTTCGGGGCGACCATCGCCACGTCCACGTCGGCCGGCGGGGTGATCAGGCCGTAGCGGATGTTGAAGCCGTGACCGAAGAAGATGGCCTTGCCGGGGGCGAGGTTGGGCGCGATCGACTCGGCGTAGATGGTCCGCTGGGCGGTGTCCGGCGCCAGAATCATGATCACGTCGGCCTCGGCCGACGCCTCGGCCGGGGTGAGCACCCGCAGGCCCTGCTCCTCGGCCTTGGGCCGGCTCTTGGAGCCCGCCGGCAGGCCGATCACCACGTCGACACCGGAGTCGCGCAGCGACAACGCGTGGGCGTGGCCCTGGCTGCCATACCCGATCACGGCGACCTTGCGGCCCTGGATCAGGCCCAGGTCGGCGTCGTCGTCGTAGTACACCTCAACGCTCATTGACTTCCCTTTCGTACGGCGGTCTCGTCGGACCGTCGTGGACTGTGTGCGGTGGCGGGTGGGCGCGCGGTCAGGCCGCGCGCAACGAGGGGCCGGCGGTGATCGACCGCGAGCCGCGCCCGATCGCCACCGTGCCCGACTGGACCATCTCCTTGATCCCGAACGGCTCCAGGTCGCGCAGCAGCGCGTCGAGCTTGTCGGGGGTGCCGGTGGCCTCGACGGTGAGGGTGTCCGGTGCCACGTCGACCACCCGGGCCCGGAACAGGGCGACCGTCTCCAGCACCTGCGCGCGGGCCGCGCGGTCCGCGCGCACCTTGACCAGCAGCAACTCCCGGGCCACCGAGACCTGCGGGTCCAACTCGACGATCTTGAGTACGTTGACCAGCTTGTTGAGCTGCTTGGTGACCTGCTCCAGCGGCGACGAGTCGGCGTTGACCACGATGGTGATCCGGGAGACGTCGGGGTTCTCGGTCTCCCCGACGGCCAGGCTGTCGATGTTGAACCCGCGCCGGGAGAACAGGCCGGAGACCCGGGCCAGGACACCGGGCTTGTTCTCCACCAGCACGGACAGGGTGTGCAGGGTCATGCCGCCGTCTCGCTTCGCTCGGTCGGGCCGTGCCACCGCACGGTCCCGGGGATTCGGGCACTCATCTCAGATGTCGTCCTCGTCGAACGCCGGGCGGACACCCCGGGCGAACATGATCTCGTCGTTGCTGGTGCCGGCTGCGACCATCGGCCAGACCATCGCGTCCTTGCCGACCGTGAAGTCGATGACCACCGGGGCGTCGGTGATCGCCATCGCCGCCTCGATCGTCTTGTCGACGTCGGCGGCGTTCTCGCAGCGTAGGCCGATGCAGCCGAGCGCCTCGGCCAGCTTGACGAAATCCGGGATACGGTGCTTGTGGGTGCCCAGCTCGGTGTTGGAGTAGCGCCCCTCGTAGAACAGGGTCTGCCACTGCCGGACCATGCCCAGGTTGCCGTTGTTGATCACGGCGATCTTGACCGGGATGCCCTCCAGGGCACAGGTGGCCAGCTCCTGGTTGGTCATCTGGAAGCAGCCGTCGCCGTCCACCGCCCAGACCACCGTGTCCGGCCGGCCGACCTTGGCGCCCATCGCCGCCGGGACGGCGTACCCCATGGTGCCGAGGCCGCCGGAGTTGAGCCAGGTGCCCGGCTTCTCGTACGAGATGAACTGGCTGGCCCACATCTGGTGCTGGCCGACCCCCGCCACGTAGATCGCGTCCGGACCGGCGATCTCGCCCAGCCGCTTGATCACGTACTGCGGGGACAGGGTGCCGTCGGCGGGCTCGTCGTAGCCCAGCGGGTAACGCTCACGCAGGTCGTCGAGCTGGTGCCACCAGTCGCCGAGGTCGGTCCGCCGGCCGGCCTTCTGGTCGGTGGTCACCGCCGCGATCAGCTCCTCGATGACGTGCTTGGCGTCGCCGACGATCGGGACGTCGGCGTGCCGGTTCTTGCCGATCTCGGCCGGGTCGATGTCGGCGTGCACCACCGTCGCGTCCGGGGCGAACGAGTCCAGCTTGCCGGTCACCCGGTCGTCGAACCGGGCGCCGAGCGCCACGATCAGGTCGGCCTTCTGCAGGCCGTAGACCGCGGCGACGGTGCCGTGCATGCCGGGCATGCCCAGGTGCTGGCGGTGCGAGTCGGGGAACGCGCCCAACGCCATCAGCGTGGTCACCACCGGGATGCCGGTCAGCTCGGCGAGCTGGCGCAGCGCCTCGGTCGCGCCGGCCTTGAGCACCCCGCCGCCGACGTAGAGCACCGGCCGGCGGGCGCCGCTCATCAGCCGGGCCGCCTCGCGGATCTGCTTGCCGTGCGGGTGCAGGGTCGGCCGGTAACCGGGCAGGTCCAGCGTCGGCGGCCAGGAGAAGGTCGTCGCCGCCTGGAGGACGTCCTTGGGGATGTCCACCAGCACCGGCCCCGGACGCCCGGTGGCGGCCAGGTGGAACGCCTCGGCGAGGACCTGCGGGATCTCCTCGGCGGTCTGCACCAGGAAGTTGTGCTTGGTGATCGGCAGGGTGATGCCCTGGATGTCCGCCTCCTGGAAGGCGTCGGTGCCGATCGAGGGCCGGGCCACCTGGCCGGTGATCGCGACGATCGGGACGGAGTCCATGTAGGCGTCGGCGATCGGGGTGACCAGGTTCGTCGCGCCCGGCCCGGAGGTGGCGATGCAGACGCCGACCCGGCCGGTGGCCTGCGCGTAGCCGGTGGCGGCGTGCCCGGCGCCCTGCTCGTGCCGGACCAGGATGTGCCGCACCGACGAGTCGTAGAGCGGGTCGTAGGCGGGCAGGATCGCGCCGCCGGGGATGCCGAAGACGACGTCGACGCCGAGGGCCTCCAGCGACCGCACCAGTGAACCGGCGCCGGAGACCGGGACCGGCCCGGACGGCCGTACGGCCGGGGTGGCCGCGGCGGCGGTGCCTCGCGGCGTGGTGGTGGGGTCGGCGTCGCCGGCCGGCTCGGTGACGGTGCGGGCCCGCCGGGCGGAGTGGGCGAGGGTCTCTGGCGTGGGTCTCGTCATGGCGGTTCAGGCCTTCGGCTGGAGTTGGGTGGAGCTGCTACGGCAGGTGCGACAGGGGCGACTACGCGCCCCGGTGGTTCCGACGGCAATAAAAACGGCCCTCGTGCAGATGCACGGGGCCAGCGCACTCTCGACAGCAGGAGAGTGCGCTCAGGTAAGTACTCGCAGCGACCGGTTCGACGACATGGGCCAAGCCTGACGCATCTCACGCGATGAGTCAACTGATCCCACATGTTGGTTCACGAACGGGGGACACCATCCCCGGTAGGGGTCTCGTCAACCGGCCCGGCCTGCGCGGACTCCTCGTACGCGGGGCGTGGTGCGGGCACCGGCGGCGTCGCCGGTGGGTGGGATCGCAGCCGGGGCAGCAGCGGCGATGGGGTGGGTCGACGCGGGGCGGGCGGCGGTGCCGGCGGGGCCGACGCGGGGCGGGCCCCCGGCGAGGTGGCCGCCTCCAGCATCGCCTCCAGGTGCTCGGCCGGCACCCCCCAGCCGAAGAGCGCGCCCTGGCCGAACCGGCACCCGGCGGCGACCACCGCGGCCAGCTCCGTCGGGGTGGTGACCCCCTCGGCGATCACCTCCATGCCCAGCTGGTGACCCAGCCGCATGACGATGTCGACCATCGGGGCGAAGGCCGGCCCGTCCCGCCCCACCGGGCGGACCGGCTCGTGTTCGGCGACCAGACTGTGGTCGATCTTGAGGATGTCGATCGGCAACCGGCGCAGCTGCCCCAGCGACGAGTAGCCCGCCCCGAAGTCGTCCAGCGCGATGCGTACCCCGGTCAGCCGCAGCGCGGTCAGCCGACGGATCAGCTCGTCGAGGTCGGTGGCGACGGCGTGCTCGGTGACCTCCAGCACCAGTCGCTGCGGCGGTACGTGGTGGGCGCGCAGCGCCTCGGCGACCTGCACCACGTACTCCGGGGCGTGCAGCTCGCGCGGGGAGACGTTGACCGAGACCCAGACGTCGTGGCCGTCGGCGAGCCACCGGGACAGCTGCCAGCACGCCTGGTGCAGCACCCAGGCTCCCAGCTTGGCGATCATCCCGCACTCCTCGGCCAGCGGGATGAACTCGTCCGGCCGGATGTTGCCCAGCTCGGGGTGGCGCCAGCGCAGCAGAGCCTCGGCGCCCACCGGCCGGACCGAGGGCAGCGACGCCACCGGCTGGAAGGCCAGCCGCAACTCGTCGCGCTCGATCGCGCCGCGCATCTCGTGCTCCAGCCGGGTCCGCCGGGTCAGCAGTTGGTCGTAGCTGCCGTCGTAGCGCTCGATGCGGTTCTTGCCGCGTTGCTTGGCGTAGCGCAGGGCCAGGTCGGCGTGGCGCAGCAGGCCGACCACGTCCGGGTCGCCGCCCTGGCCGGCCACCCCGATGCTGACCGAGAGGAAGACCGCCCCGCCCGCCTGGTCGTACGGCCGGCCGAGGACCCCCAGCAACCGCTCGGCCACCACGTCCGCGTCGGCCGGGCGGCCCCGCATCAGCACCGCGAACTCGTCCCCACCGAGCCGGGCGGCCAGGTCACCGGGGCGCAGGTTGCTCCGCAGCCGCCGACCCACCTCGGCGAGCACCATGTCGCCGACGTCGTGGCCGCGCATGTCGTTGACGTTCTTGAAACCGTCCAGGTCGAGCCCGAGCAGCACGCAGTCGCCCCCCTCGGCGGCGCAGCGCTGCATCTCCCGCAGCAGGCCACGCCGGTTGGCGAGGGTGGTCAGCGGGTCGGTGTGGGCCAGTTCACGAAAATGCGCCTCCCGTTCGGCCAGCCGGCCGGCATAGCGGCGCACGTCGTTGAGGGTGAGGTACTGCCGGGTGACCAGCGCGAACCCCTCCAGGCTGCCGGCGACGATGCCCAGCGCGTCGAACCGGCCCCCCTGCATCAGGTGGTACATCGCCGAGCCGGCCATCGCGACCATCGGGATGAAGGCGTACTCCCCGTCGCGGCGGATCAGGTCGATGTCGACCTGGCCGGGGGCGTCGACCCGGTGCACGGCGAACGCCCCGGCGAGCAGGCCCACGGCGAGCAGCGCCATCCCGGTCACCGCCATCGCCGAGCCGCCCTGGCAGACCCCGGCGGCCACCACGAGACCACCGGTGGCGGTCGCGGTGATGCCGGTGCCGAGCACGGCCAGGCGGGTCCGGGGGCCGTCGGCGCGGGCCACCACCATGCCGGTGAGGCCGGCGGTGATCGCCGCGGTCACCGAGGCGAGCAGGATCGCCGGGCAGGCGCTCGGCGTTGCCGGCCCGAGCAGCCGGGTCGGCTCCGACAGGAGCACCCAGCCGACGAACCAGATCGAGGTGGCCACGACCAGCCCGTCGAGCAGCAGCCGGGCGGCGGCGGCCCGGGCCACCATCGCACCGGGCAGCCGGAGCAGCCCGGCGCAGAACGCCAGCCCGGTCAGCGCGGTGCCGCCGGCGATCACCGACGCCCAGCCCGGGTGCCGCCCACGCTGGTGCGCCCCGTGCTCGGTCGCGCCGAGCAGCGCGACGCCGCCCGCGACCAGGGTGGCCAGGGCGACGGCGGCGGCCAGGGCGAACAGCAGGTGTGCCTGGCGGTGCGGCCCGCCGCGACGCCGGGCCGAATCGGCCAGCAGTGCGGTGGCGGCGGCGGCCAGCAGGCCACTCAACACCGCCACGGCGACCATGCCCGGGGGTAAACGCACGACCACAACTGTGCCGGATCGGCGTCGGCCACGGGGTACCGGGTGTGCAACTGTTGGGACACGGCGCGCGCGGTGGTTGCCGCCCGCCGGACGGTGCAAGACTGGTACCCATGCCTGAGCTGCGGTCGAGGACCTCCACCCACGGTCGGACGATGGCCGGCGCCCGGGCCCTCTGGCGGGCCACCGGGATGACCGACGACGACTTCGGTAAGCCGATCGTCGCCATCGCGAACAGTTTCACCCAGTTCGTCCCCGGCCACGTACACCTCAAGGACATGGGTGGCCTGGTCGCGGACGCGGTGGCCGAGGCCGGCGGGGTGGGGCGCGAGTTCAACACCATCGCGGTGGACGACGGCATCGCCATGGGCCACGGCGGGATGCTCTACTCGCTGCCCAGCCGGGAGCTGATCGCCGACGCGGTCGAATACATGGTCAACGCGCACTGCGCCGATGCCCTGGTCTGCATCTCCAACTGCGACAAGATCACCCCGGGGATGTTGCTGGCCGCGCTGCGGCTCAACATCCCGACGGTCTTCGTCTCCGGCGGCCCGATGGAGGCCGGCAAGACGGTCGCGATCGAGGGCGTGGTGCACTCCAAGATCGACCTGATCGACGCGATGATCGCCTCCTCCAACGAGGCCGTCACCGACGACCAGCTCGGCGAGATCGAGCGCTCCGCCTGCCCGACCTGCGGCTCCTGCTCCGGCATGTTCACCGCCAACTCGATGAACTGCCTCACCGAGGCGATCGGCCTGGCCCTGCCCGGCAACGGCTCGACGCTGGCCACCCACGCCGCGCGCCGGTCGCTCTTCGTCGAGGCCGGCCGCACCGTCGTCGACATCGCCAAGCGGTGGTACGACCACGACGACGCCTCCGTGCTGCCCCGCAACGTCGCCAACCGCAAGGCGTTCGACAACGCGGTCGCCCTCGACGTGGCGATGGGCGGGTCGACCAACACGATCCTGCACCTGCTCGCCGCCGCCCGTGAGGCCGAACTCGACTTCACCGTCGCCGACATCGACGCCGTCTCCCGGCGAGTGCCCTGCCTGGCCAAGGTCGCCCCGAACTCGCCGAACTACCACATGGAGGACGTGCACCGGGCGGGCGGCATCCCGGCCATCCTCGGTGAGCTGGACCGCGCCGGGCTGCTGCACCGCGACGTGCACGCCGTGCACTCCCCCTCACTGGCCCAGTGGCTCACCGACTGGGACGTCCGGAGCGGCTCCCCCACCCCGGAGGCGGTCGAGCTGTTCCACGCCGCGCCCGGCGGGGTGCGCACCGTCGAACCGTTCTCCACCACCAACCGCTGGTCCACCCTGGACACCGACGCCGCGCAGGGGTGCGTGCGGGACCGCGAGCACGCCTACAGCGCCGACGGTGGGCTGGCCATCCTGCACGGCAACCTCGCGCCCGACGGTTGCGTGGTCAAGACCGCCGGCGTGCCCGACGAGTGCCTGACCTTCCGGGGCCCGGCCAAGGTCTACGAGTCGCAGGACGACGCGGTCTCGGCGATCCTCGCCAAGGAGATCGTCGCCGGGGACGTCGTGGTGATCCGCTACGAGGGCCCGAAGGGCGGCCCCGGCATGCAGGAGATGCTCTACCCCACCTCGTTCCTCAAAGGGCGCGGGCTGGGCCGGTCGTGTGCGCTGCTCACCGACGGCCGGTTCTCCGGCGGCACCTCCGGGCTGTCCATCGGGCACGCCTCCCCCGAGGCGGCCTCCGGTGGGCTGATCGCCCTCGTCGAGCCCGGCGACGAGATCGTCATCGACATCCCGGCCCGGTCCATCGAGCTGAACGTGCCCGACGACGTGCTGGAGGCCCGCCGGGTGGCGCAGGAGAAGCGGGACCGGCCCTACACCCCGCTCGACCGGCAACGCCCGGTGTCCGCCGCCCTGCGCGCGTACGCCTCGATGGCCACCTCGGCCAGCGACGGCGCGTACCGCCGCGTGCCCGAGTAGTCCGGCCCGGCCGGCCCACGTCGCCTCGGGGGCGAGGTGGCGGTATCCCCCACGCGAGGACACCGCCACCTCGCCCCCGCCGCGCCGATCAACCCTCGACCGCGCACACCGTCAGGTCGAATATCGGCTCCTCGATCGCCTTGAGCAGGGGTCGGGACGCCGCGTGTTCGGGATTGACGTGCCGGCCGAGCACCACGACACCTACCGACGAGGCACGGGAGATCTTCAGCGCATGTGCGAGCGACTGCGCCCGGGAACCAGTCGTCCAGGTGTCGTCGAGGACCAGGGGCAGCCGGCAGAAGGTGTGGCGCATCGAGAGCGGGCTCGGCTCGGCACGCAGCATCGACGTCCGGGCCATGTGCGAGCTGTACCGGGCCAAGAACGAGCTGACCCGGGCGCTGATCGCACTGGCCGGCGAGACAAGGGCGAAAGGCTGGTGGCACGCGTACGGCGACGCCATTCCCGACTGGTTCGAGTTGTACGTCGGCCTCGAATCCGCCGCATCCCACATCCGGCGATACGACGAGGCGTTGATTCTGGGGCTGTTCCAGACGCGCGGCTACGCGCTCGCCGTCTATCAGCACCGCGAGGAGGTGACCGAGGACGAGCGCGAGCGCTTGGTCCAGGTGCGGCTTCAGCGGCAGTTCCTGCTCACCCGCCGACTGCCGGTGGCACCCCGGCTGGAAGCCGTGATCTCCGAGGCCACACTGCTGCGGATCGTAGGCGACCGCCCGACCATGGCCGCCCAACTGCGCCACCTGCTCGACGTCGGCGAGCGGGACCGGGTCGGCATCCGGGTCCTGCCGCTCTCGGTCGGCCTGCACCGGGGCGTCGAGGCCGGCACCTTCGTCATGCTGGAGTTTCCGCTCGGCAACCGGGCGACGCCCGACCCGCCGGTGGTATACAGCGAATCCTGGACCGGGGCGCTCTACCTCGACCGACCAGACGAGTTCGCAGCCTATGAGAAGGTGTGGTCGAGCCTGGATCAACTCGCCCTCGATGAAGGACAATCAAGAAATCTGATCAACAAGATCGCCACGGAGGTCCACCATGGCTGATCTGAGCGGTGCGCACTGGCGCAAGAGCACCCGCAGCGGCGGCAACGGCGGTGAGTGCGTCGAGGTCGCCGATAACCTGCCCGGCATCGTCGCCGTCCGCGACAGCAAGGACCCTACCGGCCCTGCCCTCACCTTCATCCCCGCCGCCTGGGCCACCTTCACCGGCCAGGTCGGGCGCACCCGTTGACGGCAGTCGGGTGGGGCGGGCGTCTGACCCGCCGCACCCGGCAAGCCGCTGTCAGTAGTACTCGCGGATGTAGCCGAGGGCCCGCTCGTACACATCGGGGTCACGGATCTTGAACTTGATGTAGAGGGTCTTGCGGAGGGCCTGCTGGACCAGGCGGTCGCCGTCGCGGGTGTCCTGCCAGCCGGTGAACCGCACCGCCCGCACGACCTCGTCGACCTCGGCGACGATGCGCTCGGCGATGATCGGGGTTCCGCTGCCCTTGAGGGACTGGAACAGCTCCGTCAGGGCCGCCTTGCCCTGGTCCTCGCGGGGGACCTCGGCGGCTTCCTTCTCTGCGGCCACGGTGTCCTTGGCCAGGAGGAACAGTTCCTTGAGAAACTCCAGGCTGGCCTGCTGGGAGTGCGCGTACTTCTCCCGCAGGGCCGTAAGTCGCTTGCCGAGTTCGATGAAGACAGGATTACCGAGGTGCCTGGCGATGCGGGCGGTAATCCACTTTTCGACCTCGACGGGGTCGACGTCCGTCGGCCGGCCCGACATCAGGTCCTCGATCACCTGGGCGTCCAGGACGATCGTGTCGAGGTCGGTGCGGGGCACCTCAACGGTGACGTGCGCGTTGATGAGTTCCAGGGTTTTCGCGCCGAGGGTGTGCCATACCAGCCGGCCGGCGACGTCCGCCGGCCGCACCGACTCGTAGACGTCGGTGAGCCACCGGTAGTCGGTTTGGTGGGTCGAGAGGATCGGGTCGGGGCTGAGGGTCTCCCAGAGTTGGGCGACGACGCTGAATGCCTGGCCGAAGGCGTCGCGGGCCGCGTCGCCGCTGATCGCGGTCTGCGCGGCGATGAGCCCTTCGTAGCCGCCCACGGTCCGGTCGACGCCGGGAAAGAAGGCCAGTGCGGCCTGGATGGCCGGGCCGAGCTGACCGCGCAGCACGTCGATGTTGCTGACGACCTGCTGGACGCTTTTTTCGTCGAAGGCGAACGCCTTGGCGACGTCGTCGAAGATGCCCAGGTAGTCGACGATCAGACCGTGTGTCTTGCTCGGCGGGTAGACCCGGTTGGTGCGGGTGATCGCCTGGAGCAGGTTGTGCTCCTTGAGCGGCTTGTCGACGTACTGCGCGTAGAGGATCGGCGCGTCGAAGCCGGTGAGCAGCTTGGCCGTCACGATGATGATCTTCAGCGGGTCGGCCGGGTCGTTGAACCGGGCGGTGATCCGCTCCAACTCGACCCGGTCGGGGGTGTATTCCTTCCATGCCTTCGGGTCCCGCGCGCTGTGGCTCATGACCACGGTGGAGGCGTCAGGGCCGAGGAGCTTGTCGAGTTCCGCCTTGTAGGCGACACAGGTCGGCTTGTCGTAGACCACCACCTGTGCCTTGAAGCCCTGCGGCTCGACCTTGGCCCGGAAGTGCCCGGCGATGTCGGCGGCAATCCTGCGGACCCGCCCGTCGGCCTTGATCAGCGACTCCAACGAGGCGGCCCGCCGCGACAGCGTGCTCTTGTCGGCCTCGGTCAGCCCATGCTGTTCGGCCAGTTCCGCGAACGCGGCGTCGATCGCCGCCGCGTCGAGGTGGATCTCCGAAAGACGCGGCTCGAAGTGCAGCGGCAGTGTCGCCCCGTCCCGGATCGAGTCCTGGAACGAGTACCGCGACAGGTAACCACCGTCGTCCAAAGTGGACCCAAACCACATAAAAGTATTGCGGTCGCGCTTGTTGATGGGAGTGCCGGTCAGACCGAACAGGAACGCGTTCGGCAGCGCCTCGCGCATCTTGCGTCCGTAGTCACCCTCCTGGGAACGGTGGGCCTCGTCGACCATGACGATGATGTTGTCGCGGTCGTCCAGCACCCCGGGTGCCTCGCCGAACTTGTGCACGGTGGTGATGATGACCTTGCGCGCCCCCGCACCGAGGAGGGCCTGCAACTCTCGACGGCTGTCGGTGGAGACGAGGTTCGGCACGTCGGAGGCGTTGAACGTGCCGGTGATCTGCGTGTCCAGGTCGATTCGGTCAACCACGATGATCACAGTCGGGTTCGTCAGCCCGGCCGTGGCCCGCAGCTTCTGCGCGGTGAACACCATGAGCAGCGACTTGCCCGAACCCTGGAAGTGCCAGATCAGGCCCTGCTTGATCTCGCCGGTCAGCACCCGCTCGACGATCAGGTTCGTTGCCTGGAACTGCTGGAAGCGGGCGATGATCTTGATCTTGCGGTGCTTCTTGTCCGTGGCGAACACCGTAAAGAACCGCAGGAAGTCCAACACCGCCGCCGGGCTGAGCACGCCCTTGACGGCCTCGCGCACCGCCGCCAGGCCGCTTGGTGCCGGGACGTCATCGTCGGATTCCTCCCGCCACGGACCCCACAGGTCGACGGTCATGCCGACCGAGCCGTAGCGGAAGTCCTTGCCCTCGGTAGCGAAGTTGAACACGTTCGGCACGAAGAAGGCGGGGACGTTGACCTCGTAGTCCTCGTTGATCTGCGCCGCCGCGTCGATCCAGGTGTACGCCGGCCGGACCGGCGACTTCGCCTCACCCACCACCAGCGGGAAGCCGTTGCACCACAGCACCAGGTCGAAGCGGCGCTCCACCCGCCCGACCTTGTACGTCACCTCCGTGGAGATCATCCACTGGTTGGCGCTCGGTTCCGGGTTGTCGAAGTCGACGAGCCGGACCGTGACGTGCTCCCCGGCCGGGCCGAACGGCATCGACTTCTGCCCGGTCAGCCACGCGGCGAACTCCTCGTTGGCCACCACCGGATTCGGCGTTCGCCGGGCGGACAGGATGATCGCCCGCAGATGATGGATGACCTCGTCCGCCCGCCGGGGATCGGCCTCGATCGCCGGGTTCAACCGCCGCAGCGCCTCCGTGACCGGCCCCTCCAGCAACACCTCGTCCGCCCGACGCGGCAACTCCCTGCCGGCCACGAACTGAGTGTCGGTAGACGTGACAAGATCCCGCAAAAAGTCCCGGACCGCGTTTGCCTCGGTGAACGTCACCGCCCACCTCGGAAGATGTCAGCGAGAAGCGCCCTACGGGAGACCGTCAGAGAAGCGCTATTTTTTTCGCTTTTATGAATTGCTCCCTGAATCAGCGCCAGCAAATCGAGTATCTGCTTCTGCTCGCCGACCGGCGGGAGAGGGAAATCAAACCTCTCGACATCCCGTTTAGTAATATTTGGATCCTTTCGAGAGCTGGCTGCAACCTTTCGCCACTTGGATCTGCCAGCCTTGAGGACCTCGTGCATGAACTGAGGAAGCACCTCCTTCCGCAGATCAAGCAAGGCGCTCACCGCCTGATTGGTGGCCGCGTCGACACCCAGTCGAGCGGTGCGCCCGATCTGACCGAATCCGCCGTACATTGCAACAAGAACGGTACCCTCCGGCAGGACCACGGCAGACGTTTCCGACACCGCCGAATCAGTGATCCGCTCGTCGGTAACCAATATTACCGACTCGTTCAGGTCGAGGGTCTTCACCCACGGGATAGTTCCGCCGTCAAAATATCTGGCCTGCTGTGAGCGACTAGGAGTAGCACCGGATCGAACGGTACTCACGTCGCTGACAGTTGCCGCCGTCCAACCCTTCGGCACGTTCCGAGTCCAAAAATCAGCAGCGTCGAGGGGAACGGCAGCCGTACGCCACGGTCCATTCGGCCCAACAGTCAGCAATGCCAAACGCGCCTGTAGATATGCCTCCTTGAGGACGCCCCGGACCTGTCGAACGGCGCCAAGATGGCGTTCAACGGCCCAGAGAAGCCTCACAAGATGCTGCTGCTCGTCGACCGAAGGCAACTCGAACTCGTAGTTGGCCAGGTCCCGCCAGTTCGTGCGCGGCGACAGCGAGCCAGCCGACGTGCCCAGGGCATGATCATAGAATCCTTCACTCCGCACAAGAAAGGGCAGAAGTTCGGGCAGGAGCTGGGTATCGTCCGCCTCAAAGACGAGAATATCCCCAGAGGTGATGGCGTCGAACTCGGCAAAGGCAGCTTTACGCTGGTAGGCGCGGCGCTTGCCGAACAGGGTCTGCCCGGGCCGGACACGACGGGTGAAGGTGCTGCCGTCCTCGACAGTGCCCCAACGGCTGATCCTCAACTCACCGGGGTCGAGGTGCTCCATGGCAATCACGCGGTCGATCCCGGCAGCTTCGGCGTCTCGCACAGTGACGTTCAGGTTCCTGACCACGTCACCGAAGGCCACCCGCTTCCAGCTGCCCCTGTCGAGGTTGAGGGTCACGGGGCTACCTCCTGTCGCAGCAGTGCGAGTACGCCGTCAAGCGCGGCATCGGCTTCCGTGGCAGCGGCTCGCCATACGGTCAGTCCCTCAGTGACGCTCGTCCGCTCGTCCTCATGAGCCGTAGCATTGGGAACAACGTAGAGCGGGATCGCCAGACTGTACTGCTTGTCGGCAATCTGGTCGAGACTCGCGACAGTCGCAAATCCTCCGTCGCCTACGAATGCCTCGTATGCGGCAAGGATTCTATCCTGATGCTGCACGCGCAGAAACGACTGCGCCCGTTCGCGGGTGACCTCGTTGACCGCGTTGATGAAGAGAACTTTGCCGCGTTGCTCGGCGGACTTACTGGCGCGCAGCGTGACCACCACGGCCTCCATGGGCGAGTTGTAGAACAGCCCGGCTCCGAGTCCGATGACGGCTTCCAGCAGGTCGGACCGCACCAACTTCTCGCGCAGAGCCGCCTCTTCCCGGCGGAACAGCACGCCGTGCGGGAAGAGGATCGCGGCGCGGCCGGTCCTCTGGTCGAGGCTGGCGGCGATGTGCTGGAAGAAGGCGTAGTCGGCGCGGCCCTGCGGCGGAACGCCCCACATGTTTCGGCCGTACGGGTCGTTGGTGAACGCGGTGCGGTTCCACGCCTTGATGGAGTACGGCGGGTTGGCCAGCACCACGTCGAAGGTCCTCAGCTGACCACCACGATCGAGGAAGGCGGGCTTGGTGAGCGTGTCGCCGTGCGCGACGTGGCCGTCGGCGATGCCGTGCAGGAACAGGTTCATCCGGGCGATGGCCGACGTGCCGTAGTTGAGTTCCTGCCCGTACAGGCGCAGGTTGCGCCACTCCTTGCCCTGGCGGCGCAGCTCGGCGGCGGTGGAGATGAGCATGCCACCGGTGCCGCAGGTCGGGTCGTAGACCGACTCCCCCGGCTCGGGCCTGAGCATCATCGTCATCAGGTGGACGAGGGTGCGGTTGGTGTAGAACTCCTGCGCGGTGTGGCCGGAGTCGTCGGCGAACTTCTTGATGAGGTACTCGTACCCCTGACCGAGTTCGTCCTCGGGCAGGTTGGCCACCGTGAGCGTCTTGGTGGAGAAGTGCTCGACGAGCTGCTTGATGGTCGCGTCGGGGAGCAGATTCTTGTTGCCCCAGTCGCCGTCGCCGAAGACACCGGCAAGAGTGTCCGGGTTGGCCGACTCGATCGCCCGCATGGCGGTGAGGATCGCCGCGCCCACGTCGCCCGTGACCTTGCGGACGTCCTGCCAGTGGGCACCGTCGGGGATGGCGAAACGGTGGTTCTCCGGCAGGTCGGCCAACTCGTCGTCACCGTAGACCTTCAGCGCGGCTGCATGCTCCTCGTCGTAGACGTCGGAGAGCCGCTTGAGGAAGACCAGCGGGAAGATGTACTGCTTGTAGTCGCCGGCATCGATGAGGCCACGCAGCACGACGGCTGCGCCCCACAGGTACGACTCCAGTTCGCGCTGGGTGATGCGGGCGCTCACGCCGTCACCTCCGCCGGGGCGAGGCCCCACCGGGCGAGTTCGGCTTCCAACGCGGCGCGGGTCTCCCGGGCAGCGGCGTGGGCCGCTTCGAGGTCGGTCAGGGCCTGCTCCAGGGTCGGCTGGTCGCCCCCGTCGGCGGGGGCGACGTACAGCGGGATGTTGAGGTTGTAGCCGTGGGCCCGGATGTCGTCGAGCGTGGCAACCGCCGCCAGGCCGGGCGCATCGGCGAACTCCCGGCAGGCGCGCAGCAGGATGTCGGCGTGCCCGGGTTCGAGGGTGTTCTGGTTACGGCCGCGCTTGAACAGCGTCTCGCCGTTGACGAACAGCACCCTGCCTTTGCGCTCGTCGGCCTTGCGGCGGCGCAGGATGAGCACGCAGGCGGCGAGGCCGGTGCCATAGAAGAGATTCGGTGCGAGACCGATCACGGCCTCGACCAGGTCCGCCTTCAGGACGAACTCACGGATGCGCCCCTCGGCACCCTGGCGGAACAACGCGCCCTGCGGCAGCACGACGGCGACCCGACCGGTCCCGGGCGACGCCGAGTCGATCATGTGCTGGACCCAGGCCCAGTCGGCATAACCCTTGGGCGGTACTCCCCCCAGGCGGTTGCGGCCCCACGGGTCGGTGCCCCAGGCCACGTCGCCCCAGTTCTTGAGGGAGAACGGCGGGTTGGCGATGACACAGTCGAACTGGGCGAGGCGCGAGCCGTCGTAGAAGGCCGGCGAACGGAGCGTGTCCTCCTGGGCGATCTTGAAGTCCTCGACGCCGTGCAGGAGCAGGTTCATCTTGGCGAGGCCGGAGGTGGCGAGCACCTTCTCCTGACCGAACAGCTTGCCCCAGAGGGTCTGCGGCCGGCCACCCTGGCGCTTCACGTGCTCGATGACCTCGATGAGCATGCCGCCCGTGCCGCACGCCGGGTCGTAGACCGTCTCACCCTCCTGCGGGTCGAGGATGTCGACGAGCAGCTTCACCACCGGGCGCGGGGTGTAGTACTCGCCGGCCTTCTTGTTGGACTGGTCCGCGAACCGCTTGATGAGATATTCGTACGCCTGCCCGAACACGTCCGGTGCGACGACCGCGTTGCTCAACGTCCTGGTCGAGAAGTGCTCGATGAGATCGCGCAGCTTGGCGTCGGGCAGCTTGTCCTTGTTCGTCCAGGCGGCGCTGCCGAAGATGCCGTACAGCACGTCCGGGTTGGCCTTCTCGATCGCCCGGAAGGCGGTCACCAGGGCCTGCCCCACATTCTGGGTGCGGGCACGCACGTCTTCCCAGAGGCTGCCCTCCGGAATGCCGAAACGGTGGTTCTCGGCGAACGACGCGTACTCGTGGTCACCGTCCGACTCCGCGAGCGCCCGCTCATACTCCTCGGTGTAGGCGTCGCTGATCCGCTTGAAGAACACCAGCGGGAAGATGTACGCCTTGAAGTCCGCCTGGTCGATGCTGCCGCGCAGCAGATCAGCAGCCCTGGCCAGATATTGCTCCAGCTCAGACAGGCTCAACGGGACGGCCAGTGTGTCCCGGGCGGACACGGGGGGTCGCGCGAATCGGTCGGTCATGACAGGTACCCGTTCACGGTCATACTCGGTGGTGTCTCCTCACGGGCCGCGTGCTGGCGCTCGCGCCGGTCCCACCGTAGTCGCAACTATGCACAGCGAGAGTTCCCGCCCGAGCGAGTTCTGCGTGCTGTCAGGCGGCTCCCGCGTTCCCAGCATCGGCCAGCCAGAGCAGCGCCCTTCTGGCCGCCCCGACTCGTCGAGCCAACATCCAGCTCGCGGACCGGCCGCAGTCGACTACCTGACAAAAGTGCCGTCAAGGACCGAAGCGGCGATGTCGACATCGCCGTTCGACAGCCGCTGACAGCCGGGCGGATCGGCTGCCGTCCGACCCGGCAGCTTCTTCGGTGCGATCGCGCCGACAGTCGCGCCGGTTTCTCCCCGGTTCGCCGAGTAACTTCTCGTACCACCGCCTTCACGAGGAGTCATCGCATGTCCGAGGAGACCTGGCTCGCCGCCCGCCTCATCCCCACCTCAGGCATCAACGGCGCAGAGGAACAGGAACGCCGGGCGACCTCCGCCCTGCTGGCGGTGATGAGCGCGGTACGGGAGTTCGGGCGCGTCCTGACCCAGTCCCTCGGTGCGCCGGCCGGCACGGTGCAGACCTTCATCGAGGTCCCCTTCAAGCTCGGCACCCAGCAACTCTTCCCGGACGGCCTGATCCGCGTCACCCGGGGACAGCGCCAGTGGACCGCCCTGGTGGAGGTCAAGACCGGCAGCAACGTGCTGAAGACCGACCAGCTGGAGGCGTACCTCGACATCGCCCGGGAGCAGGGTTTCGACGCCCTGATCACGATCTCCAACGAGATCGCCCCCGTACCGGGCCAGCACCCGACCGTCGTCGACCGCCGCAAGCTGCGCAAGGTCGCCCTGTACCACCTGCCCTGGTCGGAGATCCTGACCCAGGCGGTGATCCAGAAGGAGTATCGCGGCGTCGCCGACCCGGACCAGGCGTGGGTCCTCGGCGAGCTGATCAGGTATCTGGAACACCCCCGCTCCGGCGCGCTGGAGTTCAGCGACATGGGACCGGCGTGGGTGTCGGTACGCGACGGGGTGTCCGCCGGGACGCTACGGGCCAACGACGGCGGCGCGGCGGAGGTGGCCGGCCGCTTCGACGCGCTGATCCGCTACGCCTGCCTGCGTCTCGGTCGACAGTTGGGCACCGAGGTGACCCCGGCGTTGAGTCGCCGGGACCTGGCCGACCCGGCCGCCCGCACCCAGTCGTTGGTGAACCAACTCGTCACCACCGGCACCCTGACCGGCAGCATCAGGATTCCCGGTGCGGTCGGAGCGCTCCAGGTCATGGCCGACCTGCGGGCTGGGCAGATCGTCTGCCATGTCGACGTGGACGCCCCCCGCTCCGGTCGGCCGACGACGAGGGTGAACTGGTTGGTCCGCCAACTGAAGGACGCGCCGGACACCGTACGGATCGAGGCGTTCGCCATGCACGCCCGGGGCGGCGGGGCCACGGACCTCCTACGTCGGGTCCGCGAGGAGCCCACCACGCTGGTCACCGATCCGTCCCGTGAACTGCGGGCCTTCCGGGTCGCCCAGAGCACCACGGCGGGCACCAAGCGCGGCAGTGGCCGGGGTGCGTTCATCGACTCGGTGCTGCACTCGATCGACGACTTCTACGAGCAGATCATCCAGAACCTCAAACCGTGGATGCCCGCGCCGCCCCGGCTGCGTACCCCCGATGACGTCACCCCTGTGCAGCCGGTGGCCGCCAGTCTCGTCTCCACCGCCATCTCCTCCCAGGACAACCCGGAGTTCGACACCCCGCCCGCAGGGTCCGAGCATCGCGCGGGCGTCGGCCAGCCGGGGGAATGACCGGGACGGCTGCCGGGGCGGGTTCAGGGGATCGGGCGGACCTGGGTGGCACCCCGGTAGCAGCCGGTCCGGGCCGGCGGTGACGTCCAGCCCGCGCCGGTGATCCGCACTTCGGCCCAGACGCAGGTCCGGGTGCTGGTGAGCAGGTTGCCGTAGGCGGAGATGCCGGCGTAGTCGATGGTGAAGTCGTGGCTGCGGGCCGGGGTGTCCCCGTCGGTGACGGCGAGCACCACCCGGGCCGGCCGGGGCACGGTCGGGGTGCCCGCCGGGGCCGGCATGAACCGGGGCCAGCTCGCCCCGCAGACCGGTGAGTATCTCAGCTCCACCAGGCCGATCACCCGCTCGTCGATCAGCACCGCCGCGCTGTCGACGGTGGTGACGGCGGGGTCGGCGGCACACCCGGCGTCCTTGGGGTCCGCCCCGTCGTGCACCCGCAGGGCGGGAGCGGACCCGGTGGGTGTCGGGTCGGACACCCCGGCGGGTTGGCCGGACGTGGCCGAGGTGACCGGTGGTTGGTCGACGGAGCGCCAGCCGATCGAGGCCAGGCCGACGGCGAGCACCATGAGCAGGCCCGCCCCGGCGGCGGGGAGCAGCAGCCGACGATCGGACCGACCGGCCGGCACCGCAAGCGCCGGTCGGCCGTCGGGCGAGGACTCGGCAGCAGGCGAGGACTCAGTAGCGGGCGAGGACTCGACGGCGGGCCGAGGCTCGACGGTAGGCGGGGAACCAGCGACGGGCAGGGGCTCGACGGTGGGCAGGGAATCGGCAGCGGGCGAGGGCTCGGCGGTGCCGGGTTCGCGGTCGTCGGCCGCCGGGTCGGGGGTGCTCGCGGCGACCCGGTGCCAGCGCCGGGCCCAGGCCGCCTCGTCGCCGCCGAGCACCCGGACGTACGCCAGGGTGGTGTCCAGGGTGGGTAGCTTCCGGCCGCCGGCCGCCTCGGACAGCGAGCTGGACGACCGGTGGGCCCGGCGGGCCATCGCCTGGTACGTCGGCCGGCCGGCCCGGTCGCGCAGGCTGCGCAGCTCGGCGGCGAACGCCTGCACCGGGTCGGCGTCGGGATCGAGCGGGCGCTCCGTCCGGGCCACCGTGACTCCTCGGGGTTGATTGACCAGCGCCGGCTATTGATTGTCCAACGCCACACAGCGTAGAGACGACCGTCGACGGAAGGTAGAGATGGGAGTCGACCCAACCCGGTCCGAAAGTCGACCATCCACATCGGAGGAACGATGACCACCGCACCCCGAACGTCGAGGGCCCTCCACCGGACGTTGGCCACCCTGGCCGCCGGCGCCCTGGTCGCCGCGAGCCTGCTCGTGGCGAGCCCGGCGAGCGCCGGCTGCCCCACCACCGGCTGCGACGGCACCGACCCGATCAACACCCAGTGCTCGGCCGACGCCCGCAACGCGACCAGCCAGCCGGCGTACATCGTGAAGGGCGCGACCACCCTGGCCGTGGTGGAGCTGCGGTACAGCGCCGCCTGCGGCACCAACTGGGGCAGGATCAGCAACCGGGTGACCCCGAACCGGGTCCAGGTCACCGTCTACCGGGACAGCCCGCGCAAGTCGACGCCGTGGTACGGCGGCACCGGTGCCCAGTACTACGGCGACCAGCTTGACGGCCAGAACTCGACGATCTGCGCGGTCGGCGAGGTCGTCTACAACGGCACCACGTACACCAGCACGCCGCTCTGCGCCTGACCGCTACGGCTCCGGCCTGACCGGGGCGGCTGCGGGCCGGCCGGGGCGGCGAGGTGCGCGCCGCCCACCGGGCGGCGGTGGGTGACGGTGGTCGCCCACCGCCGCGTGCGCCGGCCGGCCACCGTCAGGTGGTGACGGTGCCGCGCAGCAGGTCCCGGGCGTGGGCGATGGCCGCCGGGGTGTCGGCGAAGACCAGCCCGGCGCGGCGCAGCTCGTCGGCCACCCCGAGGGTCGCCAACACCTGGTCGTGGTCGGGGGTGATGCCGGAGAGCAGCACGGTGATCCCCCGGCCCCGCAGTCGCCGGACGGCGTCGCCGAGCACGTGTGCGCCGGTGGCGTCCAGCGCCGACACCCGCGACATCCGCAGGATGACCACCCGGACGTCGGCGACCTCGGACAACTCCAGCAGGAAGGTGTGCGCGGCGGCGAAGAACAGCGGGCCGTCCAGCCGGTAGGCCACGATGTGCTCGGCCAGCAGGGCGTGCTCCTCGGCGCTGTGCTCCCCCCGGTCGAGCGGGACCTGTTCCAGCCGGGCGCTGCGGGCCACCGCGCGCAGCGCGATCACCACCGCCACGGCCACCCCGACGGCGACGGCGGTGACCAGGTCCCAGGCGACCGTGACGACGAAGGTGAGCACCAGCACCAGGGCGTCGCCCCGGGTGGCGCGGGCCAACGCCCACAGCGAACCGGCCTCGACCATCCGTACCGTGGTGGCGAGCAGCACCCCGGCCAGCGCGGCGAGCGGAATCCGGCCGACCAGCGGGGCGGCGGCCAGGACGATCGCGGCGAGCGCCACCGCGTGGGTGAACGCGGCCAGTTTCGACGACGCCCCGGCGCGGACGTTGACCGCCGTGCGGGCGATCGCGGCGGTGGCCGGGATGCCGCCGAACAGCGGCGAGGCGAGGTTGGCCAGGCCCTGACCGAACAGTTCCCGGTCCGGGTCGTGCCGTTGCCCGACGGTCATCCCGTCGGCGACGGTGGCCGACAGCAGGCTCTCCAGCGCGGCGAGCGCGGCCACCGCCAGCGCCGACGGCAGCAGCACGCCGACCGCGCCGGGGTCGAGGAAGCCCAGCGACGGCGCGGGCAACCCCTGCGGCAACGCCCCGATCCGGACCAGGTCGACCGGGGCGGTCTCGGCGAGCACCGTAGCGGCGGCCACCCCGAGCAGCGAGAAGGGTACGCCGGGCCGGAAGCGTGCGCCGAGCAGCATCAGCGCCGCCACCCCGAGCGCGACGGCCAGCGCCACCGGCCGGGGGTGCACGACGAACCGGGCGACCGCGTCGGCGGCGACGGCCCAGACCCGGTCGCCGTGCGCGTCGGTCACCCCGAGCGCGGCGGGGAGTTGTTGCAGGGCGATGACCACGGCGATGCCGGCGGTGAAGCCCTCGATGACGGGGGTGGGCAGGTAGCGGACGTAGCGGCCGAGGCGGGCCAGGGCGAGGGCGATCAGCAGCAGCCCGGCCAGTGCGCCGACCATCAGCACCCCGGTCGGGCCGAACTGCTGCACCACCGGCACCAGCACCACGGTCATCGCCCCGGTGGGGCCGGAGACCTGGAGGTGGGAGCCGCCGAACACGGCCGCCACCGCCCCGGCGACGACGGCGGTGACCAGCCCGGCCTGCGCACCCAGCCCGGAGGTGACGCCGAAGGCGAGGGCGAGCGGCAGGGCCACCACGGCCACGGTCAGCCCGGCGACCAGGTCCCGGCGGGGTGCCCGGCGTACCGCCTGCCAGTCGGCGCGGTCGGGCAGCAGGCCGAGGATCCGGTCGGCGACGGCGGCGGCGCTCACCGGCCGGGCCGGGTCGGTGGGCCGTTCGTGGCGGGGGTACGAGGCCCGTCGCCGGCCACGACGGGACCGGACGGTCCGGCGGCGGGTGTGGCTGCGGTGCTGCCGGCGACCGGGTCGGCGGTGGCGGTGCCGGTGCGGAGTTCGTCGAGGAGGGCGTCGCGGTCGGTGAGGACGGTGCCGAGGATGCGTCGGCCGGCGGCCAGCAGGTCGGCCACGTCGGGGGTGCTCAGCGAGTACATGACCAGCGGGCCGTCCCGGTAGGAGGTGACCATGCCGGCCCGGCGCAGCACGGCGAGCTGCTGGGACAGGTTGGACGGCTCGACCTCGATGACGGCGAGCAGGTCGCGGACCGGCTTCGGCCCGTCCTGGAGGAGTTCGAGCACCCGGATGCGTACGGGGTGACCGAGGGTGCGGAACAGCTCCGCCTTGGCCTGGTACAGCGGCACCGACACCGGCGACCTTCTTCCCGTTCGACGACGTGAAGACTTTAGCACTTGCAGAATTCTTCAATTCACCTGTCGCGTGGTTCGTGACTCCCGCTTCGGGGCGGATCGCGCGGTGTGCCCCCGGCGGACCTGCCCGGGGGCACACCGCAACGATCAGTCGACGCCCGGCCGACCAAGCACGGCCGCAGTGGTCAGCGCGGCCGCCCCGGATCACTGGTCGACGCCGACAGCGCACCGCCGGCCGGCTCGAAGATCAACCGGGAGCGCAACTGCCGGAAACCGGTGCGTTCCAGCTCGGCGACCACCGCCACCCGGTGGGCGTCCACGTCGGCCACCACCTCCCGGGCGCCGTCGGCCGCCAACGCCGCGACCGAGTCGGCCAGCAGGTCGCCGCGCGCCGACGGATCGAGCACGCCGACGTAGCCGAGCATCGGGAAACAGGCATCCCCGGTCGGCCCGGCCAACCCCACCGGCTCCCCGGCGGCCAGGGCGACCCGCCAGGTCGTGGCCGGGCCGGCCAGCCAGGCCCGTGGATCCGTGGCCAGGTCCACCCCGGCCACCGCCTGGGCGATCTCCCGGCCGGTCAGCACGTCCGGGTCGGCTATCCGGGCGACCAGGGCGTCGATCTCGCCGGTGTCGGTGGCCGGACGGAAGGCGCGACGGCCGGAGGGTGCCAGAAGCGGGGTGCCCGCCCACGAGCACCGGAGTCGCTCACCCCGCTCGACCAGCCCGGCGAGCCGGGCCGCCGCCAGCGGTGCCCGGACCACGGCCAGCACCTCCGGCCGACGCCGCCAGTGCGCCGGCAGGCCGGCGTAGTACCGGTGCGGACCACCGAGCGCCTCGTGGGCCGCGCGCAGCAGTGCCGCACCCACCTCCGGCCCGGCGGCCAGGTCGAAGCGGTCCAACCAGGGCGTGCCGGCAGCCCCGGGTGGCAGGAGCCACGCGGCCCGGCCCACCACCCGGCCGTCCCGCAGGGCGATCCAGGTGCGCTCGGGCCGGTAGCCACCCCCGGCGACACCGTCGGCGTAACCGACCTTGCGCAGTTGGGGCAGCGGGTCGGGCATGGACTCGAACAGATCTTCCTCGCCCGCGACGAGCGGGCGGATGACCAGGTCGGTCATGGGGAATCCTCCGGAAAGCGAACGCCCCGGTCAGATCCGCGTGGACGCCGGGACGCGGAGGGGGCGCAGAACATCGGACATTGTTCTGACCTCCTTCCGGCTCGACGGCGTGCCGCAAAACGTACTCGACGCGCCAGCACGGCCGCAACACCGCCGACGGGTCAGGCCGGGACGAAGCGGACCGCGTCGGCGACCACGTAACCGTCGGTGCCCTCGGTGCGGATCAGCACGCTGCCGGCCGTACCCGCCGGGAACTGGTACGTCCCCAGCGACACCCACTGCCCACCCGACGTGCGCTGGTCGACCAGCCGGGTGGTCACCCCACCGCCGTGCACCACGTCGACCGGGACGTTGCCGGCCCGGTTCGGGTCGGCCGTCCAGCGCAACTGGACCGCCCAACTCCCGGCCGTCGGCAGGGCGGGGGTGAACCGCAGCCGGTTGACGCCCTTGCCGGTGTTGCCGTCGTGCTCGTAGTCCGACCCCCAGTAGCCGCCGATGGCGGTGCTGCCCACCCAGACTCCGGCCCGGGTGACCCCGGCCGCCCGGTTGTCCACCACGATCTCGCCGTCGGCGGTGGGCGGCCAGCTCAGGATCTGCCCGTCCCGGCGCAACCGGGCCTGGAGGGCGGCGACGTCGACCTGCTGCACCGGCACCCCGGCATCCACCGCCAGCAGCGCCGCCGTCGCCGCGGACTGGGCGAGGATCATGAAGACCGGTTCCATCCGGATCGAGCCGTAGGCGATGTGGCTGGCCGACAGGCAGACCGGGACGAGGAGGTTGGCGCACTGCCCGGTGGTCGGCACGATCGACCGGTAGCTGACCGGGTACGGGCCGGGCACCCCGACCTGCACGTCGCCCTCGTTCTTCACCAACCCGTCGACCACCACCCGCTGGCAGTTGTGCGAGTCCATGGTGTAGCTGGCCAACCCGACCGAGTCGGCGGCCCGTACGCTGCCCCGGCAGTCCCGCTCGGTCATCACGTACGCCGACACCATCCGGCGGGCCTCGCGGACGTAGAGCTGCGGGGGCCACCCGCCGGTGGCGGTGAACTCGTCGGCGGCCAGGCCCCAGCGGGCCACCCCCGCCCGGACCGACGCCGGCAGCCGGGGGTCGTTGGCCAGGAACCACATCAGCCCCTGCTGATACGTCAGGTGGTCGGCGACCATGCTGTCCCGCTGCGCCCGGGTCGCCGTCGGGTAGGCGTAGTTCGCGCCGATGAAGTCGGTGGAGAACGCCCCGGTGTTGTTCGAGTCGGTCTTGCCGCCACCGACGCTCTGCGTGGTGAAGAACGGCCCGGTGTACCCGGCCTGCACGTACCGCAGCAGCAGTTCGTAGTCGGCCGGGTCGTAGCCGGCCGGCTGCGGGAACGGGACCCGACCGGCGGCCTGGGTCAGGCACATTCGGAAGTTGTACGCCTGGATCCGGTCGTCACCGGTGCCGTTGCTCCCGACCGGGGCGGCGGAGATGCCGGGGAGCAGCCCGCTGGCCGGGCTGCCCGGCACCACGTACGGGTCGACCGGCAGGGTGAACTGGTGTGCCCCGCGCAGCTGCACCCCGTTGATCGTCTCGCCGTACGCGGTGTTGGCCTCCCGTCCGACCGTGTACGCCACCCCGGCGGCGGCCATCAGGTCACCCTCGTAGGTCGCGTCGATGAACATCGGACCGGTGAAGAGCTGCCCATTGTCGGTGACCAGGCCGGTGATCCGGTCCCCACTGCGCTGCACGGCGGTCAGCCGCGCGTTCAGGTAGACCGGCACCCCGTGCTCGGTGAGCAGCTCGTCGAAGACCCCGGCGGCCACGTGCGGCTCGAAGACCAGCCGCATCGGCGAGTCGGGGGTGACCGGGACACCCTGGTACCTGGCGTACACCCGACGGTAGAACTCCCCGGCTAGACCGCCGATGGCGGCGCTGGTGCCGCTGTCGGTGTAGCCGAGCCCACCGGTGGTGAGCCCGCCGACGTGGCTGCCCGGTTCGACGATCACTGCGGTGCGCCCCAACCGGTGTGCCTGCACGGCGGCGACGATGCCGGCCGAGGTGGCCCCGTAGACCACCAGGTCGACGGTGACGGTGCCGGCAGTCAGGGCCGGCAGGCCGAAGCCGGTGCCGGCGGCCGGGGCAGGAAGCCCGGGACCGGTGCCGGCGGCGACGACGAGGGTGGCCCCGCCGAGGCGGATCAGCTGACGGCGGGTGAACGCAGGCGACATCACGGCTGCCCTTCGCAGACGAGGGGAGGAGCGCGCCGCCGCACCCGGAACGCATCGACCCTCGCTGATCGGGTCGGGGCTGTCAAGAGGCGGACCGGAGCCCTCCTCCCCCGCGCCGAAACGGGAGCCGGACTCCGGCCGCCGCTGGCCTGCTGGCTCCGGCCGCCGCCGGGTTGCTGACCCGGCGTGGGTCGGGGTGGCCGGGCCGGGCCTGTGGAACGGGCACCCGGGTAGTCCGGTCAGCTCTCCGCAGCCGGAGCCAAAGCCGCGTCGTCGACCAGGTCGTTGACGCAGCGCAGCACCGGCCGGGCGGTCAACGCCGCCGGGTCCAGCGGCGCACCGCAGGTCACCGTGAACGTCACCGACTCCCCCGGCAGCAGGGTGACCAGCGCCGCGTCGACCTCGGCGGCCGGGTCGAGCCGGTCCGGGAAGAGCGTCAGGTCACGCAGCACGGTCCGCGCGGTGACCCGGACCCGCTGCCCGCCGACGACCGGCTCCACCGTCGCGTCGAAACGGGCCGCCGGCCACCGCGCGTCCCGGTCCTCGGCGAAGAACCACAACGCCCGCTCGGCGCTGGCACCGGCCTCGGCGACCAGCAGTTCCCGGCGTTCCTCCTCCGCCACCGCCAGGTCCGCCGGCAACGGCACCGCCACCGCCGCGTACGCCGGCACGTCGAGCGGGTACGACGTCTTCGCCCTCGGCTCGCCGGTCAACGTCGACCGGGTCACCGTCACCGGGGCCCGCCACGGGTCACCGGTCTCGTTCACCGCGACCAGGGCCAGCCCACCGTCGCGGGGCTGGACGGTGAGCAACCGGTCGGCGTACGCCCGGCGCAACGCGTACCACAGGGGTTTGCGGCGGCCGTCACCGTCGACGGCCGACCACGAGGTGACCGGCCAGCAGTCGTTGAGCTGCCAGACGATGGTGCCGGAGCAGACGTCCCGGTGCGACCGGAAGTGCTCCACCCCCAACTGGATGGCCCGCGCCTGGTTGAGCTGGGTCAGGTAGTGCCAGTCGTCGAAATCGGCCGGGACGGGCAGGTGCGCGTCGAGACCCCGTTGCAGCTTGGCGTCCCCGTCGGCCGCCTTCTGGTGGTGGGCCATCCCCGGCGAGTCGTGCGCCAGCGGCTCGTCGGACAACGCCCGGCGCAGCGTCGCGTACGCCGGGGGCGCCTGGTAGCCGAACTCGGCGACGAACCGGGGGACGTACTCGCGGTACTTCGTGTAGTCGTCGGTGTTCCACACGTCCCAGATGTGGGTGGTGCCGTGCGCCGGGTCGTTGGGGTGGATGTCCTCGACACCCGACCACGGGCTGCCCGGCCAGTACGGGCGGGTCGGGTCCAGCTCGCCCACCACCCGGGGCAGCAGGTCCAGATAGAAGCCCCGCCCCCAGGTGCGCCCGGCCAGCGGCTCCTGCCAATCCCAGTCGTGCCAGCCCCAGATGTTCTCGTTGTTGCCGGTCCACAGCACCAGCGACGGATGCCCGACCAGCCGGGTCACCTGCTCCCGCGCCTCCGCCTCGACCTCCGTGCCGAACGGCTCCTCCTCCGGGTAGGCCGCGCAGGCGAACAGGAAGTCCTGCTGCACCAGCAGGCCCCGCTCGTCGGCGAGGGAATAGAAGTCGTCCGACTCGTAACGCCCGCCGCCCCAGACCCGCAGCAGGTTGACGTTGGCGTCGGCGGCCTGGGTGAACCGGTGCGCCAGCCGGTCCCGGGTGACCCGGGTGGGGAACGCGTCGTCGGGGATCCAGTTGACCCCCCGCACCAGCACCGGCACGTCGTTGACGTGCAGGGTGAACGGGGTGCCGTGGGCGTCGGGGGTGGTGTCCAGGCGTACCGAACGGAACCCGATCCGCTGCGACCAGGTGTCCAGCGGGCGACCGTCGGGCGTTGCCAGGGTCACCGTCAGCGGATGCAGGGGCTGTGCGCCGTACCCCCGGGGCCACCACAGTTCGGGGTCGGCGACGGTGAGGGTCAGCGCGGCCGTACGCCGCCCGGCCGCGACGGTCGCCTCGCCGGTCACCCCGGCGACCTCGGCGCGGACGGCCAGTGGCACGTCGGCCACCCGCTCGACCTCGACGTGCAGCTCGACCCGGCCCCGGCCGTCGACGACAGTCACCAGTGGACGGACGGTGCCGAGCCGGGCGGTGGACCAGGCGTGCAGCCCGATCTCCTGCCAGATCCCGGCGGTCACCACCGTCGGCCCCCAGTCCCACCCGAAGTTGCAGGCCATCTTGCGGATGAACGCGAACGGCTCCGGGTAGGCGTTGGGCCGGTCGCCGAGCCGTTCCTGCTGCTCCCCGGCATAGCGGTACGCCGAGTCGAACCGGACGGCGAGGGTGTTCTCCCCCGGCCGCAACGCCGGGGTCACGTCGAACCGGTACGACCGGTGCATGTTCGCGGTGCGGCCGACCTCGACGCCGTTGAGGGTGATCGTGGCGACCGTGTCCAGCCCGGCGCAGACCAGATCGACCCGGTCGTCGTCGCCGGGCCGGTGCACGAAGGTGGTCGCGTACTCCCAGTCGGTGCGGCCGATCCAGGCCGACGCCGTCTCGTTGTCGTCGAGGTAGGGGTCGTCGATCAGGCCGGCGGCGAGCAGGTCGGTGTGCACACACCCCGGCACGGTGGCGGGTATCGACCGCCCGGCGACGGCGTCGGGCACCTGCGGCCCGGACACCGCGCGCAACTGCCAACCCTCGTGCAACGCCAGACGGTTCACGATTTCACCGCGCCTTCCATGATTCCCCGGACGATCTGCCGGCCGCCGACGAAGAGCATCACCAGCAGCGGCACCGTGGCGATGAACGCCCCCGCGAGCACCCGACGGTAGATGACGTAGTTGCCGCTCGCCAGATCGGAGACGGCCACCATCGAGGTCGGGTAGTCGGTGCCGCTGAGCGTGATCAGTGGCCACTGGAAGTCGTTCCAGGTCGCCACGAAGGTGAGCAGGCCCAGCACGGCCAGGGCCGGGCGGATCGCCGGCAACACGATGCTGCGGTAGATCCGCATGGTGGTCGCCCCGTCGACCCGGGCCGACTCGACCAGCTCGTCCGGCACGCCGTTGACGATGAACTGCCGCATGTAGAACACCCCGAACGCGGTGACCAGACCGGGCGCGATCACCGCCAGCAGGGTGCCGTTCCAACCGAGCCGGCCCATCACGATGTAGAGCGCGACGATGCCGAGCTGGTTGGGGACGGTGAGGGTGAGCACCACCAGGAGCATCAGCGTGTCGCTGCCCCGGAACCGCAGTTTGGCGAAGGCGAACCCGGCCAGCGAGCAGAAGAACAGCACCGAGGCCGTCACCACGGTCGACACGATGACGCTGTTGACCAGGGAGGCGGCGAAGTAGACGTCCTGGAGCGAGAAGACCTCCTCCAGGTTGGCCAGGAACCGGTTGCCGGGGACGACCGCCGGGGGCAGCTTGGCCAGCGCCTCGTCGTCGCTGGTGGCGATGACGAACATCCAGTACAGCGGGAACGCGGCGAACAGAAAGGTCAACGACAGCAGCAGGTACGTGCCGAGACCGGCCGGGGTGTCCTGCGGCGCGCGCCCCGACAGAGCGGGCCGGCGCCGCCTGCGTGCCGGCCCGGTGGGCCGTGGCGGTGCGACGGCGGTCATCGGTGTCCCCCGGAGAGGCGGTTGGTGAGCAGGATGTTGAGGCCGGTCACCAGCAGGATGATCAGGAACAGGGCCCAGGACATCGCCGCGGCGTAGCCGAGGTTGAGGTCCTTCCAGCCGACCTTGTAGATGAGCTGGGCGATGGTCTGCCACTCGCCGTTCGGTCCGCCGGTGGCGGCCTGCGCGTTCAGGTCGAACAGCATCGGCTCGGTGAACAGTTGCAGCCCGCCGATGGTGGACAGCACCACCGTGAAGACGATGACCGGTTGGATCATCGGTACGGTGATCCGCCACAGCTGCCGCCACGGGCCGGCCCCGTCGATCGCCGATGCCTCGTAGACGTCACGCGGGATGGACTGCATGGCGGCCAGGTAGAGCAGGGCGTTGTAGCCGATCCACTTCCAGTTGACCATGGTGGCGATGGCGATCCAGGCGTGCGGCTTGTCGGCCCGCCAGTCGATCGCCGCGTCCCCCGTCCCGCCGATGCCCACCTCGGCGAGCAGCCAGTTCGCCATCCCGAAACTGCGGGAGAAGAACGCGCTGAACACCATCGTCGAGGCGACGATCGGGGTGACGTACGGCAGCAGCACCCCGACCCGCCACCAGGTCTGCGCCCGCAGTTTGCGGTTGAGCAGCGACGCGACCACCAGCGCCAGCAGCAACTGGGGCACCGAGGAGAGCAGGAAGATGCCGAAGGTGTTGTAGAGCGCGTTCCAGAAGTCCTCGTCGCCGAGCAGCCTGGTGAAGTTCGCGACGCCGGCCCAGTAGGGCAGGGTCGGGTCGTCGAGCCGGTAGTTGCGTAGCGCGACGACCCCGTTGAACAGCAACGGGAACAGCCCGAACACCCCGAAGAGCAGGAAGAACGGCGCGATCATCAGGTACGGCAGGTAGCGCATGTCGAAGCGGTACAGCCGGTCGCGCCAGCCTGACGGGCGACCCGTCCCGGCGGCGGATGCCGACCCGGGGTGGTGACTCGACGGCGGCGCGGCTCGGGTGGTGGGCACGGGACACCTCCGGGGACGGGACGGGGCTGGCGGACGGTCAGGACGTGCGGGCCTTCTCGGCTTCCTTGACCGCCTCGGCCCAGGCGGCGTCCGGCTTCAGGGTCTTGTTCTGCACGCGGTTGATGACGTTCTCCACGGCCACCCGGGTCGGGCCGTTCTTCCTGCCCAGGTACTGCGGGGTCAGCCCCTGCGCCATCTTGGGGAAGATCTGCCCGACCGGCGCGTCGTTGAAGAACGGGTTCTTGAAATCGGCGATCGCCGGGTCGGCGTAGAGCGCGGGTTGCGAGGGCAGGTTGCCGACCTTCTTGAAGATCTCGATCTGCTGTTCCGGCTGGACCAGCCACTCCAGCAGCTGGTATGCCTCGTCGACGTGCCTGCCCTGCTTGGGGATGGTGAGGAACGAGCCACCCCAGTTGCCGCCGCCACCGGGCACCGCGGCGATGTCCCACTTGCCCTGGGTGCCGGGCGCGGTGTCCTTGATGTGGCCGAGCATCCACGCCGGGCAGGCGAGGACGGCGAACGAGCCGGCGGTGAAGCCCTTGTCCCAGTCGGCCTGGAAGCTGGCCAGGTTGGCCGACAGTCCGGCCTGGACCGCCGTGATCGTGTAGTCGAAGGCGACCTTGGGACCCTGCTCCATCCGGAGCTGTTCCTGGTCGTCGTAGAAGCCGACGGGCTGCTGGCCGAGGATCGGGTTGAACAGGTTGGTGCCGGAGTCGAGGAACTTCTTCTTCGTCCGGCCGGTGTACTGCTGGCCGACCTGGATGAACCTGTCCCAGGTGGGCCAGAGGGCGGAGACCTGGTCCCGCCCGGTGGGCAGCCCGGCGGCGGCGAACAGGTCGGTGCGGTAACACATGGCCAGGCCGCCGACGTCGGTGCCGAGGCCGATCTGGGTCTTGCCGTCTGCCGACAACGACTGCTTCCACTTCCACGGCAGGTACTTGCTCTCGTAGGAGCCGGCGCCCTTGTCGAGCAGGTTGACGAACTTGTCGGACTGGCTGCGGAACTGGACCATGAAGCCTTCGTCGATGGCGGCGATGTCGGCCGCGCCGGAACCGGCGACGAGCTTCTTCTGGAGATCCTCGTGCTGGGCGTTGTACTCGCCCGAGTTGAGTTGGATCTTGACGTTGGGGTGGTCGGCCTCGTAGCGGGTCTTGAGGTCCTGGAGACCGAAGTCGCCCCAGAAATTGATCTTCAGGGTGACCTGGCCGCCTCCGCCGCCCGAGTCGGTGGTGCTCCGGCCGCTGCACGCGGCGACCATCGTCAGGCTGACGACGCCGACCGCCGCCGCGCGCGCCCAGTGGGTCCAGGACCGTCTCATCTCATCCTCCGCGCACACATCGGGGACGCCCATGACATCGACAGGCGTTGACTGAACCGGATAAGTGAGGCCACCGTACGGGCCACCCCACACGGTGTCAACGGCCGGTCAACAGCACCTCGAACCGGCAACCTGGGCGTGCCCATCGGCCCGTGAGGGCAGGGCCGGAGCGCCTCCCGCCCTGCTCGGCGCGCTGGTATACCGCCGCCACGCACCTCCCGCCGCGTACGCTTAACCGGGCAAGCGAATCCCGCTCAGCGGTAATGGCGGAGCACCCCGGCCGGGAGCGTCGACCGGACCAGGCACCGGTAGCGTGGGCACCGCCGGTGATCCCGGCCCCCGTCGACGGCCCACCCAGGCCGTGAGAAGTGGAGGAGACACACCGGTGAAGCGGCCGACCATCGCCGACGTCGCCCGACGCGCCGGAGTGTCCAAGGGCGCGGTGTCGTACGCGCTCAACGGGCAACCGGGGGTCTCGGAGGCCACCCGGCAACGCATCCTGGCGATCGCCGCCGAGATCGGCTTCAGCCCCAGCAGCGCCGCCCGCGCACTCTCCGGCGCCACCGCCGACGCGGTCGGCCTGGCCCTGTGCCGACCGGCCCGGATACTCGGCATCGAACCGTTCTTCATGGAGCTGATCAGCGGCGTCGAGGCCGAACTCTCCGCCCGGTCGTACGCCCTGACCCTCCAGGTGGTCGCCGACCAGGAGGCGGAGATCGCGGTCTACCGGCGCTGGTGGGCCGAGCGGCGCGTCGACGGCGTCCTCGTCTGCGACCTGCGGACCAACGACATCCGGGTGCCCGCCCTGGAGGAGTTGCAACTGCCCGCCGTGGTGATCGGCGGGCCGGGGCACACCGGCACCCTGGCCCACGTCTGGGCCGACGACGCGGCGGCGCTGGCCGAGGCGGTGGAATACCTGGTCGCCCTCGGCCACCGCCGGATCGCCCGGGTCGGTGGGCTGCCCTCGCTGCTGCACACCGAGATCCGCACCGACGCCTTCGCCGAGGTGTGCGGCCGGCTCGGCCTCACCGACGCGGCGACCGTGTGGTCCGACTACACCGGCGAGGAGGGCGCCCGCGCCACCCGGCGGCTACTCAGCTCCGCCCGACGCCCGACCGCGGTGATCTACGACAACGACGTGATGGCGATCGCCGGGCTCTCCGTGGCGCAGGAGATGGGCCTCGGCGTACCCGCCGATCTGTCCATCGTGGCCTGGGACGACTCGCCCCTGTGCCAACTGGTGCACCCGCCGCTGACCGCGCTCGGCCGGGACATCCCCGCCTACGGCGCGCACGCGGCCCGTCAACTGCTCGCCGTCATCGCCGGGGAGTCGGTGGGCGGGCTCCAGGACGAGACGGCGCACCTGACCCCGCGCGGCAGTACCGCACCGCCCCGGGTCAGGTGAACCGGTTAAGTCAGGTCGTACCGGCGCAGGTCACCGGGAGGACGTGGGGAACTCCTCGAAGTACGCCTCGACCCGCTCGGCGGTGGCCGGACGGGCCAACGCGAAGCCCTGGCCGTACCGGCAGCCGGCCCGGGTCGCCCGGTCGACCTCCGGCTCCGACTCCAGGTCCGCCATCACCACGGTCACCCCCAACCGCTCCCCCAGGCCCACCACCACGTCGATCAGCGGACGGGTCTCCGCATCCGGCCCGGCCGGCCGGGGCTGCACCTTGAGCAGGTCGATCGGCAACCGACGCAACTGCGCCAGGGAGGCGTGCTCCGCCCGGAAACTGTCCAACGCGACACGCACCCCCATCGACCGGAGCCCGGCCAACCGGGCCACCACCGTCGGCAGGTCCGCGCCCAGCCTCGACTCGGCGATCTCCAGCACCAGCCGTTCCGCCGGCAAGCCGTGCCCGGCCAGGGCCGCCTCCACCCGGGGCACCAGATCCGGGGCCAACAGCTCGGCCAACGTCAGGTTGACCGCCAACCACAGCTCCCGCCCCCCGGTCGACCAGTCGGCGAGCTGCCGACAGGCCCGGTCCAGCACCCACCGCCCCAACTCACCGAGCAGACCCAGATCCTCGGCGACCGGCAGCAACTCGGCCGGCAGCACCGTGCCCAGCACCGGGCTGCGCCACCGCAGCAACGCCTCGATGCCGGCCGGCCGCCGATCGGCCAACGCCAGCACCGGCTGGTAGACCAGGTCCAGCTCACCCCGGGCCGCCGCACCGGGCAGTTCCCGTTCCAGGTCCAGCCGACGGACCAGCTGTTCCTCCAGGCAGGCGTCGTACCACTCGATCCGGTTGCGACCCAGCTGCACGGCCCGGCGACGGGCCAGGTCGGCCTGGCGCAGCACGTCCTGCGGTGCCGCCCCGGTCAGCTCGGTCAGGCCCACGCCGACCCGCAACCGGGCCATCCCGGTCGGTGCCAGGCACGGTTCGGTCAATGCGGCCAGCAGCCGTTCGCCCAACGCGTACGCCGGCACCGACCCGGCGTCGGTGACCACCGCGAACTCCTCCGCGGACAACCGGGCGACCAGGTCCCGGGGGCCGACCACGTCGCGCAGCCGGCGGGCGGTGGTGACCAGGAGGGCGTCGCTGCCCACCGGCGCCGGACCACCCTGCGTCGGGACGGGCACGTGCACGTCGACCAGCAGCAGGGCACCGGGTGGGCCACCCCGCGCGCCGAGCACGCGCAGCAGCTCCTGCCGGTCGGCCAACCCGGTGAGCGGGTCGGTGGCCGCGACCCGCCGCAGCTCCCGCTCCAGTCGGCGACGGTCCCCGACGTCGCGGACGTGCAGCACCACCGCGGCCACCTCCGGCACCGCACGCTGGTCGCTCACCGTCGACTCGATCTCCCGCCAGCCGCCGTCGCCGGTACGCATCCGGGCCACCAGCAGCGGCGGCGCACCGCCGTCGGACCGGGCGGCCAGTCGGGCCAGGACCCCCGGCGCGTCGTCGGGGTGCAGCAACCCGGCCAGCGGCAGCCCGCACACGTCGTCCTGGCGCAGCCCGAACCAGCGCTCACCGGCCGCCGAGAGCCACTGCACCCGCAGCCCGTCGTCGAGGACCACCACCAGGTCACGACCCCCGGAGACCAACGTCCGGAAGTACGCCTCCCGGGCGGCCAGCCGCCCGGCCCACCGGCGGTTGTCGGTCACGGAGATCAACTCCCGGGCCACCAGCGACGGGATCACCGCCAGCCCCAGCAGGACAGCGGTCGGGGTGAACCCGTCGGCGAACGCCAGATGCCCGCCCGCCGCCACGGTGGCCACCACCGCCGGTGCCGTCACCCGGGGCCAGGCCGGCGGCGGACCCGCCGGGTCGGCCGGGTCGCCCGCCGCGACCCGGGCCATCCCCGCCGCGGTCAGCAACGCCCCACCGACCAGCAACGGCACCGCCGTCAGCAGCGACACCTCCGACGCCCGGTAGGCGAACAGCCCCACCAGGACGGCCAGCCCGAGCAGGACGGCCGCCACCCCGACCCGGCAGCGGGCCGCCCCCGGGCGACGACGGCGGTCGGCCAGCGCGCTCACCAGCAGCCCGGCCAGTCCGACCGCGCCGACCACGGTGACCACCCGGACCACCGGTGGCACCGGGCCGGGCGGGACCAGCACCCAGCCGGCGAAGAGCAGGGCGGTGCCGGACCCGAGCACGTCCACCCCACGGCGCAGCCGGGCCCGGGAGCTCAACCGGACATGGCCGGGCAGCAGGAGCAGCCCGACCGCACCGGCCAGGGCGACCACGCCGAACCCGGTCGCCACGACCCCGGCCCGCCAGGACGTCGGCACCAGTGGCAACACCGCCACGGTCAGCCCGACCACCGTCACCGCGACGTTGAGCGGGGCGGCGGCCAGGCGGGACCGACGGGAGGTGGCGGCCGACCGGAACAGCCGGACGGTGGCCAGGGCACAACCGACCGCGCCGGCCATGGTGGTCGCCGCCAGTGGCCGGAGGAGACCGGCCAGGCTGGCACCGGCCAGCAGCGCGACCAGCACCGACAGCGTGGTCGGCGCGGACGGGAAGCGACGGAGGAGGTGAGCGACGGTCACGGCGGTCGCCTTCGTGAGGGGGAACACGGGGCGGTATGACGGGGGTTAGCGGTTCAACGATTCGCCACCACACGGGTTATGCCCGCCAACCGTGATCCGCGTCACCAGCCGCGGTCGTCCCCGGCTGGTCGACCGCCCGGCCGGAACCATCCCGGCCAGGGGTGGGATCATCGGGGGGTGAGTCGCGCCGACACCATCCGTTTCCGGCACAACCAGGCCATCCTGGTCGCGGCCGTCATCGCCACCATCGGCGCGCTGCCCCTGGCCGCCGCCCGGTGGTACCTGCTGCCGGTGCTGCTGGTCCCGTTGACCGTCGCGATCTGGGCCTGGCGTTCCGGCACCGACGCCGACCCGCGTGAGCTGCGCCTGCGGGCGCTGGCCGGGGGGCGACGCATCCCCTGGGAGCAGGTCGTCGAGCTGGCCGCCGACCCGCGCGGCCGGGCCGTCGTCCGGCTCGCCGACGGGCAGCACCTGCCCCTGCCGGCGGTCCGGGGCGTCGACCTGCCCCGCCTGATCTCGATCACCGGCCAGTCCCTGCCCGAGGCCCACTGACCCCGGGGCCCACGCCGGGCCGGCCGGCCCCCGCGACCACCACCGGTCCGCGACCACCGCCGGTCCACCGCGGCCGGCCCGCCGCGACCGACGGCGTCAGTAGCCGTCGACCACCGTGTTGACCAGCGGTTCCCCGGCGACGAACCGCCGCAACTGCTCCCCCACCAGCCGGTACGCCCGGGGCAGCAGCCCCCGTACCGAGCCGGCGACGTGCGGGGTGAGCAGCACGTTCGGCAACCCCCAGAGCGGATGGTCGGCGGGCAGCGGCTCCGGGTCGGTCACGTCCAACGCCGCCCGCAACCGGCCGGAGGTCAGCTCCGCGACCAGCGCCGACGTGTCCGCCACCGGGCCCCGGGCGGCGTTGACCAGCAGCGCCCCGTCCGGCATGGCGGCCAGGAAACCGGCGTCGACCAACCCCCGGGTGGCCTCGGTCAACGGCACCAGCAGCACCACCACGTCGGCCTCGGGCAGCAGCCGGGGCAGTTCGGTCACCGGGTGCACCCCCTCCGCCGGCCGTGCGGTCCGGGCGACCAGGGTGAAGGTGACGTCAAACGGGGCCAGCCGGGCCCGGACCGCCGCACCGATCGAACCGGCCCCCACGATCAGCACCCGCTTGCCGGTCAGCTCGTCGGTCGGCGCGACCCGGTCGTACGCCCACTCCCGCCGCGACTGGGCGCGGGCCAGCTCCGGGAAGCCCCGCAGCTGGGCGAGGATCGCCGTGACCACCCACTCGGCGGTACCGGCGTCGTGCACCCCCCGGGCGTCGCACAGGGTCACCCCGGGGGGCACCCGGCCGGCCCAGGCGTCCGCCCCGGCGGAGAGCAGCTGCACCACCGCCAGCTCCGGCAGCCGGCCCAGCATCGCCGTGGTGTCCACCCCGGCCAGGAACGGCGGCACCCAGAACCGGACTCCGGTCGGGTCGCCGGGCGGATTCTCCGGATCGGTCCACGGCTGTACGGTGACACCGGCCGGCACCGCCCCGAGCAGCTCGACACCGACAGGATGCGCAATCCATACCTTCACGCGTGCCGACGATAGCCCTCCGTCGGCAGGCTGTTCCGAGGGGCCGGCCCACCGACGCCACACCGGGCGATGTCGCCCACCTCCCCGGGCGCGCGACGGTCGGGGCGGGTATAACCGGGGGTCGGACGTCGATCGGCGTCCCCCGTCCAGGCAGACAGGTGGTCGATGACCGAGCGCAGCGAACGGCCGGCCGTCGGGATCGCCGCGCTGGCCGACCCGGCCCGACTGCGGTCGCTGACCGACACCGGGCTGGACGCCGCGCCCGACGAGGCGTTCGACCGGTTCGCCCGGCTGGTCAGCGACCTGCTCGACGTGCCGGTGGCGCTGGTCTCCCTGGTCACCGAGACCCGGCAGTTCTTTCCCGGCGCGGTCGGGCTGCCCGACCCGTGGGCCGCCCGCCGGCAGACCCCGTTGAGCCACTCGTTCTGCCAACACGTGATCGACACCGAGATCCCACTGGTGCTGCCGGACGCCCGGCTCTACCCCCGGGTCCGGGACAACCTGGCCGTGCCGGAACTGGGTGTCGTCGCGTACGCCGGGATGCCGTTGACCGACCTGGACGGCAGGGTGCTCGGCTCGCTGTGCGCGATCGACAGCAAACCCCGGGCGTGGACGAAGGCGCAGCTGCGGACGCTTGCCGACCTGGCGGCGGCCTGCTCCTCGGAGCTGCGGCTGCGGATCGCCCTGGACGCCGCCCAGCAGGCCCGCCGGCTGGTCGAACACGCGCACGACCGGCTCAACCTGCTCGCCTCGCTGAGCGAAACCCTGGCCGGCACGCTCGACGTCGAGACGGCCGTGGCGCGGCTGGCCGACGCGGTGGTGCCGCTGCTGGCCGACTGGGCCATGGTGACCCTGGTCGACCAGGCTGGCACCCCCCGGTGGGTGAACACCGTGCACCGCGATCCGGCCCGCGCCGCCGAGGCCGCCCGGTTCGGCGAGCTGGCGCTGCGCCGGCTCGGCCCGGCCTCGATCACCCGGACGGTGCTGCGGACCGGCCAGCCGGTGCTGCGCCACGTCGCCGACCTGGACGACGTCCGGCAGGCCAGCGACGAGCCGGAGCTGGTGACCCTCGCCGAGCGGCTGGGCTTCGCCTCACACCTGACCGTGCCGGTGCCGGCCCCCGGCCGGGGTACGGCGATGGGCGCGGTCACCCTGGTCGCCGGGCCCGACCGGCGGGCCTTCGACGACGACGACCTCGGCACCGCGCTGGAGATCGGCCGGCGTGCGGGGCAGGCGGTCGGCAACGGCTGGATCTACGGCGAGCAACGGCACGTCGCCGAGGTGCTGCAGCACAGCATGCTCCCGCAGTTGCCGCAGAGCCCGTGGGTCGAGCTGGTGGCCCGCTACCAGCCGGCCGCCGACCGGGTGGAGGTGGGCGGCGACTGGTACGACGCCTTCGTGCAGCCCGACGGCGATCTGGTCGCGGCGATCGGGGACGTCGCCGGCCACGACATCGAGGCCGCCGCGACCATGGGTCAGCTGCGCAACCTCGTCCGGGGCAACGCGTACGGGCGCACCGATCCGGTCGACGAGCTGATGCGGCGGTTGGACGCCACCATTTCCGGGCTGCGCATCCCGACCGCCGCCACGGCGGTGCTGGCCCGGCTGCGGCCGGTCCCCGACGGGGTGGCGGTCACCTGGTGCAACGCCGGCCATCCCGCCCCGCTGCTGGTCACCGCCGACGGCACGGTACGACTGCTCGACGGTCGGCGGGAACCGCTGCTGGGGTTGACCCGGCCGGTCCCCCGCACCGGGGCACGGGTGCTCCTCGCCCCCGGGGACACCCTGCTGCTCTACACCGACGGGCTGGTGGAGCGGCGGGACCAGCCGATCGACGAGGGCATGGCGCAGTTGTGCGAACGGGTCACCGCCGCCGGGGTCCGACCCGCCGCCGACCTGTGCGACCTGCTGCTCGGTTCGGAGGAGCGGCGTGAGGACGACGTGGCGTTGCTGGCCATCCGGGCCCGCTGAGGCGGTCGCCGACCGGTGGGCCGTTCCCGGTGGCCCGGCGGGCCCCGATTCGCGGGCTAGGCTGGGCCGGGTGAGCGCCCGTCTCCCGTACCCCCGCACCGCCCGGGTCCGCGCGGCCCTGGCGACGTCCGGTGTCGCGCTGCTGCTGAGCGGGTGCAGTCTCGGCCCGCCGGATCCCGATCCGGCCGGTGAACCACCCAACCTGCCGACCCCGTCGGCGTCGGCGAACACCCCCGAGCAGCAGGTGGTGGCCACGGTGCTGGCCAAAGGGTTGCGGGTGCCGTGGGGGATGGCGTTCCTGCCCGACGGGGCGGCGCTGGTCACCGAACGGGACAGCGGCCGGATCCTCAAGGTCGGGCCGGAGTCGGGGCCGCAGGGGTTGACCGTCACCCCGGCGCAGACCGTGCCGGGGGTGGCCGCGTCCGGCGAGGCGGGGCTGCTCGGCATCGCCGTCTCCCCGGCGTACGCGCAGGACCGGTCGGTGTTCGTCTACTACACCACCGAGCAGGACAACCGGGTGGCGCGGTTGACGCTGGGTGGCGCACCCACGCCGATCCTGACCGGCATCCCGAAAGCCGGCAACCACAACGGCGGTGGGCTCGCCTTCGGCCCGGACGGGCAGCTCTACGTCAGCACCGGCGACGCCGGTGACCGGGCCGCCGCGCAGGACCGGGCCACCCTGGCCGGCAAGATCCTGCGGATCACCCCGGACGGCAAGCCGGCCCCGGGCAACCCGTTCCCCGGCTCGCCGGTCTGGTCGCTGGGGCACCGCAACGTGCAGGGACTGGCCTGGGACGCGGGCAAGCGGATGTACGCCACCGAGTTCGGACAGAACACCTGGGACGAGATCAACCGGATCGACAAGGGCGCCAACTACGGCTGGCCGACGGTGGAGGGTCAGGCGGGTGACGGCAGGTTCGTCGACCCGATCGTGCAGTGGGGCACCGACGAGGCGTCCTGCTCGGGGCTGGCCGCGACGGGCCGGCTGTTGGCCGCCGCCTGCCTGCGCGGCGAGCGGCTCTGGCTGGTGGAGTTGACCGACACGGGCACCGTGCTGGGCGCACCCCGGGAACTGCTCACCGGGAAGTACGGGCGGCTGCGGGCGGTCGCCGCCGCCCCGGACGGTTCGCTCTGGGTCTCCACCTCCAACCACGACGGGCGGGGCCGGCCGGTGCCGGAGGACGACCGGCTGCTGCGGTTGGTCTTCGCCGACGGTGGTGCCGGCCGGAGCTGACGACACGCCGACGTTCGGACAGCAGGGCAGGTACCGGGCGGATCGGCCGCCCGTCCGCCAGGTTTGCCAAGATCTTTCAGTGGGCAGGTCAGAATCTCAGCATGGACGGTCAGGAGAACGAGCAGCGCGGGCCCGGGGACGACGACACCCCCGCCCGGCGTGAGCGGCGCTGGTCGCCCCGGTGGCCCACCGGCCGGTCAAGGGGGATGCGCCGGGCCGGCGTGGTGCTGGCGGTGCTGCTGGTCGCGCTGACCGGAACGGTCATCGGGGTGTTCGCCGGTGGTCGGGTCAGCACCGACATCGGCCCGTTCCGCGCCGACCTGACCCTCGCGCCGGCAGTGCGGGGCGGCACCACCGTCGACATCCCCCCGCTGGGTGCGCTCCAGCTCGACAGCCACCAGGGTCCGACCCACCTGACGGTGGGCCTGGGGGCGCTGGACCAGCGTAAGACCGAGGCGTTGATCGACGACCCGGCCAGCATCAGCCGGGCCAGCCAGTCGGCGGTGACGGACGTCCGTAACGGGGTGCTGCGGCTCGGTCTGCGTACCCTCGGCGCGGCGGTGCTGGTCACCCTGATCCTGGCGGCTCTGGTCTTCCGGGACGCCCGGCGGACCGCCTGGGCCGGTGGGGTGGCCCTGGTGGTCACCGTCGGCAGCCTCGGGCTCGCCGCGGGCACCCTGCGCCCGCAGGCCATCGAGGAGCCACGGTACGAGGGGCTGCTGGTCAACGCCCCGGCGATCGTCGGTGACGCCCGGCGGATCGCCAACGACTACAGCCGTTACGCCGAGCAGTTGCAACGGTTGGTCGGCAACGTCAGCCAGCTCTACACCACGGTCTCGGCCCTGCCCGTGTACGAGCCGGCGCCGGGCACCACCCGGGTGCTGCACGTCTCCGACATGCACCTCAACCCGACCGGCTGGCAGTTGATCCGCACCGTGGTCGAGCAGTTCGGCATAGACGTGGTGATCGACACCGGTGACCTGACCGACTGGGGCAGCGAACCCGAGGCGTCGTACGTCGGGTCGATCGGCCTGCTCAAGAAGCCGTACGTCTACATCCGGGGCAACCACGACTCACCCAGGACAGCCGCGGCGGTGGCCCGGCAGCCGAACGCGGTGGTGTTGAACAACTCGACCACCACGGTCGCCGGGCTGACCATCGCCGGCATCGGGGACCCCCGGTTCACCCCGGACAAGGAGACCTCGCCGGCCGGCAGCGGTCTCACCGCGCAGGTCGCCGACCAGGTCATCGGGGCCGGTGAGACCCTGGCCGCCACGATCCGCAGCTCACCGCGACCGGTGAACATCGCGCTGGTGCACGACCCGGCGTCGGCCGGGCCGCTCTCCGGCACCTGCCCACTGGTGCTGGCCGGGCACACCCACGCCCGCCAGATGTCGAAGTTGCCGCAGGCGGACGGCCAGCAGCCGACCCAGCTGATGGTGGAGGGCTCCACCGGCGGTGCCGGCCTACGCGGGCTGGAAGGCGAGAAGCCAACCCCGCTGTCGATGTCGGTGCTCTACTTCGACCAGGAGAAGCTGCTCCAGGCGTACGACGACATCACGGTCGGCGGCACCGGGCAGGCCCAGGTGAACCTGGAACGTCACGTGATCCGCGACCCGGCGAAGGGCGCCGACGTCCCGGTCACCCCGACCCCGACCCGGGGCGCATCGGAGTCGGCGTCCCCCTCCGGGAGCGCCCCGACCCCCACCTCGCCGGCCCCCACCCCGACCAGCTGACCCCCGACAGGCGGACCGCCGACACACCGTGGTCAGGCAGGCGGCTGGGACAGGCGGCCGGGGCAGGAGCCGGCAGCCCGGCACGGACCGGCAGCCCGGGCACGGACCGGCAGCCGGAGCAGGCAGCCGGGGCACGGATTGGTGGCCGGGGCAGGCGGCGGCGCACAGCCGACGTCCGCCAGGCGACCGGCGCACAGCCGACGTCAGCGGGTGGGCCGCCGCCACACCACCGCCGCTGCCGGCGCATGGCCGATGGCGATGGCTACACGCCGACCGCCAGGGCCTCTGATGCGCGAACACCCCGCTCACCCAACCTCCACCAATGTCACCGAGGGATACCTTCAAGCCGCACGCACCTATGCACACCCGCATCCTTTGCTCTGCTGCCCTCACCGCGACAGCTACCTTCCGTAACGGAGCTGCCAACAACCCCCAGTCGCGGCGTTCCGCATTATCCCTGCTCAGCACCGTGTCGCCTCTATGGCAGCAGAGCAAAGGATGCAGACCCACATCACGAGGACCGCCAGAAAGAACACTCAGAGTGACCTGGAGCGGCGCCGGCCATAACGATGACAGAGGGTAATCAGATAGGTGGTCTGCCCCGCTGAGGGGCGGGTTTCCGTCCCCGCCAGCACCGAACAGGTCCGCTGTCGCCGCCGGGTCCGCGCATGGGCCCGGCGGCGAGGGCGATGGCCGGCGCTCCAGGTCTTCCACCAGACCGAACCGTCTTCCACCAGACCGAACCGGAGATGGCCCGGGCCACGCGCGGCACCGTCGCGGCACCCGCTGACCCGTCAGCGTAGGGACAGGGCGGCCAGGGCGGCGTTGACGATGCTGCCGGGGAGCAGGTCGTGCAGCTCGTACAGCTCGCGGACGCTGCCGGACTGGCCGAACTCGTCCACCCCGAGCGGCACCGCCGGCACACCCAGCGCCGAGCCGAGCCAGGCCATCGCGTGCGAGGCGGCGTCGTGCACGGTCACCAGGGGGGTACGGTCCCCGAAGGCGGCCCGCAACGCGCCCGGCACGCTCGGCACGGTCGCCGTACGCACGCCCTGGCGCAGGGTGCGCTGCCACGCCCGGTAGAGGCGGTCCAGGCTCGTCACGTCGACCACGTGCGCGGCGATGCCCTCGTCGGCCAGTTCGGCGGCGGCGGCCAGCACCTCCGGCAGCACCGCCCCCGAGGCGGCCAGGGTCACCACCGGCGCGTCGGCCAGCTGCGGGTACGCCTGGTGCGCGTCCACCAGCCGGTACGCCCCGGCGACCACCTGCCGGCGCAGCACCGCGTCGCCGAGGCGGACCCGGGCCGCCTCGAACGGTGCCTGGTCCAGCGGGCGGGTGCTCAACCGGAAGTAGTACGCCCCGTCCTCGGCCGGCGCGGCGGTGGCGGCCGGCGCAGCGCCCTGCGCGATCTGCCCGAACGCGTCACAGAGCAACCAGTCGAGGCTGGTCGCGTACGCCGGTTCGCAGAAGGTGACGCCGGGCAGTTCCAGGCCGACGGAGGGGGTGATGGTCGACTGGTGGGCACCACCCTCCGGGGCCAGCGTGACGCCCGACGGGGTGCCGGCCACCACGAACCGGGAACCCGAGTAGGTGCCGTAGAGGAACGCGTCCAGCCCGCGCAGCACGAACGGGTCGTAGACGGTGCCGACCGACAGCAGCGGCTGCCCGGACAGGTCCCAGGACAGGCCGAGCTGACCCAGCAGCAGGAACAGGTTCATCTCGGAGATGCCCAGTTCGATGTGTTGCCCGGCGGGGCTCTCCGTCCAGCGCAGCATCCGGTCCTGCGACCAGGACCGCCGCTCGGTCGGGGCGAACACCCCGGTCCGGTTGATGAACCCGGCCAGGTTGGTGGAGGTCGCCACGTCCGGCGCGGTGGTGACCAGGTAGGGCGCGACCTGCGGGTCCCGGGCCAGCTCCACCAGCACCCGCCCGAACGCCTCCTGGGTGGAGATGGGCTTCTGCGTGCGTACCCCGGTGGACTCCGGGACGGTGACCCCCAGCGACCGGTGCCGGGGCGCGCGGGCCAGCGCCTCACGGCGCGCGCCGGCCCGGATGCCGGCCGGGCCCGCCGGGTCGAGCCGGTCCCACTCGGTCGCGGTGGTCAGGCCGTGCGCCGCCCGCAACGCGTCGACCTGCCCGGTGGACAGCAACGCCGAATGGTTGCGCGGATTGCCGGCGAGCGGCAACCCCCACCCCTTGACGGTGTACGCGAAGACGACGCTGGGCCGGTCGGTGACCGCGTCACACTGGGCGTACGCGTCGAGCATCGCCGCCAGGTCGTGCCCGCCCAGGTCGGTGACGAGCGGGGCCAACTCCTCGTCGGTCAGATCGGCGATGAACCCGGCGATGCCGTCGGGCGCCCCGTCCAGGAACTGCTGCCGCAGCGCCGGCCCGGCCAACCCGAACAGCGACTGGTACTGCTCGTTGGGCATCCGGTCGATCCAGTCGCGCAACGCCGCCCCACCCGGCCGGGCGTACGCCTGCGCCAGCCGGCGGCCGTACTTGACCTCGACGACGTGCCAACCGGCGGCCTCGAACTGCCCCCGCCACTGGTCGATCCGGATGCCGGGCACCACCCGGTCCAGCGACTGCCGGTTGAAGTCGACAAGCCACATCACGTTACCCAGGCCGGTGGTGGCCGGGTCGGCGACCGCCTCCCAGATGTTCCCCTCGTCCAGCTCTGCGTCGCCGATCAACGCGACGAACCGGGAGTGCGGGCGGGCCCCGAAGTGGGCGTCGACGTAGCGGCGGGTCACCGCGGCGAACAGCGGGGCCGCCGCGCCCAACCCGACCGAGCCGGTGGAGAAGTCCACCTCGTCCGGGTCCTTCGTCCGCGACGGGTACGACTGCAACCCGCCCCGCGCCCGCAACCGCGTCAGGTACGACCGGTCCAGGTTGCCGAGCAGGTATTGAATCGCGTGGAACACCGGGGAGGCGTGCGGTTTGACCGCCACCCGGTCCTCGGCGTCCAGGTGGGCGAACCACAGCGCGGTCATCGCGGTGACCAGGGAGGCGCTCGACGCCTGGTGCCCACCGACCTTCACCCCGTCGCCGGTGTCCCGGTCGTGGTTGGCCGCGTCCACGATCCGGGTGGCGAGCCACAGCACCCGCCGCTGGATCTCGTCGAGGACGTCGAGGTCGTGCTCGTTCACGGCAACTCCATCCGGGCGTCGCCGTTGACGCCCTCGGTGGGGGGTCGCGCGGGTCGCGCGCGTACCCCGGGGGAAGGGGTGAGGGCCACCGTCGGGTCACGACGGCGGCCCTCGCCGGTCGCGGGCGGGAAGCCTCGGCTCCGGCCCGCTCGGGTCAGCCCTGGACGCCGAGGCGCTCCAGGATCAGGTCACGGAGGGTCTTGGCGTCGGCCTGGCCACGGGTGGCCTTCATCACCGCGCCGACCAGCGCACCGGCAGCGGCGACCTTGCCGCTACGGATCTTGTCGGCGATGGCCGGGTTGGCGGCGATCGCCTCGTCCACGGCGGCGGTGAGCGCGCCGGTGTCGGAGACCACCTCCAGGCCCCGGTTGGTCATGATCTCGGTGGGCGAACCCTCGCCGTCGACCACGCCCTCCAGCACCGTCCGGGCCAGCTTGTCGTTGAGCTTGCCCGCGTCGATGAGGCCCTGGAGCTCGGCGACCTGCGCCGGGGTGGCCCCGATGTCGGCCAGCTCCACACCGGTCTCGTTGGCCCGGCGGGACAGCTCACCCAGCCACCACTTGCGGGCCGCCGCCGGGGTGGTGCCGGCCGCCACGGTCGCCTCGATCAGCTCGACCGCACCGGCGTTGAGCACCGACTGCATGTCGAGGTCGGACAGGCCCCACTGCTCCTGGAGCCGGCGACGGTGCAGCCGGGGCAGCTCCGGCAGGGCCGCCTTCAGCTCGGCCACCCAGGCGGTGTCCGGGGCGAGCGGCACCAGATCCGGCTCCGGGAAGTAGCGGTAGTCGGTAGCGGTCTCCTTGGACCGGCCCGGCGTGGTGTCCCCGGTGTCCTCGTGGAAGTGCCGGGTCTCCTGGGTGATCCGGCCGCCCGCGTCCAGCACCGACGCCTGCCGCAGGATCTCCGAGCGGACCGCCCGCTCCACCGACCGCAACGAGTTGACGTTCTTGGTCTCGGTGCGGGTGCCCCACTCCTCGCCCGGCAGGTTGAGGGAGGTGTTGACGTCGCAGCGCAGCGAACCCTCCTCCATCCGCACGTCGGAGACCCCCAGCGAACGCAGCACGTCGCGCAGCTCCGTCACGTACGCCTTGGCGACCTCGGGGGCGAGCGCACCGGTGCCGGGAACCGGCTTGGTGACGATCTCCACCAGCGGGATGCCGGCCCGGTTGTAGTCGACGAGCGACTCGGTCGCCCCGTGGATGCGGCCGGTGGCCCCACCGACGTGCAGCGTCTTGCCGGTGTCCTCCTCCAGGTGCACCCGCTCGATGCCGATCCGCACCAGCTCGCCGTTCACCTCGACGTCCAGGTAGCCGTCGGAGCACAGCGGCTCGTCGTACTGGCTGATCTGGAAGTCCTTCGGCATGTCCGGGTAGAAGTAGTTCTTCCGGGCGAACCGGCACCACTGCGCGATGGAGCAGTTCAGCGCCAGCCCGATCCGGATGGTCGCCTCGATCGCCGCCTTGTTGGCCACCGGCAACGAACCGGGCAGGCCCAGGCACACCGGGCAGACCCGGGTGTTGGGCTCCCCACCGAAGTCGGTCGGGCAACCGCAGAACATCTTGGTGTTCGTGCCCAGCTCGACGTGGGTCTCCAGGCCGATCACCGGCTCGTAACGCGCAACGACCTCGTCGTACGCGGGCAGTGTCGTCGTCATCTGAACTCCAGCCTCACAGTGCCGGTGGGGTGAACGTGCCGACCACGGACTCCAACGCGGCGGCGACCCGGTACATCCGGTCGTCGGCCATCGTCGGGGCCATCACCTGCAGACCGACGGGCAGCCCCTCGGACAGGCCGCACGGCACCGAGATGCCCGGCCCGCCGTACAGGTTCGTCGGGATGGTGAACAGGTCCGCCAGGTACATCTGGTACGGGTCGGCGGTGCGCGCCCCGATCGGGAACGCCACGAACGGCGTGGTGGGCGAGATCAGCGCGTCGACCTGCTCGAACGCCGTGGTGAAGTCGCGGGTGATCAGGGTACGGACCTTCTGCGCCTGCCCGTAGTAGGCGTCGTAGTAGCCCGACGACAGCGCGTACGTGCCGACCATGATCCGCCGCTTGACCTCGGCACCGAACCCGGCCTCCCGGGTCAGCGACATGACCTCCTCCAGCGACCGGTTGCCGTCGTCGCCGACCCGCAGCCCGAACCGGACCCCGTCGAACCGGGCCAGGTTGGAGGAGCATTCGCTCGGCGCGATCAGGTAGTACGCCGGCAGCGCGTACCGGAAGTGCGGGCAGGACACCTCGACGATCTCGGCGCCCAGCTTGGCCAGGGTGTCCACCGACTCGCGGAACGCGGCCATCACACCCGGCTCCGCGCCCTCACCGGTGAACTCCCTGACGATGCCGAGCTTCACCCCGGTCAGGTCGCCCGTCGCACCGAGCTTCGCGGCGGCGACCACGTCCGGCACCGGCTGCGGGATGGAGGTGGAGTCGCGCGGGTCGTGCCCGCCGATGACCTGGTGCAGCAGCGCCGCGTCGAGCACCGTACGGGCGCACGGGCCGGGGGTGTCCAGCGAGGAGGAGAACGCGACGAGGCCGTACCGGGAGGTGCCGCCGTAGGTGGGCTTCGCGCCGACGGTCCCGGTCACCGCGCCGGGCTGGCGGATCGAGCCACCCGTGTCGGAGCCGATGGCCAACGGGGCCTCGTACGCGGCCAGCGCGGCGGCGCTGCCCCCGCCGGAGCCGCCCGGAATCCGGTCGGTGTCCCACGGGTTGTGGGTCGGGCCGTACGCCGAGTATTCGGTGGAGGAGCCCATCGCGAACTCGTCCATGTTGGTCTTGCCGAGCATCACCGTGCCGGCCGCCTGTAGCCGCTGCACGATCGTCGCGTCGTACGGCGGACGCCAGCCTTCGAGGATCTTCGAACCGACGGTGGTCGGCACGCCCTTCGTGGTGAGCACGTCCTTCACCGCCACCGGCACCCCGGCCAGCGGTCCGAGCTGCTCACCGGCGGCCCGCCGCTCGTCGACCGCGCGGGCGGCGGCCAGCGCCCCCTCGGTGTCGACGTGCAGGAACGCGTGCACCCGGTCGTCGACGGCGGCGATCCGGTCCAGGTGGGCCCGGGTCACCTCGACCGCAGAGGTCTCCCCCGAGGCCACCAGCCCGGCCAGGTCGGTCGCGGTCATTCTGGTCAGGTCGGTCATGCCGTCGCCTCGCTCCGCTCACCGGTGCCCCGGGCAGCCGGCGCACTGGGCTCGATGGTTCGCCTGTCATGCCCGGTGTCAACTACACATCCGCTCACGACGCCACGTCCTCGTCCAGGATGCGCGGGACGCGGAACCGCTGCTCGGCGACGTCGGGGGCACCCGACAGCGCCTCCTGCGGGGTCAACCCGGGCACCACCACGTCGTCGCGGAGCACGTTGGTCAGCGGCACCGAGTGGGAGGTCGGCGGGATGTCCGCCGCCGTGACCTCACCGACCTGCGCGACCGACTGGAGGATCACGTCCAGTTGGCCGGCGAAGGTGTCCAGCTCCTCCTCGGTGACGGCGAGCCGCGACAGTCGCGCGAGGTGCGCGACCTCCTCGCGGGAGATGGCGGCCATCGGTGCCCCCTTCGTGGCTGTGCTGCTGCGTCTCGGTGTGCCGGCCGCGCCGTCGACGGGATGACGCGCGGTGACCGGAGCGAGTCTATTGTCCTGCGCTCACCCCGACACCTCCGACTCCCCCTGCGTCCGGGCCGCCGGCCGGTCCGGGGGCCGCCCGCCCACCCCCTGTGGATGTGCCGGCGACCGTCAGCGGGCGTGCCGGCGGGGGATCTCGGCGTCCGGGCTGGGGACGGGGCTCAGCGGCCGGTAACGGGCCAGCCAGGCGGTCAACTCGTCGGCGGGCATCGGGCGGGCGTAGAACCAGCCCTGCGCGGCGTCGCAACCGGCCGCGTGCAGCAGCCGCCAGGTCCGTTCGTCCTCCACCCCCTCGGCGACCACCCGCAGGCCGAGCGCGCCGGCCAGCTCGATCGTCGACTTGACGATCGCGGCGTCGTCGGCGTCCTCGGCCATCCCCAGCACGAACGACCGGTCCACCTTCACCTCGGACAGCGGCAGCCGGCGCAGGTGCTGCAACGACGAGTAGCCGGTGCCGAAGTCGTCCAGCGAGATGGCCACCCCCAGCTGGTGCAGCCGGGTGATGGTGGCCAGCACCCGTCGGGGGTCGGCCATCAGCGCCCCCTCGGTGATCTCCAGTTGCAGCCGTTCCGGGCTCACCCCGGCACCGGCGAGCCGGTCGGCGATCCGGTCGACGATCTCCCCGGTGTGCAGGTCCCGGACGCTGACGTTGAGCGCCGCCCGCAGGGTGATCCCAGCCGCCGACCACGTCGCGAGCTGCGCCACCACGTCGTCGATCACCCGGTAGGTGAGCAGGCGCATCACGGCGCTCTGCTCGGCGACCCGGATCAGCTCCTCCGGGTCGACCATCCCCCGGCGCGGGTGCCGCCAACGCAGCAACGCCTCCACCCCGACCACCTCGCCGGTGGCGATGGCGACCTGCGGTTGGTAGTACATGGTGATCTCGCCGACCTCCGCCGGGCCGGCCGGGGGCGCGACGTCCTGCGCCGCCGGGGTCGGCACGGCCGGCCGGTGCTCCGGGACCCCACCGTGACGGCGGACCGGGTCGGCACCGGTGAGGATCCGGTTCAGCAACTCGTCGGGGTGCACCGGTGTGGGCCGCTGCCGTCGGCGCGGCAGCCACCACCGGCCCGGTTCGCCGACGCGGGGGGCCGGGCCGCCGGCGGGTCCGTCGACGGGGGCCAGCCGGGACGGCAGTGTCGCGCCGTCACCGCCGCGCACGGCCCGCCCGCCCGCCGGCCCCGCCTCCAGTACGCGCCGCAGGTCGGCCAGGAGCGCCAACCGCTCGGCGGAGTTGTGGTCGGACTCGGCCGCGTACACGGCGACGGTGTCGTTGCGGTGCTTCGCGTCGTACATGGCGACGTCGGCGTGGCGCATCAGGGTGGCGTAGTCCTCGCCGTGGTCGGGGAAGAGCGCGATGCCGATCGAACCGCCGACGTCCAGTGGCAGCCCGTCCAGCGACACCGGTTCGGCCAGCGCGGCGACCACCCGGTCCGCCAACTCCCGGGCCTCGGCCACCCCGTCGAGCCCACCGGCCACGATCGCGAACTCGTCCCCGCCCAGCCGGGCCAGCAGGTCGCGCTCCCCGATCACCTCGGCGAGCCGGGCACCCACCTCGACCAGCAGCCGGTCACCGACCGCGTGGCCGAGCGCGTCGTTGACGTTCTTGAACCGGTCCAGGTCGATGAGCAGGAGCGCCACCTGTGCGCCGCGGTCCCCCCGGGCGACCCGCTCGGCGTGCCGGTGCACCTGCTCGGCCACCTCGGCGAGCAGCGCCTTGCGGTTGGGCAGGCCGGTGAGCGGGTCGAGGGCGGCGAGCTGGACCTGTTCGTCGGAGAGGTGCGCCATCCGGTAGACCGCGAACAGGGGCACCAGCACCAGCGGGATCAGCGCGGCGTTGGCCCGCGCCGCGGTCACCAGGACCGGGGCGAGCAGCAGCAGCGAACCGGTGGAGAGCAGTTCGAAGGGCAGCCCCTGCCGGGCGGCCGGCCACCACCGGCCACCGAAGCGCAGCCGCAACGCGGTGCTGACCAGCCCGTAGTTGACGACGAACCAGGTGACGGTCGCGCCCCCGGCGGTGAGGACGTCGGTCCAGCCCACCCGGTCGTCGTCGAACAGCCCGCCCGGTCCGAGCCGGAGCACCAGGTGGGCGGCGGTGAGCGCACAGGCGTACTGGGCGGCGTTGAAGGTGGTCCGCCAGGGGGCGTGGCCCAGCCGTACGCCGGAGACGGCGACCGCGACGGCCTGCACCAGCACCGCCGGCCCGAGCCCCCAGCCGAGCAGGATGGCGAAGGTGAAACAGGTGGACGGGAAGACCGCTGAGGTCTGCCGGCGTCCCGAGGGGATGAAGGGTCGGGCGTCGCAGCCGACCGCGAGCACCGCCATCGTCCAGAACGCCACCGGGAGCTGGTCCAGCCGGCCGACGAGGTCGATCAACGGCCCGACGCAGGCCAGCACGGCCAGGCCGATCACCCCGACGACGAGGCCCAGGAACGGCCCCTCCCGCCCGCCCGGGAACGAGTTGCGGGGGTCGGCGGTCTCCATCGCACCTCCCGGGCACGCCCCATCAGGGTGTACGCCGGTCGCACACCTGCCACCATGAAACGCCCTGGGTGCCGGTGGACCCGTACGACAGCCACGAATCGGTCGTAGTCGTGACTAAGTTGGTATACGACCCCAAGATTCACCTATGGGCGGAGCAGGACGGGCGGACGGTCAGGTCAGCGGCCGGACGCTCAGCTCTCCTCGACCCGGGCCACCTCGCGGGCCGCCTCCGGGCCGGCGTCGAGCAGCACCCGGAAGCCGTCCTCGTCGAGCACCGGCACCTTCAACCCGGCCGCCTTGTCGGCCTTGGACCCGGGGTTGTCGCCGACCACCACGAAGCCGGTCTTCTTGGAGACCGAACCGGTGACCTTGCCACCCCGGCTCTGGATCGCCTCGGCCGCCTGGTCCCGGCTGAACCCGGCGAGCGTGCCGGTCACCACCACGGTGATCCCCTCCAGCGGGCGCGGCCCCTCGTCGACCGCCTCCTCGGCCATCCGGACCCCGGCCTCGGCCCACTTGCGGACCACGTCGCGGTGCCAGTCGACGGCGAACCACTCCTTGATGCTGGCGGCGATGGTCGGACCGACCCCGTCGACCGAGGACAGTTCCTCCTCGGCAGCCGCCTCGATCGCCGTCACCGAACGGAAGTGCCGGGCCAGGGCCTGCGCGGCGGTGGGCCCGACGTGCCGGATGGAGAGCGCCACCAGCACCCGCCACAGGTCGCGTTCCCGGGCCACGGCGAGGTTGTCGAGCAGCTTGGTCGCGTTGGTGCCGAGGCTGCCGTCCTTGTTGACGAAGAACGGCGAGCGGGCGAGCTGCGCGGCGTCGAGGGCGAACAGGTCACCCTCGTCGCCGATGATCTCGGCGTCGAGCAGCGCGGCGGCGCCCTTGTAGCCGAGCACCTCGATGTCGAAGCCACCCCGCCCGGCGAGGTGGAAGACCCGTTCCCGCAGCTGCGCCGGGCAGCTGCGGGTGTTGGGGCAGCGGATGTCGACGTCGCTCTCCTTGGCCGGGGCGAGCGGCGTGTCACAGGACGGGCAGTGGGTGGGCATGACGAACGGGCGGGCGTCGGCGGGTCGCAGCTCGATGACCGGGCCGAGCACCTCGGGGATCACGTCGCCGGCCTTGCGCAGCACCACCGTGTCGCCGATCAGCACCCCCTTGCGTTCGACCTCGCGGGCGTTGTGCAGGGTGGCCTGGGCGACCGTCGAACCGGCCACGTGCACCGGCTCCAGCACCGCGTACGGGGTGATCCTGCCCGTCCGCCCGACGCCCACCTCGATGTCGAGCAGCGTGGTGTTGACCTCCTCCGGCGGATACTTGAAGGCGATCGCCCACCGGGGCGCCCGGCTGGTCGAGCCGAGCCGCCCCTGGATGGGCACCGGGTCGACCTTGACGACCACCCCGTCGATCTCGTGCTCGACGTCGTGCCGGTGCTCGGCGTAGTGGGCGATGTATTCCGTCACGCCGGCCAGGTCGGGCACCACCCGCCAGCGGTCGCTGGTCGGCAGCCCCCACGCCTTCAGCGCCGCGTACGACTCGGACTGGGTGGCCGGCCGGAAGCCGGTGCGGGCGCCGGTGCCGTGCACCACCAGCCGCAGCGGCCGGGACGCGGTGATCCGGGGATCCTTCTGGCGCAGGCTGCCGGCGGCGGCGTTGCGCGGGTTGGCGAACGGCGCCTTGCCCTGCTCGACCAGGCTGGCGTTGAGGTCGGCGAACCCGGCGACCGGGAAGTAGATCTCGCCCCGCACCTCCAGCAGCTCCGGCACGTCGGGGAACTCGTCGGACGGGGTGAGCCGGGCCGGCACGCTGCGGATGCTGCGCACGTTGGCGGTGACGTCCTCACCGGTGCGCCCGTCGCCCCGGGTGGCGGCGCGGACCAGCCGACCCTTCTCGTAGGTCAGGTTGATGGCCAGGCCGTCGACCTTCAGCTCGCACAGGTAGGGCACCGGGCCACCGGCGTCCCGCTCGACCCGCTCGGCCCAGGCGGCCAGCTCCTCGTCGGCGAAGGCGTTGTCCAGCGAGAGCATCCGCTCGGCGTGGGTGACCGGGGTGAAATCGGTGGAGAAGGTGCCGCCGACCCGCTGTGTCGGCGAGTCGGGGGTACGCAGTGCCGGGTACTCCGCCTCCAACGCCTCCAGCTCGCGCAACTGCCTGTCGAACTCGGCGTCGGTGATGGTCGGCGCATCGAGGACGTAGTAGCGGTACTGGTGTTCGGTCAGCTCCTGACCCAACGTGGCGTGCCGCTCCCGGGCCTCGGGGGTGGGCTCACCGCCGGCCGCCGCCTCCTGGGCCGCGCTGACCTGCTGGGGAATCTCTTCTTCCGACACCCTGTCGCCTCCGGACACCGTGCGAACCTCCCCCGTGATCACGCTACTGGAGCACGGTAACCGGCCGGTGGGACATTCCCCCTGCCTGCCCCACCCCGCCCGACGGGCGACCGGCCCCGGGGCGTGCGACGATCGCCGCACGTCGGCGGCGCGGTGGCCGCCCGGAGGAAGGCGGGGTACCGATGCCGGAGTGGTTGCTGTGGGGGCTGCTGATCGTCCTGGCGGTCGCCGCCGGCTGGGCCTGGAACGAGTGGCGACGCCGGGGCGGACGACCGTCGAGCGGCGACGGGCGCACCCGACCGGAGCGGGGCACCCCGCCCCGGGACCGGGCCCGACCGACCGCGCCACCGCGTCCCCGCACCCCCACCGGCACGCCCCGCCCGGGTGACATCTGGTGGGCGGACGTGCCGTTCCACGACGGCACCGGCTCGAAGGTACGCCCCTGCCTGGTGGTAAGCGCCGACGACCGGGGTATCGAGGTCCTCAAGATCACCAGCCAGGACAAGAGCGACCGGGACGACCACGTGTCGATCCCGACCCGGGACTGGGACCCGGACGCCGAACACGACAGCTGGCTGGATCTGGCCGAGCCGCTGCGTATCCCCGCCGACGCCTTCTCCCGCCGGGCCGGTAGCTGCGACCCGGCCCTGTGGCGGCGGGTGAAGCGACTGCACGGGCGACGCAGCCCGGCCTGAGCACCGCACACCCCCGGTGCTCCCGTCGTGGTGGCCGACACCGCGGCGGCGCGGCATCCGGGCTGCCGGTCGGTCGGGCATCCGGCCGGGTGGCATCCGGCCCGGCGGTCGGCCGGGCGGTCCGGCGGTCGGGCATCCGGCCCGGCGGGCGGTCGGGCGGGCGGCATCCGGCCGGGCGGGCGGGTCAGTCCCAGGTCGCGCCGAGGGTGGCGAGCTGGTCGGCGTACTCGATGCGGGTGGACCAGGCGGGCGGCCAGCCGGACAGCCCGTGGGCCGCGCCGAGGAACGCGCCGGCCAACGCGGCGATCGAATCCGAGTCACCCGCGGTGGTCGCGCCCCGGCCGAGCGCGGCCACCGGGTCGTCGGGGTGCCACCGGACGCAGAGCAGCGCGGTGGTGAGCGCCTCCTCGGCGATCCAGCCCTCACCCGTGTACCGGCACGGGTCTCCCCCGTCGTCCGGTCGGCGCAGCGCGGCGTCGAGCCGCTCCAGCGCCGACCGGCACTCGTCCCAGCCGGTGGCGATGAACTCCGTCGGGGAGTCCGCCCCGCACCGCCGCCACAGGTCACCCAACCAGTCGTCACGGTAGGTGTGACGCTGGTCGCGGGCCCGGTCGGTCAGCAGGCCGGGCAGCTCCGTCAGCGCCGCGCCGTCGCGCAGCACCCGCACCGCGTACGCGGTCAGCTCACTGGCGGCCAGGCCGGTGGGGTGGCCGTGGGTGAGGCCGGCCTGGAGCTGGGACAGCCCGGCGAGGGTGTCCAGGTCGACGTCGAGCAGGCCGACCGGGGTGACCCGCATGTTCGCGCCGCACCCCTTGGAGTCGACCACCGTCGCCTGCTGCCAGGGCAACCCCCGACCCAGCTCGCCGCAGGCCCGCAGGCAGGTCATCCCCGGTGCCCGGTTGTTCTCCGGGCTGGCGGCCCAGTCCAGGAAACGCCGACGCAGCAACGGTTCGACCGCCTCCGGGGTGTACCCGGGTGCGTCGTGCAGGGCCCACGCCACCGCGAGCGCCATCTGGGTGTCGTCGGTGACCAGCACCGGATCGCCGACCAGTTCCCGTGGCCCCGCCAGGCCGTACCGGCGGTGGATCTCGGGCACGGACAGGAACTCGGTCGGCTTGCCGAGCGCATCGCCGTAGGCGAGCCCGAACAGCGAACCGGAGGCACGACGGAGCGAGGAGTCGATCACGACCCGATCATGCCCCGCCCAGGCCACCCCGGCACCCCGGACACCGCCGGCCGGGCAGCGCCACGGCGGCACCCGCCGCCGCCCGTCCGCCACCTGATCGGTCGAGGACGGGCCGGTAGACGGCAGCACCGTCCGGCGAAGGCCCGGCCGGCGGCGGCAGTGTCAGTCCCAGCAGAGGCAGAACGGGTGGCCGACCGGGTCGGCGTACACCCGGAAACCCTCCCCCTCCCCGGGCAGCCGCCGGGCGCCCAGGGCGAGCGCCGCCTTCTCGGCCACCTCGATGTCGTCGACCGTGACGTCGAGGTGGACCTGCTGCGGACGCGCCGGATCGGGCCAGGCCGGGGGAATCAGGTCGGTTGCCTGTTGGAAGGCGAGCCGGGGCTGCTGCCCGAGCGGACCACCCAGCACGACCCACTCGTTGCCGTCGGAGTCCGCCTCGACCAGGGGCAGACCGAGCAGCTCGGCGTAGAAACCGGCCAGGGCCCGCGGATCGGGGCAGTCGATGGCGACGGTACGCAGTTTTCCAATCATGACCGTCATCCTGCCCACCCGGTACGACGGAAAACCCTCACTCCTCGTGCAGCCGGCGGGCGGCGTCCCGGCAGGCGGTGAGCACCGCGCGGGCGTACTCCGGGCTGGCTCCGGCGAGACCGCAGGCCGGGGTGACCACCACCTGCTCGGCGAGTTGGCGGCGCGGAAAGCCGAGGCGGTCCCAGAGTCCGCGTACCCGATCGGCGAGCTGGGCCGACGTCGGCGCGCGGCCGGCCGACGGCGGCTGCGTCGGCGCCACCCCGGCCAACAGGCCGAGACCGGCGTCGATCGCCTCGCCCACCGGGTCCAGGTCGGTGAGCAGGGCGAGGTCCAGCGCCACCCCGACCGCCCCGGCGGTGCGCAGCAGCTCCAACGGCACGTCCGGGGCGCAGCAGTGCACCACCGTCGGCACCCCGGCCGCCGTGATCACTTCGCTCAGCAGGGAACGGGCGACGGTGGTGTCGACCGGCCGGTAGGTGCCCAGACCGCTCTCGGTGCGGACCCGGCCGGCGAGCGCCGCCGGCAGCGACGGCTCGTCGAGTTGGAGCAGCACCGAGGCCCGGGGCAGCCGGCGGGCCACCGCCTCGACGTGCAGCCGCAGCCCCTCCGCCAGGGACGCGGTCAGCTCCCGCACCGCACCCGGGTCGCGCAGCAGCCGCCCGCCGATCGGCAACTCCACCGCCGTGGCCAGGGTGAACGGCCCCGCCGCCTGCACCTTCACCGGCCCGGCATACGCCTCGGCCTGCTCGGCGAGCTGGTCGAGGTCACGTTCCAGCAGGTCCCGGGATCGGCGCAGGTCCCGACCGGGGCGGGGGGCGATCCGCCAACGGGCGGCGTACAGCTCCACCGGCAAGTCCACGAGCAACCCGCCGGTACGCCCGATCAGGTCGGCGCCCGGCCCCCGGGCGGGCAACTCGGGCAGGTGCGGTAGGGCGGGCAGTTCACCGATGACGATCCGTTGCGCCTCGGCGATGTCGGTGCCGGGCAGCGAACCGATGCCGGTCGCCGCGCCCGCCGGCCAGGGCCAGAGCTGCTGTCGAGTCACCGCCGAAGGGTAACCGGCCCCCGCCGACCCACCCGGCCGACGGTCAGCTCAGCAGCGCCCCACCCGACCGACGGCCAGCCCGACGGCACCCACCTGGCCGACGGCCAGCCCGACGGCACCCCGTCGTGGGCGGATCAGCCGGTGATGGTGGCGGAGCCGAGCACCACGTCACCGGCCGGATCCGGCCGGTACGCCACGACGGCCTGCCCGGCGGCCACCCCGCGCACGGGACGGCGCAGCTCGGCGACGAGCGTGTCGCCGTCCACGCTCACCGTGGCCGGTACGACGTCGCCGTGCGCCCGCAACTGCACCTCACACTCGATCGGCGCGGTCGGCCGCGCACCACCGGTCCAGACCGGACGGCTGGCGCGGACCACGGAAACCTCCAGCGCCTCGGCGGGCCCGACGGTGACCGTGTTGGTCTTGGGGGTGATGGAGAGCACGTAACGCGGTCGCCCGTCCGGGGCGGGCCGGTCCAGGTGCAGGCCGCGCCGCTGGCCCACCGTGTAGGCGTACGCGCCGGTGTGGCTGCCGACCACCTCGCCGGTGGACGCGTCGACCACCTCGCCGGGCGCCTCGCCGAGCCGCCCGGCGAGGAAACCCCGGGTGTCGCCGTCGGCGATGAAGCAGATGTCGTGCGAGTCGGGCTTCTCGGCGACCGCCAGGTCACGCCGGGCCGCCTCGGCGCGGACCTCCGCCTTGGTGGCGTCACCGAGCGGGAACACCGACCGGTCGAGCTGCGCGCGGGTCAACACCGCCAGCACGTACGACTGGTCCTTGGCGAGGTCGACACTGCGGCGCAGCAGCCCGTCCGGGCCGAGCCGGGCATGGTGACCGGTGACCACCGCGTCGAAGCCCAGCGCCACCGCCCGGTCCAGCACCGCCGAAAACTTGATCTTCTCGTTGCAGCGCAGACACGGATTCGGGGTACGCCCGGCCGCGTACTCCGCGACGAAGTCGTCCACCACGTCGGCGTGGAACCGCTCGGCCATGTCCCACACGTAGAAGGGGATGCCGATCACGTCGGCGGCCCGCCGCGCGTCCCGGGAGTCCTCCAACGTGCAACACCCCCGGGCCCCGGTCCGGAAGGTCTGCGGGTTACGGGACAACGCCAGGTGCACCCCGGTCACGTCGTGCCCGGCGTCCACCGCCCGCGCCGCCGCCACAGCGGAGTCCACCCCGCCCGACATCGCCGCCAGAACCCTCACCAGCCACACCCCTTCTCCCCCACCAACCCTACCCACCCACCCCACCCCGTCCCTGCCCCCGTCCCTGCCCCCGCCCCGTCCCTGTCCCCGCCCCGCCCGCTCCCGCCCCGGCCCGCCCCGGTGATCAAGAGGTTTGCGTCATCCCGGCGCCCGTTCCTGACCTGAACCTCTTGATCACCGAACACCACCACCGCCCACGTACGACGGGGCGGGCTGGAAGGCCTGCATGGGCAGGTGGGGGTGGAGGCCGGCAGGGGGCCGGGCCGGCAGAGGCGGGTGATCAAGAGGTTTGCGTCAGAATCCGGCCGACGGGTGACGTAAACCTCTTGATCACCGGGGCGGGGCGGGAGCGGGCGGGGCGGGCGGGGCGGGAGCGGGCGGGGCGGGAGCGGGGGTTAGCGGGGGGTGCGGAGGGCGGCGGCTCGGCGGGCGCGGTCGACGGCGGCGGGTAGGGCGGCGATGAGGGCGTCGACGTCGGCGGAGGTGCTGGTGTGGCCGAGGGTGAAGCGCAACGAGGAGCGGGCCCGGTCGTGGTCGGCGCCCATCGCCAGGAGTACGTGGCTGGGCTGGGCCACCCCCGCCGAACAGGCCGAGCCCGTGGAGCAGGCGATGCCCTGGGCGTCGAGCAGGAGCAGCAGGGCGTCCCCCTCGCAACCGGGGAAGGAGAAGTGCGCGTTGCCGGGCAGCCGGTCGACGGGGTCGCCGTTGAACACCACTTCGGGCACCGCCTCCCGGACCCGTCGGACCAGGTCGTCGCGGAGCGCGGCCACCCGGGCGGCGTACTCCTGCTGGCCCTTGACCGCTGTTTCGACGGCGACCGCGAAGGCGACGATGCCGGCGGTGTCCAGGGTGCCGGAGCGGACGTCGCGTTCCTGCCCGCCGCCGTGCAGCAGCGGGGTGGCGGCGACGTCCCGGGCGAGCAGCAGCGCGCCGACCCCGGTCGGGCCGCCGAGCTTGTGCCCGGTCACGGTGAGCGCGGCGACCCCGCTGGCCGCGAAGTCGACGGGGACCTGGCCGACCGCCTGCACGGCGTCGGTGTGCAACGGCACCCCGTGTTCGGCGGCGACGGCGGCCAGTGCGGCCACCGGTTGTACGGTGCCGACCTCGTTGTTGGCCCACATGGCGGTCACCACGGCGACCCGCTCGGCGTGCTCGGCCAGCTCGGTGCGCAGCCGTTCCGGGTCGAGTTTGCCGGCGGCGTCCGTGGGCAGCCAGGCGACCTCGGCGGCTTCGTGGTCGGCGAGCCAGTCGACCGCGTCGAGTACGGCGTGGTGCTCGACCGCGCTGGAGACCACCCGGACCCGGTCGGGCCGGGCTGCCCGCCTGGCCCAGAAGATGCCCTTCACGGCGAGGTTGTCGCTCTCCGTGCCGCCGCCGGTGAAGATGACCTCGGAGGGGCGGGCGCCCAGCACCGCGGCCACCCGCTCGCGGGACTCCTCCACCCGACGCCGGGCACGCCGGCCCGTCGCGTGCAACGACGACGCGTTGCCGACCTCGCGGGCGGTGGCGACGTACGCCGCCAACGCCTCGTCGAGCATCGGGGTGGTCGCCGCGTGATCCAGGTATGCCATCACTGTTCAGCGTAACGGCCGGGGCACGGACCGTCGGATGCCGGATCGCCCGTACCGAAGCGTGGGTCGACCCGGCCCGGTCGGACCGGGACCGGTTCGGTCCCGGTCCGACCGGAAGCCGGGCCGACCCACCAGCGCATCACCGGCCGTCCGGACGGCGGCACGCGGGTACGCCGGCGCGGCAGGCCGTCCGGAGGGCGGCACGGCAGCGCCCCAGGCCCGCACATCAGCGCCCCAGGTACGGCAGCGCCGCAGGCACAGCAGCACCCCAGGCCCGCACGGCAGCGCGTCAGGCAGCGCAGCGCATCAGGCAGGTACGGCCGTGACGACGATGTTGTCCCGGTAGTGCCGGGTCTTCGGGTCGAACGGGCCACCGCAGGTGATCAACGTGAGGCGCGGCTTGCCGTCGCGGGCGAAGTACCGGTCCAGTGGGATCTTCGTCTTGGCGTACTCCTCACGGGCGACGACCCGGTAGGCCCGCTGTTTCCCGTCCGCGCCGGTGGCGGTGAGGGTGTCGCCCCGGTCGAGTTCGCGGAGCCGGAAGAACGCCCCCTTGCCCTGCTCGGAGCTGTCGACGTGGCCGGCGATCACCACCGAGCCGGCGTCGGTCTCCAGCCCGGGGCCGTACCGGTACCAGCCGATCTGGTCCACGCTCGGTGGGACGTCGAACTCGTCGGTCCGGGTGTCGACGCCCACCGGGTTGACCGTGGCGGTGACGTCGATCGCCGGGATGCGCAGCTTCACCGGTGGCACGGTCCGCTCGTCGGTCGGCAGGCCCCCGGCGGTCACCGGCACCGAGGGGCCGCCGCCGGTGCCGGTCGTCGGACTCGGCGGGTTGCTGCTGGCCAGGGCCGCCGCCTCGTCGGTGCCGACGTCGTCGGCCGGTTGCGATCCGCAGGCCACGACGGTGGCGATGGTGAGCGCGGCGACGCCGGCGGCCATCGCCGCCAGCGCCCCGCGGTGTCGCACCGTCACCGGCGACCGGTCCGGGTGGTGGCCACCCGCGCCCCACCGCCGACCAGCAGCAGTACGCCGGCGCCGGCCAGCACGTACCACCAGGTGTCGACGCCGGTGCCGGCCTGCCCGCCGGTGCCGCTGGGGACCCCGCCCGGGGCGGAGTGCAGACCGGTGATGGTCTGGGCGACCACGTCGAGGTTCTTGGCCTCGGCCGAGCCGATCGCGTAGACGATGGTGGCGGTGCCCTCCTTGAGGTTGAGGTCCGCCGGGCCGATCGCCACGGTGTCGGTGCCGGCCAGTACCACGTCGGCCTTGACCGTGCCCGCGTCGACGTCCGCCTTGGCCTCCTTCGGGTTGGTGAGGTCCTCGAAGACCGGCTTGCCACCGGCCCGGACGTCGACGGCCGGGGCGGCGGCGGTGTGCCGGACGATCAGTCGGGCCTTGCCGGCGGCCAGCTTGGCGGTGTCGTTGACGAAGGGGGTGATCTGCGGCTTGCCGTCCGCGCTGAGGTGCGCGGCGAGGCTGATGTTGGCGCCGCCGGGCACCTTGGCGTCGTCGACCTTGAGGATCGCGCTGCCGACCGGCTCGCCCGGCTTGGTCAGCGCGATGTCGTACTCGCCCTCGGGCAGGGTCAGCGGGCCGGCCACGTCACCGGGCTTGAAGTTGTCGAGGGTCTTCTCGCCGTTGACGTAGACGTCGACCGGGGTGTCCGGGATGCCGTGCACGACGGAGACCTTGGACGAGGCGGCGTATGCCGGGGTCGTGGTCGCGGCGCCGACGCCCGCGAAGGCCAGGGCGGCCACCGCGCCGCCTGCGGCGACCCGACGGAAGATAGCGAGCTGCATGTCTGCCTCCTGGTGATTGGTACTGGTTCGTCAGGTCTGGCTTGCAGAACGGGTTACGCCACCCGTCGCACCGCCGGATGCAGCCGGACACCACTTTCTTTTTCTTCGTCCGGGGTGCATCCGGGGCCGCCCCCGGTGACGAAGAGCAGGTGAGACGAGTGGAGGCGAACACGGACCGGGAGAGTGGGGCGGAGGCTGTGGGCGTTACAGTCGGGCATGCCCCAGGGAAGGCGACCCGCCCGGTGACAGCGGTGGGAACAGCAGGCCAGGAACCCGAACCCCCACCCCCCGACGAGTTGGCCGCGCGCTTCCGGGCGGGCGACGAGAGCGCGCTGCGGGAGGCGTACGACCGGTACGGCCGGGCCGTGCACCACCTGGCCACCAGCACGTTGGCCAACCGCAGCGACGCGGAGGACGTGACCCAGGCGACGTTCGTCGCCGCCTGGTTGGGACGGGACACCTTCGACCCGGCCAAGGGTTCACTGATCGGTTGGCTGCTCGGCATCGGCCGGCGCAAGGTGATCGACCGGCTGCGCGCCTCGGCGCGGGAGATGCGGGTGGTGGAGACGGTCCGGCAGCTGCCCGAGCCGGTCGCCACCGGCGGGGACCCGGACACCGTGGTCGACCGGCTGGTGGTCGCCGACGAGTTGGCCCGGCTCCCGGACGACCAACGGCGGATGTTGGAGCTGGCCTTCTACGACGACCTGACCCACCAGCAGATCGCGACGGTGACCGGAGTGCCGTTGGGCACGGTCAAGAGCCACATCAGACGGGGCATGGCGAGCTTGAAACGCAGATGGGAGGTGGACGGTGCAGCACCTGGACCACGACCGGCTGGTCTTTCTGGCGCTCGGTGAGAGCGAGGCGGACCACGGTGAGACCGACCATCTCGGCGGCTGCGTGACCTGCCGGGGCGAGCTGGACACCCTCCGGCACGTCGCCGGGCTGGGCGCGCAGACCCAGGGCCTGCACGACCTGCCCGACCCGCCGGCCCACCTCTGGGCGGGCATCCTGGCCGAACTCGACGCCGTCGCGCAGGCGCCGTCGTCGGCGCAGGCACACCGTCAGGATCTCGGGCCCGACCCGACGGGGGTACGTCCCGTGCCGGCACAGCCGGCCACCGGTGACGACGTCGACCCGGCGTACCGGCAACTGTCGGCGGTGACCGGCGACCGGCCGGGTTCCCGGCGGCGGCAGTCGTCCCCGGGCAGCGGGCGGGCCGCCGGACGACCGGCGGGCCGGTCCCGACGGTGGCCCCGCTGGGCGACCACGGTCGTCTCGGCGACCGCCGCCGCGGCGATCGCGGTGCTCGGCACCGTCGCCGTCCTCGGTGACCGGGACTCCACACCCCGGCAGGAGGTGCTGGCCAGCGCACCACTGGCCGCGTACGGCAGCACGCCGAAGGACGCCAACGGTGACGCCCGGGTCTTCGCCGACGGCCGACTGCATCTGCACGTCGCGAATCTCCCGGACGTTGCGGGGTACTACGAGGTCTGGCTGATCAATCCGACGAGCATGGAGATGTTCTCGGTGGGTGTGCTGCGGGGTAGCTCGGGTGACGCGCTGCTGCCCCTGCCCCCGAATGTGGATCTCCAGGCGTACTCGGTGGTCGACGTCTCCGCCGAGCAGTACGACAACAAGCCCGCCCACTCCGGCGACAGCCTGCTGAGGGGCACCCTGACGGGCTGATCGGTGGGCCGGTTCAGCTCCCCGGCCCGCCGATCAGCTCCCCTCACCACGGCCGGAACCGGGGTCGTGCCCCCGTCTTCCGGGTCGTTGCGCAATCCGGCGCCGGCCGGGTCGCCGGGCAGCGCCGCCGCCCGCCCGGCACCACGCCAGACCCGGCACCACGCCAGACCCGGCACCACACCGGACACGGCACCACGACGGAGCCGCCGCCCGGGCGGACCGGACGGCGGCTCCAGTGCTGACCCGGTTCGGGTCACTTACGCTTGCGGATCTCCTCGGCGGCCTGCGGCACGATCTTGAACAGGTCGCCCACCACGCCGTAGTCGGCCAGCTCGAAGATCGGGGCCTCGCCGTCCTTGTTCACGGCGACGATCGTCTTCGAGGTCTGCATGCCGGCCCGGTGCTGGATCGCACCGGAGATGCCCAGCGCGACGTAGAGCTGCGGGGAGACGGTCTTGCCGGTCTGCCCGACCTGGAACTGGTGCGGGTAGTAACCGGAGTCGACCGCCGCGCGGGACGCCCCGACGGCACCGCCGAGCAGGTCGGCCAGCTCCTCGACCAGCTTGAAGTTGTCGGCGTTGCCGACGCCGCGACCGCCGGAGACGACGATGCCGGCCTCGGTCAGCTCGGGGCGGGAGCCCTTCTGCTCGGCGACCCGCTCGACGACCTTCGCCAGCTTGTCGGTGTCGGTGACCGCGACGGTGAGCTGCTCGACGGCCGGGGTGGCCGCCGCCGGCGTCGGGGTGACCGAGTTCGGCCGTACGGTGACCAGCGGCAGGCCCTTGGTGACCTTGGACTTGACGATGGTGGAGCCGGCGAAGGCGACCTGGGTGGCGGTGCCGTCGGCGTCGAGGCCGACCACGTCGGTCAGGATGCCGTTGTCCAGCTTGACGGCCAGCCGGGCGGCGATCTCCTTGCCCTCCTGGGCCGAGGCCAGCAGGACGGCGGCCGGCTGCACCCGGTTGACCAGTTCGGCCAGCACGGTCGCCTTGGGGGCGACCAGGTGACCGTCGATCTCCTCGCTCTCGGCGGCGTAGATCTTCTCCGCGCCGTACTCGCCGAGCTTGGCGCTCAGCGCGTCGGCGGCACCGGCGCCGCCGAGCACCACGGCGCTCGGGGTGCCCAGCCCGCGGGCGAGGGTCAGCATTTCCAGGGTGACCTTCTTGACGCCGAACTCCCTGGTGGCTTCGACGACGACGAGTACCTCAGCCATGTTCAGACCCCTCAGACGAACTTCTCGGTGGCGAGGAACTCGACCAGCTTGACGCCGCCCTCGCCCTCGTCGGTGATCTTGGCGCCGCCAGAACGCGGCGGACGCCTGGTGTGCTCGACGACGGCGCTGGTGGCGCCCTCGAAACCCACCTCGGTCGGGGCGACGCCCAGGTCGGCCAGGGACAGCGTCTTCACCGGCTTCTTCTTGGCGGCCATGATGCCCTTGAAGGAGGGGTAGCGCGGCTCGTTGATGGTGTCCCAGACGGAGACCACGGCCGGGGTCGAGGCGGTGACCACCTCGTAGCCCTCCTCGGTCTGCCGCTCGACGGTCAGCGTGCCGCCGTCGACGGTGAGCTTGCGGGCACCGGTCAGCGCGGCGACCCCCAACCGCTCGGCGAGCATGTGCGGCATGACCTGGACCCGGCCGTCGGTCGACTCGGCGCCGCAGATCACCAGGTCGGCGCCCAGCTGCCCGAGGGCGGCGGCGAGCACCTTCGAGGTGGCCACCGCGCAGGACCCGTGCAGGGCGTCGTCGAGGACGTGCACGGCGGCGTCGGGGCCCATGGAGAGCGCCTTGCGGATCGACTCGGTGGCCCGGTCGGGCCCCATGGTCAGGATGGTGACCTCGCCACCGTGCGCCTCCTTGATCTTCAGCGCCTCCTCGATGGCGTACTCGTCCATCTCGTTGATGACGTTGTTCGCCGAACCGCGGTCGACGGTGTTGTCGTCAGCACGCAGGTTGCGGTCCGCGCCCGAATCAGGCACCTGCTTGACGAGTACGACGATGTTCATCGCGATTCGACAACCCTCCTGTTGGTGGTGTGCGATCTGCTCGCCCGGTTAAGGGCGGAGCTTTGCGCGTCGTTGACACCCGGTCAACCGCGGGCTGCTGTGCAGTTGCCCACGAACGCAATGTTACCTGCCAGTAGGTTAACCCTCCGGGTCACCCGCGGTGACACAGCTCACCGCGACAGGCGCACCCTGACACAGAGCCGGCAGCCCGCCCCTCGACCTGACCACCCCACCGAGAGTCGGGCCACGACCTCGTCGGGGCGGCGGACGTCGAAAGCGGTGAACCGCAGGAACCGGTCGGCACCAGCACGACCGACCACCCCGGGCCGGCGACCTCGGCGTCGATCAGGGCCGCCGACCCGGCCCCGGGCCAGCCCGGTGCAACCGGGCACACGCGACCCGATCAGGCCGGCTCGACGGGCCCGGCCAGGGCGGTCCTGATCCGCTCGATGGCGTCCGCCTCGGCCGGCGTCACCCCCCGGTGCGCACCGGCCACCTGCTCCGCCGCCGTCACCACCAGCTCGCGGTACGCCGACAGGTCGGCCGGCGACTTCTCCCGCAGGATGTCCACCGCACGCCCCAACGCCGGCAGCACCACCGACTCGACCTCCAGCGCCGAGTCCCGGGGCAGCCGGGGCAGCCCGCCCGCGGTCAGCGCCTCCTTCACCAGGCCACTGGCCCCGGCGAACGCCCCGGACGCGGCGAAGCTCTCCCGGATCATCGCGAACACGCCCGGATCGGCGTTCGACACCAGGAAGACCGCCCCGAAGGCACCCGTCTTGAGAACCTGCTGCTCGTCGTCCGTCAGTCGCTGCTCCATCATCACGGAGTGTAGACGTAGGGGGTGGTCGTGGTGACCGGTACGAAGCCGAGTCGCTCCAGGATCGGCCGGCTGTCCTCCGAGGCGTCCACCTGCAACAGCGTCTTGCCCCGCTGGTCGGCCAGCCGGGCCCGGTAGGCCACCAGCGCCCGGTAGACGCCCCGACGCCGCCACTGTTCGAGCGTCGAACCGCCCCACAGGCTGGCGAAGCCGGTGCCGTTGAGGTAGCGCACCCAACCGGCGCTGACCACCGTCTCCCCCGCCTCGGCCACCACCACCGTGATCGACTGCGGGTCCGCCTCGATCTCCCGGGCCAGCCCGGTGACCAGGTGGGATCGGTCGCTGCGCCAGACCTCCTCCTCCATCGCGGCGATCCGCTCCAGGTCGACCAGACCGGTGACCTCGCGCAGCCGTACCCCCTCGGGGAGCACCGGCACGGCACCCGCCAGCGGCGCGACCGGCCCGATCAGCACGGTCTCCCGGTCCTCCGGCACGAAGCCGGCGGCGCGCAGCCGGTCCGGCAGGTCGGCGGGCTCGTCGTGGGTGTTGTGCTTCCACTCCACCGACTCGCCGCGCTGCCGGAACAGCTCGACCTGCCGGGCGATCAGCGCATCCAGGTCATCCCCGACCAGCCCGTCCAGGGTGCGGTAGGTGAGGAAACCGCCATGGTCCAGACCCAGGATGCGCACCAGCGGGCCGTCGTGTTCGACGGTCACGCCGGCCGGGACCGGGTCGGGGATCTCCGGCCGGAGCTGCCGGTCGTAGGTGTCGCGCAGGGTGGAGGCATCAAGATCGGTCATCGCCCCAGGCTATGTCGACGGTAAAGCGGATAATCGGCGTCGTGTGGCAGGCGATCAGACGGTGGTTCGACCCGTCGGACCTCAACTCCGTGGGCAGCACCCCCGACTACCGCTTCTCGCTGGCCAACGAACGGACCTTCCTGGCCTGGCTGCGCACCGGGCTGGCGCTGATCGCGGGCGGGCTGGCCGCCGCCCAGTTCCTCCCACCGCTGCCACTGCGCCACCTGCGGGAGGCGATCGCCGTGGCGCTGCTGCTGCTCGGCGCGACCGTCGCCGTCCGCGCGGTGGACCACTGGTCCCGCACCGAACGGGCCATCCGGCTCGGCGAACGCCTGCCGGCCTCCCGCTTCCCGGCCGTCCTCGCCCTGATCGTGGCGGTAGGCGCGCTGCTGCTGGTGGTGGCGGTCCTGGCGCGCGGGGTGAGCGGGTGACCGGGGTGCCGGCGGGCGGGGACGGCACCCGCGATCCCGGCCTGCAACCGGAGCGCACCCGGCTGGCCTGGCGGCGCATGGGGCTGGCGTACACGGTGGTGACCGTGCTGGCGGTCCGGTTGGCGCTGACCGGCGACACCGCCGGTGCCCTGCTGGCCGGGGTCACCGTGGCGACCTGGTGGGCGACGCTGGTGGTGGGCTGGGGGCGGGCCACCGGTCGCCGGCAGGCCCGGATCGACACGCACGCCGTTCCGCTGATGGCCCTCGGCACGACCGGTCTGGCACTGCTGTGCGTGGCGCTGGTGCTGCGTGGGGTGTGGTGACGCGCACGGCTGCGCCATGATGGGGGCATGGCCCGGCTCTATGTGGTGTTGTTCCTGCTCCAGGTGGTGCTCGCCGCCGGTGCGCTGATCAGTTGCCTCTCCGCGGAGGACGAGGGGATCCGGGGGCTGCCCCGGTTCGCCTGGGTCCTGGTCATCCTGGTCTTCCCGTTGGTCGGCTCGATCGCCTGGTTCCTCGCCGGTCGACCCGCCCCCACGGGTGACCGGCGCGGCGGATGGCCGTCCGGCACCGGCTCCCGACGACCCGTCGCGCCCGACGACGACCCCGAGTTCCTGAAGTCGATCGACGAACGTGCCAGCCGGGACGACAACGCCCTCTTCCAGCGCTGGGAGGAGGACCTCCGCCGCCGGGAGGACGACCTGCGCCGGCACGACGGGAAGCGCCCCCGCGACGGTGCGCCGCCACGGGAGGACACCCCGCCCGCCGACCACCCGCCGACCCGACAGGACGCCGCACCGCACGACGGCGAACGCCCCCGCGAGGGCGACCGGCCCGAGATCTGACCCCGCCGGGGTCACCCGCACACACCGGGTGACCCCGAACGCCGCCACCCCGGTCACAACCGGCGGCGTAGACCCCTGACCGCGAGCGGGGCGAAGACGGCGGCGATGACGACCGCCCAGAGCAGCGACTGGAGCACCGGCCCGGCGACCGGCCCGCCGACCAGCAGGCCGCGCAGCGCGTTCGCCAGGATGGTCACCGGGTTCACCTCGACCCAGTGCTGGAGCCAGGACGGCATCGTCTCGGTCGGCACGAAGGCGTTGCTGGTGAAGCTCAGCGGGAAGATCACCGTGAAGCCGAAGATCTGCACCTTGTCCGGCTCACTGACCAGCACCCCGACCAGCACCGACATCCAGGCGGCGGCCAGCGAGAAGACCAGCAGCAGCGCGAACGCGGCGAGCAGGCCGAGCAGGCCGTTGCCGAGCCGGAAGCCGAGGATCATCCCGACGCCGAGCAGCAGCGACAACGACCACGCCTGCTTGACCGTGTCGGCGACGATCCGGCCGGCGAGCGGGGACCACCGGGCCACCGGCAGCGACCGCAGCCGGTCGAAGACACCCTTGGTGAGATCCTGGTTCAGCCCGAAGCCGGTGGTCATGGTGGCGAAGAAGGCGTTCTGCACGATGATGCCGGGCAGCGCGAAGGTGAGATATTCCCCCGGGCTGCCCGAGATCGCCCCACCGAAGACGTACGTGAAGAGCAACACGAACATCACCGGTTGGATGCTCAGGTCGAGCAGCTCCATCGGGTTGTGCTTGATCTGCACCAGGCTGCGCCAGGCCAACGTGCCGGTGTGCCGCAGACCGGCGGCCGGGCTGAGCCGGCGGGCCGGTACGGGTCGGGCCGACGGGGCGGCGACGGTCACGGCGGTCATGCCGGGCTCCCTTCCAGGGCGTCAGCGGTGTCGGCCAGGTCGGCGGTGTCGGCGGTGTCCTCGGCGCGGTGGCCGGTGAGGGAGAGGAACACCTCGTCGAGGCTGGACCCGCGCAGGGCCAGCTCGGCGACCTGCACCTCGGCGTCGTCGAGCCGGCGCACCACGGCGGGCAGCGCACCCGGACCGTTGACCGGCGCGCTGACCGTGGTCTGGGTGACCTCCGGGTCGACCCCGGTCACCTCGCCGACGACGGCAAGCACGGTGGCCAGGTCGGTGGCCTCGACCGGCCGGACCGTCAGCACCTGGCCGCCGGTCTTGGCCTTCAACTCCTCCGGGGTGCCCTGGGCGATCACCCGACCGTGGTCGACCACGGCGATCTCGTCGGCCAACTGGTCGGCCTCCTCCAGGTACTGCGTGGTCAGCAGCACGGTCACCCCCTCGGCGACCAGACCCCGGACGATGTCCCACAGGTCGTTGCGGCTACGCGGGTCGAGACCGGTGGTCGGCTCGTCGAGGAAGAGCACCTGCGGCCGACCGACCAGGCTGGCCGCCAGGTCGAGCCGGCGGCGCATCCCGCCGGAGTAGGTCTTCGCGGCCCGGCCGGCGGCGTCGGTGAGCTGGAACCCGGCCAGCAGCTCCGCGGCCCGGTCCCGGGCGTCGCGCCGGGACAGGCCCAGCAGTCGGCCGATGAGCAGCAGGTTCTCGGTGCCGGTCAGGTTCTCGTCGACCGAGGCGTACTGGCCGGTGAGGCCGATCAGCTGGCGGACCTGGTGGGCGTCGCGGCGGACGTCGTACCCGCCGACGGTGGCGTGGCCCGCGTCGGCGGTGAGCAGGGTGGCGAGCACCCGTACAGCGGTGGTCTTACCGGCGCCGTTGGGGCCGAGCAACCCGAAGACCGTCCCGGTGGGCACCTCAAGGTCGACCCCGGCCAGGGCGGTGGTGGCGCCGAACCGGCGCACCAGACCCTCGGCGCGGATGGCGAATGTCATCAGAACTCCCGTCGTTATCGCTGGATCGTCCAACGATGGGCGAGGGGTCTGACGTTACGTGTGTCGCCGCTGACATTCCGCCGATTTATCCGCCCGGCAGAACACGACCGCCGCCGGGTCCGGCGGCGGCCGTGGGCCGGGTGGTCAGGCCAGGTTGGACGAGCGCGGGTACGCGTCGGCCGGGTCGGTGAGCACGTTGACCAGGTACGGCACCCCGGCGTCGAACGCCCGCCCCAGCGCCGGGCCGAGGTCGGCGGCCTTCGCCACCGTCTCCCCGGCCCCGCCGAGCGCCTCGACCACCTTGTCGTAGCGCAGTTCGGGCTGCAGGTCGGCCGCGACGTCGTAGCCGTACATGGCCCGCATCGGGTGCTTCTCCAGCCCCCAGATGCCGTTGTTGCCGACCACGATCACCACCGGCAGCCGCTGCCGCACCAGCGACTCGACGTCCATCAGCGAGAACCCGGCCGCGCCGTCGCCCATCAGCACGCAGACCTGCCGGTCGGGGTGGCTGACCCGGGCCCCCATCGCGTAGCCCATCCCGGTGCCCAGGCAGCCGTACGGGCCGGGGTCGAGCCAGGTGCCGGGCTGCGACGGCTCCAGGTAGCGCCCGGCGTACGAGACGAAGTCGCCGCCGTCGCCGATGGTGATCGCGTCCGGGGCGAGGGCCCGACGCAGCTCGCCGTAGACCCGGGCCGGGCGGATCGGGTCGGTGTCGGCGGCCATCTCGGCGGCGTCCCGGGCCCGCGCCGCGTCCTCGGCGGTGCGCAGCCGGGCGATCCAGTCGGCGTGGTCGGCCCGGTCGCCGGTGTGGTCGGCGAAGGCGGACAGGATCAGCCGCAGGTCACCGGCGGGGCTGGCGGCGGGCTGGACGTGCCCGGCCCGCTGGGTGGGGGCGTCGACGACGTGCACCACCGCCGCGTCGCCGAAGTCGCCGAAGCTGAGCCGGAAGTCCAGCGGGGTGCCGACGACGACCACCACGTCCGCGTCGCCGAGGGCGACCCGGCGGGCCTTGGCGAAGGCGAGCGGGTGCTGCGGCGGGAGCGCACCGCGGCCCATGCCGTTGGTGAAGACCGGCACCTGCAACGCCTCGGCGGCCTCGCGGAGCGCGGCGACGGCGTCCCCGGCGTACACGTCGGAACCGGCGATGATCACCGGGCGGTCGGCGGCGGCGATCAACCGGGCCGCCTTCGTCACCTCGTCCGGGTCGGGTTCGACCGGGGCGACGGCGGTCGGGGCGGCCAGTTCGGTGTCGCCGACGGAGAAGATCGCCTCCAGCGGGAAGTCGAGGAAGACCGGGCCCCGGTGCGGGGTGAGCGCGGTGGTCAACGCGGCGGAGACCGCGCGGGGGATGTCGTCGGCGGTGAACACCGTCTCGGCGTGCTTGGTGACGGGGGCGACCAGCGGCAGGTGGTCCATCTCCTGGAGGCTGCCGGAACCCCAGCGGAACTGCGGGGCCCGGCCGCCCAGCACCAGCACCGGTGAGGCGTTGAAGAAGGCGCTGGTCAGGCCGGAGATGCCGTTGGTGACGCCGGGGCCGGCGGTGAGTACGGCGAGGCCGGGGCGGCGCTGAAGCTTGGCCACCGCCTCGGCGGCGAAGACGGCGGACTGCTCGTGCCGGACGTCGTAGATCGGGAAGCCGGTGGTGTGCGCGGCGTCGTAGAGCGGGAAGACGTGCCCGCCGGAGAGGGTGAACATCTCCCGTACGCCGTGCGCCCGCAGTGCCGCCAACGCCAGCGCTCCGCCGTGGCCCTCGACCCGTTCCGTCATCGCCGCTCCCTCGTCCGCTGACCGGAGTCACACGCTACTGGCCGGTAGGCGGGATGTGAACACCTCCCGGCACGGCGTCGGCGGCACCACCATCGCGCCGGGAGTCCGCCCCTCACCGGCAGGAGCGCGGCCCGGGGCGGGACGGGTCAGCGGCCGGTGAAGTCCGGCTTGCGCTTCTCGACGAACGCGGCCATCCCCTCGCGGCGGTCGTCGGTGGCGAAGAGCGCAGCGAAGAGCTGGCTCTCCCACGCCAGCCCGGAGGTCAGGTCCATGTCCAGGCCGGCGTCGACCGCCAGTTTCGCCGCCCGCAACGCCTGCACCGGCCCGGTCAGGTACGGCCGCACCAGCGCGACGGCGGTGTCGTAGACCTCGGCGGCCGGGGCGACCCGGTCGGCCAGCCCGATCCGCAGCGCCTCCGCCGCGTCCACCATCCGGCCCGACATGATCAGATCCTTGGCGCGGGCCGGGCCGACCAGCCGGGCCAGCCGCTGGGTGCCGCCCGCACCGGGGATGACGCCGAGTTTGATCTCCGGCTGGCCGAGCTTGGCGTCCTCGGCCACCACCCGCCAGTCACAGGCCAGCGCCAGCTCACAGCCGCCACCGAGGGCGTACCCGGTGATCGCGGCGACCACCGGCTTGGGGATCCGGGCGAGTGCGCCGACGGCGCTGGACAGGTCGGCGGCCCGCTCCGCCATGTCCACGTAGGACATGTCGGCCATCTCCTTGATGTCGGCGCCGGCGGCGAAGACCTTCTCCCCGCCGTACACGATGACGGCGCGGACGGCCGGGTCGGCGGAGGCGGCCGTCGCGGCGGCCCGCAACTCCTCCTGGACCTGCTTGTTGAGCGCGTTCATCGGCGGCCGCTCCAGCCGGATGGTGCCGATGCCGTCCCTGGTCTCCAACCGCACGAACTCGCTCACGCCACCCCTACTTCCTCGTCGAAGTCGTGCCAACCTTACGACCCGGATCGTTGGGGTACGTAGTCTGGTGTTCGCCACCCGCGCCCGGGAGTCCCGCCATGATCACGTATTACGACGACCGGTCGGTGCAGGTCACCTCCACCGCCATCCGGGTCGACGGTCGCGCCTTTCCGCTGGCCGAGATCGGCCTGGTCTGGCACCGCCGGGGCGACCGCTCCTGGCGGGTGCTCGCCGGACGGGGGGCGATCGGCGCCGCCCTGGCCGGCCCCCTGGTGGCTGCGGTGATCGGCATCGCGGTGGCGGTCTGGCTGCACCGCTCCCCCACCGTCACGCTCGCCATCGTCGGCGCGTCGGTGCTGGTCGGGCTGGCCGTCGGGCCGGTCGCCGACTTCCTCTTCGACCGCCTGGACCGCTCCTACGACCAGGGCAGCCGACAGCGTGAGCTGTGGGTCCGCTGGCATGGACGGCCGGTGCTGCTGCTGCGCACCGGCGACGCGCTGCGCTTCGGCCGGATCTACCGGGCGGTGCAGCGGGCGATGGAGAACACCGCGCCACCACCCCGGGCCGGCCACGACCCCGGGCCGCCGTTGCGCACGGAGCGCCACGGCGGGTCGACGGCCGGCACCGGGCGGCAGCACGCGACCGGCTCGCCCGGCGACGGCCCCGGGCCCCGCCGCAGGTCGTAGCCGTCCGCACCACCCGTCGTCCCGGGTACGGACCACCAGGTCACCGGGCCGGCGAAGCACCGGCCGACCGGCAGCCGGCCCCCAGGAGGGCCCGATCGACCGAACACGGCCCGGCACCGGCCGGCTGCGAACGGTTAGGGTTAGTGATGACCCTCTATTACCGGGACGACACGGTGCAGGTGACCTCCGAGTCGATCACGGCCGGCGGGCAGATCGTCCGGATCGCCGACGTGGCGTACGTCTGGCACGCCCGGGGGGCCACCACGATGGCCGTCCGGTCCCGCATCCTCGGACGCGGCGTACTGGTACTGCTGCTCTCGCTGCCCCCCTTGGTCGCCCTGGTCTGCGTGGTCTCACTGCTCTGGTCGGCACAGGACCGCGGCGAATGGAAGCCGGCCCTGCTCGTGCTTGCCGCCTGCGCCGTCGGGGTGCTCGCCCTGCTGCCCTTCCTGGAGCTGCCGCTGGGCTGGCTGGACCGCTCCTACGAACGCGGCAACCGGGTCAACGAGCTGTGGGTGCAGCACCTCGGTCAGGAAGTGATGCTGCTGCGCACCCCCGACGCGCTACGGTTCGGACAGATCTACCGCGCCGTCCAACGCGCGGTCGAACAGCAGGGGGAACACCGATGAGCACCCGTCGCGGCGAGGCCGTCGCCCTGGCCGGTCTGCTCGCCCTGGCCGGCGTCACCCACTTCGCGAAGCCCCGCCCGTACGACCGGATCGTGCCCCGGGCACTGCCCGGACCCGCCCGCCGCTGGACGTACGCCAGTGGGGTGGTCGAGCTGCTGGTGGCGGCGGCGCTGGCGCACCCGGCCACCCGACGCCGGGGCGGTCTGGCCGCAGCGGCGCTGTTCACTGCGGTGTTCCCGGCCAACGTGCAGATGGCGGTGGACTGGCGACGGCAACCCCCGCTGCGCCGGGCGGTCGCCTACGGGCGGGTGCCCCTGCAGGCGCCGCTGATCTGGTGGGCGCTGCGGGTGGCCCGCGCCCGGCCGTGACCCCCCGCTGCGCCGGCTGCGGGTCAGCTCAGGGGCAACGCGGTGGCGACCGGCCAGGCCAACAGGACCGCGCCCACCACCGCCGGTGACCACCGGGGCGCACCGGCCCGCCGCAGCACCGCCGCCCAGGCGGCCTGCCAACCGAGGAGCACCGCGAGCAGCGGCACCACCAGCAGTACGAACCCGGGGGCCAGCCCCACCACGGCCGCCCCGGTCAGCGCCGGCACGACCAGCGCGCCGACCGCCGCGTACCGCCAGCTCCGGCCGTCCGTCACCAGCTCGGCACCGGCCAGGAAGACCAGACAGGCGACCGCCACCACGGGCAGCAGCCACCACCGGGGGCCCACCGGCACGGCCCAGGTGAGGCCCAGGTGGATCGGCACGGCGACGGCGATCGCGGCGTACCCGGTCAGCAGCAGAACGGCGACCACGGACCGCACCGGCGTGCGGCCCCCGGGTGGCGCGGCGGCCGGGTCGGGCCCGCCGGCAGGAGCCGGGGCGGCGGGGACCGACGTGGCCGCGCCGACCTGGGTTGCAGCCGTGGCCGGGACGGCGGCCGGGGTTGCGGCCGGGGCCGGGGTTGCAGCCGGAGAGGTGGCCGCAGCCGGAGCGGTGGCCGCAGCCGGAGCGGTGGCCGCATCGAGGGCGGGGGGCCACGTGTGCAGCGGCCACCAGCGTGCGGCGGCCAGCAGGACGCCGGTGACCAGCAGGAAACCGGTGAGGTAACCACCCATCGCAAGGGGGAGCCGGTCGGTGGGCGTCACCGCACCCGACAGCACGCCCACGCCGATGGCGCACGCCGCCACCGCCACCACGACCGGGGCGACCGTGACCGGTCGGCCGGGCCCGCGGCGGGCGGACGGCGGCACCCGCCGCGGGCCCAACAGCAGCGCCGCCAACGGGGCGAAGCCCAGCACGAACCCGAGCAACAGCAGCCCAGCCGGGACCAGCCGGGCGACCGGTCGCGGTGCCGTGGTGCCGCCACCGCCGACCCAGGCGGCGACCTCCGCGTGGGTACGGCCGGCGAAGAGCACCGAGACGTGTTCCGTCCCCGGCACCACCACCAGTCGTCGGCCGGCACCCCGGCGGGCGGTCGCCTCGGCGGTGGCGCGGAAGTCGGGGAACTCGAGACCGCCGACGATCAGCAGCAGCCCCTCCGGCCGGCCGTCGGGCAGCTCGCTGCCGTCGGGCAGTGAGATCGCCACGGTCCGGGCGATGTCGGGATGACTGGCGGCGTACCGGGTCACCGCGCCCGCGCCCATCGAGTCGCCGAGCAGCACTATCCGCGCCGGGTCGATGTCGGGCCGGCCGCGCAGGTGGGCGACGGCGACGGCCAGGTCGTGTTCGAGGACGGCACGGGAGTCGACGTCGTCGCGCCCCGCCCCGACCAGCGGTGCCGGATTACCGCCGTGCCCGGCGAAGTCGACCAGCAACGCGACCACACCCTGCCGGGCGAGCGTGTCGGCGAACGGACGCATCAGCCGGGCCGAACCGGCGAAACCGTGGGCGATCACCACCCCCGGCCGATGTCCCCGCGCCGGCCCGGCCCCCGTCCCGCCCGGTGTTTCGGCCCGTACCTCGGTCAACGGCACCCCGTCGACGGTCACCTGCCGGGTGGTCAGCCCGGCGTCCGCCCGGGACAGCCCGTAGCCGCCGGCGAACACGGCGAGCACGGCGAGGATCGCGAGGCCCGCCAGACCACGACCGGCCGGCGTCACCCCGCAGGGGCGGACCGACATGCCGGCACCCTACCGCCCGGCGCGACGGCCGCTTTCCGGCCGGCCCACACCCACGCCCCGGCCCTGACCGAACCCCCTGGCCCCGCCCCCGTTCCCGTCCCACCGTGGTCCCGCCGTCCCGGCCCCTGGTCCGGATCTGGCCCCGCCGCTGGTCCGGACCTGGCCCTGGCTGGGATCCCACCCCGGTCCGGACCTGGCCCCACCCCTGGCCCGGACCTGGCCCCGGCTGGGATCCCACCCCCGGTCCGGATCTGCTCCCGCCCCTGGTCCGGGTCTGGTCCCGTCCCTAGGCCGGCCCGGCCCGACCGTGCCGACGGGCAGCACTGGCCGAGCCGACGCACACTGGGGGACATGGCCCTCTCCCTGCCCCGACCGACCGCCGTCGTCGGCCTCACCCGTGCCGCCCTCGACCAGGCGGTCGGGTCGGCCGCCTCGTTCGCCGCCGTGCCGGCCCGTGCCTTCGCCGTGCTCGACGGGGTGGAGGCGCTCCTGACCCGGATCAACGGGGTGGTGGACCGGATCGAGGAGACCCTGGACCGGACCGACCGGGTGCTCACCGACGCCGAGACGGCGGTGCGTGAGGTGGCGGTGATCAGCACGGCGGCCACCACGGCCATCGTGCAGGCCACCGAGGTCGCCGGGGCGGCGGCCGTGGTGGTGGCCGAGGCCGAACGGGTCTCCGGGGCGGCAGCCGTGGTGGTGGCCGAGGCCGGACAGGTCGCCGGGGCGGCAGCCGGCCTGGTGGCCGAGGCCGGACAGGTGTCCCGGGCCGCCGGCACCGTGATCGCCGAGGCCGGGGCGGTGGCGGGTCGGGCCGCCGGCACGGTGGCCACCGCTGAGGGCGCCGCCACCGTCGCGGCGGAGCTGCTGACCGCGTACGAGCCGGCCTTGCGTCGGGGTGCGCCGATGGCGAACCGGTTCGTCGCCGAGCTGAGCCACGAGGAGGTGGTCGCGGCGATCCGGCTGGTCGACGAGCTGCCCAAGCTCAAGGAGCACCTGACCTCGGACGTGCTGCCGATCCTGGCCACCCTGGACCGGGTCGGCCCGGACCTGCACGACCTGCTCGACGTGACCCGCGACCTCAAGCTCGCCGTCGCCGGCATCCCCGGCCTCGGCATGTTGCGCCGCCGGGGCGAACGGCTCAGCGACGACCCGGCCGGCTGAGCCACCGGTCAGCAGGATGACGCCGGGCCGGGCCGCGCGGTCGGTCCGGCGGCCGGGGCGATCGCGACGTCGGCGACAGGGCGGACGGGAGGCGACCGTCGGGGCGATCGCGACGTCGGCGACACGCCGGGCCGGGCCGCGACGGGAGGCGACCGTCGGGGCGATCGCGGCGTCGGCGACAGGGCGGGCCGGGACGCGACCGTCGGGGCGGGTGGTGGACCGGGCTCGCGGTCGGGCGGTCGGTACGCCGACGTTCCCGTGCCGGCCGGCCCCGCCCCGCTCGTCACGGGGTGTACAGGGCGTCGATCTCGGCACGGCGGGGCAGGGCCACGGACGCGCCGAGCCGGCGGACGCAGGCCGCACCGGCCGCTGCCGCCCAGCGCACCGCGTCGACCACCTCGCGACCCTCACCCCAGGCCACGGCCAGGGCGGCGGTGAACGCGTCTCCGGCGGCGGTCGTGTCGACCACGTCCACGGCGACGGGTGGCACGTGCACGGCCCGGCCGTCCCGCTCGACGTACCAGGCGCCCTCGCCGCCGAGGGTGAGTACCGCCCTGGGCACCAGGGCCAGCAGCGCCGCCGGCTCCTCGCGCCCCCGGCCGGTGAGCAGCTGCGCCTCGGTCTCGTTGACCACCAACAGGTCCACCGCGGCGAGGAGCTCGGCGGGCACCTGCCGGGCCGGCGCGGCGTTGAGGATCACCCGGGTACCGGCGGCACGGGCGGCCACCGCCGCCTCGGTCACCGTCTCGACCGGGATCTCCAACTGGGCGACCAGCACGTCCGCCCCGCGTACGACGTCCAGCTCGGCGTCGGTGAGCGCGGTGAAGGCGGCGTTCGCGCCGGGGGTGACCAGGATGGCGTTCTCCCCGGCGGCGTTGACCATGACCAGCGCCACCCCGGACGCCCCGTACACCACCCGCAGATGGCTGGTGTCCACCTGCGCGGCGGTGATCCGGGCCCGCAGGGTGACCCCGAACGAGTCGGAGCCGAGCGCGCCGAGGAAGGTGCAGGCGGCCCCGGCCCGGACGGCGCCGACGGCCTGGTTGGCGCCCTTACCACCAGGCACCATCACGAAGTCGTCGCCGAGCACCGTCTCGCCGGGCCGGGGCAGCCTCGGTCCGGCCCCGACCACGTCCATGTTCGCGCTGCCCACCACGACGATCCGGCTCTGCCGCACCCCACCTCCCACCGACACCACGCCCTCCCCACCGCCCCGCCGGACACGACCACGACGAGTCTAAATCCCCACCCTCGCCCACCCATCCCGTCGATCATGGACTTACGGTGGCCGCAAAAGGGGCATGGGAGGGCGTTTCCCCCACCACAACTCCATGATCGAAGTGGGGGTGGGGTGGGGTGGGGCAGGGTGGGGTTAGGTGGCGCGGGCGGTCCAGCGGGGGCCGTGGCGTTCGACCAGCAGGGGCAGACCGAAGGTCTTGCTGAGGTTGTCGCCGGTCAGCGTGTCGGCGAGCAGTCCCTGGGCGACCACCGCGCCGTCACGCAGCAGCAACGCGTGGGTGAAGCCGGGCGGGATCTCCTCGACGTGGTGGGTGACCAGCACCATCGCCGGGGCGTCCGGGTCGTACGCCAGCTCGGCGAGCCGGCCGACCAGGTCCTCGCGCCCACCCAGGTCGAGCCCGGCGGTCGGTTCGTCGAGCAGCAGCAGCTCCGGATCGGTCATCAGGGCGCGGGCGATCTGCACCCGCTTGCGCTCGCCCTCGGAGAGGGTGCCGTACGTCCGGTCCGCCAGGTGCCCGACGCCGAGCTGCCCGAGCAGGGCACGGGCGCGGGCCTCGTCGGCCGGGTCGTAGCTCTCCCGCCAGCGGCCGACCACCGACCAGGCGGCGGTGACCACGACGTCGCTGACCCGTTCCTCGGTGGGAATCCGCTCGGCCACCGCGGCGGTGGTCAACCCGATCCGGGTCCGCAGCTCGGTGAGGTCGGTACGACCGATCCGCTCGCCGAGCACGTGCGCCACACCCGCGCTCGGGTGCAGCCGACCGCAGGCGAGGTTGAGCAGGGTGGTCTTGCCGGCGCCGTTGGGGCCGAGCACCACCCAGCGTTCGTCCAGCTCGACCTGCCAGTCGACGTCGTGCAGCAGGGCGGTGCCGGATCGCCGGACGGCGACGCCGTCCAGGCTGACCACCACATCCGCGTCCACGGGCGAGGGGGCGGCTGCGGCGGGGAACGGGTCAGCAGTCACCGCTCCATCCAACCACGCAGCCCGAGACCGCCCCCCACGGGCGGTGGCCCGGCCATAGGGTGGGGCACCGTGTCATTGGTCACCACACCCGGAGGACGGCCCATGCCCGTGAGCGACGAGGAGCGGTGCGGATGAGCGCGGTCATCGAGATAGCCGGTCTGCGCAAGACGTTCCGTACCCTGCGCCGGGGCAGCCGGGTGGCGGTGGACGGTTTCGACATGGTCGTCGAGGCGGGCCAGGTGCACGGCTTCCTCGGCCCCAACGGCTCCGGCAAGACCACCACGCTGCGCGCCCTGCTGGGGCTGGTCAACGCCGATGCCGGTGAGCTGCGGGTACTGGGCGCGTCGGCCCCGGAGCAGTTGGGTCGGGTCGCCGGGCGGGTCGGCGCGATCGTGGAGAGCCCGCAGTTCTTCGGCAACTTCACCGGGCACCGTACGTTGCGGTTGCTGGCGGTCGCCGGGGGTGTGCCGACGTCGCGGGTGGACGAGGTGCTCGACCAGGTGGGTCTGCGGGACCGGGGCGAGGACCGGGTGAAGGGCTATTCGCTGGGCATGAAGCAGCGTCTCGCCGTCGCGTCGGCGTTGCTGAAGAACCCGGAGCTGCTGATCCTGGACGAGCCGGCGAACGGCCTGGACCCGGCCGGTATGCGGGAGATGCGCGAGCTGATGCGCACCCTCGCCGAGGCCGGGGTGACCGTGCTGGTGTCGAGCCACCTGCTCGCCGAGATCCAGCTGATCTGCGACCACGTCACGATCATCGCGCGGGGGCGTCGGGTGGCCGCCGGTCGGGTGGACGACGTGCTGGCCGGGCACGACCCGCACGAGTGGCGGGTCCGGGTGGCCGAGCCGGAGCGGGGCGCGGAGCTGCTGCGGATGGTCGGGCTGACGGTCACCGTCCACCCAGACGACGTGCTGGTGGTCGGGGGCGCACCGGAGTCGGAACTGATCAGCAGCACCCTCGGCGGCCAGGGCCTGTGGGTCCGCGAACTGACCCCGATCCGGCCGGACCTGGAGAGTGTCTTCCTCGAACTCACCGCCGGGGCGACCCCACCCCGGCAGTCGGACGGCACCGCTGCGGACGACGCCCTCCCCGCTGACACCGGCGCCGCCGCTGAGCCGCTGATCGAACTTGACCGGACCGAAGGTCGGAGGGTGGACGCGTGAACCTGGTCCGTGCCGAGGTGGAGCGGTTGGCCGCCCGACGCTTCGTCCAACTGATGGTGCTGCTGCTCGCGGTGGCCTTCACGGTGACCACCGCGACCACCCTGCTCGGCTCGCACCGGCCGACGACGCAGGAGATGTACGCCGCGCAGACGCAGGCCGCGCAGGCGGTGGCCGCGATGGAGGCGGACCACACCCGCTGCCTGCGGATCAGGGCGGGCGAGATCCCGATCATGGAGGACGCCGGGTACGTGCCGGCCGACTGCGGGGAGCTGGACCCGGCGCGGATGGAGCGGCTGCCGCTGGCCACCGACTACCTCACCTCGGTCTTCGTCTTCTCCGAGGAGGCGCGGGGGCTGCTCTACTTCCTGATCGCGTTCCTGGTGCTGTTCGGCTTCCTGGTGGGCGCGTCGTACATCGGGGCCGACCTGAACTCCGGCGGGGTGGTCAACCTGCTGCTGTGGCGGCCGGGTCGACTCACCGTGCTCGGCACGAAGTTGGGCACCCTGGTCGGGGTGGTGGCCGCGCTGTCGGTGCTGGCGTCGGCGCTCTACCTGGGCACCTTCTGGACGATCGGGCAGACGGCCGGTGTGCCGGGCCCGCTGGGCGGGGAGTTCTGGGGGCAGCTCGGCGCCATCTACGGGCGGGGTCTGGTGCTGGTGCTGCTGACGACGGTGCTCGGCTTCGGGATCGCCACGTTGGGCCGGCACACCTCGGCGGCGCTCGGCGCGGTCGCCGCGTACGCCGTGGTCTGGGAGCTGGGCGCCCGGCTGGTGCTGCAGATCCTCGACGTGGCCCGGGCGGACCTGTTGATGCTCTCCAACTACCTGGGCGCGTGGTTGTCCGGTCGGTTGGAGCTCTGGGACGACCGGGGTTGTCCGCCGGGCAGCGGCGTCTGCGACGGCGGCACCTACGTGATCACCTGGGGACCGGCGCTGCTGGTGCTGTTGGCGCTGACCGGTGCGGTCACCGGGTCCGCGTTCGCCGCCTTCCGCCGCCGCGACCTGCTCTAGTCGACGGCCCACCGCGCCACACCCGACAACATTTTGCCGAGTACGACGAGCTAGTGAAGTATTCCTTCATGATGGCGAGCGGGCGGGGTGGGCGGTCACCCGACGGTCGACCCGAACACCTCGTCCCGGACGGCGTCCAGCGCGGTGCGCAGCGCCCCCCGCAGGATCGGCTCCTCGGTCAGCCCGGTCGGCACCACCCGGGGCCGGACCAGGGTGATCGCCGCCACCTCGTGCTGCACCCGCTCGGCCAGCGCCGCGCCACCGGCCTGCCCGACCTCACCGGCCAGCACCACCAGCGGCGGGTCCAGCACCACGCAGGTGCTGGCCACGCCGAGGGCGAGCCGGCGGGCGAGTTCGTCGAGGAGCGGGCCACCGGCGGTGCCGGCGGCGATGGCGGCGCGCACCGCGTCGGCCGCGTCGGGCGCGTCGACGCCGTGCTCACGGGCCACCGCCCGGACCGCGTCCGCCCCGGCGAGCTGCTGGAACGCCGGCTTGGCCCGGCGCGAGACGTCCCGGGGGATCGGCACCCCCGGCACCGGCAGGTAACCGATCTCGCCGGCCGCGCCGCTGCTGCCGTGGTGCAGCCGGCCACCCAGCATGATCGCCAGGCCGACGCCGGCACCCACCCAGACCAGCACGAAATCCGTCATCCCCTGCGCCGCCCCGGACTGCGCCTCCGCGACGGCGGCCAGGTTGACGTCGTTCTCGAACACGACCGGGGTGTGCAGGTCCTCCCGCAGCGCGGCGAGCAGCCCCCGGTGCCAGCGGGGCAGGTTGAAGGCGAAGGTGATGTCGCCGGTGGTCGGGTCGACCAGACCCGGGGTGCCGAGCACCACCCGCCGTACGTTGTCCAGGTGCGCGCCGGCCCGGCTGGCCGCCTGCACCACCGCGGTGTGCACCACGCCGACCGGGTCGTCGGTGTCCCGGGTGGACTGTTCGACCTGGCTGACCACCGCACCGGTGATGTCCGCGCAGGCGGCCACCACCCGCTCCGCCCCCACGTCCACCCCGACCACGTACGCGCTGCCCGGTCGGACGGCGTAGAGCTGCGCGTTCGGCCCCCGCCCACCGGCCTGCTCGCCGACCCGGGCGACCAGACCCCGCTCCTCCAGCCGCTCGACCAGCTGCGAGGCGGTGACCTTGGACAGGCCGGTCAGCTCACCGAGGCGGGCCCGGGTGAGCGGGCCGCGTTCGAGCAGGAGTTCCAGCGCCGCACGGTCGTTGAGCGCCCGCAACAGTCGGGGGGTGCCGGGCAGCCGGGTCGCACTCATGCCACGTCCTCTGTTTTTCGTAAACTCTGCTAACGAATCGCGCTGGTCAGGGATGTCCGTAGCGTATCGGCCGACCCACGCCGGGAAACTCGGACGACCCGGCCGGCCGCGCCGACACTCGTGCCATCCGGCGGCACAGGGCCGCAAACCCGGGACATCCGGGCAGCCGTACGGCACACACCGGCGGAAAGGAGATTCAGGTGGGGGATCCGGGGCTGCGCCGGCTGGCGCTGGGCACACTGCTGGCCGCCTACCCGGGGCCGGTGCCACCGGACTGGGCGGTCGACCTGGTCGCCGAGGGACTGGCCGGGCACACCCTCTTCGGCACCAACGTGCACGACCCGGCCCAGCTGGCGGCGAGCACCGCCGCGCTGCGTACCGCCCGGTCGGACGTGCTGGTCGCCATCGACGAGGAGGGTGGTGACGTCACCCGGCTCGCCCACGCCACCGGCAGCCCGTACCCGGGCAACGCGGCGCTCGGCGTGGTCGACGACACCACACTCACCCGGCGGATCTATGCGGCCATCGGCGGCGAACTCGCCGCCGTCGGCGTCACCGTCGACCTGGCCCCCACGGTGGACGTGAACACCGCCGACGAGAACCCGGTGATCGGCACCCGTTCGTTCGGGGCCGACCCGGGGCGGGTCGCCGCCCACACGGCAGCTGCCGTGGCGGGTCTCCAGTCGGTCGGGGTGGCGGCCTGCGCCAAGCACTTCCCGGGCCACGGCGCGACCGTCGCCGATTCGCACCACGAGCTGCCCACGGTGGACGCCGACACGGCGCTGCTGCGGGCCCGGGACCTGCCGCCCTTCGCTGCGGCGGTCGACGCGGGCGTACAGGCGGTCATGACGGCGCACATCCGGGTGCCGGCGCTGACCGGGGACGGGCCGGCCACCTTCAGTCGGGCCGTCCTGGTCGACCTGCTGCGCGGCGAACTCGGCTTCACCGGCACGGTGATCACCGACGCGTTGGAGATGAAGGGCGCGGCCGTCGCCGCCGGTGGGGTCGGCCCCGCCGCCGTACGGGCGCTGGCCGCCGGGGCGGACCTGCTCTGCGTGGGCGCGCGGGTGGACGCCGCGCTGGTCGAGCGGGTGGTGGCCGAGATCGTCGGAGCGATCGGCGACGGCCGGCTGGACCGGGCCCGGGTGGAACAGGCCGCCGGCCGGGTCGCCGCGCTCGCCGCCTGGACCCGGGTCGCAAGCCAACCCCGCCCCCTCCCGGCCGGCGCTGACCGCACGCCCGGGTCAGGCCCGCCCGGCATCGGTTACCGGGCTGCCCGCCGGGCCGTCCGGGTGGAGGGCGAGCTGCCCCGGGGGGAACGGCCCCTCGTGGTGCAGGTGTACGCCGCCGCCACCATCGCCGAGGGGCGGGTGCCCTGGGGGCTGGGCCCTCACCTGTCCCGGGTCGAGCAGGTCCGGGTGGTTGCCGCCGAGGCGGATCCGGCAGCGTTGCGGCGTCTCGCCGCCGGGCGGCCGATCGTACTGGTCGGCCGGCACCTGCACCGGTTGCCCGGCGGGCCGGCCCTCGTCGGGTCGCTGGCCGCGACACACGCGCTGACGGTGCTGGAGATGGGCTGGCCGGGGCGGTGGCGACCGAGCGGGGTGCGGGCCTTCGTCACCACCTACGGCGCGAGTCATGCCAACGGTCGCGCGGCGGCGGAGGTGCTCGGCCTGACCGACTGAGTCAGGACCTGCCTGCCGGGCCCGGCCCGACCGGCGACGCCGGGGCCGGCCGACGACGCCGGGTCACGGCCGCCGTCCGCGCCGGGGCACTTCACGGACCGGTGCTCACCCGCCGGTCCCCCACCGGCAGCCGGCCGACGACACCCGGGGGCCCGGCGGGGACAGTTGCCGTGGTCGCCCGGGGAGGTCGGTCAGCGACGCCAGGGGGCCGGGTCGGCGACGCCGGGGGGCCGGTCGCCGTGGTCGTCGGGGAGGCCGAGCAGCCGCCCGACCGCGGTGATCCGCAGCACCCGGGACACCACCGGTTGCGGGTCGACCAGCCGCAGGGTGGCTCCCCGGCCGACCGCCTCGGCCGCCCCGCGCAGCAGTGCGGCCACCGCCGTGGAGTCGAGGAAGGTGACGGCGGCGAGGTCGACGACGATCTCCAACAGGCCGGCCCGGCCGAGCGCCTCGTCGAGAGCGTGTTCCAGCCCGGGAACGGTGGCGATGTCCAGGTCACCCTCCGGTGCCAGCACCACCCGGCCGGACTCCTCGCCCGGCGTCGGCAGCTGCATACCCGTCCATTTCCGCTTCGCCGGCCACCGCTGACCGCGCGCCGACCCTCGCCGCGACGGCCGACCATACCGGTGGCCCCTGACATCGTTCGGCCGGGCAGCCGCCGGAGCATCTCCGGCCGCCTGCACAGCACGGTGCGTCACCGGAGCGCGCCGGGATGCCGGCCACCTGTCTGGGCAGCTCAAGTCCACTACCGGACAATGTCAACGCGCCGGGCACCCCTTGCCCGGCACGCCAACGAGCACATAGCGTAACCAGCGCCGTAGGTCGGCCGGCGGCGCCGGTCACGGCGGGGCCTGGGGCGGTTTGCGGACCGTGGATCCGGCCCGGGATCCACGGTCCGCGCGCCATCCGACCGACCTGGCCGGCGAGCGACCGGGTGCCCATCTCGGGCTGGACGCCACCCGTACCGCCACCGGACGCCGGTCAGGGCGGGTAGACGCCGCACGACGACCAGCCCCGGTCGGGGAAACCGGCCGCCTCGGCGACCCGGGCGGAACCGAGGTTCGCGGGGTCGTGGCGGTAGGTCGGCACCGCACCCTCGTCGAGCACCCGCCGGGCGGCCTGCGCGACGAGTCTGCGGGCCAGCCCCCGGCCGCGCGCCGCCGGGACCGTGCCGACCGCCAGTTCGTGCCCGTACGCGTCGTGGCGTTTGATCCCGACACCAGCCAGGTAGCCGCCGTCGTCGTCGCGGACCACGAGCACGTCGGAGTCGAACAGGTGCAGCCAGGGCGGCAGGGCCGGATCGGTGGGAGCGGTCCACCCGCCGACGTCGGGCAGCGCCGGCGGGGTGAGACACCACCGGAACACGTCGTCGTGGACCACCCAGCCGGGCTGCCCGACCATGGCCGGCAGGGCCTCGTGCAGCGCGGATCGTGACCTCGCGGCGAGCGCCCGGACGGCTTCGACCCGTCGCGGCGGCACGGAGAGCACCGTGCTGCCGGCGACCCGGACGGCGATCGCCGGGCGGAGACGGCCGTCCCAGGCCGGGCGGGTGCGCCGCCAGGAGCCGACCACGTGCAGACCGGGGCCGGCCGGCCACTGCCCGAGCCAGGTCGCCAGGTGCAGGTACAACCGCCGCTCCAGCACCGCCCGCCCCTCTCACCCGGTGGCCATCCCATGATCCACGGTACGCCGCACCGCCACCGACGGCGGTCCGGTTGCCGATGGCGGTGCGCGGGTAGCAGAGGAATGGACCGTGACCTGCCTCACCGGAACCCGGTCCATCGACGATGCGTCATATCTATTTCCATACATGTACACCTTTCTTTGGGACGGTAATGGTCATGCCCATGCAGCCGAATGACCGATACCAGCAGCACGGCGTGTGTTTCTGGGGTACGGCGGAGGCCACCGGCCTCTTCCCCGCCCAACCGCGGTACCGGGAGATCCGGTGCGGTCGCGGCGTCGAGGGACGACTCTCCTGGAGCGAACTCGACACCCTCCCCGCCGGCTCCTCCGCCCGACGCGGTCTCACCGCCCACTGAGATGCGGACCGGCGCCCCTACCGGGGTGTCCGGCCGGGGCGTTCGCACACCTGTCGGGTAGCGTCTTGTGGTCGATTCCGGCCAGCGACAGGAGAAGCGCAGCGCATGGGCAAGAAGACGATCCACGTCTCCGACTTCAGCGGCACCGTGCTGCGTCCCGACGACGAGGTGGTCCGGGTCGTCGTGCTGGAGCATCCCGACCTGGTGGCCGGGCCCGTGCAGTTGGACGCCACCGTGACCGAGGTGGAGGGCATCGACGACGCCGCGCTCGACGTGGCGGTGGTCGAGATCCACGACCTGCACGCGGGCGGGGAGCCGCGCCGGGTGGTGCTGACCGCGAGCGAGTTCGACGCGATGGCGACGGACACGCCGATGGCGCAGCTGTTGCGGACGGCGGAGCGGGTCCGTCCGCCGAAGGCCCGCAAGAGCACCGAGAAGATCGACTACGGCACCCTCGACCACGCCGGGAGGCCGCACCGGGGCCGGGTCACCGAGGAGGAGGCCCGGCTGGTGCGCGAGCAGCTCGACGAGGTCAACAAGCGACTCGCCGACGCCGGGGTCCGGCAGATCGACCCGGCCGACCCGGAGCACGCCCTGCGTTACGGCTTCCCGGCCACCGACTGACTCACCGGTGGCCGGGCATCCCGGTCCCGCGCCCGGCCGTCGGTGGGACCGCCCGGTCCCGCCGGGCCGGTGTGCGTCGTCCCGGCCGCCGACGGGGGTGCGCTACCGCCCGGAGAGCGCGGCGGCCACCCGTGCCTCGACCCCGTTCTTGGTCAGGCCCAGGCCGGACAGCACGCCCGCACCGTCCTCCAGCTCCAACAGGGCCAGCAGGACGTGCTCGGTGCCGATGTAGTTGTGCCCGAGCCGCAACGCCTCCCGGAAGGTGAGTTCGAGGGCTTTCTTGCCCTGCCCGTCGTACGGGATCAGGTCGGGGACCTGGTCGGTCGGGGCGGGCAGTGTCGCCGCGACCGCCTCCCGGACGGCCGCCGGGCTCAACCCCTCGGCGAGCAGGGCCTTGGCGGCGAGGCCGTCCGGTTCGGCGAGCAGGCCGAGCACCAGGTGTTCCGGTCGGATCTCGGCGTTGCCGGCGCCCCGGGCCTCCTCCTGCGAGGCGATCACCACGTTGCGGGCGCGCGGGGTGAACCGGCTGAAACCCGCGTTGGGGTCCAGGGCCGCCGCCGCGTCGGCCTTCGTGGCGGAACGCTTCTGGGCAGCCTGCTTGCTCACCCCCATGCTGTTGCCGATCTCGGTCCAGGAGGCACCGGAGCGGCGGGCCTGGTCGACGAAGTGGCCGATCAGGTGGTCGGCGAGGTCGCCGAGGTGGTCGGCGACGAGCACCGCGTCGCTGAGCTGGTCGAGGGCGGCGGGACGGGCCTGCTTGATGGCCTGGATCAGCTCGTCGAGGCGGACAGGGTGCGGGAGTTGAGTGGGTTCCGTCATGCGTCAACCATAGGTTGACGCGCCCTCAATCGTCAACCACGGGTTGACGATGAACTTCGCGGTGAGTAAATCCCGACACTCACGGTGATCCTGTGGACCCGTACCGCAACATCAGTGGGGCCACTAATCGATATCGGTCTCTGTAGACCGGAGGAGGTTCCGTCCCCTCATGCTCGGAACGATGAAACGCCTCGCCGCGCTCACCACCACAGCGCTGCTCCTCACCACAGCCCTCGGCGCGACCGCCGCATCGGCCGCCCCCGACGCCGCCCGGTCGGCCCCCGACCGCGCCGCCAAGACCACCCTCGTCGCCTCCTGGTACTCGGGCACCCTCGCCGCGGGCGCCACCCAGAACTGGCAGTGGAACAACAACCCGGCCGGCGCCGTCTACCAGGTCGGGCTCTCCCCCACCGGGGCCAGCACCACCCAGCCGTGCCAGTTCCAGGTGACCCGGAGCTGGTACACCCAGCTCTACAGTGGTGAGCGCCGGTTCAACTGGACCATCCGCAACACCGGCGCGATCGCCTGCGGCACCCAGGTCATGCTCAGCTCGCTGAACTCCGGGGCCAGCTGGGCTCTCGGCGGCATCTCCCCCGGCGGCTCGGTCACCTCGGTCTGGAACAACAACCCGGCCAACATGGCGTTCCTGCCCGGGGTGGCGCCCAGCGGCGCCACCAGCGCGACCCCCTGCCAGTTGGAGGTGACCAGCTCCTGGTACGCCCGGCAGACCAACGGTGAGCGCAAGTTCTACTTCACCGTCAAGAACGTCGGCTCCATCACCTGCGCCGGCACCGCGCTGCTGGGCAACACGTCGACCTCGACCACCTGGTCCACCGGCACGCTCGCACCGTCGGCCAGCAGCGGATCGGTGTGGTACAACGCCAACCCGACGACGCTGGTCTACCTGCCCGGCCTCAACCCCGCCGTGTCCACCAGCACCTGCCAGTTCGGCGTCACCAGCAGCTACTACCAGCAGGTGGTGAACTCCGACGGCACCGTCCAGCGGCAGTACCTCGCCTACTACACCAACAACGGCGCGGTCAGCTGCTCCGCCACTTTCCTCCTCGCCTCGATCACCTGATCCACCGGCGCGGCGGCCCACCCGACCCGGGCGGGCCGCCGCACCCGTCTTCCAGCAGGGCACCCGTCGCCCGGCAGTTCCGGTACCGGTCCGCCCGACGCGGGTCGCCAGCGCTCCGATACCGTGCGCCCACGGACCGGATCGGACGGCGCTGCGGGAGAGGATCGGGATCATGCGGTTGCACGTCGGCTGCGCGATGTGGACCCACCGGTCGTGGCAGGGGCGGCTGATCGCCCACCCGCTTGCGGCCCAGGAACGGCTGCGGCACTACGCCGGCTGGTGCGACGCGGTCGAGGGGAACACCACGTTCTACGCCACCCCGACCCGGGAGACCGTGGAGTCCTGGGCCCGGCAGACCGGGCCCGACTTCCGGTTCGTCCTCAAACTGCCGAAGGCCGTCACCCACGAACGCCGGCTCGTCGACGCCGACGCGCCGCTGCGGACCTACTTCGACGCGATCGCGCCGCTCGGCAGCCGGGCGCACGCCCTGTGGATCCAACTGCCGGGGTCGTTCGCGCCGACGGACGTCCCCGTGCTCGCCGACTTCCTCCGTCGGCTGCCTACCGAACACCGGTACGCCGTGGAGGTCCGGCACCCCGCCTTCTTCCGGGAGCCCGGCGCGACGCGACTGCTGGAAGGGGTGCTCGCCGACGCCTCGGCCGAGTGGGTCCCCTTCGACACCACCGCGTTCTTCCGTACTCCGCCGACCAGTGACGCGGAGCGGGAGGCGTGGACGAAGAAACCCCGCCTGCCGTTGCGGACGGCGGCGCTGACCGACCGGCCGATCATCAGGTACCTCGGCCGCGACGCCGAGTCGGAGACGGTGCAGGGCTGGCAGCGCTGGGTCGAGATCGCCACCGGCTGGTTGCGGGAGGGCCGGTCACCGACCATGTTCGTGCACACCCCGGACAATGCCGACGCACCCCTGCTCGCCCGCCGGTTCCACGACGAGGTACGGGCCCGGGTGCCCGCGCTGGCGGCGCTGCCCGAGCCGATCCCGACCGGACCGCTCACCCTGTTCTGACACCCGTACGACCTGCCGTCGGGGCATCAGGCCGCCCGCACCCCGGCGGGCGTCGCGCCGGGCGGGCCGCCGCACCGGGGTGGGATCAAGAGTTTCGTGAGCCTGACCCCGGCCGGCCTGTCGGGCACAGCACCGATCAACCACTCCCCTCCACGCCCGGGCCAGGAGTCCCGCCCGCACCTGTCCCGGCGGTGACCCGGGTCAGCAGGTCACGGACGCGGGCGGCGTCCGGGTGGCCGAGGTCGTCGAAGATGTCCAGCGCCCGCCGCCAGGTCCGCAGGGCACCGGGTACGTCCCCCGCCGCCTGCCGGGTCGCACCGAGCCGGGTCAGGGTGTCGGCCTCGTCGTACCGGTCACCGATGCGCCGGTAGAGCGCCAGCGCCAGGCCGTAGCAACGGATCGCCCGCCGGTGCTGGCCCAGCCGGTCGTGGATGAAGCCCAGGCTGTCCCAGGTGTTCGCCTCGCCGTGCCGGTCGCCGGTCGGGCGTAGCAGGGCCAACGCCTGGGAGCAGTGCTCCAGCGCCGGCCCGTACTGGCCGAGTTGGGCGTGCGCCCAGCCGACCCCGTTGCGGGCGCTGGCCTCCCCGGCCAGGTGCCCGGCGGCCCGGTAGAGCGCCAGCGCCCGCTGCCCGTGCTCCAACGCCTCGGCGTACCGGCCGAGCCCGTCGAACATCGCGCCGAACGCCCGGTGGGTGCGCGCCTGCCCGGTGTGGTCGCCCAACGCGGCGAACAGGGTCAGCGCCTCCCGGTAGTGCGCGACCGCCTCGTCCAGCCGACCCAACCGGTAGAGCACCCGGGCCAGGTCACGGTGGGCGTTCGCCTGCCCCGCCCGGTCCCCCGCCCGTTGCGCCCCGGCCAGGGCGGCCTGCTGGGCGGCGGCCAGGTCCAGCCAGTTCCCCCGGCGCTGGAGGAAATCCACCAGGGTCCAGGCCAGTTGCCAGGCATGGCCGTCGAACCCGGTACGCCGCGCGTGCGAGACCGCCGCCAACAGCACCGGGTACTCGGTGGTGAACCAGGCCAGGGCCGCAGCGTGGTCGGTCAACTCCTCGGGCGTCACCCCGGGCAGGGCGGTCGCCAGCACCACCGGGTCCCGACCGGGTTGCAGCAGCAGCGCCGCCGTGTGCGCGGTGTGCAGGTAGTGGTCCAGTCCTCGCCGGACCGCGGCCTGCCGCTCCTCGGCGGGGTCGAGGCTCTCGGCCAACTCGCCCGCGTACGCCCGCAGCAGGTCGTGCGCGGTGAACCGGCCGGGCGCGTGTTCGGTGACCAGGTGGGCGTGGGCCAACTCGGCCAGCAGCCGGGACACCTGGCTGCGGGGCAGTCCGGCCAGGCTGGCCGCTGCGGCGATCCCGACGTCCGGCCCCGGGTGCGAGCCGAGCAGCCGGAACAGTCGCGCCGCCGGTGGGGTCAGGTTCCGGTAGGACCAGGAGAAGACCGACTGCACGTCGGTGCCGGTGTCCCCGCCGTCGAAGGAGTCCAGCAGGCGGGGCGCCTCCCGCAGCTCGGTGACGATGGTGGACAGGGGGAACGCGGGGTGCGCCGCCCCGCGCGCGGCGAGCACGGCCAACGCCAACGGCAGCCGTACGCACCGCTCGATCATTTCCTCCACCGCCTGTGGTTCGCCCGTCAACCGGGCCGCGCCGAGCCGGCGGGCCAGCAGTTGCCAGGCCTCGGCGGTGCTGAGCAGGTCGACGGCGATCTGCCGGGCCCCCTCGGTGGCGATCAGCCCGGCCAGCCGGTTGCGACTGGTGACCAGGAACAGGCAGCTCGGGCCGCCGGCCAACAGCGGCCGGACCTGCTCGACGTCGCGGGCGTTGTCCAGCAGCACCAGCATCCGCCGGCCGGAGAGCAGACTGCGGTAGAGGCCCACCTGCGCGGGCAGGTGGGTGGGGATGCGCTCGGGCGGCACCTCGAGGGCCTCCAGGAATCCCCGGACCGCCTCGGCGGCCGTCACCACCGCCCCGGTGGCGTCGAAGCCACGCAGGTCGACGTAGAGCTGGCCGTCCGGGAAGCGGTCGGCGACCCGGTGGGCCCAGTGCAACGCCAACGTCGTCTTGCCGACCCCGGCCGTGCCCGACAGGGTCATCGTGGTGGTCGACTCGGCGCAGCCGGGCGTGCCGTGGCCGGCGCAACCGGCGTCGAGCTGGGCGAGCTGCGCGGCCCGCCCGACGAAACCGGGCAGCGCCGGGGGCAGTTGCCGGGGCACCGGAAGCCGCGCCGCCGGTGTGCCGGCCCGGGTGCCGCCGGCTCTGGCCCGGACGGTCGCGCGGCCGGCCCGGCCGGCGGGCGGGTGTTCCGGGTTGGTGTTCCGCCGGCGTTCCTCGACCCGGTCCCGCGCGGTGGCCAGCGCCCCCTGCTCGGCGGGGCTGGCCCCGAGCAACCGGATCAGCGTGTCGAAGCGCTCCGGTGGGGGCAGGATGTTGCCGGCGAAGTACTCCCCGATCACCCCCCTCGACCAGCCGGTCTTCGCCGCCAGTTGGCGGTAGGTCAGTGGGGTCTCACCCTGCTGCCGGGCCTCCCGGCGGCGCAGCTGGCGCAGCAGCCCGGCCAGCTCCTGCACGGTCTGCGCCCCGGCATCCAGGTGGGTCACCGCCGCTGCGGGACGGTTCGTCCCGGTGCCCCCCTGTCGCGCGCCCGAAGGTACCCGTTGGTCGGACATGCGCCCTCCACCCCCGTCATCCCGTCGCCCCGGAATGCCGACACCGGCAGGGTAGAACCGGTCACCCGATGCCGGTAGGTCACCGCCGATGTATGACAGTTCCATGTCGCGCTGGTTTCGCCTGATGGGATGTGCCCCGCCCACCATCGGCGTGCGACCGGTCCGGGGGCCTCCGTCCGACGCTGTCCGGGGGTGTCCAACGGTGTCCAGGATGGACCGCCGGACACCCTCGACACCTGCCAATGTCCCCAGGGCGGGCTGGTGCCCGCACCACTCTGGGGAAGGAACACTTCATGACTCGTCCACACCCGACCGTGCTGCGGTCGGCAGGGATGCTGCGTCGCGTCGCCGTCGCCGCATTCGGCGTCACGATCCTCGTCGCGGGGGTGGCCACCGCGCCGGCCACCGCCGCACCCGCTCCCGCCGCGCCGGGCGGCAAGGCGGCCACCACCGGATCGTTCGTCGACAGCACGCCGGTGCCCGGGGGCTTCGCCTCCTGGAAGGAGCTGCTCACGTTGCAGCAGCGGATGAACACCGCTGCCGCCCGAATCACGAAGATCGCGCAGCGTGACGCCAAGTCCGGTTTCGCCGGTGTGGTCGCCGACCCCACCGCCCGTAAGCTGCAGGTCTTCTGGAAGGGCGAGGCACCGGCCAGCCTGGTGGCGACCAGCCGGGCCACCGTGCCGACCGAGGTGCTGCCCGCCGCGTACACCCGACGGGAGCTGGACGTCGCGGCGGCCAAGCTGCGCCGCTCGGCCGGCAACAAGATCACCACGGTCGGCCCGCGCGCCGACGGCGCCGGCCTCCTCGTCGGTACGCAGAGCGGCCTGCTCGGCGCGGCCAGCATGGCCGGCGTCCCGGTGACCGTGCAGACCGGGGTCTCCGCCACGCCCGCCACCCGGTGGGACGACACCGCCCCGTGGTGGGGCGGCGGCGCATGGCGCAACACCGCCACCGGTGGCGGCTGCTCGACCGGCTTCGGCGTGTTCCGCAACGGCGTCGCGCGGCTGCTCACCGCCGCGCACTGCGCCAACATCAACGTCGTCGCGGCCGACCCGACCGGTCAGACGATCGGCGCGGTCGGCATCCGCAACACCGGCACCGACACCCTGCTGCTGACCACCAGCGCGGGCGGCCGGGTCTTCAACAACAGCACCGACGCCAACGGCGCGGTGGTCAGCGAGTTCAGCAACCAGGTGATCGGCGCGCAGGCCAGCCAGGTCGGCAACTTCGTCTGCACCTCCGGGGCGTACTCGGGGACCCGCTGCTCGATCCAGGTCAAGGCCCGCGACCTGTGCATCAACGTACGTGACTTCGCCACGGTCTGCGGCCAGGTGCAGGCGGAGAGCACCACCCGTACCAACGCGGTCGGCCAGGGCGACAGCGGCGGCCCGGTGGAGATCGTCAACGCGGCGAACACCCTCCAGGTCTGGGCCACCGGCACCAACACCGCCATCGACGACGTCAACACGCTGACGGCGTGCACCGGCTACGTTCCCGCCAACCGCAAGTGCGCCTGGCGGATGTACTACGAGGACATCAACTCCGGGATGTTCGGCGTCAGCGCCACGGGCGTGGTCCTCGGCTGACGGACCCGGTCCCCGGTCGACGAGGGCTGGCGGAGGAGGGTCGGTCGGCGGGGCAGGCTCCGCAACCGTCGATCGACCCGGCGGCCGGGTCGGCGTGCGTCCAGCACGCCGGCCCGGCCGTTCGTCGTCCACCGGCCCGGCCGTTCGTCGTCCACCGGGCAGGCGGGCGCGGTGGCGCGTCAGGCGTTCGGGCGTCGGGGGCCGGACCACCGCGGGCGGTCGACGCCACTGCGGCGACGCCGTCGAAAATCACGAATTCAGCGGAGATTGTCGTCAATGAAACGGTCGACTCCGGGCACTGTTCGGAGGTTCGGCGCGTAGCGCGGATTATCCGAACAGAGACGTACAAGCCTCTCATCATCCCCACAACCCAATAACCACCGAACAACTAGACGTATTTGAATCCTTGCGTTCGGCACACGGCATTGTTAACCTCATACGCACCCCACTCCACATTGGGGTAAAGGAATTCAGCCCCGGATCGCGCGAACTCGTACCGAAAAACCTCGCACCGATATTTGGGAAAATCATGAGCACAATGCGGCCAGGGCAATGACGGCTGCCCCCAGCCAGGAAACAAAACCCGCAAATAGCCCCCACCGGGGCCGTGATTTCCGCCTCTACTGGATCGCCGGCGCAATCGACCAACTCGGGTCGCAGGCGTCCGGGATCGTTCTTCCCCTGGTCACCCTGGCCGTGACCGGCTCACCGGCGGCGGCCGGACTGGTCGGCGCCCTCGCCCTCGCCGGGCGGCTCGTCGCCGCTCCGGTGGCGGGGGTGCTGGCCGACCGGCTGCCGCGTAAACGCATGATGGTCAGCTCGCTGCTGGTCGCCGCCGCCGCGATGTCGACGATCTTCTTCGTACTGGTGGCCGACGTGGCGACCCTCGGCCTGCTGGCCGCCGCAGCGTTCGTCGAGGGGATCGCGCAGAGCGGCTACGAGGCGGCCGGCTCCGGTGCCATCCGCCGCCTGCTGCCGGCCGACGACCAGAAGGCACTGTCGCGGTTGGAGGCCCGCAACCACGCCGCCCGGCTCACCGGCCCGTTGTTGGGCGGGGTGCTCTACCAGCTCGCCCGCTGGCTGCCGTTCCTGGCGGACGTGCTGTCCTACCTGCTCGCGGCAGCTCTCGTCGCCACCATCCGGACCGACCTGACACCCGAACGCGCCGAGCGCACCTCGTTCCGCACCGACCTGCGCGTCGGGCTGCGCTTCGTGTGGCGGCAGCCGTTCCTGCGGTTCGTCACGATCTGGGCGGCCGGCATCAACTTCACCTTCGGCGCCCTCGTCTACTACGCCATCCTGACCGCTGGTCGGCAGGGTGCCCCCGCGGCGTCGATCGGCCTGATCCTCACCATCGCCAGCGTCGGTGGCCTGAGCGGCGCGCTGGCCGCTCCGATGATCTTCAGCCGGGTCCGGCCGACGACCGTCATCGTGTTCGCCTCGTGGGCCATGGTCGGCCTCGTCGTCGCGATGTCCCAGGCCCGGCAGACCTGGAGCTACGGGCTGTTGTTCGGGTTGGTCTTCCTGCTCAGCCCGCTGCTCGGGGTCATCTTCCAGTCCCGGGTGATCGCGTTGACGCCCGACGAACTCCAGGGTCGGGTGGCGACCGTGATGGGCACCGTCGGCGAGGCGCTCCAGACGCCCGCGCCGCTGCTCGCCGGGGTGCTGGTGGCCTGGTACAGCCCGGGCACCGTCGCCCTGGTCTTCGCCGCCGCGCTGGCGCTGCTGGCCACGTACACCACCGTCAGCCTGCGCCAGCTCCGCGCCGGCGCCGGTGCGACGGCCGGCACCGACCCCGGCCCGACCGACGGCACCGGCCCGACCGACGGCACCGATCCCGGCCCGGCCGCCGGTGCCGCCCCCGACCCCGAGGAGGCCCGCCGATGAGTCGTGGTCACCGGCTGTTCTATCCGGCGCTGCCGGTCGTCGCCGAGCACGCGCCGCACCGGGCGGTCTACGTCGGTGACGCCGGGGGGCGCTGCGAGATCCTCACCTGGGACCGGCTCGCCGGCACCGCCCGGCAGGTGACCGACCGGGCGGCCGGCACGATCCGGGCGGCGCTCGACCCGACCGGGTCCACCATCTGGTGGTTCGACGACGATCTCGGCGGCGTCGGCACCTGGCGGACGTGCGACTTCGACCAGCCCGACCGGTCCGTCGCGGCGCTGCCGTCGGTGCCGCCGGCCCGCCACGCCGGCATCGCCATGGCCACCGACGGCACCACCGCGATCGGCCTGTCCGACGACGGCGGGATGACCCTGTTCCTGCGCACCGGCGACGGCCGGGTGAGCGAACGGACCCACGTCACCGGCTACGCCTACCTGGTCGATCTCGATCCGGCCGGGCGGCTCGCCGTGATCGGCGCCGATGCCGCCACCGACGCGGCGGTCACGGTGGTCACCACCGACGGCGTCCGGGTGGCCGGCATCGCCGGTTGCGCCGACGGGCGGGTGTGGGCCCTCGGTTTCGCCCCCGGCTCCGGCCCGGCCCGGCTGCTGCTGGTGATCGAGGACGAGGGCGGCTACCTCCCGGCGACCTGGACCGAAGAGGAAGGTCTGGTCCGGCACGACTGGTGCCGCTTCGACACCGAGGTCACCGCCGGTTGGTTCCCGGACGGGCGGCGGCTGCTCGTCCGGCAGGACCGGCACGCCCGCAGCCTGCTGCACGAGGTGGACCTCGCCGGGCGGACCCGGGCGGTCGTCGACACCCCCACCGGCAGCATCCTGGACGCCGCGGTGTGGCCCGACGGGGACGTCGCCTACGTGTGGACCGACTCGGTGACCCCGCCCCAGCTGCGTTCCGTGCGTGGGGTGCAGCTGCCGGAGCACCCCGGCGGTCAGCCCGACGTGGGCGGGCCGGACCCCGTCGCGACGCCGGTGGAGCACCGCCGCGAGGAGATCCGGGTGCCGGGCCCCGGTGGGCCGATCCCCGCGCTGGTCGCCCTGCCGGCCGACCGGCAGGGACCGAGACCGGCCGTCTTCCTGGTCCACGGCGGGCCGTTCCAGCACGCCCGCGACGCCTACGACCCGCTGGTCGAGATCCTGGTCAGCACCGGCTGCGCGGTGGTCCGGGTCAACTACCGGGGCTCCAGCGGGTACGGCGCGACCTGGCGCAACGACTTCTCCGCCGGGGTCGGCCTCACCCAGTTGGCGGACCTCGCCGCGGTCCGGGCCCACCTGGTCGCCGCGGGCGTCGTCGAGGACCGGCGCACCGCCCTGTGGGGAACGTCGTGGGGCGGCTACCTGACCCTGCTCGCGCTCGGCCGGCAACCGGAGCTGTGGCGGCTCGGGATCGCGATCAGCCCCGTCGCCGACTACGTCGCCGCGTTCGAGGCGGCCACCCCGGCGGTACGGGCGCTGGACGTGCTGCTGTTCGGCGGCACCCCCGACGAGGTGCCGCAGCGGTACGCCCGGTCCTCCCCGATCACCTACGTCGACCAGGTCCGGGCCCCGGTGCTGCTGGCCGTCTCCACGGGTGACGTGCGCTGCCCGCCGGCACCGGTGGAGCACTACGCGCGGCTGTTGGCCGAGCGCCGCATTCCCCACCAGGTGGTCCGGCGGCGGGCCGGTCACGAGGACTTCGACGCGCAGAGCCACCTGGCTCTGATGCAGACCGTGCTGCTGTTCATGCAGCGGCACTTCGACGGCGTGCGGGACGAAGGCACACCGGTGGCGCTCGCGATGGCGCGACCGGCGGGCTGACCCCGGCACGTGACCCGATCCCCTCGATAACGGAAAGGAGGTGAACGACATGCGCAAGAACGTTGTCGAGAACGACCCGATCAACGGCAACCGCGACCAGCTCCGGGCCTCGAACGTCACGGTCACGGTCACGGTCAAGGTCAGCTTCTAGCGGCCGTACGGGGTGGGGCCACCCGCCCGGGCAGGTGGCCCCACCCCGTATCCGTCATCCGGTCCGAACAGCTCACGAGAGAGGAGAGGTTACGTGCGGGTCATGCTGGTCAATATGCCATGGACTTCCATCGACGTCCCTTCGTTGGCGATTGGAATCCTCACCAACAGTGTCCGGCAGAAAATGCCGGATGCCGAAGTGGAGGCCGTCCACGCGAATCTCGACTTCGTCGACTGGGTGGTCGACCGGACCGAGTTCGGATTGAGCGACTACTACTACTATTCGCTGTTCACCTATTTCGCGGGCTGTGGTGACTGGGTCTTCTCCTCGGCCCTGTACGACGATCCCCAATGGCGGGTGCAGGAGTTCACCGACCGGGTCCGGACCCAGATGACCGAACGGGAACTCGCGCTCAACCTGGAGCTGCACCGGCTGGCCCCGGAATTCGTCGCGGAACTGGCCGACCGGATCGTCGCCCAGGCACCGGACGTCGTCGGCTTCACCTCCACGTTCCAGCAGAACGCCGCCGCCCTCGCCACCGCCCGGGCGATCAAGAAGCGGTCACCCGGCATCCGTACCGTCATGGGCGGCGCGAACTGCGACGGTGAGCAGGGTGCCGCGATCCACCGCAACTTCTCGTTCGTCGACTTCGTGGTCCGGGGTGAGGGCGAGACCGCGTTCCCCCGGCTGCTCGCCGCGCTCGACCCGGCCCGGTCGGCGGCCGTCGGGGCGGAGCCGGCGGGCGGGCTCGCCGACATCGAAGGGCTGTGCTGGGGCGGCCCGGACGGCCGGTCCGTGGCGAATCCGATGAGCACCACACCCCTGCCCCCGGCCGAGATCGTCGCCCCGGACTACGCGGGCTACTTCGAGCGGTTGGCCGCGTCCCGGGCGCAGCACTGGGTCGAGCCCCGGCTGGTCGTCGAGGGCGCCCGGGGCTGCTGGTGGGGCGAGAAGCACCACTGCACGTTCTGCGGCCTCAACGGATCGTTCATGCAGTTCCGCAGCAAGCACCCGGGCAGGTTCTACGACGAGATCATCGAGCTGGTCGAGCGGCACCAGGTCCTGGACATGTTCGTCGTGGACAACATCCTCGACATGAGCTACGTGACCTCGCTGCTACCCCGGCTCACCGAATCCGACTACGACCTGCGGTTGCAGTACGAGATCAAGTCGAACATGAAGGGCCCGCAGGTGCAGGCGCTGGCCGACGCCGGTCTGGTCAGCGTGCAGCCCGGCATCGAGAGCCTCAACAGCCGGGTGCTCAAGCTGATGGACAAGGGGGTCAGCGGCTGCCTCAACATCCGGATGCTGCGTGACGCCGAGACCAGCGGGATCACCATCGCCTGGAACTACCTGTACGGGTTCCCCGGCGAGACCGAGGACGACTACCTGCCGGTGATCGCGCAGATGCCGGCGCTGCACCACCTGTGCCCGGCCGACGGGAGCACCCGCATCGCCATCGAGCGGTTCAGCCCCTTCTTCGTCCGCCCCGAACTCGGCTTCACCGACCTGCGGCCGGCGGCCCAGTACCGGCTGATCTACGACCTGCCCGAGTCGGAGCTGATGGACCTGGCGTACCTGTTCGACGTACCGCCGCAGGGCATCGGCGGCGAGACGGCCGACCGGCTGGACCGGGCGGTCACCGAGTGGCAGCACGAGTACGCCCGCAGCCGGCTCACCCACCACGACCTCGGCGACGAGATCGTGCTGGTCAGCCGACGCAGGCACTTCGACTGGCACGTCCTGCGGCTGACCGACCCGGTGGAGGTGGCCGTGTTCCGGCAGCTCGACCAGCCGCACAGCGTCAGCGCGCTGGCCCGGCGGCTGTCGGTCGACGAGCCGGTCCTTACGGCGTTGCTGCGGCGCTGGCGCGGTCTCGGCCTGGTCTACGAGGACGCCGGGCAGTTCATCCAGATCGCCCCGCAGGCCATGAACCAGGATCTGCTGCGCATCGACCACCTGCACCTGGAACGTGAAGCCGCCGAGACCAGGGCCGCCGCCGAGGCGGGCGAGCCGGCCGCGCTCAGCGCGGTCTGAGGGGAGGGAACGTGTCCACCATCGACGCCGGTCTGCGGCCCATCCTGGTCGGTCTCGCCCGGGACCACGACCCGGCCGTCCTGTCCATCCCCGGCATGACCATCGGTCCGGCCGAGCTGCGTGAGCCGGCCGCCGACGCGGTCGCCCGCTGGCGTTCTGCGGGGGTCCGTCGGGTCGACCTTCCCGACGTGGTGGACCTGACGGTCACCGGGGACGACGCGACGGCCGTCGACACGGTCCGCCGGCTGGTGCTGGTCCGGGAGCTGACCAGCCACGGTATCGCCGTGGACTGGCGGCTGCGGCTGCCCGGTGTCGAGGCCGACGAGTGGCTCCCGTACAGCCACCTGCGGGCGCCGGTCGAACTGCTCCCCGCGCCGGGGGGCGAGGGCGACCCGGTCGCGCAGCTCGACGCCTGGGTGAAGGGTTTCTACTTCGACAAGTGCACCTACCGTCGGGGCCCGGGGTTCGTCCAGGTGCGGGACCGCCGCGCCGGTCGGTTGAACCTGCTGACCATCGACGATCCGGCCTACCTGGCGGTGCTCGACCAGTTGCTGGACGGTGCCGCCGTCACCGGGGTCGACCTCTCCATCGCCCGGGACTTCGGCGCGGAGGGCCTGGTCACCAAGATCGGCGAGCTGCTGGTGTGGCTGCCGCACCGGCTGCGCCGCTGGCCCCTGCCGTCGATGGTGATCTGACCGCCCGGCGCCGGCCGCGTCACCGACCGCCCGACCGCCCGCCCGCGACCCCGGGCCGGGTGGGCGGGCGGTCTCGCGTTCGCCCCGGCTGGCGGTTCCCGAAAGTTTCGGGTATACAGGGAAGGCGGCTCCGTTGAGGTCGAATTAATACCTCCCCCTCGCGGGCCCATCTCGGTGACAGCCGACGTCAACCCGTCGAAATCCGCCCCGCGTCCGGCCGCCGCTCGGGGCGATGTTTCGGGAAGATTTCCGAAACTTGTTGACAGGTGGAGCATCGACACCCTACCGTCGCCATCGACGGCACTCGATGCTGTCGACACCACCCACCGCGACCCGTCCCCCCGGTTCTGCTGGACGACCGGCCCACCACCGCGTGGTGACACCCACCGCATGGCCGGCTGCCGTACCTGGCCACGGACAGTCCACCGGGTCGTACCGCGTCGCTGGCGTCCGCCAGCTGTCACGAGGAGGAACACGTACATGAGCGACACCTCGACCCGACCGCGAAGGAGCGGTCGCCTGCGGCTGCTGCTCAGCGCCGCGTGCGCCGCGGCGCTCGCCGTCACCGGCACGTTCATCGCCTCGCCCAACGCGTACGCGGAGAACGACCGGACCCTCACCTCCAACCTCACCGGCACGCACAACGGCTACTTCTTCTCGTTCTGGAAGGACAGCGGCAACGCCAGCATGACGCTGCGCGCCGACGGCCGCTACAGCAGCAGCTGGGACCGCAGCACCAACAACTGGGTCGGCGGCAAGGGCTGGGCCACCGGCACCCGGCGGACGGTCAGCTACTCGGGCAGCTACAACCCGGGCAACAACAACACCTACCTGGCCCTGTACGGCTGGACCCGCAACCCGCTCATCGAGTACTACGTGGTGGAGAACTTCGGCAGCTACAACCCGAGCAGCGGCGCCACCCGGATGGGCACGGTGACCACCGACGGCGGCACCTACGACATCCTGCGCAGCCTGCGGGTCAACGCCCCGTCGATCGACGGCAACCAGACGTTCTACCAGTACTGGAGCGTCCGGCAGCAGAAGCGCAGCAGCGGCACCATCACCACCGCCAACCACTTCGACGCCTGGGCCCGCGCCGGCCTGAACCTCGGCACCAACCACAGCTACCAGATCATGGCGACCGAGGGTTACCAGAGCCAGGGCAGCTCCGACATCACCGTCCGCGAGGGTGGCGGCAGCAACCCGACCAGCGGGCCGACCGGCAACCCGACCACCCCGCCCGCCGGCGGCAACTGCACCGCGGTGCTCTCGGCCGCCGAGCAGTGGGGTGACCGGTTCAACCTCAACGTCGCGGTCAGCGGCACCAGCAACTGGGTGGTCAGTCTCGGGCTCAACGGCGGCCAGAGCATCCAGAACAGTTGGAACGCCTCGGTCAGCGGCACCACCGGCACCGTCACCGCCAGGCCGAACGGCAACGGCAACAACTTCGGCATCACCATCATGGCGAACGGCAACTGGACCTGGCCCACGGTCAGCTGTCGAACGGCCTGACCCCGACCAGTTCCTGAGCGCACGCGACGGCGGGCGGTCCCGGTGCCACCGGGACCGCCCGCTTGCTGCGTCAGGTGTCGCTGGTCAGCCGCGTATCCACTGTTGGTTGGTGCCGCCGTTGCAGGTCCAGAGCTGGACGGCGGAGCCGTTGGCGGTGGCCCCGCCGTTGATGTCCAGGCACAGCCCGGAGGCGACCCCGACGATGGTGCCGTCGGCGTTGAGCCGCCACTGCTGGTTGGTGCCACCGGTGCAGCTCCAGATCCGGGCCCGGGTCCCGGATGCGGCGCTCGGCACGTCGAGGCACTTGTTGCCGTAGACGGTGAGCTGGTTGGTGGAGCTGAGCGACCAGCGCTGGTTGGCGCCGCCGTTGCAGTCCCAGATCTGCACCACCGCGCCGTCGGTCTGGCTGGCCCCGTTGACGTCGAGGCACCGGTTCGAGCCCGCGCCCCGGATCTCACCGGTCGGGGTGCCCGGGGAGCCGACGGCGGTCACCGAGAGGTTGTCGAACTGGGCGGTGACGCCCTGGCCGGTGCCGTACCCGATCTGGCCGGCGACCCAGGTGGAGTCGGTGGCCGTGCCGACGGTGGTGCCGTCGATGGCGGCGGTCAGGGTGCTGCCGTTGAGCGTGAACGACAGGTTGTGCCACCGCCCGGTGCCCAGCGCCGAGGTGTTGCCGCTGGCCAGGGTGCGCCAGTTGCCGCTGGTGTTGTTGCTGCGGATCGACCAGGCCCCGCCGTCGGTGACCCGGAAGTAGTACCCGTTCATGTTCTGCGGGCCCTGGTGGTTGTAGGTGTTGCCGCGCCCGATGAGCTGCGCGTAGCCGGACTTCTCCAGCAGCACGTCGGAGGAGACCGTGTAGTTGCGCCAGGTCAGGTCGCCCAGCAGGGTGTACGGCTCGGCCTGCCCGGAGGTCCAGTAGATCGGGGCCTGCTCGGACATCTGCCGCACGCACTGCCCGGTGCGGCCGGCGGCACACCCGACGACCTCGAACGAGCCCTGCTGGTCCATCAGGTACCGCGCCTCGCGGCCGGTGGCGTACGAGTCGAAGGTGTCGGCGTACGGCAGCTGCAGGTTGCCCTGCGCCGGGCTGGTCGCGGTGCCCTTGCCCTGCCCGTTGGTGGTGGTGATGCTGTAGACGTAGCCGGGCTGGACGGTGAGCGAGAAGCGCCCGCCGTTCGGGGTGATGTCGCTGCCCCGGACGAAGTGGTCGGCGGTGTTGTTGGAGCGCACGTTCGTCGACCAGACCCGTACCGTGCCGGTGGACAGGCCGCCGGTGACGGTGAAGTCGAGGGTCTGCGCGCCACCGGCGTCCATCGTCTCGACGATGGTGCTGTAGTCGCTGTTGTTGGTGGACTTCAGCGAGACGTAGCTGCCGTTGTTGCGGTTGCCGCCGATGTACCCGCTCGACGCGTCGAGGTAGCGCCAGCCCGGTGCGGTGAACTGGGTGGTCTGCGCCATCACCCAGGCGTTCTTGCCGATCGAGTAGGCGCCGGACCAGGGCTGCTGGGCCACCGCCACGCCCGTGGTCGCCCACGGGATGTTGGGGGTGATGGCGGCGATGACCGGCCAGTTGATGTAGCCGGTCATCTTGCCGTCGAGGTAGCCCCGGTTGATGCCGCGGGCGAGCGCCTGCGCGCCCGCGTTGTAGTCGTCGGAGCCGTTCTCACTGGCCCACAGCGACTTGCCGGTGGAGACGGCGTTGTTGGAGCTGGGGCAGTTGGTCTGGGCGCTGCGGTAGCCGCAGACGTAGTGGCTGCCGAAGACCTGCACGGCGTTGCCGAAGGCCGGGTCGCGCAGCGAGTCGTCGGCCGCGCCCCAGCCGAAGTCGTCCGAGGCGACGATCTTGACGCTGCTGTAGCCACGGGCGTTGAGGGTGGAGCGCAGGTTCTTGTACCAGGTGGTGTTGTAGCCCTTCTCGTTCCACCCGCCCAGGTAGTTGATGGTCAGCCCGTGGGTGCCCGCGCAGTCCAGCCAGGCCACCAGGTAGTCGATCGAGTCGGTGGACCAGAAGTTGCCGTTGCCGATCCAGCCCGGCGCACCCCAGGCCAGGCCGACCAGGGCGATGTTGGGGTTACGGGTACGGGCCTGCTCCATCAGCCACCACTCGTAGCCCCGGTTGCAGTTGATGCTGCCCCGGGTGTGCTCGTGGCTGGGCTCGGCGCCGGAGGTGGAGTTGGTGTCGCCGCCGATCTCCACCTTCATCAGCTGCATCGCCGCGCCGTAGCCCGGCTTGAACAGGTAGTCCAGGATGTCGCTGCGCTGCGGCTCGGGGTAGTCGACCAGCAGCCGGCTGTTGCCACCGCCGCCGCTGACCGCGCCGATGCCGTCCAGCGTCCGTCCGCCGGACCCGCCGTTGATCGTGATGGCGGTCGCCGCCTGTGCGGGTGCGGCGAAGCCGGTCAGCACCGCCGCCGCCGTCACCACCACTCCCAGCACCGATGCGGTCAACCGACGCGGACGCCACGCGCTGCGCCCCGGTCTGCGGCGTGGCTCGCCGTCGTGTCGACGGCTGCGTGCACTGAACATGTGACTCGCCTCCCCAGCCGGTCTCCGACCTCGAAGCGGTACGGCACACGTCGAACTGTCGCACCCCGCGCAGCACGGAAATCGGCGAACATCAATGATAAGACGTCGTATGTTAGGCACCGCAGCGCTTACCGGTCAACGTCCTGTTCGGAGGGAAATAATCCATACTCACCCGCACCGCACCCACCTGGGAATCCCGAATAGATCAGATGTATGGACTCTGCTGTGACGGGCGGGAAAACGGGACACGCCGCCGACCCGGACGCCACCGGATCGGCGGCGGTACGGGTCGGCGGCGCGGCATCGGCGCTTCCGGTTCAGCCGGTCCTACAGGACCAGCTGCGCCGGGGTCGACCGGTGGGTGGTGGTGCCGTCACCCAACTGCCCGGACATGTTGTTGCCCCAGCACCACAGGCCACCGTCGGTGCGGACGCCGCAGCTGTGGTAGCTGACGCCCAGGTTCTGCGTCCAGGTGGTCGCGGTGCCGACCCGGACCGGGGCGGACCGGTGGGTGGTGGTGCCGTCACCCAACTGCCCGAACCCGTTGTTGCCCCAGCACCACAGGCCACCGTCGGTACGCAGCGCGCACGACGAGTCGACGCTCGCCACGACCCCGGTCCAGGTGGTGGCGGTGCCGACCTGGATCGGACTGGTCTGGACACCGGTGCCGCCACCCACCTGGCCGTACCCGTTCTCGCCCCAGCACCACAGCGTGCCACCGGACTGCACCGCGCAGGTGTGCGCGTGGCCGGCCGTCACGCCGGTCCACGTGCTCGCGGTGCCCACCTGCGCCGGGGTCGCCCGGTAACCCAGGATGCCGACACCGAGCTGCCCGTCCGTGCTGTCACCCCAGCACCACAGCGTGCCGCCGGTCTGCACGGCGCAGCTGTGCGCGTAGCCGGTGGTGACGCTGGCCCAGGTGGTCCCCGTACCCACCTGCACCGGGCTGGTGGCCTTGGAGGGCGAGGTGCCGACGCCCAGCTGCGCGTTGCGGTTCAGGCCCCAGCACCACAGGGTGCCGGTGGTCTGCACGGCACAGGTGTGGTTGGCGCCCGCGCTGACGCTGGCCCAGTTGGTGGCGGTGCCGACCTGCACCGGGGTGCTCCGGCTGGTGGTGGTGCCGTCACCGAGCTGCCCGCTGTAGTTGCCGCCCCAGCACCACAGCGTGCCGTCGGTGCGGATCGCGCAGTTGTGGCTGGTGCCCGCGTCGACCCGCGACCAGGTGGTGGCGGTGCCGACCTGCACCGGGCTGGTCCGGTTGGTGGTGGTCCCGTCACCGAGCTTGCCGCCGTAGTTGTCACCCCAGCACCAGAGCGTCCCGTCGGTACGGATCGCACAGGTGTGCAGGTCACCCGCGGTGACCTGGGCGACCGGCGCGGCGGCGAACGCCGCGTTCGTCGCGACCCCCCCGACGCCCGCGACGGCGGCACCCGCCGAGAATCCCACCGCGAGCGCGGCCACCCCGAGGGACACCGCCGCCGCGGTGACCGCGCTGCGGGCCGCTCGCCGCCATCGGGCCCACAGGCGGCTGTTCTGTCGTTGCTCCATGCTCTGTTCTCCCCAGAAAAACGTCGATTCGTGCACGATGAGGGCAGCGTCGCCCCGGCGGGCCTCCATCGGCCCACCGCGTACAGCAGTGACCCTATGCATTGAATGCAATCAATGCGAGTTCCCGCCGGGGTTACGCTCGGCCTACTGCCGCCCTCCGTCGACGTCCGCCGGGCTCAGCTCCGGCTCCACCGCTGGCCGGCGGCGCCGTTGCAGTCCCAGATCTGGGTACGCGTGCCGTTGGCCGTACCGTTGCCGACCACGTCCAGGCAGCGGCCCGAGCCGACGGCGGTGATCGTGCCGTCGGCGTTGAACCGCCAGCGCTGGTTGGCCTGGCCGTTGCAGTCCCAGATGATCACCGAGCTGCCGTTGGCGGTGGCCGCGCCGTTGACGTCCAGGCACTTGCCGCCGAAGACCCGCAGCTCCTGGGCGGCCGTCGCGGTCCAGCTCTGGTTGGTCTGCCCGTGGCAGTCCCAGATGATCGCCGCCGCGCCGTTGGTCTGCGTACCACCGTTGACGTCCAGGCAGCGCCCGGAGGACGAGTTGCGCACCGCGCCCGTGCCGGACGGCGGCGGGGTGGTCGGGTTGCCGGTCGGCGTCACCGTCGGGGTCGGCGTCGGGGTGGTGCTGTCGAACTGGGTGAAGAACCGCCACACCTCACCCTTGGTCCAGGTCCGGGCACCGCTGTCGCCGCCACCGTCGACCGGGCCGGGGGTGTGCCCGCCGTCGAACGCCGCCCACACCACCGGGTAGCCGGAGCGGCAGCCGGAGTAGGTGGTGGTGACGTGGGTCAGGCTGCCGGCGCGCGGCTCGGGCGGGCTCTGCGCCGTACACCCGTTGTTGCGCACGAAGGTGTCCCGCAGGGACCGGCCGGCCGAGACGTTGAGCACCGGGTCCCCGATGCCGTGGATGCCCATGTAGGCGATCGGCTGGCCGCCGCCGCTGCACCCGCTGAGCTGCCCGCCGGAGTAGACCGCGACGGCCCGGAAGACGTTCGCCCGGGAGCAGGCCAGCGAGTAGCTCATCCCGCCGCCGTAGCTGAAGCCCAGCGCGAACAGCTGCGTCGTGTCGACGCACAGGTCGTTCTCGATCAGCCGGACCATGTCGTCGACGAAGGTGACGTCCTGGCCGCCGGGGTTGGCCCAGCCGTTGCCGTTGCCCTGGGGGGCCACGAAGATGGTGCTGTTGTTCGCCTGCTGGCGCAGCCCGTAGTAGGACCAGGCGGCCCCGTCCGACCCGCCCCCGTCGACGTCGTTGGCGGTGCCGCCGTTCCAGTGGAAGCCGAAGATCAACCGGTACTGGTGGTTGCGGTCGTAGTTGTCGGGGATCCGGAGGATGAAGCTGCGGTTCTGGCCGCTGCTCTGGATCGACCGTTGGCCGCTGGTCAGGGTGGGGGCCTTGCCGCACCCGGCGGTCGCCGCCGCTGCCGAGACGTCGGCGGCGGCGGCCGTGGTGGTGAGGCCACCGGCGAGTGCCGTCGCGCCGACGGTCACGACGAGGGCCGCCGCCGCCGCTAGGGAACCAAGGATGGGTCTGCGCCTGGTCATGATGGGGCTCCTGCCACTCAGCCTGTACTGCTTCAGGTATGTAGTCGACGGCGATCCCGACGTGTCGCGCCCGACCGACCCCGCTGACCGCACCCGCCAAGGACGGAACACCGGAGGACACTCGATGCGCTCACCGCGCCGGCTGGCTCATCGCCGCGGCTGCCAGCCGCTGGTTCCGCTGCCCAGGCAGGACCGACTGGTCGTCGAACCGATCGGTGGCCACATCGCGCCCGCCCGGACGCCACCCGGTCGACCGCCGGTGCCGGAGCACCGGGCTCGACGTCGAATCGATTCGGCAAGACCCTAGGTCGGAAAGTGAAATATGTCAATGCTGTGTCGAGCGGGTTGCGACCCTGGAACGTCCACCCGACGGCGACGAACCGCAGGCCACACCCGCAGTCCCCCGCCGCCCGCGACGGGTCCGGTGCCCCCGGGGCCGGCGTCACCCGGCCCCGGGAACGCCCGGTCAGTTGCGCAGGCTCCACTGCTGGTTGGCGCCGCCGTTGCACGACCAGAGGATGATCTTCGTGCCGTTGGCGCTGGCCGCGCCGTTCGCGTCGAGGCACAACCCCGACTGGCCGTTGGTCAGGGTGCCGTTGGCGTTGAGGTTCCACTGCTGGTTGGCCCCGCCGTGGCAGTCCCAGATGATGACGGCGGTGCCGTTGGACGTGCCCGCACCGCTCGCGTCCAGGCACTTGTTGCCGTACACGGTCAGCTGCCTGCCGGCGGAGTAGGTCCACTGCTGGCCGACGCCACCCGCACAGTCCCACAACTGCACCTGCGTGCCGTTGGTGGTGCTGGCGTTGGGTACGTCCACGCAGCGGCCGGACTGGCCGCCCACCAGACGCCCACCCTGCTGGCCGCTGCCGGTGCCCTGCTGCCGGACCAGCGAGCTGGACTCGGCCGACCGGTTGCCCTGCGCGTCCACCACGAACAGCCGGTACTCACCCTGGTTGGCGGGCACCGCGATGGACGTGGCGGTGCCCGTCGCCCGGGTCATCGTCGGACCGGCGGTGAAGGTGGTCGTGCCGGCAGGGGCCAGCCAGACCGTCCTGGCGGCGTCACCGGTGCTGCGGATCGGGATCGACGCCGTCGAGCTGGTGACGAAGGTGCTGGCCGGCAGGACGTGGTTCGGCAGGGAGAGGTTGCCCGCCGGGACGATGTCGCGGTACGCGTCCTCCAGCCCCGAGGCGGCGGCGATGCCGTACGCCTGCGCCGGCCAGACATAGTCGGAGGAGACCAGGATGTCGCTGACCGTGCTGTTGGGCAGGTTCTTGTTGGACACCTTGTTGATCGGGCCGTAGATCTGGGTGATGCTCAGGTCGTGCTTGCGCCCGAAGTCGTCTGAGTTGATCATCCAGGTGATGTTCTTGTCCACGCTCAGCACGTTGTCGCGGAAGGTGATGTACGCCGAACCCTCGTCCGGGTGCAGGCCGTACTTGTGCCCGGACGGCACACCCTGGAGATAGTTGTTGGTGATCGTCGTCCCCGGCTGCGCGCCCAACGTGTAGATGGGTGCGGTGTCGCTGAGCCGCTGCACCGTGTCGATGATGTGGTTGTAGCTGATGGTGTTGTTCCGGGCCGTCGTGGTGGGCCGGTTCGGCGCGATCGAGCCCGATGACCCGTCGAAGTTCCACCAGCCCCAGCCGAGCGTGATGCCCGACCACGGCGACTTCTCGATCCGGTTGCGCTGGATCGTCAGGGTGTCCACGAAGTACGCCGAGATGGGGCTGTGCCCGTTGAACAGCACCGCGCTGTCGTACAGGTAGTTGTTCTTGATGTCGATGTTCTTCGGCAGCCCCTCGACCTGCGGCAGCCACTTCTCCCGGTTGGTCGACGTCCCGTCGCCGATGTAGACGTGCTGGGGATGTCCGACGGTGATCGCGGAACCCGCGATGTCGTTGGTGAAGTTCCCGGTCAACTGGGTGCCCTGCACGTCGTTGACCATGTTGACGCCGTCCGCGCCGCTGTGCTGGATGCGGTTACGGTTGAGCAGGATGCCGTCGGCGTTCTCCACCTGGATCATGCCCGGGGTGACGTCGACGTTGCGGTAGTAGTAGTCGTGGAAGTTCCGCTTCGCGTACGCCTGCGCGCCGAGGTTGCCCTGCTGCGCCTGCTTGTACGACGAGCCGGCCACGGAGAACAGGTTCCAGTCGGAGTGCTGCACGGTGAGCCCGGCGAACGTGAGGTTGCGGGCGTGGTTGCTCGTCGACGTGCCGGCGACCCGCAGCAGGGTGGTCACGTTGTTCGGCGCGAACACCGACGCGGTCGTCATGTTCTCGGCGCTGCTCTTGTAGTAGTAGAGGGTCCTGCTGCCCTTGTCGAAGAAGAACTCACCCGGCGCGTCCAGGAACTCGTAGGCGTTCATCAGCTTGTGGCTGCCGCCGGCCTGGGCGTTGCCGTTGAACGCGCCCTGGGCGATGGCGGCACCCGGCTGCTGGAACAGCGCCACCCGGTTCGCCCCGTCGGAGGTGACCTGGCGTACCCCGACGATGGCGGTGGTCCAGGTGGTCGCCGTCTCGATCTCGATGTCCTCGGCGTTGCGGGCGACGGCCGGGAAGTCGTTGAGGTTGTACTTCGCGCCGTCGCACTGCGAGCCCGACTCCCAGGCCCACGCCGCCTGCCCGGCCGTGATGTTGTACGTCCCGTAGCAGCCCGCCGAGCCGACCGTCTTCGACGCCATGAACGTCCGCTTGTCGTTGACGTAGAGCGCGCGCAGCTTGTTGGCCCGGTCCAGCGGGGCCTTCCAGATGTTCCCGCTGTGCTGGGTCCACCCGGTCACCGGCACACCGCCGTCGAGCACCGGGGTCTCGCCGGGGTAGGCGGAATAGCTGACCCGGTAGCCGTTGCTGCCGGAGTCGGCCGCGCCGAACTCGATGGTGCTGGTCACCGGATACCGGCCACCCCGCAGGTAGACCTGGATGTCGCCGGTCATGTTCGCGTTCACTGTCCGCACGACGTCCCGGGCGCGTTGCATCGTCCGGAACGGCGACTGCATCGTGCCGGGATTGGCATCGCTGCCGTCCGGCGCGACGTAGTAGGTCTCCTGGACTGCCGCCGACGCCGGCAGTTGATTCGCGATCACGGCCGGGAACGCGGCGGCGACGAGCAACACGCCGGCCAGCAGCGACCTTCGGGCGGTGGAGAGGGCTGGTTTCACGTACCGTTCCTTTCGCAGGCCACCGACAGACATGTCCGCTGGACAGTCGTCCTGGGGGTGCGACAGTGAACCCGCCATGCGAACATGGGCCGCCGCGCCGGGAGACGGGGTGCTCCGGGCGGGTTCGGCCGTTGGCGGGTTACTGGGAGACACCGTGACCGGCAGTGGCAAGGTGCACGTGTGAGCGACCAGCATCAACCGGCGACAGTCCCCCGCCACAGGGAACTCCCGCCGACCACCCGGCCGCTCTTGCCCGTGGTCACGGAATTCTGCCCTGAAGCGTATGCGTCCGACCCATAGGCCGCAACCATCAATTGTCAACCACCTATGCGTAATCGTGACCGCAATGATCAGCCGATAGACCGGGCGGCGGGTCGGCCCACCAGCGGTGGCCCACCTGGCAGCCGGGTCGCGCCCGCGTCAGGTCCGCCGGCCGGGCCAGGCGTCGCGGCCCTGTCGACGGGCGGTGGAGCACCCCACGCCGTCCGGTCCTGCGTGGTGTGGGCGTCGCCGACCAGCACGGTGTCGCGGGAGTGGACGTCCCCGGGAACTACCGGTCGTCGCGTCGACGACGCGCCCGCTCGAACTCGGCGACATCCGACGTCCACGGGCCGTGCTGGTCGAGTGCGGCGCAGCCGCCACGGACGAAGGCACCCACCAGGGTCCGGTACCCGCCGATCCCGTCGACCAGGCGGTACTCGACCCGGTACTGCGGCGCCGACCCCGCCTCCCCGGGCCGCACCGTCGTGATCCGGGCGATGGAGTCCGCATAGAAGAGCAGCTGGATCCCCTCGCCCCGCTCCTCGTCCTCGATGGTGAACACCTCATTGTCCCCGGCGGAGCGACCGGCGACGAAGTCCCAGAACGCGGCGGAGGCGGTGCGGGGGCCGCCCCGAAGCCACGTCTGCTCGCCACCCTTGTCGTCGGTGAACGACAGGGCGGTCTTCCGCGCGCTGTCGTCGCCCCCGGGGTGGTCGTCGGCAGCCTCGTCGTCGGCAGCCGGCGTGTTCCGGGAGCGGTCCGCAGCCTCCGAGCACATCAGGAAACTCACCGACCGCACCGCGTCATCGACGAGTTCGGGGTACGCCCGGCGTACGGCCGCGTCGACCGTCGCCGTCATCCGCTCCCAGTCGCGCTTGTCCGTCGCCCGGTTCCCCCGGCGCGGATCGAGGCCGATCCGCATCCCGGCGCACGCCTGCTCCGCCGTCGCGATCACGCCCATGACCTGGGGCAGCAGGGTGGGGTCGACGGCATCGGGCAGCCGCCGGGGCACCGTCGCGCCGTGCAGGTACTGGCCGGTGAACCGCAGGATCCCCGCGTCGAGAGGCCCGAGGACCACTGCCCGCTCGGCGCGACGTCGGGCCGCCTGATGCTCCTGGGCACGTCTCTCGTCCGGCTGCTCCGACGCCCCGCGCATCGCCGCGCAGACCTGACCGCGCTCCAGGAGGTCGATGTCGGCACCATGGGCGACGAGTCGGCTCCGGTCCCACCGGATACGCCGGAAGAGCGCGTCGACGTCCGTGGGCGCGGACAGCAGGACCGGGTCGAGCAGCGCGACGGCAGCCTCCTCGTCGAGCCCGCCCCCGATTCCGGCGGCGTCGCACAGCGGAAGGAGCGCACTCCACAGCAGCAGGTGTCTGGCCAGGTCCTCCCGGATCACCGCGAGATGGGCCTCGCCGATCGGGACCGTGAACATCCGAGGCTCGTGGTTGGCGTCGGCCCCGGCGGCGAGCGTCAGCTCCAGCGCACCGTTCGCACGGATCACCTGCGGAAGCCAGCCGCTGCCACGTCGCGTGAAAACGACCTCACGCACCGCTCGCACCCCCTCGGAACCGTACCGGCCGGACCCGACCGGGTGAGGTCCCCAGCGTCTGGCGACCCACCCGGCACCCGCTGCTCACGACCACCTGGCGCACTCGGCGTCGAGGCGTGGTTCGGTCCGCACCCAGACCTCGCCCCCGGCGGCCCCGGCCGGGGCGTCGACCCGTTCGAGACCGAGGAACCCGATCAACTGGAGCAGTTCGGCCCGCTCGGCCCGGTCGTCGTCGACACCGTGCGAATCGAAGAAGACGTGGTACTCGCCGCTCGGGTCGACGCAGCCCGAGTCCGCCCAGATCCGGGCGACCTCCACGATCGCCGCCGCTTCCGTCGTGAACGTGGCGGCGCGGGCCGCACCACGGGCCTCCGGTGACGCGTCGAGGTCGGCGCGGCCGGGGAACCACTGGCCGAAGCGGTCGAGGCCGCCGTACCCGTTCTCGAAGAACAGCATCGCGCCCGGCAGGTAGCGGTTGGCCCGGTCGGTCCGCAGGTGTTCCGACCGGGGCTGGTCCCCGCGCCTGATCCGGGAGATCACCCCCGCCCGGGGCATGAGCACCACGCGCTGCCCCGCCGCCTCGTCCTCGATGGTGTAGGTGTCGCAGTCCCGCCCCCGGAAGAACGCCGAGAACGCCAGGTACGCCTCCTGCGGGTCACCCACCGAGACGTGTTCGACACTGCCGTCCCCGGCGGTGAAGACGAACTGCTTCGGTCCGGGCTCGTAAGGGCGGGCCATGCACGTCCTCGGTTAGCGGATGACAGCTCCACCGGGCGGTGGACCAGGGCAGACATGCCTACGGCCTTGATCATAGGCATGCCTGGCCGGGTGGTCCTGTGCTGGCGGTCAGCCGCCGGCCCGCGCAGGGCGGTGGGCGCTCAGTGCCGGCGCTGCGGCACGACGAGCAGCGTCACGGAGTTCGCCGGGTACGTCGCGCTGACGCCGCCCCGGGTCACCCGCAGATCCGCACCCCGGACGATCGAGGTGAGGTCGGCCGGGCCGTAGGTGAACCGCTGCGCCCGGTCCCCGCCGCGCAGGCCGGGGAGCGCCAACCGGGACGTCAGGTCACCGCCCGTCTTGTTGACCACCATCACGGTCAGTGCCCGGTCGGACGAGCGTTGCGCGGCATAGACCGCGAGCTGCCCCTGGTCGCTGCTGACCGCCGAGACACTCACGTCGCCGAACCTGCTGCCGACGCCGTCGTAGTTCCGGTACATCCGGAAGGCGTACGCGCCGGGGTCCGTCGGTTTCGGCTCGCCCCAGATCGTGGCCAGGTCCAGCCCCTCACGGCCGAAGATGCCGAGGACGTCGGCCTGGGCGAGCGCGCCGTTGATGTCGTCCAGCGCACCCCAGTTGTATTCGGTGATGGCGACCTTCGTACCCGGGTAGTGCTGGGCGACCCACGCCTTCATCTGCCGGATGAACTGCAACGGCGGCGCGTTGACCCCGCCCGGCCCGATCCACGACTCGTCGACGTACGTCGGGTCCCACAGCGACCGGGTGGACCGCAGCCGCAGCGCGTTGGCATCCGGGTCCTTACCGCCGCTGATCTGCGGGTAGTAGTGCTGGTCGAAGTAGTCGAGGAAGCGCTTCCCGCCGTGGGCGTCGCTGAAGTCCTTCATGTTCTTCAGGTACCACTGGGAGAGGTTGAGCCCGCCGTGCGCCGCCGCGTCCGCACCCGGCGCGCAGCCGTCCACACCGGACGCCACCCACTCGCAGTATCCCCAGCCGGACGGGCCGAGCACCGCCGCATGCGGGTCGGCGGCCTTGATGGCAGCGGCGGTCGCGGTGCCCTTGCCACCCAACTCGTCGTAGCTCACCGGCTCGGGATGCACGTCACGGTGGGTGGAATTCCACAGGACCGGCTCGTTGTCGAGTTCGTAGATCTTCACGCCCCCGCGTGCCGCCGGGCCGAACTGGTTCACGAGATGGGACACCATCTCCCCGGCGAACGACGCGCCGGCCGGGATGGAGGTGTCGGTGGGAACCGCGCCGGTCAGGTTCGCGTCGGCACGCCGACCGTTGCCGCAGTTGGGATCCCACTGGTCGAACGAGTCCTGCTCCGGGAAGCGGGTGGCGGGGAAGCCGCAGGCGAACGGGTGCGACGAGGGCGAGTCCTTCGCCACCCAGCCGATCAACGGCACGGCGACCACCTGTTTCGTCCCGTGGTCCCGGTTGCGCTGGACGAACGCCTCGACCGTGTTGTCGGGCCCGGCGACGATGTTCTCGAAGTACCAGTCGCTACCCGTGTTGTAGGTGTGGTTCTTGAAGTTGTAGCGGCTGCTCGCGTTACCGCCCCAGCGGGCCACCGGCGTGTCGAGCTCGGCGACGAGGGCGGGGTCTCCGCCGTTCATGCCGTAGATGTCGGGGCTGATCCGGTGCCGGGCGGCGGACACGTCCACGGTCAGGGTGAGATCGGCGGCGGCGGCCGCCGGGCCGACGCCCGCCTGGGTGGCCAACAACCCCACCACGAGAGAGCCGGCCACCCCGATCACCGTGGCCGGTCGTGGCCTGCGCCGTCGTCGCACACCCATCAGAGTCTCCTGCCGCCGATCGGCCCAGAGTGGCCGAACCGTCACCCACATTACGTGTCGTCCAGATCAAGTCAATCGATTCATTCAATTGACATGCGACGATCTTAATTGCTGCCGCCATCGCCATGCGGACGGCAATCAGGGAGGCGGAAAAGGCCGACGGCTACCGTGCCCGGCTCCGTCCCCGGGCACCGGGCACCGGCATTTCGGCCGTCCGGGTGCCGGCTGTGGGCAGCTAGGGCCGAACCGGGTCCTGGCGCGGCAGCTCGGCTGACAGGACCTTGAAGTAGCGCAACGGCGACCATGCCTGCCGGTCGCCGATGACATAGAGCCGGCGCTTGGCCCGGCTCACCGCGACGTTGAGCAGGTTGGGCCTGCTCGACGCCCACCGGCGGGCACCCACCCGGTCCGGCGCACCGCCGAGCACCAACACGACGATGTCGGCCTGCTTGCCCTGTGCCGTGTGGACGGTGCCGGCGACCAGACCGGGATACCGCCGGGTCCGCCGGCCGACCTCGCGGGCGACGTCCCGGAACGGCCCGATCACCATGACCTCGGACATGTCGAAGTCCAGCTCGGCGAGGGTGGCGAGGATACGGTCGAGCTGCCGGCCCTGGTCGGGAATCCAGTGGCCCTGCGCGCCGGTGCCCGCGACGTCGATCCACTTCGACGGGGGCAGCGTCGGGTAGACGAGCTGGAAGCGGTCCGCTGCCCCGGTGCCGGTGCCATCGATCATCAGACCGCCGTAGGCGACCTGGTTGACGATGTCGAACATCGGCTGGTCGCAGCGCCGGTGCACGGTCAGCGGCACACCAACCCAGGTCGGCTCGTCGTCACCGTCCAGCCAGGTGCCCAACGGCGTGAGCCGGTCGGCGAGGCGCTGGACGGAGGTACGGCTGGTCAGCCACTGCTCGTCCACCGCCTGCTCGGTCCGGATCGCCTGTTCGGTGCGGAACGGCAGGGTGGTGATCGGCTCCAGTTGCAACGGGTCGCCGACGACCACCGCACGCCTGGTGCGCCAGAGCGCCCCGACCGCGTTCTGTGGTGTCGCCTGCCCGGCCTCGTCGATGAGCAGCCAACCGAGCGCTTCCCTGCCGAGGTGACCGAACACCCGGGCGTACGAGGCGAAGGTGGTGGACACCACCGGCACCACGAAGAAGAGGCTCTGCCAGGCCGCCAGCGCCGCATCGGGGGCCAGATCGGTGGGGGCGTCGCCGCCTACGAGATCCATCGCGGCCTGCAGGTTGCGTCGCAGCCGGGTGGCGTTGTGTCGCAGGAACGCCTTGTGCAGCGCCAGGGCCGCCAGGAACAGGTCGCTACGCGCCTCGTTCCACTCCCGGTCGGTCCAGAGCGCCGCCAACTCCCGGCGCTGGCGGTCGGCGTGCCATTCGGGGTCGGGGAAGTGCCGGCCGAGCACGCTCGCAGCCCGCCTCAGCCGCGCCTGGAGGGTGGAGAGGTCGGCCTCGGCCGCCCGGATCGCGTCCTCGGCCGCGCCGTGGGCCTGGACGGCCGTGGAGAGTTCCTGTTCCGCCGACGCCACCGTCCGCCTGGCCGCGGTCAGCGGCGCGTGGTCGACCCGCGGCTTGGGTATGCCCGCCGCCAGCATGCGTCGGATCTCGTCCGCCTGCCGCCGGGCGGTGTCCACCGCCCGCTGTACCACGTCGATCTCCACCTGCACGGCAGCCCGCTCCGCCCGGGCCGCGTCCAACGCGACCTGGGCCTGCCGGACCCCGGCCAGGAGCTGACCGTCGTGGTACGACCAGCGCCGTCGTGCCTCGCCGAGGGTACGCAACCACTCCCACGGGCCGGGCTGCGCCCGTTGGTGCGCCGCCTGCGCGGTCAACCACCGGCTCAGCTCCGCCTCACTCGACCACAGGGCCCGCTCGGCGGTGGCCCTGCGGCCGGTGCTCAGGTGCTCGACCTGCCGCTCGGCCGTCGCGAGGGTCTGGTCGGCAGCCGCCGCGCGACGGCGGGCGTCCCGTTCGGCCTCGGCCTGGAGGGCCGACGCGATCCGGTCGGCCTCGGCCACCCGCTCGCGCTCGGTGTCCAACGCCACCACGTGGCGACGCCGTGCCGACTCGACCGAACCCGCCGCCACCTTCACGGCGTGCCGCAGCTCGGCAAGGTGGAGCTCGGGATGATCCCGGCGCTCGACGTCGCGGTACACCTCGGCCCGCTTCGTACGCACCGCCTCGACCCGTGCCTGCGCGGCCCGGAACCGCGACACCGCAGTCGACCACGGGACCTCCGGGCCCGTCTGCTCGTACCCTTTCAGCACCGACAGCAGGCCGGACCAGATGTGGCCCTCGCCGGCTCCCTCCCGGGGCTCGTCCGGGGTGTGGTACCAGAACGTGTTGACGAACCGGCTCCGGTTGGCCTTGTTCCCCAGCCGCGCCGCGACCAGGGCCCATGCCCGCTCGCCGACCTGCGGTTGCTCGGCATCCGGCTGACCGGCCAACAGTGCCGTGGCGATGTCGGGAAAGTAGTCGGCCGCCGCCGCCCGTTCCCGCCACGAGTCATCGATCGCGTCAGCGGCGGGAATCTCGTCGGTGACGTTCTGCACGGCACCGTTGTTGGCCGAGGCGACAACCATCTCGAAGCCCGTGAGGTCGGGCTGCCACACGTCGACGACCCGCGTACGTTGTCCTGTGCTCCAGCGGAGCTGCCGTCCGGTGAACGCCCGGGCCGGATCGGTCAGCGCGGCCAGCCGCCGGGCCCGCTCGACGACGAGCGCCGCGACGAGGTCGCGCAGCATCGTGGTCTTACCGGTGCCCGGCGGGCCGTTGACGCCGAGAATCCCGGCGGTCATGCCCAGCGCGGTGCAGACGGCCACCTGCTGGTTGAGCGCGAGCGCGTGCTCGGGATGGCTGGGCCACCGCCCCGCCGGCACCACCCCTGGTGCCGTCGCCGCCAACACGGCGTCGACACGGTCGCACACGTCGACCCGGCCGGCGGTGGCAAGATCGGCCTCGGGCCGCAGATAGTCGCGCAGTGCGACGCCGACCTCACCCTTGGCGACCTTTTCCGCGACCCGCTCCAGGTCGTACATGATGAAGCTGTTGAGAAACGCGTGGCCCGCGGCGCTGTCCGGGTTGCGACGGGCCACGAGCTGGCTCTTGATCCGGATGTCGGTACAGGGTAGGGCTGCGCCGATCCCGGCCACCCCCAGGGCCAGATGCAGGCAGTCGGCGAGCAGGCCGTGGTCCACCACCCGCGGAGCCATCTGCGGCGCACAGTTCTCCGTACCGTCGCTGGTCACGGTCACCAACTCCTGGAGCGACTCGTGGAGACCCTCGGTGGCGGACTCGAACCGCGCGAGCCAGTCGCCTCTGGCACGCCTGTCCCGCACCAACCGGCCGGTCGCCCAGGCGCAACTCGACAGCACCAGCGAGTCGAGCAACACGTGCCCCTGCTCGTCGACCGTCAGAGCGACGACGGCGCTCTCCCCCGCCGGCCTTTCGTCGTAGCTGTCCGGGTCCGGTTCGAATATCCGGGACAGCACCCCGAACAGTTCGTCGAGACGGTGGATGCCCAGATACACGACGTGTCGCCACGTCTGGTTCGGACGCAGCTTCCACCGCGAGAGCTCGTGACCCGCCTCCCACGGCAACGGCTGTCCCGGCTGGACCGCGAAGACCAACCGGTCCCGGCTGACCCGCTCGACGCTCTGCGGACTGAACATCTCCACGGTTCGCCAGAACCTGACAACCTCTGCCTGTGCGGCCTGCGCGCTCCGTCGCAACACCACTCCGATCGTCGATCAGATCGTGCCCGGGCGGAGGATCGTATCGTTCGCAGAACGCCGACGGGCACCCGATGAGGCTCCCGTACGGGGGCACCGGATCTCGGTCGGCTCCGTCCTTGTCGTCACGGCCCGAGTCCTGTGTGGACACCGGTTTTCCTCCCCGCCCATCGTGACCGGGCCCGGCACGATGAAAGCCTCATTGTTGGGGGATTCGCTGTCGCCTCGGGATGGTAGAAACGAACCGACCGACCGGTGTGCCCAGCGGAGGGTGAATGGGTGTCTGACATCGCGGACCCGAGCCGGCATCTCGTCCTCACCGTGGACGTGGAGCGGTACAGCGGGCGGGACAACGTGCTCCAGTGGCGTGTCCAGCAGGCCCTGCCGAGGATCATGCAGCGGGCCCGGGAGGAGCTGGGCCTACTCCCGGATGGCTGGCTGGTCCAGCCGAGCGGCGACGGGCAGCTCGCGATCCTGCCGCAGGGCACCAGCGAGCGGACGATCGTGACCCGACTGGCACCGACCGTGGACCGGCTGCTCCGCGAACACAACCACGGACTGGCCCCCGAAGCCCGCATCCGGCTACGGATCGGCGTCCACGAGGGCCTGGTCCACCTCGACGGCGGCAACGGCTTTCCCGGCGAGGCCGTCGTCACGGCCTGCCGACTGGTCGACTCTCCACAGCTCAAGGCCACCCTGCGACGGTTTCCCGAGGCGCAGGTCGCACTGATCGTGTCGGACCGGCTCTACCAGGATGTCGTCCGGCACTACGGTGACCTGCGGCCAGAGCACTTCCTGCGGGTGACCGCCAGCCTGCCGGAAAAGAGCTTCGACGCCGTCGCCTGGATCCACCTGCCTGGCGAGAACGCCGCCGCAGAACAGCCCTCCCCCGCCACCACCCCGGTCCAGCCCTCCGCCGGCGGTCAGACCTTCCAGCACATCACGGCGCACGGGCCGACAGCGTTCGGCAACGGCAACGTGATCACCACGTACGGTTCCGCCGGCAGCGCGACCCCGCACCGGCCCTGATGACGGCGCAGGACCGTCCCCGCACCGACCAGGTGGCACCGTCACCCGGGCCGGGCACCGGCATCCACCAGGCCAGCTACTCCGGGATCACCACCCACGGGCCGGCCGCCTTCGGTGACCACAACATCGTCAACCAGGTCAGCTACCGGAGCGCCCCGCCCACGCACGCCGACGACGTGCTGGTGTCGAAGGCCCTGGAGGCCCTGGCGGGACAGGTGGAGACCGAGCGACGGCGGGACGAGGAACGCAGCCAGGTGCTGCGACGCCCGCTGCCCGTCCGCTGGGCGGTGACCGCCGCCGCCGGCTCGGCGATGGCCGACGTCGACTGGTCGTCGATCGGGGTCACCGACGACCAACTCCCGGCTGGCGGGTTGGACGACCTCGCCGGTCTTCTCGCCCGACGGCTACCGCACCGCCGGCTGGTGATCCTGGGTACCGCAGGGGCGGGCAAGACCGTGCTGGCCACCCGGCTCGTGCGCGGTCTGCTCCGGGAACGCCTGGCCGGCCAGCCGGTCCCGGTGCTGCTGCCCGCCGACACCTGGCACCCGGGCGAGCAGCACCTGCGGGAGTGGATGGCGCAGCGGCTGACCCAGGACCATCCCCACCTGGGGACACCGGCCCCGGGCCGCTCACGCACCCGTCGGACGATGGCCACCCACCTGATCGAGAGTCGGCTGGTGCTGCCGGTCCTTGACGGGTTGGACATGATCGGCGACGGGCTGCTCGGCACAGCGCTCAGCGAGCTGAACAGCCTCGGCACGGGAGAACCGCTGGTGGTGACCAGCCGCATCGAGCCGTACGAGGGCGCGGTCCGGATCGCCGGCTGTGGGTTGTCCGGCGCTGCGGTGGTGGAGGTGCTGCCCCTCCGGCTGACCGAGGTCCGGGACTACCTCGCCCCCGCAGGCGGAACCGGGCGGTGGCACCGGGCTTTCGCCGAGTTGGCGAACGAACCGGACGCCCCGCTCGCCCAGGCCCTGCGGACGCCGCTGATGGCCTGGCTGGCCCGCACCAGCTACCCGACAGCGACACCCACGACCGTCACCGCCGACCCGGCCACCACCGTGGCCGATCCGCACGAGCTGGGCGACCGGGCCCGTTTTCCGGGCCGGGACGCCATCGCCGACCATCTCATCGACGGTCTGCTGCCGGCGGTCTATCCGGCCGAGCCGACCCCGACCAGCCGCCGGGACTCCGACGAACGGTGGCACCGTCAGGATGCGGAACGGGCGCTGGTCTTCCTGGCCCGGCATCTGCACCAGAACGGCACCCACGAGATCGCCTGGTGGCGACTCGACCGGGCGGTCCGGCACCAACGAACCCTGTGGATTCCGCTGCTCGGCACGCTCTACGGACTGTTCTTCGGGCTCGGGCACAGCCTGACCGCCGGCCTGGCGATGGGGACGGTCATGGGCCTGGTCGGGACGAGCCGGCGGGCCCGCACCAAGCTGGGCTGGGTCGCCAGCGAGACGCCGTACCGCACGAAGGTGAGCTTCCGCCGGCTCCGGGTCACCCTCTGGCACGGCCTCGTCTCCGCCACGAAGCTGGTCGTGCCGCTGCTGGCGGGGCTGGTCCTGTTGAGCATGCCGGAACCTGGTCCGCTGGTCATCACGGCAGGCGTGCTCCTGCTGGTGACGACAGCCGTCCTACTCGTCCGGCAGACCTGGCCGGGAAGAGAACACGACCCGACCCGGGAACTCGTGGTGCCTGCCGATCCGTCCCGTGCCGTCAGTCCAACCTCGACGTTGCACGGCGACCGGGCGGCAGGACTGATAGTCATGCCGCCCGTGATCCTGTTCGGCGTACCGCCGGCGATCCTGTTCGACACCGGCCGCCCGATGATGGTCGCGACCGCGTTCACCATCGGCTGGATCGGCGCCGGCGCCTGGGCCAGGTACACGGTCGCCCGGGCCGTCCTCGCGGCCCGGGGGCACCTGCCGTGGCGGACCATGGCCTTCCTCGACGACGCGGTCGACCGGGGCGTGCTGCGGCGGGTCGGTGCCACGTACCAGTTCCGGCATCCCCGGCTCCGCGACCGGCTGGCCGAGCATCCCCGGTGACCGCCCCACCGGGTGCGAAGCCAGCAATCGAAGACGCCCGCCCGGCCGGAGCGCCAGGTGCGCCGCCATGGGCCTCAGTCCATGTGGGCACGCAACGGTCCAACGGCGCGCACGTCCACAGACAGAAACGCCAAAAAGCTCCGACCCAGGGTGAAACCCCAGGTCAGAGCCTTTTTGGTGGTGCGCCGCCAGGGACTCGAACCCCGAACCCGCGGTTACCGAAAGTAGCGACTCCAACATTGTCGCCGCCTGTCGAGAATTGGCGCTGAGCTGCCCAGACATGCCCGCGTAATGATCGCTTCCTGTCACTGCTTGTCACCCGCCGATGTGGGTTTTCGGGGGGTAAACGAGGGATGCCGACAGCGCGTTGCCATGATCCATCGGCCCCTGCTCAGAGTGGGGCACCATCGGCACATCGACGACCAGCGTCCGCCCTCATCGCGGCCCGCCCCCGACCGGCAGGGGTTCGTATCGGCGGGGTGATCGATACCGAAACCCCACCCTCACAGTGTCAACGGCGGACTGGAACTGACCCCCTAACGACGGATTGGGATTGACCCCCGGTGGTCGTTTCGTGTTACTTGTCGCGGTCCTTTGCGAGGAGTTCTCGGCGGGCTCTGGTGCGGTAGGACTCGCCTGCGAGGGTGAGGACTTCGGCGTGGTGCACGAGGCGGTCGATCATCGCGGCGGCGACGACTTCGTCGCCGAAGACCTCGCCCCACCGCCCGAAGGGCAGGTTCGAGGTGACGAGGATGGAGCCGGTCTCGTAGCGAGATGCGACGAGTTGGAAGAACAGGTTCGCTGCGTCGGTGTCGAAGGGGATGTAGCCGACTTCGTCGACGATGATGAGCTTGTAGCGGCGGATCTTCTTCAGCTCGGCTTCCAGGGCGCCGCGGTGGTGGGCGCGGGCGAGGCGGTCGATCCAGTTCGTCGCGGTGTCGAACAGGACCGAGTAGCCGGACTGGGTGGCCTTGATCCCGAGCCCGATCGCCAGGTGTGTCTTGCCCAGGCCAGGCGGGCCGAGCAGGATCACGTTCTCCGCCTTCGGGATGAACGTCGCCGTGGCCAGGTGCGCGAGGACGTCCTTGCGGAGGCTCGGCAGGTGGTCGAGGTTGAAGTCTTCCAGGGTCTTGATCGCTGGGAAGTGCGCGGTGCGGATCCGCATTGTCGTGCCGGCGGACTCGCGGTCGGCGACTTGCCGTTCCAACACGGCGGCGAGGTACTCCTCGTGCGACCAGTTCGCCTGTCTGGCTTGGTCGGCCAAGGTCTCCCAGGTCCGCCCGATGGTGGGTGTCTTGAGGACTCTGGTGAGGTAGGCGAGCTTGGATCCCAGCCCGTCCGGTGTCGGTCTACTCTTCGTTGTCGTGGTCATCTACGTTCCTCCGGCTGCGCATTCCTGGACCGCCTCAAGGTTGGGGCGGGGGTCGAAGTCCACGCCGAACAGGGCGTCGTAGTCCGGCAAGGCGCGGATCGCCACGACGTGTCCATCGGCGTGTAAACGAGTCGAGGCCTGCCGCCGGCGGGCGGCCAAGTCCTGGCGCAGCAGCCGGGCGGTGGCCTGATGCTCGGGATCGGTGATCGTGCGGGCGTGACCCCAGTCGCGGTCGTGATCAGCCACGACCTGCCCGGCGCACGAGGCGACCATCCGGGAGGGGGTGGCGAGCACGTCGACGAACCTGCCGATGCACCGAGGGTCCACGGAGTAGTCGTTGCCGTCGATACGCACGTAGTAGTCCCGCCCCAGCCGCACCCGATGCGTGAGCCCGATCGCCGGCGCCACCGGCGGCAGAGCCACCATCGCGGCCCGGTCCGCCGCCCACCTGGCCGTGGGCGTCATCGAGCCGATCGCCCGCAGGACGCGCGTGTTCGCGCGCTGCACGAGCCAGTCGCTGATCTGGACGTTGAAGTCGAACGGCGAGGTGAACACGCGCCCAGGCAGGAACGAGGTCTCGAAGAACCCGTTGCGCCGCTCGACCAACCCCTTGAACTCCGGATCCCTGCGTGGGGCCAGGCGAATGCGCACCCCGATCGTCCCGGCGAACGACGCCGCCTCCGTCGTGAGCTTCCCGGTGCCGCCGATCGCGGCCTCCCGGTCCCAGACCAAGGTCCGTGGACAGGCGCCCCACCCGGCCACGATCTCCCACATCCCCGCCAGGATGTCTCCGGCCTTCCGACTGGGGATCATGACCGCGTCCGTGACTCGCGAGTACCCGCAGGTCATCGCGAGCACCGGCAGGATCCGCTCAGCCCCGCTGCCAACCGGGATCGGCTGGGGTGGGAACCACAGGTCGCACTGGGCGACCTCGCCCGGGTCGTACTCCACTCGGTCGGTCGGGTCCGGTGGAACGAACAACGGGCGCAGCTCCCGGACCCGGTCTTTCAGGATCGTCAGCGACTTCGTCCACCCGATCCGCTCAGCGATCACCGTCGCAGGCATCCGCGGGAACTCCGCGAGCAACGCCCGGATCTGCGGCTCGACCCCGTCCACCAACGAACCACGAGGGCCACGCTCACGCGACGGCGGCGCCTGCGCCCGAAGCGCCGAACGGACCGTGTTACGCGCCACACCCAACCGACGCGCGATCTCCTTGATCGGAACACCCTCAGCCCGATGCAACCGACGGATCTCAGCCCAGTCTTCCAATGCGATCACCCCTCCAGCCTCGGAGGGGTCAGTCCCAATCCGCCGCTAGAGGGTCAGTCTCAGCGCGTCGTCGACAATAGGTGTGGCTATCAACATCCTGACGGCGCGAACGGACAGCTGGCGTGGGCCGTGGCGTCTCGTCCTTGATTTCGCCTACCTGTGGCTCCCGCTTTGCGTCGTCCTCTGGCTTGGCTGGCGCTTCTTCGTACACCGTCGGACAGCGGTCACGTGGCGCGGGGCGGAAAGCCCATACCCCGGCCTCGCGCCGTTCACGGTGGAACGCGCGGGCGTGTTCTTTGGTCGTGACCGCGAGGCAAGGGACGTGCTGCACCGACTCGAGCGGTCGGGGCCGAGCCCGGCGACCCGGATAGTCGCCATTGTCGGCCCGTCGGGAGTGGGTAAATCATCACTGATCCGCGCCGGCATCCTCGCTCGACTGCCAAGGCGGTGGACCGTAGTAGGTCCGCTACGCCCGGCTGCCGATCCCTTCATGAGCCTCGCCGCAGCCTTGACGGGCGGCCAGGGGGCTGCACTGCAGACGGCGCGGCTACTGCGCGAAGAATCGGCAGAATCTGTCGCTGACCTGTGCAGACGCAATCGTCGCCTTGCCATTCCCTGTTACTGACCGTCGAATCTAGGCAGGGGTTTCGAGGGGTGAACGGGGGGCACCGTTGACGGCTGCCGGGACGTCTGCGGCCCCGCCGGGGGGTGCCTTTGCAGGCGACCCATCATCCCGCCAAGGTCGCGTACCCGGAAGGTAGCTGACCTGGCCTGGAGGCTGGGCTTCGCCATCACTCCAGCGGACGCGGCGTAGTTGGCGTTCAACCGTCCGAGCAACGGGCGTCCTACGTGCCGGCACACCAGATCAACGAGCCGACCATGATCGGTCGATACCAGACAAGAGCTCCATGTCTCGACGCGGCCGAGGCGAAACTGGTTGCGCCGTCGGCCGCCGCCGACGATCCTGTAGAGCTGGCAACACGCCGGCCGTCCCAGCAGGGAATACGAGAGGCGAGGTCGGCGTGACCAGTCCAGGTTTCGATGAGCGGGCAGCAGCGGTCGAACGGCTCGTGCGAGCGGTGCTGGGCAGGCTCGCCAGCGAAGTGGGATCGCCTCGGATTGACCGCCTTTCGGACAATCAGCACTGGTGGCGCTACGGACAGGAGTCGTTCGTCGGTTTGCGCCCTCGCGCCTGGCTGATGCCGCCGGACGTCCCGATTGTCGGCTGGCTCGACCGTATTCCGGAGATGGGAGCCGTGCGTGCGTCCTACGCTGCGGACCCGGTGCTCGGTCCCCGAGTCGATGCGTTGCTGGGGACCATCGCCTCCCGAGCCGCTCGCAACTTCGACTGGCTGCTCATTCAGCACGTCATCGAGCCGATGGTGCTGGCCACCGGCAGCTACGAGTTTCGCGAGGATGTCTTCTGGCGGGTGTACGCACAGTTCGAGCTCGGCTTCGGGGCCGCCACGGTCACGATGGTGGAGTTTCTGCCGCTTAACGGATTCGAGTCGACGATGCCTCGTCTGGAACTGCCAGGAGGTCTGGTCCTGCAGCCGATGAGCGACGGGCAGATGGACCACGCGATCAACGCGCTCGCCGTGCCACGAGTCGCTGCTAGCGGTGTCAATGGGGTGCAGGTCTCGCGCCTGGATCAGTGGGCGCTAACCCGGTCGCGCGTCGTTGAGGTGGTCGCCGGCCATGTTGATGTGATGCCGCCTGACACGGATCAGTTTCCGACTCTGCTTGAGCCCGCGTCGTGGCTGATCACAGCGCTGCGGATCGTCTGCGGTGGTTCGGCCATCACCACCCGTCCGTTGTACGCGCAGACCGACGACGAGTTTCCCATCGTGCGCGGGGCGCGTGCCGCGCTGACATCGTTCGGTGCAGCTGACAACGCCCGCCCGACTCACCTGATGTCGCAGGACGCCGAGACCGTCCGCATCGTCTACCTGGCGCTCGGCCTACCCGCCGTTCAGCAGGACCGCTCCCTGCAGGTTGCAATCCGGCGCCTCGTCGCCGCCGGCACGAGAAACGACGACGGCGACCGGCTGATCGACTTGTCGATCGCCGCCGAGGCCCTGTTCATCCAGCGCGTGAACCTCGCCGGGGCGAGCAAGGGGAACAAGATCGCGGCCGGGGCCGCGCAGATGCTCAGCAACGACCCGCAGATTACTGCGGACCCGACTGAGATCAGCGACTTCATGGCTGAGATCTACCGGGCACGCAACGCCGAGATCCATGGCGACGGCCAGCCCTACGGTCGGCTCCGGAGGCTCTCCGGGGTGCCGACCGAATCGCTGGCACTGGCCGTCGCCGAAGCGGAACTCGTGATGCGCCGCGCGGTGCACATGGTCTTGCAGGACCACGTCACGGCCCACGGGTTGGCCCTGGCGGCACAGACCTGATAAGTACGCGCGCCGTCACTAACCAGGTTGCTCGATGATCGATCGGCGAGACGTCACAGGGGCAAGGCGGCATCGAGACGGTAGCCTGCACCGGTGGCAGCCCAGGCTCAGGTATGTGGCTTCCTCCTGGAGGAAGTCCTGGCCTGTCCCTCTGGGTAACCTGAGACGTCGCTCGTTTACGTGATGAATCGGGCGAGCAGAGGGTGGCAGTGAGCGCAGTCGAGCAGGTGTTTCTGGAGCGCGACGCGGTCTCCCCAGTGAGTTTCGGCGAGGTGTTCACTAACGACCTCGTGCACAGTTGGTGGCGCGATGATGAGCGCGTCTTACCGAACGTGAGGTGCGGCGGGTAGGGCCCTACGCCGCCGGGTGGTGTTCTTGCTGCGGCTGGTGTGTTGGTGGTCGGACAGGAGGCCGGCGATCGCGCGGATGGTGGTGTCGAAGGACTCCCGCCGGCCGTGGTAGCGGCCGAGGATTCGCCAGTTCGTGAGGTGTCCGATGGCCTGCTCGACTCGGATGCGCTGGGAGGAGTGCCGTTTGCGGGCCGCCTCGTGGGCGGCGATGACACTCGGTGGTAGGGAGGTTTGACGTTTGCGTGGCTTGGGTCTGGGGGTGATGACCGCGCCGCCTGTGTCGGTGCCGAGGCCCTGGTAGCCGGCGTCGGCGAGGATCTGTACGTCCAGGGGGCGTTCAGGAGAAGGGCGACCGGTCCGGCGGTGCGGGCCTGGGTGATGTCGTGCATCGACCCGGGACGTGTCTCGCCGCAGAACAGCAACCGCCCGAGCGGATCACCGATCACCAGGGCTTTCATCGTGTTCAGCCGGGCCTTGCCAGACACGAACCGGTCCCGGCCCGCTCGGCCCGCGACCGGACGGCGCACCCGCACCTCGGTGGCGTCCATCAACGCATGCGGCTGGTAGCCGAGGTGGGCCACCACGTCGGAGAGGGGCCGGAGCCGGACACCGTCGCGTACCCGGCAGCCGCGTTCGGCCAGCAGAGGGCGGATCTGGGAGATGCTGCGGCTGATCGTCGAGCGGTGCACCCCGAACCAGGCCGCGATCACGTCGTGGGTGAGCCCGTGACGGAGATGGACCAGCGTGGCCAGCAGCCGATCCACGAACCCGAACCGGTGCCTGGCACCTGCTCCGATCCGGCGACGGCGTATCCGCGAGGCGAGCCGGTCACGGTGCTGAGCCTGCCACCGCGGCCTCAACTCGCTGACCAGGTCCTCAATCACGGAGCGGGACAGGCCCGTCAAACGCCGGTTGGTCATGATCGCAGCGCCCACCATGACGCGAACAACGATCATCGATGCTCAAGGATTCGCTACCGCGCACGAGGTCGTTAGTGACCTCCATTCTTGTCGGCAACTCGGCTGCGAAGCGGATCCTAGGGCCGCTGGTCGGTCAGGTTACCCCGCACTGGGGACGGCTGATCGTGGAGTCGATTCCCGAACCCGCCATCGAACAAGGCCAACAAGGTTCTCGGCGAGCGGTTCATCACCAGGTGGGGAAGCGGTCCCCGTGGGATCGCCCTGGGACTACGAGTCTCCTCGCTCCTTGGCGGGGTGATCGGCGGTAGCTGCAGTGGCCTGTTCGGATGGTCCGTGATCAAGTCCTCGCGCAAGATCCGCGGCACGCCACCCGATTCCTGGGCCGCCCGCTGATCCGACCGAGCGGCAGGCCCGGTGATCAATGGACCCGAGACTCTAGGTAGGACGGCAGATCAACCGAGAGTCGGGTCCCCGACCGGGAGTCCCGCCATGCTGTCCTACCCCGCCGTGATCCCGTTGTCCGACTGGGCAACCGGATCAGCTCGCCGAGCCCCATCCGTGGCACCACCGGCCAGCAGCGTACGGCCCGCTGTAGAAAGCTGAGCCCGGTCCGCCAGGTGCTGCTCGTCCTGGCTGTATCGAGCAACGGCGCCGCTTTTCGGCCGCAACTGTCGCATCGGCAGAAAGTGACCAACCGGGCACATGCGAACACCCGCGTCCGTGGCGAGCGCCCGATCGCCGATGGATGCGACTCATTGAGATTAAAGAACGCGTAGCGCGACGCAACTCAGCCTCGTCGCTGCGGTGGAATCGGTGGTCGCCGGCGCGGCATCAAGTCGAGCGGTCCTCTAATGTACTCACCCGGGTCAATTCCATCTCTCTGCAGCTCCAGGAAGCCGTTGGCGAGCTGCCTTGCGGACGCTCGCTCTTCGGCAACGAGATGTCGAGCCAGATCGACTAGGGTTGCGGCCGACACTCCTAGTTGCTTGGCGACCCGACGGGCGTCGTTATCGTGGGAAAGAAGGGTGTGGTCGTAGCGGCTCGCGTGCAGCAGGCATTGAGCCTCACCCAGGTGCTCTCTTGGATCGGACGAGACGGCCTGACCAGGCCGTCGCTTGCTTGCCGCTAGAGCCTTTAGGCTGTCCCAAATCGGAGTGAGGTCTTGGTCATCGGCGGCCGTAAAGGAAATGGTGGCAGTCAGCCAGGACGCTCCCCTTCCGCTGTATGCTCTCGCCGCCAGAGCTACAGGGCCTGAGCCTCTTGACTGATGCGCAAGCTCGGCGCGAACCGCCTCTACCCAGTGAGTCTTGCCATGACAGCGAGCCGTGACGATATCGCGGAGCAGCCTGCCTGCCCTCGCCCCTAAGCAAAGCAAAGGCCCCGTGTCTGCTACGTAATTCGTGTCGGCGCCAAGGTCAGGAGCATGCCGGGAGATAGCCTGACCTTGACTCACCGCTGACACGTCCCACCTTCTGGACGAATGGCCTTCGTAGGCAGGGTCTCCTCGTGAATAGGAGGACTATACTGGCCCTCGTTCGGCGCGCCACTATCGTCTTGATGAATGCGCCAACGGTCGGTCGACACGACGAGAGCCAGCAGTTCCGGATCAACATATTCTCCGGTCAGGACATCCCGTGCCGCCCAAGCGTCGTCGGCGTAGGGCGGCCAGTCGTCGGGCTGTAGACGGACAGCCGAGGCCGCGCTGAGGGGAACAGATAGCGAAGAATAGTCGGCTTTGACTCCGACGACAGGGTCTTCGACCTTGATCGCTTTGAGAGGGCGGCCGTGCGAAGCTGCCGCCGCGGCCGCGATGGCCTGGATGTGGTCCGAGCCGTTCTCGGGGTTAGCCTCCAGCAGTTGTTCCACGAGATGGCTCAATCCTGCCCGCCACCACCTCTCGCCGAGAAATTCGCCGAGCGGACCACCGTATCTCAACTCATCGAGCCGTACAGCAAGCGGACTTTCGCTGCTCAGGACATCCTCGATGGAGGCCATGTCGAGTCCTAGCGTTACCGCCAAGTGTGTCCGGTCGAGTAGAAACGTGGGGAAGGGAAGGATCCTCTGCAGGAACCACCGCAGCCAAGCTAAGCCGGCGGTCCTCTCTGCGACAACATGTTGGGGCGGCCGGCACTGTTCAATCTGCCAGCGGGCGTCCTCGGCCCAGGCAACGTCGGGAAGTGCGAGCCAATGTAGACCGGGATCCTGGCTACCAGGACCCCAATTCGCCGGCAACGTACTGGTGGCGCGAGCGACGGCAGCAACGCGACGGGCCGGCGACGGCATGTTGGGCAGCGGCTCTTCGCCCTTATTGAAAACCCATTCCAGATTGTACTGTCGAGCAAGGAGATACTCGCGCGCAGCCTTAGGGAGGCCGACGCCCAGCCTATCCAGCTCGCCTGTTCGAAGCATGATCGCTACTGGAGCGGGGCGTGACTGCGTATCGGAGCGAATACCTTCGACATGCGAGCGGAGTACAGCTGAGAGTGCGAGTCCGTCGGGCACACTAAGCGCGAGCGGAAGACCGTGCTGATCACGACCCGGCCATGTGTCGAGATATTGATCCAACACCAGGGTTGTGGCCCTGTTTAGCAGCTCAGGTTCAAGATCATCCGGCTTGAGCGAGACGGCCTCGACTCCTTGATCACGGATAAGCTCGGCGAAGTCGTCCTGATCTTCATCATCGATGATGATCACCAAAGGTTCACGTGCACCATCGAAATTCGCAGGGAGGGGTTTAGTCATCGACGCTCCTGAGGGTCGGGGAGATCGACACGGATGCTAGTAGCATAGTCCGGCGGAGGCTGAACGAATTGAATAGAGCCTCGGTAATCCTCAACCAGCGCTCGGGTGATTGGTAGACCCAGCCCGAGCCCCTGGCCTAATACTTCATTGACCTCGACCGTCGTGCTTTCGAAGGGCAGGAACCAGCGCTCTGCATCCTCGAGGTCAATGGCCGTGCCGGTGTTGTGGATAAAGATCGTGGCACCTCGGACGCCAAGCGGTTTTCCGGTGATGTGGACAACGCCTGGCGATCCCGCGTTCTTGACGGCGTTAGTGAGCAAGTTGGTGAGCATCACGCCGACTTCTGCAGGAAACATAGGGGGTGTCTTCAGATCTGCCGGCAGAGCATCCTCGATTGTCACCTCCAGACGCACAACTTGATCAGCAAGGAGCCTGCGTACGACATCAAGCCGGTCGGTTACGAGCACCCGTGATCGCCTACGGCGAGGATCGGCCACGAGAACGTCTGTAAGGTAGCTGCTCTGCCGAGCCAGGGTATGAGTCAAATCATCGAGCGCGCGGATAACGCGCCGTACGCGTGCGGCTTGTTGCCGGCTGAGCCCTGGATCTGAGGCGAGCGGATCAAGCAGCTCCTTTACGGTCCGCGATTGCCCCAGCATTCCATTAATATCATGCACGAAAGCCCCGAGCTGAAGGCCGACGCTGGCGAGTATTCGAAGCTCCGGCTGGACTTCACGCAGGCGAACAAGTTCGGACTCGGCCACCTCGAATCCCGCGGCAATTGCTTCCGCTGTCACGGCATCTAGCACGGGAGTCGTTGCCGTTCGCAGCGCGGTCACTGCTCGATGCGCTTCCTCGACGACGCGCCTAAACCTTGCCGGGCGCACAGAGGGTTGCAGGGCGTCAGCGGACCGCGCCTCGGTTCGGGTATCGACTGTAGAGCCGGCTCCGCCGCTCCCGTCTTGCTCGTTCCTCTCGTTGGCCTGACTGTCCGATTTTGATCCAGGTTCCGCTTCGAGCTCTTGTGGGGCCGGCTCGTCCGGGTGGGTAGCTTGATGAGCAGGGTTCGGGAATGGCCTGCTGGTCTTCACTGCCGCATGCTGGGCGGCGGACTCGGCCTCCTGGCGTTGTCGCTGGCGTTCCCCGATGCGAAGAAGCACCGACCTGCGGACGCGTACGCTCAGGCGGATGCCAGTTTGAACCAGATCTACAAGAGCTTCGTATGCTGAGTCGGGAACGAACCCCTCTCGGTTAACCAGACTGCGGAGTCCCCCAGCACCTTCTTCGGTCAGAAAAACAGCGCCAAAATAGCCCGTATTGCCGGTTGCAACAAGGCCTTCTTTTCGATCGACTTCGATTTGATCACTGGCCTCAGCGTCGATATCGATCGCGTAGAATCTTGGACCACCTCTATAGTCACGGTCGATACCGAGCCAGTCATCGCCATACTCTCCGTACGGCAAAACCCTAAAGCCCTCTAAATACACTCGCACACCGCTGGTGGAGCGTACGAAACCGGATAGCGGACCGCGTCGGGTGCTCGCGTTCGGCATCGTCAGAACGCGAGCCTGAAAGCGCGGGCGACCTACTAGCGAGGCTCTTCTCTGAAATCGGTATGTCTGAGCCTCCGGTTCAGCCTCCGCATACCGGCGCAGAGGAGTAATCTGGTATTGGACCTCTTCCGTTGTAGCGTCGATCTCCAACAGCCATTCAAAATCATCTCCGGCACGCTGCCATAGATCATCACCTATGTCAAGGTCCCCGGTGAGTCGTACACGAAACCCAGGATCCCTATCGTGGCCCGTATCCCGCACAATTGGGTGCCGGATTAGTGGTGGAGATGCGGGGGCGGCAGACAGCCACGCGGGATCGGTCAGGGCGCGTGGAGGCTGCGCAGACCTCAATTCCGTAACGAACGTAGCCAACTGCCGGTCAGTCCAGGAGCTCCGCAATCGCCGAAGCTCCAACGCCGTCCCATGCGCCACGCCGGGAGAAGACGGCAAACCTACAACATTCAGCCCTTCAGCAAGATCATCCAGGTTCTCCTGCTTCTCGATGAGGTCCCAGTCCAAGACAGCTCGGACTCCGACAGAATCCGGTTCCCCCCGCTGCTGATCGTCTTTGATCCGAGGAACACTCGTGACACCCAGCCAGGCCGCAAGCTTGTGCGCCGCCAACCGGCCGATGCCCTTCTGGCCCGTATAGCGGCGACGATAGTTCGGCGACCGCCTGTCGTCCGCTTCCTTCACGCGACTAGCGATACGCAGGAAGGCCGACTCGAACCGCTGCCGCGACATGCCATTTCCATCGTCTACGACCCGCAGAACTGCCCCTGACTTCCCAAGGTCAACCGCCTCAACGGTCACCTGCGATGCATCAGCATCGTAGGCGTTCTTAATAAGTTCGAGGAGTGCGGTACTTTCGCGACCGACGAGCAGTTCGCCGAGTTCGCGCAGCAAGTGCGTGTCGAAGCTGAATCCAGCCGTGGCCGCTCACCTCCCGGGTTAGTTGAGAGTCACGCTACCAAGATCGCAAAGGCAGCATAGTTCAGCTATGAGGGGTCTCCAACCCCTGTGGCACCCTCAGCCAACGAAGCGACTTAGGTTCGATCTTGAGCGACCCTCCGTGGTAGTGACGTGCAAGCTCCGCAAGCGGCCGCTGGCCATCCTCTGAGCGTAGCCAGCGGGCCAGGGCTTCCTTGCTCCAGGGCGCGTCCTCGCTCAAGTAGATTCCGTACAGGTTGTTGCTGGCCACGGCCGCCGCGTCGTTGATGATCACTCGGTGAAAAGGCTTACCTACGGGGACCAAGAACAAGTCCGGCGCTTGCACCGGTTCTACCTTGTACCAGTTTGTCGGCCGGTGGCTCGTCAAGTGTCTGGTATCGATGCCCAGTTCCCGGCCACGGTCGAGGTATGCCGCCACTCGCTCGTCGGTCTCCGCCAGCTCTGATCCGTTCAAATCCAAGAGCCAGCGGGGCAGGCCGGCAAGGCCGAGGGCGTCATGGGCTCGCACATCAAGGCGAACACCTGTGCAGTGGGCCGGCTTCACGAGTGCACGGCGCATACTATTGCTCGGCAGACGGTGCTCGTCGCGTTGGGCATCTGAGACAAAGAAGAACTCACTCGCACCGGTAGCTACGCCGCGACGAATCTTCGCCACCTCCCCAAGCGCCACGGTGGCCAACACCGTGCGCGGCGCAGGACGACGAAGAAGACTGGTGAACGTAGCCGGACAGCTTCCGGTCCTGTCGGGCTCGACTGATCGCCCTGGAGCCACATCAGCTCGCGGGTCATCGGCAGGCAAGTCGATATGTTGGGCCACGAAGGGCTGGTCAACACGCTTTACCGGCCCTATGAGTAGTACCATTGCGGTTACCTGAGTCCCCGGAAAGACCTCTAGCTCGCTCGGGAAGAAGTGCGCCTCGACGCGCCTGCGGCGAGCTTCCCACAGCCATTGGCGTATCTCCCGGCCGTATCGGGCTTCGCACCAGGATGCTGGGAGAAGGAAACAGACTGCGTCCTTCGGGCCGAGCGCATTAAGGGTGGCGGCCAGAAAGTAAGCGGAAAGGCCAGCTAGCCCACTCGTTATAAGATCCCCTGCAATCTTTCGCGCCGCTTGCTTATCCTTCTCCGTCATCCGCTGATGTCGCGTATACGGCGGATTTCCCAGAATTAGACGCGGACTTTCCAGCCCCGGCCATTCTTCCTGCAACCACGCGAGATAGTCGGCGGGGGCGAACGTTAATCTGCCTACTTTTGGCTGGCTCTTAGCCTCCCGCACAGCAGCCCGCGCGGCAAGCAAGCCAAGCGTAACGACGTTAACGTCGACAGCCGTAACTGACGCCCGCCGCCAGGCTGAGAGCGCAGCCAAGGTAAATGCTCCAACACCCGCACCAGGATCAACCACGTATCGCGGAGGCCCCGCAAGCAATCGTCGTGATTGGTTGACCATGTACCGCACAATGGGTGCGGGTGTGAAGAAAGTGCCGAGCTGACGGCGATTTACGCCGCTGACTATATATTCATAGGCGATTGCAAGTACGTCTTCGTCACCTTTTTCTAGGGAGTCGCGCACCGCCGTTGCCACTGATTCATCCACGACGACGTCGGCATCTCTAGCCCAAGACGCGAGCGGCTCGGGCCACGCCTCGACCATCGACGGCGCTAGAACGCGGGCCAGAGCGCCGAGTGCGGCGAGGCGGCTCAGTTCGGGACCTTCGGCGCCCGGCACCCGATCAGGAGTTAGTGGAGCCGCTTGGCTCGCGTCCGCCCACCGGATGAGATCGATTGCTGACTGGGGAAGGTTACCAGGGAGGCGGCGCATGGGACTAGTCTCCCGTATTACGTAGTGTGAGCATCCCCATCCTCCATCCACATGCTAGCAGCTAGACAATCGCTAGCAGGTCGAGACTTTCGTCGAGGGCGACCATAGTTGACCAAGTCCCGACCCGGGAGTCGCTGGCCGCAATGCGGCTTGCCCCTCCGCCGTAGCGACAGGCGTGGGCTGCTCGGCCACACCACCTACGACACGGACAGCGATGAGTGGATCCTGCCGCTCCGACCGCCGAACACTTATCAACTTTTACCGACCGTCATGCTCTGAGGCTTGTCATTGATCGTCGCTTCTTGCCACTGGGCTGCATGAACGTCGCCGGATCACGGCCACTGCTTGTCACCGGTGGTCACGCCTAGAGGGAGTTTTCGGGTAAACGGGGGCATGAGCCGGTGCCCCGTGTCCCTTGCGCCGAGGGAACGGGATGCTGGCACACCGGTTGGTGCAGCCGGGGCACCTCGGCCTACATGGCAAGGACTTGGCGCAAATCGCCGCCCCACCGGGTCGGGTCTGCAGCTGCCCAGCCGGCGGCAGCTCGGATGCGAAGCGTCAGCGAGGGGCGGGGACGCCACGGTGGCCACCGCCATGAACCAGGACGGGTCTTCTGCGCCGTAGGACTTCGCCAGCGGGTGTAGAACCGCCGACGTCATCGGAGACCCGGTCGGCACACTGGTGATGGTGCACAAGCCGCCCCGACCCCGATTCCGGCTCTCGTTGCTCGCGGAGGACTGCTCGCAGTCGTGCGCGTGCGTCCCCGTCCGCAACCCTCAGAAATCATTCAGCCGTTGCCGCCATAGTTGTGATCTTGCAGATCGCCGTCGTGGGCAATGCCCCGACCCCGAGGCCCGCGTCGGCTGCGATGCGGCGTAGGTGGACCTATTGGTCTCGGGTGATGCCGGGCAAGGGCTCGCGGAAGCCGAGGGCATCCCAAGCGGCATAACCGTCTTCGGCTCTGTCTCACATTCGTTTTACAGTCCCCTGCGCCGTGACGAACTCCGTCACAGACGCCGCCTTGCGGGCGTGGGGCTGCATACGGCGGGCCAGCCCGGCGAAGCGTAGAGAGAGCCTGCCGGAACGGATGTCGCCTGCTGCCTCCGTCGCTGCGAGCGCGACGCGACCGGCTTCGTCGAACTCGCCGGCATACAGCAGCGCTTCGGCCAGGCTGAGCTGGTCGAGGACGCGGTTGCGGGCCAGAGACACGCCGCGTAAGTCCAGGGCCTGGTTGAGGCGTTCGATGGCCGCGTCGGCGTACCGGTGGTTGGTACGGGCCAGGTCGGTGTAGGCGGCACCGGAGAGGCTGTAAAGCTCCGCTTCGGTGACGTGCTGCGCTGCCCAGTTTGGCGTACCCGTGTTGTCGACACGCGTGAACGCATCCTCGGCGTCGCCCACAGCACGACGCACCATGTCGGCGTCACCGACCTGCGCATACGCCCAGGCTCGGATGCACGACTGGTTGGCGCGGTCGCCCGGGGTGAACAGGTCACCGGCTCGCTTTGCGGCTGCGTCCAGCAGCGACAGCGTCTTCTCGGGGCGGCGCAGTTCGATGTTGTGGCCCGCCATCCGGACCACGGTATGGCCGCCGAGCGCGGTGTTGCCGGCGGCGGTGGCGGCGGACAGGGCGAGCCAGGCGTGCTCGTCTGCACTGCGGTGGTCACCGATGTCGCGGGCGATGTAGGCGCCGAGCCCGGCGAGGTCGGCGATCGCGACGAGCAGCGCGGTTCGGACCTTCGGCTCGGAGGCAGCGGTGTGCATGGCGGCGGCCCGATCGAGCAACTGCGCGGCCGGCTTTTGAACGGCGGCTCCGCCGTGGCGGGACACCCAGCCTCGGTAGACGGCGGTGGTGTCGGTGATGTCGGTGACGTGGTCTATGCCGACTCTGCGGGGCGTTTCCGCCGAGGGGAGGGGCCAGCCGGCTACCGCCATGCCGGCCGCGCTGAGGGCCTGAAGTACCGTTCGCCGCCGCACGTCCTCACCGCCTTCCTGTTCTTCGCTCGCCAGGGCGAACAGTGCGCCGTTGGCACCGAGGGCCTGGTCGAGGCTGGCCGTCATGTCCGGGCCGGGCCGTCGGTGGCCGTTCTCGACCTTGCTCAGGTACCCCTGGTCGCAGGGGACCAGCTCGGCGAGCTGGTGCAGGGAGAGGTTGGCTTCCAGCCTCCGGCGGCGCAGCTCGGTACGGAAATTGTCGCTCACGGTGCTTCGCTCCTTGGCGATATGCCTCGCTGCTGGCATGGGGCAACCCCGTGGGGATCTGATCGCGCACTCGTACGGTCAATCTACACAGCCCGCTACACCCTGATTGCCTCATGTGACCGCGGGGTGGATGGGGTGAACGGTCTCGACCCGGGAGTGCAGAGTGGATCTGATCGAAGTGACGGCGCTACGGCTCCGCTGCATCATCGGCGTACGCGCCGAGGAACGTCGTGACCTCAGCGACCTGGTCATCGACCTGGCCATCGGCACCGAAGCACGGCCGGCTGCCCTCGTCGACGACGTCACGGAGGTGTGGAACTACCGCACCGCCACCAAGGGCGTCATCGCCCTGGTCCAGCAGTCCGAGTACCACACGATCGAGGCGCTGGCAGAGGCGATCGCGACGCACCTGGTGGACGATCACCACGCCCCGTACGCCAAGGTGCGGGTGTCCAAGCCCGGCGCGCTGCGGTTCGCCGACGACGTCGCCGTGGTCATCGAGCGGGGCCACCGGTGACCGCCCCGGCCGTCGTCCGGCCGGACCGGGACCTGGTCGCCGCCGAGGAAGCCGCCCGCGCGTTCCTGGCCGCCCTGGGCTGGGACCTCAACACCCCGTCGACACGGGACACCCCCCACAGGATGGCGAAGGCGTATGCCGATCTGGCTAGCCCGCGTCAGTTTACCCCTACCGCCTTCGACAACGAGGAAGGCTGCGACCAGCTGATCGTGCAGCAGGCGATCCCGTTCGCCAGCGTGTGCGAGCACCACTGTCTGCCGTTCGTCGGCAGCGTGGACTTCGGCTACTTGCCGGGTAGCCAGATCATCGGTCTGTCGAAGTTGGCCCGTGGCGTTGAGCTGTTCGCTCGGGGTCCGCAGGTGCAGGAGCGGTTGACCAGCCAGATTGCGAACTGGCTGGTGGAGACTCTCCGGCCGAAGGGTGTCGGGGTGGTGGTACGCGCGGAGCACATGTGCATGCGGCTGCGTGGTGCACAGGTATCCGGCACGTTGACGATCACGTCGGCGCTGCGCGGGCTTGTGCTCGACGACCCGCGTACCCGGTCGGAGTTCTACTCCTTCGTCAACGCGGGGGCCGGCCGGTGACCGCTGTCATCGTGCTGCGCGGCGGTGAGTTCAGCTTCTGCGCCGCGCACGCCGGCCTACACGCCGACGGCTACGAGCCCTTGCACGGGCACACCTTCGTAGTCACGCTGCGGCTGGCCGGCCAGGCTGACGACAACGGCATGGTGACCGACTTCGGGCCCGTGAAGACGACCCTGCGGAGGGTTATCGCACCGCTGCGACGGCGGACCCTGGTCGCCGGCCGGGCCTCGGGCGTCGACCTGAGCGTGCCCGACCAGGTGCGGTTCGGCGACTACACCCTGCCCGCCCTCGCGGTGGCCGTCCTGCCGGTGGTTAACACCACCACGGAGGCCATCGCCGGTCACCTCCTCGACCAGGTGCTGCTGCACGCCCCGGTGCCCGGACTGCACTGGGCGGAGCTGGACCTCGCGGAGGCCCCGGACGTCTCCGCCACCGTACGCAGGCTGCTCGCATGACCGCCCCGGCGTACCGCGCCAGGGTCGCGGCCCTGCTCGCCTACGTCACCGAGTCCCACCTGATCGGTGCGCACGTCGCGCCGGTCCGCGCCGACAGCCCGTGGGACATCTGGTGGGTCTGCTACCGCGCCCAGACACCGGCGCCCGACCTCGGCCTGCGGGTGTGGGCGCACCCCGGGGCATGCGGAAGGTGCTTCGACACGGCCACCGCCCTGACGCAAGCCGGCCCGGTGCGGCACCCGGACTCGCTGACGCAGAGCCCCTGCACCTGCCTCGTCGACTGGGCGAAGCTGATGCGCGCAGCCGGCGGCGACACCGACTGGCCGCCACTGCGCACCAGCGTCGCCATGGTCAAGCCCGGCGGCGACGCACCCGCAGTGCTGCAGGCGCTCAGCCGCGACCACCTGGTCACCGCCGTCACCACGAGAACGTTGACGGCCACCGATGCCAGAAGGCTCTACCCCGACGCGTACGGCGCAGAGTACGTCGCCCGGCAGGACGACTACCTCACCAGCAGCCCGGTCACCGTGTACGCCCTGCTGCTCAACGGCGATGCCGCCCGGAACCCGAAGGACCTCAAGCTGGGCATCCGGGCACAACTCGCCGACGGCGACGTGTTGCGCAACCACCTGCACATGCCGGACTCTCCGGGGGACGCGCTCTGCGACCTGGCCCACCTGATCAGCGAAAACACCCGCGACGACCTGTACGGGAGGTACGACCGTGTCGCAGCCGAGCACCGGATTGCTCGCTACCGGGACTGTCTGGACTTCGGGTAGCGCCACGCTGGCGCTCGCCGCGTCCGACGGCACGATCCGCCAGCAGCCGCTCTCGCTCGGCCAGCTCGTCGGCTGGAACCTGCACGGGCCGCGCCGCTGCATCGGCACCTGGAACGGCGAAACCCGGCGGCAGCAACTGTGCCCCCACCGACACCCCATCGAGGTGGACGCCTCCGCCAGCCAGTGCCCGCCCTGCCAAGCAGCAGACCCCGGCCGCCGGTTCGCCAGGGGTGACGATCTGACCGACCCTCGCACCTTCGGGCTGTACCTCGCCTGGTTCGCGCCCGGCCTGATCAAGGTCGGTCTCACCGCCGTCGACCGCGGCAACGACCGGCTCACCGAGCAGGCCGCCGTCGCCTTCACCTGGCTCGCCGAAGGACCGCTGCCCGCTGTCCGTCGCGCCGAAAGGCTGATCTCTGGGCTCGGCGAGTTCGGCGAATCAGTCCGCCGAGACCGGAAGGTCAGCGCGTGGTGGCACCTCGGCGAGCCGCAGCAGCGCATCGCGCAGCTCCGCGACGCGTGGCACCGCACCGTGCCGCAGATCGCAGGGGACGCGCGGCTCACCGTCGCCAGGCCGCGCATGTGCGACCTGGCCGACACCTACGGCCTCAACACACGGCCATCCTCACCCGCCCGAGAGATCGGGCCGCTTCGCGTCGACGTGACGCTGGTCGGCCGGATCAGCGCGGTCGCTGGCAGCGACCTCATCCTCGACACGATCGCCGGACCGGGCCTGCTGAACACTCGCACGCTCGCCGGCTGGACCCTGACCAGCGCGGACGTACGCGGTGCCGCCGCACCCCCGATGCGCGCCCTGAACCTGGTAGGAACCCATGAGCAGAACGTTCCCGAGACGCTCTTCTAGCCATCACGCCCGACTGGGCCGGCTCGTCGTCCTGGAAGGCATGCCCGGCTCCGGAAAGACCACCACGGCGAACACCCTCGCGGCCGCCGGGTACGCCGTCGTCGGCGAGTACGTCACCCCCGGCGGGATCACGATTCCGGTCCCGCACCATCCGCACGTCGGCGACGACGACGCGCACCAGGCGAACTGGCTCCTCAAGCACCGCCACATCACTTCGGCGTCCCACGGCGGGCCCGTCCTCAGCGACCGTGACTGGCTCTCCGCGCTGGCGTACGCCGCGTCGCTCGGCGACCAGGCGCTCCTGGCCCGCCGCGCGTCATGGGCGTACGGGCACCTGGCCCTCGGCCATCTTGCCGTTCCCGACGCGTACCTCATCGTCGGGTGCAGCCCGGAGACAAGCCTGGCCCGCCGCGCCGAGCGGCTCACCCCCGACCACCCATGGAGCACCCCGTCCAGCCTCGCCCGGCTGGCCGACTTCTACACCGACCCGCCAGCGGCCATCGGCCGCACGCACCCAGCGCTCGCCGCGGAACTACGGGCCGCCTCGTGGCACCGGCTCCCGGCGGTCGACCTCGCCACGATCCGCCAGCACGCCACCAGCCTGCTGACGACACCATGACCCGCCGAACCCTCATCGTTTGCCTCCACGACGGCTTCTACGGAGCAGGCACCGGAGCCGGGTACGCCAACCGGGCATTCCTACGCGCAGTGATCCGGCATCTCGCCCCGGACGTGCAACTGGTGGTCGCCCCGGTCTACCTGAACCCCACCAGCACCGAGTACGACACGGCGTGGGCGGCCGACATCGCGCACACGCTCAGCAGCATCGGCGCGCACGTCGCGCCCCTGCACAACGGCTCCGGCGGCGTCACCCGCTTCGGTGGGCTGGCCGCATTCCAGCACCTCGCCGCCAAAGCCGGCCGGATCCTGCCGGAGATCGCCCCGCCGACCGGCGCACCCCCGGCGATCGTCGCGTTCGACGTGCCCTTCGCTGGCCTCGCGCTACACCTACCCGCGCCGTACCTGCCATGCCTGACGTACGTGCCCCGATCGAGTGCCCTCCAGCATGACCCCGGCAACACCGATCGCATCGACTACGAGCATCGCGGCGTGGCGGCGGCCATCGCCGGTGGTACCCGGATCGGGGTGATCTCCGAACACATGCGAAGGCACCTGAACGACTCCCTGGCGGTGCCGGCCACAGCGATGGTCGACCTTCCCGACGGGCTCACCGTCGACGAGCGCCGCCCACTGCCCCCAGCTGACGACCTGATACCCGCCACCGCCAGAGCCGACTTCCTGCTATCGCTGGGCCGAGCGGAGCCCTACAAGGGCTTCGACGACCTTCTCGACGCACTGGCCCTACTGCGTAGCGATCATCCCGGCGGCCGTCTCCCGCACCTGGTGCTCGCGGCGGTGACCGACGGCGACTCGACCAACGACCACCAGCGGCACCTCGCCAGGCGGATCGCCGACCTGGAACCCGAGGTCACTCTCTACACCCGGTTCGACACCCGGTTGCGCACCCTACTAGCGCATCCCGGCTTGAGGGCGGTGGTGGTGCCGTCGCGACAGGAGCCGTTCGGCCGCATCCCCCTGGAAGCGTTCGCGGCCGGTGCCGCGCCGATCGTGACCACCACCGCCGGCGGCCTGGCCGAACAGGTGACGGACGGGGTCACCGGGTTCACCAGCGAACCGAACCGCCCTGACGCCCTGGCAGCCGCGATCGATCGGGCGCTGGCCACCACCCCGAAGCAGCGGGATCGGATGCGCCAGGCAGGCCAGAACGCGCTGAACTCCCGCTTCAACCACGATGCTGCGGTGGGCCGGTTCCTGGGTGAGGTCGCGCCGTGGGCTGTCCGCTAGTCGATCACGGCCGCCGGTGCCGTCGGCGACCCAACAGGCAGACCCCACCTGGTCGCTGCGACCCGGGCCGCGGCAGCCGCCTGCTCGGCTCCCGAGTCGCCCCACCCGAGCAGGGGAGGAACGTCGACCACCGGAACCAGTCGTCGCCCGAGCAGCCGGCCGCCATCCGGGTCCGGACGGCGCGCGTCGAATCCAACGATCCGCGCTGCCATCCGCAGGTACGCGTGACCGTCGGCCAGCTCATGGCCGAGGAGCACCGGGTCAGTCAGGCGCACCTGGGACTCCTCGGCAGCTTCCCGATGCAGGGTGGCGGCCGGGTCGGCGTCGACCAGCTCGGGGCTTCCGCCGGGGAGGTTGTGGCCGTCCGGGGTGTCCTGCACGAGCACTCGCCCGTGGTCATCGAACAACCAGCCGTAGACCTGCACCACCGTTGCGGTTGGTGCTGGCCGGTCAGCGATCCACCGGAATGGGAGGGTGATGGACATGGCGGCAGGCTACGGGGTGGGCAGGCGCACGTCCTGGAGGCCCGCCGAACTGATCGTGCGGTGGGCGTGACCCGCTGCTCAGGCTCCCTCGGTCTTGAGTCTGCCGCTGACGTACGGCTGCGCCGGCCGCTGGAAGCAGGCACCCGATACCCGGGACTCAACGGTGCGGATGTGCTGGAAGTCCTGCCTGCGGTAGTAGTCGTGCAGCCGAGAGTTGGTCGTCCAGGCGTCCAACCGCAGCCACGTCAGCCCGGCCTCGTACGCCCGGCCGCCAGCCCAGTCCAGCATCTCGCCACCCAGCCCCTCGCCGGCATACCGCAGCGGGATCATCATCTTCGCCGCATACAGCGCGTCGGCCGGGTCGTCCTCCGGATACCACAGCGCCTCGGGATCCCGGTCAGGTTTCCACAAGCCGTCGACGTCGACGTACGCGGTCAGGGTGATCGTAGCGATCGGATCGTTACCGTCCCAGACCATCCATGTCTGCCCGGCGGAGACGGTCGACGCGACGGCGGAGCGCGGTAGGGGTATGGACCACTGCTCCTCGCCCCTCGCTGCGAGCCAGATGGCGCGCTCGCGTCGCCAGCTCATGATGACGTCGACATCGCTCAGTCGCGCAGGCGTGATGATCATCTGGGCTCTTCCTCCGGCCGGAATCGAGCGATGATGCTGGCATCGCCGTGAGTGCTGACGATCCGGTTTCGGTCGCCAGCGAACGGGGTCACGGACACCCGCACCGGCCGCTCCTCGGTGTACCCGGTGCGGATGTAGTGCAGCACCGGCGTGCCGGGCTGCAACCGCAGCAGCGTCGCCTCCTCCGGCGTCGGCATGCGCGAGACGTACTCGTCGTAGTACGCGACCTGCTTGTATCCGCGCTCGGCGAGCAACCTGGTGGTCCCTTGTGGGATATCCCTCGGCGACAGCAGCTCCGGCACCTTCTCGGCCAGGTCCATGGGGTAGTAGGTGTCCTGCACGGACGATGGCTGCCCGTTGACGAACCGGACGCAGCGGCGCAGTACCGCAGCAGACTCCGGTTCCACCTTCAGCCGTTCGGCAAGTTCCCCTGGCAGAACCTCGATGGTCAGCCGAAACTCCTGCGTCGCCTCGTATCCCTGCTGCTCTACTTCCGAGCGCCACGCATCAGTCTCGGCCGTCGGGCCCGGCATCTCCGCACGGTGGGCGTGGAAGGTCAGCGTGACCTTCTCACGGACCAGCATGCCGCCGCTGCGGCCCGGCACGCTCTCGACCAGCCCTTCGTGCACGAGTAGCGCGGTGGCGTCGCGGACGGTGTTGCGCGATACGCCGTACTGCTCCTGAAGCTGAGGCTCGGTCGGAAGCCGGTCGCCCACGCGCAGCGCTCCGGAGACGATGCGTTCCCGGAGCTCGTCTGCGATCTGGCGGCACTTCGGCTGCGCCACGCTCTCACCCTCCCTTATTTCGTCCCAACCAATCTAGCGGGATGGCCTTGACTGTGCCCCATCACACTGCAATGGTTGGTATGATTCCAACGTTACCCACGTTGGTTGATGATCGCCAGGGAGCAGACATGAGCGATGAGGGCAGGCAGGCTACGCCGGCCAGTCTCGAAGCTGGGGACTTCGCGCGGGAGATGGAACGCGTGAATCGTGCGCTCGACAACGTCGGTGTCCTGCTGGCCGGTCTCGACCAGGCCGACAGCGCACGTGCTCTGAGGAACCCGAGCTACTCGCCGCTGCGCACCCTCATCGAGCAGGCCAGAACGTCGGCCGCCCGGGTGACGGAGTACCTGCGGGCACAAGCCCGCCCGTGAGCCGGCGCAGGACCGGCCCCCGTCCCCGCGCGGGGCGGTCTCTGCGCCCATCGGTCAGGGTCCGCACCCCGCACCAGGGAGTGCTCGGACGCGAATCTCACACAGGGAGGTGATGGCATTGACCCGTATCAAGTGGTTCGTTCCTCGGGAGGGGCAGTCGTACCGGCCGTTCGGTATCGATCGGGAGGGCGCGGCCACGCTCTACGGTCACCGGGGCGGTTGGAGCCGAACCGCAGAGGCCACGGCCCAGGACGTGGCACGCGACAACCGCCGATTCTGGGCCAGCCTCAGCCTCCCGACGCAGACTCCCAACCGCCCGAAGCGACGCCGCTGGCGTTGGTGGCCACGCGCATGAACGGCAGCAACCATCCCCCACCCCGGGTCGACCCCGGCACCCTGCTGCAACTCGACGGCGACGACTGGTCCTTCGGCCGCAGCCTCACACCCGGAGTCCACGTCGATGTCGTCCTGGTACGGCTACGCACCGACCTCGCACATCTCAGTGACGAGTGGATGTGGGTCCTCGGCCACCGTCCACAGTGCGAGTACACGCACGTGGAGCAGCACCCGCCCTGCCTGGAACTACGGGTCCGCATCACCGCGCTGCGTCGTTACGGCCCCACACGATGACCGGCACCCACGAGAGCGACCACCCCGGCGCACGGTACGACTCAGCCCGCAGGACGGTCCTGGGCCACCTCGGCCGCACCTGCTTCGAGTGCCGCGACAACGGATGCGCGCAGCACCGCTGGGCCGTCGCGGAGCTGCGCGACCACCCGATCGGCCGTGGCCTCCTCCAACGTCACGGCCTCCTCGACCCCTCCGACGACCCGACCCAGGAAGGCCAGCAGCGGTGACCACCTCCCCCGCCGACGGCGACGAGCACACTCGGCCCGCCCACCACGCACCCGCCCCCGCCCACCGGCCGGCCCGCGCGGTCGCCACCGCACACCGTCAGCCGCCACTGATCGCCAACGACTTCTACTTCCTCGCCCACCACGATCAGACCGGGCAGCCCCGCCTGTTCCACGCCGCGATCTCCCTCGGGCTGGCAGCCGGACTGCTCATGGAGCTGCACTACGCCGGCCGAATCAGCTTCTCCCACGGCGCGGTCCACGTCTGGCGCGACGGCCCCACCCCGGCGGACTGGCTGCAACACAAGATCCTCGACCGGATGCTCACCGAGCCGCAGAACACCCCCGTACGGCAGTGGCTGTCGTACCTCGCCACCACCGCCGAGGAACAGGTCGCCCAGCGTATGACCCAGGCCGGTCTGCTCCGGGAGCAGACGACCGGCCCGAGGTGGCGACGGCGCACCGTCTACGTACCGACGGACATCAACACCGCCGCCTGGCCCTGGGCCCGGCTGTCCCAACAGCTCCGCAACCGCAGCGACCTCTTCGAGCACGACGTCCTCCTCGCCGGCCTGGTCCTACGCACCCAACTGGACATGGCGCTGCTCGACGGAGCCTCCTGGCTCGCCCGTGACTACCTGGCCCGCCTGGTCAGGCAGCTCTGGCCGCCCTGGCCGGAACTGCTCGGCGAACTCGGCGCCGCCGTCGGCGCAGCCGTGCTGAGCCACCGCACCTCCTGAGGGTGCGCGAAGCATCGCCTGCCGCCGATAGCCGGCAGCACCTCATCGATCTCAAGAGACGTTCCATGACCAACGGAGAACCACGCCCACCTCGGGCCTCCACCGGTCGAGACCGCCGGCCGCCGGGACAGGTGGGCGTCATCGTCGGTGTGCTGGTAGCAGCCGCCGTCGCCGCGGACCTCGCCGCGTGCGCCGCCCTCCTCACCAGGCCGTTCGTGGCGGAATCCACGGCCACGCTGGTTCGCCTGCTCCGGCCGCTGCTCAGGCTGTTCATCGACGCAACGGTCCTCACCGGCGGCGGAACCTAGCCCACCGGCCGAACCCCCTGCCCGCCATCCCGTCGCCTGTTCCTCATCGCCCCCGGGGAGTCCCGCCATGCCCGCTCCCGTTCTCCGTCCACCCGCGCCGGGCTCGCCTACGCCTCCGTGACTCGCATCCTGGCCGCATCGCACCCGCCGCCGTGTTCCCGCCCCACCCCACCGCCTAGCCCGCCCCGACCTCCCCCGCCCATCCCCAACCCACCCGTATGGAAGAGAGCCCATGTCCCCCACCTCACCCGACACCATCTCCGCGACCCTGGCACGCGGTCGACTCGGCATCCCCGCCGTCGTGTTCTTCGTGATCGCCGCCGCCGCGCCGCTGACCGTCGTCGCCGGAGGCGCGACCACCGGGTACGCCGTCACCGGTGTCACCGGCATCCCGGTGGCGTACCTCGTGGTCGCCGCCGTGCTCGCGCTCTTCGCGGTCGGCTACGTGGCGATGTCCCGACACATCGTCAACGCCGGAGCGTTCTACACCTAACCTACGTCACCCGGGGACTCGGCCGCCCGGCCGGCGTCGCCGCCGCAGCCGTCGCGCTACTGGCGTACAACGCCATGCAGATCGGCCTGTACGGCGGCTTCGGCGCGGTCCTCGCCCAGTTCCTCCACGACCGGTACGGGTGGGGCGTCACCTGGTGGCTGTGTGCCCTGGCCGCCTGGGCGGCGGTGGCGGTCCTCGGGGTGCTGCGCATCGACCTCAACGGCGCGGTCCTGGCCGTCATGCTGATCGCCGAGTGTGCGGTGGTGGTCGTCTTCGACGCCGTCATGGTCACCCACCCCGCCGGCGGGACCGTCACCGTCGACACCCTCGCCCCGACGCACGTCCTCGCCGCCGGGATCGGCGCGGCGCTGGTCACCGCGATCACCGGGTTCGTGGGCTTCGAGGGCACGGTCGTGTTCTCCGAGGAGACGAAGGACCCGCGCCGCACCGTCGCCCGCGCCACGTACCTCGCCGTCGCGGTCACCGGCCTGCTCTACGGCCTGTCCGCGTGGGCGATGTCGGTCGCCACCGGCCCCGACCGGATCGTCGATGCCGCCCGCGCCGACGGCACGGACCTCATCTTCCACCTGGTCTCCCCGCACCTCGGCGCGAGCGTCGTGACCATCGGCCGGGTCCTCTTCATCACCAGCCTGTTCGCCGCGCTGCTCAGCTTCCACCACACCGTGGCCCGGTACCTGTTCGCCCTCGGCCGGGAACGAGTCGTCCCCGCCCCGTTCGGCCGCACCAGCCGGCGCACCGGCGCGCCGAAGGTCGGCTCGATGACCCAGAGCGGCCTCGCACTCGCCGTCCTCGTCGGCTACGCGGCAGCCGACGCCGACCCGATCGTGCACCTGTTCTTCTGGGTCACCGTCACCGGCGGGCTCGGCGTCCTGATCCTGATGACCGTCACCTCCGCCGCCGTCGTCGGCTACTTCGCCCGGACCAGCCACCACGAGGGCCACTGGCGGGGCACGGTCGCGCCGCTGACCGCCACGCTGGCGCTCGCCGCGATCCTCGCCGTCACCCTCCGCGAGTTCGACACCCTGCTCGGCGTCGACCCGCACTCCCCGCTGCGCTGGCTCTTCCCCGCGGCCTACGCCGCCGCCGCGCTGCTCGGCGCGGTCTGGGCGCTGACCCTGCGCACCACGAACCCGCCCGTCTACGCCGCCATCGGCTTGGGCGCGGACAGCCACACCCTGCCCCTGCGCAACGACCCGATCCGCCAACCGGCCTGACCCCGCGAGGGAGACACCATGCCCGACACCCACACCGTCGCCGTACGTCGAGCGACACCCGAGAACGCGGGGCCGCTGATCGCCGTCCTCGCCGAGGCCTTCCACGACGGACCCGTCGCCGACTGGCTGATCCCCGACCCCGCCGACCGGCGCGTGGTCTTCTACCGCTACTTCAGAGACGCGTTCCAGCACGGCCTGGCGCACGGCCACGTCGACACCACCGCCGACCTGTCCGCCGTAGCGATCTGGTACCCCCGGCTCGACCCACCCCAGAGCCACACCCGGGAACGCCAAAAGGCGCTGGAACACGCCACCGGCCCCTACGCGCCGAAGTTCACCCTGATGGAGGCCATGTTCGACGCCTTCCACCCCGACGAGCCGCACCACTACCTCGCGTACCTCGCGGTCGACCCGGAGCAGCAGAACCGGGGCATCGGGGCCGCCCTGCTCCACGAGCACCACCGGCACCTCGACAAGCTGGGCCTTCCCGCGTACCTGGAGGCCAGCAACACCCGCAACCGGCAGCTCTACCGTCGGCTCGGCTACACCGCCGGCCCACCGCTGATCCTGCCCACCGACGGCCTACCGATCTGGCGGATGTGGCGCGGCCGACAAACCCCCACCGGCCGGTCGCCGTTCCCACCCGCCCCGCAGCCCCGACGGCCGACCCGGTGAACCCGATGGCCGAGATCCGACCCGCGCAACCCGGCGACGTGCCCACGATCACCGCCCTGCTCGTCGACGCCGTCACCGACGACCCCGTCGCCGAATGGCTGGTGCCCGACCCCGCCGAACGGCAGACGGTCTTCCACGGCCTGCTGGCCATGGAGATCGACCACGCCGTCGAATGGGGCCACGTCGACGTCCCCCTCGACCTGACCGCAGTGGCGGTGTGGCACCGCCACCCCGTCCCCGACACCGCCGTCCTGTCCGAACACCACCTGGGCGTCTTCGCCGGCCGCGCGCTGCCCCGCTTCCGGCAACTGCACGCACTCGTCGGCAGCTACCGATCCGACGCGCCGCACCACTGGCTGTCCTGGCTCCACGTCACCCCCACCCGACGGCGACAGGGCATCGGCGGGCGTCTGCTCGACCGGCACCACCACCGGGCCGACCACCTCGACGACCCCTACGACACGGTCGTGACGACGGAGGCGACCCGGGACTTCCTGAGCGGCCACGGCTACCGCGCCGGCCTGCCCCTGCACCTGCCCAGCGGACCCCGGCTCTGGCCGCTCACCCGCAGCGGCAACCCGGCCGCCACCACGGAGAGCGCCGGGTCCGCATCACCTGAACTGGCCGTTCCCGACGACCTCCGCGACAGGAGGCACTGACCATGACCAAGGTCCGAACCGCCGCCGGGTGGCAGCGGCCCACCCGCGCCCTGGTCTTCGCTCTCGTTCTCGCCGTCACCGTGCCCACCGCCTGCGCCCCCGTCCGCACTTCCACGCCATCCGCCGACGTGGCCGTGCAGCCGCCTGCCTCTTCGACACCGACGAACGAACCGCGGACGGCGCAGGAGCGGCTGCGCCTCCTGGCCGACGCGATCACACCGGTCGCGGCCGACGCCGAGCCCGGCCCGCACACCTACCTGCACATTCAGTCGTGGTCCCGAGCGACGACGCTCGTCAGCCGGTGGGACATCCGTCGCTGGAGCCAGCCGGACGGGTCCGGCCGGGTCATCGAGCGCCGATTACCCGACCGAGGAAATCTCACCCGGCTACCGGACGGCAGCGACCGGGACGCCCTCGCGGCGGCACCCATGGTGTCCGACGAGACATACGCACGCGGCGGCCTCGCGCGCCCCGGCTCCGAGCCGATTCCCGGCGATCGTGCCGGCCTCCAACAGCAACTCGGCACCATATCCCCGCCCGAGAACGGCCCCGGCTCGGTCATCACCGGCGTGGTGAGTCTGAACAACGAGCACTACCTCGGCCACCGACAGCGCCAAGTCATCCTGCTGATCCTGGCCGACCTGCCCGGCATCACGATCGACACCACCGCCGCCGACATCGCCGGTCGCACCGGGATCGCCGTGAGCCTCAACCGCGACGGATCCACCAAGCGCCTGATCATCCACCCCACGAGCGGGGAACTCCTCGCCTTCCAGGAAACCTTCAACGCCTGCCCAGCCCGAGGCAAACCATGCCCCCGGCCCGGCCTGTTCGACTACCGGCTCTACCTCGAACGCAGCCGCACCGCACCGGCCAACGGGTCACCCACAACACAGCGTTGAACCCGGCACCGGGAAGCCGTCGACACCACCTCGCGGTGATGCGCGCCCCGGTACCCCTCAGTCTCGCCGCGTTCGTCGCGGCGATCCCTCCGGCACGGTGCCGGAGAGGACGAGAAAGGAACCCATGAAGATCACCCTGTACCGGCCGATCGCCACCGGCGCGGCCGTGCTCGGCCTGCTGGCCAGCGCCATGCCGGCCTCGGCAGCACCGCTCGATCAGCAGCCCGCGCCCTCGGAGGTCACGCCGTCCGTCGTCGGTGGACACGACGCCACCGAGGACTACCCGGGCATGGCGACGTTGCAGTACAACCGCAACGGAGTGTTCGGGCATCTGTGCGGTGCGACCCTCGTCGACCGCCGTCACGTCGTCACCAACGCACACTGTGTGACCGAACCCGACTCCGGCACCGTCGACCCAACGCTGTTGCAAGTCCGGATCGGCTCAGCCGATCGGACCAACGGCGGCGTGGTCGTCGGCATCGAACGGGTCCTCCCACACGCCGAGTGGGACTGGGGCACCGGAACCGACCGGGTCGCAGACGTGGCCGTGCTCCGCCTGAACAACCGGGTCAACCTCAAGCCCTTCACCATCGCCCCTCGCGTCACCGGGCGAGGGGCGGTCACCCGCATCCTCGGCTGGGGATCGACCAAGGCATCGGGCGAAGGACCGCTCCCGGTCACCCTCCAGGAGCTGGACACCACCGTCACGGGCAAGACGGCGTGCGCGGCAGCGGGCATCACCGCCGGTGAGATCTGCATCGCGAACGTGAACGGCACCGACGGTGCCTGCTACGGCGACAGCGGCAGCCCCGCCCTCCAACGGCTCACCCCACGCACGTGGGCCGTCATCGGCGGCGCAAGCCGCGAGACCGCACCCATCTGCGGAACGGGCGCAACCGTCTACACCTCCCTGCCCTACTACGCGGGCTGGATCCACCGAGTGATCGCCACCGGCAAAGTCCCGCCGCGCACCACCCCCGCCGACAACACCCCCTCGGCAACCACCCCATCGCTGCGCTGGACCAGCACGGCGTAAACGCCTGCGGCCCGGCCCGCCCCGGCAACACCCTCGCCGGGGCGGGCTGGCAGCAGCAAACCTCCAAATCCAGGGCGCAGACCGTGATCGGCCCTCGTGATGGCCGTGTTCCACCGAGCCTCCGCGACCGATAGCCGAACTTGGAGCATGCCCCTGATGCCCCTGTGGTAAGCGGCGGCTCCTCGTGATCGAGCTGGTTACCAGAGCCCTCCCCGAACGGGCCGAGTTCTCAACGGTGCCCGACCGGACGGCGTGATCAACGGGCACACTCCCGATCCGGCGGGAGTTCCGCCCGATGGCCCGTTGACACCGGAGCCGGTCCGGCTGTGAGGGGCACTGGGCGACCGGGGGCGCCAGCCTCATCGGCAGCAGCTCTCCCCAGCCCGAGCGCCGCCATGCACCGTTCGTCCGGAACGCTCGGTTGCAAGCAACAGGTGTCACCGGCTCAACCCGCTACCGCAACCCGCCAACCGTAAGCCCCAACCAGGAGGAGCAGCGGATGCCCGCCAAAAGCACCACGATCGCTAGGAGGTGCCCCTGGCCTGGACTGCTTCGATTCTCCTGAGTGATCAGGAGGTGACTTGAATGGGCATTCATGTTTGACTACCTGCGTGGGGGCGGGGGGAGCACGGCTGTCGATCGACTGCGGTAGCGCGAGCACCGTAGCCGTGCTGGCGTGGGCTGACGGTGGTGCGTCGGTGTTGCCGTTCGATGGTCTGCCCTACCTGCCCAGCGGCCTGTTCCTGGCCGAGGGTGGGCAGGTATGGACGGGCCGGCAGGCGTGGCAGGCCGCCGAGACGCAGCCGCACCGGTTCGTACCGAACCCCCGCCGTACCGGCGATGGCGAGTCGGTCGTCGACAGCGCTGAGGCAGAGGCGGTGGAGCTGGCAGCGGCACCTTTGCGGCGGGCTGCTGCGGAGGCCGAAGGTGTTGTCGGTGAGCCGGTACGGGATGTGCGGTTGGTGGTTCCAGCCGGGTGGGGGCCACGTCGGCGTACCTGGATGCGGCAGGTCGCGCACCGGGCAGGTCTCGGGCAGCCGCGCCTGGTGGAGGCTCCGGTGGCCGTCGCGGAGCACCTGGTAGCCACAGGTGCACGGCTGACGGCCGGATCCTTCATCGTCGTATGTGATGTCGGCGCGGGCGTCGAGGTGACGGTGCTGCGCCGAGGCCCGGCAGGGTTCGAGGTCCTCGCCACCCTCGCCGACCCTACGGCCGGTGGTGCTGCCGTCGACCTGGCATTGACCGCTGCTGTACTCAACGGCCGGGAGGTGCCTACTGGCGGGATGGGCCAATGGGTGATGGCGGAAAGCGTCCGGGTCGCGAAGGAAACCCTGGGCTCGCACCCGGCGGTCACCGTGCCGGTCGCCGGCCACCACCCGGTCATCGCGGACCGCGCCATGCTCGACGCCGCCGCCCAACCGGTCGTACGGCGGGTCGCGGAGTTGACCCAGCAGTGCATCGCCGCCGCCGAACTGACCCCCGGCGACCTCGCGGCAATCTACTGCGTCGGCGGCAGTGCTCACCTTCCGCGCCTAGACACCGCCATCGCCGAGCACACGGGAACCAGTCCGGTGCTGGTGGCAGAGCCTCAACTCGTCGCGGCGCGGGGCGCCGCCGAGGTGAGCGCTCCCGCAGTCGGGGTGGGTGCGGTGGAGGTGACGGTGCCGCCGATCCGGCGGGCCGTCGCCATCGCGGTGCCCGGCCTCGCCTCCCTGGCACTGCTGTGGCAGGCCCTTCTGACCGCCGAACGCAACAACACCCTGAGCGCGTACTACTACGTCCTGTTCAACCTGGGCGAGTTGACGATGGCGGCGGTGTTCGCCCTGGTGGCCTGCATCGCGGCGGGCACCATCCTCGGCTCGTTGATCGCCGCCCGCAGCCCCACCCCCGAACTACACACCGAAGGCGGGAAAGTCAGCATCGGCATTCTCGCCGGAGTCTCCCTCGGCGTCGCCATCGCCGCCCTCTACGCAGTCGTCATCAGCCAATACTTCGGCCTACCCCTGCGCGGGTTCCTCACCTGGGCGCTCTGGCCGATCGCCCCCACCGCCGCCCTCGCCGTGGTCATGGCGATGATCGCCGCCCGACAATGGCGTACACCCTCCGGCGGCTGGTCCACGCTCCTGGCCACACCGACCGGCTCGGTCGTCACCGCCGCCGTGGGCATGGGACTCATCCAGTACGGACGCACCGCCGACCGATGGCCGCACCTGGTGGTATGGCTCGACCTCACCGCCCGCATCGGCGGACTCCTCCTCGGCATCGGCACCGTCATGGCCCTCGTAACACCCCTGATGTTCCGCATCGTGCTCGCCATCCCAGTAGCGTTGATCAGCGCGGCGATCGTCACAGGCCCCGCCACCGGCATCCTCGGCGTCAGCTACGCCATAGCGATCACCGTCTGGTGGGCAGCACGCGTATGGACCCGCCTCATCCACCCCACCACCGGCCCCACCGCCCTCAGCCCACCGGGTCGAGGCGGGTGACATGCGCTGGCCACGACAATTGATGTCGCTGCTGTTCGTCCTGGCGTTCCTGGTCGGCCCACCGGCGGTGCTCCTGACCTTTATCGGCCCGCCCCTTCGCGGGTGGCCGACCTCGGAGCAGTTGCGGGCCTGGTTGCAGCAGCCGTTGACCGAGGAGACGCTCACCGCCGGACTCGCCATCGGCGCGTGGCTGGTCTGGCTGCTTGTCGCCTACACCGTTGCCGTCCGGGTCATCATCCGCCTCCGCGCGACCACGGCGTGGCTACGGCGGATGCCCCTTCCCACACCGTTACAGGCGACGGCCAGTGGAATGGCTGGTGCGGCCGTCTTCGGCGTCGCTACCAACACCGTCACCACCACCCCGCCGGAACCGCCACAGCCTGTAGCAACAGGCACCGCCACATTCCACGACGAGACCGCCCCGGACGACCATCGCGACCAGGCCGTACGCGAGGACGGGGTCACGGTTACCGGCGGTTGGCTGCCCCGGGACGTCGCCGAACAGGTCACCGCCGCCGCAGCACTGGTCTGGCTACGCCGCCGCCGCGACTACCAACCCCACCCCACCCACCCCGACGACACCGACCTCACCCCACTACCGCCCACCGTCACCGCCGTCCAAGCCGCCCTCGCCGACACCCCCTCCACGCCGCCGTCGAACGAAAGCGCGGCCCCCTTCGAAGCCCTGCCTGCCGGCGGGGTGGGCCTCACCGGACCTGGCACGCTGCCCGTCGGGCGAGGACTGCTGGTCACCGCCATCCTGGCTGGACAACGCCGCAGCTCTACGTCGTTGATCGTCACGAAGGCAACGCTGGCCATCCTTCTCGGACCGGCTGCGGAGACGCTCGGTCAACGCCTGCCACTGACGATCGTCGACACCGTTGACGAAGCAGCACAGCTACTCCAGCCCGCCAACCCCGTCGCCGGTGAAGCCATCCCTGGCCAGCGTCCGGGCGAGACGTCGAGTGGACACGGCCATCGAAAGATGGTGCTGCTGAACGACCACGACGGCAGCGAGCAGCAGTTGAAGCACCTCGCCGAGACAGGCACCGCCGCTGCTGCTCTCGTCGTCGTTCTGGGAGAACAGCCGGACGGGCCAAGCTGGCACGCCGACTCCACCGGCTATCTGCGCGACCCACACCACCCCGACATGCCTGGCCCACGGCTATGCATCCTGGACTGGACGGCGACCACCGACCTGCTCACCGTCATCGCCAGTCCCGGCCCGGCACCCGCCCATCCCGACAGTGGACGCCCACCACTCCCCTACGCGGGATCACCAGAGCTGCCACTGTCACGACAGGTTGCCCGGCACGAACCTACGCGCCTGTCCACCGCATCCCGGCAACGGCTTCACCTGCGCGTCCTGGGTGACCCGCAACTGCTCATCGACGGCGAGCCCCTGACCATCCGCCGCAGCGCCAGCCTCCAAGTCCTCGTCTACCTGGCCATCCACCCCAGCGGGGCCGACACCGCACAACTCACCGACGCCATCTGGCCAGGACTGCCCCGTCACTCCCTCACCGGCCGCCTCTACACCGCCCTCAGCGACCTCCGCAGCACCATCCGAACAGCAAGCGACCTACCCGTCATCGACCACTCCGATGACCGCTACCGCCTCAACCCCGCACACATCGACGTCGACCTGTGGCAGCTCCACACCACCATCCACCAAACCGCCGCCACCCTCGCCCACACCACGGCAGCCTGGCAGGCCGTCCTCGACGCCTACCCCGCCGACCTCGCCACCACCCGCACCTGGCCATGGCTCGACCCCCACCGCGAAGCAACCCGCCGCCGAGTGATCGACCTATGCGCCGCCCTCGCTGCCAAGGAGTCCGACCCACACCGCGCCCTGCAGTTACTGCAGGATGGCATCGGCGTCGACCCGTACAACACCGACCTACACAGGCTCGCCGACGGTGCCCTCACCGACCTCGGCTGCACTCAAGCAGCCGCTAAGCTGCAGCACCGCCACCAGCAGACCCTTCGACGTGCTCGATCGGCATACCGCCTCCGAGAGGATCAGTAGTCGAAACCGCTGCGCCTGTACGTATATGCGGGTAGCATCATCGAGCCGTCGGCTGGCGGGCTCGCTACGGCCGGCTACCTCCAAGGTGCTTACAGTTCTCGTCTTGCGACCCGCTGGAGTCCGCGCCCTTCTCTGTCAGGCACTTGCGCAGCCACCATTGAGGGCCATATGACTGTCAGCGCTAGGTCGCGACAGGAGGTCAATCTGAGGCGAGATCCTGCACCCAATCCAGCTGATCTCGATCGAGGATGGATATCGCAGAGAAGCGATAGCAATTGCGCTAGCGCATCGGCGACGCACGACCGAGATGTTCCGAACCCCCAACTAGCCGCCCCCTCTACAGCGGTAGTTTGGCTGCCCTCGCTTGCCATTTCCTCAACAAAGGATTAGGCGACGAATGAAGCAACTCATGCAAGTTTCCGCTCCAAAATCGCCCGTATAACCAAATGCGGCATTTTATCCGCATTAGATAGTTAAAAACGTATAACCGATAATTTGATTGCCTTCAACGAGCCTCGACCGAAAAGGATACGGGCACTGTCGGATTCTTTACACTACTCCCCGTACACCCTTGGTAACTTCTGCTTCCCTCGACGGCGCGGCTACCGAAGGCGGACCGAGATTGCCCGGCCAGAGAACCAACAAAGCCCAGCCCTTGCATCTGAACGATGACGTTGAGCTCACCCAGTTTGGGGAGGATGGCGTCGGCTACCGCAACGCCCTGCGGATGGAAATCGGCGAGAACGAGATGTCGCTGGTCATTGGCCGCCAGACTCCTCTAGCTGCCGCCTTGCTGGTGACCAAAACAGCCCCACCCTGGGCAATCGCCCGATACACGACCGTTGGGGCCCTTCGAGCAGCTAGGTTCCGTGTAGAGCATACGCCGACGCGAGGCAACTCCCTTCATGTCTCAGCCTATCCACCTGATGGGACACATGGGCCTGCCGAGTGGGACGACAGTATGGCGACCAGCTTCGATAAGTGCTTCACTGGGGAGACAGGAGGTGTCTCTAATGAGTAGATCCGTTTTGCCGGACGTGGGAAACTTGGCTTGGGCGCCCATTACCTCACTGGAGGAAGTCGAGATTTTTGACCGCCACAACGGCGTTCCAACACTCGGCATCTTTCGCACGAATGGCCAGAATCATCTTTTTTGGCGCGTGATCGGATATACAGGAGACATCTCTCTCTGGCTGTACGTACCCCTCAGCCCAGAAGAAGACGTAATTGTCGAAGAGGATGAAGGTCCCGGAATTCTCGACGGCATCATTTTCCGATGCAAAGAGCCGCGATATGTTGCGGTTGGGGTAGCCGACTATCACAGAATTGTGTTTGAGCGTGAGTGGAACATCCCTCCTGGCCTCAGCAATACTGACCTACTGCAGCCCCTTCTGGAGTTTGTTGCAGAGGCGTTGCAGCTAGCTATCAACCAAGGGCTACCAGCCAGCCGTAGAGATCTTTTCCAGAAGGCTCGCGAGGCTGTACGAAATCTCGTCTCCTGCTGAAATAGTTGGGTACCGAATCGCGACTCCGATAGTGCAAGATCCAGCACTTCCGCAGAAGCCACAGCAGCACCAGCGAGCGTAGCCTTCGCCATTGCCCTGCCTTCCCGTCTGCCGCCAGCCCACACATCGTGGAGTAGGTCGGGGCCAGGGTGACAAGGTGGAGCGCCCTACCGTACGAACGACCTTGTCGCCCCAGCCCTGACCTGCTCGGCTCTCTGCCCGGGCCAGTGGCTGCCGGGATGGGCATCCCACCGCCCACTTCCCCGCCCTCATTCCTTCCCTACCTCGGACCCGTGAGCGCCTGACGGAATCCAATCGGGTAACTTCGTCCCGGCCGGCCGTCGACCGGTCCAAGGTGAGACGTCACGTGGTGGAAGACCGCCGGGAGGATCGGGGTTGTCGTCCTGCTCTTGGTCAGCGTGGACTCGTGATCGGTTCCCTTCACGGAACCAGTGGGTGACGCGCGGGGCGGGCCTGGGCTTCGGGCCGGCTGACTTTCCGCCCCGCCGCCGAAGGCGAGCAGGGCGGCGGCTCCGCAGGAGCCGGTTACCGCGCGCGCGTAGCGCGCTTGATCTAGTACAAGCTATTCGGCAACAGATCACCGCAAGCTTCGAGCCAACCAGAGCCAGCACGACGACACCAACCGCCTGGCATCTCTCACCCGCAACGACTGCGCAGCCCGCATGGTTCTCGGCTCATCGTGCCCGTCGATCTTGATCCATTGCCATGACGCGAATAGGCCGAGCCTTGCGCACGTACGTGCCCTGCCCCCTGCACGGACCCGACCAGACCCTGCGACTTGAGGTCGGACGTGCGACCTGCTCAGGCCCAACGATGGTCCTCGACTAGGACGCCCTCGACATCCTCAACCCCGGGGGGGCGACCAGCTACTCCGGTAGCCCTGTGACCTGCGGTTGTGAGGTCGTGTAAGGAAGTGTGAGGTGTTGTAAGGTCCTCAACCCGCCGTCTCGCCCATCGCGCTCTTACGGTCTGTCTCACCAACCGCGGCAACGCCGGAGGGAGACAGGCCATGGCGAAACGGGTCTCGGCAGCAGCCGTACACGCCGTCACCGCAGTCCTCGCGTTGGCACCGCCAGCGCTGCTCTACCAGGTCGGCTGGCTCACCGTCCCCGTGCTTCCCACGGACCGGCTCCGGGCGTGGGTGCACCAACCGCTGACCGCCGGCTTCATCGCCATGTTGGGATACGCCGGAGCTTGGGCGCTGTGGGTGCTACTCGTGGCCGCCGTCGCCGACCACGCACACCAGTACCTCACCGCTCGCCTGCGATGGCATCTCACCCTGCACCTACCCGGCCCTCTGCAGGCGCTCGCGGCGGCGCTGCTGGGTACTACCGCCGTCACGACCGCTGCTGCCCTTCCCGCCGTCGCGCACGACCACACCGCAGCCGATACCGATCCACCCCCGGCCGACAGGGCCACCCCGATCCGCGATGCCCCAGCCCAACCGCCGCCAGCCGAACCTGTACCTCCCCGCCAGGGAGCCACTGCCACCTCGACAACAGCGACCGCCGCCTCGCCGCCGCCGACGACGGGATCCGCACGTCACGCTTCCCCGCCGGTCCTCAACCGCACCAGCGCCCATCCCCCACCTCACGCCTCGGGCGAGAAGGTTCGGGTCGTTGCCGGAGACACCCTGTGGGACCTGGCTGCCGAGCATCTCGGTGATGCGACCCGTTGGCGGGAGATCTACACCCTTAACCGAGGACATCGCCAAGCCAACGGCCACGCGCTTACCAACCCCGACACGATCCACGTCGGATGGAAACTCACCCTCCCCTCCCACCAGGCCACATCAGCACCCGTTCCACCTCGTCCCGAGCCTCCTGCCGCCGGCAACTCCGGCCCCGCCGCACCCGAAGCAGAGACGACGCCCTCTGCCCCATCCACCCCTCACACGTCGCCAGCCCCGCAGCACTCGACGCCGCACACCACTACGCCGAGCACACCAGCAGAGACGACCGGCGCCACGACATCGGCCCCGCAACCCGAGCGACCCCACACCGAGCCGTACGACGAGACAGGCATCGTGCTGCCGGCGCAAGGCTGGATCAGTCTCGGTCTGGCCGCCGCCATCGCCGCCGTAGCCACGCTGCTTCGCCTTCAACGACGCCGCCTCGCCCGGCTGACCTTCACCGCAGCCGCATGCACCGCGCCGCACTCTGCCCCGGTGCCGCCGCCTCTGGCGCACGCCGATGCGATCGGTTGCCGCCACCTCGGCCTCACCAGCAACGACCAACAGCCCGCTCACCCCACCATGCCGGCTCCCATCGGAGTCCACGGCAACGGCACCGAGGTGAGCCTGTTCCGCCTCCCCGGCCACGGCCTCGCCTTGCACGGTGAAGGGGCCGTTCCGGCGGCCCGCGCGGTCCTCGCCGCCGTGCTGACCACCGGCGCGGCCGACACCGCTTCCACTCGCCCGGTCGTCGTCACGACCACCGACCTACTGGGGCAGCTTCTGCCTGCAGACGTCCCGGTGGTGGGGTTGGATCCCGACGGCACCGCATACGACGGAGAGCGCCTGATCGTCCTCGCCGACACCGACGCCGCTGTCACTCACGCCGAGGAGGAGATGATCAGCCGACGACGACTGCTGGACACCTTCGACACCACCACCATCGCCGACGTGAACGCCCGCAGCGACCATGCCGAGACCCCGCCGCCGTACGTCCTGCTCATTGAACCGGCCACTCGGTACGCGGGCCGCGTGCAGGCCATCGCCGCTCACCGCAGCGCCCTGGATCTCCACCCGATCGTCCTCGGCCTTCACGACGGCCTTCCCACGGTCGAGATCACCCGCGACGGCATCACCCGCAGCGACCGCCCGCACCCCCTGAGTCGGGTGTCCACCCTGAGCGCGGAGGACCTGGCCGCCGTTCTGGCCATGCTCACTGACGCCCAGGCCCGCCCGGAGCCCGGTGTCGAGTTCGACGATCCGGCCGCCGCCGCCACACCGACCGTGCCGACCGTCGAGCCCTGCCCGGTTCCGCCGGAGAACCCGACAGCCCTGGTGCACCTTCGGGTCCTCGGCCCGGTCACCGTCACCACCGCCGCTGGCCCGGTGACCACCGGGATGCGCAACGGCTCCTACGCCGTCCTCGCCGTCCTCGCCGCCCACCCCGCCGGCCGCACTCTCTACCAGCTCACCGCCGACCTGCACCCCGACGTGGACCCGGCCTCCGCCGTCAAGCGCGTCCGGACCGACATCACCACCGCCCGCCGCGTCCTGCGTACCGCGAGCGGCCACGAGGAGCACATGTTCATCGTCTTCGACCCCGCCACCGGTCGCTATCACCTCGACCCGCAGACCGTCACCGTGGACCTCTGGCACATGCTCACCGCCATCAACCACGCCACCACCACCGACAACGACGACGAGGCGCTCGCCGCGCTACGCCGCGCGACCGACCTGTATGCGGGTGACTTCGCCGAAGGCCACGACCACCCGTGGGCCGTCGACTACGCCACCATCTACCGCCACCAGATCCTCACCGCCTACGCCCGCATCGCCGAGTTCCTCGAACCCGACCATCCTGACCGCGCGGTGGCCGCCCTCGAACGTGCCACCGACCTCGACCCGGTCAATGAGGAGCTGTACCAGCGGATCATGCGGATCCACGGCCGGCAGCAACGCCCCGACGCCGTCCGGCGCACCCTGCGCCGTCTGGAGGAACGCCTCGCCGATCTGGTCGACGCCGAACCGTCGCAGGCTACCCGCCGTGTCGCCGAACGCCAGCTTCTGCCCGCCGCTTCCCGGGTGGGGAGGGCGTCATGACCGAGACCCGGCTCCGTCGGATGCAGTGGGCGGTGCGGGCCACGCTGGCCCTGGGGGTGGCCGCGTCGGTCACCGCGAACATCCTGCATGCGCAGGCAGACCCGATTGCCCAGGCCATCGCGGCATGGCCACCTCTGGCCCTGCTGATCACCGTCGAGCTGGTCACCCGCATCCCCGTGCACCAGCGGGCGCTGGGCGCGATCCGGGTCATCGCCGCCTCGACCATCGCCGCCATCGCGGCCTGGATCAGCTACCACCACATGGTCGGAGTCGTCGCCCGCTACGGCGAAACCGGCACCGTGCCCTACCTCCTGCCGCTCTCCGTCGACGGGCTCATCATCGTCGCCTCGGTTTCCCTGGTGGAACTCTCCGCCCGCCGCCGCGAATCCGAGAACCCCCGACCGGCACCCGCCACAGCGACGCCCCCGCCCGCCGCGCCCACAGCGACAGCGCAGCCGCCGGTTCCCGATAACACCGCACCACCCCATCCGAATCCCGCACTCGAACGCCATGACGACGGCGACCGGTCGCGCCCGGAGGTCATACCCGTCCCCGAGCAGCGCCCGGCCATCCACAGCTTGCAGGGCCCCCGGCTCCAGAGTGATCGGGACAGTGAGCCGCCTGCGGACGAAGTCTCCGCTAAGGAGATCGACGCGGACGATGACGTGGGCCTGTCTGCGGATCTCGTGCCGCTGCTGCCCGCCGCCCGCACTGCCCGCGACGAGCTGATCCGCGAAGGCCACACGGTCAGCCGCGATGCCCTCGCGCGCCGGTTACGCCGCAACGGCCATTCCCTCCGCAACAGCGGGGTGTCGGAACTTCTCGCCGCCATCCGGCCGAAGACCTCTCCGGCCGTCGGTTCCCGTCCGCTGTCCACCGCTGGTGAGCCTCACCTCGTCGCCTCGCGCGCAGAGGCCGCTGTCCCCGGCCCCGGTTCGCCCTGACCGGCGGTCTTGATCGGGGCGTGGAGGTCGACGTGGATGGGCACGGCTGCCCGGTCGGGCAGCATGCCGAACAACGTCAGGAGGCACCAGAGATGACCGACCATCCACCCACGCGCCGCACCGTTGAGGTCGACGCTGACGTGTACGACGTGTTGGCGCGTACTGCCGCCAGTCGAGACACCGACGTCAACGGCGCGCTGCGCTACCTGATCGAGGCGCCGACGCCTCGGACCGTCGCGGACGACGACGAAGACTGAAGCAGCACACAGGACACGTCGCCCGGTCCGCGCTGGCGGACCGGGCGACGTGTTCTGCGGGTCCGCGTGACCCCTACGCGGGTGCAGCGCCGGTCGCGTCGGCGGCAGCGGCGAGGAGTCGTTGCGCGGTGCGCGGGGTGATGCCGAGTTGTTGAGCAAGGATCACGCCGAGCCCACGCCGGTCCTGCCCGGCGGCATTGGCCTCGGCGAGGAGCGTGACGGCGGCCCGGAGGCGAGGGTCGTCGGCGTAGGGGTGCGGCTGGCGAGCACCGGACGCGCCGAGGGGCCGGCCGGTGGACTGCCGGCCGGTGCGGGCATCGGCGACAGCCCAGACGGTGCGGCGGAACCACAGGCGGCGGACCCGTCCGTCGGGCAGCGTCTCGACCCGGTCGGGATGGTGGAGCAGGGTGTCGGGCAGGTTGCGGTACGAGCCGTAGCCGAGAACCTTCGCCGCCGCGCCCGAGCCGAGGAGATCCTCCGGGTCACCGCGGCGGTCGACCCTCGTCAGCTCCGCCCGTTTCGCCCTCAGGTGGGCGGCGTGGAACGCCTCGATGTCGTCGAGCCAGAACCACTCCCGGCCGTCGTGGGCGAAGCCTTCGGGGAAGCCGAAGCGGGCGCGGTGGCTGCGCCAGTGGATGACGGTGGAGTAGGCCGCGCCGGTGTGCGCGGCGACTCCGGCCCGGTCGAGGGCGATCCGTCCGTCGATGACCTGTCGTGCCACGCCGTTCATCTTCCTCTCCGGCCAGCGGCTACCGCTCGCGTGGTCGAGATGGCGGTGCTCGGGCCAGAGGGTCGGGTACTTCCTGGCTCGGTGGGAAGCCGTGTACTCAGCGGCCCCGCAGCGGGCGAGGTGACCGGCCGGGCGGTGCCCGCACTTCCGGGTCCGCCCGCCGGTCACCGTTCCTCACCCGGTCACGTGGGTGGGCGTAGCACCTTCCATGCCACCTGCGCCATGCGGTCGATGCGCAGCGCGGCCAGTTTCGCGCGGGTGGCGGGCTTGAGCGCGTCGTACACGGTCAGGATCGCGGCGGCGGTGGTCGCGTCCACCAGCACCCCGTCGATCTTGCGGCACGCGCCGCCCTTCGCCTCGCGCAGCAACTCGATGACACGGGGGTCACCTGCGGTGGCGTCGTCGGGGAGCGCGTCGATGTCGGCCAGCCCTTCACAGTCGGGGCAGGTGACAAGGTGCGGGTCCTCGGTGATCCGGCCCACCGGCACGCGCTCTGCGCCGCACACCGGCCCGACCCGGCGGCGGGTCTTCGCGTGGGTGAGCACGGGCCACCCGGGCGTCCCCGTGTCGGTGGTCATGGTGCCTCCCCCGTCGGATGGGTCCAGATGCCGAGCGGGCGGCCGGGCACGATCCGGCCTCGGCCGGGGACGAGGGTGTCGAACACGTCGGAATACCGTTCGTGGAGTTGGCCCCGGGTGCGCATGAGGTGTTTGCCTCGGGTGAGCTTCGCGGGCAGGGCCTCGACCACCCGCCCGATCAGCCCGTACAGGTCCCGGGCCTCAATGAAGGCGGCGCACCCGTCGCACGCCGACCAGCCTTCGCCCCACGCCTGGGTGAAGGCGTGCTCGGTGTCGGTGCGGCGCACCCGTGCCGCGTGGTGTCGAGTCTGGTAGTCGCCTACGGCGAAGACCCGTGCGGTGACTCGGCGGGCGTCGGTGATCTGGTTGGCGCACCGGTAGATCCAGGCGGCCCCCGGTGCGGAGCAGAAATCACAGTCGATGATCGGATCGGGGATCTCGGTGACGGGTGCGGGCTCGGGGCGGTGGTCGCTGGACTGGCCGCGCTGCTCGGCCGCGTGCAGGTACTCGACGATCAGACCCCGGTTGTTGAGGCGTACGTTAAGCGCGCGACGGCAGCGGCGGCAGTAGAACGGCTCCGGGACCGGCGCCACACTCGCGCTGACTACTACCGCCTCGGGGAGTCGGGCGGATTCCTCGTGGTGCGGGGAGTGCGGTGGCATTACTGGTCGCCTCCGTCCTGGTTGCGGGTGGGCTGCGGCGGGGCGGGGTGAGCGGGGCCGAGAGTCAGGCCGAGGCGCAGGGTCGCGAGGTCGACCAGGCGTCGCAGCAGGCTCGCCGTGCCGGTGCTGAGGTCGGCGTCGTAGTCGCGGGCGATACGGCAGGCCTCGCGCACCGCCACGCACGCGGAGGTGAGGGCGGCCTCCAGGGCGGCGCGGTCGTCCTCGCGGGTGGCCCGCCTGACGTTCTCCGCCGGGTAGGTGCGCTCGTCACCGGTGGGAAAGCGGAGGGTGTAGCGGCGGGCGTAGGTGGTGTGCGGGGTGGAATAGCGGACATCGGTGACGGTGCCGAGGCGGTACTCGACCGGGTCGGCCGGGCTGATCACCCGGGCGGTGTCGCCGTACTCCAGGGACCGGTACATCAGGACTCCGTTCAGGGGTGCGTGCTGGTGGGATAGCCGTTCTCCGGGGGGTGCCGCGCGTCCCGGGGGTGGGACCGGGTCGCGCGGCTCCCGTCGCGGCGGTCAGGGTTGGGCGGCGGCCGGTGGGCGGTCGGCACCGCCGGGGGTGGCCGGTGGCCAGGTGGTCCCTTCGGTGGGGAACGGTGGTGCGGCCTTCACGTGGGGCAGGCCGGGGTCGAGTTTCTGGCCGATGCGGTCGAGGCTGACCGCTCCGTACGCGGTCAGGTGCGCGCCCACGGCGAGGGCCTGTGCGCCGGTGAGCAGGACGACGAGGCGGCGGGCGTGGGTGTCGTGGACTCGCAGCTCGACGTACCCGGTGGTCAGCGGCCGGACCGGGAGGAACCGCTCGACCTGTGCGCCGCCGGGTGCCGTCGCCCAGATCGCCGCGCACAGCGCGTTCCACTGCTCGTTGACAAGGGTTTCCCAGTGCTCCGCGCGGGCGGTGAGGGTCGCGTGTTCGGCCTGACTGGTGGAGTGTTCGGCGAGCGCGCGGGCGACCTCGGCCGCCGCGAAGTTCGCGCACACCCGGTTGGCCAGCGCGATCATGGTCCCGGCGGTGTGTTCCGGCGTCGGCAGCGTCGTCACGGGAGACTCCGGTGGAGGCGGGGGCGTCGAGGCAGGCGGGGTGGGGGCGGTATCGGCGGCGGGGTGCGCGCCGGTACCGGAGCCGGGCGGGGTGTTCCCGCGCCGGCCCCAATGCCGGCCCACCTCAGACCGCCAACAGCTCGAACGCGCGGGCCTTGAGGTCCGCTCCGGCACCGGTCAGCGCCCGGCTCGCCCGAACGAGGTTGGTCTTCGCGGGGGCGAAGTGGTCCACGTACTCGGTGATGGCCTGGTAGCCGGCCCACCGAGTGCCCTTGATCGCCCTCTGCGTGTCCGCGTCCCGGATGAGGTAGCGCAGCGTCGCGGTGCGCTGCTTCGCGTTGTTGCGCGCCGTGTCAGAGGCGTCGTCGGCGAGGGGCCACACCTGCGCGACGATCTTCTCGAACTCGCCCATCGTCAACGACTCGTTGATCATCTTCTCGGCTTCGGCCTCGAACGCGTCGAACGCCGTCCACATCAGCCCGAGGGCCTGCCGCGCCTCGGCGATCTTGCTGGTCACGTTCGACGTGTGCCGAAATGTGTACGAGCTGCGCGACCGCTGGTAGGCGAGGGCCTGGGTGTTCGCGCACACGATCCGCACCGGGGTCGCGTCCAGGCGCAACGAGGCGGTGCCGTCGTGGGAGGTGGTGGCCGCGAGGTACAGGTCCATGTCATCCACCCCGGCAATCCGCATCGCCGTCGGCAGCTTCATGGTCACGAACACCGACCGGCCCTTCCGCATCGAGCCGGCGGTCTCGAAGTGCGCGCCGGAGGCGTCGACCAGAAGGTTGAGGGTCTCGGCGACCTGCTCGTTCTGCACCACCGAGTAGTCCTCGCCGACCACCCCGAGGTACTCGGTCTGCCCAGTGGCCGGGTTGGTGCGCACGGTCATGTACTTGTCGGGGCAGTCGACCTTCGTCACCCCCCGCTCGGTGACCTCGATGCCCTGAAGGGCGATCTTGCGGACCTCCCAACCGCCGAGCCACGCCTTACTCATCACCTCCTGCGCGGTCATGCAGGCATCGGTGACGGTGCCGAGCTGGTGCCAGGCGGTCAGCCGCGCGGAGGCGAAGGCCGTCTGGCCGTTGGCGAGGGTTTCCAGTTCGTGTGCCACGGTGGCACCCCTTCCCGGTCGTGTGGTGTTCGGGTGGGGCGGCGGGCCGGGGATTCCGGCCCCGACCGCGCCGTCAACATCAATGTTTCCTACCTCCACGTGTCGATCAAGGCGATTGGTTCGAGTCGATGGAGGTTTCTGCGGCGAATCTGACGCCCGCCGCCGGGCGCGGCCTACCGGGTGTCGGTGGCCGGGCGTAGCCGCCCGTCCGGCCCGTACAGATACGCGCGGACGGTTGTGAACGGGGCCGGTAGGTACACGGTGAACCCGTGTTCGGCGATGAACCGGGTTCGGTAGGTGCGGGTGACGCCCAACAGGTACCGGTCGGGTTTGTCACCGTGCGACCCCGGCGGAATGATGCCCGCCCCGGGCCGGTCGGCACGGGCGCGGCCGTGCCGACCGAGCGCGATGTGCGGGCACAGCGACAGGGCGGCGGTCATACACTCGGGGTGCCCCGGCGGGTCCGCGTAGCGCATCAGCTCAGCGGCCCGGGGGCCGCCGAGGAACGCCACCCAATAGCCCATCGGCTCACCGCACAGCGAGCACCTCCGTTCGACCGCGAGGCGGGTCGAGACGGTGGTGTTGATCGTGGTGAAGTCCACGTGCGACCCGCCGCCCGTCGAGTCGGGGTGGATGTTGACCGGTGGGATAGGCAGGCCGCGTCGCGAGTCATGAGGACGCGCGGCCAGCGAGGGCGGGATGCCGGGCCCGTCGGCGGCCGGGCCGGGAGCCGATGGGCCGGTCACGAGGCACCGTCCGCGCGGGTGGGCCGGGCATCGGTCACGGTGACGTGCGGTAGCTGCGCCCGCAGTACGGCGTGTGCCTGTTCCCATTCCGCCTCGGTCAGACACCGGCTCACCGGTTCGAGGTGCGCGGCAGTCATCGTCACGGCCATGACGTCGGCCTCGTCCGCCGAGTCGAACACGGCCACCATGTCGCCCCCGGCAACCACATAGACGCGAGGGTCATCGGCGGGTGAGGCCACCGGGGCGGCACGGCGGTGTTCGGCCAGCCACCGCTCGACCACCTCGGCCGGGTTGCCGGTCAGGGTGCCGGTGTCGTAGCCCTCGTCATCAAGCCACCCGAGGTGATCGGCGGCGGTCCAGTCAGGGTGGATGAGCCACGATTGCCGTACGGCCTGCCACATGGTCAGCCGTGCCGGGACGCCGATCGGGTCCGCCGGTTGCGAACCGTTCGTGCCGGGCACCGGGCATAGCGGGGTGCCGTCGCGGTGGGACGTAGCCGGGCGCGAGGCGAACCCGTCGAGGGGCCAGTCACGCGGCGGCACGGTCCGGGCCGGTTCCCCGCATTCGGGGCAGCGCAGCGACCCCGGCGCGTGCATCGGGCCGTCGGGGTGGTCGTCGGGGCTGGTCATGGTCTGTTCCTTCCGTGACGCTGGTGGGTGGGCGTGCGGGTGCCGGGGCCGGGCGTGGTGCCCGGCCCCGGCGGGGCGGTAGGTCAGGCCGCCACCGGCGCGGTGGCGGCCTCGTCGGTGCCGGCCTCGTCGGCGCTGGTCTCGTCACCGGCGGGCGGGGTGGTGTCGGTCTCGGGCGCGGCCATGAACGCGCGAACCTCGGCGGTCGGGGCGGGCGGGTTGTCCGCGAGGGCGTAGGTTTCCGGGGCCTCCCGCGTCAGGATCAGCACCCCGAACCCGGTCAGCTTGTCCATGCCGTTGCGGACCGCCCCGGGGCTACGTCCGCCGATCTCCCGGGCGACGGTGCCGGGGGTGACATCGTGGCCGGGGCCGAGGTCACGCATGAACGCCTCGACCCGGTTACGCAACTCGTTCTTGCCCAACTTGGCCGACCCGTCGCTGTTGACCTCGCCCGTTCCACGACCGGTGCCAGCCACCCGCCGCGCGGACGGGCGGCGAATCTTGCGGGTGTGCCCGCACGTCGGGCAAGTGGAGTGCGTCGGGGCGTTGGCCGGGTCCACCGTGGCGAGGTCACCGTCGCCGATCACCCACAGCTCGTCACCGTCCTCGGTGACCGGCAGGCGACGGGCGGCCCCGGCAACCTCCATCGCGGCGAGGATCGTGTCACCCATCGCCACCGACAGGCCGCTCTCATTGATCGCCGCGTCGGCCGTGATGCCGTCCGGGTGCCCACCGAGCACCCCCGCCATGATCAGCACTTTGAGGTCGGGCTGCGCCCCGACCGGTGCCCCGGACACGGGCACGCCGGACACCGGGGCGGGCACCCCGGACACCGGAGCCTCCGGCAACGTCGTCTCAGCCGTCGGGGCGTCGCTCGTGGGGGTCGGCGCGTCGGCGTCGGTCGGGGCGTCGGCGGCGACAGCCGCGTCGGGCGTGGTCACCGCGTCAGCCGCCGGGACGTCACCGGTAGGCGACGGCGGGTCGGCCGGGTCGGACGTCGCGTCACCGGCCGCCGCAGCGTCGTCGGTGAGGGCGGCGGGCTCGGTGGCGGCATCCGGCGTCGTGTCCGGGGCGTCCTGCTCGGGTGCGGTGTCCGGCGACATATCGTCGGCCGCCGAGGCGTCGGGGGTGAGGTGCCAGACGTCAGCGCTCTTACGATTGCCCTTGGCCGGGTCGGAGGTGCGGGCGGCGGTACCAGCGGCCTCCATGGCCGCGAGCGCCTCGGTCACCACCGACAGCGGCAGGTTCCCCTGTCCGGCCAACTTGCGGGCGGTGACGCCCGGAAGGCGACGCAACTCCTCGGCGACGGCGGACCGGGCCTCGTTGGTGCCGGGGGTGAGATTGATGTTTGCGGTCATGGCAGAACACCTCCACAAAAAGGGGTCGGCAATAGCGATTCCGCATGCGCGGCGCGCATCGTTTCTGCGGTTTCGCTGGGGCGGTTTTCGTTGCCCACGTCCATGGACGCTCGACGCCCGATAGTTGTCAACCCCGCCCACCAAGACTCTTTAAATGGTTCGCGTCGCGCTCCATTCGGGAATCCGTCGCCGTGTCCCGCAATGCCATTTGACGGCCCCCACATCGCCGCCTTGCCCCCTGCCGCGCCGCCCCCTACCGCTGCACAGGGACGGTGGCGACACGTCGGCAGGGCGGGGCGGCAACCTCCCCACTGTCGACAACACTCCCCGTACCCGTGGCCGGGATGCGCGGCGGACGGCGGCCGTCGTGGCCACTTTCGCATGGTGCGGAAAATCACTTCACCGATTTACAGGGACACCCCTTTGCGTCGCATAAACGGAATGGGGTCAACAGCGTTGTCCTCGGTGGCGGGATAACCCTCGTGGGCCTCGTAATGCAGGTGAGGGCCGGAGGAGTTTCCGGAGCTGCCGACGTGGCCGATAGGCTGTCCCGCCGTCACCGGCTCGCCTACCGTCACGGTCGGCTGTCGGATCAGGTGGCAGTAGCGCGTCACCACGTCGCCCGGATGGCGGATCTCCGCGTACCAGCCGCACCCACCGAGGCCGGGGTATCCGTCGCTGTCGCACGGCATCGGCCCGCCGGTGGGTTCCCACGAGTCACCGCCGACGTTGCAGCGCACCCGCACGACGACCCCGCCCGACGCTGCCCGGACAACCGTCCCTCTCGCCGCCATGATGTCGACCCCGTCGTGGCCGGGCCGGTCACCGGTGCGGAAGCCGGAGCCCGCCTCCCCCACCACCGGGCGGGTCCACCCGCCGACGGACACCTCCGCGCAGACACGCGACGGCGTACCGGCTGTTGTCGCCCGCGTCTCGTGTGCGGCGTCCGCGTCCGGGTGCACCGCCCCGACGCAACCACCCCCACCCCCGCCGCCGAACGCTGACGAGACGACTCCGGCGGTAGCGGCGGCGACCAGCAGCAATGCCCCGGCAAGTCCCACCGCGATCGCCACGGCTACCCGTCCCACGGCACACCGTCGGTGATCGGTGCGGGCAGTTCGGCCAGGCTCACCCGGTCCCGGTGACCCACCACCCGCCAGACCGGCCCCGCCGGGCCCCGGGGGTCGGCGGTGGCGGTGGCGGTGGCGACGGTCACCCCGTCAGGTAGCCCGACCCGGCGCAGGTGGTCGTGCAGGTTGGCCTCGCGGGCGGCGGTTGGCAGCCAGAACAGCACCGGATACGCGCGGCGGGGCGGCAGTGCGGCGTAGCGGCCCAGCTTGCCCACGACCCGGCTCAGGGTCTCTGTGCCGAGGTCGACCTCGGCCCAGAACGGCACCGCCCGCCCGTTGTCGGCCCACACGCCGTGTCCGTCCGGGCGTACCAGGTTGCCGCACGCCTCCCGGCAACGTGCCTCGTTCCACCACCGCACCAACCGCGCGCCGGGGTATGCGCGGGCGTGGGCGGTGAGCGCGACGAAGAACCCGTTCACCGTGAGCAGGTGCGCCAGGGTCGGGGACATGGCGAGTCGGGCGGTGGCGTCGCGTACAGCGGCGGGACGGGGCAGCAGTGCGCCTCGTCCGGCGGCGAGCAGGGCCGCGCCGACCGGGCCGAGGGTCCACCTCCACGCTTGTGAGCCGGGCCGCTGGTAGTGGCGGAACCGGTCGAGGATGTCTCGATCGTGGAGGGTGTTGAGGCGGTTGCGGGCTCGGCCGACGGAGCCGAACGCGAGGTCGACGAGTTGGTCGGTGGTGAAGGTTCGGTGCTGGTCGAGCAGGTCGAGCAGGAGCCGGTCTCGGGGGGTGAGCCGGCCGAGTTCGGCGGCCACGACGGACGCCGTCAGGCGGGAGCTGCCGGTGGCTGACGTGCGGGTGGGAGGGATATCTCTTATCAGTCGGTTCCGGTCCACCAGTCCTCCTCACCGCCGTCGACGTGCCCGTACGACGTGTTCATGGGGGCGTGTTCACCCGGCTGGTCACGGTCGTTGGAATGCTCGTTTGATCGCTCGTTGGAGGTCTCGTTAGACCACTCGGGGTCGACGAACGTGTTGTGGCCGACCAGGTCGGTGACGGCGGGGTCGGCGGGCCCGGGTGGCTCGACGCGGGCGCAGGAGGTGGCGGCTTCGCCGAGCAGGCGCCGCCGCTCGGCGACGGTGAGGCCGGTGTGGTCGCGGGCGGCACGGCGTAACGCGTGCGCGCGGCCGGGTTGCGCCGGTGGTGGCGGCTCGGTGTCGACGGTGACCGGTGGAAGGACCCGGCCGCCGGCGACCGGTCGCAGGACGACCTCGTAGCCGCCGAGGCGGATCAGGTCGCCGTCGTCGAGGTACGGGCGCAGGTGGCGGGCCTGGTCGATGGCGTCGCGGGGGGCCAGGGCGAAGTACACCTTGTTGCGGGCGTTGGCGTCGATCGCGGCCACCATGTCCGCCGACAGCTGCCCGAGGTACTGGTGGGCCAGGACGAACGAGGTGTGCAGGCCGCGGGCCTCGGCGAGGGCGTCATCGATGCCGATGGGCAGGTGCAGGAAGTTGTGGCACTCGTCGAGCACGATCATGGCGTCCGGGCGGTCGTCTTCGGGTATGCGGGCGCGGGCGGTGGTGGCCTGCCACAGCCCGGCAAGGAGAAGGGAGCCGACCAGTCGGGTGCCGTCCTCACCGAGGATGCCCTTGGGTAGCCGGGCCAGCAGGACACCACCGTCGAGGATGTCGGCGAAGGAGAACGTGGTCGCCGGTACGCCGAACAGGCTGTTCGCCATCGGGTGCGCCATCACCAGCCGCAGCCGGGACAGCAGCGGGGCCACGAGACCGGAGCGTTGTGCGGCGGGCAGGTCGTTGAACCCTTCCCAGAACTCGCCGAGGGTGTTGCCCTCCCACGCGTTCAACCTGCTGACGACCGCGTTTACCCGGTCGGTCCGCCACGAGGCGTCCGAGAGCAGCCTGGGTAGGTGGGCGAGAGTGGCGTCGTCGAAGTGGGCGAGGGTGAGCAGGCCGTGGTAGCAGATGTCGGCGGTGCGGTGCCCCCACCACCGCGACCACACCTTCGCCATCACCGCCGTCAGGTTCGCGGCCACGTCATGGGCGCTACCGCCGTGCACGCTCGGGTCGAGCAGGTTGATCGCCGGTGGCGCAGCCCGTTCGTCGGGGTCGATGAGCACCAGGCGGTCACCACACGACGCGGGTAGCCGGGCAAGCAGGTCACGGATCAGGTCACCCTTGGCCGGGTCGAACGCGGCCACGCCGCGCCCGGCGTCGACATCGTCGAGGATCATCCGCATCAGCAGGGTCGTCTTGCCGGTGCCGGTCGGGCCGAGGGCGTGCACGTGGTAGCGGCAGTCGGTCAGAGAGATCCCGACCCGCATCGCGGGCCCGGCGTTGGCGACACCGATGACCTTGCCGCCCAGGCCGTGCCGCTGCTCGCGCGGCACCAGATGCAGCCGGCGGGAATCGGGCGGGGTGCCCTCCTTACGAGTCGTGGTCATGGGCTGCTCCAGACGGTGGGTGCGTCGGCGGCGGTCGTCTCCGACGGTGTGGTGTCGGGGCTGGCCGTGGCGTGGCCGGTGGTGCGGAAGACCTCGCGGGTGGCGGCCCGGCGGCGGGATGCCGCGCCGGGCAGGCCGTAGGCGGTGGGTTCGGCGGGCAGTCCGGCGAGCGCGGCGGCGTCGCCGACGCCGGCCAGGCTCATCCGGGACGCCGGCACCCACCGGTCGACAACGGCACGGGTGCCGCGCCGGAGCCGACGGCGCGTGAAGTGGGGCGACAGCAGCCCGAAGCCGGAACTGACATCGGCAGCAGCAGCCGACGCGGCAGCCCGGGTCGGGCCGACCGCAACCGTCTGCACGGCCACCAGCAGATGCGGCGCGTCAGTGAACTTCACCCGCGCCTGCCGCGCCAACTCCGCCGCGTACGGGTCCAGCCGACCGGTGGGGTGCCGACGGATGCCGGGACCAGGAGTGATCAGGTCGAGCGTCGCCTGGAGGACGGCGCGGACGACGCCTCGGGGGTGGCGGGCACGGTGCGGGTGGGTCATCGCCCGGCGGAGCTGCCGCATCCGGTGGGCCGGTGCCCGACCGAGGTGGACCTGCAGCAGCGCGCCGCCGGTGCGCCCGGCGGAAACCAACCCGCCGTAGACGGCGCGCAGCCGATCGTCCTCCGGGGCGGCGACGTCCATCCCCCGCCGGGACGCCGGGGTGGTGTCCTCGACCAGCGGCAGCCACTCCGGTCGGGTGGGCCGCACCGCGACCGCGGCCACCGCACCCACCGTCGGCACCGCCGGAGGCGCGCATTGGGCGGCGCGGACGCCGGGCCAGCCTCGGTGCAGCAGCCGCACCACCGCGGTGGGGTTGACCCCCGGCGGGAGCCACAGCCCGCAGCGCAGCCCGTCCGGGTCAGCGGCAACCTCCCACACGATCCGGGCTGGCCGCCACGCCCACCGGCGCGGGGCGGGTAACACGGTGGCGAGCAGTCGCCACAGGCCGACCGTCGCGGCCGGAGTCGCGGTCACCGGCGGGGTGATCTCCAACCACCGCGCCCGCGCGGCATGCCGACGCCAGACCTGCCGCCGGCACACCGCCCATCCCACCCGCACGGCGGCGAGCATGGTCAGGGCGGCGAGGAGCAGCGGCCACCGTTCCCGCGCCAGGTGCCATCCGGTGTCGGCGGCATCGGTGCCCCAGGAGCCACACCACAGCTCACCGACGAACGACCCGGGCACCCCCTCACGGCCGGGCACGCACCCACCGGGAGGAGCCGGCACCGACACACGCAGAACGACGGCGGACATCATGGACACCTCCGTGCGAGAAGGGCTCACCTGCAGGTCGACGACGGGCGGGGGCCGGCGACCGGGCCTGTGAGGATCAGCTCGTGTTCGGTGGCCGAGGCGTGGCTGTGGAACGCCACCCGCGCCGACCCGGCCGACAGGAGCGCATCCCCCCGTTGGCAGGACAGCAGGAACGCCCGTTCACCGTCGGTGAGCCCGAACGCCTCGGTCACGGCGTCGATGGCCTGCGGTGCCTGCCGCAGCAGGATCTGCGTGGCGGCGTTGGAGACGACAGCCCGGCCGGTGGTGGTGGCGAGCACGTCGGCGGCGTCCTGGGTGACGACGGTCAGGCCGGTGCCGTACTTGCGGGCGGACTTGGCCAGGGTCTGCAGGAAACGGCCGCCACGGCCGCCGGACAACAGCTTCCACGCCTCGTCGACCAGCACCATCCGCAGCACGTCCGGGCGACCGCCACGAGAGGTGGCCCCCCGTACGGTGCGCCAGATCGTGTCCAGGGTCAGCAGCGTGCCGACCGGGTGTAGCTGCTCGGGCAGGTCCTTGAGGGCGAACACCACCAGGTAACCCTCGGGGGCGGTGGTGGTCGGCCCGTCGAACAGGCCCTTCATGCTGCCCACCACGTACGGGTGCAGGCGGGCGGCGACCCGCCGGCCCGCCTCATCGGTGTCGCCCAGGGCTGCCATCACCTCCCGCAGCAGCGGTGCGGGACGTCTCCAGGTCTGCGGATCGGTAGTGATGCCCTTGGCCCGGTAAGCGGCCAGCACCGCCACGTCGAGGGAGCGGGCCTCGTCGCCGGGCAACGGCGCGTCGACAGCGGTGTCGCCGCTGGCCATGACCGCGACAAGGGTCTGCAGGAACCGTGCCCGATCGTGCAGGGCATCGTCGTCACCGGCCGGCAGGTCCAAAGGGTTGATGGTCACGCCAGCCGCGCCGAGGCGGACGACCGTCCCGCCGACCGCATCAGCCAGCCGCAGGTACTCATCCTCAGGGTCGATGACGAACGCCTCCACCCCGAGGCACAGATTGCGCAGCAGGTCGAGCTTGGCCAGGTACGACTTGCCTTCCCCGGAGCGGGCCAGGATTACGGCGTTGTAGTTGGACTGCGCCCACCGGTCCCACACGACCACCCCGGCCGAGTGCAGGTTCAACCCGAACAGCACCCCCATGCCGGTGTCCCCTGCGGTGTCGGGCAGGTCGGGGCTGGTGAACGGAAACGCTGCGGCGAGGGCATCGGTGTCGAAGACCCGCTTCATCTCCAGCGCGTCATACGCGAGGGGGAGGCCGCTGATCCAGCCCTGCAACTGCCGCCACGTGACCGGCGCGGTGTGTAGCAGCAGCGACGAGGCGAGGGACCGCACCTCCGACACCCGGTCGGCGAGATCGTCCGGGCTGGTGCCGTGGACGGTCAGGTACAGGCCGAGACGGAACAGGCGGGCCTCACCTCGGGCGACCCGGGTAGCCAACTCGGCGGCGTCAGCTGCGGCGGCATCGAGTTCGGGATCGTCGAGTCGCCCCTTGGCGGCATCCTGGCGGCGGGAGGACTCGAACCGGCCCCGCTGCTTACGCAGCCGCTCGGAGGCCACCACCGGCGGGACGGGCTCGATGTGGAAGGTGACGTCGACCAGGCCTGGATAGGACAACAACGGCTCAGCCCAGCCGGGGCCGACCTCGGCCGGGTAGCCGACGACGGCGAGGGTCGCCAGGTAGCCGTCCCCCACCCGCACGTGGCGTCCGTCGACATCGACGGCGTCCGGCGAGCCGGGCAGGACCGTGGCCGACGTGGGCGTGGCACGCCGCCGCGCCGGCAGCAGCGCGGAGAACAGGCTCACCGGTCGTCACCTCCGTCAGATGGGGCGTAGGGGATGTGGGTCGGGGCGGTGGGGTCGAGGCTGGCCGCGAGCCGCGCCACGGTGGCCCGACCATCGAGCACGCGGGCGGGGACCTCGCAGCCGCCCAACGCGCGGACCGTCTCGGCCGCCTGGTGCGCGGCGTAGTGCGCGCCTCGCCGGCTGCGCACCGCCACGGTGATCTGCCGGTGCAGCAACTCCCGCTGCCCGGCCAGGTCGGCGAGGAACGCCACGTGCGCGCAGGCGGCCTCCTCCAACGCGGGATGCGGCAGCCCCGGGGCAGCGGTGAGGAACCGGTCGGCGAGGTAGGTCAGGTCGACCCGCTGCGCCCGGACACCGATCTGCACCGGGCTGTCGAGGCTGTGCAGCCACCGGGCGAACCCGGCCACCAGACCGTTCTGCTCGGCGGGGGTACGCAGCCCGAACGCCACCGTCGACGCGGCCACCAGGCCGGTGGTGCCGTCCGCCCCGAGATCGATCAACCCGTCGCCGGTAACGCCTCTCGCGGGTAGGCGCAGCGGCGCGGGCAGCGGTATCCGGTCCCCTGGGCCGCGTGTGGTGGTCACCCATGCCGGGGTGGGGATGATCGGCCGGTCTGTCGGCACGAGGCGACGTGGGCCGTGGCGGTGCCGCAGCGCGGCGAGGACCCAGGCATCGAGGCTGAGGCCGTCACGGCGGCCGACCGCGAGGAGGAACGCCGCAGCGGCGACAGGCACCGCCCCGGCGAGGAACACCAGCGGATGCACCACGGTGGCCGCCGCCGTCCACACCCCGTAGAGCAGCAGGCCCGTGACCGCCAGGATCACCAGCTGCCGTCCGGACAGGCCGAACGCGATCCGGTCCGGCCGGTCGATGTCTGCGGGCACCCGAGCCCGCATCGGCGCCTCCTCGTCGCGGCGACTCATCACTGATCACTCCTCGGGGGCGAGGACCGACGTCGCGCCGGGGCGGACGGACGGGCCGGCGGCGGGGACGACTCGCTGCGGACGGCACCCGTACCCGCCGCTGTCGCACCGCCCGCCGGGGACGGTCGTGACGGGGTGGGGACCGCTGTGTCGCGCCCGTCCGGGGACGGTGTTGCGGACGGGGCTGGTGGACGGCGTCGGCGCGGGCCGGCGGACGAGGCTCGCCGGGCGGTGGACGGGGCGGCCGGACTGGCGGCGGCCGAGCCGCTTGGGGTGACGCGTCGCGCCGCCGTGGGCCGTGTCCGAGGGGTCGAGGCTCGTGGGCTGGTGGCCGCCGGGTCGGCGGAGAACACCGGTGTGACGGGGCCAGGTGGCCGGCGCGGCGCAGTCTGCGGCGTGGGTGCTGACGAGAACGTCACCACCGGTGCCGGCCTGTCGGCTGCTGTCCGCGCGGTGGTGGCCGTGGCGTCGCTGAACGCGACTCGGGCCGGTGGGAGGGCCGGGGACGGCGGACTCGACTGGGGCGATGCCGGGTGGGAGAACCGCACCGGCGGGACAACGCCGGACGGCGCGGCCATCGGGGTCGACGGGTCCGCCGGGTGGCTGAAGGTGGGGGCGGCGTTCGTCCCAGCAGGTGCGGGCAGCGGCGTGTGCGGGACCGGGGCATGGCTGAAGGCGGCCGGCCCTGCTGGGGACGGCGGACGGGGAGTCGGCCTCGAACGGGATGGGCGCGGCGGACGGGGCGGACGAGAGCCACCGGGTGATGGACGGCTCCCGAGCGGACGAGGAGGCGTCCGTCCGGCGGCCGGTGACGATGGTGCCGTCCGTCCCAGGATGCCGGCCGCCGCACCCAACGTCTTGGTCATCACGAAGGCGCGGACGATCTGCCCGAGCAGCCCTCGGCCGTTGCTCTGTCCGAGCGGACCGAGAACGAACTGCCGCGTCCAGCCCGGCAGCTTGATCAGCAGCCACAACATGGTCAGGCAGACCACGACACCGAGGAGCCCGTTGCCGGTGGAGGGGACGCCCAGCACGGTCGGGCCGGCGGGGGTGAGGAACACCTTGACGGTGGCCATCACGACGACGGCCTGGGCGAGCTGCAGACCCAGGCAGGCCAGGAATGCGCGCCACCACAGCTGAGCCAGGCCTTCTGTCAGCGGGCTGGCGTGGCAGATCAGCGCGGCCGGGGCGATCCCGAGCAGGATGACCAACGCGGCCAGCCTGAGCACGAACGTGAACTCCAGCAGGAGGCACATCACGACCACCGCGATGACCAGCAGCACCATCAGGAACCCCTGGCCCCGTAGCGCGTCGTCGGTGATCTGCCGGATCGCGGTCGCGGCAGCCGGGCCGTCGACGCTGTTGCCCGCGAGGGCCACGGTCAGCGCATTGGTCGCCTCGATGGCCTTCTGGCCGATAATCATGCTGCTGTTGGCCAGCACCGCGCCGACGGCGATGCGGGGCAGGACCTGCTTGAGGCCATGCCGGGTCTGCAGCGTCTCCCGGGTCGTGACCAGAAACCCGTTGGCCACGACGAACAAGACGAAGACACCGTTGGCGGCGATGAGGCTGGTCGTCCAGAACGCCTTGACGTGCTCGTTGGCGGTGAGATCCGGGGTAGACAGCCACGAGTTGCCCAGCGCCTCCAGCACCGGCTGGAGGGCCTGCTCCGCCGCCCACACCACCAGGTCCACCACAGCGGTACGGACCTGGCCTCCGATGTCGTACCACGCCGGATCGTCGTCGTACGACGGCCGCCCGAGAGCCGGGCCGGGCGTGGGCGCCGGCGTCACGGACGGAGCCGGTGCCGCTCCCGGCGGGCGGACGCCGGGATCAGGCACATCAGTCGTCGGTGGTGCGGCAGGCATCGCCGGAGGTGGGGTCGGCTCGGCGTGTGCCGGCCCGGCCCCAGCAACGGCCAAGCCGGCGAGGAGCACCACACCGAGCAGCAGCACCACCGCCGGATGCCTCGTTCGGCGTAGGGGATCGGTGACGGTAGCCATCAGGCCACCCACCTACCGACGATGGTCACGAACAGCGGTGCCAACAACGCAAGGCCGTAACCGATCGCGGCGGACCGCATCGCCAACTTCGCCTTCTCGATCTCGCCGGGATCACCATTCGCGGCCAGGTACCGCAGACCACCGACGGTGAGGAACAGGCTGGCGACGGAGACCAGGATCCCGACGAGCCAGACACGAATGTTGTTGGCGACCTGCTGAATCGACTCGACGGCCAGCACCGGACCGGGCTCCGCCGCGTACGCCGCGTGGGGAGTGAAGATCAGAGCCACCGTCACCGCGGCGGCCCCGCACAGCATCAGCGCACCCACCGTCCGGGGGCGCTGGGCGATCGAGCGGCCGTGTGGGCCGGCCCCGAGGCGGCGGATCGCCGCCTCGGGGCGCAGGGAAGGGACATTCCTCATGGCTGGGCACCTCCGGAGCGCACGCCTGAGCAGCCCTCATCGGGGCGTAGGCGCGAGTGGGCTTGGCGAAGACGCGGGACACCGGGCGGTGCGCTCATCGGTGACCTGTGGTGCCGACCGGCGCGGCCGTCCTCCTCACAGGAAGCGACGGGTGGGCATGGGACCGTGCGGGTGTCAGCGCCGTCAGCGGTCCGGTCGGAAACAAGGTCACCTACGCGGAAGAGTCCCGCACCAGGGGATTACACATCCGAGCCTCGGATTGGAAATCCGCAGCTCAGGGCGGGTACTTACGGGCGCTTACGGGCCGTCGGCGGGTCGAGCGTGACCGTCGACGTGGCCTCGGTGATCACCTCGGCGTACGGGTCAGACAACGCGCCGGATTCGATCGCGGCCCTGAGCCGGGCGACGGCGGCAGACCGCCGCTTGTAGAGGTTCCAGCGGGGCTCGCCGGTACGTTCGGCGTAGGCGGTGAGGCTGACGTCCTCCAGGTACGTCGCACCAATCAGCTCGGCATCGTCGGCGCTGATCACCCCGGCGGCAACCGCGCGAGCCAGAACGACATCCGGATGCCCGTACACGGCCGGCGACGACACCGCACCCGGGGCATGGCTCAGCGTCCCGGACGAGGCCGGCTCCAGACCTCGCAGCTCGGCGCGGGCCTTGGAGAACGCCGCGGACAGCAGGTTCCCGACCACGCCCGGCCTGTCCAGGTCGACCGTGCCGAGCACGCGAAGGAAGTGCTCGACGATGGCGGCCTGCACATCACCGGTGAACAGCTTGGCCAGCAGGTACGCCTTGAACCGCAGGCCCGGCAACGCGACGCCCACCGCACCGACACGCCACGACGGGTCTCCGCTACGGGCGTGCTGCACCAGCAGCCGCCACACGGCGTCTCGGGCGGCGTAGCCGCAGGACGGGTGCATCAGGATCGCCGACAGCTCCGGCAGGGCGATGGTCCGGCGGGGCAGGCCCAGGCCGAGGCTGCGGCCATCGACCGACAGCGGACTCGGCCCCTGCCCCATCAGCCGGAACCGGTACTCGATGTCGTTGAGCAGCGTCTCGCCACGGCGCCCGGCAGCCGAGCCGGTGGCGGGCATACGACGGTCCATGATGGTGCTCCCTCGTGGTGACCATGTGCCGCTCGGCGGGAGTGCCGATCGGCGCTGTGCCACCACGCCACCAGGGCCTTTGCACAGATCATGAACACTGCTGATCTTGTTCTAGGCGTCTCGACGCGTGTTCAACCCCGAACCTCGCCGTCACTCGTCAACGCACTGCGGCATGAACCGAGGACATCGCGCTCCACGGTGCGCAATGCGCGGCCAGGCCGTTCACGGGCCACAGTGCCAGCCACACCTACGAAAAGGCTGCGCCCCTTGAACACCCGGCGGCCATGACCCAGCCATGGCATCGCGGAGGAAGGCGGCTAGACCTCCTACCGTGCCCATGACGATTCTGTTCAAGGCCGGGATGGTAAGCGGGGGTCCAACGGCATCGAAGCAAGATGATCTTGTTCAATCCATCGAGAATCTTGTGCAGGCGGGTGGCGCCGGATGACATACCTTCACCGAGTTCGGCCAACATCCGATGGCCGCCCCTCCGACGGCGGCGGTGACCGAAGTGGGCGACGTTACCCAACACTCAGAGGTCGAACATCACGCCCGCGCGACGGCGGAGCTGAAGATTCATGCATATCGGGCATATGTGGTGCGCGTCCACCAACTGTCGGGAAGGCGTCAGGTGACAATCGGCGCAAATCTGCGGGCATGCCGATACCATGCCCTCGCCGATAGCGAGTCATGAGGAGCATTCCGTGCTGCGACGAACGGCTAAGAAAGTGCGGATCGGCCGTGCGGTCGCATTCGTTGCGGTTGCTGCGCTCGCCGCGTACTTTTCGCTGGTCGGACTGGACAGGGCAGACAAGTTGGCCAGCGCCATCAGCGTACTGGTCGCTATCACCGCACTCGGAGCACCTTATCTTCTCCCAGTTGGACCGCCACCCTCGACACCAGACTCTAGTGCAAGCAGTGCGCCGCCAGGACCGGTCAACATCTCTTATTCACAAGGTGTACAGGTAAACCAGGCCTCGGGCAACGTCCAGCACAACAGTTGGCCGTTCATTAGCCTCGTGCTAAACCCTAAGGTCATGATCTTCGCGGTAGTTGCGATGATCGCCATCGTGATTGCGGTCCTTTACGTGAAGCCATGGGCGGCCACCGCAGACGTGCGCCTCGTTGAATATAGTGTGGCTTCGCCGGCCGCCGTCGATGGTACCAGCTTCGAGGTCGGGAGCATGGGTGACGGGCCCGTGAAGCGCACCGATCGTGGCGCACTCGAGGTATCGGCCACGCCGATCGACATCACCGTCAAGAACAATGGAAGCGCTTCCGCTGTCATCGTGGAAGCGGCGGTGGAGGTAGTGTTCGCAGAGCACTTGGAGGATTGCGCCCAGACCGGCGGCCCGCTCCAGGTCGAAGCGAACTACGACGTGGCCCTGCCACAGGATCCGCCAGCACGCCCCTTTACGGTGCGGCATGGTATGCGATTCGAGGTGGAACCACACCGGTCTGAGCGCTTCACGCTGACGATCGGCCCACGCGAACAGGGCATCGAGTCCTGGGACGCGCGGCTCTACGTTGCTAACGTTTCACTCAAGCTGGATGACGCGGATCATCCGCTCAAAGTGGGCCGGGCAGCATGGGTAGCTCAGTCAGGCGACGGGTACGATAACCTCAACGCAGGCCTCGGCCGCGACGAACCGTGCCTCAGAAGAAACGCCTCCGTGCTGGCGCAATTTGGTCGCCTCGACGCCAAGCGTTCCGAGGAAGCCGCGATACTGGTTGAACGATGGGCACACCTGACAACTCAGGACGGCTCCGTTCACAAACCGACCTGTCAAACCGAGCAGCCTTACCAGCCAGAACGACAGGTCTACGGTTACTGCGCGATCTATACTAAGAGCCTCCTGTTCGTCGACGTCTCCATCACCAGCTCCGGAGAGGCGCCCGAGACAGATCTGCTGCTTCGAATGATCAGCGCCGACGGCGTGGTCCGTCACAGTGTGCGCTGCCGTGTCACCGACCGTGCGACAGCCCGCGACGTCCCTCTAGCCGCAGGAGATGCGAAAGGCGTGGGCGTCGAGCCGTGCAGCGACAAGGACCAGAACGGCGTGACGCTTTACGCATACCCCGAACAGGGGCTTGGCGAGGATGAAATGTTCATCAGCGTGGAGGCCATCGCCGCAGACACACGCACGCTTCCTGATACGAACGCCGCGCCAACTACACTAGTGAAGCGCAGCGGGTAATCGGCAGGCTGGCGTACAAGGCCACAGGCCGCATCGCTGGCGCCGCACGACTCATCCCAGCCGCGTACGTTTACTGTAATTCCGCGATCCGGCGCGAGCGCGACCACCCAGCAGTGACGGATTGTGGTCGGCAGGACGGCCCGCCGTGCGGCGTGGAAGGTGCTCGACAAGGTCGTCGCTTCTTCTGGAACGTCGACCCCTGGGCGCTTCGGCCGTACCTGCTTGTGCATCTGGACCCGTACGCCGACGGAGAGCCTGGTTTCCAATCCGAGGTCCGGATTTGTAATCCCTTGGTGTCAGCGCTCGTCGGCGGACGTGGCCCACACGCCATGCCGAAGCCCAGTTCCACCGCTCCCGGTGACCGGCAGCAGCCGGTACCGGTCGGGTTGCTCCTCCCCCACACCCGCAAAGGGCGAACGCACAGCCCGGAAGTGCCGGACTGGCACGGACTATCCCCGAACCATCTCGCCTACCTCATCCGCCGGTACACCGACGCCGGAGATGTAGTCCTCGACCTCGACGCGCACCCCGCCGCCCTGGCCGCGACCACCTACCTGCACCGGATACCAGCCCAACTACTCACCGACCCCTGCGGTCTGCCCATGTGGCCTTCACCTTCCGCAGGTCCGAACTCTGGCGTTCCTCACCCGGCCGATCGGGGTGTCGACCTGATCCTGGCGGTGCTACCCCGGACGACCGAGGGGCCCTCCCCCGACGACCCGACCACAGCGATGAGCACCTGGCGGCCACTGCTGCGCCCCGGCGGGTTCCTGATCGCCGGACTCACCACCACGCCACCCCCACCCGGCGGGTTCAGCTACCGCGCGACGGTCATCGCCGCCGCACGCGCCGCCGGCCTCTTCTACCACCAGCACTTCCCCGCCGTCCTCGTCCCGCTACCCGAGCACGAACCGCGCACCGACCCGGAACGCCCCGACGAAGGCGACGGCCGACGGCGGCTGCTCGCCGGTCGGCACCTTCCGACGTTTCGGGATCTGGTCGTGTTCGGGACCACCGCCACCGGTGAGGAGAACGCCCATGCCTGAGCCCTACCCGTCGCAACGGGCCACCGGGCTGCACAACTCCAAACCGCCGTACCCTGACGGGCCCGATCTGGCGGCCCTACTCGCCGAGGGCTACCTCGGCACGGTCTGGCTCACCGGCCAGCACCCGTCCCGCGACCTACGACGCGGCCGATACACCCCCGAGTCACTGACCCACCCCGGCAAGATGCTGCCCACCATCGCCCGGTACGCCATCCGCACCTACACCAACCCCGGCGACCTGGTCCTCGACCCCATGGCCGGCATCGGCACCACCGTCATCGAAGCCATGCACCTCGACCGCCACGGCGTCGGTGTCGAGTACGAAGCCGAGTGGGTCGCCAAGGCAGCCGACAACATCCGCCACGCCCTCCAAGGCGGCGCACCGGGTCGGGGCGAGATCTACCACGGAGACTCCACCGCCCTACCGGCCCTGCTGCCGGCCAGCCTGCATGGACGGGTGTCCCTGGTGATCACCTCACCGCCCTACGGGCCGTCCACCCACGGCCACGTCCGCACACCAGGCCCAAGACGCGGACAGGTCCGCAAAATCAACCACAGGTACGGCAGCAGCGACAATCTCGCCTACCGCACCCCCGGCCAACTCGCCGACGGGTTCACCGCGATCCTCGCCGGCTGCCGCCAACTCCTGCGGCCCGGCGGACACGTCATCGTCACCGCCCGCCCCTACCGCCGCCATGGCGAACTCATCGACATCCCCGGGATGGTGGTCGCCGCCGGAATCAACGCCGGCCTCGAACTGGTCGAGGAGTGCATCGCCCTCATCTGCGGCGTCCGCGATGGCCGGATCATCCCCCGCGCATCGTTCTTTCAGCAGAAGAACATCCGCGACGCCATCGTCACCGGCGACCCGCAGTGGCTCGTCCAACACGAAGACGTGGCAGTCCTCCGCGCCCCACTGAACTCCGCCCCACACGACGCCGGGAGCTGGCCAGTCGGCACCACGGCGCACGCTAACCAGCTTGATGACTTCACCCAGCAACGCGTGGATCGACGTGCACAGGCGGTGCCCCTGGGAAACGCCAATCCCGGCGGCAGCGCCATCGATCCCCGGCCCCACCCCGGCCGGAACGATGAAAGGACACCAGATCCGTGCCCGCCCCATCTGCATCCCACGCCAGGGGACGTACGACGCGCCCCTACCGACCGCCGGTGGTCCGACGATCCCCCCAGGCCACACCCCCTGCCCGGCTCACCCACCACGACGAGTCCGCAGTGAACACCCCGGCCGCCGAGTGGCGACCCGACCCCCTCCTGACCATCGATGACGTCGCGACCTGGCTGGGCAAGCCGAAGAACACCCTCTACGCCTGGCACAGCCGAGGCAAAGGACCACGCGCCATCCGCGTCGGCAACACCCTGCGCTACCGACGCAGCGAGGTCGAACGCTGGCTCGACGCCCACACCGACCCGGAGCGCTGACCCATGGCCCGACCTCCGCTGCCCATCGGTACCTGGGGCAACATCCGCACCGAAAAGCTCGGCCCCAGCCGGTACTGCGCCCGAACCCGGTACCGCGACCACGACGGCAAGACCCGCGACGTCGAGGCCACCGACACCACCGGCCCGGCCGCCATTCGCGCGCTGAAGATCAAGTTACGCGACCGTGTTGCCCCCAACGACGACGAGATCACCCGGGAGACGCACGTCAGCACGCTCGCTGCTCGGTGGCTGGAAGAGATCACCGCAGAGGAGCGAGTCTCGCCGCAGAGCATCAGTAGGTACGAGATCAGCGTGCGGGTCTCCATCGTGCCCGCCCTGGGTGACCTACGGATTCGGGAGGCCAGCGCGGGCCGCATCGACAAGTTTCTGCGCAAGATCGCCGAGGATCGCCCCTCAGCCGCCAAGAGCGCGAAGGTGGTCCTCGGCCAGATGTTGGCCCTGGCCGTACGTCGCGGCGCGCTCACCACCAACCCCATCCGCGACACCAGCCGCCTACGCAAGCCACGCAAGACCGTCGTCGCCCTCGAACGGGAACAACTCGACGATGTCCGCGCGGCGATCCGGAGGTGGCAACAGCCGACCCCCGGCAAGTCAGGCCCTCGCCCGACCAGCGACCTGGCCGACATCGTTGACCTCATGCTCGCCACCGGTGCCCGCATCGGCGAGATCCTGGCGCTGCGGTGGGAAGACCTGGATCTCGCCGTCGAACACCCCGTCCTGACGATCTGCGGCACCATCATCTACGTCAAAGGCCAGGGCTTCTTCCGCCAGGAGTGGACGAAGACCGACGCGGGCTTCCGGTCAGTGGTCCTGCCCCGCTTCGCGGTCGGAATGCTGATGGCCCGCAAGCTCGACGCCGCCGACAACCCCTACGACGCGATCTTCGCCTCCCGACGCGGTACCTGGCTATCACCACCGAACGTCCGCCGGCAGTGGCGTGCAGCCCGCGCCGACACCGGCCTCGAATGGGTCACCCCGCACACCTTCCGCAAGACCGTCGCCACCCTGATCGACAGGGAGGCCAACACCGACAGCGCCGCCGCCCAGCTCGGGCATGGAAGCAACGAGATCACCAAGAAGCACTACATCGTCAAGGCCGCCCTCGCCCCGGACAGCTCCGCCATCCTCGAACAGCTCGGCGGAAGGCCAACGTCAGGCGATCCGGAGAACCCCGGCCCTGGCCCGCAGCCGACCGCGTAGACGGGCAGCGTCCGGCAGTACCACCCGCCCCGTCGAATGTGATCGCCCCAGGGCGTTACTGAGGGGTTTACGGGGGGCGGTTCAAAACTACATAGATAAACATCAAGGCCCTGTCCAGCTATACGCTGGTCAGGGCCTTTTTGTGGTGCGCCGCCAGGGACTCGAACCCCGAACCCGCGGATTAAGAGTCCGCTGCTCTGCCAGTTGAGCTAGCGGCGCTCGTTGGCAACGGAGAGAACACTAGCACGGGCCATGAGCGGGGTTCCAATCCGATACCCGGCTCCACTCTTCGGGCGAGCTTAACGGGCAAAAGGCTTCAGATCCCCCCGCCGGGGAGCTTCCGGCATCGAGCTGGTGGCCGACATGGGGCACGATGTCCGCCAGGTACGCGAGAACAGAGGTGGGGATGGGCAGGTTCACGCGGGGCGGGGCGATGGCGGGCGCTCTCGTCCTGGCGGCGTCGCTGGCTCTTGCCGGCTGCGGCGGCGACCAGAAGAAGGAAGCCGAGTTCGTCGGCGGCACCGGGGCTTCGCCCAGCGCCGAGGCGGTGACCCCGGCGCAGTCCGGCGGGGCGTCGCCGTCGGCACCGGTGGCGGACGGCCTGGCGGTCAGTCCGGCCGACGGGGCGAAGGGCAGACCGGTCAGCACCGAGATCAGCGCCGACCTCCCGGGCGGCGGGAAGGTCTCCTCGGTCACCCTGACGACGGGTGACGGCAAGCAGGTCGGCGGGAAGCTGCGGCTGGACGGCAGTTCCTGGGTGCCGTCGTCGGCACTGAAGTACGGCACGAAGTACAAGGCCACGGTGATCGGCACCGGTGCCGACGGCCAGCCCCGGCAGGGGGTGAGCACGTTCACCACGATGGCCAAGCCGAGCTCGATGATCGGCTCCGGCCTCTACCTCTTCGACGACCGGACCTACGGCGTGGCCATGCCGGTGGTGGCCGAGTTCAGTCCGGGCATTCCGCAGAAGGACCGGGCAGCCGTCCAGAAGCGGATGTTCGTCAAGACCGATCCGCCGCAGCCGGGTGCCTGGCACTGGGTGTCCAGTGGCACCCAGGCGTACTACCGGGGGCCGGAGTACTGGCAGCCGGGGACGACGCTGAGCGTCCGGATCGCGCTGGCCGGGATTCCGCTGAGCAACGGCCGGTACGGCAACGTGGACCGGTCGGCGACCGCCAAGATCGGGCGGGCCTTCGAGATGAAGGTGGACAACGCCACCAAGCAGATGGAGGTGTTCCAGGGCGGCCAGTTGATCAAGACGTTGCCGGTCAGCCTGGGCAAGAAGAGCACCCCCTCCTCCAGCGGCACCATGGTGGTGATGGAGAAGAAGGAGAAGACCGTCTTCGACACGATGGACGAGCCGGACCCGGCCAACCAGTACCGCACCGAGATCGATTTCGCCCAGCGGCTGACCTGGGGCGGCGAGTACATCCACGCGGCACCGTGGTCCGAGGGGGTGCAGGGTCGGCGCAACGTCTCGCACGGCTGCGTCAACGTGTCGATGGCGATGGGCAAGTGGCTCTTCTCCCAGACGAAGGTGGGCGACCCGATCACGGTCAAGGGCACCCCACGCAAGCTCGAAGCGGGCAACGGGTGGACGGCGTGGAGCCTGACCTGGGCGGAGTTCGTCAAGGGCAGCGCGCTGCCGGTTCCACAGGGCGGCTCGGGTCCGCTGGTCTGACCTCCGCTCCGGGTCGACGCAGGTCGCCGACCCGGAGCGGCACGGGCCGGTGACCCGTCGTCATCGCACCCCGCTCGGCGGCGTGTTTCAGTTCACCCTTCGCAACCGACGGGCGTGCCGCCGCGTCTGTGAGGGACGATGGGACATCGGGGACCACGACTGTGAGGGAATCATGCGAGTTGTCCAGGACCACCTGACCGGGCGTACCGGTCGCCGCCGGGTGCTCGCGGCGGGGGTCCTCGCCGCGGCGCTGGCCCTCACCTCCGCCTGCACCGGCTCGGGCGGCGACAAGCCGTCGAGCTGGCAGGGCGGCGGCGAGGAGGCCGCGCCGAAGGCCAGCGCGACGATCACCGAACCGAAGGCCGACGCCACCGACGTCCCGGCCTCCACCGGCATCGTCTTCACCGCCAAGGATGCCAAGGACACCACCGTCGCGCTCACCGACGCCGCCGGCAAGGCCGTCGAGGGCAAGCTCGCCGCGGACGGCGCGAGCTGGCTCCCCGACGGCACCCTGGAGTACGGGGAGAAGTACACCGTCACGGTGACGGCGACCGGTGAGGACGGCAAGCCGGCGACGGCCACCAGTGCCTTCACGGTGATGGCCAAGCCGGACAAGCAGGTGCGGGTCACCAGCTTCCTCGGTGACAACCAGGTGGTCGGCGTGGCCATGCCGCTGATCGTGAAGTTCGGTCGGGCCGTGCCGGAGGACTACCGCGACGACGTGCAGCGCCGGATGACGGTCACCAGCACCCCGGCCCAGGAGGGCGTCTGGCACTGGGTCAGCCCCACCGAGGTCCGCTACCGGCCCAAGGAGTTCTGGCAGTCGGGCACCACGGTGTCGTACCAGGTGCGGGCCGGCGGGCTGCCGATGGGCGGCGGCTGGTACGGCCGGTCCGACCTGACGGTGGACGTCAAGGTCGGCCCGTCGGTGGTGATGCAGGTCGACAACAAGACCAAGCGGATGACCGTCACCAAGGACGGCAAGGTCGTCAAGACGATCCCGGTCAGCCTGGGCAAGAAGAGCACCCCGTCGTCCAGCGGGACGATGGTGGTGATCGAGAAGCTCCGCAAGACGGTCTTCGACACGATGGAGGAGCTGGGCCCGGAGGAGGGCTACCGCACCAAGATCGACTATGCCCAGCGGCTCACCTGGGGTGGCGAGTTCATCCACGCCGCCCCCTGGTCGGAGGGTCAGCAGGGCACCACGAACGTGTCGCACGGCTGCGTCAACGTGTCGATGAAGGACGGTGCCTGGCTGTTCGCCAACACCAAGATCGGTGACCCGATCACGGTCAAGGGCACCGAACGCAAGCTCCAGAACGGCAACGGCTGGACCGACTGGAACATGAGCTGGGACCAGTACGTCAAGGGCAGCGCCCTGCCGTACGACCCGGACGCCGGGCAGCCGGACACCGACGCCTCCCCCGACGGGACCACCGCCACGCCGAGCGCCGAGCCGACGCCCTGACCGACCGCAGCCGGCCAGCCGGGTCCTGACCGACCGGCACGCGCCGATCTTCCACGACCGGCCCCCGTCATCAGGCGGGGGCCGGTCCGCGTGCGGGGTGTACTGCCCGCCGGGCCAGCCCCTGGCCGCCCCCTGGAACGACTCAGGCCCCCTCGATTGAGGGGGCCTGAGCTGCGGTGGAGCGGATCCACCAACCGGGTGACTGATGGGAATTGAACCCACGACAACCGGGACCACAACCCGGTGCTCTGCCAACTGAGCTACAGCCACCATGCCGTCCGCGCCGGTTTCCCGGGCGGGTGCGGACTAATAATAGCCACACCCGGGCGGGGGCCGTCCAGCGGGTTCCGCCGGCCGGCCGGCACCGGCCTAGAGCTGTGCCGCGATCGCCTTCGCCGTCTCGACGTCCGGGCCGGGTAGCGGCACGAACAGGGTGCGCCGGTAGTACTCCAACTCCCGGATGCTCTCCTGGATGTCGGCCAGGGCCCGGTGCGCCAGCCCCTTGCGCGGCTGGCCGAAGTACACCCGGGGGTACCAGCGCCGGCACAGTTCCTTGATCGACGACACGTCGATCATGCGGTAGTGCAGGTGGGCGTCGAGCCGGGTCATGTCCCGGGCGATGAAGCCCCGGTCGGTGGCGATCGAGTTGCCGCACAGCGGCGCGGTACGCGGGTCCTTCACGTGGCTGGTGACGTACTCCAGGACCAGGTCCTCAGCCTCGGCGAGGGTGACGGTGGAGCGGCGCACCTCCTCGGTGAGACCCGATTTGGCGTGCATGGTGCGGACGACCTCCGGCATCGCCTCCAGGGCCGCCTCGTCGGCGTGGATGACCACGTCCACACCCTCACCCAGCACGTTGAGGTCGGGGTCGGTGACCAGTGCGGCCACCTCGATCAGCTTGTCGCTACCGAGGTCGAGCCCGGTCATCTCACAGTCGATCCAGACGAGAAGGTCAGCCACCGGGACAGACTACGCGCAGCCCAGGTGCCCGCGCCTCGGCACTGTCGCGGGGTGGGACCGCTAGGGTTTCCCCGTGCCCGCCGAATCCGTCGCTTCCCCCGTCAACGCCCCGGAGGACCAGCGGAGCCGTACGGCCCGCCGGGTCGTCACGGTGGTGGCGTTGGCGGCCGTGCTGCCGGCGCTCTACCTGCCGGGCCTGGTGCACGACTTCTTCGACCTGAAGATCTACATGCGGGCGATGGACTGGTGGGCGTCCGGGCATCCGCTCTACGACTACGTGCAGCCCGACCGGGTGCAGGGTGAGCTGTACTTCACGTACCCGCCGTTCAGTGCCCTGCTGTTGCGGCCGTTCGGGGTGCTGCCGCTGGGCCTGACGATCGTCATCTTCACCGCGCTGACCTGCGTCGCCGTGGTGGTGACCACCCGGTGGCTGGTGCTGCCGGTGATCGAGCGGCACGGTCTGCACCGGACGTTCGCGCTCACCGTGGCGGTGCTGCTGGTCTTCGCGGTGGAGAGCACCCGGGAGACGATCACCTTCGGTCAGATCAACATGCTGCTGGTGGTGCTGATCCTGGCCGACCTGCTCTTCGCCGTACCGCAGGCGCGACGGTGGGCCGGGGTGGGCGTCGGGCTGGCCACGGCGCTCAAGCTCTTTCCGGGCATCTTCATCGTCTACCTGTTGGTGACCCGGCGCTGGCGGGCGGCCGTGGTGGCGAGTGTCACGGCGGCGGCGGCGACGCTGCTGGCCGCCGCGGTGGCCCCCCGCGACTCGTGGCGGTTCTGGACCCATGAGTTGTGGGCCACCGACCGGGTCGGGCGCACCGACTACACCGGCAACCAGTCGCTGTTCGGGCTGCTCAGCCGGATCGACGCCCCGCAGGAGCCGAACCGGCTGCTCTGGCTGGTGCTGGTCGTGGCGATCCTCGGGTACGGGCTGTGGCGGGCGGCCCGGGCCGCTGCGGCCGGCGACTGGTTGACCGGACTCACCCTCACCGGCCTGGTCGGCGGACTGGTCAGCCCGATCACCTGGACCCACCACATCTACTGGTTCATTCCGGCGGTGGTGGTGCTGGTGGACGCCGCGCTCGACGCCGACCGGGAGACCGAGGCGGGGGCGCGACGCCGTCGCCGGCTGCTCACCCTCGCCACCGGCACCGGCCTGGTGATCGTCTACGGGGTGGTCTCGTTCTACGACTGGGGGGTGGCGCCGGCCCGCACGGACACCCCCTGGGAGTTCCTCCTGCGCAACGCGTACGTGCTGCTGGCGCTGCTGCTGCTGGTGCTGTTGCCGGTCCGACGGGAGCGGCGGTCGACCGGTCGACCGACCCCATAAAGGGACAGATATTCCACTATCCGACTTTTAGCGGTAATCTGGTGTCAGCCAGTCATGGCTCGCAGCGCACCGATCCCCCGGTGAAGACGGCCCTCCGCGTCGGCAGCGCGGAGGGCCGTCACCGCGTCCACGCCCATCCGACGCCACCGCACGACGCGACCGTCCGACGCCACCGCACGACGCGTCCGGCCCGCCGGACAGGTCCGACGGGCCGGTGCGCGGTGGAACGGGTCAGGACTTCGGCGTCGGCTCCCGCCGGGTCCGGGCGAAGGCCAACCCGCCGAGGGCCAGCCCACCGAGCCCCGCCAGCAGACCGACGACACCCAGCACGACCGCCGTCGAACCCGAGTCGTCGTCATCGTCGTCGTCCTTCGCGGCCGGCGTGCCCGCCGCCGCCGGGGCCGCCGAGGGCGACCCGGCCGCCGCGGTCAGGGTCAGCACCGGCGCCGGGTTCTCCGGCTCCTCCGCGCCCGGCGTGGGCTCCTCGATCCAGCGCGACACGTTGCCGTCGGAGTAGGTCTGGAGCGTCTTGAGGACCATCTTGTCCACCTGCGGCAACGGACCCAACGAGATCGGGAACTCCTGGAACTCGCCAGGCTTGACGCCCCCACCGGCGGCGGCCGTCCAGGTCAGCTTGGACACCGCCTCGGTGAGCTGGCTGCCGTGCACCTCGATCGGCGGGTCCACCTTGCGCTTCTCCACCGCGACCGTCCACCCCGGCACCGGCATCGTGGAGACCGAGCCGACCGGGGCGTTCTCCGGCAGGTTCACCTCGATCTTGACGGTGGAGGCGGTGTCGCTCTCGTTGGGCACCCGGATGGCGAACCGGCCGTAGCCGCCCTGGGTCGCCTCCTTCGGGTTGACCGTGACGTGCGCCGCGGCCGGCCCGGTGAAGCCGAGCACCGTGGCGGTGACGGCGGCGAGGGTGAGCGCGGCGGCGGATGCGGAGCGCCGGATACGGATCATCGGGGACGGGCCCTTCCTTACTTGATCGGCACGGTGGCGGTCACCGTGGCCTGGTCGATGTCGGACGTACGGACCGTGAAACGCAGTTGCCACTGGCCCGCCGACGGGAAGCTGAACTCCCCCGTCGCGTGGTTGTCGGTGAGCTTGAGCAGCGGAATGTCGATCGGTTCCACCCCGGCCGAGGGCAACGCGGCGGTGGCCTTCCACTCCACCACCGGCTGCGGGCGGTTGTCCGGCGTGTAGGCGTACAGGTGCATCGAGTTGTTGCCCCGCTCGGCCGGGTCCAGCTCCACCTGGAGCGAGAAGAGCGGGCTGGTCAGCGTGGTCGAGTAGTAGCCGGCGTCGGCACCGGAGCCGCCGTCGACGGCGGTCCGGGCCGGTGGGGTCTGCACCAGGGTCGCCGTGACGCCGAGGATCACCGCAGTGACCGCCAACTCCACCCACACCGCACGCCGCACCGGCACCGGCCGGGCCGCCGCCGTCCGCCGTCGCACCAACTGTCGGGAGTACGCGGCCACCCCCACCACCAGCGCGAACAGCCCGATCTTGGCGAGCAGCAGCCGGCCGTACGTGGTGCCGGTGAGGGCCGCGACGGTGCCCACCTCGATCAGCCCCTGCACGACGCCGGCCAGCAGCAACGCCGCCACCGCCAACGCCGCCCAGCGGGACCAGATCGGCAGGATCGCCCCCAGCTCCCGCTCGTCGGCCCGGCGCAGCAGGAACCCGGCCAGCATCACCAGCCCGCCCAACCAGACCGCCATGCTGCCCAGGTGCACCGCGTCGACGAGCACCGACACCGCCGGTGCCGGGGAGGCAGCCGGGTGCCCGGCCAACGGCCAGGTGAACAACCCGGCCACCCCCAGCCCGGTCAGGATGATCCCGTCGGTACGCCCCACCGGCCCCCGGGTCAGCGGCCGGAGCAGGAACACCGCCGCCGCCAGCAGGCCCAGCCGGATCAGGTGTGCGGTGCCGTACCCGCTGCCCAGCACCTCGGACAGGCCCTCCCCGGTGACGTCGAACAACCCCCCACCGGCGGTGTACGGCACCTGCATCCACACCTCGGCCACCGTCGCGACGGCGAGCAGCCCCACCCCGGACCAGAGCAGCCGGGCCGGCCCCCGCCGGGACAGCCGCAGCGGCCAGAGCGCGGCCAGCACCAGCGCCGGACCCACCACCAGCAGCAGACCGGCGTACCCCAGGTATTTCGTCACCTTCACACCGACCCCGACCACCGGGTCGGCCCGGCTGTCCGAGCCGGCGTCGGTCGGCGGCGTCGACGGCGCCCCCACCGAGTAGGTGAACGCACCGGACACCGGGTGGCTGTCGGCGGAGATCACCCGGTAACTGACCAGGTAGGTGCCCTGCGGCCCGGCCGGGTCCACCCCGATCGTCACCACCGAGCCCTCGAAGCGGGGCTCACCCCGATCCGCCCGGGAACCGTCCGGGGCGATGACCCGCACCTTGTCGGGCACCTTGCGGACCGACTCGCTGAACGTCAGCACCACCTCCGACGGGGCGCTCGGCACCACCGCCGAGGCCACCGGGCTGCTGCTGGACAACACGGCGTGGGCGCTCGCCGGCCCGGCCGGGGCGAGCAACAGGGCGACGAGGGTGATCAGCAGGCCGGCGGCGGCACCCGCGCGGGCCAACCAGCGACGATCGACGGCGTTCATCCCGCCATGCTCGCTGACCGGAGGCCGATACGCCCACCCGGCCACCCCACGACGGCACGGCGCGTCCACGGCGGCCGGGGCACCTGCCGTAGGTGGTGGGACGTCATGAACGGGTAGTCGTTCGGCGGTGGGGAAAAGTTCCCGGCGTGAGCGGGACCATTCAAAGGGTCGAAGGACCCTGCCCCTCCCCGCCACGCCGCGTAGCGTGGCTAGTCGTGATCCCCGCCCACCGCGACCCCTCCGCCACCACCGGTGACGGCCCGCTGACCGGCCACCGGCCAACGGCGACCCGGCGACCACCCACCCCGGGGAACCCACCGACCGGGCGGTACGACCAATGGGCGTGACCGCAGCGCGTACCCCCGCCGGCCGTTGGCCCGTCGTCCGGCCCCGGCTCGGCCTCGCCGCCCGGCTCGGCCTCGCCGCCGTCTGGCTGTTCGCCGGTGGGGCCAAGGTCGGTGACCTGGCCGCCTCCGGACGGGCCGTCAACGCGTACCAGGTGATGCCCTACGAGGTGGCGACGGCGATCGGGGCCGCGCTGCCGTTCGTGGAGCTGGCGCTGGGCCTGCTCCTGCTCGCCGGGCTGGCGACCCGGCTGAGCGCCGGGATCTCCGCCGCGCTGCTGGTGGTCTTCATCGCCGGCATCGCCTCGGCCTGGGCGCGCGGCCTGGCCATCGACTGCGGGTGCTTCGGCAGCGGCGGGCAGCTCGCCGCCGGCCAGGCCCCGAGCTACCTCCCGGAGATACTCCGGGACCTGGGATTCCTGGCGCTGGCCGGATTCCTGCTGATCTGGCCCCGTAGCCCGTACTCGGTGGACGGCTGGCTCGCGGGCGACCCACCCGTGGAGGAGGACGACGATGAGTAGTCGCAAGGAACGCAACCAGGCCGCGCGGGTCGTCCGCGAGCAGCTCGCCCGCGAGAAGCGCCGCAAGCGGACCCTCTGGACCTCCGTCGGGGCGGTGGTGGTGCTGGTCATCGCCGGCCTGATCGGGTGGAGCGTCTACTCCAGCCAGAAGTCGGACACCTTCACCGCACCGCCCGGGGCGAACGACGCCGGCACCGGCGTCGTACTCGGCACCGGGCCCGTCACCATCGACCTCTACGAGGACTATCTCTGCCCGGTCTGCAAGGAGTTCCAGCAGACCAGCGGGGAGACCATCAACCAGTTGGTCTCCTCCGGCAAGGCCAAGGTGGTCTTCCACCCGGTCGCCTACCTCAACCGGTTCTCCACCACCGAATACTCCACCCGCTCCTCGGCCGCGTCCGGCTGCGCCGCCAAGGGCGGCAAGTTCAAGGAGTTCACCGACGCGCTCTTCGCCCAGCAGCCGCCGGAGGGCAGCGCCGGGCTGAGCAACGACCAGCTGATCGACATCGGCGCGGGCGTCGGGCTGAACAAGGACGACTTCGGTTCCTGCGTCAAGGACGGCACGTACACGGCGTGGACCGAACACGTCACCGAAGACGCCAGCAAGGACGGGGTCACCGGCACCCCGACCCTCAAGGTGAACGGCACCGCCGTGTCCGACCGCAGCCCGGCCGGCATCACCGCAGCGGTGGAGGCGGCCGGCAAGTGACCCCGGCACCCCTGCGACGGGCCGTCCTGCTGCTCGCCGCCGTACTGCTCGGCCTGCTCGGCTGCGCCGCACCGGCGTACGCGCACGGGGCGGACGCCCCCGACGGCACCGACTACCGCACCATGGTGACCGGGATCACCCCGGCCCGGCCGGGGCTGACCGTCCGGGCCGTCGAGGCGGGTGCCCGGCTGGAACTGGTCAACCACACCGACCGGGACGTCGAGGTGATCGGCTACTCCGGGGAGCCGTACCTGCGGGTCGGGCCGGGCGGGGTGTACGAGAACGTCCGCTCCCCCGCCACGTACCTCAACCGCACCCTGGCCGGGGACACCGCGTTGCCCGCCACCGCCGACCCGGCCGCCGCCCCGCAGTGGCGTCGGATCGGCGACGACAGGCGAGTCCGCTGGCACGATCAGCGGGCCCTGTGGCGGGAGTCCGGGGTGCCCGCCCCGGTGGCCGCCGACCCGGGCCGGGAGCACCGGGTCCGGGAGTGGACGGTGCCGTTGCGCGACGGCGACGAACCGGTCGAGCTGCGCGGCACCCTCGACTGGGTGCCGCCGCCGGACCCGTACCCGTGGTGGGTGGCCGCCACCCTCGGCGTCCTGCTGGTCGGCGCGGCGGGGCTGCTGCCGGCCGGTACCGGCGCGGGGACCCGGGCGCTGCGCGGCGTCGGCGCGGTGCTCGCCCTCGGCGGAGCCGCCGCCGTCGCCGTGGTGCTGGGCCGGGAGCTGGACGCCGGGGCGCAGGGCGTCGGCGGGGTGCTGCTCGGGCTGGCCGCCGGGCAACTCTGGCCGCTGCTGACCGGGCTGGGTGCGGTGGCCGCCGGGGGGTGGGCGGTGGCCCGCCGGCCCGCCGCCGACTTCGTGCTCGCGCTGGCCGGGGCGTGCCTGACCCTCGTCGTCGGCGTCGCCAACCTGACCGTGCTGTCCCGCGCCGTCGCCCCCGCGCCCTGGTCCGGCGGCGTCGCGCGGGTGCTGCTGACCGGGGTGCTGGTCGCCGGGGTCGGCGCGGTCGCCGCCGGCCTGCTCCGGCTGCACGCCGCCACCCGCGCCGCCGCGCCCCGACCCGCCGCCGACCCGGCCCGGACCTGACCGGCGACCCGGGGTGCCCCGTCGCCGTCCGGCCCGGGACCCGGGCCGCCGCCGGTGGGGCCCTGCCGACCGGCACCGAACCCGCCCCCACCGCAGCGCGGGGTACGCCCGTGGGAGTCGCCTGTCGGCGGTGGTCAGCCGATCGGTCGGGGGTGGAAGCCGTAGGGCAGTTCCAGGCGGTGGCGGGAGAGCAGCTCCGCGTCGGCGAGCAGGTCGGCGGTGGGGGCGTCGGCGACGATCCGGCCGGCGTCCAGGATGACCGCCCGCTCGCACAGCTCCGCCGCGTAGGGCAGGTCGTGGGTGACCATCAGCAGGGTCACCGGCAGGGCGCGCAGGATCCCGGCCAACTCCCGGCGGGCCGCCGGGTCCAGGTTGGACGACGGCTCGTCGAGGACCAGGATCTCCGGGCGCATCGCCAGCACGGTGGCCACCGCCACCCGGCGACGCTGCCCGAACGACAGGTGGTGCGGGGCCCGGTCCCGGTGCTCGGCCATCCCCACCGCGGTCAGCGCCTCATCCACCCGGGCGGCCAGCTCGGCCCCGCGCAACCCCAGGTTGGCCGGGCCGAACGCCACGTCCTCGGCCACCGTGGGCAGGAAGAGCTGATCGTCCGGGTCCTGGAAGACGATGCCCACCCGGCGACGGATCTCGGCCAGGGTGTCCCGGTCCCGGGACACCGTCAGCCCACCCACGCTCACCACCCCCTCGGTCGGGGTGAGGATGCCGTTGAGGTGCAGCACCAGCGTGGTCTTGCCGGCGCCGTTCGGGCCGAGCAGGGCCACCCGCCCACCGCGCGGCACGGCCAGGTCCACCCCGGCCAGGGCGACGTGACCGTCCGGGTACGCGTACCGGACGCCACGGACGTCGAGGGAGACAGCGGTCTGCACGTACCCGATCATGTCAGGACGACGGCGGTGGCGGCGATCGTCACCGCCACCAGCGGCACGGTGGCCGCCGCCACCCACTGCCCGGCGGTCGCCGCGCCGGACCCCTGCCAGACCGCCGGCATCCGCCCCGTGTAGCCCCGGGAGAGCATCGCCAGGTAGACCCGCTCACCACGTTCGAAGGCCCGCAGGAACAACGCGCCCACCCCGGCGGCGAAGCCGCGCAACTGCCACAGGAAACGCGGGTCGTCGCCCCGGGAGATCCGGGCCACCCGCATCCGGCGGGCCTCACCGACCAGCACGTCGAGGTAGCGCAGCATGAACGTGGCGATCTGGGTGATGATCTGCGGGCAGCGCAGCCGGTCCAGGCCGACGATCAGGTCCCGGGTGGTGGTCGTGGCGGCCAGCAGCAGCGACGCGAGCACCCCCAGGGTGCCCTTGGCGACGATGTTCCACGCCCCGTGCAGGCCGTCCACCGACAGGCTCAACCCGACGAACTCGGTGCGCGCGCCCGCGCCGAGGAACGGCAGGGCGACCGCGAACAGCACGAACGGCACCTCGATCGTGGCGCGCAGCAGCAGCCAGCGCGGGCCGACCCGGGCCAGTGCGGCGACGACGGCGACCAGCACGGCGTACCCGCCGAAGGCCCAGAACGCCTCGCGTGGGGTGGCCACCACGGCGATGGTGAACAGCACCATCGCGGTGATCTTCACCTCGGGCGCCAGCCGGTGCACCGGGGAGGGGGTGTCCCGGTAGAGCACGTGCGCGTGTCCGGCACCCACGTCGTACCGCCCGGTCAGCCGGCGGTGCCGGCGGGCTGCCGGTCGTCACGCGCGCCGCCGTCGGTGCCGGCCGGCTGACCGTCACCGCCCGCCGGGCGGCGACCACGCAGCAGCCAGAACAGGCCACCACCGACGGCGAAGGTGAGCAGCACCCCGACCACCCCGGACAGGCCCGTGGAGAGGAAGCCGTTGTCCACGCCCCGGATGCCGTAGTCGGCCAGCGGGCTGTCGGCCAACTCATGGTCCTTCGCCTGCCGGGCCGGGCAGGAACCGCCGGTGATCTCGTCGTCGGCGTTCACCGTGCAGCCCTTGAGCAGCGACGAGTCCAGACCGTCGGGGTGCGACGAGGCATAGTTGCTGACCACCCCGGCCAACACCAGGGCGACCAGCAGGCCCACCGCCACGAAACCCCAGGAACGCTTCCTCACCGGGCACCTCCGACAGCCGGGACGGGGGCCGGCGCGGTCGCCGGCTTCAGCGCGCGCAACGCGTACACCAGATCGGGTCGGACCTTGGCCACGGTGGCGACCGTGGTCGCGGTGATCAGCCCCTCGCCGATGCCGATCAGCAGGTGGACCCCGGCCATCGTGCCGGCCAGGCCGGTCAGGTTGCCGCCCAGGTCGGTGGTGCCGCCGAGCCAGTACTGCACGACGAACCCCTGGGAGGCGACGACCACGCTGACCAACGCCGAGACGAAGGCGGTCACCGCCAGGCCGGTGGGGGTGCGGGGCAGCACCCGCAGCAGGCCGGCGATCAGCAGGTACGCCGCCGCGGTGCCGAGCAGCGCCATGTTGGTGATGTTCAGGCCGAGCATCGCGACGCCGCCGTCGCCGAAGACCAGGGCCTGCACGATCAGCACCACCGACACGCAGAGCGCGCCGACCCACGGGCCGACCAGCAGGGCGGCGAGCGCGCCGCCGAGCAGGTGACCGGAGACCCCGGCCGTGAAGATCGGGAAGTTGAGCATCTGCACGGCGAAGATGAACGCGGCGACCAGGCCGGCCATCGGCGCGAGCCGGTCGTCCAGGTCACGCCGGCCGCGCAGCACGCAGAAGGTCAGGGCGGCCAGCGCGACGGCCGCGAAGACGCCCGCGACGGGACCGTTGATGATCCCGTTCGAGATGTGCATCGCCAGGGTTTCCACATGACCTCCAGTCGGCCGGCGTGCCCAGCCTATTTCCCGTTGGCTGTTGTTGCCAAGATGCGGCAACAAGGCACTGCGTTGTTCACCACCGGGCCATCGCCCGGCCGCCCGGGTCCCGCCGATGCGGCCGAAACACCGGACCATTGCCCGGCCGCCCCGGGTCCCGCCCACCCGGCTGGAACACCGGACCATGCGGGTCGTCCCGGAGAACCGGGTTCCGCACGCCCGCCGGGAGCACCGGCCGGCCCGGAGCACCAGCCGGCCCGAACGGCCCGGGGGACCGCCACCACGTCCCGGGCGCCCCGGCGGGGATCAGCCGGCACGTCACCCCCCGACGGTAGGGTCGTCGCCATGACCGCGCCCGACCGGCTCGCCCCCGGCGACCCCGCCCCCGACTTCACCCTCCCCACCGACACCGGGGAGACGCTCGCCCTGGCCGCGCTGCGCGGTCGCCGGGTCATCCTGTACGCCTACCCGGCCGCGATGACCCCCGGCTGCACCAGGCAGGCCTGCGACTTCCGTGACTCGCTCGCCTCGCTCCAGGCCGCCGGTTACGAAGTGGTCGGCATCTCCCCCGACCAGCCCGCCAAGCTGGCGAAGTTCCGCGAGCGCGACGCCATCACCTTTCCGCTGGTCGCCGACGTCGACAAGGCGGTGCTCACCGCGTACGGCGCCTTCGGCGAGAAGCAGTCCTACGGCCGTACGGTGACCGGGGTGATCCGGTCCACCTTCGTCATCGACCCGGACGGAAAGATCGAGCACGCGTTCTACAACGTCAAGGCGACCGGCCACGTCGCCAAGCTGCGCCGCGACCTCGGCCTCGACTGAACACGTCCGGCCGGCGGCCGATGCTGTCGGACCTCGCCGCTACCGTGCGTGGGTGACCCGATACAGGTATCCACCGGAGATGCTCGCCCAGGCGGCGGCGGGGTCCCGCAGTGTCGCCGACGTCCTGCGCGTTCTCGGGGTCCGGTTCAGCGGTGGTTCACACGCGCACATCAGTCGCCAGCTCAAACGACTGGGCATCGACACCTCCCACTTCACCCGCCGGCCGGGTGTGGGCGGCAGACCGTCCGGGCGGCGCACCCCGTCGGTCCAGGTTCTGCGTCCACTGCCTCCGGGTTCCCGACGGGTGCCGGGAGCCCGCCTGAAGGCCGCGCTGCGTGACATCGGCGTCCCCGACGGGTGCGAGGGGTGCGGCACCGGCCCGTTCTGGCAGGGTCGTCCGCTGACCCTGCACGTGGACCACCTCAGCGGCGACTTCCTCGACAACCGGCCGCCGAACCTGCGGCTGCTCTGCCCGAACTGCCACAGCCAGACCCCGACCTACGCCGGGCGTCACCGGTCCGGCGTCGGGGCCCGCCCGTCCGGCGCGGTGCCCGGCGTCGCCGTCCCGCCGCCGGCCGCGTCCCGTCCGCCGGCACCGGCACCTGTCGACGCGGAGCGGGTAGCGGAGGTGGTCCGACAGGTGGAGGCGGGTGTCATCGGGCCGAGCGAGGCGGCCCGGCGGATCGGCTGCCACCGCAACCACGTCGCCCGGCTCCGCCGACGGCTCGCCACCACCGGCACCGCCGCCGTCCTGCTCCGACCGCGCAGCGGCTCACCGCACCAGGAAACCGTCCTGCGGTACGCACTGGCCCGTCCCGATCTGGGGCCACGGAAACTCGCCGCGTTCATCCGTGAGGCGACCGGCGACGCCTGCGTCGTCAGTCACGGGACGGTATCGAACATTCTGCGCCGGGCCGGGATCTCCACCGTTTCCGCGCGACGCTCTAAACTCTGACCCGAGCGGGAGTGGCGGAATGGCAGACGCGGTAGGTTTAGGTCCTATTGTCCGAAAGGACGTGGGGGTTCAAGTCCCCCCTCCCGCACCACACGGCCCTGTCGGGAGGGTCACGATCGCGGGCGCACGACGCGTCGGCGCAGCAGGATCGGCAGGGTGAGCCTGCGTTTCGTCCTCGGCCCCGACCTCACCCCCGCACTGCGTGAGCAGATCGTCGACCTCTGGGTCGACGTCACCAACGCCGGCGGCGCGGTCGGCTTCGTCGCCCCGGTCACCACCGCCGACGTACGTCCCCTCGCCGAGGCCACCTTCGCCGCCGTCACCGACGGTCCGGACCGGATACTGGTCGGCTACGAGGCTGACCGACCGGTCGCGGTGCTGTTCCTCGCCGACAACCGGTTCGGCTTGAAGGCGCACTGGGGCATCCTCAAGCGGGTGATGGTGCACCCGGCCACCCAGGGGCGCGGCCAGGGGCAGGCCCTGATGCGGGAGGCCGCCCGGCGCGCGCCCGAGCTGGGTTGGCGGGCGCTGCACGTGACGGTGCGCGGCGGGCTGGGACTGGAGAGGTTCTACGACCGGCTCGGTTACCGGGAGGTGGGCCGGCTGCCGGGCGCGCTGCGGGTGGCAGCCGACGACGACCGGGACGAGATCCTCATGTGGCGGGACCTGGACACCCTGGACTGACCGTCCGACGGACCGCGCTCGACCGACACCGGGTCGACCCGGCGGCGTCCGGCCGGCCCCGCTCCCGACGCGGCCGGCCCCGCTCCCGACGGACGGGCCGCTCCGGCAACCGGGCGACGCGCGGCTGGTCCCGCCGAGCCGAGGCGGGCAGCGGCGGTGGAGGACCGGCGGGAGTCAGCTCCGGGACGTGCAGTCGACCGGCCGGCCCGCGCCCGGCTCCGCCTTCGACGCGGCGAGCGCGGGTGGGTCGCTGACCTCCGGCGCGCCTGGTGAACTGGCGGAGGCGACCGCCGACGGGCTGGCGGTGGCCCGGGTCGGGCTGGCGGCGGGGCTCGGGGAGGACGGCCGGCTGGTCGGGTTCTTCCGCGCGGCGGGGGCGCTGCCGCCGTACATCTTCACGGTGCTGCGCTGGACCCGGCCGGGGGACATGGTGACGCCGCTGGCGGTGACGCGGTGGCCGTACACGTCGGTGACCCGGACGGCGTACGGGCCGGGACCGGCTCCGGAGTCGATCTGCCAGTAGTTGTAGTCCTGCCGGGCGGCGGCACGCCAGGCACCGGAGCCCTGGCGTACCTCGACGGCGCGCAGCGGGTTGCCGTGCTCGGCGACCAGCACCGCGAACCAGTACTGCGACGCGCCCTCCTTGATCCGGAAGGTGAGCGGGCCGGACAGTGGCGGGTCGACGGCCGCGCGGTAGCTGACGTTGACGATGCCCTGCACCGGGTCGGCGATCCTGGCGAACGCCTCGCGGGAGAGGTCGACGTGCCCGGGGGCGCACTCCGGGCACTGGTCCATGATCAGGACCCGGACGGTGCCCCGGGGGCCGGTGACGTCGAGGTACCCGCCGCAGGCCGCGCCGGCGCTGTACTCGGTGGGGCCGAGGGCCACGTACATCCGGTCGGCCGGGGCGGACGGGTAGGAGCAGTTCCCGCCGGCCCCCTTCGAGTCGTAGAAGGTGGCTTTTCCCTTGTGGACCGTACTCCCGGTGGGTGGGGCCGCCAGTGCCAGCGGCCCGGCGGCCACCGGCCCGGCACCGGCCAGCGCGACCGGCGGGGCGGCGCAGGCGGGGGCGGCTCCGGAGCGCAGCGCGAGGCTCAGCCCGAGCACGGTGGCGAGCGCGGCGACGCCACCGGCGGCCAGCCAGCGGCGACGTCCGCCACCCCGGGCGCGGCGACGCCCCGGCCCGGAACGCGCGGCGGGGGTGCGACCGCCCGGCCCGGAGTCGGGTTGCTGGGACACGCTGCCATCGGTCACGCCGACCGATGCTGCCGCAGTCGACGACCCGGGGACAAGCGGGCTAAGCGAAAGCTAAGCCGGTCAGCCGATCCGGTTGCGGTGGAGGCCAGACGCGATCACGGTGAGCGACCGTAGCGGTTCGGCGGTCTCCGGCCGGGTACGCAGCAGGTCCTCCAGGCGGACCCGCCAGCGGCCGGCTTCGACGGCGGCGGCCTCGGGCGTGGTCCGGGCCCATGGCAGCAGCCGCCGCCGGGTGTCCTGGAGGGAGCCGGCGTGGTCGGGGCCGAGCAGTTCACCGAGTTCGGCGCGCAGCCAGTCGAAGAGTTCGTCGTCGGGGACGCTCGCGACGATCAGGCGGGCCATGTCCCAGGCCACGCGGGGGTGGTGGAGAACCTGCATGCCGACTCCTCCGTCGGTGGTGACGATTCGACAATCATCGATCCGGCACCGTGCCGGGGGCAACACCCGGCCGGCGGAGTACGGCTCGGCCGTCCGGCACCGGTCGGGCACGGCGGCCCGCCCCACCCGGGGTCCACGGCGGTCGCCCCGGCTCCGCGGGTCGCCCCGGTTCCGCGGGGCGGGCCGCTCACCAGGCGACACCGATGCCGTCGCCGGGGTACCAGTGGTCGAGCGGGGTCTCGCGGTAGGCGAGGAACCGGCGGCCGGTGCGTTCGGCGTGTTCGGCGAGCACCCCGGTGGTGGTGACGTTGTCGGTGAGCAGGATCGCGCCGGGCGCCAGCTTCGGCTCGACGGCGTCGAACTCGCGGCGTTCGTGGTCGTGGCTGTGGTCGCTGTCGTGCAGGAACAGGTCGACCGGCCGCTCCAGGGCGGCGATCGCGGTGACCGAGTCGCCGACCACCAGGTCGATCACGTCGGCCCAGGGTGCGCTGCGGGCCAGGTAGCCGGCCTCCGGGTTGACGTCCAGCGAGGTGAGCCGGCCGGGGTGCCCCTCGGCGGCGTTGCGCAGCAGGGCGGCGGCGAGGACGCAGCTACCCAACCCCTTGTCGGTGCCGGTCTCGACGACGTGGGTGGGCCGGGTGGCCCGGACGATCGCGTACCAGCCGACCCGGCGCGCGTAGCGGACCCGCCGGTCGGCCAAGCCGCGCCGGGCGGACCGGGCGGTGGCCTGTTCGATGTGCCGGCGCAGCGCCGCGTCGCCGGTGATCTCGGCGAGGTGGCCCCGGACCCGGGCCACCGGGACGTCGCAGACCACGCTGACGAACCAGGTCAGGTGCTCCCGGCTGAGCCGGGTCAGTTCGTAGGTGTAGTTGTGGTGCTCCCGGGAGGTGGCCAGCCAGCGGGCCGAGGTGCGCAGCACCTTCGCGTCGTACCTGGCGACCCGGGCGAGCCGCCCGGGGAAGGCGGCCACCGGTGCCAGCGGGGTGCGGGCGATGGCCCGGCGCAGTCTCGTCGCATCCACGGCGCGGTTTCTATCAGCCGCAGGTGACGGGCGGCTGAACGTCCAGCGTACGGCGACTCTTCGGGCCTCGGGCCGTCGGGCGAACGCGGGCTGCCGTACTGGGTGACGACTCAGTAGCATGCGGCCGTGCCAGCAAGTGAGAACGCTTCGGAACCCGCTCCGACCCGGTCCGACGACGCCCCGGGGTCGCCGCCGAAGCGTCGACGGGGCTGGCGGATCGCACTGATCGTGCTGCTGGCCCTGGCCCTGCTGGGGGCGGGTGGCGTCGGCGCGGGCGCGCTCTATCTGCGCTCGGTCGACAAGGACGTCGAGCGGGTGGACGCCTTCACCGGGGTGCCGCCGCAGGACCGACCGCCGGTGGTGGCCCGGGACGCCATGAACATCATGATCCTGGGCAGCGACTCCCGGGACCCGGAACGGACCGAGGGGTCCCGCACCGACACGATCATCCTGGCCCACCTGCCGAAGGACCGGAAGAGCGCCCAACTCGTCTCGATCCCCCGGGACACCTGGGTCCGCGTACCCCGGTCGGCGGACGGCCGGCACGGCGGCCGGACCGCGAAGATCAACGCGGCGTACGCCTGGGGTGGGATTCCGCTGATGGTGCAGACCGTCGAGGAGTTCACCCGGGTGCACGTCGACCACGTGGCGGTGGTCGACTTCGCTGGCTTCCAGGAGATCATCGACGCGCTGGGCGGGGTGGACATCACCGTCGACCACCGGTTCACCTCGATCCATCCGCCGCTGCGCACCTTCCCCGCCGGCCGGCAGACGATGGACGGGGCGACGGCGCTGGACTACTCCCGGCAGCGCAAGCAGTTCCCGGACGGCGACTTCGCCCGGATCCGGCACCAGCAGCAGGTGATCCGGGCGATCCTCGACAAGGCGGCCACCGGCGGCATCCTGACCAGTCCGGGGAAGCTCAACGACTTCGTCCGGGCCGCCTCGTCGTCGGTCTCCGTCGACCGGGAGATGTCGCTGCTGGATCTGGCGACCGAGCTGCGCGGCCTGCGCGGCGGCAACCTCACCTTCGTCACCAGCCCGTCGCGGGGCACCGGCCGGGTGGGCACCGAGAGCGTGGTCTTCGCCGACGAGCAGAAGTCCGAGGCGTTCTACGACGCGATCCGCCGGGACGCCACCGCCGAGATCGTCCGCGCCGCCCGCTGAGGCGGACGGCGACCACCGGCCCCGACGGCAGGCACCCGCGGCCCGGCGGCCCAGCGTCCCGGCGGCCCAGCGGCCCAGCGGCCCGGACGACGATCGCCTGTCCGCGCGGCGTCGGTCGGGAGGCGGCCGGTGGTTGCTCCTGAAATATTTCATGCATAGAGTCGCGGCATGAATGACGGAGCCGTCGCCGCGCCGCCGGACCGGCTGCTCGACCTGTTCCACGGGGTCCGGCTCACCCCCACCCAACGGCGCATCGCGCACTGCCTCGTGCAGCACGCCGCCACCGTGGCCTACCTGTCGGCGGCCGAGGTGGCGGAGCTTGCCGGGGTCAGCCAGCCGTCGGTGACCCGGTTCGCCGTGGCGCTCGGCCACGACGGCTACCCGGCGCTGCGCCGCCGGCTGCGCGAGCTGACCGCCGCCGGCCCCGACGGTCGCCCCGACGACGGCAACGAACTGCAACTCGCGGTACGCGCCGAGATGGCCAACCTGGACCGGCTGGCCGGCGAACTGGCCGACCGGGACAGGATCGCCACCGCCGGTCGGCTGCTCGCGGCGAGCCGCCCACTGCCGGTGCTCGGCCTGCGGGCCGCCGCGCCGCTGGCCGCCTACTTCGCGTACTTCGCCGCCAAGGTGCTGCCCGACGTCCGGGTCCTCGACGACGGTGGCAGCCTGCTCACCGACCGGCTCGAACAGGCCGCCTCGGCCGGGGCGGACGCGCTGCTCGCCTTCGTGCTGCCCCGCTACCCCCGGGAGACCCTCGACGCGCTGCGCGCCGCCCGCGACGCCGGCCTCACCGTCGTCGCGATCACCGACTCCCCGGTCAGCCCCGCCACCGAGTACGCCGAGCTGGTGCTCCCCGCCGCAGTCGGCACCGACCTCGTCTTCGACCTGCACACCGCCCCGATGACCCTGGCCATGGTGGTGCTCCAGGCGATCTGTGACGCCGCCCCGATCCAGACCCAGCGCCGTTTGGAGGCGTTCGAGTCGTCCGCCGCCCGTCGTCAGTTGTTCCTCGGCTGAGAGGAGTACGCCATGCACCAGCCCGTCCGTGCCGCCCGTGGCACCACCCGTACCGCGCAGGGGTGGCCGCAGGAGGCCGCCCTGCGGATGCTGATGAACAACCTCGACCCGGAGGTGGCCGAACGCCCCGACGACCTGGTGGTCTACGGCGGCACCGGGAAGGCGGCCCGGGACTGGCCGTCGTACCACGCGCTGGTGCGCACCCTCACCGGGCTGCGCGACGACGAGACGATGCTGGTGCAGTCGGGCCGCCCGGTCGGGGTCATGCGCACCCACGAGTGGGCCCCCCGGGTGCTGCTGGCCAACTCCAACCTGGTCGGCGACTGGGCCACCTGGCCCGAGTTCCGCCGGCTGGAATCCCTCGGCCTGACCATGTACGGGCAGATGACCGCCGGTTCGTGGATCTACATCGGCACCCAGGGCATCCTCCAGGGCACCTACGAGACGTTCGCCGCCGTCGCCGCCGCGAAGTGCTTCGGCGGCAGCCTCGCCGGGACGCTGACCCTCACCGCCGGCTGCGGCGGGATGGGCGGGGCGCAACCCCTCGCGGTCACCATGAACGACGGCGTCTGCCTGATCGTGGACGTGGACCGCACCCGGCTCGACCGGCGGGTGCACGACCGCTACCTCGACGAGGTGGCCGACTCGCTCGACGACGCCGTCGCCCGGGTGCTGGCCGCGAAGCGGGACCGGCGGGCGCTCAGCGTCGGTGTGGTCGGCAACGCCGCCACCGTCTTCCCCGAGTTGCTGCGCCGGGGGGTGGCCGTCGACGTGGTCACCGACCAGACCAGCGCGCACGACCCGCTGTCGTACCTGCCGGAGGGGGTGGAGCTGGCCGACGCGCGGGACTACGCGGCGGCGAAGCCGGCCGAGTTCACCGACCGGGCGCGAGCGTCGATGGCGAAGCACGTCGAGGCGATGGTCGGCTTCCTCGACGCGGGCGCGGAGGTGTTCGACTACGGCAACTCGATCCGGGGCGAGGCGCAGTTGGGCGGCTACGCGCGGGCGTTCGACTTCCCCGGTTTCGTGCCGGCGTACATCAGGCCGCTGTTCTGCGAGGGCAAGGGGCCGTTCCGCTGGGCGGCGCTGTCCGGCGACCCGGCCGACATCGCCGCCACCGACCGGGCCATCCTCGACCTGTTCCCCGAGAACGAGTCGCTGGCCCGGTGGATGCGGCTGGCCGGGGAACGGGTCGCCTTCCAGGGGCTGCCGGCCCGGATCTGCTGGCTGGGCTACGGCGAGCGGGACGTCGCCGGGGTGCGGTTCAACGACATGGTCGCCGCCGGGGAGCTGTCCGCGCCGGTGGTGATCGGCCGGGACCACCTGGATTGCGGCAGCGTCGCCAGCCCGTACCGGGAGACCGAGGCGATGGCCGACGGGTCCGATGCGATCGCCGACTGGCCGCTGCTCAACGCGCTGGTCAACACCGCCAGCGGCGCGTCCTGGGTGTCGATCCACCACGGCGGTGGGGTGGGCATCGGCCGTTCCATCCACGCCGGTCAGGTCTGCGTCGCCGACGGCACCGCGCTGGCCGGGCAGAAGATCGAACGGGTGCTCACCAACGACCCGGCGATGGGCGTCATCCGGCACGTCGACGCCGGCTACGACACCGCCCGCGACGTCGCCGAGCGCGACAACGTCCGCATCCCCATGGCGGAGAGTGGGGCGTGACCGGGCGGTTCCGGGAGTTGTGGGACGAGATCGCGCCGGTCGGCCGGGACGCCGACAGCGGCGGCTATCTGCGGTACGCGCTGACCCCGCCGGAGCTGCGGCTGCGGGAGTGGTTCCGGGAGCAGGCCGACCTGCGGGGCATGCCGGTCAGCGGGGACGGCAACGGCAACCTGTTCGCCTGGTGGGGCGACCCGCCCACCGACGGGCCGGCCACCGACGGGCCGAACGCCGGCGGGCCGAACGCCGACGGGTCGGCCGGCACCGGGGCGGTGCTGACCGGCAGCCACTTCGACTCGGTGCCGCACGGCGGGGCGTACGACGGGCCGCTCGGCATCGTCAGCGCGTTCCTCGCCGTGGACGAGCTGCGGGCCGCAGGCGTCACCCCGGTCCGGCCGGTGGTGGTGGCCGCCTTCGTCGAGGAGGAGGGGGCGCGGTTCGGCGTACCGTGCCTGGGGTCGAGGCTGCTCACCGGCGAGATCGACGCCGACCGCGCGGCCGGGCTGCGCGACGCGGCCGGGGTGAGCTTCGCCGAGGCGCTGGGCCACCGGCCGGCGGGGGCCGACCCGGCGCTGCTCGGCCGGTTCGCCGCCTTCGTGGAACTGCACGTCGAGCAGGGGCGGGCGCTGGTCGACGCCGACGCGCCGGTCGCGGTGGCGAGCGCCATCTGGCCGCACGGCCGGTGGCGCTTCGAGCTGCGCGGCGAGGGCAACCACGCCGGTACGACCCGGATGGCCGACCGCCGCGACCCGATGCTCACCTTCGCGTTCACCGTGCTCGCGGCGAACAAGGAGGCCCGGCTGCGCGGCGCGCACGCCACCGTCGGGCGGGTGGCGGTGGAACCCAACGCCACCAACGCGATCCCGTCGACGGTGACCGGCTGGCTGGACGCGCGCGCGGCCGAACCGGACACCCTGGACGGCCTGGTCGAGGCGGTGCAGGCCAAGGCCGCCGAACGGTCCCGCCGCGACGGCACCGAGCTGACCGTGACCCGGGAGTCGGCCACCCCGCTGGTCACCTTCGACGGCGGGCTGGCCGACCGGCTGGCGGGGCTGCTGGCCGCGCCGGTGCTACCCACCGGGGCCGGCCACGACGCCGGGGTGCTCGCCGCGCACCTGCCCACCGCGATGCTGTTCGTGCGCAACCCGACCGGGGTGTCGCACTCCCCCGCCGAGGCGGCCACCGACGACGACTGTGCGGCCGGGGTGGTCGCGCTGGCCCGGGTGCTGGAGGAGCTGGCATGCCACTGACCCGTTGGCTGGCCGAGCAGGCGTGGCTGCCCGATCATGCCGCGCCGACCCCGGACGTGCTGATCGAGGCCGAGGACGGCCGGTTCACCGCCGTCACCCCGCTCGCCCGGGGCACGTCGCCGCAGACCGGGGTCGAGGTGCTCGCCGAGGCGGTACGGCTGCCCGGCCTCACCCTGCCCGGCCTGGCCAACGCCCACTCGCACGCCTTCCACCGGGCGCTGCGCGGGCGTACCCACGGCGGTCGGGGGGACTTCTGGAGTTGGCGGGAGGAGATGTACGCCGTCGCCGGCCGGCTCGATCCCGACTCCTACCTGGCGCTGGCCCGGGCCGCGTACGCGGAGATGGCGCTGGCCGGGGTGACCTGCGTCGGCGAGTTCCACTACCTGCACCACGGCCCCGACGGCCGGCCGTACGACGACCCGAACGCGATGGGTGCGGCGCTTGTCGAGGCGGCGGCGCAGGCCGGTATCCGGATCACCCTGCTGGACGCCTGTTACCTGACCGCCTCGGTGGCCGGGGAGCCGTTGGTCGGGGTGCAGCGGCGCTTCGGCGACGGGGACGCGCTGCGCTGGGCGGCACGGGCCGACGGGTTCCGGCCGGCCGGGGCGCACGTGCTGCGCGGGGCGGCGATCCACTCGGTACGCGCGGTGCCGGCGGACCAGCTCGCCACCGTCGCCGGGTGGGCGTACCGGCAGGGTGCCCCGCTGCACGTGCACCTGTCGGAGCAGCCCGCCGAGAACGACGCCTGCCGGACGGTGCACGGGCGTACCCCTACCGGGCTGCTCGCCGACCGTGGGGTGCTCGGCCCGGAGGTCACCGCCGTGCACGCCACCCACCCGACCAGCGCCGACCTGGCCCTGCTGGCCGAGCACCGGACCGGGGTGTGTCTGTGCCCCACCACGGAACGGGACCTGGCCGACGGGATCGGGCCGGCCCGGCTGATGGCCGACGCCGGCATCCCGCTGAGCCTGGGCAGCGACAGTCACGCCGTGGTCGACCTGTTCGAGGAGGCCCGCGCGGTGGAGTTGGACGAGCGGCTGCGTACCCGGCGACGCGGGCACTTCACCGCCGCCGCGCTGCGCGACGCGGCCACCGTCACCGGGCACGCCGCGCTGGGCTGGGCCGACGCCGGCCGGATCGCCGTCGGGGAACGCGCCGACCTGGTGACCGTCCGGCTGGACAGCCCGCGTACCGCCGGGGTGCCGCCGGTGGGGGTGTTCTTCGCGGCCACCGCCGCCGACGTCGACCAGGTGGTGGTGGACGGGCGGCAGGTGGTGCGCGACGGCCGGCACCTGACCGTGGACGTGCCGGCTGAGCTGCGCGCGACGGTCGCGGCGGTGACCGGTGACTAGCCGGGTCCCGGCCGGGTCCGGGCAGCGGCCGGCGACGCGCGGCGGGGGCGGCCGGTCCGGGACGGGAGGGGCGGCGTGAGCAGCCTGCTGGTCGACAACATCGGCGAGTTGGTCACCAATGTGCCGGCGGCCGGCGGGGACGGGCCGTTGGGTCTGCGGCGGGGGGTCGCCCTGCTGGTGGAGGCGGGTCGGGTCGTCTGGATCGGCCCGGCCCGCTATGCGCCGGCCGCCGACCGGCGGATCGACGCCGAGGGGGGCGCGGTGCTGCCCGGGTTCGTGGACAGCCACGCGCACCTGGTGTTCGCCGGGGACCGGGCGGCGGAGTTCGCGGCCCGGATGGCCGGTGAGCCGTACACCGGAGGGGGTATCCGGACCACGGTCGGTGCGACCCGGGCGGCCTCCGACGACGACCTACGGGACACCGTGCACCGGCTGCGCGACGAGGCGATGCGGCAGGGCACCACCACCATGGAGATCAAGAGTGGGTACGGCCTGACCGTCGCCGACGAGGCCCGCTCGCTGCGGATCGCCGCCGAGGTGACCGCCGAGACCACCTTCCTCGGCGCGCACGTCGTCCCCGCCGAGTACGCGGGCCGCCCCGACGACTACGTGGGGCTGGTCTGCGGGCCGATGCTCACCGCCGCCGCGCCGTACGCCCGCTGGGTGGACGTGTTCTGTGAGCGGGGCGCCTTCGACGCCGACCACACCCGGGCGATCCTCACCGTCGGGCAGGCCGCCGGGCTGGGCCTGCGGTTGCACGCCAACCAGCTCGGCCCGGGGCCGGGTGTGCGGCTGGGGGTGGAGCTGGGGGCAGCCAGCGTCGACCACTGCACCCACCTGTCCGACGTCGACGTCGACGCGCTGGCCGGCTCGGCCACCACCACCGATCCGACCGTGGCGACCCTACTGCCGGGGGCCGAGTTCTCCACCAGGTCGCCGTACCCGGACGCCCGGCGGCTGCTGGACGCGGGGGTGACCGTGGCGCTGGCCACGGACTGCAATCCCGGGTCGTCGTACACCTCGTCGATGCCGTTCTGTGTCGCGCTGGCCGTCCGCGAGATGCGGATGACCCCGGCGGAGGCGGTCTGGGCCGCGACGGCGGGCGGCGCACGGGCGTTGCGCCGCACCGACGTCGGCGCGCTGCGCCCCGGCGTACGGGCCGACCTGATGATCCTCGACGCCCCGTCCCACCTTCACCTGGCCTACCGGCCGGGTGTCCCACTGGTCCGCCAGGTCCTGCACAACGGAGTACCGCAATGTCGTCTGTGACCGTCCAGCCCACCGGGATCACCCCCGCCGACGTGCTCGCCGTGGCACGCGGTGACGCCCGGGTCGTCCTCGCTCCGGCCGCCGTCGAGGCGATGGTCGACAGTCGGTCCATCGTGGACGGCATCGAGGCCGCCGGCCGCCCGGTGTACGGCGTCTCCACCGGTTTCGGGGCGTTGGCCAACACGTTCGTCGCCCCGCAGCGCCGGGCCGAGTTGCAGCACGCGCTGATCCGTTCGCATGCGGCCGGGGTGGGTGCGCCGATGCCCCGCGAGGTGGTGCGGGCGATGATGCTGCTGCGGGTCCGCTCGTTGGCACTGGGCCGCTCCGGGGTCCGTCCGCTGCTCGCCCAGGGGCTGATCGACCTGCTCAACGCCGACGTCACCCCGTGGGTGCCGGAGCACGGTTCGCTCGGTGCCTCCGGTGACCTGGCGCCGCTGGCGCACTGCGCGCTGGTGCTGCTCGGCGAGGGGTGGGTGCTGGGACCCGCCGGCGAACGGGTCGACGCCGCCGACGCGCTGCGCGCCGCCGGGCTGACCCCGGTCGCGTTGGCCGCCAAGGAGGGGCTGGCGCTGATCAACGGCACCGACGGGATGCTCGGGATGCTGCTGCTGGCCGTCGCGGACGCCCGGCACCTGTTCGCCATGGCCGACGTGACCGCCGCGCTGGCCATCGAGGCGATGCTCGGCTCGGAGCGACCTTTCCTGCCGGAGCTGCACGCCATCCGGCCGCACCCGGGGCAGGCCGCCTCGGCGGCGAACATTCACCGGCTACTCCAGGATTCCCGTGTGATGGACTCGCACCGCGACGACCTGGCGCACGCCGTGCAGGACGCGTACTCGATGCGGTGCGCTCCGCAGGTGGCCGGCGCGGCCCGGGACACCCTGGACTTCGTCGCGACGGTGGCCGGCCGGGAGCTGGTCTCGGTGGTGGACAACCCGGTGGTGTTGCCGGACGGCCGGGTCGAGTCGACCGGCAACTTCCACGGCGCTCCGCTCGGCTTCGCCGCCGACTACCTGGCCATCGCCGCCGCCGAGGTGGGGGCGATCGCCGAGCGGCGGGTGGACCGGCTGCTCGACGTGACCCGCAACCGGGACCTGCCGGCGTTCCTGTCCCCCGACGCGGGGGTGAACTCCGGGCTGATGATCGCCCAGTACACGGCCGCCGGGATCGTCGCGGAGAACCGCCGGCTGGCCGCGCCCGCTTCGGTCGACTCGCTGCCCACCAGTGGCATGCAGGAGGACCACGTCTCGATGGGCTGGGCGGCGACCAAGAAGCTGCGCACCGTGCTGGACAACCTGACCAGCCTGCTCGCCGTGGAGCTGCTGGCGGCGGTGCGGGGCCTGCAACTGCGCGCACCGCTGGAGCCGTCACCGGCCGGCCGGGCCGCCGTGGCCGCGCTCGGGGGTGCGGCCGGCGAACCCGGTCCCGATGTCTTCCTCGCCCCGGTGATGGAAGCGGCCCGCGCCGTGCTCGCCGGCCCCGACCTGCGTAGCGCCATCGAGCGGGAGATCGGCCCCCTGGGCTGACCGTCCGCCGCCCCGGCCTTCCCGGACCTCCCCACCCCACTCCGTCCTGGCAGTACCCGCTGCCCCCGGTGGAGTCGGTCGCCCCCGGTGGAGTCCCGGTCGCCCTCGATGGAGTCGGTCGCCCTCGGCGGCGTCGGTCGGGGCGTGGGCACTCACCCCGGCAGGTTCACCGCCGTCGTGGGCCGGCCACCGCCATCACACTCCACCGCACCCCTCAGCTGGACCACACTCGCCGCATTCCGGAAACCGTCCCACCTGCCACTACAATACGTGACATTTTCTTCCTGCCCACTGCCGTCACCGAGAGTGGCGAAGCTCGTCACCCTCACCTATCCCCACTCGCATCCTTTGCTCTGCTGCCATAGACGCGACACCGCTCTCACCAGCAGAAACCGGAACCCGGTCGGAATAGCCTCCGGCAGAGGCAGTGACTCTCGGTATGCGTCGCTTCAAGGGCAGCAGAGCAAAGGATGCGGATGCCATTGGGTCTCGCCGGCCGGGCGGTCACTCTTGGTGAACAGGAGGGCTTGGCGTATGGGGCGGGACGGGACGAAGAGGAGCGTGTTTCGTTGGCCGGGCCCCGCAGCGCAGGGGCGACGGGCATGCGGCACCGCAGCGCAGGGGCGACGGGCATGCGGCACCGCAGCGCAGGGGCGACGGGCATGCGGCACCGCAGCGCAGGGGCGACGGGCATGCGGCACCGCAGACGGAAGAGCGCGCCACGGAACCGCGCCGGCCACTCCCCGGGCAGTGGCGACGCCTGGATGCCTACGGGATGCCGAGCCCGTCACGAGCCGGGCAGCGGAATGAGCCACCCCCGCCCGGAGAGGACCACCCGCGGAGCGGGGACAGGGGCGGGGGCGGGGGCGGGGGCGGGGGCGGGACGAGATGTGCGGGGGGTCAGGTGGCGGGCAGCACCTTGGCGGCCAGCTTCGCCAACTCGCGCAACGCCTTGCCCCGGTGGCTGATCGCGTCCTTCTCCTGCGGGGTCAGCTCCGCGTTGGTGCGGTCCTGGCCGTCACCGAGGAAGATCGGGTCGTACCCGAAACCGCCGTCGCCGCGCGGGGCGCGCAGCAGCCGGCCAGACTGGCGGCCGTCGACCAGGTGTTCCTTGCCGCCCGGCAGCACCAGCGCCACGGTGCACACGAAGGCCGCCCCCCGGTGCTCGTCAGGCAGGTCGGCGATCTGGTCCAGCACCAGTTGCAGGTTGGCCCGGTCGTCGCCGTGCCGCCCCGCCCAGCGGGCGCTGAAGACCCCCGGCATGCCGTTGAGCGCGTCCACCGCGATGCCGGAGTCGTCGGCGATGGTGGGCAGACCCGTACGCCGGCAGCCCTCCCGAGCCTTGATCAGGGCGTTCTCACCAAAGGTGAGGCCGGTCTCCGGCAGCTCGGGATACTCCTCGACGTCGTCGAGGCCGAGCAGGGCGATCCGGTGCGCGCCGAGCGCGCCGTCGAGGATGCGCTGCAACTCCACCAGCTTTTTGCGGTTCCGGGTGGCGAGCAGGACCTTGTTCATGATGCGAGCGCCTTCCGCTGGGCCTCGGCCAGTTCCAGACAACCCAACGACGCGACGTCCAACAACGCGTCGAGCTGCGCCCGGGAGAAGACACCGTCCTCGCCCGTGCCCTGCACCTCGACGAAGTCCCCCTCGCCGGTGCAGACGACGTTCATGTCCACCTCGGCGGCCACGTCCTCGACATAGCAGAGGTCGAGCAGCGGCTCGCCCGCGACGATCCCGACGCTGACCGCGGCCACCGAGCGGTGCATCACCTTCTCCGGCTTGCCGGCCAACGACTTACGGCCGGCAAGCCAGCTCACCGCGTCATAGAGGGCCACGTACGCGCCGGTGATCGAGGCGGTACGGGTGCCGCCGTCGGCCTGGAGCACGTCGCAGTCGAGCACGATCGAGTTCTCGCCGAGCGCCTTGAGGTCGACGCAGGCGCGCAGGCTGCGGCCGATCAGCCGGGAGATCTCGTGGGTCCGCCCACCGATCTTGCCGCGGACGCTCTCCCGGTCCGAGCGGGTGTTGGTGGCCCGGGGCAGCATCGCGTACTCGGCGGTGACCCAGCCGAGCCCGGAGCCCTTGCGCCAGCGGGGCACGCCCTCGGTGACGCTTGCGGTGCAGAGCACCCGGGTGCCGCCGAACTCGACGAGCACCGAGCCCTCCGGGTGGGTGCTCCAGCCCCGGGTCAACGTCACCGGTCGGAGTTGGTCGGGTCGCCGCCCGTCAGGTCGTGCCATCCCTGCACCCTATGCGGTCGCATGATCGGCGCATGCCCGGGTGCCCGGTGCGCTCAGATGTCGTAGGTGGCGCCGGCCCGGACCACTTCCATCGGCCCCGTGAAGGCACCGGCGGCCGAGGCGATGGTGTGCGACTCGCTGCCCCAGGCCACCACCAGATGGGTCAGCAGCAGTCGGCCCACCCCGGCCTTGGTAGCCGTTTCGCCGGCCTCCCGGCCCGTGAGGTGCAGGTCCGGTGGATTGTCCACCCCGTCGAGGTAACTGGCTTCGCAGAGGAAGACGTCGGCGTCCTGGGCGAGCCGCAGCAGCGCGTCGCAGGGGGCGGTGTCCGACGAGTAGCAGAGCACCCGGCCCTCGTGCTCCAACCGCACCCCGTAGGTCTCGACGGGATGGTTCACCCGGTCGACGGTGACGGTGAACGGGCCGATCGGGAAGGTGCCCGGCTGGAGCCCGTAGAACTGGTAGACGTCCTCGACGCCACTGTCGTCCTGGCCGTAGGCGGTGGCGAGCCGGTCCGGGGCCCCCGGCGGCGCGTAGACCGGCAGCGGCGGGTACGGCCCGTCCGGGGCGTACCGCCGGACCACCACGTATGACGCGGCGTCGAGAATGTGGTCGCAGTGCAGGTGGGTCAGGAGAATGGCGTCCGGGGCGTGCAGCCCGGCGTACCGCTGGAGGGTGGACAGCGAGCCCGGCCCGAAGTCGACCAGCAGGCGGAAACCCTGCGCCTCGACGAGGTAGGCGGAGCAGGGGGACTCAGGGCCGGGGAAACTCCCCGCGCAGCCCAGAACGGTCAGCCGCATCGGGTGGCCCCACGATTACTAGGAGTAGTCGACACGCCGGGGTCAACACCGCTGATGATCTCAACCGACGCGTACGCCACGCTGGGCAGCCTACGCGCAGCGACGGCAGGGCAAGAATCATCTACTGCAAGTTGTCACCAACGTGACACCCACAGGGCCGGCCGACGGTCCCGTCGACCGGCCCACCCGGTGGGTCAGGCCCAGAGCTGCCCCTCCAGGGCGCCCTCGGCGTCGGCGAGCGTGCCGCCGTACGCCCCGGTGGAGAGGTACTTCCAGCCACCGTCGCAGACCACGAAGGCGACGTCGGCCCGTCGGCCGTCCCGCGCCGCCTCGTGCGCCACGGCCAGGGCGGCGTGCAGGATCGCCCCGGTGGAGAAGCCGGCGAAGATCCCCTCCACCTCCACCAACTGCCGGGTGCGTAGCACCGCGTCCCGGGTGCCGACCGAGAAGCGGCGGTTGAGCACCGTCGCGTCGTACAACTCGGGGACGTAGCCCTCGTCGATGTTGCGCAGGCCGTAGACCAGCTCGCCGTAGCGCGGCTCGGCCGCCACCACCTGGATGCCCTCGACCTTTTCCCGCAGGAACCGCCCGGTGCCCATCAGGGTGCCGGTGGTGCCCAGGCCCGCCACGAAGTGCGTGATGGTGGGCAGGTCGTGCAGCAGCTCGGGCCCGGTGGTCTCGTAGTGCGCCCGGGCGTTGGCCTCGTTGCCGTACTGGTAGAGCATGACCCAGTCCGGATGGTCGGCCGAGATCTGCTTCGCGGTGGCGACGGCCTGGTTGGAACCACCCGCCGCCGGCGAAAAGATGATCTCCGCGCCGTACATCCGGAGCAGCTGGACCCGCTCGGTGGAGACGTTCTCCGGCATCACGCAGACCAACCGGTAGCCGCGCAGCTTGGCCACCATGGCCAACGCGATACCGGTATTACCGCTGGTCGGCTCAAGGATGGTGTCCCCCGGGCGGAGCCGGCCGGCCTGCTCTGCCGCGCGGACCATGAACAGGGCCGCCCGGTCCTTGATGCTGCCGGTGGGGTTCCGGTCCTCCAGCTTGGCCCAGAGCCGCACCGGCGGCGCCCCGTCGGGCACCGTCGGCGAGAGCCGGGGCAACCCCACCAGGGGGGTGCCGCCGCAGGCGTCGAGCAGGCTGTCGTACCGCGCCATGACGCCCGCCCTCAGCGGGGGGCGACGGCCGCGCGCCGTGCCGCCACCGCCGCGGTGGTCGCACGGTGCTGGCTGATCGCCGCCGCGGCGGCGAAGCCGAACGCCCCACCGGCCACGGCCGGCAGCACGGTCACGCTGTCGCCGTCGTTGAGCTTGGCGTCCAGCGCGCCCAGGAACCGGACGTCCTCGTCGTTGACGTAGACGTTGACGAAACGGTGCAGCACGCCCGCGTCGGTGACCAGCCGGGCCTTCAGGCCGGCGTGCCGGGTGTCCAGGTCGGTGAGCAGGTCGCCCAGGGTGTCCCCGGCGCCCTCGACGACCTTCGCGCCGCCGGTGTAGCTGCGCAGGATGGTGGGGATGCGAACCTCGATGGCCATGACGTACTCCTTGGTCGGGTGTGCCTCGGTGCCGGACGGAAAGGGTGTGCGGAGCTGAAGGTCAGCTGCCGGAACACTCGTAGTCGACCGTCGCCGGGCTCTGCCCGAACATGTAGGACTGGACCGCGTGCGGGTCCACCCCGGCGTCCACGATCCGCACCGGCTCCTCGGTCACCACGCCGTCGATAATCCGGAAGGACCGGATCTCCTCGGTGTCCGGCTCGCGGGTGGAGACCAGCAGGTAGTGCGCGCCCGGCTCACCGGCGAAGGCGACGTCCGTCCGGGACGGGTACGCCTCGGTCGCGGTGTGCGAGTGGTAGATGACGACCGGTTCCTCGTCGCGGTCGTCCATCTCCCGCCACACCCGCAGGTGCTCCATCGAGTCGAACTCGTAGAACGTCATCGAGCGGGCCGCGTTGTCCATCGGAATGTGCCGGGTAGGGGTGTCGCCGCCGACGGGTCCGGCGACGACCCCACACGCCTCGTCCGGGTGGTCCCGGCGCGCGTGGGCGACGATCGCCTCGACGATCGATCGGTCGATGCTCAGCACGACGACCAGCCTAGCGCCCGTCCGGCGGACCCGGCGAGGCGGTGACCGTCACAGTTCAGTCGATCAAGGCGTTGAGCAGGGATTCCTGGAGATAACCCAGATAGGCGTAGACCGACAGTTGGAACACCCGGGACGAGGTCGGGTCCTCGGCGACCGCGTCGTCGAGTTCCTCGCCCAGGTCCGTGCCGTCCTTGATCTCCAACCTGACACCCATCGCGAGCCGGGCGTCGTTGAGCGCCCGTAACCACGCCTCGGCCGCCTCCGCGTCCAGCCGCACCTCGCCGCCGGCGGAGTCGGGCAGCGCGGCCAGCACCGCGCCCGCCTGGTCGATCTTGGCGGTCTTCAGGTCGCCCTCGGTGTACCGGCGGAACTCCGCCGCCCCGGCCGGATCGTCCGGGTAGGCGTCGGGAAAGAGCCGGCCCACGACCGGGTCGGCCGGGTCGAAGCCGTCGGTGAGCAGCCCGACCACCTCACTGGCGACCTTGCGCAGCACCCGGGCCTCGTCCACCGCGAAGGTCGCCACGTAACGGTCGTCCTGGCGACGGAACATGCTCACCGGATTATCTCCGTTCGCGACTGCGGGGCTCGCAACACCGGCTCACTCCTCGCGCTCACCGGATCATCTCCGTTCGCGACTGCGGGGCTCGCAAACCCGGCTCACTCCTCGCGCTCACGAGCGGTCCACCGTCGCCCAGAGGCCGTACGCGTGCAGCTGCGACGCGTCGTGCTCCATCCGCTCCCGGGCGCCGCTGGACACCACGGCACGGCCCTTGTGGTGCACGTCCAGCATCAACTTCTCGGCCTTCTCCCGGCTGTAACCGAACAGCTTCTGGAAGACCCAGGTCACGTACGTCATGAGGTTGACCGGGTCGTCCCAGACGATCGTCACCCACTGCCGGTCCGCGACCGGCACCTCGTCGGTGTCCGGCGTCTCGACCGGTGCAACCTGTGGAGCCGCCATGCCCCCCATCGTGCCACCGGAAGTGGCGATCCGATGAACCGGAACGCCGGGGCAGCCTGGATCACCCTCCCGAGCTGCGGAAACCCGGCAAGGTACGGACACGGCGGGGATGCGCACGAAAACCCTCGGTGGCTCAGGCGAGCAGGATGCCGTGGTCGAGGGCGTCGGAGAGGACCCCGTCGAGCGAGAGCCGCAACGCCTCGAACCGCCGCGACACCTCGCGGGACAGGTCCAACTCGACCTCGCGCAGCGCCCGTTGCACCCAGGCGCGGGCCGCGTTCGGCTCGTCGTTGCCGGGGCTGCGCCAGTGTTGCCAGCACCCGCCGGAGAGGGCGACCCCGATCGGCGGCAGCACCTCGGTCCGCGGTGCGCCGGGATGACCGGCCAACGCGTCCAGCGCGCCGGCGCCGGACACCACCGCCACCCCTGCGGTGCTGGTGACCAGGAGCACCCGGTCCAGATCCTGGCCGGACGGGTGGTCGGCCAGCCCCCACCCGACGGCGGCGTCGATCCGCTGCCGCGCCCCCTCGGGCAGCGATGCGCCGAAGACCCGGGCGGCAGCCTCGTCGACGATCTCCCGGGCGGCCCGGTCCTGCTGGCGGGTGGCGAGCAGGGAGAGGGCCTCCAGTTCCCGGTCGAGCAGTGTGGGCAGACCCGCGCAGCCCGCCCCGAAAACGATCTCCTGGACGGCACGCAGGTGGACGGCGGCCAGTTCGAGGGCGAGGTGCTGACGGATGGCACGGGCGCAGGACCGGCTCTGCCGCTGCAACCGGTCGCCCCAGTCGTCACCGGGCGGGTCGGCGGCCACCGGCACCCGCCCGTGGCTGCCGGGCGGCAGCGGTGAACGCGAACTCGCCCGCCGCAGCCCTTCGACGGCCGACCAGCCGACCAGCGCCCGCCGCAGCCCCGGGTGCTCGGCCCGGTGCACGGGGAACCAGTCGGCCCCGGCCAGGTCCGGCACCGTGGCCAGCAGCGTGGCCCGGTGCGCCGCGACCGGATCGACCGCAGGGCCGGCCGGGGGCGGCGGGACGGACACCCCCGTGTCGTCGGTCGCCGCCGCCTCCGGTGGCACCCAGCCGCCCGCCCCCGGGGTGACCACGAAGAAGACCCGTGCCGAGGTACGGGCAACCTCGGCGAGCAGGTGCAGCTCGGCGGCGGTGAGGGTCTGGTCGGCGCCGATCACGAAGAGCAGCGCGCCGGAGCGGGTCACCGCGTCCAGCAGGACCCGCCCACCGGCCACGCCCAGGGTGTCGGTGTCCGGTGTGTCGAGCACGGCGAAGTGCCGCAGCAGCGGCTCCGGCAGGCTCAACTCGACCCGACGCGGCGCCCGGGCCAGCGCCGGGCCGGCCGCCGCCTGGTCGGCCCCGTAGAAGTGCGGCTGACGGTAGCCGGGCACGTAGGCCGCCCGGGTGGCGACCCGGGCGTGCCGGACCAGCAGGCTGCTGCCCGCCGGCACGGCGAGCATCCCGGAGGGGATCCCGAGCAGCGCGGCGAGCACCTCGCGGCGGGCCGCCCCGGCGGGGCCGGCGGCGACCACGGCGAGGGGTTCGTCGGGGTGGACCTCGTCGATCCGCAGGTGGCCCGGGAACGGGCCCGGGGCCCGCAGCCCGCCGGCACCGGGCTCGTCGGACGGGTCGTCGGTCAGGTCGACCCCGGGGGGTGGTCCGGGCTTCATGCGGCCTCCGCTTGACACGGGCTACGGTCTGCACCCGTGCAGGACGTCCGGTGGGTGACTTTTGGCTGCCGGAAGGTTACGGGGCGCACCCGACGTCACCGAAACATCCGAATACTCAGCGGTAACTGTGGCGTTACTCAACTTCACAGCGTCACCAGGCACCTCCGGACCGATTTACATCGATATGCTGCTCAGATGAGTCGGTGGAGTTTCGTCGGCCGAACGGATGAACTCAGCCGTCTGTTGGCAGCGGTGCACGACGAGCAGGGACACGGCCTCTTCTTCAGCGGCAGCGCGGGCGTCGGCAAGAGCCGGTTGCTGCGCGAGGGGGTGGCCGCGCTGCCCACCGACCGCTACGCCCTGTCGTTCGTCGCGGCCAGCACGGCCACCGCGGCGCTGCCCTTCGGCGGGCTCGCCCCGGTGCTGCCGGCCGAGCAACCGCCGGGCCTGTCCCCCGCCGGGGTGCTGCGCTGGGGAGTCGAGGTGCTCCAGGAGCAGGCTGCCGGGCGGCGCATCGTGCTCGCCATCGACGACGCGCACCTGCTCGACCCGCCCTCGGCGGCGCTGGTCCACCTGCTCGCCCGCGCCGAGAACACCACCGTGCTGGGCACCCTGCGCAGCGGCGAGCAGATCCCGCTGCCCATCCGGGCACTGTGGACCGACGATCTCGTCACGCACGCCGAGCTGGCCCCCCTCGGCCCCGGCGAGACCGCCGGTCTGCTCGCCGCCCTGCTGGCCGGGCCGGTCGACTCCGTTTCCGCCGAGCGGTTGTTCCGGCTCTGCGCCGGCAACCCGCTGCTGCTGCGGGAGCTGGTGCTGGCCGCCACCACCGGGGGTGAGATGGTCCGCACCTACGGGTTGTGGCGGTGGACCGGGCGGTTGGAGCTGGCCCCCAGCCTCACCGATCTCATCGACACCCGGATCGGTCGACTGGCACCCGGGGTCCGGGCGGTGGTGGAGCTGGTCGCCTTCGGTGAACCGCTCGGCCTGCGGCTGCTCGACCGGGCCGCCGACCCGGCCGACGTCGAGGTCGCCGAGGAACGCGGCCTGATCACCGTCGTGCCGGACGACCGCCGGGTCGACGTGCGGCTCGCCCATCCGCTCTACGGCGAGGTGATCCGTCGGCGCTGCCCGGTCAGCCGGACCCGCCGCCTGCAGGCCCAGCTCGCCGAACGGGTGGAGCTGGCCGGCGCCCGCCGCCGGGGCGACCTGCTGCGGGTGGCGGTGTGGCGGCTGGACTCCGGCACCGCGCAGGACCCCGGTCTGCTGCTCCAGGCGGCCGTCCAGGCGTTCACCCGCTACGACGTGCCGCTGGCCACCCGGTTGGCCCGCGCGGCGCTCGACGCCGACGGCGGCTACGACGCCGCCGAACTCCTCGCCACCATCCTGATGTTCGGCGACCGGCCGACGGAGGCGATCGGGGTGCTCGACGCGGTGGCCGGTGACATCGCCTGTGAGCACCGCCGCAGCCGGTGGCTGACCGTACGCGGGATGGTCAGCTACTGGGGGCTCAGCGAGCAGTCCACGGTGGACACGATCGCGGTGGCCGGGCAGGCCCTCACCGATCCCGGGCACCAGGCCCGGGTCCGCGCCTTCGAGGCGATCATGCGGCTGCACGGCCTGGACGTCGACACCGCGCTGCGACTCGGCCGGTCGGTGCTGGACCGCCCGGCGGCCAGTGTCGCGGCCCGGGAACTGGCCCGGTGCACGATCGCCCACGTCGACGCCGTACAGGGCCGGTTCCGGGCCAGCGCCACGGCGATCGACCGGGTGCAGGCGGAGGCGGCGAACTGGCGGGCCGACATGCCGTACCTGCAACTGGCCATGGAGTTGGCCCGGGGCACCCGGTTGGCGCTCTGCGGGGACCTCGCCGGCATCGACGCCATCGTGGCCGACGAGTTCGCCGACCAGGCCGGCGCCGGGGACTTCCGGCTCGGCACCGGCTACCTGTCCATCCTCCAGGCGTACGCGGCGCGGCTGCGGGGTCGCGGCGACGACGCGCTCAAGGCCAGCCTCGGTGCCTGCGCGGTGCTCGCCACCAGCCGGGTCTTCGCCGGCCTGGCCCACGCCGAGCGGGCCCAGGCCGCGCTGCTGCGCGGCGACGTGGCGACCGCGGTCACGGCGATGGCCGAGGCCGACCGCACCCAGGCCCCCGGCATGGCGGTGCTCCGACCATGGCTGGAGCAGGCCCGGGGCGCGGTGCTGGCGGCCGGGGGCGACCTGACCGGGGCCACCAGGCAGCTGTGCGAGCTGGCCGACCGGTTGCGCGCCGACGGCTTCGCCGGTCACGAGGCGCTGGTCCTGCACGACCTGGTCCGCCTCGGCCAGGCCACCGCTGCGGTCGGGCCGACCTGCACCGACGGCAACCGGCGTACGGTCGCGCAGCGGTTGGCCGAACTCTGCGAGACCGTCGACGGGGTGCTGGCTCCGCTGCTCGCCCGGCACGCCCGGGCCGCCGCCGAGCGGGACGGGGCGGCCCTGCTGGAGGTGGCCGACGGATTCGCGAAGCTGGACCTGACGGTCTGGGCGGTCGACGCCACGGCGACGGCCCTGCACGGGTGGCGGCGCAACCGGTCGGCGTCGGCCGCCGCCGCGCACGAACGGCTCGCCGCCCTGCTCACCCGCTGTGACGAGATCCGTACCCCGGCGTTGGACGCGCTGCGCCCGACGCTGAGCGACCGGGAGCTGGAGATCGCCGGTTTCGCCGCCGCCGGGGTGACCAGCCGGGCGATCGCGAGCCGGTTGTTCCTGTCGCACCGGACGGTGGAGAATCACCTCCAACGGGTCTACAGCAAACTCGGCATCACCAGTCGCGCCGAGCTGGGCGCGGCGTTGCGGGCGATCCCGGGCCACGGCGGCGGCCCGGCCGGGTGAACTCTAGGCTGGGCTGGTGAGTCATCTTCGCCCCGCCCTGCTGACCGACCACTACGAGCTGACCATGGTCAGTGCCGCCCTGCGCGACGGCACCGCCGACCGCCGCTGCACCTTCGAGGTGTTCAGCCGGCGGTTGCCCACCGGACGCCGGTACGGGGTGGTCGCGGGGACCGGCCGGCTGATCGACATGATCAGGGACTTCCGGTTCACCGCGGAGGAGGTCGAGTTCCTGCTCCGGACCGGGGTGGTGGACGAGCCCGCCGCCCGGTGGTTGGCCGACTACCGCTTCACCGGTGACATCGACGGGTACGCCGAGGGTGAGCTGTTCTTTCCCGGCTCGCCGATCCTCACCGTCTCCGGGGGGTTCGCCGAGTGCGTGGTGCTGGAGACGCTGGTGCTGTCGGTGCTCAACCACGACTGCGCGGTGGCCGCGGCGGCCGCCCGGATGGTCACCGCGGCCCGGGGCCGGGCGCTGATCGAGATGGGTTCCCGGCGGGCCCACGAGGAGGCGGCGGTGGCTGCCGCGCGGGCGGCGTACCTGGCCGGGTTCCGGTTCACCTCCAACCTGGCGGCCGGTCAGCGCTACGGCATCCCCACCGCCGGGACCGCCGCGCACGCGTTCACCCTGCTGCACGACGACGAGCGGACGGCGTTCGCCTCGCAGGTCGCCACGTTGGGCCGGGACACCACGCTGCTGGTCGACACGTACGACATCAGCCAGGGCATCCGGACCGCCATCGAGGTGGCCGGGCCGCAGCTGCGGGCGGTCCGGATCGACTCCGGCGACCTCGCGGTGATCGCCCAGCAGTCCCGGGAGCTGCTCGACTCGCTCGGCGCCACCGAGACGAAGATCATCGTGTCGGGGGATCTCGACGAGTACGCCATCGCCGCGCTCGCCGCCGAACCGGTCGACATGTACGGCGCGGGCACCGCCGTGGTCACCGGCTCCGGTGCACCCACCGCCAGCCTGGTCTACAAGTTGGTCGAGGTGGACGGCCGGCCGGTGGTCAAGCGTTCCGAGAACAAGGGCACCATCGGGGGCCGGAAGGTCGCGGTACGCCGGCACAAGCCCACCGGCACCGCCACCGAGGAGGTCGTCGTCTCGCAGGGCGTGCCGGACCGGCAGGCCAACGACCGGTCGCTCCAGCACTCGTTCGTGGTCGACGGCGAACCGGTCGAGCTGCCCACCATCGCCGAGTCCCGGGAGCACCTGCGGCAGTGCCTGATCTCCATCCCGTGGGAGGGGTTGAAGCTCTCCGCGGGTGATCCGGCGATCCCGGTCACGGTCGTGCCGGCTGGTTGAGCCGCCGGGGCAGACTGGGTCGTGCCGCAGGTGGATCACCGGCGGCGAGCGGAGAGGAAGGGCACCGATGGCCAACGCGCTGATCATCGTGGACGTGCAGAACGACTTCTGTGAGGGCGGTTCCCTGGCCGTCGCCGGGGGCGCGGGCGTCGCCGCCGGTATCTCGGGTCTGCTGGCCGGTGAACCGCAGCGGTGGGACCACGTGGTCGCCACCAAGGACTACCACGTCGACCCGGGGGCGCACTTCGGCGACCCGCCGGACTACGTCGAGTCGTGGCCCCGGCACTGCGTGGTCGGCACCCAGGGCAGCGAGTTCCACCCCGACCTGGTGACCGACCGGGTCGAGGCGGTCTTCCACAAGGGCGAGCACGCCGCCGCGTACTCCGGCTTCGAGGGGCACGCCGACGACGGTGAGACCCTGGCCGACTGGCTGCGCCGACGCGACGTCGACCGGGTCGACGTGGTCGGCATCGCCACCGACCACTGCGTGCGGGCCACCGCCCTGGACGCCGCCCGGGAGGGCTTCGCCACCACCGTGCTGCTCGACCTGACGGCGGCGGTCGCGCCGGCGACGCTGGACGTGGCGCTGCGGGCGATGGACGGTGCCGGGGTCACCCTGCACGGCGAGCCGGTGATCAGCGCCGCATGAGCCGGTAATCGCTTGCCGATGTCGTACCCCCGGTCGAGGATGACCGCCGGAGGTACGGAGCATCATGACGTTGACGCCTTACCGGCTGGCCCTGGCCCAGCCCGGTCTGCGGGCCCTGCTACTGGTGGCGGTGCTGGCCCGCATCCCGCTCACCGCGACCGGGGTGACGCTCACCTTCTACGTGGTGTTGGAGCTGGGCCGGGGCTACGGTGCCGCCGGCCTGGTCGGCGCCGCGTCGGTCGCCGGCGCGGCCATCGGTTCGCCCCTGCTCGGCCGGCTGGTCGACCGGCGTGGCCTGCGTCCGGTGGTCGCGGTGACCACCGTCGTCGAGGCGGCCTTCTGGGCGGGCGCCCCGACGTTGAGTCTGCCGCTGCTGCTGCCCGCCGCGTTCGTGGCCGGGCTGTTCGCGCTGCCGGTCTTCTCGGTGGTCCGGCAGTCGATCGCCGCGCTGGTGCCGGCGGAGCGCCGCCGCCCCGCGTACGCGCTGGACTCGATGTCGATGGAGCTGTCCTTCATGATCGGGCCGGCGCTGGCCGTGGCCCTGGCCACCGCCGTCTCCCCCCGGGTCACGCTCTGGGCGGTCGGCACCGGCATCGTCGGCGCCGGCATCGCCCTGTGGTTGCTCGACCCACCGACCCGCGGTGCCGAGGAGCCGGTCGGCCCGCAGCCCCGGGTGCCGCGGCGGCAGTGGTTGACCACCCGCCTGCTCGCCGTGTTCGCGGTGAGCGCCGCCGCGACCCTGGTGCTCGGTGGCACCGACGTGGCGGTGGTGGCCGTGCTGCGGGCCGGTGGCGAGGTCGGTTGGACGGGCGCGGTGCTCGCCGCCTGGGCGGTAGCCTCGCTGGTCGGCGGCTTCGCCTACGGTGCGGTCCGCCGTTCCTTCTCCCCGCTGGCGCTGGCCGCCCTGCTCAGCCTCTGCACCATTCCGGTCGGGTTGGGCGGCGACCACTGGTGGCTGCTCTGTCTGGCGCTGCTCCCGGCCGGCGCGCTCTGCGCCCCCACCATCGCCGCCACCGCCGACGCGGTCAGTCGACTCGCCCCCGCCGGGGTACGCGGGGAGGCGATGGGCCTGCACGGCTCCGCCACCACGGTCGGCATCGCGCTCGGCGCTCCGCTGGCCGGCGCGGTCATCGACGCCTCGGTGCCGCTCTGGGGCTTCGTGGTTAACGGCGCGGTGGGGTTGCTGGTGACCCTGGTGGTCCTGCCCGTGGAGCTGCGCCACCGCCGCTCGCCCGGCACCGGAGCCGCCGCCGTCGAGCCTGCGGTCGCCCCCGCCACCGACGAACCCGCCGTCGAACTGACACCCGCCACTCCCTGACCCGGCCCAGCGGCCCAGCGGCCCAGCGGCCCAGCGGCCCAGCGGCCCAGCGGCCCAGCGGCCCAGCGGCCCAGCGGCCCAGCGGCCCAGCGGCCCAGCGGCCCAGCGGCCCAGCGGCCCAGCGG
>NZ_JAGFWR010000050.1 GCF_017599305.1 Micromonospora antibiotica
CCGACCCGAAGCCCACAGATGCTCCAACACCTGCCGATGCCCGAACGTCAACACACCCGGCTTCGCCACCAGGACCTCCAACCCAACCCAAGATCAGTTGCACTGAAGCCTAGAAACCGCCGGGGCGGATTGACGTAAAGCTCTTGATCACCGGGGCGAGGCGGGGCGGGCAGGGCGGAGCCGGGGGCAGGGGTGGGGCGGGGCGGGCAGGACCCACGGGTAGAGCGGGCGGGCGGGCAGGAGACGGGTGGGGCGGAGCCGGGGCAGGGGTGGAGTGGATTAGGGGGTGGGGCGGGTTTGGGCGAAGGCGGCGAAGGCGGTGAGGGACTCCGGGTTGGCCAGGGCACCCTGGGCGGCTGCCGAGTCGACCGGAGTGCCGGTGAGGATCTTCTTGACCGGGACTTCCAGTTTCTTGGACGACAGCGTGCGCGGGACCGCCCTGACCTGGTGAATCTCGTCGGGGATGTGCCGGGGCGACAGGGCGGTACGCAGCTCACGGGCGATCTTGCGGCGCAACGCGTCGTCGAGTTCGAGGCCCTCGGCGAGCACCACGAACAGCAGCAGCTCCCCCGCCCCACCCTCGTCGTCCTCCAGGTGCACCACGACCGAGTCGACCACCTCGTCGAGGCCCTCCACCACCGAGTAGAACTCGGCCGTGCCGAGCCGTACGCCGCCCCGGTTGAGGGTGGCGTCGGACCGGCCGGTGATCACGCAGCCGCCCCGCTCGTTGATGGTGATCCAGTCGCCGTGCCGCCACACCCCGGGATAGACGTCGAAGTACGCCTCCGTGTAGCGGCGACCGTCCGGGTCGTTCCAGAAGCCCACCGGCATGCTCGGCATGGGCGCGGTGATCACCAGTTCGCCCAGTTCGCCGAGGACGGGGGTGCCGTCGGCCGAGCGGGCCTCCACCTTCGCGCCGAGTGCCCGGCAGGTGATCTCACCGGCGTACACCGGTAGCAGCGGCACCCCGCCGACGAAGCCGGTGCAGACGTCCGTCCCCCCGGACAACGACTGGAGCTGGAGGTTGGTGCCGACCGTGTCGTACACCCAGGTGAAGCCTTCGGCGGGCAGCGGCGCTCCGGTGGAGCCGACCCCGCGCAGCGCGGACAGGTCGGCGACGTCCTTCGGGACCAGGCCGGCCTTGCGGCAGGCCAGCAGGAACGGCGCGGACGTGCCGAAATAGGTGGTGCCGGTCTCGTCGGCCAGCCGCCACAACGCGCCCAGGTCGGGGTGGCCGGGGTTACCGTCGAACAGCACGATCGTCGCCCCGACGGCCGGCCCGGAGACCAGGAAGTTCCACATCATCCAGCCGGTGGTGGTGAACCAGAAGAACCGGTCGGCCGGGCCGAGATCGTGGTGCAGGGCGAGCATCTTGAGATGTTCGAGCAGGATGCCGCCGTGCCCGTGCACGATCGGCTTCGGCAGGCCGGTGGTGCCCGAGGAGTAGAGCACGTAGAGCGGGTGGTCGAACGGGACCGGGGTGAAGGTCAACGCCCCGTCGGTCTCCGCCGCCAGGTCGGCCCAGCTCAGGCTGCTCTGTGGTACGCCGTCCGGCGCGGCCTCCGCACCGCCGACGGGACCACCGGACAGCGCGGATGCCGGGGCAGCGCCGTCGGAACCGGCCGGAGGGGCAGCGCCGTCGGAACCGGCCGGAGGGGCAGCGCGGTCAGAACCGGCCGGGGCGGAGCCGTCGGGGCCGGTCGGGTGCAGGTAGGGGATGTGGACGGTGTGGGTCAGCGATGGCAGGGCGGCTCGGATCGCGGCCACCTCGGCCCGCCTGTCGACCGGCTTGTCGCCGTACCGGTAGCCGTCCACGGCCACCAGGACCTTCGGGGCGATCTGCTGCCAGCGGTCGACGACACTACGGGTGCCGAACTCCGGGGCACAGGACGAGAAGATCGCCCCGAGGCTGCTGGTGGCCAGCAGCAGCACGTACGTCTCGGGGATGTTCGGTGCGTACGCGGCCACCCGGTCCCCGGCGACGACGCCGAGGCGGCGCAGCCCGGCCGCCACCCGACGGACCTGCTCGCGCAGTTCGGCGGCGGTCAGGGTGACCGGCGGGCGGGTCTGGGAGTGGGCGACCACCACCGGGTCGTCATCGGCGCGACCGGGCAGCCGCAGCACGTTCTCGGCGTAGTTGAGCGTCGCGCCGGGGAACCACCGGGCACCGGGCATCGCCGCATCGGTCAGGGTCGCCGTCGGCGGGGTGTGCGCCACCACCTCGAAGTGGTCCCAGATCGAGCGCCAGAAGGCGTCCAGGTCGGTGACCGACCACTGCCACAGCGCGTCGTAGTCGGCGAAGTCCAACCCCCGGTGCTCCCGCAGCCACCGCAGGTAGCCACCGATCCGGGACCGCTCGCGTACGTCCGCCGGCGGCGTCCACAGCACGTCACCCACCGCTCCACCCTCCCTGAGGCCCACACGGCACTGTGCCCGGCCATACCGCCATCTTGCCTACCTCGCAGCGCCATCATCCACACCGGGGCCCACCACGGAAACGTGCCCCGCGCACACAATCCGTCCCCACCCCCGCTCACCCCACCCCACCCCACCCCACCGCCGAGCCCGACTCAACCCGCCGAGCCCGCCTCAACCCGCCGATCCGGCTGATCCCATTCGACCAGACCCCGTTGATCAAGAGGTTCGGGTCAAATTCCAGCCCGAACCTGACGCATACCTCTTGATCACCGCACCGGCACATTCCACCCCGGCCGCAGCGATGGGCTGGAGCCGGTGATCAAGAGGTTTGCGTCAACATTGAGCCGATACCTGACGCAAACCTCTTGATCACCGGGCTGGGACGCCCAATGCCGGTGCAGCCGAGGGGCTGGGGGTGGTGATCAAGAGGTTTGGGGCAGGGCTGGGCGCGGAGCTGACGTAAATCTCTTGATCACCGGGGCGGGAGGGGGTGCTGGGGGGAGGAGGGGTGGGAAGGGGGAGCTGGGGGGGAGGGGTGGGAGGGAGGGGGTTAGGAGGCGCGGTGGGCTTGGATGGCGCGGCGTTTGGCCAGGCGGTGGGCGCGGCGGATCTCGGCCTCCTTGTAGCGGCGGTGATCGTCGGGGGTCTCCGGGAGTACGGGGCGGACCGGGCGGGGTGCGCCGGCCACGTCCACCCCGACGAAGACCAGGTAGGCGGTGGCCACCCGGACGGGTTCGTCCTCGGCCGAGTCCCAGCGCTCGGCGACCACCTTCACCCCCACCTCCATCGAGGTGTTGCCGGTCCAGTTGACCTGGGCGTGGGCGTGCACCAGGTCACCCACCCGGACGGGCTCGGAGAAGATGATCTCGTCGATGGAGGCGGTCACCGCCGTGCCGCCGCTGTGCCGGGCCGCCGCCGCCCCGGCCACGTCGTCGACGAACTTCATCAACACCCCACCGTGCACGGTTCCGTACAGGTTGACATCGACAGCGGTCATGATGCGACTCAGCGTGACCCGGGAGTACGACGTCGGCTTGCCGGGAGGGGTGGTGGGGTGCTCGGTCATGGCAGAAACGGTACGGTGCGCCAATGCGACATCTCTGGAGCTTCCTCGCCGGGCTGGTGGTGGCACCCGTCACGTGGGTGCTGATCACCCTCGGGCAGGACGGGTCGGGCCGGACCGTGGACCGCTGGGTGGAGATCGGCACGTACAACACGGCCAACCTGATCGAGCCGACCGTCTACCTCGGCGTCGCCGGCATCCTGCTCGGCCTGGTCGGCACGCTGCGCACCTCGCCGCTCGGCCCGCTCGTCGCCGGGCTGCTGCTGGTCACCCCGTACGTCGGGATGTTCATCGCCCCGTTCACCGTGCTCGACTGGATCCCGAGCGGCTGGAAGGTGCTCGGCGACCCGCTGCCGCTGCACCAGCCGGTGCAGAACGGCACCCTGTTCCTGATCGGCGTGTTGCTGCTGATGGCCGTGTTCAGCGCCCAGCGGTGGCGGCGCTGGCCGCAGCCGGCGACCGGGACGGAATCGGCCCCGGCCGACTACGACGACCCGCCACCGCCCAGCTATGCCACGAGCGACTGGCCGCCGGCCGGTCCGCCCGCCCGCAGCGAGCCGGACACCGCGCCGCTCACCCTCGGCTACCCCGATCTGGACACCCCCACCGAGCCGCTGCCCCGGCGGGCCGGGACCGAGTCGCCGTGGTCCGCCCCGCCGCGCTACGGGGCCAAGCCGGAAAACAGCCCCGACAATCGTTGACCGCTGGCGGGTGGGCCGACCCGACCGGCCCACCCGATCATCCGGTACGGCTTCTACACGGCCGAGCAGTTGTCAGGACGGCTCGGCCCCCTCGGGCGGTGACCAGGGATCGACGGGCAACTCGTAGACGAGTCGGTAGCGGTCACCAGGGAACACGATGTCGGCGGTTTCCACTGCGGTCTGCCCGGCGAAGTAGGTGCGCTCGACTTCGATCACCCACCTGCCGCCGCGCCGGTCGAGTTCGAGGGCGGCAGCCTCTTCCGGCATCGCCTGCCTGGTCGCCACCTCTTCCACAAACCGGTCGACGGCCACACCGATGAAGTCCATCCGAGCGACCACGCCGATGATCGGACCTCGCTCGGGGTACTCGATCGGCGTACCGCCGGTGATGGCCAGCGGCTCGTAGGAGTCGGCAAGTTGTATCGGGACTCCGTCGGCCAGGTAGCGGTACCTGGTGTGCATGACTGTGTCGCCGGGCTGAATGCCGAGCCGTTCGGCGATGCGGGGCGTCGCGGGAATCTTCCTGCTCTCAGACTCCCAGCTCGGCTGCTGGCCTGCGGCTTCGCTGTCCCGGGCGAACGGTGACGTGCTGCCGGTGCGGTTGCGCATGTCCCGGGAGTGGGCGCGGCGCACGAGCGGTGTGCGGCTGCGGACGTAGTTGCCCGATCCCCGTCGGCCTTCGATGAGCCCTTCGCTGCGGAGCATGGTGAGGGCGTGCTTGATGACGGTGCTGGAGAAGCCCCAGCGCTGCTGGAGTTCCCTCTCGGTGGGCAGCTTGTCCCCAGAGGACAGTTCACCGCCAAGGATCCGCTGTCGCAGGTCATCCACGACGCGCTGATAGTTGGGCGGCTCCCTGCCGGTCATGGATGACCCCTCCACGTGGACGCACCTGCTCACGGTCAAGTCGACCACGTCTCCGCAGGCGCAGCAAACAATGTCGAACGTTCATGATCCGAAAGTTAGCACAATTAAATCCTTTACTGATCCAGAGTTAGTGCGCTAACTTTCGTAGCAGTACAGGAGCTCTCACTCAGGGCTATCTGCACAGCTCACAGCCCCGCTTACCCGAAGGTAAGAGTGATCATGAGATCTGAAGTGGTATCGATCGTGTTCGGGGGCCTGGTGCCGGGCTTCCTGGTGGGGTTGCTGGCGTTCCGGGTCAAGTCGAGGTGGTGTCCGCGCTGCGGCGAGTCCACCACCGTGGCCGTACCCCCGCCGGTGGAGCGGGACCGGTGAACCGGCCGGCGCAGACCGACGTCGACGAGCTGCCGATCGGCCGGCGGGTGGCCCGCTGGCGGGTACGCCGCCGGATGACCCAGCAGATGCTCGCCGACCGGCTCGGCAAGTCCAAGAGCTGGGTGGACAAGGTCGAGCGCGGCGTACGCAGCCTCGACCGGTACTCGACCGTCCAGGAGATCGCCGAGGTGCTGCGCCTCGACCCGGCCACCCTGCTCGACCCCCGCAGACCGCTACCGCCCGTGACCGCCGGCCTCGACGGTGTCGACGCGGTCCGCGCCGCCCTGGCCCGCTACCACCACCAGCGGCCGGCCCGGGCGGTGTCGCCCGACGAACTGGGGCGGCATGTCGCGCACGCCTGGCTCACCTACCAGCACGCCCACTACACGCAACTGCTCCGGGCCCTGCCCACCCTGCTCGACGCCACCCGTGCCAGCCCGGGACCGCTGGTGTCCGCGTACCGGATCACCGCATCGGTGCTGGTCAAGCTCGGTGAGGCCGATCTCGGTTGGCTCGCCGCCGACCGGGCCGTCGCCGCCGCCGTGGGGGACCCCGTCCGCGCCGGCACCGCGACCATCGTCGTGGCCCAGGCACTGCGCGCGCTCGGCCGCGACCGGCTCGCCCTCACCGCCGCCGTCGCCGCCATCGGCACCGCCACCGACGACGCGGTACGCGGAACGCTGTTCCTCCAGGCCGCGCTTGCCGCCGCCGGCTGTGGTGACGGCCGCCGCGTCGACGACCTGATCGACCACGCCACCGTTCTCGCCAACCGGTGTACGAGCGGCGACGACCCGCACCACACCGCGTTCGGTCCCACCGCCGTGCTGCTGGCCCGCTTCCTGACCGCGCTGCGCCTCGGCGACACGGCCGAGGCGGTCTACCACCACGAAAAGGCGGTCGGGCGCGACGACTGGCGTCGGCTTCCCGCCGAGCATCGGGCCGCGCACCTCGTCGACGCCGCCCGCGCCTACCTCGACGCCGGTGACCTCGCCGCCGCCGGTCGTACGCTGGTCGACGCCGACACCATCGCGCCCGCCGAGGTCCGCTACCGCCCCGCCGCGCGTACTCTCCTCGCCGAGATCGCCCGCAGCGGCCCGCCGGCCGCCGACGTGGCCCGCCTCGCCACCACCGTCGGCCTCACCCGCTGACCGTCAGGGTAGTCAGTCCTTGAGGAGCTGGCGGGCCATGACGATCCGCTGGACCTGGTTGGTGCCTTCGTAGATCTGGGTGATCTTGGCGTCGCGCATCATCCGTTCGACCGGGTAGTCGCGGGTGTAGCCGTAGCCGCCCAGCAACTGCACCGCGTCGGTGGTGATCTCCATC
>NZ_JAGFWR010000051.1 GCF_017599305.1 Micromonospora antibiotica
TATCCGGTCATCCGCAAAAACGCCGTCCACAAGGGCAAATGACAGCCCTCCACCACACCACCACGAACACACCCACACCACACCGCCAGACCACCCTGCCCACAGAACGGTCAAAACACGAGGTGCGGGGGGCGTGACCCTGTGGGTCACGCCCCCCGCGTGGTGGTGGGTGGTGTGGGGTCAGGCGCGGGCGCAGGCGGTGCCGTTGAGCGAGAAGCTGGTCGGCGCCGAGTACGTCCCGTTCAGCGAGCCCTGGTAGCCGAAGGTCGCGGTGCCACCGGGGGAGATGCTGCCGTTGTGCGCGGCGTTGCGGGCGGTCACCGTCGACCCGCTCTGGCTGACGGTGGCGTTCCACGAGCTGGTGACCTGCTGCCCGCTGGGCAGGTTGTAGGTCAGGGTCCAGCCGTTGATGGCGCCGGAGCCCCGGTTGGTGATCGTCACGTCGGCGGTGAACCCGTTGTTCCACGAGTTGGACGTGTACTTCACCGCGCAGCCGCCGCCGGTGGGCGGGGGCGTGGTCGGCGGGGCGGTGGTGGGCGGCGGGTTGCCGCCGGTGTTGACGGTCTGGGAGAAGTTGGTGACGGCGAGCCCGGCACCGCCCTGCCACGGCTCGAAGCCGGCCTGGATGCTGGTCAGGTACCAGTCGTTGGTGATCGCCCCCCGGTTACGGGTGTCGGCGATGAAGTCCAGCACGTTGAAGCTCATGCCCTGGATCGCCGACGGCGCGACGTAGGAGATGACGTTGTTGCCGCCGTTGTTGCCGCGCCACACCTCCCAGCTGCGGCCCGCGATGTTGGTGTTGCCCACCGGGGAGCCGATCGGCTGGATGCTGCCCTGCCGGTTGAACCAGATCATGATCTCCATGGCGTTGACCCCGTCCCGCTTGGGCGACGGGTCGAGCCAGATGTCGTAGGCGGCGTCGTAGATCGCGCCACCCACGTAGTTGAAGGAGATGCTGCCGGGGGCGCTGCTGATCGACTTCACCTGGGCCGGCAGGTTGGTGCCCGGCGAGCAGTTGGTGTAGTGGCAGCCCACGAAGATCGACGGGTACGACACCGGTGCGCCGTTGGTCGGCGCGGAACCCTGCTGGCTGGTGATGTTGAAACCGCTGCCGGTGACGTTGATGCACTGCTGGGCGGTGGTGCCCCAGCGGTTGTTCTGGACCACGTACCGGCCGCCGATGACGGTGGAGCCGTACTGCTCACAGATCTGGGTGTCGGCGGAGGCGGTGCCGCCGACGGCGACGGCCACGATCGTGCCGACGGCCAGGAGGCCGGCGGCGGCGAGGGCCCGCAATGGACGCTTCATGATGCTCCTTGGCTGCGGCGCGGGGCGCCGGACCTTGTCTCGGATATGACCGGGAGCGCTCCCATGGTCCCCGTCACATTTACACACTTGAAACTGTTGCGCAACTGAACCGGTTAAGTTAACGGGCGATCTTGTCCACGTACGTGAACCGCGTCCTACCGGTTGGGCGCGAGCAGCGCGCGGGCCGTCCGGGCCTGGAGCGCCGCCTCCCGCAGCACCGCCGCCAGCCGGGTCCGCGCCTCCGGCCCCAGCCGGTCCACCGGCGCGGCCACCGAGATCGCGTCCACCGCCGGCTCCCGCAGCGGTACGGCCACCGCCACCGCCGCCAGCCCCGGGCTGCACTCCTCCCACTCCTCGGCCCAGCCCCGCCGCCGGACCGCCGCCAGCTCGGCCCGCAGCGCCTCCGGCGTGGTGACCGTCCGCCCGGTGGCCGCCGCCAGCGGCCACTGGAGCAACCGGTCGACCTCCTCGTCGGTCCGCGCGGCGAGCAACGCCTTGCCGGCCGCGGTGGCGTGCGCCGGCAGCCGACGCCCCACCGCGCAGACGGGCCGGACGATGTGCGCCGAGTCCCGCCGGGCCAGCAGCACCACCGAGCCGCGGTCCAGGCGGTAGAGCTGGACCGTCTCTCCGGAGCACCCGGCGAGCCGGTCCAGGGTCACGTCGTAGAGGGCGGCGGCGTCCGCGCCGGCCAGGAAGGCCGCCCCGACCTCCAGCGCCCGCAGGCCCACCGAGAACCGGGTGCCGGTCGGATCGGCGGCCACCCACTCGCGGTCCAACAGGGTCCGCAGGATGGCGTGCAGGCTGCTCTTGGGGATGCCCAGCGCCCGGCTCAGCTCCACCGGCGAGCGGGGGCCGGCGGGAGCGGCCAACGCCTCCAGCACGTCCAGCGCGCGGCCCGCCGACTTGACCGAGCGGTATGACTCGTCCGTCGTCACGCCGTCACTCTAGTGAGACGAACGACTTCCGGCCCATGGGTATTCTTCAATCGAACGGCGTTCGACGGGCTGAACCACTTTCTGTCCAGTCCGGAGGGTGGCGATGGGTCTCACCGGCCCTGGTGTGCGCCGATCGCGCGGAGTAGTGTCTTGCCTTCACCGCGTACCGATCCCCTCCGGAGGCGTACACCACCATGCGTGGCTCCCCCCTGCGCATCCTCGTCGTCGGCGCGGGCATCGCCGGCCTGGCCGTCGCCCGGGCCCTGCGGCTGGCCGGCTTCCGGCCCGACGTCACCGAGAAGCTCCCGCCCAACGAGCTCGCCGACACCGGCCTCTACCTGCCCGGCAACGCCGCCCGCGCACTACGACGACTGGACCTCGACGGCCCGGTCCGCCCCCTCGGGCAGGTGATCCACCGCCAACGCTTCCTCGACGCCGCCGGCGACCCGCTCTGCGAGGTGGACCTCGACACGCTCTGGGCCGAGGTGGGCGAGTGCCGGGCGCTGCCCCGCCGCGACCTCTACCAGGTGCTGCTCAGCGGGGCCGGGGGCGCGGTGCGGCACGGCGCCGAGGTGAGCACCGTGGAGCTGCTGCCCGCCGGGGTCGCGGTTACCTTCACCGACGGCACCGGCGGCGAGTACGACCTGGTGATCGGTGCCGACGGCCCCCGTTCGGCGGTCCGCTCCCTGGCCGCGCTCGGCGGTCCACCCCGCCCCGCCGGCCAGGTGGTCTACCGGGGCGTGGTGCGCGACGGCCCCGACGTCGCCGACTGGACGGCGCTGCTCGGCCGGCGGGCCGGCTTCCTCGTGGTGCCGCTCGGCGCGGGCCGGCTCTACTGCTACGCCGACGAGGCCGGCACCGTCGCCCCGACCGACCCGGTCGCCCGGCTGCACGAACTCTTCGGCGGCTACGGCGGGCCGGTCCCGGCGGTGCTGGCCGCCTGGCGCGACGTGCAGGTCGGGCTCACCGACGAGGTCGAGCTGGGCCGCTGGCACCGGGGCCGGGTACTGCTGGTCGGCGACGCCGCGCACGCCACCGCACCCACCCTGTCCCAGGGGATCGCCATGGCGCTCGAGGACGCGGTGGTCCTCGCCGAGTCGCTCCGGGCCGCCGGCAGTGTCGAGGCGGCCCTGGTCGCGTACGAGAGCCGTCGTCGTCCGCGTACCCGATGGGTGCGGGACCGGACCCGGGACCGCAACCGCACCCGCGACGTGCCGCCGGCGCTGCGCGACCCGTTGCTGCGCGGGCGGGGCGGGCGGATCTTCGGTGAGCACTACCGGCTCCTGGTCGGCCCGCTGTAGGCCCGACGATAGGCCGGACATGGTGCCAGAGCACCCCGAGCGGTGCTGCCACCTACCGGGGACTAACATCCTTTCGGATGACGGCCCGCAGCTGACGACGCGTGCCGAGCGGGACAACCGAGAACCGGAGGCCATTCGTGACCACCGTCGCACCCAAGCCGGTCGTGACCCGGCCATGGCCGGTCCGAGAGCCGGTCAAGGGGTCGGCCATCGCGCGGCTGCTGCGCACCACGGACGCGAAGCAGATCGGGATCATGTACATGGTCACCGCGTTCGTGTTCTTCATGATCGGTGGCCTGATGGCCCTGGTCATGCGAGCCGAGTTGGCCCGACCGGGCATGCAGTTCCTGTCGCCGGAGCAGTACAACCAGCTGTTCACCATGCACGGCACGATCATGCTGCTGTTCTTCGCGACCCCGATCGTGTTCGCGTTCGCCAACTACGTCGTGCCGTTGCAGATCGGCGCCCCCGACGTCTCGTTCCCCCGGCTGAACGCCTTCGCCTACTGGCTGTACCTGTTCGGCGGCACGATGGCGACCGCCGGTTTCCTCACCCCGGGCGGCGCCGCCGACTTCGGGTGGACCGCCTACACCCCGCTGAGCAGCATCGAGCACTCGCCCGGCGTCGGCGCGAACATGTGGGTCGTCGGCCTGGCCATCTCGGGTCTGGGCACCATCCTCGGCGCGGTCAACCTGATCACCACGATCCTGACCCTGCGCGCCCCCGGCATGACCATGTTCCGGATGCCGATCTTCACGTGGAACATGCTGGTCACCAGCCTGCTGGCGATCCTGGTCTTCCCGCTGCTGGCCGCCGCGCTCTTCGCGCTGGCCGCGGACCGGCTGCTCGGCGCGCACGTCTACGACCCGGCCACCGGCGGCCCGATGCTGTGGCAACACCTCTTCTGGTTCTTCGGTCACCCCGAGGTGTACATCATCGCGCTGCCGTTCTTCGGCATCATCACCGAGATCATCCCGGTCTTCTCCCGCAAGCCGATCTTCGGTTACAAGGGTCTCGTCGCCGCCACCATCTCCATCGCCGCCCTGTCGATGAGCGTCTGGGCGCACCACATGTTCGCCACCGGCCAGGTGCTGCTGCCGTTCTTCAGCTTCCTCAGCTACCTGATCGCCGTACCGACCGGCATGAAGTTCTTCAACTGGATCGGCACCATGTGGCGGGGCCAGATCACCTTCGAGACGCCCATGCTGTTCGCCGTCGGCTTCCTGGTGACCTTCCTCTTCGGTGGTCTGACCGGGGTGCTGCTGGCGAGCCCGCCGCTCGACTTCCACCTGCACGACAACTACTTCGTCGTGGCGCACTTCCACTACGTGCTCTTCGGCACCATCGTGTTCGCCGTCTTCGGTGGCATCTACTTCTGGTTCCCCAAGATGTTCGGCCGGATGCTCGACGAGCGCCTGGGCAAGATTCACTTCTGGCTCACGATGATCGGCTTCCACACCACCTTCCTGGTGCAGCACTGGCTCGGCGCCGAGGGCATGCCCCGCCGGTACGCCGACTACCTGCCCGGCGACGGCTTCACCACGCTCAACATGATCTCCACGATCGGCGCGTTCATCACCGGTATCTCGACCCTGCCGTTCATCTGGAACTGCTGGAAGTCGTACAAGACCGGGCCGGTCGTCGAGGTGGACGACCCGTGGGGCCACGGCAACTCGCTGGAGTGGGCGACCAGCTCCCCGCCGCCGCTGCGTAACTTCGACCGGATGCCCCGGATCCGCTCCGAGCGCCCGGCGTTCGACGCGAAGTTCCCCGAGCTGGCCGCCGGCCACAGCCTCGCCGGCCCGCCGGAGGGTGGTGCCAAGCCGCTGACCAGCGAGGTCAACGGTGGCGCCAGCTACCAGGAGGACACCTCCGGGAACCTCGACCAGCGCTGAGTCCGCACCGACACCGCCGACGGGCGTCGCACCCCACCCGGGTACGACGCCCGTCGGCGGTTCCGGGACCGGCCTGCCCGGTCGCCCGGTGTTCGGCCCCGACGACGTGGCGCGGACCGGGGCGGCTCACGTCTCGTCGAAGCCGCCGGCGACCGGAGGCGGTCGACGGTGACGTCCGGTTCCGGTGACGTCTGGTTCCGGTGACGACCGGGAAGTGACACCTTCTCCGAAGAGCGGATATGCCACAGCGGCATAATTATGCCGCTGTGGCATATCGGCTCCAGGGGGGAATATGCTCCCGCCGCTGGGCCGCTGGGCCGCTGGGCCGCTGGGCCGCTGGGCCGCTGGGCCGCTGGGCCGCTGGGCCGCTGGGCCGCTGGGCCGCTGGGCCGCTGGGCCGCTGGGCCGCTGGGCCGCTGGGCC
>NZ_JAGFWR010000052.1:0-3106 GCF_017599305.1 Micromonospora antibiotica
TTGTCCGGCGGTGTCCTACTCTCCCACACCCTCCCGAGTGCAGTACCATCGGCGCTGGAGGGCTTAGCTTCCGGGTTCGGAATGTAACCGGGCGTTTCCCCTCCGCCATGACCGCCGTAACACTATGAACATATCAAACAACACACACACCCACACCCGAACACTCCCGAATGCAGGGGGTTGTTTGGTGTTTGTTCAGAGTTGCACAGTGGACGCGTAGCAGCCTTGTTGTCAAGTCCTCGGCCTATTAGTACCGGTCAACTGAACCCGTTACCGGGCTTACATTTCCGGCCTATCAACCCAGTCGTCTAGCTGGGGGCCTTACCCCCACAAATGTGGGGTGGGATACCTCATCTTGAAGCAGGCTTCCCGCTTAGATGCTTTCAGCGGTTATCCCTTCCGAACGTAGCTAACCAGCCGTGCCCCTGGCGGGACAACTGGCACACCAGAGGTTCGTCCGTCCCGGTCCTCTCGTACTAGGGACAGCCCTTCTCAAGTATCCTACGCGCACGGCGGATAGGGACCGAACTGTCTCACGACGTTCTAAACCCAGCTCGCGTACCGCTTTAATGGGCGAACAGCCCAACCCTTGGGACCTGCTACAGCCCCAGGATGCGACGAGCCGACATCGAGGTGCCAAACCATCCCGTCGATATGGACTCTTGGGGAAGATCAGCCTGTTATCCCCGGGGTACCTTTTATCCGTTGAGCGACACCGCTTCCACTCGCAAGTGCCGGATCACTAGTCCCGACTTTCGTCCCTGCTCGACCTGTCAGTCTCACAGTCAAGCTCCCTTGTGTACTTGCACTCAACACCTGATTGCCAACCAGGCTGAGGGAACCTTTGGGCGCCTCCGTTACCCTTTAGGAGGCAACCGCCCCAGTTAAACTACCCACCAGACACTGTCCCTGAACCGGATAACGGTCCGAAGTTAGATACCCAAATCAACCAGAGTGGTATTTCAAGATTGCCTCCACCCATACTGGCGTACAGGTTTCACCGGCTCCCACCTATCCTACACAAGCCCATTCAGATACCAATGTCAAGCTATAGTAAAGGTCCCGGGGTCTTTCCGTCCTGCCGCGCGTAACGAGCATCTTTACTCGTAATGCAATTTCGCCGGGCCTGTGGTTGAGACAGTGGGGAAGTCGTTACGCCATTCGTGCAGGTCGGAACTTACCCGACAAGGAATTTCGCTACCTTAGGATGGTTATAGTTACCACCGCCGTTTACTGGCGCTTAAGTTCTCCGCTTCGCCCCGAAGAGCTAACAGGTCCCCTTAACGTTCCAGCACCGGGCAGGCGTCAGTCCATATACATCGAATTACTTCTTCGCATGGACCTGTGTTTTTAGTAAACAGTCGCTTCCCCCTGCTCTCTGCGGCCATACAACGCTCCACCCGCACGGGGCTTCACGTCTCCGGCCCCCCTTCTCCCTAAGTTACGGGGGCAATTTGCCGAGTTCCTTAACCACAGTTCGCCCGATCGCCTCGGTATTCTCTACCTGACCACCTGTGTCGGTTTGGGGTACGGGCCGCTAAGAACTCGCTAGAGGCTTTTCTCGGCAGCATAGGATCACTGACTTCACCTGAATCGGCTCGGCATCACGTCTCAGCCCCATGTGTTGCGGATTTGCCTACAACACGGCCTACACGCTTACCCCGGCACAACCACCGGCCGGGCTCAGCTACCTTCCTGCGTCACCCCATCGCTTGACTACTACCCACCAGGTTCCCACGCTCACCATCCTCAGTCCGAAGACCTCAAACAGCTCGGGCGGTTAGCACAATAAGGTTCATCACGGGCGCTCTTTCGCGGGTACGGGAATATCAACCCGTTGTCCATCGACTACGCCTCTCGGCCTCGCCTTAGGTCCCGACTCACCCAGGGCGGATTAGCCTGGCCCTGGAACCCTTGGTCATCCGGCGGAAGGGTTTCTCACCCTTCTTTCGCTACTCATGCCTGCATTCTCACTCGTGCCGCGTCCACAACTGGGTCACCCCGCTGCTTCACCCCCGGCACGACGCTCCCCTACCCACCCACACACCTGCACACCCCATCAAGGAGATGCGAAGTAAAATGTGAGTGCCACAGCTTCGGCGGTGTGCTTGAGCCCCGCTACATTGTCGGCGCGGAACCACTTGACCAGTGAGCTATTACGCACTCTTTAAAGGGTGGCTGCTTCTAAGCCAACCTCCTGGTTGTCTATGCGACCCCACATCCTTTTCCACTTAGCACACGCTTAGGGGCCTTAGCTGGTGATCTGGGCTGTTTCCCTCTCGACTACGAAGCTTATCCCCCGCAGTCTCACTGCCGCGCTCTCACTTACCGGCATTCGGAGTTTGGCTGATTTCGGTAAGCTTGTGGGCCCCCTAGACCATCCAGTGCTCTACCTCCGGCAAGAAACACGCGACGCTGCACCTAAATGCATTTCGGGGAGAACCAGCTATCACGGAGTTTGATTGGCCTTTCACCCCTAACCACAGGTCATCCCCCAACTTTTCAACGTTGGTGGGTTCGGCCCTCCACGCGGTCTTACCCGCGCTTCAGCCTGCCCATGGCTAGATCACTCCGCTTCGGGTCTAGAACATGCGACTACGACGCCCTATTCAGACTCGCTTTCGCTACGGCTCCCCCACACGGGTTAACCTCGCCACATGCCACTAACTCGCAGGCTCATTCTTCAAAAGGCACGCCGTCACCCCGCAAGGCTCCGACGGATTGTAGGCGAACGGTTTCAGGTACTATTTCACTCCCCTCCCGGGGTACTTTTCACCATTCCCTCACGGTACTCGTCCGCTATCGGTCACCAGGAAGTATTTAGGCTTACCAGGTGGTCCTGGCAGATTCACGGCAGATTTCAGGGGTCCGCCGCTACTCGGGAACACCCACAGAAGGTCAGCAACTTTCACCTACCGGACTCTCACCGTCTACGGTCAGCCATTCCAGACTGTTCGACTAGCCACTAACTTGATAACTTCTCGAACAAGTGTCAGCTCGTTCAGCAGGGTCCCACAACCCCGACCACGCAACCCCTGACAGGTATCACACGCAACCGGTTTAGCCTCAATCCGCTTTCGCTCGCCACTACTCACGGAATCACTAA
>NZ_JAGFWR010000052.1:3206-4348 GCF_017599305.1 Micromonospora antibiotica
TTGTTTTCTCTTCCTACGGGTACTGAGATGTTTCACTTCCCCGCGTTCCCCCCATACACCCTATGTGTTCAGGTGCAGGTGACACCACATGACTGGTGCCAGGTTTCCCCATTCGGACACCCTGGGATCACAGCTTGGTTGACAGCTCCCCCAGGCCTATCGCGGCCTCCCACGTCCTTCATCGGCTCCTGGTGCCAAGGCATCCACCGTTCGCCCTTGACAACTTGACCACAAAGATGCTCGCGTCCACTGTGCAATTCTCAACAAACAACCAACCCACAACCCACAAGCCCCACACCAGCAACCCCACCCCACCCACAGGCAGAACAGAATCCGGTATGCGAGACCAGGCCATGCCTGGCAGACCACCGAGGCAAACGCCTCAGACCAGTCTCCGAAAAAACAACCAGAGGTTGTTCCTTCAGGACCCAACAGGGTGCTTAGCGCTCCCGCCCAGCCGCACCAGGAGGAACCTTTCCCACCACCCAAAAGGTGGCTGTACTAGGTATCCCGGCCGTTGCCGAACAAAAACTCACCAGTGTCTCCGCCATTCGAGCACCCCGACCCGACATACGCAGGTCGCGGGCTCCATACCAGCTTTCACTGGATGGTGCTCCTTAGAAAGGAGGTGATCCAGCCGCACCTTCCGGTACGGCTACCTTGTTACGACTTCGTCCCAATCGCCAGCCCCACCTTCGACGGCTCCCTCCACAAGGGTTGGGCCACCGGCTTCGGGTGTTGCCGACTTTCGTGACGTGACGGGCGGTGTGTACAAGGCCCGGGAACGTATTCACCGCAGCGTTGCTGATCTGCGATTACTAGCGACTCCGACTTCACGGGGTCGAGTTGCAGACCCCGATCCGAACTGAGACCGGCTTTTTGGGATTCGCTCCACCTCACGGTATCGCAACCCATTGTACCGGCCATTGTAGCATGCGTGAAGCCCTGGACATAAGGGGCATGATGACTTGACGTCATCCCCACCTTCCTCCGAGTTGACCCCGGCAGTCTTCGATGAGTCCCCGCCATAACGCGCTGGCAACATCGAACGAGGGTTGCGCTCGTTGCGGGACTTAACCCAACATCTCACGACACGAGCTGACGACAGCCATGCACCACCTGTGACCGCCCCCGAAGGACCT
>NZ_JAGFWR010000053.1 GCF_017599305.1 Micromonospora antibiotica
GAGGGTGGTGTGGGTCGGGTGTTGTTGTCGTTGGGTGAGGCGTTTGTTGCGGGGGTGGAGGTTGATTGGGGTCGGGTCGTTCCGGAGGCTGTCCGGGTCGACCTGCCCACCTACCCCTTCCAGGGCCGCCACTACTGGCTGAACCCGACCGCACCCGGCGGGGCCGACGTCTCGCACGCCGGTCTGACCGCCGTCACCCACCCGCTGCTCGGCGCGGTCGTCGAGCTGGCCGGCAGCGCCGTCACCGGGCTCACCGGCACCCTCTCCCTCGCCGCCCAGCCCTGGCTGGCCGAGCACGCCGTCGGCGACACCGTGCTGCTGCCCGGCACCGCGTTCGTCGAGATGGCGCTGCGTGCGGGCGACGAGGTCGGCTGCGACCACGTCGACGAGCTGACCCTCCAGGCGCCCCTGGTGCTGACCGACCGCACGCCGGTGCACGTCCGGGTGGAGATCGACGAGCCGGCCGGGGACGGTCGCCGCGAGGTGAGCATCCACTCCCGGGCCGCCGACGTCGACCTCGGTACCGCCTGGACCTGCCACGCCACCGGCACGCTGGCCCCCGAAGCCACCGACCCCGCCGCCCCGGCGCACCCTGCGGTGTGGCCGCCCCAGGGAGCCACCGCCGTGGACGTGCGCGACGCGTACGACGAACTGGCCGACGGCGGCTACCGCTACGGTCCCACCTTCCAGGGGCTGACCGCGATGTGGCAGCGCGGTGACGAGGTGTTCGCCGACGTGCTGCTCCCGGAGGCGGCCCACGCCGACGCCGCCTGCTTCGGCCTGCACCCGGCGCTGCTGGACGCGGCGCTGCACGCGGTGCTCATCCGTGACCGGCTGGCCGGCAGGGACGACCTACGGTTGCCGTTCGCCTGGCAGGGCGTCACGCTCGCCGCCGCCGGGGCCTCCATGCTGCGGCTGTCGCTGCGTCCCACCGCGACCGGGGCGATCACCCTGACCGCCGCCGACGGCGCCGGCCAGCCGGTGCTCACCGTCGAGTCGTTGACCTTCCGCGAGGTCGACCCGGCCCGACTCGGCACGGCCGCCCGGCCCGACGCGCCCCCGTTGTACGGCCTCGACTGGGTCACCGAGCCCACCGCCGACCCGTCGCCGCTGCGGTGCGCCCTGCTCGGGCCGGACCCGTTCGGTCTGGGCGCGGTGCTGACCGACGTCGACCACTACGCCGATCTGCCCGCCCTGGTGGCCGCCGGACGGCAGGTCGACGTCGTCGTGGTGACCCGGCCCGACGCCCCGCAGGGCCCGGCCGTCGACGCGGCGCACGGTGCCGCCAGCTGGGCGCTCACCCTGGCCCAGGAGTGGCTCGCCACCGAGGACCTGGCCGATGCCCGGCTCGCCGTGGTGAGCCGGTACGCGGTCACCACCGACGCGGGCACGACAGTGTCCCCGCCGGCCCAGGCCACCGCCTGGGGGTTGCTGCGCTCGGCGCGGACCGAGAACCCGGGCCGGTTCCTCCTGCTCGACCTGGACGACGACCCCCGTTCGCTGACCGCGCTGCCGGCCGCCCTCGCCACCGACCGGTCCGAACTGGCCGTCCGCGGCGGGGAGCTGCGGGTGCCCCGGCTGGCCCCGGTGCGCCCCGGCGTGCTGCCGGTGTCCGGGGGCGACTGGCGACTGGACGGCACCGGGTCGGGCAGCGTGGACGGTCTCACCATCGTGGCGGGGCAGACCCCGGTCACCGGGTCGGCCGCCCTCGCCCCGCACGAGGTCCGGATCGCGGTACGGGCCGCCGGCCTGAACTTCCGTGACGTCCTGATCACCCTCGGCGTCTACCCCGGCGAGGCCCGGATGGGCATCGAGGGTGCCGGTGTGGTGACCGAGACCGGCACGGCGGTCACCGACCTGCGGCCCGGGGACCGGGTGATGGGCATGGTGGCGGAGTCGTTCGCCGGCACCGCCACCGTGGACCACCGGCTGCTCGTGCCGATCCCGGCCGGTTGGTCGTACGCCCAGGCCGCCGCGGTACCGATCGTCTTCGCGACCGCCTACTACGGACTCGTCCACCTGGGCGGCCTACGCGCCGGGGAGTCGGTGCTGATCCACGCCGCAGCCGGTGGCGTCGGGATGGCCGCCGTGCAGCTGGCCCACCAGCTCGGCGCAACGGTGTACGCCACGGCCAGCCCCGCCAAATGGGCGGCGGTACGGGCCCTCGGCGTCCCCGCCGAGCGGATCGCCTCGTCGCGTACCGACGGGTTCGAGGCGACCTTCCGGGCCGCTGCCCCGGGTGGCGTCGACGTCGTGTTGAACAGCCTGGCCGGCGACCTGCTCGACGCGTCGTTGCGCCTGCTCGCCGACGGCGGCCGGTTCGTCGAGATGGGCAAGACCGACCTGCGTGACCCGGACCGGGTCGCCGGGGACCACCCCGGCCGCCGTTACCAGGCGTTCGACCTGATCGAGGTCGGTCGCCAGGACCCGGACCTGATCCAGCACATCCTGACCGAGATCGTCGACCGCTTCGCCCGGGGGACGCTGACCCACCTGCCGTCGAGGTGCTGGGACGTCCGGTCGGCCGCCGACGCGTTCCGCCAGCTCAGCCAGGCCCGCCAGATCGGCAAGGCGGTGCTGACCGTACCGGCCGCCTGGGACCCCGACGGCACCGTCCTGATCACCGGGGGCACCGGTACGCTCGGCGGCCTGCTCGCCCGCCACTTGGTCACCCGCCACGGCATGCGGCACCTGCTGCTGGCCAGCCGCCGTGGCCCGGCGGCCCCCGGCGCCGCCGAGCTGGTCGGCGAACTCACCGGCCTCGGGGCGACGGTCGAGGTCGCCGCCGTCGACGTGGCCGACCGGGACGCCCTGGACGCCCTGCTGGCCGGTGTCCCGGCGGCGCACCCGTTGACGGCCGTGGTGCACACCGCCGGGGTGCTCGACGACGCCCTGGTCCCCGCGTTGACCGACGAGCGGGTCGCGGCGGTGCTGCGTGCCAAGGCCGACGCCGCGTGGCACCTGCACGAGGCCACCCGCCACCGTGACCTGGCCGGGTTCGTCCTCTTCTCCTCCATCATGGGTCTGCTCGGCAACGCCAGCCAGGCCAACTATGCCGCGGCGAACGTGTTCCTGGACGAGCTGGCCCACGCCCGCCGTGCCGAGGGACTCCCGGCGACCGCCCTGGCCTGGGGCTTCTGGGACCAGCGCAGTGAGATGACCGGGCAGCTCGGTGACATCGACGTGGCCCGGATCGCCCGCCTCGGCCTGGCCCCGCTGACCGTCGAGGACGGCCTGGCCCTGTTCGACGCCGCGCTCACCGCCGACCGGCCGACGGCCGTCCCGGCCCGGCTCGCCCTCGACGCCCTGCGCTCGCCGGCGGCCGGTGCCGTCCCGGAGCTGCTCACCAGCCTGGTGGGTCGGCGTGAGCGTCGGGTCGCGGCGGCCCGGGTGACGGGCAACGCCCTGGCCGAACAGCTCATCGCGCTGCCCACCGCGGAAGGCGACCAGTTGCTGGTCGAGCTGGTCCGGCAGACCGCCGCCGCGGTGCTCGGTCACGCCTCCGCCGCCCAGGTCCCGGCCCCGGCGAAGTTCAAGGACCTCGGCTTCGACTCGCTCTCCTCGGTGGAGCTGCGTAACCGGCTGAGCGCGGCCACCGGCAGCCGGCTCTCCGCAACCATGGTGTTCGACCACCCCACCCCGACCGCAGTGGCGGCGTACCTCAGGGACGAACTGCTCGGCGGCCGGCCGGCGGTGACGGACGCGCCGCTGCCCACCCGGACCGCGACCGACGACGACCACGTCGCGATCGTCGGCATGGCCTGCCGGCTGCCCGGCGGCGTGGGTTCACCGGACGAGCTGTGGGAGTTGCTGACCACCGGCGGCGACGCGATCGGCGAACCGCCCAACGACCGTGGCTGGGACCTCGTCGACCTCTTCGACGCCGACCCGGACCGTCCCGGCAAGACCTACGTGCTCGACGGCGGGTTCCTGCCCGAGGCGGGGGAGTTCGACGCCGGCTTCTTCGGCATCTCGCCCCGCGAGGCGCTGGCGATGGACCCGCAGCAGCGGCTGCTGCTGGAGACCTCGTGGGAGGCGCTCGAGCGGGCCGGGATCGTGCCGGAGGCCCTGAGCGGCTCTGCCACTGGGGTCTTCGTCGGCGCGCTCGCCCAGGACTACGGCTCGCCGCTGCACGAGGTGTCCGAGGGCCTGGACGGGCTGCGCCTCACCGGGAGGTCCACGAGCGTCATCTCCGGGCGCGTCGCCTACGCACTGGGCCTGCAGGGCCCGGCGGTGACTGTGGACACGGCGTGTTCGTCGTCGTTGGTGGCGTTGCACCAGGCGGTGGGGGCGTTGCGGTCGGGTGAGGTGTCGTTGGCGCTGGCCGGTGGGGTGTCGGTGATGGCGACCCCCGGCATGTTCGTCGAGTTCTCGCGGCAGCGCGGTCTGTCGGTGGACGGCCGCTGCAAGGCGTTCTCGTCGTCGGCGGACGGCACGGGCTGGGGTGAGGGTGTCGGGGTCGTCGTGTTGGAGCGGTTGTCGGACGCGCGTCGGAACGGGCACCGGGTGTTGGCTGTGGTGCGGGGTAGTGCGGTGAATCAGGACGGTGCGTCGAATGGTTTGACGGCTCCGCATGGTCCGTCGCAGGAGCGGGTGATTCGTCAGGCGTTGGCGAGTGCGGGGTTGTCGGCGGGTGAGGTGGATGTGGTGGAGGCGCATGGTACGGGGACGAGGTTGGGTGATCCGATCGAGGCGCAGGCGTTGTTGGCGACGTACGGTCGGGAGCATTCGGCGGAGCGTCCGCTGTTCCTCGGCTCCCTGAAGTCGAACATCGGTCACACGATGGCGGCGGCGGGGATCACCGGCGTCATCAAGACCGTCCTGGCCATGCGGGCCGGGGTGATGCCGAAGACGCTGCACGTCGACGAGCCGACCACGCACGTGGACTGGTCGTCGGGAACGGTGGAGCTGCTCACCGAGGCGCGGATGTGGGACGGTGACGGGCCGCGTCGGGCGGGCGTGTCGTCGTTCGGGATCAGCGGCACCAACGCGCACGTGATCCTGGAGTCGGTGCCGGAGCCGGTCGTGGTCACTGGCGACGAGCCGGCGGGGCCGGTGCCGTTGGTGTTGTCGGCGCGGTCGGCGGAGGCGTTGCGGGCACAGGCGGTGCGGTTGGCCGGGCTCGTCGAGCGCGGCGAATCGCTGGCCGGAATTGCTTCCGGACTGGTGCGGGAACGTTCCCGGTGGGAGCACCGCGCAGTGGTCGTCGGCAATTCGCGCGCCGAGTTGGTCTCCGGTCTGGCGGCCGTGGGATCGGGTTCCGGTGCGGCGTTGGCCGCTGCGGGGAGTTCCGTTTCCGGTCGGGTGGTGTCGGGTGGGACGGTGTTTGTGTTTCCGGGGCAGGGGTCTCAGTGGTGGGGTATGGGTCGGGAGTTGTGGGAGTGTGATTCTGTTTTTCGGGGTCGGTTTGAGGAGTGTGTGGGGGTG
>NZ_JAGFWR010000054.1 GCF_017599305.1 Micromonospora antibiotica
TCGGGGCTGAGTGTGGCGGTGGCGTGGGTGGTCCAGGTGGTGGTGGTGCGGGTGTGGATGGTGAGGGTTTGGTGGCCGGTGGGGGTGGGGGTGGTGAGGTGGAGGTGGAGGTGGGTGGGGGTGGTGGGGTGGAGGGTGATGGGGGTGTGGAGGGTGAGGTCGGTGATGGTGGGGGTGTGGGGGGTGGTGGTGTGGAGGGTGAGGTCGAGTAGGGCGGTGGCGGGGAGGAGGGTGGTGGTGTTGATGGTGTGGTGGTGGAGCCAGGGGTGGGTGGTGGTGGTGAGGGTGCCGGTGTGGTGGGTGGTGTGGTCGGGGGTGGTGATGGTGGTGGTGAGGAGGGGGTGGGGGTGGGTGGTGTGGGTGTGGGGTTGGGGGTGGAGCCAGTAGTGGTGGTGTTGGAAGGCGTGGGTGGGGAGGGTGGTGTGGGTGGGGTTGGTGGTGGTGGGTGTGGGTGGGGTGGTGTGGGTGGTGTGGTGGGTGGCGATGGCGGTGGTGAGGGTGTGGTGTTCGGGGTGTTTGGGGTGGAGGGTGGGGGTGAAGGTGTGGCCGGTGGTGTGGGTGTGGGGTGCGGTGGTGGTGAGGGTGGTGTCGGGGCCGAGTTCGATGTGGTGGGTGGGGGTGTTGGTGAGGTGGGTGAGGGCGTGGTGGTAGCGGACGGGTTGGCGGATGTGTTGGGTCCAGTATTCGGGGGTGGTGATGTGGTGGGGGTCGGCGGGTTGGCCGGTGAGGGTGGAGAGGATGGGGGTGTGGGGTTGGTGGTAGGTGAGGGTGGTGGCGGTGGTGTGGAAGGGGGTGAGGATGGGGTCCATGTGGTGGGAGTGGAAGGCGTGGCTGACGTTGAGGCGGGTGGTTTTGTGGTGGTGGGTGTTGAGTTGGTGGGTGAGGTGTTCGATGGCGTCGTGGTCGCCGGAGATGACGAGGTGGTGGGGGCTGTTGATGGCGGCGATGGTGAGTTGGTGGGGGTATTGGGTGAGCCATTGGGTGGCTTGGGTTTCGGTGAGGTTGGTGGCGATCATGGCGCCGCCGGGGGTGGCGTTTTGCATGTGGTGGCCGCGGGCGGCGACGAGGGTGCAGGCGTCGGGGAGGGTGAGGATGCCGGCGGCGTGGGCGGCGGCGATTTCGCCGACGGAGTGTCCGATGAGGTAGTCGGGGTGGATGTTGTGGTGGGTGAGGAGGGCGTGGAGGGCGGTTTGGAGGGCGAAGAGGGCGGGTTGGGCGTATTGGGTTTGGTGGAGTGCGGGGTGGTTGGTGAAGACGAGGTCGTGCAGGGGGATGTCGAGGTGGGGGTTGAGGTGGGTGGCGCAGGCGTCGAAGGTTTCGGCGAAGGCGGGGTGTCGGGTGTGGAGTTCGGCGCCCATGTGGGGGCGTTGGGAGCCTTGGCCGGTGAATTGGAAGAGGGTTTTGGTGGTGGTGGCGTGGCCGGTGGTGGTGCCGGGGTGGGGGGTGTTGGTGGTGATGGCGTTGAGGCCGGTGAGGAGGTCGTGGAGGGTGTGGCCGGTGATGGTGGCGCGGTGGGGGTGGCGGGTGCGGGTGGTGGCGAGGGCGTGGCTGACGTGGTGGGGTGGTTGGGGGTGGTGGGTGAGGTGGTCGTGGAGGCGTTGGGCCTGGTCGTGGAGGGCGTCGGGGGTGTGGGCGGTGATGGTCCAGGTGAGGAGGGTGTCGGTGGGGGTGGGTTCGTCGGGGGTGGTGGGTTGGGGTTCGGGTTGTTCGAGGATGAGGTGGGCGTTGGTGCCGCTGATGCCGAAGGAGGAGATGGCGGTGCGGCGGGGGCGGTCGTGGTGGGGCCAGGGTTGGGTGGTGGTGAGGAGGGCGACGTTGCCGGTGGTCCAGTCGACGTGGGGGGTGGGTTCGTCGATGTGGAGGGTGGCGGGGAGGAGGCCGTGGTGCATGGCGTGGGTCATTTTGATGACGCTGGCGATGCCGGCGGCGGCTTGGGTGTGGCCGATGTTGGATTTGATGGAGCCGAGCCAGAGTGGGGTGTCGGGGTGGTGTTCCTGGCCGTAGGTGGCCAGGAGGGCGTGGGCTTCGATGGGGTCGCCGAGGGTGGTGCCGGTGCCGTGGGCGTCGACGGCGTCGATGTCGGCGGCGGTGAGGCGGGCGTTGGCCAGGGCGGCGCGGATGACGCGTTCCTGGGCGGGTCCGTTGGGTGCGGTCAGGCCGTTGGACGCGCCGTCCTGGTTGACCGCGCTGCCCCGGATGACCGCGAGGACGGGTCGTCCGGCCCGGCGGGCGTCGGACAACCGCTGCACCACCACCACACCCACACCCTCGCCCCAACCGGTGCCGTCCGCGGACGAGGAGAACGCCTTGCACCGGCCGTCGGGCGCCAGGCCACGCTGGCGGCTGAACTCCACGAAGGTGGTCGGGGTGGCCATCACCGCGACCCCACCCACGAGCGCCGTCGAGCACTCCCGCTTACGCAGCGACTGGGCGGCCAGGTGCAACGCGACCAGCGACGACGAACAGGCGGTGTCCACCGACAGGGCCGGCCCCTCCAATCCGAGCGTGTAGGAGATCCGGCCCGAGGCGAGGCTCGCGAGGCTGCCGTTGGCGACGTAACCCTCGAAGCTCTTCGGCGCCGGTCGTAACCGGGAGCCGTAGTCGTTGTACATCACCCCGACGAAGACGCCGGTGTCGGTGCCGCGCAACGCGTCCGGCGCGATACCCGCCCGCTCCACCGCCTCCCACGACGTCTCCAACAACAACCGCTGCTGCGGATCCATCGCCAACGCCTCACGCGGCGAGATCCCGAAGAACTCCGCGTCGAACCCACCCGCCTCGTGCAGGAAACCACCCTGCCGCGTGTACGACCGACCCACCGCGTCCGGATCAGGATCGTAGAGACCCTCCAGATCCCAACCCCGACCCTGCGGAAAATCACCCACCGCGTCGCGACCCTCGACCACCAGATCCCACAACTGCTCCGGCGAGACCACCCCACCAGGAAAACGACACGCCATACCCACGATCGCGATCGGCTCCCG
>NZ_JAGFWR010000055.1 GCF_017599305.1 Micromonospora antibiotica
GATCGTCCAGGTGTCGCCGGTGTGGAGGAGGTTGGTGAGTTGTTGTTCGGGGGTGTCGGTGGTGGTGTTTTTGGCGGTGGTGATTTGGTGTTGGACGAGGGTGTCGTAGGAGGGGCGGTTGATTTGGCGGAGGATGCCGATGGGGGTGTTGCGGAGGTCGTGTCCGGGGAGGCGGGACAGGGCGAAGGCGTAGGCGGGGTCGGTGATGGTGGTGTCGTGGGTGATGATGTTTTCGGGTGGGGTGGTGGCGGTGTCGCGGATTTCGAGGCCGAATCCGTGGGGTGGGTGGACGACGCAGTGTTGGTTGTTGCGGCCGAAGGTGATGGGTTGGCCGTGTTCGAGGGGGATGAGGTGGTCGTCGCGGGTGTCGGGTTGTTTGAGTTGGTCGAAGGCGCCGTCGTTGAAGATGTTGCAGTTTTGGTAGATCTCGACGAAGGCGGCGCCGTGGTGTTGGGCGGCGGCGCGGAGGACGGTTTGGAGGTGTTTGCGGTCGGAGTCGATGGTGCGGGCGACGAAGGTGGCTTCGGCTCCGAGGGCGAGGGAGAGGGGGTTGAAGGGGGCGTCGGCGGATCCGGCGGGGGTGGATTTGGTGATTTTGCCGGTTTCGCTGGTGGGGGAGTATTGGCCTTTGGTGAGGCCGTAGATGCGGTTGTTGAAGAGCAGGATGGTGATGTTGACGTTGCGGCGTAGGGCGTGGATGAGGTGGTTGCCGCCGATGGAGAGGGCGTCGCCGTCGCCGGTGACGACCCAGACGTTCAGGTCGGGGCGGGTGACGGATAGTCCGGTGGCGATGGCGGGGGCGCGGCCGTGGATGGAGTGCATCCCGTAGGTGTTCATGTAGTAGGGGAAGCGGGATGAGCAGCCGATGCCGGAGATGAAGACGGTGTTTTCGCGGGGGATGTTGAGTTCGGGCATGAATTGTTGGATGGCGGCGAGGATGGCGTAGTCGCCGCAGCCGGGGCACCAGCGGACTTCCTGGTCGGATTTGAAGTCTTTGGTGGTGAGTTTCACGGCGACGGGTTCAGGCATTTTTGCAGACCTCTTCCAGCATCGTCTCCAGTTCGGCGGCGGTGAAGGGTAGGCCGCGGACCTGGTTGTAGGCGATCGCGTCGATCAGGTATCGGGCGCGGATGATCTGGGCGAGTTGGCCGAGGTTCATCTCGGGGATGACGACGCGGTCGTAGGTGGCCAGGACGTCGCCGAGGTTGGCCGGTAGGGGGTTGAGGTGGCGTAGGTGGGCTTGGGCGATGGGTTGGCCGTGGTGGCGCAGGGTGCGGCAGGCGGCGCCGATGGGTCCGTAGGTGGAGCCCCAGCCGAGCACGAGGGTGCGGGCGGTGCCGTCGGGGTCGTCGACGTCGAGGTCGGGCACGTCGATGGCCTGGATGCGGGCGGCGCGGGTGCGGACCATGTAGTCGTGGTTGGCGGGGTCGTAGGAGATGTCGCCGGTCTTGTCGGCTTTCTCCAGTCCGCCGATGCGGTGTTCGAGGCCGGGGGTGCCGGGGATCGCCCAGGGGCGGGCGAGGGTGTCGGGGTCGCGCAGGTAGGGCAGGAACGTGACGCCGTCGTCGTGGTTGGGGGCGGTCGCGAAGTCGACGCGCAGGTCGGGTAGGTCCTGCACGTCGGGTAGGAGCCAGGGTTCGGAGCCGTTGGCGACGTAGTTGTCCGACAGCAGGATGACCGGGGTGCGGTAGGTGACCGCGATGCGGGCGGCTTCGAGGGCGGCGTGGAAGCAGTCCGAGGGTGACTTCGCGGCGATCACCGCGACGGGGGCTTCACCGTGGCGGCCGTGCAGGGCCATGTTCAGGTCGGCCTGTTCGGTTTTCGTGGGTAGCCCGGTGGAGGGGCCGGCGCGTTGCACGTCCACGATGACCAACGGCAACTCCAGGGCGACGGCGAGGGAGATCGTCTCGGATTTCAGGGCGACTCCGGGGCCGCTGGTCGTGGTCACTCCCAACGCGCCGCCGTAGGAGGCGCCGAGGGCGGCGCCGACCGCGGCGATCTCGTCTTCGGCCTGCATGGTGACCACGCCGAGTTTCTTGTGTTTCGACAACTCGTGCAGGATGTCCGACGCCGGGGTGATCGGGTACGCGCCGAGGAACACCGGCAACCCCGACCGGACCCCCGCCGCGACCAGGCCAAGGGACAGGGCGGCGTTGCCGGTGATGTTGCGGTAGGTGCCCGGGAGCATCTTCGCGGGTTTCACCTCGTACCGCACCGAGAAACTGTCGGTGGTCTCGCCGTAGTTCCAGCCCGCCCGGAACGCGGCGATGTTCGCCGCGACGAGATCCGGACGTTTGGCGAACTTCCGTTCCAGGAACCGTAGCGTCGAGTCGTACGGGCGGGAGTACATCCACGACAACAACCCCAACGCGAACATGTTCTTCGCCCGCTCGGCGTCTTTCTTCGACACCGACAACTCCGCCAACGCCCCGACGGTCATCGACGTCAACGCCACCGGATGCACCACAAAACCATCCAGCGACCCGTCGTCGAGGGGGCTGACCGCGTAACCGACCTTGACCAGGTTCCGGCGCGTGAACTCGTCGGTGTTCACGATGATGTCCGCACCCCGACGAAGATCACCCAGATTCGCCTTCAACGCCGCCGGATTCATCGCGACGAGAACGTTCGGCGCGTCACCCGGCGTCAGGATGTCATAGTCAGCGAAATGCACCTGGAAACTCGACACCCCCGGCAACGTCCCCGCCGGCGCCCGAATCTCCGCCGGGAAATTCGGCAACGTCGAAATATCATTCCCCAACTGCGCCGTCTCCGAGGTGAACCTGTCCCCCGTCAACTGCATCCCATCACCCGAGTCACCCGCAAACCGGATCACCACCCGGTCCAACTGACGGATCTGCTTGG
>NZ_JAGFWR010000056.1 GCF_017599305.1 Micromonospora antibiotica
CACCCCCACACACTCCTCAAACCGACCCCGAAAAACAGAATCACACTCCCACAACTCCCGACCCATACCCCACCACTGAGACCCCTGCCCCGGAAACACAAACACCGTCCCACCCGACACCACACCACCCGACACCACACCCGACGACAACACCACACCCGAACCCAAACCCGAAACAGAACCCGGAACCGGAACCGAAGACGAAGAGGAAGACGAAGCAGGAACCGAAACCGAAGCCGGAACCGAATTCACAGCCGGAGCCAAAGTTGCAGTCGGAGCCGCATTCGGAGACGCGATCGCAGTCGAAGTCGGAATCGGAGACGACACGTAATCCGCGCCAGAACCCAACGCCGTCAAACCCGCAACCAACTCCGCCCGAGAATTACCCACCACCACCGCACGATGCGCAAACCCAGCACGACCCGCCAACGTCCACGCCACATCCGACAACGACACCCCACCACCAACACCACCCAGAAAACCCGCCAACCGCACCGCCTGCGCCCGCAACGACTCCACCGACCGCGCCGACAACACCAACGGCACCGGCCCCACCAGCTCGTCGCCAGTGACCACAACCGGCTCCGGCACCGACTCCAGGATCACGTGCGCGTTGGTGCCGCTCATACCGAACGAGGAGACGGCCGACCGGCGGGGACGCCCGTCCTCCCACGGCCGCGCCTCGGTGAGCAGCTCTACCGTTCCCGACGACCAGTCCACGTGCGTGGTCGGCTCGTCGACGTGCAGCGTCTTCGGCATCACCCCGGCCCGCATCGCCAGCACCATCTTGATCACGCCGGCCACTCCGGCGGCGGCGAGGGTGTGGCCGACGTTCGACTTCAGGGAGCCGAGGAACAGCGGACGCTCCGCCGAATGCTCCCGACCGTACGTCGCCAACAACGCCTGCGCCTCGATCGGATCACCCAACCTCGTCCCCGTACCATGCGCCTCCACCACATCCACCTCACCCGCCGACAACCCCGCACTCGCCAACGCCTGACGAATCACCCGCTCCTGCGACGGACCATGCGGAGCCGTCAAACCATTCGACGCACCGTCCTGATTCACCGCACTACCCCGCACCAGAGCCAGGACGGGGTGCCCGTTCCGACGGGCGTCCGACAGCCGCTCCAGCATGATCACGCCGACGCCCTCGCCCCAGCCCGTGCCGTCGGCGGAGGACGAGAACGCCTTGCAGCGGCCGTCCACCGACAGCGCCCGCTGCCGGCTGAACTCGACGAAGTTGACCGGCCCGGCCATCACGGTGGCCCCGCCGACCAGGGCCAGCGAGCACTCGCCGGTGCGCAGTGACCCGGCGGCGAGGTGCAGGGCGACCAGCGACGACGAACAGGCGGTGTCGACCGTGATGGCCGGCCCCTCCAGGCCGAGGGTGTAGGCGATGCGGCCGGAGGCGACGCTCGTGGTGGTGCCGGTGGAGACGTGTCCTTCGACGCCGGCCGGGGTGTGGCCCAGCCGGGTGACGTAGTCGCTGGTGATGACGCCGACGAAGACGCCGGTGTCGCTGCCGCGCAGTTCCGCCGGGTCGACGCCGGCCGCCTCGATGGCCTCCCACGAGGTCTCCAGCAGCAGCCGCTGCTGCGGGTCCATCGCCGCCGCCTCACGGGGGCTGATCTCGAAGAAGTCCGCGTCGAACGTGTCGGCGTCGCGCAGGAACCCGCCCTGCCGGGTGTAGGTCCGGCCGACGGCGGCCGGGTCGGGGTCGTAGAGGTCGTCCACGTTCCAGCCCCGGTCGGTGGGGAAGTCGCCGATGGTGTCGACGCCGTCGGCGACCACCCGCCACAGGTGTTCCGGGCTGGCGACGCCGCCCGGGAACCGGCACGACATGGCGATGATGGCGACCGGGTCGTCGGCTACCGCGACGGCGGTGCGGGTCGTCGGCGTCACCGGTGCCGCGCCGTCCGGCCCGGCGACGACGGTACGCAGGTGTTCCGCCAGCGCGGCCGGGGTGGGGTGGTCGAAGACCGCGGTCGCGGCGAGCGTGATGCCGGTCGCGGCGACGAGCCGGTTGCGCAGTTCGACGGCCGTCAGCGAGTCCACACCCAGCTCCCGGAAGGGCCGCTGCGGGTCGACCGGTTCGCCGTCGGTGCGACCGAGGACCACGTCCACCTCGGCACGTACCAGGTCGGACAGGAACGCGGTCTGCTCCTGCGGGGTCTGCCCGGCCAGCCGCTGGGCCAGGTGGCCGGCGGCGTCGGTCGCCGCCGCCGCCCGCCGCCGGGCGGGTCGGACCAGCCTGCTCAGCATCGGCGGTACGGCGTCCCGGGCGGCGAACGCGCCCAGGTTCAGTCGTACCGGCAGGACCGTCGGGCGGTCGATGTCGAGGGCGGCGTCGAGGGCGGCGAGCCCCTGCTCCACCTCGATCGGCAGGACGCCGGCAGCGGCGATCCGATCGAGTTCGGCCCGCCCGAGACCGCCGGCCATTCCGCTGGTGGTGTCCCAGAGCCCCCACCCGATGGCGGTGGCGCGCAGGCCGCTGCGGTGGCGGTGGTGGGCGAGGGCGTCCTGGAAGGCGTTGGCTGCACCGTAGTTGGCCTGGCCCGGGTTCCCCATGGTCGCGGCGGCGCTGCTGTAGGTGACGAGGGTGACGTCGGGGTGGTGTTGGAGTGTGGTGTGGAGGGTGTGGGTGGTGTCGATTTTGGCGGTGAGGGTGGTGTGGAGGGTGTGGGGGGTTTGGGTGGTGAGGGGGGTGTCGTGGAGGGTGCCGGCG
>NZ_JAGFWR010000057.1 GCF_017599305.1 Micromonospora antibiotica
ACGTCGGGGTGGTGTTGGAGTGTGGTGTGGAGGGTGTGGGTGGTGTCGATTTTGGCGGTGAGGGTGGTGTGGAGGGTGTGGGGGGTTTGGGTGGTGAGGGGGGTGTCGTGGAGGGTGCCGGCGGTGTGGATGACGGTGGTGAGGGGGTGGGTGGTGGGGATGGTGGTGAGGAGTTGGTGGAGTTGGTGGGGTTGGGTGAGGTCGATTTGGGCGGTGTGGGTGGTGGTGCCGTGGGTGTGGAGTTCGGTGGTGAGGGGGGTGAGGGTGTCGGGGTTGCCTCGGGTGGTGAGGAGGAGGTGGTGGTGGGGGTGGGTGGTGGCGAGGTGTCGTGCGGTGTGGGTGGCGAGGGCGCCGGTGGCGCCGGTGATGAGGATGGTGCCCCGCACGGGCCGCGGTGCGGGGACGACCAGCGCGATCTTGCCGGTGTGCCTGGCCTGACTGAGGTGCCGCAGGGCGTCGGGGGCGTTGGTCACGTGCCAGCCCGTGACGGGCAGGGCGGGCAGGGCGTCGGTGGTGAGCAGATGGGTGAGGGTGGTGAGGAGTTGGTGGATGCGGGTGGGTCCGGCGTCGAGGAGGTCGTAGGGCTGGTAGGTGAGGTGGGGGTGGGTGGTGGTGACGGTGTGCGGGTCGCGGATGTCGGTCTTGCCGATCTCCAGGAAGGTGCCCCCCTCGGCCAGCAGCGCGAGGCTGGTGTCGACGTGCGCGTGGGTCAGGGTGTTCAGCACGACGTCGACACCGGCGGGATCGGTCTCGCGGATGCGCTCGCCGTACGCCGTCGTCCGGGAGTCGTGGATGTGGGTGGCGGGGACCCCGAGAGCCGCCAGGGTGGCCTGCTTGGGCGCGCTCGCGGTGGTGTGCACGGTGGCCCCGAGGTGCCGGGCGTAGTGCAGGGCGGCCATCCCGACCCCGCCGGTGGCGGTGTGCAGGAGGAGCCGCTGACCGGCCCGCAGGCCGGCCAGGTCGGTCAGGCCGTACATGGCGGTCAGGTAGACGATCGGCAGGACCGCCGCCTCGACGTCGCTGAGCCGGGCCGGGGTCCGCACCAGATGACGGTGGTCGGAGACCGCCACCGGGCCGGCACAGCCCTCGGGGAACAACCCCATCACCCGGTCCCCGACCGCCAGCCCGGTGACCTCGGAGCCGACCTCGACCACGACGCCGGCGCCCTCGCCACCGATCTGCGCGTCGTCGCCCGGGTAGAGCCCCAACGCGATCATGACGTCCCGGAAGTTCAGACCCGCCGCGCGCATCGAGACCCGTACCTCGCCGGCGGCCAACGGGCGGTCCCCCGCGGGCGACGGCACCAGCGCCAGGTTCGCCAACGTGCCGCGGCTCGTCACGTCCAGCCGCCAGTTCCCGCCGCCGGTCGGGGGCCGTAGCACGGCCGGGGAGTCGGCGACCGGGACCAGCCGGGGGACCAGTGTGGTGTCGTCCCGCACCGCCGCCTCCGGCTCCGGCCCGGCCAACGCCGACGACAACGTCGCATCGGCCGGACCCGGCAGGTCCAGCAGCGCGAACCGGTCGGGGAACTCGGCGCGCGCCGACCGGATCAACCCCCACACCGTGGACGCCGGCAGATCCTGGATCTCCGGCCCGGTCCGGGTGGCGACCGCCCCCCGGGTGACCGTCACCAGCCGGTGGTCACCGAAGGCGGGGTCGCCGATCCACCGCTGTGCCAACCCCAGCGCCCGTTCGGCGACCTCGTGGGCGAGGGCGACGACCTCGTCGGAAGGGCGCGGGGCGGCCCGGTCGATCGCCGGCCCCGGGCCACCGTCGGTCACGCAGGTCACCAGGGTGTCGGCGGCGACCGCCGTGCCGGCGTCGATCGCGGCCGCGAGAGCGTCCAGGTCGGCGTGGACGGCGACGTCGCGGCCGGCCGAGCGGAGCGCGTCGGCCAACTTCAGCGGGTCCACGCCGACCACGTGCACGGCGGTCGACCCGGCGGCCGGATCGGCCTCCTGCGGCACCCACTCGACCCGCAGCGGCGTGACCGGGGCCGACGGGGCGGCCAACCGGTCCACCGCGAGCGGCCTCGTGGTCAGCTCCTCCACGGTGATCACCTCGGCGTCGTCGAGGTCGGTGGCGACCAGCCGTACCGCGTGCTCGGAGAGCCGGGTCAACCGCACCCGCAGGGCGGCGGCGCTGCGGCCGGTCGCGCGCACCCCACCCCAGGAGAACGGCACCCGCAGCGGACCGTCGAGGTCGGCCGGCGTCGCGATCAGCGCGTGCAGCGCCGCGTCCAGCAACGCCGGGTGTACGACGTGCCCGTCGATCTCGGTCCCGTCGGGGAGGCTGACCTCCGCGTACAGCTCGTCGCCGTGCCGCCAGAGCGCCCGCAGGTTACGGAAGGTCGGGCCGTAGGCGTAGCCGTGGTCGGTCAGTCGCGCGTACAGGCCGGAGAGGTCGACGGGCTGCGCCCCCGGCGGCGGCCAGACGCCGGGCGTCGCGGGCGTGGAGTCGGGTGCCGGTTCGGGGCTGAGTGTGGCGGTGGCGTGGGTGGTCCAGGTGGTGGTGGTGCGGGTGTGGATGGTGAGGGTTTGGTGGCCGGTGGGGGTGGGGGTGGTGAGGTGGAGGTGGAGGTGGGTGGGGGTG
>NZ_JAGFWR010000058.1 GCF_017599305.1 Micromonospora antibiotica
CACCCCCACCCACCTCCACCTCCACCTCACCACCCCCACCCCCACCGGCCACCAAACCCTCACCATCCACACCCGCACCACCACCACCTGGACCACCCACGCCACCGCCACACTCAGCCCCGACGAGCCCACCGTCCCGGCAGAGATCGGCGTCTGGCCCCCGGCCGGTGAACCGGTCGACATCGACGCGCTCTACCCGCTGCTCGCCGCGAAGGGCTACCACTACGGGCCCTCGTTCCAGAACCTGCGCCGTGCCTGGCGTGCCGGTTCCGACGTCTACGCCGAGGTCGAGCTGCCCGACGACCTGCGCCCCGACGGTCACGCCGTGCACCCGGCGCTCGCCGACGCGGCCCTGCACGCGCTGATCGCCGTCGCCGTCGACGACCTCGGCACCGCGCCCCGGGTGCCGTACAGCTTCTCCGGCGTCGCCGTGCACGCCAACCTGGCCACGTCGGTGCGGGCCCGGCTCACCGCGATCGGCGACGGTGCGTACCGGGTGCTGCTGGCGGACCCGGCCGGGCACCCCGTGCTCTCCATCGACCGCCTCGACCTGCGCGACCTGGACCCCGCCACGCTGCCCGTCGCCGCCGCGCCCGGCACCGAGCTGCTGCACCGCCTCGACTGGCAGGAACTGCGCGCGGACGCCGCACCGCCGGCCGACCCGGCGGGCTGGGCCGTCCTCGGCACGCCCGGACCGGCGCTGCACGGCGCGCTGCCCGGCCTGCGCCAGGTGCCGGACCTCGCCGCCCTGCTCGCCGGTGAGCTGCCCGACGTGGTCTTCCTGCCCTGCCGCACCCCACGCCCGGACGAGACGCCCGCCGACGCCCCGACCGCCACCACCGACGACCCGGTCGCCGCCGCACACGAGCTGACCGAGGCGCTGCTGCACAGCCTCCAGCAGTGGCTCGCCGAGGAGCGGCTGACCGGCACCCGACTGGTGATCACCACCGAAGGTGGGGTCGCCGCGCACCTCGCCGACCAGATCGCCGACCTGGCCGCCGCCGCGTGCTGGGGCCTCACCCGCTCCGCGCAGGCCGAACACCCCGACCGGTTCGTGCTGCTCGACCTGGACGGCCGCCCGACCGACCCGTCGGTGCTGGCCGCCGCGCTCGCAGCCGCCGAACCGCACCTCGCGGTGCGCTTCGGCGTGGCGTACGTCGACCGGCTGGTCCGCTGCGCCGACGACCCGGCGCGGCTGACGCCGCCGGACGAGAACTGGCGGTTCGGCACCACCTCCGCCGGCACCCTGGCCAACGTCGCCATGGTCCCGGCACCCGAGGCGCTGCGCCCGCTACGCGACGGCGAGGTGCGGGTACGCACCCACGCCACCGGCCTGAACTTCCGCGACGTGCTCATCGCGCTGGGCAGCTACCCCGGTGAGGCGCCACTGGGCAGCGAGGGCGCGGGCGTGGTCGTGGAGACCGGTCCCGGCGTGACCGGACTCGACCCGGGCGACCGGGTGATGGGCCTCTTCTCCGAGGGCACCGGCCCGCTCGCGGTCTGCGACCACCACCTGCTCACCCGTACCCCCGACCACCTCAGCGACAGCCAGGCCGCGGTGCTGCCGATCGCCTACCTCACCGCCATGTACGGCCTCGGCGACCTCGCCGGCCTGCGGGCCGGGCAGTCCGTCCTGATCCACACCGCCACCGGCGGGGTCGGGATGGCCGCCCTGCACTACGCCCGGCACCTCGGGGCCACCGTGCACACCACGGCCAGCATCGGCAAGCAACCCACCCTCAGCGCGCTCGGTGTGCCCGACTCCCACATCCACGACTCCCGCACCACCGCGTACCGGGAGGGGATCGCGGCGGTGGCCCCGCAGGGGGTCGACGTCGTGCTCAACAGCCTGACCCAGGCGCACATCGACGCGGGACTGGCGCTGCTGGCCGAGGGGGGCACCTTCCTGGAGATCGGCAAGACCGACATCCGCGACCCGCACACCGTCACCACCACCCACCCCCACCTCACCTACCAGCCCTACGACCTCCTCGACGCCGGA
>NZ_JAGFWR010000059.1 GCF_017599305.1 Micromonospora antibiotica
ATCCTGCTCCTCCACCTCGGCGAGGCGGGCGCGGGTCTGCCGCAGATCGACGGTGGCGCGCTTGAGGTACTCACGGAACTTGTCTTCGGAGTTCGACACGGGACAGGCCTTTCCGGGTGCCAGGGATGCGGGAACCCGGCCCACGCGCCCGGTGGGCGGGCTGTCGAGCGAAGCGGGAATCAGTCCCGCTCGTGCACGGAGATGGCGTTGCTCGGGCAGTGCCGGGCGGCGGTCCGGGCCTCCTCGTACCGGTCCGCCGTCGGCTCGGCGACCAGCACCACGGCGATGCCGTCCTCCTCGCGCTGGTCGAACAGGTCGGGGGCGGCGAGCACACACTGGCCCGAGCAGCAGCACTGCTCCTCGTCCACGGTCAGGCGCAGGAAACTCACCAGGTCACCTCCAGGGAGTGCAGGCCGTAGACGGTGGCCTCCTTGAACGGCTGCTCCTCGGGGGAGGTCAGCAGCTTCATGGCGGGCAGCCGGGCCAGCACCGTGTCGTAGACGATCTCGAGCTCGGCACGGGCCAGGTTCTGCCCGAGGCACTGGTGTACGCCGTAACCGAAGGCGACGTGGCCGCGGACGCCGCGCCGGAAGTCGATGGTGCCCGGGTCGGCGAAGACGTCGCCGTCGTGGTTGGCGGCGGCGGCGGAGGCGACGAAGCCCTCACCGGCGCGTACCCGGTCCGCGCCGAGGTCGATGTCGGCCAGGGCGACCCGGGCGGTGGGGTAGTCGACGATGCTGAAGTAACGCAGCAGCTCCTCGACGGCGTTCGGGGTCAGGGTGGGATCGTCGGTCAGCTGCGTCGCGAGCCGCTCGTCACGCAGCAGCGCGAGCAGGCCGAGGGAGATCATGCTCGCGGTGGTCTCGTGCCCGGCGAGCAGCAGCAGCATCGCGAACCCGGTGAGCAGCTCGTGGTCGTAGCAGTCCGCCGCCCGGTACTTCACCGACAGGCGACCCAGCAGGTCGTCGTCCGGATCGCCGTCCTTGCTGCTGACCAGGTCACCGAGGAAGGCGCGGAGCGCACCGAACGACTCCTGCCGCTGCTGCGGGGTGCTGACCCGGGCCAGCAACACCTCCGTGTGCCCCTGGAAGACCTCGCGGGAGCCGTACGGGACGCCGAGCAGCTCGCAGATGACCAGGGAGGGGACCGGCAGGGCCAGCTCCCGTACCAGGTCCACCGGGCGGGTCCCGATCGCCAGCAGCGCGTCGATCCGGTCGTCGACGATCTGCTGGATGCGCGGCCGCAGCTGCCGGATCCGGTGCACGGTGAACTCCGCGGCCACCATCCGCCGGTGCAGCGAGTGCTCCGGCTGGTCCATCGAGAGCAGGAAGCCCTTCTGCGCGAAGGCCTGCACGTTGGCGACGGTCGCCGGGAAACCGGGGTGGGCCCGGTTGGCACTGGTGGCGGGGTGGCCGAGCAGCGTGCGGACGTACTCGTGGCTGGTGGCCAGCCACGCCGTGTTGCCGTCCTGGAGGGTCACCCGGGACAGCGGCCGGGCGGCCCGCAGCTCGGCGTACTCGCGTGGTGGGGAGAACGGGCAGGTACGGGGCATGGGGAATGCCGGTGCGCCCGGAACGCCGTCTTCGGTCATGCCGGGAACCTAGGGACGGACTCTAAATTCACCCTTACCCGCGCCCGTCAGCGCCCGGTTTCCCCTCTCCGAGCAGGCGATTTAGAGCCCTGATAGGGCGATCTAAGTACGTACGCGGACAGTCCTGTGTAGTCCGATGGGTCTGCTCTCTTCAGACCCGCGACCCCCAGGGGGATGGCCCGCGATGGCAAACGAAGACAAGCTCCGTGAGTACCTCAAGCGGGTCACCACCGACCTGCAGCAGACCCGACGCCGACTGGCCGAGGTCGAGGGTGCCGAC
>NZ_JAGFWR010000006.1 GCF_017599305.1 Micromonospora antibiotica
CCGGGCTCTGTCGACGGTGGATGTGGCCACGGGTGAGCCGGCGACGGCGATCAACCAGCGTAGCGATGTGTGTGCGGTGCCGGCGGCTGCGGTGGTGGCGGAGGCGATGGTGGCGTTGGTCCTCGCGGAGGCTGCTGTGGAGAAGTTCGGTGGTGACTCGGTGGCCGAGATCCGCCGCAACCTGACCGGTTACCTCGACAGCCTGATCATCCGGTGAGCGCCGGCTGCCAGGAAGGGCTGGCACGGGTGAGCGCGAGGAGTGCGGCACAGCGCAGCCCCGCAGCCGCGAACGGAGGGCTCCACCGGGGAACCCGGGCCGGGGCGCTGCGGTGACGTCCGCCGCGTGCCCCGGCATTGCCGCCTCCCGGCGCTACCGGCAAACTCCTCCCTGATCCGACTGAACTTTCGACTTGCTCGGTGCGTTGAGAGGTCGAAGCCACAGCCTGTCGAGGAGCGCACCGGTGCCACTGACCTTCACGCCCCACCGCGAGCGGCTGGAACGATTCGTCGGTGGGGTGCGGCAGCGGTTGTCACCGCTGCCCGACGTCGTACGGCGACGGCTGTCGCGCCTGCCCGGCCCGCCGATCGTCGCGCGGATCATCGCCGGTCTGGTGGCCCTCGCGCTCGCTGTGCTGGCCGGTTTCGCCGCCACCACCGGGTTCGGCACGGCCACCGCCGACACCGTGGAGGGCAAGCCGGTCCCCGCCGACCAGGCACCGCTGATCGCCCAGGCCGCGCTCTCGTGTCCGACGCTCACCGCGCCCCGCCTGGCCGGGCAGCTCATGGCCGCCTCGGGTTTCGTGGCCGACGCGCGCACCGACAACGGTGGTTCCGGGGTGGCCGGGTTGACCGACGAGCTGTGGCAGCGGTGGCTGCCCTGGCCCGACGCGCCCCGCCTGGACGTCGCGGCGAACATCGTCGCGCTGGCCCACCACATGTGCGACCTCGTCGGGCAGGTCGCCCGGGGCGACGTCGACGGCGACACGTGGGAGCTGGCACTCGCGGCGCACCGCTCCGGGATGCCCGCGGTCCAGGCCGACCGGGGTATCCCCGAGGTGGCGGCCGGGTACGTGCGGACCGTCGTCGGCTACGCCGAGTGGTACTCCCGGCAGCCCGACTTCGACCGGGACGCGACGGGCGGGCCACCGACACCTGTCCCACCCGCGCCGACCGCCGGCAGCGCGCCGCGCCCCATCCCCGACGAGTACCTGTCGGCGGTCCTCGCCGCCGGCCGCGCCTGCCCGGCGGTGACCCCGGCCAAGATCGCCGGACAGCTCATGGCGGCGTCGGGGTTCAACCCGAACCTGCTCGGTGCGAACGGCGCGCAGGGCATCGCCCAGTTCCTCCCCACGGTCTGGAGCCGCTACGCGACGGCGGGTCAGTCGCCGTGGGAAGCCGCCACGGCGATCGCCACGCTCGGCCGGACCATGTGTGCCCTCACCACCGACCTGGGGGGACTCACCGCCGACCCGTACCCGCTCGCGTTGGCTGCCTTCCAGTGGGGTCCGGGGGTGCAGGCCGGTGGCGCCCCGGACCTGAGCATGGTGGACGAGAACGCCAGCCGGGTCCTGGCCTATGCCGCCTTCTACGCCCAGGATCCCCGGCTCGGCGGCCGGCCGTCGACGCGGCCTCCGCTGCCGGCCGGCACCCGGGGCCCGGTGCTGGCCCTGCCGCCCACGCCCGCCGGTGCGGGCCCCGGTCCCGGTCCCGGCGCCGGCACGACCAGGCCCGGTGCCAACCCGACCAAGCCCGCCCCGGCGGCCGCCGCCCCGTCCACGCAGGCAGCGGCCCGTCCCACCACCCCGGCGCCAGCGCCGGCGGCGTCCACCGGCTACCGCATCCGCGGGTACGGCAGCACCTGTGTGTACGCCCCCTCCACCGTCGACGGTCAGCAGTTGGTGATCTGGGACTGCAACAGCTCGGCCCGACAGAAGTGGACCTTCGGCGGTGACGGCACGATCCGGATGGGTTCGCTCTGCATGGATCTGGCGAACGCCTCCAGCGCCGACGGCACCCGCATCCAGTTGGCGACGTGCAACGGCGGCTGGGCCCAGAAGTTCTGGATCAACGGCTCCGGCGACATGGTCAACTCGGCGATCGGCAGGTGCGTCGACGTCCGGGACTGGTCCACCGCCAACGGCACCGGCCTGCAGCTGTGGACGTGCAACGGCGAGGCCAACCAGAAGTGGACGAAGGTGAAGGCCTAGCCGGCGAGGACCGACGGGACGGCCGGACCGACGGGACGACGGGAGCACGGGACGGCCGGACAGCCGGAGCATGGGACAGCCGGACCGACCGGACAGCCGGAAGCACGGGACGGCCCGGCCGGACCGGTAGGGGCGGCGGGACGGGGCTGGTCAGCGGGGGCCGGTGGGGCGGCCGATCCGGGCCGACACGACCGCCGTCCCGTCGGCCTGCGCGACCGCGAAGAACGCCAGGGTGTCGACGGCGACCGCGATCTCACCGGTGACCTCCTGCGGCCCGGTCGTCGCCGTCCACTGTGCCACCTGGTAGGTCCGGGTGTCGGCGGCGACCGCGTAGAGCCGGTACTCGACGCCCGCCGTCAGGCCGATCACTGTGGCCCGTACGTCGGCGACCGGCCCGGGTCGGTCGGTACGGGCCGAGACGGTCACGGAGAGCCGTGCCGAGGCACCCACTCCCTCCACCGTCACTCCCGCGTTGACCGGGTTGACGGTGGACCGTCCGGCGACGGGTGCACCGCTCTGCTGCCGCTGCCCGAGCGTCACCCCCAGGGACACCGCCGCGACCATGGCGAGCGTGCCGGCGACGAGCCACCGCCGTCGCCCTCGCCGGACCCGGTCAGGCTCACGGCCGGCCGGACCACGGCCGGCCGCGTCCCGGCTGCGCGGTCGATCGGTCGGGCCCGGCCGCGACGGCGCGGGAGCCGGACGTGACGACTCGGGCCGGCCGGGCGCGACATCGGCACCGGTGGCCGTGGCCGCGCCGTCCGCCCCGACGGCCGCCGGACCGGTGGACACCGTCGCGGGGTCGGAACCGGACCCCGCGCGCGGGGGCCGGGTCGGGGTGGACCCAGGGTGCCCGGTCGGGGGCGGGTCGGGGGCGGAACCGGGCCGCTCGACCGGGACCGGGCTGGGGGCGGGCGGGCCGCCCGGCGTCGCAGCGGTGTCGGCGGTGAGCAGGCCGGCGACCTCACCGGTGGTCAGCCCGGAGAAGGCACCCACCAGCGGGCCCAGCCGGTCACACTCGTCCAGGCAGATCACGCAGGTGCCGAGGTGGCGTTCGAACTCCCACTCGTCCTGCGGGTCGAGGTCCCCCCACAGGTAGGGAGCGCACTGCTCCAGTGGGGCGTGGGCCACCGGACCGGGGGCGTCGCTGTCGCTTCGGAGGTCGGTCATGGCCTGTCAGCTCTGCTCGGGGAGGCAGCGCCTCGCGGCCCGCCGCCGCAATCGTATGCCATCACGGCCGTGGTGGACGTCTCACGCACCGTCAACCTCCCCGATCACGGCGCGTAGCGCGCGCAGGGCGTAGTGTGCCCGGGATTTGACCGTCCCCTCGGCGATGCCGAACGCCGCCGCGATCTCGGCGGTGGACAGTCCCCGGAAATAGACGGCCTCCACCACCCGGCGGTGCTCGGTGCTGATCTTGGGCAGGGCGTCCCGGATGGTCTGCGCGGTCACCACCCGTTCGGCCACGTCGGCGGTCGCCGGCATCCGGTTGAGATCCAACGTGCCGACCTCGGTCGGGCGGGCCTGCCGGGCCCGCGCCACGTCGATGGCGACCCGGCGGGCCACGGTGAACAGCCACCGCCGTTGGGTCTCCAGGTCGTCGGCGAGACTGTCGATGCTGCGCCAGGCCCGCATCATCGTCTCCTGGAGCAGGTCCTCGGCGAGTTGCCGCTCGCCGACGGCCAGCCTGAGCAGGAACCGGAACAGCGGCTCGGCATGCGCGGCGTGCAGCGCCTGCAACCGTTCGTCGGGCGTCAGGTCGGTGGCGGGTGGTGGGACCCCGGCTGCGGTCGCCGCGTCCGCGTCGGCCGCCACCCCGATGCCGGCCCCACCCGGCGCGTCCGCGTCCGGCACGCGAGAAAGACCTGCCAACCGGTGCCTCCCCAGCACGCTCACCGTCGGCGTGACCGGCTGCGCAAGCGCTCTCGCACCTCCGGTCCCACGTCGATCCAGGAGAGCATACGGGGCGCCCCCGGGCATGCCGTCGCTGATGTCACCCGGTCTGCGGCGACGCCGCCGGGCCCGGCCCGGACGGTCCACCTGCCGGGCGGTCAGCACGCCCACCACCCGGTCCGGCTAGGCATGTGCCACCACCGGCGTGACGTCCTCCGCCAACAGGGTCCGCAGATCCGCGACGGTCGGCCCGGTCAGGCCGCGCAACCGACCGGCCTGCCGGGTCACCGCCTCGTCGAGGACCTGGCGGGCGTACCGGCCGTTGCCGAGGGCCCGGCCGGGCGGGGCCTGCTCGAAGTGCTGACGCAGGGCGGCCAGCGTCTCCCCCGGACAGTCGTACCCGCCGGAACGGGCCAGCCCCTCGAAGATGGCCACCAACTCGTCGGCGGTGTACGGGGCGAAGTGGACCCGGCGGGAGAACCGGGAGGCCAGGCCGGCGTTCGCGGCGAGGAACTGCTCGATCTCCGCTTCGTAACCGGCGACGATCACCACCACCTCGTCACGATGGTCCTCCATCAGCTTGACCAGGGTGTCGATCGCCTCCCGACCGAAGTCGTTACGGGCGTCGGGCGGTGCGAGCGTGTACGCCTCGTCGATGAACAGCACGCCACCGCGGGCCCGTTCGAACGCCTCCCGGGTGCGCTGCGCCGTGTGCCCGACGTACTCACCGACCAGGTCGGCGCGGGCCACCTCGACCAGCTGGCCGCCACGCAGCACCCCCAGCGCGGTCAACAGTTGCCCGTAGAGGCGGGCCACCGTCGTCTTGCCGGTGCCGGGCGGCCCCGAGAAGACCAGGTGCCGGGAGACCGAGGGCGCCGGCAGGCCGGCCCGCACCCGGGTCCGGGCGGCGGCCAGCAGGTCGGTCAGGTCGGCGACCTCCTGTTTCACCGCATCCAGCCCGATCATGGCGTGCAGCCGGGCCAGCAGCGTGTCCACTGCGCCGGCCGGTGGTTCGTCGTCCGCCGGGCCCGCCGTCTCGTCGAGGTCCTGCGGCAGTAACTGGGCCAGCTCCACCCCCGAGGCGGCACCGCTGTCGGACAGCCGGAACGCCTGCCGGCTGACCATCTCCTCGAAGGTCTGCCGGGCCACCCGGGCGTTGCCGAACGACCCGGTACGCGGCATCGACTCGAACCACGACTCCAGGGCGATCCGGGTGTCGTACTCCAGGGCGTAGTGGTGACTGCTGCACAGCCGTTCGACGATCTGCACCAACTCCGGGGAGGTGTAACTCTCGAACTCGACGGTCTTGGAGAACCTGGAGGCCAGCCCCGGATTCGCCGCCAGGAACGTGCGCATCTGCGCCGAGTAGCCGGCGACGATCACCACCACCTCGTCGCGATGGTCCTCCATCAGCTTGACCAGGGTGTCGATCGCCTCCCGACCGAAGTCGTGCCCCGATCCGCCACCGTCGACCGGGGCCAGGGTGTACGCCTCGTCGATGAACAGCACCCCGCCGATCGCCTCGGTGAACCGTTCGGTGGTCTTCACCGCCGTACCGCCGATGTGTTCGGCGACCAGGTCGGCGCGGGCCACCTCGACCAGTTGCCCGCCGGGCAACACACCGAGGGCGGCCAGGATGCGGCCGTAGAGCCGGGCCACGGTGGTCTTCCCGGTGCCCGGCGCACCCGCGAAGATCATGTGCCGGGACATGGGTGGGGCGGGCAGCCCGGCGGCGGCCCGCCGCCGGCCGATCCGGTGCAGCCCGACCAGGGTCGCCACCTCCCGCTTCACCCCGGCCAGGCCGACCAGCGCGTCCAGTTCGGCCAGCAACGGCGCGGCCGGGTCGTCGGCGGGCGCACCGGCGGGCGGTGCCACCGACACCACCGGGGCGGGGTCGGCGACCCGCACCGGGCCGGTCGGATCGGGGCGTGCCGCGGGTGGCGACGACGGGCACACCGGCGTCGCCCCGGTCCCGTCCGCCGCCGGGCCCGGCGGCGTCTGCCCACCGTCGGTACCGACGAGTTCGACCGCAGCGGCGTCGACCGTGGTACGCAGCCGACCGCCCCCGTTGCCCCGCAGCTCTGTCTCGACCAGCCGCACCGGCCGACGCGTCTGCACCAGCACCCCCGGGCCGGTGTTACCGAACACCTCGCACCCGGTCACCTCGCCCTGCGACTCCCCGCCCAACCACACCCCCGGCCCGTCGCTACCCCGCACCCGGCTACGCCGCAGCTGCACCGTCGCCCCGCGCTGTGCGGTCAGCCCGGCGCCCCGGCTGCCGAGCACGTCCACGCCGGTGGCCCGCAGCCGCCCGCCCGACACGACGAGACCGGTGGCGCAGTCGCGCAGGGTCATGCCCTCCACGGTCAGCTCCCCGTCGGTCACCGACACACCGGCCGACCCGGCGTCGGTCACCGCTCCCCCGCGCGCCCGCAGCCGGGCCGACTCCGCCACCCGCAGCCCCTCCTGCGTCGGCGCGGTGACGGTCAGGTCGTCGACCTCGGGCCGGGAGGTGCCCCGGGCCAGCAGCCCGGACCGGGCCCGGACGATCGTCACCTCCCGGGCGCTGCCGGTCGCCGCGTCGGCGAAGAGCAGGCCGACCCCGTCGGTGGCGGTCAGCGTGCCGCCCTCGATCCGGGGCGCCGCCGTACCGCTGACCACCACCGCCGCCCCGGTCTCCACCTCGACCCGTAACCCCAGGTAGCTGCCGGTGGCGGCGGCCTGGACACTCAGCCCGTGCCCGCTGCCGGCCCCGACGACGCAGTCGCGCAACGTCGGGTCGGCCGTCCCGTCGACCAGCACCGCCGGGCCGGTCGCCGTGCGGATCTCGCAGCCGGTCAGCTCGGGGCTGCCCCCGGTCACCAGCACCGGGGTGCCACCGGTGTCCACGATCCGGGTGTCGACCAGCCGGATCGTGCCGTCCTCGACCACCACGCCGGGGCCGTCGACGGCGGAGATCACACACTGCTCCACCAGCCCCCGGCCGCCGCCGGTGCACAACAGCCCGCTGCCGCGTACGTCGGTGATCGTGCAGCCGCGCAGCACCGGGTCGCCGCCGGTGACGGCCACCGCCACGGTGCCGATCCCGGCGACCGTGGTGCGGACGACCTCACCGGTGCCGGCGCGTTCGAACAGCAGACCCGCCCCGGCGGGGTTGCCCACCCGGCAGTCCCGCATGGTCAGCTCCCCCCGGGGCACGTGCACCGCGACGACACCACCGGCCCGTACGCCACACCGGGTGAGGTCCAACCGACCGCCGCCGACCTGAACGGCCGGCATGTGCCCGCCGCCACCGAGCAGCTCGATCCCGTGCAGCGTCACCTCTCCCGCGCCGACGTGCAACGCCACCCCGTCGCCCCCGTCGATGGTGACCGTGCCCGGCCCCTCCTCGGCGATCAGCGTGACGTCGCCGCCGAGCTGGAGCTGTTCCCGGTACACCCCCGGCTGCACGACGACGGTGGCGCCGAACGGGGCGACGGCCAACGCGCCGGCGATCGTCGGCGGGCACCCCGGTTCCGTCTGGGAGACCGCCATCACGGTGCTGTTCACCCCTCACCACCCTCTCGTCTGGTTGATCCCCCGCCCACCGCAAACCGCGCGCCGCCGCCCGGCCGACGGTGGGCGGGTTTCGTCGTACCGGCCCGCCCCGCCACCGGCATCACCCCGACGGCGGGACGAACAGCCGCCCCGCCCCGTCGACGCCGACCCCCACCGGCAACGGCGGGGTGCCGCCGCCCGGCACGTCCCCCACCCCGGCGACCGCCCGCAACCGCTGCAGCGTCTGCTCGCCACCCGGGGTCGGTCGGCCGGCCGGCAACTCCCGCAGGAACACCTGCCGCAGCTCGCGGTCCCCCACCGGCTCGTCCGCCAACACCTGGAAACAGGTCCCGGCGGGGAAGACCGCCGTACCCTCGGTCCGGGGTCCGGTGTGGACGCCGGCGGATGTGGTGCGGGCCCCGGTGCCGGCCGTGCCGAGTCCACCCAGCCGGCGGGCGCCGACGGACCAGATCACGAACTGCACCCCGGCGTCCGGCACCGGCGCGGACGTCGGGTCGACGTCGAGGAAGGCCGGCTCCACCAGCAGTGTGCCGGGCGGGTAGCCGCCCGGTGGTGCGACGGCCGCGGCGCGGAAGACCGGACCGAAGACCACCGGCAGGCGACGCAGCCCGTAGCCCACCCAGCGGGCCAGCACCGCCGCATCGTCGGCCGGCACGGCGTCGCCCCGCAGGACCGCGTTCACCGTCTCCCGTTCCCCGACGCAGTAGGCGCGGACGGCGACCAGGCCCGCCGGCAGGTCCGGCGCGCTCACCGCGGCCACCCGCAGGCCGGGTTCCTCCGCCAGGGTCCGGGTCACCACCTGCGTGTACGAGTCGTAGCGGCCGGCGAGGATCCGCCGCAGCGCCGTCCGGTCCCCGGCGGTGGGCGCACTCCCGTCCAGCCGGAACGTCACCGGGACCCGCGTCGGGCCCGGCGGGGCCGGCCGCGGTCCGGGGACGACGGCCGGCGGCACGCCGGGGCCGCCGGCCACCGGGCCGGGTGCCGGTTCCGGTCGGCCCGGCACCGCGTCGGGCGTCCCGACCGGGATGTCCGGACGGCCGAGTGCCGGGGCCGGTTGGTCGGGAGCTGCGACGGGTGGCACGGTCGGGCCGGGGGTCGGGCTCTCCGGGCCGGGCGGGGGCGCGTCCGTCGGCTGCGGGGCCTGCGGACGACCCTCCCCGGTCACCTCCGGCGACGCGACCCGCAGCAGGTCGAGCCGGGGAGCGGCGATCCGCTGCCACCGGTCCACACAGTCCACCGGCACGGCTGCCGGGTCGACGGCCGACGCGGACACACCGACCAGGAGCACCCCCGGGGTGTCGCGGGCCGTACCGGAACCGTCCGACGGCACGGCGGCCGGCCCGGCCCGGCGGGCGGCGGTCACGACGGGCCCGGCACGGGTCATGGCGGGCGCGGTGCCGGTCGTGGCCGGCGCGGCACCGGTCATGGCCGACGCGTCGTCAGGTGGTTCGGAGGTGGCGGGCGCGACGGGTGGCGTGGGGGACGCGGCGGGCAGGTCCGCCGGGGCGGGGAGCACCGGGCCGAGGTCGGTCACCGTGCGGGCGGTGCCCGCCGCCGGCCGGGGACGCCACCGGCGGAACGTTCCCGTGGTGGTCAGCAGCCCCGTCGCGGTGACCTCGACCCGGGCGTCACCGGCGACGACCGGAGCGCCGAGGGCGTCGGCGAGAGCCCCGAACAGCATCCCGGCCGTGGCCGGGTACGGTGCGTCCCCGCAGAGCACCACGGGTCGCCCGGTACGCCGCAGGGCAGCCAGGTGACCGGCGAGCACCCCGGGTGGCACCGGCCGCCCGTCCACCTGGAAGCCGCCCGCACCGAGCGCCACCTCGACCAGGTAGACGTCGAGCGGCACCGGAGCCTGCCGGCCCGGGTCCGCGACGTCGTCCCGCCCCACCGGCGTGCCGACGGTCGGCGGGCCGACGGGGTCGGGCAGGAAGGACCAGCCACCGGGGACCGGTCGTCCCGGCGGGCAGCCCCGGTCACCGGCCGACTGCCCGCCGGGAGCACCCGGACCGCCACCACCCGCCGGTTCCGGCCGTCCCGCGTCCGCAACGGACCGGACAGGCCCGACGGACCGGGCGGGCAGGGTGGGTTCAGCGGACAGCGCGGGCACGGCAGGCGGGGCGGGTTCGGGGGCACCGGGGCGGCGCGGCCCGGCGGGCGGCGGCCAGGCGGCGGGCAGCCACGTGTAGCCGTCGCCGACCGGGGCGACCAGCCAGCCCTCGGGGCCGCCGACCGGCCGGGACGACCCGGCAGGCGGCGGGCACCAGGCGGCGGGCGGGTGCTCCGGTCGGGCCGATCCGCCGTCGGCGACGATCCACCGGCGGGCCGCCGGCACCCCCCGGGTGGACACGGCCGGGGCGTCCAGCGGCACCGCCCCGTCGATCCCGAGATCCGTGGCGAGGCCGGCCGCCAGGTCCGGCACCGCCACCGGGTCGGCGTATCCGCCGAGCGGGACCAGCCGGAACCCGGCGGCCGACCCGCCGAGCTGACGGGGCAGCAGGTCGGCCAGGAGAGCGAACAGGTCCGGGCGGGCCGACACGGCCGCCGAGCAGAGCACCACGGTACGGTCCGGGTCGGCCGGCAGCCGGGCGGCCACCCCGGCCAGGGCGGCGTACGGCTCCGTGGCGGCGTGGACGAGGAGCACGGCACCGACGACGGCGGCGTGTACGGGGTCGGGCGGGTCGGTCATCGTCGGTCAGCCCGCCGTCGGACCCCGCCGGTGGCCTCGACCAGCGCCGCCCGGGACCGGTGCACCGCCACCGCGTCCACGTCGGGGGGCGCGTAGCCGGCCGCCCGGATCGCCGCCAGCAGGCCCTCGTCCGGGGCGATCCGGTACCGGGTGAGGTAGTGCGCGGTGGCGGCGGACCAGATCCACCGGCCGTCGCCGAGCAGGTCCACCGGCACCGTGCGGCCCGGGGTGACCACGTCGGGCACCCCGGCCGGGCCGGTCAGCAGGGGGAACCCGGCGGCGAGGTAGCCGGCGACCCGGTTCGCCTCCGCGGTCGACAGTCGGGCCCGGTCGGGGCCGAACGTCGGGTTCCCGGTCGCGTCGAGGGTGTCGAAGGTCGCCGCGACGCGTACCCGCTCGGCCGGTCGTGCGGCCCAGAGCAGGACGGCCCCCGCGAGCGCCCGCCGGTGGTACGCCGGCAGCCCGGCGAGGTGCCCGAAGACCTCGACCAGCGGTTCGGTCTCGCCCACCGCCGCCAGGGCGGCCTGGAGCCGCGCGGTGAGCGCGACCGCCCCGGTACGGGCCTGAACCAGATAGACCCGGGTGGCCGACGGGTACGGCGTGGCCGACGCCGGGCGTCGCCAGACCCGCCACAGCCCGGCGGGCTGTGCCGCCCCGCCACCGAGGGCGCCGACGGCGGCCCGGTCGACCTCGTCCACGCCGTCGGACGCGACGTCCCCGACGGGCGGGTGCACAGCGGAGCTGGCCGACCCGGTCGGCCCGGCGGTGTGACCGTTGCCGGGCTGGCCGGGGTCGGTGGGCGGGTCGGGTGTCCAGAGGTAGGGCGGGGTGCGGTCGTCCCCGGCGCGGGGCAGGTCGGCGAGCAGGTCGTCGGGCGCACCGGCGGCGACGAGCACCCCGCTGAGCAGCAGCACGTCGGGGTCGGTCAGCCGGATCTGCCGGGCGACGGCGGCGAAGGCCACCATCCGGGCCACCTCGGTCACCGCACCGTCGGCCAGCCGGGCGCGGGCGGTGCCGAGCAGCGCGGCGGGGGCCTGCCCGGCGATCCGCAGCAGGAGCCGGTGCATCGCCGACGGCACGCTCATGCCTCCACAACGGGGGGTCCGCCGTGATGGTTCACCCCGGTCCGGTCGGGGTCGCAGATCGCCGAGAAGAGGTACGACAGCGAACGGTGCACCGCCACCGCGTCGAGGGTCGGGGCCGTGTAGTCGGCGGCCCGGATCGCCGCGAGCAGGTCCGGTTCGGGGGCGAACCCGTACTGGTCGGCGTAGTAGGTGACCGCCTCCGACCACAGCCACCGCCCGTCGCCCCGGACACCCGTGGGCACCGGGTCGGCGGCCGACGCCGGATCGAAGCCGTCAGCCGACCGGTGCGGGCTGGTCAGCAGCGGCACCCCCGCGCCGAGGTAGGCGACGACCCGTTCCGCCTCGTCGTCGCCGAGGGTGCCGGGTGGGTCGGCGGGGTCCGGTGGGGTGGCCGTCCGCAGCGGCCCGGCGGGGCGGTCCGCCCAGAGCAGCGCCGAGTAGGCCAACGCCCGCCGCTGGTACTCCGGCAGCTCCACCGGCTCACCGAACGCCTCCACCAGCGGATGCCGTTCCCCGGCCGCTTCCAATGTGGACCCGATCCGGGCGGCGAGGGCGACCGGCTCCGCGCCCTGCACGAGGTAGAGCCGCTTCGGCACCGGATACGGCGTGTCCGCGGCCGGGTACCGCCAGGCCCGCCAGAGCCCCACCGGCCCGGGTGCGGCAGCCACCGCGGCGATGGCGGCCCGGTCGAGGTCGTCGGGCCCGCCCGGGCCGTCCCCACCCACGGTCAGGTCCATGCTGTACGGCATTCGCCCGCCGGCCCCGGCCAGCACCTGTGGGCCCACCGGGGCCATCCCGTACGCCACCGGCGGGGCTTCGCCGGTGGACAGCCCGGCGAGCACGTCGTCGTCCGTGCCGGCGTCGGCCAGGAGCCCGGCGAGCAGTACCTGCTCGGGTGCGGTGAGCCCGACGCCCCCGGTCAGGCAGGTGAACGCCACCGCCTGGGCCACCTCGGCCAGCTGATCCGCCGCGAGCCACTGCCGGGCCGCGCTGACCACCTCGTCCGGGGCCTGCCCGGCGAGGCGCAGCAGCAGCCGGTGCACGGCGGTACGCCGATCGGTGGTCGGCCCGGTCGTCGTGGTCATGCCCCCACAACGGCCCCCGGGGCGTGCCGGTTCACCCCCGATCGGCCGCCGGTCGCGGGGTGCGCCGTCGGCGGCGTGGCGGGCTGCCGGGGCGGTCCGGTACCGGGGCGGGTGTGGTCGACGGCGCGCCGGGCGGGTACACCGGCAGTCCGGGGAGTCCGGTGACCAGGATGTCACCGAGACCCGGCACGACGACGGTGTCCGGCAGGGCCACCCCCGCCAGGACCATCCCCACCAGGACCGCGCCCGAGGGCACCACCGTGCCCGACGGGACCGGACCGGCCGGCACCGTGCCCGGCGGGACGGCAGTAGCCGGACCGGCGTCCCGGTGGGCGACCGGGGGGACGGCGGTGCCGGCGGGTCGGTCGGCGGTGGCGACCGGGGCCGGCTCCGGGCGCGGTCGGTGTCGGGCGTTCGGCTCCCGCGTCGGCAGCATCCGGCTGGCCTCGTCGACGGTGATGACCGGGGTGTCGGCGGCGGCGAGCGCATCCAGGGCACGGGTGGTGTCGTCGACCGTCTCCGGGTCGGTCGCGTAGCTGTCCAGCGAGCCGGGTTCGGCCCGGCCGACCAGGGCCACGAAGTCACGGGCCGGAAAGACGTACACCTGCGCGTCGTCCGGGGCGGTGAACGCGTCGGCGTCGACCACGAACCGGCGTACCACCGGGCCGTCGCCGGAGGGCAGACCCACCTGCGCGAGGTGGTCGGCCATCCCCCGGGCCACCCCGTATGCGGTCTCCGGCCGGGTGAACACGGCGACGGGGGCGTACGGGTCACCGGTCGTGAGATGTACCCGTCCGGTGGCCGGGTCCTGGTACAGGTCGGTCGACACCGCCTCCGCAGCCCCGCTCTGCTGCCCCCGGGGCACCTCGACGACCAGGTGCAGCAGGACCTGACCGGGGCCCGGCCGGACCGTCCCGGGTCCGGTCACGCCCGTGGCAGACCGGACCGGGGTGGCCGGGCGGCGGGCCCCGGCAGCCGGCGCGTCGAGCACCCGGTCCGACACCGCACGCGGGTCGCCACCGGGAGCCTCCCGGTTGGCCAGTCGGACGAAGTCGGCCCGACCGGCCGCGATGCCGGCGCGGACCTGTCCGGCGAGGCCGTGCATGGCACGCAGCCGGGGCCGGTCCGGCTCCCCGCCGTTCCAGAGGGCGCTCATCTGCTGCAGGGTGCGCAGCAGCGTCATCCAGTCGGCGAGCGGGCCCGGCGCCCCGGGGATCCCGGCGAGAGCGCCACGGCCGGGGTCGCGGCTGATCCGGAACGTGTCCAGGGCGGCGGTCGCCGCGTCGAGCAGCCCGTCGAGCATCGCCTCCCGGGTGTCCAGGGCGAGCCGGTCGAGCTGCGCGTCGGTGCGCAGACCCACCACCGTCAGCGCGTCGTCGAGCCGGGCGAGCTCCCGGTCTGTCGCCGCCTGGTCGGGCTGGGGACGCAGCCAGCCGGCCAGCACCCCGACCGCCCCGGCGGCCCGGTCGATCGCCGCGAGATCGGCGGTGCCGGCACCGAGCCCGCCGACCACCTCGTGGTACGCGTCGAGCGCCGCAGCGGCAGCCCCGAGGGCGCGTGAATCCGCGACCGGTCCGGGGCCCCCGGTCACGCCGAACCACAGCGCCCCGAGTGCCTGGGTCAGCAGTTGCCAGCCGTAGACCTGCATGATCGGCCCGTCCAGCGCGATCCCGGTGGCGTCGCGCAGCCGGGTCAGCTCGGCACGGAACCGGGCCAGCGCCGCGACGTGGTCCGTGTCGTCCGCCTGGTCGCCGTCGACCAGCGGCGTCAGGTCGAGGTCGCGGTGGGCGGCCGGGGCCAGCTCGATCAGCGGCGTCAGGTCGACGATCACGTCGAGCGTCCCGGTCGCGCGGCTGACCAGCCCGGCGACCTCGACGTCGCCGGTGCGCCACTGCTGCGCCCACCGGCCCACCAGCCACCGGAAGTCGTCCAGCACGCCACGCACCTGGGCGGCGTGGGCCGCGAACGGGGCGGCCAGGGCCGGCGTGACGAGCACCGGCAGCAGCCGGACCAGGACGCTGCCGAGCTGGTGGACGACGACCGCCGCCGCGGTCTCCGGTTCCCCGGCGGGCAGCCCTTCGAGGGCCTGCCGCGCCTCGGTGACGCGCAGCAGCACGTCGTCGCGGAGGTCCCGACCGTCGTGGACTCCGCCGACCGCGCTGCCGGACGTCGGGACGTCGGCGTACACCGGGCCGGGGAGCACCCGGCGCAGGGACAGCTCGATCTGCATCCGGATCTGCTCACGGACCCCGTCGACGACCCCGTCGAAGGCGGTGACCTCGACGAGGACCCGTACCGGGAGCATCCCGACGGGGAGCCGGGCGTCGAGCTGGCCCCGGAGGAAGTCGGCGGCGGCGTCGGCGAGGACGCGGGCCACGGCGTTGTCCCGGGAATCGGCGAGCAGCTCCGGGGGCACGCCCAGCACCAGACCGAACTCCACCGCCGTGCCGGCTGTCGCCGGCTGCGGCAGGCCGGCCAACCAGGAGGTGACCAGCGCGGCCCGCCGGGCGATCGCGTCGCGGGCCGGTACGGTCATCACCGCCCAGTCAGCTACCGGTTCAGCCGGGGTGAGCCGCTGGTGGCCCCCAACGGCCGTCGTCGGCGGGGTGTCGCCGAGCAGTTCCAGGTCCCACGGCCGGCGGAGCAGCTCCACCCGGTCGAGAACCGCCCGGACGGCGTGGTCCGCGGCGATCCGGACCGGGGCCTCGACGTCGAGGCGCTCGGGCCGGGTGCGCCAGGTGCGTTCCAGCTGGGCCGCCCTGACCGGTGGCACCGTCGGATCGGCTGCCGGAGGCTGCTGCCCCGGCTGGCCCGTCGTGCTCTGCGGTGCGAAGGGCGCGACACCGATCGGTCGGAGCACCGGGTCCACCGCCCGGTACTCCCCGTCGGCGTCCGGTTCGCCGACCAGCGCCGCCAGCAGGTGGAGGTGCCGCGAGCGCAGCCCGGCCCACCGCATGCCCCGTAGTTGGGCCTTCTCCTCGTCGGACAGCGCCGCCCGTTCCTCGTTGGACAGGGCGTCGGTGGGACGACCCGCGAGGTCGCCGAGCAGGCTGCCCGGCACGTGCGGGCGGTGCGGTGCGGTGGCGTCGCGGTACTCCTCGCGCAGGCCGAGCTGGTGGGCGAACTCGTGTACCAGGTCCTCCTCTGCGGCGTCGCGACGCCAGTGGAACTGGTCGATGGGCCCCTCGTCGATCACCTGCACCCGCAGGTGGGCGTCGTGCGGGGCGGCGGCCCGCTCCACGGTCACGTGCAGCAGGTCGCCGAACCGGTTGGGCAGCCGGTACGCCGTCGCGTCGGCGCTGGTGTTGAACACCCGGTGCACCTCCCGTTCGAGGGCGGCGAACATCGCCCGACCGGTATCGTCGTCGAGCCACACCCGCACGGTCAGGTCGGTCACCGGCTGACCGCCGTACTGGAACCGGCGGGCCTCGAACCGCGACACGACCTCGTAGCGGTCGTCCCGGGCGGGTCCGGGCCGGCTGACCGGGTCGACCCAGTGGTGCTCGCGGACCGCGACCTGTGCCATCGCGCGCCGGATCGTCCACTCCAACGGCTCGTCCTCCCCGCGCGGCACCGTGCCGGGTTCGGGGCGGGGCGGGGCCGGCTCCGCCCCGTCGGGCCCCAATGGGTCCGCAGTGCCAGGCTGCTGGTCCGGGGGCGGGGCGGTGATCACCGCGCGCAGGTCGGCGGGGACGGCACTCATGCTGCCCTTCTGGTCCGGCCGGAACACCCGCCATCCGCCGAGGCCGTCGTCGGTGGACACCATCCGGGCCGCGCCGGCGCGCGTCGTGATGTCGATGTCCGCCCCGTGGGTCAGGACCACCGGTGTGACGAGAAGTCCCGGCTGCTCGGCCACCGCCTGTCCGAGCACGTCGACCAGGGTCTGCGCCGCCGAGTGCGGCAGCGGGTGCCCGACGAGCACGAGACCCTCGACCGGTGTCAACTGGGCGATGACCGTCTCGACGACGGCCGTCGCCCAGCCGGGCAGGTACGTCGGCGCGTCGGGACCGGCGAAGACCAGCTGGCGGCTGCCGGACGCCCGGATCAGGGGCACCAGGTCGAGCACGTCGGGGTCCTCGGTGCCGAAGAGGGGCGGCAGGACATGCGCCACGTCCGGCGGGTACAGGTTCAGGCGGACCGTCGTCGGCTCCAGCAGGTCGACCCGGTCGTCCAGCGGGACGAGCACCCCGTCGGGGTCGACACCCCGCCGGACCCCCCGGTCGCTGTCGGCGTCGTACAGCGCCGGCAGGAACTCCAGCCAGGGCCGCGTGCCGTCGGGCCAGTCGACCCGCAGCTCCCCCGCATCCGGATCCCACCTCGGCATCGCCTCCCCCGCCAACGCGTAGACGGGCCGGCCGGTGAGGTCCGCGAGGCGTTGCAGGAAGACGTAGTGCTCGGGAAGGCCCACGTGCTGGACGACCCGGATCGCGGTCACCTCGTCGGAGACCGGCAACAGGGGGCGTAGCGACCAGTTCAGCGCGTACAGCGGCAACTCGACGGTGAGCAGGCCGGGCGGGCCGGCGTGCCGCCACATCGGCCAGAGGTCCCGGTCGGGCAGGGCCAGCTGGAGGCCCCCCGGACGCTCCACCGCTATGCCGGTGACCTGCAACGCCTCGTCGAAGGCCGCCCCGGCCTCCCGGCGCAGCACGGCTGCCTCCACCTGGGCGGTGGCGCCGTCGACGTGCTGCGCGCCGAAGTACCGGACCTCCAGCACCATCAGCGGCAGCGCACCGTTGGACGTGTCGAAACCGTTGATCACGGTCATTCCGCCGTACCCGAGATGCTGCCGCACGTCTCCGCGGAGGTAGTCGATGATCGAATGTTGCTTGTTGTTGTTCTTCTCGTCGACGAAGGCGACGTTCTGGAGGAAGTCACCGACCAGCTTGACCCCGGTCCTCAGCTCGAAGCGCTCTTCGAGATCCGGGAACCGGTCCGTGAAGATCCCGCGGAACAACTGCGCGATCTCCGTGAAGTTGGCCTGGAAATAGGCCTGTGCCGCCGGGGACAACGCGTCGAGCAGCGTCCGCATGTCCTGCCGGGACAACGCCGCGACGTTCTCCTTGACCAGACCCCGGTGGAGCCAGGCTCCGGCGACGCCCGCGGTGTTGGAGTACAGCACGGTGGCGAAGCCGCGTAGCTCCGCGACGTCCCGGGGGTTGCCGCCCCCGTCGGCGAAGTGGTCGGCCACGGTGTCGGCGAAGGACAACGCGTCCTCCAGGTGGGGGCGGGCGTAGGAGGGGGACACACTCGTCGGGCTGCGCCAGGTGTGCCGGGCGACGTAGGTCAGGAACGAGTGGGCACCGGCGAGCGGGACCCCGATGCTGTGGTGCACCCGGGCGCCGGGCTCGCTGTCCGACGGGCGCGGGCCGACGTTCGCCTTGTGACCGAGCGGTGTCAGCGCCACCTGGGGGAGGTGGCCGGCGGCCTGCACCGTGCCCAGGAGCTGGGCGAACGGGACGGGCCCGGTGAGCGCCGACAGGGCCTGACCCAACGCGGTCATCGCCGGATACAACGACTCGCCGCCGTGGTGGGCGTCCATCTCGGCGTCGGTGTCGGGTACGACGCCGACGATGACCTCCAGGATGGCGACGGCCTCCTTGGTCCGCTTCGGGCCCGGTCGCCGGTAGAGCTGGCCGTCGCCGCTGTCGCGGAAGTAGGTCTTGGTCTCTACCTCGATGACTGTCGTTCCCTTGGGGTCCCTGGCGAGCGCTTTCGTCCGGGCCAGATCGGGCAGCGTCTCGGCGGTGGCGTCCGTGAACATGTCGGCGGCCGCGCTGAGGTCGAGCATCTCGAAGAACTCGAACTCCGTGCCATGGCCCAGGAAGGTCCGGTTCACCGGCGCGTCCACGATCGCCCGCGCCACCGAGGTCGAGGCGACGGGCGCGAACGTCCCGGTGTCGACGAGCGCCGCCGGATCGACAGTGCCCTCGGGATCCACCAGGACCGCACGGGCGGCGACCTCCGGGCCGAGGGCGTTGAGCCGGGGCAGCCGGTTGTCCGCCGCGGCCCCGGGCAGCAGCACCGCGCCCCGGTCACCGCCGAACTGCACCCACCGCACCGGATCGGTCTCCCGGTCCAACCGGTACCCCGCGAAGGCGTGCCCGGGGGCACTGCCCGGACGTTCCAGCAGGACGAAGACGGCGGTTCCGGGCACGGCGGCGACGAGCGCCCGCTCGACCTGCGCCCAGGAATCCACCACCGCCCAGTCGGACCGGTCACCGGCGAAGTCGCCGGCCCACCGGGTGCCGATCGCAGCGTCGTCCCGGGTCCGACCGACCCGCAGGCCCGGCCGGACGAACCCGTCGATGCCCGGATGCAGGACGACCGCGAACCGGCGGGCCAGAGCCAGACACGACAACGGATCCTCGGGCGGACGCCAATCCGTCACCGAGCCGGCCGGACGGACGGCAGCCTGCACGTCCTGGGTCTCCTGCACGGCCGTCTCCAACCCCGCCAGCGTCAACGGGTGCCGTCCCCGGCCGGTCCGCCGCGGCGCGCCGGCATGACCGCCCGGATGGCCGAGGACGGCACCGTCGGATCCGGCACCGCTCTCGGCGTCACTGTCCGCGTCGCTGAGCACGGCGTCGCTGAGCACGGCGTCGCTGTCCGCAGCGCCGTACCCGGGATCGCTCCCGGTCGTCGTGGGTCGCAGGGTCGCCGGATCGGTGCTCTCGCGCCAGAGGCCGGCCGTCGGGCGGGGCAGTTCGAGCGCCTCCTCCCGGGCCCGGGCCCGATCGAGCACGTCCGGTTCCGGGAGCCACGCCCGGTAGTGGCCGTTCGCCAGGTAGAGCAGCACCGGTCCCTCGCTGATCCGGGCCTCGGCACCGTCGAAGCGCGGGTTGTAGACCGTCCGGATCGACCAGCTGCCGACGTTCGCCTGCGCGTCGTCGGCCGCCTGATCACGGACCGCCGCCTGCGCGTCGTCGGCGGACCGGGAGCCGGCGGTCGGGTCGGCGGTCGGGCGGGCCGACGGGACGGGGGTGGCCAGCACCACCGGCCGGCGCAGCGCCGCTCCGACCAACAGGACGAGGTAGTCGCCGGTGTCGGCCGCCCAGTCCGCCTGCCACCTGTTGACGGTCCGCGCGAGTTGGACGCGTACCCGCCGCTGTGCCCTGACACCCCGGCCCAGCAGTCCACCGTCGGCGATCACCTGTTCCACCTCGGCGAGCCGGCCGTCGACGAGCAGGGCATGGATCTGGGCGCGCAGGCCGTCGGCGACCCGGAGGACCAGGGGGCGCAGGCGGGAGGGCAGGGTCACCTCGACGGGCCCACGGGCGTCCCGCCAGGCCTGGATCGCGTCGAGCTGCCCGTGGTACCCGTCGGGCAGCAGGCCGCGCACCTCGGGCAACGCGCTGACGACCACGGATTCGAGCAGGCAGAGGCCGTTGCGGTTGACGTCGACGACCTCCCCGGCGGCGGGGGGAGGAAGCGCGGTGAACTGGTTGTCGCTGACCGCACGGACCATCGACGGTGACGGTGACGGTGACGGCCCGGCCGGGGCTGCCGCTACGACCGCCCCGGCCGGCGCCCGGTCGTCGACGACCGGGTCGACGGGGGCAACCGGCTCGACGGGGGCAACCGGCTCGACGGGAGCAACCGGCTCGACGGGAGCAACCGGCTCGACCGACTCGACCGGGTCAACCGGGTCAACCGGGTCAACCGGGTCGACCGTCGGCGGGGCGGGTCGTCCACCGGGCGGCGTCGGATCGGTGCCGTCGGTCGGGGGAAGCAGGACCGGGTCGGCTGCGGAACTCCGGCCAAGGTGGCCGGCGGCCAACGCCACCAGCCGTTCGACCTCGGCTCGGGCCTCCCACCAGCGGCGACGGGCCGACGCCTCCGCCTCGGCCCGTTCCGCCGCGTTCGCGGCGGCCGCCCTGGCGACCGTGTCGGCGGTGGTGCCGGCGTCCCCGGGGAACTCCGCGACCAGGGCGATCCGTTCCAGCTCCCGCCAGGACTTCAGCGCCTTCTGCGCCTGCTTCGCGGCGTGGACCGCCTGCTCCAGGAGCCCGGCCACGACCACCCGGTCGACGGGCGCGCTCCCGGGTGCGTCACCGGCAAGCAGGTGGTCCAGGGCCTCGGCCTGATCGACCAGCACCGGCTGCGAGTCGGGCATGGTCACCTGCACGGCGGTACGGCGGGTGCCGGTGAGGTCGGTGTGTTCGGCGACGACGATCGTCTCGGTGGTCCACCACACCTTCGCCCGCGCGCCCTCGTCGTCCAGCCCCAGCCGCAGCACGTCGGTCCGGTGCGCGGCGGCCTCCTGGTGGCTGGAGTTGCCCGGCACGGAGACCCCGAGCGCCGGCACGACCCCGACCGAGGTGCCGAGGGTGTCCGGCAGGGCGGCGTCGGCGCGGGCCACCAGCCGGGCGTCGCCGTGCCGGCCGGCCCCACCGACACCGGAGTTCCCCTCGGCGGGCACGAGCACGGTGTCCAGCCGTACCGCGGTGACCCGGGTGTGCAGGACGAGCCGGTACCCGTCGGCGAGGGTGATCTCGTAGGGACCGGCCATCCGGTGCGGGGTGGCGGCCCACAGGTGGGTCCGTCCCAGCAGGGTCATCAGCTGGTAGTTGAGGGTCGTTCCGGGCATCCCGACCGTCGGTCCGGTGCCGACGATCCGCAGCGCCCGCATCGCGGTGGCCTGCAGGGCGGCGGCTCCGTTGAAGCCGAGCGCCGCATACCCGTCGGGCACCGGCACGGCGTCGGCCCGCCAGGCCAGCCAGTTGTCGGCCGGGATCGGCACCAGCCGCAGCGGCCCGTCCGTCCCGCCCACGGTCAACGGGGCGTCGGTCACCGCGGCCGGGTCGGGCAGCACGGTGGCCGGGCCGGCCGGCCGGTAGGTGAGGTTGAGGTGTTCGGCGGCGGTCTCGGTGCGCAGCGGCACGGTTATCTCGTGCCGGCCGATCTCCTGCCGGCGACGGTGGGCGGTGAAGACCAGCCGTTGTGGCCCGTAGTCGACCGGCAGCCAGGGGCCGGGGGTCTCGACGGCGCTGACCGCCCGGCCGAGGGTGACGTCGCTGGAGCGGCCGGCGGCGGTACGCCCCAGCACCCCGAGCGCGTTGAGCGCCGCCCGCTCGCCGACGTGTGCCACCGGGACCATCTCGTCGGTGACGGCCTCGCCCGACTGGCGTCCGCCGCCGACCTCGCTGACGGTGCTCAACTCCAGGTTGCTGGTGCCCGCCCGCAGCTGACCCACCTGTGGCGGGTCGGTGGCCGGTACCGCCCGGACGATGATCTGCACCGCCGGACGGCTGAGCAGCCCCGGGTAGCGCAGCACGAAGCTCAGGCCACCGTCGAAGAGGTCGCCCAGCTGCGCGGCGACGGTGACCGGGTCGGTGTGGTGCAGGACGGTGCTGATGTTCATGCCGGTGTTCCGGTCGTGGCCGACCAGTTCCATTCCCTCGTCGCCGCCGAGGCGCAGCGCACGCAGCCAGCCCAGCATGGCCTGACCGATGGCCGGGACGTCCACCAGCCGGCTGGTCTGGTGCATCACCTGCGCCGCCGGCGGGGTGACCTCGCGCGGTAGCCGCCAGCCCTCGGGGGTCGGGCCGAGGGCCCGCCGGTACTCCTCGGCCGATATCTGACCCAGCAGGGACACGTCGCCCACCTGCCGGTAGCGGGTGAAGGACCGGTCGGGCAGCACCCACTTCGGTTCGGTGAGCACCACGGCGAGGTGGACCCGCAGTCGACCGTGCACACCCAGCAGGACGGTCCGGGACTCGGAGTGCTTGACGGTCCGCTCGACCTCGGCGACGGCGAGGACCGTCTCGCCGTTGGTCCACTCGATCTGCCGCCGGCCGAACAGCCGCAGCGCCAGGGTCGCGGGCGGCTGAGTGGGGGTGCGGGCAGCCGGTTGGGTGGGGTTCGGGGCGGGTGCCTGACCGCCAGGCGTTTCCCCGCCCGCGTCACCGGGCTGGGCGGGGGCGCTGGGCTCGGCCGCCCGCCACGCCGCGCCGCCCCCGCCGACCTCCAGCCGGAACTGTCCACCCCGGTCCGCGGCCGAGCGGCGGACCGCGTACCCGGCGACCGCGCTCTCGTACCCGTCGCCGGTGACCGCGCCGGACGGCGTCTGGTCGTGGCCGATCACCTCGGCGAAGACGAAGACCGTGACCGGCACGTCGTCGCCGACGACCACGCTGGGGGCGTGCACCGGCTGGGGTTGCTGGGTCGCCGGGGCCAGCAGCGCCGCCAGGTGGCCCTGGTCGACGAAGGCGTTGAGCCACTGGTGCAGGGGGGTGCCGGGGATGTCGCCGCTGAACGCCGTGCCCCGCCGACGACCGCCGGTGCCGGACGGCAGGTGCCCGGCGTCCATGTAGTCCGCGGTGGCGCCCCGCAACGCGTCCAGCAGCTGCTCGCGCAGCTCGGGCAGGCCGTGGATGTGGTGGGTGACGGTGTGCTGGGCCAACGCCGCCCCGAGGTTGCGTAGCCGTTGCCGCGTCGGGGTCACGGCTGCGGGCAGGAGTTCACCGAGCGCCTCGCGCAGTACGATGCCCGCACTCGGTTCGCCGACCGGCGTGGGCAGCACGACCGGCTGCGGCTGCCCGACCGCGATGGTCTGGGTGAACGGCACCGAGAAACCGAGTTCGAGGTCGATGGTGGCGTCGCCGGCGAAGCGCAGTGGCTGCGCCTGCACGGGGTGGTCGGCCAGCCACCGCCAGGTGTCGGCGAGGAACCCGCGGTACTCGACGATGACCGACGCCGACAGTTCCAACCGGACGTCGTCGGCGAACACGGCGACCGCGCCGCCGCCGATGCCGACGACGCCGGCCTGGCTGCCCTGGGTCACCTCGATGACGTCCCGCCAGACGCCCTGGAGCCGCAGGCCGATGCCGGCGGCGCCACCGAGCGCGTCGCTGCCCACCGACGCGCCCGCCTGCACGCCCGACGCGACGCTGCGGACGGCCCGGTTCGTCGCCGCCTGCGCCCGGCCCTGGCTGGTGCGCAGCTTCACCGTCGGCTCGTCGTCCTCCGACTCGCTCGACCCGCTGTCGCTGGGCTCGGGGAGGTCGGCGGTGACCGGGTCCGGGTGGGTGCCCCGCCGGCCGAGGTACCGGGGGGCGGTGTCCGGGTGGCGACGCCGGACCCCGATCCGCACCTCCAGCGTGCGGCCGGAGAAGATGTCCCGCACCCGCAGCTCGATCAGCAGTTCCCCGTCGGCGGTGGCCAACAGGCGTGCCGAGTAGCGGCTCGGGCTGTTCTGCGCCGCGAGGCGTTCCTCGTTGCCGAGCCGGTCCAGGGCCCGCCGGATCCGGTCGGTCTGCACCCGCGGGTTGTCCCAGTCGGGCAGGTACTGCCGGTACACCGCGTTGCGGTCGTCGTCGAGCAGTCGCCGCAGCCGGTCGGCGACCAGGCCGGCGACCAGGTCCCCGCCGTGCAGGAAGCCGCGTCCGATCCGCAGCCGGTCACCCTGCCACAGGTAGTCGGGCAGGGTACGCGGGTCGGCCGGGTCGTCCTCGACGGTGCCGGCGAGCAGGGCGACCAGGTCGCGGTCGGGCCGCGCCGACGGGGTGACCCCGGCGAGCGCCGCCACGTGCTGTTGCGGCATGACCAGCAGCGTCCGCACCGACACCGGCTGCGACCCGCGCCGCAGCCCCCGGTGTGCCAGCGACCGGGTGACCGACCGGTGCATGCTCCACTGCACCGTGCCGGTGTACTCGGCCAGGTAGAGCCTCAGGACGTGGTCGCCCGTCTCCTGCCCGGCGGTGGTCTCGACCTGCGGTGCGACGGCCTGCGCCCGGCGGTCGACGACCGAGAGGGTCGGTCCGGCGGAGAGCCGGAACAGGCCGAATGCCCGGCCGATCAGCACCGCGAGGAAGCCACCCCGGTCGGAGGCGGACTGCACCGACTGGCCGGTGGTGACCGCGGCCGCCGCGCGCAGCAGTGCCGATTCGGGCAGCTCACCGATCGGGGTCAGCCGGGTGAGCCGCAGGGCGGGCCGGACCCCCTGGGCGTAGGCGGGCCGGCCCAGCCACGAGGAACTGGTCGCGGTCAGGCCGGTCGCGCCGGGCTGTACCGCGTCGAGTGCCCGCTGGCCGCCCCAGAGCCGCCAGACCCTGAGGTTGCTCCCCCGGCGGGCCACGTCGGGGATGCCGGACTGCACGGTGGTCGCCAGGGCGCCGTCGTCGACGACCTGCACCGGGTAGCTCGCGTCGCGCAGGAACGCCGCCCCGGCGCGACTCACCGTCAGCGCGGTGCCGTCGCTGATCGGCCGCATCGTGGCCAGCACCTCGGGGGTACGGAACCAGAGGCGGTCGCCGTCGCCGGGCACCCAGGTGGCCGGGACGTCGGCCCAGGCCGGCGGGGCGGGCCGCTCGGTGATCTCGACCTGGACGAACACCGCGCTGCGGGTGAGGAACGAGTCGGGCACCCCGATCACCATGCCGTTGTCACCGGTGGTGAGGGACTGCCCGATCGTGCGGACGGCCCGGCTGCTCAGCACGCCACCCAGGACGGTCACCCCGACACCTCCGGCGGGGATCGGCACCACGACCCGGGCGGTGGTGGCCTGGGGCTGCGCCCACGTCGACGCCGACACACCTGCCGTCCGCCGGTCCTCGATACCACCCAGGCCGGGGGCGAGCCGCACCTCGTCGGTGTCGCTCGGCCGGGGTACGAGGCGCACCCAGGCGTACCGCTTGTCCCGGCCCACCCGGACCGGGTGGCCGGAGCCGTGGTGCAGGAACCCGGTGGGGTCGGCGGCCAGCGCGTGCAGCAGGGGCCGGGCGCTGGCCATGGTCACGCCCAGTGTGCCCAGTCGCCGGGTCACCTGGGCGGTGAGCCTGTCGCTCCAGGCCGGGTGGCCGGTGTGCGGCACCCCGATCAGCAGGGGCTGCGCGGTGACCGCGGTCCGTACTGCGGTGACCTGCTCCGCCGTGGGTTCCCGACCGGGCACCTGGCGGGCCTCGCCGGTCGCGTCGAGCAGCAGCACCTGGGCCCGGCCGGTGCACAGCGCCTCGGTGAGGTCGGCGTCGCTGAGCCCGGCGGCGTCGACCCCGACGACCATGAGCTGCGCCGGCACCGTCGCCAACCCGGGCTCGACGACGAACATGAGCAGATGTCCCGGCTCCTGCGCCCGGGGCAGGTACGCCAGCGCCACCGAGCCCGGGGCGGCGCGCAGCGCGGTGACGGTGGCCTCGACGTCGTGCAGTGGTTCGAACTGCCCGCCCAGCGCGGCGGCCAGGGTGCCGGGGATGGTCTCCGGGGTCACCGTGAGTTGCCCGCCGAGCGTGCGGGGTGTCCGCCCGAAGTAGCCGTCGACCAGCCGCAACATGGCCTGGACCAGGTCGGTGGCGTCGGCCACGACCAGCGCCGGGTCACCGGTGGCCCGGGTGAGGCCGGCCGGCGACGGGGTGAGGAAGTCGGCCAGGTCCATCGCCTCGCCGTGGGCGTCCACCGCCAGTACGGTGGTGCCGGCGCGGGTCAGCGCCGCGGCGGTGACCGGGTCGTCGGCGGCGGACCGGGCGAACACCCCCGGCCGGGCGGGGTCGACCACCCGGGGCACCACGGCACCGTCCCGGTCGTCGGCGACCAGCCAGAACACCCGGCCGGGCGCGTCCGGCGGCTGCTCGTGGACCAGGACCATCGCCCCCGGCCGGCGGGTCAACGCCTGGATGAGCGAACCGGGACGGCCGACGTCGGTTGTCACCGGCCGCCCGCCCAGTGCCTGGTGGAACCCGGCCAGGCTGAGCGTGGTCACCGCCGCTTCGGTCACCGGGAGGTTGCCGATCCGCCCGTGCAGGACGAGGTGGGCGCTGACCGCCCGGACCCGGGAGCTGTCCTCGGTGGCGCCGGCCTCGTCGGTCTGCACCGCGTCGACCCACCCGGCGAGCCGGGGCAGGGACGGTCGGCCCCGGCGGACCTGCCGACCGACCGCGAGGCGGGCCGCCGGCAGCCGGCGCAGCGCCTCCCCGGCGGCGTGCAGCGCCGCCGGGGACGGGCCGGCTGCGGCGGCTGTGGTCCCTTCCGTCGAGCTGGTCGACACCGACGCGGTGCCGCCCGAGCCGGACTCCGTCCCCGCCGCGCCGGTCGACGCGGAATCCGGGTCCCGGTCCGACGAGGCATCCTGATCCGGCTCCCGGTCCGACGGCGCGTCCTGGTCTGCATCCGACGACGGGTCCTGGTCGGCCTCTGACGGCCGGTCCTGGTCGGCATCCGACGGCCGGTCCTGGTCGGGGTCCGAGGGCAGGTCCGGGTCGGAGTCCGCCGGCCGCTCCTGGGCGGGATACGGGGGCGGGTCGGATACGACCTGGCCGCCGAGCATCCGGTGGCCACTCGCGACGCGCACCGCCACCAGCCGTCCCCGCGCCAGCAGCATCCACGGTGGTTCGGTCAGCCCGTCGGGGTCGAGCGCGGTCAGCCGGTCGACTGACTCGGCCTGCGGCCGTACGAGCGTCAGCGTGCCGTCGGGGGCGCGATGGACGAGGACCACGGCGTCGCCCAGCCAGACCAGGGCGACCGCGTTGTCCGGCAGCAACCCCAGGGCCGTGACCGGCACCGGGGCGAACTGCAGCGCGTGCAGCCGTCGGGCCAGCAACGCCGGGTGCTGCCCCGCCGCTCCGGGCAGACCGAGGTGGGTGAGCACGCGGCCCACCGACTGTTCGCCGGAGGGGCCGTCGACAGCGGCCCGCAGCCGGTCCATCCCGAACAGGGCCGAGGCGAGCCGGGCGGCCCGGTCCGCCGGGGTGCCGGCGGGCAGCCCGGACAGCCGGCCCCACAGGTTGACGCCGTCGGGCGGGATGGTCCCGCCCCACTCCTGGCCCAGGTCGTTGACCGCACCCGCCAGCTCGGCCAGGTCGGCGGTGACCGCCGCGACGGCCTGGTGGAACAGCTGGTACGCCTGAGGTCCCGTCATGACGTCGGGAACGCCGGTGCCCGGCCGGGGACGGTGGGCCTGCCACTGTCCGTCCCCGGTGCGGACCAGCACCACGGCCGACCGCGCGGCGAGCGCCCCGGCGAACTCCTGGGCCGTCGTACCGGTGTCGAGCAGCACGACGACGGGGAGGCCGGCGGCGGTGTCCGGCAGGATCGCCCGGTAGTCGTCGGCGGGCAGCGCGCCGCGCCCGTCGGGACGCCCGGTGGTCACCCCGTCGCCGCTCACCACGCCGGGTTCGACGAGGACGCCCCGTTCGCCCAGCAGCGGGCCCAGCCCCCACGCCCAGACCTGGTCGGGCATGACTCCCAGCAGCGGTCCGTCCCGGTAGGGGACCGCGATCAGCTGCGGCGGCGGCACGTCGTCGGACGGTTGCCCGGTGTCGGTGGCGGGGGGTGTCACCTCCCACGCCAGCACCCGCCGGGCGGGGAGCCGACCGGCGGGGGTCGACGTGATCTCGATGACCGACACGTCCGCGCCGACCCACCAGGCCGGTCCGACCGGCGGGCCGACCGGCACCGTCCAGTCGGGTACGAAGGTGCGGTCGGCCGGGCGGATCCCGTGCTGGCGCAGCGGATTGTCGGTCACGGGCTGTCCGACTCCGACGAGACGGGCCAGTTCGAGCATGGCGAGCCGCCGGTCGTAGGACAGGTCGTCGGCGAGTTGGGTCGGCAGGGTCGCCGCCAGCGTTCCGTCCTCCTCGCCCAGGATGTCGTGCCCGACCTCGGCCAGTTGATCCCCGTCGATGAACCACCCGTGCAGGATGTGCTCCCCGTCCGGACCGGGCGCCATGACGCGCATCACCGAACCCTCCGGCAGGGTGTACACGTGGTCGTCGGCGCTGATCTCCTCGACGGCGACGAAGGCGACGTCGGTGACGGCGGGGCCGTCGGGCTGGTCGACGTCCCGGGCAGCCACCGTGTCGGCCAGGAACCGCACGGCGGCCCGGGGCAGCGCCAGCATCGTCGGGGCCGGCACGGTCTGCTCCCGGAGCGTCGGGTCCGTGGCGGCCAACCCGGCGATGACGTACGCCAGGTCCGCGCCGGTCAGCACACCGATGCGTTGTTCCTCGTCGGACCACGCGTACGCCGTCCACGTGCCGGGGTCGCCGATCGTGGAGCGGGTCACCACCGCGAACACCGCGTCGAAGATCTCGGGGATCTCCGCGATCGATTCGACCTCGCCGGGCACCACGATGATCCGGGTCCCCTCGGGCAGCCGCTCCTTCAGGACCGCGACCGCCTCGGCTGCGGGAAAACCCGCCCGGACGCCGTCGACGACGTCCTCCATCTCGGACAGTGGTACCACGGCCACCCGGGCCGCGGCACGCAGGGAGGCCGGCAGGCCGGAGCGACCGGGCGACCAGAGCACCACGCCGTCGCCGTACCGGTCGGCGGCGGGCACGGCCGACACCGGCATGCCCACGGCGAGCAGGGATTCACCGGCGTCGACCGGGAACTCCACGGCGGCCATCTCGGCGCCCAGCCACACCAGGGCCTGGGCGTCGTCGTCCGCGTCCGGGTCCACCGCCCAGCCCAGGCTGCGCCATGACGGGTTGTCGCGGATCGTCCGGATCAGGTCGTCGACGTGGCCGGCCGGGATCGGCAGCCCGCCCAGCGTGAGGTGGTCCGCATAGGGCCGGCCCACGTCCGCCGCCCGCGCCGCCCGACCCAGGTCCGGCGTCCAGCGGACGACGGGGCCGGTCGCGATCCGGTCGCGGAGGAAGTCGCTGACGGGCGCGATCGTGGCCTGGTCCACCGTGACCAGGTAAAGCTCCTCGCCGGACCAGCGCTGGAACACCCGGACCTGGTCGACGGGGACCCGCAGGGTCACATCGTGCTGCTGCTGGTCGGGGCCGCCGACGAGGACCAGCCCGTCGTGGCCGGCCTCGGCCGCGAACGCCTCGGCCGAGGCCCACCGGTCCAGGGGGAGGTGGAGCTGACCGTCGACGATCTCCTGCCCGAACGGCCGACCGAGCAGGTCGAAGACCGCGCGCACCAGCGCGGTCTGTGTCGGGGTCCGGCGGCGGGCCTCGGCCGCGCTGAGCACCACCGTGTCGAACTCGTGCCGGAGCTCGCGCAGCAGGTCCGCGCTGTCCGGGCCGGTCAACTCCAGCTGCCAGCCGGGGAGCTGGTAGACGGCGGTCCAGCCGGCCAGGTCGGCGTCGGGCGCGAGCACGCCGACGCCCCGCTCCAGCAGCCGCTCGACGAACGGGCTCCCCTCCGGCGGCGACCGGTCGAGCAGGACGACCCGGGGATGCGCCCGTAACGCCTCGCTCTCGATCACCTCGTCGGCGGTCACCTCCCAGCCGTCCCCGGTCAGCCGGTCGCCGTCGAGCTGCCCGGTGGCGACGACCAACCCCCGGCCGTGCAGGTCCTCGTGCTGCGGGACGGTGACCGCCACCCGGACCTCGGGTGGTTTCGGGACGAAGTAGACCATCGGATGATCGACGATTGTCCGGGCGGCCGTGTCGACCAGCAACAACGTCTGACTGGGCGACTCGGCGGACTCGGTCCAGATCACCCCCTCCCGGGTGGACCGGCCGGCGAACAGTTCCCGCACCTGCGCCAGTGCGGCGGGCGACACCGGGGCGAAGCGGTGACCGGCTCCCGGCCAGGCACCCGGGGTTTCACCGATGCCCCGCGCAACCTGGTCCCGATGTGCCATGGCCAGCAGGAACTGGTCCCAGGGATAGGTCCGGCCCGGGTCGAGGACGGCCAGCCAGGACTGGATGCGCGACCAGGGCTCGCTTATCACCCGCCACGTGTCGGGATGGTCGGCGGCGTACCTGCCGTCGAAGAGGAACTGCGCCCAGCGTGTCCCACCACGGGTGGTCTGGAAGGACTGCACCAGCTCCGGATGGGGATCGGTGATCTCGATCAGCACGCGGTGCCTCGGTAGCACGGCTGGATCGATCAACAGGACCCCGGCCTGCCGCAACTCCGTTCGGATGCTCGCGACGTCTCCCCTTTCCGCCCGACCGAGCAGCAGCCGCACGGGTTCGGTCGGCGTGGCCAACAGCCCGCTGTCGAAGATCTCGGTGAGCCAGTCGTCGTCCTCGTAGATCCGCAGGTCAGGGTCGGCGAGCAGCGCCTGGGCCAGCTCACGGCCCTCGACCGGGTCCGCGGCGTGCAGGGTGGCCCGGGCGAGCGCGTCGTCGAGTTGGGTGACGAGCTGGCTCACCTCGGCGCCGGTGACGGCACTGGTGCCGAGCACGATCCAGTGCACGTCGGCGGGCAGCAGCGTCGGCAGGACGACGATGGCGGAGGCCCGTACCCCCTGGATGAAACCGGAATCCACCACGGCGGCGTGGTCGAGGTCCGGGAAGAACAGCACCCGGGTGCCCCCGGTGGTCGGCAGCCGGGCCAGGTAGTCGGCCGCGGTGTAGCGGGTGCCGTCCGGGGTGACCAGCGCGTCGGACGACCCGGCGTCCAGCCGGCCGGGCTGTACGACGATCCGGTGTGCGCCCCGCCAGCCGTACCGGTCCACGTAGGTCACCAGCACCCCGGAGAGCAGCTGCCATGGACGCCGCATGATCAGCTCGCGGACCGGTTCGTGCTGCCAGTAGTCGTCCAGGGGCGTGTCCTCGGGCATCTTGAGGAACGCGGCCAGCCCGGCGGCGTACGCCGGGGTATCCCCGAACGTCTCCCAGAAGGTCTCCCGGATCGCGGCGAGGACGCGGGCCTGCAGCATCGCCCGCTCGATCCCGTCGAGCGGGCTGTCGTCGTGCTGGTCGGGCCGCTCGGCCAGGATCCCGGCGGTCTCGGTCTGCTCCGTGTCCTCGATCACGTACTGCCAGGCCCGGCGGACCATCTCGGGCGGGTCCGTGATCGGCTGGGCCACCGGGCCGTCGACGAAGTCGTTGCGCCACAGCGGGACCACGGTGATCAGGCGTGGGTCGACGTCGAGCGACGCCCCTGCCGGCGGTTCCACCAGCGCGTCCACCTCCAGCGCCGGCTGGTCCTCGACCGCGGGCAACGACAGCCGGACCAACCGGGTGGTGTCGGCCGGGGCCGCCACGGCCAGCTCCACCGGGGCCGCCCCGGTGGTGCCGGTCACCGTCGACGGCCATCCGCCACGCAGCAACCAGCCCCGGTGCCCGCCGAGACCGTCGGCCAGACCGGTGTCCGCGACGGTCACCCGCCGCACCGGGCCGGGCGGGGTGGACTCCGCGCGCAGCGGCGTCGCCGCCCCCGGCTCCGCCGTACCCTCGTGCCGCCGGTCCGGCGACGACGGCTCGTACGCCGGGGCCGGATCGCCGGCCGTGTAGTCGGGTGGGGCGACGTACGCCTGCCGGACCCGCTCGGGCAGGCCGGCGAGCTGCGCCCGGGACAGCTGCCCGGCGGGGGGTACGGGGAGCCGGAAGCGGAGCCGGGGTATCCGTACCGGCTCGGCGGGCACCTGGGACTCCTGCATGACCACCACGCTCAGGTGGGCCGGTGCCGCCTGGCCCACGTCCAGGCGGCGGCGTAGTTCCCGCTCGACGGAGCGACCGAACGCCACCGCGTTCGCGTCGTCGTCGCTGACCACGGTGAGCACCAGCGGCGCCCGCGGGTCGACGGCGATGGTCGGCGCCCACGGCCCGCCGTTGTGCCCGCCGGCGAAGAAGGCGTCCAGCACCGCCTCGGGCAGCACCCGCCCACCGAGCAGCAGCGCACGTTCGGCGTCGGCGAGCAGGACGAGCAGGTGCTGGCCGGGCAGGTCCACCGCGTCGACCTGCCGGATGAGCGTGGTCATCGTCGTGGCCAGGTCCTCGCCGTCCCAGGGCCACAGCACCCCCCGCTGCTTCGGGCTGCCGGCCACCCCTCGCCAGTCGGGCTCCTTGCCGCTGTCGCCGGTGTCGACGGTCCGGCCGCCGTCGTCGGGGACGCCGGCCGGGGTGGCCGGGGTGACGAGGGCGTCGGGGACCCAGGCGTCGTAGTGGTCGCGCCCGTTGTAGAGCAACCGCACCGGCGTCCCGTCGCCGTCCGGCCAGAGGACCGTCACCGACGGCGGGTCGAGCCGCCCCTGCCACACCGGCCGGCCGAGCGCCGCACCGATCACCAGGGGCAGCACGTCACCGACCCGGCCACCGTCGTCCGGATCGTCCTGGCCGGGCAGCAGCCGCTGCCAGTCCCAGGTGTCGACCGCGTCGAGCAGGGTGGTCTGCACGTCGTATCCGACCGGGAACAGCCAGGTCGTGGCCACCTGGTCGAACAGCTCGACCATCGCCGGGGAGGGGTCGGCCACCCGCCGCCGGATCTCGTCCCGCAGCGCCGTGTCGATATCGGTCAGGTCGGTGTCGTGGACGCCCGCGCGGCGTACCCGAAGCAGCCGGTCCACCGCGTCCGGCGGCATGCCCGGGATGTCGGCCATCGCCTCGGGCGTCGCGACGGCCACCGCACTGAGCAGGCAGAGCCCGTCGCCGATGATGCGGATCCGGTCCCACCCGGTCGGCGGAAGCGGGGCGTTGGTCAGCCGTACGCCGTCCGGGTCGGCGTCACCGGCCCGGCTGGCGTACCCGGCGAACGGCACGGCGAACGGCGCGTCCGACCGGTCGGGGTCGACGATCTCGTCGTTGACCACGTCCCACGCCCCGGTGCCGTCGGGCACGAACAGTGCCCACGGCCGACCGTCGACCGACACCGGCAGGTGCCCCGTCGTCCCGGCCACCACCAGGTCGCCCTCGGGCGCGTACACGTCGGTGTCGCGCAGGTCGGCCAGGCGCTGCACGGACCGCGCGCCGATCCGACCCGCCGCGCAGGACAGCAGCGCCAGTCGCCGGCCGTCCCGCTCGGGCGACTCCAGCATCGTGTGCAGCTCGTCGACGCTCAGGGTCACCTCGCCGGTACGGCCGTCGGTGTGCCGCAGTGGCACCCGGAACCGGTCGCCGGCCCCGTGCACCAGCACCGTCACCCCGTCGGTCGCGGCGGGTAGCCGAGGGTCGCGGGCCATCCGACGCCATTCCCGGTCCGACAGCAGGGCGATGCTCCCCGGTCGGCCGGGCACGTCGTGCGTCACCACCCGGCTGCCGCCGTACCACCAGGTCCCGTCCGGGTCCTGCCGCAGTCGGCCCGCAGCGGGCCGGTCCGCCCGACCGGCCGGGGTGGACCCACGCCCCCGTCGCCGGTCCCGGCCGGTACGGTCCTGACCGGCGCGCCCGGTCGACGCGGTGTCCCGGCGACGGATCCGGTTGGTGTAGGCGGGCCCCGGCTCGGTCCAGAGCACCGCCCGGCGGCGTTGCCCCGGGGTCGCCGGGCGCTGCGTGCTGCCGGGTGCCTTCGACCGGCCGGCACCCCGGCTACTCTGGTCGACCCGCACCATCCGTAGCGGAATCCCCTCGGTCCGCAGTCGCGCCGCCACCATCGTGCCGACCAGCTCCGCCAGCGAGGCCGCTCGCCGCTGTCCGGTGCGGTCGGCCCCCCGCCGCAGCAGCCGGCCGCCGTTGCCGCCGCCCTCGATCCGGACCCGCACCACCCGGGGCCGGTCGGATTCCCACGCCCGGCGGGCCTGGGCGACGACCTGGTCGACGAACAGGTCGAGCTCGGGCAACTGCCCGTCCTCGGCCGCCCGCTGGCCGGGGGCGAAGTCGACGGTGACGGTGGCTACCGGGTCGGCGTCGTCGGGGGTGTGCCGGACCGCGGTGACGTCCCGGTCGAGCCGGTCGCCGACCACCGCCGCGACGGTGTCCAACCAGCTCTGCACCTCGGCGGGGTTCATCGTCGGGCGGGTCGCCCCCATGTACTGGGCCGAGCGGTCGTCGACCTGCCAGCGCCGGGCCGACTCGTTCCAGGTCAGTTCGCCACCGACCCGGGCGTGCCGCTCGATGGCCCGGCCCCGCGCGTCGAAGCCGACCGCGAGGCCCGCGTGGCCCTGCCCGCCGAGCTGTTCCCGCAACCGCTCGGCGGTCAACTCCGGATCGTGCTGCCGCATCCCCGCCAGCAGTGCGCGGAAGTCCCGTGGCCGCATCGCTGCGGCGGCGTCGGCCGCACCGAGGTAGATCTCGCCGTCCTCGGCCACCACGTAGCGCCAGGACCGCGTCCGCGCCGGGTCGAGCAGGTGGGCGGGGAAGTCGGCCAACCGGTACCAGAGCGGATTGAGGCGTACGTCGCCGGTGTCGTCGCGTTCGCCCGGCGTGATCCGGGCGGCCCGTACCGCCGGCCCGTAGGTCTCGTCGAGATCCACGCCGACCGGCGACTCGTCCGGGACGTCGGCGACGCTCAGGGAGTCGGGACTGTCGGGGGTGACCGGCCTTCCCGGGGTGCCCGGCACGCCGAAGAGGTCGACGACGACCGGAGCGGCGATGGTCGCAGACGGGTCGACGACGACTGGAGGGGTCGGATCGTCGGCGGTCGCCGATGGGTCGACGACGACCGGAGCGGTCGGATCGTCCGCAACAGTCGGCGGGTCGGCGACGACCGGGGAGTCGGGAGGGGCCGGAACGTCCCGAGCAGCCTGGCGGTCGGGAGTGTCGGTGGCGGGGAGACCGGCGGGGGCGGGGGTGTCCGCCCCGGCGGACGAGGCGTCGAAGTGGTCACGGTCGTTGTGGTAGACCGACACCGCTGCGGCGTCGGCCGGTCCGTACACCGCGCGGACCCGGCCGTCGGCACGGCTGCGCACGCTCAACGACACGTCGAGCGCGTAGGCCAGCAGGGGCAGCAAGGCCACACCGACCGGTTCCGACCAGGAGCGGGACCAGTCGCGTACGGCGGCCAGGAGCACGGCGAACTCCTGGTCGGTCAATGGCCCGGCATGGAAGCCGTACCAGTCGAGGTAGGTGGTGCGCAGGTCGTCGTCGGTCAACCCGGTCAGGTCGGTGAACCCGTGCCGCTCCAGCACGGCGATCCGGTCGGCGCGGGAGACCAGGTCGGGTTCGACCCGTTCCCGGTCTGCCAGTGCCTGACGGACCTCGGGGATCACCGTCGGTAGGGCGTCGCGGTGCATGGTCAGATATCCGGCGACGAGATCGATCATGGCGTCGGCGGTGCGGTCCAGTGGTGCGTCGGCGGGGACGGGCACCGCGCCGATGGAGAGCTGTTCGGCATGCCAACCCACCGCCGCACGCACGTCGTCGGGCTCTGCCAGCCACCCAGCCACCTGCGGCGACAGCAGCTCGGCAGCCGCCAACCGATGCGACACCAGCCCCGGCGCGGACGTCAGGACCGCGTAGGGCAGACACCGCCCGTTGGCCGGCACCCGCACCAGGTCCGCCGGCAGCTCCTGGACGGTCCGGGTGGCCGGCTCGGCCGTCGGCACGGTCACCGGCTCGACGGGCTGGCTGGTGGTGGGGTCCGGGGGCGTCGGTTCCGGCCGGGACATGCCGTACCGGCTGGTGCTGGCGGGGTCCACCAGGGCACTCACGGTAGCCGTGCCGCCCGGCGTCACCGGCACCGGCATTCCCTGCCCGTCCCGCACGATGACCCGGGCGCCCACCGGCAGTTCCGGCGGTTCGCCGACCGGGCGGACCCGTCGGCCCTCGGTCGCCTGGGTCTCCACCCAGAACAGCTCGCCACCCTCATTGACCAGGGCGAAGGCGTGCCGTGGGGCGTTCGGTGGCTCCACCAGCACCGCCGCCACCGCGTTCGGGCCGGCGGCACGGACCGGGCCGAGCACCTGCGCCCAGTCGGAGACCGGCTGCCAGTCGGTGCCGAGCTGCGCGGCGAGGTTCCGCTCCGGACGGGCGGGGTCGACCGCCGTGTCGTCCCGGGTCACCCGGGGCATGGCCGAGAACTCACCGACCACCGCCGCCAGCCGGATCACGCAGTCCGCCGCCGTACCGTAGTACGGCGGCAGCACCCCGGTCAGCCGCTGCTCCAGGACGGCCCCACGGACCTCCCCCGGGGCCCCGGGGGCGACGGTCACCGCACCCACCGGCACCGGCTGTGGACCCGCCGCGGGTACGCCCGACGACGCACCGGTTCCGGAGGCGTTCACCGGCTGCGCCCGGGAGCCCGACCCGACCCCCGGCTGCGATCCGCCCGCCGCCTGCGTCGCCGACCCGGCCCCCGACGGCGGGGTGACGGGTGCCGATCCGCCCGGCACCTGTCCGCCCACCGGCTGCGGTCCGCCCGCCCGGGTACCGGCCGACGAGGACGGGTCCATCGGCGCGGACGCACCGGGCGCGGTGGACAGGTCCGGGGCGGTGGACACGCCGGGCGTGCCCGACGGGCCCGCCGAACCCGGAGTGCCACCCACGGCGAGCGGGTCCACCGGCACGGGCCCGGCCGGCTCCCCCGACGGTGTCGACACACCGTCGGCCGGCCGGGGCCCGGCCGGGTCGGCGTCGCCGGAGCCACCGCCGGCACCCGGACGGGCCGTCGGCCCGGTCCCGCCGGCCCCGGAGCCCGCACCCCCCGCCGCACCGCCCCGGCCCGCATCGCCCCGGCCCGTACCGCCCGGGGTCGCGCCACCGGGGGTCGTCCCGCCGGGGATCGCACCACCGGGCGTCATTCCACCGGGGATCGCGCCGTCGGTGCCGGTGCCGCCGGCACCCGCCTCGGGTACGGCGGCCACCGCCTCCGCGTACGACGGTGGTTCGTCGTACGCCGGCAGGCGGACCGGGTCGTACGCGGGCAACTGCTCGTCCGGCACCGGGTCCGCAGGTGCCGACGGGTCCGCCTTGCGGTCCCGGTCACCGCTCGTGGCCTTGTTCAGCTGCTGGCCGATGGCGGTGCCGGCGACGCTCGCCACCCCGGAGAGCGCACCCGCGACGACGGCCGCCCCGTCGGCGTCCCACTCGCCGGTCGTCATGCCGTTGTAGACGAACTCGGTCAGCCACTCGCTGATGCCCTCGTTGGCGACCTCCTGGGCCGCCTCACCCGGCCGGAAGCCGTGCGGGTCCGGGGTGTTCGACGAAGCCGTCAGCCCGACCCGCCGGCCGATGTTGGTCGACCGGACCAGCCGCTCCAGCCCCTGCATGAGCCCGCCGAGGCCGAGACCGACCGCGCCGCCGAGCGAGCCGACCTCGGCGGCGGCACGGGTCAGCTCGTTGTTCCAGCCGTCCCGGGTGTGGTTGCGGATCTGGTAGAGCTGCACCAGCCGGTCCATCACCGTCTGGAGGCCGATCCCGACGGCCTGCGCCATGGCGACCTGGAACAGGACCCGGGTGGTGACGTTCTGGAAGATGACCCGCATGATCACCCGGCCGACCGCGAGTCGGGCCAGCGCGGCGCCCGGGTTGATCCAGGCGATCGCCAGCGCCGTCAGCAGCTCCACCATCAGGGCGAGCAGCGCCGCGATGATCATCAGCTTGGCGTACTGCACCTCGGTGGCGGTGCCCCGGTAGCTGTCCCCCATCCGGTTGGTGTACTTCGACACCAGACCGAGGTAGCCCGGGCTGTGCAGGACGTAGCGCTCCATCGTGTCGACGAAGGAGTCCTCGGCCTGCCCGTTCACCCCGGCCCGGTACGCCCGTACCCCGTCGCCGAACGTCTCGCTCGACGTGGCCACCTGCTCGGCAGCCTGCCGCAGCGCCTCGGCGGTGGCGAAGAGGTTGGTCTCGTCGGCCTTCGGGAACTTCTCGCCGACCAGGAACCGCAGGAAGTTGGCCAGTTCGGCCGAAACCTCGATCGCCACCGGAGACCACCCCTCGTCGTCACGCCGTTGTCAGGTGTTGCGCCAGAGCACCGCCCGCCCGGGGCGGGCACCGCTGTCGGCCGTTAGGTGTGCCGCCCGCTGTTGACCCCGCCGGAGATGTCGGCGTTGGTCGACTCCATGTCCGCCAGGAGTCGGCCCAGTTCCCGCAGGTCCTCCTGGTAGCCCTGGGGCACCGCGCCGAGCAGCTTGATGAGGTCCGCGCCGACCGACGCCTTCGGCAGGTTCGCCACGATCTCGTCGATGTCCGCGTACGGTTCCCCGACGAGTCCGGGATGGTCGGTGTCGCTGCGCCGCAGCGCCCGCTGGACCCGGTCCAGTTCCTCGGTGAACGGGTCGAAGTTCGGGTTGGTCAGCCGGCCGGTGTCCGCACCGATCGGCCCCACGGCCGGGGGCATCAGTGGGCTCCGGCCGGGGGCGTCGGCGTCGGGTCGTCGTCCGGCCCGACCGTCCGGAACATCTCGTTGAGCAGCTGGTCCATCGGCAGCGGGCCGTGTTCCGGGTCGGCCCCGCCGGTCAGCAGGTCCATCATGGGCAGGCCGGCGGGGAGCAGCGACTCGAACGCGGCGACGGTACGGGCCATCGCCTCGCCCCGGGCCGCCTCGATCGTGTCGACCAGCAGCTCCCCCAGCTCCGGACCGGCCATCGTCCGGTACGCCGAGGTCGGAAACTTGATCCCCGTGACCGCTCCCCGACTGTCGACGGTCACCGCCACCGCCCGGTTCTTAGCGGTGACCGTGCTGTAGACGGTGTGCAGGCCACCCTGGATCTCGTCGATCGCGGTCTTCTGCCGTTCGAGTTCGGCGAGCGCCTGCTCGACCTGGTTGGACAACGGACTCGACATCTGTCCTCACCTCCGGTTGTCTCTGCGGTTCGTCTGCTGCGGGGCACCACGACGGTCGACCCGTCGTGCGGTGCCGACGGCGGTCAACCCCGGCCGCGCGCCTGTTCCCGGCCGTGCACCACCGGGCCGGCGGTGGGGGTCTGCTCCACCTGCACCGGTGTCGCCACCGGCCGCCGCCTCGGCGGGTCGGTCCGGCCGACCACGGCCGCCGTACACGTCGGGTCGGCTCCCCAGGCCTGCTCGTCCTCGGTCAGCCGGGTGGTGCGGCGGGTGTCGTCGCCCTCCCGGCCCGGTGCGCCGATCGGCGGCAGGACCGGCGGCCCGAACGGCCGGCCGCCGAGCTGGCCGGGTGCCGGTTGGCCGCTGCCCGCCGTGCCCGACAACCCCGGGCCGCCGGCCGCACCGGACGACCCGGCACCGCCGGGCAGCCCCGCGCCTGCGGGCAACCCCGCGCCGCCGGCACCGCCGAGCGGGCCGGCGAGCAGGGCGGCGAGTTCCCGGCCGACGGCGGAGCCGCCGACGGCCGCCCGCGACGGCGGGGCGACCGGCCCGTCCGCCAGGTCACCGATGTCGACGCCGCCGCCGGCCCAGTCGCCCAGCGCGCCACCGGAGCGGCGGTCGCCGTCCGGGACGCCACCGCCGGCCCGTCCGCCGATCACCGGACCGACGCCACCGGCCAGACCACCCACACCGGCCAGCGCACCGCCAGCCCAGCCGCCCACGCCGCCACGCCCCAGGGCACCGATCGCGCCGACGCCGACGCCGGTCGCCCCGGAGGTGCCGAGGACGCCGAGGTCTGCGGAGTCGCCGGCCAGGCTCGTCGCGCCGAGCGCCGACAGACCCGCCCCGCCGAACCCGCCGACGCCCGACGCGCCGAACGCGCCGATGGCCGCCGGGCCGCCGCCGAGAGCGGCACCCATCCCACCGGCTCCCGAGGAGGAGGACGAGAACGACAGGTCCGGCCCGCCGCCGCCGGCCCCGTCGAAGCCGGAACCACCACCGCCGGTCCCGTCGAACCCGCCGCCGCCGGACTGGATGGTGGACCGCACCTCGTTGGGGGGTGGAGCGCCGGTGGGGCCGTCCGAGGTGCCCGGCGGTGGCGGCGGTTGGTCACCGCCGCCGGGCGGTCCCGCGAACCGGTTGACGATCCCGCTGGTCTCCCGCAACGCGGCGACGAGCTGCGCCAACGCGTCGCGCATCGCCAGGTCGAGCCGGACGAGCTGGCGCAGCCAGGCGGTGCGCAGCAGCACGTCGAGGGCGGTCCAGCCGGCCGCGGTGGTCAGGTCGAAGGTGCCACCGACCGGCCCGGTGCCGTAGGTGTCCGGGATGGTGACCCCGACCGCGTTCAGGCTGCCCTGGTCGACCTGCGCGAGGATGCTGCGGACCGCGTTGAACAGCGCGGTCGGGTGGTACGTGTTGAACCACTGGTGGGTGTGGTCGCTGAACTCCCGCCACGCGTCGTTGATCCGCTCGCGGAACATCAGCAGGTCGTTGGACTGCCGAAAGACCCGGTCCGACCAGGCATTGGTCTCGTTGGTGGCGTTCATGTCCCGGGTCAGCCGGTCGATGTCGGCGTGCAGGGTGTTCAGGGCCGCCACGAACACCGCCGACGCCGACCCGTCGAAGCCGGAACCGGCCCCGCTGATCCCGTCGCGCAGCACCCGCAGCTCGGCGGCGGTGGTGAGCAACGTCTGCTCGACCCGCCACAGCAGGTTGCCGGCGTCGGTGAAGCTGCGTTCGCTGAACCAGCCGTTGGTGCCGGCGTACAGGCGGGTGAGGGCGTTGACGCTCGCCCGGTAGAAGCTGTCGAATGCGGTGGCCGGTGGGGGGCCGCCGGTCCCCTCCCAGAAGGTGACGTGGCCCCGCACGATCTCCCAGAGGTCCCGTTGCGGGTCGTCCACCCCGGGACCGACCCGGCGGTAGCCCATCAGTTCCCGGTCCCCCGGGTCGATCGTGGGGCGGGTGCCCCGGTCCAGTTCCTGGGTCCGTCGTTCGACGAACCGGACCCAGGTGACCCCGTGGCCGGCCACCAGGTTGCGGTCGATCAGCGTGCCGCTGCCCTGGTCGGTGCCGTCGCGGCCCTCGTTGAGGACGTCCTGGAGCATCCGTTCCCAGGTCCAGCCGGCGTACTCCGGGTTCGGGGCGGTCACCGCGCGGCCCGCCCGGGTCGCCGGTCAGCCACGGCGACGTCCCGTCGTACGGGTGGGGCCGGGCGACTGACCGGGTCGGCGTGGCGCGGCCGGCATCGTGGTGGCCGGTTCCTCGGCGTGCTCGGAGCGGCCGATGACGGCCATCCCGCACTCGGGGTCGGTGCCCCACACGTCCTCTTCCTCTTCCAGCCAGGTCTTGCGTTCACGGTCCTTCTCCCCCTGCTGGCCGCCCCCACCCATGCCTCCCATGCCGCCCATCGGCGGCATCATCGGGAACCCGCCGGCCGCTGAGCCGGCGGAGTCGACGCCCCGCGCCCCGCTGCCACCGGGCCCGAGCCCGGCCGGTTCGCCGAGCAGTGCGGCCAGTTCGCTGCCGAGGGCCACCCCGCTGGTCGAGGACTCGCCCGGCGAGCCGCCGCCCAGGTTGCCGACGTCGACACCGTCCACGTCGGTCGGGAACTGCGCCGACGGGTTGGTCGTGTCGTCGCCGAGGCCACCCGCCCCGCCGCCCTTGACACCGCCCACGCCACCGGAGCCGCCGGAGGATCCCAGGTTGCCCAGCCCACCCAGGCCGGGGGTCAGGCCGGGGACGACGACACCACCGCCGAGTCCACCGCCGCCCGCCGAGCCGGAGCCGGTGCCACCGCCCAGGTCGCCCCAGTCGATGCCGCCGCCACCGAGACCACCCAGCCCACCGCCCGACCCACCGGTGCCGAGCTCGCCGCCACCATCGAGGCCCAGGCCACCGGCCCCGCTCCCCCCGCCCAACCCGAGGCCGGACCCACCACCCAGACCGAGATCGCCACCGCCGCCCAGCCCGGAGCCACCGCCCAGGCCGAGGTCCCCACCGCCACCCAGGCCGAGATCGCCGCCACCGCCCATGCCCAGGTCACCACCGCCACCCAGGCCGAGGTCACCACCGCCACCGCCCAGGCCCAGGTCACCGCCACCGCCCACGCCCAGGTCACCACCGCCACCGCCCATGCCCAGGTCACCGCCACCGCCGATGTCGGGGCCGCCACCGCCGTTCAGATCCGGACCGTTGAGGTCGGGGGTGCCGCCCGGCGGCGGGGTGGTGCCGGTGGTGGTCGGTGGGGGCGAGATGACGCTCACCAGGTGGGTGACGGACCGCAGCCGCGTGGTCAGCCGCGCCAGCTCGGTACGCATCGTGGCGTCCAGCTCGTGCAACTGGCCGAGCCAGGCGCCCTTGATCATGTTGTCGACGCTCTGCCAGCCCGCCTCGGTCATCAGGTTGAACGTGCCGCTGTTCACCGAGCCGTTGCCGTACGCGTCCGGCAGGGTGACCGTGACCTGGCTGAAGTTGCCCGTCCTGACCTCGGTGACGATCTTCTTCAACGAGTCGATCAGCGTGGTCGGGTTGTAGCCGTTGAACCACTGGAAGGTGTGGTCGCTGAACTCCCGGAACGAGCTGGCGATCTTGTTGCGGAAGGTCGTCATGTCGTCGACCACGTCGTCGACCTGATCGGACCAGGCCCGGTCGGTGCTGTTGGCGTTCATGTCGACGGCGAGCCGGTGGACGTCGCGCCGCATGTTCGCCACCGCACCGATGAACACCCCGGAGGCGTTGCCCTGGAACCCGGAGGCGTCGTCGCCGACCCGGTCCAGGATGGTCTTCAGCTCCCGTTCGGTGCTGACCAGGCTGGTCTCCACGTCGTGCAGCATCTTGGCGGCGTCGGTGAAGCTCTTCCAGCTGAACACCGGGTTGGTGCCGCTGGTCAGCCGTTGCAACGCGCCCTCACTGGACTTGTAGAAGGTCTCGAAGGCGCCGCGCGGGGAGGGCGCCCCCTCGGTCTGCGAGTCACTGAAGACGATCTTCACCTGGATGAACTGGGTACGGGTGGTGTAGTGGGGTTTCCCGTCGCGCACCGAGCCGACCGTGCTGATCCGGTAGAGGAAGAACTCGTTGCCGTCGAGCGAGTCGATCCGGTTGGTCACGTCGCCGTCGCTGGGCGGCTGCGAGGACTCGGTCACGTCGTCCAGGTGGTCGACGAGACGCAGCCACCGCACGTCCGGGCCGGCCACCAACCGACGGTCCAGCATGGTGCCGCTGGTGCCGTCCGGGCCGTCCCGGCCCTCCCCCAGCACGTTCTGGAGCATCGATTCCCAGGTCCACTGGGACATGTCCTGGTACGGCGCGGTCACCGGATCACGCCGTCGGGTTCGGGGTGGGGTTGGGCGGGGTGCCGGTGTTCGGCGGGGTGCCGGTGCCGGGCAGGAACTCCAGGAAGCGCTCGGCGGTGATCGAGTTGAGCGACTCGATGTAGTCCGAGTTCGCCAGCAGTTCGGTCAACCCCACGGCGAGGCTGTTCATCGTGGTCCGGTGCGTGGTCATCCGGGCCAGCAGCGTGTCGCCGGTCTTGTTGAGCTGGTCACGGATGGTCTTGCCCGGCTCGAAGTTGTTCGTGCCGGCCGAGACGACCAGGTCACGCAGCGTCTGCGAGACGTACTGGCCCTGGCCGGAGGTGGCGGTGTCGACCGCGTCCCGCAGGCTGTTCAGCTTCGCGACGAGCTGGTTGATGTACGGCTCGTCGATGACGATCGGCATCTGGTGCTCCGTTCCGTGAGGTGGGGGGCGGGCGGCCCGGTACCGCCCGCCACACCGAAGGTCAGACGTTGCCCTGGAACAGCGCGGCACCCCGCGCGTCGCCCAGCCGGTAGTTGTCGTGGATCTGGTCCAGCCGGGACGAGGCGTCGGCGAGCGCGCGGCGCATCTCCTCGATCCCGGCGTTCCACTTCGCCTGCGCCGCGGTGAACGCCTCCCGGGTGTCACCGGAGTTGGCGCTGACGTACGTCTGGACGACGGTGTTGAGTTCGTCGATCGAGTTCTGGATGCTGTTGGTCACGCCCTGCAACTCGGCCGAGCTGTCCAGCAGACCGTTGGGGTTGAGTCCGTACGACGGCATGGGTCGTCCTTCGTGAGGGGTCGGTCGGTGGTCAGGTCCAGCTCGCGGAGAGGGCGTTGTCCTGCTCCACCTGCGCGCTGGTCTGGTAGTGCGAGGTCATCGCGGTGTTCAGGTCGAGCAGCCCCTGCTTGACCTTGCTCAGCCCTTCCAGCCACTGCTGGATGGAGGTGGTGAAGGCGGTCTTGGCCTCCCCACGCCACTGGGTGTCCAGGAAGCTGGACGTGTTGTCGACGGCGCGCTGCGCCGCGTCGCACTGGGCGTCGGTCTGGTTCATCGCCGAGATGGTGCTGCGGATAGTTTGCTCGTCTACCTCATTGCCGAGTGGCATCGGCGCTCCTTCCGGTTGGGGCGGCCGCGGCGGTTCCGCGTCGCCGGTTCCGCTGACCGGCCGGTCTCATCCGACGACCCGGGCGGGGTCGAGGGCGGGTCCGGTCGGCAGCAGATCGATCAGGTCCGGTGACACCACGGTCGCGGTCGCGGGGGCGTAACCCAGCCGCTCCGCCACCGCCGCACCGGCGAGGGGATACTTCACCCCGGCGTCGGTCACCAGGTGGTAGCCGGTGCCGGGCTGCCCGGCGCGACCGGTGACCACCAGCCCGCCGCGTCCCGGGGTGACCGCCACCGCGTCGGCGGTGTGCGCCGTCCGGGTCACCCCGACGCCGCCCCGGACGATGCCGGTCGCCGGCACCGGCCGGGCCGCCACGACCCGGGGGCGACCGTCGGCACCGAACCGCAGGCACCAGGCCAGGCCGGTGGCCCGGGAGGCCGCCGCTGGCGCCACCGCCGGCAGTTCCTCGGCCACGGGTGGTCGGGCCGCGAGGGGCAGCCGGGCCAGTGCCGCCGGGCTCAGCACGGTCGGGACCACCGCGCGGCCGCCGTACCCGGCGACGGTCGCCGGGTCGGCGGCCAGCAGCGCGTACGCCAACGGGGTCAGCCGGGCCAGCCCGTCGCGGCGCAGCAGGTAGTGCCGTTCCGCCCCGTCGGCCGGGCGGGCGGTGAACAGCTGACCGATCCGGGTCGGTTGCCCGTCCACCTCCGGCCCGGCCTCGCCGCGCCCCGGCACCGCCACCGGCCCCAGGTCCACCCCGGCGGGAATCAGGTCCAACCAGGCCGCCGGTACGGTGACCGGCGGCCCGTCGTGGCCCAGCACCGCCGGCAGCCACGGCGCGGTGAGCCGGAACCGGTGACCGTTCCAGATCAGATAGCCGGCGGTCAGGTCGCCGGTGGGCCGGGCCAGCACCGCCCGGTCGGCGGCCAACGGGGTCCCGTCGGCCGCCGGGGCGACGGACAGGGTCAACGCCGTCGTCTCGGTGCCGGCCAGATCCGTGGCGCTGGGCGCGCACGCGGTCCACCCGACCCCGGCCAGGCCACTCGTCGGCAGCACATCGGGGGCGCCGACGATGCCCAGCGGCTGCCCGTGCGCCACCCCACGCAGCGACTTCGCCGACACGGTGACGACGGCGAGTTCCTCACCGAGCAGCAGCCGGGCCGAGGCGTAGTTGAGCACCGGGCGCAGCCGCCCGCCCAGATAGAGGTAGCGCGAACCGGTCTCCTTCTCCACCACCAGCGACCCGGCCTTGCGCCAGGCGGTGGCCCCACCGGGGGAGAAGAAGCCGTACAGGGTGAAGCCGCCCATCACCAGCGCGGCGACCAGGACCCCGGCGAGCAACCCCACGGTGGTACGCCGGTGCGGCGTCTCCAGGCCGTCCGGTTCGCCGGCCACCAGTGCGGCGGTGAGCCGGCCCAGCAGGTGCGACTGCGCCTGCACCTGGTCACGTCGGGACTGCACGACGTCAGCCCCCGATCGCCCGGAAGTAGTCGTACACGTGCAGGACGGCGAGCCCGATCGGCAGCAGTGCCACCGCCGCCGCGGTCAGGGTCAGGTCCCCGACCCGCCCCCAGTACGGCGTCACCCGCCGCCCGGTGAGGCTCCGCCCGGCCAGCAGCAGCGCCGGTACGGCGACCGGCAGCACCCCGAGCGCCACCACCCGCCCCAGCGGTCCCGCACCGGCCAGGGCCTGCACGGCGACCGCGGTGGGTCCGACCAGCGCGGGCACCGCCTGGGTCAGTCGGTGCCAGGCGCTGGTCATCGGTCGGGCGTTGAGCGACCAGACCAGCGCGACCAGCAGCACCAGCGTCGTCTCCGCCCAGCCCGCCCGGTACGCCACCGGCAGCAGCGCCACGGCGGTGGCCGCCGACAGCCCGGCGTACAGGGCGGTCATCAACCGGTCGACGGCCCGCGCCCGGTCCATCAAGGGGCCGGCCGGTTCCGGGTCGATGTCCTCCTGGAGGTGCTCGGGTCGGGTCGGCAACGGGGCGAGACGCAGCCCGGCGAGGCGGAACGCGAACAGGGGCACCGTCAGCACCAGCGCGGTCGCGGCCACCGCCACCACCGCGCCCGCCTGCGGCCCGGTGCGCCCACCCACCGTGGCGGCGGCCCCGCCGAGCACGCCCAGCAGCAGCGCGGTGGACCCGGCGACGAAGACCGGGGTGGCCGCGCCGAGCAGCACGGCGGCGAGCACCGCCACCGCCGCCCCGGTCGCGGTCCCGCCCAGCACCTGCGGCCCGGTCAGCCCCGGCCCGACGGCCGCGCCGTCACCGGGCAGCACCAGCCCGGCCAGACCAGCGTAGCCGGTAGCGGCGACGGCCAGCAACACGCCGAACCCGCGCTCACCGCCGGCCCGGACCACCGCGGCACCGCCACCCAGCGCCACCGTCGCCACCGCCAGCGCCGCCACCGCCCGCAGCAGCACCGGTCCCGGCATGAGCAGGGCCACCAGGCCGACGACGAGCAGCAGACCGGCCAGCGCCAGCACCACCGGGCGGATCAGCTCGGGACGCCACCGGCCGGGCCGGTCCCGCACCCCCGTCGCCATCCCGTCGACGAGGTCGTCGAAGTCGACCTCGGGCAACTGGTCGGCGCGCGGACGCAGGTGGACCAGGTCACCGTCGCGCAGGTCGAGCGCGGTGACGGTGCTCTCCTCGTCCAGCGGGGGGGAGCCGGCGCGTTGCAGGACCCACCCGCCGTGGCTCAACCCCGTGTCGGCCAACCCGTCGCCGAGGTGGTGCAGCAGCGCCGGCAACAGGTCGGCGACGACCACCCCGACCGGCACGGCCACCTCGATTTGCCGGCTCGGTCCGCGTACGACCAGCCGGCACATCTGCTCGGTCTCGGTGCCCGTCACGGCTCCTTCAACGGAGCCGCCCGGAGATCGTTCAACGGCTCTGCGGAATTTTCTTTTCGCCGTCGCCCCGGGAAACCGGATCGACCCGCAACGGCCCGCGCTCCGTTGTGGAGGGGGGCCGACGGCCCGGGTGGAGGGAGACGACCATGGGTACGGTGCTGTTCCGGCGGCCGGCGCGACGCAGTGGGCCGGAGATGCCCACCGGCGAGTTGACCCTCCAGGAGCCGCCGGAGCTGAGCGAGCCGCAGCAGAACGGCGCCCGGCAGGCGATGATGGTGCTGCCGATGGCGCTGATGACCGGCGTGATGATGCTGATGTTCATGGGCCCGTCGCGGGGCCCGTTGACCTGGGTGATGGCCGGCATGATGGCGGTGGCCATGGGCGGGGTGATGATCGGCTCGGTCATCGCCAGCAGCGGGGAACGCAAGCAACGCCACGGCGGTGACCGCCGTGACTACCTGCGTTACCTCGCCCAGCACCGCCGCCGGGCCCGCCGGTTCGCCCAGGACCAGCGCGACTCCAGCCTGTGGCGGCACCCCGACCCGGCGTCGTTGTGGTCGCTGGCGATGACCACCCGCCGCTGGGAGCGCCGCCCCACCCACCCGGACTTCCTGGAGATCCGGGTCGGCACCGGTGAGCAACGGTTGGCGGTCCGGATCGCGCCGATGCAGACCAAACCGGTGGAGGATCTCGAACCGGTCGCCGCGAAGGCGCTGCGCCGGTTCATCCGGGCCTACAGCACCCTGCCCGACCAGCCGGTGGCGTTGTTCCTGCCGGGCTTCGCCGAGATCCGGGTGACCGGGGACCGGGCGGCGGCGCGGGCGTTGCTGCGGGCCCTGCTCACCCAGCTCGCCACGCTGCACGCCCCCGAGGAGGTGCGGGTGGCGCTCTGCGTCGACCCGGACGGGTTGACGGCATGGGAGTGGGTCAAGTGGCTGCCGCACGCCCAGCACCCCGCCGAGCAGGACGCCGCCGGTGGGCTCCGGCTGGCCGCCGACGGCATCGAACGCCTCGAACGGCTGCTCGGCGCGGAGTTCACCGGCCGCCCCCGCTACGAGGCGGGTGCCACCCCCGACCGGGACGAGCCGTACGTGGTGGTGATCCGCGACGGCGGCCGGGTGCCGACCGGTCACCGGCTGACCACCGGCGGCTACCGTAACGCGGTCTTCGTCGACCTCGACGACCCGCCGGTGGCGACCGGGAAGGGCATCATCAACCTGGAGGTCGCCGACGGCACGCTGACCATGCTCGGGCGCGACCGGGTGGGCCAGGAGACCCGGCAGGTGCTCGCCGCCCCCGACCTGCTCGGTCCGGCGTCGGCCCGGTCGGTGGCCCGGCTGCTGTCGCCCTACCGGCTGGCCGTCGCCACCGAGCTGGCCCCCGAGCCGATGAAGGCCGACTTCGACCTCGGCACGTTGCTGCGTATCCCCGACCTGGAACGGTTGGAGCTGGCCGCGCTACGCGAGCGGCGCGGCCCCGACGAGCGGCTGCGGGTGCCGATCGGGGTCGACGCCACCGGCGCCCCGGTCGAGCTGGACATCAAGGAGTCCGCCCGGGGTGGCATGGGTCCGCACGGCATGCTGATCGGCGCGACCGGCTCCGGCAAGAGCGAGCTGCTGCGTACGCTGGTGCTGGCGCTGGCCGTGACGCACTCCTCGGAGACGCTCAACCTGGTCCTGGTCGACTTCAAGGGCGGTGCCACCTTCCTCGGCCTGGACCGGTTGCCGCACACCTCCGCGGTGATCACCAACCTGGCCGACGAGGCGGCACTGGTCGGGCGGATGCGCGACGCCCTGCACGGCGAGCTGGTACGCCGGCAGGAGCTGCTGCGGGCCGCCGGCGGCTTCAGCTCGGTGCTGGACTACGAGAAGGCCCGCGCCGGTGGGGCCCCGCTCGACCCGCTGCCCACCCTCTTCGTGGTCGTCGACGAGTTCTCCGAGCTGCTCGCCGCGCACCGGGACTTCATCGACCTGTTCGTCATGATCGGCCGGCTCGGCCGGTCGCTGGCCGTGCACCTGCTGCTGGCCAGCCAGCGCGTCGACGACGGCCGGATCGGGCAGTTGGAGTCGCACCTGTCGTACCGGATCGGGTTGCGGACCTTCTCGGCGATGGAGTCCCGCTCGGTGATCGGGGTGCCCGACGCCTACGAGTTGCCGGCCGCCCCGGGCAACGGCTACCTGCGGATGGACGTGTCGACCCTGCTCCGGTTCAAGGCCGCGTACGTCTCCGGGGAGTACCGCCCCCGCCGGGCCCGGGTCCGCCAGGACGTGGTCCAGCGGCAGGTGGTGCCCTACCGGCTGGACCTCGTACCGGCGGAGAACCCGACCCCGCCGGCTCCTGCCGACCAGCCGACCGACCCGGACGGGCCGCCCGTGCCCGCCGCGCCCGCCGCGCGCAGCGTCTTCGCGATCGTCACCGACCAGCTGGTCGACTCCGGGCCGCCGGCCCACCAGGTCTGGTTGCCGCCGCTGGCCGACTCCCCCACCCTGGACAGTCTGCTGCCGGCCCTGGCCCCCGATCCGGACCTCGGGCTGGTCGCCACGGACTGGCCCGGCAACGGCCGGCTGGTGGTCCCGCTCGGCTTCATCGACAAGCCCTACGAGCAGCTGCGTGACCTGCTCACCGTGGACCTGTCCGGGGTGGGTGGGCACATCGGGGTCGCGGGCGGCACCCGCAGCGGCAAGAGCACCCTGATCCGTACGCTGATCTGCGCGTTGGCGCTCACCCACCGCCCCACCGAGGTGCAGTTCTACTGCCTGGACTTCGGCGGCGGCACGCTGGGCACCGTCGCCGGGCTGCCGCACGTGGGCAGTGTCGCGGGTCGGCTCGACACCGACCGGGTCGGCCGGACCGTCGCCGAGGTCACCGGCCTGATCAACCAGCGGGAGCGGCGCTTCACCGAGCAGGGCATCGACAGCATCCAGACCTACCGGCAGCTGCGGGCCGACGGCCGGGTCGCCGACGACCCGTACGGCGACGTGTTCCTGGTGGTCGACGGCTGGTTCACGTTGCGGCAGGAGTTCGAGGCGTTGGAGGTGGCGCTGCGGCAGATCGCCGCCCGGGGGCTCAACTTCGGCGTCCACCTGATCGTCAGCGCGGCCCGCTGGTCGGAGGTGCACCACAGCATGCGTGACCAGCTCGGCATCAAGCTGGAGCTGCGCCTCGGCGACGCCGTGGACTCCGCCATCGACCTGCGGCTGGCGGCCACCGTGCCGCGTGCGCCGGGGCACGGCCTCACCCCGGAGAAGCTGCACTTCCTGGGGGCCCTGCCGCGCATCGACGGCAACCCGGACCCGGACAGCACGGCCGACGGGGCACGGGACCTCGCCGGTACGGTCGCCGAGTTCTGGTCCGGGCCGGTGGCGACGCCGGTGCGGACCCTGCCGGCGGTACTGCCCGCCGCCGAGCTGCCGCCGGCCGAGGGTGACCTGTGGGTGCCGCTCGGCCTGGACGAGGCCGACCTGAAGCCGTACTGGCACGACTTCTCAGAGCTGCCGCACCTGACCGGGCTCGGTGACAGCCAGAGCGGCAAGACCAACCTGCTGCGGCACCTGGCCCGCCTGATCGTCGGCCGGTTCAGCCCGGCCGAGGCCCGGATCCTGATCGTCGACTACCGGCGGCAACTGTTCGACTCGGTCCCGGCCGAGTACCGCCTCGGCTACTCGGTCTCGACGGACTCCACCCGGGAGACCGTCGCCGACGCGGTGGTGGGGCTCAAGGGCCGGCTGCCGGGTAAGGACGTCAGCCCCGAGCAGCTGCGCCGCCGCGACTGGTGGACCGGGCCCCGGCTGTTCGTCCTGGTCGACGACTTCGAGATGCTCGCCGGGCAGGACAACCCCCTGCAACCACTGATCCCGTACGTCCCGCACGGCGTCGACATCGGGTTGCACGTGGTGGTCGTGCGGGGCACCGCGAACCTGATGCGGATGTCGATGGACCCGTTGCTGCGGCGGCTCCAGGAGGCCAGCAGCCCGGACCTGGCGCTGTCCTGCCCACCCACGGAGGGGCCGCTGCTGGGCGGGGTGAAGGGCCGGCACCTGCCGCCGGGGCGGGCGATGGTGCTCACCCGTCGGGGACACCGCGTGATCCAGACCGCATACGTCGAGCCTGATCCCGGGGTCAGTGGCGGCGGCGCCGACGCAGGCCGACGGTGAGGGTGGCGAGCGTGAGGATCGTTGCCAGCACGGCGATCGCACCGGCAGGACTCCGGCGTTGCACGGTGGTGGCGGGGCCGGCCAGTGTCGCGTTCACCGCCGCCGCCGGATTGATCATGCCCCAGCCGTACCACGGGTCGGGTCGGCCCGCCGCCGCCGTCGAGGCCCCGTCGGCCGTGGCCCTGACCCGGGCCGCCGCCGCGACGGCATCCAGCCGGGGCTCGCTGGCCCGGACCAGGGCCACCAGACCGGCGACGAAGGCGACGGCGTAGTCCGTGCCCGTACCCTGCACCTCCCCCGAACCGATGCCGAGGCTCACCACGTCCACCCCCGGCGCCACCACGTCGACCTCGCCCGACCGGTAGACCTCGGCCAACCGGTCGTCCGGGCCCACCGCACCGACCCGCAGCACCCCCTCGGGCAGGGTGGTGCCCGCGGGGGCCGTCGCCGCCCGGGCCGCCACCACCACGGTGGTACCCCGGGCGACCGCCGTGCGCAGCGCCGCCACCACCCGCTTGTCGGTGGTGTCCACCGACGCGCCGATCAGGGCCACCCCCGCACCTGCCGCCGTCGCCACCCGCAGTGCGGTCACCAGGCTGGCCGAGTCGGCCGTCCCGGCGGACCGGCCGATCCGGACCGGCACGATGGTCGCCTCCGGGGCGAGGCCGACGAAGTCGGTGCCCCGCTGCCGGCTGGCGGCGACGATCCCGGCCATCGCGGTGCCGTGGCCCGTGCAGTCCCGGTCTCCCCGGGAACCGTCGGTGGGGTCCACGGTGGCGTCCGCCCCGGGCCGCACCCGGCCGTCGAGGGCCGGCAGGGCACCGTCCACCCCGGAGTCGATGACGGCGACCGTGACGTTCGCCCCCCGACCCCGGGTCCAGGCCACCTCCGGGGTCAGCCGCAACTGCGCCCAGGGCACCCCGCCGATCCGCCGGCCCGGGGCCACCGTGCAGACCACCTCGCTGGCCGGCGGTACGGTCGGTCGGGGGCGGCGCGACGCCCGCGGGCTGGCCGGGGTGAACACCGGCAACGGACCGTAGCTGACCTCGGCACCGACCGCGTCCCACGGCACCACCAGCAGCCAGCCCTGCCGCAGCTCGGCCGGATCGGTGACCGGCACGCCGTCCGGCTGGACGCGTCCCTTGTTCAGCGCGAAGATCTCCAGGTAACGCTCGGCGTCGCCGAGGACCCGCAGCGCGACCTCCCAGAGGTGTTCGACCCTCCCCTGCGCCGCGCCGACCACCACGTACTTCACGAAGCCGTTAGGTGCGACGGCCCCACCGGGCAGGTCCGGCGGGGCGGCGGCGGTGGGTGCCGGCGCGGGCGCGGCCACCGCCGGCACCGCCGGGACCATCGTGGAGGCCAGGAGGCCGAGCCAGCACAGCAGCAGTGCGGGCAGTGGGCGGGGCCACCGGACCCGGTGGCGTCCGGTCACCGCAAGCGGGCGGGACAGCGCTACCTCCCAGCGTCGTCGTGGCCCGCCCAGGCTACGGCGTCCCGCTCGCGCCCCCGATGTCCGGTCGATTGCGATTCGACCAACCCCCACGGATGGCGGAGAACCCGTGCTGAACAGATCGCCGGTCGTCGCCGTTGTAGGCACCGGCCGGGGAAGGGCTCCCCCGGTGCGGACGGAGGAGGGAACCGTGCACATCCCGACCGCCCCCGGTGGCGGACGACCACCGGAGCAACCGGCGACCCGGCACGCCACCCACCACGGGTGGCTCGGCACACTCCTGCCGGCGGTGGCGGTCCTGGCCGCCCTCACCCTCACCGCCGGTCCCGCCGCAGCCGGTGCGGCGTCGGCCGGCCCGACGCCGGCCAGCGCGACACCGGCCAGCGCGACACCGGCCGGTCCGACGCCCGCCAGCGCGACACCGGCCGGGCGGTACTACGTGGTGGGGCCACCGGTGGCCGGCCAGCGGGAGTACCTCTACCAGATCGCGGCCAACACCCTCGGCGACGGCAACCGGTACCGGGAGATCTTCGAGTTGAACCAGGGCCGCCGGCAGCCCGACGGGGGGCGGCTCACCGACCCGGCCGAGCTGCGCCCGGGCTGGGTGCTGGCGCTGCCGCCCGACGCGCGGGGGACGGGCGTACGCACCGGTCCGCTCCCGCCGACCGGCGGGGCCGCCCCCGCACCACCGGAGACTGCCGACCCCGGGCACCACGGTCGACTGGTCGGCCTCGCCGGCCTCGCCGCCGTCGCCCTGCTCGTCGCCACCCTGCTGCGCCGGCCGGTCCGGCGGCGTGCCCTGCCCGGACGGCCCCCGCCGCTCGCCCTCGACGCGGGCCGGGTGGCGTCTCCACCACCGGCCGTCGAGGTCGACCCACCCGCCGAGGTCGACCCGCCCGCCGAGGGGGTGCCCACCGTCGTGGCCGTCGCACCTCTGCCGGAGGGTCCGCGGCAACGGGCGGGTCGGCCGGCACCGGCGGATCCGGGGCACCGGCCCGGCCCGGTGCCCGTCGCCGACGTGCTCCCGCAGCCCCTGCCCTGCGTGGCCGACGACCTCGACACCGAGGTGACCTCGCCCTCGGGCACCCTCGCGGTCCGGGTGCCCGGGGTCGCACCGGGCGGCCGGCCGCACTACGCCTGGCAGCTCCCGGCACAACCCCCGCCGTCGATGCGGCTGCCGGTCCGGCTCGGCCACCGGCGGGGCTGGGCGCTCTGGATCGACCTGGCCGGCACCCCGGACGTGTTCACCGTGACCGGCCCGGGCGGGGCCGCCCGGCAGCGGGCGCGGACGCTCGCCGAGCAGGTGTACGCCGCCGGGCACACGGTCACCGTGGTCGGCGACCTGTTCGGACCGGACCTGCCCGAAGGCTGGGCACACCGGGCGGCCTTCCCCACCGACGAGGCGGATCTCCCGGACGGCCCCGGGGTGTTGTGCACGGCCGCCCTGTCCGGCCCGGAACTGACCTTCGCCCACCGGATCGCCACCCTGACCGGGCACCGGCTGGTGCCGGTCGTCGTCGGCCGGGCGCTGCGGGCCCGTTGGGCGGTGACCGTCCGGCCGACCACCGCCCCCGCTGCTGTCGCCGAGCTCGTCGGTGCCGTCGTCCCGGGCGGCGGAGGTCGCTCGGCCCGCGAGGGCGGCGGTAGCTCGGCCCGCGAGGGCGGTTTTCCCGTCGAGCGTGGTGAACCGTGACCGGTCGCGCACCGTTGTGGGCCCGGGGGTCCGCGTCCACGGCACCTGCGGGCCGGGGCGTCACGCCGACCGCTGCCCACCCACGACGAGGAGACGGTGCATGACCCGGTTGCTGCTTTCCTGGGCCCGTTCGCTGGGTTGCCTCGTGGCGACCGGCGTGCTGGTGATCGCCCCCCTCACCCCGGTCCGGGCGGCCCCACCGCCGCCCCCGACCTATGTGAAGTACTACCCGGTGGGCGCGGGGTCGGAGAGCACGGGGTCCGAGGGCGCGGTGACGAACCTGACCGGGGTGGCTGCCCGGTTCCTGGCCGACCCCGACCGGGCCGACGAGATCTACCGGCTCAACGAGGGCCGCCGTCAACCCGACGGCGGGCGACTCACCGCCGTCGGGCAGCAGTTGGTCGCCGGATGGTTGCTGGTGCTGCCCTGGGACGCCTTCGGCGACGAGGTCCGCTACGGTCTGCTGCCGACGGACCCGCCGAAGGCGGCACCGGCCCGGCCTGCTCCCCGGGCGGGCACCCCGACGTGTGCCGCTGCCACCTCCGGTGGCGGCGGGTCGAACTGGGCCGCCACGAAACTCTCCACGGCACGCGCCTGGGAGCACGGCACGGGGGCCGGGGCGCTGGTGGCGGTGGTCGACTCCGGCGTCGACGGCGAGCTTCCGGCCCTGGCCGGGCGGGTGGCGCCCGGGTCGGACGTCATCACCGGCAAGGCCCGCGCCGACACCGACTGCCTGGGTACGGGCACCGCGATGGCGAGCGTGATCGGGGCGGACTCCGGTGCCGGCTCGCCCGCACCGCCGGCGGTCGGCGTGGCCCCGGAGGCGGCCATCCTGCCGGTCCGGATCGTCGCCGACGGCACCGGCGCCGACCCGTCGCGGACCGCCCTCGGGATCGAGGTCGCCGTCTCGGCCGGCGCGACAGTGATCGCACTGGGCGGGTACGCCAGACTCACCGACCCGGCCGTGACGGAGGCCGTGCGCTCGGCGGTGGCGCACGACGTGGTGGTGGTCGCCCCGGCCACCACCGACGGCACCGCGGCCGTGGCCCAGGAGGGTCTGCTCCGGGTCGCCGGGGTCGGCCCCGACCTGCGGCCCGTGCTGGCGTACCCGGCTGGTGGGGTCGACGTCACCGCGCCCGGCCTCGACGTGGCGACGCTCGGTGTCGGTGACCCCGGCCCCCGGGCCCGTACCGGCACCGAGTACGCCGTCGCCTATGTCGCCGGGGTGGCCGCGCTGGTCCGCTCGGCGCGGCCCGGGACGAACGCCGTGCAGGTGGCGCGTCGGATCAGCGCCACCGCCGACCCGGGGACCCGGTCGAGTCCGAGCCCGGAGAACGGCTGGGGCCTGATCGATCCGCTGGCGGCGGTCAGCCCCGACCCGGCCCAGGCGGTGCCGCCAGCCCGATTCGGTTCCGCCCTCTGGCCGGCGTTGGTGGCCGGCGGGCTCGGGCTCTTCCTGCTGGCGGTGGTGGGGGTGTTCGCCAGACGGGCCCGACGGCTCACCCACCACGGACCGGCCACTGTCGAGGTCGCCGCACCGGTGGTCCTTCCGGTGCCGGCGACGCACCACGAACGGCGGAGCCTGCACGTGCCGGACGTCCGGCACGAGCCGCCGGCACCAGTCGCTGCGCAGGAACCGCTGGTGCCGCAGGAAGCCGTGGCACCGCAGGAACCGGTGGTGCCGCGCGAGCCGGGGGCAGTGCGCGAGCCGGGGGCGCTGGCGTGACCGGTGCGGGCCGCCGTCGTGGTCGTGCCGTCGTGGCCGGGGCACTCGTCACCGTCGGGGTGCTCGTCGCCCCGCCGGTCCCGGCCGCCGGTGCCGGGGAGCCACCGCCGCTACCGACGACGGCGGGCGGTTGTGTCGGGCCGTCCCCGGTGACGGCCCGGGAGACCCCCTGGGCGTTGCGCCTGCTCGCCCCGCAGACCATCTGGCCGTTGACCCGGGGCGCCGGGGTGCTGGTCGCCGTCGTGGACTCCGGCGTCAGCGCCGCCGCACCCGCCCTGGCCGGTGCCGTACGACCGGGTGTCGACGTCACCGGCGGGCGGGCGGACAGCGACTGCGCCGGCCGGGGCACCGCGCTGGCCGGGATCGTCGCGGCCCGGCCGGCCAGTGGTGAAGGCCCCACCGGCCTCGCCCCGGAGGCCGGGATCCTGCCGGTCCGGATCACCGACGCGAACCGGCGGATCAGCCCGGCCAGGCTCGCCACCGGTATCCGGCGGGCCACCACCGCCGGGGCGGACGTGATCCTCGTCGCCACCGGGGTCACCACCGCGACCCCCGACCTGGCCGCTGCCGTGCAGGCAGCGGTGGACCGGGACATCCTGGTGGTCGCCGCCGTCACCGACCGGGGTGGGGACAACGGCGGGGACCCGCCGGTCGGCTATCCCGCCGGGTTCGCAGCGGTGCTGGCGGTGAACGCGGTTGGTGTCGACGGGGGGTCCGGTCCGGTGGCGGCCGGCGCGGGCACCGACCTCGCCGCCCCGGGAGCCGGGCTGGGCGTCGCCCCGCGCGGGTCCGGCCACTACACCGTCGGTGGCGCGGCCGTGGCCGCCGCCTACGTCGCCGGGGTCGCCGCGCTGGTCCGGTCGTACCACCCGGAGCTGTCCCAGGCCGAGGTCCGCGCCCGCCTGGAACGGACCGCGATCCCCCCACCGGGCGGCGGGCCGGACCCGGGCGTCGGCGGTGGGACACTCGACGCGTACGCGGCGGTCGCCGCGCTCGCCCCCCGTCAGGCCGGCCCGCCGGTGCCGGTCCCGGCGGGGCCGGTCGACGTGCCCACCGTCCCCGGGCCGTCCCGCTCGGCACGGGTGGCCGGCCTGACCACCGTCGGCGCCCTCGTGACGACCCTGCTCGTGGCTGCCGCCGCCCGTTCCCGCCGGACCCGGCCCGCCGGGAACGGCAACAGGTGAGGGTGGGAACGGCCGGTGTCGCGGGGATCAGTCGGCGGCCTCCGCGCGGTGCCGACCGTGCGCGCTGCACCAGCTCTGGCAGCCGTACGCCTGGCTGACGGTGGCCGTCTTCGCGCTCCCGCTCGCGGTCGTCGCCCGACGGCCGGCCGGTAGGATCAGCCGGTGGACCTGGACGACACCGCCGCCCGACTCGGGGTGCCCGTCGCGGAGGTCGAGCGGGTGCACCGGCTCGCCGGTGACCGGCCGGCGGCCCCGCTGCCCGCCAAGGCCGACGCGCCCCCGATCCTCGACCGGCTGGCGGTACGACCGGACGACGCAGCCGAGATCATGGCCGGCTGGCCGGACCCCGGCTCTCCGTTGTGGACGCCGGAGCTGCGCTGGCTGCTGGACCGTTCGACCGCCCTGGTCCGCGCCGACCTCGGCGGGCACGAGTGGCTGTCGCCCGGCCCGGAGCTGCCCCGCGACCGGGGGCCCGCCTGGCGGCACCTCTACGTGTACGTCTACCTCGCCCTGGTCGACGTGGTCCGTGGGTTCCACCGCGAGCACGGCGTCGCCGGGTCCGTCACCTGGGCGACCCTCGCCGACCTGGGCCGTAACCTGGCGATCGACAGGCGGATGCGTGGCGAGGGCTGGCCGGTCATGCAGAGCTGGCTGACCCTGCACGTCCGGGGCGGCCTCTACGAGCTGGGCCGGCTCCAGCACGAGCGGTCCGGCACCACCATCGGCCTGCACGTCCCCGATGCGGGGCCGATGAGCCCGGCGGCGGTCGACGCGTCGCTCGACGAGGCCCGCGAGTTCTTTCCCCGGCACTTTCCCGACGAGCACCCCACCGCGTTCTCCTGCGGCTCCTGGCTGCTCGACCCGCAGTTGCGCGACTACCTGCCCGAGGATTCCAACATCATCCGGTTCCAGCGCCGGTTCGAGTTGCTCCCCTACGTGCCGGCCGACGGGCCGGACGCCGACGTCGAGGTGCGCCGGTTCGCCTTCCGTACGCTCAGCACCCCGCTCGACCGACTGCCCCGGCGTACGGTGCTGCAACGCGCGATCATCGACCACCTGGCGGCCGGCGGCCACTGGCACTGGCGACACGGCCAATTCCCGATCTAGCGATGTCCCGACGCCCGGTCTGTGGGTCGGTGCTCATTTGATCCATTCATCGCCGACCGCAGTGCCGTCGCGAGGTGTCGGATGTCCGACCCGGTTCGGAGGCATCCTCACCGACATCGTCACGCATCCCTGAGGCATGAAGTCCCTTTGCGACATTCCCTGGCAACCCGGGCCGCGATCCATGATCATGCCGGTGACGTCTCCCTTTGATGATTGGGTGACTCACCGACCGGGTACCGGTCGCCACGCACCGTCGCACCACGGTGGGCCACCAACGCGTCCGCCGGCACCGCTTCTCATTCCCCCCGGAGGACACCGATGACGACATTGCGAGAACGTGCCCCGAACGGCGAATAGCCTCTGTGGACACTGCACGGCCGCCCGTTGACCCGGGATGGGATGATAAGATAACAATCCGTACAGATCGGCATTTCAGGAGCTGATCATCATGGGCACGAACACATCGACGTCCGACATTCAGGAGACCGAGCGGGGCGATTCCGTGCACCTTCGGGTCTCCGGGCGCGGGGCAGACCGGGAACTCGACGCGCTGGCCAGCTGGCTGCGGGGTAACGCCCTGCTCGGCGGCGGTTGGCCGGTCTCCCGGCTACGACCGGACGATGATCCGGACGGCACCCGGATGGGTGTCGGCGACCTGGACACTCTGCTGGTGATCCTCCAGTCGACGCTGGGGCTGGCCGAACTGATCATGGCGGTCAGGACGTGGCGGGAGGCACGCGCGATCAGGGGCCGACCCGATCTCGTGGTCACGATCGTCCACCAGGGAAAGACCGTCGTCGTCAGCGACGACGGCGACCACGTGGATGCGTCCGGTCCACGCCCACTGCCGGCGGCCGAACCCGCGCCGCAACCGCCGACGGAGACCGACGATGACGAATGCTGACCGGGATCCGGTCGGCGATCCCGCCCTGTCGCACGCCGTGCTCATCGGCACCGCCGTCTACCGGCACCCTTCCTACCGTGGCCGGAACCTCCCCGGGGTCTCCGCCAACGTGGCCAAGCTGGGGTTGACACTGCTGCAGGACGTGCCGTGGGGCCTGGAGCCGGCACGGTGCACGGCAGTGATGAACCCGGCATCGGCGGACGAGATCCTGACGACCATCGAAAGTGCCGGTGCCCAGTGCCGCGCCACCCTGTTCGTCTACTACGCCGGGCATGGGTTCTGCTCGTCGACGAGTCCGGACGAGCTGTACCTCACCCACTCCGGGTCGGCCGAGGACCGGCAGGCGACGGCGCTGGAGTACCGGCACCTGCGTGACGCACTCATCCACTGCGGCGCCCCGAACAAGATCCTGGTGCTGGACTGCTGCTATGCCGGCAACGCGACCCGGGCCATGGGGTCCCTCAACGGGCACCTCGCCATCGAGGGCACGTTCGTGCTCGCCTCCACCGGTCCGAACCGGGCCGCCCGCGCCGACTCCGCGACCGGGCTCACGGCCTTCACCAACGAGTTGGTCGGCGTGCTGGGCAAGGACGGCGTACCGGATGCCGGGCCGTTCGTCAGCATCGAGGAGATCGCCGCGCGAACCCACGAACGACTGGAGGCCAACAATCTTCCGCTGCCGACCAGGCAGGCACACGGATACGCCGGCCGGAGGCCGATCTTCAAGAACTACGCCCATCCGACGATCATCGCCGGGATGCTGGACAGCCTCACGGAGCCGGAACCGGAGCCGGCCGCGCGCAGCCCGCAGGTGACGCTACCGCACCTGTTCTGGGGGCTGCTGTGGTCACTCGTCGTCGGCGTCGCCTGCGCTGCGATCGTGCGGTCCGGTCACTCCGAGGTCTGGGCGCTTCGTGCCGGGGTCGCCACCGGTGTGCTGGCCTGCGTGGCCTTCTTCACCACCGGGGCGTGGATGGCACTCCCTCGCACCCGACCCGTCACCGCCGGACGCCGGAGCACCCCATGAACCTGCCGACGAGACCATCGAGACGGCTGTCGCCGCCACTCCTCCTCCCGCTCACCGCGGCGACAGCCGTGGGGGTGATCATGACCGCGCTCTCCATGCTGGTCCTCCCGAAAGAGACCGGACCGACGCCCACGTCGTCGGCGGACCCCGCAGCGGTCGAGCTCACGCCGCTTCCGGCCGGAGAGGAACTGCTCATCGCCAGCGGAGTCGACCAGAGCAGAAACAGGGCCCGGCAACAGGCGGTTGACGAATGGAACCGCCGGCACGGGGACATCCGGGCACGCATCGTCGAGGTCCGCGGCGACACCGATGAGCAACGTCGCAGGTTCCAGGATCTGCTCGGCACGCACGATCCGGACCCCATCGACATCGTGAATCTCGACTCCGTGCACCTGGCGGAATTCGCCGAAGGCACCACGGAGGAAGGTCAGCCGTTGCTCGCCGCACTGGATGTGAAAGCGCCGGACATCCCCAACCCGATCACCGGGGACCTGCTCCGGACCTTCCTCCGTAACCCGCTACTGACCTGCTACTGGGATAACACGCTGTATGCCCTGCCATTCAACTCGGATGTCGGTCTGCTGTTCTTCCCGGCGGGCACCACACCTCCGGAGACGGCGGAGGATCTCCCCCGGGCGCTGTCCGCCAACCCCTCGGTGCCACACCGGATCGCCATCCAACTCAGCCCGGACGAGGCTTTCGTGGTCAACATCCTCGAGCAGTTGCTGGCGGTCAACCCGAAGCTGTTGAGGGAGAACGGCACTGCCCCGACGATCGTCCAGGAGGAGTGGGAAGAGGCGTTGGCGGTGGTGCGGGACAAGGTGAAGGCGGGTCTGCTCTACTATCCCGCCGACATGAAGGCGGATTCCGCCGAGGCGAAAACCACGCTGGCCTTCCAGAACAAGACCGTCGCTGCCATGCGCAACTGGCCGGTGTGGTTCGGCGAGATCCAGCCGGAGCCCGAGGTACGCAGGTTGTTCGGACCCGGCATCCTGGGTGGGCAGAACCTGGCGGTGGCCGCGAAGAGCCGGCACAAGGCCCAGTCGATCGAGTTGATCAAGTTCCTCACCAGCGCCGAGATCCAGCAGAAGCTCCTGCTCGACGGACGGTTCGTGCCGACCACCGAATCGACGTACACGTCATCGCCGGCGCAGGCCATTCCGTACATCGACCAACTGCTCGAGGCGGTCAAGCAGGCCCGGCCCCGCCCGATCACGCCGAACTACTACCGGGTCTCCTCGGTCATCATCGACAACCTGTACCCAGCCGTCTGGGGGAAAGAGGAGATACCGGCGACCTTCGAGCGGCAGATGCAGGACGCCCTCGGCTGATCCGGACCGGGTGGCAGCGAACCTCACGGAGTTCGCCCCGCGAGTCGCACCCGGACGGTGGAGGCGGTCGGGCAACGCGCGGGCCGTGCTGCAACGCGCGATCGTCGACCATCTGGCCGCCGGTGGCGACTGGCAGTGGCGACAGGTCCGGTTCCCGCTCTAGACCCCGTTCGCCGGGGTCTCTCCCGAGGGTCGGCCCGCTCCTGCCGGCGGTGGCCCGTCGGGGTCGTCGTCGGGCCGGGGCTGCGCCAGTCGACCGGCGATCCGTTCCAGGGCGGCGAGGTCCTGCGGGGTGAGCCGGTCGACGAGGTGCCGTCGTACCGACTCGACGTGGACCGGTGCGGCGTCGCGCAGGGCGGTCATCCCCGGCCCGGTGAGCACGAGCAGGCAACCGCGCCCGTCGGCCGGGTCGGGTGCGCGGCGCAGCAGTCCGCGCGCTTCCATCCGGCTGGCGTGCCGGGACAGCCGGCTGCGCGACCAGCCCATCTTGTCGGCCTGCACGCCGAGGGTGCTGGACTGCGCGGGCTGTTCCGACAGGGTGCTCAGCACCTCGTAGTCGGCCTCGGACAGGCCGATCGCCGCCAGGTCGTGCGCGGTGCCGGCCTGGACGGCGACCATCACGCGTCGCAGGGCCCGCCAGGCGCGTTCCTCGGCGGGCGTCAGCCACCGCACCGACCCCGACTTTGTTGACATGTAATCAATCTAGCATCTAGCCTTCGTTTCCATGTCAACGAAACCGCTCCGTATCCTCGCGCTGACCTGCGCCACCCGTCCCGGCGCACTCGGTCCCGCCGTGAGCCGGTGGCTGCTCGACGCGGTCACCCCCCGGGCTGCGGCACTCGACGTCGAGGTGGTCCCGGTGGCGCTCGGCGACCTTGACCTGCCGTTCCTCGACGAGGAGGAATCACCGTCGTCGGGCGTCCACCGGCACGACCACACCCGCCGGTGGAGCGCGACAGTCGACGCGGCGGACGGATTCGTCACCGTCACCCCGGAGTACAACCACGGGATGCCGGCGACGCTGAAGAACGCGCTGGACTACCTCGCCGTCGAGTGGGCGTGGAAGCCGATCGGTTTCGTCAGCTACGGCCACACCTCGGCCGGCACCCGCGCCGTCGAGCACGCCAAGCAGGTGGTGACCGCCCTGCGCATGGTCCCGACGGGCACCACGGTCGCCGTCCGCATCGGCGACGCCGTACGCGACGGCCGGCTGCGGCCCGATGCCGAACGCGACGCGGCCGGTGCCGCCCTGCTGGACGAGGTGGTCCGGCTCGCCCACGCCCTGCGGCCGATGCGCGAACGCGACCGGGCCACCCCCGGCCCGCTACCCGGCTCCTACGCCCGACGGCTGACCGGCGACGACGCGCCCGAGGTCACCGTGCTGCAACGGTGCTGCTGGACGGAGGAGGCACTGGTCAACGACACCCTGGCCATCCCCCCGCTGCACGAGTCGGTGCCGGAGGTGCGGCAGTGGTTGGCGGACTGGCACACGATCGGCCTCTGGCGCGACGGTCGACTGCTGGGCATGGTGCGGATCCGCACCGACGGCACCGACTGCCACCTCGGGCGGCTCGCCGTCGTACCCGACCTGCGCGGTCGGGGGCTGGGCCGGTGGCTGCTGCGCGCCGCCGAGGCGACCGCCGGGCCGCAGTGCCGCCGCATGCTGCTGTTCACCGGCGTCCGGAGCCGGCGCAACATCGACCTCTACCAGCGGATGGGCTACCGGCCGGTGCCGGTGGCCAGCCCGGACGGCACCGTCTGCCTCGCCCGGGACCTGTCCGACGGCTAGCTAACCCAGGGTGGCCGCCAGCGCGGCGGCGTTCTCCCGGGCGGACGCGACCCGTCGCGCCTCGTCGGCGGTGAGCACCACCCGCCCGGCGCGGTCCAACAGCTCGGCCGCGGTCGCCGGGTCGTCCAGGCCCAGCGCCAGTTCCGCACGGTAGACCAGGGCCTCCACGTGGACGACCGGGTCGTCGGCCGCGCCGGGGCGGGCCAGGGCGCCGTCGAGGATCCGGACGGCCTGACGCAGGTCGCCCCGCGAGTCGGCCTGCACCACGGCGTCGGCCAACGCCCGGGCCAGCCGACCGACGGGCGGTGCCGACGAAGCGCCACCCCGGTGGACGACACGGACCCAGTTGCCGCCCGGGTCGACGATGCTGAACCCCGTCACCCCGTCGGCGTTACGCCGCGCCCGGGGCCGGGTCATCCGGGGCCGGCCCGACACCGGCACCCTGCCGTAGGCGGCGCGCAGTCCGGCGGCGAACGCCCGGTGCATGCCCTCGATGTCGGGGGTGACGACCAGGCACGAGCCGTACGACTGCTCCGGGTCGAAGCCGGCGAGCTCGAAGAAGTGCAGGCACAGGTCCTCCCATTGGACGACCACGTACGGGTTGGGTCGGCGTTGCCGGTAGGTGGTGTGGAAACCGAGCGCCTCGTAGAAGGCGAGGGTGTCGTCGATGGAGGCACAGGGCAGCAGCGGAACGGTCACCTCGTCGGCCATGCCTCCGTTCTACGCAGGTGACACCGCCCGACGCACATGGAATTGACCTTTCGTCCAGATCGGACACCCGGACGGTGGAGGTGGGTCGGGCGGTGCGGGTCAGCGGGAGCCCGCGCCGCCTCCTGTCGTCCCCGCACGGCCCTGCCAGTCCTCGGCCGAGGTGAACGGCACGGGGTGGGGTCGCCGCACCGTCGTGCCCAGTGCGATCCGCCGGCCCTCGGCCGCCGACCGCAGCAGCCCGGTCATCGTGTCGAGGACGTGCAACGCCAGGTCACCGCCCGCCCGGGGGGCCCGGGTGGCGTCGGCCCGGACCGCGTCGATCAGCCCTAGGCCCCGGGCACCGGCCTGGTAGCCCGCCGACGGGGCGAGCACCTGCCAGCCGTCGCCGCCGAGCGGGCACAGCCGGACCTCGCCGTCGAAGTAGTTCGGGTCGGGTACGGCGAGGGTGCCGGTCTCCCCGTGCACCTCGATCGGCGCGGCCGTCGTGGTCACCCCCTCGAAACTGGTGGTGATGGTGGACAGCACCCCGCTGTCGTGTTCGAGCACGCCCGACACGTGGGTGTCCACCAGAACGGGGACGCGCTCGCCGAGGCGCGGGCCGTTGCCGATGACCCGTTCCGGGCGCAGCCGGCTGGCCGCCCCGGTCACCGCGCGCACCGGACCGAGCAGGTGGATCAGCGCCGACAGGTAGTAGGGGCCCATGTCCAGCAACGGGCCGCCACCCGGGGCGTAGTAGAAGTCGGGGTGGGGATGCCACCGCTCGTGCCCGGGGGTGACCATGACGGCCGAGGCGGCCAGCGGACGCCCGATCAGCCCGTCGTCGATCGCCGCGCGGGCCGTCTGGGTGCCGGTGCCCAGGACGGTGTCGGGCGCGCAGCCCACCCGCACCCCGGCCGAGGCGGCCCGGTCGAGGACCGTGCGGCCCTGCGGCAGCTCCACGGCGAGCGGTTTCTCGACGTACACGTGCTTGCCGGCGTCGATCGCGGCGAGCGAGACCTCCACGTGGGCGGCGGGGATGGTGAGGTTGAGCACCGTCTGCACGTCGGGGTGGTCGAGCAGGCGCGCGACGCTCATCGCCTCGGCGTCGGGGAGGGTCGCGGCGGCCGCGGCCGACCGGTCGGCGTCGAGGTCGGCCACCGCGACGATGCGCAGCTCGGGGTGGTGGGCCAGGGTGTCCAGATAGGCGCGGGAGATGACCCCGAGCCCTACGACGCCGACGCGGTGCGGGTCGCCCACAGCATGCCCCTCTCGATGACGGTCCGCACGGACGGGTGCTCCAGCACGTCGAGGCTGTGCCCGGGGGTCGTCACGACGACCCGGCCGGCGCCCCAGCGTCGGGTCCAGATCGCCGGCGAGGTGACCGGCCGGTGCCAGGGGTGCCAGTCCCGGGTGGGGTGGACGGTGGTGGCGAGGACGTCGACCAGGTCGTCGTGCAGCACCCAGTACTGCTCGGTGACCAGCTCGAAGTCGGCGATCCCGGCGGTGATCGGATGCTCCCGGCCGAGGTCGGTGACCGTCACCGTGTGCGGCAGGAAGTTGTCCTGCTCCCCGCCCTGCCGCTCGCAGGGCTCCCGCCCGGGGTGGGTCGCGAACTGGCCGCCCACCAGGTGCAGGTAGTCCGACGAGGCGCGGAACGCGTCCACGATGCCGCCGTGCCAGCCGGTCAGGCCCGTCCCGGCGACGACCGCCGCGCGCAGGCCGGCCACCTCGTCGGCGGTGATCTCGGCCATCGTCATGCACTGCACGACGAGGTCGGTGCCGGCCATCGCGTCGGCGTCGGCATAGACCGCGGTGGACTCCTCGATGCGTACGGAGTAGCCGTTGTCCTCAAGGAACGGCAGGAACAACTCCGTCGCCCGGACCGGCTGGTGCCCCTCCCAGCCGCCGCGAACCACCAGTGCTCTGCGCTGCGTCACGCTCGCTCCCTCCACGGTCGACCGCCGGTCGGCCGGCGACGTGCCGCCGGCGGGCGTGCCGGCCGGGCACCGGAAACCGTACCCGGATCCGCCGACACGGTCGGCCCCGCGCGGATCACGGCACCGCCGACGGACCGGCCCCCGGTGGGTGGGATGCGGCTCAGGGCCGGGGCGTCCACGGGCGCAGGGCGACCTCGGTGGCCTGCTGGAGGGACGCGCGGATCGCGGCCGGGTCGGCACGGCGGCGCGGGTCCTCCAGGAGCGTGGTCAGGGCGGCGGTGGCCGCGCCGACGAACGCGCCGACCAGGGCGGCGGCGCTGACCTCGTCGAGGCGGTCGGGATAGGCGGCGGCGAGGTGCCGGGCGATCTCGCGTTGACTCTCCCACTGCAGTTGCAGGGACCGACCCCGGACGGCGGGTACCTCCATGGTCAGCCGGATCCGCAGTGCGGCGAGAGGACCGGTCATGTCCCCGCTCTCGTCGTTCGCCTGCCGCAGCGCGCGCAACAGCACCTCGGCCGGTTCCTCGCCCGGCGACCGGCCGGCGATGGCGTCGACCGCGACGCGCACCCGACGGTCGGCCTCCGGGAAGAGCAGATCCTCCTTGCTCGGGAAGTAACTGAAGAAGGTGCGGGTGCCGATGTCGGCGGCGGCGGCGATCTCGGCGATGGTGGTCGCCTCGTAGCCCTGGCGTCCGAACAGGTCGACGGCGGCGTCGACGAGCGCCTGCCGGGTGCGGGCCCGCTTGCGGTCGCGGAGGGACATCGGCACACCTTAGCGCACCGAACGCAAATCCGCACTCATTGCATTTCTGCACTGAGTGCGGAAAAGTTCGGGTCATGCGCACCGTACTCATCTCCGGAGCCGGCGTGGCCGGCCCGACCCTCGCCTACTGGCTGGCCCGCGCGGGGTGGCGGCCCACGGTGGTCGAGCGCGCCGCCGGGCAGCGCTCCAGCGGCAACCCGGTCGACGTCCGCGGACCGGCCCTGCCCGTGGTCGAACAGATGGGGGTGGTGGATGCCCTGCGGGCGGCGGCCACGCACGCCACCGGGCTGCGCATCGTCGACCCGGCTGGCCGGCCCGGTCGCCGCATCGCGATGCCCGCCACCCGCAGCCCGGCCGGCACGGCGGAGATCGAGGTGCCCCGCGCCGACCTCGCCCGCATCCTGCACGACGCGGCCCGCGACGACGCCGAGTTCCGGTACGACGACACCGTCACCCGACTCGACCAGGACCCCGACGGGGTGGACGTCACCTTCGCCACCGGCCCGCCCCGCCGGTTCGACCTGGTCGTCGGCGCGGACGGACTACACTCGACGGTCCGCCGGCTCGCCTTCGGGCCGGAGCGCGACGTCGTCCGCCACCTCGGCCTCTACGTGGCCACCACACTGCTCGGCGAGGCACCGGAGCACCCCCACGACGTCCTGCTGCACAACACACCGGGCCGGCTCGTCGCGATCCACCCGGTCCGGGGCGAGGCCGGGGTCGCCTTCATCTTCCGGCACCCCGGCGTCGTCGACTTCGACCACACCGACGCGGCCCGGCACCGGCAGATCCTCACCGACGCGTACGCCCGGGAACGTGGCTGGCGGGTCCCCGAGCTGCTGGCCCGGGCCCGACAGGCAGACGACCTCTACTTCGACGCGGTCACCCGGGTGGTGCTGCCGTGCTGGTCCAGCGGGCGGGTGACGCTGCTCGGCGACGCGGCGGCCTCGGTGTCGTTGTTCGGCGACGGGTCGAGCCTGGCCATCGCCGGGGCCCGTACCCTGGCCGCCGCCCTCGCCGACAACGAACCCGCCGCCGCCCTGCGCCGCTACGAGGCCGAGCACCGACGCCGCACCGACCGTCGCGGGCGGACCACCGGCCTCGTGGCGTCGGTGCTGGTCCCGAGGAGCCGCCCGGGTGTCGCCGTCCGCAACGCGCTCGCCCGGTTGCTGCCGGCCGGCTGACCCCGGGAGGGCACCCCGACGACGCTGCCCACCCGCGCCGCCGGGGCACCGGACGGGTGCCCGCCGCCCGTACGATTTCCCCGTGCGCGAGCTGCTGCGATCCTGGTGGCGTGAGCCCCGTCCGGCACGCCCTGCACCGCACGGGTGGCGCGACGGGGCGCTGGTCGCCCTGCTCGCGGCGGCGGCGCTGGTGGAGGGGCTCGCCCGGTGGGGCACCCTGCCGCAGCCGGCGGCCGTGCCGGTCCTGATCGGTGCCGGTCTCGCCCCGGTCCTGCTGTGGCGGCGGAGCCGGCCGCTGCTCGTGACGCTCGTCGCCTTCCCGGTCTGCGCCGTCGGCGAGGTCGTCGTCGGTGGCGACCTCGGCCTGCACACGCTTGCCTACCTGCTGCTGGCGGTGTTCGCGCTGACCCGCTGGGGGTCGGGGCGGGAGGCGGGGTTCGGCGCGGCCCTCGTCGCCGCGAAGCTCACCTGGTCGACCGTGGTCGGCCACCTCGGCCCGGACGACGCCCTGGGCGGGGCCGGGGTGGTCGCGGCGGCGCTCGCGGTCGGGGCCGCGCTGCGCTGGCGGGACCGGGCCCGACGGCGGGAGGTCGAGCAGGTGACGCTGCGCGAGCGGGAACGGCTGGCCCGCGACCTGCACGACACCGTCGCCCACCACGTGTCCGCGATAGCCGTCCGGGCCCAGGCCGGACTCGCCCTGTTGGAGACCCGGCCCTCGGCCGCCGCCGACGCGCTACGGCTGATCGAGACGGAGGCGAGCCAGGCCCTGACCGAGATGCGCACCCTGGTCCGGGCCCTGCGCCGCGACGAGCCGGCCGAGCGGGAGCCGAGCCTCCGCATCGCCGACCTGCGGCAGCTGGCGGACCGGACCGGTGACGGTCCGGCCGTCGAGGTGGACCTGGTCGGCGACCTGGACGGCCTGCCGGCCCCGGTGGCGGCCACGATCTGCCGGCTGGCCCGGGAGTCGGTCACCAACGCCCGCCGGCACGCCCGGGACGCGACCCGGATCACCGTCCGGGTGGTGGTCGACGAGGACACGGTGCGGCTGCGGGTCTACGACGACGGTGTCGGCCCGCCGGCACCCGGACGCGACGGCTACGGGCTGGTCGGGATGCGGGAACGGGCCCACCTGCTCGGCGGCTCGCTCGACGCCGGCCCCGACCGGGACCACGGGTGGACGGTCACCGCCGCGCTGCCCCGGGCCGTGGCATGAGCGGCAGGACCCGGGTACGGGTGCTCGTGGCCGACGACCAGGAGATCGTGCGGACCGGGCTGGCGATGATCCTCGCCGCGCAGCCCGACGTCGAGGTGGTCGGCGAGGCGGCCACCGGGCAGCGGGCGGTCGAGCTGGCCCGGCGGCTGCGCCCCGACGTGTGCCTGTTCGACATCCGGATGCCCGGCGTGGACGGGATCGAGGCGACCCGGCTGCTGGCCGGTCCGGGGGTCGCGGACCCGATGGCGGTGGTGGTCATCACGACGTTCGACCTGGACGAGTACGTCTACGCCGCGCTGCGCGCCGGGGCCCGGGGCTTCCTGCTCAAGGACTGCGGCCCGGCCCTGCTCACCCAGGCCGTCCACGCGGCGGCCGCCGGGGACGCGCTGATCGCGCCGCAGGTCACCACCCGGCTGCTCCGGGCGTTCGCCGACGCCGGCCCGGCCACCCCGCCCCGCCAGCCGGTCGACCGGCTCACCGACCGGGAGGAGCAGGTGCTGGGCGCGGTGGCCCGGGGACGCACCAACACCGAGATCTCCGCCGAGCTGCACATCACGCTGAGCACGGTCAAGACGCACGTCGCCAGCCTGATGGCGAAGCTGGGGGCCCGTAACCGGGTCGAGGTCGCGATGTGGGCGTACGAGACCGACCGGCTGCGCGGCGGCTGAGCCGATCCCCGACGGCGGCGTGGCCCCGGCGGGACGGTCGAGGGTGGACGCCGCCGAAAGTACGGCCGACGACCCCGACCATCGGCCGGTCCGACGGCGGCCCGCGGACCGATGAGCCGGCCGGCCCCGGTCGCCATGCTCGGGTCATGACGACGCGACGACGGGACTGGCCCCTCCTCACCGGGCTCATCGTGCTCAGCGCGGCCCCCACCCTCGGCAGCGCGCTGCGGGTGGCATCCCTGTCCGGTGGGGCCGAGGTGACCCCCGCCAACGAACGCTTCTTCGCCGCGCCGGTCCCGGTGCTGCTGCACATCGTCGCCGCCGTCACGTTCAGCCTGCTGGGGGCGTTCCAGTTCGCACCGGGGTTCCGGGACCGCCACCGGGCCTGGCACCGCCGGGCGGGCCGGGCGCTGGTCGGCTGTGGACTGGTGGTGGCCGCATCCGGATGGTGGATGAACGCCACCTATCCGCTGCCGCCGGGCGACGGCCCGCTGCTCATGGTGCTGCGGTACCTGTTCGCCGCCGGCATGTTCGTCGCCGTCGCCGCCGGTTTCGTGGCCGTCCGACGGCGACGGCTGTCCCAGCACCGGGCCTGGATGATGCGGGGTTACGCGATCGCGCAGGGCGCGGGGACACAGGCGGTGCTGCTGTCGACCTGGGCGCTGGCGGTGGGGCCGACCACCGAGCTGTCCCGGGCGCTGCTCATGGGGGCGGCCTGGACGCTCAACCTGCTCGTCACCGAGTGGCTGATCCGGCGGCGCCGGCCCGGTCATGTCGCGGCGGCCCGCCCGGCGACGCTCGCCGCCACCGGCTGAGCTGCCGGCGGACGGGGTGGACGGTGCCGGGTCAGGCCGCCGGGGGTCGGCGCAGGTGCCATACGCGTGCCGGGGGTAGGTTGAGCCAGACGGTGCGCTGCCCGGTGGCGTAGGCGCGCTGGTAGGACCGCATGACGCCGTCGACGGCGGCGTGCCGGCGGGCCTCGGCGGAGCCGGCGAAGGCCCGCCGCGCCGGGCGGGTGCCCCGATAGGCGAAGTACGTCAGTGCGCCGCCCGGCCGCAGCAGCCCGACGAACCGCGCCATGATTCCCGCCACCTGCACGGGATCGAAATTGGTCATCGGTAGGCCGGAAATGATGACGTCGTACGCCCGAGAGGTTCGGTACTCCTCGATTTCCGTGCGGTGGATGTCGACGGCAACCGTGGCGGTACGGGTGGTGTCACGCAACCGGGCGACGAATGTCGGACTGACTTCGACGATGTCGAGACGACTGGCCGGAGGCAGCACGTCGAGGATGGTCCGGGTGACCGCTCCGGTGCCGGCACCGACCTCGAGAACTGTCAGTGGGCCGTCGGACCGGACACGTATCGGGTGAACCAGCGCCCTGGCCAGGGCCCTGCTGCTGGGTGCCACGGCACCGACGGTCCGGGGATGGCGAAAAGCCTCGGCACAGAAGGAAAAGGGGCTCTGGGTTCCGGTGGTCGCTGCATTGTCGCGGTTCATGGATGACGACGCTATGAGCGTGCCACCCCTGCGGTGATCCGTCGAATTCCGCTCGACCCCCCCTACTTTCGTGGGGGGTGGAACGTGGCCGGAAGTCGGGAGTCCCGACCTGCCCGGCTCCCTAGGATCATGGGCGTGGTCGCATTTCCGGCAGGAGCACGGATCGGACGTTTCGTCCTGGTGGCGTGGTTCACGGCCCTGGCAGTGAACAACGCGGTCCTCACCTCCACGGGACGGGAACGGGTCGCCGCGTGCGTGCTCCTCCCGGTCTGCGCCGTCGCCCTCCTGGTGCGCCGGCTGCCCTGGTTCGTCGCCCCGGCCCTGCTGGTCGCGACGGCGGCGCTGCTGGGCGTGTCCACCCCACTCCTGCTGGTCTGCGTGACGGTCTACGACCTGGCGGTGGACCGTCGCGCCCGGGTGGCGGTCGCCGGTTTCGCCGGTGTGCTGACGGTCAACGCCGCCGTCGAGCTGGTCACCACCTCGCGCTGGCTGGCGTACGACTATGTCCCGGCGGTAATCCTGGCCCTGTTGGCGCTGGTCATCGGGCTGTGGCGGGGCAGCCGGCGGCGTACCCTGCAACTGCTCGCCGACCAGGTCGAGCACCTGCGGATCGAGGCGACGCTACGGGAGGAGGCCGCCCGCAGCCAGGAACGTTCCCGGATCGCCGCGGAGATGCACGATGTGCTGGCCCACCGGCTGAGCCTGATCGCCCTGCACACGGGGGTGCTCGTGGCCCGGGGCGACGAGCTTCCCGAGCGGGTCACCGACAGGTTGCGGCTCCTGCGGTCCACCTCCACCGCCGCGATGGCCGACCTCCGCGACGTGCTCGGGGCGCTGCAGGTGCCGGCCACCGCCGGGGTGACGGCACCCGTGCCGGGCCGGGTACGGCACCTCGTCGACGAGTCGCGGTCGGTGGGACAGTCCGTCGACCTGGTGATCGAGGGCAGCGCGGACGAGGTGCCCACCACGCACCGGCTCGGCGTGTACCGGGTGGTGCAGGAGGCGCTGACCAACGTCCGGAAGCACGCGGCGGGCGCGGCCACCACGGTGCGCATCGACTACCGACCGCCGGTCACCACGGTCGAGGTCACCAGCACCGGTGGCACGGCGTCCTCGGACCGGGTCCGCTCCGGATACGGGCTCGTCGGTCTCCGCGAACGGATCACCGCCCTCGGCGGCCGGTTGCAGTCCGGGCCCACCGGCGTCGGCGCCTGGCGGGTCCACGCCGCTATCCCGCACCCGATCGTGCCGCACACCTTGTCGGACGGGGGGACGGCATGATCCGCGTCATGATCGTCGACGACGACGCCTTGGTCCGGCTCGGCCTGTCGGACCTGCTGGAGGACGACCCGGAGATCACCGTCGTGGCCCAGGCCGCCGACGGCGTCGAGGCCGTCGAGAAGGCGGCGGCGGGGCAGGTCGACATCGCGCTGATGGACGTCCGGATGCCCCGCCTGGACGGCATCGCCGCAGTCGCCGAACTGCGCAGACTGCCGCGCCCGCCCCGGATCATCACGCTGACCACGTTCGACCTCGACGACTACGTGTACCGGGCGCTCGCTGCAGGCGCCGACGGATTTCTGCTCAAGGACACCGATCCGGCCGAGATCCTGCGCGCCGTACACCTGGTGGCGGCCGGCTCGGCCATGCTGCATCCCGCTGCCGCCCGCCGCCTGATCGACCGCTACCACGCCACGACCACGCCGCAGTCCGCCGCCGCGCAGTCGCGCATCCGGCGGCTCACCCCGCGGGAACGCGACGTCCTCGTCCTGCTCGCCAGGGGTGACACCAACGCCGACATCGCCGAACGCCTCGCCATGCGGGAGAGCACGGTCAAGGCGCACGTCAGCCGCATCCTGGCTGCCCTCGACGTCACCAACCGGGTGCAGGCCGCGCTGCTGGCCCGCGACGCCGGCCTGGGCAGGTGACAGTCGGCCGACCCCTACTTTCGTCGGGGATCACCAACGCAGAACGGCAGGTTCCCCCGGCGACGCCGATGGCTAGCGTCGAACCATGACCCCAACCGCCACCCGGGACAACGCCGCGACAGTAGCCCCGCGCGCCGTCCGGACCGGCCGGCGATGACGGACACGCTTGCTGACCTGCTCGGCCGGGTACCCGCACCGACCGCCTACGCGCTCCTGGCCGCCGCTCTGCTGATCGAGTCGAATCTCCTGTTCGGGGTCTTCGTCCCCACCCTCACGGTGATGGTCACCGCCGGCGCGCTGGCCGGGGCCGGGCACCTCGATCTGCCGGTGGTCGTCGCCGTCGCCGCCGGCTCCGTGGTGACGGCCGACCTGATCGGCTACGGCGTGGGCAGCCGGCTGGGGGGTCGGCTCCGCACCAACCGGATCGGCCGGATGATCTCCCCGGCCGCCTGGACCCGCGCGGAGTCGGTCATGCACCGGCACGGCGGCCGGGCGGTCGCGGTGGCGCGGTTCGTCCCCCTGCTGCGGACCCTGGTGCCGCACCTGGCCGGGGCGACCGGGGTGTCGTACCGGCGGATCGCCCCGTACAGCATCGGCGCCGCCGTCACCTGGGCCTGCGTGGAGGCCGGCGGCGGCTATCTGGCCGCCCACTCGATCCACCGGATGTCCACACCGGTCATGGTGACCGCCCTGGCCGTCGTCGGCGTCGGCGCGCTGGTCGTGGCCGTCCGTCGGTGTCGGGGCGTCGGCGACCCGGCCGTGGCCGCCCGCAGGCGTCGGGGCGTTGACCCGCCCGACCAGGGCACCCGGGCGTCGGTCGCCCCGGCGGGGTCGCCGCCGCAGGTCTAGGCGAATCCGTCGGCGAGCGCGGTCAGCTTGGCGACGTACGCCGGCCACTCCTGGTCGTCGATGACCTGCGGGCTGTCCCGTCGCCAGCCGACCGTCGCGTCGTGCTGCTCGCGCAGGATGTCGGCGTGGCCGGCGTGCCGGGCGAGATCGCAGGTCACGTGGATGATGATCTGGTGCAGGGTCACGTCCTGGTGCCCCGGCCGCCACCACGGCACCCGCCCCGGCGCGTCGAGCGGCAACTCGGCGATCGTCTGGTCGGCGAACTCGGCCACCCGGCGGTACAGGTCGATCAGGCCGTCCTTCGTCTCGTCCGCCCGCGCGTACCAGTCCGCCTGCGGGTCCTCGTCGTACGCCGCCATGAGGACCAGTTCGCCGGGCGACGGAAACTCCCGGCCGAAGGTGGGGCCGAAGTAGCCGGCCTCGACGTTCAGGCAGTGCTTGAGCAGGCCCAGCAGGTTGTTGCCGGTGGCGGTGCGGGGCAGCCGGGCCTCGCGTTCGTCGAGCCCTTCCAGCTTCCACACCAGGTCGTCGCGGGTGGCCTGGAGGTAGTGCCGCAGTGCCGCCTTCGGATCGTCCCGTTCCGTCATGCCCGGCAGTCTCCCCCACCGGTACGACATCCGTGGGGCGGGCCCGTCGCGGCAAACAGCTTCCTGACAGTCGACGGTGATGCTGGGCCCCGGCGAGATCGCCGTAGAGCTGACCGGAGGCGTGACGATGAGGAAGCAACTGATGGCTGCGTTGTGCGGCGCCGTACTGCTGGTCGGCGGGTGCTCGACCGCCGAGGAGGCCCCACCCGCCGCCAGCAGCACCGGCGGGGCGGAGGTGGCCACCCTCCAGACCGGCACGCCCACCCCCGCCGCGTCGGCGACGACGCCGCAGGACGAGCGGCCACGGGAACGCCTCGACGACACCCCGGAGGACACGAAGGAACGCCTCAAACCGTATACGAAGTGCCTGACCGAGCATGGCGTCGACATCACCAGGCGGCGCAGCGACGGCACCGGCGCGGACGGGACCGATGAGGCCAACAAGGCGTGTGAGCACCTGATGCCGCTGCCGCCGTGGGAGTTCGACCCGGCCAACCCGGAGGCGAAGGACTTCGCCCGGGACGTGGTGAAGTGCCTCAAGGACAAGGGCGTCCGGTATGTCGAGGTGGGTGCCGACGGCACGGGCTGGGCTTTCGGCGGCAAGAACAACGACTCCGAGTCGATCTCCAAGGGGTTGAAGTACTCCCCGGCGTGTGAGCGTGAGGTCGCCGCGAAGCGGAAGTAGCCGCCCCGGCCGGCGGCGTCGCCCACCCCCGGGCGACGCCGTCGACGGTCGTCCGCCGGCGATGGTGCCACCGGTTTGTCAGGAACCGGTCAAGGCGGGGCATGACCTTTTTCTCACGAACGTCGGATCTCCCCGTCACCCGCCCGACGAACTGCGCACGGACCGAGAGGTGCCCGGTGTCACCGCCTTCCGCTGGATCCGCGTCGCCCCTGACCTGCTCTATATTCCCCAGCATGTGCGCACACGTGATGCTCGCGGAGGACGATCCGCGGCAGGCCGAGGCGCTGCGCCGCTACCTCACCGCAGCGGGTCACCGGGCCACGGTGGTGGCCGACGGTGAGACGGCGCTGCGTCAGGCCCGGGAGCAGGCGTTCGACCTTCTCCTGCTCGACGTGATGCTGCCGAAACTGGACGGCATGCAGGTCTGCCGGATCCTGCGGCAGGAGTCGGACGTGCCGGTGCTGATGCTGACCGCGCGGTCCGCCGAGGACGACCTGCTGCGCGGGCTGGACCTGGGCGCCGACGACTACATGACCAAGCCGTACAGCCCGCGTGAGCTGGTGGCCCGGGTGCGTACCCTGCTGCGGCGGGTGCGCACGACGCCCCAGGAGTCACCGGTGCACCGGCTCGGGCGGCTCACCGTCGACGAGTCCCGACGCCTGGTCACCGCCGGGGACACCACCGTCGACTGCACCGCCGGTGAGTTCGCCATCCTCGCCGCGATGATCCGGCAGCCCGGCCGGGTGTTCAGCCGGGTGCAACTGCTCGAACACACCCGGGGCGTCGACCGGGAGTCGACCGGACGCACCATCGACGTCCACGTGATGAACCTGCGCCGCAAGATCGAGTCGAATCCGCGCCGGCCGCAGCAGCTGCTGACCGTCTACGGCGTCGGCTACAAGCTCAGCGCCGGCACGTCGTGACCGGGCAGCAGCGGGTCCCTCTGCACCGCAGCCTGGTGGTGCGGCTGCTGGCCACCTCGCTGCTGGTGGCGGTCTGCGCGATCCTGGCGACGACCTGGCTGGCCGTGCAGTCGACCACCCGGGCGATCCAGCAGGAGCAGGGGCGTTCGCTCGCCGACGACAAGAGCATCTACGACACGCTGCTGGACCACGCGGCGACCCACCGGGACTGGACCGGGGTCGACGCGGTCCTCGCCGAGCGGGCCGACCGGCTCGAACGGCGGATCACCCTGATGACCCCGGACCGGCAGGTGATCGCCGACTCCGCGCCGGACGGCCCGTCGTTGCAGACCGCCCGGCCGTCCGCGACCGTCGACCCGCTGCAGGTCGACCTGGGGCTGACCGGCGGGACCGAACGGGTCGATCCGCGCGCGGTCGGGCCGTACCGGCTGACCAAGCGGGAGAGCAGCAACATCCGGGAGCTGGCCGAGCGGCAACTGGGCTGCGTGCGCGCCGAGTCCAGGGCCGACGCGCGGGTCGTGGTGGATCCGGCCGGCCGCGCCTCGGTGCAGGTGAGCGACCCGAAGGACCGGGGCATCGTCGGGTTCTGCCTGCCCGACGAGCTGACCCGCCCGATGCCGAGCGAGGCCGCCGGGATCGCCCAGTTGGAGACCCTGACCAAGACCTGCCTCAGGGAGCTGGGGGCACCGACCCGGGTCGACATCCGCGCCGACCGGACCGCGGCACCGAGCCGCGACACCCGCTTCGACCAGCAGGTCGCCGGCTGCCTGCAGCAGGCCCGGACGGCCCAGCTCCGGGCGTACGTGGCGCCACCGGCGTTGCTGTTCGTCACCGACGAGGCGCAGGGCGGCTCCGAGCCGGTGTTCAACCTGTCCCGGGCCAACGTGGTCCGCATCGCCCAGGTGACCGGGGCGGTGCTGGTGGCCACCGTGCTGATCACCGTGCTGGTCGGGCGGCGGCTGGTCCGGCCGTTGCGGGCGCTCACCGACGCGACCCGGCAGCCGATGGACGAACCGGCCCGGGTGCCGGTGACCACCCGCGACGAGATCGGCATGCTGGCCACCGCGCTCAACGATCTCGCCGCCCGCCGGGAGCAGACCGAGGCGTTGCGCCGGAGCATGGTCAGCGACGTGGCGCACGAGTTGCGGACGCCGTTGACCAACATGCGCAGCTGGCTGGAGGCCGCGCAGGACGGTCTGGCGCAGCTCGACACCCAGCTGCTCACCCTGCTGCTCGACGAGGCGCTGCTGCTGCAGCACATCATCGACGACCTGCGTGACCTGGCCGCCGCCGACGCCGGTGACCTGCGTATCCACCGCGAGCCGTACTTCGTGGCCGACCTGCTGGAGCAGGTCGTCGAGGCGCACCGGGGCGCGGCCGAGGCCGCCGGGGTCCGGCTGGGCACCTCGGTGGGCGCGGACCTGGAGATGGCCGTCGACGGGGCCCGGCTGCGCCAGATCGTCGGCAACATCGTCGCCAACGCGGTACGGCACACCCCGGCGGGCGGGTCGGTCGTCGTGCGCCTGGAGGTACGCGACGACCAGCTCGCCATCGCCGTGTCCGACACCGGCACCGGCATCGCCCCCGCCGACCAGGCGAAGATCTTCGACCGGTTCTGGCGGGCCGACGACTCCCGCACCCGCAGCACCGGTGGCAGCGGGCTCGGGCTGTCGATCGCCCGCAAGCTCGCCGAGGCGCACGGCGGCACGATCGGCGTCGAGAGCGTCCCGGGTCAGGGCAGCACCTTCACCGTCCGGCTGCCGATCGTCGTCCCGGCGCGGGGCTGAACCCGCCGCCAGTCCGTCCCTTCCGGGTACGACCGTCTTCCGGGTGGTGCCGACTTTTTACATTGCAGTTGCACTGTAACCCGCGTACCTTCTTTGCAATGCAGTCGTATTGCAAACGGGAGGCGCAGGTGTCGGTGATCCCCCTGTCGGAGGCACACGCCGACCTGGTCCCGCTGGTCGGCGGCAAGGCGGCCGGTCTCGGCGAGCTGATCCGCGCTGGCGAGCGGGTACCCGAGGGTTTCTGCGTGACCACCGAGGCGTACCGGGCCGGGGTGGTGCCGCGGGACGAGGTCCGGGCGGCGTACGCGCGGCTGGGCGGTGGCCCGGTGGCGGTGCGGTCGAGCGCGACCGACGAGGACCTGCCGGACGCCAGCTTCGCGGGCCAGCACGACACGGTGCTGGACGTCGAGGGCGAGGCGGACCTGCTGGCGGCGATCGGCACCTGCTGGGAGTCGCTGCACGGCAGCCGGGCGGCGGCCTACCGCCAGGCGCGCGGGACCGACCCCGCCGACGTGCGCATGGCGGTGGTGGTGCAGCGGATGGTCACCCCGGTCCGGGCCGGCGTGCTCTACACGGCCAACCCGGTCACCGGCAACCGCACCGAGATGCTCGTCGAGGTCGGGCCGGGCACGACGGTCGTCGACGGCCGCACCGACGTGACGCGCGTCGTGCTCGCCGACCCGGCCGGTAGCGACGGGGGCCGGCCGGAGCCCGGGTGGCAGGGCGACCTGTGGGCCGTCGGTCGGCGGGTACAGGCGCACTTCGGCGGGCCACAGGACGTCGAGTGGGCCATCGACCACGACGGGACCCTGTGGTTGCTCCAGTCGCGGCCGGTCAGCACGCTGTTCCCGGCACCGCCGCAGACCGACGACCTGCGGGTGTACGTCGAGTTCGGCAACGTGCAGGGGATGCTGCGACCGGTCACCCCGATGGGCATGGCCACGCTCCGCGCGATGATCGCCGCCATGGTCGCCTCGCTCGGGATGCGGGTGGAGATCGTCGACATCGGCGGACGGCTCTACGGCGACCTGACCGACCTGGTCCGCCGGCCGGCCAGCCGCCGACGGCTCGTCCGACTGATGGCCGTCGACTTCGGGCCGCGCGCCCAGGCGGTGATGGAGCACGTCCTGCGGGACCCCCGGTTCGCACCGTCCGGTGACGGCTCCCGCCGCCGCCCGGCGGACGCCTCGTTGGGCACGGCGCTGCGGGCCCTGCGGGGCATCCTGCGGGCGCTGACGCGACCGGACGCGGCACGGCGTCGGCTGGTCGCCGCCGTCGACCGGCTGCGGGCCGAGTCGGTGGCACCGGCACACCTGCGGACGGCCCACGAGCGGCTGCGGTTCGTCCGCGACCACGGCGACGGCGACGGCGGTGCCGCCGACGACATCACCTGGCCGATCGTGGCCGGAATGCTCGCCTCGGCCCTGCCCGCCCACCTGCTCAAGGGGGTCGCCACCGAGGACGACGTCCACGCCGTGCTGCGTGGCGTCCCGCACAACGTGACCATCGAGATGGACCTCGCACTGTGGGCGCTGGCCAGCGCCGCCCGCGAGCACCGCGACCTGCTCCTCGACACGCCACCGGCCGAACTGGCGGCCCGGTACCTGCGGGGCGCGCTCCCCGAGATCGGCCTGTCCGGGTTCCTGTCCCGCTACGGCCACCGGGCGGCGGCCGAAGCCGACGTCGGGGTGCCGCGTTGGGCCGAGGACCCCACCCCGGTCCTCGCGGCCGTCGCCAACTACCTGCGGCTGACCGACCCCGCGCAGGCACCCGACCGCCGGTTCGCCGAGGCCGCCGCAGCAGCCGGGGCCGCGCTCGACGAGTTGGCCGCCCGGGTCCGCCGACGTCGCCCGGTCCGGGGCCGGATCGCGATCTTCCTGCTGCGGCGGGCACGACGGCTGGCCGGACTGCGGGAGGCCGGCAAGTTCGCCGGGCTGTACCGGCTCCGGACCGTACGCGAGCAGTTGCTGCTCATCGGGGCGACACTGTTCCCGACGGCGGACGACGTCATGTTCCTCACCCTCGACGAGGTCGGGGCGGCCCTCGACGGTGCCGACCTGACCGGGCTGGTCGCCCGACGCCGGGCGACCCACCGGCGTGAGCTACGCCGCCGGGTCGTGCCGGTGGCACTACTGTCCGACGGGACCGATGTGGAGAGCACCCTGCCGGCCCCCACCGACGGGGCGGGACTGCTGCGGGGCGTGGGGGCGGCGACGGGTAGGGTGACCGGCCCGGCCCGGGTGGTCACCGACCCGGCCACCGCATACCTCGAACCCGGGGAGATCCTCGTGACCGCCACCACCGACCCGGGCTGGACGCCGCTGTTCCTGACCGCCGGGGCGCTGGTCACCGAGACCGGCGCGATCATGGCGCACGGCCCGACGGTGGCCCGCGAGTACGGCATCCCGGCCGTGATCAGCGTGCCGGGCGCCACCTCGCGGATCGTCACCGGTCAGGTGATCACCGTGGACGGTGCGGCCGGCACCGTGACGACGGCGCGGTAGGCCCCGATGCCCAGGAAGGTCGATCCCCGTCAGCGCCGCACGCTGATCGCGGACGCGCTCATGCGGGTCGCCGCCGACCGGGGTCTGGAGGCGGTGAGCCTGCGGCACGTGGCCGCCGAGGCGGGGGTGTCCGCCGGCATGGTGCAGCACTACTTCACCACCAAGGACGAGATGATGGCCTTCGCGCTGTCCGTCGTCCGGGACCGGGGTCGGGCCCGGGTCGAGGCGGCGGTCGCGGCGCTCGGGCCGGACCCGCGGCCCCGGCTGCTGCTGCGCACCCTGCTTGCGGCGCTGCTGCCGTTGGACGAGGCGGCGCGCGCGGACGGACGGGTGGCGTTGGCGTTCCTGTCCTGGACCGCCCTGCACCCGGCGGCGGCCCCCGGCCTGCGGCCCGATACCGCGCAACTGGTGGAGTTCATCGCCGGGCTACTGCCGCGGCCACCGGCGTCGGACGCCGCGGCGGGGCTGCTGGCGCTGGTGGAGGGGCTGGGGGTGTACCTGCTCGGCGGGCAGTACACCCCGGCGCAGGCGACCGCGGTCCTCGACCACCAGTTGGACCTGCTCTTCGCCTGACCGCAGGCGGCGTCCCACGGGTCGGCGGTGCCCCGGCGCGGACCGCTCGCCGTGCGGGCGCGGCCGACCCGTGAAATCCTCTGTGGACAGTGATCGTCACCTATCAACAGGAGACTTCCATGCGATCTCGGCTCCTCTCCATCGCCTCCGCGCTGACCCTCGCCGCGAGCGGCTCGGTGCTGGCCCTGATACCCGCCAGCCCGGCCAGCGCCCACTGCGACGGCCACGGGCAGCACCCGGACCTGTACAGCGGCGGCGGGATCTCCTGGGGCGACGGGACCTTCATCCGCGCCTACCCCCACCAGGACTGCCAGCCCAAGGGCCAGGGGTACCCGAGTCAGAACATCGACGTCCACTGCGCCACGCTGACCGGTGACCTGTGGTTCTTCGTCCGCAACACCTCCACCGGGATCAACGGGTGGGCCCGCCGGGACGCGCTGCGCTTCTCGCAGACCGTCACCATCGACGACTGCGCCAACGGGCTCGCCCCGCACCGCGTGGCCTGACCGGGGCTGCCGGCCCGGCCCGGCACGGCGTGCCCCTCGACGTTTCGAGCGGTGCGCAGGTATGACGGGACCCGGCAGCCCGGGGTGGACGGCAACCGCGTCCACCCCGGGCAGGCCGGCCCCGCAGGTCGACCCGACGGCGTCAGGTCAACAGCGCCGGGCGCAGCTCACCACCCACGTTGATCGTGCCGACGACCCGGTCGCCGGTGAGGTCGAAGACGTCGACCGCCCGGTTGGTGCGCATGAGTTCCCGCACCGACGGCGGCAGCGGCGGGGGTTCCTTCATCGCCGCCCGGACGTCCCGGGTGGTGGAGATCAGCCGACCGACCAGCGACGCCCCGTCGTGGTCCACCCGGACCCGGCCGTACTCCCAGCCGCAGGTGGTGAGGTCGAGCACCTCGAACAGGCGGGCGAGCAGCGGATGCGGGTCGGTCGCCCGGACGAACTGCGTCGCCCTCGTCCCGACGACCGTGGCGGCGGCGGCGACGTGCACGTACGGGTGCAGGCCGCCCGGCAGCGCGAACAGCGGCCAGTGCAGCCGGCCACCGGCCGCCCGCCACAGTGGCCGGTAGTTGCGCCGGTCCACCGGGAACCGGTGACCGGTGCGCCGGTACAGCTCCGCCGTCTGGGCCGACAGGTCCGCGTGGGCCGCGTCGGCGAACTCGCCGACGATCCTGGCCGCCACCGCCAGGCCGTCACCGTCGTCGAGCAGGGCGACGATCCCCGCCACCTGGTCGGCCGGCGCGACGGCCACGTGGGTGCCGTACCGCTGCCGCACCTCGGCCGACAGCGCCGCCTGCCGGACCGGATCCTCCTGGACCTGCCGGCCCCCGCCGCCCAGCACCCGCCCGAGCCATCCCATGTCGCCTCGTCTCCGCCACCGTCACCGACCGCAGCCATGCTAGTGCGACCCTGCGTCAGAGATAGCTCACGCCGGTCAGTTCCTCGGCCGCCGTCCACAGCCGCCGGCCGACAGCGGGATCGGTGGCCTCCGGGCTGGCCCGCACCTCGGTGACCGGACCCCAGGTCTGGAAGAGCCGGGCCGGGCCGAAGAACTGGCCGCCCCGGACCGCCGGGTCGGTGGCGGCGCGCAGCTGGGGCAGCGCACCCCGCTGCACCGGCTGGGTGGCCAGCAGGCCGAGCCAGGCGACCACCCGGCCACGCCGGCCCCGGTGGGCCATGGCCCGGGGGGTCAGGTTGGTGCGGGTGACACCGGGATGGGCCAGCACGCTGAGCACCGGTGCTCCGGCGGCGCGCAGCCGCCGGTCCAGTTCGACGCCGAAGACGGTGGTGGCGAGCTTGGACCGGCCGTACGCGGCGGCGCCCCGGTAACCGCGCTCGCCCATCAGGTCGGCGAAGTCCAGGTGTGCATTGCGGTGGGTGATCGAGCTGAGGTGGACCACCCGGGCCGCCCGCGCGGCGGCCAGGTTGTCCAGCAGCAGACCGGTCAGCGCGAAGTGGCCCAGCAGGTTGGTGGCGAGGTGCAGCTCGTGGCCGTCGACACTGGTGCGGCGCGGGCCGAGCAGCACCGCACCGGCGTTGTTGACCAGCAGGTCGATCCTCGGATGGGCGGCGGCCAGTCCCGCCGCGAACGCCCGGACCGAGGCGAGGGAGGCGAGGTCCAGCTCACGTACCTCGACGTTCCCGCCGATGCGCCTACCGGCCTGCCGGCCGGCGGCGGTGTCGCGGACGGCGAGCACGACGTGCGCACCACGGTGGGCCAGCGCGGTGGCGGTGACCAGGCCGAGGCCCGAGTTCGCGCCGGTCACGACGGCGGTACGGCCGTGCTGGTCGGGGATGTGGTCGGCGGTCCAGGTCATCTGCTGCTCCTGAGCGGTCGGGGTGGGACGCCGACGTTAGGGGCCGCCCGGCCGGGCTCGGTCGTCCCCGGTCGCCTAGGTCCCGCAGTCCTACCCACCCCGGTCCGGGCCGCGTCACACTGGCCCCATGACCCATCCGTACGCCCGCGAACTCGGTGACTTCCTGCGCGCCCGACGCGGCCGGCTGCACCCCCGCGACGTCGGCCTGGAGCCGGGCGGGCGACGGCGGGTCACCGGGCTGCGCCGCGAGGAGCTGGCGCTGCTGGCCGGGTTGAGCACCGACTACTACCAGCGGATGGAGCAGGGCCGGGAGGTCCGCCCGTCCGACCACGTGCTGGACGCGCTCGCCGCCGCGCTCGCCCTCGACGACGAGGAACGCCGGCACCTGTTCACCCTGGCCCGCGCCGCCCGCCGGCCGGTACCGGCCCGGGTGGACCACGGCCCGGAGCGGGTGCCGGAGAGCACCCGCCGGCTGCTGCGGGTGCTGGACACCCCGGCAGTGGTGCTCGGCCGCCACCTGGACCTGCTCGCCTGGAACGCGTGGGCGGTGGCGCTGCTCGGCGATCCGGCGGACCTCCCGCCGGGCCGCCTCAACATGCTGCTGCTGATGTTCGACGAGGCGGCGTCCCCGGTGCGGCGCTGCGCGTCCTGGGAGCAGCAGGCGCTGGACTACATCGGCATGATGCGTGCCGCCGTCGCCACCGACCCCACCCATCCCCGGGCCACCGCGATCGTCGGTGAGCTGACCATCCGCAGCGCCGAGTTCCGGCGGCTGTGGTCGCGGCACGACGTGCGCGGGTCGGTCACCGGCACCAAGACCTTCCAGGTCCCCGGGGTCGGTGACATCGTCCTGGACTGGGACACCTACCCGCTGCCCGGCAACCCCGGCCCGGTCCTGCTGGTCTTCACCGCCGAGCCCGGCAGCGCCGACGCGGACGCCCTGCGGCTGCTGGCGTCACTGCGGGCCACCGACCGGTCGGAGGAGAGTTATCTGACACGCCGACGCGACATCTAGTGTTGCCTCTCCCCCATCCACGCCATATATGGTGTGCCACGCAGCTGGTTCGACCGGGCCCGGTGGTCCGGTCGAGGCAACAGGGAACCCGGTGGAAATCCGGGACTGCCCCGCAGCGGTAAGTGGGAACGACCGCCGTCATCGAGCACTGGACCGCCAGGTCTGGGAAGCGACGGCCAGTAGGCGACCGGCGACCCCGGTCACGCTCGCGAGTCCGAAGACCTGCCAGTGCGCCGTGCGCTGCTGCGCGCGGCGGTCGGAGGTCGCGCGGGACGACCGACGCCAGCACCCGGGCCGGCCGTCGCGCCGTGCCCGTTGGCGTTCTCCCGCGTCCGATGACCATCGGTGACAGCGAGGAGAGGTCATGACGAACGTAGCGGAACGCCCACCGTCCGAGGTCGACGGCGCGGAGTCACGCCGGCCGGCGATGCGGGTACGCAAGCGCGACGGCGACACCGAGCCGGTCGACGTCAACCGGATCGTCACGGCGGTCGCGCGGTGGACCACCGACCTGGACGAGGTCGATCCGCTGCGGGTGGCCACCAGGACGATCAGCGGCCTCTACGACGGGGCGACCACCGCCGAGCTGGACAAGCTGTCGATCCAGACGGCGGCGGAGCTGATCGGCACGGAACCGCAGTACTCCCGGCTGGCGGCCCGGCTGCTGGCCGCGTACGTGGACGAGGAGGTCCGCGGGCAGGAGGTGACCTGCTTCAGCGAGTCCATCCGGTACGCCCACGGCCTCGGCCTGATCGCCGACGACACCGCCGCGTTCGTGGCCCGGCACGCCCGGCAGCTCGACGAGGCCGTCGACCCGGCCGGTGACCTGCGGTTCGAGTATTTCGGGCTGCGGACGGTGGCCGACCGCTACCTGCTGCGGCACCCGCAGTCGCGGCTGGTGGTGGAAACCCCGCAGTTCTGGCTGCTGCGGGTGGCCTGCGGGCTGTCCACCACGCCCGACGAGGCGGTCGGGTTCTACCGGCTGATGTCGTCGCTTGCCTACCTGCCGAGCTCCCCGACGTTGTTCAACTCCGGCACCCGGCACACCCAGATGTCGTCGTGTTTCCTGGTCGACTCGCCGCGCGACGAACTGGACTCGATCTACGAGCGCTACCACCAGGTGGCGAAGCTGTCGAAGTTCTCCGGCGGCATCGGCATCTCCTGGTCGCGGGTGCGGGGCCGGGGGGCGCTGATCCGGGGCACCAACGGCCGGTCCAACGGGATCGTGCCGTTCCTCAAGACCCTCGACGCCGGGGTGGCGGCGGTCAACCAGGGCGGCCGGCGCAAGGGTGCCGCCTGCGTCTACCTGGAACCCTGGCACCCGGACATCGAGGAGTTCCTGGAGCTGCGGGACAACACCGGTGAGGAGGCCCGGCGTACCCACAATCTCAACCTGGCCAACTGGATCCCCGACGAGTTCATGCGCCGGGTCGAGGCCGACGGCGACTGGTCGCTGATCGACCCGTCGGACGCCCCGGAGCTGCCCGACCTGTACGGCGAGGAGTTCGACGCCGCGTACCGGGTCGCGGAGAAGAAGGCGGTCCGCACGGTGAAGGCCCGGGACCTGTACGGGCGGATGATGCGCACCCTGGCGCAGACCGGCAACGGGTGGATGACGTTCAAGGACCCGTCGAACCGGCTGTCCAACCAGACCGGCGTGCCGGGGAACACGATCCACCTGTCCAACCTGTGCACCGAGATCCTGGAGGTCAACAGCGACACCGAGACGGCGGTGTGCAACCTGGGGTCGGTCAACCTCGGCGCGCACCTCACCGGCGACGGCGTCGACTGGGACAAGCTGCGCGCCACGGTCCGGACGGCGGTGGTGTTCCTGGACCGGGTGATCGACATCAACTACTACCCGGCGGAGCAGGCGGCGGCGGCGAACCCGCGCTGGCGCCCGGTCGGGCTGGGGCTGATGGGTTTGCAGGACGCGTTGTTCGCGCTGCGCCTGCCGTTCGACTCGGCCGGGGCCCGGGAGCTGTCCACCCGGGTCCAGGAGGAGATCTTCCTGACCGCCCTGGAGACGTCGGCCGGCCTGGCCGAACGGTTCGGCGCGCACCCGGCGTACCCGCAGACCCGGGCGGCCCGGGGTGACCTGCACCCGGACCTGTGGGGGGTCGAGCCCACCCAGACCGCGCGGTGGGCGGCGCTGCGCACCCGGATCGCGGCGCATGGCCTGCGCAACTCGCTGCTGGTGGCGATCGCCCCGACCGCCACGATCGCGTCGATCGCCGGCTGTTACGAGTGCATCGAGCCGCAGGTGTCCAACCTGTTCAAGCGGGAGACCATGTCCGGGGAGTTCCTCCAGATCAACACCTATCTGGTACGCGAGCTGAAGGCACGCGGCCTGTGGACGGCGGAGATCCGCGACCAGATCAAGCGGGCCGAGGGTTCGGTGCAGGGCATCGTCGACCTGCCCGTCGAAGTGCGGGAGTTGTTCCGGACCGCGTGGGAGCTGCCGCAGCGGGCGCTGATCGACCTGGCCGCCGCGCGGGCGCCGTACATCGACCAGTCGCAGTCGCTGAACCTGTTCCTCAGCGCGCCGACCATCGGCAAGTTGTCCTCGATGTACCTGCACGCCTGGAAGTCCGGGCTGAAGACCACCTACTACCTGCGGTCGCGTCCGGCGACCCGGATCCAGCAGGCCACCGTCACCGTCGCCCCGGTCGTCACGGCCGACGCCGAGGCGTTGGCCTGTTCCCTGGAGAACCCCGAGAGCTGCGAGGCGTGCCAGTGACCATCGTCGACGAACCCCGCACCGCCGGGCGGCAGCTGCTGCTCGACCCCGGCATGGACCTCACCCTGCGGCCGATGCGCTACCCGCACTTCTTCGACCGGTTCAAGGACGCCATCCGCAACACCTGGACGGTGGAGGAGGTCGACCTGCACGGCGACCTGGCCGATCTGGAGCGGCTGTCCCCGGCCGAGCGGCACCTGGTGTCCCGGTTGGTGGCGTTCTTCGCCACCGGTGACACGATCGTCGCCAACAACCTGGTGCTCAACCTCTACCAGCACGTCAACTCTCCCGAAGGCCGGCTCTACCTGTCCCGGCAGCTGTTCGAGGAAGCCGTGCACGTGCAGTTCTACCTGAACCTGCTCGACACGTACGTCCCCGACGAGCAGGAGCGGTTCGCCGCGTTCGCCGCGATCGAGAACATCCCGTCGATCCGGCGCAAGGCCGAGTTCTGCTTCCGCTGGATCGACTCGGTCTTCGAGCTGCGGGAGCTGCGTACCCGGGCGGACCGGCGGGCGTTCCTGCTCAACCTGATCTGCTTCGCCGCCTGCATCGAGGGGCTGTTCTTCTACGGCGCGTTCGCCTACGTCTACTTCCTGCGGTCCCGGGGTCTGCTCAACGGGTTGGCGTCGGGCACCAACTGGGTGTTCCGCGACGAGTCGATGCACATGGCGTTCGCCTTCGACGTGGTGGAGACCGCCCGGCGGGAGGAGCCGGACCTGTTCGACGCCGACCTGGAACGTCAGGTCACCGAGATGCTCGCCGAGGCCGTCGAGTGTGAGGTGCAGTTCGCCGAGGACCTGCTCGACCAGGGCGTGTCGGGGCTGTCGCTCACGGACATGCGGGCCTACCTGGAGCATGTCGCCGACCGGCGGCTCACCCAGCTCGGCATCGCGCCGCGCTACGGCGCGCAGAACCCGTTCGCGTTCATGGACCTGCAGGACGTGCAGGAGTTGTCGAACTTCTTCGAGCGCCGGGTGTCGGCGTACCAGGTGGGGGTCAGCGGCAGCGTCACCTTCGACGACGAATTCTGACCGGCCTGGCCGGGGCCCGGTCCGGTGGAGCGACCACCGGACCAGGCCCCCGGCCGCCCGCTCAGGGGCCGGCGTTGCCGAACACCTCGATCTCGGCGAGGCCGGTGTTGACGGTGCCGCCGCCGACCCCGGTGACGGTGAGCGTGACGCTGGTCACCGTCTTCGCCGCCGGGAGGATGACCTCGGTCGGGCCGCCGCCGTTGTCCAGGGCGCCGACGGCCGTGGAGGTGCCGTCGCTGAACAGCAGGGTGCCGCCGGTGATCTGGTCGTTGGGGTTGGGCCGGTCGTAGAGGACGACCCGGCGGATGGTGCGCGGGCCCGACCAGCTCAGGGTGAGCTGAGTGCCGACCCCGCCGAAGACGGTGGCCCACTCCCGGGTCGGGTCGTCGGGCCAGCCGGCGATCACCCCGTCGACGGCCTTGGCCGCCGTCTGCCCGCTGCCGGTGTCCTGGCTGGTCGCGGTGACGGTCGCCGTGCGGGCCAGGTTGGGGCCGAGGACCTTGTACTGCCGCTGGAGGAAGGCCGGGTAGTCGTAGCCGGCACAGGTGGGCAGGCTGGTGCAGGCTCCGTCGTCGTACTGGCCGTAGGCGAAGAAGGCCGCGGACTTGCCGGCGACGTCGGTCGATCCCAGGTTCACCGGATAGTTCTTGATCTTGTAATCGTGGTAGCCGGTGAACGTGGGCGACCCGACGTACGCCTGCTCGGCGGCCTGGGCGAAGTAGGCCGCGCCGTGGTGGTCGCTGTGGTCACCGTCGCCGAACCCGCCGACGTGGTCCTGGGTGTTGACGGCGGTCGGCTGGTAGGAGGCCATCAGCCCGGCCAGGGTGCTGATCAGGGCGGCCCGGCTGTAGCTGGACGCGCCGACGCCCAGCGACGTGATCGTGGAGATGCCGTTGAGCCAGAGCTTCTGCAGGCTCTGCGAACCGGTGTTCGGGTGCCCGGTGCCGCCGGGATAGCCGTCCGGGAGCCGGAGGAAGACCAGCGAGACGGTGGGCCTGCCGGTGAGGGTGAAGACCGGGATCGGATGCCCGCTGATGCCGGCGTCCGCCTGGGTCCAGGTGTTGGCGACCCCGGCCATCTGGGCGTACGCCACCTTGGCCCCGGTCTCCCGGCCGCCCCAGTAGGTGCTGTCCCGGCCGGCGTCGCCCGCCGTGACGAAGACCGTCCGGACGCAGCGGCCGGCCTGTACGTCGTGCAGCAGGTCCGGGCTGAGGAAGAGCAGGTCGTCGTCCTGGTGGGCGACCACGTTCATGACCGCTCCCGCCGGACAGCCCGGCCCGGCCTGGGCGGCGGGCGGGCCGGCCAGGGTCGCCGCCACGCAGGCGGCCAGCATCCCGACGGCCAGCGACCATCGGCCCGGGCGACGGCGATCTGTTCGCATGACAAAGTGACGCACGGTTACCTCCCCGTAGCAGCAGCGTGCGTCCTCTTTCTACCATGGACGAACGTCTACCTCTGCCCCGTCGGGACGGCCCCCGGCGTCGGACAGCCGGGCCGGATCACTCCGGCGGCCCGGCCTCGGTGAGCCGGCCGTCGGCCAGCCGGAGCCAGCGGTCCACGCCGATCCCGGCCAGGAACCGGTCGTCGTGACTGACCACCACGAACGCCCCCCGGTACGCCAGCAGCGCGCTCTCCAACTGGGCCACGCTGACCAGGTCCAGGTTGTTGGTGGGCTCGTCGAGCAGCAGCAGGTGCGGTGCCGGTGAGGCGTTGAGCAGGCAGGCCAGGGTGGCGCGCAGCAGCTCACCGCCGGAGAGCACCCCCGCCGGCAGGTGGACGCGGGCACCCCGGAACAGGAAGCGGGCCAGCAGGTTCAGCCGCTCCGCCCCGGTCCGCGCCGGGGCGAACCCGGCGAGGTTCTCCGCGACCGTCCGGGTCGGATCGAGCAGGTCGAGGCGCTGCGACAGGTACGCCACCCGCCCCGACGCCCGCGCGACGGTGCCCGCCTCCGGCTCCTGCCGGCCGCCGACCAGCCGCAGCAGCGTCGACTTGCCCGCACCGTTGGGCCCCGTCAGGGCGATCCGTTCGGGACCCCGGATGGTCAGGTCGACCCCGTCACCGGCGAAGACCGGCCGGCCCGCGTAGCCGGCCCGCATCCCGTGGCCGGCGAAGACGGTACGACCGGCGGGCACCGTGGTGTCGGGCAGGTCGAGGACGAGCTGGTCGTCGCGGCGGGCCGCCTCACCGGCCTGGTCCAGCCGGGCCTGGGCGTCGGCGACCCGGGCGGTGTGCACGTCGTCGGCCCGGCCCGCCGACACCTGCGCGTCCCGCTTGAGGTTGCCGGCGACGATCCGGGGCAGCCCCGCGTCGGACAGGTTCCGGGCGGCGGTCGAGGCCCGGCGGGCCGCCCGCTCGCGGGCCTGCTGGAGTTCCCGCCGCTGCCGCTTCACGTCCTGCTCGGCCTGACGCACCTGCCGTTCGGCGACCTCCCGCTCGGCCCGTACCACCTGCTCGTAGTGGGTGAAGTTGCCGCCGAAAAGGCGGATCCCGCCGTGGTCGAGGGCGGCGATGCGGTCCATCTCGTCCAGCAGCACACGGTCGTGGCTGACCACGAGCAGCGTGCCCGGCCAGGACCGCAGCACGGCGAGCAGTCGTTCCCGCGCCGGCCGGTCGAGGTTGTTGGTGGGCTCGTCGAGCAGCAGCACGTCGGGCCGTTTGAGCAGTTCGGCGGCGAGGCCGAGGGAGACCACCTCGCCGCCGCTGAGGGTGCCGAGCCGGCGGTCCAGCGTCACCCCGGTCAGGCCGAGCCGGTCGAGGGCGACCCGGATGCGGTCCTCGACGTCCCAGTCATCGCCGACGGTGGCGAAGTGCTCCTCGGCGGCGTCACCGGACTCGATGGCGTGCAGCGCGGCGACGACGCGGTCGACCCCGAGCACCTCGGCGACGGTCTGCCGCGTCGCGAAGGGCAGGTGCTGCGGCAGGTAGCCCAGCACCCCCTCGACGGTGACGCTGCCCGCGGTGGGACGCAGCTCGCCGACGATGAGCCGCAGCAGGGTGGACTTGCCGGCGCCGTTCGCCGCGACCAGACCGGTGCGGCCGCCGGGAACGGAGAACGACAGGTCCTCGACGACCGGGGTGTCATCCGGCCAGGAGAAGGACAGGTGGGAGCAGACGACGTGACTGTCGGACATGGTGAACCTCGGAGACAGGTGATCCGGGCGCGCGGGCGCTGCCCGGGGTGAACAGGGCAGGACGACAGGGGCGACGCGACGGGGCGGTCATCCGCCGTCGGTCACCGCAGCCGGGTGTTCACCCGGAGATGTCGTCGTCACCTGCCACGATCTGCTCCCTGCCCTGGTCGAACCGTGCCCTGCCTGGTCGAACCGTGCCCTGCCTGGTCGACCGGACCAGGATAACCCGGTCCGCCCGGCACCGGCGGCCCGGCGCACGCCCGGCGTGGGCGGCTAGCACAGCTCGTAGTCGAACCAGTCGAAGGCGACGTCGCCCCGGGCGGCGTACATGCCGATGACCCGGCCGGTGAAACCGCCGGCGACCTCGGTGGACAGGTACCTGCCGTCGAGTTCGGCCAGCACGTCGAAGGCCCCGTCCGGGTGCTCGACGCCGAGCCGGAGCAGGTCGGGTTCCTTGGCGGGGTGCCAGTCGCCGGGCGACGGGGCGAGCGCCTCGATCCGCAGGTGGACCGGGCCGGCCCCGACCGGCCGGGTGGCACGCGTCGACCGCACCGACCCGATCCGGGCGACGACCCGTACCTCGCCGCCGCCCGCCTCGATGTCGTAGTGGTGCCGCTCGTCGAGGCGCACCACCAGACCACCGTGCCCGTCGGCCGGGTCGACCAGGGTCCGGACCCGGCAGGACGGGTGCTGCTGGCGGCGGCCGACGAACGTGACGTCCGGTGCGTCCGGCGACGCGCCCCGGGCCCGCAGCGTGAGCCAGCCGGGCCGTTCGGTCAACGACCACACGTCGGCCGGCCGGGACCGCACCGAGACCCACCGGGGATGCAGCCGGTAGGCGTCGAAGTCGTCGCGGACGGGTGGCGGCGCGACGGGGTACGCGGCCCACGGCGGCGCGGCCATCTCCGGCGTGACCGCACCGACCACCGGCCAGCCGTCCACCCAGGTCACCGGGGCCAGGAACGTCTCCCGCCCGAGCACGTGCCAGCCGGGGGTGCCGCCGCCGGGGCGGACCCCGAGCAGCACCAGCCACCACGACCCGTCGGGCCCCTCGACCAGGTCGGCGTGGCCGGTGTTCTGGATCGGCCGGTGCGTGCCCCGGTGGGTGAGGATCGGGTTGGCCGGACCCGGCTCGAACGGGCCGTCGGGCGTGCCCGCGCGGGCGATCGAGACGGCGTGCCCGCGCTCGGTGCCGCCCTCGGCGATCAGCAGGTACCAGTGGTCACCGATGCGGTACAGGTGCGGCGCCTCCGGGGCCTGCGCGCCCGGCGCACCGGACCACAGCTGCCGGGGCGGGCCGACGGTGTGGCCCGTCTCCGGGTCGAGACGCACCTGCGCGATCCCGGCGTAGGTGCACCAGCAGGTGCCGTCGTCGTCCCAGGCCAGGTCGGGGTCGATGCCGTCCACTCCGGGGGCGCGGACCGGGTCCGACCACGGACCGGCCGGGTCGGTGGCGGTGCAGATCAGCGTGCCACCACCGTCGGCGCAGTTGGTGACGATCAGCCAGAACCGGCCGTCGTGGTGGCGTAGCGTCGGCGCGTACACCCCGGCCGACGACGGCATCGTCACCGGCAGGGTGAGCTGGCCCGGCCGGTCCAGCACGTTGCCGATCTGCTCCCAGTGCACCAGGTCCCGGCTGTGGAACAGCGGCACCCCGGGGAAGTACTCGAAGCTGGAACACGCCAGGTAGTAGTCGTCGCCGACCCGGCAGACGCTCGGATCGGGGTGGAACCCGGCCAGCACCGGGTTGGCGAAGGTGCCGCCGACCCAGCCGGCCGCCCCCTCGGGCACCGCGTCGGCCCCGACCGGATTCATCCACCAACCCCCTGGGATCGTGATCGGGAGGGATACCCGCTCACGATCCCATGTGGGCGGCACCGCCTGCTGCCCCACCGGATTCCGCCCGCCGGGCCGGGCCCCGACTTTCCGGCCCCCGTCCCACCGGGCCCCGACTTTCCGGCCCCCGTCCCACCGGGCCCCGACGTTCCGGCCCCCGCCTCACCGGGCGGCGGGTTCCGGCGTCGCCGGGCCGGCACCGGCCGGGAGGGGCCAGGCCCCTCCCGGCCGCGCGGTGGCGTGTCAGCCCACCGGCACGGGCCGCCGGGTCGGACCGAAGTGCCGGGCGTACGCCCCGGTGGTGAAGAACGCCGGCAGGTCCTCGCCGAGGGCGGTGTCCTCGACGATCCGGGCGGCCCGTTCGGCACGGTCCCGGTTGGCACCCACCCGCCCGTCGACCAGGGCGGCCAGCTCCACCGCGAGGATCGACCGGACCAGGTCCTCGGTCACGCAGCCGCCGTCGGCCAGCGGGGTGCCGTGGTGCAGCCACTGCCAGACCTGGCAGCGGGCGATCTCGGCGGTGGCCGCGTCCTCCATCAGGTTGCCCAGCGCCACCGCGCCGGTGCCGCCGAGCCACGCGTCGACGTAACGCACGGCGACGGCGATGTTGGCCCGCACCCCGGCGGTGGTGACCTGGCCCGGGGTCTTGTCGACGGCGAGCAGGTCGGCGGCGGTCACGGCCACGTCGTCGCGCAGCCGGTCGAGCTGGTGCGGGCGGTCACCCAGCACCGCGTCGAACTCCCGACGGCAGGTCTCGACCAGGCCCGGGTGGGCCACCCAGGAACCGTCGAACCCGTCGCCGGCCTCCCGCCGCTTGTCCGCCCGGACCCGGTCGAGGGCCACCTCGTTGACCTGCGGGTCCCGACTCGGGATGAACGCGGCCATCCCGCCGATCGCGTGCGCCCCGCGCCGGTGGCAGGTCGCCACCAGCAGCTCGGTGTACGCGCGCATGAACGGCACCGTCATGGTGACCTCGGACCGGTCCGGCAGGACGAAGTCCGGCCACTGCCCGAAGTTCTTGATCACGCTGAAGATGTAGTCCCACCGGCCGGCGTTCAACCCCGCCGAGTGTTCCCGCAGCTCGTAGAGGATCTCCTCCATCTCGAACGCGGCCGTGATCGTCTCGATCAGCGTGGTGGCCCGGATGGTGCCCCGGGGCAGGCCGAGGCGCTGCTGGGCAAAGATGAAGACGTCGTTCCACAGCCGCGCCTCCCGGTGACCCTCCAGCTTCGGCAGGTAGAAGTACGGTCCGGCACCAGCGTCGAGCTGCCGCTGCGCGCAGTGGAACAGGTAGAGCCCGAAGTCGACCAGGCTGGCCGAGATGGGCCGGCCGTCCACCACGATGCCCTTCTCCACCAGGTGCCAGCCGCGCGGCCGCACGACGATGGTGGCCAGGTCCGCGCCGAGGGCGTACCGCTTGCCGCGCGGGTCGGTGAAGTCGATGCGCCGGTCCAGGGCGTCGATCAGGTTGAGCTGGCCGGAGATGACGTTGTGCCAGGTCGGGGCGGTGGCGTCCTCGAAGTCGGCGAGCCACACCCGGGCCCCGGAGTTGAGCGCGTTGACCGTCATCTTGCGGTCGGTCGGTCCGGTGATCTCGACCCGCCGGTCGAGCAGGCCGGGTGCGGGCGGGGCCACCCGCCAGTCGGGGTCGGCCCGGATCGCGGCGGTCTCCGGCAGGAAGTCGGGGAACTGGCCGGTGGCGTAGCGGTCCCGGCGGGCCCGGCGGGTGTCCAGCAGGGCCACCCGCCGGGCGGCGAACTCACTGTCCAGCGCCACCAGGAACTCCAGCGCCCCGGGGGTGAGGACCTCGTCGAACCGGTCGGCCAGCGCTCCGATGATCTCGTACCTCATGCGAACTGCTCCTCTTCGGTGGAGCCGCGCAGGGCGGTGGTCTCGGCGGCCGGGTTGAGCACGGTGCTGATCAGGTCGAAGTAGCCGGTGCCGACCTCACGCTGGTGCCTGACGGCGGTGTAGCCGGCCGGTTCGGCGGCGAACTCCCGTTCCTGCAACGCCACGTAGGCGGACATGCCGTCGGCGGCGTAACCCCGGGCCAGGTCGAACATCGAGTAGTTGAGGGCGTGGAAGCCGGCCAGGGTGATGAACTGGAACCGGTAGCCCAGGTGGCCGAGCTCGCGCTGGAACTTCGCGATGGTCGAGTCGTCGAGGTGCTTGCGCCAGTTGAACGACGGCGAGCAGTTGTAGGCGAGGAGCTGGTCCGGGTACTCGGCCTTGACCGCCTCGGCGAAGCGGCGGGCCACCTCCAGGTCGGGGGTGGAGGTCTCCATCCACAGCAGGTCGGCGTGCGGGGCGTAGGCCAGCCCCCGGGCGATGCACGGCTCGATGCCGTTGCGCACCCGGTAGAACCCCTCGGCGGTCCGCTCGCCGGTGACGAACGGCCGGTCCCGCTCGTCCACGTCGGTGGTGAGCAGGGTGGCGGCCTGCGCGTCGGTGCGGGCGATCACCACCGACGGCACCCCGGCCACATCGGCCGCGAGCCGCGCCGCCTCCAGGGTGCGGACGTGCTGGCCGGTCGGGACGAGCACCTTGCCGCCCAGGTGGCCGCACTTCTTCTCGGCGGCGAGCTGGTCCTCCCAGTGCACGCCCGCCGCGCCGGCCCCGATCATGGCGGTCATCAGCTCGTAGGCGTTGAGCGGGCCACCGAAGCCGGCCTCGGCGTCGGCGACGATCGGCGCGAGCCAGTCGACGCCGCCGTCGTCGCCCTCGGCGGTGGTGATCTGGCCGGCGCGCAGCAGCGCGTTGTTGATCCGGCGCACCACGGCGGGCACCGAGTTGGCGGGGTAGAGGCTCTGGTCGGGGTAGGTGTGCCCGGCGAGGTTGGCGTCGGCGGCCACCTGCCAGCCGGAGAGGTAGATGGCCTTGAGCCCGGCCCGGACCATCTGCACGGCCTGGTTGCCGGTGAGCGCACCCAGGGCGTGGATGTAGTCCTCGGTGTGCAGCAGCTCCCACAGCCGTTCCGCCCCGCGTCGGGCCAGGGTGTGCTCCTCCTGGACGGCCCCCCGCAGGCGGACCACGTCCTCGGCGCGGTAGCTGCGGCGCACCCCCTGCCAGCGGAGGTCGGTCTCCCACTCGGTACGCAACCGCTCCACGTCGTTCTGCATGATCTCGTCTCCTCGGATGTCGTGACGCCGGCACCGGCCGTCGTGCCGTCCGGCGGTGCGAACGCGTCGCCCGGCCGGCGTGTCACCCACGGTCACACGGTGTCGCAGGGGTGGTCGAGGGACGGAAGAAGCCAAGTTCTGAGAAGTTCACCCCCGGTTCTGCGAAGTTGCGAACAGGTATATTCGCACTCTGCCAAGGGGTGCTGGGCTGCTGAAAAAGCAGTGGGGAGGTGAGCGTGGTGAGCAAGACCTTCGCGGGTGCCCGACTGCGCCGGATGCGCGAGGACCGCGCGTTGAGCCAGTCCCGGCTGGCCCGGCTGCTCAACATCTCCCCCAGCTACCTCAACCAGATCGAGCACGACACCCGGCCGCTGACCGTGCCGGTGCTGATGCGCATCACCGAGGTGTTCGGCGTCGATCCGACCGTGTTCGCGCCCCGGGACACGCCCCGGCTGGTCGCCGGGCTGCGCGAGGCGCTGCCCGGCCGGCCGGGCGTCGCCGACCTCACCGAACTCGCCACCCGGCTGCCCGAGGTCGCCGAGGCCGTCCTCGACCTGCACCGCCGCTACCGGCAGGCCGACGAGCAGCTCGCCGAGCTGCTGGGCGACCGGGAGACGGTCGGGCGCAGCCCGCACGACCGGGTGACCGAGTTCTTCTACCGGCGGCAGAACTACGTGCCGGATCTGGACGAGGCGGCGGAGCGGCTGGCCGCCACCATCGACCTGCGTCGTGGCGAGGTCCGGGCCGGGTTGCAGGACCGGCTCGCCCAACGGCACGGCGTGCAGGTCCGCCACGACGACGCCAGCCTGCTCGGCGACGAGCTGCACCGCTACCGGCCGCAGACCCGCACCCTGCACCTGTCGACGTCGCTGCGCGCCGGGCAGGAGGCGATGCGGATGGCCGCGCAGATCGCCCTGCTGGAGTACGCCGACGTGATCGACGAGATCGTGGAGGAGGAACGGTTCGACGACCCGCAGACCCAGATCCTCACCCGGGTCGGCCTGGCCAACTACTTCGCCGCCGCGCTGATCCTGCCGTACGGGCCGTTCCTCGCGGCGGCCGAACAGCACCGGTACGACATCGAGCTGCTCTCCCAGCACTTCACCATGGGCTGGGAGACCATCTGCCACCGGCTCAGCACCCTGCAACGGCCCCGGGCGCGCGGGGTGCCGTTCTCCTTCGTCCGGGTCGACCGGGCCGGCAACCTGTCCAAACGCCAGTCCGCCACCGGCTTCCCGTTCTCGCTCACCGGCGGCACCTGCCCACTGTGGAACGTCTACGAGGCGTTCGGTGCACCCGGCCGGGTGGTGGTGCAGGTGGCGGCGATGCCCGACGGGCAGCGCTACCTGTGGATCGCCCGCACCATCACCCGGCACCACGGCGGCTACAACCAGCCCGGCAAGGTCTACGCGATCGGGCTCGGCTGCGAGATCCGGCACGCCGACCGGCTGGTCTACTCCCGGGGCATCGACCTGTACGCGGCCGACGCCGTCACGTCGATCGGCCCGGGGTGCAAGACCTGCGAGCGGATGACCTGCCCGCAGCGGGCCGCCGCGCCGATCAGCGGCCGGCTCGACCTCGACGAGAACCGCAGCACCTTCATCCCGTACCCGTTGAAGGGCTGACGGCGGCGGGCGGGGACCGGCGGGCGGGCGTCACTGGGTCGGGCTGGTATAGAAGATCACCTTGGCTTCGGCGAGCTTGCCCAGCTCCACCGGACGCCACTGGCGGAACCCCTGCCGGCCGGTCAGCTCCCCGCTGATCCCCACCGCCGGGCAGTACAACCAGTTGCCGTTGCTCAGGTTGGGGAACTCCGCCCACGCCTGCACGTGCACGTCCCCCTGCGGGAACGACAGCGTCTCCGACAGGTGCACCATCGGCATCCCGTCGGACCCACGGTGCATGACCAGCCGGTACCCGCCGTCGACGGTGCCCACCCGGCCCTCGTCCGGGACCACCAGGTCCGCCTTGTACCACCCGCTCTGCCCGAGCTTCGGGTCCTCGAAGTCGATGTCCGCGCCGAACGAGGTGAGGATTTCGTGGAGGTTGTCGTACATGGTCGCCTCTTTCCGTGGTGGGGGGTCAGGCCTTGCGGAAGACGTCCTTGACCAGGATCTTGCCGTCGCGCAGCGTGAACACGTCCACGCCCCGTTCGAGCACCTCGCCGGTCGCGGACTCGCAGCGGAACTCCAGGAACTCCCGGTCCGCCACGACGACGCGCTCGCCGTACACCATCCGGGCACCGACGGCGTCGAGTTCGTCGCGCTTACCGATGATCTCGGCCAGGAACCCGGGTATCTCCTTGCGGTGGTAGGTGTGGCCCGGTTCGGGGCCGGCGGCGACGATCCACACCCCGTCGGGGGCGAAGCAGTCGGCGGCGGCGTCCAGGTCGTCGGCGTCACAGGCGGCGAAGAACGCCGCCACCGGGCTGGTGTCGGTCATGGGGTCCCCTCTGCTCGGATGGGTGGTGGGGTTCAGTCGAAGCGCACGGGCAGCGACTCGATGGCGCGGAACTGGAGGCTGTGCCGCCAGGCGACCTCGTCGTCGGCGACGGCCAGCCGCCAGTGCGGGTGGCGGGCCAGCAGCCGCTGCAACACCACCCGGCCCTCCAGCCGGGCCAGCGGTGCGCCCAGACAGTGGTGGATGCCGTGCCCGAACGCCAGATGGCCATCACGGTCGAGGCGGACCGCGTCGGGATCGGGGAACCGGTCGGCGTCGCGGTTGGCCGCGCACAGCGAGATGAACACGATCTCCCCGGCCGGGATGACCGTGTCGCCGACGGTCACCTCCTGCTCGGTGAACCGGATCGTGCTCAGGTTCAACGGGCTCTCGTAGCGCAGCACCTCCTCCACGAACGCGGGCACCCGCCCCGGGTCGGCGGCCAGCTCCGCACGCAACTCCGGCCGCCGGTGCAGCAGCAGCACAGCGCTGCTGAGCATCGCCGCAGTCGTCTCGTAGCCGGCGTTCATCATCAGGAACACGGTGGACAGCAACTCGTCGGTGGCCAGCCGGCCGCCCTCGTCGTCGGCGGCGATGAGCGCGCTGATCAGGTCGTCGGCCGGCGCGGTGCGCTTGACCGCGATCAGGTCCCGCACATAGCCGTAGGCGTCGGCGATCACCTGCTGCTTGTCGGAAAGCGAGGTGCCGACGCTGCCGAGTTCCGCGCTCCACCGGCGGAAGTCGTCGAACGCCTCCTCGGGGATGCCCAGCAGCGAGCCGATCACCGCCATCGGCACGGGCAGCGCGACGTCGGTCACGAAGTCGACCGTCTCCCCCGCGACGATCCGGTCCAACGCGGCGTCGGTGAACCGTTCGATCACCGGAATCAGGCTCTGCACCCGCCGGGTGGTGAACGCGCCGCCGACGATCCGGCGCAGCCGGGTGTGGTCGGGTGGATCACTGAACAGCATGCTCGGCGGGTTGTCGGTGACGTGCTCGTCCGGGTCGACGGCCTGGGCGCGGATCACCGAGGCGATACGTCCGGCGTCCTTGGACAGCCTCGGGTCGGCCAGCAGCCGGCGCGCGTCGGCGTGCCGGGTGACCAGCCAGGCGTACACGGCGGTGGAGAACGTCTTGAGCCGGAACCGGTCCACCGTGCCACCGTCGCGCAGCCGGGCGAACCCCGGGTACGGGTCCTGGGCGAACTCCTCGGTGAGCATGTCCGTCGGGTGGGGAGTAGAGGTTTCCTGCTGTCCGATGGTCATCGGCTCCGCCCTGTCGGTGAGGGGATCAGTGGGGTGTTCGTCGGTGCCGGCGGCAGGCAGTCGGCCAGCGCGGCGGCCGTGGTCGGGGCGTCGCCGGTGAGGACGCCCAGGTGGTCGCCCGGCACGGTGTGCCACCCGGTGTCGGCCGCCCAGCCCGGTTCCCGCCCGCCGGGCGCCGCCGCGGCCCGCAGGTGGGTGACGGGGACCGCCAGCGGCTGCGGTCGCCAGTCGGCGAACAGCGCCAGGTGCCGTCCCATGGCCAGCAGCTGCCGGTCGGTGACCAGTTCGGTGACGCTCCGGTCGGCGGCCAGCCGGGTGAACAGGGTCGGCATCGTCGCGGCGTACCAGGACCCGCCCGGGACGTGCACGTCGACCAGCACCACCCGCTCGGGCGGTGTGCCGAGGTCGGACAGGGCCGCCGCCACGGCATGCGCCAGCCAGCCGCCCGAGGAGTAGCCGACCAGCACGTACGGCCGGTCGCCGAGGTGCGTCCGCAGCGCCGCGACCTGGGCGTCGACGACCTCGGCGCGGGTGGTCGGCAGCGCCTCCCCCGGCCGGTAGCCGGGCAGCGGCAGCACCACGGCGGGCCGGTCCAGGCAGGCCAGCAGCCGGGCGTACTGGTAGGGGCTGGCCGGGGCGACCATGCTGGGCAGGCAGACCAGCAGCGGGCCGTCGCCCTCGGCGAACACCAGCGGCGGCGCGGGGGCGGCGGTGCCGCCGGCCGACGCCCGGTCCGCGGCGGCGGCGAGCAGGTCCAACCCGGCGGGTACGTCGCCACTGGCGCACGCCGCCGCGAATGCCGCCCGCACCGCGCCGTCGTCGGGGTCCTCGTCGACCCGCCCGGCGAGGGTGCCGGCGAGTTCGTCGGCGGTGACGGCGGTGAGCAGGTCGGCGGTGCCGACGGGCAGCCCGGTGGCCTGGGTCAGCCGGTCGCGCAGTTCCACCGCGCTGAGCGAGGTCAGGCCCAGCTCGGCTAGCGACCGGTGCGGGTCGACGGGGGCCGCACCGTGGCCGAGCACCGCCGCCACGTGCCGCAGCACCACGTCACGCAGCGTGCCCGGGGCCGGTGTGGTCGCCGGGGGTGCCGACGGCACCGACGGCGGGCCGCCGGTGGCGGACCCGAACCGGCCGTCGGGCCAGAACCGGGTCCGCTGGAACGGGTAACCGGGCAGCGCCACCGGTGCGGCACGGGTGCCGGCGAACACCGCCGCCCGGTCCAGGTGCCCCCGGACCAGCAACGCACCCATCGCCACCGGCACCGACACCGGATCGGGCACGTCGGGACGCAACGTCGGGACCGCCACCGCGTCGGTGGGCGTACGCAGGCAGTCCACCACCGTGCCGGTCAGTGCCGGGGCCGGCCCCACCTCCAGGAAGGTGCGTACCCCGCGCCGCTCCAGCACGCGTACGGCGTCGGCGAACCGCACCGGCCGGCGGGCGTGCGCCAGCCAGTGCCCCGGCCCGGTCAGATCCTCGACGGTCAGCGCCGCCCCGGTCAGGGTGGACACCACCGGCAGGCGGGGCGCGGTGAACCGTACCCCCGCCAGCACCTCGGCGAACCCGGCCAGTGCCGGCTCCATCAGCCGGGAGTGGAAGGCGTGGCTGACGTCGAGCCGCCGGCACCGGTGACCACCGGCCCGCAGCAGCCGGACCGCCCGCTGCACCCCGTCGACCGTGCCGGAGAGCACCACCGCCCGGGGACCGTTGACGGCGGCCAACTCGACGTCGTCGCCGAGCAGCGGGGTCACCTCCGCCTCGTCGGCCCGTACGGCGAGCATCGCCCCGCCCGCCGGCAGCGCGGCCATCAGCCGGCCCCGGGCCGCGACTACGGTGGCCGCGTCGGCCAGCGACAACGCGCCCGCCACGTGCACGGCGGTCAACTCGCCGACGGAGTGCCCGGCGACGGCGGCCGGGGCGAGGCCGTACGCGCCCAGCAGCCGGTACAGGGCGACCTCCACCGCGAAGATCGCCGGCTGCGCGGTGCCCGTGTCGTCGAGTCCGCCGCCGTCGGCGACGGCGTCGGCCAGCGGCCGGTCCAGCAGCGGATCGAGGTGCCCGCAGACCTCGGCGAACGCCTCCGCGTAGGCGGGGAACCGCTCGCCCAGCGCCAGGCCCATCCCGACCCGCTGCGCGCCCTGCCCGGTGAACAGGACCGCGAGGTCACCCCCGCAGGTCGTGCCCGCGCCGACCCCGGCATCGGCCAGCTCGGCGAGACCGGCGAGCAGCCCGGCGCGGTCGGTCGCGGTGACGCACGCCCGGTGTCGCAGGGCCGCCCGCCCGGTGGCCAACGCCAGGCCGAGCCCCGCCGGGGTGAGCGTCGGGTCGGCCCGCACCAGCGTCGCCAACCGGCCGGCCTGCTCCCGCAGGGCCTGCGGGTCGGCGGCGGAGAGCAGGCAGGGCACCGCGGGCAGCGGGGTGACCGCCGGCCCGTCGGCGGCCGGTGCGGGTGGTTCCTCGACGACGACGTGGGCGTTGGTGCCGCTGATCCCGAACGCCGACACCGCCGCCCGGCGCGGGCGCGGCCCACGGGGCCACGGCTGGGCCGCGGTCAGCAGCCGCACCGGGGAGTCGTCCCAGCGCACCGCCGTGGTCGGGGTCGCGGCGTGCAGCGTACGCGGCAACCGCCCGTGCCGCAGCGCCAGCGCCAGCTTGACCAGCCCGGCCAGGCCGGCGGCGGCCTGGGTGTGGCCCAGGTTGGACTTCACCGAGCCCAGCCACAGTGGCCGGTCCCGACCCCGGCCGTAGCTGGCCAGCAGCGCCTCGACCTCGATCGGGTCGCCGAGCCGGGTGCCGGTGCCGTGCGCCTCCACGACGTCGACGTCACCGGGGGTGAGCCCGGCGTCGGCGAGCGCCCGTTCGATCACCCGCCGCTGGGCGGGGCCGTTCGGCGCGGTCAACCCGTTGGACGCCCCGTCGGAGTTGACCGCGCTACCGCGCAGCACCGCGTGCACGGTACGCCCGTGGGCGAGCGCGTCACCGAGCCGTTCCAGCAGCAGCACCGCCCCACCCTCCCCCCAGCCGACCCCGTCGGCGGCGGCGGAGAACGCCTTGCACCGGCCGTCGGCGGCCAATCCTCGCTGGCGGCTGAACTCGGTGAACCCGACCGGTGTCGACATCACCGTCGCCGCCCCGACCAGGGCCAGGGGCACCTCGCCGCAGCGCAGCGCACGGATGGCCTGGTGCACGGCCACCAGCGCCGACGAGCAGGCGGTGTCCACGGTCAGCGACGGCCCGGTCAGCCCCAGCACGTACGAGATCCGGCCGGAGGCGACGCTCGCCGCGTTGCCGGTGAGCAGGAAACCCTCGGTGTCACCGGCGGCGTGGGCGAGCAGCAGCGGGTAGTCCTGGCCGTTCGTGCCCACGTACACCCCGGTCTCGGTGGCGCGCAGCCGTTCCGGGTCGATGCGGGCGTCCTCGACCGCCGTCCACGCCAACTCCAGCAGCATCCGCTGCTGCGGGTCCATCGCCGACGCCTCCCGGGGCGACACCCCGAAGAAGCCGGCGTCGAACCCGGCGACGTCGGGCAGGAACCCGCCGGAGTCGACGTAGCTGCGCCCGGGGGCGGTCGGGTCCGGATCGTGCAGGTCCGCCGGCCAGCCCCGGTCGGTGGGGAACGGGACGACCGCGTCGCGGCCCTCGTCGAGCAGTTCCCAGAACCGGTCCGGGGTGTCCGCGCCGCCGGGGAACCGGCAGGACATCCCGACCACGGCGACCGGTTCGGCGGCCGGGGCGGTGGCCCGGTCGAGTTCCCCGCGCAGCCGGTCGACCTCACGCAGCGCGTTACGCAGGGCCGCCACGTACTGTTCGGTGCCGGCGCTCACTGCTGCCCCACCGTCTGCGCGGCCAGCGCGAGCAGTTCCTCGCCGGAGAGCGCGTCGAGGTCGTCCGGGCTGTCGGTCGGCCCCGCCGGGTCGTCCGGTCGCGGCGGCTCGTCGGCCAGGGCCAACAGCCGGTCCAGCAGGCCGGCGCGGCGCAGCCGGTCCACGGGGAGGGCGCGCAGTGTCGCGCGGATCCGCTCGTCCTCCGGGTCCGTGTCGGTGGCGGTGTCGAGCTGGGTGAGCAGGTACGCGGCGAGTGCCGCCGGGGTGGGATGGTCGAACACCGCACCCACACCGAGCGGCACCCCGGTCGCCGCGCTCAGCCGGTTGCGCAGGTCCACCGACGTCAGCGAGTCGAAGCCGAGGTCGTGGAAGACGCCCGTCACCGGCAGCAGCGTGCCCGGCTGGTGGCCCAGCACGGTGGCGGCGGTGGCCCGGACCAGGTCGGTGACCGCCTGCCGTCGGCCCGACCCGTCCAGGCCGGTCAGGTCCAGCACGGGCGGGGAGGTGGGTTCCCCCGCCGGCAGCAGGGTCCGCAGCAGGGCCGGGGCGGTGGCCGGGTCGAGGGTCGCGGTGCGCAGGGCCGCCGCGACGACCACCGGTTCGGTGCTGGTCAGCGCCGCGTCGAAGAGGGCCAGCCCGGTGGCCACCGGCAGCGGGTCGAGGCCGGCGGCGGCGAGCCGGGCCCGGTCGGCGACGCCCAGGTCGCCGGTCATGCCCGCACCGGACCACGGCCCCCAGGCGATCGAGGTGGCCGGCAGGCCGACCGCCCGGCGACGCTCGGCGAGGGCGTCCAGCGCGCTGTTCGCGGCGGCGTACGCGGCCTGACCGGCCGCCCCGAACAGGCCGGCGACCGACGAGAACAGCACGAAGAAGGCCAGCTCGGTGTCGCGGGTGAGCCGGTCGACGACCCGCGCGCCGGTCACCTTGGCCCGCCAGGCCAGCTCGAGCTGGTCGGGGGTGAGCCCGGACAGGACCCCGTCGGCGAGCGCGCCCGCCGCGTGCACCACCCCGCGCAGGGTGCGCCCGTACAGCGCGGCGGCCACCGCGTCCGGGTCGGTGACGTCGCCGACGACCGAGGTGGCGGTGACGCCGAGCGCGGCCAGTTCGGCGGCCAGGTCCGGCGCTCCACGGCGGCCGAGCAACACCAGGTCCCGCACACCGTAGGCGGTGACCAGGTGGCGGGCGACAGCGCTGCCGAGGGCACCCGCCGCCCCGGTCACCAGGACCGTGCCGTCGACCGGCGGGCGGGGTCCGGTGGCGGCGGGGGTCAACTCCGGGACGCTGGCGACGCCGGCACGCAGCCGGACCTCGTCGTGGCCGGCGGCGGCTGCGGCCGGCAGTGCCGCCAGCGACGCCGGGCTGCCGTCGTGGTCGACGAGGGCCACCCGGCCCGGATGCTCGGTCCGGGCGGCACGCAGCAGACCGACCACCCCGTCGGCCGCCGGATCGGTGCCGTCGAAACCGACGACGAGCCGACCAGCGGTGGGCTCGGCGAGCCGCCGCTGGAGGACCGCGAGCACCTCGGCGGTGCCGCTGCCGGCGCAGTCGAGCACCGCCGCCTCCCCGGCGGGCAGGTCCGTCGGCGTCCACCGCACCGCGTACAGCGGCGGCGTCGCCCGACCGGCGGCCAGCCAGTACCGCTGGTGTTGGAACGGGTACGTGGGCAGGTCGACGGTCCTACCGCCGCCGTAGTACGCCCGCCAGTCGACCTCGTGCCCCCGCACCCACACCTGCGCCAACCCCGACACTGCACTGACCGCCTCATCCACGCCCGGCCGCAGCATCGGGACACCGTCGGTCAACAGGGACGACAAACCACCATCCGGGCTGAGTTCCCACCACGAGCGGGGGCCGGCCGCCTCGATCGCGTCATGGAACCGCACCGGCTCACGCACCTGCCGCACCCAATACCCCGGATCCGAAAGATCCCCGACCTGCCCGGTCACCGACGACACCACCGCAATCCGCGCCGGGTGGAAGGACAACCCCTCGACGACCGTGCGGAACTCGTCCAGCATCGGTTCCATCAACGGCGAATGGAACGCGTGACTGACCGACAGTCGACGGTGTCTAACGCCCAACCCGGCCGCCACCGCTTCCGCCGCTTGCAAGGTCGGCTGTTCCGGGCCGGCGATCACCACCGCCGACGGACCATTCACCGCCGCGACAACCACGTCACCGGACAGGAATGGCTGCACCGCATCAGCGGAGGCCCGCAGCGACACCATCGCCCCACCCACCGGCAACGCCGCCATCAAACGAGCACGCGCCGACACCAACGCCACCGCATCCGACAGGGACAACACCCCCGACACATGCGCCGCCGCGATCTCCCCGATCGAATGACCCACCAGAACCGCCGGACGCACACCCCACGACTCCACCAACCGGAACAACGCCACCTCCACCGCAAACAACGCCCGCTGCGCCACCCCCGTCCCATCCAGGCCAACACCGGAGACAATCGCTTCCCGCACGTCCCCGCCCAAGAGGCCACACACCTCGTCGAACACCGACGCGAACACCGGAAACGCCCCACACAAACCCGCACCCATCCCCACCCGCTGACCACCCTGACCCCCGAACACCAGACCCAGACCGCCCGACGGGACCGCCCCGGCAGAAGTGCCACCCGACGACCCCGTGACCGGGTCCACCGCGGAAGCAGGAACCGCTCCGGACACCAGCGCACGGACCTCCGGAGCAAGCGACGCCCCGTCTGCGACCACCGCACCGTCGAGCAGCACCACCCGCTCGTCGAACACCGACCGCGTCGACGCCAACGACCACCCCACATCCACCGCCGACACCCCCACCACCGTCGACCGCAACCGCTCCACCAGCTCCCGCACCCCGACGGTGGTCCGCGCCGACACCGGCCACGGCGTCACCCCCACCGGGACCGGTGACCCCGTCACCACCGCATCCGGCTCCGAAGTGTCCGCCTCCACCGGCGGCGGCTCCTCCACGATCACGTGCGCGTTCGTGCCACTGATCCCGAACGACGACACCCCCGCCCGACGGCGGTCCCCCTCAGCCACCGTCCACTCCCGCGACTCCCGCACCACCTCCACCGAGCCTGACGACCAGTCCACGAACCTCGATGGCTCGGCCACGTGCAGCGACCCCGGCACCACCCCGGCCCGCATCGCCGACACCATCTTGATCACCCCGGCCACACCTGCCGCCGCCTGCGCATGACCGATGTTCGACTTCACCGACCCCAACCACAACGGCACCGACCGACCCCGCCCATACGTCGCCAACAGGGCTTCCGCCTCGATCGGATCACCCAACCGGGTCCCCGTCCCATGACCCTCCACCACCTGCACGTCGTTGACCGACAGGCCCGCCACCGCCAACGCCCGACGAATCACCCGCTCCTGGGACGGACCACTCGGCGCGGTCAGGCCGTTCGACGCGCCGTCGGAGTTCACCGCACTGCCCCGCACCACCGCCAACACCCGGTGACCGTGGCGACGCGCGTCGGAGAGGCGCTCCAGCACCAGCAGGCCCACGCCCTCACCCCAGCCGACGCCGTCGGCAGTGTCGGCGAACGCCTTGCACCGGCCGTCCGGGGCCAGGCCACGCTGCCTGGCGAACTCCACCAGCAGGTCGGCGGTGGGCATCACCGTCACGCCCCCGGCGAGCGCCAGCGAGCACTCCCCGGCACGCAGCGCCGACGCCGCCAGGTGCAGGGCGACAAGCGACGACGAGCAGGCGGTGTCGAGGGTGACCGCGGGCCCGGTGAAGCCGAACTGGTAGGCGATCCGGCCGGAGACGATGCTGCCGGCGCTGCCGCTGATCAGGAGCCCTTCGAGTTCGTCGGGCACGTCCTGACCGCCGAAGGCGTAGTTCTGGTACATGGTGCCGACGAACACGCCGGTCGGACTGCCGGCGAGCGAACCCGGGTCGATGCGGGCGTGTTCGATCGCCTCCCACGAGGTTTCCAGCAGCAGCCGCTGCTGCGGGTCCATCGCCAACGCCTCCCGGGGGGAGATGCCGAAGAAGTCGGCGTCGAAGCCGGCGACGTCCGCGAGGAAGGCACCGCCGGTGGCGTACGTGGTGCCGGGGTGGTCCGGGTCGGGGTGGTAGAGCCCGGCGAGATCCCAGCCCCGGTCGGTCGGGAACCCACCGACCGCGTCGACCCCCTCGGCGACCACCCGCCACAGGTCGTCCGGGCCACGTACCCCGCCGGGCAGCCGGCAGGCCATCCCGACGATCGCCACCGGCTCGCTGATCCGGCTCTCCAACTGGGCGACGCGGGCCCGTGACCGGCGCAGGTCGGTGGTGGCCTTGCGCAGGTACTCGACGAGCTTGGCGCTGTCCTCGGCCATCACAGCTCCGTTCCCTGGTCGATGATGTCGTAGAGGCGGTCCACCGGGATCGTGTCCAGGTCGTCGGTGTCCAGGTCGTCGTAGTCGGCGGGTGGACGCAGTTCGATCAGGAGGCGTTCCAGCCGGTCGACCACCTCGTCGCCGCCCGCGTCCCCGGTGCGCAGCGCGGCCTCCAGACGGTCGAGGGCGGCCAGCGCCGAGCCGTCCTCCCGCTCCTGGTCCGGCCAGCGCAGCCCGCAGACGAAGTCGGCGAGCGCGGCGGGGGTGGGATGGTCGAACACCACCCCGGCCGGCAGCGGAACACCGGCGGCGGTGCTGACCGCGTTGCGGAGCTGGGTGGCGGCCAGCGAGTCCACACCCAGGTCGGCGAAGCGGCGGCCCGGGTCGACCTCAGCCGGGTCGGCGTGGCCGAGCACCTTCGCCGCCTGGGCGGTGACGAGGTCCAACACCGCCTGGCGGCGGTCGGCCGGGGCGAGCGCGGCGAGCCGGTCGGTGGCCGGTCGCTGCTCCCCCGGCGTACGACGGGGGGTGCGGACCAGGGCGCGCAGCACGGGCGGCGGCGCGTCGATCGCCCGCAGCGCGGCCGGGTCGAGGCGGACCGGCGCCTGCACGGCCCGGTCGTGGGCCAGCGCCAGGTCGAACAGCGCCATGCCCTCGGCCTCGGTCATCGGCACCACACCGGTCCGGGCGACGCGTTCCCGGTCGTGCGCGTCCAGAGTGCCGATCATGCCGCTGTCCTGTGCCCACAGTCCCCAGGCCAGCGACACGGCGGGCAGGCCGAGGTGGCGGCGCAGCCGGGCCAGCGCGTCCAGCCCGGAGTTGCCCGCCGCGTAGTTGGCCTGGGCGGGCGGGCCGAGCAGCCCGGAGATCGACGAATACAGCACGAACGCGTCGAGGTCGAGATCCCGGGTCAGCTCGTGCAGGTGCCAGGCGGCGTCGACCTTCGGGGCCAGCACCCCGTCCAGCCGTTCCGGGGTCAGCGCGGGCAGCACACCGTCGTCGAGCACCCCGGCGGTGTGGATCACGGCGCGTAGCGGGTGGGCCGGGTCGGTTCCGGCGAGGAGTTCCGCGAGGGCGTCCCGGTCCGTCACGTCGCAGGCGGCCACGGTGACGTCCTGTGCGCCCTGGTCGAGCAGTTCCGCGCGGAGTTCCGCCGCGCCCGGGGCCGCCGGCCCGCGCCGACTGACCAGCAGCAGGCGGCGTACGCCATGGGTGGTGACCAGGTGCCGGGCGGCGAGCGCCCCCAGCCCACCGGTGCCGCCGGTGACGAGCACCGGCCCGGCCCACCGGCGGGACGTCGGGGTGGCACCCCGGCTGCGGACGAGCGTCGGGGTGGTCACCACACCACCGGTCGCGGTGAGTTCGGTGGTGCCGGCGAGCAGGGCGTCCGGAAACGCCCGCGCCGAGCGGCGGTCCCCGTCGAGGGTGACCAGGCCGAACCGGTCCGGGTACTCGCTGATCGCCGAGCGGACCAGCCCCCAGGCGGTGGCCAGGACGACGTCCCGGTCCACCCCGGAGGCGACGAACACCAGGCGGCACGGGGCGAGTGCCCCGTCGCGGAGCCAGTGCTGGGACAGCTTCAGCACCCGTTGCACCACCGTGTGCGCGTCCGCCGCCGGGTCCCCGGTGTCCGGGTAGGTCAGCGGGTGCAGGAGCACGTCCGGCCGGCCCCGCGCCGAACCGAGCAGTTCGGCGAGGGTACGGTGCCGGCGCAGGCCGTCCAGCCCGTCGAGCAGCCCGAGTTCGTCGTCACCGAGCACCGCCCAGTCACCCGGCACACCGCCCGTCTCCCGCGTCGGGACGCGCCGGTCCTCCAGGTGGAACAGGGCGTCGCCGACGGACGGGCCGGCGTCGCCGCCGAGTTCGAGTTCGGCTTCCGTGGTGACGGTGCCGTCGTGGTCGACCAGGGCGATCCGGACGTGCCCGGTGTCGTGGTGCGCGATCTCGACGTCCACGGCAGGGTCGGCCCGGTGCACGGTCAGGTTCGTCCAGCGGACGGGCCGGGCGGGGGCGAGGTCGTCGAGTGCGGAGCGGAGCACGGCGGTGGGCAGTGCGCCGCCGTCGCCGGGTTCGGCGGAGAGCTGCCCGGTCGCGTGTTCGACCCAGGTGCCGTTGGGGCGGGAGGCGATGGTGAAGCCGACGCCGTCCACGGTGACCCGCAGTGGGCCGGGGTGCTCGGGCGGCACCTCGGGGACGAGTTCGGCGACGCCGGTGACGCCCGCGTGACGGGCCGCCGCCAGCGCCGCCTCCGCCAGGACGACGTGCGGCCCGGCCTCGGCCAGCGCCGACGCGGTCAGTACGCCGGCGAGGACGAACGAGTCGTCGGACAGTTCCACCGCCGCGCCGAGCAGCGGGTGTTCCACCGGGTCGAGCCCGATGCCCGCCACGTCCGTCCGGGGTGCCGGGGTCAGCCAGTACCGCTGGCGTTGGAACGGGTACGTCGGCAGGTCGACGACCCTCCCGCCACCGTAGTACCCCCGCCAGTCGACGTCGTGCCCCCGCACCCACACCTGCGCCAGCCCGGTCACCGCCGACGTCGCCTCGTCGATGGCCGGGCGGAGCATCGGGATGCCGTCAGCCAGCAGGGACGACAGACCACCGTCCGCGCTCAGCTCCCACCACGACCGGGGACCGGCAGCCTCGATCGCGGCGTGGAACAGCACCGGCTCACGCACCTGCCGCACCCAGTACCCCGGCTCTCCCAGACCACCGACCTGACCCGTCACCGTCGACACCACCGCAATCCGCGCCGGACCGAACGACAACCCCTCCACCACCGCCCGGAACTCGTCCAACATCGGCTCCATCAACGGCGAGTGGAACGCGTGACTGACCGACAGTCGCCGGTGCCGGACGCCCAGCGTGGTCGCCGCCGTCTCCGCTACCTGCAGCGTCTGCTGCTCCGGGCCGGCGATCACCACCGCCGACGGACCATTCACCGCCGCCACCACCACATCACCGGACAGGAACGGCCGCACCGCATCGACCGAGGCCCGCAGCGACACCATCGCGCCCCCGGCCGGTAGCGCCGCCATCAGACGAGCGCGGGCCGACACCAACGTCACCGCATCCGACAGGGACAACACCCCCGACACGTGCGCCGCCGCGATCTCCCCGATCGAGTGACCCACCAGAACCGCCGGACGGACACCCCACGACTCGACCAGGCGGAACAACGCCACCTCCACCGCGAACAACGCCCGCTGCGCAACGCCCGTCTCATCCAGACCCACACCAGAGGAGATCGCCTCTTGGACGTCCCCACCCGACAGGTCACACACCTCGTCGAAGACGGACGCGAACACCGGGAACGCCCGGTACAGGCCAGAACCCATCCCCACCCGCTGACCACCCTGCCCCCCGAACACCAGACCCAACCCCGCAGGAACGACACCAGACGGCACCCCAGCCGACGATTCGGCGCCATCCGACGGCGACCCCGCGACCGGGCTCAGTGTGGAAGCAGGAACCGCACCGGACGCCAACGCCCGGACCCCGGGGGCCAGCGACGCCGAATCCGCGACCACCACACCGTCGAGCAGCACCGCCCGCTCGGCGAAGACCGACCGCGTCGACGCCAACGACCACCCCACATCCACCGCCGACACCCCACCGCCGACGGTCGAACCCGACGGACCACCATCGCTGCCCGTACCGTCTGCCGGACCGACCGCCGTCAGGCTGAGTTGCCCGACCACCTCCTGCACCCCGGCGGCGGTCCGCGCCGACACCGGCCACGGCGTCACCGGCACCGGCGATCCCGTCGCCGCCGCGGGACCACCCACCTCCACCGGCGGCGGTTCCTCCACGATGATGTGCGCGTTGGTGCCGCTGATCCCGAACGACGACACCCCCGCCCGACGGCGGCCCCCCTCGGCCACCGTCCACTTCCGCGACTCCCGCAGCACCTCCACCGCACCCGACGACCAGTCCACGAACCCGGACGGCTCGGCCACGTGCAGCGACCCCGGCACCGTCGCGTGCCGCATCGCCAGCACCATCTTGATCACCCCGGCGGCACCCGCCGCGTGCTGCGTGTGGCCGATGTTCGACTTCACCGACCCCAACCACAGCGGCTCCGACCGATCCTGCCCGTACGTCGCCAACAGGGCTTCCGCCTCGATCGGGTCACCCAACCGGGTACCGGTGCCGTGCCCCTCCACCACCTGCACGTCGGACACCGACAGGCCCGCCACCGCCAACGCCTGGCGGATCACCCGTTCCTGGGAGGGGCCACTCGGCGCGGTCAGGCCGTTCGACGCGCCGTCGGAGTTCACCGCGCTGCCCCGCACCACCGCGAGCACCGGGTGCCCGTGGCGGCGGGCGTCCGACAGGCGTTCCACCAGCAGCATCCCGGCGCCCTCGGCCCATCCCGTGCCGTCCGCGTCGGCCGAGAACGCCTTGCACCGGCCGTCCGGTGACAGCCCACCCTGCCGGCTGAACTCGACGAACAGGGTCGGGGTGGACATCAGCAGCGCACCACCGGCGAGGGCGAGGTCGCACTCCCCGGCGCGCAGGGCGTTCGCCGCCAGGTGCAGGGCCACCAGCGACGACGAGCACGCCGTGTCCAGGGTGAGGACCGGGCCGACCAGGCCGAGGTGGTACGCCAGCCGGCCGGACGCGACGCTGTTGGCGCTGCCGGTCAGCAGTTGCCCCTCGAACTCGGGCACGGTGGCGAGTAGCGAGCCATGGTCCTGGCTGCTGACCCCGACGAAGACACCGGTCCGCGAGCCTCGGGCGGCGAGCGGGGGAATCCCGGCCCGCTCGAAAGCCTCCCACGAGGTTTCCAGCAGCAGCCGCTGCTGCGGGTCCATCGCCAACGCCTCCCGGGGGGAGATGCCGAACAGGGCCGGGTCGAAGTCGGCGATCCCGTCGACGAAGCCACCCTGGGTGGCGTACGTGGTGCCGGGGTGGTCCGGGTCGGGGTGGTAGAGGTGGTCCAGGTCCCAGCCCCGGTCGGTCGGGAAGTCGCCGATCGCGTCGGTGCCCTCGGCGACCACCCGCCACAGGTCCTCAGGGCTGCGTACCCCGCCGGGCAGCCGGCAGGCCATCCCGACGATGACGACGGGGTCGTCGTGGGTACGGACCGGGGTGGCGACCGGGGCGGGAGCGGGGGCGCCGGCGATCTTCGTGGTCAGCCAGGTGGCGACCGCCGACGGGGTGGGATGGTCGAACACCAACCCGGCGGGCAGGCGCAGCCCGGTCGCCGTCGCCAGTGCGTTGCGCAGTTCCACGGCGGTCAACGAGTCGAAGCCCAGCTCGGTGAAGGGCCGGTCGGCGGGGACCGCGTCGACGCCGGAGTGACCGAGGACGCCTGCGACGCGTTCCCGTACCACCTGGAGCAGGGCGGCGGTGAGTTCCGCGCCGCGCTGTCCGGCGAAGACCGCGGTGGGGTCGGCCGCCGCCACGGCCCGCCGGGCCGGGCGACGGACCAGCCCCCGCAGCACCGCCGGTGGCTCACCGGTGATCCTCGGCAGGTCCATCCGCATCGGTACGAGGTGCGGGTGGCCGGTCGCGGCGGCCAGGGTGACCGCCGTGTCGAACAGGGCCATCCCCTCCGCCCGGTCCAGCGGGGTCATGCCGGCCCGGGTGATCCGGTCCCGGTCGGCGGTGGTGAGGGCGGCGGTGATGCCGCCGTCCTGTTGCCACAGTCCCCAGCCGAGCGACAGCGCGGGCAGCCCCCGGGCCCGGCGGTGGGCGGCGAGCGCGTCGAGGAACGCGTTGGCGGCGGCGTAGTTGGCCTGCCCGGGGCCGCCGAACACGGCGGCCGACGAGGAGTAGAGGACGAACGCGTCCAGGTCCCGGTCCGCGGTCAGCTCGTGCAGGTGGCAGGCGGCGTCCACCTTGGGGCGGAGCACCCGGGTGAGCTGCTCGTCGGTGAGTGCGCCGACGACCGCGTCGTCGAGCACCCCGGCGGTGTGCACCACCGAACGGACGGGATGGCTGTCGAGCAGCCGGGCCAGGTCGTCCCGGTCGGCCACGTCGACGGCGGCGACGCTGACGGTGACGCCGAGGCCGGTCAGCTCGGCCACCAGTTCGCCCGTGCCCGGTGCTCCGGCGCCCCGGCGGCTGGCCAGCACGAGTTCGCGTACGCCATGGGTGGTCACCAGGTGGCGGGCGACCAGCGCGCCCAGCCCGCCGGTGCCGCCGGTGACCAGCACCGGGCCGGGGAGGCACACGGGTCCGGCCGTCGGGGTGGCGACCCGGGCCAGCCGGGCGGCGGTCCAGGTGCCGGCCCGGACGCTCACCTCCGGTTCGTCACCGGCGGCGAGCCCGGCCGCGACGGTGGGGACGGTGGCCGGGTCGTCGGTGTCGACCAGGACGAGCCGTCCGGGGTTCTCGGTCTGGGTGCTGCGCAGCAGCCCCCAGGCGGCGGCCAGGGCGGGATCGTCGGCGACGCGTTCACCGGCGACGACCACCCGGGTGTCGGCGTACGCGTCGGTCAGCAGGGTACGGACCAGGGCGAGGGCGGCGGCGACGGCGGCGTGGGTACGGCCGGCGAGGTCGGGGTGGCCGGGGTCGACGGTCAGGTGGTGGCAGGCCACCGGGGCGGGGCCCGCGTCGAAGGCCGGAGCGGGGGCGGCGACGGGCGGGGCCGGCACCGGCACGGCCACCCGCTCGTAGAGGTGTTCCTGGTGGGGCCGCCCGGCGGACCGCAGCGCCTCGGCGGAGACGGGGCGGGACAGCAGCCCTCCGACGGTGACCACCGGCGCACCGGACTCGTCGTAGCCGGTCAGGGTGAGGCTGCCGGTCGACTGTTCCCGCAGCCGTACCCGCAGGGTGGTCGCGCCGCCACGGTGCACCTGCACGTCGCTCCAGGAGAACGGCAGGCCACCGGGGCGGGTGTCGTCGAGCACGCCACGCAGCAGCGGGTGCAGGCAGGCGTCGAGCAGGGCGGGGTGCAGCACGAACGCGTCGGCGTCGGCGTGCCGGTCGGCGGGTAGGCCCACCTCGGCGAGGATCTCGTCGCCGAGGTGCCACAGCCGGCGCAGGCCACGGAACGCCGGGCCGTACCGGTGGCCGTCCTCGGCCAGGCGGGGGTAGGCGTGTGTGACGTCGACCTCGCGGCTGCCGGGTGGCGGCCAGGTCTCCTGCCCGGTGGGGGTGGTGGGGGGCGCGGCGGTCAACAGCCCCTCCGCGTGGGTGGTCCAGGCGGGGTCCTCGCCGCCGGTGGTGTGCGGGCGCGAGTGGACGGTCACCGGTCGCCTGCCGTCGGGGTCGGGCGCGCTGACGGCCACCTGGATCTCCACCGGTTCATCGGTGAGCACCAGCGGCGCGGCGATGGTCAGCTCGTCGACGACGCTGACGCCGAGGTGGTCGCCCGCGCGCAGGACGAGGTCCACGAAGGCCGTCCCGGGCAGGAGCACGGTGTCGAGCAGCGCATGGTCGGCCAACCACGGATGGGTACGCAGCGACACCCGTCCGGTGAGCAGCACGCCGTCACCGGCGGCCAGTTCGACGGTCGCGCCGAGCAGCGGGTGCCCGGCGGAGCGTAGGCCGGCGCTGGTCACGTCGCCCCGCCCGGCCCCGGCGTCGAGCCAGTACCGCTGCCGTTGGAACGGGTACGTCGGCAGGTCGACGACCTTGCCGCCCCCGTAGTACCCCCGCCAGTCGACCTCGTGCCCCCGCACCCACACCTGCGCCAACCCCGTCACCGCGCTGACCGCCTCGTCGGCTCCCGGCCGCAGCATCGGGATACCGTCGGTCAACAGGGACGACAAACCACCATCCGCGCTCAACTCACACCACGAGCGGGGGCCGGCCGCCTCGATCGCGTCGTGGAACCGCACCGGCTCACGCACCTGCCGCACCCAGTACTCCGGGTCCGCCAGATCCCCGACCTGCCCGGTCACCGTCGACACCACCGGAATCCGCGCCGGATGAAACGACAAACCCTCCACCACCGTGCGGAACTCGTCGAGCATCGGCTCCATCAACGGCGAATGGAACGCGTGACTCACCGACAACCGCCGCTGCCGCACACCCAACGCGGCCGCCACCGCATCCGCCGCCCGCAGGGTTTCCCGCTCAGGGCCGGCGATCACCACCGCCGACGGACCATTCACCGCCGCAACAACCACATCACCGGACAGAAACGGCTCCACCGCATCAGCGGAGGCCCGCAACGACACCATCGCCCCACCCACCGGCAACGCCGCCATCAAACGAGCACGCGCCGACACCAACGCCACCGCATCCGACAGGGACAACACCCCCGACACATGCGCCGCCGCGATCTCCCCGATCGAATGACCCACCAGAACCGCCGGACGCACACCCCACGACTCCACCAACCGGAACAACGCCACCTCCACCGCAAACAACGCCCGCTGCGCCACCCCCGTCCCATCCAGACCCACACCGGAGGAGATCGCCTCGCGCACATCCCCACCCAAGAGGCCACACACCTCGTCGAACACCGACGCGAACACCGGAAACACCCCACACAACCCCACACCCATCCCCACCCGCTGACCACCCTGCCCCCCGAACACCACACCCAGGCCGGAGGCCACCACCCGGGAGTCGACGTCCGTCCCGGCCGGGGACGACGGTTCGGCGTCGCCTGCCGGTGGGACCGCCGCCGACCAACGGAGTTCCGGGGGCACCGAGGCCGAGTCCGCGACGACGTCGCCGTCGAGCAGCACGGCGCGGTCGTCGAACACCGTCCGGGTCGACACCAGGGACCAGCCCACGTCGGCCGCCGGCACCGTCGGGTCGGCGGCGGCGCTCCACGGGCGGAGCCGCTCGACCAGGTCCCGTACCCCGGCGGTCGTCCGCGCCGACACCGGCCACGGCGTCACCAATACGGCGTCGGACCCGCCTGTGGCCCCGGCCGACGGGCCCGCTCCGGCGGGTGACCCGTCGGGCGGCGGGTCCGTCACGGCGGGCGGTTCCTCCAGGATGACGTGCGCGTTGGTGCCGCTGATCCCGAACGACGACACCCCCGCCCGCCGACGGCCCTCCGCCGTCCACGGCCTCGACCCGGTCACCACCTGCACCGCACCCGACGACCAGTCCACGAACCCCGACGGCTCGGCCACGTGCAACGACCCCGGCACCACCCCCGCCCGCATCGCCGACACCATCTTGATCACCCCGGCGACACCCGCCGCCGCCTGCGCATGACCGATGTTCGACTTCACCGACCCCAACCACAACGGCACCGACCGACCCTGCCCGTACGTCGCCAACAACGCCTGCGCCTCGATCGGGTCACCCAACCGGGTGCCGGTGCCGTGACCCTCCACCACCTGCACGTCCGTCGGGGTCAGGCCGGCGGATTCGAGGGCCTGCCGGATGACGGCGCGTTGGGCGGGGCCGTTGGGTGCGGTGAGCCCGTTCGACGGACCGTCCTGGTTGATCGCGGAACCCCGGACGACGGCGAGCACCGGGTGGCCGTGACGGCGGGCGTCGGAGAGCTTCTCCAGCAGCAGCATGCCGGCGCCCTCGGCCCAGCCGACCCCGTCGGCGGCGGCCGAGTACGACTTGGCCCGGCCGTCCGGGGCCAACCCCCGCTGCCGGCTGAACTCGACGAACGTGCCGGGGCTCGCCATCACGGTGACGCCACCGGCGAGGGCCAGCGTGCACTCCCCGGCACGCAGCGACCGGGCGGCGAGGTGCAGGGCGACCAGGGACGACGAGCAGGCGGTGTCGACGGTGACGGCGGGACCGGTCAGGCCGAAGGTGTAGGCGATCCGGCCGGAGGCGACACTGCCGGCGCTGCCGGTCAGCAGGTAGCCCTCGAACTCCTCGGGGACGTCGCGGACCCGCAGGCCGTAGTCGCCGTACATGATGCCGGTGAACACCCCGACCGGGGTACGCCGCACCGAGGCGGGGAGGATGCCGGCCCGTTCGAACGCCTCCCAGGTGATCTCCAGCAGGAGCCGCTGCTGCGGGTCGACGCCGAGCGCCTCCCGGGGGCTCATCCCGAAGAAGGCGGGGTCGAAGGCGGCGGCGTCGTGCAGGAAGCCACCCTCGTGGGCGTAGCTGTGGCCGGCCCGTTCCGGGTCGGGATCGTAGAGGTCCGCCGGCCAGCCCCGGTCGGTGGGGAAGTCGGAGATGGCGTCCCGGCCCTCGGCGACCAGGTCCCACAGGTCCTCCGGGGAGCCGACCCCACCCGGGTAGCGGCAGGCCATCCCGACGATGGCGATGGGTTCCCGGTCCCGTTCGGTCAGCTCGGTCAGCCGCTGCCGGGCCTTGTACAGGTCGGCGCTGACCTTCTTGAAGTATCCGAGCAGCTTCTCGTCGGCCATGTCGGTCTCTTCCGCCCTTGGTCGTCAGATGGGGTCGGTCGGTGTGCCCGTCGGGTCATTCCAGGGAGATGCCGAGTTCGCGGTCGACGAAGGCGTAGACCTCCTCCGCCGAGGCGTCGGCGAGTTCCGCGTCGACGTTCTCCCCCGCTGCGGCGGGCTCGTCGAGCAGGGCGAGGATGTCCTTGAGCCGGGCCCGCGCCGCCGCCCGTGCCGTTGCGGCGAGATCCGCGGCGAGCACCTCGGCGTGCAACCGGTCCAGCCCGCCGAGCACCGCCGGGCCGGTGTCCCCGGCCCCGTCGGCGAACCGTTCCGCCAGGTAGGCGGCCAGTTCGGCCGGGGTGGGGTGGTCGAAGACGAGGGTGGCGGGCAGCCGCAGCCCGGTCGCCGTACCGAGCCGGTTGCGCAGGTCCACGGCGGTCAGCGAGTCGTAGCCGAGGTCCCGGAACTGCCGTCCCGGGTCGACGTCACCGGCGGTGAGCCCGACGACGGCCGCCACCTGGCCGCGTACCAGGTCCAGCAGGACCGGGTCCCGGTCCTGCGGCGGGAGGGCGGCGAGGTCGACGGTCGGGGTGACGGGCGCGCCGGTGGACCGGGCGGCGGGGACGAGGCCGCGCAGCACGGCGGGCAGCGCGTCGCCCTGCCCCCGCAACGCCGTCGGGTCGAGGCGCAGCGGAAACACCCAGGCCCGGGGCTGGGCCAGGGCGACGTCCAGCAGGTCGAGGCCGTCGGTGACGGGGATGGCGGCCACGCCGGATCGGGCCATCCGGCGGAAGTCGGCCTCGGTGAGGTGCCCGGTGATGCCGCCGACGCCCTCCCACAGCCCCCAGGACAGGGTGGTCGCGGTCAGTCCCCGGGCGCGACGGTGGTGGACCATCGCGTCGAGGAACGCGTTCGCGGCGGCGTAGTTGCCCTGGCCGGGCGCGCCGAAGACCGACGCGGCCGAGGAGAACAGCACGAACGCCGACAGGTTCCGCCCGGCGGTCAGCTCGTGCAGGTGCCACACCGCGTCGACCTTGGGCCGTAGCACGGCGTCGACCCGGTCCGGGGTGAGCGAGCCGAGCACCCCGTCGTCGGAGACTCCGGCCAGGTGCACCACGGCGGTCAGCGGGTGCTCGTCGGGGATGCCGGCGAGCAGTGCGGCGACGGCGTCCCGGTCGGCGGTGTCGCAGCCGACGACGGTGGCCTCCGCGCCGAGTTCGGCCAGTTCGGCGACGAGTTTCCCGACGCCGTCGGTGTCGGGTCCCCGGCGGCTGGTCAGCAGCAGCCGGGTCACGCCGTACCGGCGGACCAGGTGCCGGGCCAGGGCCGCGCCGATGCCACCGGTACCGCCGGTGAGCAGCACGGTGCCGGACGGGTCGAGCGTGGTGCCCGGCCCCTCGACGGTCTCCAACCGGACCAGGCGGGGCACCAGCACCCGCTCGCCGCGTACCACGGCCTGGGGTTCGGCGGCGGCGACCACGGCGGGCAGCAACCGGCGGGCGGCGGCGGAGCCGTCGAGGTCGACCAGCACGACCCGGCCCGGGTTCTCGGTGGCGGCGGTGCGCAGCAGGCCGAGGGCGGCGGCCAGCGGCAGGTCGTGGGGTTCACCGCCGGCGGTCGGCACGGCGTTCGTGGTCAGCACGACGAGGGTACGGTCGTCGTCGGCGGCCAGCCATTCCTGGACCAGACGCAGTGCTCCGGTGGTGGCCGCGTGCGTGCGGGCGACGGTGTCGGTGCCGTCCGGGGCGGTCAGGGTCACCAGCCGGACCGGGCCGTCGGGGCGCTGCCAGGACGGCGGGTCGTCCCCGGCCGCGCCGACGGCGACCTCGGTCCAGTCGAGCCGGTACAGCGACTCGTGGTGGGTGGGGCGCAGCGCTCCGGCGGACACCGGTCGCCAGTCCAGCCGTTCGGCGACGGCCACCGGTTCGCCCGTACCGTCGGCGAGGGTCACCGCCACCGCGGACTCGCCGACCGGGACGAACCGGGCGCGCAGCGCGGTGCCACCGGGACGGACCACCCGCACTCCGCTCCACGCGAACGGCAGGCTCGGTTCGGCGGCGGTGAGGGAGTCGAGCATGACCGCGTGCAGGGTCGCGTCCAGCAGGGCGGGGTGCAGGGCGTACCCGGCGGCGTCGGGGCGGGCCGGTTCGGGGAGGGTGATCTCGGCGTACACCTCGGTGCCCCGTCGCCAGGCCCGGCGCAGCCCCTGGAAGGTGGGGCCGTACCGGTAGCCGGCGGCGGCGAGCGCCGGGTACGCGGCCGACACGTCGATCTCGGTGGCGTCGCGCGGCGGCCACTGGCGCAGCGCCTCCACCGGGCCGCCGTCGGGGGTGAGCGTGCCGGTGGCGTGGGTGGTCCACCCGGTGCCGCCGGCCGGCCGGGACCGGACGGTGAGCGCCCGGCGGCCGTCGTCGGTGGGTGGGGCGACGGTGACCCGCAGGTCGACGACCCTGCCCGCCGGCAGCACCAGCGGCGCGGCCAGGGTGACGTCGTCGACGCCGGCGCAGTCGACGCGACGGGCGGCGGTGACCGCCAGGTCGACGAACGCCGTGCCGGGCAGCAGCACCGTGTCGAGCACGGCGTGGTCGGCGAGCCACGGGTGGGTGGTGGTGGAGATCCGGCCGGCGAGGGTCAGCCCGTCGTCGTCGACGTGTTCGACGAGCGCGCCGACCAGGCCGTGGTCGATGCCGGTGAGGCCGGCGGCGTCGACGCCGCCGGTGGGGCGGGCGGTGAGCCAGTACCGTTCCCGGGCGAACGGGTAGGTGGGCAGGTCGACCACGCGGGCGCCGCTGCCCCGGTAGCAGGCCGCCCAGTCCACCCGGTGCCCCCGGGCGAACACCTCGCCGACGGCGGCGACCAGGGTGGCCGCCTCGTCCCGGTCCCGGCGCATCGTCGCGGTGACCGTGGCGTCCCCGGTCAGCAGGTCGACGGTCAGCGGGGTGAGGGCGGCGTCCGGGCCGACCTCCAGCAGGGTGTCGACGCCGGTGTCGCGCAGCGCGGCGACCGCGTCGGCGAACCGCACCGGTCGGGACACGTGGGCCACCCAGTGGTCGGGGTCGGTCAGGTCGGCGGGTCGCCCGGTCACCGTGGACACCACCGGAATCCGGGGCGGGTGGAAGGCGAGCCCGCCCACCACGGCGCGGAAGTCGTCGAGCATCGGCGCCATCAGCGGCGAGTGGAACGCGTGGCTGACCGTCAGCCGCCGGCCCGGCACACCGAGGGCGTCGGTCACCGCGGCCACGCCGGACGCGGTGCCGGAGAGCACCAGGGAACGGGGGCCGTTGACGGCGGCGATGCCCACCTCGTCGGTGAGTAGCGGCACCACGTCGGCCTCGGCGGCCCGGACGGCGGCCATCACACCGCCGGTCGGCAGCGCGCCCATCAGCCGCCCCCGCGCGGTGACCAGGGTGGCCGCGTCGGCCAGTGACAGCACGCCCGCGACGTGCGCGGCGGCGATCTCCCCGATGGAGTGCCCGGCCAGCACGTCCGGCCGCAGCGACCAGGATTCCAGTAGCCGGAACAGGGCGACCTCGACGGCGAAGATCGCGGGTTGGGTGACGGTGGTGTCGTCAAGGCCGTCGCCGGTGTCGACGACGTCGACCAACGAGCGGTCCAGGTGCCCGTCGCAGGCGGCGCAGACCTCGGCGAACGCGGCAGCGAAGACGGGGAAGGCTGCCCGTAGTCCCCGGCCCATGCCGACCCGCTGCGCGCCCTGCCCGGTGAACAGGAACCCCAGGTCGCCGGGGCCGGGCGTGACCAGCGGAAGGTCCCCGTCGGCCAGCGCCCGCAGGCCGACGGTGTCGGTGACCACCGCCCGGCGGTGCAGCGGCTGGCGGGTGGCCGCCAGGGAGAACCCGAGGTCGGCCGGGTCGACCCGGTCGGCGACGGTGAGCAGGTCGGCGGCGACGGCACGCAGGCCGCGTTCGTCCCGCCCGGTCACCACCCACGGGGTGACCGGCGGCGGGGTCGGGGGTGCCGGGTCGACGGTCGGCGGGGCGGCCTCGACGATCACGTGGGCGTTGGTGCCGCTGGCCCCGAAGGAGGAGATCGCCGCCCGGCGCGGCCCCGGACCGGCCGGCCAGGGGCGCTGCTCGCGGAGCAGTTCCACCGCGCCCCGCCGCCAGTCGACGAACGGGGTGGGTTCGTCGGCGTGCAGCGTGCGGGGCAGTACGCCGTCACGCAGGGCGTGGACGAGTTTGATGATCCCGGCCACCCCGGCGGCGGCCTGGGTGTGACCGATGTTCGACTTCAGCGAACCCAGCCACAGTGGCCGGTCGGCCGGTCGCCCCTGACCGTAGGTGGCCAGCAGCGCCTCTGCCTCGATCGGGTCGCCGAGCCGGGTGCCGGTGCCGTGCGCCTCCACCAGGTCGACGTCGGTGGCGGCGACACCGGCCGTCCGCAGCGCCTCGGTGATCACGGCCTGCTGGGAGCGGCCGTTCGGCGCGGTGAGGCCGTTCGACGCCCCGTCGGAGTTGACCGCGGACCCCCGGACCACGGCGAGGATCCGGTGGCCATGGCGGTGCGCGTCGGAGAGTCGCTCGACGAGCAGCATGCCCGCGCCCTCCGCCCAGCCGGTGCCGTCGGCGTCCGCGCCGAACGCCTTGCACCGCCCGTCCGGGGCCAGGCCCCGCTGCCTGCTGAACTCGACGAACGTGCCCGGGGTCGACATCACGGTGACCCCGCCGACCAGCGCCATCGTGCACTCCCCGGCGCGCAGCGCGTGCCCGGCCAGGTGCAGCGCCACCAGCGACGACGAGCAGGCGGTGTCGACGGTCAGCGCCGGGCCGACCAGCCCGAACAGGTAGGCGATCCGGCCGGCGACGACACTCGCCGCGTTGCCTGTCATCAGGTAGCCGTCGACGCCCTCCGGGACGCGGGTCATCGTGGTGGCGTAGTCGTTGCCGTTGCCCCCGGCGAACACCCCGACCCGGGTACCGCGCAGCGACTCCGGGGTGATCCGGGCGTGTTCGACGGCCTCCCACGCCGTCTCCAGCAGCAACCGCTGCTGCGGGTCCATGCCCAGCGCCTCCCGGCGCGAGATGCCGAAGAACCCGGGGTCGAACTCGGCCACCCCGGTCAGGAACCCGCCCTGGTCGGTGTAGCTGGTGCCGGGATGGTCGGGGTCCGGGTGGACCAGGTTGGCGAGGTCCCAGCCCCGGTCGGTGGGGAACGACGAGATGGCGTCGACGCCGTCGAGCACGAGCCGCCAGAGCTGTTCGGGGCTGCGCACCCCACCGGGCATCCGGCAGGCCATCCCGATGATCGCCAACGGCTCGTCGGGGGCCGCGACGGTGGTGCCGGGGGCGTCGCCGCCGGCGGGGCGGGTTCCGGCGGCGAGGTGCCCGGCCAGGGAACGGGCGGTGGGGTGGTCGAACACGACGGTGGTGTGCAGGTCTGTCCCGGTGACGGCGGCGAGGCGGTTGCGGATGGTGACCGCCGTCATCGAGTCGATGCCCAGCTCCCCCAGCGGCCGGTCGGCGGTGACCCGGTCGGTGTCCGGGTGCCCCAGGGCGACGGCGATCTCCCGGCGTACCAGGGGCAGCAGGTCGGCCGGGTCGACCTGCCCGCCGGTGGGCTCGGGCGGCGGGCCGACGTACCCGCCGAGCACGCCGCGTACACCCGGGGGGAGGTCGGCGACGCCGAGGGTGGCCGGGGTGAGGGCGGCGACCACCACGGCGGGTAGCCGACCGCCGACCGCGCGCCGCAGCGCGGCGACGGCGGCGTCGGCCGGTGCGGCGTCCACCCCCGCCACCGGACGGTCGGCCGGGTCGGCCCAGGCCACGACGCTCGCGGTACGGCCCTGCCCGGCCAGCCTACGGGCGGTGTGGACGGCGACCGCGTGCCGCTGTCCCGCCGCCGGCAGGTCGGGCGCACCGAGGACGCCCGCGAGCGGGGTGAGCAGCACGACGGTGTCCGGCCCGCCGGTGAGGTCGAGGGCGTCGGCGTCGACGCCCGGGTCGGCGTGCACCAGGGCGGTCACCTCCGGTCCGGCCAGTGCGGCGGGCAGGTCGTCCGGGTGCACCCGGCGGACCGTCGCCCGCTCGGCGGTGAGCAGGTCGGTGAGCAGGTCGACACCGGGGCCGTCGCCGGTGACCAGCACCGTGCCGTGTGGCGTCCACTCGGGCCCGCCGACGGGCACCGGGGTGAGTCGGCGGGCGCGGGCCCCGCCGGGACGCAGTTCGAGGTGCTCGGTGACCGGGCCGGTGGCGGCGAGGGCGGCCACCAGCAGGGCACCGGTGCGCGGGTCCGGGTCGGCGGGCAGGTCGAGGGTGCCCCGCCAGGTGTCCGGCCACGCCCAGCCAAGGGACCGGCCCCGGCCGATGGTCGCGGCGTCCCCGGTGATCTGCCACACCGGGCCGGTGCCGGCGGCGAGCACCGGGACCGGGTCGGCGGTGAGGGCGAGGATGCCGGTGACCGGGGTGCTGCCAGGGCCGTCGGCGACCTCGACCCGGGCACCGTGCCCGGTGAGCAGCTCGGCGAACGGGCGCGCGTCGACGGTGCCGTCGGTGACGATGCGCCAGTCGCCGTCGAGGGTCGGGGCCGCCGGCAGGTCGATGCTGTGCCAGGTTTCCTGGATCAGGTACGGCTCGTCGCCGCGACGTACGGCGTCGAGCCAGTACCGCTGCCGTTGGAACGGATACGTCGGCAGGTCGACGACCTTGCCGCCGCCGTAGTACCCCCGCCAGTCGACCTCGTGCCCCCGCACCCACACCTGCGCCAACCCCGACACTGCGCTGACCGCCTCGTCGGCTCCCGGCCGCAGCATCGGGATACCGTCAGCCAACAGGGACGACAAACCACCATCCGCGCTCAACTCACACCACGAGCGGGGACCAGCCGCTTCGATCGCGTCGTGGAACCGCACCGGCTCACGCACCTGCCGCACCCAATACCCCGGATCCGAAAGATCCCCGACCTGCCCGGTGACGGTCGACACCACCGGAATCCGCCCCGGATGAAACGACAAACCCTCGACGACCGCGCGGAACTCGTCGAGCATCGGCTCCATCAACGGCGAGTGGAACGCGTGACTGACCGACAGCCGCCGCTGCCGCACACCCAACGCGGTCGCCACCGCATCCGCCGCTCGCAGGGTCTGCTGTTCCGGGCCGGCGATCACCACCGCCGACGGACCATTCACCGCCGCAACAACCACATCACCGGACAGAAACGGCTCCACCGCATCAGCGGAGGCCCGCAACGACACCATCGCCCCACCCACCGGCAACGCCGCCATCAAACGAGCACGCGCCGACACCAACGTCACCGCATCCGCAAGAGACAACACCCCCGCCACATGCGCCGCCGCGATCTCCCCGATCGAATGACCCACCAGAACCGCCGGGCGGACACCCCAGGACTCGACCAGACGGAACAACGCCACCTCCACCGCGAACAACGCCCGCTGCGCCACACCCGTGCCATCAAGACCCACCCCGGAGACGATCGCCTCCCGCACATCCCCACCCAACAGCGCGCACACCTCGTCGAACACCGACGCGAACACCGGAAACGCCCCACACAAACCCGCACCCATCCCCACCCGCTGACCACCCTGACCCCCGAACACCACACCCAACCCATCCGACGCCAGCGCCCGAACCCCGGGAGCCAGCGACGCCCCGTCCGCGATCACCACACCGTCGAGGAGCACCGCCCGCTCGTCGAACACCGACCGCGTCGACGCCAACGACCACCCCACATCCACCGCCGACGAACCACCGACCACCCCCACCCCATCACCCGAACCCACAGCCAACCCGCCGAGCCGCCCGACCAACTCCCGCACCCCCGCGACCGACCGCGCCGACACCGGCCACGGCGTCACCCCCACCGGGACCGGTGACCCCGTCACCACCGCATCCGGCTCCGGAACGTCCACCTCCACCGGCGGCGGCTCCTCCACGATCACGTGCGCGTTCGTGCCACTGATCCCGAACGACGACACCCCCGCCCGCCGACGACCCCCCTCAGCCACCGTCCACTCCCGCGACTCCCGCACCACCTCCACCGCACCCGACGACCAATCCACCAACCCCGACGGCTCACCCACATGCAACGACCCCGGCACCACCGCATGCCGCATCGCCAGCACCACCTTCAACACCCCGGCGACACCCGCCGCATGCTGCGTATGACCAAGGTTCGACTTCACCGACCCCAACCACAACGGCACCGACCGACCCCGCCCATACGTCGCCAACAACGCCTCCGCCTCGATCGGATCACCCAACCGAGTCCCCGTCCCATGACCCTCCACCACCTGCACGTCGTTGACCGACACACCCGCCACCGCCAACGCCCGACGAATCACCCGCTCCTGCGACGGACCACTCGGCGCCGTCAAACCATTCGACGCACCATCCGAATTCACCGCACTACCCCGCACCACCGCCAACACCCGGTGCCCCTGCCGACGCGCGTCCGACAGGCGCTCGACCAGGAGCATGCCGGCGCCCTCGCCCCAGCCGACACCGTCGGCGTCGGCCGAGAACGCCTTGCACCGGCCGTCCGGGGCGATCCCCCGCTGCCGGCTGAACTCGACGAACGTGCCCGGGGTGGACATGACCATCACCCCACCGGCGAGGGCGAGGTCGCTCTCCCCGGTGAGCAGCGAGCGGATCGCCAGATGCAGGGCGACCAGCGACGACGAGCAGGCGGTGTCGATGGTGACCGCCGGGCCGGTGAGCCCGAGCTGGTAGGCGACGCGTCCGGAGGCGACGCTCGCGGTGTTACCGGTGAGCAGGTGACCCTGCACCTCGGGCGGGGCCTCGTGCAGGCGGGGGCCGTAGTCCTGGTCGGTGGCCCCGACGAACACGCCGGTCGGGGTGCCACGCAGCGTCGACGGGTCGATGCCGGCCCGTTCCACCGCCTCCCAGGACAGTTCGAGCAGCAGCCGCTGCTGCGGGTCCATGCCGAGCGCCTCACGGGGTGAGATGCCGAAGAACTCGGCGTCGAAGTCCCCCGCGTCGTGCAGGAAACCACCGGTGCGGGTGTACGTGGTGCCGGGGTGGTCCGGGTCGGGGTGGTAGAGCCGGTCGACGTCCCAGCCCCGGTCGGTGGGCAGCGGGGACGTCACGTCCACCCCGTCGGCGACCACCCGCCACAGGTCCTCCGGGCTGCGTACGCCGCCGGGGAACCGGCAGGCCATGCCCACGATGGCGATCGGCTCGGTGGCGCGTTCCTCCCATTCGCGCAGCCGGCCGCGCGCCTCGCGCGCGTCGGCGATGGCCCGTCGGAGGTACTCGCGCAGTTTGTCCTCGTCCGCCACGTCAGTCCACTCCCAGTCAGGCAGGGTCGGGTGTCAGTTCTGTTCGTCGACGAGCGCGAACAGTTCGTCGTCGGTCGCGGTGTCCAGATCCACGCCGGGAACGGCCGCCGGGGTCGGACCACACATCGCCAGCAGGTCCCGCAGCCGGTCGGCGACGGCACCGGCGGGTCGGTCGGTGAGTTGACGCATCGCCTGTTCCAGCCGGTCCAGCTCGGCCAGGACGCCGGTGGGGCTGCCGTCCGGTCGGGGCGGGGTGTCCAGGGTCAACTGGCCACGCAGGTGGGTGACCAGTTCGGTCAGGGTGGGATGGTCGAAGACCACCCCGGCAGCCAGGCGCAGCCCGGTGGCGGTGCCGAGCCGGTTGCGCAGTTCGAGGGCGGTGAGCGAGTCGAAGCCGAGGTCACGGAAGGCCCGGTCGGGGTCGACGACGCCGTCGCCGCCGTGGCCGAGCACCGCGGTCACCTGGGCGCGGACCAGGTCGGTCAGGGCGGTCGTCCGGTCCGCCTCGGTGAGCGGGGCGAGCCGGTCGGCGAGGGTGCCGGCCGTCGCCTGGGTGGTGGCGGTCTGCCGGCGGGAGGTCCGGGTGACCAGGCCGCGGAGCAGGGCGGGCAGCGCGTCACCCTGGGCGCGCAGCGCGGGCAGGCCGAGTTTGGTGGGCGCGACCACGGGCAGGCCGGCGGCCAGACTGTCGTCGAGCAGGCTCATCCCCTCCCCGGCCTCCAGGGGGCGCAGCCCTTCGCGGGCCATCCGGGCCAGGTCCGTCTCCGACAGGTGCCCGGTCATGCCGCTGGCCTGCGCCCACAGCCCCCAGGCCAGGGAGACGGCGGGCAGCCCGGCGGCGCGGCGCAGCGCGGCGAGGCCGTCGAGGAAACCGTTGGCGGCGGCGTAGTTGGCCTGTCCCGGGGTGCCCAGCAGCCCGGCGAACGAGGAGAACAGCACGAACGCGGACAGGTCCCGGTGTGCGGTCAGCTCGTGCAGGTGCCAGGCGGCGTCCACCTTGGCCGCCAGGACGGTGTCGAACTGGGCGGTGGTCAGGGCGGTGAACAGCCCGTCGTCGAGGACCCCGGCGGTGTGGAACACGGCGGTCAGCGGGTGCGCGGCGGGGATGTCGGCGAGCAGCGCGGCGAGGGCGTCGCGGTCGGCGACGTCGCAGGCGACCACCCGGGCCCGCGCGCCGAGGTCGGCCAGGTCGGCGACCAGGTCGGCCGCGCCGGGGGCGTCCGGTCCGCGCCGGCTGACCAGCAGCAGTTCGCGTACGCCATGGGTGGCGGCCAGGTGCCGGGCGGTGAGCCCGCCGAGGGTGCCGGTGGCCCCGGTCACCAGGACGGTGCCCGCCGGGTCCAGCGGCCTCGGCACGGTGAGTACGACCTTGCCGATGGTGCGGGCCTGTTGCAGGGCCCGGAACGCCTCCCGGGCGCGGCGCACGTCCCAGGTGGTGACGGGCAGTGGGGCGAGCACCCCGGCGGCGAAGAGGTCCAGCACCTCGGCGAGGATCGTCCGCAGCCGCTCCGGTTCGGCCCCTTCGGCGTCGGGTGCGGTGACCGCCAGGGCCGTGAGGTCGTACGGTCGGTAGTCGACGGTGGGGTACGCGGCGTGCACCTCGGCGCGGTCCCGGATGTCGGTCTTGCCCATCTCCAGGAAGCGTCCCCCGTCGGCGAGCAGGCCGAGTGAGGCGTCGACGAAGTCGTCGGCAAGCGAGTTGAGCACCACGTCCATCCCTCGTCCGCCGGTGGCGGCGCGGAACGCCGTCGCGAAGTCGAGGGTGCGCGAGTTGGCGATGTGGTCGTCGTCGAGGCCGAGCGCGCGCAGCGTGTCCCACTTGCCGGGGCTGGCGGTGCCGAACACCTCGGCCCCGAGGTGGCGGGCGAGCTGCACGGCGGCGATGCCGACCCCACCGGCGGCGGCGTGGACGAGCACCCGGTCACCGGGGCGGACGCGGCCGAGGTCCACCAGGCCGTGGTAGGCGGTCAGGAACACCACCGGCACGGTGGCCGCGCGGGCGTACGGCCAGTCGTCGGGCATCCGGGCCAGCAGCCGCCGGTCGGCGACGGCGACCGGGGCGAACGCGCCGTCGAAGTAGCCGAACACCCGGTCGCCGGGGGTGAGGTCGGTGACGGCGGACCCGACGGCGAGGACCTCGCCCGCGCCCTCGGCGCCCATCAGCGCGTGCTGCTGCGGGACCAGCCCGAGGGCGATGAGCACGTCGCGGAAGTTCAGGCCACCGGCCCGCACGGCGAGCCGGACCTCGGTGGGGCCGAGTGGCTGCCACACCTGCGGGCAGGGTTCGAAGGCCAGGCTGTCCAGGGTGCCGGGGCGGGTGACGACCATCCGGTGCGCCTCGTCGGTGGGCAGTGGCACCAGGTCGGGCCGGGCGGCGGCGAGCCGGGGCACGGACGCCGTCGCGGCCCGGACCGCCACCTGCGGTTCCCCGCTGGCCAGTACCGGGCCGAGCAGGTCGTCGAGCACCGCGATGGCGTCGACGTCGAGCAGGACGACCTGGTCGGGGTTCTCGGTCTGGGCGGTGCGCAGCAGACCCCAGACGGCGGCGGCGGGCAGGTCGGTGCCGGTGGGGCCGGCGCCGGTGGTGACCACGACCAGGCGCGCGTCGTCCGGGTGGTCGGCGGCGAGCCAGGTCCGGACGTCGTCGCGGACCCGGCTCAGGGTGGCCCGGATGTCGGCGGGGACGTCCCCGGTGGTGGCCGGGCGGACCACGAGCACCTCGGTGCCGGCCGGGACGGGTGCGGCGGCGGGCAGGTCGAGGGGTGTCCACTCCACCCGGTACAGGGCGTCGCGGGACGGTGCGGGGGCGACGGCCGGCCGCAGCACGACCGTGTCGAGGACGGCGACGACGGTGCCGCCGGGGTCGGCGGCGACGACCCGCGCGGTGCCGTCCGCCGGGTCCCCCGTCGACAGGTGTACGCGCAGCGCGGTCGCCCCGGTGGCGGTCACCCGCACGCCCGACAGGCTGAACGGCAGACCCGCCGGCCGGTCGCCGACCACCCCCGGCAGCATCGGGTGCAGCGCCGCGTCGAGCAGCGCCGGGTGGACGAGGAACCGGTCGTCGTCGGCGGTGGGGAGCGCCACCTCGGCGTAGACGTCACCGTCGGGTCCGGTCCACGCGGCGCGCAGGCCACGGAAGGTCGGGCCGTAGTCGTAGCCGTGCGCGGCGAGCCGGTCGTACACGCCGTCCAGGTCGACCGGTTGCGTGCCGGCCGGCGGCCACACCAGCGGGAACGGTGGGGTGTCCGGGGTGGCGGGCGCGACGCTGCCGGTGGCGTGCAGGGTCCACGGGTCGTCCTCGGCGGCCCGGCCGTGCACGGTGACCTGCCGGACGCCGTCGGCCTCCGGCGTGCCGACCCGGACCTGCACCCGCACCGGCGTCCGGTCGGGTACCGCGAGCGGGGCCACCAGGGTCAGTTCGCGCACCTCGCCGCAGCCGACCTCGTCACCGGCGCGTAGCGCCAGCTCCACCAGGGCGGTGCCGGGCACCAGGACCGTGCCGGAGAAGAGGTGGTCGGCCAGCCAGGGCTGGGTGCGGTGGGACACGCTGCCGGTGAGCAGGACCGTGCCGTCGGGCAGGGCGGTCACCGCGCCGAGCAGCGGGTGCGCGGCCGGGTCGAGGCCGGCTCCGGAGACCTCGCCGCGGGGTTGCCGGGTCAGCCAGTACCTGTCGCGTTGGAACGGGTAGGTGGGCAGGTCCACGCTCCGGGCCCCGGGGAACAGCGCGGTGATGTCCACCGGTACCCCCCAGGTGTAGGCGGTGGCGGCGGCGGTGAGGAACTGGTCGAGGCCGCCCCGGTCGCGGCGCAGCGAGCCGGCGACGCGGGCGTCCGGTGCCGTCTCGGTGAGCCCGACGGCGAGCACGGGGTGCGGGCTGATCTCGACGAAGACGCCGTGCCCGTGGCCGGTCAGTTCGGTGACGGCGTCGTGGAACAGCACGGTGTGCCGCAGGTTGCGGTACCAGTAGTCGGCGTCCATCGGTTCGGTCAGCGGACGGCCGGTGACGGTGGAGTACAGCGGCACCCGGGGCGGCTGCGGTGTCACGTCGGCGAGGAGCGCGGTGAGCGACGCGGCGAGGGGTTCGATGTGCGCGGAGTGGGAGGCGTAGTCCACGTTGACCATGCGGGAGCGGACGTCCTCGGCGGCGAAGCGGGCGTGCAGGTCGGCGAGCGCGTCGGCGTCGCCGGAGACCACTGTGGAGCGTGGCCCGTTGAGCGCGGCGATGGACAGCCGTCCACCGTGGCCGGCGAGCCGGTCGGCGACGTCCTCGGCCGGCAGGGCGACGGAGAGCATCCCCCCGCCGCCGGCGATGTCCCGCAGGGCCCGGCTGCGCAGCGCCACCACCTTTGCCCCGTCGTCGAGGGTGAGCGCCCCGGCGACGACGGCGGCGGCGATCTCGCCCTGCGAGTGTCCGACGACGGCGTCGGGTTCCACCCCCAGCGAGCGCCACAGCGCGGCCAGCGACACCATCACCGCCCACAGCGCGGGCTGCACCACGTCGACCCGGTCGAGGGCCAGGTCCGGGTCGGTGACGTCGACGTCGAGGTACGGGGCCAGGGCGGTGGCGCAGGCCCGCATCGACGCGGCGAAGACCGGTGACTGCGCCATCAGCGGTGCGGCCATCCCCGTCCACTGGCCGCCCTGCCCGGGGAAGACGAACACCACGCCGCCGTGGTCGCCGGCGGTGCCGACCACGGCGGCGTCGGCGTCACCACCCGGTCCGGGCTGCGGGTCGTGGCCGGCGAGGGCGCGCAGGGCGGTGGCGTGGTCGGCCAGCACGACCGCACGTTCGGGCAGGTCGGCGCGGGTGGCCGCGAGTGACCAGCCCAGGTCGGCGCTCGGGGCGTCGCCGTCGAGGAGGTCGGCGAGCTGGTCGGCGCGGGCCCGCAGCCCGGCGGGGGTGACGGCGGAGAGCACCAGCGGCACGATGGCCGGTGCGGTGCCGGGGTCGGGCGCGGTGGGCGTCGGCTCCGGTGGGGCCGCCTCGATGACGACGTGCGCGTTGGTGCCGCTGATCCCGAACGAGGAGACGGCGGCGCGGCGTACCCGGCCGGTGTCGGGCCAGTCCCGGGGTTCGGTGAGCAGCCGCACCGCGCCCGCGGACCAGTCCACGAACGGCGACGGCGCGGAGACGTGCAGGGTCGCCGGCAGTGTGCCGTGGCGCATCGCCTCGATCATCTTGATGATGCCGCCGACGCCGGCAGCGGCCTGGGTGTGCCCGACGTTGGATTTCAGCGACCCGAGGTAGAGCGGTTCGACCCGGTCGTGGCCGTAGGTGGCCAGGACGGCCTCCGCCTCGATCGGGTCGCCGAGGCGGGTGCCGGTGCCGTGGGCCTCCACCGCGTCGACGTCGCCGGGGGTCAGTCCGGCGTCGGCGAGCGCCGCCCGGATCACCGCCCGCTGGGAGCCGCCGTTGGGGGCGGTCAGCCCGTTGGACGCGCCGTCGGAGTTGACGGCGGTCCCGCGCAGCACGGCCAGCACCGGGTGCCCGTACCGGCGGGCGTCGGAGAGCCGTTCCAGCAGCAGCACGCCCACGCCCTCGCCCCAGCCGGTGCCGTCGGCGTCCGCCGAGAAGGACTTGCACCGCCCGTCCGGCGACAGGCCCCGCTGCCTGCTGAACTCGACGAACGTGCCGGGCGTCGACATGACGGTGACCCCACCGGCGAGGGCCAGCGAGCACTCACCGGCGCGCAGCGCCCGGACGGCCAGGTGGGTGGCGACCAGCGACGACGAGCACGCCGTGTCGACGGTAACGGCGGGACCGGTGAGCCCGAGCACGTACGCCAGCCGGCCGCTGAGCACGCTGCCGGTGTTGCCGGTGAGCAGGATGCCCTCCAGATCGCCGGGCATCGCGTCGACCGGCGGCGCGTAGTCGTGGTACATCTGCCCGGCGAACACACCGGTGGTGCTGCCGCGCAGCGAGTACGGGTCGATGCGGGCGCGTTCCACCGCCTCCCACGCCGTCTCCAGCAGCAGCCGCTGCTGGGGGTCCATCGCCAGCGCCTCGCGGGGCGAGATGCCGAAGAACGCCGGGTCGAACTCGTCCGCCCGGTGCAGGAAGCCACCCTCCCGGACGTAGCTGTGCCCGGGGCGGCCCGGGTCGGGGTCGTAGAGGTCCTCCGGCCAGTCGCGGTTGACCGGGAACTCGGAGATCGCGTCCCGCCCCTCGGCCACCAGCCGCCACAGGTCCTGCGGGGAGTCGACCCCGCCGGGGTAGCGGCAGGCCATGCCGATGACGGCGATCGGGTCGTGGGCGTCGGTGACGGTGCCGGTCGCCGGGCCGTCCGGGTCGGTCTCGCCGGTCAGCTCCCGCAGGTGGTCGGCGAGCCCGGCGACCGTGGGATGGTCGAACACCACCGTCGCCGACAACGCCAACCCGGTGACCGAGACGAGCCGGTTGCGCAGCTCGACGGAGGTGAGCGAGTCGACACCGAGGTCGGTGAGCGCGGCCCGCACCCCGACCTTCGTCCGGTCGGTGTGGCCGAGGACGGCTGCCACCTCGGCGCGGACCACCTCCACCAGGTCCCGGTGCGACGGGCCGTCGGCGACCGGCCGGGGGTGGGCGGCCCGGGGGCGGACCAGGCCGCGCCACACGGCGGGCAGGGCGGCCGGGTCGTTCGCCGTGGCCAGCGCGGCGGTGTCCAGCAGCATCGGGACCAGTAGCGGGCCGGGCAACCCGAGGGCCCGGTCGAACAGGGCCAGGCCGTCGTCGTGCCGCAGCGGGGCCACCCCGTTGCGGGCCATCCGGGCCAGGTCGGCCGTGCCGAGCGTTTCGGCCATGCCACCCTCGGCCGCCCACAGCCCCCAGGCCAGCGAGGTGGCGGGCAGGCCGGCGGCGTGCCGGTGGGCGGCGAGCGCGTCGAGGAAGGCGTTGCCGGCGGCGTAGCTGGCCTGGCCGGCCGCGCCGATCTGCTGGGAGATCGACGAGTACAGCACGAACGCGACCAGGTCGAGGTCGGCGGTGAGCCGGTGCAGGTGCCACGCCGCGTCCACCTTGGGCCGCAGCACGGCGTGCAACGCCTGCGGGGTGAGGGTGGCGACGAGACCGTCGTCGAGCACACCGGCCGCGTGCACCACGGCGGTGAGCGGCAGGTCGGCGGGAATCAGGGAGAACGCGGCGGCCAACTGCTCCGGGTCGGCCGCGTCGCCGGCGGCCACGGTCACCACCGCGCCGTACGCCCGCAGTTCGTCGGCGAGTTCGGCGGCGCCGGGGGCGTCCGCGCCCCGGCGGCTGAGCAGCAGCAGCCCCCGTACGCCCAGGTCACGTACCAGGTGGCGGGCGAGTCCGGTGCCGAGCGCGCCACTGGCGCCGGTGATCAGGACGGTGCCGTCGCCGAGGTCGACCGGGGCGCTCGGGGTGTGGTCGTCGCGGCGCAGCCGGGGGACGGTCAGTGCGCCACCGGCGAGGCGTACCTCCGGTTCGTCGAGTGCGGCCACCCGCGCCAGGTCCGCCGCGTCGACCTCGGTGTCGTGGTGCAGGAGGACGAACCGGCCCGGGTGTTCGGTGCGGGCGCAGCGGACGAGCCCGGCGGCGACGGCCAGGGCCGGTGCGTCGTCGGCGACGGTGAAGACCACGGTGGGTCCGTCGTCGGTGGCGAGCGCGGCGTGGATCTCGTCGAGGACGTCCTCGGCGACGGCGTGTGCGGCGGCGGCCTGGTCCGTGCCCCGGGCGGCCAGCGCCACGGCGGTGACCGGGCGGGACGTGCCGGTGGGGACGGCTGCCGGCACCCAGCCCCGGGTCAGCACCTCACCGCGCCGTACCGCGCCCACCGGCCGCCAGACCAGGGAGGCGACCTCGGCGACCAGCGTGCCGTCGTCGGCCACGGCCGCCATCGACAGCGTCTGCGGTCCCGTCCAGGTGTACGCCACCCGGAGCCGGCGGACGCCGGTGGCGTGCACCTGGACACCGGACCAGGCGAACGGCAGTGCGGCCGGGCGGGCGTCGTCGGCCACGCCGGGCAGCGCCGGGTGCAGCGCGCCGTCGAGCAGGGCGGGATGCAGCAGGTACGGCTCCACCGGCTCGCCCGCGTCGAGGGCCACCTCGGCGAACAGACCGTCGGGGGTGCGCCATAGGCGGCGGAGTCCCTGGAACGCCGGGCCGTAGTGGTAGCCGTGTGCGGCGACGGACTCGTAGACCCCGGTCAGGTCCAGTTCCTGCGCGTCGGCCGGCAGCCGGGGGACGGCCGACGCCGGCCGGTCGGGTGCCAGGGTGCCGACGGCGTGCCGGGTCCAGTCGGTCGAGTCGGCCGCGCGGGCGTAAACGGTGACGGTGCGGTGGCCGTCGTCCGTCGGCGGCCCGACGGTCACCTGGAGGGTGACGGCGGTGGGGCCGACCGGGAGGGGGGTGAGCAGCGTGAGGTCCTGGACGCGGGGGCAGCCGCATTCGACGCCGGCGCGCAGCGCGGCCTCGAGGAACGCGGTGCCCGGCAGCAGCGTCCGCCCGTCGACGACGTGATCGGCCAGCCAGCGGTGGCTGCGGGTGGAGACGCGGCCGGTCAGCAGCACTCCCGCGTCGTCGGCGAGGTCGACCGAGGTGGACAGCAGACCGTGCCGGGTGCCGGTGGTCCCGACCGCCGGCTGGTTGTCGAGCCAGTACCGCTGCCGTTGGAACGGGTACGTCGGCAGGTCGACGACCTTGCCGCCGCCGTAGTACGCCCGCCAGTCGACCTCGTGCCCCCGCACCCACACCTGCGCCAACCCCGTCACCGCACTGACCGCCTCGTCGGCTCCCGGCCGCAGCATCGGGATACCGTCGGCCAACAGGGACGACAAACCACCATCCGCGCTCAACTCACACCACGAGCGGGGACCAGCCGCCTCGATCGCGTCATGGAACCGCACCGGCTCACGCACCTGCCGCACCCAATACCCCGGATCCGAAAGATCCCCGACCTGCCCGGTGACGGTCGACACCACCGGAATCCGCCCCGGATGAAACGACAAACCCTCGACGACCGCGCGGAACTCGTCGAGCATCGGCTCCATCAACGGCGAGTGGAACGCGTGACTGACCGACAGCCGCCGCTGCCGCACACCCAACGCGGTCGCCACCGCATCCGCCGCTCGCAGGGTCTGCTGTTCCGGGCCGGCGATCACCACCGCCGACGGACCATTCACCGCCGCAACAACCACATCACCGGACAGAAACGGCTCCACCGCATCAGCGGAGGCCCGCAACGACACCATCGCCCCACCCACCGGCAACGCCGCCATCAGACGAGCACGCGCCGACACCAACGCCACCGCATCCGGCAACGACAACACCCCGGCCACGTGCGCCGCCGCGATCTCCCCGATCGAATGACCCACCAGAACCGCCGGACGCACACCCCACGACTCCACCAACCGGAACAACGCCACCTCCACCGCAAACAACGCCCGCTGCGCCACCCCCGTGCCATCCAGGCCAACACCGGAGGAGATCGCCTCCCGCACATCCCCACCCAACAAGCCACACACCTCGTCGAACACCGACGCGAACACCGGAAACACCCCACACAAACCCGCACCCATCCCCACCCGCTGACCACCCTGACCCCCGAACACCACACCCAACCCCGCAGGAACACCACCGGAGGACACCCCGCCCGACGACACCGCCCCTGACAACGCCGCGCCACCCGACGACCCCGCGACCGGGTCCACCGCGGAAGCAGCAACCACACCGGACGCCAACGCCCGGACCCCGGGAGCCAGCGACGCCCCGTCTGCGACCACCACACCGTCGAGCAGCACCACCCGCTCGTCGAACACCGACCGCGTCGACGCCAACGACCACCCCACATCCACCGCCGACACCCCCACCACCGTCGACCGCAACCGCTCCACCAGCTCCCGCACCCCGGCGACCGACCGCGCCGACACCGGCCACGGCGTCACCCTCACCGGCGTGGCCATCACCTCGGCGGACGACCTCACGCCGCCGACCGGCGTACCCACCCCCGGGGTGTGTCCCGACGACACGGGCGAACCGCCGCCGGCCGGCATCTCCGGCTCGTCCGGCGCTTCCTCCACGATCACGTGCGCGTTGGTGCCGCTGATCCCGAACGACGACACCCCCGCCCGCCGACGACCCCCGCCAGCCACCACCCACTCCCGGGGCTCCCGCACCACCTCCACCGCACCCGACGACCAATCCACCAACCCCGACGGCTCACCCACATGCAACGACCCCGGCACGATCGCGTGCCGCATCGCCAGCACCACCTTCATCACCCCGGCGACACCCGCCGCATGCTGCGTATGACCAAGGTTCGACTTCACCGACCCCAACCACAACGGCACCGACCGACCCCGCCCATACGTCGCCAACAACGCTTCCGCCTCGATCGGATCACCCAACCGAGTACCCGTCCCATGACCCTCCACCACCTGCACGTCAGACACCGACACACCCGCCACCGCCAACGCCCGACGAATCACCCGCTCCTGCGACGGACCACTCGGCGCCGTCAAACCATTCGACGCACCATCCGAATTCACCGCACTACCCCGCACCACCGCCAACACCCGGTGACCATGGCGGCGCGCGTCCGACAGGCGCTCCAGCACCAGCATCCCGGCGCCCTCGGCCCATCCCGTGCCGTCCGCGTCGGCCGAGAACGCCTTGCACCGGCCGTCCGGCGACAGCCCGCCCTGCCGGCTGAACTCGACGAACATGCCCGGGGTGGACATCACGGTGACGCCCCCGGCCAACGCCAGCGAACACTCGCCGTTGCGCAGCGCCGATGCCGCCAGGTGTACGGCGACCAGCGACGACGAGCAGGCCGTGTCGACCGTCAGTGCCGGCCCGGTGAGCCCGAGGGCGTACGCGATGCGGCCGGAGGCGACGCTGGGGCTGATGCCGGTGAGCAGGTAGCCCTCGGCGTCGGGGTGGGCCTCGTGCATCCGGGGGCCGTAGTCGCCCCCGGTCGCGCCGGCGAAGACGCCGACCCGGCTGTTCCGCAGGGAGGTGGGGGCGATTCCCGCGCGTTCCAGCGCCTCCCAGGAGACCTCCAGCAGCAGCCGTTGCTGTGGATCCATGCCCAGCGCCTCACGGGGTGAGATGCCGAAGAACGCGGCGTCGAAGCCGGCGGCGTCGGCGAGGAACCCGCCCGAGCCGGTGCCGAGCCGGCCGGAGTCGCGCAGCGCCGTCAGGTCCCAGCCCCGGTCGTCGGGGAACTCTCCGATGACGTCGGTGCCGCCGACGAGCAGTGTCCACAGGTCTTCCGGTGACGCCACCCCGCCCGGGAAGCGGCAGGCCATCCCGACGATGGCGACGGGTTCGTCCACGACGGTCGCGGTGTCGTCGTCGGCTTCGTCGTCGGGGGCCGGGTCGCTGTCGGCCAGCAGCACGGTGAGCCGTTCGGCGAGCGCGGCGGGGGTGGGATGGTCGAACAGCAGCCCGCTGGGGAGGACCAGACCGGTGGCGGCGGCGAGTTCGTCGCGTAGCTCGACCGCCAGCAGCGAGGTGAAGCCCAGGTCGTGGAACGTGGTGGTGGGCGCGATGACGGCGGGTGCGCGTCCGCCGAGCACCCGGCGGACGAGGACGTCGATCTCGGCGGTGAGGTCGCGGTCGGCGGCCGGCCGGTCGGTCCGGGTGTGTTCCGGCCGGGCACCCACCCAGTGCCGGGTGCGTTGGAACGGGTAGGTGGGCAGGTCGACGACGCGGCCCGCCCCGCCGAGCAGGCTGCGCCAGTCCACCCGGTGACCACGGGTCCACACCGTCGCGGCGGCGGTGACGATGCTGGTGGCCTCGTCGTGGTCGCCGCGCAGGGTGGGGATGCCGCCGTCGATCAGGGTGGACAGTGAGCCGTCCGGTCCGAGTTCCAGCCAGGTGCCGACGTCGTACGCGGTGCCGGCCCCGGTGACGGCGGCGTGGAAGAGCACCGGTTCGCGCACCTGGCGTACCCAGTGTTCGGGGTCGGTCAGGTCGGCGGGCGCACCGGTCACGGTGGAGACGACGGGCAGGGTGGCCGGCCGGAACGTCACCGTCGACAGGACCCGGCGGAACCGGTCGCACATCGGGTCCATCAGGGGGGAGTGGAAGGCGTGGCTGACCCGCAGGTGCCGTACCCGGGCCCGGGTCGCCGCCTCGATCTCCCCGGTGATCGCGCGCAGCGGCCCGGCGGGTCCGGCGAGCACCGTCGCGTCGGGGCCGTTGACGGCCGCGACGACCACGCCGTCGCGCAGGAACGGGCGTACGACGGAGTCGGCGGCGCGGACGTTCGCCATGGCCCCACCGGCGGGCAGCGCCTGCATCAGTTCGCCGCGTGCGGACACCAGCCGCACCGCGTCCGGCAGGTCGAGCACGCCGGCGACGTGCGCGGCGGCGATCTCGCCGATCGAGTGGCCGACGAGCACGTCGGGGTGGACGCCCCACGACTCCAGCAGCCGGAACAGCGCCACCTCGACGGCGAGCAGGGCGGGTTGGGTGGTGCCGGTGGCGTCGAGCCCGTCGCCGGTGCTGATCGCCGTGCGGAGGTCCACCCGGGCCAGCGCGCACACCTCGTCGAACGCGGCGGCGAAGACCGGGTGGGCCGCGTGCAGGCGCAGTCCCATGCCGACCCGTTGGGCACCCTGACCGGCGAACACGAATCCCAGGGCGGTGTCGCCCGCCTGGCCGGTGAGCACCCGGTCGCCGACCACGACGGCCCGGTGGGTCAGCTCCGCCCGGGTGGTGGCCAGGGACCAGGCCACCGCCGCCGGGTCGGCGTCGCCCTCCCGCAGGCGCGTCACGGCGGCGTCCCGGGCCTGGTCGGACTTCGCGGACACCGGCCAGGCCACGACCGGCACGTCCGGCGTCACCGGGGCGGCCGGCGGCGCGTCGGTGGGGGCCTCGCCGAGGACCAGGTGGCAGTTCGTCCCGCCCATGCCGAACGAGCTGACCCCCGCCACCAGGGGCCGGTCCGGGCGCGGCCAGGGCGTCGGGTCGGTGACCACCGTCAGGCCGAGCCGGGGCAGGTCGATGTCGGGGTTCGGGGTGGTGAAGTGCAGGCTCGGGGGGAGTCGGCGGTGCCGTACGGCCAGCGCGGTCTTGATCAGTCCGGCGATGCCGGCGGCACCCTCCAGGTGGCCGATGTTGGTCTTTACCGAGCCGACCGCCAGCGGCGCGGCCGGGTCGCCGAGCGCCCGGCCCAGCGCGGCGGCTTCGATCGGGTCGCCGACCCTCGTGCCCGTGCCGTGCAGTTCGACGTACTGGACGTCGGCGGCGGTGGTGCCCGCGCGGCGGTGGGCGGCCCGCAGCGTCGCCTCCTGGGCGGCCGGGTCGGGGGTGGTGGGGGTGCCGCCCGCACCGGCGGAGACCGCGCTGCCCCGGATCACGCAGTAGATCCGGTCGCCGTCGGCGAGCGCCCGGTCGAGCGGTTTGAGCAGGACCGCTCCCCCGCCCTCGCCCCGGACGTAGCCGTTGGCGCGGGCGTCGAAGGTGTGGCAGCGACCGTCGGGTGACAACCCGCCCCAGTCGTCGGAGATGTGGCTGCTCTCCAGCAGCAGGGCCAGGCTCACCCCGGCGGCGAGCGCGGTCGTCGACTCGCCGCTGCGCAGGCTGGCGCAGGCCAGGTGGACGGCCACCAGCGAGGACGACTGGCCGGTGTCGACGGTGACGCTCGGCCCGTTGGCGCGCAGGAAGTACGACAGCCGGTTGGCGATCATGCTGCGGTGCAGGCCGGTCATCGCGTGGCCGGAGCGCAGCGCGGTGCGGTGGCGGTGTGCCACCTGGGCGTAGTCGTCCCAGGTGGTGCCGACGAACACGCCCAACGGGGTGCCGGCCACGGTGTCGGCGGGCACCCGGCCGTCTTCCAGTGCCTCCCAGCCGAGTTCGAGCAGGAGGCGTTGCCTCGGGTCGAGCAGTGCGGCCTCGCGGGCGCCGATGTCGAAGAAGGGCGCGTCGAAGGTGTCGACCTCGGTCAGGAAGGCACCCCAGCGGGCGGCCCCGGTGGCGGCGGGCCAGCGGTCCCGGACGTCCCGCACGGTGCTGCGACCCGCCACGAGCAATTCCCAGAATCGGGCAGGGTCCGGCGCTTCGGGAAAACGGCACGCGATGCCGGTGATCGCGATGTCCGCCGTGGAATCAGCCGACTCGTATCCGTGCAGGACAGCCACGTATTTCCCCCGGGTTCGACGCGGTGGGCCCAGTGACGCGAAGCGCGTGGGAATTGCAGGTGATCGAGAGAGGTGCTTCGATCCGCTCCGCCAACGACCCGTCCAGAGTCGATCAGTGATCGATGGCCTTCAACCCCTAGATTTCCCCTAGAATCGGCAACTCTCCGTTTAATCGATGTTTATCGGCAACGCATTCTGCTCCCTTTTCGGTCAGCTCACCCGCACTGGACCCGGCCGACCCAGCGCCGCCGCCGCAGCGTGCGACGACGGGCGGCACCCGGCCGGTCGCCACCTGACGAACCCGGCCGCGCCGGGCGGCGATGCCGCTCCAAAAAGGGCCGCCGTAGTGCGCTTTCCGGCCGGCGCGACGCTGGGCGGCGACGGGGCCGGCACCCGCCCGGCCACACCGGCGGGGCGGCCGCCGCTACATCGACCACGGGCACCGGAGCACCGATACACATGCTGATCAGAACCGGACTCGTATTGTTTCGTCATCGGCCGGCCAGTGGCGTACGACACCAGGACCCTGCGGCGCGCAATTACCACGCGGGGAAAATGCTCGAAAGTGGATCAGCGGCCACCGACAAATGGGGGCGGCGGCGGAAACAGGACCGTTCCCCGGTGGAAACAATTCACCGCGCCGGCGTCGACGCCCGGGAGAACGCGAAAAATCAGAGAGGGAAAAGCACGCCGCCGGTCGTGGACGCAGCGGACGACCGGCGCGGAAACAGGGCACGCGACCGGCACGACGATCCGACGCGCGCCCGGCCCTCCGCGCAGCAGGACGGGGGCTGCCCCGCGCGGGGCCACGCCCCGGCGAGCAGAACGGGCCGACTCCGGGCGACGAGCGACCGGGTCGGGGCACGGCGGACGGTCGATCCGGGGAGGCCGGGGGTCACGTACCCCACGCGCGGGATACCTCCGGCGGGCCAGCGGCCAGCGAACCTACCCTCCCGCCATGGGCGGACCGCTGTGCCGTGCCGAATGCCAGAGCCGGGACCAGGAACCAGGCGCGGCGGCGGCCGAGGCGGTGGATGTCGGCGGTGCCGTTGGCCGCGGCCGGCGGTTTCCCAGCCGCAGGCCCGGTAGCCGGGCACCCCGGTCGACCCGCTGCCCTGTCGTGCTGCGGCCGCCGCCACCGGCTGCCCCTCGCACCGGGGGCCGATGGCGGAGGCCGCAGCCGGCCCGGGCTTCAGTCCTGTGCCGGCACAGGGGTCGGGTCCGTCGTGGACGGTCGACCCCGGTCACGGGACCTCCGGGCCACCCGCCCGGTCGGCTGCCGCGCCCATTCCGGGCAGCCGACCGGGCGGGTTCCGACCCGCGTCCAGGCGGCCGGACGGGCGACGCCCCGCGCCGGCTACCACTCGTGCCGGCCCGGACGCGGCGTTCCGGGCCGACGGTCAGGACGCGGTGTGCTCCGCGCCGGAGCTCAGTAGGCGACGGCGAAGTGCGTGCGCGGGTGTGCGCCCTGCTCGGCCTCGTCGAGGACGGCGATGGCGAAGTCGCGGTAGGAGATGCGGCTGGCACCGTCGGCGTCGGCGAGCATGCCGGTGTCGCCCGCGCGGTACGCCCCGGTCCGCTCGCCCTCCGGGTCGAACTCCATCGCCGGCACCACCACCGACCACTCGACCGTCGCCGGCGCCTCCCGCAGCACGTCGAGCGCCGCGGCGTGGGCCTTGGCGAAGTCCTGGAACTGCGCCGGGAAGCCGGGGGTGTCCATGACCCGGACGCCGGGCGCGGCGTCGAGGTAGGCCGACAGGCCGATGGCGACCAGGCGGCCCCCGCCGGTCTCGGCGACGGCGTTGACGAGCGCGCCGGCGGCGGCGGTGAAGAACGTCGCCATGTTGTCCCCGGCACCGGGGGCGACCGCGTTCACCACCACGCCCGCGCCCTTGACCAGGGCGGCGACCTGCGACTGGTCGGTGACGTCGCCGGCGACCACCTCGACGCCGGAGCCGGAGAGGTCGGCGTACCGGGTGGTGTCCCGGACGACCGCGACGACCTCGTGCCCACGGCTGGCGGCCTCGGCCACGATCGCCCTGCCCGCCTTGCCGCCTGCGCCGAACACTACGATCTTGGTCACTGGTCGTCCCTCTCTCGCGATGCCGATGTTCCGGTTGCCGCCCACGCGTACGGGCTGTACGGCTGCGAACGGCGCCGGCGTGCCACGGTAACGAGCACCGAGGTTTCTTCCGGGAAACCTCGTTAGGCTGGATCGGTGACGGACTCCACCTCGCGCTTCGATCCGGTCTGCCCGTCCGGCATCGCGCCGATCCACATCGGCGACAAGTGGACGGCGATGGTGATCTCCCTGTTGGCCGAGGGACCGATGCGGTACTCCGACATCCGGGCGCAGATCGGCCCGGTCACGGCGAAGGTGCTGACGGCGGCGCTCCGCGGCCTGGAACGGGACGGCTTCGTCGCCCGGATGGAGCAGCCCGGCCCGCCGCGCAGCGTCCACTATGGCCTCACCGAGCTGGGTCGGACCCTGCTGCCCGCCATCGAGCTGGCCGTCCAGTGGGCGCACGACCACCTCGGCGCGATGCTCGACGCGCAGGAGGCATACGACCGCGAACATGCCCGACAGGGCCGGGTGGAACTGCGCTGATCAGGCATTTCTGTATTGATTCGGGGTGCCGTCCGGATAGCTCAGCGCATCCATTACCGTCGACTCAGGTGATCCAGGACACAATTTCCCTAGGGGAGATCTAGGGGTTCTGGCGAGCGCTTCGACCGTTGGCTGCGGCGAAATTCCCATAGTAAGGTTACGGTCCGTTCGACAGGTGGCGAGCGCATCGCCGCGCGCCCCCATTGACGTTTCTTCGCCGGGCCTCGACGCATCGGGCGCGGTGTCCACCCCACATTCACTCAATTCCAGGGGGAAGCTTGTCCCGGTTGAGCCGTAGGCGGTTGATGTCCGGTGTCGGCACCGTCATCGCCGGCGCAGGTGCGAGCACGCTGATCGGCGACCACGTGGTCGCCGCGCCCGCCCAGGTCGACAGCCTGGCCGGTGGGCAGAAGACTCCAGGGCCGGTGACGATCGGCCCCACCGACCGCCGTTACGCCGACGCCCTCCAGCGCGGGTTCAACCGCCGCTTCGTGGGCAGCCCGGAGGCGGTGCGGATCGTCAGTACCACCAAGCAGGTCGTCGCCGCGGTGCAGGCGGCCGTGACGGCCGGCAAGAAGGTCGTGGTCCGCAGCGGCGGGCACTGCCTGGAGAACTTCGTCGACGACCCGGCGGCGAAGGTCGTCATCGACCTGGTCGAGATGCGCTCGGTCACCTTCGACACCACCCGTAACGCCTTCTGCGTGCAGGGCGGGGTCACCCTCGGCGACCTGTACCGGCGGCTGGACTGGGGGTGGGGCGTCACCGTCCCCGGCGGCTCCTGCCAGAGCGTCGGCATCGGCGGGCACGCCACCGGCGGCGGGTTCGGCATGCTGTCCCGGCAGCACGGCATCGTCGCCGACTACATCGACGCGGTCGAGGTCGTCATCGTCGACGCCACCGGCACGGCGAAGTCCGTCGTGGCGACCCGGGCCACCGGGGACCCGAACCGCGAGCTGTGGTGGGCGCACACCGGCGGCGGGGGCGGCAACTTCGGCATCGTCACCCGGTTCTGGCTGCGCAGCGCCACGGCCACCGGCACCAACCCGAGCACGCTGCTGCCGACGCCGCCCGGTGCGGTCGCCAACACCATCCTCACCTGGAACTGGGCCGACGTGTCCCGGGCGGACTTCGTCCGGATCATGGCCAACTACGGCACCTGGCACGAGCTGAACAGCGCCCCCGGGGCCACCGGCACCAAGCTGTTCTCCGCGCTGACCGCCAACCGCAGCGAGTACGGCCGGCTGTCGGTCGTCGCCCAGGTCGACCCCACGGTCAGCGGCAACAACACCCTGCGCAGCTCCTACGTCAGCGCGATCACCGCGGGCGTCACCGCGACGCCGACGATCCTCGACACCGGCACCCGGCCGTGGCTGACCACCACGCTGAACCTGCCGACCACGGCCGCCGCGTTCGGCATCACCGGCCCACTGCGCTCCAAGAGCAAGGGTGGCCTGCTCAAGCAGCGCTACACCGACGCCCAGGCGGGGCGGGTGTTCGACCGGCTCACGGCGAGCGGCTACACCAACCCGGCGTCCGGCCTGACGCTGCTGTCGTACGGCGGGGCGATAAACGCCACCGCTCCCACCGCGACGGCGACGGCGCACCGCTCGTCGGTGATGGCCGCGTCGTTCACCAGCTACTGGGACGACCCGAGCGCCGACGCGACGAACATCGACTGGCTGCGCGGGCTCTACCGGGACGTGTACGCCGAGACCGGTGGGGTGCCGGCGCCGGACGCCCGCAACGAGGGGTCCTACATCAACTGGCCCGACATCGACTTCCTCGACAGCACCCAGAACACCTCCGGCGTGTCGTGGTCGACGCTGTTCTACGGCGACAACTACCCGCGCCTGCAACTGGCCAAGGCGGCCTACGACCCGCTCAACGTGTTCAGCCACGTCCTGGGCGTGGCAGCTCCGTGACCGGACAGGTCCTGGTGGTCACTGCGGGTGCCGGTGGGATCGGCTCCGCAGTGGCCCACCGCTTCCGGTCCCGGGGTTGGCATGTGGTGATCGTGGACCGTGACGCCGGGCGGGGGCGCGCGGTGGCCGGCGGGTGCGACGGGCTGTTCGTGCACACCGACGCGACCACCATGGCCGGCTGTCAGGAGTACGTCGAGGCGACCCTGGCCCGGCACGGGACGCTGGACCTGCTGCACCTCAACGTGGGCGTGCTCGCCGGCACGGCGGTCGGCGACGGGTTCGACCCGCAGGCGTACCAGTCGATGATGCGGACCAACGTCGACTCCGTCGTGTTCGGCGTGCAGGCCGCGTACGCGCCGATGCGGGCGCACGGCGGTGGCGCGGTGCTGGTCACGGCCAGCACCACCGGGGTGCGTCCGTCGCCGGACGCCCTGTACTCGGCGAGCAAGCACGCGGTGGTCGGGCTGGCCCGGTCCCTCGCGGGCCCCCTCGGGCAGGTGAACATCCGGATCAACGCGCTCTGCCCGGGCGCGGTGGACACCCCGATGCTCGCCGACCGGCGCGACGCGCTGGTGCGCGCGGGTGTCGGGTTGGTGACACCGGAGGAGGTGGCCGCCGCCGCCGAGCAGGCGCACGCGACGGGACGTACCGGCGAGGCGTGGATCGTCAACGCCGGGCACCCGGTCGCCCCGCATCCGTTCACGGAGGTCGTCATCGCGGGAGAGGAACGGATCTCCCGCTGACGGCCGTACCGTCGGCACGTCCCGGTGAAGATCAGTGCCGGTAAAGATCAGCGGTCGAACAGACAGGAGTGCTTTCATAGGGGCCGGTCACGCAATTCGGAACGACTTGCACGGCAGGGGGACCAATGATAACCGAACCCTTATTCGGCGATTACCCGGAAGAGTTCCCGGGGACGTGGTTGCGACCCGATGTCGATTCCGCGCGACGGTCGATCAGGCAGGTCGTTGGTTACGACCGGGTGTTCCGGAGAATCGAGGCGAGCCTCGAACCGCTCGCCGGCCACCCCGAGGCACGTGAATCCGACCGGTGGAAGTCGCTGGTGCTGGCCTCCTGCGATTTCCCCGGCGCCCTCGACCGGCTCACCGACCTCTATCCCTGCGGCGAGGCCCGGCACGGCACGTCCCTTGAGGACATGAGCCGCGAGCAGTTGATGACCCTCGGGTTGGTCAACGCGATGACCGCCACCTGGCCCGGCCTGGACCACGTCACCATGGCCCGTGACTACCTGGAGAACCAGGACGCCCAGATCCCCACCGGCGTCGAGTGGCTGGTGAGTTGTGCGATCCGCATCCTGCTGCTGTCCGGGGATCCGAACGCCGCCGCCTGCGCGGCGGCGGCCCGGCAGCGTCTCGGCGGGCAGAACCCGATCGGTTGGCGGGCCCGACTCACCAGCCTGCACGCCGTCTGCGCGCTGCTCGACGGCGACGTGCAGGGCGGCGTCGAGTGGGGTGAGCAGGCGCTGCGGATGATGCAGCCGCGGCGCTGGGCGCACCGGATCGGTGAGCCGCTGGCCACCGTGGTCCTGGGCAACCTGGCCCTGGGCCGGATCGGCGCGGCGGTGCACCACCTGCGTACCACCCCGTCGGCGTTGATGGACGAGTCCAGCTACAGCCTCTGGTACCGGCACGGCTTCGGGCACTTCTGTCTGGGCACCGGTGACCCACGCGGCGCGGTGACCCGGTTCATGAGCTGCGGGCGGAGCATGGCCGAGTGGGGCATGGCGCTGGAGCACCTCTTCCCGTGGCGGCTGGCGGCGGCGGCCGGCTACCAGATGCTCGGCGAGCAGGACATCGCCGTACACCTGGTGGATGCGGCGTTGCAGGCCCGCGGCGACGAGATACGGGCCCGGGCCATGCAGACCACGGACAGCGTCGGGGTGGTCTTCGGCGGTGCCCGCGAGGCGATCCTCACGACGCTGGAGCGGTTCTCGTCGAGCCCCGACTTCTTCCTGATCCTGCGCCGGTTGCAGACCGAACCGCTCGACTTCGGACGCGGGGACTACGCTACCGTCACGGTGCTGGAGCGGCGTCCGGTGGCGTTCCTGTCGACGCTCACCGACAGCGAGTTGAAGGTCGCCACCCTGGCCGGCCGGGGCAAGCAGAACAAGATGATCGCCCGGGATCTCAGCATCACGATCAGCACGGTGGAGCAGCACCTGACCCATGTGTACAAGAAGCTCGGCATCGGCAACCGCAAGGAACTCCGCCTGATCATGGGCTGACCCACCGCGTCGCCGGGGCGACGCCCTCCCGACCTGATCGCCCTCACCACGGACCCCGGACGCCGGGGCCCACACCTCTAACGGAACCTCATGTCTAGTCACCTCTCCGCACCGGATTCCGCCGGGGCGCAGGAGCACCGGGGCCGGCCGACCCGCCGGGCACAGGTCCACGCGGTGGCCGTGCTGCTGGCCACCACGGTCCTCCCGCTGACCATCACCGGGGCGTCGGTCGCGTTGCCCGGCATCCAACACGACCTCCAGACCAGCACCGTCGCCGCGCAGTGGGTGGTCAACGCCTACAACGCGACGTTCGCCGCGTTCCTCGTGCTGGGCGGCGCGGTCACCGACCGGTGGAGCCCCTACCGGGTGTTCCTGTCGGGGGTGGCGGTCTTCGCGGTCGCCTCCGCCGCTTCGGCGTTCGCACCGACGGTGCTGGTGCTGAACCTGACCCGCGCCGTCACCGGCGTCGGCGCGGCGGCCACCGTGACCGGCGGGGTGGCGCTGCTGTCGGTCGTGCTGACCGGCCGGGCGCAGGCCCGCGCCTTCGGCCTGCTGGGCACCCTGCTCGGCGTGGGGTTGGCGTTCGGCCCGCAGCTCAGCGGCGTGGCGTTGGAGACGCTGGGGTGGCAGGCCGTGTTCGGGGTACCCGCCGCGGTGGGCGTGCTGGTGATCGGTCTCGCCCTGGCCGCCCGCCCGCCCGCCGCCGCACGCCGGACGTCGGCCCACCCGCCGTTCGACTGGGCCGGGGCGCTGCTGTTCACCGGGGCCTCGCTGATCGGCATCGCGACCCTGGTGGAGGCGCCCCGGCTCGGGGCGACGCATCCGCTGCTGTGGGGCGGGGCGGCCCTGTCCGCCGTGCTGCTGCTGTCGTTCGTCGGTGTGGAGCGTCGGGTGGCGCACCCGGTGACCGACCTGACGCTGCTGCGCAATCCCCGGTACACGGCGATCGCGATCACCGCGGGCACCCTGATGGTGGTGCTGGTGCCGATCCTGGTCTACCTGCCGTCGTACCTGATCAACGTGGTGGGCCTGTCCCCCACCGAGGCGGGCGCCTGGATGCTGGTGCTCACCGCCCCGACGATCGCGTTGCCGCCGGTGGGCGGCATCCTGATCAGGAGCGTCGGGATGACCCCGGTCCTGGTCACGTCGGTGGTGCTCTGCGGGCTCGGCGCGCTGGGGCTGGTGACCCTGTCGCCGGGCAGCACGTTGCCCACCATGGCGCTGCCCCTGCTCGCCATCGGGGCGGGGGCCGGACTGCCCTCCGGTCACATCGACCGGCTGGCCGTCTCCGAGGCGGACGAGAGCCGACGGGGGGCGGCGGCCGGGCTGTTCAACACCATCCGACTCTCCACCGAGAACGTGAGCATCGCGGCGGCCGGGGCGTTCATCGCCGCCGCGAGCCCCGTCGGCCTGCGCGGACGGCACTTCACCGACGCGCTGCACACGGTGGCGCTGGCGCTGGCGGCGGTAGCGATCGCCGTCGCGACGCTGCTCGTGGTCGTCGACCGTCGGGCCCGGGGCGCGGCCCGGGTGGAACACGCCCCGGGCCCGGTACGGTCGGCAGTGAGCGAGTAGCCGGGTGGCGGCCGGTGGGCCGTCGCTCAGCCCAGGCTGATCACCGGTCGGGTCAGGGTCTCGTCGGCGTACCCGTCGTCGGAGGCGAGCCACCGGCCGAAGTCCCCGTCCCGGTAGGCCGTCGCGAGGGTGAGCCAGCCCAGGAAGTAGCCGCTGCCGCCGCAGGTGACGACACCGCCGTCACCGCCGCACACCACCGTCGGTTCGGTCGTCACCTCGTACCGGTAGGAGTCCTGACCGATCGCCAGCCCCCACAGGTTCGGCGTGCGGTGCACCCCGGTCACCTGCTCGACCGGGTAGCCGTCGTCGGGGGTGTCGTCGCCCCAGCGGAACAGGGTGGTCGCGCCCGCGCCGCAGGCCCACTCCCACTCGTCCGGGCTGGTGGTCCGCAGGCCGAGGTCGGTGAGGGCGGCCATCGCCTCGTCGTGGTCGAACTCCTCGACCAGCACCGCGCGGGTCACCCGGCCGGTCGCGTCCAGCTCGACGGTCAGCCCGTCGGCGGAGCTCACCGTGCCCGCCCCGTCGCTCCGGCGGCCGAGGGACGCGACGAGTTCACCGACCCGGGGGTCGTCCGGCGGCACCGGCATCTCGCCGGGTTCGAACGCCTCCACCGCGACCAGCATCGCCGGCAGGTCGACGTCGCGCACGGGCGAGGTCATCGCGTCGAGGTGCTCGGTCAGCGGCGGCAGGCCGTACTCCTCGGCGCTGTCGGCGTAGCTGGCCTGCTGACCCGCGCTGGGGTGGAACCGGGCCGCGTCGTAGCCGAGCGTCGGCCGGCCGCCGGGCACCAGCGCGAACCGCAGCCCGCCCCGGTCGAACACCGCCGTGCGGTGCCGGCGTCCCGCGTAGGTGGTGTCCCGTAGGCCCACCACGGTTAGGTCGTGCCGTGCCGCGATCTCCCGGGCCAGTCGGCCGGCGGCCTCCTCGGACCGGTCGTTCCACTGGTCGACACGGAGTTCGGCGTACGACATCGGGCCAGGATAGGGCCGGACGCGCCGGCACCGGCGGGCGGGTTCGGCGTCCGCCGGTGTGCCGGGCGCCGGGTGCCGGGTGTGGTCAGTAGCCGATCCGGAAGGTGGCGTCCTGCCGGTCGGTGGCCGGTGAGCTGCTGGTGAGCGGGTCGATGCGCAGCAGGTAGTCGTAGTGGCGCAGGTAGCGGTCGGGGAAGTTGTACGACCGGAACGACGTCCACGACGAGTCGGCGAGGCCGGCCGTGCGGTAGAACGTGGCGTCGCCCCGGAACGCGCTGGTGCCGTCGTTGGCCGCCAACCGGATCGTGTAGTCGTAGTGGCGCAGGTACCGGTCGGGGTAGTTCACCGAGCGGAACGACACCCCGGCCGGGTCGGCAAGGCCCGGCACCAGGGTCCACAGCTGGTCCTGGTACGGCTCGAACGGGTACGGGTCGATGCGCGCGACGTTGTTGCCGTGCCGCACGTAACGGTCGGGGAAGTTGTACGACTTGATCCGGTTCCAGGTGGGCAGCCCCCAGGCGGAGGTGAGCGCGGTCAGCTCGGCCGAGGTCACCGGGGCGATCCCGGGGTGCTTGGAGTTCAGCGGCTGGGTGTACGCCCGGTCGTTGAGCAGGCTCCACGTGCCGCCGGCCACGTTGCTGGTCTGCCAGCAGAAGAACCGGCCGTTGGGGCTCCACGTGTCGCCCCACAGGTACCAGGTGTTCGCGGTGTGGGACTTGACGATCTGCGGGGCCTCGACGCCCCGACCGGGGCCGATGGCGGCGGTGTGGATGCTGAAGCTGCCCGGGTTGAGGGTGGTGGAGCGGGTGCCGAGCAGGGTGCTGTTGGTGTTGTTCTTGAAGTACATGTAGTTGACCCCGTTGACGCTGACGAAGCTGCCGTCGATGGCGTCGTAGCCGGGGTCGAAGAACGTCTGCGGGGCGGAGGCGGTCACGAAGTCGCTGGTGTAGTTCACCATCAGCACGTTGCGGCCGCCGGTGACGGCGGAGTAGACCACGGCGTACTGCCCGCGCCCGGCGTCCCAGTACGCCTCGGGCGCCCAGGCGTGGGTGGCCAGCGAGTGCACCTTGAGCAGCCGGTAGCCGGTGAAGGTGCGCAGGTCGGCCGAGTCCCAGACGTGCAGGTACTGGCTCTGGTAGTTCCAGTCGGTGCCGTTGAGGTCGGTGGCGAGCACCACGAAGCCGCCGTTCTGCTTGCGCAGGACGAACGGGTCGCGCAGGCCCCGGCTGCCCAGCGTCGGGGTGGCGACGGGGCGGTTCTGGTTGAGCGGGGTCCAGTTCAGGCCGTCGCTGCTGACGGCGAGGTGCAGCCCGTAGTTGGCGGCGGTCATGCTCGGCGACTCGGTGAAGTACGCCATGACGTAACCGTCCCCGGGGGCGGCGGACGCGGTCGCGGGGCGCAGCAGGGTCGCCCCGGCCAGGGCGGCACCGGTGGCGGACAGCAGGGTGCGACGCTTCAACTGATCACCTCGGGTGGCGGGCGGCAGGGCGGCACTGACCCCCGTACGTTATCGCTAACATCGATGACGTCAAGTGTTAACACGAGCCGGACCGGCCTGCGCAGGGTGCCGTCCACCGGACCCACGGGGGCAGGTTGCCGTCGGAGACACCGGCAGCCTCGACGGCGGAGAGCCCGTCGAGGCGGCACTGGTGCAGAGTCCGTGCGAACGACACGTGGTCGAGGCTGCGGCGGGGCCGGTTCCCGTCGCAGCCTCGGCGACGACGGGCCGGCCGCCGGCGGAGTCAGTCCTCCAGCCACCCATGCGAGCGGGCGAACTGGGTGAGGTGCTGCCGGATCTGGCTGATCTGGCCACCGGTGAGCGTCGGGACCTGCTCCACCAGGAGATCGGTGATGTCGGCGCGGAAGGCGGCCGCGGTCAGCACGTCGCACTCGTCGTCGTCGGCGCGGTCGGCCGGCACGCCCGTCGTGGCCGGCACGCTGCGCGCGACGGTCGCGCGCGGTGTCACCGGGCCCGGGTTGAGCAGCCGCGCGTAGAGCGCCTTGACCCCCCGGTTCCCCTCCACCGACTCGAACTCCACCCGCATGCCCGGGGCCACGTTCGGCCGCTGATCGCCGAAGTCGTTCGCGTGGACGAAGACATCCTCGCCACCGCCCTCCGGGCTGATGAAGCCGTACCCCTTCACGTCGTCGAAGCTGAGAATCGTTCCGACCGCCACCGCGACCACCACCCCAATAACAGGAACCACCAGAACAGGAAAAAACCACCGCATCGGATGCCACCGCAAGGGTACCGCCCCCGAAGCGACACCCATGGTAAGCGACGGGTGCCCGATCCGGGGGGCACCGAGCCGCCGGGACCCGGTCCGCACCGAGCCGCCGCGTGCGGTCCGCACCGAGCCGCCGCGTGCGGCCCGCACCGAGTCACCGCGTGCGGCCCGCCTGCCGCCGCGCGGGCGGCGACGGGACGCGGTCATCCGGGACGACGGTGGGCGGTGGCGGTGGGCGGAGCCGCCCGACGCATTCCGGCCCGGAATCAATTGTCGCCGGGCACGGGCACGGCCCGCTCCGGCAGGTGTTCCCGGCCCCATGCCCCCAGGGGCTTGAGCGCCTGATTCAGCGCCTGACCGCGATCGGTGAGTGAGTATTGCACCCGCAGCGGCAGGCCCGGGGAGGTCTCCCGGTGGACGATGCCGTCGGCTTCCAACTCGCGCAGATGCTGGAACAACACCTTTTCGCTCACTCCGATGAGCCTTCTCAGCTCACCGAACCGTCGGTGCCGGTCGCTGAGGGCCCACAGGATCACGACCTTCCACTTGCCACTGATCACCTCGATCGCGGCGTCGAGTCCGCAATGCGTCGGCCGCACCCTGACACTCAATTCGCCCACTCCCCGAACGGCCGGGACGCGTTCCCCGCGCGCTCCGGTGTGCCGCAGAGTCTAGCGCGCGAGGTCGCCCGGTCCCCCGTTTCGTGGGGCACCCGTGGTGGCCGGGGCCAGGTGCACCAGGGCCCGCGGCACCAACCGTCGGGCCGACGCACGGCACGGGTCCACCCCAGTCCGGTCGCCGTCGGAATTGACTCCCGATGATCTCGAAAGTTCGCCCGACGAGGGCACGGTGTGCGTCTGCTCCGGCGTCCCGGAATGCGGGCCGATTCCGGCCCCGCGCCTGGCGGCGGCACCTGGCCGGCTGCCCTTTTCCGCGATCGCGGAAAGGTCGGCACCACCCGACGGGCCCGGCGTCCGGAAACCCATTCCAGCCACCCCGGGCTGGGGGAACAGCCATCGTCCGCGGCCGGCTCCGCCGGGTGGGGTGATCGGCGACCGCTCACATACCTTGCAGTAAGTGGTTGAGGGCTCATCTGCCCGCGTCTAGGCTCACCACTGTCGAATCGGCGGCGGCACCTGCTTTCTGCGTGCAGTGCCCTAATCCCTTTCCTGCCTTTTCCGGAACACAGAGGAGCGTGACACCGGTGTCCGGTGACAATGGCGTACGCGTGTCGGTCGTCGGCCTCGGAATGATGGGTTCGGCCCTGGCGGGCGCATATCTCAGGGCCGGCCACCCCACGACGGTGTGGAACCGCTCCGCCAGCAGGGCCGACCCGCTTGTCGAGCAGGGCGCGCGCCGCGCGGACACGATCGCCGACGCGGTCGCCGCGAGCGACCTCCTGGTGGTCTGCGTGGTCGACTACCGGGCCCTGTACGAGATCTTCGAACCGGTGCGGGAGGCACTCGACGGCAAGACCATCGTCAACCTCACCTCCGGGGTGCCGGAGGACGCCCGGGGGGCCGCACGGTGGGCGCAGTCCCTGAGGGCGAGCTACCTCGACGGTTGCCTCCTGACGGTGCCGCCGGCCGTCGGACTCCCCCAGACCCTGCTGTTCTACGGCGGCCCGGCGGAGGTCTTCGACACGTACGAGTCGACCCTCAAGGTCCTCGGCGGCAACAGCGTCCTCCTGGGTGCGGACCCGGGGGTCGCCAGTCTCTACGACCTGTCGCTGCTGGGCATCCTCTGGTCGTCGCTCGCCGGCGCGCTGCACGGCTTCGCGATGCTCACCGCCGAGGGCGTCCCCGCGGCGGCGCTGACGCCGTTCGTCGGGTCCTGGATCACCCACGTGGTGCTGCCCAGCATCACGGGTGCCGCCCGGCAGGTCGACGCGGGCCGGTACGCCACCGACATCTCCACGGTGGGCCTGAACGCCGCCGGTCTGGCCAAGTTGGTGGAGGCCAGCAGGGGCCAGGGAATCCGGCCGGACGTGATGGTCCCGATCCGGGACATGCTCCGGGAGCGGGCCGGCAGCGGGCACGGCGACGAGGCGCTGGCCAGCATGATCGAGGTCATCAGGAGGCCCCGGGCCGCCGCGTCGTGATCCGCCCACCCGGCCTGCACCCGCCCGACCTCCGGTCCGTCGTACGCCCAGCGTGGCGGGGGTACGACGGACCGGAGGTGACGGGCTAGCGGACGGTGAAGGTCAGCGGGTTCGAGATGCCGACACCGCCGTGGGAGTCGTGGACCCGCACGGTGAAGGTCGACGACGTGCCGGCGGACAGGGGCACCTGGAACTGGTAGCGCAGCCCGCTGTTGGTGGGCGTCACGGCCAGCTTGGTCGTGCCGAGATACAACTCCACCCGACTGACGGTGTCCCCGGCGTCGGCGTCGGTGGCGTCGGCGACCAGGGTGACCGTCGTGGGTTCGAGGAAGTACGTCTGCCCGCCGGGGGTGCTCAGCGCCACCGCTGGCGGGTGGTTGGTGCCGGAGGACGGGGGCGTGACCACCGTGACCAGCAGCGGCGGCGCACCACCGGACAGCGACTGGTCGGTGCCGGCCGAGACGTTGAGCAGGTAGGTCGTGCTGGTCCCGGGGGCGCCGGTCGGGGGTGTCCACTGTGCGTCGAACCGGTCGCCGGTCGTCCGCACCCCCTGGGCCACCGTGACGCCGTTGACCCGGAACGACACCCCGGTGATGTAGTGGCCGCCGCCCACGGTCGCGGTCGCGGCCAGCGGGACGGGGCCCGGTGCGGTGTAGACCGCGCCGACGGTCGGACTGACCCAGTTGACGTACGCCGGGTAGTCGGCGACCGGCGGCGAGGTGGTCGGCCCGGCCGTCGTCCTGCTGGGCAGGACGCCACCGGTGCAGGCGACGCCGTTGAGCGTGAACGACGCCGGCACGGGGTTGCTGAGGAACCAGGCACCGACGAAACCGATGTTCGCGGCGCCGTTGGTGCCCAGGGTCGCGTTCCAGCTGAGGTTGGTCGCGCTGACCTGCTGGCCGGACTGGGCCCAGGTGGCGCTCCAGCCCTGGGCGAACTGCTGGTCGACAGCGGGGAACGCGAACCGCAGCGTCCAGCCGTTGACCGGCTCGCCCAGGTTGGTGACCGCGACGTCGGCGTGGAAGCCGCCGGTCCACTGGCTGGTGACGACGTAGTCCACCCGGCAACCGGCGGCCGCGTTCGCCGCACTGGCGTGCGAGACCGCGGCCATCATCGCGACGATGGCAACAACGACGGCGGCCACAGCCGTCAGCGACTTACGCATGGCACCCCTCGCCTATAGATCGTTAATCATCGATAAGTATGACGACTGTCCTGCCGTTCGGTCCTGCTGTCAAGGCACTCCGGCAGTCCTGCCGCCGGCAGGACATCAGCGCATTCACCGCATCAGCCCGCAGCGACGCGAGGGCCGGCGACGACCCCCCGTAGGTAGCGCAGACCGTCCGTGGCGAGCCGGTCCTGCGACGGGGCCAACGGACGCCAGATCGCCGCGGCGGTGGCGATGGTCTCGTTCTCCGCCGTGAACGACTCGATGCAGACCGAACCCCGGTAACCGGTCTGCCCCAGCACCGCGAAGAAGCGCGGCCAGTCGAAGTGGTCCGCCCCGGGTGAGCCCCGGTGGGTGCCGCTGACCTGGACGTGCTTGATGTACGGGCCGGCGGCGGCGAGGGCCGCGTACGGATCGGACTCCTCGATGTTCATGTGATAGGTATCGATCATGATGCCGACGCTCGACGGCAGTCCGTCGATCAGCTCGACCGTCTGCGCCACGGTGTTGACCACGCTGGTCTCGTAGCGGTTCAACGCCTCCACCCCGATGCTCACGCCACACGCAGCGGCCTGCTCGGCCACCGGCGACAGGGCTCGCCGGAACTCCGCATAGCAGTCCGCCCGGGCCGCCGGTGACATCCGCCAGGTGCGCCCGACCGAGGCGTACACCGGACCACCGACACAGGGGGCGCCCACGGCCGCCGCAGCCGCCACGCACCCCCGCAGGTACGCGACGGTCGACGCCACGACCGCCGGGGACGCGTTCACCAGGTCCCGCCCCGGCGGGGTGACCGCACAGACGCCGGCCACGACGAGGCCGTGCGCGGCCAACAGGTCCCGGGTCCGCACCGGGTCCCAGTCGCCGGGCTGCTCGATCGGCAACTCGACCGCGTCGAAGCCGAACCCGGCGATCCGGGGGATCAGCTCGGCGAGGGCGTCGTCGTCGACGGGCGACGCCCACACCCAGGGGTTGACGCCGATGGCGTACACCGGGCCTACTTCCAGCGCTGTGGGTAACCGGGCAGGTCGGTGCAGCCGCACATCGCGTAGTGCAGCGGCGGCATGTCCGCGTCGAGGTACCGGTCCAGGTTGTCCTGGGTGATGGTCGGCTGGGGCAGCTTCCACGGGCTGGGCACCTGCTGGCCGTCGAGGATCCGCAACGCCGCGATGATCGGGGTACGCCACTGGTAGGTCGGGTAGGTCGGCGCGATCGCGGTGAGGTTCTTGTCCTTCCACACCTTCAGGAAGTCGAGCTGGTCCTCGCCGTTGATCGGCGGCACCGGCTTGCCCGCGTCCTGGAACGCCTCGACCGCGGCGACGGCGACGGCGCCCGCGTCCATCCAGACACCGTCGATGGTGCCGTACCGCTGGAGGTAGTCGTCGACGATCTTCTTGGTCTTGGCCGGGTCACCGTCGGTGAACTCCACCCCCACCACGTCGACCTTCGCCTTGTCGAAGGCCACCTTCGCGGCCGACCAGCGGGTCTCCAGGACGTCGACCCCGGGCAGGATGCGCAGGGCGAGGACCTTGCCGCCGGGCTTCATCTTCTGGCTGACGAACTCGGCGCCGGCGTGACCGAAGCCGTACCCACCGATGGGGTTGATGAACGTCACCGGGCACTTCGTGTTGACCCCACGGTCGAAGACGATCACCGGCAGCCCGGCCTTGCAGGCCGCCTCGACCGCCGGGGTGAGCGTGGCGGTGGTGTTCGGCGAGACGATCAGCGCGTCACAGCCCTTGCCGAGCAGGTCGTTGATGTCGGCGATCTGCTTCTGGTCCTTGCCCTCGGCGTCGACGTGCACGAACTCCTTGATGCGGCTCTTCTGTGCCTCCACCTCGGCCTGCATCGTCTTGAACCCGACCTGCCGCCACGGGTTGTTCAGCGCGGCGTTCGAGAAGCAGATCTTGTGCGGACCGGCCTTCCTGAACGTCGCCGTGTCCACCATGGTCGGGTTGAGCATCTGCTCCCACGGCTTGTCCGCCGGCCCGGTCGGGGTCGCGCCGAGCAACGCCAACTCGGCGTCGTAGTCGGCCTGGACGAAGAACTTCGACTGCTCTCCGGTCCCCGACCCGGCGGCCGAGGAGGAGGAACCGCCCGACGGGCCCGCGCCCGGTTCGTCGGTGGCGCAGGCGGTGAGGGACAGCAGGGTGACGGCGGCCAGCGCCGCCATGCAACGTCGCACTATGGATTCCCCTTATCGTGACGAAGAACGGGTTGCCGAAACCGCCACGGCGAGCAGGATGATCGCGCCCTGGACGGTGGACCGGAGGGCGCCGGAGACGCCGTAGAAGTTCATCAGGGCGAACAGCAGTTCGAGGGTCAGCGCGCCGAGCATCGCGCCGACGACCGAACCGCGCCCCCCGCCCAGCGCGACGCCGCCGAGGACGACCGCGGTGATCGCCCCGAACTCCAGGCCCGCGCCGGCCTGGAACGACACCCCGCTGTAGCCACCCAGCAGGATCGCCGCCACGGCCGCCGCCAGCCCGCTGAGGATGAAGGCGACGGTCCGGGTACGCCAGACCCGTACCCCGCTCAGCTGCGCGGTGCGCGGATTGTCCCCGACGGCGACCAGGGTCCGACCGAAGTCCGACCGCATCAACGCCACCGCGAGCACCGCGACGACCACCAGGACCAGCAGCGCGTACGGCACCCGGCCGAGCAGCGGCACGTCCTCGATCGCCCGCCGGCCGAACCGCCGGAACTCCTCGGAGAGGCCACCCTTCGGTGCTCCGTCGGACCACAGGTAGACCGCGCCGACCAGGATCAGGAACATGCCCAGGGTGGTGATGAACGACGGCACCCGCAGGCGGGTCGTGATCAGGCCGTTGACCAGCCCGACCAGCGCGCCGAAGGCGAGCAGGAGCAGCACCACCGGCCAGGTCCGGGCCGGGTCGCTGTCGATCAGCCGGGCCGCGACCACCACCTGCGCGGTGACCAACGAGCCGACGGACAGGTCGAACTCGCCGGAGACGATCACGAAGTACTGCCCGGCGGCGAGCAGGATGACCGGCGCCGAACGGCCGAGGAAGGACATCAACGACGGCGGGTCGAGGAAACTGGGCTGCCGGATGCCGACGAGCACCAGCAGCACCGCGAGGATCGCCAGGATCGGCAGCACCCCGCCGGGGCGGAGCCGGACGCGGCGCAGGGGCAGCGGACGACGCTGGACGATCTGCATGGTCAGGACGCCGCCTTTCGCAGGGCCCGACGGGCGTAGACGGCGACCGCGGCGATGATGATGACGCCCCTGATCACCTGCTTGAAGAAGGCGTCCACCTCGAGCTGGTTGAAGATCGCATCGATGCTGGCCAGCAGCAGCACTCCCCCGACCGTGCCGACCACACCGCCGCGTCCACCGGCCAGCGCGGTCCCGCCGATCACCACCGCGGCGATCGACTCCAGGTCGTAGAGGCCCTCGGTGCCCACCCGGGGTGCACCCGAGCCGAGCCGGCTGGCCAGGTAGACCCCGGCGAGCCCGGCACACAACGAGCACAGCACGTGGGCGGCGACCAGGACCCGGTCGTTGCGGACGCCGGAGAGCCGGGCGACCTCCGGATCGCCGCCGACGGCGACCAGGTGGTGACCGAACCGGGTCCGGGACAGCACGAACCAGGCGGCCCCGGTCACGGCGAGCAACAACAGGAACGACAGCGGCACCGGGCCGACCCGCTGATAGCCGAGGGACTGCACGAGGCCGGGCGAGGTGGCGCCGGCCGGACCGTCATAGTTGCTGTCGAGATACCCCTTGAGCAGCAACCCGACGCCGAGCGTGGCGATGAACGCGTTGATCCGCAGCCTGGTCACCAGCAGCCCGTTGAACAACCCGACACCGGCGCTGACCGCGAGCGCCAGGCCGACCGCCGGCAACAGCGCCCCGTCGCTGCCGTTCATCGTCTCGGCCGCGACGAGGGTGCTCAGACTGATCACGTACGCCACGGAGAGGTCGAGCGACCCACCGAGAATGACGAGCGTCTGACCGACGGCGACGAACCCGAGACCGGCGGCCACGTGCAGCAGGCTGACCGTCGTGGACTGGTTGAACAGCTGACCGCCGTCGACCAGGACGACCAGCCAGCCGATCGCGAGGGTGAGGGTCAGGGCCACGAACACGCCCGGCACCCGACGCCGCACCGGCAACAGCGTCAGGACACTCACCGGTCGGTCTCCGTTCGCGACTGCGGGGCTCGCAAAACCGGCTCACTCCTCGCACTCACCGGTCGGTCTCCGTGACGTGGCCGACGGCCAGGGTCATGACGTCCTCCTCGGTGGCGTCGGCGGGCAGTTCGCCGGCGATCCGGCCGTCGCGCATGACGACGATCCGGTCGCTCATCCCCAGCAACTCGGGCAGGTCCGAGGAGATCATCAGGACGGCCGCGCCGTCGCGGGCGAGGCGGCGGACGAGGTCGTGGATGGCCGACTTGGCACCCACGTCGATGCCCCGGGTCGGCTCGTCGAAGAGCAGGACCTGCGGGTCGAGCGCGAGCCAGCGGGCCAGCACGACCTTCTGCTGGTTTCCCCCCGACAGGAAACGGATCTCCTGGTCGTCACCGGCGGCACGGACCTCGACGGTGGCGAGCAGTTCCCGCACGCGTCGGGTGCGGGCGGCACGACCGGAACGGGCCGCGCCGACGGCCCGGGTGGCGAGCAGCGCGTTGTCGAGCACCGACTGCCGGGGCACGATCCCCTCGCCCTTGCGGTCCTCGGTGACGTAGGCGATGCCGGCCCGCATCGCGCTACGGGGTGAGCGCAGCCGGACCGGCCGGCCGTCCAGGGTCACCTCGCCGGTGGTGAACGGGGTGACGCCGAAGAGCGCCCGGGCCAGCGCGGACCGTCCGGAGCCCTGTAGGCCGCCGACGCCGAGCACCTCGCCGGCCCGCAGCTGAAGGTCGACGGCGTGCAGTTTCCGGTTGCCCGCGTCCCGGACGGCCAGCCGTACCGGGCCGAGGTCGTCGGAGGTGGCCCGGTCGGGGTAGTAGCTGGACAGCTCCCGGCCGACCATGTGCCGGACCAGGTCGTCGGTGTTGGTGTCGGCGGTGTTCACGGTGGTGACCCGGCGGCCGTCCTTGAGCACGGTGATCCGCCCGGACAGGTCGAAGACCTCGGTGAGCCGGTGCGAGACGTAGAGCAGGCCAATTCCCCGCTGCTGGAGTCGGCGCACCAACCCGTAGAGCAGTTCCACCTCGTGGTCGGCCAGCGCCGCGGTGGGCTCGTCCATGATGAGCACCCGGGCGTCCAGGGCGAGCGCCTTGGCGATCTCGACGACCTGCTGCTGGGCGACACCGAGCCCGCCGACCGTGGCGTCGGGCGCGAGGGTGGTCTCGCCGATCGAGGCGAGCAGCTGGCCGGTGCGCTCGCGCATCACCCGACGGTCCACCAGTCCCCGGCGTACCGGCTCGTGTCCCAGGTGGACGTTCTCCGCGACGGTACGGTCCGAGAGCAGGTTGAACTCCTGGTGGATGATGCCGATCCCGGCCCGCTGGGCGTCGCGCGGGCCACGGAAGACCTGCGGTGCGCCGTCCACCTCGACGGTGCCCCCGTCGGGGGCGTACCCGCCCGAGACGATCTTCATGAGGGTGGACTTCCCCGCGCCGTTCTCGCCGACGACGGCGTGCACCTCACCGGGTGTGACGTCGAGGTCGACGCCGTCGAGGACGCGTACCCCGAGGAAGGACTTCCTGATGCCCCGCAGGGTGAGCAGCGACGCCGGTGGCGGATCTGGCATTCCGGGAACCCTCACAGAAAGTAGTCATCGACGTGGTCCGCGCCGCGCCGCCGGCTCGTGCGAAGGGCTGGTTGGGCCGGCTTTTGCCTGCTGCCGCAGGTGCTTACGTCTCGACGACGCAAACTTTCCTTGACATCGACGAAACATCACACGTATGAAGATAGATGTTTCGATGCGTGTCCACAATCCTCCTCCCGACGCAATTCCCAGGCCGATCCCTTCTACTTGGCACCGAAGCCGGGTCGCAGCACCCCCGGGCGACCACCGTCGACCCGTCGAAACATCGAACCTCTTCGAATCCATTGACACGTATCGATGACTGGCCCATCCTGGCGTCGCGGCCCACGGGACGAGAACACCAGCCACGTCACTTTCTGTGACCTCTGCGGGGCGGACGGCCGTTACGGCGGACGGCACGACGACCCGAGCAGCACACCCGTGCCCTCGTGCGCCCAGCTGACACCTGGGTGCCGACGGACCACGGTCGCCACCGGAGTTGCCCGCCGAAAACTAGGAGACGGCATGCGTCGTACCACACTGCTCATCGCCATGATCGCCGGCCTGTTACTCTCGCTCGGCCTCGCCCCACCCGCGTCCGCGGCCCCGGCCTTCCGCGCCCTGTTGTTCACCAAGACGGTGGGCTACCGGCACGACTCGATCCCCGCCGGGATCAGCATGTTCCAGCAGCAGGCGGCGGCCAACAACTTCGAGCTGGTGCAGACCGAGGACTCCAGCGTCTTCACCACGGCCAACCTCGCGACCTTCGACGTCATCATCATGTTCCAGACCTCCGGCATGGTCTGGACCTCGGCCGCCCAACGGCAGGCCGTGGAGGGCTACCTCGCCAGCGGCAAGGGCATCGTCGGCATCCACAACGCCCTGGACATGGGCATCGAGGGCGAGTACCCCTGGTGGGACCAGACCCTCAACGGCGGCGCCCACATGCCGGAGCACTCCCCCGGCGTGCTGCCCGGCACCGCCATCGTCGCCGACAAGCAGCACCCGTCGACCACGGGCCTGCCGGACCGGTGGAACCGCAGCGAGGAGTGGTACAACTTCGACGCCAATCCGCGCGGCAACGTACACGTGCTGGTGACCGCCGACGAGCGCACCTACAACCCCGGCTCCCGGGCGATGGGCCCGGACCACCCGATCTCCTGGTGCCGCACCGCCGCCGGCGGGCGGGTGTGGGCCACCGCGATGGGCCACGCGATCGACTCCTACAGCGAGACGAACTTCCGCAACCACGTCCTCGGTGGCGTGAAGTGGGCCGCCGGCAACCTGCCCGGTGACTGCGGCGGCACCGTCTGGGGCAACTTCGAGAAGCGCACCCTGGACGACAACACGGTCGACCCGATGGCGCTGAACGTGCTGCCCGACGGCCGGGTGATGTACGTCCAGCGCGGCGGCCAGGTCAAGATCTTCAAGCCGACCACCAACAGCACCGTGACCGCCGCCACGCTGAGCGTCTACACCGGCGGCGAGGACGGTCTCACCGGCATGGCGATCGACCCGAACTTCGCCACCAACGGCTACGTGTACCTGTACCACTCACCGGCGAGCAGCAGCACCGACGTCAACCGCGTCTCCCGCTACACGCTGTCCGGTGACACCCTCAACCTGTCCACCGAGGCGCGGATCATCGACATCCCGGCGTACCGGGACCGCACCTTCCCCGAGCCCGGCCACACCGGCGGCTACATCGACTTCGGCCCGGACGGCAACCTCTACATCGGCACCGGTGACGACACCCCGCCCAACCTCGACCCCAACTGGCAGGGCTACGCGCCGCTGGACTGGCGCTCCGGCAAGTCCAACCTCGACGCCGCCCGCAGCGCCGGCAACACCAACGACCTGAGGGGCAAGCTGCTGCGCATCCGTCCCTCGGACAACGGCGGTTACACCGTCCCGACCGGCAACCTCTACCCGCAGGGCACGGCGCAGACCCGGCCGGAGATCTACGCGATGGGTTTCCGCAACCCGTTCCGCTTCTCGATCGACCCGGCCAACGGCTGGGTCTACCTGGCCGACTACGGGCCGGACCGTAACCCGCCCACCACCAACCGCGGCCCCGAGGGCCTGGTCGAACTCAACGTGATCAAGCAACCCGGCAACTACGGGTGGCCGTTCTGCCACGGCGACAACCAGCCCTACGCGCCGTACAACCCGGACACCGGCGTGGTCGGTGCCAAGTTCAACTGCAACGCCCCGGTCAACAACTCGCCCAACAACACCGGCCTGACCAGCCTGAAGCCGATCGTCGCCCCCAACATGTGGTACGGCTACGGCACCTCGTCGACCTTCCCGGAGCTGGGTTCCGGCGGCTCCGGCCCGATGGGCGGGCCGGTCTACCGGTACGACCCGGCGAACCCGTCGGCCACCAAGTTCCCGCCCTACTACGACGGCGTGCACTTCTTCTACGAGTGGTCGCGCAGCTACATCAAGGAGATGCACTTCGACTCCGCGACGGCGGTGACCCGCACCAACACGTTCCTGCCCGGCGGGCGGTTCAACAAGCCGATGGACCTGGAGTTCGGCAAGGACGGCTCGCTCTACGTGCTGGAGTGGGGCACCAACTTCGGTGGCGGCAACAGCGACTCCGGGCTCTACCGGATCGACTACATCCAGGGCGGCCGGTCCCCGATCGCCAAGGCCGTCGGTACGCCCACCAGCGGCCTCGCCCCGCTGAACGTCCAGTTCAGCAGCGCCGGCACGGCCGACCCTGACCCGGGCAACACGCTCAGCTACCAGTGGACGTTCGGCGACGGTACCACCTCGACGGCAGCCAACCCGTCGCACGTCTACACCACCAACGGCAACTACACGGCGCAGTTGAAGGTCACCGACAACACCGGAAAGACGGGCTTCGCCAACGTCCAGATCACCGTCGGCAACTCCGCGCCGGTGGTCACCATCACCACACCGGCCAGCGGCGGCATGCTCACCTTCGGTGACAAGGTGTCGTACCAGATCAGCGTCACCGATCCGGACGGCGGCACGGTCGACTGCACCAAGGTGCTCCTGAACCCGGCGTTGGGTCACGACGACCACGCGCACGAGACCACCGAGTACCCGGGTTGCTCGGGCACCATCTCCACCGACCTGCTCGGTGGGCACCCGGACGGCGCCAACCTGTTCTACGTGCTCAACGCGCGCTACACCGACAGCGGTGGCCCGGGCGGCTCGTCCCCGCTCACCGGCACCGCGCAGGCGATCCTCCAGCCGAAGCACAAGCAGGCCGAGTACTTCAGCAGCCAGTCCGGCATCCGGGTCGTCGACGAGGCCAGTGCGGAGAGCACCAAGCGGGTCGGGGACATCTCCAACAACGACTGGATCGCGTTCAACCCGATGAGCCTGGCGGGTATCTCGACGGTCAGCTACCGGCTGTCGTCGCCCTCCGGTGGCGGCACCATCGAGTTGCGGGCCGGCTCGCCGACCGGCACCCTGCTGGCCACCACCCCGGTGCCCAGCACCGGCGGCTGGAACAACTACCAGTCAACCGCACCGGTGAGCGTGTCCGCGCTGTCCGGTACGCAGACGCTCTACATGGTGTTCAAGGGCAGCACCAACAACTGGTTCGACCTCGACTCGCACACCTTCGGCGGGGCGGGGGTCGGCGTACCCGGCACCGGCACCGGCACCGGCGTGGCGGGGAAGACCTGGACGCTCACCGCCCTGCACAGCGGGAAGCTGATGGACGTCAGTGGCGTCTCCACCGCCGACGGCGCCCAGCTCACCCAGTGGGCGGCCACCGGTGGCAACAACCAGAAGTGGCAGGCCGTGGACGCCGGTAGCGGCGCGGTCTATCTGAAGGCGGTGCACAGCAACAAGTGCGCCGAGGTGATCGGCGGCTCCACCACAGCGGGTGCGTTCCTGCAGCAGGCCACCTGCAACAACAGCGACCGGCAGAAGTTCACCGCGACGGCGACCACGACCGCCGGGGTCTACACGGTGCGCAACGTGCAGAGCGGGCTCTGCATGGACGTCAACGGTGCTTCCACCGCCGACGGCGCCCGCCTGTTGCAGTGGACCTGCCACAGCGCCAGCAACCAGCAGTGGCGGTTCACCCAGGTGTGATGCACGACCCGCCGCCGTCACGGCGGCGGTAGGCCGGGAGGGCCGGCTCCGGATGTCGGAGCCGGCCCTCTCCGGTTGCGTCGGCGCCCCGCCCGCCCCGGGTGGTGGGCGGGCCATCCCGGTCCGGGCCGGCGTGATGGTGAGCGGGATGCCGGATCGCTGCGACGGGACGGGACCGCCGCAGCCGGCCCTCGGGACCGCCCGGGGTACGGCTGGCCTGACGATGCCCCGGACCCCGGGCGGCGGATCGGCCGGGGTGAGGGCTCCGGCCGGTCGTGGACGCCGCCGGCCGGTGCCGGCCGGCAGGTCGGCACTGCTCCCACCCCGGGTGTCGGCGGCGAAACGGTGATCGGCAGGGCCCGAGGTGCGGGCCCTGCCGATCGGTGGTGCGGAGGTCGTTCAGGTGATCCGACGGCCCGGTCTATCCCGGGCCACCGGCCGACGTCAGGAACCCCCGAGGTCAGCAGGTGCGCATTTTCAGCGCTGCCGGGTGAGCAGACCCGGCCGGTAGGGCAGCAGGCCGTAGTCGACCCCGTTGGAGCTGGGCGACCGGCCCTGGTAGAGCAGTTGCAGGTTGCACGGGTCGATGGTCATGGTCTGGTCCGCGCTGGTGCGCAGCAGCTCACCGTGGCTGATGTCGTTGGTCCAGGTGGCACCGCTGTTGGCCTTGCCCGCGAACGGGTTGCTCTCGGTCGCCGCGTTCGGCGTCCACGAGCCGTTCAGGCTGGTGGCGGTGAAGGACCGGAAGTAACGGCCCTGGGAACCGATCGCCTCGACGATCATCAGGTACTGGTTCTGGCCCGCGACCTTGTAGACCTGCGGCGCCTCGAACAGGTTGTTCGTGGTGTCGCTCATGATGGTGGTGTAGCTGGAGCCGAAGTTGCCGGGGAAGTTCCCGATCGGCATGCTGGCCCGGTAGATCTTGCCGTTGTCACCGGCGAAGAACAGGTACATGTTCTGGCTGTCGGCGATCAGCGTCTGGTCGATCGGGCCGGTGCCGGAGCCGGAGATGCTGCCGGTGAACATCGTCTGGGCCGGGCCCCACCCGTTCGGGTTCGTCGGGTCGGTCGACGTGCGGTAGGAGAACGCCGCGCCACCCCACTGGTAGGCGAGCACCCAGATGTTCTTCGGCGCGAAGTAGAACAGCGACGGCGCGACGGTGCCGGAGTTCATGCCGTTCTGCGACGCCGAGGCCATCTCCGACCAGTTGGTGAACAGGCCGAAGTTCATCGACCCCCATGAGCTGCCGAAGTCGTGCGTGGTCGCGTAGACGAGCTGCCTGCCGTTGTACGGCGCGACCGTGAAGTCCTTCAGCGACACCCAGCCCGACTTCGGGTTGGCCAGCGAACCCGTCGACGACCACCGGTACGACGACGGCAGCGTGCAACTGCCGCTCGGCGGCGGGGTCGTCGTGGGCGGGGTGGTGCCACCGACCCGGACGAGCTGCCACTGTTGGTTGGTGCCGTTCCAGTCGGCGTACTGGACGATGTTGCCGCCATCGGCGGTGGACGCGCCCTGCACCTCGACGGCCTTACCGCTGTTGCGGTTGATCAGCTGAATGTAGCCCTCGACGTCCTGGATGCTGAACTGCTGGTTGGTGCCGTTGTTGTCGGTCCACTGCACGATCGGTCCGCCGTCGGCGGTCGACTTGCCGGAGACGTCGAGCACCTTGCCGGACAGCTTCGACTTCAGCCGGTAGTAGCCGCCGCCGGAGTCGACGAACTGCCACTGCTGCTGACTGCCGTCGTTGCGGGTCCACTGGGTGATCCGGGCCCCGTCGGTGGTGGCCAGGTTGTAGACGTCGAGGGCCTTGCCGCTGTTGCGGTTGACCAGCACGTACGAGGCACCCGTGTCGATCGTGGCGGCAGCGGCCTCGGTCGCGCTGGCGGCGACGAGGACACCGCCGCTGAGGGCGGTCAGGATCGCCGTGGCCGCCGGCAGCAGCCATCGCCGCCGCCGGGGGCCGGACCGGCGGGGAGCCGGGCCGGGTCGGTCAGCCTGGAGATGCATGGGGGTGCTCCTTCATGGGGGACGGGTGGTGCCTTTCCGGGGATCCCGGTGCGGTGGCCTGCGGTGACGGTGTCACCGAGACCGGGTGGTGTGGTCGGCCCGCGCGTGCCCGGTGTTCCTTGGTCGGGGCCGGAACCGGCCAGGCAATGTGAACGCTCACATTGGCGGATGACCGGCGAACACTGTGTGGACGGACAGGAAGGGGCGAACGGGCCGGCCGGGGTCCCATTCAGATCCGGCGATGTTACCAGAGCGTTTCGAGTGACTCAAGAGCTGCTCACAGTAGGTGACCACACCGCAGCCACCGCAGCCAATCGGTGCTGCGGCGATCACCACGGAATTGAATGTTAACGCTAACGAGAGTGCTGGCCGGCAATGACGACCCCCGTCCGTTCGGGCGGGTCACCACCCTGGAGGAGATCCGGATCCCTTCCGCTCCGGTGGGTGATGTGTCATCTTCGATTGATGGGGGTCGGTGGCCGCGCGGGCGGACGAGGGCGCGTCCGGGCACGCGGGCACGGGGCGGAAGCACGGTGCCGTTGAGCGGCGGGGTGCGGTCGACCCCCCGTACCCGCCCCCGCACCGGGCTCGCCGTCGGCCTGCTGGTCGTCGCCCTGCTGGCCCTGGTCGGGGGTCTGGCGTACGCCGCCCTGCTGCACGTCCAGGGCGCGAAGATCCGCCACGAGCTGGACTGGGCGATGGTGCACGGCCGCCCGGCCGACCCGTCCGGCTGCACCTGGATCTTCGGCGGCGCGAGCGACACCGGGCACGCCGGTGCGCCGCCGGCCGGTTTCCCACAGCACGCGGCCATCCACGCCGTGGCCCGCACCGGCCGGCCGCAGGTCGACCAGGTGGCCCGCAACGGCACCGTCTACCACGTCCGCACGCAACTGCGCGGCGACGAGGTCGTCCAGGTGGTCTTCGACGCCCGTTTCCAGCTCGCCGAGCGGCGACACCTGCTCTGGGGGGTGTCGGCCGCCGCGGTGGCGGTCCTGGTCGCGGCGACCGCGACCGACCTGCGGCTGCGCCGCCGGTCGGTGCAGCCGCTGACCGAGGCGCTCGACCGGCAACGCCGCTTCGTCGCCGACGCCAGCCACGAGCTGCGGGCCCCGATCACCCGGGTGCACACCGCCGCCCAGTTGCTGGCGCAGCGGTCGACCTGCGCCGACAGCGGAGCCGACCGGCGGGACCTGGACCGGCTGCTGCGCACCACCCGACTGCTCGGGGAGATCGTCGACGAGCTGCTCCTGTCGGCCCGGCTGGCCGACCCGTCGGCGGTGACCCGGCCGCTGACCCCGGTCGACCTGGCGGCACTGGTCGCCGAGGCGGTCGAGGCCGACGCGCCACGCGCCGCCGCGGACGGCGTGACGTTCACCGTGGCCGGCGCGGACGCTCCGGTCCCGGTCTGCGGCGTCGGGTCGGCGCTGCGCCGGGTGGTGACGGAGCTGCTGACGAACGCCCTGCACCACACCCCGCCCGGCGGCCACGTCGAGGTGCGGTTGCGACCGGCGTCCGCGGACCACGTCGAGCTGGTGGTCAGCGACTCCGGTCAGGGCCTCGACCCCCGACACACCGACCGGATCTTCGACCGGTTCCACCGTGGCCCCGGGGCCGGGGACCGCCGGGTCGGGCTCGGTCTGGCCCTGATCCGCGAGGTGGTCACCGCGCACGGCGGCACGATCAGCGCGGCCGGCCGACCGGGGACGGGAGCCACCTTCACCGTACGGCTGCCGACGGGTGGTGGGCAGCAGGACGGCCCGCCGCCGGGTGTCGATCCCACCGGGACCCGGTGGCCGTTCTGCTGGTGGGGGGCGTACCGCGAGCGGTCGGGTCAGCGCGACGAGCTGAGCAGATTCTGATCGGCGAGATATTCCGCCGGTCAACCTTCTCCCGTTTCGGTGCGACCATGAACGGATGACCGACCCGTCACCCCCGGCGCACGGCCCGTTGCTCCTCGTCGAGGACGACGTGGAACTCGCCGACATGCTGGTCGAGCTGTTCCGTCGGGCGGGGTACCGGATCGATCTGGCCCGCGACGGCCAGCGGGGACTGCACCTGGCGCTACGCGGCCCGTACCAGGTGATCATGTTGGACCGGCGGCTGCCGGCCATCGACGGGGTCGACCTGCTCATCCGGCTGCGGCGACGCTCCGTCGCCGCCCGGGTGCTGATGCTCAGCGCGCTCGGCGACCTCGACGAACGCATCCGGGGCCTCGACGCGGGCGCCGACGACTACCTACCGAAACCGTTCGAGGTGCCGGAGCTGATGGCCCGGGTACGGGCATTGACCCGCCGCCGCTTCGACGGGGCCGAGCTGATCCCGATCGGGGCCGGGCAGCTCGACCTGGCCCAGCGCGGGGTGCGGCTGCCCGACGGTCGGGAGGTGACGCTCAGCGGGCGGGAGTTCGAACTGATCCGGCTGCTCGCCAGCCAACCCCGGATGGTGCACAGCCGCAGCCAGCTGCGCGGGCGGGTGTTCGGCGCGGACCGGACCGAGGCGGTGGTCGACACGTACGTGCACTACCTACGGCGCAAGCTCGGCGACCGGGTGGTCCGCACGGTGCACGGGCTCGGCTACCAGATCGGCGCGCTGTAAGCCGGCCGTCCGGGACCCGCCGGGTCCCGGACGGCCGGAGGGCTCAGCGACCCGCGAACCGGGCCGGGCGTTTCTCCAGGAAGGCGGCCATGCCCTCCCGCTGGTCCTCGGTGGCGAACAGGGCGTGGAAGGCCCGCCGTTCGAACAGCACCCCGGCCTGCACGCCGACCTCCTCGGCCTGCCGTACCGCCTCCCGGGCCAGCATCGTCGCCAGCTTGGGGTGCCCGGCGACCACCGCCGCCGCGGCCTTCGCCTCGGCCAGCAGCCGGTCCGTCGGCACCACCCGGGACACCAGACCCCACCGGTACGCCTGCACCGCGTCGAGCTGCCGCCCGGTGAGGACCAGGTCCATCGCCCGCGCCGGACCGATCAGCCGGGTCAGCCGCTGCGTGCCGCCGATGCCGGGCATCACCCCCACCCGCAGCTCCGGCTGGCCGAACCGGGCATTGTCCGCCGCGAAGATCAGGTCGCACATCATCGCCAGCTCGCAACCGCCGCCGAGGGCGTAGCCGGCCACCGCGGCGATCTTCGGGGTACGCAGCGCGGCGAACGCGTCCCAGCCGGCGAAGTGGTCCTCCAACGCCACGTCCAGGAAGGACTTGCCGGCCATCTCCCGGATGTCCGCCCCGGCCGCGAAGACCTCGTCGGAGCCGGTGAGCACGAAGCAGCCCACCCCCGGATCGCGGTCCAGCGGTCGCAACGTCTCGACCAGCTCCGTCAGCAGCGCCGTGTCCAGCGCGTTGCGCACCTCGGGCCGGCACAGCCGCACCGTGACCACCCGGTCGTCCTTCTCCACGGTGATCCTCATCGTCGCCTCCATGTCGTCAGGAATCCCAGATGGCGCCGTACGCGGGCACCCCGCGTTCCTCCATGCCCCGCACCACCTGCCAGGTCAGCGGGCGGTTCGAGATGCAGATGACCGCCTCCGCGTCGAATTCGCGGTACGCCTGCCAGGCCAGCCGCAGCATGTCGGGCTTGCCGTCGCGGGCGGTGTCCCACAGCAGCGCGTCGGGCTGGTGGGCGAGGATCTCGTCGACCAGCCCGTCGCCGAAGGTCTCGCGGTGCCGGCGGGCCACCCAGACCAGGCGGGCCGGCACCTGCCCGGCCAGCAGGTGCGGCAGCACCGGGCCGATCCCGCTGCCGGTCGCCACGTACACCACCCGCCGGAACAGGGTCTCGATGTTGGCCACCCCGGCGGTGCTGATCCCCTTCACCCAGAGCCGCTGCGGCGCGTCGTCGATGAACCGCCCGGTCCAGTCGCCGGCCCGGGAGACGGTCAGCCGGAACCCGCTGCGGCCCGGCGCCGGCACGTTGGCGAAGGAGTGCCACTCCCACAGCGGGCTGCGGCTGACCGCGGTGGACGAGCCGGGGAACGGGGTCACCCCGTGGTCGAAGTGGACCAGCGCCACGTGCGACGAGGGGCGTTCGACCACGACCGGCACCCGGCGCAGCCGCAGCCAGGGCAGGGCGATGCTGGCGGTCAGCACCGCGAGCACCCCGCCCTGCGGGGAGGTGGCCAGCGCGGCCGGCCCGCCGGCCAGGAAACCGGCCTGCGCCCAGAGCAGCAGCAGGACCGCCCAGCCGCCGAGCCGGTGGGTGCGTTCGAACAGGTCGTGTCGGCGCGACCGTACCGGTGGCAGCGCGGTACCGACGACCGCCAGCAGCCCGACGGCGGCGGCGTACCCGGTGACCAGCGCCCCGGCCGGCGCGTCGCCGACGGTCAGCGCGCCGAGTTGCGCCAGGTACCAGGCGGTCCCGGCCAGTGCCGCGCCGACGTGCAGCCCGCCGAAGTGGTAGACCTTGCCCAACGTCGCGCGGATCCGCAGCGGCCAGTGGGTGGGTGCCCGGGTGGCCAGCCAGAAGAGCAGGTTGACCACGTACTGCTGGCGTACCAGCACCGCCAGCGCCACGTTGGCCAGTGCGGCGGCACCCAGCGCGCCGGGCGCGGCGGGGCCGCCCCACCAGCCGGCGGTCAGCCCGTACGCCAGCAGGGCGAGGTTGGTCGCGACGACCGCCGCGACCAGGCGGTGGTGGTGCATGAACCGGGGATGGGCCAGCAGCCGGCGCAGCGTCGAGCCCGGCGTTGGCGGCGCGTCGCCGGTCGTGGCCGCCGCCGCGGTACGCGGACGCGCCGCAGGAACCGGCGGGGGTCGCAGTCCGGTGGTGCTCACGCCGCCGCCTCCTCGATGTGCGCCCACTGCCACCGCAGGTCGAGGGCGATCCGGCGTAATGCGTCCCGGTCGACCTTGCCCCGCCCGGTCATCGGCAGTTCGGGCAGCGGGTGCACGGCCGCCGGCACGCAGTAGTAGGGCAGCGCGGCGGCCACCGTGTCCCGACACCGCTGCGGGTCCAACTCCGCCGGGGCGACGAAGGAGACCAGGTCCCGGTCGGTCAGCCGGAGCGTGACCGCCAGCCGGCAGCCGGGCACCGTCTCCAGCACGGTGGAGACCGCGTCCAGTTCGACCCGGAACCCCCGGACCTTGACCTGGTCGTCGGTGCGGCCCAGGTGTTCCAGTTCCCCGTCGGCACGCCAGCGCCCCCGGTCCCGGGTGCGGAACATCCGCCGGCCACCGCCCAGGAACGGGTCGGGGGCGTACCGCTCGGCGTTGAGCGCGTCGTTGTCCAGGTAACCGGCGGAGACGCAGTCACCGCCCGCCCACATCTCCCCGGTCTCGCCGATGCGGCAGGGCCGGCCGTCGGCGTCGAGGACGTAGACGGTGTTGTTCGGGGTCGGCCGGCCGATGGTGAGCGCCCCGCCGGGCCGGTGGCGGTGCATGGTGTTGACGATGGTGGTCTCGGTCGGCCCACAGCAGTTGTAGAAGACCCGGCCGACCGCCCACCGGTCCGCCAGCGGACGCGGACAGGGCTCCCCCGCCACGGCGACCACCCGCACCCCGGCGCACCGGTCCAGGTCGATGCGGCCGAGCACCGACGGGGTGGCGATCACCACGTCGGCGCGGGCGGCGGTGGCGGTGAGGTCCCGGTCGCGTACGAGCAGGGTGCCGCCGTTGGCGAGGCAGCCGAGGATCTCCCAGGCCGCCATGTCGAAGGCGACGTTGAGCAGTTGGGCGACCGTCCGTCCGGGCCGGATCCCCAGGTCGCCGGGGGCGGTGAGCAGGATGTTGGCCACGTTGCCGTGGGTGACGGTGACCCCGTTGGGGGTGCCCGTGGTGCCGGAGGTGAACAGCACGTAGCAGCCGTCGTCGGCGCGGACCGGCCGGTCCGGGACGGGGGCGGTCAGGTGCTGCCCCGGGGGCAGTGGTTCGGCCATCAGCTCGTCGACCGCGAGCCGGGGCACTCCGGGCAGTTGCGGCACCGCGTCCAGGGTGGCCGCGGTGGTCAGCACCACCCGGCACCGGGCCGCCGAGGTGACCTGCCGCAGCTGCGTGGTGGGTGCGACCCGGACGTCCTGTGGGACGTAGGCCGCCCCCGCCTTCAGCGTCGCCAGGATCCCCACCAGCATCGGCAGGGACCGGCTGGCGAAGACGCCCACGGTGTCCCCGGTCCGTACGCCGAGGGCGGTGAGCCGGGCGGCCAGCCGGTTGGCCTGGCGGTCCAGTTCGCGGTAGCCGATCCGTACCCCGAGGTGCTCGGCGGCGACGGCGTCCGGGACGGCGGCGGCCCAACGGGCGAACGCCTGGTGGACGCGCAGTTCGGGGGCGGGCACCCGGGGGCCCTGACCGAACCGGTGGAAGAGCCGACGTTCGCGGGGTGGCAGGTGGTCCAGCAGGGGGCCCCGCCACCCGTCCGGTGCGGTGGGCAGGGTGCCGACCGGGCGCGTGGCCGGGTCGTCGAGCGTGCGGGACTGTCGTACGGACATGGCTGCTCCTGTTCTGACCAGCCGCCCTGCGCGGCGATCGAGATCGATGCTCGCCAATGCAAATGGGAAATCTCTTAGATCCGGCGCGCGACAGCCAGCCCGGGACGACACACCTGCTGGACGTCCACCGGCGACCCGGAACCGGGCAGACCCGGGAGCCGTACGGGGTGGCGGGGCGGGCGGCGGGGGCCGGAGCGGCCAACTCACCTCGACAGGAGCAAGAAAAAGAGAGCCTTCGATGTTAGCGTTCGTTTTTGCACCGGGACGGGAGCGTCCCGCCTCGCCACCGAGGCTCACCAGCCGGGGCGACCGCTCGACCCGGCCGCTCGGCCCGACCGCTCGGCCCGGCCACGGGCGCGGCGGCGCGATTGGTATGACGCCTGCCCGCCGCACCTCGCCGAGGACGCCCGGATTGCTGGCATATTCAGCACCGCGCTCGACGGTCGAGGCATTGACGTTACACACTGGAAACTCTAACGTCTGATGTCTCGGTCGAGCGTGCAGGAAATCACCCCGCACCCCACCCGCCGTCAGGAGGGATCTCCGTGTCCCGTCCCGCGTCCGTCGCCATCCCCGGCCCCGGCAGCCGCACCGAGAGCCGGGCGTCGGTCGGCCGACGCCCGACGGCCGACGGCCGACGCCCCGGCGTACCTGCTGGAGCTGACCTCCGGCGGCGACTGCGCCGCCGCCGGCCCACCGCTGAGGCAGTGGCGCTTCGACCGCAGCACCAACCTGCCGTGGACCGTCGCTCCCGGCTGATCCGCGCGGCGCACCAGCCGGCGCGGGTGTCGCCGCGATCCCCCAGGTCGCGGCGACACCCGCGCCGGACCACTCCCCCGAGGAACGGAGCGAACACGATGAACCACCGACATCTGGTGAGCGCGGGACTGACCGTGCTGCTCGGGGTGACGGCCACCCTCGCCGCCGGCTGCGGTGACCGGTCGGGCGGCGGGACCGCAACGGGCAGTGGCAAGCCGCTGATCGGGGTCGACTATCCCCGCTCGGACACCGACTTCTGGAACTCCTACATCAGGTACGTGCCGCAGTCCGCCGACGGGTTGGGGATCGAACTCAAGACCACCAACTCGCAGAACGACATCGCGAACCTCATCTCGAACGCCCAGACCTTCATGAGCCAGGGCGTCAAGGCGGTGGTGATGGCCCCGCAGGACACCGCCGCCATCGCGCCCACCCTGACCCAGCTGGAAGGTCGCAAGATCCCGGTGGTCACCATCGACACCCGACCCGACAGCGGCAAGGTGTTCATGGTGGTCCGCGCCGACAACCGCGCGTACGGCACCAAGGCGTGCCAGTTCCTGGGCGCCAAGCTGGGCGGCAAGGGCAAGGTGGTCATGCTCCAGGGCGGCCTGGACTCGATCAACGGGCGGGACCGCACCGAGGCGTTCAACGAGTGCATGGGCCGGGATTTCCCCGGCATCAAGGTGTTCGGCGAGGCGACCGACTGGAAGGCCGACGTGGCGGCGTCGAAGTTGCAGACCCGCTTCGCGTCCGACCCGGACATCAGGGGCGTCTACATGCAGTCCTCGTTTGCGCTGTCGGGCACCCTGCAGATCCTCAAGCAGCGGGGCCTCCAGGTGCCGCCGACCGACCCGAAGCACGTCTTCGTCGTGTCCAACGACGGCATCCCCGAGGAGCTGAAGGACATCGGCGAGGGGTTGATCGATGCCACCGTCAGCCAACCCGCCGACCTCTACGCCCGCTACGGGCTGGAGTACGCCAAGGCGGCGATCGAGGGCAGGACGTTCCAGCCCGGCCCCACCGACCACGGCAGCACCATCATCCAGGTACGCGACGGCCTGCTGGAGGACCAACTGCCCGCGCCCCTGGTGACCCTGGACGGCGCACCGATCGGGGGGCAGCCGACCGTGAAGTTCGACGATGCCTCGCTGTGGGGCCGCAACGCATGAGTGCCACCCCGCACCGCCCCGGCGACGGGCCGGTCGGCCAGGACCGACCCGTCGTCGAGGCGGTCGACGTCAGCAAACGGTTCGGTTCCACGGTCGCCCTGTCCGGGGCTGGGATCATGGTCCGGCCCGGTGAGACCCACGCCCTGGTGGGCCGCAACGGCGCCGGCAAGTCGACGCTTGTCGGCATCCTGACCGGGTTGCTGGCCGCCGACGGCGGGGCGGTCGCCTTCGACGGGCGTCCCGCCCCACCACTGGCCGACCGGGACGCCTGGCGGCAACGGGTGGCGTGCGTCTACCAGAAGTCGACGATCATCCCGACCCTCACCGTGGCGGAGAACCTGTTCCTCAACCGGCACGCGCGCTCCCGCAGCGGACTGATCCGCTGGTCGAGCCTGCGACGGGAGGCCGAACAGCTGCTGGCGGCCTGGTCGGTCGAGGTCGACGTACGCCAGCCGGCCGCGACGCTCTCGGTCGAGCAGCGGCAGTTCGTGGAGATCGCCCGCGCGTTGTCCTTCGGTGCCCGGTTCATCATCCTCGACGAACCGACCGCCCAGCTCGACGCCGCCGGCATCAGCCGCCTGTTCACCCGGATCAGGGACCTGCGGGCGCACGGCGTGACGTTCCTGTTCATCAGCCACCACCTGCAGGAGATCTACGAGTTGTGCGACCGGGTCACGGTCTTCCGCGACGCCCGGCACGTCGTCACCGCCCCGGTCGCCGAGTTGAGCCGGCAGGCGCTGGTCGCCGCGATGACCGGGGAGGACGTGACGATGCCGGAGGCCGACCGTCGGCCCCTGACGTCCGACGCGCCGGTGCTGCTGTCGGTACGGGACCTGGTCACCTCGTCCGGCGCCGAGATGTCGATGCAGGCCCGGGCGGGCGAGGTCGTCGGCCTCGCCGGGGGCGGCGGCAGCGGCAAGGTCGAGGTCGCCGAGGCGATGGTCGGTCTCGCCCGCCCGGTGGGCGGGACGGTCAGCCTGGCCGGCCGGGTGTTACGACCGGGCAATGTGCCCGACGCCCTCGCCGCCGGGGTGGGGCTGGTGCCGCAGGACCGGCACCGGGAGGGTCTGGTGCCGTCGTTGTCGATCGCGGAGAACGTCACGATGACCGTGCCGGACCGGATCGGACGGTACGGCCTCATCTCGCCGGCCCGTCGCGACGCCCTGGCCCGGGACACGATCGCCGACCTGACGATCAAGGCGGCCGGGCCGCAGGTGCCGGTCGCCGAGTTGTCCGGCGGCAACCAGCAGAAGGTCGTCATGGGCCGGGCGCTGGCCAACGACCCGCGGCTGCTGGTGCTGATCACACCCACCGCCGGGGTCGACGTGCGGTCCAAGCAGACCCTCCTCGGGGTCGTCGAGGACGTACGGCGGCGCGGCGCCGCCGTGCTGGTGGTCTCCGACGAACTCGACGACCTGCGCATCTGCGACCGGGTGCTGGTGATGTTCCAGGGGCGGGTCGTCGGCGAGATGGCCCACGGCTGGAGCGACAACGATCTGGTAGCCGCCATGGAAGGGGTGGACATCCACCATGTCTGAGACGCTGTCCACCGGCAAGGCGTCGCCTCCGGTGCCGCCACCGAGCCGACCGCCGTCGCGGCACCTGACTCTCGCCCGGCTGCGGGACCTGGCGCTGGTGCCGGCGATCGTCGCGGTGGCGATCGTCGGGTGGATCATCAGCCCGGTCTTCCTGAGTTCCGACAACGTCATCAACGTGCTGCAGAGCATGTCGGAGATCGCCATCCTGGTGCTGGCCCAGACGATCGTGCTGATCACCGGCAAGATGGACCTGTCGCTGGAGAGCACCTTCGGGCTCGCCCCGGGCATCGCCGCCTGGCTGGTCGTCGATCCGGCCCTCACCCGGGGGCTGGGGCTCGGCCTGCTGCCGGACGCCTGGGCGGTGCCGGTGGTGCTGCTGGTCGGGGCGCTGGTCGGGGCGTTCAACGGGCTGCTCATCGTCCGGTTCGGGCTCAACGGCTTCATCGTGACGCTGGGCATGCTCATCATCCTGCGGGGACTGCTCACCGGCATCTCCGGTGGCCAGACCTTCTTCGCGCTGCCCGGGTCGATGACGTACCTCGGTTCGACGAGCTGGTTCGGGGTGCCGGCCTCGATCTGGGTGTCGCTGCTGCTGTTCGCCGTGGGGATCGTGGTGCTCGGTCACACCCGTGCCGGGCGGGCCTTGTACGCCATCGGCGGCAACGCCGACGCGGCCCGGGCCGCGGGCATCCGCACCGACCGGGTGCTGTGGGTCGCGCTCATCGTGGCCAGCGTGCTCGCCGCTCTCGCCGGGCTGCTGATCAGCGGCCGGCTGGCGGCGGTGCCGGCGGCCCAGGGTGACGGCGCGATCTTCCAGGTCTTCGCGGCGGCGGTGATCGGCGGGGTCAGCCTCAACGGCGGCAAGGGCAGCGTCTTCGGCGCGTTCACCGGTGTCCTGCTGCTCTTCATGATCATTAATGTGCTGACCCTGGCCGGGGTACCGGCACAGTGGACGAACTTCCTCAACGGCGCGGTCATCCTGGTCGCCCTGGTGGTCTCCCGCATCACCGGCGGCAAGGCACAGACCTGACCCACCCCGATCCCGCGCGCCACGCCCACGAAGCGGGCCGCAGACCCAGCACCGTTCCCCCCTCCAGGAGTTCCGTTGACTGAACGCATCACCTCGGTGGACACGATCGACGTCCGCTTCCCCACCTCCGTGCACCGCGACGGGTCGGACGCGATGAACCCGTTCCCCGACTACTCCGCCGCCTACGTCGTCCTGCGGACCTCGGCGGACGCCGAGGGGCACGGGCTGGTCTTCACGGTGGGACGCGGCACCGAGATCCAGGTCGCCGCCGTCCGGTCGCTGGCCGCGATGGTGATCGGCCAGCCGGTCGACGAGCTGGTCGCCGACCCGGGGGCCCTCGCCCGCCGGCTCGTCGGCGACAGTCAGATCCGTTGGCTCGGCCCGGCCAAGGGGGTCGTGCACATGGCCGCCGGTGGCCTGGTCAACGCGGTCTGGGACCTCGCCGCCCGGCGGGCGGGCAAGCCACTGTGGAAGCTGCTGGCCGACCTCACCCCCGAACAGCTCGTCGCCCAGGTCGACTTCCGTTACCTGCGCGACGCCCTCACCGAGGACGAGGCGCTCGCGTTGCTGCGGCGGGCGGGCGACGGTCGGGCCGAGCGGGAACAGCGGCTACTGGCCGAGGGGTATCCGGCGTACACCACCACCCCGGGGTGGTTGGGCTACGACGACGAGAAACTGGCCCGGCTCTGCGCGGAGGCGGTCCGCGACGGCTACCAGCTGATCAAGCTCAAGGTCGGCGGGGACCTGACCGACGACGTACGCCGGATGGGCATCGCCCGGCAGGCCGTCGGGCCGCAGATCCGCCTCGCCGTCGACGCCAACCAGATCTGGGGGGTGCCCGAGGCGATCGGGTGGATGCGGCAGCTGGCCGCGTACGACCCGTACTGGATCGAGGAGCCGACGTCGCCGGACGACATCCTCGGGCACGCCGCCGTACGCAAGGCGCTCAGCCCGGTCCGGGTGGCCACCGGTGAGCACGTGCACAACGCGGTGATGTTCAAGCAGCTGCTCCAGGCCGACGCCGTCGACGTGGTGCAGATCGACGCCTGCCGGGTCGCCGGGGTCAACGAGAACCTGGCGGTCCTGCTGCTCGCCGCGCACTTCGGGGTGCCGGTCTGCCCGCACGCCGGTGGGGTCGGGCTGTGTGAGCTGGTGCAGCACCTGGCGATGTTCGACTTCGTGGCGGTCAGCGGCAGCACCGACGACCGGGCCATCGAGTACGTCGACCACCTGCACGAACACTTCGTCGACCCGGTCCGGGTCACCGGCGGGCGGTACCTGGCACCCACCACCCCGGGGATGAGCGCGGAGATCCTGCCGGCCTCGCTGGCCGCGTTCCGGTTCCCGGACGGCCCGCAGTGGGTCGACGCATCGGTGCCGGCGGAAGCGCCCATCCCATGATCATCGACGCGCACCACCACCTGTGGCGACCGGAACGCGGGTACACCTGGCTCGACGCGCCGGAACTCGCCACCATCCGGCGACCGTTCACCCCGGCGGACCTGACCACCGAGCTGGCCGCCGCCGGGGTGGCCGGCACCGTGCTGGTCGAGGGCGGTCGCTGCCATCCCGACGAGGCGGCCGAATTCCTCGGCTACGCCGCCGACACCGCACCGATCCTGGCGGTGGTGGCCTGGCTGGACGTCGCCGCCGACGACGTGCCCGCCACCGTCGGGCGGTACCGCCGGCTGCGCGGCGGCGAATACCTGGCCGGGGTGCGTTCACAGGTGCAGGGCGAGGCGGACCCGGACTACCTCGACCGGCCCGACGTGCGTCGCGGGCTCGCCGCGCTCGCCGCCGCCGGGCTGGCGTTCGACCTGGTGATCCGCGCCGACCAGCTCCCGGCGGCGGCACGGGCGGCCCGGGCGGTGCCGCAGCTCCGGTTCGTCCTGGACCACCTCGGCAAACCCCGGATCGACGAGGGTACGGCCGGGCTGCGGCGCTGGCGCGGCCCGCTGGCCGCGTTGGCCGCCCAACCCAACGTCACCGCCAAGCTGTCCGGCCTGGTCACCGAGGCCGGCCCGGACTGGTCACCGGACGAGCTGCGCCCCTTCGTCGAGGTGGCGGTCGCCGAGTTCGGTGCCGAGCGTCTGATGTTCGGGTCGGACTGGCCGGTATGCCTGCTCAGGTCGGACTACGCCGGGGTGGGGCGGGCGTTGACCGCGGCGCTGCCCCCGCTGTCGGACCGGGAACGGCACGAGATCCTCGCCGGCACCGCCGTACGCACCTACCGGTTGGCCGACCGGGTCGCGGCGCTGCTCCCGGCGCGGCCCGCGTGATCCCGGCCGGTGGGCTCACCCGTTCGCCACCTTGGCGGCCAGCACCGTCCGCAGCCATGCCTCGGAGGTGTTGACGTGCAGCAACGCACTCGCCTGCGCGAGCAGTTGGTCGCGCGAGCGCAGCGCGAGGTAGATCGCGTGGTGCTCGTCGATCGTCGTGTGCGCGGAGTTGCTCTCGATCAGCCCCCGCCACACCCGGGCCCGCAGCGTACGGCCGGACAACCCGTCCAGCAGCGAGGTGAGGGTCTCGTTGCCGGTGGTCGCGACGACGGTGTGGTGGAAGGCCGTGTCGAACCGGATCAGCTGCTCCGCGTCGTCGGCCGCCGCCCGCATCTGCTCCAGGATGGCGCTGAGGTCGTCGAGTTGGGCGTCGGTCATCCGCAGCGCCGCCAGGCCGGTCGCCATCGGTTCCAGCAGCCGCCGCACCTCCATGACCTCCAACAGCGTGTCGTCGCGCAGCAGCTCCACCGCGACCCCCAGCCCCTCCAGCAACAGCCGGGGGGCGAGGCTGGTGACGTACGTCCCGTCGCCGCGTCGTACGTCGAGCACCCGGGCCGATTCGAGGACCTTGACCGCCTCCCGGACCCCGCTGCGCGACAGGCCCATCTGTTCGGCCAGCTGCGGCTCGGGGGGCAGCCGGGCCCCCGGCGGCAGCTCACCACTCTGGACCATGCTCCGGATCTTCGCGATCGCGTCGTCGGTCAGTGCCATCCGCGTCCCCTTCTGGCCGGTCCGTCGGGCGTCGTCACGACGGTCCGTGCGCGGCGGGCGACGACAGCCCACCCCAATATAGAGACATCGGATGTTTTCCCCGGCTCCGGTCACCCCCGGGTACCGCACACCCGGCCGGCCGGAGAACGCCACCGCAACCGGAAGGGTACGACGTGCAACGCTACGGCTGGCTGATCCGGCTCCGACCGGAGCAACGCGAGACCTACCTTCGGCTGCACGCCGCCGTGTGGCCCGACGTCGAGCAGACGCTGCGCGCGGCGAACATCCGCAACTACAGCATCTTCCTGCACCACGACTTGCTGTTCGGCTACTACGAGTACGTCGGTGCCGACCACGACGCCGACCAGCGCCGCATCGCCGACGACCCCCGTACCCGGCAGTGGTGGACGTTGACCGATCCATGCCAGGAATCGCTCGCCGAACCCGGCTCGGGGCACTGGTGGGCCCCGATGCGCGAGGTCTGGCACCTGACCGAGGAGGCGTCATGAACCACAGCGCACACTACGTCGGCGACAACACCTTCGTCGTCGAGCCGACCGCGATCGTGCCGCCCGGCCCCGGCCAGGTACGCATCGACGTCGCGTACACCGGGATCTGCGGCACCGACCTGCACATCGCGCACGGTGCGATGGACCAGCGGGTGCGGGTGCCGGCGGTGATCGGCCACGAGATGTCCGGTCGGATCGCCGAGACCGGCCCGGGGGTCGAGGACCACCGGGTGGGCGATCCGGTGACCGTGATGCCGCTGGACTGGTGCGGCGAGTGCGCCGCCTGCCGGGCCGGCCACAGCCACATCTGTCACCGGCTCACCTTCGTCGGCATCGACTCCCCCGGCTCGATGCAACAGTCCTGGACGGTGCCCGCGCGGATTCTCGTGCCACTGCCCGGGGACCTGCCGCTGACCCACGCCGCCCTGATCGAGCCGACCGCGGTGGCCGTGCACGACGTACGACGCTCCCGGCTCACCGCCGGTGAACACGCGGTGGTCATCGGGGCCGGCCCGGTCGGCCTGCTCATCGGCACGGTCGCCCGGGCCACCGGCGCCGAGGTGACCGTGCTCGAACTCGACCCGCGTCGCCGCGCGCTCGCCACCGAACTCGGGCTGCGCACCGTCGACCCGGCGACGGTCGACGTCGCCCGGCACGTCCACGAGACGACCGGTGGTGCCGGGGCCGCCGTGGTCTTCGAGGTGTCGGGGTCGGCCGCCGGGGTCCGCACCGCGACCGACCTGCTCGCCGCGCGCGGTCGGCTGGTGATCGTGGCGATCCATCCCACCCCCCGGGAGGTGGACCTGCACCGGGTCTTCTGGCGTGAACTGGAGATGATCGGCGTCCGGGTCTACGAACGCGGGGACTACACCGAGGCCGTCCGGTTGGTGCACACCGGACAGGTGCCGGCCACCCGGCTGATCACCCGGATCGTGCCGTTGGCCGAGGTGGCCGAGGCGTTCGGGGCCCTGGCCACCGGCGGCGAGGTGAAGATCCTGGTGGACTGCGGGGGCGTGGGCTGAACCCGCACGTCGGGTAGCTGCCCTACCCCCCGGGGGTACGGCGAGTTCGACCGGGCCGGGAGCCGCCGCCCGGTCCGGCGTTGCCACAGGTACCTTGTTGTGACAAGGTAGCCGCATGCAGACCGACCCCAAGCTCGTCGCGCTGCGACGCGGCCTGCTCGAACCCCTCGTCCTGGCCACCGTCGAGTCCCGGCAGCGGTACGCGGCGGAGATCCTCTCCGCACTCCAGGAAGCCCGCTTCCCCACCCAGGAGGGCACGCTGTATCCGCTGCTGAGCAAGCTGCGCCGCGACGGGCTCGTGCAGCACGAATGGCGTGAGTCGCCGTCCGGCCCGCCCCGGAAGTACTTCTCCCTCACCGGGGCCGGCACGGCTCAGCTCGCCGCGTTCCGCGAGCACTGGAACGAACTCACCCACATGATCAACACGATCGGACGATGACTCCGTGGACGACCCGACCACCATCCGGCTCACCGGCCACCACACGGCCTTTCCCGCCACCGGCGACGCCCGTGCCGCCCTGCGGCGGTACCTCGACGAGGCGCACCGCGCGCTGCGCGGCGACCAGGACACCGACGAGGACGCCGACGACGTCGTCCGAGACCTCGAAGCCGCGATCGGCGACCGCCTGGGCGCCCTCACCGGGCCCGGCCGCGCCCCGGTGACCGGTGCGCAGATGGCAGCGATCCTGGACGGGTTCGGCCCGGTCCGCCCGGCAGGTCCCCCACCACCCGCCGCCGGACAGCGCCCGCGGGGCCGGTTCTGGTGCCGGATCGACGAGGGGAAGTGGTTCGGCGGCGTCTGCCTCGGCATCGCGGCGTACGGCGACTTCCGCGTCGACTGGGTCCGCACCGTCGTGCTGCTGCTCACCCTGGTCACCGGTGGACTACTCGGCATCCCGTACCTGGTCCTGCTGCTCGTACTCCCCACCGTCCCGACGGTCGCCGACTACCGACGCCGACGGGACGCGCCGCGCCCCGCGTGAGCCGGCGGTCCCGGCGGACGTGGCACGGCCGCCGCCGGTCGGGGCCACGCCCGCCGGGCCGACCGTGTGATGATCAGAGCGTGCGGGTGGTGCTGGCGACCGACGCGGGACATCCCGGTCGCCCCAACGAGGACTTCGCCGGTGCGGTGGCGGCCGGGCTGGTGCTGGTCGACGGCGCGGGTGGCGTTCCCGGTGCCGACCAGGTCTGCCGCCACGGTGTGGCCTGGTACGCCAACCGGCTCGGTGGCGCCCTGCTGGGCGGGTTGTCCGCGCAGCGGAGCCTGCGGGAGGTCCTGGCGGAAGGGATCGTCCAGGTCACCGACGTCCACCGGGACACCTGCGACGTCACCCACCCGAGCAGCCCGCACGCCGCCGTGGCGATGCTCCGGTTCTCCGACGACCTGGTCGAGCACCTGGTCCTCGGGGACGCGGTGGTGGTCGTCGGGCGGGCGTCCGGTGCGCCGGTCGTCGCCCATGACCCCCGCGAGGTGGTGATCGCCCGGTCCTTCGAGCGCCGGCTGGTGGGCGTCGCCGCCGGCAGCGAGGAGTACCGGCGGCTGCTCCGCGAGCTGCGGGGGCACCGCAACAAGCCGGGCGGTTTCTGGGTGGCCAAGGACGACCCGCAGGTGGTGGCCGAGGCGGTCACCGGCAACCACCCGGCGGGCGAGGTGACGCTGGCGGCGCTGCTGAGCAATGGTGCGAGCCGACTCGTGGACACCTTCGGGCTCACCGACTGGGCGGGACTGCTGCGCCTGCTGGACCACGGTCCGGCCGAGGTGATCCGACAGGTCCGGCAGGCCGAGGACCGGCACGGCGTCGCGACCGACGACGCGACGGTCATCTGCCGCAGCCGAGCCCTGTGACATCGGGATCCTTGTATACTCGGCTCGGCCGACCTAACAGCCCCTGGCAGAGAAGCAGTGAGCGGACCAGCAGCGAGCAAACCCCAGGCGAGCAGCAAGTCGGTCGTTCTCGACGCGATCCGGGCGGCCGGCACGATCAGCCGGGTCGGCCTGATCCGGGCCACCGGCTTCACCGCCCCGACCATCTCCACCCTGGTCCGCAAGCTGATCAACGAGGATCTGGTCGTCGAGACCGGGCACGCGAAGTCGACCGGGGGCAAGCGGCGGGTGCTGCTCCAGCTCAACCACGCCTCCCGCTACGCCGTCGGCGTGCACCTGGACCACGGTGTCATCACGTACGCCCTGACCAACCTGGGCGGGACGGTGGTGGCCCGGATCTCCCGACCGGGTGCCGGCGCCGAAGAGCCGCAGGTGGTGGTCGCCCGGATCGCCACCGAGATCGCCGCGTTGATCGACGGGGTGGGGGTGGAACGCCTGCGGATCCTCGGCGTCGGCGTGGTGTTCCCCGGCCCGGTCGACGCCCCCCGGGGCATCGGTGGCCCGCCGGACGTGGGGCTCGCCCCCGCCATGCGGCAGTGGAACGGGTTCCCGCTGGGCCGGGCATTGGAACAGGTGGCGGGCCTGCCGGTGGTGTTGGACAACGACTCGACCGCGGCGGCGCTGGGCGAGCACTGGACGGGCGGTTTCGGCACCGCGGCCTCGGCCGCCGCCCTCTACATGGGCACCGGCATCGGTGCCGGCCTGGTCATCAACGGCGTCACCTACCGGGGGCCGAGCGGCAACGTCGGTGAACTGGGCCATGTCAGTGTGTCGGCCGACGGCCCCCGGTGCTGGTGCGGTGCCCGGGGGTGTGTGGAGGCGTTGGCCGGGCCGGCGGCGGTGGTCGCCGCCGTCCGGTCGGATCCGGCGGCGACCCGGGCGGCGGGGTTGGCGGCCGGTGGCCGGCGCTCCTCGGTGGTCGCCGACTTCGCCGCGATCAGCCGCGCCGCCCGCCGGGGCGAGCCGCGCGCGCTGGCCCTGCTGGAGCGGTCGGCCCGGTACGTCGGGACGGCCGCCCGGACCCTGGCGAACCTCATGGACCTCGAGGTGCTCGTGCTGACCGGTCCCAGTCTGGCCGCCGCCGGGTCGGTGTACCTGCCCATCGTCCGGCACGAACTGCGTACCGCCTTCTCCCGGGGCACACACACCGTCGACGTGCGGCTCTCCCGGTCCGCCGCCACGGCCTCGGCCATCGGCGCCGCCGCATTGATCCTCGAATCCGAGCTCGTGCCCCTGGGCCACGGGCCGCGCCCGGCGGAACACCTGGCCGAGGAGCGGACCAGGCTCACCGAATCGGCAAGCTGACTGACCGGGGGTACGCAGTGGACGACGCGTGGCGGACGAGCGCGGTGGGCCTGGTGCTCGCCCGCCCTCCCCGGCTGCTCGGCACCGAACCGTTCTTCATGGAGTTCATCGCGGGTATCGAGGAGCGGCTCGCCGGACACGGTCGGTCGGTGCTGCTGCACGTGGTCGCCCATCACGCCGCCGAGATCGCCGCGTACCGCAGGTGGGCGCAGCAGCGGCTGGTCGACGCGATCGTGCTGGTGAACCCGTCGGTGGACGACCCCCGACCGGCGGTGCTGCGGGAGTTGCGGCTGCCCGTCGTGGTAGCGGGGGAGCCGAGCCACGACACCCCGGCGGTACGGCGCGACGACGTCGGTTCGATGCGGGCAGCCCTGGCGCACCTGGTCGGTCTCGGGCATCAGCGGATAGCCCGGATCACCGGCCCCGGGACCCTGCTGCACACCCGGACCCGCACCACCGCCATGTTGGCCGCCGACGTCGACGCCGTCGTCGTGGAGGGCGACTACTCGGCGGAGTCCGGGGCCCGGTTGACCGCCCGGTTGATGACCGGCCCCGAGCCACCCACGGCGATCATCTACGACAACGACCTGATGGCGGTGGCGGGCCTGCACGCGGCCAAGGAGCTGGGCCACCGGGTCCCCCGTGACGTCAGCCTGATCGCCTGGGACGACTCCAGCCTGTGCCGGCTGGCCTCGCCGGCCCTGACCACGATGAGCCTCGACGTGCACTCGTTCGGGGAGTCGGTGGGCGAGTCGGTGCTGCGGCTGATCGACGGTGGGTCGGTGCCGGAGCGGTGGTGTGCGACCGAAACCGTGGTGGCCCGGGAGACGACCAGCACGCCCCGATAGGTCAGTGGCGCGGTTCACCTGGCGGTCCGTCGAAACGGCATCGATACGCTTGACTTAGTGAGGCGCATAAAGAAAGCTCGCAGACGCGCTCCCATCGACGCTCCCCGCTATATCTAGGAGAGCTTCATGACACGTCGACATGCCCTGCTGGCATCGGCAGCCGCCGGCACGCTGGTGGCGGCCAGCCTGACCGCAGCCACCCTGCCCGCCTCGGCCGCAGCCTCGGGCTGCGCGGTCACCTACACCGTGCAGAGCCAGTGGAACGGCGGGTTCAGCGGCAACATCGCCATCACCAACCTCGGCTCGGCCGTGGCCGGCTGGACGCTGACGTTCGACTTCCCGGACACCGACCAGCGGGTCACCCAGGGCTGGAGCGCCACCTGGTCGCAATCCGGCGCCCGGGTGTCGGCGGCCAGCCTGAGCTGGAACGGCGCGCTGAACACCGGCGCGTCCACCACGATCGGCTTCAACGGCGCGTGGAGCGGGACCAACCCCGTACCCAAGTCGTTCGCGCTCAACGGGACGACCTGCACCGGCGTGGTCGACCCCACGACGCCCACCCCGCCGCCCACGACCACCCCACCGCCGCCCACCACCACGCCGCCACCCACCACTCCCCCGCCGACCACCCCGCCGCCGACGACCACCCCGCCGCCCGGCGGTGCCGCGCCGAGCCTGCGGGTCTCCGGCAACCGGCTGGTGACGGCGGCCGGCGCGACCTACCGCCTGCTCGGCGTCAACCGGGCCAGCGGCGAGTTCGCCTGCGTCCAGGGCAAGGGCATGTGGGACAGCGGCCCGGTCGACCAGGCCTCCGTCGACGCGATGAAGGCATGGAACATCCGCGCCGTCCGGATCCCGCTCAACGAGGACTGCTGGCTGGGCCTGTCCGGCTCGCCCAGCGGCGCCACCTACCAGCAGGCGGTCAAGGCGTACGCGAACCTGCTCGTCGCCAACGGCATCAACCCGATCCTCGACCTGCACTGGACCCACGGCCAGTACACCGGCAACATCTCGGCCTGCCCCGACGTGAACGCCACCTGTCAGAAGCCGATGCCGAGCCGGCAGTACACACCCCAGTTCTGGACCGGGGTCGCCAACGCGTTCAAGGGCAACGACGCGGTGCTGTTCGACCTGTTCAACGAGCCGTACCCGGACGCCGCCAACAACTGGTCGGACATGACGGCCGCGTGGCGCTGCCTGCGTGACGGCGGCACCTGCACCGGCATCGAGTACCCGGTGGCGGGCATGCAGAGCCTGGTCGACGCCGTCCGCGCCACCGGCGCCACCAACGTCCTGCTGGTCCCCGGTCTGACCTGGACCAACGACCTGACCCAGTGGCTGGCCTACAAGCCGACCGACCCGCGCAACAACATTGTGGCCTCCTGGCACTCGTACAACTTCAACGCCTGCGTCACCGAGACCTGCTGGGACACCCAGATCGCACCGGTGGCCGCGCAGGTGCCGGTGCACGCCGGGGAGATCGGCCAGGACAGCTGCGCCCACGACTACATCGACCGGTTGATGACCTGGCTGGACGGCAAGCGGCTCGGCTACACCGCGTGGACCTGGAACCCGTGGGGTTGCAGCGGTGGCAACGTGCTCATCGAGGACTACAGCGGCACCCCGACCAAGAGCTACGGCGAGGGTTACCGCGCGCACCTGCTCTCCGTCACGCCGTAACCGACCCCGGCCCTCCCCCGCCGGCAGCAACCCGGCGTCGGTGGTCGGTGACGCGACCGACGGAGTAACGGTGGGGGTGGGCGCGGCGACCGTTCGCCGCACCCACCCCCGTCCGCACTGCAGCCCCGGATGGAAGGCTCGTGTGCAGGCTCCCGCCCCGGCACGTCAGGAGCAGTTCTTGCCCTTGTTGATGCAGGTCGCGATGCGCTGCATGGTCTGCGCCGAGTTGACGTTGACGAAGTCGTTGTGGTCGGAGAACGGGTTGTGGTTCTCCTCGGGGAACGAGTCGAGCGCGTACTGACCCTTGACCTGCACGTCGCGGGGGATGTCGTAGCCGATGGTGATCCGCAGCTGCGGGATCGCCTGGAAGCCCTGCGGGCAGGCACCGGTGGCCTTGTCGGCGAAAGCGACGTGGTTGCGGTGGTTGTCGCTGTCGATGTTCTTGCCGTCCCAGCAGCCGGGGAAGTCCTGCACGCGCTGGACCTGGCTGCCGGCGGGGCAGATCGGGTACTTGTCGGAGAGCCGGTCGGCGAAGCCCGAGCAGCTCCAGGTGGCGCGGGCGTTGGCCGGGCCCCGGCTGGTGGGCTTGGCGTCACCGGTGAGGGCACGGAGGAACTTCGGCATCGGCACCACCTTGCTGACGGGGTTGCCGCGGTATTCGATCAGCACCTGCGCCGGGCGGACGATGCCGCCGGTGTTGCCGGGCAGCTCGAAGTCGGGCCCCTGCGGGTCGGGCAGCGCGGCGGGGGTGGTGGGCGCGGCGGCGGTCGGCGCGTTACTCGGTGCCGCCGAGGCACCCGGGGCCTGGTCCAGGGTGCAGGTGGCGAACGCTTCGAGACCCTGCGGACGGGCGGCCTGCCGGCTGATCGCGATGGCGATCCGGTCGAGCACGGCGATCCGCTTGGCCCGCAGCGGCCCGAGGATGGCGTTGTCGACGAAGGCCGGGCCGCCCTGGCCCCGGCTGGTGACGAGGCGCTCGTTGGCCTCGGAGATCTGCCGGTCGAGTTCGTCGAGGTTGCGGTTCACCTCGGCGAGCGCCCCGGCGGGCACGCCGGGCAGCTTGTCGCGGACCGTGGGACACTGGATGCGCGGGTTCGCTGCCTGGGCCGCCTTGATGCTGGCGCGGTGGGCGCTGCCGGGCATCCGGGCGTGCATGTCGTCGTAGCTGATGTCGCACTCGACCAGCGAGACCAGGCCGGGCTGGTTGCCGCCGGCGGCGGTGACCGTGGTGCTGATCTGCTTGATCATCGCGGCGCGGCGTTCCCGCAACGAGTCGATGACCTCCCGGTTGAACGCGGCGTCGATGCGGCCCCGGCTGGCCGTCATCCGCTGGTTCGCGGCGGCCTGCTGGCGGTCCAGCTCGGCGAGCAGCCGGTCCACGGTGCCGCGGGCCCCGGTGGGGACGGCACGCAGCCGCTTGCCGACCGAGGGGCAGACGACCACCGGCTGGGTCTGGGCGAGGGCCTGCTGGACCTGGTTGTCGCTGCGCACGCTCTTGTCGATGCGCACCACCGGCCAGAAGTAGGACGACTTGTCACCGTTGCGGCAGGTGGTGCCGGAGGCGTCCAGGTCGGCGTTGGAGGAGTTCGCGGTGATGGCCAGGTTGCCGACGAAGTCGTGGACGTGTTCGGCGCCGTTGCGGATGCCGGGCTGGGCCACCGGGTTGTCCGGGCTGAACTTGCCGTTGCCGTTCGTGCCGCAGTCCACGGTGAACCGGCCGGTCGACCCGCCGGCAGCCGGCTGTGGATTCCGCACGTTCGGCGACACGTTCTCGATCTGCACGAACTGGTCGAGGCTGGTGGCGGCGTCGGCGGTGCCCTTGCCGCCGCTGGAGACGAAGGTGACGGTGAGCGCACCGGTGGCCGCCAGCACGACCGCGGCCAGGGCGATCCTGGCCGGCCGGGTCTGGACCAGCGCGGTCCCGTTCTTTCTGCGGTTCATCGGAATCTCCTCAAAGCCGCGAACGGCTCCGGTGATGTTGCTGTCTCCACTCGGTACGGGCCGGCACCCGGTCGACGGTCAACGGTCGCCGGCCCCGTCATGGTTCGGTAAGAAGTCCCCGGCTCCCTCGGTGACGGCGGTGACCGGCACGCCGCTGAGCCGTTGCGTCCTCGGGCAGCCGGCAACAGCGGCCGACGACACGGTCTTCGGCCGCTGCGTCAGCGGTGTGGGGGTGGTCGCCGCCGGGTGGTCTACCAGACCGTCAGCAGCAGGTGGTTGATCGTGAGCGCCACCGCCGCCTGCGCGGCCAACCAGCCACGGCGGTCGGCGGGCGGGATCAGGGCCGCCCCCGCCATCAGCCAGACCATGAAGGGCAGCCAGATGCGTTCGACCTCGGCCTTGCTGTAGCCGGACAGGTCGGCGGCGAGGATCACCGCCGTGGCGGCCAGCGGCAGCAGCCAGCTGGCGTGCACCACCCCCGGCCGCCGGTCGGCAGTCCGCACGCCGTCCCGGTGCCGCCGAGAAACGGCCCGCCACCCGGCCGGCACCGCGCGCCGCAGGATCACGGCCACCACGGGACCGGCGGCCACGACGACCACCGCGAGGTCGGCCCAGACCCAGTAGGCGTACGCCCGGTCGGAGGCGAGACCCTGGTAGTAGCGCTCGATGACGAGGTCATAGCCGGTGGGCCACCAGAAGCCGGCGACGGTGAACGCGGCGGCGACCGGCACCGCCCCGACGAACGCCCAGCCCACGGTGCGCCAGCGTCGGCCGGCCAGCACGACGACGGCCAACGCGACCGGCGCCATCAGGACCAGCCCGTAGGAGAGGTAGCAGCCGAACGCCAACAGGGCGCCACCGCCGACCGCGCCCAGCGCACGCCCCCGGATGACGCCGTACGCCAGCAGGGCCACCGCGGTGGCGGTCACCCCGGCGAACAACCCGTCGGCGGACACCCCGGACCAGACCGCCCCGGGGAACAGCACCACGAACGGCACCACCGCACGGGCCGCCTCGTCGGTGCCGAGCAGCCGTACGGTGTGCGGCACGGCGACGGCGACGAGGGCCGCCACCAGGATGCACAGCACCCCGGCCCAGCCGCCGCCGGACAACCCGATCCGGTCGAGGACGACGAAGACGAGCAGGGCCCCCGGTGGGTGACCGGACACGTGGGTGGTCCAGGAGTCCGGTTGGAGGCCGAGGATCCGACCGCTGAACCCGGCCAGCATGGCGGGGATGTCGGTGACGCCCGGGACCTCGTGCAGGTACTCGTAGGTGGTGGTCAGCCGACCGGCGACGCCGCGCTGCCAGCCGTCGACCAGGGCCAGCGACAGCGTCCAGGCCACGGCGGCGGCGTAGGAGACCGCGAGCAGCCCTCGCCAGGCCAGCCGGGCGGCCAGGGCGGGCCCGCGCCACCAGACCAGCGCGGCCACCAGCAGGGCCAGCGGGGTGCCGGGGCCGACGTGCGGCAGCCACTGCGCGAACAGCGGCGCCGAGGTGGCATGCACCGGGCGTCCCCACAGGTAGAGCAGGCCACCGGTGACGGAGGCCACCGCGAACAGGCCGAGCGCGGCAGCGACGGCGATCAGGTCGGCGCGCGGCGGCCGGTGGCGCGGGGTGTCACCCGACGGGCGCGGACGGTCGCCCGGGGCGCGGTGGCCCGGGGGGTCACCCGGCTCCGCCGCACGGCCACCCGGCGGACCGCCCGCACCCACCGGCCCGCCGCACAGGGTGCCGCTCGCGGGCGACGGGGGGCCCGCCCGCTCGGGGCGACGCGGGATGCCGCTCACCCGCGCAGCGGCGCGTGGGCGAACTCCGCGATCCCGTCGGCGAGGCCCACCACGGCCCGGAAGCCGAGTTCGGTCTCGGCCCGGGTGGGCGAGGCGACCACGTGCCGCACGTCGGCCAGCCGGAACTCGCCGGTGACCACCGGCGACGGCCCGCCGGCAGCTCGGGCCAGCTCCGTGGCCAACTGGCCGATGGTGGCCGGCCGGCCGGAGGCCACGTTGTACGCCCGCCAACCGGTGCCCGTACCGGTCGCGTCCAGGGCGGCGAGGTTGGCCGCCGCCACGTCGCGGACGTGCACGAAGTCGCGGCGCTGGCCGCCGTCCTCGAACACCCGCGGTGCCTGCCCCGCCTCCAGCGCCGAACGGAACATCGCCGCGACCCCGCTGTACGGGGTGTCCCGGGGCATCCCCGGCCCGTAGACGTTGTGGTAGCGCAACGCCACCACCGCGCCGCCGGTCTGCCGGGCCCACGCGGCGGTGAGGTGCTCCTGGGCGACCTTGGTGGCGGCGTACCCGCTGCGGGGGTCCAGCGGGGCGTCCTCGTCGACCAGGCCCGGCGTGACGGCGACGCCGCAGCTCGGACAGGTCGCCTCGAAGCGGCCGGCGGCCAGGTCGGCGACGGTACGCGGCCCGGGGCGCACCGGGCCATGTCCGGCGCAGACGTAGGCGCCCTCGCCGTAGACCACCATGGAGCTGGCGAGCACCAACCGGTGCACGCCCGCCCGGGCCATCGCGGCGAGCAGGACGGCGGTGCCGAGGTCGTTGCAGCCGACGTACTCGGGCAGGTCGTCCAGGTCGACGCCGAGTCCCACCATGGCCGCCTGGTGCACCACCGCGTCGACACCGGCCAGGACCCCGGCGACGCCCGGCCCGTCGCGCACGTCGAGCCGGACGACCGGGGCGCCCGCCACCGTGTCCGGCAACGGCCGGCGGTGCGCACCGGGATGACCGCAGTCCACGATCGTCACCCGGTGGCCGGCATCGTGCAGGGCGGTCACCACGTGGGTGCCGATGAAACCGGCGCCGCCGGTCACGAGTACGTGAGTCACCCGCCGACGGTAGGGCCGGGACGCGTCGCCGTGCCCCGGCCGCGACGGCCCGTCAGCGGTTCGTAAGAACTCCGTGCGCGGGTCGCCGGTGCCCCGGATTCCGTCATCAGCAGGTAAGAACTTCCGGCCGGATCGTGTCCTAGCGTCCGCAGCATGACCGACGTGGTTCTTCCCTGCCGCAACGAGGCCCCGGCCCTGCCCGACCTGCTGGCCCGGATGCCGGCCGGCTACCGGCCGATCGTGGTGGACAACGGCTCGACCGACGGCTCGGCGGCAGTGGCCCGCGCCTGCGGCGTCGAGGTGATCAGCGTGACCGAACCCGGGTACGGTGCCGCCGTGCACGCCGGGGTCCTGGCGGCCGACCCGGTCGACGGGGTGGTGTGTGTGCTGGACGCCGACGGGTCGTTCGATCCGGCGCAGCTGCCCCGGCTGGCCGATCCCGTCCGGGCCGGCGAGGCGGAGTTGGGCACCGGCCGGCGACGCCCCACCGCACGCGGCGTGTGGCCCCTGCACGCCCGGGTCGCCAACGCCCTGCTGGCGCACCGGCTGCGCCGGACCACCGGCCTCGACGTCCACGACATCGGGCCGATCCGGGCCGTCCGCCGGGCCGACCTGCTGGCGTTGGGGCTGCGTGACCGCCGTTTCGGTTACCCGTTGGAGCTGCTGATCTCGGCCGGTCGGGCCGGCTGGCGGGTGGTCGAGATCGACGTCGACTACCACCCGAGGGCGGCCGGGACCCGGTCGAAGGTGACCGGCACGGTGCTCGGCACCGCCCGCGCCGTCCGCGACATGAGCGCGGTGCTGGCCCGGTGAACGTCCCCCGACAGTCGCACGTTCCCGGGTCCCGCGCACCGCAGGTGCTGGTGCTGGCCAAGACCCCGGAGCCCGGCCGGGTCAAGACCCGGCTCTGCCCGCCCTGCACTCCGGTCCAGGCCGCCCGGGTGGCCGCGGCGGCGTTGGCCGACACCCTCGACACCGTCGCCACGGCCACGGCCGGCACCCGGGTCCTGGTCGTCGACGGCGACCACCCGGCCCCCCAGGGCTGGACGAGGCTCGCCCAACGGGGCGGCCCGCTCGGCGACCGCCTCGCCCACGCCTTCGCCGACACCCGCACGGCGGGCACGGCCACCCTGCTGATCGGCATGGACACCCCGCAGCTCACCGCCGCCCACCTCGACGCCGCACTGGAACTGCTGCGCCGGCCGGACGGGCCGGACGCGGTGCTCGGTCCGGCCGACGACGGCGGCTGGTGGACGCTGGGACTACGCGAGCCCGGCCACGCCTCGGTCCTGCGCGCGATCCCCACCTCTCTGCCGAGCACCGGGCAGCTCACCCTGGCCGCGTTGCGCCGCCTCGGTCTGCGGGTCCACCTGCTGCCCCGGCTGCGGGACGTGGACACCGCCGCCGACGCCCACGCGGTGGCCGCGGTGTGCCCGCCGGGCAGCCGGTTCACCGTGGCCGTCGCCCGCGACGTGCCGTCCCCCACGGCGGTCGCCCGGTGAACGCGGTGGCCCTCTTCGATGCCGTATTCGACCGGGCCGCGTCGGGTGTCCCCGCCGCGTTCACCGCCCGGCACCCGAGCGGTGGCGTGCACCGGTTCGACCCGGCCGGCTGGTGCCGGGACGCCATCGCCGGGGACGCGACCCTGCTGCGGCGCTGCACCGGACCCACCCTCGACGTCGGTTGCGGCCCCGGGCGGCTCACCGGCGCGCTGATCGACGCCGGGCAGCCGGCGCTCGGCATCGACGTCAGCGCCACCGCCGTCCGGCTGGCCCGGGAACGCGGTGCCGTCGCGCTGCAACGCGACGTCTTCGGCCCGGTGCCGGGTGCCGGGCGTTGGCCGCACCTGCTGCTGGCCGACGGCAACGTCGGCATCGGCGGTGACCCGTACCGGCTGCTGCGGCGGTGTCGTCGGCTGCTGGCGGCCGACGGCCACCTGCACGCCGAGTTCGCGCCGCCGGGCACGCCGGCCTGGTCCGGCACGGCCATGGTGCAGACCCCGGGTGGTGTCGGCAGCCCGCTGCCGTGGGCCTGCGTACCCCTCGACGACCTTTCCGTACTGGCCGGGGGCACCGCGTTGCGGGTGCACGACACCTGGACGGAGGCGGGCCGGTGGTTCGCCACCCTCACCCCCCGGTGACCGGCCGGCCGGCCGCGCTGCGGCGGCTCGCCCGACGGTGGTCGGCACCCCTGCCGGCCCCGCCCGGGGCGCTGCGGCGCGGGCCGCTGCGGCCTGACGGTTTCCCGTCCCCGTTACGGTCGACCCGGTTGACCAGCCAGCTCGGCGTCGCGCTCGGGGTGGCGTTCGCCGTCTGCTTCCTGACCGGGCTGCTCAGTCACCTGATCCAGCACCCGCCGGGCTGGTTGCCGTGGCCGTCCCGCCCGGTGGGCCTCTACCGGTTCACCCAGGGCCTGCACGTGGCGACCGGTCTGGCCACGGTGCCGCTGCTCGGGGCCAAGCTGTGGTCGGTCTACCACCACCTGTTCCGCTGGCCGCCGGTCCGGTCGCTCGCCCACGCGCTCGAACGCGCCAGCGTCGCCGTGCTGGTCGCGGCGGCGCTGTTCCAGGTGATCGGCGGCGTCCTCAACGTCGCCCGCTGGTACGCGCCGATGCCGTTCTTCTTCACCGCCGGGCACTACCGGGTGGCGTGGTTGTCGGTCGGTGCGCTGCTGGTGCACGTCGGCGTGCAGTTGCCTGCGGTACGCGCTGCGCTCGGCCCGACCACCGCCGAATCTGCGCGGGAGCGGCTCAGCCGACGCGGGTTGCTCGGTGGGATCGCCGCCGCGGCCGGGCTGGTCACCCTGACCACCGTCGGGCAGACCGTCCGCCCGCTGTCCGCCCTGGCGGTGCTCGCGCCCCGCCGACCGGACGTCGGGCCGCAGGGGCTGCCGGTCAACAAGACCGCCCACCGCGCCGGGGTCCGCGCCCAGGCGCTCGACCCGGCGTACCGGCTGGTGGTCGAGGGTCCCCACCGGCGCACCGAACTGGATCTCGCCGCCCTGCGCGCCCTGCCGCAGCACACCGCCGAGCTGCCGATCGCCTGTGTGGAGGGGTGGAGCGCCACCGGGCGGTGGACCGGCGTACGACTGCGGGACCTGGTCGCGTTGGTGGGCGTCGACCCGGACCGGGCGACGGTGCTGGTCGAGTCGTTGGAGACGGCCGGCCGCTACCGCACGTCGACCGTCGGGGCGGCGCACGTGCGTGACCCGTTGACGCTGATCGCGCTGCGGTTGGGTGGGGCACCCCTGCACCCCGACCACGGCTACCCGGCCCGGTTGATCGCCCCGAACCGGCCCGGTGTGTTGCAGACCAAGTGGGTCGGTCGGCTCACCGTCCGGGAGGCGTCGTGAGGACCCGGGTGGCGCTCGTCGCGGTCGGCACCCTGCTGATCGGGTACGCCGTGGTGGGCGCGCTCGCCGACCCCGACCTGCGGCCGGCCGGGGTGCTGCTCTTCCTGGCCGGGGTGTTGGCCGGGCACGACCTCGTCTGGATGGCCGGGCTGCTGGGCGTCGGCGCGCTGCTCGCCCGGTGGGTCCCGCAACGTCACCGGCCGGTGGTGCGGGCCGGCGTGATCAGTGCCGCCACGGTCACCGTCGTGGCGTTTCCGCTCGTCCTCGGTGTCGGCCGGCCGCCGGACGACCCGTCGGTGCTGCCGCTGCCCTACGGCCGTAACCTCGCGGTCGTCCTGCTGCTGATCGCCGTTGCGACACTGCTGACCTGCTGGGCGGCCGACCGGCGGCGCTCCCGGCGACCGGCCCCGGACGGGCCGGACGGGCCGACCGCCCCGGTCAGCCCTTCACCGCCCCGGCGGTGAGCCCTTCGGTCAGGAAGCGCTGCCCGAAGGCGTACATGATCACCACGGGGATGCTGACCAGCAGCGACGCGGCGGCGAGCTGCCCCTGCGGCACGACGTCCCCGGTGATCATCGACTGCATCCCCACCGGGAGGGTCTTGTACTCGTCCTTGGTGATGAACACGAAGGCGAAGAGGAACTCGTTCCAGGCGTTGGTCAGGGTGAACAACGCGACCGCCAGCAGTCCCGGCTTGGCCAGGGGCAGCATCACCCGCAGGAACGCCTGGAACCGGGTGCAGCCGTCGACCAGCGCGGCCTCCTCCAACTCGACGGGGATCGACGCGAAGTACCCGGCCAGCAGCCAGGTGGCGAACGGCAGGGTGAAGGTCGGGTAGGTCACGACCAGCGACCACAGCGAGTCGGTGAGCCGCACCCCGATGAGCAGTTGGTAGAGCGGGATGAACAGCAGCGCGCCCGGCATCACGTAGGTCACCAGCACCGTGACGGTGAAGCCCTGCGCCCCCCGGAACCGCAGCCGGGCCAGGGCGTAGCCGGCGAGGGCGGCGCAGACCAGCGCGACCACGGTGGACGCCACGGACACCAGCACCGTGTTGAGGTACCAGCGGCCGAACGGCTTGGTGGCGAAGAGGTCGGTGAACTGTTGCAGGCTCCACGGCGTCGGCCACAGGTCGCGGTCGTGCATGACGATCTGGCCGTCGGACTTGAAGGCCGTGACGACGATCCAGTACAGCGGGGCCAGGACGAACAGGAGCAGCCCGGCCAGGGCGACCCAGGACGCCAGCCCCGACACCAGCGACGACGCCCGGCGACGCCCCCGGGCCCCGAGGGCCGAGACCACCCGGCCGACCACCGCCGCGACCAGGAGGAAGACCCCGAGGACGACGGCCGCCTTCCAGAAGATGTGCGGTGACGCCCAGGCCAGCAGGGCGGCGGCGACCACCGCGACGACCCACGGCAGTGCGGTGCGGACCGTACGGGTGGCGCGGGCAGAGCGGTCCGGCCGGGGCTTGCGGGAACGTCGGGGCGGCGCCACGCCCGAGTCCCGGCGTAACAGGCGGACCAGCACGAACACCAGCGAGCCGATGACCGGCAGCATGACGAGGGTGACCGCCGCTCCCGCGCCGTACTGCAGTTGCAGGATCGCCTTCGAGTACGCGACCAGCACGTACGGTGCCGTCGCGTCGCCGGGGCCGCCCTGGGTCAGCAGCCAGATGAGGTCGAAGTTGTTGAACGTCCAGATCGACGACAGGGTGACCGTCACGGTGATCACGTGGCGCAGTCCGGGCAGCGTCACGTGGACGAACCGCCGCCACGGCGAGGCACCGTCGACGGTCGCCGCCTCGTACAGGTCGGTGGGGATGGCCTTCAATCCGGCGAGGAAGGCGACGGTGAAGAACGGCACCCCCTTCCACACGTTGACCATGATCACCGACGGCATGGCCAGGGACGCCTCGGACAGCCAGCCCGCCGGCCAGCTGTCGACCAGGTGCGCGTCGACCAGCAGCGGCCCGATCCCCGACTCGGTGAGCAGCAGGTTGACGCTGCCGAAGATCGGGTCGAGCAGCGAGCGCCAACTGAACGCGGTGACCACCGTCGGCACCACCCACGGCAGCAGGAGCAGCCCGGCCAGCACGGCCCGTCCCCGCCGTCGGTGGTGCAGCAGCAGGGCCGCGGCCAGCCCCAGCACCGCCTTGAACACCTCGGCGTACGCGGTGAAGACGAACGAGTTCACCACTCCCGTGTGGAACTGGTCGTCGTCGGCGAGGGCGAGGTAGTTGGCCAGGCCGACGAACACGCTCTGCTGCCCGTGCCGTTCCGTCGTGCTGGTCACGACCGACCAGGCGATCGGCACGAGCACGAGACCGCCGACCAGCACGGCGGTGGGCGCCAGGAACAGCGCCGCCAGTCGCCAGTCGCGGCCCAGCCGGCGTCGGGTCGCGATGCGGAATCGGGATTCCGGCGGCGAGGATCTCCGCGACGCCGGGGCGGACGCCGGGCGGACCGACGTCACTGCGGCAGCCCCTGCTGGGTGAAGATCTGCACCATCTTGGCGTGCGCGGCCCGCACGGCCTGCGCGGGCGGCGTGCCCTGGATGACCTGCTGCATCATGTCGGTGAGGACGTAGGCGCCGACGGCGGCCTGCTGCCCCGCGCTGGCCTTCTGCGGGAAGTTGAGGCCGTTCCTGGTCGACAGCGGCAGCTGCTGTTGGGTGATCCTGCGCATGATGGGGAAGGCCGGGTCGCCGCTGGTGAAGAACGGGTCGGCGTCCCAGACCTTCTCCCAGGCCGGCAGCGCCAGACCGGGCGCCTCCTTCGCCACCCCCACGAGGGCAGGCGCGGTGACCAGGTATTGCGTCAGGAGCTTGGCCAGGGCGGCGTTCTTGGCGCCCTTGAAGATGACGAAGCCCTGGGACTGGCCGAGCAGCAGGGACTTGTCGGTGGCCGGGCCGGTGCAGTCGGCGAAGACGTGGGTGTTGTCGTAGACGGGGTTCTTCTTGGTCTTGGAGTCCGCGTAGACGCTGAACTGGTTGCGGGTGTAGCCGAGGATGCCGGCGAGCCAGTTCTCGTTGTTGCTGGAGTCGGTCCAGGCGGCCACTCCCGGCGGCAGCATCGGCTTGTAGCGGGGGTTGGTGTAGATGTCGGCGAGGAAGGTCACCGCCTGCACCGTCTCGGGAGAGTCGAAGGTGACCTTCCGGCCGTCGTTGGAGGCGATCGCCCCGCCGTAGGAGTTGATCAGCGCCTCGATCATGCCGTTGGCGTCACCGGAGCGGTTCACGGTCATGCCCCAGCCGAACCGCCGCTTGCCGGGGTCGGAGATCGCCAGGCACAGGTCCCGCAGCTCCTCCCAGGTGTAGACGTCCCTGGGGGTGATGCCCTCGTCGCGCATCCAGTCCTTGCGCAGGAACGACCCGATCCCGATGAAGTGGTAGGGAATGGCGAACCACCTGCCGTCGAAGACGCAGAAGTTCTTGGATTCGGCGGTGGGTTCGCCGTACGTCGCCGTCAGCGCCTGGACGACGTCCGTCACGTCCTCCAGGTCGCCGAGCGCCTGGAACTGGGCGACGAACCGCGAGTCGGTCATGAACGCGAGGTCACGCGCCACACCACCCTGGACCTCGGCGTGGATCTTGGCAACCACGTCGCCCGCGTCCGCCTGGACCAGGCTGTTGCCGATCTTGGTGCCGGTGGTGTCGGCGAACTTCCTGATCGAGGCGTCGAGCGCCGCGTTCGCCGCCTCCGAGTACAGCTTCTGCGACAGCATCCCCAGCGAGGAGCCCTTCAGCGCCACCGCGGCGTCGACGAGTTCCTTCGGGACCTCGGCCTGCGCCCTGGGCGTCGACGGTGCGGTGCCTCCGCAGGCGGCCAGGCCGGCCGCACCGAGCAGCCCCACCCCCATTCCCAGAAAGCCGCGCCGGGACCGTAACGCACTGTCCTCGATGGACATCCGTCTCCTCCGTCTCGCCTCACCGGGACCCACCGGGAGAGGCCAGGGGCAAGACCGTCCTGTATGGACGCCAGTACAGCACGCGCCCGGGGACGGTTGCCTGATCGGATGGCCTCAGCCCGCTCCTGCCCGCGCAGTCATCGGGAAAGTCGCCCCGCCACCGGCGGGCCCTCCCCGGCCTGCCCCGAGCTGTTCGTGCCCCGGGCGGCGGAACGGCGACCGGGGCGGCGCTGCGCCCACTCTACACATTTCGGAAAGTCGCGCCTAGCCTTGAACACAATTCGGGAGACCGCCCGCGCAATTCATCTTCACCAATATTGCTAACCGAGAACACACTCCGGGTCTCAGGCCCGAGCCATTGACGCTGGTGAGCCGCGCGATGGCCGGCCGGTGACGCCGGAACGTCAGGCGGGAAGGCGGCGGGCCAGTTCGCGCCGCAGCTGGTCACGGCCGGGGCTCAGGTAGACCAGCGGGACCCGGATCTCGTACGGCCGGCTCTGCCCGTACGTCGCCCACTCCCACCGGGCGATCGGGGGGCGGGTCCGGTCCGGGTCGGCCGGCTCGATCGCCAGGACCGGGTACCACCATCCGCTGATCTCGGCACGCGCGACATTCGACCACTCGATGGCCAGGGTGCGCTCACCCGGACCCGCCACCTGGAGGTGGTCCACGGCGAGCCGCAGGGGCAGCCCCGGCCTCTGGCCGCTGGACGGCGGACGGGCCACCCCCCGGAAGAACCCCCAGAGCAGGAACCACGTCAGCGGCAGCCACAGCCCGTCCCACCACGGGTCGCCGGAGGCCAGATTGACGACCGCCAGCGCCACCGCCAGCACAGGGAGCGCGGTGGCCAGGAAACCGACCTCACGACCCCGGGAACGGCGGAACTCGATGACGGTCGGCTCATCGGCGGTGGTCACTGCGGCGTACTGCCCGGCGGGCCTGAGCGCCAAACCCGCCGCCCCCGGCATGCGTACAGTCAGTGCAGCCGGCGCTTCCAGTCCTCCGGCACCCGCCCCTCGGGGCCGGGGGCGGGCTGGTCGGGCGGACGCGACTGCGGCCCGGCCAGCTCCGGACCAGCGGCATAGAACTGATCGTCGGAGTAGTCCCAGAACCACGACTCGCCGGGTTCGAAACTGCGTACCACCGGATGCCCCGTCGCGGCCGCGTGCGCCGTCGCGTGCTGGCCCGGCGAGGAGTCGCAGCAGCCGACCTGGCCGCAGGACGCGCAGCGGCGCAGGTGGAACCACCACCCACCGGAGGACTCACACTCGACGCAACCCGGGCCGCTCGGCGGCACCGTCGTAGTTACACCCACCGCGGTCGCGGCGAGGAGCTTGGGCTGATCGGCCACGGCGTGTTCCTCTCGACTCGCCGCTACGGTACCCGGACTCATCCGTCGACACCCCACCCCGGTTACCCGGCCGGGTGAGCCGGTCGGTCGACGCACGCCGGGGTACGCCCGTGGTCCGAGAATGAAGCCGGCACCCGGCCAACTATCCGGAGGAACCCGACGATGTCCCTCACCACCGCACAGCCCGGCCGACCGACGGTCGTCCTCGTCCACGGCGCCTTCGCCGAATCGGCGAGTTGGGCCGGGGTGATCACCGCACTGCGCGACGACGGCTACCCCGCGGTGGCCGTGGCCAACCCGCTGCGCGGCGTCCGGCACGACGCCGACCACCTGCGCGCGGTGCTCACCGGGATCGACGGGCCGGTCGTCCTCGTCGGCCACTCGTACGGCGGAATGGTGATCTCGAACGTGCCGGCGGCGGGTGCCGGCGTGATCGCGCTGGTCTACGTCGGGGCCTTCGCCCCCCTCGCCGGCGAGAGCGCCGCCGACCTGGCCGGTCGGTTCCCCGGCAGCTCCCTGGGTGAGACGCTGGCCCCCGTCACGCTCCCGGGCGGGGCGACCGACCTCTACATCCGGCAGGACCGCTACCACCAGCAGTTCGCCGCCGACTCGACGACGGCGCAGGCCGCCGTGATGGCGGTGACCCAGCGGCCGATCACCGAGGCGGCCCTGGGTGAGCCCTCCGGCGAGCCCGCCTGGCAGTCGCTGCCGTCCTGGTTCCTCTTCGGCAGCGAGGATCTCAACATCCCGGTCGCGGCCCACCGGTTCATGGCCGAACGGGCGGGCTCCCGGCGGACGGTGGAGATTCCCGGAGGTTCGCACACGGTGGCCATCCCGGAGGCCGCCATGCTGGCCGACCTCATCCGGGAGGCCGCCGACGCGACCCTCTAGCCGGGCCCGGCCGGAAAACCGTGATCCGCCCCCCGGCCACCGCACTCCGCCCGGTCACGCCGGGCCCGGGAGGCACGGCGCGGCTACCTCACCCACCACGGGCGAGGTAGCCGCCGCTGCCCCGAGGCACGTCCCCGACCGTGCCGGTGCGCCCCCGTTCACCGTCGCCCGGTACCGCCGTGTCGTCGTCGCCGAGATCGGGGTCGTCGAACTGCTGCCGGGTCCGTCAGAGGTCGGCCAGGATGCGGGCCAACTCGACCGGCCGGCTCAGCATCGGCCAGTGCCCGGAGTCGATGTCGACCAGGTCGACCTTCCGGGCCTTGGCGAGTTCGGGCAGGTCACCCCCGTCGAGCATCGCCTGGGCCTGCTCCGGGGTGAACTCGGGGCACACCAGGACGACAGGCACGTCGAAGCGCCGCGCATCGGTCAGCCGGACTGTCCCCCGGGCCACGCCCTCGGGCACCGGGATGGCGGTGGCCAGGAATTCCGCCCGCGCCCGTTCGTCGAGGTCGGCCGCGTCCGCGCCCTCGAAGGGCGCCCAGCCGGGGAACGGCATCGCCCCGTCCTCGATCGGGAAGAAGTCGGCGTACAGGTCCCCGTCGGCCTGCGGGAAACCGCCGATCAGCACGACCCGGGCGACCGTCGAGGGCCGCGCGTCGGCGATCAACCAGGCCAGGGCGCAGGAGGCCGAGTGCCCCACCACCACCGACCCCGCCGGTGCCGCGTCCACGACGGCCAGCACCGCGGCAACCTGGTCGTCGAGCGTCGCCGCCGTGTTCCCGTCGCCCTGGCCCGGCAGGTCCACCGCCACCGCGTGTCGCCCCACCCGGGTCAACTCGGCGACGACGCCGTCCCACGCCGAGGCGTCGAGCCACAGGCCGCCGACGAGCACGATCTGTTCATCAGTCATGACGACAACGTAGCGTCGATTCCGGACGTTCCACTTCCGGTACCGTCCGGTGCGTGGAGAATGCCGACAGCCCCACCGCCCGTGCCCTGCGGACGCTCGACATCCTGCGGGACCGCCCGGGTACGACCGCCGAGGAGCTGGCCGCCGGTCTCGGCGTGACCGAACGCGCCGCGCGCCGCTATGTCGGGATCCTCCGCGAGGCGGGCATCCCGGTCGAGTCCGTGCGCGGGCCCTACGGCGGCTACCGCCTCGGCCGGGGCGCCCGGCTGCCGGCCGTCGTCTTCACCCAGGAGCAGGTCATCGGCCTGGTCATGGCCGTTCTCGACGGGCAACCGGCCGCGATCGACGCCGACGGCCTGGTCGGGTCCGCGCTCAGCAAACTCATCCGGGCGCTGCCCGACAGCGTCGGACGGCAGGCGGCGGCACTGCGGGCGTACGCGGCAGCCGCCTCCGACCGACGGTCGGCGCACGCCGATCCCACCACGACGAGCACGCTGGTGGCGGCCGTGGCCGACCACCACCAGGTGGCCTTCACCTACACGACCGAAGGCGGCGAGTCCTGGGAGGCCGTGGTCGACCCGTGGGCGGTGGTGGTGCGCTTCGGCCGCTGGTACCTGCTGTGCCACTCGCACCGGGCGGGCGCGATCCGCACGTACCGCATCGACCGGATCGGGGCCGTGCGGCACCTGCCGCAACGGTTCATCCCGCCCGACGATCTCGACCCCGTGGCCACCCTGGAGGCGCACCTGGGTTCCGGGTGGAAGTACCCGACCCGGGTGGTGTTCCACGAGCCCTACGAGCGGGTGGCACCGTGGGTCCGGCCGACGATGGGCCGCCTGGAGCCTACCGGCGACCGGTGCGTCCTGACCGGCAGCACGACCAACGCCCGGATGTACGCCCAGGAGTGGCTGGCCGCCGTCCCGTTCGACTTCACCGTCGAGGAGGGTCCCGAGCTGCGGGCCGCCGTGGCCGCGGTCGCCGCCCGCCTCACCGCCGCGCTGGACGGCGGCCCCCGACCGTCGCCATCCTGACCGGGGGCGCACCGTCGGATCGTGGTCGCCGTCAGTAGACGAACGGCCAGCCGGCGTTGTCGTAGCCCAGCAGGTTGACGCCCAGCAGTGCGGTGCCGTTGTCGGCGTAGTAGTGGTAGACGAGGACTTCGGCGTCGGTGTCGGTGAACACCGCCTGGTGGCCGGGGCCGTGGATGCTGCCGTGTCCGGCGAGGACCTGGGTGCCGCCACCGGCGGTCATCGCCACCCCGTTACGGTCGACGTACGGGCCGGTGACCGAGGTCGACCTGCCCACCATGACCCGGTAGGTGCTCGCCGCCCCCTGACAGCACCGGTCGAACGACACCCACAGGTAGTAGTAGGCGCCGTGCCGCACGATCACCGGCGCCTCGATGGCACCCCCGTTGCGGCCCGCGACGCTCCGCACGGTCGTGTCGGCGCGTTTCCCGGTCGCCGGATTCAACGACACCATCTTGATACCGGACCAGAACGACCCGAAGCTCAACCACCACCTGCCGGAAGCGTCGACCACCAGATTGGGATCGATGGCGTTGAAGTCGTCCGACGTCCGGGACTCGATCACCAGACCCTGGTTGGTCCAACTCCCCGACGCCCCGGTGGTGCTCGTGGCCAGGAAGATCGCCGACCGGTTGGAGCCGAACGTCGAGGCCGAGTAGTACAACCAGTACCGGCCGTCACGGTAGGATAGATCCGGCGCCCAGAGGTTACGACTGCCCCCGGTGTACGTCGTCGTCCACGGTGCGCCGCCGGGGAACACCGTGCCCGCGTTGCGGAACGCGATCCGGTCAGTGGAGGTCTTGAGCGCGATGTTGTCGCCGGTGTGGGCCAGCAGGTAACTTCCACCGGGACGGATCACGACCGTCGGGTCGTGCACCCCGACGTCCCCGGTCACCCGACCCGGGCCGGGGTAGGACCCGGGCGGGGTGGTGGGCGTCGCCGCGACCCTCGGTGCGGCCGTCGACGCCGACGGCGATCCCTGAACGATGCCGGCGACCACCAGCACGACCGACAGGGAGATCAACGCCAGTCGGCGGAGGGTGGACGGATTCTGTACGGAGGCGAGCGAAGTGGTCACGACAGTTCCCTGGGTCGGGCGTCGGGCAGCGTGATGCCGACGCGGCGGGACGTCGACAAAATGTCGAGATCATTGCATTCATGTTTTCCCAGAAGTTAACGCAGGCATCGAAGCCTGTCAACGCCTGTGGCCGCCGGCCCCCGTCGGCCGCCCCTCCTCGACAGCCGACGCCGGCGGGGGTCGCGCCGGGCCGGCCCGGCGGCCCCGCACCACGTCGTCCACGACCACCCACGTGGTATCCCGCCACCGGCACCCGCCCGCGAAAGGGCCGGCACGACCCGTCCAGATGGGATGAGGCCACAATCGGCAAGAAACTGTGAGGTATTGAGACGCTTGTCTCCGCCGCCGATTTCACGGCACGCCGACGAGACCGCGACCCTATGCTTGTCGCCGAAATACCTGCGGCCGGTCGGGTAGCAGGAAAAGAACCAGTCCGAGGATCTGCGAATGCGTCGGAAATCTGCTCTGGACAATGGCATCGCTGACGTCACCACGGCAATTGCCCGCAGTGGAGCACCAACCTCCCCCGCAGCGGAGGCCGCGCGCCGAGCCGCGGTCGCCGAGGAACAGGAGTTCCTCGACTCGGCCGTGGCGCGGCGCGACAGTCTTGTCGACCATCTACAGGCCGAGCTTTCCTCAGCTGCCCTGGACGTGTTGGAACGGGCGCGGCTGCGCATGCTCCGCCAGCAGTACGAGCAGTTGCGGCGAGCGCAGGAACGGTTGGTCTTCGGCCGCCTCGACGGTCTTGACGGCACCGTGCGGCACGTCGGCCGGGTCGGCCTGCGCAACGACGACGAGGACGGTGAGCCGCTGCTGCTGGACTGGCGCGCTCCCGCGGCCCGGCCGTTCTACACCGCGACCGCTGTCGACCCGCAGGGGCAGGCACGACGGCGGCACATCCGCACGACGGGACAGGTGGTCGTCGGGGTGGACGACGAGCCGCTGGACGGGACCATGACAGCGGAACTCGTCGGTGAGGGGGCGCTGCTGGCCGCCCTGGACCAGCGGCGCACCGGTCACATGTCGGCGGCGATCTCCACGCTGCAACGCGAACAGGACGACATCATCCGGGCGGAGGCGACCGGCCCGCTGATCGTGCAGGGCGGTCCCGGCACCGGCAAGACCGTGGTGGCCCTGCACCGCGTCGCCTACCTGCTGTTCGCCCACTCGGCAATGGCCGACCAGGCGGTCCTGGTCCTCGGCCCCTCCCCGCGGTTCCTCCAGTACATCGCCCAGGTGCTGCCCGCTCTCGGTGAGACCGCCGTCGTCTCGGCGACCTGCGACACCCTGCTGCCCGACATCCGCGTGGGCCGCGACGAGAGCCGGACCCTCGCCGAGATCAAGGGCCGGGCCCTCTGGCAGGCCGCGCTCGAGAACTACGTCGGCTCGCTGTTCCCGCGCCCCCGCGAGTTGACGCTGCGCTGGGAGGGCGAGTTCTACGCCATCCCCGCCGGGACGGTCGCCCAGGTACTCGCCTCGGTGCGGGGACGCCCCTATCACCGGGCCCGTCAGGCGTGCGCCGAGCAGCTGCACCACCTCCTGACCGAAGCCGTCGTCGATCAACGCGAGGCGCTGGTGAACGCGATGGACGAGGGCTTCGAGGACATCCTCGCCCGCGTCGACCGGAGCATGCAGCACGACCACCGGTCCGCCGGTGGGCCCACCGGCAGTGACGTCGACGGGCTGCTCTCCGAGGAAGAGATCGACGCCCTCCGTGGTCGAATCGCGGAGAACGCGAGCATCGCCCGGTTCGTCGAGGCATGGTGGCCCACCCTCGACGCCGAAGACCTGTTGCGGGGTCTGGTGACCGACCGCGCCCTGCTCGCCCGCTTCGCCCCCCAGTTGTCCGCGGCGGAGATCACCGCCGTCGCGACGGAGCCCGCGCCGTGGGCTTCGAGCGACATCCCCCTGCTCGACGCGGTCGCCGACCTGCTGGGCGAGGTCGAAGCCCCGCCGCCGCAGGGCGAGTTCGTCGCCGACCACGCTCGCCGGCAGCGCGGCTGGGTGTACGGCCACGTCGTCATCGACGAGGCGCAGGAGCTGTCCGAGATGCAGTGGCAGATGGTACTGCGGCGTTGTCCCAGCCGTTCCGTCACGGCGGTCGGCGACATCGATCAGACGGAGGCGGCGCACCGGCACACCACCTGGGCACAGGCGGTGCAGGCGGCTTTCGGACAGCGGTGGACCGCTGCGGAGCTGACCATCTGCTACCGCACCCCGCGCGAGGTCATGGACCTCACCGGGCCCGTCCTGAGGCAGGCCGGTAGCCACAACTCCCCGCCCCGGGCGGTGCGTTCCTGCGGCATCGACCCCTGGGTCCTCACGGTCGCCCCTGCGGAGCTTGCCGACACCGCCGCCCGGGCGGTGCGACAGTTGCAGCAGCGGTGGCACGGCGGCACGGTGGGCGTCATCGCCCCCGCCGACCGCATCGCCGAACTCCACGCCGCACTGGCTGACGTCCCGGTGCTCACCGCGGTGCAGTCCAAGGGCCTGGAATGGGATGCGGCGCTCCTCATCGATCCCCAGGGCATCGCCGCCGGGCCGCGCGGCTGGAACGGCCTCTACGTCGCGCTCACCCGATGCACCCAGGAACTGGGACAGCTGGTTCTCGGGTAGCGAACTCCCCGGGTGTGCCGCCGTTGCGCCGGCGTCCGGTCACCGCCGGCGCCGGGTGGCCAGGGCGCCGTCCCAGGCCACCCGGCGTCGACGCGGAAGGACGCGGCCGACCACCGGGCGGGCGGCACAGGCGGGAAGTGCCGAGCTGACCGCTTCCGACATCGGCTATTGACGTCGCCGTAACACCGGGTCTAGCGTCTGTCGAACCGCTTCGTCGAACCGCTTCGACGAGCCGGCGAACACGGTTCCCTGCCTGCCCGGAGGAGGTGCGCGGTGGCCACCATGCAGGACGTCGCCCGCCTGGCGCAGGTCTCGGTCAGCACCGTCTCCTACGTGCTCACCGGAGCCCGGCCGATCTCCCAGGGCACCCGGGCCAAGGTGCTCGCCGCCATGGCCCAGCTCGACTACCAGCCCAACGCCATGGCCCGGGGTCTGGCCAGTCGCCGCAGCCGGATCCTGGGCCTGCTGCTGCCGATGGACGAGCGCGGCCTCGGGGCGACCGAGACGGCGTTCGTCACCGGGGCCGCCGCGGCGGCCAGCGCCGTCGGCTACCACCTGGTGCTGTCACCCGTCGGCGGGGGCGGCGACCTCGACGGGCTGCGTCGGCTGGCCAGCCAGCGGATGTTCGACGGCGTCGTGCTGATGGAGGTGCAGCTCGCCGACGAGCGGGTCGGCGCGCTCCAGCAGGCCGGGGTGCCGCTGGTGCTGATCGGGCGCACCGGGGACACCGCCGGGCTCTCCTACGTCGACATCGACTTCGAGCAGACCGTACGGGAGGCGGTGGCGTACCTGGTCGGCCTGGGACACCGGCAGATCGTCTACGTCAACCACTCGGCCGAGACCCTGGCCAGCGGTTACGGGCCGGCGCTGCGGACCCGGGACGCCTTCGTCACGGCGATGACCGGCCACGGCCTGGAACCGGTCATGATCCCGGCGCAGGACAGCGCCGCCGGTGGCCGGGCCGCGTTGGCCGCCGCCATCACACGGACGCCGGGCCTGACGGCCGTGCTGGCGATGAACGAGACGGCGGTCTTCGGCATCCTCGGCGAGCTGACCGGGCGGGGGCTGGCCGTGCCCGACGACGTGTCGGTCGTCTCGATGGTCACCTCGCCGCAGGTCGCCGAGCTGGCCACCCCGGCGCTGACCGCGATGACGTCCCCCGGTTCGGCGCTGGGCCGGATCGCGGTCGAGGCCCTGGTGCGCCACCTGGACGGGGCCGGTGACGAGCGCCACCAGCAGTTGCTGCCGTGCGCGCTGGAGATCCGGGGATCGACCGCAGCACCACGAAGCCGTCACCCCGATGGGGGTTGACCAGGTAAAACGGCCCGTCGCCGCGCGGCAACGCGACGACGGACCCAGTGAAGTACCGGGCTCGATACTCAACGAGGAGGATAGCAATGCAGCGATTCCGCCGGATCGTCGCCGCGATCGCCCTGGCGGCGACCGCGACGACCACCGTGGCCGCCTGCGGGGGCGACGACAGCGGTGACGACAGCGGGGCCAAGACCCTCAAGCTCTGGCACTACGAGGGCGAGAACAGCGCGATGGGGGTCGGCTGGGACAAGGCCATCGAGATCTTCAAGACCGAACACCCGGGCGTCGAGGTGCGCTTCGAGCGCAAGGCGTTCGAGCAGATCCAGCAGAACGCCGGCATGATCATCAACTCGTCCGAGGGTCCGGACATCATGGAGTACAACAAGGGCAACGCGACGGCCGGCCTGCTGTCGTCGCAGGGACTGCTCACCGACCTCAGCGGCGAGGCCGAGAAGCGCGGTTGGGCCGGCAAGCTCAGCCCCAGCCTCCAGACCACCGCGCGGTACAGCGACAAGGGCGTGATGGGCTCGGGCAACTGGTTCGGCGTGCCGAACTACGGGGAGTACGTCACGGTCTACTACAACAAGGACCTGTTCGACCGTAACGGCGTCACGGTGCCCACCACCATGGCGGAGCTGACCGCCGCGATGGACACCTTCGTCGGCAAGGGCATCACCCCGCTGGGCATGGCCGGCGCGGAATACCCGGCCGGGCAGCTGTTCTACCAGTTGGCCCTGGCAAAGGCCGACCGGCAGTTCGTCGACAACTACCAGCTCTACAAGAACCCGGTCGACTTCCGCGCCGACCCGCTGAAGTACGGCGCGGACACCTTCGCCGACTGGGTGCGCAAGGGCTACGTCGCCAAGGACTCGTCGAGCCTCAAGGCCGAGGACATGGGTACCGCCTTCATCGCGGGCAAGACCCCGATGATCGTCTCGGGCAGCTGGTGGTACGGCCGGTTCAAGGCCGAGATGAAGGCCAACTGGGACACCTTCCTGTTCCCGGGCAACACCCTCAACGCCGGCTCGTCCGGCAACATCTGGGTCGTCCCGACCAACAGCAAGGCCAAGAGCCTGGCGTACGACTTCATCGACATCACCCTGCGCCCTGAGGTCCAGGACCTGATCGGCAACAACGGTGGCATCCCGGTGGCCGGCGACCCCGCCAAGATCGCCGACCCGAAGGACCGCAAGCTCATCGAGGACTTCAACACGGTCAGCAAGCAGGACGGCCTGGCCTTCTACCCGGACTGGCCGGTGCCCGGTTACTACGACGTGCTGGTCGGCGGGTTCCAGGCGCTGATCAACGGATCCAAGTCCCCCGACCAGGTGCTCGACACGATCGCCAAGCCGTACGCCGACGGCGTCAAGGAGATCACCGGCAAGTGACACGGCGAGCGGCGGGCGTGCCCGGTACGACCGGCACGCCCGCCCGCCCTGCCGGGAAGGATCCTGCATGGCAGTCCCCGACACCGTCGCCGGCACACCACCGGCGGCGACCCCCACCCCCACCCCCACGCCTGCGCCTGCGTCCCGCCGTCGACCGCGTGGCCGCGACGCGGCGTACTGGCTCTACCTGCTCCCCGGAGCGGTGCTGTTCATCCTGGTCATCGGCGTGCCACTGGTCGGCACCGGCTACCTGTCGCTGACCCGGTGGTCAGGCGTCGGCGACCCCACCTTCGTCGGCCTGGACAACTACCAGCGGTTGCTGCACGACGAGGTGTTCTGGGCATCGTTCCGCAACACCGTGGCGATGATCGTCGCGATGGTGGTGGTGCCGACCCTGGTCGGGCTGCTGCTCGCCTCGGTGCTCTTCGACGTCGTCGGGCGACGGTTCCGGCCCCGGACGGCGGCGGCGTTGCGGGCCGCGTTCTATCTGCCGCAGGTGCTGCCCGTGGTGGTCGCCGGCATCGTCTGGGGCTGGATCCTGCGCCCCGACGGCGCGTTCAACAGCACGCTCGACGCGATCGGTCTCGGGGCGCTGCGCCACGACTGGTTGGGCGACCCGGACACCGCGCTGCCGGCGGTGATGGCGGTGATGATCTGGGTGCAGATCGGCTACCCGGTGGTCGTGTTCATGGCGGCGTTGCAGCGGGTCGACCCGGAGCTGTACGAGGCGGCCGAGGTCGACGGGGCGAACTGGCTGCACCGGTTCCGGGCGATCACCCTGGCGCAGATCCGGCCGGAGACCTTCGTGGTCGCCCTGACCTGCACCATCGCCGCTCTGAAGGTGTTCGGGCCGATCTACGCGCTGACCCGGGGCGGCCCGGAGAACGCCACCAACGTGCCGTCGTACTTCGCCTACTACACGTTCTTCAAGAAGCTCCAGGTCGGGTACGGCTCGGCGATCTCCACCGTGCTCACCGTGATAATCGTGGTGGTGGCCGTGGTCTTCATCGGGGTGCAGGCCCGCAGCGAACGCCGGGACCGGGGGATCTGAGATGACCGCGACGATCACCAAGGTCCCGATCCGCCCGAAGGTGCGCGACCGGCACCACCGGGGCCTCAGCCGCTGGGTGGTGCTCGCCGGCGTCACCGTCGGCGCGCTGGTCATGCTGGTGCCGTTCGCGTTCATGCTGCTCAACGCGTTCAAGTCGCCCGGTGACTACTCGTCGGGCGGCCCGTTGAGCTGGCCGACGCAGTTCTACACCCAGGGCCTGCGGACGTACTGGTCGGAGGTGAACTTCCCGCTCAAGCTGTGGAACTCGACGCTCATCGCCGGGTCGGTGGCGGTGTTCGGCGTCATCGTGTCGCTGCTCAACGCGTACGCCCTGGGCATCGGCCGGGTCCGCGGCCGGCTGTGGATCGTCGGGCTGTTCCTGCTGGCCAACATGCTGCCGCAGGAGGCGTTGATCTATCCGCTGTACTACGTCGCCAAGGAGATCGGCCTCTACAACACCCGGCTGTCGGTGATCATCATCTTCACCGTCATCCAGAGCGCGTTCGGCACGTACCTGCTCGCCTCGGTGCTGGGCACGTTCCCCCGCGCGCTGCTGGAGGCCGCGGCGCTCGACGGCGCCGGGAAGTGGACGGTGCTGTGGCGGGTGGTCTTTCCCAACCTGCGGCCCACCCTCGCCGTCCTGCTCATCTTCTTCTTCATCTGGACCTGGAACGAGTTCCTCATCCCGCTGGTCATGTTGATCGACAACCAGACCCAGACCATCCCGGTCGCCCTCGCATCGTTGCAGGGCGACCGGCTGATGGACGCCCCGACGACCAACGCCGGTGCGCTGATCAGCCTGGTGCCGGCCATCCTGTTCTTCCTCATCTTCCAGCGCACCCTCGCGCGCGGCATCACGGCAGGAGCCGAGAAGTGAAGTTCACCGACGGGTACTGGCAACTGCGTCCGGGGGTCAGCGTGCTGCGCCCCGGCACGGTCGAATCGGTCGAGCCGGACGAGCGCGGCTTCACCGTCTTCGCCCCGTCCGGGCAGATCAACGGCCGGGGCGACACGCTGAACCGGCCCGTCGTCACCGCCCGCTTCTTCTCCCCCGCGCCCGGCGTCGTCGGGGTCACCATCGGCCACCACAGCGGCGGGCTGCCCCGCGAACCCCACTTCGGGGTCAGCACCGACCACACCCACCCGGTCACCGTCGACATCACCGGACTCAGCGCGTCGCTGACCACCGGCGAGCTGACCGTCCGGGTCGCGCTGGTCGACGGCTGGCGGGTCGAGTTCCGGCACGGCGACCGGCTGGTCACCGCGTCCACCGCACGCAGCGTCGGCATCGCCACCGACGGCGAGGGCCGCCGGTACGTGCACGAACGGCTCGCGCTCGGCGTCGGCGAGACGGTGTACGGGTTGGGCGAACGGTTCGGCCCGTTCGTGAAGAACGGTCAGACGGTCGACATCTGGAACGCCGACGGCGGCACCGCCAGCGAGCAGGCGTACAAGAACGTGCCGTTCTATCTCAGCAGCGCCGGCTACGGGGTGTTCGTGGACCACCCGGAGCACGTGTCGTTCGAGGTCGGTTCGGAGGTCGTCGCGCAGACCCAGTTCAGCGTCGAGGGCCAGTCGCTCACCTACCACGTCATCGACGGGCCCACCCCGAAGGACGTGCTGCGCCGCTACACGGCGCTGACCGGCCGACCGGCCCGGGTGCCCGCCTGGTCGTACGGGCTGTGGCTGTCCACGTCGTTCACCACGTCGTACGACGAGAAGACGGTGACCGAGTTCGTCGACGGGATGGCCGAACGGGACCTGCCGCTGTCGGTGTTCCACTTCGACTGCTTCTGGATGCGCCAGTTCCACTGGGTCGACTTCGTGTGGGACCCGGCGACCTTCCCCGACCCGGAGGGGATGCTGCGCCGGCTGCACGAGCGGGGCCTGAAGGTCTGCGTGTGGATCAATCCGTACATCGCGCAGCGGTCGTACCTGTTCGAGGAGGGCCGCGAGGCCGGCTACCTGGTACGCAACCCGGACGGGTCGGTGTGGCAGTGGGACAAGTGGCAGGCCGGCATGGCGCTCGTCGACTTCACCAACCCCGACGCGGTGGCCTGGTTCACCGGCAAGCTCAAGTCGCTGCTGGACATGGGCGTCGACTGCTTCAAGACCGACTTCGGCGAGCGCATCCCGACCGACGTGGTGTGGCACGACGGGTCGGACCCGCAGCGCATGCACAACTACTACTCCTACCTCTACAACCGGGCGGTCTTCGAGCTGCTGGAGACCGAACGCGGCGAGGGTGAGGCGGTGGTGTTCGCCCGCTCCGCCACCACCGGCGGCCAGCAGTTCCCGGTGCACTGGGGCGGCGACTGCGAGTCGACGTTCGTCGCGATGGCCGAGTCGCTGCGCGGCGGGCTGTCCCTGGCGTCGTCCGGCTTCGGCTACTGGAGTCACGACATCGGCGGCTTCGAGGGCACCCCCGACCCGGCGGTGTTCAAGCGGTGGATCGCGTTCGGCCTGCTGTCGTCGCACTCGCGGTTGCACGGCTCCGGCTCATACCGGGTGCCGTGGGCGTACGACGAGGAGGCCGTGGAGGTGCTGCGCCACTTCACCCGGCTCAAGCTCGGCCTCATGCCGTACCTGGCGGCGACGGCCGAGGAGGCGCACCGCGACGGCATCCCGATGATGCGCCCGATGATCGTGGAGTTCCCGGACGACCCGGCCGTGGCGCACCTCGACCGGCAGTACATGCTCGGCCCGGACGTGCTGGTCGCACCGGTGCTCAGCGCCGACGGGCAGGTCACCTTCTACGTACCCGCCGGCACGTGGACCCACCTGGTCACCGGCGCGCAGCTCACCGGCCCGGCGTGGGTGACCGAGAAACACGAGTACGACAGTCTGCCGGTGCTCGCCCGCCCCGGCGCGGTCATCGGGTTCGGGGCGCGCTGCGACCGGCCCGACTACGACTGGGCCGACGGGGTGCAGCTGCGGCTCTACGCACCGGCCGAGGGGCAACGGCACCGGGTGCGCATCCCGTCGCCCGACGGGGGCCCGGGTGCGCAGTTCGAGGTGGGTTTCCGTGACGGGGTGGCCACCGCCGAGCTGGTGGCGGGCGAATCGTCGGCCTACCACTGCGTGGTGGTCGGCGCGGAGAGGGCGGGACGATGACGGCACGCAACTTCCCGGAGAGCTTCGTCTGGGGGTCGGCCACGGCGGCGTACCAGATCGAGGGCGCGGCCACCGAGGACGGCCGGGGGCGGTCCATCTGGGACACCTACAGCCACACCCCCGGGCGTACGTTGAACGGCGACACCGGCGACGTGGCCGCCGACCACTACCACCGGTGGCCGCAGGATCTCGACCACATCGCCGGGCTGGGGTTGTCCGCGTACCGTTTCTCGATCTCCTGGCCCCGGGTGCAGCCGGGCGGTTCCGGCCGGTTCAACCCGGCCGGCCTGGACTTCTACGCGCGGCTGGTCGACGGCCTGTTGGAGCGCGGCATCCGGCCGGTCGCCACCATGTACCACTGGGACCTGCCGCAGGAGTTGGAGGACGCCGGCGGGTGGCCGGCGCGGGACACGGCGCTGCGCTTCGAGGAGTACGCCTCGGGGATCGTCGGCGCGCTCGGCGACCGGGTGCACACCTGGACCACGCTCAACGAACCGTGGTGCTCGGCCTACCTGGGGTACGGCTCCGGCGTGCACGCGCCCGGTCGCACCGAACCGGCGGCGGCGCTGGCGGCGGTGCACCACCTCAACCTCGCGCACGGCCTGGCCGGGCGGGTGGTGCGGGAGCTGGTGCCGAGCGCCGAGCTGTCGGTGACGCTCAACCTGCACGTCGTGCGGGGCGCGTCCGGGTCGGATGCCGACCGCGACGCGGTCCGGCGGATCGACGCGTTGGCGAACCGGGCGTTCCTCGGCCCGATGCTGGACGGGGCGTACCCGGCCGACCTGCTGGCCGACACCGCCGCCGTCACCGACTGGTCGTTCGTGCGCTCCGGTGACGAGAAGCTGATCGCGGTGCCGTTGGACGTGCTCGGGGTCAACTACTACTCCAGCACCCTGGTCCGCGCCTGGGACGGACACTCGGCCCGCTCCGATGCCGACGGGCACGGCGCGTCGACCCACTCGCCGTGGGTGGGTGCCGAGGACGTCGACTTCCTGCCGCAACCCGGCCCGTACACGGCGATGGGGTGGAACATCGACCCACCGGCCTTCACCGAGCTGCTGCTGCGGCTGCGGCACGACTACCCGGGCCAACCGTTGATGATCACCGAGAACGGCGCAGCGTTCGACGACGTGGTCGCGGCGGACGGGCGGGTCCACGACGACCGGCGCATCGATTACCTGCGCCGGCACATCGGCGCGGTGGCCGACGCCCGCGCGCAGGGCGTGGACGTGCGGGGTTACTTCGTCTGGTCGCTGCTGGACAACTTCGAGTGGGGCTACGGCTACGACCGCCGCTTCGGCATCATCCGCGTCGACTACGACACCCAGGAACGCCTCTGGAAGGACAGCGCCCACTGGTACCACCGGCTGGCCCACACCGGACACCTGGACGGGTAGGTCGCGGGCGGGCCGACCAACGGTCGGTCGGGCACCGTCGGGCCCGCACCCGGCCGGCGCGGCGTCAGGGGGTCGCCGCGCCGGCCGTTCACCGTGCGACGGTGCCGAGGTCACGGTGGCCACGAACCCTGTGTGATGCATCTCTCACCCCTGGTGACCACCGCTGGTCACCAGGGGTGGGCGCCAGGGTCGGCCGAACACGGGCCCATCCGGCGTCCCGCGCGGTCGAATACGACTAAGACATTGATGGCGATCAAGCCAAGCTGTGCGGCAGAATTCGGACCACGCGAACACGCTCCGACGTTATCGCCCATCGCGACCATGCTCGACCGATCAGCGCGCGACAGCTGCGTGCCGGCTCCGGCAGGGGCCACCGCCACCTGGATGCGCGCACTCCCGACGTGCCGGACGCCTGCTCCCGACGTCACGAACCGCCCCATCAGGCAGACGGCCCCCGACAATCGGAGACCTGGATGCCTGCCGCCCCTGTTCGCCCTGCCGTCGACAAAGCCTTTCCCTATCTCATCGGCTGCTTCTTCTTTTCGCTGGGCGCGTATTTCTTCATCGTCTCGCACCTCGGCACGGATCCGCTCGACACGTTCGCGCTCGGCCTGCTGCGCCACGTACCCGGGACGATCGGTATCGCCCAGGCCGCCGTCGCGGTCACCTGCGTGTCCATCGTCGCCGTGTGGACCCGTCGCCGACCGGTGCTCTCCCCCATGCTGACGTTCTTCCTCTGCGGCAGCGCCATCGACGGGCTGCTGATCCTCGACCCGGTTCGCCTCGCCCCGGCACCCGCGGCGACGTTGCTAGCCGCCGGCACCGCATGCTGTGCGTACGGTTCGGCGCTGATCATCATGAGCGGGTTCGGCATCCGGGCGATGGACCTTCTCGCGATCGCCATGGTGCAGCGCTGGCGGTGGCCGTTCTGGCTGGCCAAGGGCGCGCTAGAACTGACCCTGCTCGCAACCGGGTGGCTGATGGGCGGGCCGGCCGGGGTGGGGACGCTCTGCTTTCTGATCGGCGTCGACCTGCTGATCCAGCCGCTGATGTGGCTCAATGCCACAGTCTTCCGGGTACGGAACCTGGGTCTGCCACCGCACCCGGCGCCGGCCGGCGGCGGCCCCACGTGACGGGCGGGGTGGTGACACCCTGAGCGCAGCGAGGCTCGTCACCCCCCGTAAAGCATCCTAGGACATCGCCGGCCCCGCGTCACGAGCTGGACCGTCGACCGTCCCGCTGCTCAGTCGTCTGCCAGGTATCCGGTGCTCGGGTCGACGGTGTCCAGGAAGTCACGGATGTTCTTGGTGTGCTCGTCAGCCGACAGGTCCGCCGTCGGGCCCACACCGAAGCCGTAGCCAGGGTTCGGCCCGCTGAGCCAGGCGTAGTCGGTGCCGCCGAGCCCGTTCGGGCGGAGAACGAAGGTCTCCCCGTCGACCTCGAGCGTGCGGGACGTGGCGTCGGTCGCCCCGTCGGTCACGGGGCGCAGACCGGGCACCGCCCCGGGGTCCACCGCCGGATCGCCGTCGTCGGAGTAGATCGCCTTCACGCAACCATCATCGCGGGTCGACCGGCCCGGCGCGCGCATCCGGCGCGGACCGGACGGCACGTCGGAGGTGGATCAGATCGACGGGCCCATCCGACAGCCTCCGACCCGGCGTGCCACCCGCATGCGCGGTGACGGACGCCGGGTCGGAGGCTCACGACGTCAGACGCACAAGCGCGCACCGTTGGTGTGGTAATTGAGCGTGCCGAAGTCCGATGACAGCCACGCCTGCACGCACGCCGTGCTCTGCGAGTTCGCCAGCCGAATATAAGGTGACCAGGCACTTGTTCCACCGGCGCCCGTCAGCAGATTGGGGTCGTACGCGCTCGCCCTGCGGCCCTCCGATTCGACGACCTGTTCCACGGTCACCGGGTTCGAGTACATTCCGCCGTACAGGACGACCCGCGACCAGTTTCCGTGGCAGGACCACGACCAACGCAGCTGAAGTTCCCCGATCGCCTTGCCCGCGAGGGCGCCCCGCGAACCGTGGATGGGCACGGTGGCGACAGTGCTGGTCTGCGAGCAACCGGTGGGGCTGCCATCACCACCGGAGTCCGTCGCCTGCGCCGGAGCCGCGCCCGTGAGAATGATCGTGCCGGCGGCCAGGATCGCGGTGACAGCCGCCAGCAGGGCTCTGCCGAATCGACGGGGTCGTTCGACCGTGGACGTTGTACTCATCGGGTTTCTCCTCACCAATTATGATCCGCGCCGCAGCGGCGGATCGTGGGATGTCCGAGGCGACGCCACCATGCGAGCGAACTGCCGACGGCGGTACGTCCCGGACACCCCGAACTGCACCCGTTCAGTCGTCCATCCACCAGGGAGATGGAGGAATAGACCGCGATTACGCCACACTGGTCCGGCGGTGGCGAATCCGTCGCGGGCGGGGGGTGTGGTGAAGCAGGAGTCGGATCGGCAGGACCGGGGCGACTCGGTTGACCGTTTCGTGGGTGACCTACGCAGGCTGCGCGACGACCGTGAGGTGCCGCCCACATGGGACGCGATGGTCCACCGCGCCAGAATGAACGGTGTACGGGTCAGTAAGAGCACCCTGCACAAGGTCGCGAAACTCGAAGCGCTGCCCTCCGAGTTGGCGGTACGCGGCTACCTGACCGCCCTCGGCGTCGACCACGCGGAAATCGAACGGTGGGTGGCTCGTCGTACGGCGCTGGTCACGCCAGCCGGCGAGCAGAACGCTGCGGAGTTCACCAGTCGACCACCTGGACAACCTCGATGGCGGTGGTGGGCAGCGGTCGCGGTCACACTGCTGAGCACCAATGTCGTGACCGGGTTCGTCGTACACCGTGTCTCGACGTCTGAGCCGGCCACCGCCACGGCAACGAAGCCGACCTCCGCACCGGCAGCGACCGGTGACAACCCGCTGGACACGCCGTGCCTGGACGACGCGAAGGTCGCGACGAGCACGAACAAGAACCCGGAGTTCCTGCTGGAGATCGTGTTCTCGGTCAGGTGTCGGGCCGCGTGGGCCCGAATCACCCGAGCAGACGACAGCCCGCTGGGCAACCACGTCGAGGTCGCCATCTACCGCAGGTCCGACCCGCACGGGGATACCCGCCAGGAAGCCGTGGAACCCGATGTGAAGTCGGCCTTCACCACCCTGATCGTCCGCGCCGACCCCACCGACCGGCTCTGCGCGATCGGAGCCGTCGTCACTCGTGACGACCGCTCCGCCGCCGCAGAACCGATCTGTGTCTGACGTCGACGGCCGCCGAACCGCCGCTCGTCCACCCGGTGATGATCTGATGTCCGGGCCCGGAGCCGGCAACCCGGCCAGGGAGCTGCGGGTCCCGGCCAGGGGTGGCGGCGTGAAGGGCGCGGCCACCGCGCGACAACGGTGGTTGTCGCGCGGTGACCGCGGGGACGGGTGCGGAATCAGGCAGCGATGGTCTGCAGGTAGGCGGTCCCTCCGCAGGACAGTGTGCTGAGGTTCTTGAACCACATCGCGAGCTGACGCTGAGAGGATCCGTCACCGTTGATGCGCTGGATGTAGACCAGGCGCGTGACCTCGAACTGGCAGTAGGTGGGGAAGCTGCCCTGGGGCGACGGACCGACCACGTAGGCCGAGGTGACGGGATTGGCGTTGTTCCAGGTCGTGGACCAGGTGCTGCCGGGGCCCACGGTCGCCATGGAGAACTGCGAGCCGACGGTGGTGGAGCCGAGCCGGATGTCGGCCTGGCAAGTGATGCTCCCTACGTTCTTGGCCTCCACCCAGATCTGCCGGAGCGAGCTGCCCGGCTGCACGGTCCAGATGCGCGACACCTGGAACTGGCAGGCCGCCGAACTCGTGGCGCCGCTCGGGTTCAGAGCGGGCACCCAGATGGTGTTCCAGGGGACGTTCCACAGGCTCGTCTGGGTGCCACCCGGGCTGACGCCGCCGGTCGAGCCGAGGAACGTACTGGTCACCGCCGTGAGTTGCACCGTCGCACCACAGGCGATCGAGCCGACGTTCTTGAGGGTGAACTGGTACTGCCGCTCCCCACTGGGCAGTTGGACGTACCGGCTGTTGATCGTCTCGAACTGGCACGTGGCCGAGGTGGTCGCGCCGACCGGGTTGTAGCCGACCACGTAGGCGGCGTCGGCCGGGGCGTTGGTCCAGGTCCAGCCCTGTGTGCCGCCGGCGGCGAGGGTGCCGGTGAACCACGTCGCGGCGATGCCGATCCCGCCCTTCGCGGCGTGGCTCAGCCCGCCCGACGCGGCTGCGGCGGCCCGTGCGTCGCGCAGTGACGACTGCGCTGGCTGCGACGACTCGTCGGCCTGCGCGACCCCGACCGACGCGACGACCATGCTGAGTGTCGTCACCGCGAGGAGAGCCGCGCGGATTCTTCGTCTCATTGAAGCTCCTTTACCCCAGGTTCCGGACCGTCCGCCCGGCTCCATCAGGCTGCGCGGCCCGGCTTGCCATCGGCTAGCCATCCGATAGCCGCCCTGGAGGCGACACATAGAATCGAGTTCGATACATCAATGTGGGGGCTGGATGACATGGCGCTTGCTCGGCCCGGTCGAGGCCGTGGTGCGGGGCGGGCGAGTGCCGCTGGGACGACCCCAACAACGCGCTGTGCTGGCGTTCCTGTTGCTCAATGCCAACGTGGTGGTGTCGGCGGAGCAGTTGACCGAGGCGCTGTGGGGCGGAGCTCTCCCCACCCGCGCACGAGCGCAGGTCCAGGTCTGTGTCTCCCGGTTGCGACAACTGACCCGTGCGGCCGGGATACCCGAGACCATCTATTCCGATTCCGGCGGATACCGCCTTGAGTTGGCCGGCGACGACCTGGACGTGGTGGTCTTCTCCGGGCTGACCGAAGCTGCCCGTCGGTATGCCGACTCCGGCGAGCACGAACGGGCCACCATTCTGTTACGGCAGGCGTTGGCGCTGTGGCGTGGCCCGGCACTCGCCGGGGCGTCCGGCGCTTTCGTACCGGCGGCCGCCGCCGCCCTGCACGACAAGCGGCTTGCCGCGTCCGAGGACCTGTTCGACGCCGAGTTCGCACTCGGTCGACACGCCGCCGTGGTGGCGCCGCTGCGCGAGCTGGTCACCGGGAACCCGTGGCACGAGGGCCTCGCCGTGCGGCTGATGACGGCACTGGCCGGATCGGGACACCGGGCCGAGGCGCTGCGGGTGTTCGAGCGGATCCGCCGCCTCCTCGCCGACGAGCTGGGCATCGAGCCGGGAGCACTGCTCGCGGAGGCCCACGTACGGGTGCTGCGGCAACAGTTTCCGCCGAACAGACCCGCACCACCGGTCCGGGAACCCGGATCCGCTCCGCGTCCCGCCCAACTGCCCGCCGGCCTGTCCACCTTCACCGGTCGCGGCGACGCACTCGCCGCGATGGACACGATGCTGGACCAGGCCCGGGAAAGCGGCGCCCTGGCGGTCGTCGCGATCATCGGGACGGCCGGGGTGGGCAAGACGGCGCTGGCGGTCCGGTGGGCGCACCAGGTACGGCCACTCTTCGGCGACGGGCAGCTCTTCCTGGACCTGCGCGGTTACTCGCCCGGAGCGGCGACAGCACCGCTGGAGGCGGTGTCGCGCTGCCTTCGCGCGCTCGGTGTGCCGCCCGCCCGGGTGCCCGACGACGTCGACGAGGCGACGGATCTCTACCGCAGCGTGCTCGCCGACCGGCGGATGCTGATCCTGCTGGACAACGCCCGCGACACCGCGCACGTACGGCCGCTGTTGCCCGGCGGCGCCGGCTGCCTGGTGATCGTGACCAGCCGTGATCGCCTCGGCGGGCTGGCCGCCCGGCACGACGCGCAGCGGCTGTCGTTGGACGTGCTCGCGCCGCAGGAGGCCACCGAACTGTTGATCCGCGTCATCGGCGCGGAACGGGTCGTCGAGCAGCGGGACGCTCTCGCGGAACTGGCCCGTGACTGCGCACACCTGCCGCTGGCCCTGCGTATCGCCGCAGCAGACCTGCACGCCCGCCCGCACGAGATGGTCAGCGGGTACCTGGCGCGGCTTCGCGCGGGCGACCCGCTGACCGTGCTGACCGTCCGTGACGACGAGCAGGTCGCGGTGCGTTCGGCGTTCGCCGTCTCCTACCGGACTCTGCCACCGCGACTCCAGCGGCTCTTCCGGCTGTTCGGCCTGGTGCCCGGCTGCGACGTGACAGCGGAGTCGGCCGCCGCGATGCTGCGGTGCGAAACCGGCGAGGCGGCGGACATGCTCGCCCGGATCGCCGACGCGCACCTGGCGCAGGAGCGCACGCCGGGCCACTTCGGCACCCACGACCTGCTCGGCCGGTACGTGACCGAACTGGCGGCGGTCGAGGACAACCGGGACAGACTCGTCGACCTGCTGTCCTGGTACCTCTTCAGCGTGTACGCCGCAGCCGATCGGCTGTATCCACAGGTGTTGCGCGTACCCACGCAGCTAGCTGCGCCCACCGGTCCACCGATGCGATTCGCCGCCCATGTCGACGCTCTCGCCTGGCTCGACGCACACCGGCACAACCTCGTCGCCGTGACACGCCATGCCGCGCACCAGGAACTGCACACCTTCGCCTGGTCGCTGGCGGACGCGCTACGCGGCTACCTGTGGCTGGGGATGCACACCACGCAATGGTCCGAGGTCGCGAGGATCGGTCTTTCCGCGGCCCGGGCCGACCGGCACGAGCAGGCCGAGGCGGCGGCCCGGCTGAGTCTCGCCGCCCTGCACTGGCGGCTGGAACGGTTCCCCGAGGCGATCGACGACTACCAGCTGGCGCTACTCGCCGCGAACCGTTCAGGGTGGCGCGACGGCGAGGCGGCCGCGCTGGGCAACCTGGGACCGGTCTTCCGGATGACCGGCCAGCCGGGTGAAGCCCTACGGGTCATGGAGCGGGCGCTGGAGTTCAACCGGCGCAACGGCCGGACCGCAGGCGTCGCCGTCAACCACAACAACCTCGGACTGGTCTGCGCCGACCTCGGACGGCTCCGCGAGGCCGCAGACCATCACCACGCGGCACTCACCCTGGCACACCAGGGTGGGGCAACCTCCAGCCGGGCCCTCATCCTGAGCAACCTGGGCGTCGTCTACCACCTTCTCGGCCGGTCCGACGATGCACTACGGACACTGACCGAGGCGCTGGAACTCCATGAGCAGACGGGCAGCCGGGGCCGTGCCACCACCCTGTGTGCGCTGGCTCGGGTCCACTGCGACCGTGGCGACCATCCGCACGCGGCCAGCCTCGCCCGGCAGGCACTCGACATGGCGCGCGCACCGGTCGAGCCCCGGGTCGAAGCGCTCGCTCTCCACATCCTGGGCGTCGTCGAGCGGAAACCCGGCACCCTGTTGGATGCCCTGCGAACCGCGCGCACCACCGCGGATCGGTACATCGAGGCCGACATCACCGTCAGCCTCGCCGAAATCGACGAGCCTGCGGCACCCTCCTGGTGCCATGCGGCGCTGTCCATCACGCGGCAGTGCGGCTATCGGCTGCTCGAAGGCCGGGCGCTCGCCGCCCGCGCCGCAGCCGAGTACTCGGCCGGTGACGTGGTCGCCGCCCGGCGCAGCGCCGGGCTGGCGGCCCAGTCGCACACCCTGACCGGCCACCAGCCGGGCACCGAACGAATCGAGAAGCTGCTCGCCCTTCTCGCGTCGGAGTCCCTGCCCGGGCACCGCACGTAGGCCACCCGTCAGACGCCAGCGACCCACCACGAGGGAGCAGGCCGGCACCGGTGCACAACAAGCATGACTGTGACTACGAAAAGTGACGGCACCACGAGCGGCGCGGTCCCGGCATGCGCGGTGTCGCCACCGGCGTGGTCGGCGGTGCCGCGCTCAGTCCCCGCCAGTGGCTGCGGGGACGGGGACCGTGCTCCGGTACGCCATGGCCAGCCGAACGAAGCCTTCCTCAAGCGTCACCTGCGGTGACCAGCCCAGTGCCTCTCGGGTTCGGCGTTGGTCGAACCAGTGGGCGGTGGACAACTGCTCGGCCAGGAACCGGGTCATGGGCGGTTCCTCGGTGCGCCGAAGCGCCGACCAGAGCCGCTCCACCACGGCGCCGCCGGCCTTTGCCACGGCCACCGGCACCCGGAGCCTCGGTGACGCCGTACCGGCGGCGACGCAGATCCGGTCGACGAGCTCGTGCACCGTCCGCGGTTCACCGTTCGTCACGACAAAGGCCTGTCCGTGTACGCCGGCCTCGGGGGCCCGGTCGATCGCGGCGACGAGGGCGTCGGCGGCGTTACTGACGTACGTCGTGTCGATCAGGGCGGTTCCCCGGCCTACCAGTGCCAGCCGGTTGCCCCGGGCCCGCTCGACGATCCGACCCACCAACTGGGTGTCGCCCGGCCCCCAGACCAGGTGGGGGCGGATCGCCACCACGGCGAAGTCGGGCGAGTCGGCGGCCAGCGCGAGCAACTCCGCCGAGGCCTTGCTCCGGGCGTAGTGGCCCCGGGCACGGTCCGGGTCGGCGGTGCCGGCGCCGACGCCGGCCAGGCCGGTGCCGTGGTGGGCCACCGACGGCGAGGACACGTGCACGAATCGCGGCACGCCGGCTGCCCGGGCGGCGGCGAGCAGGGTGGCCGTACCACCGATGTTGGTGTGCGCGAAGTGTTGCCACGGCCCGGTCATCGACACCTTCGCGGCCAGATGGACCACGGCGTCGACTCCTTCGGTGGCCGCGCGTACCGCTTCCGGATCGGTGATGTCGCCGCGGTGCTCGTCGACCCCGACCAGGCCGCTGGGCCGACGTTGCAGGACGCGGACGTGGTCGCCGCGCATCCGCGCAGCCGCGGCGGTGGCGCCGCCGAGCATGCCGCTGGCACCGGTGACGAGGATCTTCACGGGCGGCGCAACCCCCCGCCGGCGAGCACTCGTTCCGCCCAGTGCCGCAGCCGGGTACGGTCGATCTTCGAGTTGTGGCGGATGTCCGTGGGCAGGGCCGGGACCACCAACACGGCCGCGACCGGTGTCGCGGCTGCGGTGCGTACCGCGGCGGCCAGGTCACGGCTGGCCATTCGGGCACGGCGGCTCCCGGGCAGGGTTTCGGCGATGACCACGACCTTTGCCACCCCGGGTGGTCCCACACCGACCACTGCGGCCCGCGCGATCTGCGGCAACGACTCGATTCGCTGTTCGGTCCCGACCGGAGTGAGCACGCCGTCGGACGTGACCAGGACGTGGGCAAGCCGACCCTGCACCCACAGTCGGCCGTCGGAATCCAGGTAGCCCACGTCGCCCGTGCGGTGCCATCCGGGATTGCGGGAGCTGTCCCGCTCGGTCAGCCAGAGCCCGTCGTACCGGTCCTTGACATGGGCGGCCCTGACCAGGATCTCGCCGGTGCGCCCAGGAGGGCAACCGGGTTGCTCGGAAGGCGTGCCGGTCGTGTCCAGGGCCGCGATCGCCACCTGGACACCGGGCAACGGCCGGCCGACGCAGACACCGTCGCCCGGCCCGGCGTCGACGATCTCGTCGAGGGTGACGTCGGTGACCGGGAGAACCTCGGTCATTCCGTAGGGGGTGTGCGGCTGCGCCTCGGGCATCAGCACCCGCGTCCGGGTGAGCAGCGCGGCGGGCACCGGCGCGCCCGCGCTGAGCAGCAATGTCACCCCCTGCAGCGCGGCGCGGTGGTGGTCGTCCAACACGTCGCCGGTGTCGACCACGTTGCGTAGCGCGGCCGGTGACGCGAACACCGCCGAGCCGTCGACCGCGGCTGCCGCCTCGGCGAGAGCGGTGGCGGTCAACGTCCCTGGTGCGGTGACCCTCATGTCCGGGATCGCCGAAGGGGCACCGAGAGCCGGCCCGAACAGTGCGAACGGCGCGAAAGCCGCCACGATCCCGGCGTCGGTGTTCACCCCGAGCTCGAACAGCGCGTCACGCATCGCGGCGAGTTGGCGATGGGTGTAGACCACACCCTTCGCCGGGCCGGTGGAACCGGAGGTGAACAGCACGGCCGCGTCGTCGTCCGGTTGTGGGGCGGCCGGAAGTTCCCGGACGTCGGCGCCGAGGCGGGCAAGCCCACCCAGGGTCAACGCCCCCAACGCGGCGGCGCCCGGCCCGGCTCCGATACGCCGTCCGGGCCAGCCCATGGCCCGGGCGACGGCGAGGCCCCGGCCGACGGCGACCAGGTGCGCGGGGTCCGCGCTGCGCAGGGCCCGACTCATGCCGGCCAGCCCCAGACCCGGATCGACCACCACGATCACCGCACCGATGCGAAGACACGCGTAGACGGCGGCGGTCAGGTCGGCCCCGGGCGGTACGAGTAGTGCCACCCGATCACCGCGGCGTACTCCGGAGGCCGACAACCCGGCCCCGATCTCCCGGATCCGCTGCCACAACAGGGACCAGCTGACCTGCCGGCCGTTGTTCGCCAGCTCCACCAGGGCGACCGACCGGTCCTCGGCGCGCTCGGCCAACGCCGCCCACAGCGGACGCCATGGCACCGCCGGTGCCGGTGCGGATGCCGGAGTCGGGTCGGCGGGCCGATGGTCCAGTTCAACCAGCCACCGAGCCACCGCACCGGCGACATCAGCATCCTCGGGGAGCAGGTGACCGGCACCTTCGAACCGGTGCAACCGCGCATGCGGCAACCGGTTGCGCAGGTCCCGGAGATGCACGTCGCCGAAGACCGGGTCACGCGGCCCCCACAACAGCAGTGTCGGGATCTCCGCCAGCGTGTGCAGACCCTGTGCGACGTCTTGCAGCGCCTGCCAGCTCGAATGGTCGGATCCGAGTGGGATGTCCGCGACGAAGCCGCCGATCGCCGCCCGCCGGTCCGCCCCCCGGTACGGAGCGAGATAGCCCTCTCGCACCGGCTCCGGCAGCCACGGGTTCGCCAGGGCGAGGGTGGCCTGCAGGAACGTCGGGGTCCGCACGGTCACCGCCGGCAGCACGCCGGGCAGCCGGGCCAGGCGGATCAGCGTGGGTGCCGGCGACCCACTCGGCTGGTGCACCGCGGTGTTGGTCAACACGACACCGCGTAGTTGATCACGGTGCCGCAGCGCCCAACCCAACGAGATGGACCCGCCCCAGTCGTGCCCGACCGTGACCACCGGCCCGGTCAGTCCCAGCGCGTCGGTGACCGTGGTGAGGTCGTCGATCCGCTGCGCCAGCCCACGTACGGTGCCGGTGCGCTCGGAGAACCCCATGTCCAGGTGGTCCACGGCGACCACCCGCCACGGCGGTGCGTCATCCCGCCCGAACCGGGCCAACAGGTGTCGCCACAGGTACGACCAGGTCGGATTGCCGTGCACGCACAGGATGGTCCCCACGGGTCGGACCGGACCGGTCGGGGCCTCGGCAGCGGTGTCCAGTACATGCCAGGTGCGCTGCACGCCCTGACTGTCTACCGCGGTGACCCACCGGGACCAGGAACTGTCCAGTCCCGACAGCCCGAGCGGCGACACCGTGTCTCGATTGCTCACCACACGATCTCCAGGGCACACGTGTTCAGGCCGGAGCCGACCCCCATACACAGCACCCGGTCACCTGAGTTGAGCGACCCGGCGTGGTGAGCCAGGGTCAGCGGCAGCGACGCCGGGCCGACGTTCCCCCACAACGGGAACGTCTCGGGCACCTTGCGAGGGTCGAGGCCGAGCCGGCTGACGACGCCGTGCGTGTGCGCCGCCGAGACCTGGTGCATGACGTAGAGGTCCATGTTCTGCCAGTCCCACGCCCCGGTGCGCGCCCAGGCCGCCGCCGCGAGGTCCACCCCCGCGTCGAGCAGACCCTTCGCGTCGGTACGCATCCGCGTGCTGTCCCCGACACACAGCGTGTGGTGTTGCGTGGCCGCCCGACTCACCCCGCCGACGAGGCGGTGCCCCTCCTGGTGGGCGTCGGCTGCGGCCAGCACCATCGCGGCGGCGCCTGATCCGAGGGTCAACGTGGCGAACTGCTCCCGGACGTCGTCGCGGGTGGAGTCGGACCGGCGTAACCGCTCGATCGTCGCCTGTTGCGCCTCGCGGGCACTCTCGCCCGCCACGATCAGCGCGTACCGGATCTGTCCGGCGTCGATCATGTTGGCGGCGACCTGGATCCCGTTGACGAACCCGAGGCAGGCATTGGCGATGTCGAAGTTCAAGGCCGACGGCGGCAGGTCCAGGGCGTGGTGGATCGCCACCGCCGTCGATGGCTCCAGATGCGCTCGGGACACGGACGTGTTGATCAGCAGGCCGACGTCATGCGCGTCGACACCCGCCTCCGACAGCGCCTTAGCCCCGGCAGTCGCCGCCGCGTCGGCAAACCCGAAACCCTCCGGCCACCAGCGCCGCTCCTGGACGCCGGCGATCCGCTGAAGCATCCGTGGGCGCAGCCTCAGCCGCCGGAAGGTCTCGCTCAGCTGCTCGTCGAACTGGTCAGAGGTGACGACGACCGGAGCTTCCACAGCCGCCACCGACATTATCGCCGTGTTCGTGTAGCGATACTCAGCGTTGCCACGCGTCATCCATCCTCCGCCCGTCGCCCACCTTGAGAGCTCGAAGCTATCCGCCCGGTTCCACCAATCACCAACGGCCGATCGGTATCGCGGCGAACGTCACCCACCCGCGAACTTGCCCGGCGGGATTCATGTCCTGGCCGGGGTGCGACGCGGCACCGACGCCGACGCCATCCGCACGACCGGCGTCGAACCGGTCATCCTCGCCATCACCGACGCCGAGCAGGTGGCGGTCCTCGCCGCCCGGGTCGGCGACGACCCGCGCACGGTGCACGCGCTGGTCAACAACGCGGGAATCCCGGTGAACGCGCCGGTCGAAGCACTGCCGATGGCGCAGTGGCGGCGGGTGTTCGAGGTCAACCTGTTCGGCCACGTCGCCGTCACCCAGGCACTCCTGCCCGCGCCCCTGCACGGCGGGGGTCGCGTGATCAACGTCAGCTCGATCGGCGGCAGGACCGCCATGCCGACCTACGGGGCGTACGCCGGTGCGGCAGCCCGCTGGTCCAGCCACGCCAGGATCGTCCCGGTCGTCTCCTGCGGTTTCTCCTGTTGGATCCAGTGACCGCAGTCCAGACCGACCACGTCCACGTTCGGCACGAATGCCGTCAACCTCTCCGCCCTGGCGACCGGGTCACGGTCGCCGTAGATCATGAGGGTGGGCTGTCGGATGATCGGGTCCGCAGCTGCCAGCAGCCGCCAGTTGCGGTCCAGGTTCCGGTACCAGTTGATTCCGCCCGTGAACCCTGCCGACTCGAAGGCGGAGACGAAGACCGCCAGTTCGTCGTCGCTCATGACGGGCTCACCGGGCGGGGTTTCCGCCCTGGCGAGGTTGATCAGGGCGTTGCCCGGCTGGGGCTCTGCGGGGGGCACGTTCTTCCGGTACAGGTTCCGCAGGAACCGGAACGGGTTCTCCTCGAACACGGCGTCCGCGACGCCCGGCTGCCGGTTGAAGTGCACGAAGTAGAAGTCGGGGCCGAGCACGGCCTCCATAGCCTCGATCCACGGCACCTCTCCGCGCTCCTGGTAGGGCACGCTCAGCGCCACCACGCCGTTGACCCGGTGCGGGTGCAGCAGGGTCAGGCCCCAGACGACGAATGCGCCCCAGTCGTGGCCGACGAAGGTGGCGTCCTGGTAGCCGTAGTGATCGAGGAGGGCGACGAGGTCACCGGACAGCTGGGCGATGTCGTAGTCCGTCACGTCGGCGGGACGGGACGAGTTGCCGTAGCCCCGTTGGTTGGGGACGATCACGTGGTAGCCCGCCGCCGCCAGGGCCGGCACCTGATGACGCCAGGAGAAGGCGTGCTCCGGCCAGCCGTGACAGAGCACGACGGGATTGCCTGCGTTGTGCCGGCCGGCTTCGAAGACTTCGAGTTCCACACCGTTGACCGCGATGCGGGTGGGCTCGGGAAAATCGGTTGTCATGCCGGCATCATGCCGACCGAAACCGGTCACCTCCTGACCGGTTTCCGTGGCAGTGTCGTCCGGTGCGAGCGGTCAAGGCGACGCCGAATTTTGCATAGCCATTGAACTAATCCGGGTGCTGGACGTAGGGTCGGGTCCCGAGCTACGGAGGCACCGCCATGGGTGACGCGAGGACCCTCGTCGCCGGGGTCGATTCGTCGACCCAGTCGACCAAGGTCGTGGTCTGCGACGCCGAGACCGGCGAGGTGCTCCGCGCGGGCCGCGCCCCACACCCCGACGGCACCGAGATCGACCCACGGTCGTGGTGGGCCGCGTACGAGCAGGCCAGTGCCGGCCTGCTGGACGGAGTCGCCGCGATCGGCGTCGCCGGACAACAGCAGGGCATGGTCTGTCTCGACGACGCCGGCGAGGTGCTGCGCCCCGCCATCCTGTGGAACGACACCCGCTCGGCGCGTGCCGCCGTCGACCTGACCACCGAGTTCGGCGGCCCGAAGGCATGGGCCGACGCCGTCGGGCTGGTGCCGGTGGCCAGCTTCACGGTCACCAAGCTGCGCTGGTTCTCCCACGCCGAGCCCGAGCTGGCGGACCGCACCAGCATGGTGCTGCTACCCCACGACTGGCTCACCCACCGACTGCGCGCGGACGGCGGGGAGCCGACGACCGACCGGGGCGAGGCGTCCGGCACCGGCTACTGGTCACCGGCCGTTGGCGCGTACCGGCAGGACCTGGTGCGGCTCGCCTTCGGTCGGGACGTGGCACTCCCCCGGGTCGCCGGGCCGGCCGAGGTGGTCGGGGAGACCGCCGCCGGGGCGCTGCTCTCGGCCGGCACCGGCGACACCATGGGCGGTGCGCTCGGCGTCGACCTGCGGCCGGGTGACGTGGTGGTCTCGCTGGGCACCTCGGGGTGCGTGTACGGGCTCAGCGACGTACCGACCGCCGACGCCAGCGGGCTGGTCGCCGGGTACGCCGACGCGACCGGCCGGTTCCTGCCGCTGGTCTGCACGCTCAACGCGGCCCGGGTGCTGGTCACGGTCGCCGACCTGCTGGGCCGGTCACTGGCGGAGTTGGACGACCTGGCGCTCGCGGCGCAACCCGGCGCGGGCGGGTTGACCCTGCTGCCGTACCTGGACGGGGAACGCACCCCCGATCTGCCCGACGCGCGCGGCCTACTCGCCGGCCTGACCCGGGCGAACGCGTCGGCGGCGAACCTGGCGCGGGCCGCGGTGGAGGGCATGCTCGGCGGCATCGCCGACGCCCTCCACGCGCTGCGCGCCCAGGACGTCCCGATCGACCGGGTGCTGCTGATCGGCGGTGCGGCGCGGTCCCGCGCGGTGCGGGCGGTCGCACCGGCATTGTTCGGTGCGCCGGTGAGCGTGCCGCGCCCCGCCGAGTACGTGGCGCTCGGCGCGGCGCGGCAGGCCGCCTGGGCGCTGTCCGGCGACGTCGAGCCGCCGCCGTGGCCGGTGGAGGCCGAGGAGGTCACCGCCGCCGGCACCCCCGAGGTGTACGAGCGCTACGTCGACGTCCGCCAAAGGGCGCTACCGCTGCTGACGTGACCCCGGCGGCGCGGAGCGGGTCGGGCGCTGACGGCGATGCGCCCGGGTCCGTTCCGGGCGGTCACCGCCGACGACCGTCGGTGGCGTATGCGTTCTCCGGTACGCCCGCGACGCGGGCGACGCGCCAGCCGGACCCGGTGTCCGCCCGGCCGCCCGGCCGGCCGGCCGCAGCGCAGCGGAGCACCCGCCTGGTGCGGATGCCCCGCTGCGCAGGACCTCGTCCGGGATGACTACCGGAAGGTGACGTCACTCCTGTTGACCTTGCAGTTGGCGTCGTTCCAGCCCTCACCGAGGTAGCTGGGTTCGCTGCCCTTGGGCACACCCTTGTACTTGCCGCAGATGGTGGCCGAGCCGATCACGACCACGCGGGTGATCGTGGCGGTGTCGTTCCAGTTGCTGTTGATGCCGGCGAGCATGTCGATGTCGTCGACCAGGACGTTGTCGATACGCACGTGGCGGGTGTACGAGGTGGTGCAGTTGCCGCAGCCGCGGTACAGCTTGCCGGACCCCTTCAGGTAGAAGCCGGAGATGTTGACCGTGCCGTTGCCGTTGTGCTGGAAGGTCTTGTCGCTGCCGCTGCGCGCACCGCCACCGATGACGTACGAGGTGCCGCCGTTGGTCTGCTTGAAGGTGGCGGCGTCCTCACCGATGTCGTTCCACCACACGTTGCGCAGGGTGCAGGTGCCTTCACAGTGCACGCCGTCGCCGGCCGGCGAACCGAGGATGACGTTCTGCAGCGTGCCACCGTTGGCGATCTTGAACATCGGGTCCTGCGACTCGCCCTGCCCACCGTCACCGATGCAGCAGTAGGTCTTCATCCCGCCGTCGAACGTGCCGGAGACGTTGACCGTGCCGGAGATGCTGACCGAGCCGGCCGACGACGGCCACGCTCCGGTCGGCGTGCCCGGATTGCTGGTCGGGCCGGACGTCGGACTGCTGGTGGGACCGGAGGTCGGGGTCGACCCGCCGCTGGAGTACGTCTCGAACTCGGCGATCCGCGGGGTGCCGGACGCGCCGGTGATGACGAAGGAGATCTTCTTCAGCGACGTCGAGGAGAAGTTGACGGTGCTCGGGGCGCTGCTGCCGCTGGCCAGGACGGCGCCCGTGTCGTTGTTCTTGAGCTGCCAGCCGCTGATCGAGCCGCCGCCCGAGGCCTGCACGATGACGGCCGAGGACACCGTGGTGGCGCTGCCCCACTTGACCGAGATCGTGCCGGTCGATCCGCTCGGCGACCAGTAGGTGCCGGTGTTGCCGTCGATGACGTTGCCGTAGCTGGTACCGCTGGCCTTACTGGAGCCGTCGGCGCCGGCGCCGAGGCTCAGGTTCGTGGCGGCCGAGGCGCTGGGAATCTGTAGCGCCAGCGCGACGACGGCGCCTGCGACCACGGTGGCGCTGCCGGCCAGCCACCGCGAGGCGACTTTGCGTCTCATCTGATCTCACCTTTCGAGCGGGAGCACCTGGGTTGGGAAAGCGCTTTCCATTAAAGATAGGGATCGGTCGATGATGAGGCAAGGGTCACACCCAACTAGTCCAGTTTGTCGCGAAAGAACCGGTGCGGCGCACCGAGGCCGTCGGGCCGGGTCAGCGACGCGTGGGGTCGCCGCAAGGGCGCTGCAAATCCCATGACTGACAATGGCGTCGGCAAATTGCTCCGGACGGACCCGTCTGCGGGCACCGACCAATGGTGCGCAACTATCATGGCGGGCAGTCGTGAGCGCTACGGACAGGAGGCACGCGTGCGGCTCCTCCTCACGTCCGCAGGGATCACGAACGGGAGTATCCACGAGGCGCTGGTCGACCTACTGGGCAAACCGATCGCCGCCTCCAGTGCCCTCTGCATCCCCACGGCGCTGTACGGCAACCCCATGTCCGGGCCAGCCTCGGCCTGGCGTTTCATCACCGGTCACACGCCGCTGCCCATGTGCGGCCTGGGCTGGGAGTCGCTGGGGGTCCTGGAGCTGACGGCGTTGCCCAGCATCGGCGGGCAGCGGTGGGTTCCCTGGGTGCGGGACGCCGACGTCATCCTCGTGGCCGGCGGCGATGCGGCATACCTGTGCCACTGGATGCGGCACTCCGGGCTGGCGGACCTCCTGCCGTCACTGCCGGACACCGTCTGGGTGGGGCTGAGTGCGGGGAGCATGGTGCTGACCCCCCGGATCGGCGCGGAATTCGTCGCGTGGCAGTCCGCGCCCGACGACCGCACACTGGGAGTCGTCGACTTCTCGATCTTCCCGCACCTGGGTCTTGAGCCCGACAACACCATGGCTGATGCCGAGAGATGGGCGGCCGAGATCGCGGGTCCGGCGTACGCCATCGACGATCAGACGGCCATCACGGTGACCGACGGCGTCGTCGAGGTCGTCTCCGAGGGGCAGTGGCGGCGGTTCCCCTCGTAGCCACGGCCAACGGCGGTCGCCTGGTGGAGCACCCGCTCGCTCCGCCACGTACCGCAGGCGAACACCGCCGCGACGACCCGGCAAGGCGCCGTCAGCAGGCCGTGTCGCGCCTCGGCAGCTGCCCGTGCACCAGGTAGGCGGTGACGGTGCCGGTCAGGCAGGCGTTGGCCTGCCCGGATGGCGTCCATGTCCCGGGCGGCCTGCGCGGTCGTGGCGAACGGCAACGCCCAACCGGCGTGCCGGGCGCAGGCACGGGCGTACTCACGGGCCTCGACGGGCGGTGTCCTCCAGGGACTGGTACGTCGCGGTGCGCACCCAGTAGCCGCCCGGTTCCTCCTCCGGCTGGCCGCAGGTGATCGGGGTGCTGCGTTCGACGAAGCGCATGTCGAACCCGATGATGTCGTACCGGGCGAGCACCGCCGGATCGACGACGGCGGCGAGGTTCAGCGGCTCGGGCACACCGGCACCACCCGGTCCGCCACCCGTGGTGACCAGCAGACCGCGGCGCAGCGCCGGGTCGGTCGCGGCCAGCCGGGAGATCATGATGTCGATCCTGGGGCCGGCCGGCCGCGCGTGGTCGAGCGGCACCTCGACGGTGGCACAGCGCAGGCGTGTGTCATCGACACCGGGGCACGCCCGCCACGCGAGGGGCGCCCCGCCGGCCGTCCCGGCCAGGGCCGCTCCGCTGGCCGTCCCGGCCGGGGCGACGGCCATGGTGAGGCTGGCGACAACGACAGCGACCACCGCCCGCATCCACGCCTCTAACCATCGACGCCTATTCATCTGTATCGCACACGCTAAAACGCAATCCCTGACACCGCAACGGGCCGTTCCGTTGGCGCCCCCGGCCCTGCACGGTGAGGCGTCCACGATTCGTCGTCCCACGGACAGAGCCGGTGTCGAACACCGCTTGTCAACCTCGCAACTCCTCACACTTTCAGCGTCGGAGTCGGCCCCGGCAGATGATGGCGCAGGCGAGGGTGGGGAAGGCGCTTCGTGGATGTCGTCGCGGATCTCCCAGCGGATGATGAGGCGTGAGAACCAGTGCGGCAGGGGCGAGGGCCTGCTCGACGACCCGTCGTCGGGGCTACGGCAAGGATGCCTCCGATTTCGACGAACCTGGACCCTCCAGGTCGGCCCTCAGCGCGGCAGCGAGGGCGGCGGTGAGTTCGTCGTCCCCCGCACCGAGAAGGCGACCGGCAATGACGAACTCGCGGGCCCGCAGGGCCAGAGCTTCGATGCGAGCAGCTGGCTGCAGAACGGCTGCGGAAGCTACCCGGGTACCGGCTGCCCGCCTGGTGACGACCAGGCCAGCTGCCTCAAGTTCCTGGTATGCGCGAGCCACGGTGCCGTTGGCAAGCCCCAGATCGGCGGCGAGCTGCCTGACCGTCGGGAGTCGCTGTCCTTCCACAAGCACTCCCGACCGGATCAGATCCGCGATCTGCTGGCGGGCCTGCTCGAACGGAGGCACCGCCGAGGATGGGTTGATCCGAATCGCGGGGCTGCTGGTCATCCGGCCACCCCATCGGCGCCGACGTGGCGGGCAGGATCGGTCGGGGCGCTTCCAGGGAGCCGTTGCGGGGTCACCACCAGGGCACCCGCGTAGTAGCCGAACGTCGCCAGGCCGAGCCCCGCAAGGACACTGAGGGCGAGGCCCCAGGCAGGTGAACCTCCGGCGCGCCAGTCCCACTGGCGATCTGCGTACCAGAAGGCGAGCGCGGTGAACACGATCGCGAAGACCGCAGTGCACGTGTGAACCAGGCGGTGTACGGCATCGTGACGCCAGGCATTGTCCGTCGCCGTATCCGCCTCGTTGATGCCCGCCTGCGGAGCACGAACGATCAGCCATACGATCACGACGGTCAGGGCGGCGGTGACCCCGAGCGCGATCAGTGTGCTCGTAAGGCTCACCGGTGCCGCGGTACCGAAGTACTTGACCTCATGATCAGGACGTTCGGGGGTGGGGTAGCTGGCAAAACCCGCGATGCCGACTCCGAGCAGTGCGGCCACGATGACGTCACGTCTCGGCGCGTAATCGCGTACGCGCCGAGGAACCAGGCTGGCGGCACCTCGGCCACGTACCCGTCGTGGCGTCACGGCTTCACCGGCGAGAGCGCCGAGGAGGACCGCCAGCACCAAGGCTACCGGGGCCAGGTCGAACAGGTAGGTGCGGGTCAGGGCGAAGGCGGTTCCCACACCGACAGCCATCCCCGCCATTCGACAGAGCCCACCAGCAGCCATGACCCCCCCTTGTATCGACGGAATGATACAAGGGTAGCCACTTCCACAGCTTGTGTCACCCCTCTGACACAAGCGCCGGGGCGGCGTCGTCACCACACCCGGGGTACGCCGATTGATCACTCGCGTCGGCACCGGTTGCCAGCGGATCTCCGCGGCGCTAGGTTGACCCTCTATCGATGAACGTCTACGTAAGTGTCGGGGGCCGCATGTCAACGTCTGTCAGCCGGCGCACCGTCCTGGCCGGGGGCGCCGGCACGGCCATCGGCCTCGCGCTGCCCGGGGCCGCCCACGCCCACGGCCACCGCCCCACGAGCGTGAGCTTCACCCTCGACGCGACGACGCTCGACGGCGGCGAACAGGTCACCTCGGTCACCCTCGACACCGCCCGGCTCGGGCCGATCGATCCCGCCGGGCTCCACCCGGGCACGTTCACCGTGCACGCCAAGGCCACCAGCCCCGTCCCGATCGCTCCCGGCGACCTGATCTTCAGCGAGTACGACCTGGACCGCACGGTGACCGCAGCCCGGCTCGACCGGCACGGGAACATCGTGCTGGAACTGAGGCACGCCGAAGGCCAACTCGGCGGCGGCACCCTCGGCTACATCCTGAGCAGGGCCCGTAACGTCCGGCTGGACCTCGTCTACACCATCACGCAGAACGCCCCGCTCGTCCGGCGTCACGGCCCACCGCTCACCATCACCAGCTTCGTGCAGGGGCAACTGTCGAACCCCGAGGTGGACGCCTTCAGCCACCACGTCTCAGGCTCGGGCATGAAGTACCGGCTGTACTCCCCGCAGCGTCCACCCCGCCATGGTCGGCTGCCGCTGATCCTCTGGCTGCACGGGGCCGGCGAGGGCGCCTCCCTGCCCGACGACTACTACGACAACGAGACCACCCTGCGCGCCAACCGCGGCGCGTTGGGCTTCGCCACCCCGCAGGCGCAACGGATCTTCTCCGACGCGTACGTGGTCGCTCCGCAGAGCACCTCCTACTGGATGGAGGACGGCCCCCGGTTCGCCCCGCTGATCCGCGAGATCGTCGATGACCTCGTCCGCCGCAGGCGCGTCGACCCCGACCGGATCTACGTGGCAGGTTGCAGCAACGGCGGCTACATGGCCCTGAAGATGACGGTCGCCTACCCCGACCTGTTCGCCGCGTCGGTGCCGGTCTGCGGCGTCGTCGAGCCACTCGGCGCGGCGGGCCCGCCGCTGATCACCGACGCGGAACTGGCGATGATCCAGACCCCGACCTGGCTGGTCACCTCGCGCGACGACGACACGGTGCCACCCGAGACCAACACGGTCCACGCCCACCACCTCATCCCGGGATCACTGGTCACCCTGTACGACCACGTCGTCTGGAACGGCTACCAGTTCCCCGGTCACTTTTCCTGGATCTACCTGGCCCGCAACGACCCGAGCATCGGCGGCACCCACATCTGGCAGTGGATGGCCCGCCGCCGCCGCTGATCCGCCGCGTCCGCGGTCGCCCAGGCCGCTCGACCTCAGTCCGCGGCGGCTCGACCTCAGTCCGCGGCGCTGTAGTAGACGATCTTGTCGTCCAGGACCGAGATCGCGGTTTCGATCTGCCTCACGCGTCGTTGCAGTTCGCTGCGGTGCCGCACGAGGAAGCCGACCCGGTCACCCGCCGGATCCCCCTCACGCAGCATCGACGTGAACTGCCTCAGGTCGGCGATTCCCAGGCCGGCGTCACGCAGGCAGCTGATCAGTCCGATCCAGAACACGTCGTCGTCGGAGTACCGGCGCTTCCCACCGGAGTCACGGTCGACCGGGCCGATGAGTCCTTCGCGTTCGTAGTAGCGCAGGGTGTCCAGCGAGAGACCGGTACGTTCGGCCACCTGCGCCGGAGGCATCGATGCCTTCATCGCGAGCCTTCCGTTCCTGTTCAGCGAGCGTCGGCCAGCCGGGCCATCTGCTCGTCCTCCAACGGCACGTCCACCGCGTCGACGGCCTCGTCGAGCTGCGCGAGGTCACTCACGCCGACGATGGGCCGGACACCCTGCCGCAGCAGCCAGGCGAGCACCACCTGGTTACGCGTCGCCCCCGTCTCGACGCCGACCTCGTCGAGCACACCGAGGACCCGACTCGTTCCCGGATGATCGTAGGCCTCGGGTAGGGGCTTGTCAGGACGGACGTAGCCACCGTTGATCAACGGGGTGTAGGCCCACACGTCCAGGCCCTCGGTGCGCGCGTAGTCGAGATCGTCGGCGGCGAGAAGCTTGTGGCCCTGATCGGGCAAGACGGCACCGGGCCGTGGTTGCGCCAACGAATACCGCAGTTGCACCGCCGACCACTGCGCCACCCCCTGGCCCCGGGCCAGGGCCCCGCGCCTGCTCGACACGCCACGACGCGTGGTTCGCCGCCCCGACCCGGTGTACGTCCCGCCTGCTGACGAGCGCACCGAAGGCGGCGACGGTCTCAGCGAGCGGCACGCTGCGGTCCTCGCCGTGCGCCCACAACAGATCGACCGCGTCGACACCCAGCCGCGACAGGCTACCGGCGACACCCGCCGCGACCGCCCCGGCCGACAGTCCCTCGGCGGACTCGGGCCAGCGGTGCGCCACCAACGGGTCGTACCGGACCTTCGTCGCGATCCTCACCCGCGCCCGCCCGGACGCGCCTGGAGCCACGCCCCGATCACCCGCTCACTAGCCCGCCGACGCCGGCCGGGTCGGACCAGAACGCGTAGCAGTTGGCGGTGTCGATCCACTCCCCGCCAGCGTCCACGAGCCTGTCCAGCAGCGCGAACGCACGATCATGGTCCACGGTCGTGCCGTAGTTCATCGTCCCCAGCACCAGCCGGGCCACTGCCCTGTCCCCTGCCACGGCGTCGACCCTGCCACCTGGAGCGCGCTCCAGGTCAAGCCCTTCGCCCCGCCTGCCTGCCTGCCGGGGAGGCCGGTCGGCAGCTGCCCCGTCCCGGTGTTCCCGCCACACGGACCGCCGTGGGTCTCATCCGTCGAACCCGCCGGCCGGTCCGCTTCCGACCGGCCGCGGAGATCATGAGCAGCAGGGGGCCGGACCGGCAGGCCGGGACCGTGGACTGCCTGTCCCGGCCGGCGGTCGGCTCACCTCACCTGCTCAGGAGGGGTTGCCAGCCGTCGCGGTAGCACACCCCGCGAGGCAGCAACCGGATCTGGTCGTGCGCCGTGGCGACGACCGGCTCGGTGCGTACCTCCCGGGGGCGGTCCACCACGACGCAGACGTCCTCGCCGGGCCACCACCAGCCGCAGGAGCGGGCCAGGTCGGCCCAGGCGTCGACGTGTTCGGTCTCGTCCGGACCGTAGCCGGCCAGGCCGAGACGACGCAGCACGTCGTAGTAGGCGATCCAGGACGCGTCCTGCTGCCCGTACCAGCACACCGGAACCGCAGCGCCGCCGGCGAGCGCCGCGCGCACGGGCAGGTAGAACCCGTGCGCGAGGCTGCGGTGCAACGCCGTACGGATGCCCTGGTGCAACACGACCGCCAGGGGGACACCGCTGTCGAGCGCACGTGACGGTGCCAGTTCGGGCCAGGGCTGCCTGGTCCTGCCCGTACGCCCGGGGGACAGTTCCGGATCGGGGTGGGTGACGCCCGCGCCCAGTGCGCCGCGCAGCCGGGAGGCGATCATGGCGAGGTCGCTGACCAGCGGTGGTGTCCGGCGGGGCCGGGGGTCCCGGACCTGTTCGTAGAGCTGGTCGAGGGTGGGCCAGCCGGTGACCAGGGGACGTGCCGCGGCCGGCGATTCGACCCAGACGAACCGAGGTCGCGGCCGTGCTGCCCGGGCGTAGAGGGCGGTCAGGGACCGCTCGGCGGTCGCCCGGTCAGCCGGCTGCGTGGACAGGGCGTGATCGAGCCATTCCTGGCGGATCCGGGTCGCCTGCTGCCACAGGTCGTGCGGGTCGCTGTGGACAGCGGCCTGCGGGGTCTTCGCGGCGGCGTCGCGCCGCGCGGGGGCGCTCACCGCGCCAGGGCGTCGCCGCCCTTCCGGTACGAGATCATGCGACGACTATCGCCCGCCGCGCGCCGCCGGGGCAAAGGCATTTCGCCACCTCCCCGGTTCACCCGCCGCACGGCGTCCGCTCAGGCTCCACCGTCGGCGGCCGCAGGTCGGTTTCGAGGGCGTCGAGGTAGCCGGCGAAGCCGTGCGGGGCCCGACCGTGGCGGCGGGCGCTGGTCCGTACCGCACAGGCGACGTCGGTGACGACCCGCATGGCCTGGCGACGACCACGCTCGACCAGGTCGTGGTCCTCGCCGTGGCGCAGGTCGGCGAATCCACCCAGCCGCTCGTACGCGGTGGCCGCGCAGCCCAGGTTCGCACCGTGGACGTGCCGGTGACCGGTGCCGGTCAACCCCTGCCGGTACCGGTCCTCGAAGCGTTCGCGGACCTGCGTGCAGCGCGGCGCCCAGTCGCTGACCCGCACGGTCCCGACGAGCAGGTCGGTGCCGGCGCGGGCGTGACCCAACTGCCAGCCGCCCCACCGCCGGGGAACCCGGCTGTCCGCGTCGGTGGTGGCGAGCCACAACCCCTGCGGACCGTTGCGCAGCGCGTACGCCATGCCGGCGGCGCGGGCCCGGCCGACGTTGCGGACCCGCACCGTCAGCACGACGACGCCGAGACGTTCGGCGACGGCGGCCGTGGCGTCCCGGCAGTCGTCGGCCACCACGATCACCTCCGAACGCACCGGCAGGTGACGCAGCGAGTCGAGGACGGAGGTCAGACAGCCGGGCAACGACACCTGCTCGTCGTGGGCGGGCACCACGACCGCTATCCGGTTCACCACAGACCGTCGGTCTGTGCGACGGACCGGGCCGGCGGCGGCACCCGGAGGAACACGTCGAGGAGGAAGTCGGCCTCCTCGTGCCGGGCCGTCCGCGCCAGACCGGCCACGCCGCCGAGCAGCCGGTGCACGTCGTCGCCACCACGGGCGTGCTCGGCCACCGCCGGCCGCCAGTGCACCGCCACGAGCGTGCCGCCGGGGGCGAGCGAGTCCACCGTCCGGGCCACCAGCCGATCCAACCCGGCGTCGTCGAAGTAGTAACCCAACTCGGAGAGCACGACCAGGTCGAAACGGTCGTCCGGCACGGCCGGCCACTCGTCGGGAACGCGCATCCGCTCCACCCGTACGTGCGGCTGGTCCGCCAGCCGCTCCCGGGCGCTCGCCACCGGCGCGGCGGCGATGTCGACCGCCAGCAGCCGGTCGCACCGCTCGGCGAGGCGGCGGGTGAGCATGCCTGTCGAACACCCCGGTTCGAATGCCGACCGGTAACGCCGACGCGGCAGACAGGCCACCGTCACGTCGTGCTTACGCTGGTCGTACCAGCGGGTGGCGAAACCCCACGGGTCCTCCGCCCCGGCGTACATGCCGTCGAAGTATTCGGCCGGGGTGCCGGGTGGGGTCATGGCACGAACACCGTTTCGTAGGGCCGCGCGAAGCGGGCGAGAACGTGCGGGGGCAGGATCGCGGCATCGGCGGGTGCCGGCCCGAGCGGCAGCACCTGGCTCCGGAAGGCGTCGACCGCTTCCCGCTTGGCTGATCTGGCCGCGTCGGTCAGGTCGAGCCGGCGTGCCCGGTGCCACGGCACGTCGGGATGGTCCGGCCCGGCCCAGTGCCACATCCACACCGGGAACTCCAGCAGCGTCGCACCCGTACGCCGGCAGGCGGCCGCAGCCGCCCGCCCGACCGCCTCGTGGTCGGGGTGTCCGTCGCCGCGCCACGTCGTGACACACCACCGGCCCGGCACCAGCCGGGTGGTCAACGCGTCGGTGAGCGCCGCTTCGTCGACACCGCCGTCGGGATGCCCGAGATGCTCGATGACGGCGGGGGCGACCCCGAGCAGCCCGCAGGCCGTGACCGTCTCGGCCCGCCGGATCGCGGCCAGCGCCGCCCGCGAGTGCACCGTGGATTCCGGATGTGAGGCCTCGCCGTCGGTGACGACCGCGATCTCGACACCGCCGGCGAGCATCGCGACCAGGCCACCCACACCGAGCACCTCGTCGTCGGGATGGGGGGCGACGACCAGCGGCGGCACCGTCGGCGTCAGGTCGGCCAACGCCAGTGCGGGCCATCCGGCAGGTGCCGGCCAGGCACGCCAGGTGCCCTCGTCGGTGCCCGCGTCGACGATCGGCCTCACCATCCGGGGTCCCCGACCGCCGCCACCAGTTCACCGAGGTGGGCCAGGTCCGCCTCCGCGTGGCTCTGCCGCAGGTACACCGTCAGGTCGGCGACCCGTCGGGCGTGGTGGGCGTCCTGACACAACGGGCCCGCCCCCAGCGCCCTGCCGACCCGGTCCACGACGGTGGTGGCGGTCACCTCGACGGTGGCGCGCACCTGGTGCGCCAACCGGTCCGCGTCCCCGGTGGGCTTCGCGTCGACCTCGTCGGCGGCGGCGAGCAGGACCGCTCGGGCGGCGGTCAGGGCCGCGTCGACCGCCCCGAGGTGCGCCATGGCGTGCGGGCTGAGGCGGCGGTGCCGCGCCGCGTCGTGCAGGGTGTCGGCGACCCCGACCGCACCGCCGTACCAGCACGCCGCGACCCCCAGCCCGCCGTGCCAGAAACCCGGCCGCGCGGTGTAGCTGCCGGGCCCGCCGACGGGCAGGGCGGTCACGCCGTCGAAGCTGACGGTACGGCTGTCGCTGGCGGCCATGCCGACGGCGGGCCACGTGTCGGCCACCGGGGTGACCCCGGCGGCGTCGACCTCGATCACGAACAGCCGGACGCCGTCGTCGGCGGTCGCGGTGACCAGGGCCCGGGACAGCAGACCCGCCCCGGAGCACCACGGCCGGTGACCGGTCAACCGCCACCGGTGGCCGTCCCGGGTCGCGGTGACCGAAGCCGGTGCTGCCGCCCAGACGCCCCACGGCTCGCGACGCCACCCGGGATCGACCGATGCGTCGAGCTCGGCGAGGATCGCCAGGGCGTCGGCGTGCCCCTCCCCCAGCCGGGCCAACGTCAGGTCGGCGCGGCCGAGTTCGACGAAGCGCAGGAAGCGTTCACGCGTGCGTCCACCGCCGGGTGACGGCAGGTCGAGCAGCCCGGCGTGCACGGCCGACCGGAACGCCGTCCCCGGGTCCTCGCCGCCGGCGGTCAGCATCCGGTCCCCACTGCCCGGGGCGGTCTGCCGGACCGCACCGGATGGTGCCCACCCCGGCCTGATGCGCGGTCGACCACGGGCGACGGCTCCGGACGGCCGAGCGTCATCGTGTACCTCCCCGTTCGGGCGACGTGCGGCCTGTGTAGGTCGCCGCCGCAAGATGCCCCTCTCCCCCGGGGCGAAACATGGCCTGGCCCACACCGCCGCAGGTGACACCCGCGGCGTCGCCCGGCGCGCGGACCCGACACCGGACATGATCGGGGAGATGACCGTCGCGCGCCGGCGGCCCGGGCCCGTACGGCACCACCCTCGTCCCCCGTGCGAGCTACCCGCAGGTGTCCACCGCATGGTGACGATTCCCGGCCCGCGAATCCCTAGCGTTCCAGGTGACCGTGGCACTCCGGCCGCGCACCCTGCAGAGGAACCCCATCCATGCGTGTGTTGAAGCAGGTCCTGGCTGTCGTCGCTACCGGTGCCGTCGGCAGCCGGGCCGTCGCGGCGGTGCAGGACGACCCCTGGCTCACCCTGCTCCTCGGTACGGCGACCGCCGTGACCACGCTCCTCGTGTACGGGTGGGTGGTGCGCCGTACCGAACGACGGGACGTCACGGAACTGGTCCGGGCCGGCGCCGGCGCCCGGATCGCCCGGGGGACGTTGACCGGGTGCGCCATGTTCACCGTCGTCATCGTCATCATCGCCCTGCTGGGCGGCTACCACGTGCACGGCGTGGGCCCGGTGACCGGCGTGGTGGGGTTGTTCGGGTTCATGGCGGCCGCGGCCGTGACCGAGGAGGTGCTCTTCCGGGGGCTGCTGTTCCGCCTCGTCGAGGAACGCCTCGGGACCTGGCTGTCGCTGCTGGTGACCGGGGTGCTGTTCGGCCTGATCCACCTGGCCAACCCCGACGCCAACCTGTGGGGCGCGACCGCCGTCACCATCGAGGCGGGTTTCCTGCTCGCCGCCTGCTACGCCGCCACCCGCACCCTGTGGGTGCCGATCGGGCTGCACTTCGGGTGGAACTTCGCCGCCGCGGGAATCTTCAGCGTCGTGGTCTCCGGAAACGGTGAGTCGACGGGGCTGCTGGACGCCAGCATGTCGGGCCCGACGCTGCTCAGCGGCGGCGACTTCGGCCCGGAGGCCAGCCTCTGCACGGTGCTGGCGGGGCTGGTGCTGACCGTGGTGTTCCTGGGGCTGGCCCACCGCAGGGGTCGTATCGTGCCGCGCCGCCGCCCGGTCGACGCGCCGGCGGCAGACGTTACCGTCTCCTGATGGTCGACCTGCGGACGCTTGCGGAACGGTGGCGGCGCTGGCCCGTCACGGTCCGGGACCTCCCGCTGGCGCTGCTGATCGCCCTCGCCTGCGCGCCGCTGCCGGTGTTGCAGGACCGCAGCACGCAACTCGGCGACCTGCCCGGCCGCCCGTTCGACGCGCTGGCCGTGGTGGCGATCACCCTGGAGTGCCTCCCGCTGGCCGTCCGGCGGCGATGGCCCGGGATCTGCCTCGCCCTGGTGTCCGTCGGTTTCGCCATCGACCAGGTACGCGCCTACCACACGTTCGCGGGCTCCGCGCTGGCCGTCGCGTTGCTCAGCGCCGGCACCCACCTGCAACGTCGTCGGCTTACCACCGTGGTCGTGGGCTCCGCCGCGTACGTCGCCCTGGCCGTCGCCCTGCACCGGCAGGGGTCGACGGAGGGCGTGGGTGGTTTCCTCACGTTCTACCTGGCGTCGACCCTCGCCTGGGGGGTCGGGGCCTGGCTGCGGCAGAGCCGGGCCGCCGAGGTCGAGCGCCGCCGGGTGGCCGCTGCGGCCGCCCGCGCCACGGAACGTGCCCGCATCGCCGGTGAACTGCACGACATCGTGACCCACCACGTGACGGCGATGGTCGTGCAGGCCGAGGCGGCGCGCTACCTGACGGCTGCCCCGGACCGTCTCGACACCACCCTCACCGCCATCAGCGACACCGGCCGGCGGGCCATCACCGACCTGCGGATCCTGCTCGACCTGCTCAACCCCGACCACCACGGCGACCCGCGGGTGCCGTCCGTCGGCGCGTTGCACGCTCTGGTCGAGCAGACCCGGCAGGCCGGGCAGCCGGTGGAGTTCACCCAGGAGGGCAGCCCCGCCGGGACCGTCGGCGGCACGGAGGCCACCGCCTACCGGGTCGTGCGGGAGGCGCTGACGAACGCCCTGAAGTACGCCCACGGCAGCCGCACCGCCGTGCACGTCCGCCACGGGAAGAGGGAGATCACGGTGGAGGTCGACACCGACGGCCCGGGTACGCACCCCGCAGGCCCGGGTGGGAGCGGACGCGGCCTGACCGGGCTGCGCGAACGCGTCACCGTGCTCGGCGGCGAGTTCAGCGCGCAACGCCGGGACGATGACGGCTTCGTCGTCCGGGCCCGCATCCCCACCGGTGACGCGTCGTGACCGCGCCGATCCGGGTGCTGGTCTGCGACGACCAGGCGCTGATCCGTACCGGCTTCGCGACGATCATCGGCGCTCAACCCGACCTGGCGGTGGTGGGCGAGTGCGGCAACGGGCGTGCGGCGGTCGACCTCGCCGGCCGGCTGCACCCGGACGTGGTGGTGATGGACGTGCGGATGCCGGTCCTCGACGGCATCGCGGCGACCCGCCTACTGGCCGGCAGCGGGACAGCCGACCCGGTCAAGGTGCTCGTGGTGACGACGTTCAACCTCGACGAGTACGTCTATGAGGCGCTGCGCGCCGGAGCGAGCGGCTTCCTGCTCAAGGACGCGCCGCCAGCGCAGCTGCTGCACGGCATCCGCACCGTCGCCAGCGGGGCCGCGCTGCTGGCACCCGAGGTGACCCGGCAACTCGTCGGCCGGTACGCCGCACGCATCCGACCCGCCGAGGGCACCCCGGACGACACGGGCCTGACCCGGCGCGAGTTGGAGGTGCTGCGCCTGATCGCCGACGGCCTGTCCAACAGCGAGATAGCGGCCCGGCTGGTGATCAGTCAGGAGACCGTCAAGACGTACGTGTCGCGCATCCTCACCAAACTCGACCTACGCGACCGGGTGCAGGCGGTGGTGTACGCGTACCGGACCGGGCTGGTGACCTGAACGCCCCGGGAGGTTGGCCCTCTCGACGAGACCGCAACGCGCGTTCTATGTGGGCTGCCGGTCGACGGGGACACGCAGGCGCAGCAGCGGCAGGCAGGACAGGAGTAGACCCGCCGCGCCCACCCACAGGGCTGGCCGGGCACCGGCGGCGGCCCCCAGCACGGTGCCCAGCAGCGCGCCCACCGGCATCGCCCCGCCGAGCAGGAACCGCATGGTGGCGTTCATCCGGCCGAGCAGTTCGGGCGGGCACAACCGTTGGCGCAGACTGACCTGGGCCACGTTGGAGGCTGTCGCTCCCGCCCACAGCAGCAGGTAGCCGCCGGCGGCCAACCAGATCCCGCCGGCGCTGTCGATCAGCGGGGTGAGCAGGGCGAACGGCGCGGTGGCGAGGAGGCAGAGCCAGACCGAGCGGTGCTGCCCGAGCCGGCGGGTCAGCCGCCGGGCCACGACCGCGCCGAGGATGCCGCCGGCGCCGCCCGCGCTGAAGTACGCGCTGGCCGTCGCCGGGGACGCGCCCAGCTCGCTGACCAGCCGCACCGGCACCATGGTCTGCACCACCAGGGCGAACATGTTGTACGCGCCGCCGGCCAGCGCCAGCACCCGCAGCACCGGGTGGCGCAGCACGTAGGTCACGCCGTCGCGGATCTGCCCGGCGAGCCGGGACCGGCCGGTGGTGGCGGGCCGCGGATCGGCTGCCCGGATCCGGGCCAGGTACGCGGCGGACCCGGCGAAGCCCGCCGCGATCAGCAGGACGGCGGGGCCGGTGCCGGCCAGCTCCACGGCCAGCCCGGCCAGTGCGGGCCCGGCGACCTGCGCCACGGCGAGGGTGGTGCTCAGCCGGGCGTTGCCCTCGACCAGTTCGTCGGTCCGTACCACCCGGGGCAGGTAGCTCTGGTGCGCGACGTCGAAGAACACGGTGAGCACCCCGACGCCGAGGACGACGACGTACAGCTGGCCGAGCGCCACCCCGCCCGGTGCCGCCGGCACGGCCAGCAAGGCGATGAGCGCGGCCCGCCCCAGGTCGGTGCCGATGAGCAGCCGCCGTTGCCGCACCCGGTCGACGACCGCGCCGGCGGGCAGGCCGACGACCAGGAACGCCACCGTGCCCAGGGTGCCGACCAGGCCCACCTGCCAGGCGGAGGCGTGCATCGGGCCGGCCGCCACCAACGGCAGCGCCACCAGGGCCATCCGCGCACCGAACTGGCTCGCGACCGCCCCGAGCCACAGGGACCGGAAGTCGTGCTGCCGGAGCAGCCCGCCACGGTGGTGTGTCACGTCAGGTCGACGCGGCCGTGGTCGGGGTGTCGGCCGCCCGCAGCCACGTTGCCCGTAGCAGGTCGGCGGCCCGGTCGGCGGCGATGTCGGGTTGCTCGGCCAGTAGCGCGAAGAACCGGACCAGGGCGGCACCGACCGGAGCGGCGGCCGGCAGCACCTCGGGGTCGTGGTGGACGGTCACCTCGGGCTGCTCGGCCGACCACGTCACCGCCAGGTGCAGCGCGTTGTGGGCGGGGAAACCGCGCCGACCTGCGGGCGGGCGTACGCTGCCGCGCAGCAGCCGGCCCGCCGGGCCGATCGTGGCGTTGCCCAGCGTGACGGTGGGTTCCGCCGCCACCACGTTGAGCACGAGCCGACGCCGTTCCCGCAGGGCTTCCACCCCACCGAAGTCGGTGAGCCACTGGCCGAGCAGCGGCGGCGCGGCGGCGTTGACGGCGGTGAGAGCACGGACATGGTCGGCGAGCGAGGCGGACGCAGGGTGGCCCGGTGGCACGCTCACCACCGCCTCGTGCAGCGCGCCGGGCACCTCGACGCTCTCCCGGGTCCACCGGCCGCCCCGCGCGTACAGCACCGGGACGTCCGCGTCGGCCCAGAGTTCCAGCAGGAACGACAGGGCCGCCAGGAGCAGACCGGAGCCAGTCGCGCCGGTGAGGTCCCGGCCGTACCGGATGGCCCGGGTGGTTGCGCCGTCGAGCCGCAGCGGCCAGGCGGCGCTGGCGGTGGTGTCCCGCCACGGTTTCCAGTGCCCGCCGGGGAACGCGACGGCGGGAACGTCCCGGCTCATCGCCTGCGCCCAGAACTCCCGGGACGCCGCCCGGCGCGGATCGGCGGCTACCTCGGCCGCGTGCGCGAAGAACGACGGCAGCGGCGACGGCGTGCGCTCCGGATGCTGGTACGCCGCAGCCGTCCGGCGCACGAACCGGGTGTGTGTCGCGTGGTCGGCGAAGCCGTGGTCCACCACGAGGGCGAGGGCGTGCTCGTCCGGGGCCAGCCGCACCAGGCAGGCGCCGGCCAGCGGGTCGTGGCGCAGGTCGATCGGCGCGTACACCGCCTCGCCGAGGGCCGCCCCGGCCACCTCCGGCAGCTGGTCCGCCGGCACGTCGGCACAGTCCACGGTGGTCACCGGGAAGGGCTGCTCGGGTCCGTACACCAGCTCCGGGCCTCCGGCGAACCGGGCCCGCCACACGTCGTTGCCGGCGGCGACGGCCCGCATGGCGGCGGCCAGGCGCGGCACGTCCACCTCGCCCCGGACGTGCCACAGCGTCCAGGCTCGGGGCATCGGGTTGTGCCGGGGCAGGCCGGCCTCGTCGGTGTCGCTGAGCAGCAGCAGTTCGCGCTGCGCCCCGTAGGGCGGCACCCCCACCCGGCTCACCCCGTGAACGCGGGCAGCTGCGGCCACGCCGGTTGGCCCGCGATCCAGGCCGCCAGCACTCCCCCGTCGTCGGGCAGCAGACCGCGCAGGTGCAGGTCACGCAGCCGGCGCAGCGGCGTCACCCCGGTCGGCCAGTGCCCGAGCGACAGGCGGTAGCACTCGGCGGCCAGGTCCGCCCGGCCCAGCTGCTCGTGCACCTGGCCGGCGTTGAACCAGGAGATCCGGCCGTACGGGAACTGCAGGTGCGCGGCCCGCAGGTACGCCTCAAGCGCGCCACGGTGGTCGCCGGCCTGGTACCGCAGCTCGCCCGCGGTGAGCCAGGTCTTCGGGTCGATCGGGTCGATCCGCTGCGCCAACTCGTCGACCAGGGCCAGTGCGGTGTCGCGTTCGCCGAGGTGGGTGTGGGTGCGCACGGCGGTCTCCACGGCCGGGAAGTAGTTGTCGGCGGCGATGACCCGGGTGTGCCCGTCGTGCCCCTTCACCTCCCGGGCGATGCCGAGCCACCGGTCCATGTCGGCCCGGAGGAGGTCAGGGTCGCCGGTGAGGAACGGCAGGAACCCCATGGCCCGGAACCATCTGCTGGTCATGATCGCGGCGTCGAACTCGGACACCTCGGGAAGCGCGGTGTACCGGGCCAGGTCCTCCTCGCCGAGTTTGCGCCACCGGGCGATGGTGTCGGGCTCCCGGCGTCGGGCCGCGTTGACGGTGGCGTTGATGGTGGTGACCACCCGCGTGCGGGCGTACCGGACGTCGTCGCCGAGCTGGTCGTACAGGGTGCGGAAGTGCGGCTCCAGCTCGGCCGCGTGCCCCGTGGTGAGCATCTGCTCGGCGAAGATCCAGCTGGCCAGCGCGTATGCGCTCTCGGGGTCGCGTACCGGCACGTCCGGCCCGGGGACAATCCGCTTGGCCTCGGCGTGGAAACCCAGCGCGGACAGCAGCCGGCCCAGCAACGCCCGGTCCAGCAGCGGCAGGTCCGACACGTTGGCCAGCCGGTCCCGCACGTCGGGCGGGCAGCCGTCCGGTGCGGCCAGCCACGTCGCGTAGTCGGCCGAGGCGGCATCGGAGGCGTACCCGTACACCGCCGCCGTCGCCTGTAGTTCGTCGCGGAACATGGCGGCCGTGGCCCGCTGCGGGTGGATCTCCCGGAACCAGGGCTCGCGACGCTCCAGCACGGCGGCGTACGACATGAGTGGCGTGTGGATCGCGACCGGCGGTGTGTCGACCGGGTCGAGGATCGCGCTCGGATGCAGATCGAGGAACGGCCGGTAGCGCTCCAGCGGAAGCGGACGTGCCACGGCGGGGGGACCAGCCTGCGCCGCGACCGCCCACCGTACCGCGTCGGCGCAGGCTGTGCCGTCCAACGCCGGACGTCGCGCCACGAGCACCGCCAACCGGTCCCGTTCGGCACGGCGGTCCGTGGCGAGCAGGTCGGCCAGCGCCCCCACCAGCTCGCCGGTGTCCGCTGCTGGAGCCGGGGGTTCGTTGTTCGCGCCGGGCGCGGTGGGGGTCGCCAGGTCGAGCAGTCCGGCCAGCGCGGTGGTCCGCTCGGCCAGGCCGGTGCGGACGGCCACCCGGTAGTGGGTACGGGCCGTCTCGCGGTCGCCCGCCGCCCGGGCCGCGTCCGCCGCGAGGAGCCGGGTCGCCGCGCCGGTGGGATCGAGGTCCAGGGCGGCGCTGGCGAACTCGTACGCCGGCCCGGCACCGGTCCCGTTCCGGGCGGCTCGGGTGGCGGCCCGCAGCAGCGCCAGTGCGGCGTCGCGGGCGAGGAGGTCGGTCCGGTCCGTTCCCAGGTCGTGGGCGACAGCGCGGACCGTGTCGGCGTCCGGCACCGGCTCGGCCGGGGAGCGCAGTCGCGCGGTGAGGACCCGGGCCCGGACGATCACCCCGATCCGGTCGCCGGTCAGGGCAGTAGCCAGGGATTCTGCCGTGGTGAGCGCCTCGGTGGCCGGTTGCCCGTTGGTCACGGCGGACCGGGCGTGGGCGAGTGCGGTGGTGAGGCGGACCGGCAGGCCCGCCGCCTCGGGTGGCACCGGGGGCGGTGGTTGCCGGCCGTCCTCGGCGAGCAGGAGATTCCGCCAGGCGTACACCGGGGGCGGCGCGTCGGAACCGATGCGGCGCAGCAGGGTCGCGGCGTCCTCCCGGCGGCCCAGTGCGCGCATCAGTCGGGCCGCCCACAGCAGACCGGCGTGGTCCTCGATCGTGAGTCGCTCCGCCACCCCGGGTGGGACGACGAGTGGGTCCGTGGCATCGAGCAGGCCGGTGCGGCGCATCGTGCGACGCAGGTCGGCGGGCGGCACGTGGACGGGCAGCCAGCCGCAGGGGTCATCCCGGTCGGCGCAGAACAGTGCCGTTTCGGCGACCAGGGACGGCACAACCGTGGGATCGGCGGTCAGGTCGATGAGCGGGCGCAGCGGCAGTGCCGCCGGGTCCCGCCAGGTGAGGTGGGCCACCCCTGTCCTCCCGCCCGGTCGGTCGGTTGGTTCGGTGCCGAGGGGCGGACACGCGGTGAGGTGACAGCCCGTGCCCGCCCGGTTGGTGACCGGCGACGTCAGTTGATGACGGCGTTGATCAGACCCACAGCGGTTCCTTCGAGGTCCTCGTAGCGTTCCATGCTCGACACCTCCTCCCGACCGGACGAGGGAGACGGGCGATGACGGCCCCTGATCCTGCCATTCTCGCCCATCAATTGAGTCGAATCAATCTGTTGGAGCGTGGTCGGCGGCTGATGCCCGTCGTGCTCGACCGATCGGGACGGCCGCACCTGCGGCAGGTGCCAGCGGGGCGGCACGGCCGGAATCGATCAGCACCGTCGCGCTGCAGATCGGCAACAACGCCGCCGAACGCCGACGGGCATCAATGCAAGGAGGTCCCCAGACCGCCGCCCGGCGGGAGGTCACCCACCGCACCCGCCGGCGTCTCCCGCTCCGGCATCGGTTTCCAGGCGGCCGGTAGCCGACCGGCCAGCGTCTCGGCCGTCGCGGTACGCCGCTCGAAGTCGACGCCCGCGTACTCCTGGTAGGCCGTCATCGGGCGGACCGGGCCGGTGCCGTAGCCGCCCACCATGGGGTAGCGCAGCAGGGTCCGTACCCGGCGGCGGGCGGCCCGGTCCAGGTCGTACCAGTGATCCTCGCCCGGTGCCTGGTGGTCCATCCAGTGCCGGACCTGATTCTCCCGGATGTAGTAGTGCCAGGCCAGCACCTCGACCGGGTGGAACAGGTCGTAGCCCCAGGTGAAGGCGCGGGTGGCCAGGTTTATCTCCTCGCCCTGGTAGTAGATGCGCCCGTCGTAGGGCACCTCGCGGACGAACGAGCCGGGGGCGAAGAGGAATCCTGCGGCCACGAAACGGGCCGGGACCGGTGCGGTCGCCTGTTGCCAGTCCGCGATCTGGAAGTGTTTGAACCGGGGCAGGTCGTCGTGGGTCCAGCCATCGAGGAAGATCAGGGTGGGTTCGCCGCCACCGGTGAACTCGTCCGCCGGGTCGTAGGTGGGGGGATAGCAGGTCAGGATCGGTTTGTCCGCACCGGCCTGCGCGGCCATCGCGATCAGCCGGGTGTCCCAGCCGGGCGCGAAGCGGGTGTGGCTGTCGACCTGGAGGTACCAGTCGGCGTCGACGTAGTGGCGCTGGATCTGTGCCCGGGCCCAGCACACGCCGCGGCTGCTCCGGGCGTCGAACTCCAGCACGGTGACCCGGGGATCGGCGTGCAACACCGACACGTCCTCGTCGCCGAGATGCTGCCAGTTGACCACGATGCGCAGGTCGTCCGGTCGGTCGGCCTTCGCGAGGCAGTCCAGCACCGTCGGCACCAGTTCCGGATCGCGGTACGCCGCGACGGACACGAAGATGCTCACCACGGAAACTCCGTTCCTTTCTCGGTCGCGCCGGTGGTGCCTGCCCCGACCACCCGCAGGTGGTCGGGGCAGGCGCGGGGATTCAGCTCACGGGCACCGGGGCCAACCGTGGCTCCGGCAGGAAGCGGGCCGTGGCCGGGTCGAAGAAGCGGGAACCGTCGTACTGCAATCCGGTCTCCGCGTCCCGGTACCGGCCGGCGGACCGCAGGGGGATGTCGCCCGGCTCGCCCGGCTGGCTGCCGTCGATGCCGATGACCTGCGTCGGGGTGCCGGCCTCGTCGGTCAGCACCGCGTGCACCGTGCCGTCCGCGATCTGGACGAGCGGGTACGCCACAGCCGGGTGGTATTCCCAGGCCGTGGTGGTGACAGGACCGCGACCAACCCGGTGGTGCTGCTCGACCAGCAGGTCGCCGGACCACACGAAGTGGGTCTCTTCGAGCACCGAACCCTTCGCGCTGCGGCGCTGCTTGGTGATCCGCCGCCCGAACGCGTCGTACCGGTAGTGCCAGCTGTCGCCACCGGGCGTGGTGACAGTGGTCAGCCGATCCCGGTTGTCCCAGGTGAGGTGCCAGTCACCGGCGGCGTCCGAACGGGTGACCGGCCGGCCCACGGCATCCAGCGTGTACCTGACGTCGCCCGACTCACCCGTGCCCTGATCCGGTGCCGTCGCCCGGCTGGTGTCGTGCCGGATCGTCAGGCCCGCGTCCCAGCTGCGGCTCACCTCACGTCCGCCGTCGTAGGCGAACCGGAGCTGCTGTCCGCCCGCCACCAGGACGGTCGGCCGGCCGGACTCGTCGTACGACCACCTGGTCACCGCGCCGGACGGGCGGGTCCGCGCGGTGACGGCGTCCCCCTGTCCACCGTACGAGCTGGTCACGGTACGTCCGTTGACCGTCTCGGCGATGATCCGGCCGATCGCGTCCCGCTCCAACCGGATGTCCGAGTCGGCGTCGACGGCCGAGACGAGCCGGTCGGCCGCGTCGTAGGTCAGCCGGGTCACGGCGTCGCCGGTACGGCGCTCGACCACCCGGCCGAGCAGGTCGTAGCCGAAGTGGGTGACCGCTCCCGCCGCGTCGGTGTGTGCGACGAGTTGGCCCGCGGCGTCGTAGGCGTACCGCTGGGTGCGGCCCTGGAAGTCGGTCTCCTCGGTCACCCGCCCGTTCGGGTCGTAGGTGTACCGCCAGGTCTCACCCGCCGGGTTGATGATGGTGGTCAGCCGCAGCTCGGTGTCGTACGCGTACTCGGTCCGGTCACCCTCCTCGTCGATCCGGGCCGTCACCAGGTCGAACGCGCCGTACTCGAAGAACGTGCGGCGGCCGGTGGCGTCGAGTGTCTCGACCAGGTTGCCCTCGCCGTCGTAGCCGAACTCCTCGACAGTGCCGTCCGGGTTCTCCCGCCAGGACAGGTCACCCTCCAACGTCCAGCCAACCTCGGTGGTGCCCTGGTCGGTCGTGATGAAGACGACCCGGCCGAGCCGGTCGTAGGTGTACCTGGTGTCACCATCGGTGGTGCTGATCGCCGTGACCCGACGTGCCGCGTCGCGGATGACGACCGCCGGACCGACCTGGATGGCCGTGCCCCGGCCGTTCTCGGCGGGCCGGTCGAAGCGCACGACCTCGCCGCTGGCGTCGATCTCGGCCAGCACCCGCCCGTCGGTGTCGAACTCCCGGCGGACGGTCGAGCCGTCGAAGTCCGTCCACGAGGTGGCCCGGCCCTGCTCGTCGAAGCTGGTCAGGGCCCGGCTGCCGTCCGGCCTGGTGACCACGGTCGGACGCCCGTCGGCACCGTACTCGTAGGTCGTCGTCCGGCCCAGCGGGTCGGTCCGTGACAGCAGTCGGTAGGCGTCGTCCCACTCGTGCCGGGTCGTCGCGCCGAGCGCGTCGGTCTCCGCGATCACCTGGAAGCGGTCGTTGAGCTGGTAGGTGCGCGTCGCACCGAGCGAGTCGGTGACGACCGTCAGACCGTCGGAGTACGCGAACCGGTAGCGCAGGTAGCCGCCCTTGCCGTCGGTGTCGACGCAGCGGCCGGCCTCGTCGTAGGCGTAGGTGTACCACTCGTCGTTGCGGTCCTCCCACCGCACGATTCGCCCGTCGGCGTACGCGAAGCGTTCGGGGTCGCCCGAGGAGTTGACCACCTCGGTCAGCTGGCGGTCCTGGTCGTAGGTGAACCGGGACGCCTCCACCAGCACCCCGTCCTGGTCCGGCAGGCGCAGCGCCGTGATCAGCCCGTCGGCGGAGGTGAACTCGATCGTCGCGCCCGACGAGGAGCGCAGTTCCGTGACGGTGCCGGCGTCGTCGCGCAGGATCGACCACCGGACGCCGCCGTCGGTCACGTCGCTGAGCAGCGACTCACCACGGTGTGCCGGGGCGAACACCCACGCCCGACCGGGCTCCGGGTCGGTGAGCAACCAGCCGCCGCCCGTCAACCGGCGCAACGGCAATGCCCGCCCGAGCACCGGCAACGCCGTCGCACCCTCGGCGACCAGCGGATAGGTCAGAATGGACCCGTCCGCGGCCAGGTAACGGACCTGCTCGCCGTCGACGATGACCCGCTGGTCCAGGGTCGAGGCCCAGGACCGGCCGAAGGACCGGCCCCAGTGGTAGTCGGAGCGGTAGGTGCGCACCAGCGGGAGGCCCGGCAGCGTCGCGTCGGTCCCGGTGAGGATCATCCGGCCGGTGGTCACGTCGATCGGGTCTGCTTCGCAGTACGTCTCATCGGTGCTCTTCGCCGACGAGGCCGGCGGGTAGCTGAACGGCACACCCGAGTAGTCGGCGTAGACCACCTGGTCGGCGGCCGGCTGGTCGAAATAGGACGCCTGGTAGGCACCGGAGGAAGACTCCTGGTAGTAGCTCTCCGACGACTCCGGATAGTACGTCTGATCCTGGCTGTACGCCTGCTCCGACTGGTACTGCTGCTCCGGCTGGTACGCCTGCTCCGGTTGATATGTCTCGTCGGTGCCGGGGTCCCGGGTGGTCCTGCCGGGATCGGCGTTCGGGCTGCCCTGGTCGCGGTGCGAGCTGCCGGACCCGCTGGACGTGCGGGAGCTGCCGGACCTGCTGCGGGGATCGGAGACCGTCCTGCTCGGGTGCCGGTTGGATCTCCTGCGTGAGCCGTTGGACCGGTGGCTGCGCTCGGACGGCGCCACCTCGTGGGAGTCCCTGCGCGTCGTGTCGGCCGCAGGCAGATCGTAAGCTTGCCAGTCGTCAGTGAAGTGACGCCAGTCCGTGGCGGGTTCGTTCTCCGGCACGGCATCGAGCGTGGGCGAGTAGTCAGATCCGCGCGGGCTCGGACCCGGGTTCTCCAGAAGGTTGCCAAAGGTGGCGTCGTTCGAGTCCAGCGCGCTGTTGTTCCGGGTCGGGGGCACCGGAATGCTGTCGCCTGAGCCGTACCGGTCACGGCCGGAGTCCAGGAACGTGTTCGAGAGGTTGTCCGTGAGATCGACGACCGAGGCATCACTGCCCGACCGCCCCTGGTTGTCCTGGGCGTACTCGAGCACGGCCAACATCTGGTCCAGCATGGCCACCGGGTTGTGGGGCGTCTCGTTCCGTTGTGCCTCCGAGAGCTTTCTGGTGAGGCTCTCGGGGCTCTCGGAGATCTCGGGCTGACTCGCGTCGGAGACCACGAAGATGTAGTTGCTGTCTCTCCGTTCGACCGGCGGAACGTCGGACATCGAGTTCTGCAGCCCGATCCGGTTGTAATCCTCGCGCCGGTACGAGCGCTGCTCGTAGAGCTGTTGCTGGTGCGCGTCGAACGACGGCGAGGTCTTGCCCCTGTAGAGCTTCGGTACCCGCTCGTCGTAGGACTGCTGCCTGGTGACGATGTACTCGCCCGCCTTGGCGATCTTGTTATCGTCGACGAACTCCCAGGCGACGATACGAAGGCCGTCGATCTCTTTCTTCTCCACCTTGTCGAACAGGATCTTTGCTTCGACGGTGTCCAGGACGCTCCCAACCATGACCGCCCGGTACACGTGTGCGTCGACCATGCCCTTGGTGACCGCCACGAGCTGGTAGGAGAATTTTTCCCACAGTCGGGTGAAGCCGGGCGGGTAGTTGTCGTAATTGGAGGCCCCGAGCATCACGTTGTCGAAGATCTGCCCACCGGGCGAGGCCTCGAGCATCCGGCTGCCGGACTGGTCGGCAATCCGTTCGGCGACTGCGGGGCCGATCTTTCCCCAGAGGGCGAGATGTGACCGGTAATCCTCGACGGCCTGGGTCAGCCGGGTGTCGAAGTCGCTCTTCTTCTGGTTTTTGTACCACCACCTCGCCGGGACGGAGAAGGCATGGTTGTCCGCCATGAGCTGCGCGAAAGGCTCGACCTTGTCGGAGCCGAGCTGCCGGACCACCTCGGCGTCGATCTCGGCATCGGACTGGCCCTGGTCCTTTAGCTGAAGCTCCAGCTTAAGCTGTTTCTTGAAGTCCTCGTAAGCGCTCCTGATCTCGCTGTTCTTCCACAGCTTGTCGTAGCGGGACATGCGATATTCGATCGTCTTCCAGTCACTTTGTGCCTGCTGGAAGTCGATCCGCGAGCCCGGTGGAAGCAGCGGCGGAAGGTTCTCCTGGAGCGTGTTGTACGAGGATCCCTCCGAGGAGAGTTGGCTGACGGAATACTGCAACGCGTGCTGGTCGTCGTCGGCGAGGGGGGCGTAGGGGCCGAAGGCGGCCTCCAGCTCGGGCTGCGGCCCGCCGACCAGCTCGTCCGTCGCCGGTGGGGCCGCCTCCGGCGGGAGGCTGCTCGGTTCGCCGTGCGAACTGTGCCTATGGTGCGAACTGTGCCGCGACGACCGGTGGCCGCTCCCGCTCTTTCTCTTGCCGGGCTTGCACGGGGCCAGGCCGAGTGGGTCGATGCTGGTCAGTGGGTCGTCGACGTACGCGGTCGGGTCGGGTCCACCGGCCAGCCCGAGCGGGTCGGGGCTGAGGTAGCGGGCGGTCGCCGGATCGTAGTAGCGGAACCGGTTGTAGTGCAGGCCGGTCTCGGTGTCGTGGTACTGCCCCGGGAAGCGCAGCGGGGTGCCGGCCGGGTCACCGGTGCGGCCCCACAGGTCGCCGCGCGACCACCAGCGCAGCTGACCGCCGGATTCCACCAGGTGGGTGGGCGTACCGACGGCGTCGGTGACGACGGTGTGCAGCCTGTCGTCGCCGTTGGTCTGGGTGACCGGTGCGGATCCGTCGGGCCGGTAGTCCCACGAGACGGTGCCGGTGGCGTCGGTCTGCTCGACCAGGAGGTCACCGGCCCAGGAGAAGGTCACCTCGTCCAGGACCGTGTCGTCAGCGGCCAGGCGTTGTTTGGCGATGCGGCGACCGAAGCCGTCGTAGCGGTAGCGCCACCGGTCGCCGTCGGGCGTGACGGCGTGGGTCAGCCGGTCTTCGGCGTCCCAGCTGAACCGCCAGCTGCCGGCGGCGTCGATCCGGGTGGTCAGGCGGCCCTTCCCGTCGTAGGTGAACCGCGCGTCGTCCGAGCGCAGGAGCGTGCCGCCGGCGAACTCCCAGCGCCCGGCACCGGTGCCGACGAGGTTGCCGGCCGCGTCGTACTCGTACCGTTCCCGCTCCGTGCCGCCGGCGGTGACGGTGTGGATCCGTCCGGTCTCGTCGGCGTGGAACGAACGGTCGCCGTCGAGCGTGTCGGTGATCGCGACGACCCGGTCGGTGGCGTCGTAGCCGAAGCCACGCACGGCGGCTTCGGCGACGTGCTGCGCGGCCAGCCGGCCCGCCTCGTCGAACGTCTGACGCAACGCCACCACGTCGTCGACGGTCCGGCTGATCTCCCGCCCGGCCGCGTCGTGGTCGAACCGCACGACGTGTGCGCCGGTGGCGAGCATGACCGGCCGGCCCTGTGCGTCGAGGGTCCACCGGCTCGACCGGCCCGACGGCGTGGTCCGGGTCAGCGCCTGCTCCCCCTGGTAGGAGGTGCGCACGGTGCGGCCGTTGATCGTCTCGGCGACGATCCGGCCCTCGGCGTCCCGCTCGAACCGCACCACCGCGTCCGGGCTGCGCACCCCGGCGAGGTGGCCGGCGTCGTCGTACTCCAGCCGGGTGACGGCGTCGCCGGCCCGCCGCTCGACCACCCGTCCGAGCAGGTCGTGGACGTAGTGGACGGTGTCGCCCGTGGCGTTCGTGCGGCTGGTCAGTTGCCCGGCCGCGTCGTAGCCGTAGCGCTGGGTGCGTCCGTCGAAGTCGGTCTCCGTGGTGAGCCGCCCGGCCGGATCGTAGCTGTAGCGCCAGACCCGGCCCGCCGGATTGGTGACCGCGACCAGCCGCAGCTCCGTGTCGTAGGTGAACTCGGTGCGGTTGCCCGCCTCGTCGATCCGCGCGGTGGGCAGATCGAACGCACCGTACTCGATATGTGCCGAACGCCCCTGAGCGTCGATGGTTTCCACCAGATTCCCTTCGCCGTCGTAATGCCATTGCTGGGTGGAGCCGTCCGGGCCGGTGCGCCAGGCCAGGTCACCCTCGGCGGTCCAGCCGAACTCCGTGACGACGCCGTCCGGCAGCCGCACCGACCTGAGCCGACCCAGACCATCAAGATCAAATTCACGTCCGGGTACGCCGTCCGCCCACCCGCCGTCCTCGGCGACCGGGTACGGGCTGCCGTCCGGGCGGACCGTCGCGACCTGGCGACCCGCCTCGTCGTAGGCGAACCGGGTGACCCGCCCGAGCGGGTCGGTCCGGGACCACGACCGGCCCGTCGGGTCCCACGCGGTGCGGGTGGTGACGCCGAGTGGATCGGTGACCGCGGTGACCTGGAGGTTGTCGTCGAGCTCGTAGCGGTGCACGCCGCCGAGCGAGTCCGTCACGATCGTGACGCCGTCGCCGTACCCGAACGTGTAGCGCAGGTGGCCGCCGCTGCCGTCGGTGCGCACGCACCGGCCCGCCCCGTCGTAGGCGTACGTGTACCACTCGCCGTTGCGGTCCTCCCACCGCACGATCCGGCCGTCCGCGTCGTAGCCGAGCCGCACCGGGTCCCCGGAGGAGTTCCGCACCTCGACGAGGCGACGTCGCTCGTCGTACCCGAAGGCCGGCAGCGCGACCCCGTCGGAGTCGGCGTCGACGGGCACGAACCGCGCGCCGGTCACCAGGCCGTCGCGGGTCCGCAACTCCACCCGGTCGCCGGACGACGACTCCAGGCGCGTGGGGGTGCCCTCGCCGTCGCGGGCGACGTGCCACCGGGTGCGCACCGTCACGACGTCGGACAGCATCGCCGCCTGACCCTCCACGGCGGGGGCGAACAGCAACAGGGTCTCCCCGTCGGTGAGCGACCAGCCGCCGCCGACCAGCCGCCGCAGCGGGACGGGGCGGCCGAGGACGGGCAACGCCGCCCGGCCCTCGGCGGGCAGCGGGTAGCTGAGGATCGACCCGTCGGCGGCCAGGAACCAGGCCTGCGACCCGTCGGCGACGACGCGCTGGTCCAGGGTGGATGCCCAGCTCGGGCCGAAGGAGCGGCCCCAGCGGTAGTCCGAGCGGTGGGTACGCTCCAGGGCCAGGCCGGGCAGCGCCAGGTCGGTCTCGGCATAGATGACGCGGCCGGTCGTCACGTCGACCGGGTCACCGACGCAGGTCGTCTCGACTGTCGCCTTGGCCACCACGGCGGGCGGCACGTCCCGTAGCGACGGCCCCGTTCCGGACGGCGGGAGTTCCACGGCGACCCCCCGCGGGCCGGCCTTCCCGTCGCCCGGCGGCACCACCGTCGTACGTCCGTCCGGGTCGCCGCCGGGCCGGCCTGCGGAGTCGGGTACGCGGTCAGGGTCGGCTTCGCGCCTGACGTCGGGTTCGTGGTCGCGGTCGGGGTCGGCTTCGCGCGTGACGTCGGGTTCGTGGTCGCGGTCGGGGTCGGCTTCGCGCGTGACGTCGGGTTCGTGGTCGGGGTCGGGCCACGACGGTGTCCCGGGGCCCTCGACCGTGATCGCCGGTCGAGGCACCGGCGGGGGCTCGACCTTTCCTGCCGGCGGCGACGGCGGCGCGGGATCGGGGGCCACCGGGCGGATCGTGGTCCGGGAGTGCCCCTGCGGGGGCGGCTTCGCAGCACCGTCCCTCCGGTCCCCCTCGACGGGCGGCGTCGACAGCGGTGTGCTCTGCGCGACCTCGTACGGCGGAGGCGGCGGATCCGGTTCCCGGTCCGCCGCAGGGGCCGGCACCGGTGCGGAAGACTCCAGGTAGGACGGCGGGTCGATCGGCACCGCAACCACCCGGTCGTTCGCGCCCGCCGCCGAACCGGCCCTCGGCTCGGCCGTACCCGGCGGTGAGCCGGCGGCAGCACCGGCGGTCGGGGACGGCCCCGCCGTCGGGATGCCGGACGGTCCGGTGACCGGTGCGGTGGGGGGAGCGACGGTCGTCGGGCCGGCCACCGTGGGGCCGGCGGGCAGCCCGGTCGGGGTCGGCACGGGACCACCGCCCGTCGCGTCCCGCGGGAGCGGCACCTGATCCGCGGTGCCCGAGGTGGTCGACGACCCGGACCGGTCGAACTCGACCAGCCGGTCGCGCGGCTCCGCGGCACCGCCGAGGGCCGGAGCCGGTGTCCCGCCCGGAACGGTCGGCTGGCTCCCGGTAGCCGGAGTGCTCCCCGGACCCGATGACACCGGCGGACCGCCGGCCGGGCCGGGCACCTCCGTGGCCACCGGGCCGGGGGGCACCACGAGCGGCGGCGCGGAGGGCACGGTGGCCGGTGGGGCCAGCGGTGCCGGCGTACCGGAGCTGTCCGCGTTCGGGTCCGCCGGCTCGCCCGGCCCGGTGGTGACGGGGGGTGGCCCGGCCTGACCGGGGGGGCCGGACCCCACCGGCGGCGGGGTACCCGGCTGCTGCGCTGCGGGGTCCGCCGCCGCCGGGACCGGCGGCGGGGCGGTGGGCGGCGCGGAGGCGGCCGGCGGAGGCGACAGGGGCTGGGGCGACGGCGGCACCTGCCCGTCGGCACCGGATGGGCCGCCCACCGGGTCGGGTAGCTGGTGGGGCGGGCCGCCCACCGGGTCGGCATGCTGACCGGCCGGGTCGCGCACCGGGTCCGGGGCGAGCCCGGTTGCCGGGCGTTCGACGATCGACGGACCACCGTCGGGGGCCCGGACCGCGCCGTCCGGCGACCCGGTGACGGCCCGGTCCACCGGGAGACCGGCAGGCGGGGCGTCGAAGCCGGGCAGACCTCGGCCCGGGTCCGCGCCGGCGGAGGGACCGCGCACCAGGTCGGTGCGGCCCGCCGGCGGCGGGACGCGGGATCCGGCCCCCGACGGATCGCCGGGCTGCCGGGATGTCCGCTGGTCGCCGTCGACGGCGTCGGCCGGCGGGGTGGAGCCGCCGGCATCGGCGGGTGGCTGCTGAGCGGGTGGCTGCTGGGCGGGTGGCTGCTGGGCGGGTGGGGTGGCCGGCGTCGGTTCGCCGCCGCCCGCCGGAGCACCGTCGGTGCCGGCACCCGGGACCGACCTGCCGTCCGGGCCCGGCGGGCCGCCCCTGAGGTTCGTCGAACCATCGGGTCGGGGTCGGTTGCCACCCTTCCCGTCGGTGCCGGCTCCACCGGTCCCCGTGGAGCCGGATCCGAGGCCCGGACCCGCGAGGTCCCTGGACGGGCCGACACCGGACGGGTCGGGCCCGGCGGGGCCGCCACCGAGGGCATTGCCGGCGTCGTGGGCGTAACGGCTGGCGTACGACCCGATCAGGGACGAGGTGGCGGTGGCCAGCGGGTCGAAACCGTCGAGGGCGCCGGTCATGGACAGGTAGACGAACTCACCCAGCAGCTCTCCCCCGGCACCCAGCCCGGCACCCCCGTGGGTGTTGCCGGCGAGTCGGGGAAAGTACCTGCCGCCGATCAGGTGGACCCCGCCGGCCACCGCGCCGATGGTGACACCGGCGCCGATCGACTCCGCAAGACCCGACCAGTTGAACCCGTCGCTGTTGCCCTTGGCGATCACGATGGTCTGGGCGGCGACGTTCTCGGCGCCCTCCTGCACGCCCTCCCCGGCAGCCTCCAGGGCCAGCCGGACCACCAGTTGGTGCAGGTGGCTGTCCAACCAGTCCAGCAGCGCCCCGGTGACCTCCTGGCCGATCTTGAGATAGGCGGGAACGAGCGAGGCGCCGAAGCCGGTGGCCAGCGCCGCCGCGATGTCCAGGACGATCGTGAACGCCGCCACGGTGATCTCGGTCTGGACGTAGTCGATCAGCTTGTTGGCCTGGTCGGCGATCTGGCCGGCGACCAGGGCCTTGCGGATGGCCGGCGGGATCGGCCTGGTGATCGTCTGTTGGAACTGGGCGAACGCGTCGGCGGCAGGGCCGTCGAGACTGCCCCGCAGCCCGGCGGCGAGCGCCTGGGTGGCGGCGATCCCGCTACCCAGGTTCGCGCCGAACTGTTCCAGCTCGACGTCGAGCGCCTGCAGCTGCGACGGGTCACCCTTGGGAAACCGCTCCCCGACGGTGTAGAGGATGGCGTCGTAGGCCCACTGCCAGTTGGGGTCGTCGGGAATGTGGAAGTCGGCCATCGCGACGACGTCAGGCGGGATTCACGATCAACGGCGTCGCCGCGCCGCTGGCGTCGAAGCTGACCAGCAGTGGACGGTAACCGGGCACGCTGGCATCGACACCGGCGTCCGCCTTGGGCTTGACCAGGAACAACTGGTCACCGTTGCCGTCGATGGGCGCTCCGTCGCCGCTGGTCGGCCGCCGGCCGCCCAGCGGGATGATCGAGTCGTAGTAGTTGGCGTCGAGCCGCGAGGTGCCGTCCGGGAAGGTCGCCAGCGCCTGCAACTGGTATCCCGGGGGAATCGGCTCACCGTCGACGAGCACGCCTGTGGTGTCGTACGGCCGGTAGGCGGAGATCGCGGGCAGTGCCGCCGCGAACCCGGCCGGCATGCTCGATGCCGGAAGCTTGTCGAGCGACTCCGCGGGTTCGCCGATCGCGCCGGGGACGGCCATGCCCCGCGTCATCGAGTCGTCGCCCTGCCGGGGAGCCAGCTGCGAGACCGTCTGCCCCCGGTACGTCAGCCGCCCCTCGGACAGCGCCCGCCCGTGGTGCAGCCGCTGCCCGTAGCGCAGCGGCTGTCCGGCGGGCTGGGCGGGTTCGCCGGGCACGACCTGTCCGGCGCCGGCCTCCGGTGGCGACTTCACGAACTCGTTGGCGATCACACGCCCGGCCCCGGTCGCGTCCTCGTCCGCCTGCCGGTAGCCCTCGCCGCTGACGCGCAGTCCGACCGCCGCGTACTCCAGCAGACCGTTGACGCCACGCACCGCGCCCTCGACGACGTCCATCGTCTGGTCGAACTGCTTCTGGAACTGGTTGCCGATCTCGTCGTCGCCCCACGCGGGTGTGTACCGCGCCCGGATCAGGCCCAGCTGACGGAGACACTCGTCGTAGTGGGCGGTGTGCTGGGCGTACGAGTCGCCGACCGAGATGACGCCCTCGGGGTCGACCCAGACGGCTCCCCTCGGCTGGCTCACGGCTGCTCCGGGCTGAGGCCGAGCAGCCTGCGGACCCCACTGGTCAGCCGGGGACCCTCCGGCGGTAGGTACATGTCGGGGCCGGCCTCGCCACGGACCATCCTGGCCACGTCCATGCCGTCCGGCAGCAGCGGCCCGATGACCTCCGCCGCCTGCTCCATGACCTGTTCCTTCGCCTCGGCGAAGGTCTGCATGATGGTGGCCTGCAACTCGGTCGGGGTCATCCGCCGGTACGCACCGGTCGGGAAGCCGATCTCGGTCAGCACGCCGTTCTGCCCGACGGTGACCGTCACTTCGCGGCGGGGGGAGGTGGCGGAGCCCCGCACCTTCCCCATCCGTTCCTGAAGGTCGGTCAGGCCGCTGCGCTGGCGTTCGTACTCCGCGAACAGCTTCTCGACCCGTTCGTCGAAGCTCATCGTCGACCCCCTTCCGCCGCGGACCCCAGTACAGGACCGGCCCCGCCGGGGGTGGAAGGGGCGGGCCGCTTTCCGGGCAGGAACGTGCAGGGTCTCTTCCCGACCGTACGGTCGCCGGCGTGCCGTCGGCCGCCGGACGTCGAGGGGGGAAGTAGGCAAGGTTGAGCTGTCATTCGGACATCGACCCGGTGCGGAGCTTGCCGCGGACGGCCGGTCGCCAGCAATCTTCGGCACGGCGGACGCCGAGCAGGGAGTTCGACGTCGTCTTCGCAACGTACGACGAGGGGAGTTCATGGTGACCATGCCAACGGTGCAGACCACCGACCCGGGCATGCAGGCGGCGGCCACCGAGTTCGCCAACAAGGCCCAGGAGTTCGTCGGCCACCTGCGTTACGTCAACGGGCAGATGGCCATCCTCCAGGGGAGCTGGCACGGCACCGCTTCCACCACCTTCAACCAGGCGATGGACAACTGGGAGCGGGCCTTCCAGGTCATCATCGACAAGCTGCTGAACATGATGGACGTGATGGGCGCCACGACCGCCGGTTATCGGGCGGCCGAGGAGGAAGCCTCGCAGACCGCCAGCTCCTTCCTGACGGCACTTCCCGGAGTCTGACCCCCACCTCTGCGAAAGGACCCGCAGGTGTCCAATTACCGGTTCGACTTCAACCAGGCCGACGCCACCCTGTACGACATGAATCGCGTCAACGGCCGGATCTCGGGCGCGCTGGACGAGATGGAACGCAACGTCGAGCGGAGCATCGAGGACTGGTCCGGTGATGCCCGCAGCGCCTACCACGTGGCGAAGGCCGAGTGGCGCAGTGCCGCGGACGAGATGACGGTGCAGCTCGAACAGGCCCGCCGGACGCTGCTGGCGATCTCGGACAACTACGGGACCACCGAGCAGCGGCACACCAAGATCTGGAACCAGGTCCGCGGCGGTTGAGTGCAGGCCGGCTGCCGGGGCTGGTGTCCCCCCGGCAGCCGGTGCCCCCGGCACCAGTTCCTAGAGCCGGCCGCGCAGGAGAGGTGGTGGACGGATGGCTTCCATCGATTTCAGCTATCCCAACGACAGGGCCATCGACCAGATAGGGATCCTGGACGAGTTCAACCGCGGCGAGGTCGACGGATATTCGCAGAAGCATCCGGATGGCTGGATACAGGCGGTCATCGACCGCGTCCAGGCCGACATCGCGTCGAGCAACCGTCAGTACGACAAGGTCGACTGGTCGGACTACACGACGGAGGAGCGGGCCGCCTGGGACTGGTACACGGCGGAGGTGACCGACACCGACAGCTGGAAAGAGCTGGTCGAGGACTACAAGAAGAACGATGTTCCCGCCGAGGACTCGATCCACTGGGACAGGTTCGACGAGTCCGACCACCTCGACATCGACGGGCGGTTCTCCCCACCCGACGTCCGGGTCCACTCCGGCGGTGGCGACAACAAGGACGGGGACCTGAAGGTCAGCACCGAGGCCATCCGGTACTTCGCCAACTCCATCGGGGAGCTCTTCGACCACCCGGACGGCAAGGGCGGCAGCACCATGCTCAAGTCGGCTGACGAACTCGCGGAGCTGGAGGTGCTGCCCGGTCTGTTCGCCGTGGCCGAGGTCATGCGGCGCAAGATCCACGGCAGTGGCGAGAGCACGGGTCTGGTCGGCGACACCCAGGGCCTGCTGACGAAGATCCACGAGACGCTCTACACCCTCCGCCTGAGCCTGCTCGAGATGGCCGACTCGTACGAGCTCACCGAGGAGGGCAACGCGCGGACCGGCAAGGACTTCGAGAAGCGGACCAAGGAGTTCAACACCATGACCGCGGAGGAGTTCGGCAACGCCATGGCCGATCCGTGGGGGCACATCAAGGACATCGGTGACTACGGCAACACCAGTTCCTCGGGTACGGGCGGCACTGGCGGATCAGGTGACGGCGGCGGGAAGGAGTCGGGTGACAAGGAAAAGTAACCGTCGCGGCCGGCTGGGCCGCACGGTGGTGCCCGTCGGCGTCCGCACATCCATCTAGGGTCTCGGTGTAGGTAGGGCATGGGCGATTCAGACTCGGGCACGGAACAGGACTGGACCCACTCCGCGGACCCGAAGGCGACCTTTCCTCCGACCAACGTGCAGATCGACGATCTCAGCGATCTGGAGAACTGGGCGCGGATGGATCCCCCCGGTTGGCGTCGGATCAAGGCGGCGATCAACGGCGGGTCGGCCATCGAGAGCGAAGCCGGACACGACTACGCCGCGACCCTGGTCAACCACCAGACCCTGATCGAGGCTGCCAACGCGTTCCAGCGGACGTACAACCTGCTGCACTGGCTGGAGACGTTCATCAGCCTGCACACGGCCGCGATCGCCGGCGAGGGCAAGCCCTGGCAGGGCAAGGCGGCCGAGGCGTTCCTGGCGAAGATGGACTACCTCAGCAGGTACCTGGGCGAGCAGGCGGACCGGCTGCTCGGCGGCGACGGCATGCCCGGGACCACGAGCGTGCCACACCAGCTGATGATGAGCGGCAGCTATCTGAAGTGGGCGCAGGAGCAACTCGACTACCTCGACGTGGAGTGGGCGAAGATCGCCGCTGCCAACCATGCCAACCACACGGCTGGCGGCAACGTGGCGATCAGCTCCACCCGGTTCGCCCGGCCCATGACGGATCAGATGCTCCAGGTCGCACAGGTGCTGGCCAAGCAGTACGCACAGTTGAACTTCGGCCCGGTCAGCGCACCCGCAGGTGACGGCAGCCTCGGCCCCGAAGGTCCGACAACCCCGCCGCCCCCGACGGCCGACCCGCCGACGACGCCGCCCCCGCCGACCGATCCGCCGACCGACCGACCGCTGCCGACCGACCCGCCGACCGAGCGGCCTTCGCCGACGGAGCCGCCGACCGATCCGCCGGCGAGACGGCCAGCCGATCCCCCGACGGCGCCGCCCCCGGACGGATCGCTGCCGACCCCGCGGCCGGCCGGGCCGCCGCCGGACCCGGCGCCGCCACCCGGCGCCGGCCCTGCCGACCCACCCGCTGGTGGCCCGCCTGTCGGGCAGCCGCCCCGCAGCAATCTGCGCGGCGATCCGCCGGGCGCCGACGGCCCGCCGCTTCCCGGCCGGCCGCCCGGCACCGATCCGTCCGGCGGCGACGGTCTGCCCGGTTTCGACCCCCCGGTCGTCGGCGCTCCACCTGGCTCCGGCCCCGATGGGGGCGATGGCGTACCGGGCGGGATCGTCCCGCCGGTGATCCCGGGCCCGCCGGGCACCGGAAAACCGGGCGGTGGCAACACCCCGCCGCCCGTACCGCCCATCGGCGAGCCCCCCGACGGGGTCGGCGGTGGCCCGGTGCCACCCGGCGGAGCCAACCCACCCGGCGGAGCCAACCCACCCGGCGGAGCCAACCCACCCGGCGGAATCGAGCCACCCGGCGGGGGCAGCCCACCCGGCGGAATCGAGCCACCCGGCGGAATCGAACCGCCCGGCGGGGGCAGCCCGCCGGGAGGCGGGCAGACGCCCGGCGGCGGTCCGCTGCCGCCCGCTGCACCGATGCCGGGGACGCCGGGATCACCAGGTGCCGGAGCTGGCGGTGGATCGGGGGTGGAACGCCCGGACTCCTCCGGACTGGTCGACGGCGACCCGGACGACTGGATCCCCGACACCCTCCAACCCGGCGATCCGTCCGCCCCCGGCGGCGCCACCCCCGGCGGCGCCGGGGGCAGGGATCCCCAGTCCGGGCAGGTACCGGGAGGCGGTGTGCCGCTGGTACCGCCGATGCCGGGTGCTCCGGGTTCGCCCGGATCGGGTGCCGGTGACGGTTCGACGCCGGAGCGCCCGGACGCCGCCGGCCTGGTCGACGGTGACGAGTCGGACTGGCAACCCGCCACGGGCGGGGTGGGTCCTCCGTCCGCTCCCGGGGGTGCCGCTGCCGGTGGCGCGGGTCTGGCGCAACGACCCGGCCTCGGCGATCCGCCGCCGGGTGCCGTACCGCCGCCGGGTGCCGGGCCGGTGCCGGCGACCGGACTGCCGCCCCTGCCGGGTGTTCCGGGTTCGCCCGGGTCGGGCACCGGTGACGGTTCGACGCCGGAGCGCCCGGACGCCGCCGGCCTGGTCGAGGGCGACACCGCGGACTGGGAGACGCCCGGCTCGCACCCGCCCGTCGGGCCACAGGCGCCCACCGGTACGCCGGCCGGACGGCCGGGCCGCCACGCCACGCCGGTCGAGCGGGCCACCGCGCCGACGCCCGCCAGCGACTCCGACACCGGTACGCCGACGGCAGCGGTCCCGCCCGGGCCACCGCTGGCCACCGGCGGGCGGGACCGGGATGCCGCGCGGCACCCCGACGCCGACCTGGTCACGGCGGACGAACGGACCTGGGAGGACGGCGATGCCCCCGCCGTCGATGCCGGTGCGCCGGAGGGCGGGTCCGGCCGGACGAGCGCCGCCCCGGCGGCGTCGATCGTGGTCCTCGGCGTACCGCTGCCGGTGCCCGGGGCCGCTGAGGAACAGCCGCCGGTCGACCGGCCGGACGCCGCCGAGCTGCTGCGGGCGGCGGAGTCCACCTGGACCGGTGTCGAGCCGGCTGCGGACGACGCCCGGGTGCCGGTCGTGCGGCCCGCCGAGCACACCGTCGACACGTCGGGGTGGGACGACACCGCGGACATCTGGTGGTTGTCCGGCGACCCCGAAGGTTCAGGAGGGACGACCGATGGCTGACGAGAGCGGTCCGCCGCCCCTGAGGGCGTGGCGGCGGGAGCGTCCGACGGTCCCGCCCGGCGGGGGGCGACCGACGATGTGCGGCGGCCCGCAGTACACCGCCGCCGAACGCCTTGAGTTGATGCGCGAGAAGCAGCGGGTGATGGACGAGGCGGCCCGCCACGAGCGGGTGGAGGCCGAGACGCGGGAGGCCGCCAGGCGCCGCCCCGCGAAGCCGACCGACGAGGAGGACGGGTACCTCACCGCGGAACACCCCCGCCCCGACCGGTACGCGGTCACCCTGCTCCGGCAGGACGATTCGGCCTGGGGCGGCGGCGGGGCGGGCCCGGGGGTGCTCGGATGAGTAACGACGGTACGCCGGCATGAGCACGGTCACGGTCAAGCGTCCGCCCCGCGCGAGCGGCCCGGAGGCCCCGGGCGGGCAGGTCGAACTGCAGGAGCCGCCGTTGATGGCGGAGGAGGCACCGCTCGACTTCCGGTCGTTCGCCATGATCATGCCGATGGGTCTCGGTATGGGGGGAATGATAGCCATGTTCGGCCTCTACAGCCGGGCCCCGGTGATGTACGTGATGGGCGGGGCGATGGCCGGTGGGATGCTGATCATGGGCTTGATGCAGGTCGGCCGGGCGGCAGCCGAGCGCAAGCGGCAGATGCGCGGCGAGCGCCGCGACTTCCTACGGTACGTCGCCCAACTCCGCCGGCAGGCACGCAAGGCCGCCGAGCAGCAGCGCCAGGCGGTGATCTGGAACAACCCGCAGCCGGAGTGGCTCTGGTCGGTGGCGATGAGCAGCCGACTCTGGGAGCGACGGCCCAGCCACGAGGACTTCGGCCGGGTCCGGATCGGGCTCGGCCGACAGGACGCGATGCTGCGGTTCACGCCCCCGCAGACGAAGCCGATCGAGGACCTCGAACCACTCGCCTCGATCTCGTTGCGCCGCTTCTCCGAGGCGTACCGGACGGTCTCCGGCGTCCCGACCTCGGTGGGCCTGCGCAGCTTCACCAGCGTCGAGTTCTCCGGTGACGCGACGGCGGCCGTCGACCTGGTCCGAGCCATGGTGGCCGCGATGGTGACCCTGCACGCACCGGACGACCTGCGGGTGGCGGTCCTCGCACCGGAGGTCCACCGGGGCACGTGGGACTGGATCAAGTGGCTGCCACACAACGCCCACCCGACCGCCTTTGACGCCGCGGGCCCGGTGCGGATGTTCGCCGGCAGCCACGAGGAGCTGACCGACCTGCTCGGCCCGGAGATCACCGACCGGGGCGATCATGATCGGGAGGCGCGACCGTCGGCCACCGAACCGTTCGTGGTGATCATCGCGCACCTGACCGACGTACCGGACAGCTCGCGGCTGCTCGGCGCGGGCATCCGCAACGTGGTCCTGCTGGATCTGACCGGCCAGATGCCCGGCGGGCCCAGGGTGCTGCGGTTGACGCTGGACGGGGACCAGGTCGTGTTCCCCGCCGGCGACACCACCGGATCGGCGGCGCGGGACCGCCTCGGCGGCGCCGGGTGCGAGGCACTGGCCCGGATCATCGCCCCCAAGCGCACCAGCGGCACCCTCGACGTGGTCGAGGAGCCACTGGAGAGCGACTTCGAACTGACCACCCTGCTCGGCATCCGGGACGCGCACACCTTCGACGTCGCGGCACTGTGGCGGACCCGCGCCCCCCAGCGCAACCGGCTCACCGTGCCGATCGGTGTCACCGAGGGCGGAGAGGTCATCGAGCTGGATCTCAAGGAGTCCGCACAGGGCGGGATGGGACCGCACGGGCTGCTCATCGGGGCGACCGGTTCCGGCAAGAGCGAGTTGCTGCGGACCCTGGTCTGCGCGCTGGCCGCCACCCACTCGTCGGAGATCCTCAACCTGGTGCTGGTGGACTTCAAGGGCGGGGCGACCTTCCTCGGGATGGAGAAGCTGCCGCACACCTCGGCCGTGATCACCAACCTCGCCGACGAGCTGCCGCTCGTCGACCGGATGCAGGACGCGCTCAACGGGGAGATGACCCGCCGCCAGGAGATGTTGCGGGCCAGCGGGTACTCCTCGCTGTTCGACTACGAGAAGGCCCGCGCCGCCGGCGTCCAGCTGGTGCCGTTCCCGGTCCTGCTGATCATCGTCGACGAGTTCAGCGAGCTGCTCTCCAGCAAGAGCGAGTTCATGGATCTCTTCGTCTCGATCGGCCGGCTCGGCCGGTCGCTCGGGGTGCACCTGCTGCTCGCCTCGCAACGGTTGGACGAGGGGCGGATCAACCGGGTCGAGGGCCACCTGTCGTACCGCCTCGCCCTGCGCACCTTCTCGTCGATGGAGTCACGGTCGGTGATCGGCGTCGGTAAGGCCTACGAGTTGCCGCCCGAACCCGGCAACGGCTACCTGAAGATCGACACCAGCAATCTGGTCCGGTTCAAGTCCGCCTACGTCTCCGGGCCCTACCAGGGCAACGGGCTGGCCGACGGTGGGGACGACCAGGGCGAACGGATCGAGGCCGAGGTCGTTGCGTTCACCACCCGGCAGGTCGCGGTCCGGCACGATCCGGGCCGCACCCGGGCTGCCGATCCGGTCGACGAACCCGAGCCGTCGCAGGCCGAGAACGCCACCGGGCCGAGTCTGGTGGAGGTGCTGCTCGACCGGATCGCCGGTTTCGGCCCGCCGGCCCGCCAGGTGTGGCTCCCGCCGCTGTCGACCGCGCCCAGCCTGGACACGCTGCTACCGAGCGTCGTACCGGATCCCGTGCGGGGCATGACCGTGGACGACCCGGGCGCGCAGGGACGGCTGCGGGTGCCGGTCGGCATCGTCGACCGTCCCGCCGACCAGCTGCGGGAACTGCTCACCATCGACCTGGGTGGGGCGGACGGGCACGTCGGCATCGCCGGAGCGCCGCAGAGCGGCAAGTCCGCGCTGCTGCGCAGCGTGATCCTCGCGCTGGCGCTCACCAACACCCCGCGCGAGGTGCAGTTCTACGGGCTCGATTTCGGCGGCGGCGGTCTCGCCTCGCTCGCCGGGCTGCCCCACATCGGCTCCATCGCGACCCGGATGGAACGCGACCGGGTGGTCCGCACGATCGAGGAGGTCTGGCAGGTCATGGAGCGGCGCGAGTACGAGTTCGCCAACCGTGGCCTCGACTCGATCGGCAGCTATCTGGCGGCCCGCGCCCGGGGCGAGATCAACGACCCGTACGGTCACGTGTTCCTGGTCGTCGACGGCTGGTACACGATGAAGCAGGACTTCAGCGACCTGGAGACCCGGTTCCAGGAGCTGGCCTCCCGGGGGCTGTCGTTCGGCATCCACGTGATCGTCTCCACCACCCGCTGGTCGGAGATGCGGACCTGGCTGCGGGATCTGCTCGGCACCCGGCTGGAGCTGCGGCTCGCGGACTCGATGGAGTCCGAGGTGGGCTCACGCCGGGCGGCCACCGTGCCGTCCCAGCCGGGGCGGGGCCTGACCAACGAGGGCCTGCACTTCCTCGGGGCGCTCCCCCGGATGGACGGTAGTTCGTCGGTGGCGGACCTCGCCGAGGCGACCAAGTCGACGGTCGAGGAGATCAGCACGTTCTGGACCGGACCGGCCGCGCCCGGCGTCCGGATGCTTCCCACCCAGTTGCCGGTGGAGAGCCTGCCGGTGCCGGAACCGGCCTTCAAGGTCTGCATCGGGCGCGACGAACAACGGCTGGCCCCGGTGTGGCACGACTTCATGGTCACCCCGCACCTGCTGGTCCTCGGCGACAACGAGACCGGCAAGTCGAACCTGCTCCGGCTGGTGCTGCGGGCCATCCAGCAGCACTACACGCCGGCCCAGGCCAAGGTCGTCCTCGGTGACTCACGACGCGACCTCGACACCGCCATCACCCCCGACTACCAGGTCGGGTTCGGCTTCACCGGCGACCGGCTCCAGGAGTTGGCCGGGCAGACCGCCGTCTCGATGAACCGTCGGGTGCCCGGGCCGGAGATCTCCTCCGAGCGGATGCGCCGACGCGACTGGTGGGAGGGGCCGGAGCTGTTCGTCATCGTCGACGACTACGACCTGATGACCCGCTCGTCCGCTCCGGGTTCCGCACTCGATCCGCTGCTGCCGATGCTGGCGCAGGGGGTCTACATCGGACTGCACGTGATCGTCGCCCGCAGCACCTCGGGGGCGATGCGAGCCATGATGGACCCGGTCCTGCGCCGCATGTGGGAACTCGGCACCCCGGCCGCGCTGCTGTCGTACCCGAAGGAAGAGGGCAAGTTCCTCGGTGAGGCGGCACCACGCCGACTGCCACCCGGACGTGCCCAACTGGCCACCCGCCGCAGCGTCAAGCTGATCCAGACCGGACACGTCACATGAGGGGAGCAGCGGTGGGTGTCACGCTCAGCGCCGAACTCTGCCGGATCACCGTTGTCGGTCCGGCCCGCAGGGTCGACCTGGCGGTCCCGGCGACCACCACGGTGGCCGCCCTGCTACCGCTGCTGGCGCAGCGCACCACGGAGGGCGACCCGCGCGGGGAGACGGGGGCGGGCGACGGCGCCTGGGTGTTGCAGCGCCTCGGCCAACCCCCGTTCGAGCTGGCCGGCACGCCGGAGAGCCTGGACTGGCTCGAAGGCGAGGAACTGCACCTGCGTCCCGCCGAGGACCCCCTGCCCGAGCTGGACTTCGACGACCTCGCCGACGGCATCGCCACCATCGTCAACCGTCGCCCCGACCGGTGGCAGCCCGAGTACCGCCGGACGCTGTTCATCCTGCTGTCGGTCGTCGTCATGGGTGCCGTCGCCACGGTGCTCACCGCGCACCCGCCGGCGCTGCCGCAGGTCGTGGCCGCAGGGACGCTCGGCGTCGCGTTCCTGGTCGCGGCGTTGTGCTGCGGTCGCCAACTGGACGACGGCGCGTTCTCGCTGCTCTTCGGCGGTGGCGCGGCCGGCTTCGCGGCGGTCGCCGCGTCGAGCGCGGTCGACGGCGATCCGGCCCGCGTCGCGGTGACCGGCCCGGCGGTCCTCGCCGCAGCCGTCACGGTCCTCGCCGTCGCCGCGGTCCTGCTGCTCGCCCACCGGACCTTCGCCCCCCACCTGCCGGCCGCGCCCCTGCTGGTCGTCGGCCTGACCGGACTCGTCACCACGGCGGTGCTGCTGATCCGCGACGGCAGCGGGATGACCATGCGACGGGCCGCTGCGGTGGCGATCCTGCTGATCTTCGTGGTGATCGTGCTGGCTCCCCGGATGGCGGTGAAGCTGTCCCGGCTGCGCGGTCCGCAACTACCGAAGACCAGCGAGGACATGTCGTACGACATCGAGCCCGCCACGTCGGAACAGGTCCGGCAGCGCACCGACGACGCGGACACCTACCTGACCGTCGCGATGGTGACGGCGGCGCTGGTGCTGCCGGTGTTGTTCCACTTCACCGTCGGGGCACCCGGTTGGGCCGGGTGGAGCCTGGTGCTGGTGGTCGCCAGTGCAATCCTGTTGCGCTCGCGTACCTTCCTCTGCCTCTGGCAGCGCTGCGCGCTCGTGGTCGCCGGTACCGTCGGCCTCCTCATGGTCATCACGAAGCTCTCCGATCTGTTGTCGCCCACCTGGCGGTGGGTGCTGATCAGCGCGCTCGTCGGGCTGCTCGTGCCGCTCGTGCTGGCGGCGCTGCGGCCCTGGCCGCGACGGATGCTGCCGTTCTGGGAGTACACGGCGACGTTCTTCGACGTCACCACCGGGGTGGCCGTCCTACCGATCCTGGCGCAGGTGCTCGGCACCTACGCCTGGGCCCGCGGGCTCTTCGGGTAACCGCCGTGCAGACCCAACGCGACCACGTGCACGCCCACACCTTCATGACGGGTCGGCTCAGTTCGGCGCTCGTCGAGGGTGACCCCACCAGCGCGCGGATTCCCGGGCAGCGGGCCCTGACCGGCCTGCTGATCGGGCTGATCGTGGTGCTCCTGGTCGGTGGCGGGTTCGCCGTCTACGGCTGGATCGTCCCCGGTGGCAGCCGGGCGTACCGCCAGGCCGGCGTGATCCTGGTCGAGAAGGAGAGCGGCGTCCGCTACGTCTACCGGGGCGGGGTGCTCCACCCGACGCCGAACCTGACCTCCGCGATGCTCCTGCAGGGCCCGTCGGCCACGGTGAAGCTCATCTCGCGCAACTCGCTGAAGGACCTGCCACGCGGCCCGGAGATCGGCATCGCCGACGCGCCGCAGTCCGTTCCCGCCGCGGGCGCGTTGGCCCACGGGCCGTGGCTGGTCTGCCTGCCGGGCTCGGTGGTGGACGCACCCGGTGCCGGGCTCGGCCTGAACCTCTCCCCCCGGGCCGCCGCCACCCCGTCGACCGGCGACACCTTCGCGGTGGTCCGCGGGCCGGACGGGGTCACGTACCTGCTCGTCGGGTCGGGCAAGTTCCCGATGGCCGACGAGTCGGTGCTGGTCGCCCTCGACGCCGCCAACGTGCGGGTGGCCGTCGCCCCGGCCGCCTGGTTGGCCGAGCTGCCGACCGGTGTCACGCTCGCTGCGGCCCGGATTCCGGGCGCGGGCGACGAGGGCCCCCGGGTCGGTGGTCGCGTCCACCCGGTGGGCACCCTGTTCCGGCAGCAGCCGTCCGCCGGCACGGAGCAGCTCTTCGTGCTCCGCGCCGACGGCCTGGCACCCGTCAACCGGATGGAGTTCGTCCTGGCCGCGGTGCGCGACGGCGCACCGCCGGTGTCCCTGGGCGCGGCCGACGTAGCCGCCGCGCCCCGCTCCAGCGACCGTACGCTGACCGACCGGCTGCCCGACCTGACCGGTTACCGGTGGCAGGACCCCGGCGGTCGGGTGCTCTGCCTGCGACAGCAGCCGTTCGACGCGGAGACGGTCGGCAGCGAGCTGGTGCTCGTCGACCGATCCGCCTCGGGGGTCGCCGCCGACGGCACGACCACGGTGCTGGTCGAGCCGGGGTCCGGGATGACGGTGACGCCGGTGCCCAGGGCCAGGACCGGCGCCGAGCTGGTGCTGATCTCGGAGCAGGGCGTCGCCTACCACCTCGCCGACCAGGACACCGTCGCCGCGCTGAAGCTCAACTCGGCGGCTGCCGTCCCGTTCCCGAAGGGCCTGCTGGCGTCGGTGCCGCCGGGCCCGGTGCTCAGTCGTACGGCCGTCAACGGTCTTGCTAGGGGGTAGCGTCGATGGCATCCATCCGAGATCTGCTGCGCGTCGGGCGGAGCGAGCCCGGCGACATGGTGCAACACACCGTCGGCAACGCGCTGGTCCTGCACCATCCTTACCAGATCAGCCGGGAGGCGCAGTCCCTCGCGCTCGCCATGGTGGCCGACGCCGACAACGACGTGGTCCTGCTGGATCTGGGCAGCGGCATCCCGATCGGCTCCTGGGAGTCGATGGCCGGTGTGCTGCCACGGCGTCGGCGCGGCATCCGCCTGGTCGCCTGCGGTCAGCGCACCGACACCGCGGCGATGGCCGGGCAGTGGCTGTCCGAGCGGCTCAACCGGACGGTGATCGCGCCCGACGGTGACCTGGCCCGGGGGGCTGCCGGTGCGCTGTTCGTACACTCCAAGCCGGGCAGCGGCTGGGTGCGGTTCCGGCCCGGCAAGCCACCGGCCTGGGACGCCAAGCGATACCCGGCTCCGGTCTGGGACCGTGCCGCGACCGAACGTCGGGCGTCCAGCTCCACCGGGGAGATCGAGCCGCTGCCGGGCGGCGTGTGGATCCACGGCGTACGGACGCCGGACGTCATCGCTGAGCACCGCGGCCGCCTCGTCGCCGACGTGCCGTGCCATCCCGAGACGATGACCGTCCTGCTCGGCTGCCCGGGCACCGAGCCGCTCCCGCTCGACGACGTGGTCCGGTTCTGGCGCGACCTGGATCCGGACAGCCGGCTGCGTGCCCGCTTCGTGCAGTACGGCGAGCTACGCGTACCCGAGGGTGAGTTGTTCGGTCAGACACTGGCCGACCTGCTGTCCACCAGGGTCGTCTGCTACCCGGGCGTTCCGGTCGGCATGCCCGGCAAGTTCGAGATCCGGACGGTACGCGCGGACGGTGTCCTGGGCTGGCCGCCGTTCGCCCTGGAACTGGGCTACTCGCCCCGGCCGCACCCCAATTCGCTGGCCCGCCGGCCGCTGCTGCTCAGTCATCGCGGCCCGCTCCAGTGGACGGAGGAGATCGCGCCTCGGGTGTACTGGTACGCCCCGGACGCCGTGGTCGAGGTGATCGAGGCCGGGCTGTGGGTCCGCCCGGCGGACGAACCGGGGAACGCGGAACGGGTCCGGGCCACTCCCCTCGACCCGGCGGACGTCACCATGGTCTTCGATGACTCGGTGCCGCAGCGGACGGCCCGGATGCGTGAACTCGCCGCGGACCTGGCGGCGCGGATCGACCGCGCCGTGGGACAGTCCAGCGCGCTGGTGCCGGCCTCGATGCTGGTGCCGGGGCGTAGGCCGGGCAGCCGGGCCGAGGCGAACCTGATGCCGGCGCTCGGGTCACCGTCGACGCCACCGGCCGGGGCCACCCATGCCCTCACCGGACCCGCGGCGATCTCGGCGGTCACCGCCATCGCCGTACCTGTCGCGTTGCCGCCGACCGGGCCGGCGCAGCCCGCCGTCCCGACGGTCACGCCGACTCAGGTGGTACCGCCCACGCAGGTGGTACCAACGGCGCAGGTGGTGCCGCCGGCTCCGGAAGCTCCGCCCGCCCCGGTGGAGATCCCGACCGAGTCCTCGATCGACGGACCCGGCGACCCGCAAGCGGGGCACCTGCCGGGGTACTGGCCACCAGCCCGCTGGCCGCTCTCGTCAGTCGCCGCCGCCCTGCGCGCCGCCCCGCCGGTGCCGGCACCCGCACCGGCCGAGCCCGCCGCACCGGCCGAGCCCGCTATGCCGGCTGAGCCCGGCGCGGCGGCCGGATCCGCCCGGCCGGTCGAACCCGCTGCACCGGCCGGGTCAGCTCCGTTGGTCGGTCCCCCGCCGGCTGTCGCTTCCGATCCAACTGCCGCTTCCGATCCAGCTGTCGAAGGCGCTTCGGCTGTCGCTTCCGATCCAGCTGTCGCTTCGGGTCCGGCTGTCGCTTCCGGTCCGGCTGTCGAAGCCGCTTCGGCCGCCGGGCCCGCCGCCGTCGCGTCCGCTTCGCCGGCCACTGTCGCGTTCCGGGCAGCCGGGGACCCGGCTCCCCCCGCGCCGCCACCGGCCCTGCCGGTGGCGGTGTCGACGGCGTCGGTAGCGGGCCCGCCCACGGCGACGCCCGTTCGAACGGGCGACCCGGCGACGGCGGACGCGCCGTCCCGCTTCCGGCTGCAGCCGGTGGCGACGCCGGAGACCTCCGCGCAGCTGCCGCATCGCGGGCTGGCGGAGGAGAGGGCCTGGCTGCGCCGCTCCCTGAGCCGGGACTTCGACACCATGGCCAGCTCGGTCTCCCGGCTCATGTCGGAGCATCCGGGCATGAAGGCCGGTGGTACGGGCAGCGCCGACGACGTCCTCGTCGACTCGGTGGCGGCCCAGCTGTTCCTGACCCGCCGGGGCGCGGGGATCGACGCCGGCCTGCGATCGGGCGCGGTCGGCCCGCACGTCCCCCTGGCCCGGTGCGCGGTCTCCGGCCTCTCCCGGCTGCCGTCGGTGCGGGGCAGCACCGTCATGCGCACCTCGCCGAGCACCGAGGAATGGCACCTGTACCGGGGCCGACGCCTGGTCACCGACTGGAGCTTCGTCACCATGCTGACCGCGCCCTGCGCCGGCCAGGACGGCGACACCGACGTGCTGATCTGGTCGATGACCGCCCGTCGCACCGCCCTGTTGGAACCGGACGGGGACGAGCGCGTCGAGGACCGGGTGGTGTTCCTGCCCGGCACCCACTTCAAGGTCCTGGACACGGCAGAACCGGACGGTGAGCGGCGGGGTGCCATTCTGCTCCGCGAGATCGGTGTCAACGAGATCGACGACGACGGCCGCGTCGACCAGAACCGGCTGTCGCTCGACGAACTGGCCGTGACGTCCCTGCGCCGCAGCCTCGACCGGTGGGACGGTATGGACGCCCGACACCGCGTCGGTCCCGCCTCGGCCGGCCGCTTCGGCACGCTACCCGGTCTCGTCGGCCCACCGGCCCGGAAGAAGGGGTGACCCGCGCGATGAGCCGACAGCTGCTGACAGTGGGTGGCGGACAACCGGGCGCGTTCACCACCATCGGCGCGGCCGTCGCCCGTGCCGAGCCGGGCGCCACCATCACCGTCCACGCCGGCCGGTACGCCGAGAAGCTGGTGGTCGGCAACCGGATCACCATCGCCGCCGAGCCCGGCGCCCTGGTCGAGGTGCACGTGGAGGAGGGGAGCGTGCTCGCCGTGCACGGCGAGGGTGCCCAGGTGCGGGACATCTCGCTGTCGAGCGCCGACCCGAAGCTCGCCGCGGTCGACGTCTACGCCGGCGAGGCCGCCCTGGACGGCTGCCAGTTCGAGGGGGCCGCCTGGGTGACGCTGCTGGCCCGGTTGCAGGGGACGATCGCGCTACGTAACTGTGTGGTCAGTTCCTCCGCCGGTGCCGCGATCGTGGTGACGGCGCCCGGCGCGAGCACCGTGGAGGACACCGTGATCCGCGACGTCGCCACCTCGGGCGTCGTGCTCAGCGACATCGGCTCGTTGACGCTGCGCCGGTGCACGGTGCAGGGGGCCGGCGCGAACAGCATCTGCGTCAACGGGGACGCCCGGCTCGTCGTCGAGCGGTGCGAGATCACCGGCGCCGGTAAACCGGCTCTCGTGGTGGAACAACGCGGCCACGCCCGGATCAACCGCCTGCGGGTTCGGGAGAGCGCCAACGTCGACGTGTTCATGCGCGGCGAGGTCGACGTGGTCGTCACGGATTCCTCGTTCACCGGTGCGCGGCTGCAGTCCGTACACGTCGCCGACGGTGCCGCGCCCACCTTTCAGGGCTGCACGTTCGGCTCCGCCGGGCGCAGCGCCGGGCACATCACCGGTGCGGCGAAGCCGACCTTCACCGACTGCGTCTTCACGGACTCACCGGTGGGGGTGACCATCGAGGCCGGGAGCGCCCCCCGCTTCGAGCGGCTCACCATCGGGGGCAGCAGTGAGCACGCGGCCGTGGTGACCGGTGCGGCGTCGATGACCGTGCGGCGGCTGCGTGCCACGATCACCGCCGGGTCCGGGCTGCTGGTCACCGACGGTGCCGACCTCGACGGCACCGATCTGGGGATCGACGCCGCCGACGCCGTCGCGCTCGAGCTGCGGGAGGCGGCGCGGGGCACCGTCCGCGAGGCCCGCTTCACCGGTACGGCGGCCACCGGTGTGGTGGTCGGCTCGGGCGCCACGTTGGACCTGCGGTCGGCGGTGCTGGACGGGGCCGGGATGCGGGTCGACGACAACGCGGAACTGCGGGTGCAGGACACCGAGTTCGTCGACGTGCTGGGCGACGGCCTGCGGGTCGGCCCGGCCGGCACGGTGACCGCGAGCCGGGTGCGGGTCCGCCGGGCCCGGCAGGTGGGGATCCGGTTGGAGCGCGGCTCGCGGGGCACCTTCACCGACTGCGAGGTGCTGGAGAGCGGAGCCGCCGGTTTCGACGTGGACACCACGGGGCCGGTGTCGATCGTCCGCTGTGCCGCTCGGGACAGCGGTGGCGAGGACGTCCGCCAGGCCGACGACGCCCACCCGAGCATCACCGCGCTGACCACCGGGCGGGCCGTCCGGTCGGCGACGCCGGTCTCGTCGGCTCCCACCGGCTCCGGGTACGCCCCCCAGTGGACCCCGGACGAGCCGCCGGCCGCCGAGGCGGCGCCGGACGAGGTGAGCGGACCGTTACGCGAGCTCACCGGCCTGATCGGTCTGCGCGGGGTGAAGCAGGAGGTCACCGCGCTGATCAACCTGATCAAGATGGCGCAGGTCCGGCAGCAGATGGGCTTACCGATGCCGCCGATGAGCCGGCACCTGGTCTTCGCCGGCCCGCCCGGGACCGGCAAGACCACTGTCGCGCGACTCTACGGTGCGGTCCTGGCCGAGCTGGGCATCCTGGCCAAGGGCCACATGATCGAGGCGGCCCGGGCGGACCTGGTCGGCCAGTACATCGGCTCGACCGCGATCAAGACCACGGAACTGGTCAACCAGGCGATCGGTGGGGTGCTCTTCATCGACGAGGCGTACACCCTGTCGGCCGGCTCCGGCGGGTCGGGCCCGGACTTCGGTCAGGAGGCGATCGACGCGCTCATGAAGATCATGGAGGACCAGCGTGACGAGCTGGTGGTCATCGTGGCCGGGTACTCGGAGCTGATGGAGAAGTTCCTGGCGTCCAACCCCGGTCTGGCCTCCCGGTTCACCCGGACCGTCGAGTTCCCGAACTACTCGGTCGACGAGCTGGTCACCATCACCTCGAATCTGTGCCGCAAGCACTACTTCGAGCTGACCGACGACGCCGTCGAGGGGTTGGCCGCCTACTTCGAGCGGGTCCCGAGGACCTCGACGTTCGGTAACGGTCGGGTGGCCCGTAAGCTGTTCGAGGCGATGATCAACAATCAGGCGTCCCGGCTGGCGGTCACACCGCCGACCAAGGACACCCAGATCAACCGGCTCACCGCCGAGGACATCGCCCCCGAGCTGGCGCTGCTGGACGAGCTGCCGGTCGAGCAGAAGAGCCCACCCGACCCGAGCCGGAACCCGTCCGACGCGATCGACGCCGCGCAGAGCTGGCAGCGGATCGGCCGGCTGATCGGTGCGGCCGACGCCCGCGCGGCGGTCCACGCGGCCCTGCTCCAGATGTGCGAGCTGCGAAACCGTCGCCGCTCCTCCGGCCGGCACGGAAACGTCCTGCTCTCCGGCCTGCCCGGCAGCGGCCGCAGCGAACTCGTCCGGCACTACGCCGCCGCCCTGTCCGAGCTGGACCTGCTGCCGGTCGGCCAGCTGGTGCGCGTCTCGACCGCCGAGCACCTCGCGCCGCAGTGGCCGGGGCAGGTCCACAGCCTGGTCCGGGCCGCCCTCCAGGACGCCGCCGGTGGCACCCTGATGATCGACTATGTCGACGACGGCACCGGCGTCGCGTCGGAGATCGTCGAGGCGTTGGTCGAGCAACTGCACGCCACGCTCGGCGACCCGGTCGTCGTCCTGGTCGCCGAGCCGGCCACGCTGGCCCGCCTCGGGGTCGCCGCGCCCGGTCTCGCCGAGGTGTTCGGCCAGCACTGGACCATTCCCGAACTCACCGTCCCCGAGCTGGCCGAGGTGCTGGCGCGGAACCTGGCCAGGCGGGGGCACGAGATTCCGCAGGACGTCCGGGCCGCGCTCGTCGGGCTGGCCGCGCGGGCACCCGAGCGCACCGTACGCGCCGCCCACCTGCTCTCCCGGAGCCTGAGCCGGACCACCGGGTCCCGCACCCTCGCGCTGGCCGACCTCGACGGACTGGTCAGCCGCAACGATCCGACCGTACGGGCGGCCCGCCTCGACGGCGGCCTCGCCGTGGTCGGCTGAGAGGAGACGCCATGCCGCAACCGCAGCCCACCCGGGAGGAACTGGTCGAGGCCGGGCGCGCCTTCGAACGACGGCTGCGCCAGGCACAGACCAGCCTCGAACACACCCTGGTCACCGGCCGTTCCGCCGACGGCACGGTGGTCGTGCTGGCCAGCGGTCTCGGGCAGCTCAAGGCCGTACAGGTCAGCCCTGCCGTGTTCGACACCCGCGACGTGGCGGCCCTGCAGCAGGCGATCACCCAGTCGATCCGGGCCGCCGCGGCCAACGCCGCCGCGCTGGCCGGGGAGAAGCTGGGCGCGGTCGAGATCAATCTCCACTGACCGCAACGGTGGTGGGCCTGGTGAGGGGACCAGTCGAATGAGGATGATGCGCAGACTGCGCGCCCCGGCGTCAGCGGGGATCTTCCAGCACCGGCTCGGCAACGCGCTGGTCCTGCACGTCGACGATCGGATCAGCGTCGCGGCCCGGTCGTTGGCCCTGGCGGTCGCCGCGGACCCCGACCACGACGTCGTCGTACTCGATCTGCACCACGACCTCCCGGTGGGCACCTGGGGGGCGGTCGCCACGGCGCTGAAGCGGTGCCGGCGCGGCATCCGGCTCGTCGTGTGCGGGGTGTCCGCCGACACCGGGGCCCTCGCCGCGCAGTGGCTCTGTGACCGGCTCCGCCGTCCGGTCGTCACGCCGCACGGCCGGGCCGTCCAGGTGGCGGCCGGCACCCTGTTCGCCCACACCGCCGAGGGCAGTGGCTGGGTGCGGTACCTGCCGGGCCGCAGGCCGGCCTGGGAGTCCCAGCGCTACCCCGCCCCGCCCTGGGACGCCGCTGCCGCACGGTTCCAGCCGACCAGTGCGGTGGGTGCCGCCGAACCCGTTCCCGGTGGGGTCTGGATCCGGGACACCCGCGACCCGGTCGCGGTCGGCGGCCACTGGCAGTGGCTGGTGGCCTCGCTGCCCTGCCAACCCGAGGCGATGACGGTCGTGCTCGGCTGCCCCGGCACGCCGCCCCTGGCCCTCGACGACGTCGCCCGCTTCTGGCGCGAACTCGACCCCGCCGGCCGGCGACACGCCCGGTTCGTGCAGTACGGGCCGGTCCAACTGCCCGCCGGTGAGGTGCTGGGCCAGCGGCTCGCGGACCTGCTGGAATCACCCGTGGTCTGTTTCGGTGGCCTGCCCCTCGGGCGGCCCGGGGACCTCCACATGCACACCGTGACGCCGGACGGCAGCCTCGGCTGGCAGGTCCTTGCCCGGGAGCTCTGTTACACGCCCCGCCCCTCCCCCGCAGCCCCGGCCAGGCCACCACGGATCGTCGGTCACCACGCCCCGGCGCTGCTCGGCGCCCCGGTGGGCCCGTTGACGTACCGCTACGCCACGGACGCGGTGGTCGAGATCGTCCCGTCCGGGCTGTGGATCCGCGCCGACGAGCCCCCGGGCATCGCCGGCCGGATCCGGTCCCGTGCGGCGGATCCGACCCGGCACGCCCTCATCGTCGACGACACGACCCCGTCCCGGGTCGCCCGGTTCCGGGAGCTCGCCGAGGATCTGACCGCCCGGCTGGACCCGGCCACCCGGGCCCGCAGCACCCTGCAACTCGCATCGGCCGTCGCGACCGGCCCGCGGGCACCGGCCACCGGCAGCGCCGGCGGCGACCTGGGTGCCGGACTGACCTACCGGTTCACCGCGGCGGACCTGGCCTCGGGTGAGTCGACCGAGGCGACGCCCACGCCGGCCGAGGCACTCGCGGTGACCTCCGTTCCCGGGCCCCAGTCCGCGTCCTGGGTGCCGACGGTGTCCGGAGACAGGGCGGGGACCGGTGTGCCGACCCCGACCGCCGCGGAGTTCCTGACCTCGCCGGTGGCGGCTCCGGAACCACCGGCGGCCGGACCGGCTCCGGTGGTCACGGCAGCCCTGCTGGCCCCACCCGGCGGCCCGACCGTTGCCGGTGCCGTCACCCCGCTCCGGGACCGGCCCGGCACGGGTGTGCCGCCGACCGGGGCTCCGGCGGCGGCCGGGACCTGCCGCTGCGACGCCGCTCGACGACCCGTACGCTTCCAGCCCACGCCGACGCCGGACGCACCGGGACTGTCCGCCCCGACCGGGCTCGACTCGGCGCGGTCGTGGCTGCGGTGGCGGCACCGCCGGGAGTTCGACGCCGCCACCCCGGCGATCTCCCGGCTCCTCGCCGAACACCCCGGGCTGTACCCGGACGACGACTCGCTGGCCGACGCGGTCGCCGTACGCCTGTACCTGTCGGCCCCGGGCGAGGCCGTTGACCGGGCGCTGCGTGCCGGACCGGCCGGCGACGTGACGCACTTCGCCCGGTGCGTGGCGGCCGGGGTCGCCCGGCTCCCGGCCCACCGGGGTGCCGTGTGCCTGTCCGCCACGCTCCCCGGCGACGACCTGCGGGACGTCGCCGCCCGGGAGACGCTGACGGAGCGGGGGTTCACCCATGCGCTGACCGAGCCGCCCGTGAACGTCCCCGGCAACGTCGACGTCCTGCTCTGGTCGATGACCGCCCGCCGGACCCGCCTGCTGGAGCCGGAGGGCGAGCATCGCGCTGCCGGCCGGGTGTTGTTCCTACCCGGTACCCGCTTCCGGGTGCTGGCGACGACGCCACCGGACCGCCACCAGCCCGGCCGCCTGCTGCTGCGCGAACTCACCGCCGAGGAGCCCTGCCACGGACGGGTCCCCTTCGACGAGTTCGCGTTGACGTCGCTGTCGCGTTGCCGCGATCGTTGGGCGGCGACCGGCCGACGCGGTCGGGTCGGCGACGCGACGGCGCAACGCCTGACGTGCCTCCCGGGCGTCGCGTGACGGCCCGCGGTCGACGGCCCCGGGGGTGGGCTCGGGCGGCCGTACGCAGCGTCGTCCGCTGCCGGCAGCGACCACGGTCGACGGCTTTGTCGGCGGTCGTTGTCTTGGTATACCTGATGATGTCGGCGTAGGTCGCCTGGCGCACAGCCGCCGATCTCATCCTCAAAGGAGACATGATCGAAACCGCCTACCGTGTGAGTCCGCTACGCGCGACCGATCCCGAGCGGCTGGGTGACTACCTGCTCGTCGGCCGCCTCGGCCGGGGTGGGATGGGAGTGGTCTACCTTGCGGAGAGTGACGACGGCAGTTATGTGGCGGTCAAGCTCATCCACCCCGACCTCACGACCGATCCCGAGTTCGCCAGCCGCTTCCGCGGCGAGGTCGAGCGGGCCCGGCAGGTACCGTCGTTCTGTACGGCCGAGTTCTTCCACGCCGACCTCGACCACGACCCGCCGTACCTCGTCGTCGAGTACATCGACGGCCCCAGCCTGGACGAGGTGATCGCCGAACGCGGCCCGATGCGCGGTGGGGCGCTGCAGTCCCTCGCGGTGGGGGTCGCCACCGCGCTGACCGGCATTCACGGCGCGGGCATCATCCACCGCGACCTCAAGCCGGACAACGTCCTGCTGGCGTTGGGCAGCCCCAAGGTCATCGACTTCGGTATCGCGCGGTCGTTCGAGACGACCAGCCGGCACACCCGAACCGACGTCATGGTCGGCACGGTGGCCTACATGGCCCCGGAGCGGTTCTCCGGTGAGAAGACCACACCGGTCACCGCCGCGGCCGACGTGTTCGCCTGGGGCTGTGTGATCGCCTTCGCCGGCACCGGGAAGACACCGTTCGAGGGTGACTCGCCGTCGGCGACCGCGGGACGCATCCTCACCCAGCCGCCGCAGCTCGACGGGTTGCCGGAGTTCCTCAGGCCAGCGGTGAGCGCGGCGTTGGCGAAGGACCCGGCCAGCCGGCCGACCGCCCCGGAGCTGCTCGCGATCCTGCTGGGCAGCCAGCCCGGCACACTGACGCCGAGCCCCACGCCACCGCCGGCGACGCCGGCCGAACGGCCGGTCCGGTCGGCCCGCCGCAAGCGGGTGGCCCTGGTCGCCCTGGCCGTGCTGCCGGTGCTCGCCGCGGCGATCGCCATCGGGTGGAACGCCATCCCCCACGACGCGCCCTCGGCGCAACGTCCCACCTCCTCGTCTGCCGCGGCACCGCCACCGACGAGGATGGTCGCCGCCCAGACATCCGCTCCCGAACGCACCCCCTCGCCCACCGCCGCGCCCCGCTCGGCTCGGCCGAGCAGCCCGCCGACCGTCGCCGACAAACCCTCCCGGCCGACGCCCAGCCCCACCGGGCGGGGCCTGGTCAACGACGCCGGCCGTAACCTGGCCCTCGACAAGTTCGCGACGGCTTCCACCGTGGAAGGCCATCCGTGGCCCGCCGGGGACGCCGTGGACGGCGACCCCACGACCCGGTGGGCCAGCCTGTTCAGCGATCCCCAGTGGTTGGCCGTGGATCTGGGCAAGCAGTGGCAGATCCACAAGGTCGTGTTGCACTGGGAGATGGCCTTCGCCACCGCCTACCGGGTGGAGGTCTCCACGGACGGCCAGCGGTGGACGACCGTGTACCGCACCGAGTCGGGCAAGGGCGGGATCGCGCAGATCGACACCGACGGCGCGGTCGGTCGCCACGTACGGGTGTACTGCACCGAGCGCGTCGGCCCCTACGGCTACTCGCTGTACGAGATCGAGGTGCGCTGAGCGCCCCGCCCCGACGGCTCGTGGCCGGCCGCCGGTTCCACCCCGAACCCGCCCAGCCGGCGACGGGTGCGGCGCAGGTCCCACCGGGCGCCGAGCACGGCGTACAGACCCGCCGCCTCGCCGCCTGCCCGCGCCGCCGCGTGCGGCTGCCGACCGGCCGCGAGGAGCACCGCGGCATCCTCCAGGGCTGCGGCCAACTCCACCACCCGGCCGGCCGCCCGGTAGTGCGCCGCCACCGCCAGCGCAGGCTCCGGGTCGCCGGTGAGCAGCGCCCGGCAGCGGGCCGCCGCCCGGTGCGCCCGCCCCGGCCGGACCTCCCTGGCCGCCTCGTCGGCACAGCTGGCAACCGCCTGTTCGGCCACGTCGTGCCGACCCAGCTCCAGCGCGAGCCGGACGACGCCGGGCAGCCACTGGTGCCGCAGCAGCAGTGGGGCGTACGCCCGCGTCAGCAGCGGGTCGAGCAGGTGCAGCGCCTGCTCGGCGCGGCCCTGCTGCTCGGCGAGCATCGAACGGGCGACCAGCAGGAAGTCGCCGCTCTCGCGCTCGGCGGCGGTGGCCGGCAGCAGCTCGGTCGAGTCCAGGTGCCCGCTGGCCAGCACGGCGTCGTCGCGGTGCGCGGCGACCAGCGCCGCCGTACCGTGCAGCAGCACGGCGACCGCCCCGGGCTCCCGGGTGCCCAGCAGGGTGGCGCCGGGCGGGTCGTCGGTGACCGCGCTGACCACGGACAACACGTCGTCCCAGCGGCCCGACCAGTAGTGCTGCACCGCTGCGGTGACGTGCAGGCCGGACGGCAGCCGGTGCCGCAGCGCGAAGAGCGCGGCCTCGCGCAACGTCCGCTCGGCGTCCTCCAGCCGGTCCAGGTTCTGGAGCGTGAACGTCCGGTTGTCGAGCAGATCGAGGTACAGGCCGCCGAAGGCCGGATGGTCCCGCATGACGTCCAGCGCACGGTCGACGTACTCCAGCGCCCGCTCGTGGTCGCGGCGGATCGTGTTGGTCAACCAGGTCGTCTGCAGCGCGAACACCGCCTCGTGGGGCTGGTTCGCGGCGAGCGCGGCGGCGTGCCGCGCCGCCGCCGCCCGGTCCACCCGGTCCAGGTCGTCGAGTGGGCCCCGGTGCAGGCTGGCCAGCAGGATCCGGTGCCGGGTGTGCCAGAACGCGGGTACGGCGGGGTCGGCGAGCGCCTCCTCGACGATGCCGAACGCCGCCGCGACGTCACCGCCCCGACGGGTCATCGTGGCGAGCAGGTGGCGCATCTCGGCGCGGTCGGCCGGGTCCGAGGCGAGCCGGACCGCCTCCCGCGCCTCGTCCAGCGCCGGACGCCCCTGCCGGAACTCGATGCGGACCAGCGCGATCAGCAGGCGCTCGCGTTGCCGCAGATCGGGCACGTCGGTGCCGAGCACCCGGCGGAGCAGCTCACTGGCCAGCGGGCGGGCCCGGCGGGCCAGTTGGACCTGATGGTCGATCAGCCAGGACACCATCCAGCCGTCCACCATCGGCGCCGCCGCGGCGAGTTGTCCGGCCACTCGAACCACCGGGTTGCCACCGTTCACCAGCACCTCGGCGGTGTGCCGGTGCAGAGCCGCCCGGGACGCGGCGGGGATCCCCTCGTACAACACCTGCCGCAGGAACCGGTGGCGGAAGGCCAGGTCGTCGTCGGCGGGCACGACGACCCGCGCGGCGAGTGCCTCCTCCACGCCGGACACCAGGTCGACGGCGGAGCGGCCGGTCACCGCGCCGAGGTCGTCGACGGAGAACCGGGCACCGAGCAGCGCCGCCGTCCGGAGCACCTCCTGGGTGCCGGCCGTGAGGCCGTCCATGGCGGCACGGATCATCGCGAGCAGCGGGCGGGGGGCTTCGATCGCCGTGGTGCCGGGGATGTCGGCCCTGCCGTCGACCACCTGCACCAGATCCCGACGCAGCAGGTCCGTGGTCAGCTCGTGGGCGTAGCGGGGATTGCCCGCCGAGATGGCGACCACCTCGGCCAGGTTGGGCCCGGGGGGCACCCCCACCAGGTCGGTCAGCGTCTGCTCGATCACGTCCGCCGGCAGGGCCTCCAGCGGGAGCAGGTGTCCCTGTCTCGCCTGGACGGCGCGGCGGAGCCGGGCCAGCTCCCGATCGCCCGGCTCCAGCCGGGCGGCTGCCACCACCAGCAGCGGCAGCCGGCGGGTGCCGGCGACCAGCCGCTCCCAGCACGCCACAGCGGATCGATCGACGCTGTGCAGCCCGTCCAGGACCAGCAGCAGGGGGGCGGTGGCGCACGCGGCGCGCACCTCGGCCAGGACCCGTTCGGTCGTCGCCGGGGTGGCGGCACCGGCCGACCCGGCCCGCCCACCGGAGGCGTGACCTGCGGCGGGGTCGGCCGTCAGCCCCAACGCCCGGATCACCGTCGAGAGTGGCACATGCTGGTCCGGCTCCTGGGCGGTTCCCCAGGCGACCCGGCAGCCGCGCTCGGCCGCGTCGTCGAGCGCGGCGTGGAGAAGAGTCGTCTTGCCGATGCCGGCCTCACCCTCGACCCAGGCCACGGCACCCTGACCGGCCGCGGCCGCGGCGACCAGTTGCCGCAGCCGGCCCAGTTCGGCATCGCGGCCCGCAAGAGCCGCCCGGCCGGTCCGGGCCGGTGCCGGCGCATCGCGGTGCGCGTCGGACGGGGCACCGGAGACGATCTCGTGCAGCCGGGCGAGGGCGGGGCCCGGTTCGACGCCGAGTTCGGCGCGCAGAGCGTCCCGGATCGCCCGGTAGACCCGCAGCGCCTCCGCCCTGCAGCCGCCGCGGTGCAGGGCCAGCATCAGCAGCTCGTGCAGCGGTTCGTGCAGCGGATGGTCGCGGATCAGCCCGGCAAGGTCGGCCAGCACGCCGTCGTCGCCCAGCTCGACGAGGAGGCGGGCACGCTGCTCGGTGGCACCGAGTCGCCGGCTGGCGAGCCGGCTGCGTTCCGCGTCGATGCGCGCACCGGTGAGTCCCGCGTACGCCTCGCCGTGCCACAGCCGTAGCGCCTCGTCGAGCCGGGCCACGGCGGCCGTCCCGTCGCCGGCCACGCGCAGCCGCTCCGCCTCGGCGCTGAGCCGGTCGAACCGATCGCTGTCCAGGTCGTCGGGGTGCAGGCGCAGGGCGTAGCCGTGCCGACCAGAGGTCAGCGACCCGGGTCCGAGGACACGACGCAACCCGGACACGTACGTGTACACACTGCCCACCGCCGTGGGTGGCGGCGCTGGTCCCCACACCCCCGCGATCAGCGCGTCGCGTCCGACGTCGCGCCCGGCGGCTGCGGCGAGCAGCGCGAAGACCGTCCGTTGCCGGGCCGGCCCCAACGGCAGCTCCTGATCTCCGCGCCAGGCCCGGACCGGTCCGAGGACGGCGACCCGCAGCCGGTCCTCCGCAGTGGTCGTCATCGACCCTCCGGCCCGGGAACCGGGAGACGGTCCGTGCCACGGACAGGACCACCGGTCACGAGACGGAGGGCCTTCCGCCGCCGAGGAGCCGGGACCGGGACAGCTGCGGTTCGGTCGGTTTGCCCGGCAGGCTCGGCCGGATCCGGCCGAGCAGCAGACGTAGCTGCTCGATCCAGTGCCCGCCGATGCGGCGTTCCCGCAACGCCGCATGGGCGATCTGCGCCGCGGTCTCGAAGTCGCCCCGCCGCTCGTGGCTGTGCGCGGCGATCCAGCGCATCTCGCCGGCGAGTTCCGGGTCGGCGGTACGGGCCGCGACCCAGCCGGCCTCGGCTGCGGCGTTGCGATCCGCACGCAGCAGCAGCCGGGCCAGCCACGCGGTGAGCGTGAGGCGTCGGGCCGGGTCGAGGGTGTGCTGGGCGTGCGCCTGCGCGAGCACGGCGATGGCGATCCCCGGTGCCGCCTCGGCCACCCGTTCGACATGTTCGGCCAACCAGTTGGCGGAGCATTCGTCGACCAGAGCCTTCCCGACGAGCATCAGGGCGACCACCCGCTCGGGTGCCGTGCCCGCTTCGGCGAGCCGCTGCGCGTACCGGCGGCAGAGGGTGACCCGCAGCGCGGCGGGGGTGCTCTCGCACAGCGTGCGGGCCACGACCCGGTGCCGCAGGCGCAGCCGGTCCCCCGGCGCGAGGATCCCTGCGGCCCGCACCGGGGCCAGCATCCGGGCGAGGTCGTCGGCCGGGTGGCCGGTGACCGCACCCACCTCGGCCATCGTGCAGCCGGCGGGCTGCGAGCCCGGTGCCCGCACCTCGTACGCGCTGAGAAACGCGACCGCCCGCAGCACCTGGCGGGTGTCGTCGGGGAACGGGGAGAGATGTGCGGTGACCGCCGCGACCAGGCCGGACCCCGGGAACGGGTCGATTCCCTCCGTCGCGAGTTGCCGCAGGTATTGCGGGTGCCCGTCGGCATCGTCGAGGATCCGGGTCAGGTCGTCGGGCTCGGGCGGTGGCGACGCGACCGCCCGGACCAGTGCGCCCGCCGATCGGGAGTCCAGCGGACCGAGCGTGAGAGTTTCGGCGGTGGCCGGCCCGACCGCCCGTTCGGCACCGGAGCGCACGGCGGCGACCAGCAGCAGCGGCAGCTCCCGCGCCTGGGCGCCCAGCGTTTCCCAGGCCCGCAGCGTGGCCGGGTCGGCCCAGTGCAGATCGTCGATGACGAGAATCAGCGGCGTCTCGGTCGTGGCGCGACGGACCAGCTGCACCGTCCGGGTCGCCACGTCGGCGTCCGTCCGATCCGGGTCGGTGGCGTCGACCTGGTCGCCCCAGTCGGCCAGCAGCCGGTCGCCGGCCTGGTCGGCACCGGGCTCGCCCCCCGGGTCCGCGGCGGTGGCCTGTGCTCCCACCGCGCGCCGGCCCGGCCCGGTGGTCAGTGCGGACTCGACGCAGTCACGCAGGGTGCCGGACGGGGCGTCCCGGGTGGCCTCGTCGCCGACCGCCCAGCCGAGGCGGCACCCGGCTGGGGCATGGGGCAGCGCGGCCCTGAGCAGCGCCGTCTTGCCGATGCCGGCCGGGCCTTCGAGCAGGATGCTGCCGCCTCTCCCGGCGGCGACCCCGGTCACGGCCCGTCGCAGCCGAAGCAGTTCCCGGTCCCGACCCAGCAGCGGGGCAGCGTCGATGCGGACGGGCGGTTCGGCCGGGGCAGCCGCCGGTATGCCTGCGCTGGGGACCGTCGACCGGCTGGCCAACTCGACGGGGCGGGCGGCAACGGGTGATCCGACCGGCCGCGAACCGCCGGTGGACACGCGGGAATCCGTGGGCCGGGCCGCCACCGGTGGCGCGACGACGAATGTGCGACGGGGTTCCTCCCGGTGCGGATGGGCCGTCATCAGCTCCCGGAGGACCTGAGCCGCCTCCTGCTGGCGTCCGCGCCCGGTCAGCAACTCGGCGTACCGCTCGGCCGTGGCGATCCGCAGCGCGGTCAGGCGGGACCGCTGTTGCTCGGCGAACGGCCCGGGCACCCCGGCGAACGCCTCGCCACGCCACAGGCGCAGGGCCGCGGCCGTGGCGTTCAGTTCGGCGTCGGTGTGGCCGGTGGACCGTTGCCGCTGGGCCTGCGCGTGCAGCGACTCGAACCTGAGGACGTCGACCGAGGTCGGGGTGAGGTGCAACTGGTAGCTGCCGCCGCCCGAGCTGAGCAGCCGTCCCGCCGTCCATCGACCCCGGGCCGGTTCCAGCAACTGACGCAGCGTGGACACGTAGGTGTAGACGTTGCCGGCGGCACTCTGCGGCGGATCGTCTCCCCAGACGGCGTCGACCAGTTGGTCACGGGAGACGGCCTCCCCGGCACGCAGCGCGAGCACGCAGAGGACGGCGGTACGGCGTGCCGAGCCGAGCACGAGCTCGGTGCCGTCCCGCAGGGCTCGCACCGGACCCAACAGTCGGAGTTCGACACCCACCTGCTGCGTTGACATGGCCGCCCTTAGCTCGCTGCTCCGCGTGCCTGGCCCGCGACGTGGTCGGCGCTGCCTGGCACACCACTACCGGCGGGATGGCGTGATGGTCTGACCGTGCGACGTGCCCACCGGTCGATTGTCCACCATCCCCGCCGGTGCTGCCACTCAGGAAGATCACTGGAGCGGCGGGAGACCGGGTGGACGTACAACGTCAGTGGCGCGCACCCGGTGCCGGCGTCTGGCTCGTCCGGGGTGCGTAGTCGTTCCCGACGGGCGACAGACCGGGCAGGTCGGCCCGAAGTACGGGCAGACCCCGGGTCGACGTCTTCCGCCCCGGCCGTCGCCCTGCTGGACTCGACAGGTGTCGGTCGATCCTCGCCCACCGGCGAACTCGTTCGCCGGTGAGCTTCTGCTCACCCTGGCCCGCGAGGGGCGGTTCGTGCTGGACGCGGCGCGGGCCGACCAGGCGATAGCCGAGCTGGAAAGCACGCTCTCCACCGTGCGGGCCCGGCTGCGCATCCTGCGGATCTGGCGACACGCGCCGCCCCAGCGGGTGGACGAGATCCCCGACGAACTCGCCCTGGACGTCGTCGAGGCCATCTTCGCCGACCAGCTCGCGCCGGGCCGGCTGGAGTTGGCCGCCGCGGAGATCCCCAAGTACATCGAGGCGCTGCGCCGGGCCCGGGTGGTGCCGCCCGAGGCGGACCGGCTCACCAGCCGCTGGGGGCCGCGACCGTGAACCTTCACGTGCCGGGGAGCAGCCGTGAAGGTGGCGTGGAGATTCTCTGAAGGGTCGTCGCGCAGACTTTCGCCGCAGCCATCAGAGGCGGAGGTTCCGGTGGAGAAGGTACGACTTGTTCTGCAGGCGTCAGATCCGTTCAGCTACGCGGGTCTCGACAGCTTCCTGCGATCCTGCCCGGCGATCGAGGTGTTGCCGGTCGAGGATCGTGCGGATGCGCAGGTGGTGGTGTTCGGTTGCGAGCAGCTGACCGTGGACGTGGTGGCGACGCTGCGACGCTCGGCGGCGCAAGCGGGTCTGCCCGTGGTCCTCGTACTCCGCACGATCACCGAGGGTGAGCTGCTGATGGCGGTGGAGAGCCGGGTGGTGGCCATCCTGCCGCGGGCGACGGTCACCGCCGAACGGTTGGCCGCCAGTGTGCTGACCGCGGCCAACGGCGGCGGCGTCATGCCGGCGAACCTGGTCGGTGAGCTGCTCAAGCACATCGAGCGACTCCAGCGTGAGGTGCTGGCCCCGAACGGCCTGAGCTCCTCCGGCCTCACGCCCCGCGAGGTCGACGTGCTGCGGCTGATGGCGGACGGGCTCGACACCGGCGAGATCGCCGGCAGGCTCTGCTACTCCGAGCGGACCGTCAAGAACGTCATCTACGGCGTCACCCATCGGCTGAGGCTGCGCAGCCGATCCCACGCGGTGGCGTACGCGCTGCGCAGCGGCATGATCTGAGCCGCGCGACAGCAACGGCCGGTTCGGCATGTCGTCTGCGGCGACCGCCGCCCATCGCGCCCTCGGGACCGACCGTGACCTGCCGTCGCCCTGGCCGATATCGCCCCGGCCCAGGCCGTGCCGCTGGTCGGCGCACACACTGCCGCTGCCCATCCGCCACTTCGACGCCGGACGGGCTGCCGGCGCGCTGCGCCGGTGTGGTCACGCCGCCCGCGTGCACCCGGTCCACCGCTGCATCCGGTACGCCACCGCGCCTGCCCCGCCAGTACCTTCACCTTCTGCCGCAGCGGTGTCCGCCGACGAGACTGCGTAACTGTCGACACACTCCCAGACACGCCCGCTGCCTCGATCGACAGTGTTGTTCCGGTGCCGCTGCCCGGTCAGAGGGTGGTGACTTCGACAGCTCGGGCGGGGTAGCCGTCCTGGCCTGGGACTTCGTAGTGGCATCGCACTCGCCGACCCGGAGTCAGGCTTCGATACTCGGTGGGACCTGCAACGATGTGGCTGAAGTGCACCCAGACGGTCAGCTCAGCGTGATCGAGGGCGATGGTTCCCCAGCCCTCTTCGAGGTGCCAAATTTCCACCACGCCAGTGTCCTGCAGGCTCTGATCACTCACGATTATCAGACTATTGGCTGGGCGGAGGCCGGGCACGAAACTGCCGCGCCCGGCCTCCGACGGTGACTTTGGGCCACACCCAGGTGATGACCCAGTTCCCTTGCGCAGTGAGTGTGCCGTTGCCGCCGCTGCCCTGGTTGTGCCGGAAGGCGAACGTGATGAGAGTGCCGTTCTGGGTGAGGGCACGGCGTCCGGTCGGGGTCACCCCGGCGCAGGCCCGCCGTCAATCCCGCACGTGCAGGTTGAAACCCCCGCGCCCAGGAGCCTCCAGGCCCTCCTTCAATCGTAGTGACGGAATCTCGTAGTCACCGGAGTTCTGCCGCCGGAACGCGATGGGCGCTGTCGTCTCCAGCGTCAGCAATCGTTGCTTCCACCTTTTCGTCACGTCCTCGAATTCTCCGTCGGACATCCTGACGGCGTCATACAACACGAATGGCGGTAGCACCTCCATGCCCGGGTAGTAGAGGATCCCGTGGTGGATCGGGAACAGCAGATCCCCGATGGGGCCGTTGATCCCGCGATCGGTGTAGTGCGACTGTGGGCCGCCCACGGTCACCGAGAGGATCGCCCGCCGCCCGAGCAGGATTCCCTCGCCGTAACGCTCGCCGTAGCGGGTCTCGTCGTGCACGCCCACGCCGTAGGCGAAGTGGAAAGAGAACACCCGGTCCACCCAGCCCTTGAGGATGGCCGGCATCGTGTACCACCACAACGGGAACTGGAAGATCACCGTGTCGGCCCAGAGCAGCTTCTCCTGCTCGGCTGTCACGTCGGGGGTGAGTGCGCCGGCGTCGTACGCCCCACCCGAACTCGGTACCACCCGTAGCGGGCTCGTGGCGTACCCGCCGAAGTCGGCTGCGTCCACGACGGCCTTCCAGTTCATCGCGTACAGGTCACTCACCCGCACCTCGTGACCGGCGGCCTCAAGAGTGGACACCGCGACATCCTTCAGCGAGCCGTTCAGCGAACGCGGCTCCGGATGGGCGTACACGATGAGCGTTTTCATGGCTGATCCCTTCGACGACGTGGGTCGCCACCGATACTCGACGGCCGGGACCGCCCCGTTCAGGGGCCCGAGTTCCGTCGGACCGGACTTCCTGGTACCGGCAGGACCACCCGCACACGGGTCACCCGAGCGATACTGGAGGCCATGGACGATCTCGCGGGCTTCCTGCGTATCCGGCGCTCCCGGGTCGACCCGTCCGTCGCCGGCATCCCGACCGACAGCCGGCGTCGCGTCGAGGGTTTGCGTCGCGAAGAGGTCGCTCATCTGTCCGGGGTCAGCGTCGACTACTACGTACGCCTGGAGCAGGGCCGCGCCACCCAACCCTCGGAACAGGTCCTCGACGCGCTCGCCCGCGTCCTCGGACTCGACGAGACCGAACGCGGTCACCTGCACCGGCTGGCCCGGCAACGCCGCCGTCGCACCAGGTCACCCAGCAGTCGCCCCCGAGCGGACCTGCTGCGGGTACTCGACCTGATCATCGACGCCCCCGCCCTGATCGTGGACCACCGGATGGACGTGGTCGCCGGCAATCGCCTCGCCGGACTTCTCTACGGTCGAAACGCGACGGGCCTGAACACCGCCCGGCACATCTTCCTCGAAGAGACCGAACGTGGCCTCTATGCAGAATGGGAGAAATGCACCCTCGACGTGGTCGGGCACCTTCGCCTGGCCGCCGGCAGATACCCCGATGATCCCCGCCTGGCCTCGCTCATCGGCGAACTGTCGATGGGCAGCGAGCGCTTCCGTCGTCTCTGGGCCCGTGCCGACGTACGCGCCCGCACGCACGGACGCAAGGCCTACCGGCATCCGCTGGTCGGGCTGCTCGAACTGCACCAGGAGAACTTCGCCCTGCCGGATGAATCGGGCATCGAACTGATAGTCCTGTCGGCGCCGCCGGAAAGCCCCGCCGAAGACGGGCTGCGCCTGCTGGCCTCACTCAACGACGGCGGGAACACCCCGGGGAAAGGACTGCGGGTCACCAACTACTCGTCATGAGCCGTGCGCCCATCTGCCACCGGGCACGCATCGCCGGGCCAATTGTCGCGCAGCTGACCATGCGCTGGAACGCACAGTTCGTCGTGATCCCTGCCGGGGCGGTGCCGTCGGTGGTGCCGGGCGCGCAGGAGGTGCGTGCCGTGCGCGATCCGGGTCGTTCGGGGGCGACGTCGATGTGGACACCGGTTCGTGATCCAGCCCGGGCGACCCGGGTGGGTCGCCACCGGAGGTGAGACCGAGCCGAAAACCTACGCGGTACCGCTACCGCTGCTGACTCTGGTGAGCTGGCAGGGCCTTCGGTAGCGTCAAACGCACCCGTCCGCCGTCATCGATTGGGGATGCTGCCTTCGTGTCACAGGTTGAGAAGATCACTGGTGAGCTCCGCGCCCTGATGGCCGGAGTCGAGCGGGCGCAGGGGTTGACGGCCGCTGCCGACCGGCAGGCGCAGGAGGTGGCATTACGTGCCACGAGCGCCGGCTTCCTCGCCGTCGCCGCAGGCGTCGCCCGGATACGCACCGCGATCACCGACGTCCAGGGCACCCTGGGACGGCTGGGAGGATCGATCGGTGAGGCGACGAAAGCCGCCGCCGCCGTACCCCAACAGGCCACCCCGCAGGAGACGGTCGCCGCACTGACGCCCGTGCAGAGCGCCATCGGCGCCGCCCGCGACGCGGCGGGCGGCGTCATCACCCAGATCGGGGAGGCACAGCAGCTCGTCACCACGATCCTCCAGGGCGGCCAACCCGGACCGCTGCTACAGGCCCTCGACGGCATCAAGCAGGTCCTGATGCAGGTCGTCGCCCGCACCAACGGTGCACGACAGGCCACCGAGGCGGCGATCGCCGAGGCACAGCGGGTGGGATCAGCGGGAAACTGACGGGGCTGGAGGTCAGTGCGTGCGGAAGCCGTTCTCCAGGTCGAGCATGGTGCCCTCGGCCTTGGCACGCAGCGCCGCGACGACCCGGCGTGCCAGCAGCTCAGGCATGCGCTCCCGGATCTGCTCCTCGGTGCACCAGGCCCAACTGCGCAGCTCGTCCGGGGGCAGGAGGATGTCGGCCGTGCCCACCTCATCGAGGGTGCCGCCGTCGTAGACGAACATCATGCCCTCGGTGCGGTCCGGCCGAGGGGGCACCCAGTCGGTCACCAGCAGCCGACCAGGCACCACCGCCCTGCCCAGTTCCTCCTTCACCTCACGGGCCGCCGCCTGCCGAGGAGACTCGTCCGCGTCGACGCACCCGCCGACGATCTCCCAGTAGTCCTTGTAGACGGGCTCGACCAGCAACGCCCGCCCGGCAGCGTCGGTGATCAGAACTGCCGCGCCCATCCGCTTACGGGGAAGCGTCGCCGTGTAGTCGCCGGATGGTGTGCTCACCTTCGCAGGCTACCCGCGCCAGCGGCCCCGACATGTCACCTTGGACCGTCCTGGACGGCTGACGAGTCGCGGACGAGATCGCAGCAGACCGTCCATCCTCGCCACCGTGAGCGCCCGCTGCCCGGCCGCCCGGTCGAGGCTGGACCCGCTATGTGGCGCTCCGGTTAGTCCAGTTCCACCAACTCCCGTTCCACCACCGACTCCACAGATTGCCGCTGGTGTCGAGCACGAAGAGCGCCGGCCGGCTTGAATCCTGCGGCGCGACCACGGCGGAGCCACCCCCCGCCGGCCGGAACGGAGGGTTCTGGTCACTCCAGTACCAGTTCGACCCGTCCCAGTAGTTGATCCACAACCCGCCCTCATCAGTACGGTAAAAGGAGAACGGGGAGCTGCCATCGACCGAGAGGACACCGAGCGGGGCGGTCACCAGCGTCTCCCCGGGAGGTGAGCCCAAATTGTGCCACTGCCATCCGGCCCCGGACCGCCAGCGCAGCCAGGCGTTACGGTCGGAGCCGAGGACGAAGAGGTACGGGCGGGCATCCGGCACCACCTGGATCGCATTCCGCGCACCGAACGCGTTACTGCCGGAGTCGAGGTTGACGCCGGGGTTCCCCAGGTCGTTCCAGATCGCGGCCCGACCGTCGACCCGGGCACTCCAGAGGTGTCCGTCGTTGCCGACGACGTAGACCTGCGGGGTGCCCCCCTCCAGCAGCACGCCGAGCGGCCCGTAGGCGGAGACGCCGTCGGGGGGTGAGCCGAGGTTGGCCCAGGACCACACCGAACCGTTCCACCAGTTCACCCAGGTCGCCTCGTCGCCGTCGCTGCGCACGAAGACGTACGGGCTGCTGCCGCCTACGGCGACGGCGGCGAAGCTCGGCCAACTCACGAAGTTCGCACCAGGCGGCGCACCCTGGTTGCGCCACTGCCAGGTGGAGGACGACCGCCACAGGCTCCAGAGGTTGCCGTCGGTGCCGAGGACAAAGGCGTACGGCCGGCCGAAGTTGTCGACGATGGTCACCCCGACCGGCATCCGGATCCCGACCCCCGGCGGTGTGCCCATGTTGGACCAGTTCCACCCCTCGGTCTGGTCCTGCCAGTTGATCCAGAGGTTCCCGTCGGTGCCGATGCTGAAGACGTACGGATACCGGTCACCCACGGCGACCGTGCCGACGATGTTCCGCACCGGGGGTGGGGTGATGGTAGCGGCGGACCTGGTGAGGAGCTGACCGCCGGCGACCGGTCGCGTCGCCTCCCGTTCCGGCTCGGCCGCTGCGGCCGTCGGGGTCGTGCCCATCGTGACGGCCAACGCGACGGTCGCGACCGTCGCCAGCATCCGGCGGACCAAGGTGCTGCCTCTCATTGTGTCCTCTCGTGGCAGGAGCGATGCATTGAATCATGAGGATCGCTCGCGTAGCCACAGTCGAGAAGCCGATCCGGTCGACTTCCCGACCCAGGATCCACCGGCCCCTGAGCACGCACGGCCACCTGAACTCACTTCGCGAGCCGACGCACACCTGACCATCGTGTTCGCCGCCTGGCCGCATCGCGCTGGACCGCCCGCCGCTGCCGCACCATCACTGCCGCCGACCCCTACCAGCCGAACTCCGTACCACTCTCGGGGCCAGCCACAGCACGTGCGACACACCCGATCAGCCCACATCCCCAACGCTCTGTGGTCAGCAGTACACAACTGACGCACTCGCGGCGCTCGTCGGGAGCACCGGTCGCTACCTCGCCGTGGGTGGGTTCACACCTCAACGGACACGGTCGGAGGGCGTGTCGTCGAATGTCGCGACGTGGGTCCGGTGCCATGGGCGGTGACTTTGGTCCGGACGCTACCGGCGCTGGGATGATCGAGGCCGGTAAGTAGTTCGAGGGCCTTGTGCCACGACCGTGAGGCGTTGACGCTGTCGCCCATGTCGTGCTGGGTGTCGCCGAGGTGGTCGAGTGCCTCCGCCTCGCTGAACTGGTCGCCCAACTCCCGGTGCACGTCCACCGCCTGCTCGTAGCAGACGACGGCTTGGGCGTGCTGGCCGAGGTGGTGGTGGATGTGGCCGAGGCTGTCCAGGGTCATTCCCTGACCGGCCCGGTCGTTGAGCTCTCGCAGGAGGACGAGGGCTCGTTCGCAGTAGACCAGGGCCTGTGCGTGGTCGCGGAGCAGGGTGAGGTGCCAGCCGATCGCGTTGTGGCATCTGGCCTGCCCGAGCCGGTGGCCGGTTTCGCGGTACAGGTCAAGGGCTCGGTGGTCGTGTCGGAGAGCCTGCTTCAGGTCACCCCGTCGCTCACACGTGATGGACAGGGTGTTGTGGATGTGGGCCTGTTCAGTGCGGTCACCGGCCAGGACGGCGAGATCCAGGCCGCGATGGAGCTGGGTGTCGGCGTCGTCGAACCGGTACAGCCGCGTGTACGCGCGGCCGAGCTGGCGGTGGGCGCGCGCCTCCATGACCCGATCGGCCACCCGGGCTGCGGCCGCGATCGCGGTTCGCCAGATCACCAGCCCGTCGTGCCAGTGCCCCCGACGGTCCAGGAAGACCGTTACAGCCTGGGCGAGTTGTCCGACCTGTGCCTCCCGGCCGGTGGTGGCGTGGTCGATGATGTTGAGCAGGACAGCGCGTTCACTGGTGAACCAGTCGAGTGCGCGCTGGTAGTCGGTGAACTGTTCCGGTACGGTCCCCTCGGCCGGCGGGGCCGGCTCGGTGTGGTCCGTCGCGGGGTCCAGCAGCTGATTGGCGTTGTACGCCGTGTGCAGGTAGTGGTCGAAGATCCGGCCGATGGCCGCCCGCCGGTCCGATTCGGATTCGGTGGACCGGGCCAGGTGCGCGGCGTAGTCACGCATCAGGTCGTGCCAGGTGTGCCGGCCGGGATGACGCTCGGCGGTGAGGCTCGCCGAGATCAGTTCGAGCAGTGACGACCGTGCCTCGGGGAGGGGAACGGCGGCGAGGCTGCCCGCGGCCGCGACGGTGACATCCGGACCCGGGTGGAGGCTCAGCAGCCGGAACAGGCGGGCCGCCGGTGGGGTCAGTGCCTGATAGGACCAGGAGAACACTGCCCGGACGTCGGTTTGCGGGTCGCCGTCCCCGAAGACGTCCAACCGGCCCGGTACGTCTGCCAGTTCCCGGACCACGGCGGCCAGCGGCAGCTCCAGGTACATCGCTGCGCGGGCGGCGACCACGGCCAGTGCCAGTGGTAGCCGAGCGCAGCGGTCGACGATCTCGTCGACCGCTGTGGGTTCGGCGGTGACCCGGTCGAGGCCGAGCCGGTCGGTCAGCGCATCCTGGGCCTCCACGGTGGTGAACAGGTCCAGCATGAGCGGGTGAGCACCCTCGACGGCCACCAGGCTGGAGAGCCGGTTGCGACTGGTGATCACGACCAGGCAGCCGGGTGCGGCGGGCAACAACGGACGCACCTGGACGGCGTCGCGGGCGTTGTCCAACACGATCAGCATGCGCTTATCGGCGAGCAGACTGCGGTAGAGCGCCGCCTGGGCGTCCAGATCGGCGGGGATCCGGCTTGGCGGCACCTCAAGGGCGTCGAGGAGACGACGGACCGCCTCGGCCGGGTCCACCGCCCGGCCGCCGGGGTCGAAGCCACGCAGGTCCACGTACAACTGCCCGTCACGGAACCGGCCGGCTACCCGGTGCGCCCAGCACACGGCCAACGTGGTCTTGCCCACCCCCGCCGTGCCACCGATGGCGACGATCACCACCGTGCCGGCGCGGGCGCTCATCTCGGCCAGGGCGTCCAGCGTCGCCAGCTCGTGGGCGCGACCCGTGAAGTGGCGCACCGCCAACGGAAGCTGTCGGGGAACCGGCATGCCGCCCGGGTAGTCGGCACCGCCGCCGCCGGGATCCGCTGGCGCGGCGGACTTCTCGCTGAAGGCGTACTCCAGCAGGGTGTATCGGGGGCGCCAGTGCTCTTCGATGCCGGTTGCCACCGACAGCCGGTCCAGCCGGCCGTGCTCGTCGGCGTACCGGTGGCAGTTGGTGACCAGGCCCCTGATCAGTTCCCAGTCGGGAAGTCGCCGGATCTGGCCATTCAGCACGGCCGCGAGCTGAGTCTTACCGCGCCCGAGCTGCAGCTCCAAGGCCCGCAGACTCGGTCCACCGGCCTGCCTCCGCAGGCTCCGTAGATCATCACACAATCGCCGCAGGAGCTGCGGGGCGGATTCAGCGGCCAACTGTGGGCCTCCGGTGTGTACGCCGCCGTCCGCTCTTTCCCACGGACAGCGCGCATTCACCTGCGCCGCACAGTTCGAGTGTCCGCAGCTGTCCGGGATCCACGAATGTCAGTGTAGCGAACGATCATAGTGATTCATCGACATCCATGCTGACGAGAGGATCGCGATCATGCCGCCGACCTACCACATCGGGTGTCGGCCGCTCAGGTCGCCTGCCTTCGCCGGCGAAACTCCTCCCTGGTCGAGAAATTTGACCAGACCTTACCGGACAGTCTCATTCGTCCTTCGTACCGCGTCCCGGGTATCCACATGAACCACCCATCGTGGACTAGGGCCACCGAATGGTCTTATCCACGTCTGGGCCGGAATTCGTTGCGGCACCGAGCAGCCGCTGCGCGGTTTCGCATTCTTGACCGACTGGAGGTCATGGGCGGGACCCGCCAATCGCCGTCCGCGTCGCAGCAGAGGATTAATCTCTTCAGGTTGTTGCTCGAACCTGACCGGGTGATGTCCGTCGAACGCCTGGTGGACGCCGTCTCGCCTACCGCGCCACCGTCGGCAACCAGAGAGCAGATCCAGATCTGCGTCTCGGCCATCAGGCGGACGCTCGGCCGCCGGTGGCAACTCCGACGCCATCGTGACGCGCCCACCGGGTCACTCGATCCGCTGCGTCGTACGGGGGTCGGACCTGATGGCGTCAGCGCCCGGCGCGGACTTGCCCGATACCGCCTGGATGACGCGGTGAACGCCCTACGTGACGCGTTACGGTTGTGGCCCCGCACCGCCCCGCTGGCGGGAGGTCGCCGCCAGCTCGTCCAGCACATCGACACTCAGCTGGTCGAACGGCGGCTTACCACGGCCGGGATGCACGTCGACGCACGGCTCCGGCTCGGCCCGCACAACGAACTGATCGACGGCGGCGAGGCGTCCCCCGCGGTGTCGACGGCTCACTCCCCCGGGCCCCACCGCCCGCTGACGGACCGCCACGACGGGACCTCGCACCTGTCGAGCGACCACGGGATCGTCCGCCACGACGCGGAACGTCCACCTCGTGCCCATCACGTCGAAATGGCTTCGGGTTATGCACTTCAGGATCCTTGGTTCGCTCGACGTCTCACTTGGTCGAATGGCTTTACCGTTTCCCAACGGCCGCCAGCGAACCGTGCTGGCGATGCTCCTCATGCAGGAAGGAAACCTCGTATCGCTCGACCGGATCACTGAGGGGATATGGGGAGAGGATCCACCCGTCACCGCCAAGGGGCAGATCCATACCTGCATCTCCGCTTTGCGGCGTCAGCTGCGAAAATTCGGTTACGGCCAGGTGATCGCCACCAGCCTGGTTGGCTATACGATCCACCTTCCCGCCGAGTCGCTCGACTCCGCTGTGTTCCGCCGGCTGGTCGACTCCGGCCGTGAACTGGCTGCTGCCGGGAAGATCATGGACGCGGCAGCCGAGCTTCGTGCCGCGCTCGCGCTCTGGCGCGGCCCGGCGGTAGCCTCGGACGTCGAGAGCGGGTTGGTCAGAACGATGGCGATCCGGCTTGAAGAGGAACAAATCAGGACTACCGAAGAGTGTATCGAGCTCGAGCTCAAACTCGATCGGCATCACGAACTCGTGGCCGAGTTGAGTGAGCTCGTCCGAGTTCACCCATTGCGGGAGTCGCTGAGAGCGTTGCACATGCTCGCCCTGTACCGGTCAGGCCGGCAAGCAGACGCCCTTGAGTCGTTCCAGGAAATCCGGGCCATCCTCAGGGAAGAAATCGGCCTGGAGCCGTCGGACCAGCTCGACAGGCTGCACAAGTCCTTCCAGGAACGGGTCGACTCGCGGCCAGTCGCGCCCCGGACCGGTCTCGGGCCGGAACCCACCGGCAGGGTTGACGCCGTTGTCCCCCGACAGCTTCCGCCGACTGTCGCCGACTTCACCGGTCGAGAGGAACTGGTCGACACCGTCATCGCGAAGCTCTCCGGATCGGCGTCCGGGGAAGGCCGGCGATACATGCCTGTCGTGTGCCTCAACGGTAATGGGGGCGTCGGTAAGACGACCCTGGCCATACACGTGGCACACGCCGTCCATCATCTGTATGACGGAGGCGCGATCTTCGTCCAGCTCCCCGGCAGCGACGGTCATCGCAGCGACCCGCTGGACGTGCTGGCCAAGCTGCTCGGCTCGCTCGGCTTCCCCCTGGCGGCACTTCCGGAGGAGCCCGGACACCGGATGGCCGCCTACCGCAGCTGGCTCGGCGATCGCAAGGTCCTGATCCTGCTCGATGACGCCGACAGTGCGGCCAGCGTCACGACGCTGATGCCAGGAAACTCCAACTGCTGTGTGCTCGTCACGAGCCGCTACCCGCTCACCAGCCTGCCCGGTGCCGTACACGTCCAGGTGGAGAACCTGGACGAGGCAGCCTGCGTCGAGCTGCTCGGCAAGATAGTCCCCCCTGAACGCGTGGCCGCCGAGTCCGACATGGCACTCGAACTGGTCAGGCTGTGCGGGTGCCTGCCGCTCGCCGTGCGGATCGTCGCCGCCAAGCTGGTGAAGTGGCCGCACCGGAGCATCGCGCAGATGGTCTCCCGCATGAAGGACGAAACTCGGCGACTTGACGAGCTGACCCTCGGTGACATGAGCGTCAGGGCCACGATCGCTTCCTCGCACGGTGGCCTCAGCCAGGGTGCGCGGCAGCTGTTCACCAGGCTCGCGCTCCTCGGCCCGGCGGACTTCGCATCCTGGGTCTGCGCTCCGTTGCTCGATGCCGACAGTGACTCGGCGGCCGACCTGCTTGACGAACTCGTCGCGGCCCGTCTCGTTGAGGTGAGGGCGGACGACACGGGCCGATACCGGTTCCGACTGCACGCTCTGGTGCGCATCTTCTCCCTGGAGCGGCTGGCAGCGGACGAGGTGCCGAGCGAGCGTCGTGCCGCGCTGTCCCGACTGTCGTCCTGCTGGCTTTCCCTCGCCGTGGACGCCCACCGCCGCGTCTACGGCGGTGAGGGGCCGCGCTGTGCCGCGCAGTTGTGGATGCTGCCGGCCAACGTACGCGATCAACTCGTGGCGGACCCGCTTGGTTGGCTCCGGCTGGAGAGCGCGGGGCTGGTTCTCGCCGTGTCCCAAGCAGCTCATCTCGGACTGGACGAGGTGTGCTGGGGGCTGGCTGTCGCCCTGGTCGCACTGTTCGAATCCGATCACCGGTTAGAGGACTGGCTGCGAACGCACGAGACAGCGCTGGACGCCGTCAGGCGGACGGGTAACAAGCGCGGTGAGGCCGCGTTGCTGTACTCGCTGGGGACGATGACGCTCAACAGCGGCGTGCAGGACGCCACGTCCACCCTCGAGTCCGCCCTGCGCCTCTGCGAGGAAATCGGCGATGCGGCGGGCCGGGCCCGGGCTCTCGGTGCGCTCGCGTTCGCTGACCGAATGGCCGGTCGGTTCGACCGGGCACTGCGGGGCTACCGGCGGGCTCTGGCCGACCACCGGTCCGTCGGTGACCAGGTAGGCGAGGTCGATGCGCTGGGCAACATGGCGCAGATCTACATGGACAGGGAACTCTGGGACGATGCCAGGCTGCTCCTTGACCAGGCGGTTGCCAGGAGCGCCACGCAGGCGCGCACAGCCGCCCGGGTCGAGCACCGGCTCGGTGCCTTCCACCTCCGCACGGGGAACTGGCGAAACGCTGAGGAGTCGTTCATCAGGGTGCTGGCACGGGCGCGGGAGTGCGGTGACACGGTGGGTGAGGCGCACGCGTTGGCCGCTCTCGGCTCACTCATGACTCGCCGGGGACAGTACGAGTCCGCGCAGGTCACCCTGTCTGCCGCGCTCGCACTGTCGCGGGGCATGGCCGGCGGTCTGACCAGTGGCCGGGTGCTGCTGTCATTCGTCGAGTTCTGCGTTGTCGTCGGAGACTGGGACCGCGCCGCCACCCTGATCGGCGAGGCGCTGATGACCTTCAGTGAAACAGGCCCGATTCCGGTGCTCCGTGCCAGGTTCCTTGAGTTCAAGGCCCACGTGGAGGCGAGTTTGGGAAATCCCCGGGCTGCGGACGCAGCCCGGGCCGAGGCCCTTGGTATCACCCAGCAGTACGGCTCCGGCATCGCGTCGGACCATCACGACGGCTATCGACTGTGTAGCGGCGCCTCATTGGACTGGCCTTGAGCGTCTGGCAGCCCGCTCCTTCCCGACCCCGCGCTTGTCGCCGGCCAACCGACGGGGTTGTCGACACCGACCGGAACTGCGTCGCAGACGACGTAACGGCGCGGCGTCATCGCTGACGGGTGTGCCGGTAGCGCGGCCATGCACCGTGCGTGAGCCTGCTCCGGCGTCCGGACGGAATCGGAAGCCTCGACATACGCCACCAGCGGCTCGCCCGCCACCTGCGAGAAGATCCGCGCACTGGCTGGCGCGAACGCGTCGTCGAGGAGCCCCTGGACCTCAGCCAGGTCGACCCACTGGACATCGGTCCTGGCCCAGCTCGAGTCCCGACGGACCGGCTCCATCTGAAGGACCTCGACGATACCCTCGTGATCAAGGTCGACGCCGGCTGCCGCCACCAGGAGACGCTCAACGGCCTGCAGCAACGATGTCAGGTGTTCCGCCGGCACCCGGCCGAGGTCGGAACTCCAGCCACCCAGTTCCACCTCGCCTTCCAGCCTGGAAACATCGAATCGGACGGGTGTCGCCAGACGGAACGGCATAGGGTGACGGCGCAGTCGGGTCCGACTCAGCATGGCGTTCAGGTACTCGGGCGATGGTGGATGTTCCTCCACAGGCACACCGCTTTCGATGACACTGCAGTTGTAGATGGCATCGAAACAGAAGAACACACCACGGTCATGCGCTATCCGGTTGCCGACTTCTTCGAGCTCATATGCGTCGTAAACGCCGTGCATGCACCCTTTCAGCATGCCACTCCATGCGTTTCTCACCAGTTCGTCGAAGCTCGCTGAGCCGACATCGATGGCGGCGACGCCTGTTTGGGCGAGCGTGCCGACGTAGTCGTAGAGGTGGCGCTCAAAGCGGTTCGAGGGCATCACCGGAAAGACTATTTCGCGATAGCCGGTACGCACGGAGAGCACGGCGCACACCGCAGCAAGCAGGCAGCTGGACCGGCTGGTTCGCGTGCGTGCGCCCACGCACTGCGCGGCCAGTGCGGCGGCCGGTGACGACATGAAGACGCCCACTGTCTCGTCGCCATTCGCCTCGATGAGCGCAGGCCCCACAGAAGGTGTCAGGTAGAGCGGCGAGGGCATCACGGCAAGCTTGCTGCTCCAGTATTCCAGCGTCCTGCGACGCTTTGCACATTCACGCTCGGAGCGTTCGAGTTCCGCCTGATCCAGCGGCTGATGGCGAGGCGGTCCCACGACTCGGGCCGAGGGATCGCTGATGAGTTCAGCCAGCTCATGCTCGAGGATGTTCGCGCCAGCCCTGTCCACCGCCATGTGGGAGAACTCGACGAGGACCGCGCACACCACGTCAGCGCTCGCGGCGAGGGCAACTCGCAACTGGTGGCCGGCCAGCCGCTCCTGCGCGGTTCGTGGTGGAGTTGAGCTGGCCAGGTACCTGGCCAGCGCAGCCTCGACGTCAACCCGATCGGCCCGGTCGTCTTCCAGCGAACAGATGTCGACCATCAGCGTGCCTGCGGAGGAAACACGCTGACCTGGCGGCGGTCCGGTGACGAAGGACGTCCGCAGCACTTCGTGGCGAGCGACCAGGAGGGCAAGGCTGTCGGTGACATCCTCCACACTCGCCGTACCACTCAGGCTCACCGCACACGTCACGACAGGATACGGCTGGCCCTCCCTCGAACCGAAATCATCAATCCACTTCAGAATGTTGATCTGACCTATGGTCAGTGGCCCCTGCCGGGCGGCCCCGGCGGAGAAATGTACGGGTACCGACGATCGCGGGGTGAGTTTGATGACTGACATACCAATTCTCCATGCACGCTCACGGAGTGCGAACTTTGCTGGTTCTGCCATCGACTTCAACCAGTTCTAGCTGAGGCAATCGCCATCGTCAACAAGCGACAGACATACCTTGACGTCAAGACTGACGGATGATTACGTCTTCGCGTACGGCTGATATGGCCATCCTTCTGAGAGGAGCGGCCGGGTGCGCGTCAACAAGGGGGCCAAACCGCTCGGATTCCTGCTGAGGAATCCTCACTTCGGAACGTTGCTGGTCGTCAACCTGGTCTCGTCGTTGGTGGGAGCGGGCGTCGGCATCGCCTTGAGCGTCCATCTCTACCAGCTCACCGGCTCGCCGATCTGGACAGCCCTGCTCGCGGCCACCCCGACCGTGGCCGGGGTGGCCTTCGGGCACCTGGCCGGGACGGTCACGGACCGCTGGGGCGCCCCCCTGCGGATCATGCGGCTCGCGCTCTTCCTGCGGGTGCTGGTACTGATGGCCCTCTTCGCGGTCGCCGACTCGCCGCTCGGCCTCATCTGCGCGGTGTTCGCCCAGGCAGCCGTCCAGCAGCTCTACACCCCGGCAGAGCAGGTCCTCGTCGCCGACTACGTCACCGCCGAGGACCTGGCCGAGGCCAACGGCCTGAACTCGTTCGCCTCCAATGCCACCAGGCTGGTGGGGCCGGCACTCGGCGGGTTCACGATGGGATGGGTCGGGTTCCGCTGGACGGTCATCGGGGTGACCACGCTGATGCTGCTGTGCACACTGCTCAGCCTGCTGCTGCGAGGATCCGGGCGGAAGACGCCGCCTGCCGGCGATACGGCGGAGCAAGGCACGGAAGGCGCCGGCGACAGGTATCTGGCGATCGTCCGACGCAGCCGTCGCGTTCGGGGCCTGATACTCCTGCAAATCCTCGACGCGATCAGGGAGGCACCCCTGTCTTCCATGTTCCCAGTGCTCATGCTGGGCGTGATCGGTGCCACGTCCGGGCAGATGGGCCTGGTCAACAGCTTGTTCGCGGTCTCGGCCCTGATCGCTGGTCCGATGATCGGCACGGTGGTCCGCCGGCTGGGGTACCGCCTTCCCGTCCTGCTCGGCGCCGCCATCTCCCATGGCGCGATCGTGGTGCTGGCGATCTGGCCGTCGCTCCCGCTGGCGTACATCGTCTTCGTCGTTTCCGGGCTGCCCTTCACCATCTCGTGGGTGGGCGGACAGACCTGGCTGCTGCTCAGCACGCCACTCTCGCTGCGCGGCCGGATCGTGGGCACGACCGGCGCCATCTACGCCGGGGTGTCGCTCGTCGCCATGCTCGCGAGCGGCGTACTGGCGCAATGGTTCGGCCCGCGGTGGGTCATCGGCGTGGGTGCCTTCATCGCGCTGATAGGCCTACTGGCCATCGCCGCACTGCTCGACGATCGCCAGCAGCAGCACAGCACCAGCCAGCCGGCACAGGTGACCTCCGCGACGTGAGCACGACACGCGGCCTCCGCCTGCCGCCACACGCACCGGCCAGCGGCTGCGGGCTCCACTGGGGAGCTGTCACCCGGGCATGCCGGGTCGGTTGTCCTGCCGGCGGGACAACCGACCCACCGCGACGTTCCGACACCCCGGAAGCTGACCACTGCCACTCGGGCTGACCGCTGCCACTCGGGAAGGCCGCTGCCACTCGGGAAGGCCCCTCTGAGGCTGCGGGAGCGCTGGCACATCGCAGCATTGACAGTCGTAGATTTTGGCAGCCAACATTGCGATATGGACATGTCGATGCCTCCAGCAGGACTCAAGTCCGCCTTGTTCTCCGATTCAGGATTCAGCGACCAATCCCGCATCCAGTCGCTCATGGAAGACATATTCCGCCATTCAGAAGACCCCATGATCACCTTGGACGACCGGGTCAGCGTCCTGTCTCAGGTCCTGTACCTCATGTATCTGGCGCGCGCCCGGAAGGCCAGCTCCATAGCCGAAATAGGTTTCAGTATCGGCTACTCGAGCATCGCCTTCCTGGAGAGCTCGCCCGGCGCGCAGGTCACGTCCTTCGAAATTCACAACGAGGCACTGGCCAAGTCGGCGAAGGAGTTCATCGACTCCCGTTACCCGGACCGTCATCACCTGATCTACGGAGACTCCACGCACACGGTCCCCGCCTTCGAGGCACCCCGGTCGACAGACGGTTTCGACCTCGTCTTCGTCGACGGCGCCCACGAGTACCCGACGGTGAAGGCGGACATCGCGAACGCTCGACGGCTGGCCAGGCCAGGCGCCACGATCGTGGTCAACAGCCTGACTCCCTGGTTCAAGTGGGGAATCGGCCCGACGACCGCATGGGACGAGGCGGTCCGGGACGGCATCGTCACCCCGCTCGAGTACGTGTCCAACGCGTGTGCCGTCAGCCGAATTCAAGGTCCGGTCGACCGTGCGTGGGCAGTCGGACAATTCCAGTAAGCGAACGTCCGGCACGCCGGCACCGAAGTGTTGACAACGAAAGCTTGAGAAAGACAACATTCACGTATGGACACGTCAATGCCTCCAACAGGACTCAAGTCCACCCTATTTTCCGATTCGGGCATCAGCGACCGATCACGTATCAACTCGCTCATGGAGAGCGCATTCCGGCGTGCCCAAGGGTCCGGAGCCGCACTGGACGACGGAATCAGCGGCCTGGCCCAGGTCCTATATCTCATGTATCTGGCGCGTGCCCGGAAGGCCAGCTCCATAGCCGAGATAGGTTTCAACATCGGCTACTCGAGCATCGGCTTCCTTGAAAGTTCTCCCCAGGTGAAGGTCACCTCCTTCGAAATCAACACCGAGGCCTCCGTCGAGTCGGCGAAGGAATTCATCGACTCCCGTTACCCGGATCGCCATCACCTGATCTACGGAGACTCCACCCACACGGTCCCCGCGTTCCAGGTGCCCCCCTCATCGGATGGTTTCGATCTCGTCTTCATCGACGGAGGCCACGACTACCCGTGCGTGAAGGCGGACATCGCGAACGCTCGACGGCTGGCCAAGCCAGGCGCCACGATCGTGGTCGACGACCTGACCCCTTGGTTCAAGTGGGGAATCGGCCCGACGACCGCATGGGACGAGGCGGTCCGGGACGGCATCGTCACCCCGCTCGAGTACATGTCCGACGCGGTCGCCGTCAGCCGAGTTCAGGGACCAGCCGAGCGCGCGTGGGCGGTTGGGCAATACCGGTGAGCAGCGTAGCGGCCGAACACGTCGCGGATGTGCGACGTCACCGCACGATTTTGCCGGTGACGACGAACCCCAGCATCCGGGCTTACCAGCCGTATGCGTACCCGGTCTCCATCGTCGAGGCGCATGCCCCCGAAAACCGTGACTGGATTCTTTCGAACTTCATCCACCTGGCCTACGACGAACACCCGGTAGAATCCCCATCACTGTGCTTCTATTCATACGATTTCGCGGCCAATCCTCATCTGCATACGATCAGGGCCGGCCGTGAGTGGATGCAGCGGTGGATCGGCCACAGCTTCGCGCAGTTCGTACACGAACAGCTTCTCGACGGTTGGTATGTGTACACGTTCATCGACGAGTTCTTCGTTCCGCGGCGACCGACGTACGGGCAGAGTCCCCGTCATCATGACGTCCTCGTCCATGGGTCAGACAGTGACGCGGGTATCGCGCATCTACTGGGTTACGACGAGGTGATTCGGTTCGAGACCACCCAGGTTTCCTGGAGAGAGCTTGACGCCGCCTACGAGTCCTGCGCGAACGCAGACCACCCGTGGTCGCGATCATTCATTCTCTTCAAGTTCAACCCACTGGCGTCCTACCGGTTCGATCCACGGTTCGTGGTTGCCGAGCTGGAGCTCTTCCTCGCGTCGGGGAACCCTGGTGGAGCTACGCAGGGTCTGGTCATGCCGGACGATCGCCTGTACGGCGTAGCGGCGCTGGAGGCGTACCGGGACGAACTCCTGGACACGCCGTCCGACGACACGGGGCTCGATCTGCATGCCCCCCGGGCGCTGTTCGAGCACAGCAGTCTGATGTCCGAGCGGCTGCGGTTGCTGCTCGGCGCGGATAGGTGGCAACGCCACTTCAGCGAGCGATACAGCACGGTCCTCCGCTTCTATTCCGCGCTGCCCGTCGCGATGTTCAGTGCGAAACACAACGATGACCGATCGGCGCTACGCCGACTGATGGCCGACTATCCCGAGATCATCAAGCAGCAAATAGGTACGGTGACGGACGCACTGGACTGTCGAGCACGATGATCTCAGACACGCGGAGTGCGGGGAAAAGCCGACGGGCCGTGATCGCGGCGATCTGACCACCTCGCGTTACGCGACAAAGGAGGCTGACGATGCAGGCGCGCAAAGTTCTTGAACAAGAGTTCCGCGTGGTGACTGGTCGCGAGCTGCCGGACATGACGGTGGACGTATTCGGGCTTGGCCTCGACTCGCTGGGGATTCTGTCCTTGCTGGGAGGACTGCGGGAGGCCGGATACGACGTTTCACTGGACGACCTCCTGTCCGCGGCCAGCATGAATGAATTCGTGGTGATGATGGCGGACGCCGGGTGACCAAGGGGAAGCGATCATGATCAGCTCTGGTGTGGACGGACGAGCAACCCTGGCGACGGTGCTGGCAGAGCGCATCCGTCGTGGCGCGGACGAGACAGCATTGGTGGACAGCACCGGCAACGTCCTGTCGTACGCCGACCTCGGCGCGCTCGCCCGCACGTGCGACGAATTCTTCGGTCAACGGCACGCGGAAAGGGTCGTCATCGTCGGCGCGGCGTCGATCGAGGTCAGCGCGCTGATCGCGGTCTGTTTCTGGACCGGGCGGACCTTCATGGTCATCGACGACCAGGAAAGCGACGCCGTGCGGCGGCAACTCATCGACCAGTTCGGCGCCGACGTGATCCTGTTGTCCGGCGCGTCCGCCGACACCACGCCGGCGAACCTGACGAACGAACCGGTCACCGTCACCGGGCGGGACCTGGCTAGACACGCCCAGCAATGGGATGGCCATGCTGTGCTCGAGCACAGCGAACGCATGGCGGTGCGGACACCACGGGCAGCGGCATACTGCGTCCGGACCTCTGGCACGACAGCGGACCCGAAGCTGATCGAGATGAACCGTGCGGCGATCGAACACTACTGCGCGGAGTTCATCGCCAGGTATGCCCTCGCGCCGGGCCACCGCCTGGCGCTGTGGGCGGCCCCCACCTATGACGCCCACTACTGTGAACTGATCCCGGCCCTGGCCAGTGGCGCGGTTGGCGTTGTCGCGCCGATGTCCATGCGCAACGACGGGGACGCGGTGCTGCAGTGGCTCAGCGCGGCACGTATCACCCACTTCGAGACCACTCCGTCGATCCTGAGGCGGGTGGCGTCCGCCGCGGTGCGGCCCGAGGCGTCGTGGCCGCCGCACCTGACGGAGGTGATGTGCAGCGGCGAGCGGCTCGACCCGCGAGTGGCACGGCAGGTCTTCGACGCCGCGGAACGCTGCGGGGCCACGGTCAGACTGCACAACGAGTACGGCCCTTCGGAGTGCATTCTGCTGACCTGGCACGAAGTCACCGCGGAGGATGCCGACTCGGGCGACATTCCGGTCGGTGACGCGATCGCGGGACGGACCCTGTCCATCGAGCCGTTGGACGACCAGTCCGGCTCCTCAGCGCAACACCCCGGTGAGATCGTGGTGGAGTCTCCGTACCTGTGTCGCGGATACGGGTCGGAAGAGGTCGGCACGCTCGTCGCATTTCCGGCGCCCCGTGGCGTCCCGCTGTTCCGGACAGGTGATCTCGGCTATCTGGACCACCGTGGTCGCCTGCGGTTGTCGGGACGGCGTGACCGCACCGTGAAACGACGCGGTGTACGGATCAATCTCGACCAGGTGGAGGCGGTGCTCCACGCGCTCCCGGCCGTGGGTCAGGCGGCCGCTCGAGCCGATGAGGCAGACGGGCAGGTGCTGATCCACGTCTGGGTCGTGCCGTCCGACAGCAGCCTCGATCGTGTCGCGGTCCTGACGCAGATCGCCGACACGATGGAGGTCCGCCTCCTGCCCGACCGGGTGATGATCTGTCCACACCTGCCGCGCCTGCACTCCGGGAAGGTCGACTACCGGTCTCTGGAGGTAGCCGACCCGGGCGACGAGCAGGTGGCGGTGACGGCGGACGAGACGACGGTGAAGGCGGTCGCCGCGGCGTTCGGGCGGGTGCTGCCCGGCGTGGCCGTAACACGCTCGACCGACTTCTTCGCCAGCGGCGGACACTCCCTCCTGGCCCTCGATCTGAGCGCCCACCTGGAGCGCGACCTGGGAGTCAGGCTGACGATCCGTGACTACCTGGCCCACCCCACGGTCGCCGGGCTCGCCGGGATGGTGGACCGCAGCCGTCGTCAGACCCCGCGATCCGCGCCGACCACTCCCCCCGTAGCCCCCGATGAGGAACTGACCTCCACCGAACGGCCGATCTGGGTGTGGAGTCAGATGTTCCCCAGCGACGGTGCGCTGAACGTCGTCGGGGGGTTCACCACACACGCGGCCATCACCGAGCAGCGCCTCCGGGACGCGCTGTCGACCTTGCTCGAGGACGTGGCCCAGCTGCGAGTCCAGTACGTCCCGGGCCGCGACCGCCCACGACGGGTCGTACGCGAAGCACGCGTCGCGCGCGTCGACGTCCTCCGGGTCTCCACATCCGCTGACACCTTTCCCCACCCGGAGGTGGACAGCAGCGCCTACCAGCCGTTCGACGTCGCGGCGGATCAGCTGGTCCGGGCCATCCTGGTCCGCTCGCGTACGCAGGCCGCACCGGTGGGCGTCTATCTGGTCGCCCACCACCTGGTGTGCGACGGAGTGAGCATGGGACTGTTGGTAGCGGAGTTGCAGCACCGCCTCGACACACCGCAACGCCGAACAACGCTGTCCTCGCGGTGCGTACTGCCCCCGGCGCGACCCGACGCCCGTCTCGTCCAGTCCGCGGCCGGGCACTGGTCCGCGGTCAGGCGTCAGGTGGCGGCCCAGCCGTACGACGAGCGGCTGCGTCCCAATGATGCCGCCGCAGGAACGTCGAGCGTCGTCTGGCGGCTGCCGACGCAGCCGGTCAGGGAACTCGCGTACTGCCTGTCGGTGAGCCGGGCGGCTGTCCTCATCACGTTGATCGCCACGGCGGTCGGCCGGGTGCTGGACCGGGACCGGGTTGTCGTCGAGACACCGGTCTCGACACGGACGCCGGACGAGGTGCGCTCGATCGGCAACTACGCGGTTGACGTACCCCTGCTGGTCGATCCTGCCGGCCACGACACCACCCGCGTCATCGGTACGGTCAACCGCGACCTGTTGGCGGCCGTGGACTTCGCGGCGCTGGTCCCGGGGTTCGGCAGCGTACGACCGGGACAAGCGTGGGCACCCGTCGGCGACGTCGTCGTCGTCCTCGAGGACCACGTGCCCGTGCCTGCTGTCGAGATCGACGGCGTGGCGAGCTCGCTCACACCGCCCATCGGCTCGCCACCGCGCCATGCCCTGGCGTGCTACTTCCGGACCAACGCACTGGCCGAGGACATCACCTGTGTCGTCACGGGCCGCTCCGACGGTGGGCTGGCACGTGCTGTGCGTGCGGAGGCCGACGCCACTCTCACCGCCATGACCAAAGCAGTTCTCACCGAGGAGGCCCGGCGATGGCCAACGTCGTGATTCGGCCCGCTGAACGCCGGGAGCTCGAGCACCTGCCGGCCGGGCTGGTCCGCTCCCCCGCGGTCGGTACCCGGGAAGAGGCGGATCGATGAGGGCAGTCGACTACCCGCAGGTCCTGCAAGAGGTCGAGGCCTGCTGGCGTGACGTCGCGCCGGCGTCCGCGATGACGCTGGCACCGCACGACAACCTCTTCGAAGGCGGTGCGGACTCGTTCACCTTCATCCGGCTGGTGCGATCGGTTGAAGCCGCGTGCGAGGTCACGCTGCCGCTGCTCGAGGTCTTCGAAGATCCGCAGCTGGCCACCATCGCGCGGTGCGTCGTCGAAGCGAGGCGACGCTGAGATGGCGACGGTTCTGCCTGCCACCGCGGCCGAGTTCGGCCTGTGGTACCAGGAGCAGGCGGCGGAACTGCCGGGGCGCTACCTGTGCCTCGCGGCCGCGGAGCTACGCCCCGGGACGCGGGTGAGCCTTGGCCACGCGGCCAGCGCCATGACCGCTGTCCGGGCCGCCCATCCCGAGGCGCTGGCGCGGTTCGCGGTCGACGAGCATGGCCTACTGCACAAGGTCCTCGACCCGCCCGCGGCGACGCCACCCGCGGAGTTCCTCGCGTTCCCGGCGGATTGGTCACGCACGGACGTCATCTCCCACTTGACCGGGTTGCCGACCCCCCTCGCGACCGGGCCGCTGGTCCACCTGGCCGCACAGACCGATGACAGGGGAAACGCCGCGCGGCTGTTCGTGCTGGCCCACCACATCGTCTGGGACACACGTTCCGAGGAGATCTTCTGGACCGAGGTCGACCGCCGGCTCACCGGCCCGCGGGAAGGCGACGCGAGACATGACGATCCCGGCGTCAGCCCTTCGGTGCACCACATCGCCACGCGAGACCATGCCCCGCTCGTGACCGACCCACAACGGCACCTGACGATCCCGAACGGCGACCGGGTGTGGGAGCGGCTCGCTGCCGCGGCGCGGCGAGCCGGAGTCACCCCGTTCGCCTGGACAGTCGGGCACCTGGCGGCCGCGGCGGCGGCGTGGTCGGAGCCGGCGGCGATCAGGGCGTACATCGACGTGGACCTCCGGCCGCTGGCCGGCACGTCCCCGGACACGATGGGATTCCATCTGGCTCAACTGGACGTCGCCACCGTCGGGCGTGGCACGTCCGGTGCGGCCGCCGCCGCAGCCGTCCACACGGCCGTGCTGCGCCAGCTGGCCGCCGCCACGCGGCAGGAGATCCGCCCGGACAGCGAAGCCACCGACCGCAGCGGTCACCCCGTCAAGTTCTACTTCCGTCACATCCGGAACCAGCAGCGCCTGCACAAACTACAGCCTGCCGCTGTCCGCTTGCCGGTGGCACGCAACCAGCTGTCGGTAGGCGTGACCGTCACCGATACCAGCCTCGACATGACGGTCACCGCACGACGCGGCACCGCCGACAGCATCGCTGTCGAGCGTTTGGCGCGGCTGGCCCGCCAGCACCTCGTCTCGGCAGCGGCACACGGTGAAAGGGCGGCCAGCGATGCAGCACCTTAGGCTCGACGGCCCACCGCAGGTGTGGTGGCACCACAACTCGGCGGCGGTCGCGGAGCACCTCGGCCGTGACGGTGCGGTCGTCATCGACGGCGACGGGTTGTGCCAGGACGTGGCGACCTTCCAGCGGCTCGCCGCCGCGGCGTGCGGGCCGCTCGCCAGGGACAACCCGGAGCACGCCAGCATCGACGACGACCCCACGGGCACGATCAACAGTCCGACCCCGTTCTCCCGGACCAGAAAGCTGCTGTGGCACAACGAGAACACGTTCGCCCGCCTGTGGCCCAGGCGAATCATCTTCGGTTGCCAGGAGATCGGGGACGGTGGACAGACACCGACCGTGGACATGACGGCCGTCTATGCGCGACTCGGCAGCGCGGCCAGGGACGTCCTCGCCACCGGGGTCACCTACGTTCGCCGACTGGGCATGGACCTCGGGCTCGACTGGCGTCAGGTCTACCGCACCACTGATCCCACCGTCGTCGAGCGCGCCTGCGAACGGGAGGGCACCACCTGGAGGTGGGATGAGCACGGCGGCATCCTCACCACCGAGCAGCGACGGCCGGCGGTCATCCTCGACCCGGCCACGGGCCGACCCTCGCTGACAGCACAAATCCTGCATTGGCATCCCCGCGCGCTGGACCAGGATGTTCACGATGCGCTCCGCCTGTTGTACGAGCCTCACGAATTTCCCAAAGGGTGCCGACGTGGGGACGGCGGGCCGATTCCCGACGCCGTCATCGACGAACTCGTAGAAATCTGCACCGACCTGGAGGAAGTCGTGCCCTGGAAACCGGACCGCGCGATAGTCGTCGACAACCTGCGCCGCAGCCACGCGCGTGACCCCTATTCGGGTGTGCGTCGTTTGCTGGTCGCCGCCGGCGACCCCGTCGACTGCACGGAACTGGCACGGCCGTGACCACCCGCGCGCACAGCCTCGTCGACGACCTGACCAGTTCCACCGCCGCCGCGGTCATCGAACAGGGCGCGGTCACCACGCACGCACAGCTGCTGTCGCAGGCCCGCGAGGTTGCCGTCCAGCTGCGCCGACGCGGGGCCGAACCCGGGGCGATCGTGCCCATCCAGGCGGCACCGAGCACGACCGCCCTCGTCCAGATCGTGGCCATCCTGATGACCGGAGCCGCCTTCGCTCCGATCGATCTCCGCGTGCCGCCCCGCACCGCCGCCAGGATCGCCCGTCTGTGCGGTGCCGACTTCATCCTCGGGGCCGCCGGCGCGACGACCGACGGCGTCGCCTGGCTCGGCCCTGGGGACGTGGCCGACGAGCCGGGCACCCACCGCCTCATCCCCACCGTCCCGCGGGACACCGTGTACGTGATTTTCACGTCGGGCACCAGCGGCGAGCCGAAGGGAGTCGTCGTACCCGAGTCAGCCGTGGCGGCCTACCTCGGCTGGTCGATGCGCGAGTACGACTGCACCCGAGGATGGGGGGCGCCGCTGTTCACCTCGTTGGGCTTCGACCTGACGATCACCAGCCTGCTCGGACCGCTCCTGAACGGCAGACGAGTGGAGGTCCTCGATCCGTTGCGTTGGCCGCTGCACGTCGCCAACGACCCGGGTCTCCTCCAGGGTGCCAGTTTCGTGAAGATGACGCCGAGCCAGGTCACCATGCTGTGTGAGCTGCTGGAGGCGCGTGGGGCCCGGTGCCCGATACCGATCCTGGTCGTCGGAGGTGAGGCCCTGTACGGGCGCAGTGTCGCCCGCTGGCGCGACAGCCTCCCCGACACCCTGGTGGTCAACGAGTACGGCCCTTCCGAGGCGACCGTGGGCTGCTGCCGCTACACGGTGCCGGCCGACTGCACCAGTCACGAGATTCCCATCGGAACTGCTCCGTCGGGCGTCGAGTTGAGTATCGAGGGACCGCCTCCCCGGGCCGGACACGAGCTCTCCGAGGGCGAGCTGGTGATCGCCGGGGTGCAGGTCGCGACGGGTTACCTCACCGCCGCGGACCCGGACGACGCCCCGGCTGGCCGCGGGCAGTTGCGACCGTTCCCCAGTTCCGCCGGCAAGCGCAGCTACCGCAGCGGAGACCGCGTGCGACGCGACCACGACGGGACCTACACCTACGTCGGCCGGCTGGGACGGGAGGCGAAGGTCGCCGGCTTCCGGATCAACCTGGCCGCTCTCGAGTCGTGCCTCAACGCCTTTCCGGGGGTGGTGAGCGCCGCCGTCCGGGTGGACGAGGTGCACGGTCTCCGCGCGGCCGTGGTGGCTCGGGACGACGGAACGACCCAGGACGACCTTCTCGCGCACCTGCGCGAGACATTTCCGTCCTATGCGCTGCCGCATTCCATTCGCATCAGCACACAGATCAACATCACAGAACGTGGAAAGTCGAGCGTGTCATGGGAATAGCGGGAGAGATGTCGGCCACCCCGATCACACCATCCGACATGGACAGCGACCTGACCGCCGGGCTGAGTGAGGAGCAGTCCCGGTATGTCGACGAGCGGTTGATGTCAGCGGGCCGGGTCCTGTTTCGAGGATTTCCCCTCGCGACCACGGCCGACTTCGCGAAGGCGGTCCGGACACTGGGCGGCGACCCATTGCCCTACACGGAACGCTCCACGCCGCGGAAGCAACTCGAGTCGGGGATCTACACGTCGACCGAGTACACCCGGGAGGAGGAGATCTTCTTCCACAACGAGAACTCCTACCAGGCGACCTGGCCGGGCCGGCTCTTCTTCTTCTGCCAACGGCCGCCCGCTTCGGGTGGGGCGACGCCGCTGGCCGACGTGCGTCAGGTCACCGCCTCGCTCGACGTCGGGGTCGTCGAGGAGTTTCGCCGGCGCGGCTGGCGGCACATCCGGAACTACCATCCGCAGATCGGCCTGCCGTGGAGCGAGGTGTTCGGCACCACGAGCCGCGAGGCCGTGGATCTCTACTGCGGAAAAAGCGGCATACAGACGCACTGGAGCAACGAGGGGACTCTCCGCACCGTCGCCGACCGGGTGGCCCTTCACCGCCATCCAGGAAACGGCGAAGAACTATGGTTCAACCACATAGCCTTCTTTCACTGGACGACGCTTCCCGAGCGTGTCAGCGGAGTCCTCGATCAGCTTTTCGGCCGGGACGGCCTTCCCAACAACACCGTCTACGGCGACGGGGCGGAAATCCCCGCGGAGGTATGCGCCCACATCCGCGAGAAATATCGTGAGGCGGCGACCCGGTTCGACTACCAGCAAGGCGACCTGCTGATGATCGACAACATGCTGACGGCCCACGGACGCGAACCGTACGAGGGGGAGCGACAGATCGCGGTGGCGATGACCTGACGCCGACGAAACCTCTGCTCAAGGCTCATCGAGTGTGAAGAAACCGATGTGAACCCGCGGTGTCGACGAAGAGGAGCTGCAAATCGTGCGATATGTCCTGGGAATCAGTGGGCTGGGCCAGAGCCAGCCATACATGCGGCAGTCGTTTCCGGGTCTGGGCGAGCGCGTATATCGGCTCGCCCAGGGCGCGGACTCGGCAGCGGCTCTCGTCACCGAGGACGGCATCGTGGCCGCCGCGGCCGAGGAGCGTTTCGTGCGGCGCAAGGGCACCGGAGAGTTCCCCCGGGCCGCGATCGAGTATGTGCTAGGCGCGGCTGGCATCTCTCCGCGTGACGTGAGCGCGGTCGCACACAACTTCGACTTCGGCCGGTATCAGACGTACTTCGAGTCCGAAGGCGCGATCGGGGAATACCAGAACGTGTACGCGCCCGAGGTCATACAGCGCGATCTGTTCGCGGCGTTTCCCAGGGACCTCTGGAGCGATGACCTGAAGGTCATCCCGATATTGCACCACCAGGCCCACGCCGCCAGCGCGTTGCACTGTTCCGGCTTCGGCTCCGCCGATGTCCTGGTCGCCGACGGGATCGGCGAGTTCGAGAGCACGTCGCTGTACACCGGCGGATCGCAGGGACTGCGGTTGCGTGGCCAGGTGGGCGGACTGCACTCCATCGGACTCGTCTACGGGCTGGTCACCATGCATCTGGGTTTCTGGATGAACTTCGACGAGTACAAGGTCATGGGACTGGCACCCTACGGGGACCGGCGGCGACTCCGTTCGGCGTTCGACGCCCTTGTCGTCCGCCAGCACGACGGCCGTTACACCACGCCGCTGACATACCTGAACGAAACACCGCAGGAGCGCGCTACATACCAGAGGTCACGGGAACATCTCGCCTCGGTCCTCGGCCCGCCCCGGGAACCGGATGCGAGCATCGAGCAGCATCACCTCGACATCGCCGCGGCGCTGCAGGCCGTGACCGAGGAAACCATCGTCGGCTTCCTGGCGGCACACCAGGATGAGCAGTCCAGCGAGAACCTGTGCCTGGCCGGCGGCGTGGCCCTGAACTGCGTTGTCAACCAGGCCATTCGCAAGAGTGGGATGTACCGTCGGCAGTTCGTCCAGCCAGCGGCCGGCGACGACGGAACGGCGCTGGGTGCGGCGCTGACGGTGATCGAGGAAGGCACCGAGGCGCCCGGCAGGCGGATTCGCCCACGCATCGGGCCACCCTATCTCGGTCCGGCTTTCACCTCCGAGCGTATCCAGGCCACGCTGGAGCGCACCGACCTGCGATGGCGGCGGTGCGAACCCGACGACCTCGTCGGTGAAGCCGCCGCGCTTCTCAATGACGGAAAGGTCGTCGCGCTCTTCCAGGGCCGGATGGAGTACGGCCCGCGCGCGCTGGGCAACCGCAGCATCCTCGCCGATCCACGAACCGTCGAGATGAGGGACCGGATCAACTCGATGGTCAAGCAACGGGAGGAGTTCCGGCCGCTCGCGCCGGCGGTCCTGCACGAGTACGCGGAGCAGTGCTTCGAAATCGACGACCCCGACGAGTACCTGTGGATGATCGAGACAGTCGATGTTCGTGAGGCGTGGCGGCCGAGACTCGGGGCGGTGACGCACGTCGACGGCACTGCCCGGATCCAGGTGGTGCGACGCGAGGACAACGAGCTCTACTGGCGGTTGATCGATGCCTTCCGGGCGATCACCGACATCCCGATCCTGCTCAATACCTCGTTCAACTCGCGCGGGGAGCCGATCGTCTGCTCACCCGAGGACGCGGTGGCGACGTTCTCCCGGATAGACATCGACGCGATGGTCATGGGAGACGTTCTGGTGTTGCGGTAGGAGAGCCGGCGGATCCGTGGATCCCCGCGGCCAGGGCACACTCTCGGACCTCAGGAGGCAGCCGTGCGAACCATCGATGAAACCCAAGAGCTGATCGGAAGCATCTGGGTCGAGCTTCTCGGCCTCGACGCGCCGCCTGACCGCTCGGCGCACTTCTTCACTGTCGGCGGCGACTCGATCCTGTGCGTGCGCTTCGTCGCCATCGCGCGCACACGGGGTGTCGAACTCACCATCCGCGACGTACTGGAAGACGACGAGCTCAAGTCCCTCGCGGCCCGAGCACGTCCGACGGGGGAGCGATCGTGAACGGTCGGGGCCGCGACACCACCTCCGAGTCTGTCCGTGCGACGCTCTACGCGACAGCCGGGGCCAGCGAGGCATTCGAGGTTCCGGACGACCGATGGGCGCGGATACCCGCGCTGGGCCTGGTCTCGCCCGAGGATCGTCGACGGCTGCCGGTCAATGCCGTGGATGCCTTCCCGATGAGCGAGCAACAGGCCGCGATGGCCACCCGGATGCTCATGGCCGCTGCTCTCCGAGACCGCGGTGCCCTCGGTGTACCGGCCTATCACAACGTCGCGACCTCGCGTCTGACCGTACCCCGGGTGGAGCCTGCGGCTTTCGAGGCGGCCGGGCTCGGCCTGGTGCGGGAGCACGAGATGTTCCGCTCAATGCTGGATTTGGACCACTACTCACGCCCGATGCAGATCGTACTGGAGCACGTCGACCGGCCATTGGTGACGGTGCGCGACCTGCGGGGACTTCCCGATGCCGAACAGCAACACCGGTTGGCCGAGTTCGCTGACGCCGAGAACACGCGGACCATCGACCTGACAGATCCGCCCCTCGTCACGATCACGGTCCACCTCCTGAGCGAGACGGCGATCACCCTGACCCTGACCGAGCCGCACGCGATCGCTGACGGGTGGAGCACCCACCTGAACCTGGTGGAATTCCTGGACCGCTACGTCGCGGAGCTCACCGGGCGGCCACCCGAGCGGCCGGCATCATCTGACGCGGACGGCTCGCCCCGCTTCAGACTTCGCGAGCACAGCGCCCAGCAGCTCTTCCAGTCGCTCACCGTCGCCGACGCACAGTGGTGGAGCCGGTACCTTTCCGGGCTGGAACCGCGGTCGAGTGCCGGGTCCACTCGTGACGGCCACACCTGGCATGACTCGGTGGAGATCGCGGGCCAGGAGAATCGGATGCTGAGTCGACTCGCGGCCAGTTCCTCCGGGTTGAAGGCTGTGCTTCTCGCCATCCACCTCGAGGCGCTGGCACGACTGGGTGGCGAGCGGAGCATCCTCACCGGCATCCCTGTCAATACCCGACTTGCGGTACCGAACGGCGTGGACGCCCGGGGGATGTTCCTCAACGTCGTCCCGCTGCGAATCGACGTCCCGGCACCGGGCAGGGAGGCCGTCGCCCGGGCCCATCGGGAGCTGATGCAGGTCACCATGCGGGGCCGGACTCCGCTGGCCCAGTTGGCCCGCACCGTCGGCCGGGCAGTGGTTCCCACTTCCCTGTTTGGTTTCAACAGCTTCCACAGCATCGCCGGTGTCGCACAGAGGCTCGGCCTGGACACGCTGGAGGCGTTCGACGACTGGTCCCACACGGACTTCCCGTTCGAGGCCAGCTTCAACCGAAGCGAAGAGGTAGGTGAGCACATCCGCGTTCTGCTCTATTCCGAGGGCTCTCCGCATACGCGCGCCGACGCGACCGCGGCGTACCGCGACGCCGTTGCGCGGTTCGCCCGGCTTGAGGGATGAGTCAGCTGACTCCGACGGCTCGCGTCGCCGGGTTCGGTTCCCGCGAAGCGAATGCCAGGGCCGCGCGAGCGGCCTGCTCGAGCATCTGTTGCGCCCAGGTGCCGACGGAGAGCTGGGACTTGCTGGCCGCCTCCGTGATCATGGCAAGCTGATCGTCGGTGACGTCCAGGTGCAGTTTCGAGGCCATGGCGGTGTCACCGATGCCGGCGTCTTCACGCCCGGCGTGCGCGTGGGTGGTCACCCCGGCCGCGACACCTCGGTCAGCCAGGTCCTCGCCGCGCGTGGAGAGGCTGGCGCGCACCTCGCGCCGCAGGTCGTTCCTCGACCAGCTGAACACCTCCGCCTTCCGAAGCCAGTAGTCCTGCTCCGGCTCGGGGAGACCGGCGACCGCGGCGTGATGCTCGAAGCTCAACCCCGCCCTCCGCCTCGGGTGCGCGAACTTCCTGGCGACCCACGCATAATTGCGTAGCGTCTTGTAGTCGAGCGAAGTCTGCTCGACAGCACTGCGGTAACGCCCGGTGAAGCGGGTTTCGCCGTAGATCAGCCAGTCGCCCAGGCACCATGCCGAGTTGCTCGCGGCCTCGGCCAACCTCTGGCCGATTCCCAGCCAGTTGTCAAAGGGTATCCCGCTGTCGAGGCGCAGTCCTGGTGGCGGCAGAACGGCGACGCCGGCCGTGACAGCGTCCGCGGGCAGGGGCGGGAACTGAGATGACACTGGCCCTCCTGACTTAGCTCTCATTGCCCAGCCTCGCTGAATATGATGCAGTTAGCGGGACTCACCAGCAGCGTGATCTGATAGACCTGGCCCGGGTTGGCCGTGAAGCACACCCCGATCGACGAATTTTTGGGCGCGTACCCGAGCGTGCTGAAGTATTCACCAAGATCGAATTCAAGCCGGTATGCTCCATGCGGCAGTGAAAGTTCCCGCATGCTCAGGACCTGCCCGCTTTCGTCTGCTCGCCCAGTCCATCGCCGCACGAATTCACCATCGAACTCTCGACTGAGGGTGACCGCGAGTCCGGCGGCCGGCCTCCCGTAGATGCCGTCGACGACCCGGACAGAGACGCTCATGACGAGACTCGACCCTCCTGATGATCATGAATCAAGAGCCGACCCTCTCGGGCATCTGGCTCACACATCCGACCATGGAAGACGCCGGTCCTCCGTCGCTCTCACGGCGCTCTCACCGGACCCCTCCCGGGTCAGCACACAGACACCGCGCCGGTAGTGGCGTGAGAGCGACATTCGACAACGTGGTCGCATGCTCAACCACCCACAGTTGTCCGTGGTGATCCCCACCTACAACCAGGCACCATCGTTGCGTAAGACGCTCACGTCGCGCACCGAGGAGCGCGACCCGCCGCCGCTCGAGGTCGCGAATCAGCCGAAAACACAGAGCAGGTCGCGGAGGAGTTCAGTGACCGCCAGCTTCGACCGCGTCGTGATCACGTCCCGCTCGTCGCGGCTGTGGCCGCAGTGGGGCGAGTTCATCCGAGCCGAGGCATCGCGGATCGGCGTCAGCGTCCGCTGCACCCCCGCCCTCCACGGCGAACCCGGCACAACCGTTTCGCCGTAGTACGTCCCGCTCCCCGGCACAGCTCCCTCTGACGATGGTCGCGGTGCATGACGGGCGTCATGACCGGCACTCTCCTTGGAAACCCCCGAACGGGCCCTGACACCACTTCGGCGCGGCAGGCACGAAAGGCTGACAATGATTACCATCACCGGGCACAGTCTCACCATCAACGACGTGGCACGGGTGGCGATCGGCCGGGAGACGGTCGAACTCGACGAGCAGGCGCTCCAGAGGACACGCGAGGCGCATGAGCGGATCACCGAGTGGGGGATGAACCAGCGCCCGATGTACGGCGTGAATACCGGCTTCGGCGAGATGGCGCACGTGACGGTGCCCGCCCGCTACATGAGTGAACTGCAGGTCAACCTGCTTCGCGGGTGCGCGGCCGGCTGCAGCGAGGTGTTCGACGAGCCCGAGGCCCGCGCGATCCTGCTCGCCCGGCTCAACTGCCTTGCCCGGGGCTACTCCGGCGTCTCGACGGAGACCCTGTCGCTGATGGCGGAGCTGCTCAACCGCGGCATCACCCCGGTGATCCCCAAACAGGGCTCCCTCGGCGCCAGCGGCGACCTCTCCCCCTTGAGTCACATGGGACTCCCGCTGATCGGCGAGGGCGAGGTCTTCTTCGGCGGCGACCGCGTACCCAGCATGGACGCGTTGCAGGCCAACGGCCTCAAGCCGGTGGTGCTGGGGTACAAGGAAGGTCTCGCACTCAACAACGGGACCTCGGCCATGACCGGGGTCGCGGCCATCGCGCTCCTGGAGGCCCATGACCTGCTCGAGAACGCGGTGCTCCTCGCCAGCGTCGCGATCCAGTGCCTGCGCGGCTCCGCGGCGGCCTACGACGCGCTCGGGCACGAACTGAAGGGCCATCCCGGTCAGATCCAGATCGCCGAGCGGCTACGGTCACTGCTGACGGGCAGCAAACTCACCCGCAGGCACGCGGAGCTGATGACGGCCATCGAGCAGCAGACCGGTGACGACGACGCGGTCACCGACACCGGGATCTACATCCAGAACGCCTACTCGCTGCGCTGCGTGCCGCAGATCCTCGGCCCGGTCGTGGAGACGATCGCGTTCTGCCGCGGCATCGTCGAACGCGAGCTCAACTCCTGCAACGACAACCCGCTGGTGTTCGCGAGCGCGGACACCTCGTTCCACGGCGGTAACTTCCACGGCCAGTACGTGGCAATGGCGTGTGACTACCTCGCCATCGCGCTGACGGAGATCGGCGTGCTGGCCGAGCGCCAGCTCAACCGCCTCGTCGACCCGGCGACCAGCGGCGAGCTGCCGGACTTCCTCGCGCTGACCGACAGCGGCCTGTCGTTCGGCCTGATGGGCGCCCAGTTCCTCGCCACCAGCGTCGCCTCGGAGAACCTCGACCTCGCGGCACCGTCGTCGGTGAAGACCATCCCGTCGAACGGCCAGAACCAGGACGTGGTCAGCATGGGCCTCAACGCCGCGCGCCGGTGCCTGCAACTGTCCGCCAACGTCTCGACGATCCTCGGGGTACTGGGCGCGGCGTGTTACCAGTCGGCGCACATCCTCGGCGCGGAGCAGCTCAGCGAGCCGGGCCGGCAGTGGTTCGCGCACACCACGCAGACCGTCGGCCCGCACGACGAGACGATCCCGGTGAGCACGATGCTGTCCGCCGCGCGCAGCAGCCTCCTCAGCCAGGAGGGTGCCGAGCTGGCACACAAGTACGTCAACCTCGCGTGACGGGAACCGTACCGGGACGCCGCCTCCGAGCAGTGCGGGTACCGAGCAGGAGGCAGGGCCCCGGCAAAGTCGTGACGGTGTCTGACTTGGGAGTCTTGGTATAGAAGCGCCGCTGTTGGTGGCAGCAAGACGGGCATGACCCGTTCAGAAGATCATCAAGGTTCCTACGCCACGGT
>NZ_JAGFWR010000060.1 GCF_017599305.1 Micromonospora antibiotica
CTCGTGTTTTGACCGTCGGGGGGATTCGTGGTGGTGGAGGTCTAGCGGAATGGGGAGGACCCTGTCCATGATCTGAGTTCTCACACAAAGATCATCAATGGGCAGGGTCCTCGATGAGGAGCGTAACGGTTACCGGTGTTGGTGACGGCGGGCTGGGCCGGATCTTGTTGGATGCGTGGCGGCGGGAGTTGTACGAGGGCGTCCTGGCGTCCCGGTCACGGACGTTGTTCGCGCTGGTCGACGAGCTGGCCGGCGATCAGGGCCGGTGTGGCTGTCCGGCGCATCTGTCGCTGGGCACGGTCACCGGGCATGCCGCGGCGTACAGGGCGTTGCGCGACGGCGAGGTGGACACCGACCGGGCGTTGTGGGCGGCGTGCCGGATCGCCGCTCGGTCCGGCCTGCCTCGGGTGTATGCCGTCGACACCACCGCGTGGCCACGGCCGAACGCAGCTACCAGCCCGGACCGGCAGCCGCAGTACACCCCGGGCGGCCCGCGTGGCGCGGCGCTGATCAGGACCGGGTGGCGGTATCAGCACGTCGTCCGGTTGACGCTGACCCCGGACTCGTGGGTCGTGCCGGTCCTGACCGACCGGATCGCCTCCGGCGACGACCTGGTGGAGGTCACCGTGGACCACATCGCCCGGGTCTGCGCCCAGGACGGCGCTCGCCCGACCGATCCGTCGCTGTTCCTGCTGGATTCCGGCTACCCCGCGGCCCGGATCACCCATCTGCTGCGCGAGCGCGGGATTCCCGCGGACGTCCTGGTCAGGCTGGCGACCTCGCAGACCATGTGGACCAGACCCGAACGCCGGGCCGCTCACCCACTCGGAGGCCGGCCCCGCCGGCACGGGTTCCGGCTGGCCCTGCGCGAACCCGACCTGACCCCGGACGCCGGTGTCAGCGGCCCGGTCGACATCTACGGCATCGTCACCGTTCGGGCCTGGCATCAGGTCCACCCCAAACTGACCCACGCCAGCCGCGGATTCACCGACCAGGGCACCCTCCCGATCGTTGAGGGCACCGTGCTCCTCGCCCGGGTCCAGCACCTGCGCCCCAGCCGCCGCGCCGGCGACCTCGCACTCTGGTACTCCGGCCACCGCCGCGACCTACTCACCCTGGTCATGACCTACCTGGCCCGCTTCGACATCGAGCACTACTTCCGCTACGTGAAGACCACCGCCCAGGCCCCGGACTTCCACCCCCGCCAGCCCCGCACCCTGACCACCTGGCTCCGCCTGCACGCCTACGCCTACCTGCACCTGTTCTGCACCCGCAACCACATCACCCACCACCGGCTGCCCTGGGAACCCACCACCACCACAACCCCGACCCCCGGCCAGACACGCCGGCAGGTTTCGCCCGCTCTGCGCAACGCCTGGCAACCACCAGGACACGCGAAACCCGGACACCCCGGACCCGGACGCCCTGCCGGAAGACGCCGCAAACGCCGCACTCGCTATCCGGTCATCCGCAAAAACGCCGTCCACAAGGGCAAATGACAGCCCTCCACCACACCACCACGAACACACCCACACCACACCGCCAGACCACCCTGCCCACAGAACGGTCAAAACACGAG
>NZ_JAGFWR010000061.1 GCF_017599305.1 Micromonospora antibiotica
CGACTTTCCGACTCCGGTGTTGGTGGCGGAGCGGTTGGTGGGTTTGGTGGTGGGTTTGGGTTCGGGTGTGGGTGTTGCGGGTGTGGGTGTGGGTGAGGCGGTGGCGATTGTGGGGATGGGGTGTCGTTTTGGTGGTGGGGTGGGTTCGCCGGGGGATTTGTGGGATGTGGTGTTGGGTGGGGTTGATGTGGTGGGTGGGTGGCCGGTGGATCGTGGGTGGGATGTGGAGGGTTTGGTGGGTGGTGGGGTGCCGGGGTGGGGTGGGTTTTTGGAGGGTGCGGGGGTTTTTGATGCGGAGTTTTTTGGGGTGTCTCCGCGTGAGGCTGTGGTGATGGATCCGCAGCAGCGGTTGGTGTTGGAGGTGGTGTGGGAGGCGTTGGAGGGTGCGGGTTTGGGTGTTGGTTTGGATGGTGTTGGGGTGGGGGTGTTTTTGGGGGTGATGGGTTTGGAGTATGGGCCGCGGTTGTGGGAGGCGGGTGAGGGTGTTGGTGGGTATGTGTTGACGGGTTCGGCGGGGAGTGTGGTGTCGGGTCGGGTGGCGTATGTGTTGGGTTTGGGTGGTCCGGCGGTGTCGGTGGATACGGCGTGTTCGTCGTCGTTGGTGGCGGTGCATCAGGCGGTGGGGGCGTTGCGGTCGGGTGAGGTGTCGTTGGCGGTGGCGGGTGGGGTGTCGGTGATGGGGTCGCCGGGGATGTTTGTGGAGTTTGCGCGTCAGGGTGGGTTGTCTGCTGATGGTCGGTGTAAGGCGTTTTCGTCGTCGGCGGATGGTACGGGGTGGGGTGAGGGTGTTGGTGTGGTGGTGTTGGAGCGGTTGTCGGATGCGCGGCGGAATGGGCATCGGGTGTTGGCGGTGGTGCGGGGTAGTGCGGTTAATTCGGATGGTGCGTCGAATGGTTTGACGGCTCCGCATGGTCCGTCGCAGGAGCGGGTGATTCGTCAGGCGTTGGCGAATGGGGGGTTGTCGGCGGGTGAGGTGGATGTGGTGGAGGCGCATGGTACGGGGACGAGGTTGGGTGATCCGATTGAGGCGCAGGCGTTGTTGGCGACGTATGGTCGGGAGCATTCGGCGGAGCGTCCGTTGTTTTTGGGTTCGTTGAAGTCGAATGTTGGTCATACGATGGCGGCGGCGGGTGTTGCTGGTGTGATCAAGATGGTGTTGGCGATGCGTGCTGGGGTGATGCCGAAGACGTTGCATGTTGATGTGCCGACTCCGCATGTTGATTGGTCGTCGGGTGCGGTGGAGTTGTTGACTGAGGCGCGGGTGTGGGGGGGTGTGGGGCCGCGTCGGGCGGGGGTGTCGTCGTTCGGGATCAGTGGGACGAATGCGCATGTGGTTCTGGAGTATGAGCCGGAACTCGAGCCGGAGCCGGTTGTGGTCACTGGCGGCGAGCCGGTGGGGCCGGTGCCGTTGGTGTTGTCGGCGCGGTCGGTGGAG
>NZ_JAGFWR010000062.1 GCF_017599305.1 Micromonospora antibiotica
CAGGGCCCCGGCAAAGTCGTGACGGTGTCTGACTTGGGAGTCTTGGTATAGAAGCGCCGCTGTTGGTGGCAGCAAGACGGGCATGACCCGTTCAGAAGATCATCAAGGTTCCTACGCCACGGTGATCATCCGAAGTGAGTCATGCCCGCGCTGCCATCATCGCTGATCTCGTCCTTGACCCACGCACCGGCTCTCCCCCTGCCGGAAACCGCTGGCGGGCTGCCCGAAGCACTCGCCGGTCTACCTGATCCACGGGCCCGACGCGGTGTCCGGCACCGGCTGCCAGTCGTGCTCACCGCAGCGGTGTGCGCCGTGGTCGCCGGCTACCGCTCCTACACGGCGATCGCCGAATGGGTCGCCGATGTTCCGGTCTCGACAGCTCTCGCCCTGGGCATGACTCCCAACCGACGCCCGTCAGAGGCGATGATCCGTCGACTGCTGCAGGCCGTGGACCCGCAGTTGCTGACCACCGCGATCGGGGCATGGCTCGCCGACCGGGGCACCGCCACCGCCTCGACGACCGGCCGGGTGATCGCCGTCGATGGCAAGGCCCTGCGCGGCTCCCGCACCACCGACACCCCGGCCCGGCACGTGATGACCGCCTGCGACCAGGCCACCGGTGTGGCCCTGGCCAGCATCGACGTCGACGGCAAGACCAACGAGATCACCCGCTTCGCACCGCTGCTCGACCAGATCAGCAACCTACGCGACACCGTGGTCACCGCCGACGCCCTGCACTGCCAACGCGAGCACGTCACCTACCTCGCGCAACGCGGCGCACACTGGATCCTCACCGTCAAAGGCAACCAGCCCGGCCTGCACCGCCAACTCGCCGGCCTGCCCTGGCGGGCAGTCCCGGACGCCGCACGCGACGCCGACCGCGGACACGGCCGCCGCGAGATCCGCAGCTGCAAGATCCTGACGATCTCCACCGGCATCAACTTCCCGCACGCCGCCCAGGCCATCCAGATCCGCCGCCGCAGACGGCGCCTGGATCAGCCGAAACGCTTCACCACCGAGACCGTCTACGCCATCACCGACCTCCGCGTGCACCAGGCCAGACCGGCGCAACTGGCGGCATGGATCCGAGGCCACTGGTCGATCGAAAACAAGGTCCACTGGGTCCGCGACGTCACCTACGACGAAGACCGATCCCAGATCCGCACCGGCACCGGACCCGAAGTCATGGCCACCCTCCGCAACACCGCCATCAGCGCCCTACGCCTAACCGGGATCACCAACATCGCCGCCGCCAACCGACATCACGCCCGCGACAGCACCCGCCCACTGGCACTACTCGGCATCACCTGACTTTGCCGGGGCCCTG
>NZ_JAGFWR010000063.1 GCF_017599305.1 Micromonospora antibiotica
CCCCGTGTTCGGGGTAGGTCTCTTCGTAACGTGGCTGCCGGCAGTCCGACGCCCTGACTGCGGCCGAGGCCACGAAGCGATGCGTGGAGGCGGGTGCGGTGCACGACGGATACGGCGTCTACCTCGGCTTGGACGTCGGCAAAGAAGGTCACCACGCGGTCGGGCTGGGCCCGGACGGCAAGCGGCTGCACGACGCGCCGTTGCCGAACACCGAAGCCCGGCTGCGGCACCTGTTCGACAAGCTGGCCCGCCACGGCACGGTCTTGGTGGTGGTTGACCAGCCCGCGTCGATCGGTGCCTTGCCGGTGGCGGTGGCTCGGGCATGTGGTCATCAGGTGGCCTACCTGCCCGGACTGGCGATGCGCCGCATCGCTGACCTGCACCCCGGTGCGGCGAAGACCGACGCCCGCGACGCCTACGTCATCGCCGATGCCGCCCGCACCCTGCCGCACACCCTGCGGCGGGTCGACGTCGGCGACGAGGCTCTGGCCGAGCTGGAAGTCCTCGTCGGCTTCGACGACGACCTCGCTGGCGAAGCCACCCGCGTGTCCAACCGCATCCGGGGTCTGCTCACCCAGATCCACCCCGCTCTGGAACGGGTACTCGGTCCGAAAGTGCACCACAAGGCGGTCCTGGAGCTGCTGTCGCGCTGCGGCGGCCCGGCCGGGCTACGCAAAGCCGGCCGCCGCAAACTGACCTCGATCGCCGCCGTCCATGCACCCCGCATGGGCGACCGGCTCGTCGAGCAGATCATGACCGCCCTCGACGAGCAGACCGTCACCGTCCCCGGCACCCAGGCGGCGGAGACGATCCTGCCCCGCCTCGCCGACAGCCTCCGCGACGTCCTGCGTCAGCGAGACCACGTCGCCAAAGAGGTCGAGAGGATGCTTGATGCGCACCCTCTTGCCTCGGTCCTGACCTCGATGCCCGGCATCGGCGTCAGGACCGCCGCCCGGATCCTCCTCGAAGTCGGCGACGGCACCGCCTTCCCCACCCCAGGCCACCTCGCCGCCTACGCCGGCCTCGCCCCCGTCACCCGACGCTCCGGCACCAGCATCCGCGGCGAACACCCACCGAGAGGCGGCAACAAGAACCTCAAACGCGCCCTCTTCCTCGCCGCGTTCGCATCCCTCGCCGACCCCGTCAACCGCGCCTACTACGACCGCAAACGCGCCCAAGGCAAACGCCACAACGCCGCCCTCATCTGCCTCGCCCGACGCCGCTGCGACGTCCTATACGCCATGCTCCGCGACAAGATCCCCTACCAACCCCGCCCCACCAGCCCCGTCCCCGCTTGACGAAACCCATAGGGACACCCCCCC
>NZ_JAGFWR010000064.1 GCF_017599305.1 Micromonospora antibiotica
GGCGGTTTCTAGGCTTCAGTGCAACTGATCTTGGGTTGGGTTGGAGGTCCTGGTGGCGAAGCCGGGTGTGTTGACGTTCGGGCATCGGCAGGTGTTGGAGCATCTGTGGGCTTCGGGTCGGACGATCTCGCAGATCGCGGGGCTTCTCGGGGTGCCGGCGTGCACGGTGTCGCGGGAGGTGGCGAGGAACAACAGTGCGCGGCATGGGACGAAGAACCCGCTCGGGCGGTCGTTGCCGTCTGGGCGGGCTCGTCGTCCGTACCGGTGGGGGTATCAGGCGCAGTGGGCGCAGCGGCGGGCTGACGCGGCCAGGAAGCGGCGGGCGTCGTCGAAGCTGGCGGCGGGCACCCGGCTGCGGCAGGTCGTGGCGGGGAAACTGGCCCGTAGGTGGTCACCGAAGCAGATCACCGCGTGGCTACGGGCCACGTTCACCGACCGGCCGGAGTTGCAGGTGTCCCACGAGACCATCTACCAGGCGATCTACGTGCAGTCACGAGGCGGCCTGCGGGCCGAGTTGACCCGGCAGGTGGCCCTGAGATCGGGACGCACCCAGCGACGCCCGCAACCGCGTGCCACGACCGCCACCCGCAGCCGACGGCCCTGGATCGGCGACCTGCACATCAGCAACCGACCGGCCGAAGCCACCGACCGGGCGGTACCCGGGCACTGGGAAGGCGACCTCGTCATCGGCAAAGCCGGAACGTCAGCGATCGTGACCCTGGTAGAACGAGCCACCCGTTACGTCATGCTCGGCGCCCTGCCCCACAGCCGCGACAGCGCCGCCGTCATCAGCGTCCTCACCACCCTGGCCACCCGCATGCCCACACACCTACGACGCTCACTGACCTGGGACCAGGGCACCGAGATGGCCACCCACCCCACCTTCACCATCGCCACCGGCTGCCCGGTCTACTTCTGCGACCCCCACAGCCCCTGGCAACGCGGCACCAACGAGAACACCAACGGACTCCTGCGCCAGTACTTCCCCAAGAGCACCTACGACTTCCGCACCATCGACCAAACCGGCCTCGACGAAGTCGCCCACGAACTCAACACCCGACCCCGCGAAACACTCGACTGGAACACACCAGCCCAACGCCTCGCACAACTCATCGTCCCCTAACGATTGCACTCACCCCTTGACCCCGCC
>NZ_JAGFWR010000065.1 GCF_017599305.1 Micromonospora antibiotica
CTAGGCCCTGTGTCGAAGTTGGTCACAGCCACTCGTTGATCGCGGCGATGTGCACGGTGGCCTCGTAGCGCACGGCGAGCTTGTCGAAGCGGGTCGCCACAGCGCGGTTGCGTTTGAGTCTGTTGATGCCGCACTCCACTGCGTGGCGCTGCTTGTACCGCTGTGGGTCGAAGGCCGGTGGCCGGCCGCCCTTCGACCCCTTCTTACGTCGGTTGGCGTCCTGGTCGGCCTTGCTCGGGATGGTCGCGGCAATCCCACGTCGGCGCAGGTAGGCCCGGTTCGCTTTCGAGGTGTAGGCCCTGTCGGCCAGGACCCGGTCCGGGCGGGTCCTGGGTCGGCCGGTCACCAGGCGGGGAACGCGGATGGCGGCCAGGACGGGGATGAACTGCGGGCTGTCACCGCGCTGCCCGGCGGTCAGCACCATGGCGAGGGGCTTCTGCCCTTGCTCGCAGCCCAGGTGCAGCTTTGTGGTCAGCCCACCGCGGGAGCGTCCGAGCGCGTGGTCAGCCGGTTCGACACTGACCCCACCCGGCGATTCGGCCTGCAGATCCCCCTTTTCCTCGCCCCGGCCGCGTGCTGGTGAGCGCGGGCGCTGGTCGAGTCCACGGACACGTCCCAGGTGATCCTGCCGGCCGCGTCGGCGAGAGCCTGCAACCCTGTCAGGACCTGCTGCCAGGTGCCATCGCGCTGCCAGCGGCGGAACAGGGCATACACCGCCGACCAGGATCCGTACTGCGGCGGCACGTCCCGCCACGGGGCACCCACCCGGATCCGCCACCGGATCCCATCGATCAACTGCCGCCTGGTCCATGACGACGGTCGACCTGGCCGCTTACCCGCAGGCAGCAACGGTTCCAGCACCGCCCACTGCACGTCGGTCAGGTCGAACCGCCTCGTCACCGCTAGGGTGTCCACGAGGTCTCCGGTTTTCAGGTTCTGCTTGGTCGCTGAACCATCTACCGGAGGCCTCACTCTTTTTCGATCTCCGACACGCGAAGATCCTCAAACCAGCTCAAGCCCCGGCACCGACTTCGACACAGGCCCTAG
>NZ_JAGFWR010000066.1 GCF_017599305.1 Micromonospora antibiotica
GACACGGTGGAGAAGGTGATCGACGAGGTGGCCGCGACGCGGATCACCGAGCGGGGTGCGACCCGGGGCGACGACCGGGTCAGCGAGGCCGCCATGGAGGACCGCAAGCGGGAGGGCTACTTCTGATGAGCACCGACATGCTGGCACCGGCCGGCTCCCCGGCCGAGGCCCGACCGATGGACCTGCTGCGGTTCGCCACCGCCGGGAGTGTGGACGACGGTAAGTCGACCCTGATCGGTCGGCTGCTGTATGACACGAAGTCGTTGTTCACCGACCAGTTGGCGGCGGTGGAGGCGGTCAGCGCGGCCCGGGGTGACGAGTACACCAACCTGGCGTTGCTCACCGACGGTCTGCGGGCCGAGCGGGAGCAGGGCATCACCATCGACGTGGCGTACCGGTACTTCGCCACCCCCCGGCGCAAGTTCATCATCGCCGACACCCCGGGGCACACCCAGTACACCCGCAACATGGTCACCGGCGCGTCCACCGCGGACCTCACCCTGGTGCTGGTGGACGCCCGTAAGGGCCTGGTGGAGCAGTCGCGGCGGCACGCGTTCCTGTGTTCGCTGCTGCGGGTGCCGCACCTGGTGTTGTGCGTCAACAAGATGGACCTGGTCGACTACTCCCAGGAGGTCTTCGAGCAGATCGCCGACGAGTTCACCGCCTTCGCGACCAAACTCGACGTGCCCGACCTGGCGGTGATTCCGGTGTCGGCGTTGCAGGGTGACAACATCGCCACCCGCGCCGACACCATGCCGTGGTACGAGGGCCCGTCGCTGCTGCACCACCTGGAGCACGTGCACATCGCCTCGGACCGCAACCTGGTCGACGTCCGGTTCCCGGTGCAGTACGTGATCCGCCCCCAGTCGACCACGGTCACCGACTACCGGGGCTACGCCGGTCAGGTCGCCTCCGGGGTCCTCAAGCCCGGCGACGAGGTGATGGTGCTGCCGTCCGGCTTCACCAGCCGGATCGCCTCGATCGACACCGCCGACGGCCCGGTCGACGAGGCGTTCCCGCCGATGTCGGTCACCGTCCGCCTCGA
>NZ_JAGFWR010000007.1 GCF_017599305.1 Micromonospora antibiotica
TCCCGGCCGGGGAGGTGGGCCGCTCGTGCCGGGGAAAGGTGTAACGACCGGGGTGCCGGGGCCATTCCCGCACGGATGCGGGGGCGGGCCGGTCGGGGGTGGTGCTGCGGTCGTCCGTGGGGGTGTAACGACCGTCGGTGCCCGCTCATTCCGCCGGGGGGCGTCGGGCCGGGCCGTCGGGGGTGCTGCTGCGGTCGTACGCAGGGTGTAACGCCTCCGGGCCGGCCCGGATTCCGGCCCGGGGGTGCCGCCGGTCACGGGACGTCGACCCCATGACACGCAGACCGCCCGGGCGGGCGCGCAGCGTACTCCCGGAACCGGACACGGCGCGCACGACGGCCGTTACGGTCCCCGACCGGTGCCCCGCCGACCGGGCTGCGGGAGGCGGTCGGGTGGGCCGGTGCCGGCGGGTGACCGGGAACGACCGCGGACTCGGATGGTCCGGGCGGTTGCGGACATATCCCCGAGGTACCGCTGTGACAGTCCTGTTTGTCGGGAGATCCGGCGGTGTCAGACCTTGCGCTTGGTGTCGGCTTGATAGCGATTGCCTAACGGGCGTTCCGCTTCGGTGTGACGTGTCATAGCCTCCCGCTCACGGACCGAGCCATGGACCGGCGTTGTTCAGGCGGATGACAGAGGTGAGAGATGCAGGCGAGAAGGCTAAGGACGGCCGTGAGCCTCGTGGCCGTTGCAGCCCTGGCGGTCGGCGCGGCCGGCTGTGCGGAGAGCGACCGCGGCGATGACAGCAGTGGCGAGGCCAAGACGGGCGGCACCTTCATCTTCGCCGGTGCCGGTGACCCGAAGAACTTCGACCCGATCTTCAACGACGACGGTGAGTCGTTCCGGCCGGTCCGGCAGATGTACGACACGCTGATCCAGCACAAGCCGGGCACGGCTGACCTGGTGGGTGGCCTGGCCGAGAGCTGGGAGCACGACCCCGACGGCAAGGTCTGGACCTTCAAGCTGCGCCAGGGCGTGAAGTTCCACGACGGCACCCCCTTCAACTCGGCCGCGGTCTGCTACAACTTCGACCGCTGGTACAACATGAAGGGCGCCGCCGCCCAGTCGCAGATGATCTACTACCAGGACGTCTTCGGCGGGTTCGCCAAGAACGAGGCCGAGGGTGCCGGCCAGGCGCTCTACAACAAGTGCGAGGCCAAGGACGAGGGCACCGCCGTCGTCACCCTCAACCAGTACAAGGGTGCGTTCCCCGGCGCGTTCGCGCTGACCGCGCTCTCGATCGCCAGCCCGGAGGCCCTCAAGAAGGGCGACGCCGACACGGTCAAGCAGAACGGCGACTCCTTCGAGTACAGCTCGTTCGCGACCACCACCCCGGTCGGCACCGGCCCGTTCACGTTCGGCGGCTGGGACAAGGCCAAGAACGAGATCACCCTGAACCGCAACCCCGACTACTGGGGCGAGAAGGCCAAGGTCGACAAGGTCATCATCAAGGTGATCAAGGACGAGAACACCCGTAAGCAGGAGCTGCGCGCGGGCACCGTCCAGGGCATCGACTTCCCGGCTCCGGCCGACCGCAAGGCGCTGTCCGGTGAGGGCTTCCAGGTCCTCGACCGCCCGGCGTTCAACATCCTCTACCTGGGCATCAACCAGAAGAACCCCAAGCTGAAGGACCTGCGGGTACGCCAGGCGATCGCCTACGCCCTCAACCGTCAGCAGCTCGTGCAGACCAAGGGCCCTGGTGGCACCAAGGTCGCCGACGAGTTCATGCCGGACACCGTGCTCGGCTACGCCCCGGACGTGCAGAAGTACGAGTACAACCCGGACAAGGCCAAGCAGCTGCTCAAGGAGGCCGGTGCCGAGGGGCTGACCCTCAACTTCTACTACCCGCCGGACGTCTCCCGGCCGTACATGCCGAACCCGCAGGAGATCTTCACCGTCCTGGCCAACGACCTGCAGGCCGTCGGCATCAAGGTCAACGGCACGCCGCGTCCGTGGAACGGTGGTTTCAAGGACGACGTGCAGCAGTTCGGCAAGCAGGACCTGCACATCCTCGGCTGGACCGGTGACTACAACGACCCGGGCAACTTCGTCGGCACCTTCTTCGGCCGGGGCAAGGTCGAGTTCGGTGACCAGGCCATGACCGAGATGTTCGACGCGATCGCCAAGGCCGACGGCACCGTCGACGAGGCGGGCAAGAAGGCGGCCTGGGAGCAGGTCAACCGCGACATCGCCGCCAAGTGGCTGCCGGCCGTGCCGGTCTGGCACGCCCCGCCGGCCATCGTCGTCACCAAGGACGTGCAGGGGCTGGTCGCCAGCCCGCTGACCGACGAGCGCTTCAACACGGTCAGCGTCAGCAAGTGACGTCCGTCGGCTGACGCCGTAGGCGTGCATCGGCCCGGGTCGGGAGCAAGTGCCGGCCCGGGCCGATGCCGCGAACATCGAGAGTCTGGTGTGTGAGAGATGTTGCGAGTCATAGTCCGCCGCCTGCTGCAGCTGGTGGTGACGCTGATAGCGCTGTCCGCGCTGATTTTCGTCTGGTTGCGCAACCTGCCCGGCGGGCCGGTCGAGGCGCTGCTCGGCGAGCGGGCCACCCCGGAGCGGCGAGCGCTGCTGATCAAGGCCCTCGGCTACGACCAGCCGATCCTCGTGCAGTACGGCAAGTTCATGCAGCGGGTCATCACCGGGGACCTGGGCAACTCGATCCGCTCCGGTGACCCGGTCACCGACGTCATCGCCCGCGCCTTCCCGGCCACCATCGAACTGGCCGTCGCCGCCATGATCATCGCGGTCGGCCTGGGCGTGCCGCTGGGCTACCTCGCCGCCCGTTACCGGGGCCGACTCCTCGACAACCTGACCATCGCCGGCACCCTGCTCGGCATCTCGATCCCGATCTTCTTCCTGGGCTACCTGCTCAAGGACGTGCTCACCCAGGACATCCACTGGTTCCCGCCGTCCGGGCGGATCAGCACCGGGATGGACAACACCACCGTGACCGGGTTCTACGTCCTGGACGGCCTGCTCACCCGGGAGTTCGACGCCAGCGCCGACGCGCTCTGGCACCTGATCCTGCCGGCGGTCACGCTGGCCACGATCCCGCTGGCGGTGATCGTCCGGATCACCCGGGCCAGCGTGCTCGACGTACTCAACGAGGACTACGTGCGGACCGCCGAGGCGAAGGGCCTGCGGCACCGCACCATCCGGGGCCGGCACATCCTGCGCAACGCCCTGCTGCCGGTGGTCACCACCATCGGTCTGCAGACGGGCGCGCTGCTCTCCGGCGCGGTGCTCACCGAGAAGGTCTACAACTGGGGCGGCCTCGGCACCCTGATCACCGACTCGATCAGCGGCGGCCGGGACTATCCGGTGCTCCAGGCGATCATCCTGCTCGCCGCGTTGGTCTTCGTACTGGTCAACCTGCTGGTCGACCTCTCCTACGCGTTCATCGACCCGAGGGTGCGTGTGCGATGAGTGACCCGACCACCCGCCCCGGCGTGGGCAAGCCCCGCACCGGCGACACCCCCACCGACCAGCCCGCCGAGGGCCCGGCCGCCGATGGCCAGCCCGGCCAGCCCGGCGAGAACCCGACCGGCCAGCCCGGCGACAGCCCGGCACAGCGGCGGGAGCGCAGCATCGGTCGGCTCGGCGACCGTAAGCGGGCCCGGCTCGACGAGTTGGCGCGGGCGACCGCGGACCCGGGCGGGGTCAGCCTCTACCGGGACGCGCTGCGCCGGCTGCGCCGCAACCCGGTGGCCATCGTCGGTGCCGTCATCGTCGGACTGTTCGTGCTGGTGGCGATCTTCGCGCCGCTGATCGCCCCGCACGACCCGGTGCAGCGGTTCGACGAGCTGACCCGGGACCTGACCGTGGACAGCATCCCGGGCGCCACCGCCGGGCACCCGTTCGGCTCGGACCCGCTCGGTCGGGACTTCTTCTCCCGCATGATCCACGGCAGCCGGCAGACCCTCTTCGTCGGCGTGCTCGCCACCCTGATCGGCCTCACCCTGGGCGTACTGCTCGGTGCGGTGGCCGGTGCCTTCGGCGGCTGGGTCGACGTGGTGCTGATGCGCCTCACCGACGTGATGCTGGCGCTGCCCAGCCTGCTGCTGGCGATCACCCTGGTCGCGATGGCCAGCCGGTCGAGCCAGTGGACGGTCATCTTCGCGGTGGCGATCGTCAGCGTGCCGATCTTCGCCCGGCTGCTGCGCGGCTCGATGCTCGCCCAGCGGGAGAGCGACCACGTGCTCGCCGCGCGGGCGTTGGGCGTCAAGGAGCGCAACATCGTCCTGCGGCACATGCTGCCCAACTCGCTGACCGCGGTGATCGTGCAGGCCACCCTGACCTTCGCGGTGGCGATCCTGGACGCGGCGGCGTTGTCCTTCCTCGGCCTCGGCGACCCGGACATCAACCGGGCCGAGTGGGGGCTGATGCTGGGTGTGGACGGCCAGCGCTACTTCGAGGTCCGCCCCGAGCTGGCCTACTATCCGGCGCTCGCGATCATCGTGGTCGCGCTCGGTTTCACCCTGCTCGGTGAGGCGATGCGCGAGGCGATCGACCCGAAGAACCGGCGGTGACGGCGGTGCGGCAGGTCGGTGTGCGACCCGCCCGACCGGGGGCCGGCGGTCCCGGGCCGGGCGGTCACCCGGTGGGCCGGCGACCGCAGCCGGGAGCGAACGACCAGCACAGTGAGGAAGTGACCCGATGAGCCTGCTCGACGTACGCGATCTGAGCGTGGTGTTCCAGCGCCGGGGCGAGCGGCCGTTCGCGGCGGTCGACCAGGTCAGCTTCACGGTGGAACCGGGGCAGACGGTCGGCCTGGTCGGCGAGTCCGGCTGCGGCAAGAGCGTGACCAGCCTGGCCATCATGGGGCTGCTGCCGAAGCGGGGCAACCGGGTCACCGGCGAGGTGCTGTTCGAGGGCACCGACCTGCTCAAGCTGCGCCCGGACGACCTGCGGGACCGGCGGGGCCGGGACATCGGCATGATCTTCCAGGACCCGCTGTCCTCGCTGAACCCGGTCATCCCGATCGGGGTGCAGGTGGCCGAGGTGCTGGAGCGGCACCGGGGGATGGACCGGCGCAAGGCGCTGCGGGAGGCCCGGGAGCTGCTCGACGCGGTCGGCATCCCCGACCCGGACCGCCGGCTGACGGAGTTCCCGCACCAGATCTCCGGTGGGATGCGGCAGCGGGCCCTGATCGCCATCGCGTTGGCCTGCAAGCCCCGGTTGCTGATCGCGGACGAGCCGACGACCGCGCTGGACGTCACCATCCAGGCGCAGATCCTCACCCTGCTCAAGCAGCTGGTCGACGAGACCGGCACCGCGCTCATCATGATCACGCACGATCTCGGGGTGGTGGCCGGTCTCTGCGACACGGTCAACGTGCTCTACGGCGGCCGGGTGGTGGAGCGGGCCGCCCGGCACGAGCTGTTCGCCCGGCCCCGGCACCCGTACACGCACGGGTTGCTCAGCTCGGTGCCCCGGCTCGACTCGCCGCGGGGCGAGCGGCTGCACGCCATCCGGGGGTCGGTGGCCGACAACATCCCGTGGGTCGAGGGCTGCGCCTTCGCGCCGCGCTGCGACAACGTGGTGGACGCCTGCCTGGACGGCCCGCCCCCGTTGGAGCCCACCGCCACCGGCGGCGACCTGCGGTGCAACAACCCTGTTTCGGAGGAGGTGGCGGTGCCGTGACCGAACGGACCGGACCGGAGAACGAGGCCGCGACCCAGCGGTCGGCCACGGACGACGCCGCGACCGGGCGGGTGGGGACGGACGACGCCGCGACCGGGCTGCCGGGAACGGAGGCCGGGACGACCACCGCGCCGGGCGACGCCGGGGCCGGGCAGGGGCGGCCGCTGATCGAGCTGCGCGACGTCAAGGTGCACTTCCCGATCAAGAGTGGCCTGCTCTTCGACCGTACCGTCGGCTACGTCTACGCGGTCGACGGCGTCTCACTGTCGATCAACGCGGGTGAGACGTACGGCCTGGTGGGCGAGTCGGGGTGCGGCAAGTCGACGCTCGGCCGGGGCCTGCTGCGGCTGGTCGAGCCGACCGACGGTGAGATCGTCTTCGACGGTGCCGACGTGCGCGCGCTCAAGGGCGAGTCGATGCGCAAGGCCCGCCGCCGGATGCAGATGATCTTCCAGGACCCGTTGTCCAGCCTGGACCCCCGGCAGTCGGTGGAGTCGCTGCTGGTGGAGGGGCTCAAGGCGCACGGGCTGGCCGACGACAAGGAGGCGACGAGCCGGCGGCTGCGGGACACCCTGAAGGCGGTCGGGCTGCCCGCCTCGGCGTTGAGCAAGTACCCGCACGAGTTCTCCGGCGGGCAGCGCCAGCGCATCGGTATCGCCCGCGCACTGGTCCTCGACCCGGATCTGATCGTCGCCGACGAACCCGTCTCCGCCCTGGACGTGTCGATCCAGGCCCAGGTGCTCAACCTGCTGGAGGACCTCCAGAACGAGCGCGGGCTGACGTACCTGATCATCGCGCACGACCTGGCGGTGGTCCGGCACATCGCCGACACGGTCGGGGTGATGTACCTGGGTGGGCTGGTGGAGGAGGCGTCCAGCGACGACCTCTACCGGGAGCCGATGCACCCGTACACCAGGGCGTTGATGTCGGCGGTGCCGGTGCCGGACCCGCTGGTGGAGGACCGGCGGGAGCGGATCCTGCTCGCCGGTGACCTGCCGTCGCCCACCAACCCGCCGGCCGGCTGCCGGTTCCACACCCGGTGCCCGTGGGCGCAGCCGACCCGCTGCGCCGACGAGCGGCCGGCGCTGCGGGACGTCGTGGGCGGGCACCGGGTGGCCTGCCACTTCGCCGAGGACATCGCCGCCGGGCGGCTCCGCCCGCACGACGTGGCGCCGGAGCTGGTCCGGCCGGACGACGGCGGGGCGCCGGGGGACACCGGTGAGCTGATCCCCACCCTGTGAGCACCTGACGAGGCCCCTTCCCGGGTACGGGAAGGGGCCTCGTCACGCGCCACGCCGATCGGGCGGCCGGCGGGACGGGTGCGGGCCGCCGCAGCGGCGGTGATCCCCGGCGACGCCGACCGGACCGCTGCGGTGCCGGGTCAGCCCTCGGGGCGGTGCAGCAGGGCCACCGCGATGGTGTGTACGGCGTCCAGGCCGGCCGGGTCGGCCAGCTTGGCGGTCCCGCCCGTCACCGCGTACCACTCGTCGGCGTCCTTGTACTGGACGGCGAGGGTGACCTGGCCGTCGGCGTACCGGGACTTCAGGGTCAGCTCACCGGTCACCACACCGACCTCGTCGGTCATCACCCCACCGGGGCCGGCGACCAGGTCGGCGGTCAGCTCGCGGGGCGTACCGTCGCCGCCCGCGTCGGCGGTCATCCCCGCGCCGGGCACCTCGGCCGAGCCGGCGGCCCGGCCGTCGGCGGTCATCCCGGCGGTGGCCGCCGCTGCGGCCCCGCCCCCGTCGACCCCGTCGCCGGCCGGTGCCGCCCCCTCGGGTGCCGCCCCGGCTCCGGTCGTTGCCGCCCCGGCCGGGGCGGCCCCGGCGTCGGCACCGCCCGGGCCGGTCGGTGTCAGCGCTTGCCCGCCCATGTGCACCCTCCCAACATGTCGGTGATGGCGGCCTTCTCGGCGCTGGTCACCGTCAACTTCCAGTGGTGCTTGACCTCTACCCAGTGTTCCGCGTACGTGCACCAGTAGGCGCGGTTCGGCGGTTTCCACTGCGACGGGTCCTGGTCACCCTTGGACCGGTTGGAGCTGGCCGAGACCGCGAAGAGCTGCGGGCGGGTCAGGTCGTTGGCGAAGTCACCCCGCCTGGCGTCGTCCCACTCGTCGGCGCCGGAACGCCACGCGTTGGCCAACGGCACCATGTGGTCGATGTCCACGTCGGAGGGGTCGGTGAAGGTCCGACCGTCGTAGACGCTCTCCCACCGCCCGCCGACCACGTTGCAGCCGGAGAGGCGGATGTCCTTCCCGTCCCGCTGGAGCACGCTGTCCCGGACGTCGCAGTTCTTGCCGGTGTCCCGCCAGTGCGGAAAGCGGTCGCGGCTGTAGCCCTTCATCGAACCGGCCTCGGCGACGGTCAGCTCCGCGAGCTGCTCACCGACGTTGCCGGAGTTGCCGGGTGGCGCCTCCGGCTCGGCCACCGAGACGTCACAACCACCCGCGCCGAGGGCGAGCAGCGCGGCAAGGGCCGCCGCCACCGCCGCGCGGCCTCCTGATCTGGTACGCACAGACGACACCTCTCCAGCTTGCGGGCTTCCGGCGATCCCGCACAGTACCCAAGCACGGTTTCCGCATTTCGTGGCGTCTCCGGATGTGGGCGTGCAGATTGGTACCCATGACGGCACCGGCTCACGCGCTCCGTATCCGTACCACAGCCGGGCGGGGGACGCTGCTCGCCGCGATCCTCGCCTCCGGCATGGTGTTCCTGGACAGCACCGTGGTCAACGTGGCACTACCCCGCCTGGGTGCGGACCTCGACGCCACCGTGGCCGGTCTCCAGTGGACGGTCAACGGCTACGCGCTGATGCTGGCGGCCTTCGTCCTGCTCGGCGGGTCGCTCGGGGACCGGTTCGGCCGGCGGCGGATCTTCCTGATCGGGGTGGTCTGGTTCGCGGTCGCCTCCGTACTGTGCGGGCTCGCCCAGGACACCAACCAGTTGATCGCCGCCCGGTTCCTCCAGGGTGCGGGCGGGGCGCTGCTCACCCCCGGGTCGCTGTCGGTGCTCCAGGCGAGCTTCCACCCGGACGACCGGGGCCGGGCGATCGGCACCTGGTCCGGGCTGTCCGGCGTGTCCACCGCGCTCGGCCCGTTCGTCGGGGGTTGGCTGATCGACGCGCTCTCCTGGCGGTGGATCTTCTTCATCAACCTGCCGCTCGCGGTCGGCGTGCTGCTGGCCGCGATGCGCTGGGTGCCGGAGAGCCGCGACGAGAACGTCTCCCGCAGTGCCGGCCGACGGTTCGACATCGCCGGGGCGTTGCTCGGCGCGCTGGCGCTGGGCGGGCTCACCTACGCCCTGATCGACGCCCCGGTACGCGGGGTCGGCTCCTGGTCGGTGCCGCTGGCCGCCGGTGCCGGTGTCCTCGCCGCGGTCTCCTTCGTGCTGCTGGAACGGCACCGGGGTGAGGGGGCGATGCTGCCCACCACGATCTTCGGCAGTCGGCTCTTCTCGGTGCTGAACGTCTTCACCGTGCTGGTCTACGCCGCGCTGAGCGGGTTCACCTTCTTCCTCTCCGTCTACCTGCAGAACGTCGTCGGCTGGTCGGCGCTGCGGACCGGGTTGGCCACCGTACCGATGACGGTGCTGCTGCTGCTCGGTTCGGCGCGGGCCGGGGCGTTGTCGGCGCGGATCGGCCCCCGGCTGCTGCTGACCGTCGGCCCGGTCGTCGCCGCGGGCGGGCTGTTGCTGCTGCGCCGGGTCGGGCCGGGGGCGTCGTACTGGTGGGACGTGCTGCCCGGGGTGCTGCTGTTCGGGATCGGGCTGACCCTGGTGGTGGCGCCGTTGACCGCGTCGGTGCTGGCTGCCGTGGCGGACCGGTTCGCCGGGGTGGCCAGCGGCTTCAACAACGCCGCGTCGCGCACCGGCGGCCTGCTCGCGGTGGCCGCGTTGCCGTTGCTGGTGGGTCTGTCCGGTACCGGCTACGAGCAGGCCGGTGCGCTGACCGACGCGTTCCGGGGGGCGATGGCCTGGTGTGCCGGCCTGCTGCTCGGCGGTGCGCTGCTGGCCGCCCTGCTGGTCCACCGCCCGCCGTCCCCGGACCACGCGCCGGGTCGCACCGGGCCGTCGCCCCGGCGCGGGTAGCGGCCGGGGCCGGTGGTCGTCCGGGATCGTCCGGCGGTGACCACCGGCCCCGGGCCGGCGTACGGGCGTGCGATCAGTGCCGGGTGCGGTTGGCGGCGCTGGTGACGGCCTTGATGGAGGCGGTGACGATGTTGGGGTCGGTGCCGACGCCCCACACGGTCTGGCCGTTGATGTCGCACTCCACGTAGGCGGCGGCCTGGGCGTCGCCACCTGAGGAGAGGGCGTGCTCGTGGTAGTCCAGCACGCGTACGGCCACCCCCACCGACTGGAGCGCGTTGACGTACGCGTCGATGGGGCCGTTGCCGACGGCGGTGAGGGTGCGCGCCGCGCCGTCGACGACCACCTGGGCCTCGATCTCGACCTTGCCGTCGACGGTGCCGATCGTGTAGCCGGTCAGCGTGACGGCCGGGTCGACCTGGTGGTCGAGCAGGTAGTTGCGGGCGAAGATCTGCCACATGGTGCCCGGCTCGACCTCGCCACCGTCGTGGTCGGTGACCTGCTGCACGACGCCCGAGAACTCGATCTGGAGCCGGCGCGGCAGGTCCAGCTGGTGCTCGGATTTCATGATGTACGCCACGCCGCCCTTGCCGGACTGCGAGTTGACCCGGATGACCGCCTCGTAGGTGCGGCCCAGGTCCTTCGGGTCGATCGGCAGGTAGGGCACCGCCCAGGTGAACTCGTCGATCGGCACCCCGGCCGCCTCGGCGTCGCGGTGCAGCGCGTCGAAGCCCTTCTTGATGGCGTCCTGGTGGGAGCCGGAGAAGGCGGTGTAGACCAGGTCGCCGGCGTACGGGTGGCGCTCGTGTACGGGGAGCTGGTTGCAGTATTCGACGGCCCGCTTGACCTCGTCGATGTTGGAGAAGTCGATCATGGGGTCGATGCCCTGGGAGAACAGGTTCAGCCCCAGCGTCACCAGGTCGACGTTGCCGGTGCGTTCGCCGTTGCCGAACAGGCAGCCCTCGATCCGGTCCGCGCCGGCCAGCAGGCCCAGCTCGGCGGCGGCGACCCCGGTGCCCCGGTCGTTGTGCGGGTGCAGGCTCAGCACCAGGCTGTCCCGGCGGGGCAGGTGCCGGTGCATCCACTCGATCGAGTCGGCGTAGACGTTGGGGGTGGCCATCTCGACGGTGGCCGGCAGGTTGATGATCAGCTTGCGGTCCGGGGTGGGGTCGATCACCTCGATGACCTTGGCGCACACCTCCACCGCGTACTCCAGCTCGGTGCCGGTGTACGACTCGGGCGAGTACTCGTAGTAGATGTCGGTGTCCGGGGTGTGGATCTCGGCGTACTTGCGGCACAACCGGGCGCCCTGGGTGGCGATGTCGGCGATGCCGTCGCGGTCCAGGCCGAAGACCACCCGACGCTGGAGGGTGGAGGTGGAGTTGTAGAAGTGCACGATGGCCCGGCGTGCGCCGCGCAGCGACTCGAAGGTCCGCTCGATCAGGTGCTCCCGGCACTGGGTGAGCACCTGGATGGTGACGTCCTCGGGGATCAGGTCCTGCTCGATGAGCTGCCGGACGAAGTCGAAGTCGGTCTGGCTGGCCGACGGGAAGCCGACCTCGATCTCCTTGTAGCCCATCTGCACCAGCAGCTGGAACATCCGCCGCTTGCGTTCCGGCGACATCGGGTCGATCAGGGCCTGGTTGCCGTCGCGCAGGTCGACCGCGCACCAGCGGGGGGCGGCCTCGACGTGCCGGGTCGGCCAGGTGCGGTCCGGCAGGTCGATCCGGAACTGCTGGTGGTAGGGCTCGTAGCGCTGGTACGGCATCCGGCTGGGACGTTGCCGGGCGATCTGATCGGCTTCGGCGTCGGTGGTGACAGGTTGAGCCATGACGGAGTGCTCCCGTGGGTCAGGTGGCGTCAGCATTGCGAATGATGTCGGCAGGGGTCGGGCGGCGATGCCCGGACGGGTGCCGAGAGAAGTTCGGATCTGCTGGACGGCGCGGTTCGACTCCGCGACGGGGTGCCGGCCGGTCAGGCCCCGTCGCGGCGACCAAGGAGAAGGTACGCCTGCCACATGACAGAGTGACCCTACGTGATGAGACGGGGGGTGGGAAGGTCGGTCCGGACTCTGAGATCCGCATCGCACCCGCCGGGATCGGCACCGGTCCGGCGGTGACCCGTCAACTCAGCAGCAGGGCGTGGACGGGGTGCCGGTGCCGCAGGGCGGTCTCCCGGCGCAGCAACTCCTCGGGCAGCGTGGACGGGTCGCCGAGCCGGCCGACGGCGGTCACCACCAGGGGGCGGACCCCCGGCGGCAGGTCCAGGTCGGCGGCGAGCGCGGCCCGGTCGAGGTCGCGGATCTGGCGCGTGTACAGGCCGAGGGCGGTGGCCTGGACGGTCAGGTGGGCGATCGACTGGCCCAGGTCGTACGCGTGCCGTTCCGGGTCGCCGCCGGTGTGCGCGCCCACCACCAGCGCGGCGGCGTGCCGGGCCCAGCCCTGGTCGGCCTCGGTGAGGCTGACCAGGATGCGTTTCCAGGTCTCGTCGTCGCGGTGGCCGAGGGCGAACCGCCACGGCTGGGCGTTCCCGGCCGACGGGGCCCAGCGGGCGGCCTCCAGCAGGGACGCGGCCTCGTCGCCGGTCAGCTCGGCGGTCGGGTGGAACGCCCGGGGGCTCCACCGGTAGGCGAGCAGCGGAGTGAGATCAGCCATGCGAAGAGAATCCCGTATGAGCTTTTTGACCACTTTCGTTGCCCTGGCAAATGTGGTCAAGAGCACCCGTAACGCCTTAACGGGTCAGGACGTTCCCGGGCTCGGGGAGGGCTGCTCCGCCTGCTGCCCCAGCGGCTCCCCGGTCACCACCGGCCCCGCCAGCGGCACCGTGTCCGGCGCCGGCCCGGGCGGGCCGGCCAGGGTCAACGTGCCCAGTGCCGCCCGGACGAAGGTGGGCGTACCGTCCGGCTGGTAGCAGTAGATCCCCACGTCCAGCGGTGGGGTCAGCGAGGCGGCGGTGCTCTCCACCGCGTAGCAGCTCCCGGGCACCCCGGGCGGGGCCGTCGCCACCGAGACCGACAGTGCGCTACGCCGGTCGGTGAGCACCGCCAACCAGTCGGTGAACGGGTGCTGCACCCGGGGGTCCAGCGGGCGCGGCACCGCATCGTCGCGCCCGCCGAGCCGTACACAGCTCGCCGGCCCGGGACGGCCGGCCGACGGCAGCCCGCACTGGAAGAGCCCGTCCGGGGTGGCGGCGAGCGCGACGTCGGCCGTACCGCCGAGTGCGCCTCCCGGCACGTCCACCCGCCAGCTGCCGTCCGTGGCGCTGACCACCGTGATGTCACGGGTCGGGCCGTCGGTGCCGGACAGGGTGTAGCGGGCGGTCAGGTGCCGGTCCCGGGCGGCGGCGGCCAACGCGGCCAGCTCGTCCCGGGCGGTGTCCGCCACGGCCGGCGCGGGATCGGAGGGGGCCGCGGTCGGCGGTGCGGTCGGGCCGTCGGCGGCGCAGCCGGCCGGCAACACCAGCAACACGGGCAGCACCAGCAGCAGCGGAGCCGGCAGCGTCGGCCGGGACGGGGCCGGGACGACGATCGACCGGCGGGCCGTGCGGGGGTGGGCTTGCACCGGGTCATTCTGCGCCGGGCGGCCGTCGCGGGCAGCCCCGCGCCCACGGGTCGCCGGGTCGGCGTGTCGGCGCCGCCGCACGGGAAATGCCCGTCCGGATCGCCCGCCCGCGCCGGATGGTGGGATCACCTGACCCGCTCTCGCGTACCGCCCGATACCCTGGGGAGGTCTGACACGCGCCGCCGGACTTCAGCCGGCGGCGTCGGCACGCTCAGGGTCGTCGCTGGGAGGGAGTGCGCCGTCGTGGCACTCGTGGTGCAGAAGTACGGCGGGTCCTCCGTCGCCAACGCCGAGCGGATCAAGCGGGTCGCCGAGCGGATCGTCGCCGCCCGCAAGGCCGGTGACGACGTCGTGGTGGTGGTCTCCGCCATGGGCGACACCACCGACGAGCTGCTCGACCTGGCCAACCAGATCAGCCCGCTGCCGCCGGGGCGTGAGCTGGACATGCTGCTCACCGCCGGGGAGCGGATCTCGATGGCGCTGCTCGCCATGGCGATCCACAACCTGGGGTACGAGGCCCGCTCGTTCACCGGTTCGCAGGCCGGGGTGATCACCACCTCGGCGCACGGTCGGGCGCGGATCATCGACGTCACCCCCGGGCGGCTCAAGGGCGCGCTCGACGAGGGGGCGGTGGTGATCGTGGCCGGCTTCCAGGGCGTCTCGCAGGACACCAAGGACGTCACCACCCTGGGCCGGGGTGGTTCGGACACCACCGCCGTGGCGCTCGCCGCCGCGTTGTACGCCGACGTCTGCGAGATCTACACCGACGTGGACGGCGTCTTCACCGCCGACCCGCGGATCGTGCCCAACGCCCGGCACATCCGGCACATCACCTACGAGGAGATGCTGGAGCTGGCCGCCTGCGGCGCCAAGGTGCTGCACCTGCGCAGCGTGGAGTACGCCCGCCGGGCGGGGTTGCCGATCCACGTCCGTTCGTCATACTCGACCAACACCGGCACCATGGTCACCGGATCGATGGAGGACCTTCCCGTGGAACAGGCACTGATCACCGGGGTCGCCCACGACCGCAGCGAGGCGAAGATCACGATCGTCGGGGTGCCCGACGAGCCGGGCGCGGCCGCCAGCATCTTCGACACCGTGGCCGGTGCCGAGATCAACATCGACATGATCGTGCAGAACGTCTCCACCGAGGGCACCGGGCGTACCGACATCTCGTTCACCCTGCCCAAGGCCGACGGCCCGACGGCGATGGCCGCGCTCAGCAAGATCCAGGAGCCGGTCAAGTTCAAGGGCCTGCTCTACGACGACCACGTCGGCAAGGTGTCGCTGATCGGTGCGGGCATGCGGTCGCACCCGGGCGTGGCGGCCGGGTTCTTCGCCGCCCTCGGCGCGGCCGGCGTCAACATCGAGATGATCTCCACCTCGGAGATCCGGGTCTCCGTGGTCTGCCGGGACACCGACCTCGACCGGGCGGTCCGGGCCATCCACGACCAGTTCGAGTTGGGCGGCGACTCCGAAGCCGTGGTGTACGCGGGAACAGGACGGTAGCCCCGGTGGCACCGCAGCCCACCCTGGCCGTGGTCGGGGCGACGGGGGCTGTCGGCACCGTGCTGTGTGACCTGCTCTCCGCCCGGCGCAACGTCTGGGGAGAGATCCGGCTGCTCGCCTCGGCCCGCTCGGTCGGGCGGAAGGTGCGCTGCCGGGGTGAGGAGTTGACCGTCGGCGCACTCACCCCGGAGGCGTTCGACGGGGTCGACGTGGCGGTCTTCGACGTGCCCGACGAGGTGTCGGCGCGGTGGGCGCCGATCGCGGTCGACCGGGGAGCGGTGGTCGTCGACAACTCCGCCGCGTTCCGGATGGACCCGGACGTCCCGCTGGTGGTGCCCGAGATCAACCCGGAGCAGGTGGACCACCGCCCCCGGGGGATCATCGCCAACGCCAACTGCACCACGCTGACCATGATCGTGGCGATCGCCCCGCTGCACCGCGAGTACGGCCTACGGGAGCTGGTGCTCGCGTCCTACCAGGCGGTGTCGGGGGCGGGCCAGGCCGGGGTGGACGCGCTGCACCGGCAACTCGGCAAGATCGCCGGGGACCGGGTGCTCGGCTGCCGGCCCGGTGACGTCCGGCAGGCGGTCGGCGACGACCTGGGGCCCTTCCCGGCGCCGCTGGCGTTGAACGTGGTGCCGTGGGCGGGGTCGCTGGCCGACGACGGGTGGTCCTCCGAGGAGATGAAGGTCCGCAACGAGTCCCGCAAGATCCTCGGTCTGCCCGACCTGAAGGTCTCCGCCACCTGCGTACGGGTGCCGGTGGTGACCGGCCACTCGGTCGCGGTGCACGCCGTCTTCGCCACCGAGGTCGACGCGGAGGGGGCCCGGGAGGCGCTGCGCAACGCCCCCGGCGTGATCCTGGTCGACGACCCGGCCGCCGGTGAGTTCCCGATGCCCATCGACGCGGTCGGCACCGACCCCTCCTGGGTCGGCCGGATCCGCCGGGCCGTCGACGACCCGCGCGCCCTCGACTTCTTCGTCACCGGCGACAACCTCCGCAAGGGCGCCGCCCTCAACACCGCACAGGTCGCCGAACTCGTGGTAAAACCCCGCTCCCGCCCCTGACCGACCGGTCGGGCGGTCCCGTCCGAGCTGAAGCGGACGGGCCAGCCCGCCAACTGGTCAGCCGGTGGACAGGTGGACGCGGTCCCGGCCCCGGTGCTTGGCGGCATAGAGGGCCTGGTCGGCGCGGTGCAGGGTGCGGTCGGCCGCCTCACCGGGGTGGGGGAGGGCCACACCGACGCTGATCGTACGGCCGGTGCGCCGGGCCGCCTCGGTGAGCCGCTCGGCGATCCGGACCGCCTCGTCCGGGTGCGCCACCTCGATCACCGCGACGAACTCGTCGCCGCCGGTGCGGTACAGCTCGTCGCCGTGCCGCAGCGCCGCCTCCAGGGCCCGGGCCAGCCCCACCAGCAACCGGTCCCCGGCCTGGTGACCGTAGGTGTCGTTGACGGTCTTGAAACCGTCCACGTCGATGGCGAGCAGTGCGGTACGCCCGGGGGCGGCCGCCGCGATCCGCCGCCCGAACGTGCCGGTGTGCCGCAGCCCGGTGAGCGGGTCCAGGCTGGCCTGCTCCCGCAGCTGGGCCAGGGTGCGCAGCCGCTCCAGGGCGGCCCACGCCTGCCCGGCGAGCAACTCCATCAGGTTGACCGTGGTCGGGTCGGGGCGCAGCAACCGTTCGTCGGCGACCAGCAGCACCCCACCGTCGTCCGGCGGACCGACCGGCACCGACACCAGGGTGCGCACCCCGGCACGGGCCAGCGCGAGATGTTCCTCGGTGGGCGGGCACCCCACCTCACCCAGCGTGTACGCCGCGCCGTACCGGTGGGCCCGCGCGACGAGCCGGTCGAGTTGCGCGGCCGGGGCGTCGGCGAGAGCGGCCCGGATCCGCGACTCCCACTCGGTGGGGACCGTCGTGGGTGCGCCGACCCGGGGACCGTGCCGACCGGCGAGCACCAGCACTGCGGTGGAGAGGGTGGAGACCTCCCGGGCGGCGGTGAGCGCGGCGGCCATCAGATCCCAGTCGGTGGGCGCCGAGGTCATCGCGGTGGCGTGCCGGAGCAGTTTCTCGCTGCGGCTCTCGGCGGGCGGCCCGCCCAGCGCCGCGATCCGGGCCCCGAGGCGCTCGGCGAGGCGTTCAGCCGTCTCCCGCCACGGGGCCAGCTCGACCGGCCCGCTCCACTGGAGGTCGAGCACGCCGATCACCCGCCCCGCCGGGTCCCGCACCGGCACGCAGACCTCGGCCGTGACGTCGGGGCGTAACGGCAGGTAGTCGGGGTCGGTGGTGACGTCGTCGACGGTGGCGCCCTCGCCGCCGGCGTACACCCGGCCGACGATGCCCGACTTGGGGGCGACGGTGGAGAACACCTGCCAGGCGCCGGTCGCGGCGATGCAACGGAGCCGGTCGTGTGCCTGGAGCAGGACGGAGATCGTGGCGGGGACGTACCGGGCGAGCGCGGTCACCGTCCACCGGCACGCCTCGGCAGCGGTCGACGCCATCGGCAGGCGGACCGTGACGTCCCGGACGACTCGCTCGTGATCCACGTTTTTCCAGGTGAGAAGGCCCGACGGGTGCCGGGGGCTGCAATCAAGCGTACTCAGCGGGAAGGAGGCGGTCACACTAAGATCACTTCGTTCGTACACATGTTTCATCCACAGGGTGTGGACAGGGCCTGTGGGCGATAGCGTGGGAGGCCCGGAGGCGTCGGAAGGGGCCGGGTGGAGCTGCTCTGGTACGTCGCCTACGGGTCGAACCTGCACGCCGCCCGGCTCGGCTGGTACCTCGCCGGGGGTCGGCCGCCCGGCGGGCTGCGGTCGTACCCCGGCTGTCGGGACTGCCGACCACCGCGCCGGACGCGACCGGTGCTGATCCCGGGTGGCATCTACTTCGCCGGGGAGTCCCGGGCCTGGACCGGCGGGATGGCCTTCTACGACCCGGAGTTGCCTGGCGTCGCGGCGGCCCGGGGCTACCTGCTCACCCGGGCGCAGTTCGCCGACCTCGCGGCGCAGGAGATGTACCGCCCGCCCGGCGACGACCTGCCCGCCCTCGACGAGGCGGTGGCCGACGGCCGGGCCACCCTCGGCCCGGGGCGCTACGAGACCCTGCTGCGGGTCGGCACCGCCGACGGGCTGCCGATGCTCACCTTCACCGCGCCGTGGCGGGCCGCCGACGTGACCTGGACCCCGCCCGCCCCCGTCTACCTGCGGATGATCGCCGACGGGCTGCGGGAGGCGCACGGCTGGTCGCCGGCCGAGACGATCGACCACCTGGCCGCCCGACCGGGGGTGGCCGGGCACTGGACCCGGCACCGACTGGTCGCCCTGATCCACCCGGCGGACGAGTGTGGATCGGTGGAAGGGACGCCCCCGTCGGACCATCGCGCCACCCATGATCGCCATTAGGGCTCCACTGCCGGGCCTGGCGGATCTGTTTGCCGGCGCGGCGCTTTTCGATTTAACAGTTGTCGTCCGGCACCTATAGCCTCGGCGCACACTCTCCGTGGTCGACGTCCTCATGACGGCGTCACCGACGGGAGCAAGGGCAGCTACACGTACCCGCCGATCACCGGGGGCCTGGTGACGGTCCGTACGGGAGCACCCACGGTGACCGGCGCGCGGAGGGGCGATCGCCGGCCACCGTCCGACCGTCCCGGGTGAACGGCCGGCGACTCCTCGCACCGGGAGCCGCCGTCCCACCCCGGGGCGGTCGACCCGTTTCCACCCCGACCCGGTTCCGTCCCGCTCCCGCCTCGGGACCCCTTTCCGCCGCCGACCCTGGTTCCGCCTCGTGATCCGGGATCCGGCTCCGACCCCGGGGGCGTCTCGGATCGACAGGTGGCCGGCGGGCGGTGGGTGGTCCGGGCGGGTGCGGTGTCGGTCGGCTCTGCCATGCTGGCCCGGTGACGGTGACCTGGCGACACCTGCCCGCCCCGGCCCGCGAGATCGCGGTGGCCGCCACCGAGGCGGTGGACGCCGCCCAGGCCCGCGACGGCGCGGCGTACGACCGGGCGGTGCCCCGGCTCGCCGGTGCCGACCGCGCCGGGCTGGTCCTCGGCGGGGTGGTCCGGCTCCTGCTGGAGCAGGCGCACCCCGACGGGCTCGACAGCGACGACGTGCGGCAGGTGCTGGAACGCTGCGTCCGGTCCGCCGCCACCTGGCGACCCGACGTCGACCCGCACGTGATGCTGGTCCTGCTGGCCGGGGCGCTCGGCGTCTACGACCCGGGCGACGACGACACCCCGCCCGACCCGGTCGCCGTCGCCGGCCACGCGCCGCTGCTGGTGGTCGACCTGCTCACGGTGACCGGGGTCCCGTTCGCCGGGTGCCTGGAGGCGGCGTTCGCCGAGGTCGCCCGCACCGAACGCCACGACGACTGAGCCTGCCGGCGGGCACGACGCCGCCCGCCCGGCAGGGTGGGCAGCTCAGGCGCAGCGCAGCCATGCCGTACACCCTGCCAGGAGGACCGGGTCGTCGGGTCGCGCCGGGCGGCGGACGCCACCGCGCCCGGGGTGGTCACCGCGCCGGCTCGACCACCGCCGCCTCGCCCGGGACGCCCCGGTCGACCTCGACCGGCGGGTCACCCGGCCGCCGCCACGACCGGTAGTGCCGGAAGGCCATCGGCAAACCCCGGGCGGCGTACGGGTCGGCGGCGTCCATCACCTGCAGGTGCAGGTGCGGCTGGGTGGAGTTCCCCGAGTTGCCGCAGTCGGCCAACTCCTGCCCGACGTCGACCGGGTCACCCACCGCCACCCGGACCGACCCGGCGCGCAGGTGGGCGAGCAGGACGTACCCCCGGCCGCCGGCCAGCTCGACGATCACGTGGTTGCCGGCGACGGCGCCCGCGCCCCGGCGGACCCGGGCCGCCTGGGTCAGCGCGTAGGCCAGCAGCGTCGTCGGCGACCGGCGGGCCTCGTGGTCGACCTCCCCGTCGTGCACCGCCACCACCCGCCCGGCGGCGGGGGCGAGGATCGGCCGCCCGAAGGCCAGGAACTGCTGCGGCGGCTCGGTCGCCAGCAGCGTCCGCCAGTCCCGGACGGTCGCCGTCCGCCGCCCCCGCACCGCCACGAAATCGATCGCGTACGTGGTGGCGAAGAGGTCGGTGCCGTGGCTGGGCACCCGCCGGGCGGGGCTGTTGCGGACCAGCCAGGTGCCCCGGAACGGCAGGGCGAGCACGACCGGATCGAGGATCGACATCGGGCTCCTTCCCGGTCTCCCGGCCACCGACTCTAGGACCGTCGCGCTCGCCTCCCACTCCCCGCCCCACGCGGGCGCGTGGACGGTCTTCGGGTGAGGGCTCCATGCCCCTCAGGCATATTCATGCCTGACAGTCATATCGGCTCGTGGGTGACCGGCGCTGCCCTGACGGATGGTCGACCTGCGGCGGTACGCCCGTCGGACAACGGCCGTGACCACCGCCCTCGACGCCGGCCGGACCGACTCGGTCCTCCGACGCACCGCCCCGGCGGAGCCGTCTCACCACGGCACCTTCCCGCCGTCGTCGAAGAACCCGCCGCTGGGGCACTCCCGCCCCGACGTGGCCAGCCGCACCACCACCGCCGCGCCCTCGGCCGGCGTCCGGGACAGCTGAAAAGGCAGCCCCTTGGCGAAATCCGTGTCACACGCGCCCGGCGCGATCGCGTTCACCAGGATCCCGTCCCCGGCCAGCTCCTTCGCATACTGCACGGTCAGCATGTTCAACGCCGCCTTGGACACCGGATAACCCAGCGACGCCGGCATCCGGCTCAAATAGTGGGTCGCGTCGGTCATCCACGCCATCGACGACGTGCCACTTGACACGTTCACGATCCGTGCCCCGGCCGAGCGGCGCAGCAGCGGCAGCATCGCCTCGGTCACCGTCACCACCCCGAACAGGTTCGTCTCGAACACCTCCCGGATGCCGTCCAGCCGGGCCGCCCCCGGCACCTGCGCCGCCAGGTCACCGCCGATCCCCGCGTTGTTGACCAGGATGTCCAGCCGACCGAACCGGGCCCCGATCTCCTCGGCGGCAGCGGCGACCCCGGCCGGATCGGTCACGTCCAGCCGGATCGCCGACGCGCCCTCGATCCTCCCCGCCGCCTCCGCTCCCCGCTCCGGATCCCGGGCACCGACCAGCACCGTGATCCCCAACTCGGCGAGGCCTTCCGCGACGGCCCGCCCGATCCCCTTGTTCGCCCCGGTCACCAGCGCGATGCGTGCTCCACTCATGCCCCGAGCCCATCACCGGCAGCGCCTGCGGACCAGGACCGAACCGGTCCGTGGCGATACCTTGGCGGTATGGATGACGTCGAGACGCGCGAACTGCGTTACTTCGTCGCGGTCGCCGAGGAGCTGCACTTCAGCCGCGCCGCACAGCGCCTCGGCATCGCCCAGCCACCCCTGTCCCGAGCGATCCGCCTGCTCGAACGCCGGATGGGTGTCACGCTGCTGGAACGCACCAGCCGCGCGGTCCACCTCACCCCGCCCGGCGAGGTGCTGCTCACCGAGGCCCGCAGCGCGCTCGACGCGGTCGAGGCGGCGATCCGGCGTACCCGAAAAGCCGCCAGAACCACCCCGCACCTGACCCTGGCCCTCAAACCCGGCGGCGACGCCGGACTGCTGCGCACCATCCTTGACCGCTACGCGGCATCTCCCGGCGCCGTCCCGGTCGACCTCGCCTTCAGGGTCGGCGAACGCGCCGCCATGGTCCGCGACGGCCGGGCCGACCTCGCCCTCCTGCACCGGCCGCAGAACGACCTGACCGGCCTGGACAGCGACGCCCTGCACACGGAGGGCCAGGTCGTGCTGCTGCCCAAGGGCCACCGGCTCGCCGAACGCGCCACCGTGTCGATGGCCGATCTGCACGGCGAGCCGATGCCCCGCTGGCCCGAAGCCCGCCCCGGCGTCACCGGCCACCCGGTCGCCGACAGCAACCAGCTGCTGCACCTGATCCAGCTCGGCCGCCTGATCTCGGTCGTTCCGGAATCGGTAGGCGAGTACCTACCCCCGGGCCTGATCAGCCGCCCCGTCCTGGACGCCGACCCGGCCACCCTGGTCCTCGCCTGGTCGCAGACCAGCACGTCGCGCGAGGTCGCCGCCTTCGTCCGCGCCGTGGTCACCGCCTGACACCGGCTCACCGCCGCAGCAACACACGCGCAGCACCCGCCCGCCGACCGCGTCCAGCACCACGTCGACCCCGCGCAGCCGCACGGACCCGCTTGTACGTCACTGCTGTACGGCAGCACCAGAGGACGCAGGTGCCCTCTTGCCTATGTCGGCGCGACCGGATTCGAACCGACGACCTCTTCGTCCCGAACTGGCGGCGGGTCGGTCGGATCGGGTGTTGTCCGAGGTCATCCGGCCTGCTGGGGCTCGTCCGGGTCGGGTGTGGTCGGTTCGGTTGCTGTACTCCGCTGCTGTACTTCTTCCGCCGAGCGCAGGACGTTGCGGGCGGCGGTCCCCACCGGGCAGCCTGCGACCCGGCAGATCGGACAACGGCCGTCAGGTCCGGGCTGGTGATCGCGGAGGACGGCACGGGCGGTGAGGATCAGCCGGTTGCGGATCTGTGCCAGGGACAGGTGGGGACCGGTCACCGTTCAACCCGTTCCGAGCATGTCGACGAGTTGGGTGATCGTTGCCGGGGCGTCGGGGTCGCGGGCGACCTGGGCGAGGATGTCCCGGCCGGCTGGTCGATGGTGGATCTCGGCCGGTGCGGTCCGGTGGGCCTCCAACAGGACCCGGCCGGCCTTGACCGGGTCGTCGGCCTGGAGGTAGGCGCGGGCAACGTCGATCAGGTACGCGGCGCGGTGTTCGGCGGGCAGCCACCGCCAGCCATCCCGCACGGTCACCTTCTTGTGCCAGGCCACGGCCGTCTCCGCGTCGCCCAACTCCACCGCCACGATGATCCGGGCCAACTCCACCGCCGTTGCCCCGAACCCGGTCCGGTGATGGTCGTGACCGTCTCCTACCTGCGCCGCCATCTCCGCAGCCTCGTCGACCAGCTCGGCGGCGGTGCGGTCGTCCCCGGCGCAGGCGGCGGCCAGGGCAGCCTGCACCAGCAGGGTCCCGCACAGAGACAGCTCGGCAGGAGGGCCGCACTCGATCACGGGCGGGGCGATCCGGTACGCGGCGGTCAGCATCACCGACTTCGCCACCTGCGCCCGTCCCGAGGCGCGCAACACCTGACCGAGCTGCACCGCAGTGGCCGCCACCAATACCCGGTTACCAGTGGCGGCGGTCATCGCCCGGTCGACCGCCAACCACGCCACATCGAAGGCACCGAGCTTCACCAGCAGTGACGCCGTCACCCGGTACGCCTCCACCAGCGGCACCCGCCCCGCGCGGGGATCGTGGGCGTGGGTGCGCTGCGCGTCGGCCACCAACTCCGGCACCAGATCAATCACCTGCGGGTAGCGGGCGTGCTGGAAGGCCGTCCACACGTGCGCGGTCTCCCGGGCCAGCCTCTCCGCTGTCAGTACCGGTCGGCGGGTGTTCGGGCGCGCCAAAGCGATCTCGTACGTCGTCAGGGCCGCGCGGATCCGTTCCACACGCTCGGCGCGCTCGGTCACCCTGGACGGCTCAACGTGCCGGCCGAGTAACACCCCCGGCTCGATCCGCAGGACGGCGGCGATGTCCTGGAGCGTCGACACCTTGTCCAGCGACCGGACACCCCGCTCGACCTTGTCCACCCAACTCTTCGACTTACCCAGCCGATCGGCCAACACCTGCTGGGAGAGCTTCCGCCGTCCCCGCCAGTACGCCACCCGGCGACCGACCGGTAACAGGTCAACGCTGTCCACGACGCCACCGTCGATCCGGCACTGCACGATCCGTCTCCTCGGCCGGTATCCGGTCTGCCTCGGCCTGCGCGAGGATCCGCTGCCGAGCCGCTTCCCGTTCCGCCTGCTGGATCTGTTCGCCCCTGGACTGGTCCGGAACGTCGCCGCTCATTCCCGCCTCCACCGTTAGAGAGGGCGCGGCGACACTGCTCTCGGGGGGATCGCCGCCGCCGCGCCCGGCTGGCGACGTGGCCAAGCCCGGTCGTCGCACCGGCCGCGCTGACCACGTCCGGTGTCTACTCTTGTGATCCCACGACTACGCTCGGAAGTGGCTCGATGCTTTCAGGACCTTTCACGGGGGCTCCGATGGATGACCTCGGCGCACAACTGAGGCAGGCTCGTACTGAGGCAGGCGTGACGCTGGCCTCCATCGCGGCCCGCACCTGCTATTCGGCTTCGCACCTGAGCAACGTCGAGTCGGGACGTCGGACCGCGACGCCGGACATCGTGCTCGCCTACGCGCGAGCGTTGGGAGACCCGGACGTGAGACGCAGGCACCTTCTCCAAGCCGCCACCATCGGCCCGATCGCCGCCAACGAGCTGATCCGATCCGGCTTCACCGCAGCCCTCGCCGGCCGACGGGACAGCGAAGACCGCTGGCGCGACCGGGTCGAGCAGTACGGCCGCGACTACATGGAGATCGGCGCGGACAGCCTTCAGAGCAGGCTTGCCGGTGACCTTGTCGTCCTGCAACAGCAGCTTGACTCCCCGACGATGTGGGCGACCGCCGCCCGCGCACTCACCACCTACGGCAAGACCACCAAGGACCCGACCGAGGCGATCGGCTGGTACGACACCGCCCGGATCGCCGCCGACCGCTCCGGCGACCTCGCTGTCCGGGTCTGGGTACGTGGCCGGGCCGCCATCGCCCTGGCCTACGAAGGCGCGGCCCTACCGGTCGCCAAGCGGTACGCCGACGAGGCCATCGCCCTGTCCGACCGTCCGTCGCTCGGACGTCTCCAGGCGCTGATGGCCCGCGCACACGTCGCCGCCGGGCGAGGCGACATCGGCGGAGCCATCACGGCCGACGAGGACGCACGACGGATCTTCAACCAGACAGCCTCACCGGACGGTGAAATCTCCGACGCCGCCGTACCTGCCTGGCGCATGGCCACCTTCCGGTCGATGCTCTACGCCCGGCTCGGCATGGTCGGTCCCGGCGAGCAGGCCCAGACCGACGCCGACCGGCTCCGGCCGCCAGCGCTGACCCGGTTCGCCACCCACATCGAGCTACACCGGGCCCTCATGATGGCCAAGTCCGGGGACCGAACCGGGGGACTGGCGTATGCCCGACGAGCATGGGCGACGCTGCCAGCAGACCGCCGCTCACAAACTCTCGGACTGGTGCTGCAAGAAGTGGAGAGAGCAGCACGCAAGCCAGCCTGACCTCCGCTGGGGATGCGGACCGAAGTTTGCTGATTTCTGACATATCGTAGCGGATCGGCCGCCGGGCAGATGCGCACCGCAATCCCTCGATGTTCGGCTGGATCGAGGTTTCTGCTGCCTTCAGAGACCGAGCTTGCCACCCTTGCCGCGCTGACGGCTCTGCAGCCGTCGAATGACTATATATGCCTAAAATGGGAGCAACGTTCGGGTTTGTCTTTCGAATCTTGATGGAAGATCATCTGGTCCAGCCGTCAGCCAGCGTCCTCGACTGCCTCGATCTGCTCGGCGAAGCCAGGCACCCGAACCTTCGTCAGTCCGCTTGGGCCAACCCCTCGCTTAGTTCCGGGCGTTTCGCCTGTCCCGCGTTCGCCACCTCGGCCGTTCGTATGCCGCTGTCGCAAGCTGTCGTGGGTGCCGGCCCCTTGCCGTCACCAGCCTCAAAGCAGGGGCTTAGGAACGGTCTAGCGCCAGATGGCCAGCCCCTATGCCTACCGGGGCGTACACCCGACGACGCCCCACCGCCCTGCTTGATCACGTTGAGGGGACTTTGACCGAAGGCTCGTCATGATCTCCGATGTGCCTGATCATCGTTTCTAAGACGAGACAAGTAGCGGACACCATCCACTATGCTTGGTCGTTAGGGTGTGTGACAGCCGCAGGTCTAAGGTAGGAGCGCTCAACATGGGAAGTGACCTCCGCTTCGAGGAGCCACCCGTCCGCGAAGTGAGCCTCACTGTGTTCTTCGAGCGAGTCGCCACATTGCAGTCTCTCAATCTGGCGCAGCTCCGCGTAGATTGGGACGATTCTTACCCAAAGGTCAGCGAAGTGCCGCCTCGCCCGCCTCTGCGCGGTGATGTGCCGATGCATCAGTACCTTGGTGGAAATTCTTTTTGGCCAATGCCATTAACGGCCTTTACGAACGCTCGGGGTGATCAGACCATCGAGCTTCAAAATGATCGATTCAGTATCGTGTGGCGCTTCCATCAAGGGCCAAAGACATACCCTGGCTACGACGATCTTTCTGCGGAGCTGTTGCTGCGATTCGGCGAGTTTCGCCGAGCAGTTTCAAGTTCTCTTGCTCAAGAGGTTAAACCCACCGACATCTACGTCTCCTATACGAATTTGATAGAAGGGGTTTTGCCTGAGAGTCTTGCTGCTGGCATTCTCACCAACTGGCAGACCCTGCAGGCTCAATTGGACCCACCGGAATTGGCTGCCCTTCGACTGCACTACTGCTCCCCCGAGCTTGAGGAAGATGTAGCTTTAACGATTATGGTCGATCCTTCGTTCGACAGGGATCGAGATCGGGATGACCCGTGTGCGTCCCTAGAACTTGAGGGGGCAATCTCTATCCAGGATTCCCCGAATATTAGTCGATCGCTGGCAATTGCTCACGACGCTGTTGTTAGGAAGTTCCTGGAACTGACCAACGACGACATGAGGACGAAGTGGGGGTTGCGTAGTGAGGGTGCCTAGTCATGGAAGTGCCGCGCATGCCAAGCAGCACGGCCTGGCTCGGTCTGGTTCGTTTTCAAGACCTGCCGCAGTTCGTGACCCCTGTTATCGTGCGGATTCGCCCTCCAGCGTCTGGTACGTATACGAGGCCCGACCCAAAGCGCGCTCCATGCGGTCTAAGGCCAATCCAGCAAGCTCCCCATACGAGTTGTTGCGCTACGCAGAGGTGAAGCTTCATCATTTGCGGTCCCTCCCGTATAACTGGGACGGTGACGGTGGCGAAGCATGCACCACGGATGCCGTGATCTCAATGTTCGAGTTCCTGCAAAAGGTCTCGGATAGGCGTACTGTATTTCCGTTCTTGTCTCCAGACGGGGAAGGTGGAGTCTTGGCGGAATGGCACGCACGCAAGCAGCGAATCGAGATCGAGGTCGACGGCGATGGCAACGGCCTTTTCTATGCATCGGACGCTGATGGTCGCGAGGTGCTCGCGGGAGAAGTCTCTCCCCAAAGCGAACACAAACTACGTCGCCTGCTTCTCGATTTGTCGGTTCGAGTCGATTTAGAGAACCCCACTTGGCGCGCGCTCTTCGCTCGGTAGGAGCTATGGAAGAAACCCCTCCATGGAATGATCCTCAAATTCCAGATTCGGACTGGCTGTATCGTCGGGTGCCTCGGCGGCCGGACTTCTTTGAGCATAAGGACGTCCTTGACTCGAAGCCCGTAATCGGTCGGAATGCCTTTCGGTTTGATGCTGACGGGATGTCAGTTTATCGGCATTTGCTGTGCGTGCAGCATGGCCTGACGGCCCAGCAGATTCGCCGGAACGACGGGTATGTTCTGTTCAAGGTTGGCGTTGGCGCAGTTCGGGCTTTGAGGGCGGGCGTCGTCGATGACGAGGACAAAGAGGATGTAGAGATCGGTGTTGCTCATGCGCTGGTGCGTGTGGAGGGCGTCATTAAGCCCGCCAAGGAGCAGCGGCGCGGCATCCAACTTGGCCTAGTAGAAGCCGCCCAATACGTTGACTTAGACGAGCAGAGCTAGCCAAGCCTTGTCGTCCCGTCTGCCGTCGACCCGCCCTCCTGGGGAGCGGGCCGCCGCCCGGCCCGCCACGTCAAGACGGCCTTGACGACCGTACGGACGCTGGCGGGTCGGGCGGTGGTCTGCTCGGCTCGCCCGGGTCGACGGTGGGCGGGATGGCTTCCCACCGTCACCACCCAGGGGCCGCAAGCCGCCGACGGACCCCCGGCCATCCTGGAGCCGGAGCGCCCCCGCCGGAGGCGCAGTAACCGCCACCCCGCTACCGGCACGGCAGCCGCCGACGGATCCGGCGTGCGCTCCCCTACACCGAGCGGTGCTCGCCGCGCGGCCCGGCCGGCTGCCGCCGACCAACCCCACCGGACAACGTCCTGTCGTCATCCGGCAGCCCACCGGGCTACCCGCCCTCCGCGCCAGCCGCCGGGCGTGTTGCGTGGCCGGAGTCGGAGCGCCAGCGGAGCGACGGACACGCGCCCAGGCGGCGGCGCGTGCGGCCCGCTCAGGGCCGCCTTGATAGACGTACAGAAAGTCCTCCCACACCGGCCGGCCGCCGGCCGCCCTGCTGCTTCACGGCGGGTTGACGTGTCCGTACCCGGTGCTACTCTGGCTCTCGTCGAGCACACCAGCGCGGCCTTCCCGCCGGATCGCTGAACTCGACTTCGGAGTAACCGAGCGGCCTTCCTGCCGCTGATGCGGGTCACGCCCCGCCGGCTCTCGATCGCACCGGCCACTGAGCCGGCCCGGAATCCACTGAGCGGCCCAGCACGGCCTTCCCGCCGTCCACGATGGCCCTCGGATTCACGCACCTCGACGGGTGGGGATCACCTGCGGCAACCCACCGGAAGCCGACGACCAGGCACCCCACCCGTCCCGGCATCACCCAAGATCCAGGAACCCAGCTCAACGGCGGTCCAAGGCCGATGGCCTGCACCCGCCCTCCGGCATGAGCCGCCCTCTCCGGCGGTGCCAGGAGACACCACGAACACCACCGACGGACATCGCTCCGGCGTCCGGTGGCAGTTCGTTCCCCGTCCCCTGCCACCCCTTGAGGAGAAAACCGTGTCCACCCTCACCGCCGGTCGTGACGCCCAGGCCCTGCACCGCGCCGCCGCCCCGGACTACTTCGGCTGGCTGGAGCACACCCGCGCCGCCGGAGGCTGCACCCGCCCGATCCGCCTGGCCGGCACCCTCACCGCCGTAGAACCCCGCACGGGCCGGGTCTTGGCCGAGCAGCACACCGACGAGCTGCCCGACCGGACGCTCTACAAGGCGTGCGGTAACCGCCGTGCCGCCCAATGCCCCGACTGCGCCTGGGTCTACGCCGGTGACGCCTTCCAGGTGGTCCGCTGCGGCCTGACCGGCGGCAAGACCATCCCCACCACCGTCAGCGCGCATCCGGTCGTCTTCGCCACCTTCACCGCGCCGTCCTTCGGCCCGGTGCACCACCGGCACATCCCCCGGCACACCTGCGCCACCCGGCGGCGCTGCGACTGCCGCCCCGCACCCTGCCGTGCCCGGAGCACCGCCGGCACCTGCCCACACGGGCGGCCCGCCGCCTGCTTCACCCGCCACGACACCGACGATCCGCAGCTCGGTCGACCGCTCTGCCTGGACTGCTACGACCACGACCACCAGGCCGTCTGGAACTACTTCTCCGGCGAGTTGTGGCGGCGCACGAAACAGGCCGTCGAACGCCACCTCTCCGCAGTGTGCCGCCGACGTGGCATCCCCCTCGTCCAGGTCGTCACCGACTCCGGTCGGGTCCGGCGGGTGCCTCCGGTGCGGGTGTCCCACGGGAAGGTCGCCGAGATGCAGCGCCGGGGCGCGGTGCACTTCCACGTTCTGCTGCGCCTCGACGGCGTCGACCCGCACGACCGGCATGTCCTGGTCCCACCACCGGCCGGCGTCACCGTCGACGACCTCGACGCCGCCGTCCACGCCGCCACCCGACAGATCACCGTCACCACCCCGCCGCACCCCGACCGCCCACACGGCTGGCCGGTCGCCTGGGGTGAGCAGATCGACGTACGCCGCATCGGCACCAGCGACGGCGACGTGACCGACGCCAAGGTGGCCGCCTACCTCGCCAAGTACGCCACCAAGTCCACCGAGGTCACCGGCCACTGCTCCACCCGACTCACCCCGGACACCGTCGACGCCTACGCCGACCCGGAAGGCGACCACCTCGCCCGCCTCATCGACGCCTGCTGGCGACTCGGCCGCCCCACCCGGCACCACACCACCCGGACAGCCGGGAAGACAGAAGACCGTCAAGGCGACCTTGACCCCACACCCAACGTTTACGCCGGGCTGCGCCGCTGGGCGCACATGCTCGGCTACGGCGGCCACTTCCTCACCAAGGCCCGCCGCTACTCGGTCACCTTCGGACTGCTCCGCGACACCCGCGCCGCCTACCGCCGCACCGAGCACACCGGCACGGCCGACAGCGACGACACCGCCGGCACGGTTACCGTCGGCACGCTGGCCTTCGTCGGCTCCGGCTGGCTGACCGACGGCGACGCCCTGCTCGCCAACACCGCCGCCGCCCAACGACGGGAACGCCAACGCGTCGGCCGGGAAGAACTCGCCCACGAGGCGTGGTCGGGGGTGGCGGCATGACCCGACCTCTCACCCCACGCTGGTACTCGCCCGCCGAGGTCGCCGTCCTGCTCGGCTTCGGCCTCTCCAAGGTCAAGATGAAGATCGCCACCGGCGAGCTGCGCTCCATCAAGGATGGCAAGTACCGCCGCGTCCTGCCCGAGTGGGTCGACGAGTACGTCCGCGAGCAGGTCCAGCGGCAGGAGGCCGCCTGATGCTCGTCCGCACCCGCACCCGCGCCAACGGCGAAGGCTCGATCTTCCCCTACCGCAACGGCTTCGCCGCGTACGTCTGGGTCATTAAGCCGGACGGCAAGCGGACCCGCAAGTATGTCTACGGCCCGACCCGGGAGGCCGTCCACGACAAGTGGATCAAGCTGCACCAGCAGGCCAAGGCCGGGCCGGTCGCCACCCGGGTGCCCACCCTCGGCGACTACCTGACCTACTGGCACCGGGAGGTGGTACGCCCCACCTCGCGCCGCTGACCTGCGCCACCTACGAGACGATCCTCCGGCTGTACGTGATCCCCGGCCTCGGCGGGAAGCGGCTCGACCGGCTCCAGGTGCGCGACGTGCAGACCTGGATCAACGAGGTGGCCCGCGCCTGCCAGTGCTGCGCCCAGGGCAAGGACACCCGCCGCCCGGAACTCAGGCGGCGCTGCTGCGCGCTCGGCCGGTGCTGCGGTGACGTGCCGTCCGCCCGCACGGTCAAGGACGTCCGAGGCGTGCTGCGCTCGGCGCTCAACCACGCGGCCACCGAGGAACTGGTCACCCGCAACGCCGCCGCCCTGGTCAAGCTCCCACCGGTCCGTCGCCGCAAAGGCAGGGCATGGACCAGCGACGAGGCGCGTCGGTTTCTGGAGTCCGCGCGGGCCGACCGCGATCCGCTCTACGCCGCGTACGTGCTGATCCTGGTACTCGGCCTGCGCAAGGGTGAGGTGCTGGGCCTCACCGGGGACGCCGTCGACCTGGCGGCGGGGGAGTTGTCGATCGGCTGGCAGTTGCAGCGGGTCGGCGGCCAACTGCTGCACCGGGAGACCAAGACGCAGACCTCGGACGCCACTCTCCCGCTTCCGGACATCTGCGCGGCGGCACTCGACCTCCGCCAGCAGGCGAGGAAGGCCGACCGCGACGAGGCGGGGATCGCCTGGCAGGGCTCGCCGCTGTTGTTCACCACCCGCTACGGAACCCCCATCGAGCCGCGCAACTTCAACCGCTCCTGGGACTCGCGCTGCGTCCGTGCCGGAGTTCGGAAGATCACTGTGCACGACGCCCGGCGTACCTGCGCGACCCTGCTCGTCGACCTGGACGTGCATCCGCGCGTCATCATGCAGGTGCTCCGGCACGCCGAGGTGTCGGTGACGATGGAGATCTATTCGCAGGCATCCTCGGACGCCACCCGCGACGCGCTCAAGCGTCTCGGCGAGAGCCTGCGCTGACCGCTGCTGTACTTCACTGCTGTACGGAAGCACTTGAGGGCACATCCATGGATCGGATGTGCCCTCTGACCTCTGTCGGGGTGGCCGGATTCGAACCGACGACCTCTTCGTCCCGAACGAAGCGCGCTACCAAGCTGCGCCACACCCCGAGGCGTGCGGTGAAATAGTAGCCCACCCGCCCCGCCGATCAAACTCGGTACCCCCGGCCCCGGCGGTCGGGGCCACGCTGGTGCTCGCTTGCCCAGCTCCGCACCCGCCCACCCCATGATCAGATTGCGGTTTCGCGTAGTGCTGGCGGCGTGTCGACCACTTTTTCGCAATCTGATCATGGGTGGAGCGGGTTGCGGTGGGGCCATGGGTGGTGCGGTGGTGCGGTGGGGGCAGCAGAGCAGGGGGCGGTAGAGCAGGGGGGCGACAGGGCGGGGGTCAGCGGGGGGTGAGGGTGAGGATGCTGGCCTCGGGCGGGCAGGCGAAACGGACCGGGGCGGTGGGGTGGGTGCCGAGGCCCGCCGAGACGTGCAGCCAGGAGTCGGAGCCGGGCCAGCGGTGCAGGCCCTTCGCCATCGACCTGGGCAGGCCGCAGTTGGTGACCAGCGCGCCGTAGCCGGGTACGCAGACCTGACCGCCGTGGGTGTGCCCGGCCAGCAGCAGCCCGAAGCCGTCGGCGGCCATCTGGTCGAGCAGGGCCGGTTCCGGGGCGTGGGCGAGCGCGATGGACAGGTCGGCGGCGGGGGTGACCGGGCCGGCGACGGCCGGGTAGTCGTCCTGCCCGATGTGCGGGTCGTCCACGCCGACCAGCTCGACGAGGCGGCCACCGGCCTTGACCGAGGTACGCGCGTTGTTGAGGTCCGCCCAGCCGGCCCCGGTGAGGACGTCCCGCAGTTCCTCGTACGGCAGGGCGGCGCCCTCGGTGTACTCCCGGTTGGGCAGGAAGTAGGTGAACGGGTTCTTCCAGACCGGCCCGGTGTAGTCGTTGGAGCCGAAGACGAACGCGCCGGGGTAGTCGAGCAGCGGTTGCAGGGCGCGCAGCACCCCGGGTACCGCGTCGGGGTGGGCCATGTTGTCCCCGGTGACCACCACCAGGTCCGGGTCGAGGGCGGCCAGCGAGGCCACCCACTGCTGCTTGCGTCGCTGGTCGGGCATCATGTGCAGGTCCGACAGGTGCAGCACGCGCAGTGGCTCGGCGTCGGCCGGGAGCACCGGCACGTCGTGCCGGCGCAGGGTGAACATGTTGCGTTCGACGAGGGACGCGTACGCCAGGGTGGCCGCCCCGGCGGCGACGGTCCCGGCGGCGAGGCCGAATAGTGTGCGCTTTCGCATGCCGACCAGGGTAGTTTGACCGTCCATGAGCACGCTGAAGGACCGCCTGACCGCAGACATGCGCGCCGCCCTCAAGGCGCGCGACGAGCTGACCACCTCCACGTTGCGGATGGCGTTGGCCGCCGTCGGCACCGCCGAGGTCGCCGGCAAGGCCAAGCGCGAGCTCTCCGACGACGAGGTGCTCGCGGTGCTGACCAAGGAGGCGAAGAAGCGCCGGGAGGCGGCTGCCGCCTTCGCCGACGCGGGCCGCGCCGAGCAGGCCGACAAGGAGACCGCCGAGGGTGCGGTGCTCGACCGTTACCTGCCGAAGCAGCTCGCCGAGCAGGAGCTGACGGAGCTGGTCGCGGGGGCGCTGGCGGCGGGTGGCTTCACCGAGAAGTCCCAGATGGGCCCGGCGATGAAGGCGGCCCAGGCCGCGGTGGCCGGCCGGGCCGAGGGTGGTCGCGTCGCCGCCGAGGTACGCCGACAGCTCGGCCTCTGACTCATATCAACTCTGGTCGTTTCCCCGGTCGCCGGTTTGTCAATTCAATTTTGATTACCGAGAGTGCCTGCAATTGGCTGTTGCGGTGACGGCTGATTCGTGGAAGGCTCGTTTGGCCGGCTTGACATGCAACGGGGGCGTGTTCGACACCGGTTTGAGGACATGACCCTCGTTGCCTCGACCACTTGAGGTGACTATGAAGCCGTTGGCTGTTGCTTCCCTATTCATTTCGACGTGTATGGGTGCCGTCGTCGTCGTGCCGTCGGCGGCGTCCGCTGACATCTCCATCCAGGCCACGTGTTCCCGCACGGTCAACGTGGCCAGCAGTGCCTACAGCACGGTCGATCCCATCGCCATGCCGTCGACCGGCAGCACCGCGTCGAGCACGAGCTGTGGAATGGCGCAGGGCGCCAACAGCAGCGCTGTCGGTGCCCTGCAACGGGCGTTGAAATACTGCTATGGCGCCGGCATCACCGTGGACAACGATTTCGGCCCGGCAACCAAGTCCGCCCTTGTCTCCGCTCAGAAGCGGGAGGGCATCACCGCAGACGGCGTCTATGGACCGCAGACCCGGCTGAGCCTGACGTGGCGCTCGGTGGGCAACCGGTGCGACAAGGCCGCCAATCCCATCTACACCTGATCGGTTTCCGAACACCTTGACGCCAGTGGGCGGGCACCCCGACCGGGGTGCCCGCCCACTGGGTCGACAGAGGCGTCAGTTGTTGCCGGGTGGACGGCCCGGTGGGTTGCCGGTGTTACCCGGCGTGTTACCGGCCTGGTTGGGGGTGCCGCCGCCGCTGCTCACCTCGATGGTGACCACGCCGCCCTTGATGGTGCGGCCGTCGGGGCTGGTGCCGGCGACGGAGCCGGCCGGGCATTCCGAAGCGATCTTGTTGTCGGAGACGACGACGGAGAAACCGGCGTCCTTGAGCCTGCTCCGGGCGCTGTCCACCGACTGGCACTTCACGTTCGGGATGGACCGCTGGTCACCATTGATGATCTTGCCGTTGGGCGGGGTGAACTCGATGCCGGGCTTGCCCTTCATGGCGTCGCGCAGCGTCTGGTAGACCGCCGGGTTGATGCCGGTCGGCGTCTCGTCGTGCCCCATCTTCTGGTTGGTCTGCGGCCAGTCCGGGTCGGCCATGATGCCGGCCACCGCGAACTGCTTGGTCATCGCCACCAGGGCCGAGGTCTTGTCACCGTCGGTGGTGCCGGATTTGCCGGCCACCGGCTTGCCGACGATGCCCCGGACGTTGCGGGCGGTCGCCCCGACACACTTGGAGACCGACGAGCGGTCACCGACCGGGCAGCGGGCCGCGTCCACGGCGGCCCGGGCCACCTCGGTGCTGATCCGTTGCTCGCAGCGCGGGTTGGCGACGTCGAGCTTGTTGCCCTCCGGGTCCTTGATCTGCTGCACCGGGATCGGCTCGCAGAACTTCCCGTCGGCCGCCAGGGTGGCGTAGGCGTTGGCCAGCTCCAGCGGGGTGGTCGAGGAGACACCCAGCGTGAAGGCACCCCACTGGTTGGCGCCGCCCTCCTTGGTGGCCCGGCGGGCGTCGTCGCTGCTGCGGAAGGTGATGCCGAGCTTCTGCGCCGCCTTGATCACGTTCTCCGCACCGACCTGCTGCTCCAGCGGGACGAAGTAGGTGTTGACCGAGCTGCCGAACGCGGTCCACATGTTGTGCACGCCGGCCATGCTCGCCGAGGCGTTCTTGGGGCAGTAGAAGTGCGTCCCCGGGCAGGCGGCCGGCGAGTTCTGCTGGACGATGTAGTCCGACTTGAACACCGGCGGGGAGTTGATCGGGTAGGCGAGCGGGATGCCCTTCTCCAGCGCGGCCACGAGGGTGAACATCTTGAACGTCGAGCCGGCCTGGTAGCCGGTGATGCCCTGGCCGCCGCTGAGCAGCGGGTTCACCGTGTTGGGGTAGTTGCCCCGGATCTTCTTCTTGGCCTTCTTGGGGTCGCTGGAGTACTTGTTCTGCGGCTTCTTCGGGTCATCGATCTTGAAGTTCCGGTTCACCGACAGCGCGCGCACCCGGCCGGTGCCCGGCTCGATCGCGGCGACCATCCGGGCGGCCTTGCTGTTCACCCCGAGGTTCTTGCGGACGGCCCGGTCGGCACCGTTCTGCGCCTGCACGTCGAGCGTGGTGGTGATGGTGTAGCCACCGCTCTTGAGCCGCCGCTCCCGGTCGTACGTGGTGGAGCCGAAGGTCTCCTGCCCGAGCCACCAGCGGTAGAAGTAGTCGCAGAAGAAGCCCCAGTCCTTCTGGTTGGTGGCGACGCAGCCGTTCGGGGTGCGCTTGTCCTTCACCGCCAGCTTGACCGCCTTGGCGGCGTCCGCCTCCTGCTGGGTGATGGCCTTCGTCTTGACCATGTTGTCGATGACGTAGTTACGCCGGTCGAGCGCGAGCGGGTAGCCGCTGCGGGTGGTCGGGTCGTTGGTGGTGGGCGCCTTGACCATGCCGGCCAGCAGCGCCGCCTCCTCGATCTTGAGGTTCTTGGGCGACTTGCCGAAGTACACCTGGCTGGCGGCGAACACGCCGTACGCGCCGTTGCCGAAGGAGGCGAGGTTCAGGTAGCGGGTGAGGATCTCGTCCTTCGAGAACTCCTTGTCGACCTGGAGGGCCAGGCGCATCTCGCGGAGCTTGCGGGCGCTGGTGTCCTCGGTCGCGGCGACCACGTCGGCCGGGTGGGTGGCCGAGTAGGCGATGGCCAGCCGGACGTACTGCATGGTCAGGGTGGAGGCGCCCTGCTGGGAGTTGGTGCCGGACTGGTTGTTGACGAACGCCCGGGCCACGCCGTTGATGTCCACGCCGTTGTGCTTGTAGAAGTCGTGGTCCTCGGCGGCGATGATCGCCTTCTGCATGTACGGGGAGATGTCCGCGAGCTTGACGTCGCGCCGGTTCTCGTCGTACATGGTCGCCAGCGGGGTCTTGCCGTCGCTGGCGAGCAGGTAGCTGATCTGTGGCGCGCGGGCCACCGTCAGCTCCTTGGGCAACGCCCCGAAGGTCTCGGCCCCGGCCTTCGCCGCCAGGCCGGACATCGCCACCGCGGGGAAGGCCGCCGCCGCCACCACCACACCGGCCAGCAGGCCGCAGATCAGTAGCGATGCGGCGTTGGTGAAGACATTGTGGTCACGTTTCCGCATCCAGGTCACCTCGACAGGGTACGCGAGTAGGGAACGAGGGGCGCCGGGGCGTTCTTTCCCCATTTCCTGCGCGCGCCGACCTCGTTGTGCTAAACGCACGACCCCCGGTGTGGGGTTGCGTGTGACCCGCGCCGAGTCTCCACCGATCGGTGGAGCCCGCGCAGCGTTTTCACGTACTCCGGCGGGGTAAGCGGCGATCGAAGGCCCGGTAAGCCGGGACTGTCCGTAATGCTGGATTTCGCCGACAACGTTGCGTAATCATGCGACTACAGAGCATGATGGTGGCGGCGACCTGAGCCACACGTCGTCCGTGCCTCCTTGGGGAAGGAACGGGCCGGACGACCGGGGGGAACGACGGCTGGTCGCACGAGGTCGGTAGGTACTGCAAGGGGGGACGTGTACAGATGGGGATGATCACTGACTGGCCGTCGCTGGCGGCGTGTCAGAACGGGGACCCGGACGCGTTGTTCGTACAGGGCGCCGAGCAGAACGTGGCCAAGCGGATCTGCCGCAGCTGCCCGGTGCGCTACGAGTGCCTGGCCGACGCGCTCGACAACCGCATCGAGTTCGGCGTGTGGGGTGGCATGACCGAACGGGAACGCCGTGCCCTGCTGCGCCGGCACCCGCAGGTGGCGAGCTGGCGCAAGATGTTCGAGGCGGCGATGAAGAAGAACGCCAAGGACCGCACCGGCAAGGACAAGATCCTGGTCACCGCCGCCGGCTGACGCCACCCGACTGGTCGTCGGCACGCCAGGCGTGTCGCCGGCCCCGGTCGGACACCCGGCCGAGCCTGGCCGGACGCCCAGCCGGCACGGCCGGACGCCCAGCTGAGCCTGGTCGGACGCCCAGCTGAGCTTGGTTGGATGCCTAACCGCCTGGGCGGAGGCCAGCCGAGCCTGGCCGGACGCCCGGCCGAGCCTGGTCGGACGCCCGGCCGACGGTCGGTTCCCGGTCGGCCCGGTCGACGCCCGGTCGGGTGCGTACCGCGTGTCGCCGGTCAGGGACGGCTGATCGCCGCCCCGATCGTCCGCAGCCCGTCGACGTCGTGCACGTCGGCGGGCTGCGCCGTGACCGACACCGTCGGCACCGCCGGGAACGCCTCGGTGAACCGCCGGGCGACCTGCTCCTCGCGGACCGCCTGCTGCGCCAGCGCGGCGTGCGCGCGCAGCACGTCGACCGTGGCGTCGTGCCCACCCAGGTCGGCCAGCCGGTCGGCCGCCGCCCGGCTCTGCACCGCGCCCAGGGCCACCGCCGGCCGGTGCACCCGGTTGAGCACCAAGCCGGCCAGCGGCATCCGCTCCTCACCCAACCGCCCGGCGAAGTAGGCCGCCTCCCGGACCGCGTCCGGCTCCGGTGTCGCCACCAGCAGGAACGCCGTCTCCCCGGCCTGCAGGATCCGGTACGTCTGCTCGGCCCGCTGCCGGAACCCGCCGAACATCGAGTCGAGGGCGGCGACGAAGCCGGAGAGATCGGTCAACAGTTGCGCCCCGAGCACCTTCTGCACGACCCGGGAGAACATCCCGAAACTCGCGGTGACGAAGCTGAACATGCTCCGGCCCCCGCTGCGTGCCGGGGCGAGCAGCAACCGCAGCATCCGGCCGTCCAGGAAGCGGGACAGCCGGGCCGGGGCGTCGAGGAAGTCCAGCGCGGAGCGGGACGGCGGCGTGTCCACCACGATCAGGTCCCACTCGCCCCGGGCGTGCAACTGGCCCAGCTTCTCCATCGCCATGTACTCCTGGGTGCCGGCGAAGGTGGAGCTCATGGCCTGGTAGAACGGGTTGGCGAAGATCTCTGCCGCCTTCGCCGGGTCGGTGTGCTGGAGCACCACGTCGTCGAAGGTGCGCTTCATGTCCAGCATCATGGCGTGCAGCTCACCGCCACCGGCCTCGACGTCGATCCCCTTGACCCGGCGGGGGGTGTTGTCCAGCTCGGTCAGACCGAGCGACTGGGCCAACCGGCGGGCCGGGTCGATGGTGAGCACCACCGTGCGCCGGCCGTGCCGCTCTGCCGCCCGCAGCGCCAGCGCCGCCGCGGTGGTCGTCTTGCCGACCCCACCGGCGCCACAGCAGACCACGATGCGCACGCCGGGGTCGGCGAGGATCTGGTCGACGTCCAGCACGGGCGCCGCGTCTTCGGAAGGCACCATTCGAGCGTATCGGGCCGGTGGGGTCCGTGCGCCCGGGCCGACGTGAGCTGCGCGTCAATCCGCCCGGCGGAGCAGCTCGGCGAACGCCGCCAGCCCCGCCGGGTCCACCCCGTCGGGCAGCAACGGCAGCTCGGTCACCGGTCGCCCCAGCTCCGCCAGGTCGGTCCGCAGCGAATCCTCCAGCTCCCGGCGTACCTGCTGGTCCCGGGCCTCGCCGGCCAGCCCGGCCACGGTCGCCGCGTCGGTGGGCAGGCCGGCGGCGGCCAGCCCCCGCTTCAGCTCCGCCCGGGTCACCTCCCGGCCGGTGGCCAGCGGCGGGCGGGCGGCGTTGACGATCACCCGGCCCACCGGGAAGCCGAGCTGGGTCAGCTCGGTGATCGCGTCCACCGTCTCCTGGACCGGCATCTCCTCCAGCAGGGTCACCACGTGCACCGCGGTCATCGGGGAGCGCAGCAGCGCCGAGACCCCCTCGCTCTGGGTCTTGATCGGGCCGACCTTCGCCAGCCGGGCGGTCTCGGCGGTGACGTTGAGGAAGCGGCCGATCCGGCCGGTCGGCGGGGCGTCCAGCACCACCGCGTCGTACACCCGGCGTTGCCCGGCGGTGCGGGTGGTGGCCTCCTTGACCTTTCCGGTGAGCAGCACGTCACGCAGGCCGGGGGCGATGGTGGTGGCGAAGTCGATCGCGCCGAGCTTGCGCAGCGCCCGGCCGGCCGCGCCGAGCTTGTAGAACATGTCGAGGTACTCCAGCAACGCCTCCTCGGCGTCCACCGCCAGGGCGCGCACCTCGCCGCCGCCCGGGGCGTCGGCGAGGTGCCGCTCGGTGTACGGGAGGGGATCGACGCCGAAGAGCTGGGCGATGCCCTGCCGGCCCTCCACCTCGACCAGCAGGGTGCGCCGGCCCCCGGCGGCCAGGGCGAGCGCCAGCGCGGCCGCCACGCTCGTCTTGCCCGTGCCGCCCTTGCCGGTCACCACGTGCAGGCGGGACGGCCATCCGGTGCCGGCCGGGTCGGCCGGCCGCTCAGCTGCTCGCACCGGTCGAGCCTATCCACCCCACGTGGTCAGCCGACCTCGCAGACCCACCAACCCGTCTTCCGTACCACGGTGAACCGCAACGGCTGCTCGGCGATCTTCTCGTCGGCGGTGGTCAGGGTGAGCTTGGTGGAGACGGTGGCCCGGTCACCGTTCTGGCTGTCGACGGTCGGGCTGGACCAGCGGAACCGGGGGTTGGTGTAGAGGGTGGCGTACTTCTGCACCTCGGCGACCTTCGCGCTGATCTTCTGTTGGTCGCGCGACTCCGCGCAGACGAAGTTGGCCGCCCTGCCGGCGTCCCGGTCCTGGTAGACGGCGGTGAGGAAACCGTCAACCGCCACCGTCGGCTCCCGGGCGCCCTCGCCGCCCTCGGCGTCGCGCAGGGTCAGGAAGGCGAGCGTTCCGCCACCACCGCAGAGCACGACGGCCGCGAGCAGCGCGAGCGAGGCGACCAGCACGCCCCGCCGTCGCGTGGGGGCCGGTGTCCGGTACGCCGGGTAGCCCGCCGGTGTCGGCGTGGCGGCGCCGGACGGGGAGGTGCCGGGCGTGGAGGTGCCGGGGGCGGTGGTACCGCCCGGGTCGGGTTGGTCCTGCCGTGGCGTCGGCACGCCCGGCGATCCGCTCGCGCCACCGAACGGTGGATGGGTCATGTGGTCCCCCGGGGGATGGGGCGCCGTCGCCGCCCCTGGCGACGACGCGGGTACGGGCGCGGCGGGCGACCCCTGATCGCCCGTCCGAGGCGCAAGGGTAACGGTCGATGGGCGGCGCGTGGCGGACTGCTCACGACCTGCGGTGGGTCGCGATCGCTTTCCGGACCAAGCGTCTGTCGCATATGTGACTTTGGGTGATCGATCGTGCGCGTCCCGTTGTCCCCCGCCCCGGCCGGGTCCTACGTTCGTCCGGGTGTGGGGGAGCGGTTCGGGTCGGCGCCCGGTCCGGACGGCGGTCATTCACGGTACGAGGCCGGAGGCAGGTACATGCGCGACGCGGAGAACATCTCCCGGGCCCACTTCTCACCAGGAGACCGGGGGAGGCGGGGCGGTTCGCCCGGAGACGCGGACGGGTCGGGTGGTTCACTGCCGATGAACGAGCGGTCCTACCGGCGCTGCGCCGAACCGTCCGAGGTGCTGCGGATCCTCGGCCGCCCCGGTGACCGGGGCCGGGACGACGAGGAGCCCGGCTACGTCATCCACCTGCCGATCCGGGTGGCCGACCTGACGGCGGCCACCGCCCTGGCCGGCACCGTGGCCACCTCGCTCGGCTTCCTGGTCGAACTGGACGCCGGCGAGACCACCGTCTCCACCGTCGACGACCAGAACAACCGGCACCGGGTCTTCTGCGACCTGCTGCTGCCCGACCGGTCCCGTTGCCCCCAGCCGTACGACCACACCGGGCAGTGCGGCGAGCTGCCCGCCGCCCCGGAGCAGCGTCCCGCGCCCCGACCCTCACCCGGACCGTAGGCTGTCGGCGGAACATCCACGTCAGGCAAGGGAGCCTTCCACCGATGCAGAAGTGGGAATACGCCACGGTCCCGCTGCTGGTCCACGCGACCAAGCAGATCCTCGACAACTGGGGTGAGGACGGCTGGGAACTCGTCGCCGTGATCCCCGGCCCGAACCCGGACCAGTTGGTCGCGTACCTCAAGCGCCCCAAGGGCTGAGGGCCCGACGATGAGCAACGGACCCCACGCCAAGCTCGCCGAGCTGGGCCTGGCCCTGCCCGACGTGGTGCCGCCGGTGGCCAGCTACGTCCCGGCGGTGCAGTCCGGCCAGCACGTCTACGTCTCCGGTCAGCTGCCGGTGGTCGAGGGCAAGCTGCTCGCCACCGGCCAGGTCGGCGCGGGTGTCTCGCCCGAGCAGGCCAAGGATCTCGCCGAGCGGTGCGCGCTGAACGCCCTCGCCGCCGTCGATTCGCTGGTCGGCCTGGAGAACATCGTCAAGATCGTGAAGCTGACCGGCTTCGTGGCCTCGGCACCGGGCTTCCACGGCCAGCCGGCCGTGATCAACGGGGCCTCCGACCTGCTCGGCGCGGTCTTCGGGGAGGCCGGCCGGCACGCCCGCTCCGCCGTCGGGGTGGCGGAGCTGCCGCTGGACTCCCCGGTCGAGGTCGAACTGATCGTCGAGGTCGGCTGACCGCACCGCCCCCACCGCCGCCCGCCGGCCCGGCGTACACCACGATCCGGGCCGGTCGGCCGGCGGAAAGCCGCGAACGGCCACGAACCGGGTACGCCGGTTCCGCAAGATCGTGGGGAGTGGCGCGCGGGGTCGTACGATCGCAGCCATGACCGGGCATGTGACGGCACCACCGGCCGCGCTGGCCGACCGGCTGCCGGACTGGGTGACGTTGCTGCGCGCCCCCAACCCTGGGCCGATGACCCTGGAAGGCACCAACACCTGGGTGCTACGCGCCCCGGGTGCGCCGCACGCGGTCGTCGTCGACCCCGGCCCGGCCGACGAGGCACACCTGGCCGCCGTGGCGGCGTCGGGACCGATCGGGTTCGTACTGATCACCCACGGGCACCCCGACCACACCGAGGGCGCCCCCCGGCTGAGTGAACTGCTCGGCGGGGCACCCGTGCTCGCCGTCGACCCCGCGCACACCATCGGCGGCCCGCCACTGACCGGGGCGGGTACGCAGCTCGGCGGGACCGGGCTGGACATCGACCTGGTCGACACCCCCGGGCACACCGCCGACTCGGTCTGCTTCCGGGTGTCGTACGGCACCGAGCAGGTGGTGCTGACCGGGGACACCATCCTCGGCCGGGGCACCACCGTCGTCGCCCACCCCGACGGGCACCTCGGCGACTACCTGACCAGCCTGGAGCGGCTCTCGGCGTACCAGGGGATCCCGGCGCTGCCGGGGCATGGCCCGGCGCTGGCCGACTGCGGTGCGGCGGCCGACTTCTACCTGGCCCACCGCCGGGCCCGTCTCGACCAGGTGCGGGCCGCCGTCGACGCGGGCGCGCGCACCGCGGCCGAGGTGGTGGCGACGGTCTACGCCGACGTGGACCGGTCGCTGTGGTGGGCCGCCGAGTGGTCGGTCCGCGCCCAACTCGAACACCTCGGAGTGGAGCAGCCGTGACCTGCCCGGTGTGCGGCACGCTCGCCGTCCCGGGCGCGCGGTTCTGCCACAACTGCGGGGCGGCACTGCCGGCCGCCGCCACCCTGCCGACCGCCGAGCGCCGGGTGGTCACCGTGCTCTTCGGTGACCTGTCCGAGTTCACCTCGTGGTCGGAGGACCTCGACCCGGAACGTGTCGGTGCCGTCACCGACCGGGTGCTCGCCGCGCTCGCCGGTGCGGTGAAGACGTTCGGTGGGCACGTCGACAAACTCACCGGCGACGGGATCATGGCGGTCTTCGGTGCCCCGGTGGCCCACGAGGACGACGCCGAGCGGGCCGTCCGGGCCGCCCTGTCGATGCAGCGGGCCGTGCGCCGGGTCCTCGACGACGAACGCGGCGGCGGCGCACCGCTCGGCCTGCGGGTCGGGCTGAACACCGGCGACGTGATCGCCGGCATCCAGGCCGCCATCGAGTACACGGTCATCGGGGACACGGTGAACACCGCCGCCCGGCTCGCCGACGCCGCCGCCGTCGGCGCGATCTACGCCGGTGCCCGGACCTCCTCGGCCACCCGGCACGTCGCCTCCTGGCGGGTGCTGCGCCCGCTGCGGCTCAAGGGCAAGCGCGAGCCGGTCGAGGCGTACGAGCTGCTGGGTCTGCTGGACGCCCCGGGCACCCGGTCGGGGCTCGGCGACGAGGCCCCCTTCGTCGGGCGGGAGACCGAGATCGGCCGGGTCGCCGGCCGGCTCGCCGAGGTGATCGACCGGGGCGAACCCCGGGTGCTGCTGATGACCGCCGAGGCGGGGATCGGCAAGTCCCGGTTCGCCGCCGAGGTGGAACGCCTCGCCGCCGGCTACGACGTCGGCGCCGGCCGGTACGCCGCGCACAGCGGGGCCCGGGTGCTCTCGGTCCGCTGCGCCGCCTTCGGTGAGCGGCGTCGGCTGGCCCCGCTGGCCGACCTGGTCCGGGCCGCCGTCGGCCTGCCCAGCGACACCTCCACCGCGCTCACCCGGCCGGCCGTCGAGGAGCGGCTGCGCCGGCTCGGTCAACGGCTCGGCCGGCTGCGTACCGAGGTACCGCCGATCGCCGCTGACCAGCTGCTGGCGCTGCTGGGCTACGCCGAACTGCCCGGCAACGCGGGTGACCAGGGCGGCTGGGGGGCGACCCCGCCGGCCGCCGACGCCGAGGCGGTGCCGGTCGCGGTGGCCGGGCTGCTCAGCGCGCTGGCCGCCGAGGCGCCGCTGGTGATCGTGGTCGACGACCTGCACGACGCCACCGGCGAGACGATCGCCGCCCTCGGCGCCACCCTGTCCCGGCTCACCGGCCCGGTCCTGGTGATGCTGCTGGGCCGACCGGAGCTGGTCCGGACCGCCGGGACGTTGACCTGGATCGCCGACGCCGAGGTGCAACCGTTGCCGCCGCTGCGCGGCGCGGACGCCTCCCGCCTGCTCACCAGCTATCTCAACGGCGGCAGGCTGCCCCAGGCCGACGCCGACCGGTTGCTCGCGACCGCCCAGGGCAACGCCTTCTACCTGGCCGAACTGGTCACCCTGCTGCGGGAGCGGGGAGCACTGACCGCTGGCCCGGACGGCGGCTGGCGGTTGGTGCCCGGCTCGCTGGGCAGCCGGCTGCTCTCCCGGGACCTCGCCGCCGTGCTCGCCGCCCGCATCGACGCCCTCCCGCCGGAGGCCCGGTCAGCGCTGCGCGACGCCGCCGTGGTCGGTGACGCGGTGCCCACCGGCGCGTTGGAGGCGCTGCGCGAGCAGCGGGCCGGGCGGGACGGCCGGCCCGCCGCGGTGGCCGCCGTCGAGCTGGAACGGGCCGTCGAGGAGTTGCTGCAACGCCGGATGCTGCACCGCACCCGGACCGGTTTCGCGTTCGCCACCCCCCTGATGCGCGAGGCCGCCTACGCCGGGGTGAGCAAGGCGGAGCTGGCCGAACGGCACGCCGCACTGGCCCGCTGGGCCACCGGTGACCCGGCGGCGTCGGTCGCCGCACCCGGGGGGTTCACCGACGCCGCCCGGGACGACTTCGTGGCCGAGCAGGTCGAGCGGGCCGCCGCCCTCGCCGACGCGGTCAAGCTCCGCCCCGACTCGCCGGCCCGGACGGTCGCCGGGTTGGGGGTGGCCGCCCTGGGCCGGGCCGCCCGCCGGGCGTTGCAGGCCGGTGAGCCGGCACTGGCCGTCGAGCACGCCGAACGCGCCACCGACCTGGCCCGCGAGGGGGTGCCCCCGGCCGACCGGGTCGCGCACGCCCGGGCGCTGCTCCAGGTCGGTCGGGTCGGCGACGCGTTGGCCTTCGCCGAGAAGATCGCCGCCAACGCCGGTGACGACGCCGGCACCCGGGCCAGCGCCCTGCTGCTCGCCGGCCAGGCCCACCAGACGCAGGGCGACCAGGGGCGCGCGGTGGCCTGCTGGGAGGAGGCGTTGCAGGTGGCCACCGCCGGGGAGGTGACCAACCTGCGGGCCTCGGCCATGCGCCGGCTCGGGATGGCCGACTTCGTCGCCGGTCGACTCGGTCAGGCGAGCAGCCGGCTCGCCGCGTCCTACCAGATCAGCCTCGCCGCGAAGGACCTGCGGGGGCAGGCCTGGGCGTTGCAGAACCTGGCCTGGGTCACCACCACCCGGGGGGACTTCGCCGGCACCGACGCGGTGCTCGGTCGGGCCGCCCGGCTCTTCGCCGAGCTGAAGGACCCGTACGGGCGGGCCTGGCTGCGCGGCACCACCGCCTTCGCCCGGCTGCTGGCCGGCCGGCTGGGGGAGGCCTGCCGGCTGGCCGGGATCTTCCTGCCGTTCGGGGAACGCGTCGGCGAGGCGTGGGCGGTGGGCACGTTACGCGCGGTCGAGGCGTTCGCTGCGGCCGAGTTGGGCGAGGTGGCCGAGGCGGACCGGTCGGCCCGCCGGGCGTACCGGGACTTCGCGGCGGTCTCCGACGACTGGGGGCGCGGGTTCGCGCTGGTCGTCCGGGGGGTGGTGGCGCGGGGGCTGGGCGAGCCGGAGCACGCCGCCGACCTGTTCACCGACGCCCTGGCGTACGCCGGTCGGACGTCGCATCCGCTGCTGACCGGGATGGCCGGCACGCTGCGCGGGTTCGTGGCGTTGGACATGGGCGACTGCGAGACCGCCGAGCGGGACGCCCGTGCGGTGCTGACCGCCGTCGAACCGCACAACCCGCAGGCCCCGGCGCAGGCCGCGCCCCGGGTGCTGCTCGCCACCGCCCGGCTCGCCGCCGGGGACCCCGCCACCGCGGTCGGGTTGCTCGCCCCGGTGGCGACGACCGCCGCGAAGACACCGACGCTGCTCTTCTCCCGCCGGCAGACCCTGGCCCGGTACGCTTCCGCGCTGCTCGCCCACGGTCAGTCGGAGCAGGCGTTGGACTGGGCCCGGCGGGCGGTCGCCGCCCCGGCGGAGGACGTCCGCAGTCAGGTGATCGGCGCGGGGGTGCTGGCCGAGGCGTTGGCGGTATGCGGGCACCCGGTGGAGGCGGCGGCCAGCGCGCAGGAGGCGGTCCGGCTGGCGTACGCGACCGAGCAGCGCAGCGAGCGGGCCAGCGCCGACGCCCTGGCGGCCCGGCTGGCCGGCGGGGTCTGACCGGCCCCGCGTCGCGTCGTCGGCGGCGGGTCCGGCGTCGAAACGGTAGGTCTGTCGGTTACGGGGATGTGCGCGCATCGGCGGGGACGGTTAGCGTGTCACTTCACGCGACCGCCCCTCGGTGCCGGTCGCGCCGTCAGGTGGGGGAACAGATGAGGTTGCCGCGTTCGGGCGCCGGTTGGACGATCGCGGTCTTCGGTGTGCTGGCGGTGCTGCTCGGCGCGTTCGGGCTGGTGTGGCCGGAGGCGCAGTTGCGGATGCTCGGCTTCGAGGTGCCGCAGACCCGGGCGGCCGGCGACTACACGGGCACGTTCCTCACCGCGTCCTCGATGGCGTCGTTCAACATGGGCGTCTACTACCTGCTGGCGGTGGCGACCGAGTGGCGGGCGTTCTACCGGTTCACGGTGGTCTTCCGGCTGGTCACCTTCACCGTCTTCACGCTGACCGTGCTGGCCGACGTGGCTCCGGACCGGTTCATCGGGGTGGCGCTGTGGGAGGGGGTGGGTGCGGTGGCGACGGCGCTCGGCCTGCGCTGGGACGCCCGTCGATCCACTGGTGCGGGCGGAAACGCTCCCATCTCGACAGCGTCCCAGGTCAGTGGGGTCTCCGGGGGTGCGTCGAGCGGGTCGGTCGCCGCCGGCCCGGCCGCTGCCGCCGGTACGGACCGCTGAGCGCCCCGGCGGAACGGGTATTTTCGAGCCGTGACCGAGACCCCGCCCGGCGCCTCCCGGCTGCCCAATGTGCCCGGTCTGACCGACTTGCAGGTCTTTGCCCGGGGCGGTTACGCCACCGTCTACCGGGCCACCCAGATCTCCGTCGGTCGGGAGGTCGCCGTCAAGGTGGAGAACCGCACCCTGGACAACGAACGCGACCAGGCCCGGTTCCTGCGCGAGGCGCGGGCCGCCGGCCGGATGTCCTCCCATCCGCACGTGGTGGACCTCTTCGACGTCGGGGTGACCGTCGACCAGCACCCCTACCTGATCATGGAGCTGTGTGACGGGTCGTACGCCGAACGGATGCGGACCTCGCCGCTCGACGCGTCCGAGACCCGTGACCTCGGCATCAAGATCGCCGACGCGTTGGCCCACTCGCACGCGGCCGGGGTGCTGCACCGCGACGTCAAGCCGGCCAACATCCTGCACTCGCACTTCAACTCGGCGGTGCTGGCCGACTTCGGGCTGGCCGTGCTGGCCGAGGCGCGGGACGCCTCGGTCACCCTGGAGGTGCTCACCCCGGCCTACGCGCCGCCGGAGATGTTCAACCACAGCCCGCCGTCACCGGCCGTCGACGTGTACGCCCTCTGCGCCACCCTCTACGCGGTGATGACCGGCCGGCCCCCGCGCTGGCAGTCCGAGCGCAACCCGAGCCTGGTCACCGTGCTGGAGTTGTTCCACCACCCGATCCCCGACCTGCCCGGGGTGCCGACCGAACTGGTCGACGTGCTCCGCGCCGGGATGTCCAACGACCCCGACGCCCGCCCCTCCGCGCTCGAACTGCGCGACCTGCTCACCGCGCTGCCCGTCGACCCGGCCCCCGCCCCGGTCAGCGGTGCGCCGGTCTCCGGCGGGCCCTCCACCGGCGGGTCCGGCGGCACCGGGCCGTACACCCTCGGGTGGACCACCGGTCAACCCGGGCGGATCACCGGCCAGCCGGCCCCCCGGCCGCCGGCCCAGGACGACCATCCGACCGTTGCGCACGGCGAGCGGCGGCGACGACGCTGGTTCTTCGGCGGGGCCGGGGTGCTCGCCCTGGCCGCCTCGGCGAGCGCCGGGGCGTGGGTCGCCGGCGGTGCGCCACCGGTGGCCGGGCCGACCGCCGCCCCGTCGACCGTGGGCTCGTCCAGCCCGGCCGCCCGCTGGGGCACCCTGCCCGGCTGCGCGGCCGACGGCACGGCCGCAACCCTGCCGCCCGGTGCCCGGTGCGCCCCCGTGCTGGAGTGCTTCGGCCCGGTACGGCTACGCGGCGACCGGGCGGAGGCGCCGCAGGTCTCCTGCGAGGGGCGGCACACCTGGGAGACGTACGTGGAGGGTCAGTTGCCGGCCGCGCTGGCCCGGGCCGGACACGCCACGATCAGCGCCGACCCGACGGTCCGGTCGGTGTGCAACGCCCGCACGTTCCGGCTGACCAGCGGGATCGACTACGCCAACGGCTGGCGGCTGGAGGTGCTGCCGCCCGGCGAGACGGATCTCGACCGGACCTACCGCTGTCTCGCCGGCCGGGGGGTCGACGCCCTGGTCGCCCCCACCCTCACTGGTCGCTGACCTCGCGCATCCGGTGCAGCCGGCTCAGCACCGCCGCGCTGTCCAACGCGTCGAGGGTGTCCGCGTCGAGGAACGAGCCCGGTTCCAGGTGCCCCGGCGAGGGCGGCACGGCCGGTGTCTCCTCGTGGTCGCGTTCGCGCAACGCGGCCAGCGCGGTGCCGGTCACCGTCGCGAAGAGGACCCCGAGCAGGGCCAGCCCCACCGTCAGGATGCCGGCGGGATGCCGGAACACCAACGCCACCAGCACCGCGCCGGTCGCCAGCCCCGCGACCACCGCCACGGTCCGCGCGTCCGGCTTCAGGAATCGGCTCACCTGACAAGCATGGCCTGAACGGGCGCGCTGTCAAACCATACGGCTCGGTGTGGTTGACCGTTCTGCCTAGAGTGACGAAACGCCGGAAGACGGTCCCCGCCCTCCGCCCTGCTCCCGCCTTCCGGTCGGGTGGGCGTCGCGGCGGACGACCCGCCACCGGTGCGGCGCGACCGAGATGGACCGGAACGGCTACCCTCGGTGTCCCCCAGGCTGTCCGTCAGCGAGGTGCGCCGATGAACGACACGTCCGCCCGCCACCGGGTCCGTTCGGTCACCACCACCCTGGCGGTGGCCCTGACCCTCACCCTGGCCGCCGCCGCCGGTTGCGAGAACCGCCGCGAACCCTCGCTGCCCTCGGTCCGCGACAAGCTGCGCGAGTCGCACATCGACGGTCAGGCGAAGATCAAGATCGGGGTGGCCACCACCGAGCCGCTGATGGGCGAGCTGCGCAACGGCAAGCACTCCGGCTTCGACGTGGAGATCGCCCGCTACGTCGCCTCCTACCTCGGCTACGAGGGCGACCAGCGCATCGAGTGGGTCTCGGTGACCACCGAGGACCGCATCCCCGCCCTCCAGGGTGGCGTGGTCGACCTGGTGGTCTCCAGCTTCTCCATCACCGAGGAACGGGAGAAGCTGGTCAGCTTCGCCGGGCCGTACTTCGTCACCACCCAGGAGGTGATGGTGCCGACCCGGCTCAGGGACAAGATCCGCACCATCGAGGACCTCCGCGAACCGGCCTACAAGGTCTGCACCAGCGGTGGCTCCACCACCGAGGCCGAACTGGCCAAACACGACGTCAAGGTGCTCGTGGTCAAGGAGGTCGGCGACTGCGTCAAGGGCATCCGGGAAGGTCGTTACGACGCGGTCAGCTCCGACGAGACGATCCTCGCCGGCTTCCTCTCCCTCTATCCGACCGAGTTCGAGATCGTCGACATGCCCTTCGGCACCAGCGAACTGCTCGGCATCGGGGTGCCGATCGGCGACCCCGCCCTGCGCGACCTGGTCGCCTTCGCCCTCCAGAAGAGCTACCTCCAGGGTCGCAACGGGATCAGCAGTCCGTGGATCACCGCCTACACCAGGTCCCTCGCACCGTATCTGAAAGCGGAGAAGGCACAGCCCCAACCGCTCAACGTGCCGGCGCTGGTCGACTTCGACGACAAGGCGCCGACGCGGTGACCGCCCCGGCCGTACCGCAGGATCTGGGCGCCACCACCGTCCCGGTACGCGACGGCTGGGACCCGGCGGTGGAGCGGCGGACACGGGCCAGCCAGTCGTTCTGGACGGCGGTGGTGGGCGTCCCCGCGATCTTCTCCGTGCTGCGCCTCGGCGTCGAGGCGGGCGGCGAACTCCAGACCACGTTGTTGCTGGTGGCGAACGTCGGGCCGGTCAACCTGCTGGCCGGCTTCCTGACCACCGCCGCCCGGCTGCTCTCCACCAGCCTGGTCGCGGTCTTCGCCCTCGGCGCGGTGCTGCGGGTCAGCGTCGAACGGATGCCGCCCACCGTCCGCCGCCCGCTCTTCGTCCGCTGGGCGGACCTCACCCCGGCGTGGTTCGTGCTGTCCAGTTTCCTGCTGGCCCTGGTCACCTGGCAGCTGCTCTACCTGCCGCTGCTGCTGCCGGCGTTCGTCGCGGCGTTCCAGCTCACCCCGGCGCGACTGCACGAGCACCCCGTGCCCCGGACGCTGATCGTGGTGACGCTCCTCGCCGGCTACGGCTGGCTGCTCGCCCCCACCCTGCTCGACGCCTGGCAGCAACGGGAACTGCTCGCCCTGGTGCTGTTCGTCGCCCCGCCGCTGCTCGCGCTCGCGGTGACCGGGCCGCTGCCCGGGGCGGTGATCCGGCCGCTCGCCTCCGTCACCGAGGCGGCGGTACTGGCCATGCTGGTCTGGGCGGCGCTACCGGTGATCACCACGCCGGTGCTGCCGCTCACCGTGACCACCGTGGAGTCGAGCCCCGGCGTCACCGAGGACGTCCGGGGGCACGTGGTCACCGTGGACGACGTCAACATGGTGCTGCTCCAGGAACGCGGCGGCGTCCGGTACGTGCCGGTGGACGACGTCCGCGCCCAGGTGCTCTGCCCCAGCGAGGAGGAGCTGCCCCGGCACCGGCTGCGGATCCGCGACTACCACGTGGAGGACTCGCTGCTGGAGGGGTTGGGCCGGCGGGTGCGACCGGTGCACCGCACCGACGCCGCCTGCCGCACCCCGCGCTGACGCCGTCGACCCGCAGGATCAGTAGGACTTCTCCTGACCCAGCACGTGCTGGGCGACGAAGTTGAGGATCATCTCCCGACTGACCGGTGCGATCCGGCCGGCCCGCACCGCACCGAGCAGCGTCGCCACGCCGTACTCGGTGGTCATGCCGGCCCCACCGAGGGCCTGCACGGCGGTGTCCACGGCCAGCGCGGCGGCCTCCCCGGCCGCGTACTTGGCCATGTTGCCGCAGACGCCGGCCTCCAGGTCGCGGCCCGCGTCGTACAGGGTGGCCGCCTTGTGGATCATCAGTCGGGCGAGTTCCACCTGCACCGCCGCATGCGCCAACGGATGCGCCACCCCCTGGTGCGCGCCGATGCTCCGCCCACCCCAGACCTTACGGGTGGCGGTGTATTCGGTGGCCCGCTCGATGGCGTACCGGCCGGTGCCGACGCCCATCGCGGCCACCGTGATCCGCTCCGGGTTCAGCCCGGCGAACAGCGCCGGCAGGCCGGCGTCCAACGACCCGCCGACCAGCGCGTCGGCGGGCAGCCGGACGTCGTCCAGGTAGAGCAGGAACTGGTTCTCCGGGGAGACGATCTCCATGTCCAGCTTGGACCAGGTCAACCCCGCCGCGTCGGTCGGCACCAGGAACAGCGCGGGCTTGAGCTTCCCGGTCGCCGCGTCCTCGGTACGCGCCACCACCAGCACGTACTGCGCCTCGTCCACGCCGGAGATGTAGCACTTGCGGCCGGAGAGCAGCCAGTCGTCGCCGTCGCGGCGGGCCACCGTGCCGAGCCGGTGGAAGTTCGACCCGGCGTCCGGCTCGGTGATCGCGAAGACCACCTTCAACGAGCCGTCGGCGAACCCGGGCAGGAAACGCTTGCGCTGCTCATCGGTGCCGTGCCGGTGGATCACCGTGGCGGCGATGGCCGGCGACACCACCAGCAGCAGCAGCGGGCAACCGGCGGCGGCCAGCTCCTCGCAGACGATGGCCAGCTCGGTGAGGCCGCCACCGCCGCCGCCGTACTCGGTGGGGACGTTGACACCCAGGTAGCCGAGCCGGCCGGCCTCCTCCCACAACTCGGTGGTGTGCCCGCCGGATTTCGCCTTCTCGACGAAGTAGGAGTGGCCGTACCGGCGGCCCAGCGCGCGGACGGCGTCGCGGAGCTGATCCTGCTCGGGGGTGAGGTCGAAGTTCATCGGGGTGCCTCCTCAGGGTTGACCACGGCCAGCACCGCACCCGTCTCGACCTGCCCACCGGCGGGCACCGGCAGGTCGGCGACCACGCCGTCGGTCGGGGCGAGCACGGGATGTTCCAGCTTCATCGCCTCCAGGGTCAGCAGCAGGTCACCGGCGGCGACCCGCTGACCGGCCGCCACGTGCACCCGGGTCACCGTGCCGGGCAGCGGCGCGAGCAGCGACCCGACCGCCAACGCCGCGCAGGGCAGCGGGAAGCGGGGCAGCTCGGTCAGCTCCGCCGCCCCGTCCGGGCCGTCCACGAAGACCACCGACCCCGCCCGGTGTACGCGCAACGCCCGCCGTACCCCGGCCACGTCGAGCAGCACCCGGTCCGGTGCCGCCGTCACCAGCTCCACCACCGGCGGGACGTCCGGTGCGTCGGCCGTCGTCGGGCCGGGTCCGGCGGCGGTCGGGTCGGTGGACCAGTCGGCGAGACCGCCGGACCGGTCCAGCCGGTAGCGCACCTCGATCTCGTCCCCGGCCGTCGTGGCGTACCGGACGACCTGCGGGACGGCCGGCACGTTGCGCCAGCCCGAGGGGAGACCGGCGAGCACCGGGGCGGCGGCCCGACGCGCGGCGGCCCCGGCCAGGGCGGCGGCCAGCGCGGCGACCGGCAGCCCGTCGGCCGGCAACAGCGGCGCGAAGACCTCGGGATGCGCGTCCAGGAACCCGGTGTCCACCTGCGCCGCGCCGAACTCCGCGCTGCGCAGCACCCGGACCAGCAGGTCCCGGTTGGTGGCCACCCCGTGCAGCTCGGCGCGGGCCAGCGCCCCGGCGAGCATTCGGGCCGCCTCGCCCCGGGTCGGCGCCCAGGCGACCAGCTTGGCGAGCATCGAGTCGTAGTGCACGCCCACCGTCGACCCGGTGCCCACCCCCGAGTCGAGCCGCAGGCCCCGGGTCGGGGTGAACTCACCGGCCACCCCGGGCACCGTGAACCGGTGCAGCGTGCCGGTCGCCGGCCGGAACCCCTGCGTCGGGTCCTCCGCGCACAGCCGTACCTCGATCGCGTGGCCGTCGGCCGGCGGGGTCGCCGGCACCGGCAACACGCCACCCTCGGCGACCAGCAGTTGCAGCCGGACCAGGTCCAGCCCGGTGACCGCCTCGGTGACCGGGTGCTCCACCTGGAGCCGGGTGTTCATCTCCAGGAAGAAGAACTCACCCGTCGGGGCGAGCAGGAACTCCACCGTCCCCGCCCCGACGTAGTCGACAGCCCGCCCGGCGGCGACCGCCGCCGCGTGCAGCCGCTCCCGCACCCCGTCGGGCAGCACCGCCGGGGCCTCCTCGACGATCTTCTGGTGCCGCCGCTGGATCGAGCAGTCCCGCTCACCGAGGGCCACGACCGTACCGTGGGTGTCGCCGAAGATCTGCACCTCGACGTGCCGGCCGCGTTCGACGTACCGCTCGACGAAGACCGTGCCGTCACCGAACGCGGCGGCGGCCTCGCGGCGTGCCGAGTCGACGGCCGTCGGCAGGTCGGCCGGGTCGCGGACGATGCGCATCCCCCGGCCGCCGCCCCCCGCGGACGCCTTGACCAGCACCGGGAAGTCGGTGACCTCGTCGCCGTCGGTCCAGGAGGGCAGCATCGGCACGCCCGCGTCGGCCAGCAGCTCCTTCGCCGCCAGTTTGTCGCCCATCGCCGCGATCGCCCCGGCCGGCGGACCGACCCAGGTCAGGCCCGCGTCGACCACGGCCGCCGCGAACCCGGCGTGCTCGGCGAGGAACCCGTAACCCGGGTGGACGGCGTCCGCGCCGGTGCGCCGGGCCGCGTCCAGGATCAGCTCGATCCGCAGGTACGTCTCGACCGGCGTGTTCCCCGGCAGCCGGACCGCCTCGTCGGCCTCGGCCACGTACGGCGCGTCCGCATCGGCGTCGGAGTGCACGGCGACCGTCGCCACGCCCAGCGCCCGGCAGGTGGCGAAGACCCGGCGGGCGATCTCCCCCCGGTTGGCCACCAGCAGCTTCCGAACAACCATGATCATGCCCTCTCGCTGCTGTTCGCGACTGCGGGACTCCGCTGCGCTGCGTTCCTCGCGCTCACGGTGCCTGCCTTTCGTTCGCGACTGCGGGACTCCGCTGCGCTGCGTTCCTCGCGCTCACGGTGCCTGCCTTTCGTTCGCGACTGCGGGACTCCGCTGCGCTGCGTTCCTCGCGCTCACGGGCACTACATCCGGAAGACGCCGAAGCCGTCGGCGCCCTTCACCGGTGCGTTGTGGATCGCCGACAGGCAGAGCCCGAGGACGGTACGGGTGTCCCGGGGGTCGATCACCCCGTCGTCGTAGAGCCGGCCGGACAGGAACAGCGCCCCCGACTGCGACTCGATCTGCTGCTCGACCATCATCCGCATCGCCGCGTCGGAGTCCTCGTCGTAGTCCCGGCCCCGGGCGGCGGCGGCCTGCCGGGCGACGATCGACAGCACCCCGGCCAACTGCGCCGGACCCATCACCGCCGACTTCGCGTTCGGCCAGGTGAACAGGAACCTCGGCTCGTACGCCCGGCCGCACATGCCGTAGTTGCCGGCCCCGTACGAGGCGCCCAGGTTGACCGTCAGGTGCGGCACCGTCGAGTTCGCCACCGCGTTGATCATCAGCGCGCCGTGCTTGATGATGCCGCGCTGCTCGTACTCGGTGCCGACCATGTAGCCGGTGGTGTTCTGGAGGAAGACCAGCGGGGTGTCGGCGGCGTTGGCGAGCTGGATGAACTGGGCCGCCTTCTGCGCCTCCGCGCTGAACAGCACCCCCCGGGCGTTCGCCAGCACCCCCACCGGGTAGCCGTGCAGCTCGCCCCAGCCGGTGACCAGCGCGGTGCCGTACGCCGGCTTGAACTCGTCGAACTCGCTGCCGTCGAGGACCCGGGCCAGCACCTCACGCGGGTCGAACGGCACCTTCAGGTCGGCGCTGACGATGCCCAGCAGCTCCTCCGGGTCGTACCTCGGTGGGGTCGGCGTTGGATTGCGCGGCGGTGGCCCCTTCTTGCGCCAGTTGAACCGGCGTACGCACCGCCTGGCCAGCCGGATGCCGTCCCGCTCGTCCTCGGCGAGCTGGTCGGCGAGGCCGGACGTGCCGGCGTGCATCGCCGCGCCGCCGAGCGACTCGTCGTCGGTGACCTCGCCGGTGGCCATCTTCACCAGCGGCGGCCCGGCCAGGTAGACCTGCGACCGGTCCCGGATCATGATCACGTGGTCGGACATCCCCGGCACGTACGCGCCACCGGCGGTGGCGTTGCCGAAGACCACGCTGACCGTGGGGATCCCGGCGGCGGAGAGCCGGGTCAGGTCGCGGAACACCCGACCGCCCGGAATGAAGATCTCCGCCTGGGTGGGCAGGTCCGCCCCGGCGCTCTCCACCAGGTTGACCATCGGCAGCCGGTTCGCCAGGGCGATCTCGCCGGCCCGTCGGGTCTTCGCCAGCGACCACGGGTTCACCGCGCCGCCGCGTACCGTCGGATCGTTGGCGACGATCAGACACTCGACGCCCTCGACCACGCCGATGCCGGTGACCACGCTCGCCCCGACCGGGAAGTCGCTGCCGTACCCGGCGACCGGCGACAACTCCAGGAACGGGCTGTCCCGGTCCAGCAGCAACTCGATCCGCTCCCGGGGCAGCAGTTTCCCGCGCCGGTGGTGCCGGGCCACGTACTTCTCGCCGCCGCCGGCCCGCGCCTGGTCGAGCGCGGCGTCCAGCTCGGCGAGCCGGTCCCGCAGCGCGTCCCGGTTGGCCACGAAGGCCGGCGCGGCCGGATCGACCGCACTCTCCAGTCTCGTCACAGATCTCCCCCGTTCGTTCGCGGCTGCGGGGCTCGTAGACCCGGCTCACTCCTCGCGCTCACAGGCCCAGGCCTTTCGCGATGATCTCGTTCATGATCTCGGTGGTGCCGCCGCCGATGCCGAGGATGCGGGCGTCCCGGTAGTGCCGCTCCACCTCGGCGTCGCGCAGGTAGCCGAAGCCGCCGTGCAGTTGCAGCGCGGCGTCGACCACCTGGTCGCAGGCGGCCACCGCGACGTTCTTCGCCATCGCCACCTCGGTCACCACCGGCTCGCCGGCCGCCACCCGGGCGGCCACCTGGTGCACGTACGCGCGGGCCGCCTCGGCGCGGGTGTGCATCTCGGCCAGCCGGTGCCGGACCAGTTGCCGGCTGGCCAGCGGACGACCGAACGTGGACCGGTCCCGACACCAGCGGGTCGACAACTCCACGCAGCGCTGCGCCGTCGCGTACGCCTGGGTGGCCAGGGAGAGCCGCTCGGCGGCGAAGCCCTGCATGATCGCCAGGAAGCCGGTGTCCTCCTCGCCGATCCGGTTGGTCACCGGCACCCGGACGTCCACGAAGGACAACTCGGCGGTGTCCGAGCAGTGCCAGCCGAGCTTGTCCAGTTTCCGGCCGACGGTGAACCCGGGGGTGCCCTTGTCGATCACCAGAAGGTGCAGCGACCCGCTGCCGGGGAAGTCGCCGCAGACCGCGGTGGTGACGAAGTCGGCGCGTACCCCGCTGGTCACGTACGTCTTCGATCCGTTCACCAGGTAGTGGTCGCCGTCGCGGCGGGCGGTGGTGCGGATCGCGGCGACGTCGGAGCCGGCGTCCGGTTCGGTGATCGCCAGCGCGCCGATCAGCTCACCCGCCAGCGTCGGCCGGACGTACCTGGTGACCAGCGGGTCGTCGGCGGCGGACGGGCGGGCGGCGAGCCGGCCACCGAGCGTGCCGCCGGTCCGCCCGCCGGCCGCCGCGACGATGTGCGGCAGCGCGATGCCATGCGTGAACAGCGCCGCGACGAGCCCGGACGAGCCGCCGGAGCGGATGATCTCCTCGGTGACCACGATCGAGTCGAGCAGGTCGCCGCCGCTGCCGCCGACCGACTCGGGGAAGCCGACGCCGAGCAGGCCGAGCTTCGCGGCGGTGGCGTGCAGCGCGCGCGGGACCTCACCGGCCCGTTCCCAGTCGGCCAGGTGCGGCAGCACCTCCCGGGTCACGAAGGCCCGGGTCAGCTCCCGTAGCTGCCGCCGCTCCGGGGTGTCCACGATGGTCACCGGTCCGCCTCCCCGGCTGCCGGCGGTCCGGGGGTGCGGGCGGCGGGCAGGTCGACGATGCGGGAGCGGAGCAGTTCGCCGAGCGCCTTGGCCTGCGGGTCGAACCGGGTGGAGGCGGCCACCCCCGGCCCGAGCAGGCCCCGGATCACGAAGTTGACCGCCCGCAGGTTCGGCAGCTCGTACCGCTCGACGGTCGATGCGGCCGTCTCCGGCAGCAGCTCGGCCAGCCGGTCGACGGTCAGCCACCCGCGCAGCCACTCCCAGGTCGCATCGGTACGCGCCCAGACGCCGAGGTTGGCGTCGCCACCCTTGTCACCCGACCGTGCCCCGACCAGCTCACCCAACGGCCCCCGCCGGGTCGGCCCGGCCACCGGGGTCGGGCCCGCCGTGCCGGGCGTCGGCCCCGCCACGGCCGGTGCCACCGTCCGTGGCGGCGGGACCGGCAGCCGGGTGCCGTCGGGTAGGACGGCCACGTGCGGCACGTCGGCCTGCGGCACGGCGTCGGCGGTGAAGACCCCGTACGGGGTGGCGTCGCCGGGCAGGGTGGTCAACGTGCAACCGGGATAGGAGGCCAGGGCCAGCTCCACCGCCGCCGCCGAGAACGCCCGCCCGGCCCGCGCCCGGTCACCGTCACGCAGGTGTACGTGCAGCAGCGCGCTCGCCGTCTCGGTGTCGACCGCGTCGACATGGTCGGTACGGGCCAGCGTGAACTCCAGCCCGTCCGTGCCGACCGCCGCCTCGACCTGCCCCCGGACCAGGGCCGCCTTGGCCGGGATGTCCAACCCGCAGAGCACGAACGTCATCGCGTTGCGGAAGCCGCCCAGGTTGTTGACGCCCACCTTGAGGATGGCCGGCGGTGGGGTGCCCCGGACCCCGTCCACCCGGACCCGGTCCGGCCCGTCCGGGTGCAGCCGTACCGTGTCCAGCCGGGTCACCACGTCCGGGCCGAGGTAGTCGGGGCCGCCCACCTCGTACAACAGTTGGGCGGTGACCGTCTCGACGGTGACCGCGCCGCCGGTGCCGGGGTGCTTGGTGAGCACCGACGAGCCGTCCGGGTGGATCTCGGCGATCGGGAAGCCGGGCCGGTGACCGCCGTCGGGCAGCTCGGTGAAGAAGCTGAAGTTGCCCCCGGTGACCTGCGCCCCGCACTCGATCAGGTGCCCGGCGACGGTCGCCCCGGCCAGTGCGTCCAGGTCGTCCCGCCCCCAGCCGAACCGGGCGATGGCCGGCCCGACCGCCAGCGACGCGTCGGTGACCCGCCCGGTGACGACCACGTCCGCCCCGGCGTCGAGGCAGGCGGCGATGCCGAACGCGCCGAGGTAGGCGTTGGCGGTGAGCGCGTCCGGCCGGGCCAGGGCGTCGCCCTCGACGTGGGCGACCCGGACGGTGAGGCCGAGCCGGTCGGCGAGCACGCCGATCGCGGCGGCCAGCCCGGCCGGGTTCAGCCCGCCCGCGTTGGTGACGATCCGCACCCCCCGGTCGAGGGCGGTACCGAGACACCCTTCGAGCTGGCGCAGGAACGTCCTGGCATAGCCGAGGTCGGGGTCGCGCAGCCGGTCCCGGCCGAGGATCAGCATGGTCAGCTCGGCCAGGTAGTCGCCGGTCAGCACGTCCAGCTCACCGCCGTCGAGCATCTCCCGCCAGGCGGTGGACCGGTCGCCGTAGAAGCCGGAGGCGTTGCCGACCCGCAGCACCCCGGTCACCGGAGGACCGTCCCGACTGCGCCCGCGCGTGGTGCGCGGTCTGCCCCCGGCGGGCCGGCGCGGACCTGCGCCACGTCCAGCCACGCGGCGGCGAGCACGGTACGGCCGCTGCGGTCGGGCAGTACGTCCGATGGGTCCGGCGCGGCGACGAGCTGGTCGGACCCGTCGGTCAGGTCGACGAGCAGTGCGGTCGGGTCGACCATGGTGCCTCCGGTCGGGTGGGCCGGTGAATGGGGTCAGGCCGGGTCGTCGTGGCCCGGTGCTGCTGCTCCGGGGGCGAGCAGGGTGGCGAGCTGGTGTTTCCAGGTGTGCAGCAGGGCGGTGCGCCGGGCCGAGTCGTCGTTGAGCAGGTTGGCCACGCCGAGCCCGCGCAGCAGGTCGAGGGTGGCCTGTACGGCCTCGCGGACGCCGGGGCGGCGCTCGTCCACGTCGAGCAGTGCGACGGTGAGCCGGTGCATCTCCCGGCCCACCCGGGCCTCCAACGGCACCAGCGCGCCGCGCAGCTCCGGGTCGGTGCGGGCGGCCACCCACAGCTCCAGCGCGGCGACGAAGAGCGGCCCGGTGAACGCGACGCCGAGCAGGTCGATCACCCGGTCGAGCCGCTGCGGCCCGACCGGCAGCGCCTCGGCCTCGACGCGCAACTCCTCGGCGCGGCGCTCGGCGAGGTGGGCGACGGCGGCGGTGACCAGGGCCGCCTTGGTGGGGTAGTGGTGCAGTTGGGCGCCCCGGGACACACCGGCGTGGGCGGCGACCACGGTCGTGGTGGTGCCCGACCAGCCGTACCGCACCAGGCAGTCGACCGTCGCCTCCAGCAGCCGGGCCTGGGTGGCGCGGCTGCGTTCCTGCTGCGGGACGCGGGTCGACGGGGTGGACACGGGAACAGCGTGCCGTCGTCGAAACAAACAGTCAAGCCTGACTTTTTTAGGCTCCCGTGGTGACCCCGGCCGGTGCCGCCGGTCCGGTCCGGTGCCGTTCCGGTGCCGGTCGCCGGTCAGCGGCCGTCGCGCGGGGCGAAGGCGGTGAGCGCGTCGAGGTCGCTGTGCCGGGAGCGCAGGTACTCGTCCGCCCAGGCGGCGGCGTCCGGATAGCCCGACCCGGCGGCGACCCGGGCACAGGCCGCGTCCACGTCGAATCCCGTACGGCGCAGCTGCACCCCCGGACCGAGCAGCGCCCAGTACGCCCCCGGCCCGCCGTACGGCATGCCCACGCTGCCCGGATTGACCACCAGGCGGCGGTCGACCAGCCGGGTGAACGGCATGTGGGTGTGCCCGCAGACCACGGTGCGCACCTCCGGGGGCAATCCGGCGAACACCTCGGCCCAGCGGGCCGGCCGGGAGTCGACGAGCACCACCTCCTCGTCGTCGCGGGGCGTGGCGTGGCAGAAGAGGACCGGACCGAGGCCGGCGACCGGGAGGGTGAGCGTCAGCGGCAGCGCGGCCAGCAGGTCCACCTGGTCGGCCCGGAGCTGTTCGGCCGCCCAGTTCGAGACGTCGTGCTCCGACGGTCGGCCGGCGCGGGCCTGCACCAGCTCCCGGTCGGCGTTGCCGCGTACCCAGCGGACCCGGGCACCCAGCCCGGCGAGCAGGTCCAGCACCTCGACCGGCTGTGGGCCGGCCGCCACGTCACCGGTCACCACGACCAGGTCGGCGGCGGCCACCTCCGGCTCGGCCAGCACCGCCTCCAGCGCGGGCAACGCGCCGTGGACGTCGGAGAGCACCGCTACGCGTTCCAGCACCGGTCCAGGGTCGCGCCCGGCGGAGCGGGTTGTCGAGGGATTCTGCGCCGGGCAGAGCGGGCCATCGCCGACCGGTCGACCGGGGCGGGTGGAACCGGGCCGGAATGCCGACGAGCCAGGGCCGCCGGCGGGGGCGGTCCTGGCTCGGACGGTGAGGCGGTGCCGGTCAGACCCGGGCGCGGCGGGCGAGACGCTCCGGGTCGAGGATGATGATGCTCTTGCCGTCCAGCCGCAGCCAGCCCCGCGAGGCGAAGTCGGCGAGCGCCTTGTTGACCGTCTCGCGGGAGGCGCCGACGAGCTGGGCGATCTCCTCCTGGGTCAGGTCGTGGGTCACCCGCAGCACGCCGCCGTCGCGGGTGCCGAACCGGCCGGCCATCTGGAGCAGGTTCTTGGCGACCCGGCCCGGCACGTCGGTGAAGATCAGGTCGGCCAGCGAGTCGTTCGTCCGGCGCAGCCTACGGGCCAGCACCCGCAGCAGCTGCTCGGCGATCTCGGGCCGGTTGTTCAGCCAGGGCCGCAGCGCCTGCTTGCGCAGCCGGACCAGCCGGGTGTCGGTGACCGCCGTGGCGGTGGCCGTACGCGGACCGGGGTCGAAGAGCGACAGCTCGCCGACCATGTCCGACGGGCCCATCACCGCGATCAGGTTCTGCCGGCCGTCCGCTGCCCGACGCCCGACCTTGATCTTGCCTGACAGGAGGATGTAGAGACTGTCGCCGGGCTCGCCCTCGTTGAACACGATCTCGCCCTTGCGGACGTCGATCGTCTCCATCTCCTTGGCGAGCGCCTCGGCAGCCTCCGGGTCGACACCCTGGAAGATCCCGCTGCGGGCCAGTACCTCGTCCATCGCGCACCTCCGGTTGCGCGTTGCCGTCCCTCGGCCGGGTCCGCCGTCCGCTGATCCCTCGCGCGCCGCCAAGTCTAGGCGCACGTGAGGACGAATCAGAGCTGCACCCCGGGAAACTTGATCGTTGGGCGTAACCCCGCCGACCCGATCGGCCACTACGATCAGCCGCCCACACCACCTGCTCACCGGCAGTTGTCGCCGCTGGTCGTAGGGTGTCCCGGTGCTTGGCGACCCGGTGTTGACCGACCGCTTCGAGGACGGATGGGACATACCGCTCCTGGTGTGGCGGGCCGGCTCACCGCTGCGGGCGGTCAGCTCCGGCCCGCTCGGTGGTGGGGTCGGCGTACGCCACTGGGTGGTCAACGCGACCGTGCCGATGTCGTACCACCGGGACGACCCGGCGGCCCACCTGGCTGAGCTCGCCGACCGGCTCGGCCTCGACGGGCCCGGGATCGGCCTGCTCACCGGAGTGGACGTCGCCGAGGTGGTGACCCGGACCGACACCGGCGTCCGCGCCTGGGTCACCGTCGGCCTCGGCACCCCCCTCTGGGCCGCCGCCCCCGCCCAGCCCGCTACCCCCGAGCAGGGCACTGCTCCCGAGCAGGGCGTCGCCTCCGGCCAGGGCACTGCCCCCGGGCATGGCGGGGCCCCGGCGCAGCGGGTGGGGACGGTCAACGTCGTCGTGTACGTGCCGGTGGCGCTCGGCGACGCCGCACTGGTGAACGCCGTCGCCACCGCCACCGAGGCGAAGTGCCAGGCGATCGGGGAACTCGGCCTACCGGGCACCGGCACCCCCACCGACGCGGTCACCGTGCTCTGCCCGCCGGCCGGCCGGGCGGAGCCCTACGGCGGCCCCCGGTCGACCTGGGGCGCCCCGTTGGCCCGGGTCGTCCACGCGGCGGTCCGCGACGGCGGGGCGGTGCCCTGCGTCCCGTGGTCGCAGCGGCGGTCGTGCTGAACTTCCGTCCGATCGGCCGTCGTCGGTCGATTACCCACCCGGTAGCGTCGCGGGCGATGTACTCTGCCGCCTTCTCCCAGTCCCGTCCCCGCCGCCGCGCCGCGTACGCCACCGGCGCGCTGCTCGCCGTGCTCCTCGCCGGCTGCGCCCAGCACGACACCCCGGACCCGGTCTGGCGTCCGGGCGGTGGCGGTGGTGCCAGCGGCTCCCCGGTACCGACCACCACCGGGGCGGCCGGCAAGGACGAGTCGGTGACCCTTTCGGCAACCGGGGACATCGTGATGGGGATGGCCCCGTCCCGGCTGCCCGCCAACGGCGGCAAGGGCTTCTTCGACGAGGTCAAGGGTGCGCTCAAGGCCGACCTGGTGATGGGCAACCTGGAGGAGCCGCTCACCACCGATACCGGCACCGGCAAGTGCGGCGCGAACGCCAGCAACTGCTACCAGTTCCGCGTCCCCCCGGAGTACGCCTCCCATCTCAAGGACGCCGGGTTCCAGCTGCTCAACCAGGCCAACAACCACGGCTACGACTTCGGCCCGCAGGGCTACGAGAACACCCAGCAGGCACTGGAGAAGCACGGCCTGAAGCACACCGGGGCGCCGGACCAGATCACCGTGGTCGAGGTCGGCGGGGTGAAGGTCGCGGTGGCCGGCTTCTCGTCGTACCCGTGGTCCAACAGCCTGGTCGACATCGACGCCGCCAAAGGGGTCGTCGAGAAGGCCGCCACCATGGCCGACCTGGTCGTGGTGCAGGTGCACATGGGTGGCGAGGGGTCGGACAAGACCCGGGTCCGGCCCGGCACCGAGATGTTCCTCGGCGAGAACCGGGGTGACCCGGTGAAGTTCTCCCACGCCATGATCGACGCCGGGGCCGACCTGATCGTCGGGCACGGTCCGCACGTGCTGCGCGGGATGGAGTTCTACCAGGGCCGGCTGATCGCGTACAGCCTGGGCAACTTCGCCGGGGGTGCCCGGTCGCTCAACCCGACCGGCCGGCTCGGCTGGGGCGGAGTGCTGAAGGTCTCCCTCAAGCCCGACGGCAGCTTCGCCGGTGGCTCGTTCACCTCCACCCGGATGAGTTCCGTGGGCAAGCCGGGGATGGACTCCGCCGACCAGGGGCTCGGGCTGGTCAAGCAGCTCAGCGGCAACGACTTCCCGCGTACCGGGGCGCGGTTCGACGGCAAGGGGAAGATCAGCCCGCCCGACGCCGGCTGACCCGGGGGCGTGCTCCGGCGGCCCGTCGGGGCGGCGACGTAGGCTGGCCGGCGTGACCATCAGCTCTCCCGGCCGGGTCGAGACGGAACTCGGCCGTACCCGGCGTGCCCGGCGGATCGGCCGGGCGCTGACCGAGGCGCACCCGGACGCCCACTGCGAACTCGACCACTCCACCGCGTTGGAGCTGGCCGTCGCCACGATCCTCTCCGCCCAGTGCACCGACAAGAAGGTCAACGAGGTCACCCCGAAGCTGTTCGCCCGCTATTCGACGGCGGCCGACTACGCCGGGGCGGACCGGGGCGAGCTGGAGGAGCTGATCCGGCCGACCGGGTTCTACCGCAACAAGACCGACTCGTTGATCAAGCTGGGCCAGGCCCTGACCGAGCGGTACGACGGCCGGGTCCCCGGCCGGCTGGCCGACCTGGTGACGCTGCCCGGGATCGGCCGCAAGACGGCCAACGTCATCCTCGGCAACGCCTTCGACGTCCCGGGGATCACCGTCGACACCCACTTCCAGCGGCTGGTGCAGCGCTGGGGGCTGACCATCCAGACCGACCCCGTCAAGATCGAACACGAGATCGGGGCGATCTACCCCAAGCGGGAGTGGACCATGCTCTCGCACCGGATCATCTTCCACGGCCGGCGGGTCTGCCACGCCCGCAAGCCGGCCTGCGGGGCGTGCACCCTGAGCCGGCTCTGCCCGTCGTACGGGCTCGGGCCGACCGAGCCGGCCGCCGCCGCCAAGCTGCTCAAGGGCCCCCGCGCCCGGGAGCTCGCGGTCGCCGCCGGGGTAGACCCGGAGCTGGTGCCGGCACAGGCCGTCGTCGCGGAGGCACCGTGAAACGCCGGTTCGCCGCACTGCTCGTCCCGCCGCTGCTGGTCCTCGCCGGCTGCACCGCCGCCGCCGAGCCGACTGGCTCCGCCACCGGCCCCGACCGGGCCCCGCGCCCGTCGCCGTTCGCCGACTGCGCCACCCTGACCGCCCCGCCGGTCCCTGGCACCGCCGCCCCCACCGGGTCCGCCGGTGCCGGCGATGGCAGCGGTACGGCCGGCAGCCCGGCTCCGGCCGACGGTGGCGGCAGCCTCCTGCCCGAGCTGACGCTCTCCTGCTTCACCGGTGGGTCCCCGGTGGCGTTGCGCGACATCCACGGCCCGGCCGTGATCAACGTGTGGGCCTCCTGGTGCCCGCCCTGCCGCCAGGAGCTGCCCGCCTTCCAACGGCTCAGCGTCCGCGCCGCCGGCCAGCTCCAGGTGATCGGGGTGAACAGCCGGGACAGCCGGGACGGCGCGCAGGCCATCGGTGAGGACTTCGGCATCCGGTTCCCGGTGCTCTTCGACCAGGGCGAGGCGTTGCAACGGGAGCTGCGTCGCACGGCCGTACCGCTCACCCTGCTGGTCGACGCGCAGGGGCGGATCCGGCACACCGACAACTCCGGCGCGCTCGACGACACCCGCCTCGCCGACCTGGTCCGCCGGCACCTCGGTCTGGCGGTGCCCGCGTGAGGCCGACCCCCGGTGCCCGTGTGAGGCCGACCCCCGGTGCCCGTGTGAGGCCGACCCCCGGTGCCCGTGTGAGGCCGACCCCCGGTGCCGGGCCGACCCGGTGAATCCCCGTCCGCCGTCCTGGTTCGACCCGCTGCTGGACCGGCTCGGCACCGCCCGCGCCGAGGACTTCACCCGACTGACCACCCCCGAGGAGGGCGGCCGGGAGAGCGCGGTGCTGGTGCTGCTCGGTGAACAGCCCGGCGTCGGCCCCGACGTGCTGGTCCTCCAACGGGCCGCCACGCTGCGCAACCACGCCGGCCAACCGGCCTTCCCCGGCGGCGCGGCCGACCCGGAGGACGCCGACGCGCGGGCCACCGCGCTGCGCGAGGCCAACGAGGAGGTCGACCTCGACCCGGCCAGCGTGACCGTCCTCGCCGAGCTGCCGAAGCTCTGGATCCCGGTCAGCGACTTCGTGGTCACCCCGGTGCTGGCCTGGTGGCACAGCCCGCACCCGGTGCACCCCCGGGAGCCGGCCGAGGTGGCGCACGTCGCCCGGCTGCCCGTCGCCGAGCTGGTCGACCCGGCCAACCGGCTGCGGGTCCGCCACTCCAGCGGCTGGATCGGCCCGGCGTTCTCCGTCCGGGGGATGCTGGTCTGGGGTTTCACCGCCGGAGTGCTGGCCGCCCTGCTGGAGATGGGCGGTTGGGCCCGCCCGTGGCCCTGGTCGCGGGTGGTCGAACTACCGCCGACCGGGGCCACCCCGGCCCCCTCCGCCGGCACCGACGAGGCGGACGAACTGGCCGGCCCGCTGACCTGACCGTCACGTTCCGCATCCACAGCGCCGCACGGGTGTCCGGTGCACGTACCCTTGACCGGTGTCGGCCGTGGATCTCGTTCTGCTCCTGCTCATGCTGGTGTTCGCGATCAGCGGATACCGTCAGGGCTTCGTCATCGGGGCGTTGTCGTTCTCCGGGTTCTTCCTGGGTGCGCTCATCGGTCTCCAGCTCGGGCCGTTGCTGGCCCGACAGTTCGTCGACAGCGGGACACGGGTGCTGGTCTCCCTGGTCGCGGTGTTCGGGCTCGCCGTGCTCGGCCAGGCGCTGGCCGGTTGGCTCGGCTCCCACCTGCGACGCACGATCACCAACGACACCGCCAGGCGGGCCGATGACATCGGGGGCGCGTTCGTCTCGATCCTCGCGGTGATGCTGGTGGCCTGGCTGGTCGCGGTCCCGCTGGGCTCCTCGTCGCTGCCCTGGTTGGCCGCCTCGGTCAAGAACAGCGCGCTGCTGACCGTGGTGGACCGGGTCCTGCCCGACCAGGCCCAGGAGTTGTCCACCGCGCTGCGGGACACCGTCGACACCAACGGGTTCCCCGACGTGTTCAACGGGCTGGGCCGTACCTCGGCGCGGCAGGTCGCCCCACCGGACCCGGCGCTGGCCGGTTCCCAGGTGGTGGCGAACAGCCAGCGGGCGGTGGTGAAGGTGCTGGGTTCCGCGCCGAGCTGCTCACGCCGGATCGAGGGTTCCGGCTTCGTCTACGCCGACGACCGGGTGATGACCAACGCGCACGTGGTGGCCGGCACCCGTACCGTCGCGGTCGAACTGCGCGGCGAGCGGTACGACGGTGAGGTCGTCGTCTACGACCCGGACCGCGACCTGGCCGTGCTGTACGTGCCGGGGCTGCCCGGTCCGTCCCTGCGCTTCGCCGCCGGGCAGGCCGGCAGCGGCGCGGACGCGATCGTGCTGGGTTTCCCCCTCGACGGCCCGTACGACGCCCGGCCGGCCCGGATCCGGGACGTGGACCGGATCGAGGGCCCGGACATCTACAACGCCAGCAAGGTGAACCGGGAGATCTACACGATCCGGGCGCTGGTGCGCAGCGGGAACTCCGGCGGCCCGCTGGTCTCCTCCAACGGCCTGGTGCTCGGGGTGATCTTCGCGGCGGCGGCGGACGACCCGAACACCGGTTTCGCGGTCACCGCCGAGGAGGCCCGACCGGTGGCGCTGGCCGGCGCGGAGCGTACCCGTGGGGTGGCCACCGGCGACTGCACCTGAGCCCGCCGACGCCTCCCGACCGGCCGGGACCGGGGTGAGCCGGCGGTCGGGCGGGACCCGGGGTCAGCCGGCGGCCGGAGCGTGGGCGGGCGGGGTGTCCCCGCCCGCCGGGGCGCGGCCGGGCAGCTTGGCCCGGCCCCAGGTCAGCGAACGGTCGAGGACCGCCCGCGCCATGATCACCACACAGGTGCCGCCGTTGACGAAGGACGCCACCACGTCGCTCGGGTGGTGCATGCCCCGGTACATCCGGGTCACCGCAACCCCGACCGGCACCAGCACCAGCAGGGTCCACCAGGTGACCTTGCCGGCGGTGCTCCTGGCCCGCAGCGCCAGCAGCAGCGCGATACCGACATAGAGAGCGACCGACGCCGAGGTGTGGCCGGACGGGAAGCTCGACGTCGGCGGGGAGACGTCCATGTGTTCCACCGCCGGGCGCTGCCGGTCGATGGCCATCGTGGTGAGCAGGAAGACCAGCGCCTGGGCGGTCACCGCCGCGCACAGGAACAGCGGCTCCCGCCAGCGGTGCAGCACCAGCCGGAGCACCAGCGCCACCAGCACGGTGACCACGACGATCAGTTGGGTGCTGGCCAGCGTGCTGAACACCAGCGAGACGTTGTTCCACCCGCCGGTGCGGTCGGCGGCCAACTCCCGGTTGACCGTGTCCTCCACGGTGAACGGCCAGACGTCGTCGAGGACCCGGGTCACCAGCAGCCCGAGCAGGACCATGAAGGCGAGCAGCAGGGTCACCGGAAGAAGGACCCGCTTGGCGACCTGCGCAGCGATGGCGGACATGGCCGCCCAGTACCCCCGCCGGTGACCCGCTACGCGTACGGGCCCGGTCGATCGGCCACTTCCGGCGACACCCCGTCCACGGTGGCCCGGGTGGCCGGCAGTCCGGCCTGCTCCCGCCAGGTGCGCAACGCCGCCGTGGTGGCCGCCACCACCGCCACCCCCAGCAGGCAGCCGCCGAGCACGTCGCTGGCCCAGTGCACGCCCAGCGCCACCCGACTCAGCCCGGTCACCCCGACCAGCAGCACGGCGGCCGTCCAGAGCAGCACCCGGGCCACCGGGCGGCCCCGGGTGAACGGCAGGAACACCAGCAGCAGCACCCCCGCCGCGAGGGTCGCGTTCAGCGCGTGCCCGGACGGGAAGGAGAACCCGGCGGCGCGGGCCACCGGGTCGAGCAGTTCCGGTCGGTCCCGGCCGACGAGCAGCTTCAACAGCGCACCGAGCGCCCCGCCGACGGCCATCGTGGTGACCACCCAGAGCGCCAGCCGGCGGGCTCCGCGACGCCACGACCACACCACCACGACCAGCGCGGCCACCCGCAGCGGCCCCGGCGACGCCAGGTGCGTCCACGCCTTCATCGCCCGCACCCACACCGGATGGTCGGCGGCGAACCGGTGCAGGGCGTCGGTGACCGCGGCGTCCAGGTCGTGCAGCGGCGACCAGGCCCCCACCACCAGCACCGCCAGCAACGCGAACGGCACCAGCAGCAGGAACGCCGCCGCCGACGCCAGGGTCAACCGCAACCCGAGCGAGTGGTCCCGGTCCAGGCGGCGGTCCCGCCAGGACCGTTCCGACGAGGATACGGAGGTACGCGGACCGGAGGAACTCATGCGCCCTGCTCTACCCACCCGCACCCGATCTCAGGCCCGGTTCACCGGCCCCACAACCGGAACCGGCGCACCATCAACGCCACCCCGGTGACCAGGGCGACCGCCACGGCGACCCCCGTCCACAACCGGCGGGGGGCGGCGTCGTCGGCACCACCGGCCGGCTGGGCCGTCCACCGGGTCTGCTGGCGGGGTGCGGCGAAGCCGAGCGGGTCGCTACCGGTGCCGCCGGCCCGGGTGTCGTCGGCGGAACCGGGGGCCGGGCCGAACCCGACCACCCCGGGGGAGTCGTTGTCGTCCAACGGGTTGCGGTAGATCAGCGGCACGTCGGCGGTGAGCGCGGCCACCGGGTCGACCAGGCCGTACCCGAAGCGGTCGTCCCGGCCGGTCGGACCGATGTCCTTCGCGGTGCTCAGCAGGCGGTTCACCACATCCCCGGCGGACATCTGCGGGTAGCGGGCGCGGACCAGGGCGGCGGTCGCCGTCACCAGCGGCGCGGCGAAGCTGGTGCCCTGCACCCCCCAGTAGTTGCTCGGCGGGCGGGCCCCGACCAGGCCGGTCGCCGGAGCGGCCAGCGTGGTGGCATGGCCGGTGATCGAACCGGACCAGAGGTTCTCACTGTCGCGTTCCAGACCGGCCACCGCGATCACCCCCGGCTCCCGGGCCGGATACCAGACCTTCGAGGTGGTGGAGGTGGCGACGTTGCCGGTGCAGGCCACCACCACCACGTCCCGGGCGAACGCGTAGTCCAGCGCGGCGGCCAGGGCCGGGCTGTCGCCGCTGCCACCCAGGGACAGGTTGATCACGCGGGCGCCGTTGTCGACCGCCCAGCGCACCCCCTTGGCGACGATCATCGCGTCGTCGTAGCGGTTCTCGTCGTCGAGCACCCGCACCGGCAGGATCCGGGCGTCCGGCGCGAGCCCGACCACGCCCCGCCGGTCGTCGCCGCGCCCGGCGATCAGGCTGGCCACCGTGGTGCCGTGCCCCACCGGGTCCGGCTCGTCGCCGCCGGCGGGGGAGACCAGGTCCATGCCGGGCAGCACCTGGCCGACCAGGTCGGGGTGGCCACCGTCCACCCCGGAATCGATCACCGCGACCGTCACGCCGCGCCCGGTCGAGGTACGCCAGGCGGTGGCCGCGTTCAGCTCGTCGAGCTGGAACTGGTCGTCGCGGACCCGGTCGGCACGGGCCTGCACCGGGGCGAAGTCGGGCTCGGCCAGCGGGGTGCCGGTGCGCGCCCCGGCCAGCGCGGCCGGACGGCCGGCCACCGTGGAGACCGACGACGCGGCCGGCATGGAGGCGGGGACCGCGGCGGCAGCCGGGGGTGGGGCCGTGCCCAACACGGTGACGGTGGTCGCCGCGACACCGAGCAGCGCCCGCCCGGCGAACCGGTGCAGCGCCGTCGGGGAGCCCTGCCCAACCCTGGTCACATCGTCAGCCATTCATCACGGGACACCTGCTGCACGGAGATTACCGGTTCTCCCCGCCGACACGGCACGTTCCGGCACACCCGGATCACGGTGGCGGCAGATGGGCCAGCTGCACGAGGCGTACGCCCTCGCGTCGGGTGACCAGCCGGCCACGCCCCGCCGGCAACGGACCCGGCCGGACCGCACCCACCAACTGCCCCTCGTCGGGGCTGCCGCTCATCACCAGCCCGGCGGTGGACAACTCGCGCAGGCGCTGCACGATCGGCTCGTACTGGGACCGGCCGGCGCCACCGCAGCGGCGGGCCAGCACCAGGTGCAGGCCGACGTCACGGGCCTGGGGCAGATGCTCCTCCAACGCCCGCAGCGGGTTCGCCGGACCGCTGGCCACCAGGTCGTAGTCGTCGACCAGGATGAACAGCTCCGGGCCGGACCACCAGGAACGGTCCCGCAACTGCGCCGGGGTGACCTCCGGGCCGGGCAGTCGACCCTGCATGTAACCGGCGACCGACTCGATCAACTCAGCGGTGTGCGCCGCCGCCGTCCCGTACCCGATCAGGTGGTCGGTCTCGACGGTGCCGAGCAGGCTGCGCCGGTAGTCGACCAGGATCACCCGGGCCTGCTCCGGGGTGAACCGGTCGATGATCGAGGTGGCCAGCGCCCGCAGGAACGACGACTTGCCGCACTCGGCGTCGCCGAAGACCACGAAGTGCGGCTCGGTGGCGAAGTCGAGCAGCACCGGGCGCAGATCCGCCTCGGCGATCCCGACCGGGAACGCCAGGCCGGTGCCGGCACCCGTGTCCAACTCGGCGTACGGCAGCACCGGGGGAAGCAACCGCACCCGGGGGGCGACCGGGCCCGACCAGGCACCGGCGACCGCCTTCACCAGATCCCCGGTGTCCCCGCCGGTGAGCTGCGGCAGGGCCGTGAGCAGGTGCAGGCTCTGCGCGGTGATCCCCCGGCCCGCCTGCTCCGGCACCCCGGCCGCCGCCGCCCGCTTCACCACCGAGTCCGACGGGTCGCCCAGACGCAGCTCCACCCGGGAACCGAACAGGTCCCGGATGCCGGGCCGGAAGTCCAGCCAACGCACGGCGCTCGCCACCACGTGCACCCCGTAGGACAGGCCCCGGGTGGCCAGGTCGGTGATCAGGGGTTCCAGGTCGTCGTACTCGCCGCGCAGGGTGGCCCAGCCGTCCACGACGAGGAACACGTCACCGAACGGGTCGACGGTGGGCTGACCGGCGACGGTGAGTGCCCGGCGGCGGTCACGCCACGCCGCCATCGACTGCACCCCGAGCTCGGCGAAGCGGCGTTCCCGCTCGGCGAGCAGGGTGGCGATCTCCCCGACGGTACGCCGGACCACCGTCGGGTCGGCCCGGCCGGCGACCCCGCCCACGTGCGGTAGCTCCCGCAGCGCGGTCAACCCGCCGCCACCGAAGTCCAGGCAGTAGACCTGCACCTCGGTCGGGGTGTGGGTGAGCGCCAGCGCGCAGATCAACGTCCGCACCGCGTGCGACTTGCCGCTCTGCGGTGCCCCGACCACGGCCACGTGCCCGGCCGGCCCGCCCAGCGCCAACCACAGCAGGTCACGTCGCTGCTCGTACGGCTTGTCGACGATCGCCACCGGCACCTGGAGGCCACCGTGCAGCTCCGGGTTGGCGAAGCCCAGGCCACGCTGCGGGTCGACGGTGGGCGGACCGAGCAACTCGTCCAGGGTGGGCGCGTGCTCCAGCGGCGGCAGCCACACCTGGTGGGCCGGCGGACCCTGCCCGGCCAACCGGCCGACCAGCGTGTCGAGCAGGGTCTCGGCGGCCTCCCCGACGGCCGGCAGGGCCACCGGGGCGACCGGTTCCGGCACCGGGACGAGGTGGGTGGAGAAGGCGAGCAGCCGGGCCGCCCCGCCCGCCCCGCCGCCGCCCGCCCCGCTGCGCCGCCGGACCGGCCCGGAGACGTACGCGGCCCGGAACCGGACCAGCGGGTCGGTGCCGGCGCGCAGGTAGCCGTGCCCGGGGGAGCGGGGCAGCTCGTGGGCGTCCGGCACCCCGAGCACCGTGCGGGACTCCAACGCCGAGAAGGTCCGCAACCCGATCCGGTACGACAGGTGGGTGTCCAACCCGCGTAGCCGCCCCTCCTCCAGCCGCTGGCTGGCCAGCAGCAGGTGCACGCCGAGTGACCGGCCGAGCCGGCCGATCTGCACGAACAGGTCGATGAAGTCGGGCTTGGCCGACAGCAGCTCGGAGAACTCGTCGCAGACCAGCAGCAGTGACGGCAGCGGGGCGAGCGGCGCACCGGCCGCCCGCGCCCGCTCGTAGTCGCGCAGGCTGGCGAAGTTGCCGGCCCGGCGCAGCAGCTCCTGGCGGCGCATCAGCTCGCCGTTGATGGCGTCCACCATCCGGTCGACCAGCGGTAACGCGTCGACCAGGTTGGTGATCACGGCGGCGGTGTGCGGCAGCCGGTCGAAGGAGGCGAAGGTGGCTCCGCCCTTGAAGTCGACAAGCACGAAGTTGAGCTGCTCCGAGCTGTGCGTGGCGGCCAACGCCAGCACCAGGGTACGCAGCAGCTCCGACTTGCCGGAGCCGGTCGCGCCGATCAGCAACCCGTGCGGGCCCATCCCGTCCTGCGCGGACTCCTTGAGGTCCAGCTCGACCGCGCCGCCGTCCACGCCGACGCCGATCGGCACCCGCAGCCGGTCGCGGGGTGAGCGGGGCAGCCAACCCTGGTCGGCGGTGAACCCCTCCGGATCGCCGAGCCCGAGCAGCTCGGGAAGGTCGAGTTCGGCACCGGGGGTGGCCTCGGTGCCCCGGCTGACGGCGGCGAGCCGCAGCGGGGCGAGCCGGCGGGCGACCGCCTCCGCGTCGGCGACGTCCAGCCGGTCGGCGTGGCCCACCTCGGCGTGCCCCTCGGCCGACCAGGAGTGCAGCCGGCCGGCCCGGACCTCCAGCAGCAGGGCGAACCGGTCCAGCAGGCGCGGCGGCGGGGTGTCCAGGTCGAGCACGGTGACCGCGTCGATGCCGCCGTCGCCGGTCAGTTCGGTGGCGTCGGTCAGGTCGCCGCCGTCGAGGAGCACCACCACGTGCGGGCCGTCGGTGGCCGGCCCGGCCGGGCTGAACCGGGACCGGCTGGCCAGCACCTCGCCGAGGAGCCGTTCCAGCTCGACGGCGGAGCTGGCGACCAGCCGGACCGGGCCCAGCGCGTCGACCCTGCTCGGGTGGTGGGCGTGCGGCAGCCACTTGACCCACTCCCAGTGCCGCCGCCGTTCCGGGCCGGCGCAGACCGCGACGAGCAACTCGTCGGGGGCGTGGAAGACGGCGAGCTGGGTGAGCATCGCGCGGGCCAACGCCTGCGCGTCGGGCGACCCCGTGCCGCCGCTCTCCGCCGCCCCGCCGGTGCCGTCGGACCGCCCACCCCGGACGAAGACCCGGGCGAAGCTGCGTAGCGACAGCGCCACCGGCAGGTCCGGCACCACCGAGTACGCGTCGAGGAAGCGCCGCAGCGCCCCGGCGGTCATCGGCTCCAACTCCTCCAGGGGGCGGGTGACCGGCGGGACCAGCGGGGTGGCCAGCGTCTGCGGCCCGACGGCGATCCGGACCACACCGAAGTCCGGGTCGGCGGGGCGGCGTTCCCAGACCCGGTGGCTGTCCACCGTCGACCAGAGCCGACCCGGGTCCGGGTGCCGGTAGTACAGCCCGGCCCGCTGCTGCCGGGCGGTCTGCCGGACCCGTCGCCGCAGCCCGGTCAGGTGCCGCAGGTACTCCCGGCGGGCGGCCATCATCTCCGACTTCCTCGGCGTGCCGGAGGCACTGCCCCAGGAGGTCATCAGCATCGCCACCGAGGAGAGCCCGAACATGCCGCCCACCATGTACGAGTAGGCGCCACCGCCGCGACCGAACATCATCGCCATCGCCACCGTGCCACCCAGCATCGGCAGCACCATCAGCGCCTGCTGCCAGCGTCCGCCGGTGACCACGGGGATCTCCGGCGGGCCCTCCACGGGCAGCTCGCCGACCGGGATCTCCGGCGCGGGCCGGCGCGGTGGCCGCTTGATGACGACAGTGGACAAAAGGCACCTCCCTGTGGCGCTCGGTAACCCGAACCTGGCTCATCGTAGGTAAAGTGCGCGTCGTCCGTCAGCCACCGCTCCCGATCGATATGGAGTCCAGTCGATGACAACCGGGCTGGCCAGGGTCACCATCAGCGCCCCCGGGCGCCGCGTCGACGTGGCCCTGCCGGAGCAGGTGCCCCTGGCCGAACTGCTCCCCGAGGTGCTGCGGCACGCCGGCGAGGGGTTGGCCGACGACGGCGAGCGGCACGGCGGCTGGGTGCTGCGACGCACCGACGGCGCGGTGCTGGTGACCGCGCAGCCGCTGCTGCCGCAGGGGGTGCGCGACGGCGAGGTGCTGCACCTGGTGCCCGCCCACGACCAGTGGCCCGAGCTGGAGTACGACGACGTGGTCGAGGCCATCGCCGACGGCGCCCGCCGCCGGGGGGCCGCCTGGTCGGCGGCGACCACCCGGGCCGCCGTACTGGCCGGGGCGGGGGTGCCGCTGGCCGTGGGGCTGCTCGCCGTCCTGGCCGCCGGGCCGGGGCAACCCGCCGGCTGGCCCGCCGCGGGCGCGGTGGCGCTGCTGCTCACCCTCGCCGCCACGATCGCCTCCCGGGCGTACGGCGACGGCCCGACCGGGGCCACCCTCGGCGGCTACGCCCTGCCGTACGCCGCGACGGCGGGTGCCCTCGCGGTCAGCTCCGGGGACCCGGTCGGGTCGGTGCAGCCACTGCCCTGGCTCGGCGCACCCGAACTCCTCGCCGGTGCGGTGGCGCTGCTGCTGGCCGCCGTCCTGGGCCTGCTCGGCGTCGCCACCCGGCTGCGGGTCTTCGTGGCCGGCGCGACCGTCGGCGCGGTGGGTACGCTCGCCGGCCTGGGTGGGCTGCTGCTCACCTCGGCCGCCACCGCCGCCGTACTGCTCTGCGTGCTGGTCTTCGCCCTCGGGGTGCTGCCGTTGGCGGCGATCCGGCTGGGCAAGGTGCCGCTGCCGCCGATCACCCTGCCGGACGCCCCGACGGGCGGCCCGGACGGGGTGCGGGACCTGCCGGACCGGGCCCGGGTGTACGCGGCGGTGGCCCGCAGCGAGGAGATGCTGACCGGGATGCTGCTCGGGCACGCCGCCCTGGTCGTCGCGACCGTGTCGGTGCTCGCCGTCACCGGCGGCGTCGCCGGGCGGGTGCTGGTGGCGGTCGGGGCGGCGGTGCTGCTGCTGCGGTCCCGGCTGTTCGTGGCGGTCCGGCACCGGGTGCCCCCGGTGGTCGCCGGGCTGGCCGGGTTCGTGGTGCTCGGCGCGGTGCTCGCCGGCCGTTCCGGTGCCCTCGGGCTGCTGGCGTTGAGCGGGGGAGGGCTGTTCGTCGCCCTGCTCGCCGTCGCCGCCGGTACGACGTACGCCCGGCGACCGGTCTCGCCGTACCTCGGTCGGGTGGCTGACCTGACGGACACCGCACTGGTGGTGTCGGTGGTGCCGGTGGCCTGCGCGGTGCTGGACCTCTACGACACCGCCCGGGGCCTGCTGGGCTGAGCCCGACCGCCCGCCCGGTCACGCCGCAGGCCCGGACCACCGGGGTCCGGGCCTGCGGTGGAGCTGGTGGGTCAGTGGGCGGTGCCGCCCTGCGCCTCGGCGTCGCGGGCCCGCTGGTAGGACGCCAACACCTCGGCCTCGGCCTCGACCCGGCCGACCCAGGTGGCACCCTCGACCGACTTGCCCGGTTCGAGGTCCTTGTAGACCTCGAAGAAGTGCTGGATCTCCAGCCGGTCGAACTCGCCCAGGTGGTGGATGTCGCGCAGGTGCTCCTGGCGGGGGTCCTCGTAGGGCACGCAGAGGACCTTGTCGTCGCCGCCCTTCTCGTCGGTCATCCGGAACATGCCGATGGTGCGGCAGCGGATCAGGCAGCCCGGGAAGGTCGGCTCGGGGACCAGCACCAGCGCGTCCAGCGGGTCGCCGTCCTCGCCGAGGGTGCCCTCGATGAAGCCGTAGTCGGCCGGGTACTGGGTCGACGTGAACAGGGTGCGGTCCAGCCGGATCCGGCCGGTCGCGTGGTCCACCTCGTACTTGTTTCGGTGACCCTTCGGGATCTCAACCGTGACGTCGAAATCCATCTCCCACGCTCCCTCGTCTGCCCACGCTGGCTGAACGGAACCACTGACGCCCCCGGTACGGATGAATGGCCACCCGTCGGCTCCGGACGCCGCATAGTCTTCGGACCGAAGTAGTGTCACCCAGGCGAGTTCGGCGGCGGGAGGAGGGGGTCGTGGGGAGGGAAGATTCACACTACCGCCCGGAGGGGGTTGACGGCCGGGGTTCGGGGCGACCCGTGACCGGCGGGGCCACCGGCCGGGTGTCGGTGCCCGACGCGAACGTCCCACGCCGCCCGGAGTCGACCCCCGAGTCACCGTCGGCCGCTGGTCGGGTCGCCGACCAGCCGCCCCCGCCGGCCTGGCGTCCCCCGGCCACGGCCGCCGCCGGTCGCGCGTCCGTCGGCTCCGCCCCGGCAGCCCCGCCCTCCGGCTCCGCGCAGGTCCCGCCGCCGTCCGGCTCCGCCCCGGCAGCCCCGCACTCCGGCACCGCCCCGGTCGCGCCGCACGCGGGTAGCGCCCCGGTCGCGCCGCACTCCGGGTCCGCGCAGGTCGCGCCGCAGTCCGGCACCGCGCAGGTCGCGCCGCACTTCGGGTCCGCGCAGGTCGCGCCGCACCATGGTGCGGCGTCGGTCTCCCCCGGGGGCGGGATGCCGTCGCCGCCCGTCCATTCGTCGTCACCTGCCCAGCCGGGGTCGACTGGTCATCCCTCGCCTGCCCACCCGTCGTCGGCCGCCCAGCCGGGGCCGGCGTCGCGTCCCGTACCCCCCGGTTCCACGCCGGTCACCGGCCCACCGGGGGCGGCCGGTGGGCCGCCGCGTCGCCGTCGGCGGTGGGTGCCGGTGCTGCTGGTCCTCGTGCTGCTGGTCGGCCTCGCCGGGGCGGCGGCGGTGCTCCGGCCCGGTCCGGTCGCCGGCTGGCTGGGCGCGGACCCCACCCCGTCGCCCTCCGCGCGTCCCCCCGAGCCCGACCCGTCCCCGGTGCTCGCCGGCCCCGACGCCGCCGCCCCGGTGCCGACCCCCGCCGGGGTACGCGCCGCGGTCGAGCCGCTGACCGGTGCCGCCGCCCTGGGTAGCCGGGTGAACGTGTCGGTGGCCGACGTGGTCAGCGGCGAATCGCTGTACGCCAGGGGCGGCGACGACGGCACCGTCCCCGCCTCGGTCACCAAGCTCGCGACCGGGGTGACCGTGTTGAAGGCGCGGGGCCCCGGCTACCGGATCGCGACCCGTGCGCTCGCCGGGGCGAACCCGGGCGAGGTGGTGCTGGTCGGTGGGGGCGACCCGACCCTGGCCGTCGACAAATCCGGCTTCTATCCCGGTGCCGCCCGGCTCGACACCCTCGCCGCCCAGGTCAAGCAGGCCCTCGGCGGCACCGCCCCGACCCGGGTGGTGGTCGACTCGACCCTCTTCCCCGGCCCGGTCCACGGTCCCGGCTGGGACGCGGACATCCCGACCGGCGGCTTCGGCGCGTCGATCACCGCGCTGATGACCGACGGCGCGCGCCAGGACCCGGCGGGGGCGCGGAAGAACTTCGCCGACAGCCACGGTGCGGCCACCCGGTACGCCGAGCCCGACCTGGCCGCCGGCCGCTCCTTCGCCCGGCTGCTCGGCCTGCCGGAGACCGGGGTGGTCCGGGGCACCGCCCCGGCGGCCGGCGGCGCGACGGAGGGTGGTGCACCCGCGCCCGGCACCGAACTGGGCAAGGTCGAGTCGCTGCCCATGATCCGGCTGGTCGACATCATGATCACCGACAGCGACAACGTGATCGCCGAGGCGCTGGCCCGCCAGGTCGCCCTGGCCCGCAACCAGCAGGCGTCCTTCGCCGGCGGCGCGGCGGCGATGGACGAGGTGATCGGCGAGCTGGGCCTGCCGGCCGACGAGATCAGCCTCGCCGACGCCAGCGGACTGTCCCGGAACAACCGGATCAGCCCCTCGCTGCTCACCGACCTGATCGGGTTGGCCGGCAACGGCACCCATCCGGAGCTGACCGCCATCTTCGGTGGCCTCCCGGTGGCCGCCTGGTCGGGCACCCTCGGCACCCGGTACGAGTCGACGTCCACCGCCGCCGGGGCCGGCGTGGTCCGGGCCAAGACCGGCACCCTGACCGGGGTGCACGCCATCGCCGGCCTGGTGACCACCCGCGACGGCCGGCTGCTCACCTTCGCCGTGCTCACCGACCAGGCGCCGGGCGGCGATCCGGAGGTGACCCGGGCGGCACTGGACCGGATCGCCGGTGCACTGGCCGGCTGCGGCTGCCGCTGAGCAGCCCTGCCGTCCGTCGCCGGGTGGGCGGGGTCTCGCCCGCTGCCGTCCGGCGGGTCGCGCCCGGGTCGTGCCCGGTCGGCCGTGGGGCAGCCCGTCGTGCGGAACCGGCCGGGGTGTCGCGGCGCGGGTACGGTGGGTGGCATGGCGCAGTTCGTGGACTGGGATCTGGCCGCCGCCACCGCGGGGGCGCTGAGCAAGTCGGGCCCCCGCGTGTCGTACGCGGAGGCCACCGAGGTGGTCGGCGATCTACGCCGGCTCACCGACGAGGCGGCCGGGCACGTCGCCGACTACACGGGGCTGCGCCCGCAGGTGGGTCATCCGCCGGTGCGGGTGGTGGACCGGCGGGACTGGGCGGCCACCAACATCGCCGGCCTGCGGGAGGTGATCACCCCACTGGTCAGCCGGCTCTCCGGCGACAAGCCGCCAGGCGTACTGACCGAGGCAGTCGGCTCCCGGCTCACCGGGGTGCAGGCGGGCACCGTGCTGGCGTACCTCTCCGGCCGGGTGCTCGGCCAGTACGAGGTCTTCTCCGCCGACCCGGGGCAGCTGCTGCTGGTCGCGCCGAACATCGTCGAGGTGGAGCGCAAGCTCGGTGCCGACCCGCGCGACTTCCGGCTCTGGGTGTGCCTGCACGAGGTCACCCACCGCACCCAGTTCACCGCCGTGCCGTGGATGCGGGCGTACTTCCTCGGTGAGGTGCAGGCGTTCGTGGACGCCTCGCAGGGCACCGAACACCTGGTCGAGCGCCTGCGCCGGGGGGTGTCCACCCTCTCCGACGCGGTACGCGACCCGGACAGCCGCACCAGCGTGCTGGACATCGTGCAGACCCCGGCGCAGCGGGCGGTGCTGGACCGGCTGACCGCGCTGATGACCCTGCTGGAGGGGCACGCCGAGTTCGTGATGGACGGCGTCGGCCCGCAGGTCATCCCCAGCGTGGAGCGGATCCGGGCGGGGTTCAACCGCCGCCGGGAGGCGGGCAACCCGCTGGAGAAGGCGATCCGCCGGCTGCTCGGCGTGGACGTCAAGATGCGCCAGTACGCCGAGGGGCGCAAGTTCGTGCACGGCGTGGTCGAGCAGGTGGGCATGGCCGGCTTCAACAAGATCTTCGGTTCGCCGCTGACCCTGCCCCGGCTGGACGAGCTGGGTGACCCGGCCGCCTGGGTGGCCCGGGTACACGGCCCGGCCGGCGCCACCCCGACCGCCGGCTGACCCGGTGGCCGGTCGGCCCAGCTCTGTCGGCCCGTTGGCCGGGGACAGCGCTGTCGGCCCGGTGGTCGGGCCCGGCTCCGTCGACCCGTTGGCCTGGGACAGCTCCGTCGACCCGGTGGTCGGGGACAGCTCTGTCGGCCCGGTGGTCGGGCCCGGCTCTGTCGGCCCGGTGGTCGGGGGCAGCGCTGTCGGCCCGGCCGTTGGTCCGGTGGTTGGGGGCAGCGCTGTCGGCTCGACCGTCGGCCCGGTGGTCGGGCAGAGCGGTGCCGAGCCGGTGGGCGGAACCAGTTGCGTCGACCCGGCCGTGGCCGGACGGCACGTTCGCGGTGCCCCACCCGGGGTGGCCCTCGCGCCGTCGGTGGCCACCCTCCGGGTCGCGGTGCGCCGTGCCCTGGCCGGGTTGCCCGCTGACGGGCCGGTGCTGGTGGCCTGCTCGGGCGGGCCGGACTCGCTCGCCCTCGCCGTCGCCACCGCCTTCGTGACGTCCCGGCTCGGGCGGCGGGCCGCTCTGGTGACCGTCGACCACGGGTTGCAGGCCGGGTCGGCCGAACGTGCCGCCGCCGTCGCCGACTGGGCTGCGAGCGTCGGGTTCGATCCGGTCGAGGCGGTGCCGGTGACGGTGGCCGGCCGGCCGGGGGGCCCCGAGGCGGCCGCCAGGCAGGCCCGCTACCAGGCGCTCTCGGACGCCGCCCGCCGGTACCGGGCCAGTGCCGTCCTGCTCGGACACACCCGCGACGACCAGGCCGAGACGGTGCTGCTGGCGCTCGCCCGGGGGGCCGGCCCGCGTGGGCTGGCCGGGATGCCCGCCCGGCGGGACCTGGCCGGGGTGCCGCTGCTGCGCCCCCTGCTCGACGTCACCCGGGCACAGACCCGCGACGCGTGCGCGGCGTCGGGCCTGACCCCGTGGCAGGACCCGCACAACACCGATCCGTCGTACGCGCGGGCCCGGGTCCGCGCCGACGTGCTGCCGGCCCTGGTCACCGCCCTCGGCGAGGGGGTCCTGGACAACCTGGCCCGGACAGCACGACTGCTCGCCGCCGACACCGCCGCCCTGGACGACCTGGCCGCCGCCGCCCTCGCCACCCCGCCACCCCCATCCGACGGGGCGGCAGTCGACCGGCCTCCCCTGCGGGACGGTGGGGGCTTGTCCGTCGTGGCGCTGGCCGGGTTGCCGGGGGCGGTCCGCAGCCGGGTGCTGCACGCCTGGGCGCGGGAGTTGGGGGCCCCACCCGGTGCGCTCTCCCACCGGCATGTGGACGCGCTGGACGCGCTGGTCACCGCCTGGCGGGGGCAGGGTGCGACGGCGCTGCCCGGCGGGGTACGCGTCGGCCGTCGGGGCGGCCGGCTGCTGCCCGTCGGCTGAGCACATCCGATCGGGGTCCGTCGGCTGAGCGTGCCCGAGTGGGCGACCCGTCGGCTGGACGCCTCCCGAGTGGGACCCGTTGGCTGGGCGCGTGCCGAGTGGGGACCCGTTGGCTGGCTGAGTGCGCCTCAGGCAGGGTGACCGGGGGCGGGGGAGTGATCAGATTGCGTTTTTGAGCATTCGGGCCGGCGTGTCGTCTCCATTTTCGCAATCTGATCATGATGTGCCGAGCGCCGAGCGCCGAGCGCCGAGCGCCGAGCGCCGAGCGCCGAGCGCCGAGCGCCGAGGCGCCCGTGCAGCGGTGTGGCCGCGTACCCGTGGGGGTGGGTTGGGGTGGTGCGGTAGACAGGGCTGATGGCGTACCCCCGCAGTGCCCTGTTCGCCCCGCACGGTGCCGTCTCGACCAGCCACCCGCTCGCGGCGGCGGCGGGCCTGGCCGTGCTGCGGCGCGGCGGCAACGCCGTCGACGCGGCGCTGGCCACCGCGATCACGTTGACCGTGGTGCAGCCGCCGTCCAACGACATCGGTGGTGACCTGTTCGCCATCGTCTGGGACGGCGACCGGCTGCACGGTCTCGCCGCCGCCGGGCGGTCACCGGCCGCGCTGACCCGGGAGGTGGTGCTGGCCGCCACCGGCGGGGCGGCGGCGGAACCGGTGGCCGCGCTCGGTGGCGCGCAGGCGGCCGGGCCGGCGATGCCCGCCCGGGGCTGGCTGCCGGTGACGGTGCCGGGTGCGCCGGCCGGCTGGCGGGACCTGCACGACCGGTTCGGTGTGCTGCCCTTCGCCGACCTGTTCACCGATGCGGTCGGGTACGCCGAGCATGGCCACCCGGTCTCCACCGGCACCGCCGCCACCTGGGCCCGGGCACTGGCGCAGCCGGTGCCGACGGGTGCCGAGTTCACCGAGTTCGACCGGGTCTTCACGGTGGGGGGTCGGGCACCCCGGCCGGGTGAACGCTGGCGCAATCCGGCGGCGGCCCGGACGCTGCGGCTGATCGCCGCCACCGGCGCGGAGGACTTCTACCGGGGTGCGATCGCGGACGAGCTGGACCGGCACGCCGCCCGGACCGGTGGCTTCCTCACCGCCGCCGACCTGGCCGCGCACACCTCGACCTGGGTCGACCCGGTCAGCGTCAGCTACCGGGGGCACGAGGTGTGGGAGCTGCCGCCGCCGGGGCAGGGGCTGGCGGCGCTGCAGGCGCTGGGCGTCCTCGACGGGCTCGACCCGGTCGCCGACCCGGTGGACCGGGTGCACCGCCAGGTGGAGGCGGTGAAGCTCGGCTTCGCCGACGCGCACGCGCACGTGGCCGACCCGGACCGGGCCGACGTGCCGACCGCCGGCCTGCTCGACCCGGGCTACCTGGCGGCGCGGCGGGCGCTGCTCACCGACCGGGCCGGCGACCCGGTGGCCGGCACGCCCGAGCGGGGCGGCACCGTCTACCTCTGCACGGCCGACGCCGACGGGCTGATGGTCAGCCTGATCCAGTCCACCTACCTGGGGTTCGGTTCCCGGGTGGTGTTGCCCGGCCACGGTTTCGTCCTGCAGAACCGGGGCACCGGTTTCCGGCTCGACCCGGGTCATCCCAACGTGGTGGGGCCGGCCAAGCGGCCCTTCCACACGATCATCCCGGGCTTCCTGACCCGCGACGGGGCACCGGTCGGGCCGTTCGGGGTGATGGGCGGGCACATGCAGCCGCAGGGGCACGTCCAACTGGTCGCCGCGACCGTCGACGCCGGCCTCGATCCGCAGGCCGCCCTGGACGCCCCCCGCTGGTACTGGCACGCCGGCCGGACCCTGCTCGTCGAGCCGGCCCTGGCGGCGGAACCCGGCCTGGTCGCGGGGTTGCGCGCCCGGGGCCACGAGGTCACCGTCGCCGACGAGCCGTCGGTCTTCGGGTACGGCCAGGCGCTGTGGCGTGACCCGGCCGGCGGCTGGGTGGTCGGCGCGGAGCCCCGGGTCGACGGCGCGGCGCTGGGCTACTGACCCCGGCGCTGCCCCCGGGGGCGGCGGCTCAGGCGGTGGGGACCCGGTCGCGGAAGGTGGTGCGGTAGCCCTGCGGGGTGGTGCCGACCCGGCGGGCGAAGTGGTGGCGCAGGGCGGCGGCGTCGGGGAACCCCGAGCGGGCGGCGACGCTCTCCACGCTGAGCCGGGTCTCCTCCAGCAGCCGACGGGCCAGCAGCACCCGCTGGTTGGTGAGCCAGTCGTGCGGAGTGGTGCCGGTCTCGGCCCGGAACCGGCGGGCGAATGTCCGCGGTGACATGCCGGCGCGGGCGGCCAGCTCGTCCACGGTGGTCGGCCGGTCCAGGTGCCCCACCAGCCAGCTCAGCACCGGTTCGAGGGTGGGGGCGTCGGGGGTGGCCGGGATCGGCGCCTCGACGTACTGGGACTGGCCGCCGTCGCGGTGCGGGGGGACCACCATCCGCCGGGCGAGCCGGGTGGCGGTGCCCGAACCGTGTTCCTGGCGTACCAGGTGCAGGCAGGCGTCGATGCCGGCGGCGGTGCCGGCGCTGGTCAGCACCGGCCCGTCGGCCACGTAGAGGCTGTCGCACCGGACCCGGGCCGAGGGGTGGCGGCGTTGCAGCTCGTCGACGTACTTCCAGTGGGTGGTGCACTCCCGGCCGTCGAGCAGGCCGGCCGCACCGAGCACGAACGCCGCGGAGCAGACGCTGAACACGTACGCCCCCCGGTCGGCAGCGCGGCGCAGCGCGGCCAGCACCGCCTCGGGCAGCTCACCGTCGCCGTGGGTGTACGCGGGCACCGCGACCAGGTCGGCGTCGTCGACCGGGGCGAGGTCGGCGTGCGGGGTGAGGCCGAAGCCGGAGGCGGTGCGCACCGGGTCGCCGTCGGCGGTGCAGACGGTGAACCGGTAGCCGGGGAAACCGTCGTCGGTGCGGTCGGTGCCGAAGACCTCGGTGAGCACGCCCAGCTCGAAGACGGCCACCTGGTCCAGTGCGATGACGGCCACCGATCGGATCATGTGACGAGGGTAACCGCAGGAGTGGCAGAAAATCGAGGGGGTATGGCATTGCTGCCACTGTCCGGGGCTGGCGTGGGGGCGGAAACTGGTAGCAGTCCGGTGCGCGCCGGCGGCGAAAACCACTCAGATCCCCGGAAAGTGAGCGCCGCCATGCAGTTCCTGTTGTTCCTGCTCTTCATCGTCGCGCTGGCCGTCGCCTCGGCGGTCGGCCTGACCGCCGACACCCGTGACTCCGCCGACTGGAAGCCCACCGAGGACGGTCGCCGCTGGCGGTCCCGCGCCTGCTGAGGTGGTTGCTCCCGGTGTGCCGGAAAAAACCGTGGCGGGGTCGCGCCGAAAGGTGCGGCCCCGCCGACGCGGGTCGGCCGGCGTACGGCAGGCTAGGAGCATGGCTGACGGCTCCTGGTACGACGCCGACATCGATCACGTGATCATCTCCGAGGCACAGATCCGCGAGAAAACGGCGGAGCTGGCCAAGCAGGTCTCGGCGGACTATGCCGGGGTCACCGACGGGCTCCTGCTCGTCTGCGTACTCAAGGGCGCGGTCATGTTCATGGCCGACTTCGCCAGGGCGTTGGGCCGCCAGGGTCCACCCGTGGAGCTGGACTTCATGGCCATCTCCTCGTACGGCCAGGGCACCACCTCCTCCGGCGTGGTGCGCATCCTCAAGGACCTGGACCGGGACATCGCCGGTCGGCACGTGGTGGTGGTCGAGGACATCGTCGACTCCGGCCTGACCCTGTCCTGGCTGCTGCGCTACCTGGAGTCCCGGTCGGCGGCCAGCGTCGAGGTGGTGGCCCTGTTCCGTAAACCGGAGGCGGTGAAGGTCACGGTCCCGGTGAAGTACGTCGGCTTCGACATCCCCACCGAGTTCGTGGTCGGCTACGGCCTGGACTTCGGTGAGCGCTACCGCGAGCTGCCGTACGTCGGTGTGCTCAAGCCCGAGGTCTACGCCCGGGCCTGAACTTCCGCTCGTATCGGTCGTCATCGAGCGGACGTTCAGCGGGCTCCCAGCCAATCCGACTACGGTAGGGACGGGTGGCGTGGGGGCAGCTCCGCGCCCGGCACCCCGACCCGCGTGACCGGGCGGTCGACGGAGCCGGTGCGCAGTTCCCCGCCACGTCGGCTGAGACCCCGGTTCGCCGTCCACGCGGGCGCCGGGCTCGCAGGCTCGCAACTCGGGGTCACGAATGTGCCCGACTGCGGGGCTCGCAAGCTCGCACCTGGCGCGCACGGTGTACCGTCGAATGACCGCGGTGCGGCAGTTCGCGCGCCCCGGGGTCGAGGCCGGCCCGCACGGCGGCTCGACGCCGCCTCCGGCGGCGACACCATTCAGACGGTCAGGACGTCGATCAGGAGGATGCGGGCGCCTCGGCGCTCGACAACAGCATGGAACGTACGCGTTTCTTCCGCCGACCGGTGGTCTGGATCATCCTGGTCATCCTCGGCGCCGTTGTGCTCAGTCAGCTGTTCACCGCTGGTCCCAGCTACCACCGGGTGGACACTTCCGTTGCGCTCGACCAACTGCACACCGCCAAGATCAACAAGGTCGTCTTCCAGGACAAGGAGCAGACGCTCCAGCTCAACCTGGCCGAGAAGACCAAGTTCGGCGACACCACGACCGACCGGATCGAGGCCCAGTTCCCCTACCAGGCCGGCGAGCAGGTCTGGAACGAGGTCCTCGATGCCAAGGCGGCCAACCGGGTCACCGGCCCGGCGGACGCCAAGGTGTCGTCCGACAGCATCTGGGTGAGCCTGCTGGTCAACCTGCTGCCCATCGCGCTGCTCGTGCTCCTGCTGCTGTTCTTCATGTCGCAGATGCAGGGCGGCGGCTCCCGGGTGCTCAACTTCGGCAAGTCCAAGGCGAAGATGATCACCAAGGACACCCCGAAGACGACCTTCGCGGACGTGGCCGGGGCCGAGGAGGCGGTGGAGGAACTCCACGAGATCAAGGACTTCCTCCAGAACCCCGCGAAATACCAGGCCCTGGGCGCCAAGATCCCGAAGGGCGTACTGCTCTTCGGCCCGCCCGGTACCGGTAAGACGCTGCTGGCCCGCGCCGTCGCCGGCGAGGCCGGGGTGCCGTTCTACTCGATCTCCGGCTCGGACTTCGTGGAGATGTTCGTCGGTGTCGGCGCCAGCCGGGTCCGCGACCTCTTCGAGCAGGCCAAGGCGAACGCCCCGGCGATCGTCTTCGTCGACGAGATCGACGCCGTGGGCCGGCACCGTGGCGCCGGCATGGGCGGCGGCCACGACGAGCGGGAGCAGACCCTCAACCAGCTGCTCGTCGAGATGGACGGCTTCGACACCAAGGGCGGGGTCATCCTGATCGCCGCCACCAACCGACCGGACATCCTCGACCCGGCGCTGCTGCGTCCGGGCCGGTTCGACCGGCAGATCCCCGTCGACGCCCCCGACATGGAGGGCCGCAAGGCGATCCTGCGGGTGCACGCCAAGGGCAAGCCGTTCACCCCCGACGTCGACCTCGACGCGGTCGCCCGGCGTACCCCCGGCTTCTCCGGGGCCGACCTGGCCAACGTGATCAACGAGTCCGCGCTGCTCACCGCCCGCAAGGAACAGCGGGCGATCAGCAACGACTCGCTGGAGGAGTCGATCGACCGGGTGATCGCCGGGCCGCAGCGCCGGACCCGGGTGATGAGCGACCAGGAAAAGAAGATCACCGCGTACCACGAGGGTGGGCACGCGCTGGTCGCCTGGGCGCTGCCGCACGCCGCGCCGGTGCACAAGGTGACCATCCTGTCCCGGGGTCGTTCGCTGGGGCACACCCTGGTCCTGCCGACCGAGGACAAGTACACCCAGACCCGGGCCGAGATGATCGACACCCTGGCGTACGCGCTGGGCGGTCGGGCCGCCGAGGAACTCGTCTTCCACGAGCCCACCACCGGCGCCGGCAACGACATCGAGAAGGCCACCCAGTTGGCCCGCGCGATGATCACGCAGTACGGCATGAGCTCGAAGCTCGGCGCGATCAAGTACGGCACCAGCGGGGACGAGCCGTTCCTCGGCCGCAACATGGGCCACGAGCGGGACTACTCCGACTCGGTCGCCGCCGAGATCGACGGCGAGATGCGGGCCCTGATCGAGCTGGCCCACGACGAGGCCTGGGAGATCCTGGTGGAATACCGGGACGTCCTGGACAACATGGTCCTGGAGCTGATGGAGAAGGAAACCCTCTCCACCGCCGACATGGCCCGGATCTGCTCCCGGGTGGTCAAGCGCCCGCCGATGGCCCCGTACAACGGCTTCGGCAAGCGCCTGCCCTCCACCGAGCCGCCGGTGCTCACCCCGGCCGAGAAGGAGAAGCTCAAGGCGCAAGCCACCGCGGACGGCATCTCCGTCGGCGGCTCCTCGAACAACTCGGACGGTCTGCACTGAACACCGACGCCGCGGCCAGCCCCGACAACGCGGGGCTGGCCGCCTCGTCCACCGAGCCCGGTGACGAGGCGCTCGACCACGTCGCCGCCCGACTGATCAGCGGCAAGCTCAACGGTCGCCCGATCGAGGACACCATGGACCTCGGCCGGATCGAGAAGGCGGTCCGCGAGATCCTCATCGCCGTCGGCGAGGACCCGGACCGGGACGGTCTCCAGCAGACCCCGGCCCGGGTCGCCCGGGCGTACGCCGAACTCTTCGCCGGCCTGCGGGTCGACCCGGCCCAGGTGCTCAGCACCACCTTCGAGGCCAACCACGAGGAGTTGGTACTCGTCCGGGACATCGACGTGATGAGCCTCTGTGAGCACCACCTGCTGCCGTTCCGGGGCAGCGCGCACATCGGCTACATCCCCGGCCCCGACGGCCGGATCACCGGCCTGTCCAAGCTGGCCCGACTGGTCGAGGTCTTCGCCCGCCGCCCGCAGGTGCAGGAGCGGCTCACCTCGCAGATCGCCGACCTGCTGATGAGCCGACTGCAACCGCGCGGCGTCATCGTGATACTCGAATGCGAGCACATGTGCATGGCCATGCGCGGCATCCAGAAGAGCGGCGCCAAGACCATCACCTCGGCCGTGCGCGGCGTGCTCCAGCACGACGCGAAGTCCCGCGCCGAGGCGATGTCACTGATCATCCCCCGCTGAGCCCTGAGCCCTGAGCCCTGAGCCCTGAGCCCTGAGCCCTGAGCCCTGAGCCCTGAGCCGGGGTGCGGGCCGGGGCCGGGGGTCAGCCGGCCAGCAGGGCCAGCATGATCCCGGCGGTGGTCACCACCGCCGGCACCAGGCAGGTCAGCAGCCCCAGCCGGGGGGTACGCTCCCACCTCCCGTCCGGTCCCGGGGGGAACAGCTGGCTGATCCCGACCCAGCCGGCCGCGAACGCCGCCGCCGGCATCGGCAGACCCACCAGCAGCGCCGCCACGCTCACCGGGCCGGAGTCGACCGTCAGGAACAGCACCAACTGCACCACCGGCACGATCAGCGCCAGCGGACCGTACACCAGCAGGTTGCGCCACCGGGGTGGCCAGGCCGCCGGACGCGGCGCACCGCGCGCGGCCAACGCCGCGTCCGCGCCCTCCACCCAGCCCTGGGCCGTACGCAGTCCGGCCAGCACCGCCGCCGGACCGCCCAGCATCACCCTGGTGGCCTCGGTCAGCTCCGGCGGCGTCGGGGCCAACGAGATCGCCGGTACGCCCAACTCGCGCAGTCTCGCCTGCTGCGGCACCAACCGGGCGCGTACCTCGGCCAACTCCGCACGGGCCGCCTCCACGGCGCGGGACTGCGCCGCGGCAGCCGTCGCCGCACCCCGGCGTACCCCGTCGAGCTGGCGGGCGGCGGCCAGATACTCGGTCCAGGCTGCGGTCATCGACGGGGCCGGCTCACCGGCGGGCCGCTGCCGGACCGGCGCCACCGTCACCGCGTCATCGATGCTCACGCCCGACGCTCCGCATGACAGGTCACGGCCAGGTCCCCCTCGCGGTCGGTCACCTCAGGTCCCCCTCGCGGTCGCACAGCTGCGGCCCCCGTGGCGGTCGGTTCCTCGCGGTCAGGCCGTATCCGTTCCCCGCGCGGTCGGTCACGAGGTTTCCTCCTCGTCGGCGAACGGCACCAGGACGGTGCCCCGGTCGTCGGCACTGTCCCAGAGGACCACCCGGGCCGGTCGGGGACGCCACTGCACCGGATGGCCGAAAAGCGGAGCGAGCTGCGCACCAGGCACGTCGACGGTGGCGACCGCAGCCAGCTTGCCCACCTCGTCGTCCGGCTCCACCAACCCGGCGAACGGCGGAACCGTCCGCCACCAGCCCAACAGGTGCCGACCCGCCGGTGGGCCCTCCCGCAGCAGCGTGCGCAGCCGCTCCGGCGGCAGCTCCTCCGCGGTGGGTACGTCCACCCCGAACACCACGAAATAGGTCGGGCCGGTGCCGGTGGAAGCGGTCAGCAGGCCCGGCCCGTCCACCGTCGACACGCGGTGACACCCACCCAACTCGGCGGCGAGCGCGGCGGCCAGCGGGGCGGACCCCTCGGCCAGCGCGGCGACCACGAACTCCGCGCCGCCCGGCGGGTGGTGCGCGGCGACGCTCCGGGCGGCCGTCGCCAGCAGCGCCGCCGCCGCCAGGCCCGGCCCGAGCACCGCCAGGTTGCGCCCGGCCACCGGACCCAGCGGCACCGCCACGGTCGTCCGTGCCACGTCGACCGCCCGACCCAGCAGCGCCGCCGGGGCACCGGACCGCCCGGCGACGGCGGCCCGCATCCGTGGGTCGTTACCGAGCAACGGCCGGGCCCACCCGGCGAACACCACCGGCGGTACGGCACCCTCCGGCCGCGCCGCGAACAGGCGACGCCGCAGCCCTTCGACCACCTCCGGGGCGTCGTGCGGATCGGGGAACCGGACCAACCGCTCGTGCCCCCGGGTCGCGCCGCGTGGACCACCCAGCCCACCGGCGGTGTTCACCACCGCGCTGCCCACCGCCAGACCGGCGGCGGCATCGTTGGTCGGCATCAGCACCGCACTGCCCCCGGCGAGCGCCACCCGCACCGGGAACTGCCCCAGCACCGAGTCCCGGGGGGCCGACCCCGCACCGACACCCAGGTCACCCGCCCCGGCCAGGACAAGGTGGACGCCGTACCCCCGCCCCGAGCGGGCCAGCCCGTCCAACCGGGCCAGCACCTCGGCAGCCACCGGATCCCGATCCGACAACAACAGCGGAAAATTGTCGAGGACACAGACGATGCGGGGCAGCATCTGATGGTCACGCAGCTCCGCGAACCGCTGACCACCGGCCCGCGCCGCCGCCTCCTCCCGTCGGTGGATCTCCGCCGCCAACTGGTCGAACAGGTCCCGGACGTACTCCGGGTCGGCAGCCATCCCCGCCGCGCGGACCTGCGGCAACCACGACCGGTCCCGTTCGGTCTGGAGGAACTCCACGAACGACTCGCCGTCGCCCAGGTCCACCAGGTACAGCGCCAGTTCGTCCGGGCCGTACCGGGCGGTCAGGCCGAGCAGGGCGGTGGTCAGGAACGCCGACCGACCCGCGTCCGACCGGCCACTGACCAACCAGTGCGGGGTCAACTCGGTGAAGCCCACGGTGACCGGCCGGCCGCCGGCATCCCCGACCGTGGTGGACAGTCCGTCGACCGACGCGGTCGTCCACAGCTGGGCGTCCCCGGGTGGCAACAACTCGGCCAGACCCAACCGGGAACCCGCCTCCACCTGGTCGGCCAGCCGACGACACACCGCCCCGATCAGCTCCGGACCGGGATCGTCATCGACGAGGACGGGACAGTTCAGCCCACCCGGTGACTCGGTGCCCGGTCCGCTGAACGGACTGCCCGGCGGATCACCCACCAGCGCGTACGAGGTGCGCAGCCGCACCGGCGTGGCCTGTGGCAACGGCGGCCGACCCAGTACCGGCCAACCAGCCACCACCAGGTGCAGACCGGCACCCCGGCCGCGCTCGGCCAGCGCCACGATCCGGTCCAGGTCGCTCGACCCGGTCGACTCGGGCAACCCGGCGATCACCAGCAACAGGGTCCGGTCGTGCCGACGGGGACGACCGGCACCCGGAGACACCCACTGCTCTGCCTCGGTCAGCACCGACCGGAGCCCGGCCACGTCCGCCGCCGGAGGCGGCAGCAGACCCGCGTCGACCAGCGCCGCGAACGGGGCGAAGACGCCGTCGCCCCCCGACCCGACACCGTCGCCCCGGCTACCGCCCGGGGCGACGCCCGCGCCGGGCCGGCTGGTGGTGCCGTCGACGCCGCGCACCAGCAGGCAACCTGCGGGGATGGCCGCCAGCACCCGCAGCAGTACGGCCCGTAGCAGGCCGCGCACCCGCAGGTCCCGGGCGTCCGCGTCGAGCGTCAGGTGCCCCGACCCGAACAACGGCACCAGGGCCGGGAACCGGGCGTCCTCCAACGGGGCCGCCACCCCGATCCGCACGAAGGGCGGATTGTCCTCACCACACGGGGCGTCCGCCGACACGGTCTCCAGCGGGACACCGGCCCACCCCGGTGCGAGCAGGGCGGCGGCGCTGCGCAGCCGGTCCGCCAGTTCGTACTGGCGACGCTGGTCAGCGGGGGCGGGACGGATCTCGTCGAGGACGACGGTGGCCGCGGCGACGGTGGCGGCGGCCCGACGGTGCAGGGCTGCGGCGCGGTTCGTACGAGCCTTCGGACCGGCCACCGCGTCCACCCCTCTTTCCGAGGCGTGTCCACCCCTCCTTCGAGGTTGGATACCCCCGACTGCAGACCGTATCCCAGCCCGGGCCGCTCCCCCGGGATGCACGACGGCGATGCGCCGGGCTTGTCGCGAATGGTGGAGAACTCTCACCTGTCGGGGTCGTCCTGTCACGATCTGCAGCTTCCGGGGCATTGGGTACGAGGCGGCCAGCCGATAGCCTCAGGGGGTGGAATCAGTGCAGCCCCCCGCCGGTTCCCAGGTGTCCCGCGTACCGGCGCAGCGGACCCCACCGGACCAGTCGGCACCCCCTGCGCCGCTGCCGGTGCCGCCGCGTCGGCCTCGCCGGCTCCGGACCGTCCTCACCGTCGTCGGCGGGGTGTTGGCGTTGCTCTGTGTGGGGGCGGGAGTGACCGGCTACGTGCTGTACGAGCGGGCGGCCACCCCCGACCGCAGCGCCCCGGACGTAGTGGTGGACAACTACCTTCGCGAGTTTCTGGTCAATGAGAACGACACCCGCGCAGAACTCCTTGTTTGCGAGGGGAACCCAGACGGCCTTGCCGAACTTCGAGCCCTACGTGACGACCTACGCGACAGGGAGCGCCGTTTCGCGACCACCCTCACGGTCAGTTGGGGTGCCCTCTTGATCAAACGAGAGGGCGAAAGTGCGCAAGTGGAGACCGACCTTATTCTCTCAGCCGCCGTCGACGGCATCTCCCAGACCGACCGGCAACGTTGGCGCTTTCAAACCCGACTCAAAGACCATTGGAGAGTCTGCGAAGCCACGAAGAAGTTTTAGTTCATTCGATCCACAGCAGGTGGACCGGAACCTCGAGGGTGGTGGGCGGCTGTCCGCGCCAGGCCCAGCGGTACCACTCCAGTTCCGGAGTGACCCGCACGCAGATGTCGCCGTCGGCACCCGAGTACGACTCGGTCACCGCGCGAAGATCACGGCGTTCCGTAGCGTCCTCGACGTGCACCACCCGTCGTCCGTTGACCGCATCCGTCTCGAAGACCGGGGTGGGGGCGGGGTGTGTCGGTCCGTCCAGGGAGACCAGACGAATTCCCTGGCCACGAGCAGCATCAGTGGCCGATGGGCGGGCCCCGAGAGTCTCCACCCAGACCCGTTCCACGGGGACGAGCGGGGCGAAAACTTCGACCTGGTCAGACTCTGCCCGGTACCACTCGTGTTCGGGAATGATCGGCACATAGGTGCGGCTGCCCTGCACCACCCGTTCGTCGGCGCGTAGGTCTCCCCGCCACCCGAGGCCCGGAAGCCCGACGAGGACGCGGCGGCCACGAAGCTCGACCCGGCTGGTGGCGGGAACGATCTCTATCGGTCTCGGCGGTAGCGGCGCCCAGTCGGGCTGGCCGGCGAAGGGGTCCGGCAGCGGTCCGCTCATCGTCGCGTCGGTCTCATGCCGAGCCGTTCAGCGGTGCACCACGTTGCCGCATGAACGGCACCGGGTTGATCCCACCGGCGAAGCTGCGGTCACTGTCGACGTGCACCTCGAAGTGCAGGTGTGGGCCGGAGGAGTTGCCACTGCTACCCACCAGGCCGATCACCTCACCGGCCTTGACGAGCTGCCCTGGGGTCACCCGCGGCTTTTCGATCATGTGGCAGTAGCGGCTGACGAAGCCACCGGCGTGCAGGATGTCGACGAACCAGCCACACCCCCCCTTTCCGGGGAAGCCGTCGACATTACAGCTGAGATTGCCATCGTGGTCCGGATCGCAGCGGGCAACGAGCACCCGGCCGGTGGCAGCGGCATGGATCTCGGTTCGCTTGCGTGCGCCGATGTCTACGCCGTTGTGTCGCGGTCGACTCGCGGTACGGAAGCCGGAGCCGACCCCGCCCTCGATCGGTGCGGTCCATCCGGAAGCGGCGATGGTCCGCGCGGAGGCCCGGTCACACACCGGCCGGTCGGCGATCTGGACCGTCCGGGCGGCACCACCTGCCAGCGCGTTGACGATCTGACTGGCGATGTCCTCGTGCTTTGCGTACGCGTCGGGGTAGGCGCTGATCTGCACCTTCTGCGCGGCCCGGGTCAGGGGCATCCGCTCCCAACCGTCGAGCTTCAGCAGCTTTTCGTAGAACTTGCGGGCCGCGTAGTCGGGGCTCATCCGTTGGGTCACGCTGCCCCAGCCGGCCCGCTGCTGGAACAGGCCGAGGGAGTCGTGGTCAGACCCGACACCCTCGTTCGGAATGCCGCGGGAACCGGCGACGGTGCTGTTGGACAGGTTGCGCAACGCCGACTCCTGCATCGCCGTGGCCACCGCGATCACCCAGCCCCGGGGCGGAACCTTCATCTCCTGACCGACCTTGATGATGACTGCGGCATTACGCATCTGAGTGGCCCCGTACACCGACATCCGGGGCATCTTGCCGGTAACACTGACCCGGTGCTCGTCATCGCACTGCTGCTCGTTCGACACCAGGGTCTCCTGGTCGCCACCGAGATTGGTCAGGAAGAACGCGGCGCTGCCGCCACCACAGCAGAGCAGCGCGAAAACGCCGGTCAGTGCGGCGGCGACGGCACCTACCCGGACCCGGCGGCGTGGGGCTCCGGTCGGTGACAGCTCGGCAGTCATTCCCGCTCCCAGTCCACGGCATCCACCAACCAATGGCCGTCGGGTGCAACCAGTTCCAGCCGCAGCCGTCCGCCCTCCAAGGGAACCAGAACCTCCGCGAAGACCGCTGTCCGGGGACGCAGCGTCGGAGCGCCGGCGATCTTGACAGCAGGCACCCCGGCCGGGTCGGCACCGGTCAACTTCTCGGTGAGTTCCGGCGTCGACATCGGCCGTAGAGCCGCCTGCCACTGCTCGGCAGTGGTGGTGGACCCGCCCAGCCAGGCAGTGGTGAACCGGGTGGCCGTCTGCTCGGGAGTCAACTCACCGGGTCGGGTACGCGGTGACTCCGGGGACGGCGTGGCGATGACCCCGTCGTCACCCTCTTCCGGATCGACGGTGGTGATGGGTTCCCGTGGGCGGCTGCTGAGTCCCGCTCTGAGGTCATCGGGACCGGCTACCAGGCGGGCCGTGCCGATCACCCCGAGCACCAGCACGGCGATCACGAGTGCGATGCCGAGCCGCGACCGGATGAGTCGCGTGAAGAGGAATTCGACTGCTCGCCGCATCGCGTCACCTGGCCTCGGAGCGTATACGGGGGCTGGGCTTCGCGGGTGTCGTTGCGGGTGCGGCCGAGTCGGGTCGGTAGACCACGAAGGACGGGGCCTCCTCCGGTACGTCCGGCTCGGTCCAGCTCGCCGGGGTGCGGCGCCGGGGGCGGGGTGCGGCCGTCGGCCGGCTGGTCTCCCGCGACGGTGGCTTCGCCTCGGTCTCGTCGGCGCGCTCGCGTCCATCCGGGCGTTCCCGCTGCGCCGGCGTGCTGACCGTGGAGTGGCTGGGGTCCTCGCGTCTGGCCTCAGGACGCAGGGTGACCGGTTCCAGCGCGGCCCCGCGCCGCCGGGTGAGCTTCGGCTCGGCCGTACCTCCCGGCTCGGCCACGTCGAGGCGGGCGGCGACGCGCATGTCCCGGAAGAACCGGCGGTGCCACGACCCGGCCGAGCCGACCGCCTCACTACTGTCCTTGCCGCCGAGCTGGGTGATCCTCCGGTAGGGCCGGAGCAACAACCAACCGACCACACCGCAGAGCCAGACCAGCACCACCTGAAGCCAGCCCGGCAGGGTGGGGGTGCTCATGATCAGGTCGACGGCGAACAGGTAGATCGCCGCCCCGGTGCCGAAGATGGCGATGTTGAAGACGGCGGCGACGACGGCATTTGCGAGTCGCCGCAACCCGGCGCTGGCCGGGCGGAGTAGGCCGATCGTGCCCAGGATCGGCGCGGCGATGACCGCCCACCGGAAGATCATGAATCCGAGCAGTACCAGCAAGGAGGCGGTGAGGTCGAACATGGCGAAGAGTAGAGAGGCGAGCACCGCGATGAACCCGGAACCGATCCGGTCCATGTCCCGGCTGCCCTGGAGATACTCGTACGCCTCGGGATCCTCGGCCTTGATCTGCTCGGCGACCGTCATCCACTGCTGCTGCTTGGCCTTGATGGTGGCCTCACGGGTGGCGGGGTTCTGCCGGAGCTTTTCCGCCTCCTCCCAGGAGAGCGACTTGGCGTCGTAGAGGGCCGCCCCGTACTTCTGCGCGGTCTCACTGTCCGCCGAACCGAGGACCCCACGTAGCCAGTTGCGGTACAACATCGATTCGGTGGCGGTGTCGCTGGCACGGACGGCAGGAGGCCGTTTGTCCACGCATGCATCCGGGTTCGGTAGGACGCATCGGTCCGGTGGAATGTCACGGGTCGCAGGTCCGACGGCGTCGTGTACGACGCCGAGGGAGGTGATGAGGGTGCCGTCAGCTATGTTGGCGGACTTCACCGGCCAGGCCGCCAGCGCGGTCACCGCGACCATCACCAGCAGGGCCCAGCCAGCGGTGGTCATCGCGTTGCTCATGTCTGACTGACGGGAACGCCAGAGCAGGTAGAGGCCCACCACGCAGAGCGTCACGATACCGAAGACGCTGAACACCTTCTGGTAGACGGCCTTGGTCGCTTTCTCCACCAGTGGGTCCGCCCAGTTCCACATCGACCGTGGATCCCAGGCGCGCTCCCGGAGCGCGTTCGAGGCACCAACCACCGCAGTGGCCATCATCAGTTCGCCGTTGGCGACGGTCGTGGTGAACTTGTAGTCCGGATGCAGGACAGTGGAGGCGCAGCCACCATCGACGTCGTACGTGTTGAAGCTGTAGCCGCCGTAGCCGTAGTCGCTGTAGAGGCCCTTCGGCCCGGGGAGCTTCGACGCGTCGGGCCGGGAGGCGAACCAGCCGGCCAGCCCGGAGTCGGGGGCTGAGGGAACCGGTGGCTTGCGGCAGTCCACCTCGGTTTCGCTGACCTGCTTCAGTTTCTTCACGCAGGCGCGGAAGTCGGCCTGCCACTCTTTGGTGGTGCAGAGATCCGCTGCGGCCTGTGCCGTCACGGATGTCGCGGCGTACGCCGGTGTGGCCCCGATCACCGGCCAGGCGATCGTGGCACCGGCGAGTACGCCGAGTGCGAGGAGGAGCGCCGTGATCCGTGCCCGGGTCCTCGCCATTGTCACGCCTCCAGATCAGCCAGGACGGTCGGTAGTATCCCGGCGGCCTGAGCGGCTGCGGCGGGGGTGGTGTCGAGGTGGTCCAGCAGCCCCTCGACGTACGACACGTCCACCCGGACCTTCTGCACCCGGCCGTCGACGTCCCGCATGACGAATTCGCGGAAGCCGAGCCGGGTGGCTGAGGTGGTGTCGACGGCGGACAGGGAGGCCAGGGTGGCCTCGTAGCCGTCGTCGACCGGAACCCGGAGCAGCCGGAGCGCCTCGGAGGCGATCTCGGTGTCCTCGGCGATCCGGCCGACGAAGACGGTGGAGACGAGGTTCTGGACGTCGAGGCCGAGGATGTCCTTGGGGTTCTGTGAGGCGACCAGGGCGGCGAGGTTCCACTTGCGGGAGTCGCGGGCGAGGCGGACCAGGAAGGACCGGCCGGAGCGCCAGCCCTCCATGAAGTGCGCCTCGTCCAGGCCGACGAGCTTGCGGGAGGACATCGACCCGCCGTAGCAGCGGCGTACGGCGAGACGGTGCGCGGTGTGCAGCATCGGCAGCGCCAGCGCCTCCTCGGCCGACCAGTACTCGCGTTCGATCTTGAGGTCGGGCAGTCGGAGACCGGCCATGGTGATCACGGTGAGCGCCGCGTCGGCACCGAGCAGCCCCTCCGGCGGGCGGCCGAAGAAGAGCATGGCCAGCGGCATCTCGGCGGTGTCGAGCAGCAGGTGGGCCAGTTCCCGGCCGGCGTCGTCGTCGAGCCCCTGCAGGCAGGTGACCACGTCGTCGAGGGTGGAGGTCTCCTCGGCGGGCACCTGGCGTACCGCGTGCCGGAACAGGGTGGCGGTGGACGCCTCCCTGGCCACCTGCGGTGGCACCAGCATCATGCAGATGTCCTGCACCAGCATGCGTCGCTCGGCCCGGGCGTTGGAGACGGCGATCTCGAACTCGCGGTCACCCGCCGCGCCGCTGTTGAACTCGCTGCGCAGCGGGGTGGGGATGAGCGCGTACGGGGCCAGCGTCCCCGGCTCCGAGCCGGTCAGGTTGAGCACCCGGGCGTACGGCTTGAGTTCGGGCATGGCGCAGAGCCGGGCCAACGGGCCGGACGGGTCGAGCAGGGTGACCTGGACCCCCCGCCGGGCGGCCAGGTAGCCGAGCGCGCCGAGCAGCGTCGACTTGCCACCGCCGGGTTCGGCGACGAAGACGGCGAGGCCGGAGCGCTCGCGTACCTCCATCGGGAAGTGCAGGTCGAGGAAGACCGGCCGGCGGCAGGTCCCGGCGGTACGACCGATCAGGTCGCCCCGCCGGTCACCGACGGTGGACGCCGCCTGGGGGAGTGCGGCGGCCAGCAGCGGCACCGGCATCCGGCGGACGTAGCCGGTGTTGGCGATGGGCTCGCCGGGGATGAACTCCCGGGCCAACCAGTCCTGGTTCTTGGGGTGTTGCAGCGAGATGCGCAGCTCGCGGGAGTAGAGCTGGATGAGCCGGCGGGCCCGTTCCATGCACTCCTCGCGGGTGCGGCCGCCGACGGCGATCCGGTGCCAGCCGTGCGCCCGGGCGGAGTCGACCGGCAGGCCGGTGGTCATCTCGTCACCGATCACCAGCGCCCGCTTGGCGAGCCGTTCCAGCTCGGGTGGGGCGTCGATGCCGTGTTCGGCGTAGTCGAGTTGCTGCGAGCGGATCATCCGCAGCCGGTGTTCGAGGTTACGGAAGGAGTCACCGGAGCCGAGGATGTCGACCCGGGTGGAGATCTCCATCGGCCAGGGCAGCCGCTCGTGGAAGTGCAGCCACGGTTCGTGCCGTTCGGGGATCTCCAACGGCTCCATCCGGCCGACCGCGAGCACGGCGACGTGCCGTTCCTCCCCGGTCATCCGGTTGACCAGCTTGACCGTGGTGCCGTACGGGGTGCGGTACCGCTCGACCTGTTCGGTGAGGGCGAGCAGGTCACCGCGTTCCCACCGCCCGTTGGTCACCGGGGAGAGCGTGCCGGGCGGGGCCATGCACAGCGCCACCGAGCGGTAGAGCAACCACTCCAGCTCCTGTGCGGTGACCCGCCGACCCCGCATGCCGAAGCTGCCCAGCACCTCGTCGAACTGCTCGACGGTGCGGCCCAGCTTGCGACGCTCCCCGTCGGCGGTGCCCCTGCCGAAGGCGCGCAGCAGGCGTTCGGTGAGGGAGTCGCCGAGCGAGCGACGGGCGAAGGTGACCCCCAGGTAGGTCTGCCCCTCGGCGTGGTTGACCGACATCAGGTGCTGCTGTGCGGCGACCAGGTGGTCGGCCCAGCCGGGCGTGCCGGGGACGTCGGGCAGCGGTGACGCGGTGTGCGCGTCGATGGTGCGGGCCCACTCGTCGGCCGGGAACGGCCGGGTGGTGCGGCGCAGGTGCAGCCGGAAACCGGCCAGGCCGGCGTACTGCTCGGAGATCGCGGAGAGCAGCGCCTCGCGTTCGGCGTCAGGGCGGAACGCCCACCGGACCTCGGGGAGCCAGTACCAGGCGGTGACCGTGTTGGGGGTGAAGGTCAGGTGCCCGGCGATCTCGGTGATCGCCAGGTCGATCGAGGGGTCCCGGTCACCGAACTTGATCTTTGGGGGGCGTACCCGGACGGGCTTGGTCGCCTCGGTCCGGCGGCTCGCCGCACGTTGCCTCGGCGCGGCCAGTTCGCGGGGGCCGGGTTCGGTGGGGTCGGGCTCGACGAGTGCACGCCGGGTCGGTTCGGCGGTCAGCGCGCCGGCCGGCGCGGTCACGGACTCGACGCGGACCGGTTCGGCCGGCTCCGGCCAGGCCGGGTCGGTGGTCTCCGGCCACACCGGCTCGACGTGGTCGGGCCAGGCCGTCGGCGGGGACTCCACCGGGGTGGGGCGGGGCCGAGCGGTCAGCGCTGCGGCCCTTCGGGCCTGTTCGTCGGCGTCCCGCCGGGCCGACTCGGCGGCCTCGCGCCGGCTGCGCTCGGCGGCCTCGATCCGGGCCGCGTCGGCCGCCGCCCGGCGGGCCTGCTCGGCGGCTTCCCGCTGCGCCGTCTCGGCGGCCTCGTGTCGGGCCTGTTCGGCGGCTTCGCGCTGGGTCTGCGCGATCGCCTCCCGTCGGGCTGCTTCGGCGCTCTCCCGGCGGGCCTGTTCGACGGCTTCCCGCCGGGCCTGCTCGGCCGCTTCCCGGCGGGCGGTCTCGGCGGTTTCGCGGCGGCTGCGGTCGGCGGCTTCCCGGGCCCGTTCGGTGGCTTCCCGGCGGGCCCGTTCGGCCGCTTCGCGGGCGGTGAGCGGCTCGCCGGTGTCCCGGGGGAACAACTCGGCCGGGACGCGGCGCGGTGCCCGCTGCGGTGGTTCGGTCGGCCGGTCACCGGCGACCGCCGACCGGTCGCCCTGCTGGTGTGGAACCCGGGTACGGGCCGGTCGCTCGGTCGGCGGGGCCGCCTCGATGGCCGCCGGAGGTGCCTGCGCCTCGATCGCCGCCGGCGGCGTCGACGCGGCGGCCGTTCGGTGCGGGGCGGGCTGGGGCTGCCGGCCGGGGCCGCGCCGCGCGGCGGTGCCGGGGGGCGGCCCACCGGGTGCCGGGGGGGTGCCGGGGCGTGGACCGCCGCCGAAGAGGTCGAGGAAGGGGGAGTCGATGTCGGTGCCGTCACCCACCAGCATCGGCGCGGCGGAGACCGGCTCGACCGGGGGGGTGCCCCCGCCGGGGGTTGGGCGGGGTGCCTGGAAGACGCCGACCTTGCCCGGGCCGGTGAGCAGGGCCGGGTCGTACGGCTCGTCGTCCCGCAACTCCTCCTGGGGGTAGTCGAACGAGCGCGCACGGTTACCGTGTGGGGCGCTGTGTCGTCCGGCCGGGAAACCCGGCGTGGAAGAGCGACTCATTCGACCGCCTCACCCATGTGGTCCGACTGCCCGATGCGGGTACACCCGGTCATGCCAGTTCCTCCCGGATCCTGATCCGGCTGCCGACCAGGCGGGGGTCCCGCAGCTCGGCGGCCGGTTCCCGGGTGCGTCGCCAGTCGGTGAGCGCGGTGCGGATGACCATCCGCGCCGGTCGGTCCGGGTCGACGTACCGGAAGATGAACGAGGTGCTCACGATGGCGAGCGCGATCTCCCAGGCGGGAAACAGCTCGACCTGCAACGTGAACAGCCAGTGGATGAACATGTAGAGGGGTACGAGCAGCATGAACAGGCCGTACTGGGCGTAGGGCAGGTGGACCGGAAGGGTGTAGCCGGGCGGCCCGAGGTAGACCAGGCGGGCCCGGTAGATGTCGTCGTCGGTGCGCAGCCGCATGTCTCGCCCGCGCCTATTCGAAGATCAGATCGATCAGATAGTCACCGATGAAGAAGAGTGTGGCCGCGCCGGCGATGAAGGCCAGCCCGACGATCGCGATGGCCGAGCTGGTGAGCACCTTGGAGATCTCACCCCGGCTGGCCCGCCCGATGAAGATGACCCCGAGCACCGCGAGCAGGATGGGAGCGATCTTGCTGGCGAAGAAGGTGACGACACCGTTGGTGTCGATGCCCTTGGGGGCTGGTTCGGCGAGTGGCGCCGTCGCCAGGGTGTGCAGCACCTGCGCGACGCCGGACGACGTCGTCTCCATCAGCTCGAAGGCGATCACTGGAACCTCCCCATAACGCGGCCGGCGGCGCCGCGGTGGTGCAGTAGGCAAGCCTGGCGGGAATGTGCTCACTGTGCACGGCGTCGTTGACGCGGTGCGGGTCTCCCACCACGGAGAGTGGCGAGATTTGGGGGGATTTTCCCGCTTTGGCCCTCCCTCCAGGCTTCGCCATCTCTTGATGCTGGGCAATTCCACAGCGTACGGGCCGCCCCCCTTTGCGACAAGCCGCGAAGAGTCGACCCGATTCGGCCCGGAAGACCGATAGTACACATGTTCTAATCGGCACGTCAGTCCGGCCGTGGAGAGGGCCGGTGGGGGTTCCCGGGACGCCCCGGCGCGACCGGTACCGTCTAGTCGTGACCGATCTGGTACGGGCGCAGGCCCCGGTGGTGATGGGCGTCCTCAACGTCACGCCCGACTCCTTCTCCGACGGCGGCCGGTACGCGGATCTCGACGCCGCCGTCGCACACGGGGTGCGACTGCGCGACGAGGGTGCGCACCTGGTCGACGTCGGTGGCGAGTCCACCCGACCGGGCGCCGACCGGGTCGACCCACGGACCGAGGCGGCCCGGGTGCTGCCGGTGATCCGGGAACTCGCCGCCGCCGGCGTGCCGGTCAGCATCGACACCACCCGGGCGCCGGTGGCCGAGGCGGCCGTCGCCGCCGGTGCCGCCGTGGTCAACGACGTCTCCGGCGGACTGGCCGACCCCGACATGGCCCGGGTGGTCCGCGACGCCGGCTGCCCCTGGGTGCTGATGCACTGGCGGGGACACTCGCGCGGAATGGCCGGACTGGCCGCGTACACCGATGTGGTCGCCGACGTCCGGGTCGAGCTGGCCCAGCGGGTCGACGACGCGCTGGCCGCCGGGGTGGCCGCCGACCGGCTCGTGATCGATCCCGGGCTCGGCTTCGCCAAGACCGCCGCGCACAACTGGGAACTCAGCGCCCGCCTGCCGGAACTGCTCGAACTCGGCCTCCCCCTGCTCTTCGGGGCCAGCCGTAAGTCCTACCTGGGGCGGCTGCTCGCCGCACCCGACGGCACCCCCCGCGACACCGACGGCCGGGCCGCCGCCACCGTCGCCACCAGCGTGCTCGCCGTGGCCGCCGGCGCCTGGGGGGTCCGCGTGCACGACGTCCTGGGCACCGTCGACGCGCTCGCCGTCTGGTCGGCCACCGGCCACCCCCGGCTCGCCACCACCCCCATCGCGAAGGACCCGGCCCACGCCGGCCGGGCAGAGGGAGGACGACGATGACCGACCGGATCGCCCTGACCGGCCTGCGGGCCCGGGGCCGACACGGCGTGTACGACTTCGAACGCGCCCAGGGGCAGGAGTTCGTGGTCGACGCCGTCCTCGAACTCGACCTCGCCCCGGCCGCCCGCTCCGACGAGGTGACCGACACCGTCCACTACGGCGAGCTGGCGCAGCGGCTGGTCGCGGTGCTCACCGGCGAGCCGGTCAACCTGATCGAGACGCTCGCCGACCGGCTGCTCGCGGTCTGCCTCGCCGAACCGTTGGTCACCGCCGCCACCGTCACCGTCCACAAACCCGAGGCCCCGATCCCGCACCCCTTCGCCGACGTGTCGGTCACCCTGCGGCGTACCCGGTGACCCGGGCGGTGCTGTCGATCGGCAGCAACCTGGGCGACCGGCTCGGCCACCTGCGGACCGCGGTGCACCGCCTCGGTGACACGGTGCTGGTGCTCTCCGGCGTCTACGAGACGCCCCCCTGGGGGGACGCCGACCAGCCGGCGTACCTCAACGCGGCGGTGATGGTCGCCGACCCGGCGGCGGCCCCGGGCGACTGGTTGGCCCGCGCGCAGGCCGCCGAACGGGCCGCCGGTCGGGTCCGCGACCCGGCCCGCCGGTTCGGCCCGCGCACCCTCGACGTGGACGTCGTCGCCGTCTGGGACGACAGCGGCCAGCCGGTGCTCAGCGACGACCCGGAGCTGACCCTGCCGCACCCCCGCGCCCACCAGCGTGCCTTCGTGCTCCGACCGTGGATCGACATCGACCCGCACGGGCGACTGGCCGGCCACGGCTGGCTCACCGACCTGCTCAACGCCGAACCGGTCGCCGGTGACGCCCTGGAACTGAACCCGCGCCCCGATCTGACGTTAGAGTCGGACTTATGAACCAGTGGAGCCGGCCGGCATGACAGCGCCCCGACCGCCCCGTGACCAGGAACCCGACGGGTCGAGGATGGGCCCCACCCGGTTCTCGACCCTGGTGGTCGCCGCGCTCGCCGCCGCGGCCCTGGCCTGGCTGCTGATCAGCAGCTTCTACTACAGCGGGATCCCCCGGTTGCCCTGGCTGCCGGTGGTCACCCTGGCCGCGCTGGCGGTGCTGGAGGCGTACGCGGCGGTCAACACCCGGGGCCGCATCGAGCGCAAGCCCGGCCGGGAACCGGTCAACCCGCTGCTGGTGGCCCGGTTCGTGGTGCTGGCCAAGGCGTCCGCGCTGGCCGGGGCGATCTTCCTCGGCTTCTACGTCGGGCTGACCGGTTGGCTCTTCGTCGAGCCGACCAACGCGGCGATCGAGGACCGGCCGGCCGCCGGGGCCGGCGCGCTCGCCTCCCTGGCACTGGTCGCCGCCGCGCTCTGGCTCGAACGCTCCTGCCGGGTCCCCGAGTCCGACGACGACGCCGACGACCGGCAGGACCGATCCGGCCGCTGACCGAGGGGTTACGCCCAGCCCTGCGCGCGGGTACGGTGCCTGGCGACCGGAGAACAGTCAGCCGTCACCGGGGACGGCCGGTCACCTGGGAGGCGCACCGCATGGTGTACGACGAACCGGGCCGGGCGGCGTCGGCAGAGGTGCCCGTGACCGCACTGGACACCGTCTTCGACGACCCGACGCACGGGGAGCCCGGCCGCGACCGGCTGGGCGTGCACGTGGTCTGGGAACTGGTGCTGCTGCTCGCCCTCGTCGCGTTGGCCTACCTGCTCTGGCGGGAGAACCCCGACGCGTTGCGCGGGGCGGGCCTGCGCCGGTTGCTCGTCGACGCGGTCGCGTTGGGTCTGCTCGTCGTCGCCGCCGGGCTGAGCCTGCGTACCGCAGCGGTGAACCTGGCGATCGGCCCGGTCGCGCTGGCCGCCGCGCTGCACTTCGCCGAGCAGGGCGACCGGGGGGTGTCCACGGCGGTCGTGCCGGCCCTGGTCGCCGCCGCGCTGGGTGGGCTGGCCCTGGCCTGGGCGGTGGTGGTGCTGCACGTGCCCGGCTGGGCGGCGAGCCTCGCGGCCGCCGCCGGGATGATCGTGTGGATCGAGCGGTGGACCCTGCCGGTGGCGGTGCAGGCCGACTACGACCCCCGGCGCAACGCCTACTACCTGTTCGCCGGCTTCGCCGCGGTGGCCGTCCTGCTCGGAGCGTTCGGCGCGATCCGGGCGGTACGTCGGCTGGTCGGCCGGTTCCGGCCGGTGGCCGATCCGGCCCTGCGTCGCGGGATGGCGGCCGCCCTGGTGACCGCCGCCGCGCTGACCGCCTCCACCGTGCTCGCCACGCTCGCCGGGGTGCTCGTCGCCGCCAACGCGACCGGCCCGGTGACGCCGGGGTCGGGGCTGGACTGGACGGTGCTCGCGGTGGGCGTGTCCATGCTCGGCGGTGCCAGCGCGTACGGCCGGCGGGGCGGGATCTTCGGTGCCCTCCTCGCGGTCGCCCTGGTGGTGACCTATCTGGCCTGGGCGACCGGGACCGGCGCTCCGACCGACCGGTGGGCCGTCGGTGGGGTGGCGCTCGCCGGTGGACTGGTGGTCACCCGGATGGTCGAGACGTGGGGCCGACCCCGGACGGCCCGGGGTGAGCCGGTGGAGCTGCCGCCGGTGCGGGACGGGGCGATCAGCTCGGGGTGGTCGATGCCCCCGGCCGGCGAGGCGCGCAACTGGACCCCGGCGCTGCCGGAGCGGACGACCGACGCCGACACCCCGCCCGACCCCTGGGAGGCCCCCCGGTGGCAGAGCGGCCCGCCGCGCTGGGACGCCGACGAACGGTGACCCCGATCGGGCGGCGACCATCCCAGCGGGGCCCGGACCGGTGGCGACGGTACGGGCGGGCGTGGACGACGGGCCGGGAAGGATCTCGCCGGTTAGGCTCGCGGGCATGACCGAGACTCCTTCCGCCGGCACCGGCCACACCTTCGACCAGCTCGACGCCCTCTCCACGGAGGAGTTGCGGGAGCGGGCCTTCGCGCGGGCCCGGGAGCGGCGGGACGTCGGCTTCTTCTGGTCGGTGCTGCGGCACCTGCCGAACGCCGACGAGGCCGCCGCGCTCGACGGGGCGCCCAACTCGGTGGGGCCGACCATCGACGAGGCGGCGGCGCTGTGGCGGGAGCTGACCGGGCACGGCTACGAGGAGTCCGCGCCGCTGCTGCGGGCCGCGTTCATCGACTACCTGATGAAGCACTGAGCGGTCGCGTCGCCGGCTGGCGGGAGAGGTTTGCCGGTCGGGGCGGGTCGGGCACTTCCCGCCGCATGGCCCTCACCCAACGTCCCCGCACCGTGCGCGGGTACGGCACCGCCGCCGGCACCGGCACCCTCGCCGCGCTGATCCTCGTCGGCGTCTGCGGCAGCCCGTGGTATGTGAGCTGGGCCGAGGCGCACACCGACCCGAACTCCGCCGGTGGCTGGTATCTGCGGCTGCTCGCCTGGCCGGCCTGGCGGGTCGAGTCGGCGGACCCGGCGTACGGGGTGCTCGCCACCGACCTGCGGGCCATCCTGCTGCTGGTGTTCGCCGCCGCGTTGCTCTACCTGCTGCCGACCGGCCAGGTGGCCCGGGTGCCGGGTTCGGCCAGCCAGTTCTTCTCCGGCTGGGCCGCGTACACCCTGGCCGGGGCGGCGGCGACCCTGGTGGCGGCGCTACTCACCACGGACGGGCCGCTGCAGGCCGCGTTCGAGACCACCGGCACCGGTGCCGGCTACGGCTTCTTCGCCGGCTGGATCATCGGACTGGCCAGCCTGGGCGGCCGGGCCTGACCCGCAGGCGGCCGGTCCGCCCCCGCACCGACCCGCTGGACGGTCCGGGTGGCACTTCCACGCCGGCTAGCTGCCGGGCTGCCCCAGATCGAGGACCCGGGCGCGGCTGAGCGTGCCGGCCGGCCGGCCGTCGGCGGTGACCAGGACCGCGTCGGTGCCGGCGGTGAGCATCGCGGCCAGGGCGTCGTACGCCGAGCGGCCCAGCGGCAGCTCCGGCAGGGTGGCGTCGGTGGCCTCCCCGTCGAGCACCTCCCGGGTGACCGGGGTGACCGCCAGCCGGCGGATGCCCCGGTCCGCGCCGACGAAGTCCCGGACGAACGGCGAGGCGGGCGTGCCGAGCAGGGCCGCCGGGGTGTCGTACTGCTCCAGCCGGCCGCCCTCGGACAGCACCGCGATCCGGTCGCCCAGCCGGACTGCCTCGTCGAGGTCGTGGGTGACCAGCACGATGGTCTTGCGGACCTCGGCCTGGAGCCGGAGGAACTCCTCCTGCAACCGGGTCCGCACGATCGGGTCGACGGCGGAGAACGGCTCGTCCATCAGCAGCACCACCGGGTCGGCGGCCAACGCGCGGGCCACCCCGACCCGTTGCCGCTGCCCGCCGGACAGCTCGTGCGGGTAGCGGCGTCCGAACTGGGCCGGGTCCAACCCGACCAGCTCCAGCAGCTCGCCACTGCGCTGCCGGATCCGCTCCTTCGACCAGCCGAGCAGCCGGGGTACGGTGCCGACGTTGGTGGTCACCGTCTGGTGCGGGAACAACCCCACGTTCTGGATGACGTAGCCGATCCGCCGCCGTAGCTTCACCGGGTCGACGCGGGTGATGTCCTCGTCGCCGAGCATGATCCGGCCGCCGGTCGGCTCGATCAGCCGGTTGATCATCCGCAGCACCGTCGACTTGCCGCAGCCGGACGGGCCGATCAGCACCACCAGCTCGCCGGCCGGCACCTCCAGGCTCAGCTCGCGGACGGCGTCGGTGCCGTCGGGGTACCGCTTGCGGATGCCGTCGAGCGTGATCGAGGCGGCAGTGTGTCCTGCGTCGCCGGTGCCCCCGGGGGTAACGTCCACGTGTGTCCTTCCACCTGAGTTACCGGGCCGAGCCGGGTAATCCGTGGTTCTCCTGGCAGTACGTGCGGGACAACTCTGACACCATTCTCGCCGCGCTGCGCGAGCACGCCTCGCTGACCGGCCGGGCCGTGCTGCTCGCCGCGCTGGTGGCCCTGCCGCTGGCGGTGGTGGCCTACTGGTACCGCCGTCTCGCCGGGCCGATTCTCGCATTGACCGGCGTGCTGTACACGATCCCCTCCCTGGCCCTGTTCGCGTTCATCGCCCCCTATCTGGGCATCGGCGCGGTGACCGTGTTGACGGTGGTGGTGCTGTACGCGCTGCTGGTGATCGTCCGCAACGCGGTGGCCGGGCTGAACCAGGTGCCCCCGGAGGTGCGCGACGCCGCCGAGGGCATGGGGTACGGCCGGTGGGCCCGGCTGTTCCGCATCGACCTGCCGTTGGCCCTGCCCGGCATCCTCACCGGGGTACGCCTCGCCACGGTCTCCACCGTCGCGTTGGTCACCGTCGGGGTGGTGATCGGCCGGGGTGGCCTGGGGCAGTTGATCTTCGCCGGGTTCCAGAACAACTTCTACAAGGCGCAGATCATGACCGGCACGCTGCTCTGCGTCCTGCTGGCCCTGGTGCTGGACCTGATCCTGGCCGGCGTGGGCCGCCTGCTCACCCCCTGGCTGCGGAGCCGTCCCCGGTGAGCGCGAGGGGCGCAGCGCAGCGGAGCCCCGCAGTCGCGAACGGAAGGTCGGTCGGGTGAGCGCGAGGAGCGCAGCGCAGCGGAGCCCGGCAGTCACGAACGAAAGGTCTATCCGGTGAATCCGGTGCAGCAGGCGGTGGTCTGGCTCAACGACCCGCTCAACTGGACCAACCCCGGTGGGGTGCTGGACCGGGTCGGGGAGCACCTGAGCATGTCCGTCGCGGCGGTGCTGCTGGGCTGCCTGGTGGCCTGGCCGGTCGGTCTCTGGCTGGGGCACTCGGGGCGCGGCGGCGGAGCGGTCGTGTTGATCTCCAACCTGACCCTGTCCATCCCGACGCTGGCGCTGCTCACCATCCTCCCGCTGACCTTCCTCGGGTTCGGGCGGCCGGCGGTGGTGGTGGCGCTGGCCGTGTTCGCGGTGCCGCCGCTGCTGGCCAACGCGTACACCGGGGTGCGGCAGGCCGACCCGGAGGCCCGGGACGCGGCGCGCGGGATGGGGCTGTCCGGGTGGCAGGTGCTGCGGCGGGTGGAGTTGCCGCTGGCGGTGCCGTATCTGGCCGCCGGGTTCCGGACGGCCGCCGTGCAGGTGGTGGCGACGGCGGCCCTGGCCTCGTTCGTCAACGGTGGTGGGCTGGGCCAGATCATCCGGGCCGGCTTCGGGCTGGACATCGCGGCCGGTGGCGGGCAGATCATCGCCGGTGGGGTGCTGGTGGCCGGGCTGGCGTTGGCGGCGGAGGGGCTGCTGGCACTGGTCGAGCGGGTGGTGACGCCGCGACCGCTGCGGCGTACCCGGCGGGTGGCGAACCGGCGGGCGGCGGACGCCACGGCGGGGAACTGATCCCTTTCCGTGACGATCACGTTACGAAAGCGGTTCAGAGTTTGTCGGTCGGTCCGGAAGGATATTGGCTGAACCCGCGGGCGGCGGCCGTCGCCCGTCGGACACGCGGCCGGCCCTGCCCGGGCCGTGCCGGGACACGGAAGGCGGGCACGATGCGCGTACGGACACGGCTGGCGGTGGGTGCGGTGGGCGCCCTGACCATGGCGGGTCTGTTGACCGGGTGCGGAGACGCCGGCTCGTCCGGCACCGATGCTCCGGAGCAGGGCGCGAGCGGTGCGGGTTGCGCCCCGGTCGCCGGTGAGCAGCTGGTCGTCCTCGACGACGACAAGAAGCTCCAGAACACCGACAACATCATTCCGGCGGTCAACGCCAAGGTGGCGAACCCGCAGCTGCTCGCCGCACTGGACAAGGTCTCCGCCGCGCTGGACACCCCGAAGCTGATCGCCCTCAACAAGGCCGTCGACGTGGACCGCAAGACGCCGAAGGCGGCGGCCGAGGAGTTCGCCGTCGCCACGGGTCTGACCACCGGCATCGCCAAGGGGCCCGGTGGGCAGATCGTCGTCGGGGCGGGCAACTTCTCCGAGAGCCAGACCCTGGCCGAGCTGTACAACATCGCCCTCACGGCGGCCGGCTACCAGGTCAAGGTGCAGCAGATCGGCAACCGCGAGCTGTACGGGCCGAGCCTGGAGAAGGGCGAGATCCAGGTCGTCCCCGAGTACGCGGCGACCATGGCGGAGTTCCTCAACACCAAGGCCAACGGCAAGGACGCCACCCCGGTCTCCTCGCCGGAGCTGGACAAGACGGTCAGCGCGTTGAAGTCCGAGGGGGACAAGGCGGGCATCACGTTCGGCACCCCGTCCTCGGCGCAGGACCAGAACGCCTTCGCGGTGACCAAGGCGTTCGCCGACAAGTACTCCCTCAAGACCCTCTCCGACCTGGCGGCCAAGTGCTCCGGCAAGGACACCGTGCTGGCCGGCCCGCCGGAGTGCCCGCAGCGGCCGAAGTGCCAGGCCGGTCTGGTCGAGGTCTACGACTTCAAGGCCGGTTCGTTCAGCTCGCTGGACGCCGGTGGCCCGCAGACCAAGAACGCGCTGAAGACCGGCACCGCCAGCGTGGGCCTGGTCTTCTCGTCCGACGGCGCGCTCGCCACCAGCTGAGCGTTCCCGGTCGCGGTCGGCTCCCCCCGACCGCGACCGGGCCCGTCCTGAGTCTTTTCTCACCTTCCCCGTCGACGGGTGCGGCGACGACCTCGGTGCACTGGGCAGGTCAGCCGGGCCCGCTGCGCCGTACCGGCCGAGATCAGGGCATTTCTGCCCTGGGACCGTTCCCAGCCCGCATACATCTCGGTAGGCTGCACAGCCATGCCCTCCCCGGTCGTCTCCGAGAAGCGCAGCCCGCAGCTTCTGACCGTCCTGTTCTGGATCGGGGTGGCGTTCGCGCCGATCGCCGCGCTGATCCTGTTGTTCGCCGACGGCAACGGTCCGCTGCGGTTCGCCGCGGTGCTGGCCATCACCGCCGTGGTGCTGATCGGCCTCTCCATCGCACTGCGGGCCGACGGCGGCACCCGGTCGTCGGACGCGGAGGTGCTCGACGAGCTGGCGCAGCTGCGGCGCGAGCTGCGTAGCGAGATCGTCGCCGCCGCCCAGCGAGGCAACCAGGCGTTGGACCAGTCCCAGCGGGCCGAGGAGCAGGTCACCGCGTTGCGTCGCCGGCTGGATGCGGTGACGGCCGATCTGGCGACGGCCGCGGGCGACCCGACGGCCGTCGAGGATCGGGCTGTCGGTGCGGGCCGGGCCCGGGTCCCGGTCGTCGAGCCGGCGCCGGAGGTCCCGGTCGGCCGTCGGCGGGCCGTCGCCGAGGAGAGCCCGCCGGACTGGGGCGCGGCGGACGACGCCGAGCCGGTCGCGGCGGGCCGGGGCCGGGTCGCCGCCGACCGGGAGACCCCCGCAGCGTCCGGCCGCCGGTACGCCCCGGACCGCCCGACCACCGGCCAGCCCGGCGGGTACGGGACGTCCGCTCGCGAACCACGTGGCCCGGTGCCCGGTGCCGAGTCGACGTCGCGTCCGCTCGGCGTGGTGCGGCACACCGAGACGGTGCACGTGACCACCCGGCACACCGTCGTCGACGGTCCCGATCCGGCCGGCGGCTACGGCGGTGGGTACGCCGGTCGTTGGACGCCCGGCGCGGAGCAGCCGTCCTGGGCCGGTGGGGAGCCGCAGCACCCCTGGTCGGGTCAGGCGGAGCCGCCCGGCCGGGACTGGTCCGCCCCGTCCGACGACCGGTCCCGGGCGTCCCGCCCGCCGTCCCGCGACGAGCGGGCCTGGCCGGCCGCGTCCGGCCCCTCGTGGGGTGCCCCGGCCGACGACCGTCCCGAGCAGCCCCGCCCCGAACCGGCCCGCGCGGAGTGGTCCCGTCCCGAGCAGCCCCGCCCCGAGTGGTCCCCGGTCGGTGGGGAGGGCGGCGTCAGGTCGTCCGGCGGCCGGTCCGGCTGGGCCGAGACCCGTGGCGAATCGTCCGCGCCCGAGGTGCCTTCCGGTGACCGGTGGGTCGAGGACCGGGCCGACCCGCCGGCCCGCGAGGTACGCGCCGGTGACCGCTGGGCCGAGGTGCGCGACGACGGGCGTGCCCGGGAGCTGCGGGTCGGGGAGCGCCGGGCGGAGGTGCACGCCGACGGGGCCGGTTACCACTACTCCGACCGGTGGGCCTCGGTCCGGCAGGAGGACCCGTACCGGCAGGAGGACGCCTACCGGGAGGAGCCGGCGCGGACCGGTGAGCGGTGGGGTGGCGGCCGGTCGACGCCGGAGGGCCGCCCGGCGTTGCCGGCGGGTGGTGTCCCGGTGCCGCAGCAGTGGCGGGAGCCGGCGCGCAGTCACCGGCCGGCCGAGCAGTGGTCGGCCGGGGCCGCCCAGCCGGTCCAGGCGGCCCCGGACCGGCCGGCCCGGACCGCCCAGCCCGCGCCGTCCGCACCGGACTGGTCGGCGTCTGTTGCCCAGCCGGCCCAGGAGCGGCCGGGGCGGGCCGTCCCGCCGGGCGAGGAGTGGCCGGGCAGCGTACGACAGCCGTCGCCTGACTGGTCCACGCGCACCGGGCAGTCCGCTGCGGACCGGTCCGTTCCCGTGGACGACCAGCGGTGGGGCGGGCAACCGGTCGAGCAGTGGCGGGACCGGGAGCCGGTGGTGTCGTGGCGTACCCCCGACCCCGAACCACGCGGGCACCAGCAGTGGGACGGCGAGGAGCGGTACGGCTACCCCCCGCAGGACGACGTCCCGCGTGCCGGCGGCCACTGGCGCTGACCGTCCGGGTGCCGGGTCGGGCCCTCGTGCGGGGCAGGGCCGGATCAGGCCCCGCTGCCGGGCAGTGCCGGGTCAGGCCCCCGGTGCCGGGCCGGGTCGGGCCCGGGTGTGGTGTCGGCCCCGGTCTACTTGTCGATGTCGCCGACCACGAAGAACATCGAGCCGAGGATCGCGATCAGGTCGGGCACCAGGCAGCCGGGCAGCAGGGTGGCCAGCGCCTGCACGTTGGCGTACGACGCGGTGCGCAGCTTGAGTCGCCACGGCGTCTTCTCGCCCCGCGAGACCAGGTAGTAGCCGTTGATCCCGAGCGGGTTCTCCGTCCAGGCGTAGGTGTGCCCCTCGGGGGCCTTGACGACCTTGGGCAGCCGGGTGTTCACCGGCCCGGTGAGCCGGTCGACCCGGTCGAGGCACTGTTCGGCGAGGTCGAGTGAGGCGTACACCTGGTCGAGCAGCACCTCGAAGCGGGCGTGGCAGTCCCCGGCGGTGCGGGTGACCACCGGCACGTCGAGCTGGTCGTACGCCAGGTAGGGGTCGTCGCGGCGCAGGTCCAGGTCGAGCCCGGAGGCGCGGGCGACCGGCCCGGACGCCCCGAAAGCGGCGGCGTCGGCGGCCGACAGCACCCCCACCCCGACGGTACGGGCCAGGAAGATCTCGTTGCGTCGGATCAGCCGGTCCAGGTCGGGCATCCGGCGGCGGACCTCGCCGATGGCGGCGCGGGCCCGTCCGGTCCAGCCGGCGGGGACCTCCTCCTTGAGCCCGCCGACCCGGTTGAACATGTAGTGGATCCGGCCGCCGGAGACCTCCTCCATGACCGCCTGGATGGTATCCCGTTCCCGGAAGGCGTAGAAGACCGGGGTGATCGCGCCGATCTCCAGCGGGTAGGAGCCGAGGAACATCAGGTGGTTGAGCACCCGGTTCAGCTCGGCCAGCGCCATCCGCAGCCAGGTGGCCCGCTCGGGCACCTCCATGCCCATGAGCCGTTCGACGGCGAGCACCACACCCAGCTCGTTGGAGAACGCCGACAGCCAGTCGTGCCGGTTGGCCAGCACGATGATCTGCCGGTAGTCGCGGACCTCGAACAGCTTCTCCGCGCCCCGGTGCATGTACCCGACGATCGGTTCGGCGGCGACCACCCGTTCCCCGTCGAGCACCAGCTTCAGCCGCAGCACGCCGTGTGTGGAGGGGTGCTGCGGGCCGATGTTGAGCACCATGTCGGTGCCGAGCTGTTCCCCGCCGGCCCCGGTGCCGACGGTCAGCTCGCGCAGTTCACCGGTGTCCGTGGTCATGCCGGTCATCGTGCCATGAGCGCATCGACGGCGACGCCGACCGGCTGGAGCAGCCAGTGGTGCCCGCCGAGTCCGGCCGGGTCGGTCAGTTCGGCCACCGCCGAGGCGGCGGCGAGGGCCCGCACGTACCCGGCGGGGTCGCTGCCGGCCAGGCTCAGCGCCGGTCGCCCACCGTCGGCCCCGAGCGCGAGCAGCGCCTCCCGCTGCGACACCAGCGTGTACGCGCACCCGGCGACCTGTGCACCGGCGGCGGCGACGGAGTCCATGGCGACGTGCGCGGTGATGTCGCACGACCCGTCGGGCACCGGCGGCACCTGCCGTCCGTTCCGGTACCCGGTCAACGTCCCGTCCACCGGCCGCCGCTCGCGCAGGTGCCCGTAGTCCACGGCCAACGCCACCCCCCGCCGCAGCCGCCCGACGGCCAGCCCCCACGCCTCGTCCCGACTCCGCCCCACCTCTACCCGCCCCCCTCGCCCCTCTCGCTCCCCCCGCTCCCCCCGCCCGGTGATCAAGAGGTTTGCGTCAGGTTCGGGCCCCTCCGTTGAGGCAAACCTCTTGATCACCGGGGCGGTGGTGGGGGGCGCGGCCGGGGTGGGGGTTGGGGTTGGGGTGGGGTGCCAGGTGGTCAGCCAGGTGAGGTCTTCCGGGGTCAGCGGGGGGCCGGGGGTCTCCTCTCCGGTGCTCGGGTCCACCAGGTGGTAGCGCCAGCCGGTGCCGGTGGGGACGGCCACGTCCAGGGGGACGTTGTCCAGCCATTCGGTCGCGGTCAGCAGGCCGGTGATTCCCGCCGGGGGCTCGGTCGTCCAGGCGATGTCGGGCGGCAGGTCCGCCGGGCGGGGGGCCGGTTCCACGGCCGTGAGGCGCAGCCGGTGGGCCAGCGGCGTCGCAGCCGCGCCGGGCGTCGCCGACCCGTGGGCCAGGGCGGCCAGGGCACGGAGCAGCTCACCCCGGCCGGCACCCACGTCCACCACGTCGAACGGGGTGGGGAAACCGAGGGCGGCGTCGAGGCGGGACACGAGCCGGAACACCGCCGCCGTGAACACCGGGGAGGCGTGCACGCTGGTCCGGAAGTGGTCGGCCGGGCCGGACCCGGAGACGAAGAAGCCGCGCGGCCCGTAGAGGGCGGCGTCCATGGCGTACCGCCAGCGAATCGCGTTCATCCCGTGTTCAGCGTCCGTCACCGTGCCGACCCTACGGTCTGCGGGCATGAGACGAATCGTGATCTCCGCGCTGGCGGTCGTACCGCTGCTGGTGACGACCACCGGTGCCGCCGCCGCGTCCGCCCGCGACGACGTGCCGCGTGCGGTCCGGGCGGTGGCCGAGACACCCGCCCTGTTCGACGACGCCGCCGGTGGCGACGCCGACGCCGACGATCCGGCGATCTGGGTGCACCCGACCGACCGGGCCGGCAGCCTGGTGGTCGTCACCGCCAAGAACGGCGGCCTGCGGGTGTACGACCTGCGGGCCCGGGAGCGGCAGGCGATCGCCACCCCGCCGGCACCCGGCCCGGACGACGAGGCGGGCCGGTTCAACAACGTCGACCTGGTCGGCGGCTTCCGGCTGGCGGGCCGGCCGGTCGACCTGGCGGTGGTCACCGACCGGGGGCGTGACCAGCTCCGGTTCTACCGGATCGATCCGGTGTCGCGGCGGCTGGTCGACGTGACCGCGCCGCAGCCGCCGTTCGCGTTCAGCCGGGACCAGGCGGAGGTGAACACCCAACGCACCGCGTACGGGTTGGGCACGTTCACCGACCGGGACGGGGCCGCGTACGCGGTGGTGAGCCGGCGCAGCACCCCGGAGGTGGGGGTGTTCCGGCTGGTGGAGCGGGCCGGGAAGGTCAGCTACCGGCCGGTGGGGCGGCTGGTGCTGCCGTCGACGTTCACCCTGCCGGACGGCTCCGCCTGGTCGCCGTGCACCGACCCGGGGGACGGCCCGCAGGTGGAGGGGACGGTGGTGGACCCGGCCACCGGCGTGGTGTACCTGGCGCAGGAGAAGGTCGGCCTGTGGCGGACCCGGCTGGTCGGTGGCCGGTTCGTGGGCGTACCCCGGTCGGTGGAGCGGGTCCGCGAGTACGGCGTCCCGGCGGTCTTCGATCCGGCGGCCGACGACTGCGTGGCCGACGACACCGCCGACCCGGGATTCGGCGGGCGGATCGCCCAGGACGTGGAGGGGCTGACGATCCTGCCCACCGGCCGGTACGCGGGCACCCTCGTCGTGTCCAGCCAGGGCGACGACACGTTCTTCACCTACGACCGGGTCACCAACCGGCCGACCGGGCGGTTCGCGGTGGTCGACGGCGGGGTCGACGGCGTGCAGGAGTGCGACGGGGCGGCGGTGACGGCGACGCCGCTGCCGGGCTTCCCCGGCGGGCTGCTGGTGGTGCAGGACGGCCGCAACACCCCGACGACGCCCGACGGGGACGACGGGGTACGCCCGGACACCAACGTCAAGTTCGTCGACGCCGGGTTCCTGGCCGGCCACCGGTGAGCCGCCACACGGGTGAGCTGCCGCACTCGGTGAACTGCCGCACCGGATGAGCTGCCGCACCGGGTGAACTGCCGCACCGGGTGGGTCGCCGCACCGGGCCACCCGGTGCCCGGGGTCGGTGAAGGTTTTCACACATCCTTGTTCGGGTTCCCTGCCCCCGGCGCATACTTGCGATCGACCGGTACCCCCTTCGAGGACTGGATCGTTGCCATGAGCGCACCGCTGCGCCCGCGTCCGGCTGCCCCCGGCGTCGCCGTACCGCAGGGCCCTGCCGCACCCGGTGTCCCGTTCGTCCTTCCCGCCCAGCTCACCGTGGGTGTAATCGGTGCCGGCCGGGTGGGTGCGGTGCTCGGGGCGGCGCTGGTCGCCGCCGGGCACCGGGTGGTCGCCGCCTCCGGCGTCTCCGGGGCGACCCGGGCCCGGATCGCGTTGCTCCTGCCGGACGCGGTGACCCGGTCGGCGACCTCGGTCGCCCGGGAGGCCACCGACCTGCTGCTGCTCGCCGTCCCCGACGACGCGCTGGCCGGTGTGGTCGCCGGTTTGGCCGATACCGGGGCGCTGCACCCCGGCCAGGTGGTCGCGCACACCTCCGGCGCGCACGGCCTGACCGTGCTGGCCCCGGCCGCCGCCGTCGGTGCCCGGCCGTTGGCCCTGCACCCCGCGATGACCTTCACCGGTACGCCGGACGACCTGTCCCGGCTGGCCGGCATCTCCTACGGGGTGACCGCATCGGTGGAGTTGCGGGCGGCGGCGGCCCGGCTCGTCGCCGACCTGGGCGGGGTGCCGGAGTGGGTGGGGGAGACCGACCGGGTCCTCTACCACGCGGCCCTGGCGCACGGCGCGAACCACCTGGTGACCCTGGTCAACGAGGCGGCCGACCGGCTGCGGGACGCCGGGGTGACCCAGCCGGAGAAGGTGCTGGCCCCGCTGCTGCGGGCGGCGTTGGAGAACGCCCTGCGGCTCGGCGACGACGCGCTCACCGGCCCGGTGTCGCGTGGCGACGCGGGCACCGTACGGCGGCACCTGGCCCGGCTGGCGCAGACCGCGCCGGAATCCGTGGCCCCCTACCTGGCGTTGGCCCGACGGAGCGCGGATCGGGCGATCGCGGCGGGCCGGTTGCGCCCGGTCGACGCCGAGTCCCTGCTCGACGTGCTCGCCGGCATCCACCGCGAGGTGGCGGCGTGAGCCGAACGGAAGGCGGGCTGGTGAGCGGGAGGAGTGAGCCGGTTTTGCGAGCCCCGCAGTCGCGAACGGAAGGCGGGCTGGTGAGCGGGAGGAGTGAGCCGGTTTTGCGAGCCCCGCAGTCGCGAACGGAAGGCGGTTCAGTGACGGAACTGGTGCACACCCGGGTGGAGCTGGCGAAGGCCCGGGCGGGGCTGGCCGGCACGGTCGGTGTGGTGATGACGATGGGTGCGCTGCACTCGGGGCACGAGGCGCTGATCCGGGCGGCCCGGGAGCGGGCCGACCACGTGCTGGTGACGATCTTCGTGAACCCGTTGCAGTTCGGCCCGAACGAGGACTTCGACAGGTATCCGCGCACCCTCGACACCGACCTGGAGGTGTGCCGGCGGGCCGGTGCGGACCTGGTGTTCGCCCCGGCCGTGACCGACATGTACCCGGACGGGCAGCCCACGGTCCGGGTCGACCCGGGTCGGCCCGGTGAGGAGTTGGAGGGGCAGAGCCGGCCCGGTTTCTTCCACGGGGTGCTGACCGTGGTGTTGAAGCTGCTCCAGCTCACCCGGCCCGACGTGACCTTCTTCGGGGAGAAGGACTACCAGCAGCTCACCCTGGTCCGTCGGATGGCCCGGGACCTGGACGTGCCGGTCGAGGTGGTCGGCGTGCCGACCGTACGGGAGCCGGACGGGCTGGCCCGGTCCAGTCGTAACCGCTACCTGTCGGCGGACGAGCGGCAGGTCGCGTTGAGCCTCTCGGCCGCGCTGCGGGCCGGGGCGGACGCCGCCGGGCGGGGCGCGGACGCCGGTGACGTGCTGGCCGCCGCGCACCGGGTGCTCGGCGTTGTGCCGGGTGTGCGACTGGACTATCTGGTGCTCACCGATCCGGATCTGGAGCCGGGGCCGGTCGCCGGCCCGGCCCGGCTGTTGATCGCGGCCTGGGTGGGCACCACCCGGTTGATCGACAACCTGGCGATCGACCTCGCCCCCCGCTCCTGACCACGCACACCACCTGTCGAGAGGCAAGCCGATGTTCCGGACCATGCTCAAGTCGAAGATCCACCGGGCGACGGTGACCCAGGCCGACCTGCACTACGTCGGCTCGGTGACGGTGGACCAGGATCTGCTCGACGCCGCCGACCTGCTTCCGGGCGAGCAGGTGGCGATCGTGGACGTGACCAACGGGGCCCGGCTGGAGACGTACGTGATCCCGGGGGAGCGGGGCAGCGGGGTGATCGGCATCAACGGCGCGGCGGCGCACCTGGTGCACCCGAACGACCTGGTGATCCTGATCTCGTACGGTCAGATGGACGACGCGGAGGCCCGGACGTACCGCCCCCGGGTGGTCCACGTGGACGCCGACAACAGGGTGGTTGAGCTGGGCGGCGATCCGGCGGCTGCGGCCCCGGGGACGGCCGGGGACCCGGTGCCGAGTCCGCTCGCCGTCGTGGGCTGACCGGAATTCCGGTCTGTTACCGGAAGGTCATTTTTGGTTACCCTGGACTGACCGTCGGATTGACGGTCGTCGGCTGGGGGAGGCCGCGTTGCGTCGTCCGATGAGGGTCTTGATCGCCGCGTTGGCGGTGGGTGTGGTCCTGGCGGGCTGCGGTGCGCCGGGCGGCCTCGACGGCGATCTCACCGACGACTGGGCGGCCCTGCCGCCGGCCGGGCCGTTCACCCCCGAGGCGGGGGTTTGCCAGGTCGCCGACTTCACCGACACGGTCGCCCTGGCGGCGTACGCGCCGGTGGACTGCGCGGTGCCGCACCGGGTGGAGACGGTGCACGTGGGCGCGTTGCCGGGCGAGCGGGTCGTCGCGCCGGTCACCGGTTCGGCGGAGTTGCGGGGTGCGTTCGCCGAGTGCGACACCCGGGCCGCCGGTTACCTGGGCGACGACTGGCGGGCCGGCCGACTGCGGCTGGCGGTGGCGCTGCCGACCGCGCTCGGCTGGACGGCCGGGGCCCGTTGGTTCCGGTGCGACCTGAGTGAGGTGACCACCGTCGAGGCGGCGGCCACCGTGGTCACCCGTACGGGCAGCCTGCGGGATGCGTTGAAGGGCCCGTCGCCGCTGCGGTTGGGCTGTCAGCGGGCCAGGAGCGGCCGGGGTGCCGGGGTGCAGGTGCTGGTGCCGGTGGAGTGCTCGACCGTGCACGAGGCGGAGTTCGTGGGCGTCTGGAAGGCCCCCGACCGGCCCTATCCGGTCAAGGACGTCGACTGGCTGCCGCTGTACGCCGGCTGCCGCAGCCTGCTGGGTCGCTACGTGGGTGTGCCGGACGACGCCGACCTGCGTTTCCGCAGCGGCGTGGTGGTGCGTCCGCCGGGGCCGGGCCGGTGGCGGGTCGGCGACCGGGGGGTCCGTTGCTACCTGTGGTTGAGCGACCGGACGGTGACCGCCTCGCTGAAGGGCGGCGGACCGGCCGCCCTGCCGGTGCGGACGAAGTAGCGGACGGGGTAGTCGAAACCACTCGTCCCGCCCCCGCCGCCCGTCGCGAGGATCGTTCGGGTTGACTGTGGGTATGGAACTCCCGCCGACCGTCGACCTGCCGGCCCTGCCCAGACTGTTGGCTGCTCCCGCGCCCGGTTGGGTGGAGACCACCGATGTGATCGTGGTCGGCTCCGGGGTGGCCGGGTTGACCGCCGCGCTGCACCTGCGCGAGGCGGGCCTGCACGTCACCGTGGTCACCAAGGTCAACATCGACGACGGGTCGACCCGCTGGGCGCAGGGCGGCATCGCCGCCGTACTCGATCCGGCCGACTCGCCCGCCGCGCACGCCCGCGACACCGAGATCGCCGGGGTCGGACTCTGCGACCCGGCGGCCGTGCGGCTGCTGGTCGAGGAGGGGCCGCTGCGGCTGCGGGAGCTGATGCGCATCGGCGCGGAGTTCGACCGCAACCCGGACGGTTCGTTGATGCTCACCCGGGAGGGCGGGCACCGGGCCGACCGGATCGTGCATGCCGGTGGGGACGCCACCGGGGCGGAGGTGCAGCGGGCCCTGCACGCGGCGGTGCGCCGGGACCCGTGGATCCGCCTGGTCGAGCACGCCCTGGTGCTGGACCTGCTGCGCGCCCCCGGCGACGGCCCGGACTCTCCCGGCCCGGCCTGCGGCATCACCCTGCACGTGCTGGGTGAGGGCAGCGAGGACGGCGTCGGCGCGCTGCTGGCCCGTGCGGTGGTGCTGGCCACCGGCGGGATGGGGCAGGTCTTCTCGGCCACCACCAACCCGGCGGTCTCCACCGGTGACGGGGTGGCGTTGGCGATGCGGGCCGGAGCGGCGGTCACCGACGTCGAGTTCGTGCAGTTCCACCCGACCGCCCTGATCGTGCCGGAGCAGGCCCGGGTGCCGGGCGCGGGCCTGGCCCAGCAGCCGCTGGTGTCGGAGGCACTGCGCGGTGAGGGCGCCCACCTGGTCGACGCCGACGGCAAGCGGTTCATGCTCGGCCAGCACGAGCTGGCCGAGCTGGCCCCCCGGGACGTGGTGGCCAAGGGCATCCACCGGGTGCTGCTGGCCACCGGCGCGGAACACGTCTTTCTCGATGCCCGGCACCTCGGCGCGAACTTCCTCGCCGGGCGGTTCCCGACCATCGTCGCGTCCTGCCTGGCCATCGGGGTCGACCCGGCGACGGATCTGATCCCGGTCGCCCCGGCCGCCCACTACGCGTCCGGTGGCGTCCGCACCGACCTGCGCGGCCGGACCTCCATCCCCGGCCTGTACGCCTGCGGTGAGGTCGCCTGCACGGGCGTGCACGGCGCGAACCGGCTGGCCAGCAACTCGCTGCTGGAGGGGTTGGTCTTCTCCCGCCGGATCGCCGAGGACATCGCCGCCGGGCTGCCCGAGCAGGCGCAACCGGCGCAGACCGGTGCCTGGGTGGGCGGCGGTGGCGGGGTGCTGCCCGCCGAGGGGGTGCCCGCGTTGCAACGGGCGATGACCCGGGGCGCGGGGGTGCTGCGGTCGGCGTCGACCCTGGCCGCGACTGCCGCCACCCTGACCGGGCTGGGGCAGGGCCAGGGTCGGCCGGGCACCGCCGGCTGGGAGGCGACGAATCTGGTCACCGTGGCGTCCGCCCTGGTCGCCGCCGCGTACGCCCGCCAGGAGACCCGGGGCTGCCACTGGCGGGAGGACTTCCCGGCGGCCGACGAGCGGTGGCGCGGTCATCTCGTCGCGGCCGTCGGTGCCCGGGGCGAGCTGACCGAACGCTGGGAGGGCCTGCCCTGACCGACCCGGAGCGGGCCGGGTTGGCGAGCCCCGCGGTGGCGAACGAAAGGAAATGCAGTGCGGGAACCGACGCGACAGGCGTTGACGGCGGGCGGGCTGGACCCGGAGCGGGTCCGGCGGGTGATCGTCGACGCGCTCACCGAGGATCTGGGGGCGGACTTCGTCGACGTCACCAGCGTCGCCACCATTGCGGCCGGGCAGACCGACACCGCCGACCTGGTGGCCCGGGAGGACGGGGTGGTGGCCGGGCTGGCGGTGGCCGCCGCGGTGTTCGAGCTGGTCGGCGAGGTGACCGCTGCGGAGCGTACCGTCGAGGTGGTGGTGGTGGCCCACGACGGCGCGCGGGTGGCCCGGGGTGAGGTGCTGGCGACGGTGACCGGCCCGACCCGGCTGCTGCTCACCGCCGAGCGCACCGCGCTGAACCTGCTCTCCCGGATGTCCGGGGTGGCCACCCACACCCGGGCCTGGGCGGATGCTCTGGCCGGCACCAAGGCGACGGTGCTGGACACCCGCAAGACCACCCCGGGCCTGCGGATGCTGGAGAAGTACGCGGTCCGGGCCGGCGGCGGCACCAACAAGCGGATGGGCCTGTACGACGTCGCCATGATCAAGGACAACCACAAGCTGGCCGCCGGTGGTGTCGGGGCGGCCTTCCGTCGGGTCCGGCAGACCTTCCCGCAGGTGCCGGTGCAGGTCGAGGTGGACACCCCGGCCGAGGCGGTGGAGGCGGTGGAGGCCGGCGCGGACTTCCTGCTGTTGGACAACATGTCCCCGGCGACCCTGCGCGAGGTGGTCGCGGCGGTCGGCGACCGGGCCGAGCTGGAGGCGACCGGTGGGCTGACCCTGGAGGTGGCCGCCGAGTACGGGGCGACCGGGGTGGACTACCTGTCGGTGGGTGCCCTGACGCACTCCTCGCCGATCCTGGACATCGCCCTGGACCTGCGCGAGCGGTGAGCCGGCCGGGCCGCCGGCTACCCGTCGGTGCGGGGCAGCGGGTCCGGCCCACTGCTCGCCTGTGGTGGGCCGGTCGGCGTCTAGGCTGCGTGCGTGCTGCTCTGCATCGACATCGGAAACACCAACACCGTGCTGGCGACCTTCGACGGCGACAAGCTGGTGCACTCGTGGCGGATCAAGACCGACGCCCGTTCGACAGCGGACGAGCTGGGTCTGATGTTCCGGGGGCTGCTCGCCGGTGACGCCGTGGAGATCACCGGGGTGGCCGCCTGCTCGACGGTGCCGGCGGCGCTGCGCTCGCTGCGGACCATGCTGGCCCGTTACTACGCCGACCTGCCGAGCGTGGTCGTCGAGCCGGGGGTCCGCACCGGTGTGCAGCTGGCCATCGACAACCCGAAGGAGGTGGGCGCGGACCGGGTGGTCAACACGCTGGCCGCGTACACCCTCTACGGGGGTCCGTCGATCGTGGTGGACTTCGGCACCACCACCAACTTCGACGTGATCAGCGGTCGGGGGGAGTTCCTCGGTGGGGCGTTCGCCCCGGGCATCGAGATCTCCTTCGACGCGTTGGCGGCCCGCGCCGCCCAGCTGCGTAAGGTGGAGGCCAACAAGCCCCGTTCGGTGATCGGCAAGAACACCGTGGAGTGTCTCCAGTCCGGCCTCTACTTCGGCTTCGCCGGGCAGGTCGACCGGATCGTCGAGCGGATGACCGAGGAGTTGGGCCAGGTCCGCGCGGTGATCGCCACGGGTGGGCTGGCCTCGGTGGTGATCGGCGAGTGCCGGACCATCACCCACCACGAGCCGATGATCACCCTGATCGGGCTGCGCATGGTCTACGAGCGCAACACCTGATCACGACGGCCGGTCGCGGCGGTTCACCGCCGCCGGGCCCGGAAGACCAGCGTCTGGTACGGCAGCTCGACGGTCTCCCGGCCGGCCAGGTCGGGGTGGGTGGCGAACAGCTCGCGCAGGTCCCGCTCCAGCCGTTGCCGCTGCTGCGGGGCGGCGACCAACCAGTGTGAGCGGGTACGCAACAGCCCGAGGACCTCGTCGGAGGTGACGGTCGTCCGGTGGGTGAACCGGCCCAGCTCGACCGGGCCGAAGGCCGCACCGAAGGTGGTCACCTTCACGGTCAGGTCGCTGACGTTCTCCCCCATCTGGGCGATCCTCCCCAGCTCGGCCACCCAGCCGACCGTTTCGTCCCGGATGTTCCAGATCGGGGCGAAGATGCCGTCCGGCCGGAGGACCCGGGCGATCTCGACGTGCGCGCGTTCCCGGTCGAACCAGTGGTAGGCCTGGCCGACCAGCACCGCGTCGGCGCTCGCGTCGGGCAGCGGGACCGCCTCGGCGCAGCCGGCGAGGGCGGTGGTCCCGGGGACGGCCGTGTCGAGCCGGGCCCGCATCGCCGCGTCGGGTTCGACCGGAGTGACCCGGTGGCCGAGGGCCCGCAGGTCACGGGTGAGCAGGCCGGTGCCGGCACCCAGGTCGACCACGCTGGCGACCGCACCCGCGCCGGCCAGCGCCCAGCGCAGCGCCTCGGCCGGATAACCGGGTCGAAACCGGTCGTAGTCGGCGGCGACCGTACCGAAGGACCGTGCCCGGGTGTGCTCGACCATGCCGGGCAGGTTATCCCGTAACGGCCGCTCGGGGGCATGAGTACGCTCATGGGCTGACCCAGTCGAAACTCCCTTAGCCGAGGAAGCGTGCCGTGACCGAGCAGAACGCCGTGCCAGTGGACCCCGCCGACGACCTTCCCGAGCAGATGAAGGTCCGCCGGGAGAAGCGGGACCGGATGCTCGCCGAGGGCATCGACCCGTACCCCGTCGGCTACCCCCGGACCAGCACCCTGGCCGAGGTGCGCGAGCGGTACGCCGAGCTGCCCACCGACACCGCGACCGGGGACCGGATCTCGGTCACCGGCCGGGTGATCTTCGTACGGAACACCGGCAAGCTCTGCTTCGCCACCCTGCGCGACGGCGACGGCACCGAGTTGCAGGCGATGCTCTCCCTGGACCGGGTCGGCGCGGAGCGGCTGGACGCCTGGAAGCGCCTGGTCGACCTGGGTGACCACGTGGGTGTCACCGGCGAGGTGATCACCAGCCGGCGCGGTGAGCTGTCGGTGCTGGCCGACGAGTGGGCGGTCACCGCCAAGGCGCTGCGCCCGTTGCCGGTGGCGCACAAGCCGCTGAGCGAGGAGGCCCGGGTCCGGCAGCGTTACGTGGACCTGGTGGTCCGTCCGCAGGCCCGGCAGATGGTCCGGACCCGGGCCGCGGCGGTACGCAGCCTGCGTGACTCGTTGCACGGTCAGGGATTCATCGAGGTCGAGACGCCGATGCTCCAGTTGCTGCACGGCGGCGCGGCGGCCCGCCCATTCGTGACCCACAGCAATGCGCTCGGTACTGATCTGTATCTGCGAATCGCGCCGGAACTGTTTCTCAAGCGCGCCGTGGTCGGCGGGGTCGACCGGGTGTTCGAGATCAACCGCAACTTCCGCAATGAGGGAGTCGACTCGTCGCACTCGCCGGAGTTCGCGATGCTGGAGACCTACCAGGCGTACGGCGACTACGACACGATGGCGGCGTTGACCCGTAATCTCGTGCAGCAGGCAGCGGTGGCGGTCAGCGGCTCGACGACGGTGACCCACGCCGACGGTCGGGAGTTCGACCTGGGTGGCGAGTGGCGGTCGGTGACCCTGTTCGGGGCGCTTTCCGAGGCGCTCGGCGAGGAGGTCACGGTCCGCACCGACCGGACCCGCCTGGTGGAGTACGCCGACAAGGTGGGGCTCGCGGTCGACCCGAAGTGGGGGCCGGGCAAGCTGGCCGAGGAGTTGTTCGAGGAACTGGTGGTGCCGAGCCTCCAGGCGCCGACCTTCGTACGGGACTACCCGGAGGAGACCAGCCCGTTGACCCGGGGTCACCGCACCGAGCCCGGCCTGGCCGAGAAGTGGGACCTCTACGTGCTCGGTTTCGAGCTGGGCACCGCGTACACGGAGCTGGTGGACCCGGTGGTGCAGCGGGAGCGGCTGGTGACGCAGGCGCAGCTCGGTGCCCGGGGCGACGACGAGGCCATGCGGCTGGACGAGGACTTTCTCCGGGCGATCGAGTACGGAATGCCGCCGGCCGGGGGTATGGGAATGGGAATCGACCGGCTGTTGATGGCGCTGACGGGGCTGGGAATTCGGGAAACCATCCTCTTCCCCTTGGTCCGCCCCGAGTAGCCTCCGGTGAGACCTTTGCCGGGTCGTTACGGCGTCCTATTGACGCGGCAAGCGTCGGGGGGGTTATCGTGCTCCTATTGCAGGAGCACCCTGCTCGAAAGGAATGTGGGACGTGGCCAAGCAGATCATTCACAAGCTGGTCGATGACCTGGACGGCGGGGACGCGGACGAGACCGTCAAGTTCGCCCTCGACGGCGTTCAGTACGAGATCGACCTGTCGAACTCCAACGCCGACAAATTGCGGGACGTTTTCGCGCCGTACGTGGCTGCCGGCACCCGGGTCGGCCGGGGCGGCGTGGTCGTGGGTGGCCGGGCCGCCCGGGGCCGGGGCGGCGCGACCGCCGACCGCGAGCAGAACAAGGCGATCCGGTCGTGGGCCAAGAAGAACGGCAAGGACATCTCCGACCGGGGTCGTATCCCGCAGGAGATCGTCGACGAGTACCACGCGACCCGCTGAGCTGTCAGTGGCGAACCGACGCCGGGCCGGAGCACCCCTCCGGGCCGGCGTCGCCGTCTCGGGGCACCCCTCGGCCGGCGTCGCCGTCTGGGGGGCAGCAGCCCGGTGGCCGTCGGGCCCGGCCGACGTCACCCGCCGGCGGGGGCCGGTGGGTGGGGCTGTGGGTGGTGTGGGGCGGGAAGTTCTCCGGGTCCGCAGGCGTTGTCCACAGGCGGTGGAGACTTCGTCCACAGCCTGTGGATGACCCACGGAACCCCCCGGAGGGCGTTGCGCACCCCGGGTGAATTTCGCTCTGCGCGTACAGGCTGGGGTGCCGGAACACCTCCTGAGCGCGGATGGTTGGTCAAAACGACGTCGGAACGGCTCGGTACGAGGAGACACGACCTCAGCGGAGTCGGTCAGCGGCGATAGAGTAAGGAGGTGCGGACGCCCGTCCCGGACGTCCGCGCACCGGCCCCGCCAAGATCTCGCAGTCGAGGCGCACGGCACGTGAGGAGCACGAGGGCATGTTCGAGCGGTTCACCGACCGAGCGCGACGGGTTGTCGTCCTGGCCCAAGAAGAGGCCCGGATGCTCAACCACAACTACATCGGTACGGAGCACATCCTGCTGGGCCTGATCCACGAGGGTGAGGGCGTCGCCGCCAAGGCCCTGGAGAGCCTCGGCATCTCCCTGGAGGGCGTCCGTCAGCAGGTCGAGGAGATCATCGGCCAGGGCCAGCAGGCGCCGAGCGGGCACATCCCGTTCACGCCCCGGGCCAAAAAGGTGCTGGAGCTGTCCCTGCGCGAGGCGCTGCAGCTCGGCCACAACTACATCGGCACGGAGCACATCCTGCTCGGGCTGATCCGCGAGGGTGAGGGCGTCGCCGCCCAGGTGCTGGTGAAGCTGGGCGCCGACCTCAACCGGGTCCGCCAGCAGGTGATCCAGCTCCTCTCCGGCTACCAGGGCAAGGAGCCGGCCGCCGCCGGCACCGCGCCGGGCGAGGCCGCCCCGTCGACCAGCCTCGTGCTGGACCAGTTCGGTCGTAACCTGACTCAGGCTGCCCGTGAGGGCAAGCTCGACCCGGTGATCGGGCGCGAGAAGGAGATCGAGCGGGTCATGCAGGTGCTGTCCCGCCGCACCAAGAACAACCCGGTCCTGATCGGTGAGCCCGGCGTCGGCAAGACCGCCGTGGTGGAGGGCCTGTCCCAGAAGATCATCAAGGGCGAGGTGCCCGAGACGCTCAAGGACAAGCAGCTCTACACCCTCGACCTCGGTGCCCTGGTCGCTGGCTCCCGCTACCGGGGTGACTTCGAGGAGCGCCTCAAGAAGGTGCTCAAGGAGATCCGCACCCGGGGCGACATCATCCTGTTCATCGACGAGATTCACACCTTGGTCGGTGCGGGTGCCGCCGAGGGCGCGATCGACGCGGCGAGCATCCTCAAGCCGATGCTGGCCCGTGGTGAGCTCCAGACCATCGGCGCGACCACCCTCGACGAATACCGCAAGCACCTGGAGAAGGACGCCGCGCTGGAGCGTCGTTTCCAGCCGATCCAGGTGGGTGAGCCGTCGCTGGCCCACACCATCGAGATCCTCAAGGGCCTGCGGGACCGCTACGAGGCGCACCACCGCGTCTCGATCACGGACGCCGCCCTGGTGGCTGCCGCGACGCTGGCCGACAGGTACATCTCCGACCGGTTCCTGCCGGACAAGGCGATCGACCTGATCGACGAGGCCGGGGCCCGGATGCGCATCCGCCGGATGACCGCGCCGCCAGACCTGCGTGACTTCGACGAGCGGATCGCCCAGGTACGCCGCGACAAGGAGTCCGCGATCGACGCGCAGGACTTCGAGCGGGCCGCCCAGCTGCGGGACAAGGAGAAGCAGCTCCTGGGGCAGAAGGCGCAGCGGGAGAAGGAGTGGAAGGCCGGTGACCTGGACGTCGTCAGCGAGGTCGACGACGAGCAGATCGCCGAGGTTCTCGGCAACTGGACCGGTATCCCGGTCTACAAGCTGACCGAGGAGGAGACCTCCCGGCTGCTGCGGATGGAAGACGAGCTGCACAAGCGCGTCATCGGCCAGGAGGACGCGGTCAAGGCGGTCTCGAAGGCGATCCGGCGTACCCGGGCCGGCCTGAAGGACCCGAAGCGGCCGTCCGGCTCGTTCATCTTCGCCGGCCCGTCCGGTGTGGGTAAGACCGAGCTGTCCAAGGCGCTCGCCGAGTTCCTGTTCGGCAGCGAGGACGCGCTGATCCAGCTGGACATGTCCGAGTTCCACGACCGCTACACGGTCTCCCGCCTGGTCGGGGCCCCTCCCGGCTACGTCGGCTACGACGAGGGTGGCCAGCTGACCGAGAAGGTCCGTCGTCGGCCGTTCTCGGTGGTGCTCTTCGACGAGATCGAGAAGGCCCACCCGGACGTGTTCAACACCCTGCTGCAGATCCTGGAGGACGGCCGGCTCACCGACGGCCAGGGTCGGATCGTGGACTTCAAGAACACGGTCATCATCCTGACCACCAACCTGGGCACCCGGGACGTCGCCAAGGCGGTGTCGTTGGGCTTCCAGCAGTCGGAGGACTCCGAGTCCACCTACGACCGGATGAAGCAGAAGGTCAACGACGAGCTGAAGCAGCACTTCCGGCCCGAGTTCCTCAACCGGATCGACGACACCATCGTCTTCCACCAGCTGCGGCAGAACGAGATCCTCTCGATCGTGGACATCATGATCCAGCGGATCGAGGGCCAGCTCCGCAACAAGGACATGGGTCTGGAGCTGACCGACAACGCCAAGAAGTACCTGTCCAAGAAGGGCTTCGACCCGGTGCTGGGGGCCCGTCCGCTGCGTCGGACGATCCAGCGCGACATCGAGGACAACCTCTCCGAGCGGATCCTGTTCAACGAGCTGACCCCCGGTCAGATCGTGGTGGTGGACTGCGAGGGGGACCCGGAGGACATCGAGAAGTCGAAGTTGGTCTTCCACGGCTCGGACCGCCCGGCCGAGGTGCCGGACGCCGTCCCGGCCGACCTGGGTGGCGCCGCCACCGCCGGTGAGTAGGACCTGACGGTTCGGTAGGACAGAGCACGAGGGCGACGGCCCGGTGGCGCGAGCCACCGGGCCGTCGCCCTTTCTGCCTGCCGTCGGCCAGCGCAGCCCCGGTGGGGGCGGGTCAGCCGGGAATCGGTTGGGTGGCGGGACCATCCCCGATGAGCCGGAAATGCTCCTCGCCGACCGGCTCCACCATGCCGTCCTTGACCAGCGCGGCGAGTGCCCGGGCCCGTTGCACGTCGTCGTGCCACACCTGGTCGAGCCGCTGGTGCGGCACCGGACCGGTGGCGTCCCGGAGCACCCCGAGCAGCAGCCCGCGCACCTGACGGTCGGTGCCCGCGTACCGCTGGGTCTTGCGGGTCGGCCCGGTGGGCGCTGGCTGGCCGGAGGCCCGCCAGGCGCAGACCGACTCGACCGGGCAGGCCGGACAACGCGGTGAACGGGCGGTGCAGACGATCGCACCGAGTTCCATGAAGGCGGCGCTGGCCAGGGCCGCGGCGGCCGGTTCGACCGGCAGCAGCTCCGCGCAGGCGACCAGGTCGGCCGGGGTGGTGGCCGGGCCGGCATCCGGTGCACCGGCGACGGCCCGGGAGACGACCCGCCGGACATTCGTGTCGACCACCGGGTGCCGCTGACCGTAGGCGAACGCGGCGACCGCCCGCGCCGTGTACGTCCCGATGCCGGGCAACGCCAGCAACTGGTCCAGTTGGTCGGGCACCCGCCCGCCGTGCCGCTCCACGATCGCCACCGCGCACTCGCGCAGCCGTACCGCCCGGCGGGGGTAGCCGAGGCGACCCCACATCCGGATCGCCTCGGCCGGGGTGTCGGCGGCGAGGGCGGCGGGATCGGGCCAGCGGGTGAGCCAGGCGTGCCAGGCGGGCAGGACGCGCACCACCGGCGTCTGCTGGAGCATGACCTCGCTGACCAGGATCGGCCAGGCGCCGATGCCGGGCGTCCGCCAGGGCAGGTCGCGGGCGTTCTGCTCGTACCACCGGCTGACCAGGGTGGTGAAGGTCGGTTCAGTCATCGCGCCGACGATGATGTCACGCGATGCCTTCCCGCTGATTGGGCGGGCCGGGCGGGGCGTCACCGGACCGCCGGGCGGATCGGGCAGAATGCCCGGATGAGCGAGCTCGCGATCACCGTCATCGGTCGGGACCGGCCCGGCATCGTGGCCGACGTGGCCGAGGTGCTCGCCCGGCTCGGCGCGAACCTCACCGACTCGACCATGACCCGGTTGCGCGGTCACTTCGCGATGACGTTGATCTGTGTCGGCCCGGCCGCCGCCGAGGTCGAGGCCGCCCTGACGCCGCTGGCCGCCGACGGCCAACTCCTGGCCACCGTACGCGCGGTCACCCCGGACGGTACGACGGCTCCGGCGGGTGAGCCGTACGTGCTGGCGGTGCACGGCGCGGACCGGATGGGCATCGTGGCGGCGATGACCCGGGTGGTCGCCGAGAGCGGCGGCAACGTGACGGATCTTTCCACCCGGTTGGCCGGTCCGCTCTACGTGGTGGTGGCCGAGGTGGACCTGCCGCCGGGCAGCGCCGACGACCTGGCCGTCCGACTCGCCGGGGTCGCCGCCGACCTGGGTGTCGGATTCTCCCTGCGCCCCGCCGACCCGGACCTCCTGTGAGCGCGAGGAGTGAGCGGGGTTTGCGAGCCCCGCAGTCGCGAACGCGGGTGGGTGCTGTGAGCGCGAGGAGTGAGCGGGTTTTGCGAGCCCCGCAGTCGCGAACGCGGGCTGGTGCTGTGAGCGGGGTGTCTGGGCTGCGCAGCAGCGAACCGAGGTGGCACCGTGGGTGAGGAACCGTACGTCGGGCTTGGTGGCTGGACTCCGGCGGCGTTGGGGGTGCCGGGGGAGGTGCGTCGGGTGGTGTGCGCCCCCGAGCCGGTGCTGAGCCGGCCGGGACCGCAGGTCGACCCGACCACCGAGGAGACCGTCCGGCTGGCCGCCGACCTGGTGGCCACGATGCGGGTGTCGCCTGGCTGTGTCGGGTTGGCGGCACCGCAGGTCGGGGTGGGTGCGCAGGTGTTCGCGGTGGATGTGACCGGTCATCCCAAGGCGGTGACGGTGCACGGCACGTTCGTGCTCTGCAACGCCCGGGTGGTGGAGGCGAGCCGTTGGAAGCCGGGCCGGGAGGGCTGCATGTCGGTGCCGGATCTGACCGGTGACGTGAAGCGGGCCAGCCGGTTGGTGGTCGAGGGGGCGTTGCCCGGCAGCGGCGCGTTGGTCCGGCTGGTCACCGACGGCTTCGAGGCCCGTGCCCTGCAACACGAGATCGACCACTGCGCCGGGCTGCTCTTCCTGAACCGGGTGGCCAGCGCGCACGCGGTGTATCAGCGCAAGGTCTACCTGTGACGCGGGTCGGGTCGGATTCCGGGTGACTGTCGTGGGTGGAGTGTGGTTTCCCTGCCGCCGGCCGATGCCCGGCGAGTCGTGGTCGGTCCTCGTGCGTCACGCCGCTACGGTGGGGGCATCATGCGTCTGACGGTCGGTCCCCTGCCCTCCGCCGTGTACTGGCGGCGTCGCGCCGTCGTACTCGGAGCGGGGCTTCTCTTCCTGGTTGTCCTGCTCTATTCGTGCACCCGATCGGGGGACACCGGCACCACACGGGGTGCCGGGGGTCCGACGTCGGCCCCGGCGGCGGGCGGGGCCTCCCCGACGGTCGCGTCGCCGGCCCCCGGGTCCGCGTCGCCGTCGGGTGCGGCCGGTGCGCCGGACTCGTCGGCCGCGTCGAGCGCCGAGCCGGGCACGAACAGCGCGCCGTCGGCCGATCCGCCTGCGCCGACGAATGCGGCCCGGGCGGACGACGGCACCTGCACCAACAGTGAGGTCCAGGTGACCCCGGTGGCGCTTCCGGCCGAGGTGCGCCAGGGTGCACCGGTCGACCTGACCCTCAAGATCAAAAACACGTCCCAGCGGACCTGTAGCCGGGACGTCGGTGCGGACGTGCAGGAGTTGTTCATCAAGTCCGGCGCGGAGAAGGTCTGGTCCTCGGACACCTGCGGCACCGGCAAGGGCTCCGACGTGCAGTCCTTCACCCCCGGCTTCGAACGGACCTACCAGCTCACCTGGAACGGCATGGACGCCAGCCGCTGCAGCCAGGGGGTGGCCTCGGGCCCCAACCCGCCGGCCGGCACCTACCAGGTCTTCGCGCGGGTGGGCACCAAGCTGAGCGAGCCGGTCAAGCTGGTCGTCACCGGCTGATCCCGGAGGTGCCGACCGGCACCGACGAGCCGGTCAGCCCCGGTGGCCCACCCCGGTCAGACGTAGCGTTCCAGGATGGACGCCTCGGCCAACCGGGACAGCCCCTCCCGTACGCCCCGGGCCCGCGCGTCACCGACCCCCTCGACGGCCTGGAGATCCTCCACGGTGGCCCCGAGCAGCCGTTGGAGGCTGCCGAAGTGCAGCACCAGCCGGTCGACGATGGCCACCGGCAGTCGGGGCACCTTGGCCAGCAACCGGAACCCGCGGGGGCTGACCGCCGCGTCGAGCGCGTCGGAGGCGGCCGGGTAACCGATCGCCTTGGCGACCGCGACCAGGTCGATCAGCTCGGTCGCGCCGAGCAGGTCCAACTCGACGAGAGCCTCGTCGAGGGTGCGCGACTTGCGGCCGGTGGGCAGGTAGTCGCGGATGACCAAAGTGCGGTCGGCGTCGACGCCGGCCATCAGCTCGTCGAGTTGCAGGGCGAGCAGGCGGCCGTCGGTGCCCAGCTCGACCACGTAACCGGCGATCTCGTCGGCGATCCGGCGGACCATCTCCAGCCGCTGTACGACGGCGACGGCGTCCCGGACGGTGACCAGGTCCTCGATCTCCAGCGCGGACAGGGTGCCGGAGACCTCGTCGAGGCGGAGCTTGTAGCGCTCCAGGGTGGCCAGGGCCTGGTTGGCCCGGGAGAGGATCGCCGCCGAGTCGTCCAGGACGTGCCGTTGCCCGTTGACGTAGAGGCTGATGATCCGCATCGACTGGCTGACCGAGATGACCGGGTAGCCGGTCTGCCGGGCCACCCGCTCCGCGGTGCGGTGCCGGGTGCCGGACTCCTCGGTGGGGATGGACGGGTCGGGCATCAGGTGCACCCCGGCCTGCACGATCCGGGTGCCGTCGCTGGACAGCACCACCGCGCCGTCCATCTTGCACAGCTCCCGGACCCGGGTCGCGGAGAACTCGACGTCCATCGGGAAGCCACCGGTGCAGATCCCGTCGACGACCTTGTCGTAGCCGAGGACGATCAGTGCGCCCGTACGACCGCGCAGGATGCGTTCGAGCCCGTCGCGCAACGCGGTACCGGGTGCCATCAGGGCGAGGTTGGCCCGCAGCGGATCACCGGCGCTGCCGGTGGCCCCGGCCACGCTCACGCTGATCGGACGGGTGGGTGAGCCCACGGCGGCGGCGCGGGTGTGGGGCGTCGCGCCGGCAGGCTTGGCGGCGTCGCGGTCGGTCGGCACGCGCACAGTCTACGGACTGCCCTGCGGTGGGTGCTCTCGTGGTTACTGTGATGTGCCACGGCGTCGGATTTTCCCACCCGCCTGACCTGGCGGGCGTTGTCCGGTATGGCCTGACCGGTCCCCGGCGCTTGGCCACCGTCCGTCACTCGGCGGATGCGCGGGCGACCGCCTGGAGCGCCGACCGGACATCCGTGACCTCGATCACCCGCATGGTGTCCGGGCCGGCGCCGGTGCTCTCGGGGCCGCATCCGGTGGGGACGAGGGCCGTCCGGAAGCCCAGCCGGGCCGCCTCGGCGAGTCGCCGGGGGACCGCGCCGACCCGGCGCACCTCACCGGTCAACCCGACCTCGCCGATCGCCACCAGGTGGGGCGCGATGGACAGGTTGAGCCCGCCGGAGGCGACCGCCAGCGCGACCGCGAGATCGGCGGCCGGCTCGACCACCCGGATCCCGCCGACGGTGGCCGCGAAGACCTCCCGGTCGTGCAGGGTCAGCCGCTCGGTGCGGCGTTGCAGCACCGCCAGCACCATCGCCAACCGGGCCCCGTCGAGCCCCGAGACCGTACGCCGGGGCGAGCCGGCCACCGTAGCGCCGATCAGTGCCTGCACCTCGGTCAGCAGCGCCCGCCGCCCCTCCATCGCCACCGTGACGCAGGTGCCCGGGACGGGCTCGGAATAGCGGGTGAGGAAAAGCCCGGACGGGTCGGCCAGGCTGCTGATGCCCCCCTCGTGCATCTCGAAGCAGCCGACCTCGTCGGCCGCGCCGAACCGGTTCTTGACGCCCCGGACCATCCGCAGCGAGGAGTGCTTGTCGCCCTCGAAGTGCAGCACCACGTCGACCAGGTGTTCCAGCACGCGGGGGCCGGCGACCTGACCGTCCTTGGTGACGTGGCCGACCAGCACGGTGGCGATGCCGCGTTCCTTGGCGACCGCGACGAGGGCGGCGGTGACGGCCCGCACCTGGGTCACCCCGCCCTGCACCCCTTCGCTGCCGGTGGTGGAGATGGTCTGCACCGAGTCGAGGACCAGCAGGCCCGGCTTGACCGCGTCGAGGTGGCCCAGCACGGCGCTCAGGTCGCTCTCGGCGGCCAGCCAGAGCTGCTCGTGCAGGGCCCCCATCCGCTCGGCGCGCAGCCGGACCTGGCTGACCGACTCCTCGCCGCTGACCACCAGCGACGGGCTGCCGGCGGTGGCCGCCCACTGCTGCGCCACGTCGAGCAGCAGGGTGGACTTGCCCACCCCGGGCTCCCCGGCGAGCAGGACCACCGCGCCGGGGACCAGGCCGCCGCCGAGGACCCGGTCGAGTTCGCTGACCCCGGTGGGTCGGGCCCGCGCCGGGGCGGCACTGATCGTGGCGATCGGTCGGGCCGGCTCGGCCGGCATCCGGGAGCTGACCACCCGACCGGAGACGACCGGGCCGGTGACCGTGCACTCGACCACCGAACCCCACTCGCCACACTCCGGGCAGCGGCCCACCCACTTGGGTGGCTGGTGGCCGCAGGCGTCGCACGCGTAGGCGGGGCGGGGCTCACGGGCGGCCCGGCTCCGGGACGCGCCGGACGCGCCACGGGCGGGAGTCGATCGGGGGGTGGTCACCCCAGGACGCTAACCCTCACCGGTGACGAAAACACCGCCGGCGTGGCCGTCGCCACGCCGGCGGTGCCGGTGTCTCGCTCGCGGGGTCAGCCGCCGTGGCCGGAGCTGCCCTCCTGGCCGCTCTCCTCGCCACCCTCGCGGTGCACGATCGGGGAGGCCGGGGGCGCCGGGCTCAGCGGCACCCCGACCGGGACCGGGGTGCTGACGGTACGACCGCCGCCGAAGTCGAAGGTCAGGTTGACCTGCTGGCCGGTGCGCAGCGCCTCGTTGATCCCGATGAGCTGGAGGTGCTGGCCGTTCTGCACGTTGAGCTGCACGTAGCTCAGCGCCGGGATCTCGATCCGGGCCGGCTGACCGGCGGGCGCGGACGGGGAGGCACTCTCGGACGGGGAGGCTCCCTCGGACGGGGAAGCACCTTCCGACGGGGAGGCTCCCTCGGACGGGGAGGCGTTGCCGTCCGGGGAGGTGGTCTCCGCCGGGGAGGCGCTGCCCGACGGCGAGGCGCTCTCGGCCGGGGAGGCGGAACCGGAAGGGCTGGCCGAGCCGGTGGCCCCGGTGAGCACGATCTGCCGGGCGCTGTCGGTGGTGACGGTGACGGTGACCGGGTCCCGGGTGTCGTTGTAGATCACCGCGTTGAGCGCGGCGTTCGCCCCGGCGGCGAGGCCGCTGTCACCCGGGTACGCGACGTAGAGGCCGCGCACCTTGTAGGCGTTGTCCGACGTCTGGACGTTCACACCCTGGACCGACGGCTGCTTGTTGGCGGTCTCGGACACCTGGCCCGCCCCGCAGCCCGTGGCCAGCAGGGCGGTCGCCCCCGCCAGGCCGACCAGCAGCAGGGTGGCCCGCCGGGAACCCCTGATCGAGCGCGTCACGTCGGTCCTCCTCGTCACGATCCCCACCCGGTGCATGCCCCGGGCGCGGGGTGGTCATACCCGCGCAGACCGCGCTCCAGGGTAGTTGGGGCTGATCGAGGACCGCACACGGACCCGGTGCCGCCACCCGGGCGGGTGCCGCTCAGATCACCCGACCGCTCGCCACCAGCAGCACCACATCGATCAGGGCCACCACCAGCACCGCCCGGAAGGCGGCCACCGAGCGGCCGTCGCGGCGGGTGGCGGCGCGGCCCGCGTCCCAGCCGACGGCCGGCACCGCGACGGCCGCCGCGACGGCCGACCAGCCGACCCACGACGGTGGCCCGGGTGGCCCGAGGACCAGGGCGACGGTGGCGGCGAACAACAGCCCGGCGGCGGCCAGCCGGCTCCCGGTGGCGCCGAGCAGGTGCGGTAACCCGCGCACCCCGGTACGGGCGTCGTCGGCCAGGTCGGGCAGCACGTTGGCGAAGTGCGCGCCGGCACCCAGGCAGGCCCCCGCGACGACCAGCCAGGCCGGTGGCGCGGGGGCACCCGGCAGGGCGAGGACCACGAAGGCGGGCAGCGAGCCGAAGGAGACCGCGTACGGCAGCACCGAGACCGGGGTGGACTTTAGCGGCCAGTCGTAGAGCAGCGCCGACACCAGGCCGAGGGTGAACCAGAACGCGGCGACCGGGTTGGTGGTCAGCGCCAGCAGCGGGGTGGCGAGCGCGGCCAGCACGGCGGCCACCACCACCGTCCGGCGGCCCACCGCCCCGGCGGCGACCGGTTTGTCGGTACGCCCCACCGTGGCGTCCCGCCCGGCGTCCACCGCGTCGTTGGTCCAGCCGACGGCGAGCTGACTGGCCAGCACGGTGAGCACCACGGCCACCGTCCCGGACGGACGGTGGCCGACCCCGACGGCGAGTAGTCCGGCCACCGTGGTCACCGCGAGGCCGGGTTCCGGATGACTCGCCCTGACCAGCCCTAACACCGTCCGCGACATAAGGGAAGTCTGGTCGTTACCGGCCGGTCGTGCCACGCTCGATGCCATGCGTGACGGTCCGGTGTCCAACGGTGCCCGGGTGCTGCCCCCCAACGACCCCCGCCAGTACGACGACCTGGCCGGCGAGTGGTGGCGGCCCGACGGCGCCTTCGCGATGCTGCACTGGCTGGCCCGGGCCCGCGCCGCCCTGGTGCCACCGGCGTCCCGGCCCGACGCGGTCCTGGTCGACCTGGGCTGCGGTGCCGGGCTGATGGCCCCGCACCTGGTGGGCAAGGGCTACCGGCACGTCGGGGTGGACCTCACCCGGTCGGCCCTGGAGCAGGCGGCGGCGCACGGCGTCACCGCGCTCGCCGGTGACGTCACGGCGGTGCCGCTCACCGACGGGTGCGCCGACGTGGTCGCGGCCGGTGAGGTGCTGGAGCACGTGCCCGACTGGCGGGCGGCGGTCGCCGAGGCGTGCCGCCTGCTGCGCCCCGGTGGACTGCTCGTGCTGGACACCCTCAACGACACGCTGCTGGCCCGGCTGGTCGCGGTGGAGCTGGGTGAACGCCTGCCCACCGTGCCCCGGGGCATCCACGACCCACGGTTGTTCGTGGACGACCGGGCGCTGGTCGTCGAGTGCGCCAGACACGGCGTCGCCCTGCGGGTACGGGGGGTCCGGCCGGGGCTGCGGGCGACGCTGGGCTGGCTGGTGCGGCGTACCCGTGGGGGTGCCGCCCGCGACGTCTCCCACGACGGGCCCGCGATCCGTCCGACCTGGTCGACGGCGGTGCTCTACCAGGGTCGGGGGGTCCGACACGGCTAGCCGCCCCGGTTCGGGGTACCAGGAACACCCAGGAAGGGGACCGTATGACTGTGGACGCTCTGGCGGCGGCCCGCCGGTTGGCGCCGAGGTTCGCCGCGCGGGCGGCCGGGCACGACCGGGACGGCACGTTCCCGGCCGACGACTTCGCCGACCTGCGGGAGTCCGGGCTGTTCGGGCTGATGGTCCCGGCCGGGCTGGGCGGCGCGGACGCCTCCTTCGCCGGGTACGCGGCGGTCGCCACCGAGCTGGCCCGGGGCAACGGCGCGACCGCGCTGGTGTTCAACATGCACGCCTCGGTCACCGGCGCGCTCGGCGCGGTCACCGAGGAACTGGCCGAGGCGCTGGGCGTCCCGGACGAGGCGTTGGTCGCCCGGGACCGGCTGCTGCGCGCGGCGGCCGAGGGCGCCTGGTACGCGGTGGCGATGAGCGAGCGCGGCGCGGGGGCCCGGTTGTCCCGGCTCAGCACGGTCTACGAGCCGGTCGACGGCGGCTGGCGGATCAAGGGGAGCAAGACGTTCTGCTCCGGGGCCGGGCACGCCGACGGTTACCTGGTGGCCGCCCGCAGCGCCGCCGACCCGTCGGTGGTCTCCCAGTTCCTGGTGCCCGCCGGGGACGGGGTGACCGTGGAGCCGACCTGGGACGCGCTGGGCATGCGGGCCACCTCGTCGCACGATCTGCACCTGGACGTGACGGTGCCGACGGACCGGTTGCTCGGTGGGGTGGAGGGGCTGGCCCTGGTCGTCGCCCAGCTCATGCCGCACTGGCTGGTGGCCAGCTACGCCGCCGTCTACGTGGGGGTGGCCCGGGCGGCGGTGGACGCCGCCGCCGAGCACCTCACCGCGCGGGACCTCGGTGGCCTGCCGGCGGTGCGGGCCCGGCTCGGCCGGGCCGACGCGGCGGTGGCGGCGGCGCAGCTGGTGGTGGCCGAGGCGGCCCGCCGGGTCGACGACGCCCCCGGCGACGCCGAGACGAACCGGTGGGTGTGGCGGGCCAAGCTGCTCGCCGGCACCACGGCGGCGGAGGTGGCGGCGTCCATGCTGGAGGCGGCCGGCACCTCGGCCACCCGGCGGGGGCACCCGCTGGAACGGCTCTACCGGGACGCCCGCTGCGGCTCGCTGCATCCGGCGACGTCGGACGTGTGCGCCGACTGGCTCGGGGTGGCGGTGCTCGGGGGTGACCCGGACCGCGACGGAACTGCCCCTCGTTGGTGAGGGTGACGGAGGTCGGCGTGGCCGCCGGACGGGCAGTGTGGACGAGAGGTGGGGACAGATGGCCGTGCCGTTGATCGCGGGGCTGGGGGCGGCACATCCGCCCGGCGCCCGGCAGGACGAACTCTGGGCTGGCTATTTCGCGGCGCACTTCTCGGGTCCCACCCGGGCCCTGGCCGAGCGGATCTTCGCCAACTCGGGGGTGTCGCACCGGCAGGCGGCGGTCAACCCTTTGCTGGAGGACGTCTCCGACTGGCCGACCGACCGGCGGATGCGGCGCTACCAGGTGGAGGCGCTGCCGTTGGGCAAGGAGGCGATCGGCCGGGCGTTGACCGACGCCGGCCTCGCGGCGGGCGACCTCGGGCTGTTCGTGGTCTGCTCCTGCACCGGTTACGCCACCCCCGGGCTGGACATCCTCCTCGCCCGTGACCTCGGCATGGCTGCGGAGACCCAGCGGATGTTCGTCGGGCACATGGGCTGTTACGCGGCCCTGCCCGGGTTGGGTGCGGCGGGCGACTTCGTCACCGCGCGGGGCCGGCCGGCGCTGCTGCTCTGTGCCGAGCTGACCAGCCTGCACATCCAGCCGGCGTCGGCCCGGATGGACACCCAGCAGATCGTCTCGCACGCCCTGTTCTCCGACGCGGCGGTGGCCACCGTGCTGGTCCCGGGGACCGAAACCACCGACCGGGGGTACGCGCTGCGCGAGGTCGCCTCGGTCACCGACACCTCGACGGCCGACCACATGACCTGGGACGTCACCGACACCGGTTTCCGGATGGGCCTGTCGCCGAAGGTGCCGCAGGTGCTCTCGGCGCACGTCCGGGGGCTGGTGGACGGTCTGCTGACCCGGCACGGCACGACGATCGCCGAGGTGGACGGCTGGGCGGTGCACCCGGGCGGGCCGCGCATCCTCAACGTGGTGGAGCGGGAACTGACCCTGCCCGCCGACGCGCTGGCGGCCTCCCGGGCGGTCCTCGACGAGCACGGCAACTGCTCGTCGCCGACGGTGTTGCTGATCCTGGACCGGCTGTTGCGGGCGGTGGTGCCGCCCCGGTGGGTCGTACTGCTCGCCTTCGGCCCGGGGCTGACCCTCTACGCCGCCCTCCTCGAACGCCGACCCTGACCCGCAGGCCCTGTGCCGCGCCCCGGTCCGGAACCCCGGTCCCGGGGTGGCCGGTGCCGCCCCGGCGAGCCCAGCGGGTCCGGCACCCCGGGCCGGCGGACGGCTGGCCCGGGGGCCGGCGGGTGGGCAGATGACCTGGTCGGGGAGGGTGGCGATCGGCGCTGCGCCAAGCGTCGTCGTCGGCTCCTGGTTACCCTCGCCGGGTGGGGGTCGAAAGGGGCGGCAGTGATCGGCTGCGCGGTGCGGTGCTGGCCGGCGCGGCCCTGTTCGCCCTGGTCGGGGGCGGCTGGTGGTGGTCGGCCGCCGCCCCTGCGGTCGACCCGGTCGGGTCGGCGGGGACGGTGTCCCCGGCACCGTCGGCCCTCGCGGAGGCCACCCGGCGGGTGGTGGTGCTCGACAGCCGCACCGGGCGGGTGCTGGGCTCGACCGAGCTGCCCGGCTCCTCCGGTGACCCGGACGTGGGGCTGCCGACGTTCACCGACACCATGTGGCGGGAGCGGATGACCCTGGTGTCCGGCCGGGCGCCGGTCCTGCGGGAGTCGGCCCCCGACGGCGCACGGCACCTGTTCCAGTACCGCTGCTCGGGCGACGGGACGCTGCTGGTCTCGGTGCTGCACGACGATCCGCCGCAGCGCCGGCAGGCGGACTGCGACGGCGAGCTGGTCGCCTGGGAGCTGACCGGCCCGCTGGGTGGCACCCGGTTGGAGTTCTCGGCGGTGGGCCCCGGCTCGGTCGAGTTGGAGGCGCAGGTCGTCGCGCTGCCCTGAGCGGGCCGGTCGACGTGCCGCCGGCAGAGGCCCCGGGTTCCGGGCAGCCCCGGGTCCTGGGCGGGCGGCCCCGGGTCAGCCGGCGAGCCGGACCAGGTCGTTCCGGTAGTCGGCGGCGGCACCCAGCTCGGGCAGCACCCGGACCACCGTGCCGGCCCGGTCCACCAGCAGGGCCGGGGCGGTGTCGGGCCGGGCGGTCAGGTGCAGCGCGGCGCGTAGTTCCCCGGCGGGGTCGGCGAGGGCGCGGACCGGACCGCCGACCGGCGGGGCGGGCGTCACCTCACGTCCGCCGGCGACGGTGACCACCTGCACGCCGTCGGGTGCCGCGCTGGCGGCGGCGGCCACCTGCGCGGCACACGCGCAGCCGTCCACCAGAACGATCATCGCGGGCAGCAGGCCGCGCAGCGGCACCGGTGTCTGGTCGACGTCGACCAGGTCCAGCGCGGGCAGCGACCGCCCGACCAGGGGTGCCGGGGTGGCCGACTGCGGCAGGACGGTCGGGCGGTCGGTGCCCCGCGACGACCGGGGCCAGGTGACGGTGACCAGGCCGACGCTGGTGGCGAGCACCGCCACCAGCAGCAACAGCAGGGGCAGCCCGAGCGGTGGCCGGCCGTCGGGGCGGGCGGTCAGCCCCAGCCGGCGTCGCCACCGGGTGGCCGAGGTGCGTCGGCGCAGCTCGCGACGGAGCTGGGCGGCCTCCTCGGCCAGCGCCGACGCGTCGTCCGGCACGACCACCCGGCCCCACTCCGGCGGCAGGTCGGGCAGTTCCTCGGACGGACCCTGTCCCTCGGCGTCGGGCTTGCCCATCGGACCCCCCGGTAAGCGGTGCGGCGAGCGGTGTGCGGTACCCCTCCAGCGTCCCGCACGGACCCTCCTGCCGCTAGACCTGGGCGGTCCGGACGCCTGCGGGCTACCATGGGAAGAGCGCATAGCCCGAGAAATCCACGCTCCGATCACCCGTACCGGGTTGTCATCCGCTGCTCACGGAGCGTGTTTGAATCACTGGTTTGGCCGCCTGTCAAGCCGAAGCAACACCTCTCACAGGGCCCCTGAGCTGCGCCAACGGTCAGGACGGCAGCGGGACATTGGTGCCTGAGCGTGTTACCCTAGACACAGCGAAAGGGGTTTCGAACCTATGGTTTTCAGCGTCGGCGAGACCGTTGTTTACCCCCACCACGGGGCCGCACTCATCGAGGCAATCGAGACTCGGGTCATCAAGGGTGAGCCCAGGGAATACCTGGTCCTCAGGGTCGCACAGGGTGACCTGACGGTCCGGGTGCCCGCCGAGAACGCCGAGATCGTGGGTGTGCGCGAGGTGGTCGGCGAAGAGGGCCTGGGAAAGGTCTTCGACGTGCTCCGTGCACCGCACACCGAAGAGCCGACCAACTGGTCGCGGCGTTACAAGGCGAATCTGGAAAAGCTGGCCTCCGGCAACCCGCTGAAGGTCGCCGAGGTCGTCCGCGACCTGTGGCGTCGGGAGCGGGAGCGGGGCCTTTCCGCGGGTGAGAAGCGCATGCTCGCCAAGGCCCGCGACATTCTCGTCGGCGAGGTCGCGCTGGCCGAGAAGAGCACCAAGGACGAGGCGGAGACGCTGCTCGACAAGGTCCTCACCGAGGCCTGATCCGACCGCATCGTCGTACCCACCCCGCAGCGAAGAATTCCCGAGGACCGCGACGTGACCGCGCAGCTCAATCCGCGCGGTGACGTCGCGGTCCTCGTTCCTGCGGCCGGTGCCGGGGTACGCCTCGGTCCGGGCGGTCCCAAGGCGCTCCGGCTCCTCGGCGGTGAACCCCTGTTGGTGCACGTGGTACGCCGGATCGCCGCCGCCCCGTCGGTGCACACCGTCGTCGTCGCCGCGCCGGCCACCGAGGTCGATGCCGTCCGGCAGTTGCTGACCCCGGTCGCCCCGGTCCTGGTGGTGGCGGGCGGTGCCGAACGCCAGGCGTCGGTGGCGAACGCACTGGCGGCGGTGCCGTCCGGCCCCGACATCGTGCTGGTGCACGATGCGGCGCGGGCGCTCACCCCACCCGCGCTCGTCGAGGCGGTGGCGGCAGCAGTCCGGGCCGGGCACGACGCGGTGATCCCGGTCCTCCCCGTCAGCGACACGATCAAGCAGGTGGACGCTGCCGGCGTCGTCCTCGCCACCGTCGACAGGTCCGCCCTGCGGGCCGTGCAGACCCCGCAGGGGTTCCGCCGGGAGGTGCTCGCCGCCGCACACGCCGCCGCCGGTGACCCGCTCACCGACGACGCCGGACTGGTCGAGCAGCAGGGCGTACCGGTGTTCTGCGTCCCCGGCTCCGAGTACGCGCTGAAAGTCACCCGCCCGTTCGACCTGACCCTGGCCGAGCACCTGCTGGCCGCCGGCCACTGACGCGTACCCTCGATCCATGATCGTTCCCCGGGTCGCCGTCGGCACCGACATCCACGCCTTCGCCGCCGGCCGGCCGTGCTGGCTGGCCGGCCTGCACTGGCCCGGTGAGGACGGCCTGGCCGGGCACTCCGACGCCGACGTGGTCGCGCACGCCGCCTGCAACGCGCTGCTCTCCGCCGCCGGGCTCGGTGACCTCGGGGCGAACTTCGGGGTGGCCGAGCCGGAGTGGGCCGCCGCCTCCGGGGTTGCGCTGCTCACCGAGTCCGCCCGTCGGGTCCGCGCCGCCGGGTACGCGATCGGCAACGTCTCGGTGCAGGTCGTCGGCAACCGGCCCCGGATCGGGCCACGGCGCGACGAGGCGCAGCGGGTGCTCTCCGCAGCGGTCGGCGCACCGGTCACCGTCACCGCCGCCACCAGCGACGGCCTCGGTTTCACCGGGCGCGGCGAGGGCCTCGCCGGTATCGCGGTGGCCCTGGTCTATGACGCGGCGGCCGGGTAGGGCCACGATGACCGACGACGAGTCGCCCCTCGACGGCTACCGGCAGCGGGCCCAGCTCCTCGCCGAGCTGGGCCGCCACGACGAGGCCACCGAGGAGTTGGGCTTCGCGCTCGCCCTGGCCCCCGCCGACCCGGCCGCGCTGACGCTGCTGGCCCGGCTGCACCTCGCCGCTGGCCGCCCCGGCGAGGCGCTCGCCGCCGCCGACGCGGCGATCGCCCCACCCCGCCCCGACACCCCACCGCTCCCCGGACCGCCGCACCCGCCTGTGCCCCCGGGCCCGGCTGTGCCGCCTGGTCCGGCTGTGCCCCCGGGCCCGCCCGTGTCTCCAGGCCCGTCCGTGTCTCCGGGCCCGTCCGTGTCCCCAGGCCCGGCTGTGCCCTCGGGCCCGGCTGACCGGTCGGGTGGGCCGGTGCCGGCGGGCCCTACCGGATCATGGGCGGCGCCGGGACAGGCGGGCCCTCCGACGTTGCCCGACTCGTCCGGATCGTCGCCGGACCGGCCCGCACCGCCTCTCGGCTCCGACCAGCCGGGCGCACCCTCCTTCCCCGGCCCGGCCGGTGCACCCGCCCCGGCCGGCGAATCCGGCCCGTCGGGGGAGGCCCCGGCGAGGGTGCCGGCCGCCGCACTGGTCGTCCGGGCGATCGCCCTCGCCGACCTGGGGGAGTACGCCGAGTCGGCGCGTACCGCCGATCGGATCCTGGCGGCCGGGCCGACCGACGCGTACGCCCAGCGGAGCGCGGCGGCGATCCTGGCCGAGGCGCGCAACGGCCAGCCGGCGCTGAACGCGGCCTGGCGTGGGGTGGAGCTGGCCCCCGACGAGCCGCAGGCGCACCTGGTGCTGGCCCTGGTCGCCGGCCGGCTGGAGTTGTTCGACCTGGCCGAACGGGCCTACCGGGAGGCGTTACGGCTCGATCCGGAGCTGGCCGAGGCGCGACACGACCCGGGGGTGCTGCGGTTGGAGCGGCGGCGCTGGGTGCTGGCGTTGGAGCAGGTGGCCGCGTTGGCACCGGTGCAGCCGGCGCGGGCGGAGAAGCTGCCGCTGTGGACCGGGCTGCGCCGGCTCGTCCTGGTCGGCAGCGGCTGGTCGCTGGTCGCCAGCCTGCTGCTCGCGTTCCTGGCCGCCGGCGGGGCGGGGGCGAGCCGGGTGGTGGCGGTGCTGGCGGCGGCCGGTGGCGCGCTGCTGGCCTGGCAGCTGTCCCGGCGGGTGCCCGAGCTGGGTCGGGTGGTCCTGCCGGCGCTGCGCCGCGAGGACCGCGCGTTGGCGTTCGCCGTGTACGCCGTCCCGGCCGGGCCGGCCCTGCTCCTGCTGTTCGCCCTGGTGGGCAGCCCGTGGCCGCTGGTGCTCGCGATCGCCCTCGCGGTGCCGGCGACGCTGATCGCCGCCACCCGTGCGGGCGTCGCCTAGCCTCGCGCCCCACCTCCGACCGGCGACGGCTGGGCGACCCGACGCGCCGGGAAGGCCGCTGCTCAGCGGTGCCTGCTCGCGGCACCCGGCGGGTCAGGGCTGGCGGTTCCAGGTCCAGGCGTAGCCCGGGTCCTCGCACTCGACGGCGGCGTCGCAGAGGTCGAGGGGACGGAAGGTGTCGACCATGACGGCCAGTTCGTCGAAGAAGTCGACGCCGATCGAGCGTTCCGCCGCGCCGGGCTGCGGGCCGTGGGTGAAGCCGGACGGGTGCAGCGAGATCGAGCCCTGCCCGATGCCGGAGCCGCGCCGGGCCTCGTAGTTGCCGCCGGTGTAGAAGAGCATCTCGTCGGAGTCGACGTTGTGGTGGTGGTAGGGCACCGGGATCGCATCCGGGTGGTAGTCGACCTTGCGGGGCACGAACGAGCAGATCACGAAGTTGGGGCCCTGGAAGGTCTGGTGCACCGGCGGCGGCTGGTGGAGGCGGCCGGTGATCGGCTCGAAGTCGTGGATGGAGAACGCCCACGGGTACTGGTGGCCGTCCCAGCCGACCACGTCGAACGGGTGGTGGGCGTAGACGTGCCGGGTCCAGGCGGTGCCGGTGGCCGTCCGGGCCCGGTGGCGGACCAGCACCTCCACGTCGGTGTCGTCGACCAGCAGGGGCGCGTCCGGCCCCCGGACGTCCCGCTCGCAGTAGGGGGAGTGTTCCAGGAACTGGCCGCGTACCGACAGGTAGCGCTTGGGTGGGCCGATGTGTCCGGTGGCCTCGATGGTCAGCAGCCGGACCGGGGTGTCGCCGGTGGGGACCAGCCGGTGGACCGTCGAGGTGGGGACGACCACGTAGTCGCCGGCGACCAGGTCGAGCGCGCCGAAGGTGGACTCCAACCGCAGGGTGCCCGCCTCGACGTAGAGGCACTCGTCGCCGGTGGCGTTGCGGTAGAGCGGGGACGGCCGGTCGGCCAGCGCGTACCCGATCCGGACGTCGTCGTTGGCGAGCAGGTGACGCCGGCCGAGCACCGGGTCGGCTCCCGAGCCGTCGAGCTTGTGGGTCTGCAGGTGGCGCGGCTTGAGCGGGTGGTTGGGCAGCCGGGTGTACCCGGGCGGGGTGAACGCCTCGGCGGCGACGATCGCGGTCGGCGGGTGCCGGTGGTAGAGCAGGGACGAGTCGGCGGAGAAGCCCTCCTGACCCATCAGCTCCTCGGTGTAGAGGGTGCCGTCGGGCTGGCGGAACTGGGTGTGCCGCTTACGGGGCACCTCGCCGACGCTGCGGTAGTACGGCATGTCGCCTCCCGTATTGTCCCGATATTCGGCCGGCGGCGTCCGATAGCCGGACGTTGCTGTCCGCTCCTTGACAGCGTCCCGTAGATTCTTGTCTCGTGTCAACGCAGGTCCCCCGCCTCCTCGCCGGACTCGTCGACGACGCCGCCGTCTTCCCGCCCGGCAGCGCGTCGCTGCCCGACGCGGTCACCGCACACCACGAGCACCGCGCCTCCTGGTACGCCGACCTGGTCGGCCCGCTGCTGGTGCCCGCCTCCGCCGCCGACACCCTGACCGACCTGACCGGCCAGACCGACCAGGCCGCGGGCTTCGAGGTCGGGCTGATCGGTGACACCGGCATCGCCAGGCTGCCCGCCGCGCTGACCCGACTCGCCGCCGGTGGCCTCGTGGTCCGGCAGATCGAGGTGGCGGTCGCCCGACGTGGCGAGGACCCGCAGCCCGGCCTGACCGAGCTGCTCCGGATCGCCGGGGACCACCCCGACCGGGAGCCGGCCCGCTCCGAAGGGCCGGCCGTCGCCTGGTACGCCGAGCTGCCGCTGACCTTCGGCCTCAGCGCCGCGCTGGACACCCTCGCCGAGGCCCGCGCGGCCGGCGTGCCGATCGCCGCGAAGTTCCGCACCGGTGGGTTGGCCGCCGAACTCTTCCCCACCCCCGTCGAACTGGCCGCGGTGATCTGCGCCTGCCGGGACCGGGACCTGCCGTTCAAGCTGACCGCCGGGCTGCACCACGCGGTGCGCCACCTCGACCCGGAGACCGGCTTCACCCACCACGGCTTCGGTAACGTGCTGACCGCCACCCTCGCCGCCGCTGCCGACGCCGAGGTGGACGTCGTCGCCGCGCTGCTCGCCGACACCGACGCGGTGCGGCTGGTCGAGCCGGCCCGCGCGGCCCGTGACGCCGACCGCCCGCTGTGGGTCGGGTTCGGCTCGTGCAGCGTCCGGGAACCACTGACCGATCTGATCCGGCTGGGGCTGGTGAACGGGGGATTCGACCGATGAGCTGGGTGACGGGCGCGGACGGCTCGCCGTACGGCGTGACCAACCTGCCGTACGGGGTGTTCCGGCACGACGGGCAGCCGCCCAGGATCGGCGTACGCGTCGCCGACGTGGTGTTCGACCTGGCGGCGGCGGAGGACGCCGGGCTGGTCCTCGCCGCCGGGGCGTTGCGCCGGCCCACCCTCAACGCCTTCATGGCGCTCGGCCGCCCGCAGTGGACCTCGGTCCGGCAGCGCCTCGTCGAACTGCTCACCGACCCGGCGCACCGGCCGGCCGTCGAGCCGCTGCTGGTGCCGCTGGACGCCGTCGAGCTGCTGTTGCCGTTCGAGGTGGCCGACTACGTCGACTTCTACTCCTCGGAGCACCACGCCGGCAACGTCGGGCAGATCTTCCGCCCCGGCCAGCCGCCGCTGCTGCCGAACTGGAAACACCTGCCGATCGGCTACCACGGCCGGGCCGGCACGGTGGTGGTCTCCGGCACCCCGGTCGTCCGCCCGTCGGGGCAGCGCGCCACCGGCGAGGGCCCCACCGTCGGCCCGTCGGTACGCCTCGACATCGAGGCCGAGGTGGGCTTCGTGGTCGGCGTACCGAGCGCGCTCGGCGACCGGGTGCCCACCGGCGACTTCGCCGAGCACGTCTTCGGGGTGGTGCTGGTCAACGACTGGTCGGCCCGGGACATCCAGGCGTGGGAGTACCAGCCGCTCGGGCCGTTCCTCGGCAAGTCCTTCGCCACCTCCGTCTCCGCCTGGGTGACCCCGCTGGACGCCCTGGCCGACGCGTTCGTGCCCGCACCGCAGCAGGACCCGCCGGTGCAGGACTACCTGCGGCAGACCCCGCACCTGGGCCTCGACCTGCGACTCGCGGTCGAGTGGAACGGCGAGCGGGTCACCGAGCCACCGTTCGCCGGGATGTACTGGACGCCCGCCCAGCAGTTGGCCCACCTGACCGTCAACGGCGCGTCCCTGCGGACCGGCGACCTGTACGCCTCGGGCACCGTCTCCGGCCCCCGGCGCGGGCAGGTCGGCTCGTTCCTGGAACTGACCTGGGGTGGGGCCGAACCGGTCAGCGTCGGCGGGGAGACCCGCACCTTCCTCGCCGACGGCGACACCGTCACCCTGCGGGCCACCGCCCCCGGGCCGGACGGCACCACCATCGCCCTCGGCGAGGTCGCCGGGCAGATCCTGCCCGCCCGCTGAGCCCCGGTCCGGGTCGGGACCGCCGGGCACCGACCGGCCGCCCGGCACCGGGTCGCGCCGGTCGCACCGGCTGTCCGATCTTCGGCGTCTCCTGCCGCGTTTGTTCCACCGGATTCCGTCGGCACACCCCGCGCCGCCCGCCCCCGGCGGCGGCGCGGGTGCGTCGGCGTGAAACGTCCCAGCGGACAGGAGGTAGGAGCATGAACGATCTCGTCGGCGCAGTGTGGCGCACCAGCAGCCGCTCGAACGACCAGGGGCTCTGCGTGGAGGTGGCGGACAATCTCGTCCGTACCCGAGCAGTGGTCGGGGTACGCGACTCCAAGGACCCGTCGGGCCCGGCCCTGGTCATCGGCCCGCCGGGCTGGACGGCGTTCGTCGACGCCGTCCGGGCGGGGCTGTTGCGGCCCTGACCGACCCGTCACCGGTGCCCCGCCGGGGCACCGGTGACGGAAATTTCACCGTCCGGCCCCCCGTTGGCCGCTCACCCGCCGTACGGTGGACGACACGGGAGGTGTCATGTCGACGGTTGCGGTCACCGATTTCATCGAGGCGCCGGTCGTCGACGTGTGGGCGCTCCTGACCGACCTGCCGGTCCGCGTCGACTGGCTCTGCACGGTCAGCGCCGTCGAGCCGCTCACCCCCGGCCCGTTCGGCCCGGGGACCGCGTGGCGGGAGACCCGCACCCGGCCGGACGGCGGCGACCAGGCGGAGGAGTTCCTCGTGCTGGCCGCCGAGCCACCGCACCGGCTGGTGCTCAGCTCCCCCGGCATCGGGGTGGACTACCGGATTACCTGGACCCTGCGCGCCGTCCAGCGCCGTCGCCGCGCATGCACCGCCGTCACCGTCGAGCACCGGGCGGTGCCGACCGCCCCGTACGGTCGGATGATGGCGCTGCTCTTCGGCGGTCTGGCGGCCCGCACCGTGGAGGGCGCGATCCGACGTGACCTGACCGCACTGGCCGCCACCGTGCACAGCACCGGCCGGGCCACCGCCGCCTGACCCCGCTCCGGCCCGCCCCGCGTGGCGCGTCCCGCGCCGTCCGCAGGCCGGGGGCGGGTGGTGCCGCACCGGAGCCGGTCGGCGGAATCCTTCGCGCGACGCGACGCGACCTGACCGGTCCCGAGGGGGGACGCCTGGGTAGGGTGCCGGGCGGAGGTGGGCATGGGATTCCCGAAGGGACGGCGGCGACTCGTGGTCGCGGCCACCACGCTGCTCACCCTCGCGGCGGTCGCCGGCATCGGCTACCGGGTGCTCGCCCCCGCCGAGGTCGTCACGCCCGCCCGGGGCGCACCGCCGCCCGCCGGCACCCCCGCGATCGGGGTGGTGGGTCGGCTGCCGGCCGCGCCGCTGGTGGTGGCGGGACGGCTGCGGGTCTACGCCGCCGAGCGTCAGCTCTACGCCGACCAGCCGGCCGATGGCCGCAACCGGGTCACCCCGTTCTGGTCGTACCGCCGCTGGCCGGCCACCCTCGACGGGATGCTGGCGGCCGGCACGACGGTGCTCAGCCACTGGTCGGACGGGCAGCTGGTGGCCCTGGACGCGTTGACCGGCCGGGTCGCCTGGCGGGCCGACGGGCCGACGCCGGCCGACACCCCACCCGCCCGGCGCACCGGGGCGGCCACCGTCTGGGACCCGCGCGGCATCTCCGTCGCCCCCGCCCCGGCCGGCCGGACGGTCCTGGTGGTCTCCGGGGTCGGCGGCCTGCGCGGCTACGACCTCGCCGACGGGCGCGTGCTCTGGCGGGTCGACGGCGACCGGGACTGCCGCACCGACCTGGGCACCACCGCCGCCGGGCAGGTCTTCTCCGTCGACTCCTGCACCGGCCCGACGACGGTCGAGTTCCGGGACGTGTCCACCGGCACGGTCACCACCCGCTGGCGACCGCCGGACGCCCCCGACCGGTTCACCGTCACCCCGGTCGGCTGCCTCACCCCCCGGTCGCAGTGTCGGGCACTGCGCACCGACGGCGGCTCCGGCGGTCGGGGCTGGCAGGTCGGCCCGGGTGCGCCGATGGCCGCCCCCGCCCTGGACGCCGCGGGCACCACCCTGGTCGGTGAGCTGGCCGTCGGCGACGACGGCGGGGTGCTCAAGGGCTGGGAGGCGCGCAGCGGCAAGGGCCGCTGGCAGCGTGGTGACCTGGGCCCGGTGACCGTCCTCGCCACCGAGGCCGGTCGGCTCTACGTGCTGACCGAACGCCGGGAACTGGTCACCCTCGACCCGGTCACCGGCGCCCAGCGTTCCCGGTTCCCGATGACCCCCGGCCGGGACGGCATCGGCTGGAAACCCGGCCGGGCGTACGCGGCCGGCGGCTACGTCGCGGTGGAGCGGCTGCGGGAGCGCGCCGACCCGGACGACGACGACCAGGCGTACTTCCTGACGGCCGAGCCGGTGGTGCTCGCCGCGACCTGACCCCGGCCCCGGCGGGCCCTGACCTGACTGCGGGGCCCGGCGGGACCGCCCCGCGCCGCGCCCCGGCGAACTCAGGACAGGGCGGCCTCCGCGGCGGCCAGGAAGGCGTCGTTCTCGGCCGGGGTGCCGATGGTGACCCGCACCCCGTCCCCGGCGAACGGCCGGACGATCACGCCACGGGCCTCGCATGCCCGGCCGAACGCCACGGCCCGCTCGCCCAGCGGCAACCAGACGAAGTTGGCCTGGCTGGACGGCACGTCGGGGACGAACTTGCGCAGCGCCTCGGTGACCCGGTCCCGCTCGGTGACGACCAGCGCGCAGCGTCGTTCGACCTCGTCGGCCTGGGCCAGCGCGGCCAGTGCGCCCGCCTGGGCGGCGGTGCTGGTGGAGAACGGGGTGACCACCTTGCGCACGGCGGCGGCCACCTCGGGGGCGCCGACCAGCCACCCGATCCGCAGCCCGGCCAGCCCCCACGCCTTGGACAGGGTGCGCAGCACCACCACGTTGGGCCGGTCCAGGTAGGTGAGGCCGTCCGGCACCGCCGGGTCGGTGACGAACTCCCGGTACGCCTCGTCGATGACGACCAGCACGTCGTCGCCCACGGCGTCGAGGAACCGGTCCAGCTCCGGCTTGCGCACCGCCGTACCGGTGGGGTTGTTCGGGTTGCAGACCAGCACCATCCGGGTCCGGTCGGTCACCGCCGCGGCCATCGCCGCCAGGTCGTGCCCGTGGCCGGCGTCGTTGGGCACCCGCACGCTGCTCGCGCCGCTGGTCGCCGCGATGATCGGGTACGCCTCGAACGAGCGCCACGAGTAGAGCAGTTCGTCACCGGGCAGGCAGGTGGCCCGGACCAGGTGCTCGGCCAGCGCCACCGACCCGCAGCCGGTGGCGATCCGGTCCGGGTCCACGCCGTACCGCTCGGCGAGTGCGGTGCGTAGCGCCACCACGCCCATGTCCGGGTAGCGGTGCGAACCGGTGACCGCCTCGGTGACCGCCTCGACCACCCCGGGCAGCGGCCCGTACGGCACCTCGTTGCTGGCGAGTTTGATCGCCTCGGCCAGCCCCAGCTCGCGGGCCAGGTCGGCGGGGCTGCGCCCGGGGACGTAGGTCGGCAGGGCGTCCAGGTCGGCGCGGGTCAGCCGCAGCGGGGGCTGGTGACGTCCGGTGTCGGTCATGGGGTGTCTCCCGGGGGCTCGGGGTCGGTGCGGTCGGTGGCGGTGTCGTCGGTGGGGGTGTCGGGGTGGTCGGCGCGCGGCACCTGCACCACGACGGTCTGGGCCCGCTTGTCGTGCAGCGCCTGACGCAGCGGGTGGTCGAACAACGCGGATACCGCGTCGACGAACTGGAGCAGCAGACCGAAGCCGCAGCAGAACCAGAGCAGGGTGGGCATGCCCATGGTGCTCCACCGCCGGGTGGCCCGACCGAAGCCGAGCGGCTGGTCGGCGTCGACCGGCACGGCCCGGATGCGCAGCAGCCGCTTGCCCAGGGTCTGCCCACCGGAGGCCATCGTCGGCACCTCGTAGGCGAACCAGAGCGCGGTCGCGATGACCAGGATGGCGATCTGGAGGCCGCCGGCCTGCTCACCGATGGCGGGCAGCCCGTCCCGGGAGGAGTCGCCGGCCATCGCCCGCCGGACCGCCTCCCGCAGGTAGGGCGCGGTCTCCTCGAAGTACCGCCAGACGAACCAGCCGTTGACCACCGCGTTGAGCCCGAAGACGACCCCGAAGTCGATCAGCCGGGCGAGCAGCCGGGCACCGTAGCCGGCCAGCGGCACACCGTGCGGGCGTGGCTCCGGCGGACGCCCCGGCCAGGTCGGGTACGGCCAGCCGGGCGGCGGCCCGCCGGGCTGCCCGGCCCCGTGACCCTCCGGCTGCCCGGCCCCGTGACTCCCCGGCTGCCCGGCCCACGGGTGTCCGGGCTGGCCCGCTCCCGGTTGCCCGGTCCAGGGCTGGCCGGCGGTGGGTTGCCCGGTCCAGGGCGGGCCGGGGGTGCCCGGTGGGGTGCCGGGAGCGGCCGGGGCCGACGGGTGCCGGCCGGCCGTCGGCGGGGCGGGGGAGGTCGGGGCGGGCGGCTCGGCGGCGGGCTCCGGCTCGGGCGGTGGCGGGCCGTCCGGCGGGGTGGCGTCGACCGGGATCGGGGCACCGATCCAGCCCTCACCGTCCCACCACCGTCGGGTGGTCGGCTCGGCCGGGTCGACGTACCACCCTGGCTGCACGCTCACGGTTTCGCCCTGCGCTGTCCGGTACGGTCGCTCTGCTCGCTCACCCGGCAACCTTAACGACGATGGTGCCGGCGAACTTGTCGTGGAGGCACTGCTGCCACGGCTTGTCCCAGAGCTGCCACAGCCCGTCGAGGTAGCTGAAGAAGGGAATGATCGCCCCGCCGATCTGGTAGGCGGCCCACCGCTTGGCCGCCGCCGTACGGGTCAGCGTGGCGACCGGGTCGAGCGGCACCACCTGGATCTTCATCACCCGCTTGCCGATGGTCTGCCCGGTCTTGAACATCATCTCGACCTGGTAGACGTAGCTCATGGCGAACGCCACCACGAAGATCACGCCCTGCAACACCAGCATCGGAATCAGGAAGTTGGTGAACGGGTCGGAGGTGGGCGTGCCGTCTGCCGTGGTGGTCAGGTCGGGCAGGACCATCTGGAAGAAGACGATGAAGGCCGGCACGATGAAGACCATGCTGGCCGCCCCGAGCACCAGCCCGTCGATCAGCAGGGCGAGCAGCCGGTCACCGAAGCTGGCCAGCGGCAGCCCACGCGGCGACATCCCGGGGAAACCGGGCGGCGGCGTGCCGGGTGCCGGCGGCGGGTAACCGGGCAACCCGGCGTACGGGCCGGGCTGCGGATACCCGCCGGGGCGGGCGGCGTAGGGGCCGGGTTGCGGCGGCACGGCGTACCCCTGCGGGTGTGGGCCGGCGGGCGGGGCGAAGCCGCCGGCGGCGGGCCCAGGCCCACCGGCCGGCGGTGTCGGGTAGCTCGGAGGTTGCGTCACGCGAGACAGTGTTACAAATTGCCGCGCGCTTCCTGCTCGCGCTCGATGGCTTCGAACAGCGCCTTGAAGTTGCCCTTGCCGAAACCGAGCGAGCCGTGCCGCTCGATCAGCTCGAAGAAGACCGTCGGGCGGTCCTGCACGGGCTTGGTGAAGATCTGGAGCAGGTAGCCGTCCTCGTCCCGGTCGACCAGGATCTTGCGGGACTTCAGCTGCTCGATCGGCACCCGCACGTTGCCGATCCGGGCCCGCAGCTCCGGGTCGTCGTAGTACGAGTCGGGGGTGTCGAGGAACTCGACGCCGGCCGCCCGCATCGCGTCGACGCTGGCCAGGATGTCGTTGGTGGCGACCGCGATGTGCTGCGCGCCGGGCCCCTGGTAGAACTCCAGGTACTCGTCGATCTGGGACTTCTTGCGGGCCACCGCCGGCTCGTTGAGCGGGAACTTGACCTTCCGGGTGCCGCTGGCGACGACCTTGCTCATCAGTGCCGAGTAGTCGGTGGCGATGTCGTCGCCGATGAACTCCGCCATGTTGGAGAAGCCCATCACCCGCTTGTAGAACTCCACCCACTCGTCCATCCGGCCCAGTTCCACGTTGCCGACCACGTGGTCGACGGCCTGGAAGAAGCGCTTCGGCTGGAGGCCGGCGGCGATCATCGGCTGCCGGTCGACGATCGGGCCCCGGGCCACGAAGCCGGGCAGGAACGGGCCGGTGTAGCGGGACCTGTCGACCAGGCTGTGCCGGGTGTCGCCGTACGCGGCGATGGTGGCGAGCCGGACGGTGCCGTACGCGTCGGTCACGTCGTGCGGCTCGACCAGGCCGGTGGCGCCCTGGGTCAGCGCGTGGGCGTACGCGGCGTCGACGTCCGGCACCTCCAGCGCGATGTCACTGACCCCGTCGGAGTGCTTCGCGACATGGTCGGCGCCGGCCGCGTCGGGGCGCACCGCGCCGGTCAACACGAACCGGGCCGAGCCGCTGGTCAGCACGTACTCGGCGTGGTCGCGGTAGCCCTGCTCCGGCCCCCGGTAGGCCACACAGGTCATGCCGAACGCGGTGGAGTAGTAGTGCGCGGCCTGCTTGGCGTTGCCGACCAGGAAGTGCACGTGGTCGAGGCCCTTGACCGGGAACGGGTCACGGGTGATGTCGTGGTCGACTGCGCCGACGAGCGTGTCGATGTCGATGTCCTCGGTCGACTGGGGTCGGTCGATCGCCTGGGTCACGGTGGCCTCCCTCGGTTGCGGCCGGCGTCGTGGGCCGGTGGTCCGTCAGCTCTTGCAGGCAGCATCGCGGTGGGCCCGTCTACTGGGCAACACTCACGTTTTACCCTGGTCAGGTTGCGCAATCGGTAGGGTGTCCAGCCATGAACGCTGGTCAGGGTGTACAGCTCGACGCGTTGGACGGCAGGCTGGTCCAGCTCCTCGCCGACGAGCCCCGGATCGGGGTGCTGGAGTGCTCCCGTCGGCTCGGGGTGGCCCGGGGCACCGTCCAGGCCCGGCTGGACAAGCTGGTCGACCGGGGGGTGATCGGCGGGTTCGGGCCGGAGATCCGCCCGGCGGCGATCGGCTTCGCGGTGACCAGCTTCGTCACGCTGGAGATCAGCCAGCGGCACGGCCACGACACGGTCACCGCGCACCTGGCGGCGATCCCCGAGGTGCTGGAGGCGCACACCATCACCGGGGCGAGCGACCTGCTCTGCCGGATCGTGGCCCGCTCCAACACCGACCTGCAACGGGTGATCGACCAGATCGTCTCGTCCGAGGCGATCCGCCGGGCCTCCACGATCATCGCGCTCGCCGAGCAGATCCCGTACCGCACGCTGCCGTTGCTGCGTTCCGCCGCCGGCTCCTGACCAGCCGGCGGCGAGTCGTGCATCCGCACGGTGCCACCCGGGTATCGTTTCGGTATGACCGGTCAGGTGAGGAAGCTGTCGATCTCCGTGCCGCCCGACGTCGCGGAACGCCTGGAGCAGGAACCCAACGCCTCGGCGTATGTCACGCAGGCGGTCCGGGACCGGATGCGGTTGGACGCGTTGGCCGCCGAGTTGGCACACCAGGGCATCGAGGTCACCGAGCAGGGGGTGGCCGAGGCCCGCGCCCGGCGGGCTGCCGTCGACGCGGCCTGGCCGAGTGAGCGGCGACTGGCCGTCCGTGACCGGGTACGCCAACACCTGCTCGACGAGACGGCAGGCGGCAGCCGGCAGTCGGTCGCGTGACCGGGGACGATGACCGGCCGGTACGACTCCTGCTCGACCGGTCGGCGCTGCTCGCCTACGTCGCCGGCTCGGTGCACGTCGCCGAGCCACTGCACGAGGTCATCGAGGACCGCAACCGGTTCGGGGTCACCGCTGTCGTCGCTGCCGAAGCCCTGGCCGTCATCGACGACCCGAAGGACCGCGCCGCCCTGCACCGTCTCCTCGCCCTCGACGCCTGCGTCGTGCTGCCCACCGAGGGGAGTACCTGGCAGGAGCTGAGTTACTGGCGGGCGTACACCGGTCGGGCAGACCTCGCCAGCACGGTCATGGCGAGCTTCGCGTACGACGCCTCGATCCTCACCGGTGAAGACCGCTACGGCCACGACGAACTCCCCGTGATCTATCTGCCGGAGTGAGCCGGTAGCCGCCTCCCCCGGGCGGAGCCGGCACGGCATCCTCCGGTGATCCGCCCGGCCCGGCCCGGCATCAGGGGTGTTTGTCGGGTTTGTTGCCACCGCGCCCGGGAGCACCCGGTGTGCCGGGGAGAAAGCGGGGCGACACTCCGGCGCGGGGGCTGGGCGGGGAGGTGAACGTCGCTACGGTGTGCGGTGTGAAGGGCCTTGGCGGGGTGCGGGGAGGGCTGCTGCTCGGGCTCGTCATCGTGATCGCGCTCGCCGTCACCGGAGTGTGGAACCCCTTCCCCGGGGTGTGGGACTGGGTCGACCGCAGCGAGCCGATCTCCGAACCGGACGTGCTGTGGCAGCAGCGGGTCGGGGGCACCCCGAAGAGCATCACGATCGTCGGTGACACCGTCGTGGTCGAGCAACGTACCCGCACGGAGGTGCGCAGCCTCGCCACCGGCGCCCCGCTGTGGGAGCGCAAGGCGGACTGGTCGGCGGTGGCCGGCGGCGACCGCGACGCCGTCGTCGCCGTGGGCAAGCTCCTGGTCAAGGGGTACGAGCTGCTCGACCCCACCACCGGGGCGGTGCGTCGGCGTGACGGCGACGCGGTGGCCGTCTGGACGTACCGGAACATGCTGCTGGACGCCCGGTGCGTGGCCGCCACCGACTGCACGCTGAGCGCCTGGGACCCGCGCGGTAACAGCCCGCTGTGGACGGCCTTCCTGCCCGGGGTCAGCACCGGGCTCTTCGCCGACAACCCGGGCCTGCTCGGCACCCGGCGGTTCACCGCGCTGCGGATCGACGAGGGGGTGGCCGGGCCGGAGGCGGTGCCGCCGCTGCTCGGGTTCCCGGTGGACGGCCGGGTGCACGTGGTGGACACCGCCACCGGCCGGGTGGTGCAGAACGTCGAGCCGGGGCGCGACGAGCGGTTGTCCGTCGTCGGCGGCCGGATGCTCAAGATCACCGCAGTGTCGGTCGACGGCAGCTGCCAGTACGCCGTCTCGGCCCGGGACCCGGCCACCGGGCAGGAGGTGTGGCGGCGCACCGGGCTCAACCTGCGCACCGCCGACAGCGCCGGGTGTGTGCAGCGGGAGGACCCGCAGGGGGCCCGCAACGTGCTGATCGGGGTGGGCCCCGACGGGCGGGAGACGGTCCTCGACGGGTACGACGGCCGGGTGCTGCTGGTGAACGCCGAGGGGGAGAAGCTGCTCGCCGTCGACGACCGGTACGCCCTGGTGCGCAGCGCCGACAAGGATTCGGTCATCGCCCGGGAGTTGGGCACCGGCAAGGCCCGCTGGACCCGGCCGGCCGGGGCGAAGGCGGGCGCGGCGCTCACCCCGTACGCGGCGGTGCTGACCGGGGACAAGCCGAGCCGGCTGGTCGCCGTGGACCCGCGTACCGGTAAGGAACTGGTGGTGTTGCGGACCAGCGCCAACGCGCTCGCGGTCGGCCGCAACGGCATGGTCGTCGGCGAGGGGCGGGAGATCGGGTACGTCCGGTTCGGCGCGGGTGCCGGTGCGCCGCCACCCGCCGCGCCACCGGCCGGGTCGGACGGTCAAGGCGGGCCCGGCCCGGGGCGTACCGGTGGCGCACCCGACGTCGAGGACAGTTGCGGACCGAAGCGGGAACTCTGCGCCAACGGCGACGGGTGAGAGCGGCGTCCCACGACCCACCCGGCGGGTGTCACCGATCGACCGGTCTGCCCTAGGCTTTTCCGACATGAGCAGTGCCGCCGCGTTCTCGTACGCCCCCTTGCTGCCGACCGGTCCGGATCAGACCGAATACCGCCTGGTCACCGACGAGGGCGTCGACGTCGTCCACGGGCCCGGGGGGCGCCGCTTCCTGACCGTGGAGCCGGCGGCGCTGACCGCGCTGACCGCCGAGGCGATGCACGACATCGCCCACTACCTGCGACCGGCGCACCTGGCCCAGCTCCGGTCGATCATCGATGATCCGGCGGCCTCCCCGAACGACCGGTTCGTCGCGCTGGACCTGCTGCGCAACGCCAACATCGCCGCCGGTGGCGTGCTGCCGATGTGCCAGGACACCGGCACCGCCATCGTGATGGGCAAGCGGGGCCGGCACGTGCTCACCGACGGCTCCGACGCCGAGGCGATCTCGCATGGGGTCTACCAGGCGTACACGCGGCTGAACCTACGGTATTCGCAGCTCGCCCCGCTGACCATGTGGGACGAACGGAACACCGGCAGCAACCTGCCCGCCCAGGTCGACCTGTACGCCGAGGACCCGGACGGGCACCCGGACGCGTACAAGTTCCTGTTCATGGCCAAGGGCGGCGGTTCGGCCAACAAGTCCTACCTCTACCAGGAGACCAAGGCGCTGTTGAATCCGACGCGGATGATGCAGTTCCTGGAGGAGAAGCTGCGGCTGATCGGCACCTCGGCCTGCCCGCCGTACCACCTCGCGGTCGTCATCGGTGGCACCTCCGCCGAGTACGCCCTCAAGACCGCCAAGTACGCCTCGGCGAAGTACCTCGACACGTTGCCCACCTCCGGCTCGATGAGCGCGCACGGCTTCCGGGACCTGGAGTTGGAGGCCGAGGTGCTGGAGCTGACCCGCAACTTCGGCATCGGCGCGCAGTTCGGCGGCCGGTACTTCTGCCACGACGTGCGGGTGGTCCGGCTGCCCCGGCACGGCGCGTCCTGCCCGGTGGCGATCGCGGTGTCCTGCTCGGCCGACCGGCAGGCGGTCGCCAAGATCACCCCGTCGGGGGTGTGGCTGGAGCGTCTGGAGACCGACCCGGCGCGTTTCCTGCCGGACGTCACCGACGAGACCCTCGACGCCTCCGAGGTGGTGCGCGTCGACCTCAACCGCCCGATGGCCGAGATCCGGGCCGAGCTGTCGAAGTACCCGGTGAAGACCCGGCTGTCGCTGACCGGCCCGCTGGTGGTGGCCCGGGACATCGCCCACGCCAAGATCGCCGAGCGGCTCGACGCCGGTGAGCCGATGCCGCAGTACCTGCGCGACCACGCCGTCTACTACGCCGGCCCGGCCAAGACCCCCGAGGGGTACGCCTCCGGCTCGTTCGGCCCGACCACCGCCGGCCGGATGGACGCCTACGTGGCGAAGTTCCAGGCGGCCGGCGGCTCGATGGTGATGCTGGCCAAGGGCAACCGCTCCGGCCAGGTGACCCGCTCCTGCCAGCAGCACGGCGGGTTCTACCTCGGCTCGATCGGCGGCCCGGCGGCCCGGCTCGCCCAGGACTGCATCAAGCACGTCGAGGTGCTGGAGTACGCCGAGCTGGGCATGGAGGCGGTCTGGAAGATCGAGGTGGAGGACTTCCCGGCCTTCATCGTCGTCGACGACAAGGGCAACGACTTCTTCGCCGAGGTCACCAAGCCGGTCCTGACCGTGGGCCGCCGCTAGGGGGCGGTCATTGCGGCTTCGCCTCGGCTGGTCGAGGCAAAGCAATGCCCCGGGCCGTTTGCTGGCAGAGGCAGACACCGGGGCTTACGCCGTCCAGCGTATCCGGTGCGTCGTGCTGCTCGCGGCAAGCGGGTATGCGAGTCAGCCCTGGTAGTAATGCGTCCGGAGTGCGTAGAGCGCGGTTGTGCCCTCCCCTCGGTCTTGCTCGGTGACTCGGAGATCCTTCACGGCGACCACGATGTGCTGCCCGGTTGCGCCACTGCCGGCGTCTACCCAGACCTGCACGGTTCCGTGTTCGGGTAGCTCACGCGGTCCCACCGCTAGAAATTCGGATCTTGGCACGGAGGCTCCTCTCACAGCACGCGGCCCGATGCCAAGTAGTAAATACTAAATTTGGCCTAGCTTCAAGGTGATACATAGGCCTACTTGATGGATGCTTTGGTTGGCCTACTCTCCGGCCAGGGACGATGGCTACGTGGCCAACCTGGACTCAGCGGTACGGAAGCTGCGCGCGGCGCAGGCCGGCGTGCCCCGTGCCGAGGAGCGGGCCGCCAAGCTCATCGCCGAAGCCCGCGCCCAGGTGAAGGCTGCTCGTGCCGAACTGGCCGAGGCGATCCGCGCCGCTGACCGGGACGGCGCACGTCAGGTCGACATCGTGGCGGCCACCGGCTACAGCCGGGAGCGGATCCGGCAGATCATCCGCAACGGAGAAGACTGACTGGCGTGGCCACCGAGATCGACCCGGTGCCGCCGGTGTCGTGATAGGCAGCTCGCGGCGATCCTCCGGAAGGCGATCGAGGTCGGGCCGGACCGCAGGGACTCGGCGGTGATCGCTCGCTCTCGTGCCGAGGGGCAGTTCGTGCCGCTGTCGGCGGCTCTGGAGTCGCTCGGAGTTGATCCCCGCGAGGTGGAAGCGCTGTTGGCCGACCGGCCCGGCGGCCGCCCGAAGGCGGAAGACATAGGCCGAAGATCGCGCTCGATCCTGGAAAGAGTGGCCTCCGGCTGCGGGTGACACCACTCTTTCCAGGATCGAGCACGATCTTGCCCTGCCGCCTGCAATCTCCGGAGCCTCGCTGCGAGCAGGGGAATCGCGGGGCAGGATGGGACGGGTGACGACTCCAGAGGCAGCGGGCTACCGGATCGAACGTGACTCGATGGGCGAGGTGGAGGTGCCCGCCGAGGCGCTGTGGCGGGCGCAGACCCAGCGCGCGGTGCAGAACTTCCCGATCTCCGGCCGGGGCATCGAACCGGCCCAGATCAAGGCACTCGCCCAGATCAAGGGGGCCGCCGCCCTGGTCAACGGTGAGCTGGGGGTGATCGGCGCGGACGTCGCCGAGGCGATCGCCACCGCCGCCGCGCACGTGGCCGACGGCGGGTACGACGACCAGTTCCCGATCGACGTGTTCCAGACCGGCTCGGGCACCTCGTCGAACATGAACACCAACGAGGTGATCGCCACCCTGGCCACCCGGGAGCTGGGCCGGGACGTGCACCCGAACGACGACGTGAACGCCTCGCAGTCCAGCAACGACGTCTTCCCGTCGTCGATCCACCTGGCCGCCACCCAGTTCGTGGTGGAGGACCTGCTGCCCTCGCTGCGCCACCTGGCGGAGGCGTTGGAGGCGAAGGCGGCCGAGTTCGAGACGGTGGTCAAGGCGGGGCGTACCCACCTGATGGACGCCACCCCGGTCACCCTGGGGCAGGAGTTCGGCGGGTACGCCGCGCAGGTCCGCTATGGCGTCGAGCGGTTGGAGTCGGCGCTGCCCCGGCTGGCCGAGCTGCCGTTGGGCGGGACCGCCGTGGGCACCGGCATCAACACCCCGCTGGGTTTCGCCGGCAGGGTGATCGACAGGCTGCGCACCTCGACCGGGCTGCCGTTGACCGAGGCCCGTAACCACTTCGAGGCGCAGGGGGCGCGGGACGCGTTGGTCGAGACGTCCGGCCAGTTGCGTACCGTCGCGGTCGGGCTCTACAAGATCGCCAACGACGTACGCTGGATGGGTTCCGGCCCCCGGGCGGGCCTGCGGGAGCTGCGCATCCCCGACCTCCAGCCCGGCTCGTCGATCATGCCGGGCAAGGTGAACCCGGTGGTCGCCGAGGCGGTGCGGCAGGTCTGCGCCCAGGTGATCGGCAACGACGCGGCGGTCGCCTTCGCCGGCAGCCAGGGCGACTTCGAGCTGAACGTGATGCTCCCGGTGATGGGCCGCAACCTGCTCGAATCGATCAAGTTGCTCTCCGCGTCCAGCCGGATCTTCGCCGACCGCCTGGTGGCCGGCCTGGTCGCGGACGCCGAGGTCTGCCTGGCGTACGCGGAGGGGTCGCCGTCGATCGTCACCCCGCTCAACCGCCACCTCGGGTACGACGAGGCCGCCTCGATCGCCAAGGAGGCGCTGGCGAAGCAGGTCAGCATCCGCGAGGTGGTGATCTCCCGGGGGCACGTCGACTCCGGCAAACTCACCGAGACCCAGCTCGACGAGGCCCTCGACCTGCTCCGGATGACCCACCCCTGACCCGCCCCGCCCTGCCTGACCCCGCCCTCTGCCTGACCCCGCCCTCTGCTTGGTCGACTCCTGTGGGCCGATGTAGCGGTGTCAGGCGGATTCGACAGCGCTACATCGGCCCCCATGAGTGGATCATGGCTCGGTCGGTGGGCGGGCGCGGGGAACCCAGGCGAGGAAACGGGCGAAGAGGGTCGCCGGGTCGGGGCCGGTGTCGGGATAGAGCCGGTAAAGGTCGGCGGCGGCGTCGTGCAGCACGGTGCACAGGTAGATGTTGAGCGCGACCCGGTCGTGGGCGTACTCGGAGACGAGAGTGAGTCGGGCGGTCCCGCAGGGCCACGGCGCGGCGCACACCCGACACAGCCAGAGCGGGCGCAGCGGCAGGTGCGGGCGCGGTGTCCCCTGGCGCGGCCCACTCCGGCCGGCCGGGTCAGGTGGTCCGCCGGGGCGGGGTGATCCGCCCGGGGTGACCGCCGGGCTCATCGGCGTCCCCGGTTGGCCCGCCACTCCTGGGCCAGCGTGAGCCAACCGACCCGGCCCACTCGCGGAAACGACACCGTGGTGTCCTCCCACCCGGGCGGAGCCGACCCGGCGGTGGGTGGTGCGGCCGGACCGGCGTCAGGGCGGATAGCGGGTGGTGCGGCCGGACCGGCATCAGAGCGGATAGCGGGTGTTCCGCCCGGGTGGGTTCCGGTCCGGGGCGGGTGGTGGCCGGCGGCTCGCCGGTCGCCCGGGTTCCCGCTCGGGCTGAGGATGGGGTCGTCGGCCCGGCCGAGGGGGTGGGGCATCTCGGGTGGGGCTGCGTCGGGGCGTCGGGTGAAGCAGAGCCTGCGGGCAAGCCGGTGTCGCCAGGTGAGCCGGGGCATCGCGTCGCCTCCATGGTGGGTCGGCTGGTCGTCTCCCCCGGCGGTGGGACCGCCGGCCGGGGAGCGGGCTGTCCCACCGCGACACCGCCCGCCCGGAGGGTGGGCGGTCGATGTCGCACTTCACAGTCTGCTGATGAAACCACTACGGTGTGAAGGGTTGTTGTCGGCTTCCGGTCTTGTCCTGTGTCTGCGACTTTCCTGGTCGGCGTGGTGTCGGAGTCGATCGTCGGGGCGGTGGAGGGCTGCTGGAGATGACGGACGGGCGGATGACGGCGGCGGCTTTCCTCGTCGCGGAGCTACGGCGGGCCCGGACCCGGCGGGGCTGGAGCCAGGACGACCTCGCCAAGGCGGTGAACTACTCGGCGTCGATGGTCAGCGCGATAGAGCTGGGCCAGCAGCCACCCACCGCGAAATACCTCGAACTGGTCGACAAGGCCCTCGACACCGGCGGCATCTTCAGCCGGATGCTCACCCAACTGGTAGTGCTCGACCGGGCACAGGTATGGCTCCGTGGCTGGCGCGCGATCCTGGCGGAGGCGTGGGCGCTGCGATGGTTCGACCCGTTGCACGTCCCGGGACTGCTACAGACCGAGGCATATGCGCGGGCGGTCTTCGAGTCCGACCCCATGCTTGACCAAGAAGAGGTCGAACGGCGACTGGCCGACAGGATGGACAGTCAACAAACGCTCTACACCGAACGGCCCCCACGCCTTGTGGCGGTCCTGGACGAGGTGGTCATGCACCGCCGGGTCGGTGGCCGCAAAGTCATGCATGACCAGGCTCTGCACCTCGCTCGTATCGCCACGGAACACCCGCAGGTCCGACTGCACGTCGTTCCTTCCTCGGCTGAGGAGTATCCGGGCCTCAACGGGCCGTTCATCCTGGCGAGCATGCCGGGCGATGTGGAGTTGGCGTTCCTCGGCGGTCAGATCGGCGGACAGGAACTGGACGACCCTGCTGATCTGCGGCGGCTTCAGCGCAGCTGGGAAGCTACCCTCGGCGTGGCCTTGCCACCGCAGGAGTCGATCGAGCGGCTGAGGGAATTGGCGGAGTCATGGAGTTGACCGGGGCTTGTTGGCGAAAGAGCCGCCGGAGTGGTTCCAACGATCAATGTGTCGAGGTGGCGACGGGTCTGTCCGGGGTGGTCGGGGTGCGGGACAGTAAGGACCCTGCGGGCCCGGTGCTCACCTTCCCGGCGTACGCCTGGCGGGTCTTCGTGGCCGCGCCGCCGCGCTGACCGGACCGGCCGCCGCCAGCCCGGCCCGCCCGCCTTCCGCCTGCGCCCCGGCTCGGCCCGGTGATCAAGAGATTTGCGTCACGGGGAGCGCTCTCTCAGCCCGCAAACCTCTTGATCACCAGCCGCAAACTTCTTGATCACCAATGTGGGGGAGGGTGGGGGTGCATGGTAGGGCCCCGGGGTCGGGGACCGGCGGGCCTTGGTGGGGCTGGGTCTGCCGGGATAACCGGTCGACCGGACGGCCGGCGGCCGGCATGATCCGGGTCGTGACCGGTGTGGACGGGGTGTTGCTGACGACGGCACGGCTGCGGCTGCGCCGCTTCACCGAAGACGACGTGCCGCATCTGGTCGAGCTGGACAGCGACCCGGAGGTGATGCGGTTCCTCACCGGCGGCCGGCCCACCCCCCTCGCCACGGTGCGGGACGAGCAGCTGCCCCGGCTTCTCGCCGGCTACGACCGCTACCCGGGGCAGGGCCGGTGGGCTGCCGAGGATGCTGTCGACGGCACCTTTCTGGGCTGGTTCGCGCTCGACCCGTCCGACGACGGTGCCGCTCCGGAGCTGGGTTACCGGCTGCGCCGGGCGGCCTGGGGGCGGGGCCTGGCCACCGAGGGGGCCTGCGCGCTGGTCGGCCACGCCTTCGACACCCCTGGGGTACGCCGGGTGTGGGCGCAGACGATGGCGGTCAACGTGCGGTCGCGGGCGGTGCTGGCAAAGGCCGGCCTGCGGTACGTCCGCACCTTCCACGCTGGCTGGCCCGACCCGATCGCCGGAACGGAGCACGGCGAGGTGGAGTACGAGCTGCTCAGGGGCGACTACCAGCCGCCTTCCGGGCCCGGTAGGCGCTGACCGCGACCCGGTTGCCGCAGCCCGCCTCGCAGAACCGGCGGGACCGGTTCTTGGACAGGTCGACCAGCACGTTGGCGCACTCCGGGTGGGCGCAGTGCCGCAGCCGGCCCAGCTCGTCACCCCGGACCAGGTCGGCGACGGCCATCGCCGCCTCGACGGCCATCCGGGTGGCCAGCGGGGCGTCCCGGGGCACCGCGTGCACGTGGTAGGGCTGGTCGTCGTGCCGGATGAGCTGCGGCAGTGCCCGGGACTCGCGGAGCAGGTCGTTGACCACGGTGACGACGGTGTCCGGGTCGTCGTCCCAGAGCCGGCGCAGTCGGGGGCGTAACGCCCGGACGGCGCGCAACTCGGCCCCGGTGCGGTCGTGTCGCCCGGTCCACCGGTTCGCGGCGACGAAGCGGTCCAGTGCGGCGATGTCGGGCAACCCTTCGCCGTCCCGGTTGTCGGTGTTGACCAGTGCGGCAGCGGCGGTCAGCCCGCACTCTGTGTCATGAGCGAAAAGCAACTTGACCCCTGTCGTAGTCGGCCGCTAGCGTCACCGGCGTAATCCTACTTTGCTGATGTCACGCCCGAGGAGCCCCGATGCCGCACCGATCCACCGCCGGCACCGGGCTGGCGCTCGCCCTGCTCTCCGCCGTCACGTTCGCCACCTCCGGCACCTTTGCCCGCTCGCTGATCGAGGCCGGCTGGTCGGCCGAGGCCGTCGTGGTCGCCCGGGTCGGCCTGGCCGCCCTGGTGCTGGCCGTCCCCGCCGTGCTCGCGCTGCGCGGCCGGGCCGGCGTGCTGCGCCGCAACCTCGGCCCGGTCACCGTCTTCGGTCTGCTCGGCGTCGCCACCGCCCAGGCCTGCTTCTTCAACGCCGTCCGCTACCTGCCGGTCGGGGTGGCCCTGCTGCTGGAATACCTCGGCATCATCCTCGTGGTCGGCTGGCTGTGGCTGGTGCACGGGCAGCGCCCCCGCCGGCTCACCGTGGTCGGCTCGCTGGCCGCCCTGGCCGGGCTCGTCCTGGTGCTCGACCTGACCGGCGCGGGCCGGCTCGACCCGGTCGGCGTGCTCTGGGGTCTCGGCGCGGCCGTCGGACTGGCCGGCTACTTCGTCCTCGCCGCGCGGGTCGACGCCGACCTGCCCTCGGTCACCATGGCCAGCGGCGGGATGGCCGTCGGCGCAGCCGTGCTGGCCCTGCTCGGCCTGGTCGGGGTGCTGCCGCTGCGGGCCACCTTCGGCGCGGTCGACTTCGCCGGGCAGCGCACCAGCTGGCTCGTCCCGATCGCCGGGCTGTCACTGATCGCCGCCGTGGTGGCCTACCTGACCGGGATCGCCGCGACCCGCATCCTCGGGGCCCGGCTGTCGTCGTTCGTCGGGCTGACCGAGGTGATGTTCGCGGTGCTCATCGCCTGGCTGGTGCTGGGTGAGCTGCCGGTGCCGGTGCAGCTCGCCGGGGGTGCGCTGATCGTCGCCGGGGTGGCGCTGGTCCGCCTCGACGAGCTGCGCGAGGGCCGCACCGGACAGCCGGCGGCCCGGACGGACGAACCGGCACTGACCTGAGCCGGACCGGGGTGGATCGCCGCCGACCGGACGGTGCCCTGCCCGGCACCGTCGTGGTCGGGGCTGCCCGGCCGGCGTGGACGGGGACGTCCCGGCCGGCGCGGACGGGTGACGACCCGGCCGGCGTGGCCGGGTCGGATGAACGTGAGAGGGTGTCGGGCATGCTCAGCGTGGTGGTGTTCGACGCCGACGAGACCCTGATCGACCTGCGGCCGGCGGTCACCGGTGCCCTGGTGGCCGTACTGGAGGAGATGCGTCGCCGGACCCCGGTGGCGGCCGGGGTGACCCTCGCCGAGGTGGAGTCCGACTGGCAGGCGGTCTTCGGGTCGATGACCGCCGCACCGGTGATGGAGATCCGCCGGGCCGCGCTGGCCCGGTCCCTCGACCGGGCCGGGCTGGTCGGCCAGCTCGACGAGTTCGCCGAACTCTTCTTCACCAGGCGCTACGCGCTCAGCCACCCGTACCCCGACACCCTGCCGGCGCTGGCCGCCCTGCGCGCCGACTTCACCCTCGGGTACGCCACCAACGGCAACAGCCGGGCCGAACGCTGCGGCCTGCCCGGGGAGTTCGCCTTCGAGTTGTACGCCCACGAGGGCGGCCTGCCCAAGAAGCCCGACCCGGCGTTCTACGCCGCGGTCGTCGCCGCCGCCGGGGTGCCGGCGGAACGGATCGCGTACGTCGGCGACTCGATCTCCCACGACGTGCTCGGCCCCCAGCAGGCCGGAATGCGCGGCATCTGGCTCAACCGGCTCGGACTTCCCCTCCCCGAAGGGGTACGCCCCGACGCCGAGGTGGCCACGCTCACCGAGCTGCCGGTGGCGCTGCGCAGCCTGCAACCGACGAATGCCTGATGCGGGACCAATTCGGATTTGTATCTGGCGGAATCGTCGCCGGTGCTATGGGATGGCTGCCACGTCCCTCAACGAGAGGATCTGATGTGGTGAGCAAGCGCTTCACCGCCGGAGCCGTCGCGACCGCGGCGGCCCTGGCACTTACGGTGACCGGCCTGACCGTCCCGGCGAACGCCGGGCCGACCACCAGCCGTACGTTCACCGTGGTGGCCGAGGACGGCGTCTCGGCGGACGCGGCGATCGCCGCGATCCGCGCCGCCGGTGGCACCGTCGTGTCCCGTACGGACGACGTCGGTCTGTTCCAGGTCACCAGCGACCGGGCCGACTTCGCCGGCCGGGTCACCGCCGCTTCCGCGCTGGTCGGCGCGGCCGAGCAGCGGGCCATCGGCCGCAAGCCCAAGCTGGACCGGGTCGCGCAGGAGAACCTGCTGACCCGGACCAAGCAGGCGGTCAAGGCCAAGGGCAACGCCAACGGCAAGAAGCTCGACCCGCTCGACGACAAGCTCTGGGGCCTCGGCATGATCGGGGCCGACAAGGCCCGCAAGGTCATGCCGGGCGACAAGCGGGTCACCGTCGGCATCCTGGACACCGGCGTCGACGCCAGCCAGCCCGACCTCGCGCCCAACTTCAACTGGGCGCTGTCGCGCAACTTCGCCCCGGACATCGCCGACGTCGACGGCCCGTGCGAGGTGGCGAGCTGCCTCGACCCGGTCGGCACCGACGACGGCGGGCACGGCACCCACGTCGCCGGCACCATCGGTGCGGCGGCCAACGGCTTCGGCCTGTCCGGCGTGGCCCCGAACGTGTCGCTGGTGGAGCTCAAGGGTGGCCAGGACTCGGGCTACTTCTTCCTCAACCCGGTCGTCAACGCCCTGGTGCACGCCGGCAAGTCCGGCCTCGACGTGGTGAACATGTCGTTCTACGTCGACCCGTGGCTCTACAACTGCACCGCGAACCCGGCCGACTCGCCCGAGTCGCAGGCCGAGCAGCGGGCCGTCATCAAGGCGATGAAGCGGGCCCTGAACTTCGCCCACAACAAGGGCGTCACCCTGGTCGGCTCGCTCGGCAACAACCACGAGGACCTCGGTGCACCCCGTACCGACGTGTCCAGCCCGGACTACGGCGCCGACCCGTACCCGCGCCCGATCGACAATGACAGCTGCTGGGACTTCCCGGTGGAGGGTCCGCACGTGATCGGCGTGTCCGCCGTCGGCCCGTCCGGCAAGAAGTCCGACTACTCCAACTACGGCACCGAGCAGATCTCGGTCGCCGCGCCGGGTGGCTGGTTCCGCGACGGCTTCGGCACCGACACCTACCGCACCGACGCCAACATGATCCTCTCCACGTACCCGAAGAAGGTGCTCCAGGAGGAGGGGTCGGTCGACGAGAACGGCAACGTCGTGCCGGGCTTCGAGAACTCGGTGTTCAAGCAGTGCACCACCGCCGGTGAGTGTGGCTACTACACCTACCTCCAGGGCACCTCGATGGCGTCGCCGCACGTCAGCGGGGTCGCCGCGCTGATCGTCAGCAAGTGGGGCAAGAAGGAGGGGCGTGACGGCTACGGCCTGGCGCCGGCCAAGGTGGAGCAGCATCTCTACCGGACCGCCGCCGAGCACGCCTGCCCGGAGCCGCGCCTGCAGAGCTACGCCAACGAGGGCCGGTCGACCGAGTTCGACGCGTACTGCGCCGGGTCGCTGAACTTCAACGGCTTCTACGGGTACGGCATCGTGGACGCGAACGCCGCGGTGCGCAGCCCGCTCAAGCCGAACGTGGCTCCCTGACGTTCGACAGCACGGCCTGACCGCTCGACGGAGAGGCCCGGACGACCCCTGGTCGTGCGGGCCTCTCCGCGCATCTGACCTCCGGCTCAGGACAGGGCGGTGGCGATCGTCCGGGCGGCGGTGGTGACCTGCGGGCCGACGGTGTCGACCGGCAGCGGGGCCAGCGAGATCACCCCGACGCTCGCCTCCAGGCCGGGCACCCCGAGCACCGGCGCGGCCACCCCGTACGCCCCGGCCTGGAGTTCCCCGGCGGTGCTCACCGGGGCGGTGAGGCCGGCCCGCCCGGCGAGGACGGCCCGCCCGGCGGCCCCGCGTTCCAGCGGGTGCCGGGTGCCCGGCCGGTACGCCACGTGGAACGACGTCCAGCTCGGCTCGACCACGGCCAGGGCCACCCCTTCGCCGCCCTCCACCACGGTCAGGTGTGCGGTCGCCCCGGTCTGCTCGGCGAGCCGCCGCAGCGCGGGCAGCGCCCCCTCGGCGAGCAGCGGTTGGGCCCGTCGGGCCAGGTGCAGCACGCCGACACCGAGACGCAACCGACCGTCACCGCCCCGGCGCAGCATCCCGTGCCCGGTCAGCGCGCCGACCAGCCGGTAGACGGCGGCCCGGCCGATGCCGAGCCGGTGGGCGGCCTCGGTGACGGTCAACCCGGCCGACGCGTCGGCGACCAGGTGCAGCAGGCGCAGGCCCCGGTCCAGGGTCTGCGCCGTCTCGCCACCCGCAGGCGTCTGGTTGCCCGGCTCGCCGGGGGCCGTCGTCTCCACAGCAGGAGCGTACGACCCGGCTCGGGCAGACCCCGGGGAGCACGGACAGCTACCCTTGTACGGTGACGCTACGCCTGTATGACACCGCCACCCGATCGGTGCGGGACTTCGTCCCGCGGGAATCCGGCAAGGTGGGGGTCTACCTGTGTGGTCTCACCCTCCAGGCCCCGCCGCACATCGGTCACCTTCGCTCCGGTGTCAACTACGACGTGTTGCGGCGCTGGCTGTCGGCCGCCGGCTTCGAGGTCACCTTCATCCGCAACGTGACCGACATCGACGACAAGGTCCTCGTCAAGGCGCAGGAGCAGGGCCGTCCGTTCTGGTCCATCGCGTACGCCAACGAGCTGGCGTTGGCCCGGTCCTACCGGGCGCTGAACGTGCTGCCGCCGACGTACGAGCCGCGGGCCACCGGGCACATCCCGGAGATGCACGAGCTGATCGCCCGGCTGATCGAGACCGGGCACGCCTACCCGGCCACCGACGGCTCCGGCGACGTCTACTTCGACGTGGCCTCCTGGCCGGCGTACGGGTCGCTGTCCGGTCAGTCGCCGGACGACATGCAGTCCGCCGGGGACGCCCCCGAGCGGGGCAAGCGGGACCCCCGGGACTTCGCGCTGTGGAAGGGCGTCAAGCCGGACGAGCCGGCCGACGCCTACTGGCCGTCCCCGTGGGGCCGGGGTCGCCCCGGCTGGCACATCGAGTGCTCGGCGATGTGCCAGCGTTACCTGGGGGTCGAGTTCGACATCCACGGCGGTGGGCTCGACCTGATCTTCCCGCACCACGAGAACGAGATCGCCCAGTCGCAGGCCGCCGGGCTGCCCTTCGCCCGCTGGTGGGTGCACCACGGGCTGCTCAGCATCGGCGGCGCCAAGATGGGCAAGTCGCTCGGCAACGCCCTCGACCTGAGCTACGTCGACTCGCTCGGGGTGCGCCCGGTGGAGCTGCGTTACTACTACGCGGCGGCGCACTACCGGTCCCGGATCGACTACTCGGAGGACGCGCTGCGCGAGGCGGCGGTGGCCTACCGGCGGATCGAGGGGTTCGTCCAGCGGGCCGTCGAGCGGGTCGGCCCGGGGCAGTTCGGGGAGCTGCCGGCGGCTTACGTCGCCGCGATGGACGACGACCTCAACACCTCCGCCGCACTGGCCGTCCTCCAGGCGACGCTGCGTGACGGCAACACCGCGCTGGCCGAGGGGGACGATGTGACCGTCCGCACGACCCTCGCCGCCACCCGGGCGATGCTGGATATCCTCGGTGTGGACCCCCTCGACCCGGCCTGGACCGGCGGCGGCCGTGCCGACGACCTGCGCGGCGTGGTGGACTCCCTGATCGCGCTGGCCCTGGAGCAGCGCGCGCAGGCCCGTAGCCGTAAGGACTGGGCTGCCGCCGACGCCGTCCGCGACCAGCTCAAGCTGGCCGGCGTGGTCGTCGAGGACACCCCCCAGGGCCCCCGTTGGACTATTGGAGAGCAGGACTGATGGCCGGCAACTCGCAGCGCCGTGGCCGGCGACTGACGCCGAAGGCGGGTGCCCCCAAGGGCTCCGGTGGCAAGAACAAGGACTCCCTCGCGGGCCGGGGCAAGACCCTGCCCGCCGACGAGCGACCCTGGCACAAGGCGTACTCGGGCACCGAGAAGCTGCCCCAGCGCACCGCCTGGAAGCAGGACAAGGAGCGCAGGGCGGCGGTCGAGGAGGGCCGGGCCCCCAAGATCGGCCAGCCCGGCACCAAGGACACCACCTGGGGCAAGGGCACCCGGGGGATGGCCCCGGTCCGGGCCGGTGCGGGTGGTCGCGGTGGCGCGGGTGGTCGCGGTGGCGCAGGCGGTCGGGCCGGCGCGGGTACGGGCCGTGGTGGTCCCCGGGTCGCGCCGGGGCGTAAGTCGAACCCGTCCCGGGACACCCCGGAGCTGCTCGTCGGCCGGAACCCGGTGCTGGAGGCGTTGCGCGCCCAGGTGCCGGCGACCGCGCTGTATTCCGCGCAGGGCATCGACGCCGACGACCGGATCAACGAGATCACCCGGACGGCCGCCGACCGGGGCATCGCCATCCTGGAGATCAGCCGGGCCGAGCTGGACCGGATGACCGGCGGTGTGCTGCACCAGGGCGTCGGCCTCCAGGTGCCGCCGTTCGCCTACGAGACCTTCGAGGACCTGGTGGCCGCCGCGCTGGAGCAGGCAGCCCCGCTGCTGGTCGCGCTGGACGGGGTCACCGACCCGCGCAACCTGGGTGCGGTGATCCGGTCGGCTGCCGCGTTCGGTGCGCAGGGTGTCTTCGTACCCGAGCGTAGGGCCGCCGGGATCACCGCGACCGCCTGGCGGACCAGTGCCGGTGCGGCGGCGCGGGTGCCGGTCGCCCAAGTCACCAACCTGACCCGGTCGCTCAAGGCGTGCCAGGAGGCCGGCTTCATGGTGGTCGGCCTGGACGCCGACGGCGACACCGACCTGTACGACCTGGAGGCGGCCGTCGGTCCGCTGGTCGTGGTGGTCGGCTCCGAGGGGCGTGGCCTGTCCCGGCTGGTCGGGGAGACCTGCGACCTGACCGTCAGCATCCCGATGATCTCCGAAGTGGAGTCGCTGAACGCCAGCGTCGCCGCCGCCGTCACCCTCGCCGAGGTGGCCCGCCGCCGCGCTGCGGAAGGCTGACCGGCCGCCTCGCCGCCGCCGTCACTTTCGCCGAGGTGGCCCGCCGCCGCGCTGCGGAAGGCTGACCGGCCGCCGGCACCGGCGCGCCCGGCCAGCTTTCCCGGCGGTGCGAACCGGGCCGTCCCGGGACGGCCACGCGCCGGCACCGCCGGGACGACAGACGAAGAAAGGGGCGGTCCGCCGAAGCGGACCGCCCCTTTTCGCGCGGTGGAATCAGATGCGGTGGCCGGTGGCCGCGTTGAAGACGTGGCTGCGGCCGGCACGCGGCTTGACGAACACGGTGTCACCCATGTTCGGCATGGTCCGCCGGTCGGTGCGGACCACGAAACGCTCCTCGTGGCCCTCCAGCGCGGCGTGACCGTAGACGTTGGCGTCCGAGCCGAGGTCCTCGACCAGCTCGACCACGACCGGCATGCCGCCCTCGGTCGGGCTGACCAGGTCGCAGTCCTCCGGCCGGAAGCCGACGGTGACCTTGTCGTTGCCACCCTCGCCCCGGGCCGCCTCGACCTGCTCGCGGGTCAGCGGGATGTGCAGCTCGGCGAAGGCCGCGCCCCGCTCGTTCAGCGGAACGGTCTTGATGTTCATGGCGGGGGAGCCCATGAAACCGGCGACGAAGACGTTGGCCGGGGTGTCGTAGAGCGCCCGGGGGGTGTCCACCTGCTGCAGGACGCCGTCGAGCATGACCGCCACCCGGTGGCCCATGGTCATGGCCTCGACCTGGTCGTGGGTGACGTAGACCGTGGTGATGCCGAGCTTCGCCTGGAGCGAGGCGATCTGGGTACGGGTCTGCACGCGGAGCTTGGCGTCGAGGTTCGACAGCGGCTCGTCCATGAGGAAGACCTGCGGCTCGCGGACGATCGCCCGGCCCATCGCGACACGCTGACGCTGACCACCGGAGAGCGCCTTCGGCTTGCGGCTGAGGTACTCGTCCAGCTGGAGCAGCCCGGCTGCCTCCTTGACCCGACGGTCGATCTCCGCCTTGGGGGTCTTGCGCAGCTTGAGGGCGAACGCCATGTTCTCGTACACCGACATGTGCGGGTAGAGGGCGTAGTTCTGGAAGACCATCGCGATGTCGCGGGCCTTCGGCGGGAGGTGGGTGACGTCCCGCTCGTCGATGTAGATCGCGCCGTCGTCGACGTCCTCCAGCCCGGCGAGCATCCGCAGGCTGGTGGACTTGCCGCAACCCGACGGGCCCACCAGGACGAGGAACTCCCCGTCACCGATCTGGAGGTCGAGCTGGTTGACCGCGGGGCGTTCGGTGCCCGGGTAGATCCGGGAGGCCTTCGCGTACGTGACCGTAGCCATGGTGGTGCGCTTCCTTTCACCGGCAGGAACGTGCCGGACGATCCGAGTGAAGGAGCTGTCGGCACCCACGGTGCCGACCCACGGACCACCTCCGGGAGGCAGCCGCAGCCGACCCCGGGTGTCATCCGTGTCACTGCACGGTAAACGGGATTTCCAGCCATGCCAAGACGGGATACATCGAGTGGGACGGACGGCATACGCATTTCGGTCAGGCGGGCACGGCCGGGCATCAATCCCCTCGCCTGACAGGGGTGCGGTACGCCGATTCGTCGGTGGGACGGGCAGAAGATTGACGTTTTCCATGCTCGGGGACCCTGCCGGCCGGGATTTCCCGACGTCAGTCGCTATGCTGACGTCGCACCACGCGCCCCTGTAGCTCAGCTGGCCAGAGCACTCGCCTTGTAAGCGAGATGTCGCCGGTTCGATCCCGGCCGGGGGCTCCAATTCCACAGCACGGCCGCCATTGGCGTTGCCGCCTGTCGATCCGTCGACACCTGCCGGGCGCGCTCCTGCCGCCACCGCCGCCCTGCGTGACCGAATGGTCACTTCCGGTGGATGAATCGAGCTGGTTGAGTGGAGGGACCCACCCCACCGGCTGAGACGGGCTGCCTCATGATCCTCATCGCCCCGCGTCGACTGTGCGCCATCCTCACCGCCGGCCTGCTGGCGGCGACGTTGCTCGCGCCCGGCGTCGCCATGGCCGCGCCGAGGACGGGCAGTGTCCCGGCCTGCCTGATGCATCCGCTGCCCCTGCCGGCCGGTGGGGGCCTGGCCTGGGACGCGATGTTCGTCGACCCGGCCGGCCGGTTCATCGTCGGCACCGGTCGGCGGGCCACCGACCAGGGGCAGGAGCCGGTGCTGGTGCGGTGGGACGGTCCCCGCGTCACCGTGTTGACGAGATCACCCGGGCTGCTGGTGGCCGTCAACCGGCACGGCGTCCTGGTCGGTGACAGCTCGACCGGCGCCGGCAACCGACCGTGGCGTTTCCGGGACGGCCAGGTGGAGTGGCTGCCCCTGCCGCCGAACGGGATCGGCGGCTATGTCACGGCCGTCAACAGCCGGGGGGACATCGTCGGCTACGGCGGCTACCTGGAGTACCCGGTGACCCTGCGCTGGCCGGTCGACCGGCCGGACACCGTCGAGGTTCTCGAGCCCGGCGGCCTCCCGGTGGCGATCCTCGACGACGGCACCATCGTCGGCGAGGTCCCCGGCGAGGAGGACCGCTCGTCGCACGGTCCCGGAGCGCGTGGTCCCGGTGCGCGTGGTGCCGGCGGGGAGCGCGGGGTCGCCCCGCCGCCCGTCGCCTGGGTGCGGCGTCCCGACGGGCGGGTCGACCGGCTCACCGCGCCCGGCGCGGTGAAGTCGACGGTGCGGGTGGCCCGGGGGAACTGGGCGGTCGGCCAGGTCGCCGACACGGCGGACGGGCAGTACGGGCAGATGGTGCGCTGGGACCTGCGCACCGGGGTGGCGACGCCGGTCAGACCGGGACTGATCGCCATGACGGGCGTCAACGCATCCGGTGGACTGCTCTCCGACTCGGTGGTCGATCACCTTGACCGCCGGGTGCCGCTGCGCAGCGTCGTCTCGGGCCCGGTGAACCGCGTCGTCGCCGAGGCGATCGCCGACAACGGTCTGGTCGTCGGCCGGGCCGTCGGCCGGCAGGTCTCCCTCCCGGTCCGGTGGAGCGGCTGCTGAGCGGTCCGGATCTCCGCAGGGCGCGTCGTCGCCGGTCGCGGCGGGACCACGCCGGCCGGTCCGGCTGGGTAGCCTGGTCGGCGCGGAGCTAGGACGACGGGCGGGGGCCGATGAGTCGTGCGGTGGAGCAGTCGAACCGGGCCATGTTGCGGGCCCGGGACGCGATGGACCGGGCGTACGCGCAGCCGTTGGACATCCCGGCGCTGGCCCGGATCGCGCTGGTCTCCGAGGCGCACTTCATCCGCACCTTCCGGGCCACCTTCGGCGAGACCCCGCACCGCTACCTGCAACGACGTCGGGTGGAACGGGCGATGTCGATGCTGGTGGAGACCGACCGGGACGTCACGGAGATCTGTTACGCCGTCGGGTTCAGCAGTCTCGGCTCGTTCAGCCGTACCTTCCGGCAGATCGTCGGTGAGTCGCCCACCGGATACCGCAGCAGCCGGTCGGCGGGCGACCAGCCGGTGCCGAGTTGCTTCGCCAAAGCCTGGACCAGGCCCAGCAGTTTTGGATAAGCAGCAGGTCAGGGGCCTGGCATAGCGTTCCCGGCATGACGATGAACGCGATCACCCGGTCCCAGCTCTACGTCCTCGACCAGGACGAGGCGCTCGACTTCTATGTCGGCAAGCTGGGCTTCGAGGTCAATACCGACCAGGATCTGGGCTTCATGCGGTGGCTGACGGTCAACGTGCCCGGCGATCCGCAGCGGGAGGTGCTGCTGGAGAAGCCCGGCCCGCCCGCGCTGGACCCGGCGACCGCCGAGCAGGTCCGGGAGCTGCTGACCAAGGGCGCGATCGGCGGGTGGCTCAGCATCACCACCGACGACGCCCACAAGACGTACGAGGATCTGGTCGGCAAGGGCGTCGACATCACCGACGAGCCGACCGAGCGGCCGTACGGCATCGACTTCGGCATCCGGGACCCGTTCGGCAACCGGATCCGCATCGGCCAGATGTTCGCCCGCTGAGGGCGGCGGGGGTCGGGAGGCGCGGGTCACGCTCGCGCCTTCCGACTCCGACGAGGTGGCGACGGGTGTGCGGCTGTTCTGCCTGGCCCGGCACGGCGAGCAGGAGGGTCGTTCGGCCGACGGTGGGCGCTGCGCCCGGGGCCGCCGGCGATGCCGGTCGGCCGGACCGGGGTGCTGGTGTCGGTGTCGGCGTGCAGGGCGGCGGCGAATACCGGGTGTGGGTGGCGGGGCCGGCGGCTACGGTCGCCCGATGACCATGCCGAGTTTTCCCGATCTGCCGAAGTGTGAGTTCGCCTTTCCCGGCCCGCTGCGCGACCAGCTCGTGGCCGCCGTGCTCAGCGGGGAGAAGATCTCCACCACCGGTCTGCTCCAGGATTATGAGCGTGATGGTGAGGCGCTGCCGGTCGTGGGTGACCGGTCGGTGGTGGTCGACTCCGCCGACCGTCCGGTCGCGGTGATCGAGGTGACCGAGGTGCGGTTGGTCCGGCTCGGCGACGTCGACCTCGATCACGCCCGGGACGAGGGGGAGGGGTACGACTCGGTGGCGGCCTGGCGGGCCGGCCACGAGAGTTACTGGCACGGGCCGGACTATCTGGGTTGGCTCGGCGACCCGGGGTTCCGGGTGGACGACGACACCGTCGCCGTGGTCGAGCGTTTCCGGGTGGTCGGGGGCGACTGACCCGGTCAGCCGGTGGGCTGTTCCAGCTCGTCGCGTACCGCCAGGAAGTCGTCCTTGCGGTCGGGCTGTTTGGTGGGGGTGAGGAAGACCACCACCCCGGCGATCTCGGGGTCGGCCCAGGCACAGGCGGTGAGGTGACCTTCGTCGGCGGTGCGTCCCCGCCCGCAGCGGGCCTCGCCGCCGAACCGGCCGAACTCCACCGACCGGGGTTTGGGGATCCGGTAGGGCTTCAGCAACAGGGCCAGGGTGGCCTGCGGGTCGGCGATCCGGCCGGAGACGGCGCTCACCATGATCGTCTCGGGGCCGCTCCGGCCCCGGCTGTACGTCGCCTCGACGGTGCTGGTGGCCGGGGCGGCTTGCCGGGTCAGCTCGTCGAGCCGGAACCGGGGCAGCCCGGCCGGCAGCGGCGCACCGGAGCGGGGCAGGTCGAGCAGGGTGTCCGGGGTCCGCAACGTCCGCGCCGCCGGGGTGGGGGCGGGGCCCGCCGGCTGCCCGGTGTCGGACACCGCGCAGCCGGCGACCAGGGCGGCGGCGACCAGGGCGGGCAGCGCCCCGGTGAGGCCGAGCGGTCGGCGCGGTGCCGCCGGGTGCCGCCGGGCTGCCGGGCGGCGCGGACCGGCGGGTCGTCTCTTCGGCACAACGCTCCTCGCGGGAATCGGAGCGGGTAGGTTATCCGACCGGTGTCGCCCCGGTTCGTCGTCGGTCCCCCATGTCGCCGTGGGCGGTTTTCCGGCCCGGGGGCACCTGGTGTGGTCGGGTGACGGGCACCGCACCCCGGGTCGGGTGCGGTGCCCGTTCGGCGGTTCGACGGCCACCGCGTCGGTGGTCAGCCGGTCGTGGTGGTCTTCAGTAGCAGGGCGGCCAGTTGGGGTGCGGCGGCCGGCGGTTGCGGACCGCTCGGGCAGTCGGACCACTCGACGATGCGGGTCCCGACGGTGAGTTGGTAGGAGTAGGTGTCCGCGCAGCGGCCGTCGGGCGGGCCGCCACGGCTGCGGGTGGCCGGGCCGGTGAGCGTCCGGAGCTGGTCGAGCTGTGCCGGGGTGAGCCGGCCGGTACGGGTCGTGCCGGCCCGGTCGGTCGTGGTCCACCGACCGTCGGGCTCGACGGTCACCGTGTCGCGGTTCCCGGCGAAACCTCCGGAGCGGGTCAGGGTGACCCGGTCGACGGTGGTGGCGGACCCGGTGCCGCCGGGGCCCCGCGTGGTGCCGGCTTCGGTCGTCGCGCCCGGGGTGACGCCACCGGCCGCGACGGTCGGAGCGGCGGGGGTGGTGGTGACCGGGGCGCCGGGGGTGGGGGTGGTGGCCGTCCCGGTGGGGGCGGTGGACGGCGTCGCAGGTGAGCCCGGGTCACTCGCTGAGCAGCCGGTCAGCAGGCCGAGGGAAACCGTGATCGTGGTCAGGACCAGGGCGGATGATCTCATGCCGTTCCGACGCGCATCGACGTCAATCGGTTCCCTGGGCAAGGTACCTCCTCCGTTCGGCCAGTGTCGTGTCATGGAACCGTTCCATCCCTTCTCTTTTCTTCGATGTATCGCTATATCTACATGCGTGACCACCCCCGTCACATCTTTCCCTTGCCAGGAGGGCACGTGAAAAGACCCCTCGCCGCCGTCAGCACAGCTCTGCTCACCAGCGGATTGCTGACCTGCGTCGCCACCGCAGCGCAGGCGGCCCCGGCCGCCCCCGCTCCGGACACCGCCCCTGCCGCCCGCGCCGAGAGTCTGCTGCGCAGCAACCCCGGTGCCGTGCAGGGCGCGAGCGGAGAGGCCTACCAGGCCGTCCGCACCAAGGTCGACGCCAACGGCGCCGCGCACGTCCGCTACACCCGCACCTACCAGGGTCTGCGGGTGTACGGCGGTGACTTCGTCATCCACACCGCGCCCAACGGGACCCTCGCCGGCACCTCGGTCGGCCTGTCCGCTCCGCTCGCCCTGGGCACCACCGCCAAGATCAGCCCGGCGGCGGCCAAGGCGACGGCCCGCAAGGCGTTCTCCGGCAAGATCACCGAGGTGGGTACGCCGGAACTGTTCGTCGACGCCACCTCCGGCAAGGGCCGGCTCGCCTGGGAGACCGTGCTGTCCGGCTGGAAGGCCGACCAGCAGACCCCGTCGAAGCTGCACGTCATCACCGACGCCAGCACCGGCCGGGTCATCGGCGCGCACGACGAGATCGAGTCCGTGGTCGGCAGCGGCCAGGGCATCTACACCGGCTCGGTCAGCATCGACACCACGCTCTCCGGCAGCACCTACCAGATGATCGACCCGTCGCACGGCAACGGCCGCACCTGCGACATGAACAACGGCACCAGCACCTGCACCACGTTCACCGACGCCGACAACGCCTGGGGCGACGGCACCAACACCAACCGGCAGTCCGCCGGCGTCGACGCCCACTTCGGTGCGGCCAAGACGTTCGACTACTTCAAGAACGTGCACGGCCGCAACGGCATCTTCGGCAACGGCGCGGGCGTGCCCAGCCGGGTCCACTACGGCCGCAACTACATCAACGCCTTCTGGGACGGCGCCCAGATGACCTACGGCGACGGCGCCAGCAACTCCCGGCCGCTGGTCTCCCTCGACGTGGCCGGCCACGAGATGAGCCACGGCGTCACCGAGGCCGTCTCCGGCCTGGTCTACTCCGGCGAGTCGGGCGGCCTCAACGAGTCCACCAGCGACATCTTCGGCAACATGGTCGAGTTCTACGCCGCCGCGCCGAGCGACCCGGGCGACTACCAGGTCGGCGAGAAGATCAACATCAACGGCAACGGCACCCCGCTGCGCTACATGTACAACCCGTCGCTGGACGGCTCGTCCGACTCGTGCTGGAGCACCAGCACCAAGAACAAGGACGTGCACTACTCCTCCGGCGTCGGCAACCACTTCTTCTTCAACCTCGCCGAGGGCACCGGCGCCACGTCGTACGGCACCTCGCCGGTCTGCGGCTCCGCCCCGGCGGTCACCGGCATCGGCCGGGAGAAGGCCGAGAAGATCTGGTTCCGCGCCCTGGACGTGTACTTCACCTCCAACACGTCGTACGTCAACACCAGCACCCCGGCCAACACCGCCCGCGCGTACAGCCTCAAGGCGGCGACCGACCTGTACGGCAGCTGCTCCACGGAGTACAAGGCCGTCCAGGCGGCGTGGACCGCGGTCAACGTGGCCGGCAGCGACGCCCCCTGCTCCTCCACCGGTAACGACTTCTCCGTCTCGCTCTCCCCGACCTCCGGTTCGGTGACCGCGGGCGGTTCGGTCGCCACCACCGTCGCCACCGCGACCACCAGCGGCACCGCGCAGACCGTGACGTTCTCCGCGTCCGGCCTGCCGACCGGCGCGACCGCGTCGTTCAGCCCGGCCTCGGTGACCTCGGGCGCCTCGTCGACCCTGACCATCGCCACCTCGGCCAGCACCCCGGCCGGCAGCTACCCGGTGACCGTCACCGGCACCGGCGCGGTGGCCCACTCGGCCAGCTACACGCTGATCGTGAGCAGCGTCGGTGGCAGCTGCACCGCCGGCCAGCTCCTGGGCAACCCCGGCTTCGAGTCCGGCAACACGGTCTGGGCGGCCAGCACGGGCGTCATCGGGCAGAACGGCGCCAGCCAGCCCACCCACGGTGGCACCTGGAACGCCTGGATGGGCGGCACCGGTGGCACCCTGACCGAGACGCTCTCCCAGTCGGTGAGCGTGCCGGCCGGCTGCTCGACGTACAACTTCAGCTTCTGGCTGCACATCGACACCCGGGAGGTCAGCTCCACCACCGCGTACGACAAGCTGACCGTGCAGGTGCTCAACTCCTCCGGCACCGTGCTGGCGACCCTGGCGACCTACTCGAACCTGAACAAGGCCACCGGGTACACCCAGCGCTCGTTCTCGCTGGCCGCGTACGCCGGCCAGAGCGTGACCCTGAAGTTCACCGGCACCGAGGACGCCTCGCTGCGGACGTCCTTCGTGGTCGACGACACCGCGCTCGACGTCTCCTGACCTGATCGTCGTGCCGGCGGGCCCGACGGCCACCCCTCCCGGGTGGTCGTCGGGCCCGCGCCGTTATGGTCGCCGCACCGACGCGGCACGTGCCGGTGCGGCGACGAGAGGGGTGGTGGCGGTGTCGGACGCGGAGTTGACCGTCGGGGTGACCGGCGCGGTGGCGACGGTGACGATCCGGAACCCGGGCCGGCGCAACGCGATGACCCCGGCCATGTGGCGTCGGCTGCCGGTGCTGCTGGACGGGCTGGAGGCCGACCCGGCCGTGCGCGCCCTGGTGCTCACCGGTGCCGACGGGGCGTTCTGCGCCGGTGCCGACCTCGGCGCTCTCGACGAGCTGCTGGACGCGCACGGGGACGCGGGCATCGCGGTCGCCGCCGAGGAGCGGTTGGCGGCGTTCGCCAAGCCCACCGTCGCGGCGGTGCAGGGCCCCTGCGTGGGCGGTGGTTGCCTGCTCGCGGTCGCCTGCGACCTGCGGATCGCCGCCCCGGACGCCCGGTTCGGGGTGCCGCCGGCCCGGCTCGGGCTGGTCTACCCGGCCCCCACCACCCGGCGGCTGACCCGGCTCGTCGGCCCGTCCACGGCCAAGTTCCTGATCTTCACCGCCGAGCTGATCGACGCCGAACGGGCGCTGCGGGTCGGCCTGGCCGACGAGGTGGCCGACGACCTGCCCGGCCGGGTCACCGCGATCACCGCCGCCATCGCCGCGCGCTCCCAGCTCAGCGTCGCCGCCGCCAAGGAGATCATCGACGACCGGGCCAGCCCGGCCCGGATCGCCTGGTGGCACCGGAAGGCACGGGACAGCGGCGAGGCCCGGGAGGGCGTCGCCGCCCACCACGAACGCCGCCCACCCGACTTCCCCTGGTCGCCGTCCGCCCCCCACTGACCCTCCGCCGCCCGGCTGACCCTCCCCGCCGGGCTGCCACCGTCGTGATGGGGGCACTTTCGTGGTTGTAGTGGCAACGGAGCGGACGGATGCCACTACAACCACGAAAGTGAGTCGATCACGGTGGCGCGGGTCTGCGGCGGGGCCGGGCCGGAGGTGGTGCGGGGTTGGGTTCTCGTGGGTCCGGCGAGGTGGTGAGGGCCGGCGGGGTGGTGAGGGCCGGTGGGGTGGTGAGGGCCGGCGGGCGTCGCGCCGGGGCGTACCCGACGCGACCCCCTGTGCCCGCCGGCCGGTCCCGTCACCGCCCGGCGAGGCTCGCCCAGCTCGGCGTCGCCGGCTCCCGCCGCAGCGGCATGCCGGCCTCGGCCGGCGTCCGGTCCCCCTTGCGCTGGTTGCACGCGTAGCAGGCGGCGGTGGTGTTCCGCCAGGTGTTCCGGCCGCCGCGCGAGCGGGGCAGCACGTGGTCGACGGTGCCGGCCGGCCCGCCGCAGTACGCGCACCGCCCACCGTCGCGGCGCAACACCCCCGCCCGGGACCAGGCCGGCCCGGCGCTGAACCGCCAACGGGTGACGACGTACCGGACGAGGCGGACCACCCGGGGGACGGGGAAGACCCCGATCACCCGGTCCGGCTCGGCCTCGTGGATCTCGGCGACCCGACGGCACAGCATCCGGATCGCGTGTTGGACGGTGACCCGGTGCAGCGGGCCGAGGTCGGCGTTGATGACGAGGACGGCGTCCACCGGGCTCTCCCTTCACGGTCGGCGGTCGGTCGGTCTGTCGGGCCGGTCGGCGGGGCCGCCCGTCCGGAGTGGGACCGGGTCGGACGGGCCCAATGCCGGGTCCGGGTGTCGGCCCCGGACGACGAAGGCCGCCCGGTCCTCAGGTGGGACGGGGCGGCCGGCGCGTACGGGCACGCGTCAGTCGGGATTCCCGTCCCGGGGGTGTTCGGCTCGGTAACCGTCGATGGGTAGCGTCGACCACGCCCTGGTGTGGTGCGGCGACATCATGGCGTGCTCCCGGTTCGACTGGTTGACCTTGCGCGGACCACGGTAGGCGTGGCGCTGTGGGCGGGCAACGCATTTCGATGCCCACGCTGCTCCAGGCCCCGCACCCGACGCGGGTCGACCGGAGCCCCGCCCTGCTGCCGCCCCCCGCCGTGGGGCCGCCCCCCGCCGTGGGGCCGCCGCGCGCCCATGCGGCGACCCCGCCGACGGCTACGGGCGGGTCGACCGGGCGGTGCCGGGGCGGTCATGTGCAGACCGGCCGATGCCGTGGGCAGGTTACGAGCGGACCGACCAGACGGTGACGTCGACCGAGGCCGGCTGCGCCTGGTAGCGGTTGTGGTCGATCCGGACGTAGTTGACCACCGTCGGGTCGCCCGGGTCGGGCTGGCAGTAGGTGACCGGGGTGGGTTCGAGCTGTTCGAGGTCGACGCTCGAATACCGCTGCGCCTTCGGGTTGCGGCAGCCCTCGTAGCTGAGGTCGGTCGGGTCGTCGGTCCAGTTGTAGAGGGCGAGCTGGTGGTCCTTCCCCTGGAAGATCAGGGTGCCCGCACCGGTGCCCTTCGCCAGTCGGGGCCTCGGCAGGAAGTAGACCGAGTCCCCGTCGAGCAGCTTCCAGTGCGGCGCGTCCTTCGGCGGCACCCAGTCCGGCCCGACCGGCCCGGGGGTGGGCGTCGGCCGGGCCGTGGGGGTCGGGCCGGGGCCGGCCGTGGGCCCGTCCGGCCCGGGGGTCGGGATCGCCGGGGTGGTGGTGGGCGTCGCCCCGGACGGATCGACGGTGGGTGTCGTCCCGACCGGGGTCGCCGTGACGCTGGGGTCGGCCGACGAGGCGTCGACGGAGGTCGTGGGGGAGGCGCTGCGCGCGTCCGGCGTGCGGTCCGTCGGCCAGGAGAGCACGGCCACCGTACCGACGATCACCAGCAGCAGCGCGGCGATCCCCGCCGGCAGCCGCCAGCGTCGCCAGCGGCGGCGCGACCCCGGGGCCGACGGAGTGGCGTCTGCTCCGGTCGGTGCGTCGGACGCGGGCGGGGTCGACCCCGGCGGTAGGGCGGCGGCGTCCGCCGCCGCCCGGGACAGCCGTGGGTCGATCGCGCTGAACAGGGACAACAGCCCGAGCGCGCTCGCGGCGAAGACGCCGGCCAGGCCCACCAGGGCATTGGCCTTGTCGACCCCGATCCGCCAGGCCAGCACCGCCACCCCGATGGCGGCCACGGTGAGCAACGTGTAGGCCTTTCGCGGTCCCGTCATGCGAATCATGGTGGCCGGGGGCGGCGGGACACGGTGTCGGGTAGGCGACGCCGCGTGCTCGCCGGGTGACATCGGGACCTTCGGCCGACCGGAGGCACCCGGGTCGGCGTGACGACGGGACCTTTGGCCACCGTCGGACGGGTCCTTGCGCCCCACCGCCGAGACGGCCGTCGATGGATGCTGAGGGTGTCCGAGACGCCGCCAACCGCCGAGGTGAAACATGTCGACCGAACTCGCCACCACGATCGACGCCCTGGTCGCCGCCGGCCTCAAGGCCCTGGCCGACTACGACCGGTACGACCAGGAGCAGATCGACCACATCGTCCGCAAGGCGTCGGTGGCCGCGCTGGACCGGCATGCCGCCCTCGCCCAGCTCGCCGTCGCCGAGACCGGTCGGGGGGTGTTCGAGGACAAGGCGGTGAAGAACATCTTCGCCTGCGAGCACGTCACGCACAGCATGGCGAAGACCCGTACCGTGGGGGTGATCGCCCGGGACGAGATCAGCGGCATCGTCGAGATCGCCGACCCGGTGGGCGTGGTCGCCGGGATCACCCCGGTCACCAACCCCACCTCGACCACCATCTTCAAGGCGCTGCTGGCGCTCAAGACCCGTAACCCGATCATCTTCGCCTTCCACCCGGCGGCGCAGCGGTGCAGCGTCGAGGCCGCCCGCACGGTACGCGACGCGGCGGTCGCCGCCGGAGCGCCCGAGCACTGCATACAGTGGATCGAGGAGCCGTCGGTCGAGGCGACCACCGCGCTGATGCACCACCCCGGGGTCGCGACCATCCTCGCCACCGGCGGCAACGCCATGGTCCGGGCCGCCTACTCGGCGGGAAAACCGGCACTGGGTGTGGGCGCGGGCAACGTGCCGGCCTGGATCGAGGCGAGCGCCAAGCTCAAGCGCGCGGTCAACGACATCGTGCTGTCCAAGTCGTTCGACAACGGCATGATCTGCGCCTCCGAGCAGGCCGTCATCCTCGACGCGGCGATCCACGACGCCGCCCTCGACGAGTTCCGCACCCTGCACGCCCACCTGGCGACCCCGGCGGAGAAGGAGAAGCTGGAGGCGCTGCTGTTCCCCGCCGGGAAGCTCAACCCCGACGTGGTGGGCCGGACGGCCGCCTGGATCGCCGACGCCGCCGGGATCACCGTCGCCCCGGACACCTCGATCATCCTGGTCGCGGTCGACCGGGTCGGCCCCGACGAGCCGCTGACCCGGGAGAAGCTCTGCCCGGTGCTGGCCGTGCTGCGCGCCGACAGCCGCGAGCAGGGCCTGCGGTACGCCGAGCAGATGGTCGAGTTCCACGGGCTCGGACACAGCGCGGTCATCCACACCGCCGACGAGGACCTGGTGGAGGAGTTCGGCCGCCGGGTCAAGGCGGTCCGGATCATCTGGAACTCGCCGGCCTCGCAGGGCGGCATCGGCGACATGTACAACGCGTTCCTGCCGTCGCTGACGCTGGGCTGCGGCAGCTACGGGCGTACCTCGGTGTCGGACAACGTGTCGGCGGTGAACCTGCTCAACATCAAGCGGATCGGCCGGCGGAACAACAACATGCAGTGGTTCAAGGTCCCGTCGAAGATCTTCTTCGAGGCGAACGCGATCCGCTACCTCGCCGAGATGCCCGACGTGCACCGGGTCACCGTTGTCACCGACGCCACCATGACCCGGCTCGGCTTCGTCGACCGGATCAACCGGGTGCTGCAACGCCGCCCTGAGCGGATCGCCCTGCAGATCATCGACGACGTGGAACCCGAGCCGAGCGTCGACACCGTCGACCGGGGGGCCGCGCTGATGCGGGCCTTCCGCCCGGACACCATCGTCGCCCTCGGTGGCGGCTCGGCGATGGACGCGGCCAAGGTGATGTGGCTGCGTTACGAGCACCCGGACGTGGTCTTCGACGACATGCGGGAGAAGTTCTTCGACATCCGCAAGCGCGCCTTCACATTTCCCACCCTCGGCGCGCTGGCCCGGCTGGTCTGCGTACCGACCACGTCGGGCACGGGCGCGGAGGTGACCCCGTTCGCGGTGATCACCGACCACCGGACCGGCAAGAAGTACCCGCTGGCCGACTACGCGCTCACCCCGACCGTGGCGATCGTCGACCCGGTGCTGACCGCCAGCATGCCGGCGACCATCGCCGCCGACAGCGGCTTCGACGCCCTCACCCATGCCATCGAGGCGTACGTGTCGGTGTACGCGAACGACTTCACCGACGGGCTCGCCCTGCACGCCATCCGGCTGATCTTCGGCAACCTGGAACGGGCGGTGGTCGACGCCGACCCCGAGGCGCGGGAACGGATGCACAACGCGGGCACCATCGCCGGGATGGCGTTCGGCAGCGCCTTCCTCGGCATCGTGCACGCCATGTCGCACACCCTCGGCGCGACGTTCCACATCGCCCACGGCCGGACCAACGCGGTGCTGCTGCCGCACGTGATCCGCTACAACGGCACCGTCCCGGCGAAGCTGTCCGGCTGGCCGCGTTACGAGAGCTACCGGGCACCGGAACGCTTCGCCGAGATCGCCGCCCAGCTCGGCCTGCCGGCGGGCACCCCGGCGCAAGGGGTGGCGTCGCTGGCCGAGGCGGTGGAACGGTTGCGCGACGCGGTCGGCATCGAACCGTCGTTCGCCGCGATCGGTGTCGACCGGGCGGCGTTCGAGGCGGCGCTGCCGCAGCAGGCCCTCAACGCCTACGAGGACCAGTGCGCCCCGGCGAACCCCCGGATGCCGATGCTCGACGACATGCAGCAGCTCATGCGGGACGCCTACCAGGGCACGTCGCGCTGACCGGGTGGCCCGACAGCCCCGCCCGGCCGGGGGCCGGGCGGGGCTGTCGGGCGGTTCACTTCCTGGCGAGCAGTCCCCGGGGGCGGATCGAGCGGACCGGCTCGGTGGCGGCCCCGGCGGCGCGCAGGATGTAGTTGGCGGCGATGATCCCGGTCGCCGCCGACCGTTCCATCAACGCGCTGGGGAAGTCGGTGCCGATGCCGTCCCCGGCCAGGTAGAGGCCCTCGGCGTCGGTGCGTACCCCCGGCCGGCCGGGGTGGCTGCCCGGGGTGAACGCCGGGGCCTGCGCCTCGACCCGGGCGCGCAGCTCACGGACGCCCAACCCGGCGGCCTCCGGCCAGAGCGTGACCAGTTCGGCGCGCATCCGTTCGGCCAGTTCCTCGGCCGGCACCCCCTCGTCGCAGGCGTACGCGTGCAGCTCCACCACCGCGCCGCCGGTGCGCTGCGCCCACCGCCGGGACTCGTTCTCCAACCGGTGGTAGAGGGTCACCGAGTCCAGGGTGGGCTGGCGGGACACCCCGCTGAACACCGCCCGGTCGGCCCGGACGTCCCCGTCGAGCCAGTACCGCGCCACCGCGTACGGCGGGCCGGGCCGACCGAACGCGGGCATCCGCGCCACCAGTCCGGGCGCCACCGCGACCAGGCCGGGGGAGGCGTCGACCAGTGCCGCCAACGCGGGCGGGTCGACGGCCAGCACCACCTGCCCGGCGGGGTGGACCGTGCCGTCGGCGGTGGTCACCCGCCAACCGTCCGGCTCCCGGTCCAGCCGGGTGACGGCGGCCCCGGTGCGCACCCGGCCGCCGTGCTGCTCCACGTACCTGGTCAGTGGCTGCCAGATCGCCGTGGCGTAGTCCTCGTCGGGGCAGTCGAACGCCAACCCCTCCGGGTTGCCCAGCAGATAGAAGTGGAACTGGGCGATCATCTCGGCGGCCGACATCTCGGTCTCGTGGTTGAAGAACGAGTGCGAGAAGACCTCGAACAGCATCGCCCGCGCCCGGTCCGGCAGCCTCAGCGAGGCGAGCAGCGCGTCGGCGGTGGTGTCGTCGAACTCGGCGTAGGTGCGCACCGGGTCGTAGCTGAGCAGCGGCAGCGCGGCGTCCCGGTCCATGGTGCGCAGGTCGGCCAGGCGCAGGCTGGGGCTGCGCAGCAGTAACGCGAGCAGGTTGGCCGGCGGGGCCGGGGGCAGCCGGCCGAACTCCTCGGTGGGCCACTGCGCGGACAGGATCGGATAGCCGGGGATCGGCTTGAGGAAACCGAGCGTCGGGTCGACCCGCCGCAGGATCGACCGCCAGTTGTAGTACTGCCGGAAGAACGCGTGGAAGCCGTGCTCGTTGACCTGGCTGCCGTCGGCGAGCGCTTCCGGCCACGCGCCGAGCCGGCCACCCAACGTCGGCGCGGCCTCCAGCACCGTCACGTCCACCCCGCGTTCGGCGAGCACCACCGCCGCCGACATGCCGGCGATCCCGCCACCCACCACCACGGCCGTGGTCGGCCGGACCACCCGGGGGGTGCCACCCCCGCCCGGGTCCACCACATGCTCGCGTACGCCGATGAGCCGGCCCAGCTTCTGCGACAGCGCCATGTGCACCTTCCGACCCGAGGGACCCCCAGTCTGCCCGACCAGGCGCGATCCGGCCCGGTCAGGACGCTGTGCCGCCGTCGACCGGCCGTCCGGCGGCGAGCGGGGGACGGTCGGACGGCGGCCAGACGTACTCCAGATCGGACGGCACGTCGCCGAACTGCGGGCGGTAGTGCCCCGGGTCCTTGCGCAGCAGCGCCGACCGGTGGCTGCGGTGCAGGTCCTCACGGCCCAGCCAGGGCGGCAGCTCACCGGTGGCGGCCAGCTCGGCCTGGCTGCGGACCCGGCCGTCGCCCCGGGCGGCGGTCAGGTCGGTGACCAGGGTCGACGCGCAGGTGTCCGCCCGGCCCGCCGCCGACCAGACCGCGCACACGTCCAGCCCGTACCGGGTCAACGCCTCCTCGTAGCCGGCCCACATCTTCACCGCCGGGTGGTTGCGCCAGCCGTACCCCGGTCGGGTCAGCCCGCGCAGCACCTGGAGCGCCTCCACCCGCTGCTTGCCCAGCCGCCGCTGGTCGAGGGACCGCGCGCTGGCCAGAAAGTCCGGGTACGGCAGGAACGTCTGCACGCCCGCTGCTCTACCCGCCGCCACGCCCACCATGCCTGCCTGACCGACCGGTACCGCCCGGTGCGCGCACCAGGGCTGCGTTCCCGGCGACCGGCTGGCTACCATCCGGGCATGGCCGAACCCCTGCGGGACCGGGCCCGGCGCGCGACCGGCTGGCGGTTACGGATGAACGGCGACACCCGTCCGCACTACGTGGTCTGCGGCAACGATCCGCTGGCGTACTGGGTGGTGCGGGCGCTGCTCGGCACCGACCTGGCCCACGGCCGGGTCCGGATCACCCTGGTGGTGCCGGAACGCCGCCGCTCGGAGGGCCCCGACGGGCGGGACGTCGACGGGGTGCAGGTGGTCCGGGCCGACCGGCTCGACGAGGCCACCTTCCACCGGGCCGGCCTGGCCGGGGCGGACGGGTTGGCCCTGCTGCACCAGGACGACGTGGGCAACATGCACGCCGCGCTCTGCGCGCAGGAGGTGGAGCCCCGGCTGCGCCTGGTGGTCCGGATGTTCAACACCAGCCTCGCCAACGGCCTGCGGCAGCTCTTCCCCGACTCGGCGGTCCTCTCCGACGCCTCGATGGCCGCCCCGGCGTTCGTCGCCGCCGCCCTCGGTGAGGTGGCCCCGACCCACTTCCGGCACGGCGGTCGCACCCTCTACGTGGCCCGCCGCGCCGACGTGCGCCCCGCCGACGTGGTCTGCGGGCTGGCCGTCACCACCGATCCGGACCTGGTCCGGGTGCTGCCCGCCGACGAGAAGGCCGCCGACGTGGTGCTCGCCGAGGCGACCGGGCAGCCCGCCGGCACCGAGCTGGCGGCCCGCCGGCTGGTCCGGGCCCGACGTCGCCGCCGCCCCCTGGCGGTGCTGCTGCGGGCGGTCCGCAGCTTCGCCACCCGCAAGATCGGCATCGCGGTGCTGACCCTGCTCGGGGTGATCGCCCTGCTCGGCTGGCTCAACGCCCGTGCGGTCGCGGTGAGCTGGACGGAGGCGCTCTACCTGACCCTGGTCACCACGCTCAGCGGCCAGGACCCGGACGTCACCAAACCGGCCGCCGCCCAGGTCATGCAGGTGGTGCTCAACCTGGCCGGGCTGGCGCTGATCCCGCTGATCACCGCCGTGGTGGTCGACGGCATCGTCAACGCCCGGCTGGCCCTGCACGCCGGGCGCATCCAGCCGGAACGCACCGGGCACGTGGTGGTCGTCGGACTGGGCAACATCGGTACCCGGGTTATGGCGCAACTGCACGACTTCGGCGTCGAGGTGGTGGCGATCGACCGCAGTGCCGAGGCGCGGGGTGCGGCGTTGGCCCGGCGGCTGGGCGTACCGCTGATCGTCGGGGACGCCGCCCGCGAGGAGACGCTGCTCTCGGCCTCGGTGGAACACTGCCAGGCGCTGGTGGTGGTCTCCACCGACGACGGGGTCAACCTGCGGGCCGCGCTCAACGGCCGGGCGCTCAACCCGGAGCTGCGGGTGGTGCTGCGGCTCTTCGACGGCGACTTCGCCGAACGCATCCAGCGGGCGTTCGGCATCGGCATCTCACGCAGCGTGTCCTACCTGGCCGCCCCGTCCTTCGCCGCCGCCCTGCTGGACCGGGCGGTCATCGCCACCATCCCGGTCGACCGGCACGCCCTGCTGGTGGTGGAGGTGCCGGTGGTGGCCGGTGCCGCGCTGGACGGCCGCCCGCTCGGCGCGGTGGCCCGCCCCGGCGAGGTGCGCCTGCTGGCCCATTCCCGGGTCGGGCAGAAGACCGACTGGCGGGCGGACCCCCGGATGGTGATCTCGGCGGGGGACCGGCTGACCGTGGTGGCCCGCCGGGCCGGGCTGGCCGCCCTGCTCCGCGAGACCACCCCGCCGCCACCGGCCCCGCCGCCGCCCGCCGGGGTGCCGGCGTCGCGTGATCCGCAGGAGTGACTAGCGGGGGCGCAGGGCGTACCAGAGCGCGCCGAGGGCGAGCACCCCGAAACCGGCGAGGACGCTGGCGGCCGGCAGGTTGACCGCGAGCAGCAGGCAGCCGACCAGCCCCAGCACGGCGAGCGCCCGGACGGGCACCCGTCGGGTCGGGTCGGGGCCCAGGGTCCACGCGGCGGCGTTGGTGATCGCGTAGTAGACCAGCACCGTGCAGCTGGAGAAGCCGATCGCGCCCCGCACGTCGCCGAGCGCCACCACCGCGACCACCACGGCGGCCACGGTCAGCTCCGCGCGGTGCGGGACGGAGTGCACCGGATGTACGGCGGCCAGCGCCCCCGGCACGTCCCGGCGGCGGGCCATCGCCAGCAGGGTACGACCCACCCCGGCGAGCAGGGAGAGCAGCACCCCGGTCACCGCCACCGTGGCCCCGGCCCGGACCACCCAGGCCAGGCCGGGCAGCCCCGCGACGGTCACCACGTCGGCCAGCGGCGCGACGGAGGCGGCCAGCCGGTCGGGGCCGAGCACGCCGACGGCGACCACCGCGAGGACCAGGTAGACCGCCAGCACCACCCCGAGGGCCAGCGGCACCGCCCGGGGGATCGTGCGGGCCGGGTCGCGGACCTCCTCACCGAGGGTGGCGATCCGGGCGTACCCGGCGAAGGCGAAGAAGAGCAGCCCGGCGGCGGTCAGCACGCCCCGGACCGTACCGCCGCCCTCGGCGAGCCGGTCGAGCCGCACCTCCCCGGCGGTCAGGCCGGTCACCGCGACCAGGGCCAGCACCGCCAGCACCACGACCACCAGCACCTTCGTGGCGGCGACCGTGCGGGTGACGCCGCGCAGGTTCACCCCGGTCACCGCGAGCACCGCGCCGACCGCGACCAGCCGGGCCTGCCCCGGCCACAGGTACGCCCCGATGGTCAGCGCCATCGCCGCGCAGCTCGCCGTCTTGCCGACCACGAAACCCCAGCCGGCGAGGAACCCGGCGAACGGGCCGAGGCGTTCTCGGCCGTAGACGTACGTGCCGCCGGACTCCGGGTAGCGGGCGGCCAGCCGGGCCGAGCTGGTCGCGTTGCAGTAGGCGACGAACCCGGCCAGCGCCAGCGCCGCCAGCAGCCCGGTGCCGCCGGCCGCCGCGGCGGCCGGGGCGAAGACCACGAACACGCCCGCGCCGAGCATCGCCCCCAACCCGACCACCGCCGCATCGGGTACGCCGAGCCGCCGCCGCAGTCGATCCACCCCGGCAGGTTACGGGTCGGAGGTGAACGGGCGGCCTCGATCGGGCGACCGGCCCGGGTCGGCGGTGAACGGGCGGTCCCGGCCGCGTAGCCGGGCCGGTAACGGCAGGTCGTCCCAGGGGACGCGGCGCAGCAGCCGGTCCAGCAGCAGCCCCAGCAGCAGCCCGGCCACCGAATCGGTCAACCAGTGCCAGCCCAGGTAGGTGGTGGTGCACAGGACCACCAGCGGCGGCACCACCCGCACGGCGGTGACCATTCGGGTGGGCATCCGCCGGCCCACCGTGCGCAGCAGCGGGACGAGCAGCAGGGCGAGCACGCCGTACCAGACGATCGCGTTGGCCACGTGCCCCGACGGGTACGACTGGGCGTAGCGGACCGGCAGGTCGTGCTGGAACAGCGGCAGGGTCTGCTCCGGTGACAGGAAGGGTTCCTTGACGCTGGCGCTCGGGGCCGGGCGGGCCGTCCACACCTTGAGCGGCCCGATGGTCAGATAGGTGAGCGCGAAGGCGACCACGGGGGGCAGCACCGGGCGCACCGAGCGGAGCCGGACGGCCAGCAGCACCCCCAGGGCGGCGGCCAACAGCGTCAACGGGGTGCCCTGGCCGAGCAGGTTGAGCACCCGGGCCACCCAGTACGCGGCGGTCGGCCGGTGCGCGTCGGCCCAGTCGGCGACCGCCCGGTCGACACCGAACAGGTGGCCGGTGGCGAGCGCCCAGGTCAGCGCGACCAGGGCGGTGAGCAGCAGCAGGTCGAACCACCAGCCGGCCGGGCGGACCGGCCGCAGCCGTGCTCCGCCGCGTTCCGTCGTGGTTCGCTCCCGCACGCGATCACGCTACCGGCCGACCACCGGGGCCGTGGTGGCAAGGGGCGTGGCCAGCCCCGGCGCGGCCCCGCTTGGGACGGTGACGCGGCCCCGGCGGGTGGTGGCGCGGCCCCGGTCGATGTGTGTCGAACCACGAAGGGAGGCGCACGCCGGGGAGCACCCGGCACACTTGTCCCCGTGCGGATCACCTCGGCCCTCGTCGACCCGGCGCTGCTCGACCTCCCTTGGTCGACCCCGCTGGAGCAGTGGCCTGCCCGGCACCTGGTGGCGCTGCCGCAGGGCATCTCCCGGCACATCGTCCGGTTCGTCCGCCTCGGCGACTACGTGTACGCCGTCAAGGAGACCGGGGAGCGGGTCGCCGAACGCGAGTACGACCTGCTGCGGGCGCTGGAACGGATCGACTTCCCGTCGGTGGAGGCGATCGCGATCGTGGCCGACCGGCAGGCCGACGACGGCACCCCGCTGGACCCGGTGCTGATCACCAGGCACCTCCAGTTCTCGTTGCCCTACCGGGCGCTGTTCTCCCGCACGCTGCGCCCGGAGACGATGGGCCGGCTGCTCGACGCTCTCGCCGTGCTGCTGGTCCGGATGCACCTGACGGGCTTCTTCTGGGGCGACTGCTCACTGTCCAACACCCTGTTCCGGCGGGACGCCGGGGCGTTCGCCGCCTACCTGGTCGACGCGGAGACCGGCGCGCTGCACCGCGCGCTGTCCAACGGGCAGCGCGGTGAGGACCTGGAGATCGCCCGGGTCAACATCTTCGGTGAGGCGCTGGACCTCCAGGCCGCCGGGCTGCTGCACGAGTCGATCGACCCGGAGGTGGTGTGCGAGGAGGTCGTGCAGCGCTACGAGCGGCTCTGGCACGAGATCACCTACGAGCAGCAGGTCGAGCGGGAGGCCCGGCACGACATCGAGGGCCGGATCCGCCGCCTCAACGACCTGGGCTTCGACGTGGCCGAGGTGGCCCTGTCGACGGTCGATGACGGGCGTTACCTGGTCCGCCCGAAGGTCGTCGACGCCGGCTACCACACCCGGCGGCTGATCCGGCTCACCGGCCTCGACGCCGAGGAGAACCAGGCCCGTCGGCTCCTCAACGACCTGGACGCCTACCGGGTGGAGAGCGACCTTACCGACGAGCAGCAGGCGGCCCACCGCTGGCTGACCGAGGTCTTCGAGCCGGTCGTCCGGGCCGTCCCCGCGCACCTGCGGCACAAGCTGGAGCCGCAGGAGATCTTCGCGCAGATCATCGAACACAAGTGGCTGCTGTCCGAGCGGGCCCGCCGGGACGTGGGGATGGGCCCGGCGGTGCAGTCGTACCTGGCCGACGTGCTGGTGCACCGCCCCGACGAGCAGGCCGTCCTGGGCGTCGAGGTCCCCACCGCCTGACCGCCCCGCGTTCGGGCCGGGGGACGGTACTGCGTCGACCGGATGACCGGCCGGCTGGCACCCCAACACCGGCTCCGCCAACACCTCCGCCCGTCAACACCGCCGCCGGTCAGGATGTGTGTTGCGCGTCCTTTAGACCTGATGACGTAGACGACTCGGGTACCCGGTGTGGCGCGTTCGCCACACCGGGTTCGATGCGTCGGTCCGCTGTCGTCGGCCTTCGGGCACCGGTGCCTTCGGGCACCAGCATCTTCGGGCACCGGTGCCTTCGGGCACCAGCATCTTCGGGTGCCGGTGCCTTCGGGCACCAGCGCCTTCGGGCACCGGCATCTTCGGGTGCCGGTGCCTTCGGGCACCAGCGCCTTCGGGCACCGGCATCTTCGGGTGCCGGCGTCTTCGGGCACCAGCACCTTTGAGCACCGGCGCCTTCGGGTGCCCCGTGAACCGTTGACGTCATCAGCTCGAAAGGACGTGCACCGCACCCCCGGTGGTCGCCGGTCCGCACCTGTGAGCAGGTCGCCGGGAAGCCAGCGGGCCGCGTCACGGAGTGGCGGATGACCGGGGTCCCCGCCCAGGCCCGACGCGTCGCGTCGCCACGTAGCACCAGCTGGGCGGGCGCGGCGGAGCGAGGATCCCGACGATTGTCGACGCCCGGCCGGTCAGTCGAGCCAGGTGCCGGCGCGCATCACCCGGACGACGTTCAGCTCGTCGTCGAGCACCACCAGGTCGGCGCGCAGACCCGCCTGGAGGGCACCGACCCGGTCGCCCAGGCCGATGGCGCGGGCCGGGGTGGTGGCGACCATGCGTACCGCGTCGGTGATCGGGATGCCGGCGGTGACGGCGTGCCGCAGCGCCGCGTCCATGGTGAGGGTGCTGCCGGCGATCGCCCCGTCGCGGGCCAGCCGGGCCACCCCGTCGGCCACGGCGACGGCCTGGCCGCCCAGCTCGTAGTCGCCGTCGGGCATGCCGGCGGCGGCCATCGCGTCGGTGATCAGCGCGACCCGTTCCGGGCCGGCCACGGCGGTGGCGAAGGTGAGCATCCCGTCGTGCAGGTGCACCCCGTCGGCGACCAGCTCACAGACCACGTTCGGGGCCTCCAGCAGGGCCACCACCGGGCCCGGTTCGCGGTGGTGCAGCGGGCGCATCCCGTTGAACAGGTGGGTGCCGACGCTCGCCCCGGCCGAGACGGCGGCCCGGGTCTGCTCCCAGGTGGCGTCGGTGTGGCCGACGGCGGCGACCACCCCGTGCGAGGTGAGCAGCTTGATGGCGTCCAGCGCGCCGGGGCGCTCCGGGGCCAGGGTGACCATGCGGACCGTCCCCGCCCCCTCGGCGATGAGCTGCTCCAGCTCCTCGGTGGACGGGTCGCGGAGGAACTCCGGGTTCTGCGCGCCGCACCGGGCCGCCGACAGGTACGGGCCCTCGAAGTGGACGCCCGCCAGCACACCCTCGCCGACCAGCGGCGCGAAGGCGGCGGTCGCCGTGCGCATCAGGTCGAAGGGGGAGCTGACCAGGCTGGCCAGCAGGGTGGTGGTGCCGTGTCGCCTGTGGAACGCGGCGGCCTCCCGGGCGGCGGCGGCGTCACCGGTGGTGAAGGTGTGCCCACCCCCGCCATGGGTGTGCATGTCCACGAAACCCGGCACGATCCAGTGCCCGTCGCGTTTGGCCGGGTACTCGGCGACCGCGGTGATCCGCTCGCCGTCCAGCTCCACGCACCCCTGTCGGACCACGCCGGTCGGGGTCACCACCTTGCCGGTCACCCGCTGGGTCATCGTCTCTCCAGAGTGTCGAGGGCGAGCAGGGCGGCACCGAGGCAGCCGGCCTCGTCGCCGAGGGCCGCCGCGACCAGGCGCGGCTCCCGATGGAAGGTCATCCGGTCGTGCAGGGCGGCGCGGAGCGGGTCGAGCAGTTGCTCGCCGGCCCGGGCCAGGCCGCCACCGATGACCATGGTGTCCACGTCGTAGAGGGCCTGCCCGGTGGCGAGCCCGTCGGCGAGCGCCTCGACGGCCTCCCGCCACACCCGCCCGGCCAGTGCCTCACCGGCCGCCGCGCGCCCGGCCACGTCGGCCGCACTCGCCGCGCCCCGGGCCGGCATGGTGCCGGTCGGGACTGCCACGGGGTCGGTCGCGGGCGGGTCGGGGGGTGTACCGGCGGCCAGTTCGGCGTAGCGGCGGGCGATGGCCGAGGCGGACGAGACGGCCTCCAGGCAGCCGGGCCGGCCGCAACCGCAGCGCGGGCCGTCGGGGCGTACCAGGATGTGGCCGATCTCGCCGGCCGCACCGTGCGCGCCGACGGCGGCCGACCCGGCGACCACGTGCGCGGCGGCGATGCCGGTGCCGATCGCGACGAAGAGCACGTGCCGGGCGTCCCGGCCGGCGCCGAGCCGGGCCTCGGCGATCCCGCCCACCCGCACGTCGTGGCCGAGCGCCGCCGGCAGCCCGAGCCGTGCCCCCACCAGCGTGCGCAGCGGTACGTCCCGGAAGCCGACGTTGGCCGACCAGACCGCCACCCCGGCGGCCTCGTCGACCACCCCGGGCACGGCGACGCCGCAGGCCACCGGGGTCGACCCGGCGGCGCGGGCCCGGTCGGCCAGCCCTTCGGCGACGGCCAGGACGGTCCGCACCACGGCGTCCGGGCCGCGCCCGGCGTCGGTCGGGTGCCGTTCGGCGTGCGCCACGCTGCCGTCCGGGCGGACCAGGGCGCACTTCATGCCGGTGCCGCCGACGTCCAACGCGACGACGACCCGGTCGTCGCCCGTCGACCCGTCGGTCATGCCAGCACCACTGAGCGGGTCAGGTGCCGGGGCGCGTCCGGGTCCAGCCCCCGGCTGGTCGCCAGGGCCACCGCGAAGCGTTGGGCGAGGATCAGGTCGGCCATCGGGTCGACCGGGGTCCGGCCGGCCGCCCAACTGCCCAGCACGGTGTGGCACCCGTGGTGCCGGCTGTGCACGAACGCCGCCCCGGTGGCCGCCACGTCCTCGGGCAGCCCGTCGGGCAGCTCACCGAAGGCCCAGACCAGCCGGCCGGGGCCGGCGATCGAGATGGGGCCGTGCCGGTAGTCCATCGCCGGGTACGCCTCGGCCCAGAAGGTGGCCGCCTCGCGGCACTTCAGCGCGGCCTCCTGGGCCAGCCCGACCGTCCAGCCGCGACCGAGGAAGGTGGCCTGGTCGATGCGGGCCGGGTCGAGCGGCAGCGGGGCCCGGACGGCGACCTCGGCGTCGGCGGCCAGCGCCTCGACGTTGTCGCCGAGGTGGGCGCGCAGCAGCGCCAGGGCGGTGGTGGCGAACCGGGTCTGCACCACCGAACGTTCGTCGGCGAAGGGCATCGGCACGGCCGTGTCGGCCAGCGTGGCGGCGGGCGAGGCGGGGTCCCCGACCAGGACGGTGGTGGGGGTCCGGTCGCGCAGCGCGGCGAGCAGGTCGAGGACCTCGGTGGTGGTGCCGGAGCGGGTGACCGCGATCAGCCGGTCGTAGTGGCGGTCGGCGGGGAACTCGCTGGCCTGGAAGGCGTCGGTCTCGCCGTGGCCGGCGCGCTCGCGTAGCCCGGCGTACGCCATGGCCATGAACCACGACGTGCCGCAACCGACGACGGCGACCCGCTCGCCGGGGCGGGGGAGGCTGGTGGCGACGGTGCCGGCCAGCCGGGCGGCCTCCCGCCAGCAGTCGGGCTGGCTGGCGATCTCCGCGTCGACGTACGCCATGGGGAACTCCTCGCACAGGGGAGGGAGGTGCGCAATACGGCTCATTACCACCGTCTTTCGCGCGTTATTCTGCGCGAAACGGGGTGCGCGTGGCAACCTGCCCCGGGACCGCGCAGAGGCGGGTTTTGCGCACCGGGAGTTTCGCGCACTACTGTGCACGCCATCGATCACCCTTCGTGCAGAGTCGGAGGCCCCCCGTGGACCGGTACGCCAGGTGGAACGCTCTGCTCGAAATGCTCACCGGCAGCGGGCGGGTCAGCGTCGAGGAGGCCGCCGAGCGGCTCGACGTCTCGCAGGCCACCATCCGACGCGACTTCGACCAGCTCGCCCAGCAGCAGATGATCACCCGGACCCGGGGTGGCGCGGTCGCCAACGGCGTCTCCTACGACCTGCCGCTGCGCTACAAGACGGCCAAGCACTCCGCCGAGAAGCAACGGATCGGGGCCGCCGCCGCCGCGCTCGTCTCCCCGGGCACCGTGGTCGGCCTCAACGGCGGCACCACCAGCACCGAGGTGGCGCGCGCCCTGGCCGTCCGCCCCGACCTGAACACCAGCGCCGAGGGCGCCCAGCTCACCGTGGTCACCAATGCGCTGAACATCGCCAACGAGCTGCTGGTCCGCTCCCGGATGAAGGTGGTGGTCGCCGGGGGTGTGGTGCGGCCGAAGTCGTTCGAGCTGGTCGGGCCGCTGGGCGGGGCGCTGCTGCGCGAGGTCACCCTCGACGTCGCCCTGTTGGGCGTGGACGCGCTCGATCCGCAGCTGGGTGCCGCCGCCCACCACGAGGGGGAGGCGGCGATGAACAACCTGATGGTGGCGCGGGCCAAGCGGGTCGTGATCATCGCGGACTCGTCCAAGCTGGGCGGTCACGCGTTCGCCCGGATCTGCCCGGTGGAACGGGTGGAGACCCTGGTGACCGACTCCGGGGCGGCCCCCGAACTGGTCGATGCGTTCCGCGCCGCCGGAGTGGCCGTCATCTGCGCCTGAGTGACCCGTTGATACACCGTCGGTAGTAATTGAGCGCCGATGCATACCGGGTATTGCCCTGGCGGGTATACCGAGTATGGTGACCGCTGTCATCAGCCACCATCGGGGGAGGCGCAGCTTGTCGGCTGTCCTGGAGATCGAAGGTCTACGTAAGACGTACAAGAGCCGTCGACGCGGTGTCCGCAACGCGCTGGACGGTTTCGACATGCGGGTGGAGGCCGGTCAGGTACACGGCTTCCTCGGCCCCAACGGGTCGGGCAAGACCACCACCCTGCGCACCCTGCTCGGGCTGATCCAGCCCGACGGCGGGCGGATGGCCATCCTCGGCCACGAGGTACCCGGAGCACTGCCCACCGTCGCCGGCCAGGTCGGCGCGATCGTGGAGAGCCCGCAGTTCTTCCCGCACTTCTCCGCCCGGGACACCCTGTCCCTGCTGGCCGGGGCCGGCGACGTTCCCGCCGTACGGGTCGACGAGGTGCTCGAACTGGTCGGGCTGCGGGACCGGGCCGGTGAGCGGGTCAAGACGTACTCGCTCGGCATGAAGCAGCGGCTCGCCGTCGCGTCCGCCCTACTCAAGAACCCCAAACTGCTGATCCTCGACGAGCCGGCCAACGGCCTCGACCCGGGCGGCATCCGGGAGATGCGCACCCTGATGCGCACCCTCGCCGAATCCGGGATGACCGTGGTGCTGTCCAGCCACATCCTCGGCGAGATCCAACTCATCTGCGACGAGGTCACCATCATCTCGCTGGGCCGTCGGGTCGCCGCCGGTCCGGTGGAGCAGGTGCTGGCCCAGCACTCGCACGGTGGCGTACGGGTACGCCTGGACGCCGCGGAGGACCTCGCCGCCGCCGCCGAACTGCTCGGCCGGGCCGGTGTCGCGGTCACCCGTCACCCCGACCACCTGATGCTGGCCGGCGTGGACAAGCCGGCCACGGTCAGCCGGCTGCTCGCCGAACAACACCTGTACGTCAGCGAACTGGCCCCGGTCGCGGTGGACCTGGAGAGCGTCTTCCTGGAGATCACCGCCACCGCGCCGGTCCCCGGTCAGCACCGGCAGGTCGACCAGTCCGCCAAGATCGGCGAGCCCGGCCACGCCGGCACCACGGGAGGGTGGGGCGCATGAGCCTGTACGTCACCGAACTGCGTCGGCTGGCCAAGCGCCGGCTCACCCGGGTCATGCTGGTCCTGCTCGTACTCGGTCTGACCGGCATCGTCACCGCCTTCGCCTTCTCCAGCCACAAGCTCTCGCCCGCGGTCATCGCCCAGGCGCAGGCCGAGTCGGACGCGAACTTCCGCGACGCCGTCAAGGACTGGGAACGCTCGATCGCCGACTGCGACGCGGCCAAGGCCCGGGGCGAGCAGACCGAGGACCGGTACGGCCCGAACTGCGGCCGGGACTGGAAGCCCACCCCGGAGATGTTCGACCCGAAGTGGAACCTGCCCTACCAGTTCGACTTCCGGGCCGAGTTCGGGGTCTTCATCGCCGTCTTCGCCGGGGCGGTGGCGCTGTTCGCCTTCCTGATCGGTGCCTCCTTCGTGGGGGCCGAGTGGAGCACCGGCGGGATGATGAACCTGCTGCTGTGGCGGCCGAAACGGCTCACCGTGCTCGGCACCAAACTGGCCGCCGTGCTCACCACCCTGACCGGGGTGACCGTGGTGCTCGGCGCGCTGTGGACGCTGGCCTTCTGGCTGATCGCCTCCAACCGGGGGACCACCGAGAAGGTCACCTCCGGGGTGTGGCAGTCCGCCGGGATCAGCGGTCTGCGGGCATGGGGGCTGATCCTCGCCGTCGGCGCGGTGGCCTTCGCGCTGGCCTCGCTGGGCCGGCACACCGCGATGGCGCTCGGCGTGGCCGTCGGCGTGGGAGTGGTCAGCGAGATCGGCATCCGGATCGCCATGACGATCGCCGGGGTCCGGTTCGGGGACCGCTGGGTGCTGTCCACCTATGCGCTCGCCTGGTTCGAAAAGAAGTGGACGCTGGTCGACTACCGCTCCTGCGAGCTCGTCCAGGGTGAGTGCACGCCGAAGGAAATGCTGGTGACCTGGCAGGACTCGGCCCTGGTGTTCGGCATCGGCACCGCCGTGGTGATGGTGGCCGCGTTCTGGATGATGCGTCGGCGCGACATCACCTGAGCCGGATGCCGCCCGGTTCGGGCGGTATCCCGACGCGGCGGGCCCGTGTCGACCGTCGGTCGACACGGGCCCGCCCGTCGTCCGCGGTGCCTCGCCCGTTGCGGGTGGAGCGTCACCCACCCTGGTTAAGCTGGGTTTACCCCGCCCAGCCGCCCACCCTGCCGAGGAGCGCCATGCCGCCCGCCGACGCCGTTCCCCGGTCCGACCCGTCACCGGAGCCGGTCGACACGCCGCCGCAGGTGCCCTCGCCACGGTCGGCCCCGGCGGCCGAACGGGCGTCGGCCCCGGCCGCCGAGCTGACCGGTGGGCAAGCGTCGGTTGACGGCGACGAGCAGACCGGTGCCGTGCGGGCCGGTGCGCGACCGTCGGTCGATGTCGACGAGCTGTCCGAGCGGGAGCTGCGCATCCTCGCCTTCGAACTGCAGTGGTGGCGGCACGCTGGAGCGAAGGAGCAGGCCATCCGGGACACGTTCGGGCTCTCCGCCACCCGCTACTACCAGTTGCTCAACGGGCTGCTGGACCGCCCTGCCGCACTGGTCGCCGAGCCGCTGCTGATCGGCCGCCTGCGTCGACTGCGCGCCTCCCGGGCCCGCAACCGACGCCGCTGAACCTCCCGGGACACCGATGGCCCATCGAGACGGCGTAACGCCCCACCGGCCAGCGGCCGATCCCCGCTCCTGGGCCGCACGGTGGTCGGGGTCGCGCCTGCCGGGTCGCGCGGCGGTGGGTCCCCGCTCCCGGGCCGCTCCTGGGCCGCACGGTGGTCGGGGTCGCGCCTGCCGGGCCGCGCGGCGGTGTGACGCCGCTTCGTCGACCGGTGCGTGGAAGGGGTGTGGCGGACGCCTTTGACAGCGGAGCGTGAGGTGAGCTGCGCTGATGGGACGACCGGCCGAGACCTCCGACCAGACCGACAGTCACCTCCCAAAGGGGTGGACGACAGCCGGCAGGGGCGGCAGACTGCGGCACGTGGTAGGCGCGGTACGACTGGAGCCGGTCGACGAGACGAACCTGGAGTCGTTGCTATCCGTAGCGGCGGCCGAGGCCGAGCCGAGTGATGTCATGCCCCCGGTGGACGCTCCTGCCGGCTGGTCGCACGCTCGTCGGGAGGCGTTCCGGGAGTTCCACCGGGCCAGCTTCGGTGGCCTGGACGGGCCGACCCGCACCCTGATGTTCGCCGTGTGCGTCGGCGGCGAGGTGGTGGGCATGGTTCGGATGGCCCGCTGCGACACCCCCGGGGTGGCGGAGACCGGGATGTGGCTCGGCCGGTCGGCCCGGGGCCAGGGCCTCGGCGCGGCGGCTCTGCGGGAGTTGCTCAACGTCGCGGCGGCCGCTGGTATGCACTCGGTCGTCGCGGACACCACCCCGGACAACGGGGGAGCCATCGCGGTGCTGCGCAACTGCGGCGCGCAGCTGCGCGAAAGCGGTGGCAAGGTGTACGCGGAGATCTCGCTCGACGCGACCCCGCCCGCCGCCGGCTGACCCGCTTCCATCGGGAGCACCGTCGGCGCGGGCAGCGGAGCGCTGGTCGCGGGCGAACGCGACGCGGCCGGTGTGCCACACCGGGCGACGACGGAGCGTTTCGATTGCGGCCCCGTGGTCTTTGTGGCATACGGAATGCGTCAACCGAAGCGCCGGAGGGGCGGTGCGGCGAAGCATCGGTGCGGCGGTGCGGCGGTGCGGCGGTGCGGCGGTGCGGCGAAGCGGCGGTGCGGCGAAGCGGCGGTGCGGCCTGCGCGACACCCATGCTTCCCACGATCAGTGATATGCCAGGCTGTCATATTCATGCCGCTCAGGCATACCGCTCATTGCAGGATCTACTTGTCCGCGGCGACACGCCCGAACGGGTGGCCCAGACACCCAAGCCGCCAGGCATCACCCGGCCGGCCAGGCTGGCGGCCGGCTGTCCGGCCCCGAGGTCCGCACCTTCCCGCCCGCAGGCCCCGGCGCGGTTCACCCGTGCGAAGCCCGCCGGCCCGGCCCGGCCCGGCCCACCGCCCACAGGCCCCCGGCCCGGTTCACCGTGCTAAGCCCGCCGGCCCGGCCCACCACGCCAAACCCGCCGGCCCGGAGCAGGCCCTGTTCAGCCCGCGTGCTTGTCGGCGTAGGCGGCGAGCCAGGCGACCTGCGCCGGGTCCAGGGAGGGGCGGACCCGGTCGCGGGCGGTGGCCACGTGCGCGGCGGTGACCGTGGCGGCGGACAGCGACTCCCGCATCGCGGCCAGCGCCGCCTCCCGCACCAGCGCCGCACAGTCCGCCGCCGAGAATCCGGTCAGCTCCTCGCCGAGCGCCGCCAGGTCCACGTCCTCGGCGAGTGGCACGGCGCGGGACGCGGCCCGGAGGATCTCCGCGCGGGCCGGTCCGTCCGGCGGCGGCACGTACACCAGCCGCTCCAGCCGGCCGGGGCGCAGCAGGGCCGGGTCGACCAGGTCCGGCCGGTTGGTCGCCCCGATCACCACCACGTTGCGTAGCGCCTCCACGCCGTCCAGTTCGGTCAGCAACGCGGCGACCACCCGGTCGGTCGTACCGCCGTCGGTGGCCTGGCCGCGCACCGGGGCCAGCGCGTCCATCTCGTCGAGGAACACCAGCGTCGGCGCGGCCTCGCGGGCCCGGCGGAGCAGCTCCCGGACCGCCCGCTCGCTCTCCCCGACCCACTTGGAGAGCAACTCGGCGCCCTTCACCGACAACACGTTCGCCCGGCCGGTCCCGGCCAGGGCGGTCACCAGGTAGGTCTTGCCGCACCCGGGCGGCCCGTAGAGCAGCACTCCCCGGGGTGGTTGCACCCCCAACCGGGCGAAGGTGTCCGGGTAGGTCAACGGCCAGAGCACCGACTCGGTGAGGGTCTGCTTCACCTCACCGAGGCCGCCGACGTCGTCGAGGGTGACCGTGGCCAGTTCCAGCGTGGACGCCGCCATGGTGGTCGGCCGGACCACCTCCAGCGCCGCCGAGAAGTCGGCCATCGCCACCGTCGGTGTCTCGACGGTCTTCTGCCGCAGCGCCGCCCGCACCCCGGCCTCCCGGACCAGCGCGGCCAGGTCGGCGGCGACGAACCCGGGGGTACGCCCGGCCACCTCGTCGAGCCGGACGTCCTCGGCCAGCGGCACCTGCCGGGTCAGTACGGTCAACTGCTCCCGGCGCAACGCCGGGTCGGGCAACGGCACCGTGATCCGCAGCGACAGCAGGTCGGGCGCGCGTAACCCCGGGTCGACCGTCTCCGGGCGGGACGTGGTGCACACCACCGCCGTACCGGATCGGACGGCCCCGGCGAGCACCTGCCGGAACACGGTGGCCAACGGGCCGGCGTCCTCCGCCGGGGCCAGCGCCTCGACGTCGGTGACCAGCAACACGGCCGGGCCGCCGTCGGCCAGGTCGGCGACGGTCTCGCGCAACCGGCGGGCCGCCGCGTCGTTGGTCAGCGCGGCGAGTTCCGGGGCCCACAGCGGGCGGACCCGGGCCCCGACCGTCTTGGCCACCGCCCGGACCAGCGCCGACTTGCCCGATCCGGCCGGCCCGCTGAGCAGCACGCCGAGCGAGACCGTGGTCCCCAGCCGGCCCAGCACCTCACCGTGGTGGAAACCCAGGTCGAGCAGTTCGGTCAGTTCCTCGGCCTGGGCGCGTAACCCGGGCAGCTCGTCCACGTGTGGCACGTCGTCGTCGTCCGCCGCCTCGGTGACGGTGCCGGCCGTTGGCCCACCGGCCGTCGGACCGGTCGGGGTCTCCGCCGCCGAAGTGTCGGTGGTCCGGCCGCCGGGCCGGGGACGGTCGGCACCTGCGGTGGCATCCCGGTGTGGTCCGGCCGGGCCGGAGGAGCCGTGCGTGACGTGGCCGTGTTCCCAGCCGACCACGGTGTCCATGGTCACCAGGGCGCCGGTCTCCGGTTCGGCGGCCACCACGGTCAGCAGGGTGCTCGTCCAGGCGTACCCGACGGTGTTGGCGAGGCTGCGCCGGGCGGCCTCGACCAGGCCGCGCACCGAGGCGTCGGGAAGGACGTCCTGGGGCAGCAGGGAGACGTTGTCACCTTCGGTGACGACCTTGCCGAGCAGGGCGAGTCGCAGCATCTCCGGGGACACCGCGGCGACCACCGCCACCGGGCCGGCCAGGGTCACCCGCCGGGCCGGGGTGACCGGGGCGGGCGCGACCGTCACCTGGCCGCCGTCGCGCAGCCCCAGGTTGCCCAGGGTGAGATCGTCGGCATAGAGCAGGGCGGCGCTCGCGGTCGGTTCGGCGGGCGCGACGATCCCGGCGGTCACCCGCCTGCCGACCAGCCGTACCGGGTCACCCGGGCGCAGCGCCAGAGCGGTCAGCACCTCCGGGTGCAGCCGGACGATGCCGCGTCGGGCGTCCAGCGCGGCCGGGCGCAGACTGGCGGTCAGGGTCAGGTCCGGTTCGGGCATCGCCCGACAGTAGCCGCCCGCCGCCGCGGACGGTCCGCTGGTCAGCCGTCGTGGTCGAGCAACGTCGGGTCGCGACGGATCAGCTCGGCCAGCCGGGCCGCCGGGTCGACACCGGGCAGCTCCCGGGCCGGCGTCCAGGCCGTTGGGGTCCGCTCCGCCAGCGGCCAGGCCGGCGGTGCGGTGTTCCGGGGGTCGCTGCCGCCCCGTACCCCGGGCTCCGCCCGCTCGTTGCGGGCACCGGGCTCGGTCCGCTCGTTGCGGGCACCGGGCTCGGTCCGCTCGATCCGCAGCGGGTACGTCCGCCCGGCGTACTCGACCCGCAGCGCCACGGTCAGCCCGGGGTGGGCGGCGACCACCCGACGTACCGCCTCGGCCACCTCCTCGACCGGGTCGGACCCGCCGGCGGCGGGCTCCCCCGACCCGGGCCCGGCCCGGACCAGTTCCGCCGGCGCGGCACCGGGACGCCCCGGACCGGCAGGTGGCACCGGGTGCGCTGGTCCGGTCGGTGCCGTCGCCGGGTGCACCGGTTCCGTCGTGGCCCGGCCGGTGGTCGTGAAGGCCAGGGTCGACACGCCGTCGTCGGCCTCCGCGCCCTGGTCGGTCGACCGGCGACGGCGGGCCTCCTCACGGCGTGCCAGCCGGGCCAGTGTCTCGTCCAGACCACCCCTCATGACGTCCCCCTCTCCCGTGGAAACGGCCCCGAGCGCCGATTCGTTCAGACGCCCTTCTCCCGCACCGCCCGGTCCAGTGCCCGGTCCAGGACGACCAGCAGGGCGTCCCGCACCGAGAGCCGGTCCCTGGCGTCGAACTGCACCAGCGGTACGTGGTCACCGATCGCCAGCGCCCACCGGATCGCGCCCAGCTCGTGCGTCAGCCTGCCGTCGAAGGTGTTCACCCCGACCACGAAGGGCAGGCCGGCCCGCTCGAAGAAGTCGATCGCCGGGTAGCAGTCGTCCAGCCGGGAGCTGTCCACCACCACCAGCGCGCCGAGCGCTCCCCGGGCCAGGTCGTCCCACATGAAGCCGAACCGGTCCTGGCCCGGTGTGCCGAACAGGTAGAGCTTCAGGCTCCGGTCGATGGTCACGCAGCCGAAGTCCATCGCCACCGTGGTGGTGGTCTTCGTGCTGCGGGTCCCCGGATCGTCCACGCCGATGCCGGCGCTGGTCATCTCGGCCTCGGTGGTGAGCGGGGCGATCTCGGAGATCGCGCCGACCGTGGTCGTCTTGCCCACCCCGAACCCGCCGGCGATCAGGAGCTTGACCGGGATCGGTGGGGCGGCGGCCGGCCCGGTACGGGTGTCCGGGGCGGGCACGGCCGTCGCCGCCGCCGGTCGGTACGCCGGTGGCGGCGACGGGTGCGGCGGTGCCGTCGGGGGGCCACCCACCGGCTGCCCGTAGCGGGCGGAGGCGCTGTTCGCGGCGAGCCCGCCGAGCGGGGCGACCGGCCATTCAGGAGATCGCACGGAGTCCATCAATCACTCGCAGGATGAGGTCGGGGTCAAATGCGTCGTCGACGGCGCCGACGTGCACGTCGAGGTGGCCGGCGGCCCGCAGGTCACCGACCAGCACCCGGGTCACGCCGAGCTGCAGCCGCATCCGGGCGGAGATCTCGGCCACCGAGATCGGTTCAGCGCACAGGGCGACGATCGCCTGTAGCTCGGGGGCGAGCAGGGCCGACAGCAGCGCCGCCCGGGCCGGCTCGGACCGGGCGGTGACCTGGGTCTCCAGGCCGATGGCCGGGTCCGCGCCGGCCACCCGTCCAGCGGTCAGTACGAACGGGCGGGGGCTGGCCGGTCGGTCGGTCTGCGGTTCGGGGGCGGGGACCGGTGTCGCTGTCCCGTCCCCCGTCGGGGCGCGCAGGTAGGGGCGGACCCGGACCGACGGTTCGGGTTCCGGTTCCGCACCGGCGGCGTCCCGGGTCATTGCTGAACGGCGTTCTTCAGCTCGGCGATGAGTCTCGGTGTCAGCGCCCCGCCGGCCCGGCCGGCGAAGAGCGTCATCTCGTACGCGACGGTGCCCAGGTTGGCCGACCGGTCGGCGATCACGCCGAGTACCGAGCCGCTGCTGATCGCGGTGATCAGCAGGTAACCGTCGGCCATGTCCACGATCACCCGGTTGAGCCCGCCGAGGGCGTACCAGCTGGCGGCACCGCCGGCCAGGCTGGTCATGCCGGAGACGACGGCCGCGAGGCGTTCCGCGTTGGACCGGTCCTTGATCGACGACATGGCCATCAGCAGCCCGTCGGAGGAGACCGCGATGGCCTCCAGGACACCGGCGGTGCTGGAGGTGAACGAGTCCAACAGCCAGTTGAAGGTGCGCGCCTCCGCGCTGAGATCCCCGGCCGGGTGGTTCTGGTAGTCGACGTTCTCGTGTACGTGCGGGCTGGTCACCGTGTCGTTCCTTCTTCAGTGCGGTGGTCGGGACGGACTTCGCGTAGAGCCCGGGCGACGCCCGTCTCGAACGCGTTGATGAGATCGCGGACCTCGCCGGGATCTCCCGGATGCTGGCTGGGCGGTTGCCGAGGGGGTGAGATGGCCAGGTTGGCGCCCGGTACCCGTCGGGTCAGGCGGGGTGTCGCCGGCTCGGCTGGGGGTGCGGCGGCGGGCCTTGCCTGTTCGGCCCGCTGCACCCCGGACTGGAACTGCTCGACCAGGGCGCGGGCGGCGGCCGGGTCGGCCCGGGTGCCGTCCACCGGGCCGACGACGGGGGCGGTGTGCGGCAGGCTGGCCCCGGGAACCCGCTGCCGGATCCCGGGCGGCGGGGCGGGGCGGTCCGTGGGGAGCGGGGTGGCCTGCGCGACCGTGGGGAGCAGGGCGGCCTGCGGGACCGTCGTACGGGTCTGGTCGGCGTCTGCCGGGGTCACCGTGGCGGTGCCCCGGACCGGCAGGGTCGCCCCGGCGACGACCGGGTCGGTGTCGGCGGGCGCGGCCGGTTGCGGGTCGGCCGGCACGGTGCCGAACGCGTCCCAGGGGCCGGCGGATTCCATGCTGCGGGTCGCCTTGCTGAGCAGCGTCGGATCGAATCCGGGCAATGCCGTGGGGTCGACCAGTGGCCAGGTCGGCCCCGCCTCCACCAGCGGCCGGGTCGGCTCCGCGTCGACGGGTGGCCGGGTCGGCTCCGCGTCGATCACGGGCCAGGCGGGGGGTGGGGTCGGCCCCGCCGCCACCAGCGGCCGGGTCGGCGTCGTGTCGACCGGTGGCCGGGTCGGCTCCGCGTCGAGCACGGCCGGTGTCCGGCCGGTCCGGGCCGGTCCGTCGACACCGCGGGCGGCGGTGGTCCCGGCCCGGTCCCGCGACGGGAGTACGGCGGGGCCGGCGGTGGTGGGCCGGTCCCGGGAGGACAGGGCGGCGCGGGCGACGGGTTCCCCGTGACGCCCGTTGGTGGCGCGCACCAGGGCGGAACCGGGGAGCACCAGGCTGGCGGTCACCCCACCACCGGCGGTCGGGGTGAGTTCCACCGTCCAGCCGTGCCGGCGGGCCAGCCGACCCACCACGAAGAGCCCGAGCACCTCGGACGGGGCCAGGTCCAGCCGTTCCCGGCGGGTGAACCTGGCGTTCTCCTCGGCCATCCGCTGCTCGCTCATGCCGATGCCCTGGTCGATCACGGCCAACCGGGTACCATCGTCGGTCGGTTCGGCGGCGACCACGACCCGGGTGTGCGGCGGGGAGAACACGGTGGCGTTCTCCATCAGCTCGGCCAGGGCCAGCACCAGGTCACCGATGATCGCCGGTACGGCGACCACCTCCGGGGGGACCCGCACGTCCACCCGGGTGTAGTCCTCGATCTCACCGAGCGCCAACCGGACCACGTCGGCCACCGGGACCGGTGCCACGTGTGCGTCGTCGCCCGCCGCACCGGAGAGCACCACCAGGCTGCCCGCGTTACGGCGCAGCCGGCTGGAGATGTGGTCGAGCCGGTACAGGTGCTCCAGCCGGCCCGGCTCGGTCTCCTGCTGCTCCAGCCGGTCGATCAGGGCGATCTGCCGGCCGACCAGGTTCTGGGTACGTCGGCCGACGTGACCGAACATCTGGGCCACGTTGCGTCGGCTCGCCACCTGCCGTTCCACCAGCCGGGCGGCGGTGTTCTGCACCCGTTCGAAGGCGCGGGCCAGGTCACCGATCTCGTCGCGGGCACCCACGTCGACCGGGTCGAGGCGGACCGGTGGGACGGTCTCCGACTCGTCGTCGGCGACCCGGACCAGCTCGGACTCGGCGACCCGGGCGACCCGGTCGGCGGAGCGGGTGAGCCGGGTGAGCGGCCGGGCCACCGCCCGGCCGACCGCGATGGTGAGCAGGATGACCGCGATCAGGATGGTCACGATCAGCAGGGTCACCCAGTACGCCCCGGCGAGCGCGACCTGCCGGTCGGCGCGCACCTCGGCGGTGACGTCGGCGGCGAGTTTCTTCTCCACGAACTGGCCCAGGGTGATCATCGAGGAGACGGTGGGGAAGAGGGTCGCCACGTCCAGCGCGCCGATCGCCGTGGCCGGGTCCAGCGCGCTCTGGTTGATGAAGTTCGGGCCGGTGCGGTTGGCGACCGCCACTTCCTCCAGGGTGAGCAGGTCGAGCTGCTCGGGGGTGACCAGGGCCTGGAGCCGGGCGCTCTCGTCGGAGAGAACGGCGAAGTTCGCCACGTAGGCGGTGACGGTCTGGGCGCTGGGCCGGGCGGCGACCAGCACGATCAGGGTGGCGCCGGCGCTGAGGCTCTCACCGGTGCGCAGCAGGCCGTCCAGGGCCAGCACCTGCCGCCCGGTCGGGGTGCGGGTGTCCGCGTTGAGGCGGAGCTGAAGTGAGTTGATCAGGGCGGTGTTCACCGGCCCGTACCCGGCCATGAGCTGGTCCGGGCCGGTCTGCCCGGCCACCGCCGCCGTCCGCAGGGCGGCCAGTTGGCGTACCCCGTCCAGGGCGGTGTCGACCTCTGCCGGCAGGGCGTCGCCGAACTCGGCGCGCAGGTCGGCGATCCGGTCGTCCACCTCGGCGACCTTCTGCACCAGGTCGGTGCGCTCGACCTGCTTGAGCAGCAGGCCGATGGCGAGCAGGCGTTCCTGCTGGAGGTGTTGGAGGATCGTGCCGACCCGGCTGGCGATCCGGACCCGGTCGGCGAGGTCGCCGGCCCGCTGCGCCACGGTGGCCCGGTCCCAGACCACCGGCACCGTGAGCCCGACCATGCAGAGCAGGGGGACCATCAGCAGCAGGGCCAGCTTGCCCCGGATCCGGAGCCTACCGAGCAGCATCGAAGGGCCTCCACCGGTCGGATTCGGAGCTCTGGCCCACCGGCTGGAGCACCGGCACCGGTCCGGCCGGTGGCCGACCGGACCGCGTCGGCGGCTCCCACCGGGTGGCGGCGGTGGTTTCGGCCGGGTCGCCGGGTGCGGTGTCCCGGCCGGGCGGGGTGCCGGTGCGGCGCGGCAGCCAACCGCTCGCGCCGAGCGCCGCCAGGAGCAGCACGGCCACCCCGCCGGCGGCGAGGATCAGCAGGTCGTCGCGGTCGAGTTGGTCGATGCGCTGGCGGAGGAGCCGGTCCAGTTCGTCGAGGATGACCGGCTGGAGTTCCCGGGCGGCGGTCTGCGCCTGGCTCCGGGCAGCGGTGAGTTTCGTCAGGTCGACCGCTTGCGTACGGCTGTCGGGCTGGGACAGCGCCGCCAACGCCTCGACCGCCCGCTGGTAGTTGTCGAACGGGGTGAGCACGTCCGCGCCGATGCCGGCGCTCTCCGAGGTCTCCACCACCGTCTGGAGGTCGTCGACCAGGTCGCCCGCCGGTTGCAGGGCGGCGAACCGGAGGGTCGCCAGTTGGCCCAGGGAACGGGCCTGTTCGGCGGCGGGTCGTTGCGGCATCAGCACGGCCAGGTCGACGAGCCGGCCGGCGGCGACCACTGCTTCCGGCATCTCCTCACCGACGCCGTCCTGGAGGAAGTACGAGTCGGAGCCGGGGTCCCGGATCAGGCCGGAGGTCTCCCGGATCTTGCCGTGCAGGGCCAACAGCAGATCGGTGACCTCGCCGTACGCGGTGAAGGCGACCTCCGGGTCGGTGAGTGACCGGCTCGGCAGTCCCTCCAGTTTGGCCCGCAGCCCGGCCCACCGCTCGGTGCTGCGCAGCTCGTCGCCGATGCGGGTGTCGACCGCCGCGGCTGCCTCCACCGCCCGGTCCAGGGCGTCGCGGGGCACCGACCGGCCGGCGACGGCGGCGGTCTGCGCGTTCACCAGCGCCTCGGTGACCGGGCCGAGGACGCGCAGGTACTCGACGCCGAGGCGCTCCCGTTCGGCCAGCTCCCGGTCGGCGTCCACCAACTGGTGGCCCCGTACGACGAGGAACGCCACCGGCAGCAGCAGCGCGGTGGCGAGTAGCAACGGCAACAGGCGGCCCGGTGTCCTGGGCCGTCGACGGACCCGCGAGGCGGGAACGGTCATGGTGGTCTCCTCCGGCGGCGGCGCAGGGGGTCGGGGATGGCGTGGAACTTCGGTCCCGTGCGTCGGACCGGAACCTAATCGAAGGGCGATCCCTGGCCGGAGGTCTGCACCGGTCAGTTTTGCGTCACTTCGAGTGATGTGACGCGACATCAACCTTCCCGACACGCTCCGTACTGTTGTCGGAGTGACATGCTCGTTTCCATTGTGATATAGCGCATTAAGCGTGAATTCACGGAGTCCGAACTCGTTCTGGGTGAACGCCGGGTGACCTTGTGCGTTTGACCTGTCCGGCCGACGATTGGCCGACCAGGACGGACGTACGGCGGATCTCAGCCAACGCTCAGGTTCCGGGCCGTACCGTGAGCCGAATGAAATCGCCGCTGTCGGCTGCCCGGCTCCGCCGTGCCCTGCCCACCGGCCGCCGCGCGGTCGCCGCGTCGGTGGGCGTCGTCCTGCTGGCGGGGGTCGTCGGCTGGGCGGTCTGGCCGGACCGGCCGGATTTCCGTACCGAGTCGACCGCGCTCACCGTGCGCTCCGGGCCCGGCGGCGACGAGCCCGTCGACCTGGACACCACGTTCTACCTGCCGAGCGGTGCGTCGGCTGACCGGAAGGTCCCGGCCGTGCTGCTGGCGCACGGCTTCGGCGGTACGAAGGACTCCGTCCGCACCGACGCCGAGGACCTGGTGGGGCAGGGTTACGCGGTGCTGACCTGGACGGCGCGGGGCTTCGGCCGCAGCGGCGGGCAGATCCACCTGGACAGCCCCGACTACGAGGTGCGCGACGCCCAGCGGCTGCTGGACAGGCTGGCCGCCCGCCCCGAGGTGCGTACCGACGCCGCCGGTGACCCCCGGGTCGGGGTGGTCGGCGGCTCGTACGGCGGCGGACTGGCCCTGCTGCTGGCCGCGCAGGACCCCCGGGTCGACGCGATCGTCCCCATGATCACCTGGAACGACCTGTCCCGCGCCTTCCTGCCGGAGAACACCGGCAAGCCGGCCACCGAGGGCGTGTTCAAGAAGGGCTGGGCCGGCATCTTCTTCGGCGGTGGCGGCAGCGCCGGTTCCGGGCCGGCCGGGCTCTCCGGCAACACCGCCGCCGCCCAGCCGGAAGGGGCACCCGCGTCGGCCGGTGCGCCCAGCCCCCGGCCCGGTGGCGGACCGGGCAGCGGATCGTCGCGCGCCCCGGGGGCCGCCGCCGACCCGTCCTGTGGCCGGTTCGCCGCCGACGTCTGCGCCGCGTACCTGCGGATCGCCACCACCGGGCGGGCCGACCAGGCGGCGGTGGACCTGCTCCGGCGTTCCTCCCCGGCCGACGTGCTGGGCCGGATCAAGGCCCCCGCCCTGCTGGTGCAGGGCGAGGCGGACACCCTCTTCCCGCTCACCGAGGCGGACGCCAACGCGCGCGGCATCGCCGCCGCCGGCACCCCCGTGCGGGTGGCCTGGTTCACCGGCGGCCACGACGGCGGCACCGGCCCGACCAGCGACTCCGACCGGGTGAAGTACCTGACCGTGCAGTGGCTGGACCACTACGTCAAGGGCACCGGCGCGGCCCCCGGCGACGACTTCACGTTCTCCCGGATCGCCGGTTTCGACGCCCTCGACCGGGGCCTCGTCGCCACCGGTTACCGCACCGCCGACTATCCCGGGGTGACCGGGGACGCCCGACGCGAGGTGCCGGTCACCGGGCCGGCCCAACCGGTCGCCAACCCGCCCAACGGCAACCCGGCGGCGATCTCGGCGATCCCGTTCGCCGGGTCGCTCGGCTCCCTGCTCGACGGGGTCGCCGGCGACGTGCCCGGCCAGCACGCCCGGTTCGAGTCGACACCGCTGACCGAGGCGGTGGACGTGGTGGGTGCACCCACCGTCACCGTCCGGGCCGCGTCGGCGACCGGCGAGGCGGTCCTGTTCGCCAAGCTCTACGACGTCGACCCGGCCGGCGCGGCGACGCTGCCCGACGGGCTGGTCGCCCCGATCCGGTTGACCGGCCTGCCGGCCACCATCGACGCCGCGCAGCCGGTCCAGGTGACCCTGCCGGCGATCGTCCGCCGGGTCGAGGCCGGGCACCGGCTGCGGGTGGTGCTGGCCACCGCCGACCAGGCGTACACCACACCTGCCGAGCCGGCCGTCTACACGGTGGCGGTCGACGGGGCGGTGAGCCTGCCGACGGTCACCGCCACCCCGATCCCGACCACCGCCACGGTGTGGCGCTGGGTGCTGGTCGGCCTGCTGGCCGCGATCCTGATCGGGCTCGTCGTGGTCGTCGCCGTGGTCCGCCGTCGGCACCGCCGCCAGGACGACTCCGTCCATCCCGAGTACGCGGGCATCCCGCTCGCCGTCCGTGACCTGCGCAAGGAGTACGCGGACGGGTTCGTCGCGGTGTCCCGGGTGGACTTCGAGGTGCACCCCGGCCAGGTGATGGGGCTGCTCGGCCCGAACGGCGCCGGCAAGACCACCACCCTGCGGGTGCTGATGGGGTTGACCCAGCCGACCGCCGGGGAGATCTACGTCTTCGGACACCGGCTGGTGCCCGGCTCGCCGGTGCTGTCGCGGATCGGCGCGCTGGTGGAGGGGCCCGGCTTCCTGCCGCACCTGTCCGGCCTGGACAACCTGAAGGCGTACTGGCGGGCCACCGGCCGGCCGTGGGCCGACGCGCACTTCGACGAGGCGTTGGAGATCGCCGGCCTGGGTGACTCGGTGCACCGGCGGACCAAGAACTACAGCCACGGGATGCGGCAGCGGTTGGCCATCGCGCAGGCCATGCTGGGCCTGCCGGAGCTGCTGGTGCTCGACGAGCCGACCGACGGCCTGGACCCGCCGCAGATCGCCGAGATGCGCCGGGTCCTCCAGCGGTACGCCACCGACGGCCGGGCGGTGCTGGTCTCCAGTCACCTGCTGGCCGAGGTGGAGCAGACCTGCACGCACGCGGTGGTGGTCAACAAGGGCCGGATCGTCGCCTCGGGCCCGGTGGAGGAGATCGTCGGCGAGTCGCCGAGCACCCTGTTCGAGGTGACCGACCAGGCCGCCGCGCGGGCGGTGCTGAGCCGCCTCGACGGGGTCCGGGTGCTCGGCGCCGACGACGGCGGGGATGTTCCGCCGGGTGCGGGTGCGGTGGCCGGTGTCGGCACGGGGCCAGGTGACGGCGCTGCCGGTGCGGCGTCCGGCGCTGGTGACGGCGCTGCCGGCACGGAGCACGGCGCTGCGGCGGGTGCTGGTGCCGCTGGTGGCGGTGCAGGTGGTGGGCTGGTGGTGGACACCAACGGGACCGCGCGCAGCGAGGTGGTGGCCGAGCTGGTCCGGGCCGGGATCGGGGTGGACCGGGTGGTGCCACGGCGTCGCCTGGAGGACGCGTTCCTCGCCCTGGTGGGCGAGAACTCTCGGGGAAGCGGTGACCGGTGATGGCAGGTTCTTCGGTGGGCTCCCCCTCGGGCCGGGGCCCGGACGGCGGCACGACGGCGGGCGGCACGGCCTCCGTCGGCACGGCGCCGGGCGGGTCCGGGCGGGGATCGTTCGGGCCGGGTGGGGCGGCGGTCGGGTACCGGCCGGGGGTGACCCTGCCGTTCGGGGCGGAGTTCCGTCGGCAGGCGTCGCGGCGGCGTACCCAGTTGGCACTCGGGTTCATGGTGCTGCTGCCGTTGATCATTCTGGTGGCGTTCCAGTTCGAGTCCGGGGACGACGACGGCAGCGGGCGCGGCGAGTTCTCCAGCCTCGCCGACCTGGCCACCTCGGGCGGGCTCAACTTCACCCTCTTCTCGATCCTGGTGTCGGCGTCGTTCCTGCTGGTCGTGGTGGTGGCGCTGTTCTGCGGTGACACGGTGGCCAGCGAGGCGAGCTGGGGCAGCCTGCGTTACCTACTGGCGGTGCCGGTGCCCCGGGCCCGACTGTTGACGGTGAAGCTGCTGGTGGCGCTGGCGTACTCCGGGCTGGCCCTGCTGTTGTTGGCCGGCACGGCCCTGCTCTCCGGCACCCTGCGCTACGGCTGGTCGCCGCTGACCAGCCAGGTCGCCGCCGAGCTGACCCCGACCGAGGGGCTGGTACGGCTGCTGGCGGTGCTCGGCTACCTGGCGGTGGTCCTGCTGGTGGTGGCCGGGCTGGCGTTTCTGCTGTCGGTGGTCACCGATGCCGCGCTGGGCGCGGTCGGCGGCGCGGTACTGCTGTGGATCCTGTCCAGCATCCTGGATCAGATCACCGCGCTCGGAGCGCTGCGGGACTTCCTGCCGACCCACTACAGCAGCGCCTGGCTGGGCCTGCTGTCCACCCCGATGCAGACCGACGACGTGGTCCGGGGTGCGATCTCGGCGATCAGCTACGCCACCCTGTTCTGGGGGCTGGCCTTCTGGCGCTTCACCCGCAAGGACGTCACGAGCTGACCCGGCAGCCGCCCGATCGGCTGGCGAACGGGCCCGATGTTGCGTGGTCGCTGCCGGCCGGACCCGCCCTGCACCACCAGCACGTCTCCCCGTACGCCCGCACGCCCGCACGCCCGTACGCCCGTACGCCCGTACGCCCGTACGCCCGTACGCCCGTACGCCCGTACGCCGCAAGATCGTGCTCGATCCAGGATGTAGTGGTCTCCCGGCGATGCGATGCCACTACATCGTGGATCGAGCACGATCTTGAGCAGTGCATCGCGAGCGCGATCTTGCGCCTACCCCGTCTCCTTGGCAACGCAACGGCAACGGCAACGGCGGCGGTATTTGGCGGGGGTGGCGCGTTCAGGGGGTCAGTCGGCGGTGGGGAGGGAGACGGTGACCACCAGGCCGCCGTCGGGGCGGGGGACCGCGCGCACCGTTCCGCCGTGCGCCCGCGCCACCGCCCGGACGATGGACAGCCCCAGGCCGAAGCCCCGCTGACCGGCGACCCGTTCCCGGTTGAGCCGGCGGAACGGCAGGAACATCGTCTCGATCTCGTACCCGGGCACCACCGGCCCGCTGTTGCTGACGGTCAGGGTGGCCCGACCGTCGACCATGGCCGTGGCGACCGAGAGCCAGCCGCCGGTGTCGACGTTGTGCCTGACGGCGTTCTCCACCAGGTTCTGGGTGAGCCGTTCCAGCAGGACCGGGTCGCCGGCCGTCCGCGCCGGGGCCAGTTCGCGGGTGACGGCGAGCGTGGTGGACCGGCCGGTCTGCTCCGCGACGTGACCGGCGACCTCGGCGAGGTCCACCTCGGTGTGTTCGGCCAGCGCGTTCTCCGAGTCGGCGAGGGTGAGCAGCCCGTCGATCAGTCGTTCGTGGCGTTCGTTGACGGCCAGCAGGGTCTCGCCGAGCTGTCGTAGCTCGGGCGGGGCGTCCGGGCGGGTGATCGCCAACTCGACCAGGGACCGGTTGATCGCCAACGGGGTACGCAGCTCGTGGGAGGCGTTGGCGACGAAGCGCCGCTGACCGTCGAAGGACCGGTCGAGGCGTTCGAGCATCAGGTCGAAGGTGTCGGCCAGCTCCTTCACCTCGTCGGTCGGCCCGGCCAGGGCGATCCGTTCGTGTAGTCCCCGGCCGGCCCCGTCGGCTCCGGCGATGCGGCGGGCGGTGCCGGTGATCTGCTGCAACGGCTGCAACGCCCGGCCGGCGACCAGCCAACCGAACGCGACCGCGGCGATGGTCACCACGGCCAGGGCCACTCCGCCCTGGGTGAGCAGCGAGTCGAGGGCGTCCCGGCGGGCGTCGTCCTGCACCTGGCGGACGATGGCCCGCAGGTGTTCGGCCTGGTTGGCGTTGATCTGGGTGCCCTGGGGCAGCGAGATCGACTCCTTGCCACCGGTCCCGCGCAGGTTGAACCCGAGACCGTGGGCGAGCCGCTGGTCCACCAGCACGTACGTGACGGCGAGCAGTACCGTGCCGGCGAGCAGGAACAGGCCGCCGTAGATGAGGGTCAGCCTGGCCCGGATGGTCGGTTTCCTCATCGGATCTGGTATCCCACCCCGGGCACCGTCTCGATGACGGGCGGGTCGCCGAGCTTGCGCCGCAGCTTCATCACGGTGACCCGCAGCACGTTGGTCATCGGGTCGATGTGCTCGTCCCAGGCCCGTTCGAGGAGGTCCTCGGCGGAGACCACCGCGCCGTCGGCGCGTAGCAGCTCGGCCAGCACGCCGAACTCCTTGCGGGACAGCGGCACGAAGTTTCCGTCCCGGGTGACCTGCAACCGGGACGGGTCGAGGACGATCCCGGCCCGGGTCAGCTGCGGTGGGGCGGCGGGGCGGGTGCGTCGGGTCAACGCGTGCACCCGGGCGCTCAGCTCGACGAACGCGAACGGTTTGGTGAGGTAGTCGTCGGCGCCGATGGCCAGGCCGGCGACCCGTTCCCGGACGGCGGCGGCGGCGGTCAGCATCAGGATCCGGGTGTCCCGTTCGGCACTGACCAGGGCGCGGCAGACGTCGTCGCCGTGCACCACCGGCAGGTCCCGGTCGAGCACGACCACGTCGTACCCGTTGACGCCGATGCGTTCCAGGGCGGCGTCGCCGTCGTAGGCGACGTCGACCGCGAACGACTCCCGGCGGAGCCATTCGGCGATCGCGTCCGCGAGCAGTTTCTCGTCCTCGCACACCAGTACGCGCACCGTTCCATCCTCGCCTATGCCGGGATAACCACCGCGTTAACGTTGCCGTTTACGCCCTGGATACCGCCTCAGGAGTTGAGTTATCCCTAATGCCGGCTGTCTGCCGGTCGGAAGGGAGACCAACGATGCGACGAAATCAGCTGAGCCTGCTCCTGGCCCTGCCCGTGGTGGCGGTCCTCGCCCTGAGCGGCTGTCAGTCCGATGCCGCCGACGACTCCGGGGTGGCCAGCGCCGGTGGTGGGGGCGCGGAGCCCTCGCTCTCCGCCGCCGCGGCGATGAGCGACGAGGAACGCCAGCTCAAGTTCACCACGTGTCTGCGGGAACAGGGGCTCGACGTGCCGGACCCGCAGCCGGGGCAGAAGGGGCCCCGGTTCAACGGCGGGTCGGACGTGGACCCGGCCAAGGTGCAGTCGGCGCTGCAGCAGTGCCGCGAGTTCGCCCCCAACGGCGGGCAGCCCCGGCAGCTCGACGCGGGCCAGGTCGAGCAGGTCCGCAAGCTGGCCCGGTGCATGCGGGAGAACGGTGTGCCGAACTTCCCGGACCCGGCCGCCGACGGGCGCATCCAGCCCGGTCGGGCCGACATCGACCTGAAGGACCCGGCGGTGCGGACCGCGTTCGACAAGTGCCGGGAGACCGTGCCCAACCTCGGTGAACGTCGGGGGACGTCATGACCGGCGCACCCCGATCGGCTGACCCGTCCGTCACCGGCCCGGCTGCCGTCGGCCCGGCTGCCGCTGACCCGTCCCTCGCCGGCCCGTCCGCGGCAGGTCCGTCCCGCACCGAACTGCCCGGCGGCCCGCTCTCCGGCCAGCCCAGCGGGCCGTCCGCCGGCCCGTCCGGCCCGTCCGCCGGCCCGTCCGGCCCGTCCGCCGGCCCGTCCGGCCCGTCCAGCGGGCCTTCCGCCGGGTCTCCGGGCGGACCGTCCCCCGACCTGCCCGGTGGTCCGCCCTCCGACCCGCCCTCCGGGCCGCCCGGAGGGCCGGCTGCGTCACCGGTCCGGCGGCGACGCCCGCGACCGGTGTTCCTGCTCGGGGCGGCGGGGCTGCTCGTGGTGGCGGTGGCGGCAACGGCGGTCACCTTCGCCAGTGACGGCCACGCCGACCGTGCGACGTCGTCCGACCGCAGGCCGCCGTCGTCCGCCAAGGTCACCCGGCAGACCCTGGTCGACCGGGAGACCAAGAACGGCGAGCTGGGGTACGGCACCCCGCGCGCCCGGGACAGCCGGCTGAGCGGGACGGTCACCTGGCTCGCCGAGGGCGGTGCGACGGTCAAGCGGGGTAAGACGCTCTACCGGATCGACGACGAACCGGTGGTGCTGCTCTACGGTGGCCTGCCCGCGTACCGGGTGCTGCGTTCCGGGGTCAGCGGCACCGACGTCAAACAGTTCGAGCAGAACCTCGCCGCGCTCGGGCACGACGGTTTCACCGTCGACGAGGACTTCACCTCGGCGACCGCCGACGCGGTCCGGGACTGGCAGGAGGACCTGGGCCTGCCGGAGACCGGGCAGGTCGAGCCGGGCCGGATCGTCTACGCCCCCGGCGAGGTCCGGGTGGACAGCCACGGCGTGGAGGTGGGCGACACCGTCGGTGCGGGCAAGGTGGTCCTCTCGACCACCGGTACCACCCGCCTGGTCACCTGCACCCTCGACGTGGAGGACCAGCGGTTGGCCCGCAAGGGCGCGGAGGTGACCATCACGCTGCCCGACGGCACCCGCAGCACCGGCAAGGTCGACACGGTCGAGACGGTGGTGCAGACCTCGGCGGCCACGACGGGCAAGGACGCGGAGACCGACACCAAGATCGAGGTGACCGTCACCGGGGACGACGCCAAGGCGCTGGCCGGCTACGACAAGGCGGCGGTGGACGTCGGCCTCGTCGCCTCGGAACGCGCCGACGTGCTCACCGTGCCGGTCGCGGCACTGCTCACCCTGGCCGAGGGCGGCTACGGGCTGGAGGTGGTCGAGGAGGGTGGTACCCGGATCGTCGCGGTGCGTACGGGCCTGTTCGCCGACGGCCGGGTGGAGGTCTCCGGCGACGCGGTCACCGAGGGGCTGACCGTGGGGATGCCCGGTGACTGAGCCGCCCCGGGCCGACCACCCCGACCACGTGGTCGAGCTGCGTGACGTGACGAAACGCTACGGCGACACGGTCGCCGCCCTCGGTGGGGTGTCGATGAGCGTCGACCGGGGGGCCCTGGTGGCCATCGTCGGCCCGTCCGGCTCGGGGAAGTCCACCATGCTCAACGTGATCGGCACCCTGGACCGGCCCACCTCGGGCGCGGTCCACATCGACGGGTACGACGCCGCCCGGTTGTCCGACCGGGAGTTGTCCGCGCTGCGGGCCAGCCGGATCGGCTTCGTGTTCCAGCAGTTCCACCTGGCTGCCGGCGTACCCCTGGTGGAGAACGTGGCGGACGGCCTGCTCTATGCCGGGGTGCCCCGGCGGGAGCGGCGGCGGCGGGCGGAGGCGGCGCTGCGACGGGTCGGCCTGGGACACCGGCTGGACCACCGGCCGCACCAGCTCTCCGGCGGGGAGCGGCAGCGGGCGGCGATCGCCCGTGCGGTGGTCGGTGAACCGCCGCTGCTGCTGGCCGACGAGCCGACGGGCAACCTCGACTCCAGCTCCGGCGCGGGGGTGATGGAGCTGCTGCACGAGCTGCACGCGGCCGGTACCACCATCGTGGTGATCACCCACGACCGGGAGATCGCGGCGAGCCTGCCCCGGCAGGTGCAGATGCGCGACGGGCTGATCGTGGCGGACTCCGCCGCCCTGACCGAGGGGGTGCTGCGATGACCACCACGCCGCTGCGGTCGACGGGCGCGGCCCGGCGAAGCGGTGCTGGGCGACCGGAGCGGCTGCGACCGGCCCGGATGAGCCCGCAGGACGTGCTGCGGGTCGGTGGCGTGGGGCTGCGGACCCGGCCGCTGCGGGCGTTCCTGTCCGCCCTGGGCATCGCCATCGGCATCGCCGCGATGATCAGCGTGGTCGGCATCTCCTCGTCGTCCCGGGCCGACCTGGACCGGACGCTGGCCGCCCTGGGCACCAACCTGCTCACCGTCGCGCCGGGGAGCACCCTCTTCGGTGCGGACGCCCAGTTGCCGGTCGAGGCGGTCGGCATGATCAGCCGGATCGGCCCGGTACGCCAGGTGTCGGCGACCGCCCAGCTGGCCGACATGCCGGTCTACCGGTCGGACCGGATCCCGGCGGCGCAGACCGGTGGCCTCGGCACCCAGGCGGTGGAGCTGGACCTGCTCGACACCGTCGGCGCTTCACTGGCCAGCGGGACCTGGCTCAACGAGGCCACCGGGAGGTATCCGGCCACGGTGCTCGGGTCGGTGGCCGCGGAGCGGCTCGGCCTCGGCGCGGCCGGGCCGGACATCCGGGTCTACCTCGACGGGCGCTGGTTCACCGTGATCGGCATCCTGCGACCGGTCCCGCTCGCCCCGGAACTCGACTCGTCGGCCCTGGTCGGTTGGTCGGCCGCGACCACCTACCTGGGCCTGGACGGGCACCCGACCCGGATCTACACCCGTTCGGCCGAGCAGCACGTCGAGGCGGTCCGGGCGGTGCTGGCGGCGACGGCCAACCCGGAGCAGTCCAACGAGATCCAGGTTTCCCGGCCGTCCGATGCGCTCGCCGCCCAGCAGGCCACCGACGAGGCGTTCACCGGTCTGCTGCTCGGGCTGGGTGCGGTGGCGTTGCTGGTCGGCGGGGTGGGGGTGGCCAACACCATGGTCATCTCGGTGATCGAACGGCGGGCCGAGATCGGGTTGCGGCGGTCGCTGGGTGCCACCCGGGGGCAGATCCGCACCCAGTTCCTCGCCGAGTCGCTGCTGTTGTCCGCCCTGGGTGGGCTGGGCGGGGTGCTGCTCGGTGGCCTGGTCACCGCCGGTTACGCCGGTTCGCAGGGGTGGCCGACGGTGGTGCCGCTGTGGGTGGTGGCCGGCGGCATCGGGGCGACGATCGGCATCGGTGCGTTGGCCGGGCTCTACCCGGCGATCCGGGCCAGCCGGCTGGCCCCCACCGAGGCTCTCGCCACCCCCTGACCGCCCCGCCCGACGGGTGGCCCGGCGGCCGGTGGGGGACCTCACCGGCCGCCGGACCACGATCAGCCGGGCCGGCTCAACGCCGGCTCACCCGGATCAGTTCCCAGCCGCCCTTCGGGACGCCGGGCGTCGGGTCGGTGCGCAGGTTCATCGGGTTCGCCATCCCGAGATAGAGCGTGGAGCCGTCCACGACCATGGTGCGGACACCCTGGTTGAGCGGGTTGCCGAAGCCGCCGGTGTCGACGGCGCGGGCCGGCCGGCCGGGCGCGTCGAACGACCAGAGGTCCGCCCCGAAGGTCGGCGGGCTGGGCGCCGTGCCGGCCGGGGGCGTCGGCATCTCACCTTCCAGCGAGATGTAGGCGAAGTCCATGGTGCCGACGTAGAGCCGGCCGCCGGCCACCGCCATCTTCCAGGCGTACAGGTTGAACGGGTCGCCGAAGCCGGAGCCGCCGTAGACCGGGGTCGCCCCGGTCGGGGCCGGGGCCCACGCACCGACGCCGTTGTTCGCGGTCGGGTCGTACGCCGGCAGCGTCGACTCGCCGTAGAGCGTCTCGATCCGTTCGTGTGCGCCACCGAGGTCCTGGCCGCGGAAGACGGCGAACGCCCGCTGGGTGTTCTGCACGGTGGCCTGGAGCTGCGCCTGACTGCGCGGCGGGTACACCGACAGGTGCAGGGCGGTCGCCTGCAACGGCACGTGCATGGTCCCCCAGTGCAGCCGGCCGCCGTAGGAGGCGAGACCACCGAGGGCGTACGCCCGGCGGACCACCGGGTCGGGCTCGTAGTCGGCAGCGGACCAGACCTGCGCCCAGTTGCCGGCGTCCTCCGGGTTGAGTCCGGGTGCGCCGGCCGCCAGCGGCGGGCTCATCCAGATGCCGGCCAGGTCGGCCGGGTCGGTGTCGTCAACGGCACCGGTGTCCGCCGCCGGGGTGGCACCGACGGCGCGCGGTGCCTGCTCGCCCACGTCGGAGTACGACGGGCCGACCGGGGGCGGCGTCGGGAGGATGCCGGCTGCGGCGCGTTCGGCCGCCGAGCCGTCGACGATCGCCTTGGGCCAGGTCGAGACGTAGAGCCGCCCCTGGTGCTCGGTGAGGTCGGCGACCTGGGTGGGCAGGTCGGCGACCTCGGTGAAGGCGAACGGGTCGGTGCGGTCGCCGGTCCAGCGCAGCACCCGGCCGGCCTCGCCACCGTTGGCGCCCAGCCCGACCCCGGCGTAGAGCACGCCGCCGGCCACCACCCAGTGCCGGATGTTCTCGTACGCGGTGAGGTTGGTCGAGCCGAGGTAACGGCCGGTGACGGTGTCGAAGGCGAACACGTTCACCCCGCCGACCACGCTCGGGCCACCGAGCAGTACGACGCCCTGGTGGGCGGCGGCGCTACGCAGGCCGGCGGTGGTGTTCAGCAGGTTCGCGTCCGCCGGGGAGGCGGACGTGATGTCGGCGGTGCGTTCGGTGAGCCGTTCGGTGGCGAGGTCGTAGGTGTAGACCTCGGGGGTGCGGTGGTCGCCGAGGGTGGCGGGCAGGGCGGGGTTGCCCCGGGCCGGCTGGCTCTGACCGAACTCGCAGACGTAGTCGTCGTTGAGGATCGGTTCGCGGACCTGGTAGCCCTCGGGCTTCAGGCAGAGCACGTTCGCCCCGGTGCCGAACCAGAGCCGGCGGCCGGCCTGGGCGAGCCCCCAGACGTACGACTGGTTGACCTTGGGCTGTCCCACGGTGCAGGGCGGCCCGGGTGGATAGTCGACGCCGACGCCGGCAAAACACTCGTCAGCGGCTGCCTTGGCGAGCAGTCGTACCGTTTCGGGGCGAATGTCGGCGTGGGCCGGAGTGGCGAGCAAGGGCAGCAGGATCAGGGTGGCAAATGCGGGCAGCAGTCGTCCCGGTAGGGGTGGTCGACGTCGCACGGTGGTCCTTTCCGTGAACAAACGGTCGGGCTGGCGATAGCCGGGACGGGTGGGCTGGATCGCTCTCGACCAGGGGAGATGGGTAATCGGCGGTGCACCCGGAGGGGTGGTGCAGGTTGCCGGATCGCGTCGGTCGACGGGAATGGCAAATTGCCGGCGCGAGGTTACGGGCCGGCTCGGTGGGGTGGTTTTGGCGGGTGATTCCGAGGGTGGTTGTCGCAGTTCCGGGGGCAACGTGGTGCCGAGGCTAACGTATTACGCAGCCCGTTATCACCGGAAAAATTGTTAAGGATTTTTGAACTGGCGACCGTGCCGGCTACTGCCGTGAGTCGATGTCGAAGCGCGGCGCGGGGTGTCGGGGCCGGGCCTCGTGAAAATTGCTGACGGGTGGGGCGTTCCGGGTGTCGCGGGTAAACCGCGCCAACCGCCTGCTGTCGTCTGAAGTTGGCGTGCAGTGCGGACACCTCGCGCTGGCGGCGGTGTCGGGCCCGGGCCCCTCGCCGCTGGTCGGGTGGGCCGGGCCCGGTCGAGGTTCCCCGGTGACCTCCGGGTGGCTTCCCGCGCGAATTGCGTGCATATTCATTTTCCATAAACGCGGCGTATGAACTTCGTGACAGTTAATTCATAGTTAACAATCATTACATCCTGAGCCGCTCCGGCTCGCGGCGGGGAGGTGGTCGGGGTCGACCGGTGGTGGTGGTCGCGGGCGCGTGGGCCCGGCGTCACTCCCGACGAGACGTAGGGGTGACGCCGGGACGTCGGGGTGGGGTAATGTCTCGCGCCGAGACCTTCCCAGTAACAAAGAATTTATCGATTTAACTGCTTCGATGCCTCATCATGAGGGGACGTAATCCCTTCCATGGAGGTTCCCATGAACGTGTCTCGGCTCGGCGGGCCGACCCTCTCGCTGTACCGCATCGTCATCGGCCTGCTGTTCATGCTGCACGGCCTGTCCTCGGTCTTCGGGTTGTTCGGCGGCAACCCCGTGACCGGCAAGGCTGTCCCGGTCGGTGCCTGGCCCGGCTGGTGGGCCGCACTGATCCAGCTCGTCTGCGGTGCGCTGGTGCTGGCCGGGCTCTTCACCCGGCCCGCCGCGCTCCTCGCGTCCGGCTCGATGGCGTACGCCTACTTCGTGGTGCACCAGCCGGAAGGGCTGCTGCCGCTGCGCAACGGAGGCGAGCTGTCGGCGCTCTTCTGCTGGTCGTTCCTGCTGATCGCGGTGCTCGGCCCGGGCTCCTGGGCGCTGGACACGCTGCTCGCCCGCCGCAGCGCCGACGCCCCGTCGGCACCGGTAACGGAGCGAAGCTCGGTGCCGGCCTGACGTACTGACCGGCGTCGCCGGAGCCGCAACGAGGCGGCTCCGGCGACGCGTGCGGTCAGGGGTTGTACGGCGCGTCGGTGTGACTCACCTCGGCGAGGGTGCTGCCGGAGAGCTTGTAGACCGACGTCCGCTTGATGTCCAGCTCGGCCATGCCCCGGCTGGGGCTGCGGGTCAGCCAGACCACGGTGGCCTTGCGCCCGGCCACGCTGATCGAGACGACCGGGGTCCGGTCGCCGAGGTCGGTCAGCGCGCGGAACACCGGCAGGCCACCGCTGTTGCGCCACGCCGCGAGCGTGTAGAAGGTGCCGCTGCCCCCGGTCTTGATCGCCACCGCGCCCACCGCGTCCTCCGCGCCGTCGCCGTCGAGGTCACCGATGCCGCAGGGCTTCTGGAGCGTCACGGTGGCCCCGTCCTCGCCCGACCACTGCCCCCCGGCCAGCGGCAGGTAGTCCGGGTAGCCGTTGTAGGGCGTCTTGCTGCTGCCGAGCCGGGCCTCCGCCAGATGGGCGCAGGTCAACGGTGCCTTGACCGGCGCGGCGGCGGCGGTGGTCGGGGCGGCGGCCGGCGGGGTGGTGGGGGCGGCCTTCTTCACCTCCGGCGAGGGAGCCCCGCTGGTGGGAGTCGCCTCGGGCGAGACCTGACTCAGCACCGAGGCGGTGGAGGGCCCGGTGGACGGGCCGACGGTGGACGCGGCCTCGTCCGTCCCGCCCTGCTCACCCCCGCAGGCGGCGGTCAGTAGGCAGACCATGGTGAGGGTCGCAAGGCTCGACGGGATCCGTCGCATGGGCGGGGGGTCCTCTCTCGACGTCAGGTCTCCCGCACCGTACTGATCGATGGCAATGTCGGTCATCGGCTCGTCGGCCGGCCCCCCACCGGCCTGTCGGAGCGCGGTCAGGGGCCGACCGGAGGGCCGGTGCGCGGCTCCGCACAAGGGCGTACTGAGCTGGAAACTTGCCCGAAACATCAATGGCTTCCGGTGCGGCCGGCGCACGCCCCGCCGGCAGGTGGTTCACACCGTGGGAAGCAGACTGGGCGATGGCGGCGAAGCTGCCTAGACTCGACGGCACAACTGCATACCTCATCCAGAGGGGCTGAGGGATACGGCCCGACGACGCCCCGGCAACCACCCCGCGCGCTCATCGCTGAGCGTCCCGCGGGGCAGGTGCCAATTCCGTCCCCGCCGCAGGGTGCGATGCGGGGAAAGATGAGAGGAATCCGCCATGACGTCGACGCTCGCCGCCCCCGGTATCGACACCACCGCCAGCCCGGCCCGCGCCCTGGTCTGCCGCGCCTGCTCCGCCCGCTACCCGCTCGCCGCGCAGCACGCCTGTTACGAGTGTTTCGGCCCGCTGGAGGTCGACTACGACACCGCCGCGCTGGCCGCCGTCACCCGGGAGCAGATCGAGGCCGGCCCGCAGAACATCTGGCGGTACGCCGCCCTCCTGCCCGCCGGCCAGGACCCGGCCACCCGGGTCACCCTCGACCCGGGGCTCACCCCGCTGGTGGCGGCCCCGAACCTCGCCGCCGAACTCGGCATCAGCGCGCCGCTGTGGGTCAAGGACGACAGCGCCAACCCGACCCACTCGTTCAAGGACCGGGTCGTCTCGGTGGCGCTGACCGCCGCGAAGGCGCTCGGCTTCACCCGGTTCGCCTGCGCCTCGACCGGCAACCTGGCCAACTCGGTGGCCGCCCACGCGGCCCGCGCCGGAGCGCCCTCGGTGGTCTTCATCCCGGGTGACCTGGAGCAGGGCAAGGTGATCACCACCGCCGTCTACGGCGGCGACCTGGTCGCCATCGACGGCTCGTACGACGACGTGAACCGGCTCTGCGGGGAGCTGGTGGAGACCGACGAGTTCGAGGACACCGCGTTCGTCAACGTCAACGTCCGGCCCTACTACGCCGAGGGCTCCAAGACCCTCGGGTACGAGGTGGCCGAGCAGCTCGGCTGGCGTATCCCGGCCCAGGTGGTCGTCCCGATGGCCTCGGGCGAGCTGCTCACCAAGATCGACAAGGCGTTCTCCGAGCTGGTCGAGATCGGGCTGGTCGAGGCGCCCGCCGGGGGTTGGAAGGTGTTCGGCGCCCAGTCGGCCGGCTGCAACCCGATCGCCGCCGCCCTGCACGCGGACACCGACACCATCACCCCGGTCCGGCCGACCGGCATCGCCAAGTCGCTCAACATCGGCGACCCGGCCGCCGGCCTGTACGCCCTGGAGGCGGTGCGGCGGACCGGCGGCTGGATGGAGTACGTCGACGACGAGGAGATCCGCGCCGGCATCCGGTTGCTGGCCCGCACCACCGGGGTCTTCGCCGAGACGGCCGGCGGGGTGACCGTTGCGGTGCTGCGCAAGCTCGTCGAGTCCGGCCGGCTCGACCCGACCGCCGAGACGGTCGTGTTCAACACCGGGGAGGGCCTGAAGACCATCGACGCGGTCGCCGGCCAGGTCGGCCCCACCCACCGGATCAAGCCGTCCCTGCGGGCCGCCCGCGACGCCGGCCTCCTCTCCTGATCCCCGGGCGAGTTGATCTCCGGGTGACCGGAATTTCGCGGTGAGTGGCGAAAACCCGCCGGGAAGGACTTGACGGCAGGAACCGGGCGGCGCAAGATGCTCCGTGCGGGAGGGCTTTCGCCGGAGACTTTTCAAGTTCTTGCGACCCAACGCCGGAGGCGTTGTGCGAACGTCCCTCCCGACCAACGTGCAAGGGGGCCAGCGGAAATCCGCTGGCCCCCTTCGTCGTCGACAGGCAGACTCCCGGCGTGACCGTGGACATCGCAGCAATCGATCCGACCGACCAGCCGGCCCTCGACGCGGTCTACCGGATCGCGGCCACGGTCGAAGCGACGGAGTCACCCGACCTGCCGCCGCTGTGCCGTCGCCGGTTCGAGGCGCCGCTGCGGCACCCGATGCCCGGCATCGACACCCGCTGGTCGGTGGCGCGACTGGACGGCGTGGTCGCCGGCTGGGTCCGGCTCAACCTCCACCTGCTGGACAACACCGACAACGCCAGCGTCGAGCTGGTGGTGGACCCGGCGCACCGGCGGGCGGGAGTGGGGCGGGCGTTGTTCACGCACGCCCGCGAGCAGCTGCGGGAGGCCGGCGGCAAGCGGATGGTCGGCTCCGCCGTGGCCGCGCTGCCCGGCGAGCCGGGTGGACAACTGCCCGGGGCGGCCTTCGCGGCGGCGCTCGGCGCGAAGGCGGCGCTGGTCGACGTCCGTCGTCGACTCGACGTCACCGCGCTCGACCGGGACCGGCTGGCGGCGCTGCGGGCCGGGGCGCGCTCGGCCGTCGCCGGCTACCGCACGGTCCGCTGGCACGGGCACCCGCCGTCGGAGCACCTCGCCGACCTCGCCTACCTGGAGGGCCGGATGATGACCGACGCACCCCTGGGTGACCTGGAGTGGGAACCCGAGCGGATGGACGCCGAGCGCATCCAGGGCATGGAGCGGGCGCTGGACGCGCGGGGCGTCCGCCGCTACAGCGTCGCCGCCGTGCACGAGTCGTCCGGCCGGTTGGTCGCGTGGACCGTGCTCAGCCTGGCCGCGAACACCACCCGGCACGCCTGGCAGCAGATCACCATCGTCGACCCGGCCCACCGGGGGCGCCGGCTCGGGCTGCTCTGCAAGGCCGAGAACCTCCAACACACCCTGACGTACGAGCCGGAGCTGAGCGTGGTCGACACCTACAACGCGGCGGCGAACACCCACATGATCGCGATCAACGAGCTGCTCGGGTTCCGGCCGGTTGCCGGGTCCACGGAGTGGCAGTCGACCATCTGATCTGTGACACGCCCCTACTGATCTGGTCATCATCTGTTGCATGATGGCGGGCATGACGGAGACCCCGCACCCGCTGTACGACAGGCACGCCGACACCCTGCACCGCGCGCTGACCGCGATCACCGAACGCGGGTACTGGTCCGCCTACCCCGAATCGCCCAGCCCCCGGGTGTACGGCGAGACCGCCGCCGCCGACGGGAAGGCCGCCTTCGAGGCGTACCTCGGTGGCGACTTTCCGCTCGACCAGCCCGGCACGGCCGACCGGGTCGCCACCGAGACGAGCCCGTTCGGGGTGGCCCTGGACGTGCGCTACCCGCACCCGGGCGCCGACGAGGTGGTCGCCGCCGCCTCCGCCGCCCTGCCGGCCTGGCGCGACGCCGGCCCGCAGACCCGGGTGGGGGTGTGCCTGGAGATCCTCGACCGGTTGCACAAGCACGTCTTCGAACTGGCCAACGCGGTGCAGTTCACCAGCGGCCAGGCGTTCGTGATGGCGTTCCAGGCCGGCGGCGCACACGCGCTGGACCGGGCCCTGGAGGCGATCGCCTACGCGTACGCCGAGATGACCCGGCACCCCGGGACGGCCAGCTGGGAGAAGGCCGCCGGCAAGGGCGACCCGCTGCGGATGACCAAGACGTTCCACGTGGTGCCGCGCGGGGTGGCCCTGGTGATCGGCTGCAACACCTTCCCGACCTGGAACTCGTACCCCGGGCTGTTCGCCTCACTGGTCACCGGCAACCCGGTCGTGGTCAAGCCGCACCCGCGCGCGGTGCTGCCCCTGGCGATCACCGTGAAGTACGCCCGGGAGGTGCTCGCCGAGGCCGGCTTCGACCCCGACCTGGTGCTGCTCGCCCCCGAGGCCCCCGGCGAGAAGCTCGCCTCGACCCTCGCCCTGCACCCCGCCGTGAAGATCGTCGACTTCACCGGCTCCACCGGGTACGGCGACTGGCTGGAGGCCAACGCCCGGCAGGCGACCGTCTACACCGAGAAGGCCGGCCTGAACACCGTCGTCATCGACTCCACCGACGACTTCGCCGGCATGTGCCGCAACCTCGGTTTCACGCTGACCCTCTACAGCGGGCAGATGTGCACCACCTCGCAGAACATCCTCATCCCCGCCGCCGGCATCGCCACCGACCAGGGGCACAAGAGCTTCGACGAGGTGGCCGCCGGCATCGCCGCCACCGTCGGCAAGCTCACCGCCGACCCGGCCCGGGGCGTCGAGCTGACCGGGGCGATCGTCAACGACGGAGTCCTGGAACGCCTCGACGAGGTCACCAAGGTCGGCGAGGCGGTGCTGGAGTCGCGTACCGTCACGCACCCCGCGCTGCCCGACGCGGTGGTCCGGACGCCGACCATCGTCAAGCTCGCCGCCACCGACACCGAGGTCTACGGCCGGGAATGGTTCGGGCCGATCTCCTTCGTCATCGCCACCGACTCGACCGCGCACAGCATCGAGATCCTGCGGTCCACCGTCGGAGAGTCCGGCGCGCTGACCGCCGCCGTCTACTCCACCGACGAGGCGGTGCTGGACGCCGTCGAGGCCGCCGCTATCGACGTCGGGGTGCACCTGTCGGCCAACCTCACCGGTGGGGTCTTCGTGAACCAGTCCGCCGCTTTCTCGGACTTCCACGGCAGCGGCGCGAACCCGGCCGCCAACGCCGCCCTCACCGACGGCGCGTACGTGGCCAACCGTTTCCGCATCGTCCAGTCCCGCCGCCCCGCCTGACCCCACCGTCCCCGTCCCACGCCCCTGCCCTCCCAACCACCCCCACCCCCGTCCGCGCTCCGGCTGCGGGCGGGGGTGGTCGGTGTTCGGCGTTCGGTGGTCCGTGGTCCGTGGTCCGTGTTCGGTGTTCGGTGGTGGTCCGTGGTCGGTGATCAAGAGGTTTACGTCATCCTGAGTGGCTGATTTGACGTAAACCTCTTGATCACCGGCGCGGCCCGGCGCGGCCCGGCCTGGCCCGGTCCGGCGCGGCCTGGCGCGGGGTTTGGGGGTGGGGGTCAGGCGGGGCGGCGCATCTGGAGTTCGTTGAGGGCGGGGATCTTGGGGTGCGGGACGCGGACGCCGGTGTCGGTGAAGCCCAGACGGTGGTAGGCCCGGTAGGCGCGGTCGTTGCCGACCACCACCTCGAGCATGAGCTGTGGTCGGCCGCAGGCGCGCGACCAGGCGGCGACCTCGTCGATCAGCGCGCCGAGTAGGCCGGTGCCCCGCCACGAGGGGTTCACGTAGACCGCGTAGACGACCGTGAGGTCCGGCTCGTCGGGGGAGACGGTGCCGCCCGCGTGGCCGACCAGCCGGCCGCCGGGATCGGCCACGAACTGGGCGGTGTGGCACCCCTGGGACACGTACGCGATCCGGGCCGCGTAGTCGGCGTGCGGGCGGGCGGCGGCCTCGGCGACGGTCTCCAGGAAGGCCAGCGGCGCATCCGCGAGCATCTCCAACCGCAGCGCCCGCATCCGGGCGGCGTCCTGCGGGCGCACCCGGTGCACGGGCGCCGTCCGGGTCACCGGTGGGGCCGGGGCAGATGTCATGTGCGCATGCATACCGCAGCGATGAACGCCGATGGGTAACCGGGTCGATACCCGTCCGATTTAGACCGATTTGAGGTCGTGCGCGGTCGTCACTCCTCGTGTAGCGTGCGATTTCGGTCACCGATTCAGCGGCCTTCACCGACCGCCGAAACGGTGGTTCTCCGCTGTCGGCCCGCCGGCATCCCGGGGTTGTGGAACGCCGCGCAGAGTGAGGAAGTGCACCGTGGCACAGGGCACCGTCAAGTGGTTCAACTCCGAAAAAGGCTACGGCTTCATCGCCGTCGACGGCGGGCAGGACGTCTTCGTCCACTTCTCCGCCATCGAGATGGACGGCTACAAGGCGCTCGACGACGGTCAGCGGGTGGAGTTCGAGATCGCCCAGGGCCAGAAGGGGCCGCAGGCCGAACGGGTCCGCGTCATCGCCTGACCTTCCTGCGGGCCCCACCCGCCGGGCCGCCCGTGGGACGGTTGGCGGCGGGGGTCGGTGCGGGGAAAGATCGTGAACCGTCCAGGCGTCCTCGCTGAGGAGGGTTCATGTCCGACCAGTCACCTCCGGGTCCACCCGGCCCCGCTGCCGGGTCGCCGGGCGGACCATGGGGCCTGCCGCCGGGGGGTCCGCCGTCGGGCCAACCCTCGTGGGGTCCGCCGTCGTGGGATCCGTCCGCAGCGGGGCCGCTGGGCTGGGGCTATCCGGCTCCCGGTGGCCCGTACCCGGGCTATCCCCCGGGTGCCGACGGCGGTTTCCCGCCGCTCGGGGGCCATCCGCCGGTCGCCGGGGGCGGCTCCTGGGGGCCGGCGGACCCGCTGGTCAATCCGCCGTACGCCGGGCTGGAAGGCTGGTTCGCCCGGTGCACCGGCGCGTTGCGTCGAAGTTGGCGGACCCTGCTGCCGTTGATGCTGCTCACCCAGGTCGTGCCGGCGGTGGCGGTGTCCCTGCTCTCCCTCGGCACGGGGCCCGACGCCGCCCCGCTGCCCGCCGACGGCTCGATTCCCGACGGCTACCTCAGTGACCTGGTGATCTACGGGGTCTCGGTGCTCCTGGTCGCGCTGGCCTTCGGGGTGGTGCAGGGCATCGGCTGGGCGGGTGGCACCTGGGTGGTGGCCCGGCAGGCCGCCGGCCAGCCGGCCGACCTGCCCGGCGCGCTGCGCTACGGCGCGCGCCGCTGCCTCGGCCTGTGGGGCTGGATGCTGGTGCTGGGCCTGCTCATCGGCGTCGGCTTCTGCCTGTGCCTGCTGCCGGGCATCTACCTGGCGTTCGCCCTCGCGCTCGCCGGCCCGGTCTACCTGTTCGAGGGGCAGAACCCGATCGGGCGCTCGTTCCGCATGTTCCACGACCGGTTGGGCATGGTGCTCGGCCGGGTGGCGCTGGTCGCACTGGCGGTGCTGCTCGGCAGCGTGCTCGGCGGGGTGGTGGAGTCGGTCGGCACCGTGCCGTTCGGCACCGACCCGTTCACCGCGCCCGGCACCGCCGTGGGTGCGGTGGCGGTGATCCTGGTGAGCGCGGTGCTGGTCGTGCCGGTCTACCTGGTGCAGCTGGTCGGCCTGGTCGTGACGTACGCCGAGCAGCGCGCGCAGGAGGGGCCGGTGAACGTCGTGCGACTGGTGGCGGAACTCGGCTGACCGGCCCCATCGTGCTTGCACTCGGCAGGGGAGAGTGCTAAACAGGTCATTGGCACTCGCATACGGTGAGTGCCAATGGTCGGGGCGGTAGGGCCACGGTCACATCGGCGTCTCGATGGCGTCGGGTGGCACATGGCCGGTCGTCGCGGGCTGTCCGGCCCGACCGAGGAGGACGTCGTCGTCGCCAGGTGGCGACGTCCCCAAGGTGCGTACACCAGGCGGCCCGTCCGGGGACACAACCCCCGGGTGGCCCGTGAGTGTCCAGGAGGACAACGCCGTATGGCCAAGATGATCGCGTTCGACGAAGAGGCTCGCCGCGGCCTCGAGCGGGGCATGAACCAGCTCGCCGACGCCGTAAAGGTGACCCTCGGCCCCAAGGGCCGCAACGTGGTGCTCGAGAAGAAGTGGGGTGCCCCCACCATCACCAACGATGGTGTGAGCATCGCCAAGGAGATCGAGCTCGAGGACCCGTACGAGAAGATCGGCGCCGAGCTGGTCAAGGAGGTCGCCAAGAAGACCGACGACGTCGCCGGTGACGGCACGACGACGGCGACCGTCCTGGCCCAGGCCCTGGTGCGCGAGGGTCTGCGCAACGTGGCCGCCGGTGCCAACCCGATGGCCCTGAAGCGGGGCATCGAGGCTGCCGTGGCCAGCGTCTCGGAGGAGCTGTCCAAGCTCGCCAAGGACGTCGAGACCAAGGAGCAGATCGCCTCCACCGCCTCCATCTCCGCCGGTGACAGCACCGTCGGCGAGATCATCGCCGAGGCGATGGACAAGGTCGGCAAGGAAGGCGTCATCACCGTCGAGGAGAGCAACACCTTCGGGCTGGAGCTGGAGCTCACCGAGGGCATGCGCTTCGACAAGGGCTACATCTCCGCGTACTTCATGACCGACCCGGAGCGTATGGAGGCCGTCTTCGACGACCCCTACCTGCTCATCGTCAACAGCAAGATCTCCTCGGTGAAGGACCTGCTCCCGATCCTGGAGAAGGTCATGCAGTCGGGCAAGCCGCTGCTGATCATCTCCGAGGACATCGAGGGCGAGGCCCTGGCGACCCTGGTCGTCAACAAGGTCCGGGGCACCTTCAAGTCGGTCGCCGTCAAGGCGCCGGGCTTCGGTGACCGCCGCAAGGCCATGCTCGCCGACATCGCCATCCTCACCGGTGGCCAGGTCATCAGCGAGGAGGTCGGCCTCAAGCTGGACGCCGTCGGCCTCGACATGCTGGGCCGCGCCCGCAAGGTCGTGGTGACCAAGGACGAGACCACCATCGTCGACGGTGCCGGCGACGCCGACCAGATCCAGGGCCGGGTCAACCAGATCCGGGCCGAGATCGACAAGAGCGACTCCGACTACGACCGCGAGAAGCTGCAGGAGCGGCTGGCCAAGCTGGCCGGCGGCGTCGCGGTGATCAAGGTCGGCGCGGCCACCGAGGTCGAGCTGAAGGAGCGCAAGCACCGCATCGAGGACGCCGTCCGCAACGCGAAGGCCGCCGTCGAGGAGGGCATCGTCCCGGGTGGTGGCGTCGCGCTGGTGCAGGCCGGCAAGACCGCCTTCGACAAGCTGGACCTGGCCGGCGACGAGGCGACCGGTGCGCAGATCGTCAAGATCGCGCTGGACGCCCCGCTGCGGCAGATCGCCGTCAACGCCGGCCTGGAGGGTGGCGTGGTCGTCGAGCGCGTCCGCAACCTGGACGCCGGTCACGGCCTCAACGCCGCCAGCGGTGAGTACGTCGACCTGCTGGCCGCGGGCATCATCGACCCGGCCAAGGTGACCCGGTCGGCGCTGCAGAACGCCGCGTCGATCGCGGCGCTCTTCCTCACCACCGAAGCCGTCGTGGCGGACAAGCCGGAGAAGACCCCGGCCGCCCCGGCTGGCCCGGGTGGCGGGGACATGGACTTCTGAGTCCAGCTCCAACGCCGAACGGGGCGGGCCGCGCGAGCGGTCCGCCCCGTTCCGTGTCCGGGGACCGTACCCAGCCGGGCCGGCTCACTCCGGCGACCGGGGGCCGGTCAGCGGCGGGCCGCCCGCACCGCCGCGTACGCGTCGACCAGACCGGCCCCGGTCGACGCCGCCACCGGGCCGCAGCTGAGGTCGGCGGGTCCGGCGGGTTGCGCGGTGTCCCGCAGGATGTTCCGGGTCCGGTCCAGGTCACCGACCAGCGCCGGGTTCGCCGACCACATCAGTGCCACCACTCCCGCCACCTGCGGGGTGGCCATCGAAGTGCCGTCCAGGGCGGCGTAACCGCCGCCGGGCATCGCGGAGAGGACCTCCGCGCCGGGGGCGACCAGGTCCGGCTTGGCCGCCCCACCGGCGGCGGGCCCCCGGCTGGAAAACTCGGTGACGCGCCGGTCGCGGCCCACGGCACCCACCGTCAGCACATCGGGGTACGGCGCCGGCGGGTCGACGATCGACCCGCAGTCCGGTCCGGTGTTCCCGGCGGCGGCCACCACCAGAATGCCCGCGGCCGTCAACGCGGCGGTCGCCGGGCGCAGCGCACCCGCATCACAGCCCTCGACCGGTGGGCACCCCCACGAGTTGGTGAGCACGTCCGGGGCCCGTTCCGGCCGACCGTCGGTGAACGGGTCGCCGCCGGCCGGGAACGGGGCCAACATGAACTGGAGGCAGTCCAGGTAGTGCGCCGGGCTGCCCAGGTTGCGGTCGAGGTTGACGCAGCCCACCCACTGCGCGCCGGGGGCGACCCCGATGCCGTCGCGTCCCACCGCGCTGGCCGTGGTGTGGGTGCCGTGACCGCCGGAGTCGGTGGGGGCGCGAGTGTGGTCCCACGGGTCGTACCAGGAGTCGTCGCCGCCCCGGAAGTTGGCGGCCAGCGTCGGATGGGTGCCGTCGACCCCGGAGTCCGAACTGCCGACCACCACCCCGGCCCCGGTGACGTCCAACTCCGACCAGACCCGGTCGGCGCCCAGCATCCGGATGTTCCACTCCGGCCCGGTCGGTCCGGGCCGGTCACCCCGGCTGGCCGGTGCCGGCGCGGGCAATGGTCGGAGCCGTTGGCTGACCAGCACCCGGGCCACCTCCGGCCGCCCGGACAGCCAGGCCCGCACCGCCGGCCCGCCGTCGGTCTCGATCGCGTTGACCAGGTAGTACGGCGTCGGGTCGAGGTGTAGCCGGGTCAGGTCCCGGCGCAACGCGCCCTGGGTGCGTTCGGCGGTGGACACCAGTCGGCGGTAGACCTCGGCGGTCCGCGCCTCCCGGCCGGCCCGACCTGGCGTACCGGCGGGGATGCCGGTGAGGTCGGCCTGCTCGCGGAGCACCACCAGCAGCCGTTCGCCGTGCAGGCCGGGCTGGCCGGCGACCACGTCCACCACACCGACGGTGAGCAGCAGGACGGCTGCGCTCGACGCGGCGACCAGCCGGCGCGGTGCGCGCCCGCGTGGCCGGGCGAGCAGCACCCCGTACCCGATGGCCAGCACGACCGCGACGGCGAACCCGACGCCGGATGCGACCGCGACCCAGTAGGGGACGTCGCGGGTGGTGGCCAGCAGGACCGAGATCTCCTCCGGGTCGGCGAGCGCCAACGGGCCGAACGCCGCCAGACCGACCAGCCACCGGACCGGCGCGGCACCGGCCGGTGCGCCGGCCCGGCGGGCCGCCACCTGGCACGCGCCCAGCACGAAACCGAGCGGCGGGACGAACAGCAACCCGGGCAGCTGGGCGCCGGAGTGGCCGGTGCCCGCGACGACCAGCAGCAGGACCACCCCGGCGACCAGGCCGCCGACCAGCACGGTCCGGGCGGCCCGGGGTGGCCCGTCGCCGGTGAAGGGGGACCAGAACCGGTCGCCCAGCAGCGCTGCGGCCAGCAGGCCGACCGCCGTCGCGGCGAGCGCGGCGAGCGCGGTCTCCAGCAGACCGCCCAGCGCGCCGAACCGCACCCACGGCAGCAGCAGGGCCAGTCCGGCCGCGATGGCCAACAGGGTGACCGCCCTGGGTCGGCCGGCACTGGCCGTGGCCGTGGGGGTGGCCGTGGCTGTGGGGGTGCCCGTGGGCTGGGGTGGGGTGGTGGCGGCCGGGCCGGGCAGTCGGGTGGTCAGCAGTGCGAGCAGGGTCGCGGTGGCGGCCAGCGCGGCCAGGTACAGCTCGTGGTGTACCTGGGGCAGCGCCCGCAGGGAGCCGAGGGCGAGCAGGGCGAGCGCCGCGCCGAGCCAACCCCACCCGGTGGCCCGTACCCGGGGTGAACGGGGGAGCAGGGCCAACAGCAGGGCGGGTAGGCCGACCAGCAGGGCGGTGGCCAGGCTGAGGGCCGGCCAGAGCCACGCCTGCCGGTCCCATCCCGCGGCCACCTGCAACTGCTCGACCGACCAGCCGACCGCCTGGAGCAGGACGGCGAGCACGACCGTCCAGCCGCCGGCCAGTGCGGCCGCCACCACCGGCCACGGGCTCGACGGACGGCCGGCGGCCGGTGGTGGGCCGTAGCCCGGCGGAGGTGGTGTGTCGGCCAACATCCGGAAACAGTACGACGCACGTCGCCGTCCGACGGCTTTGCCGGCCCGACGGCGGTCCCCGCCCATCGCCGGTGGACCCGGGGAAACGCGGACCTGCGCGGTCCCCGCCCTCGCGTGGGCTCGGCTCCGCGCTGTCCGCCGCTGCGTCCACCCCCCGCGTTCCGTCGCTGCTCCCCGGTCGCCGGCACCGTCCCGTGGTCACGGAAAGTGACGGAAGGCGGGGGTGTGGACCACCACCTTCGGATCCTTTGCTCTGCTGCCCTGGACGCACCGGTCACGGAACGTGCGCGTCGCGTGGAGAGCAGCAGAGCAAAGGATCCGAGGGAGGGATGTGGGGGTGGATGGGGGATGCGGCGTTCGGGCTGGTCACGGCGATGTGGAGGCGGTGTGAGGGGCGGAGGGGTCGGCGAGAAGCTGATCACGGAGAGTCATCGAGGCGATCCGGAGGAGTCTTGCTCAGTGTCACCGGATCGGCGGTGCGGATCTCGGCGGGCTCCAGGCCTGCTGCGGGTGGGACCCGGCGGGTTACGGTGGACGGGTGCGTGACCCCAATGTGACCCGATCCGCCGCTGGTCAACTCTCGCCCGAGCGCCGTGCCGCCGACCTGCGCCGGCTGCGGTCCGAGCGGTTCGACGTGCTGGTCATCGGCGGCGGGGCGACCGGTGCCGGTGCCGCGTTGGACGCCGCCTCCCGAGGGCTCAAGGTCGCCCTGGTCGAGGCCCGCGACTTCGCCGCCGGCACCTCCAGCCGGTCCAGCAAGCTGATCCACGGCGGCCTGCGCTACCTGGAACAGTTGGAGTTCCACCTGGTCCACGAGGCGCTGACCGAGCGGGGGCTGCTCGCCACCCGACTCGCCCCGCACCTGGTCCGACCGGTCCCGTTCCTCATCCCGCTCCCCGCCGGCCGGGGGCTGCGCGACCTGCCGGCCCGGCTGTTCCGCCGCTCCTACTACGGGGCCGGGGTGGCCGCCTACGACGCCTTCGCCGGCCTCTTCGGCACCGGCCGGGGAATGCCGCTGCACCGGCACCTGACCCGCGAGGGTGCCCGCCGGGTCTTCCCCAGCCTGCGGGCCGACGCGCTGGCCGGGGCGATCCGCTACTACGACGGCCAGGTCGACGACGCCCGGCTGGTGGTGACCCTGGCCCGCACCGCCGCCAGCCTCGGCGCGACCGTGGTGACCAGCGCCCGCGCCGTCGGGCTGGTGCGGCAGGCCCGGGAGGTCACCGGGGTCCGGGTCCGCGACCTGGAGGCACCCCCCGGCTCCCCCGACGCCGAGTTCGAGGTACGCGCCCGCACCGTCATCGCCGCCACCGGCGTGTGGAGCGACGACATGTCCCGGATGCTCAACGACGTCGGGCTGCGCCCCGGCATCCGGGTCCGGGCGTCCAAGGGGGTGCACCTGGTGGTGCCCCGCTCGGCGATCACCGGCGAGACCGGGCTGATCGTGCGGACCGCGACCAGTGTGCTCTTCGTCATCCCCTGGGGCGGGCACTGGATCATCGGCACCACCGACACCGACTGGCGGCTGGACCGCTCCCACCCGGCCGCCTCCGCCCGCGACATCCAGTACCTGCTCGACCAGGTCAACCTGGTGCTGGACCGGCCGCTGTCGAGTGCGGACATCGAGGGCGTCTACGCCGGGCTGCGCCCACTGCTGGCCGGCGAGGCCGACTCCACCTCCAAGCTCTCCCGGGAACACGCGGTCTTCGAGCCGATGCTCGGGCTGCTGCTGGTCGCCGGCGGCAAGTACACGACGTACCGGGTGATGGCCACCGACGTGGTCGACCGGGCCGCCCACCGGCTCGGCGGCGTACGATCCTCGCGCACCGCCGACCTGCCACTGCTCGGCGCCGACGGGTACGCCTCGATGTGGCGGGACCGGGCCGACCTGGCCCGCCGGCACGGGGTCCCCGTCGGTGTGGTCGAGCACCTGCTGGAGCGGTACGGCACGCTCACCCTGGAACTGCTGGCGCTGATCGCCGCCGACCCGCTGCTCGCCTCACCACTGGCCGGTGCCCCCGAGTACCTGGCCGCCGAGGTGACCTACGCCACCCGCTCCGAGGGGGCGTTGCACCTGGAGGACGTGCTGACCCGGCGTACCCGGATCTCCTTCGAGACGACCCACCGCGGGCTCGACTCGGCCGGGCACACGGCGGAGTTGATGGGGGCGGTGCTCGGCTGGGACGCGGCCACCCGGGACCGGGAGATCGCGCACTACCGGGCCCGGGTCGAAGCGGAGCGGGAGTCCCAGCTCATGCCGGACGACGCGACCGCCGACGCGGCCCGGTTGGGTGCGCCCGACGTCCGGGGTTTCGCCGCCGACCGGGGCGTCGACGGCGTCGAGGGTGGCCACGTCGGACTCCCGACGTCCACCCACTGACCGATCCCGGGCGGCGGCACCCGTCGATGCCGGGCCGGCGGTGGGCGGTCCCACCCGCTGGCGGCGGTCCGGTCGGCCGGTTCCGGACGGCACCCGGGGTGGGATAGGTTCCGCGCGTGGTTCCCCCTCAGTGGTCGCGTGCGCTCACCGTCCCCGCCGTCGCCGCCCTGACGGTCACCCTGGCCGGCTGCGCGATGGTCGACCGGGACGGCGGTTCCACAGCGGAGGGCCGGGGCGGGACGACATCCCCGGGGGTGACCGCCAACCGGGTCAGCCTGGTGCAGAAACTCGGCGACGACGGTCCACTGCGGTCCTTGACCGTCGAGCCGGACGGCCGGTGGGAATGTGACGACTGTGCGGGCGACGGGGTCACCTCGACCGGCTCCCTCGACGCCGAGCAGGTGCAGCGGTTGCACAAGCTGCTCGCCGACCCGCGGCTGGCCCAGGAGACCGACCAGGCCCGCAGATACCGGGCGAGTTGCATCGACGCGCTGACCTCCAGCCTGCTCACCACGGCCGGCCTGGTCACCTCGCAGGACTGCCCGGGCGAGGAACGACCGGCGGTGGCCGGGGAGATCCTGCTCCTACTCACCCAGGCCACCCCCGCCGAACCCACCCGCTGAACGATCCGGGCCCGCCACGCCCGGTCCGGCGGGTCGGCTCAGAGCACCTTGCCCGGGTTGAACAGCCCGGCCGGGTCGAGCGCCGCCTTGATCGCCTGGTGCACCCGGACGCCGACCGGGCCGATCTCCCGGGCCAGCCAGTCCCGCTTGAGCAGCCCGACGCCGTGCTCACCGGTGCAGGTGCCGCCCAACTCCAGGCCGAGCCGGATGATCTCGTCGAAGGCCCGCCGGCCCCGTTCCAGGCTCGCCGGGTCGGCCCGGTCCACCACGATGTTCGGGTGCAGGTTGCCGTCCCCGGCGTGGCCGACCACCCCGATCGGCACCCCGCACTCGGCGGCGATCCGGGCCACCCCGTCCAGCAGGGTGGCGAGCGCCCCCCGGGGCACCGCCACGTCGTCGATGATCAGGCCGCCGTTGCCGTCCGGGTAGGTGTCGGCGGCGAACTTCTCCATCGCCGGGTGGGCCAGCCGTCGGGCCTGCAGCAGCGCCGCCGCCTCCACCGCGTCGGTGGCCGCATACACCTCCGCGGCGCCGGCCGCCGTGCAGACCTCGGCGATCCGGGCCAGGTCCGCCGCCGCCCGGGGGCCGGTGTCGGCGGCCGCGAGCAGCAGCGCCTCGGCGTCGGTCCGCAACCCCATCGGCCGGTACGCCTCGATCGCCCGCAGGTGCGTCCGGTCGAGCAGCTCCAGCAGGCTCGGGGTGAGCCCCCGCGCGGCGATCCCGGCCACCGCCGTACCCGCCCCGGCGGTCGAGCCGAAGACCGCCACCATGGTCAGTGACTCCTCGGGCACCGGCCGCAGCGACACGGTGACCTCGGTGATCACCCCGAGGGTGCCCTCCGCGCCGACGAAGAGCCGGGTCAGGTCGTACCCGGCAACCCCCTTGGCGGTACGCCGGCCGGTGCGCAGCACCTCACCGGAGGCGAGCACCACCTCCAGGCCGAGGACGTACTCGGTGGTCACCCCGTACTTGACGCAGCACATCCCGCCGGCGTTGGTGGAGACGTTGCCGCCGATCGTGGAGGACTCCCAGGAACCCGGGTCGGGCGGGTAGTACAGGCCCTGTTCCCGGACGGCGCGGGCCAGTGTGGCGTTCACCACGCCCGGCTGCACCACGGCGATGCGGGCCACCGGGTCGATCTCCCGGATCGCGGTCATCGCGACGGTGCTCACCACCACCGCGCCGTCCACCGCGTTCGCCGCGCCGGCCAGCCCGGTCCGCGCCCCCTGCGGCACCACGGGTACGCCGTGCCGGGCCGCCGCCCGGACCACCGCCACCACCTGTGCGGTGTCCCGGGGGCGGACGACCACCAGCGGCGTGCCGGCGGCGCAGAGGTCCGCCTCGTCGCGCCGGTGCAGCCGCAGCAGGTCCGGGTCGGTGAGGACGGCCTCGTCGCCGAGGGCCGCCCGCAGGTCGTCGAGGAGGGGGGAGCCAGCCATGCGGCCGAGGCTAACCGGCGGCTAGATTGGCCGCCATGCTCTACCTGGACCGGCCCGCCTGGCCGTGGCGCGGTCGGCTCTGGTCGCACCTGATCAGCGACGTCTCCCCGGCCGAGCTGCACGTGTTCGCCGAGACGCTGGGGGTGCCCCGGCGCGGGTTCGACCGGGACCACTACGACATCCCCGCCGACCGGTTCGCCGTGGCGGTGTGGCTCGGCGCCCGGGTGGTGCCCAGCCGGGAGATCGTCCGCCTGCTGTACGCCGCCGGCCTGCGCCGCCCCAAACACCTCAACCGCCCCGGCCTGCCCGGGGGACCTCGCCCGCTGACGCCGGCCGGCCCGCACCCGGGGTGCCGGTGACGCCGGACGGTTAGTCAGCGCAGGGACGCCAGCTCGCGGTGGAGGTTGGCGCGGGCCGGTTCCTCCCACCGGGCGGCCAGCGGGGGCAGCCGGAACAGGGCGGGCAGGGCGAGCAACCCGTCGAGGACCCGCGCCCGGCCGGTACGGAAGTCCGCCTCGGGCACATGCGCGTACTCGGCGCGGATCGCGGCGGCGTACCCGGCGTACACCTCGGGGGGTGTGGCCAGGATCGCCAGGTCGGCGTCGCAGAGCAGCGCGCCGTCGCGGTCGCCCGGGGTGACCCGGTGCCCGGCGGTGAGCAGCACCAGCCGGCGGACCTCGGCCACCGTGCCGGCCGGCACCCCCAGCCCGGTGAGCAGGGTGCCGGCCAGCGCGGCACTGGCCTGCTCGTTGGTGTCCCCGGCGGCGCGTGGGTCGTAGACGGCGTCGTGCGTCCAGGCGGCGAGCGCGACCCGCTCCGGCCGGGCGGCGAGGTCGGCGTGCCGGTCGACCACGTCCAGCACCGCCCGCAGGTGGCGCTCCGTGTGGTAGCGCCGGTGCGGTTCCCGCCAGCGGGCCAGCAGGTCGACCCCGGCGGCGGTCAGCGCCGGCCCGTCAGCGGCCCCGCAGGCGAGCGCCGCCGCCACCCACCTGTCGATCAGTCCGGTCACCCGGACGATTGTGCCGCAGGGATGAACCGGTGCGACGTGGGTAGTCCCCGCCATGGCGCTGGCCCGGGACCGACAACCGTCGCTGCTGCGTCGGGCCGGGCTGCGTGACGCCGGGGACGACGTCGACACCGCGCGGATCGCCGGTGCCATGGCCTACCTGCGCACCCGGGGCCGGGCCACCCTGCACGACCGGCTGCACCAGGTGCACCTGGCCCTGGGCCTGGCCGTGCAGGCGGGCCTGGCCGCCGCGCTGGCCTGGATCGTGTCGCACCATCTGCTGGGCAACCCGCAACCGGTGTTCGCGCCGATCTCGGCGGTCGGCACCCTGGCCGCTTCGGTGGGCCAGCGTCTGCGCCGGACCGTGGAGCTGATCGTCGGGGTGGCGGTCGGGGTGTTCCTCGGCGACGTGCTGATCTATTTCCTCGGCACCGGGGGCTGGCAGCTCGGGTTGGTGGTGACCGCGGCGATCGTGCTCACCACCTTCTTCGGGGCCAGCGTCGCGGTGGTGATCCAGGCCGCCGCGACGGCCGTGCTGATCGTCACGCTGAGCCCGTCCACCGAGGATCTGGAACTGCCCCGGTTCGTCGACGCGTTCGTCGGCGGCGGCATCGCCCTGCTGGTCACCGCGATCCTGCTGCCGCTCAACCCGCTCCGGGTGATCAACCGGGCGGCCCGGCCGGCGCTTGACCTGCTTGCCGGCCAGCTCGACGTCTGCGCCCAGGCGCTCCGCGACCGGGACCGGGGCACCGCCCAGCGGGCGCTGGACCGGCTCCGGGAGAACAAGGAGGAACTGGCTACCTTCACCGAAGCGATCGAAGGAGCCAAGGAGACCAGCACGCTCTCCCCGGCCCGCTGGCACCGACGCAGCGAACTGACCCACTACGCCGAGGCGGCCGACCCGATCGACCGGGCGATGCGCAACAGCGGCACCCTGATCCGCCGGTCGGTCACCATGATCGAGGACGACGAGCCGGTGCCGGAGCCGATGCCGGACGCGGTCGCCCACCTGGCCGAGGCGGTCCGCCTGCTGCGGCACGAGTTCGCCGTCGGGGACGAGCCGGAGCGGGCCCGGGAGCGGTCGCTGCGCGCGGTCAGCGAGGCCGGCCGGGCGTACGACCAGGGGGTCGGGTTCTCCGGCAGCGTGGTGATCGCCCAGGTGCGGACCACCGCCAGTGACCTGCTGGTCGCCTCGGGGATCGAGCAGGAGGACGCCAACCGGCTGATCCGGCAGGCGTTCGGCGACAAGGAGAAACCGGGCGGTAGCCCGGCCGAACAGCACGCCGCGCCGAAACCCCCGGCCGCGCCGCCGCTGGGCTGACCCGGCCCCGGACCGGGCCGACCCGCCCGCAGCGCCGGCCGGACCGGCCCACCGCGCACCGGGAGAGCCCGGCCGAACGGGCCGGGGATGACTACGCTGATCCGCATGGCCGACACCCCGCCCGGCGGGCCCCCGCTGCCCGCGCCCGCCGTACCGTCGCCGGACGCCGCCGCGCCCCGGATGCCGCTGCGCCGCCTTGGCTGGCGGCGGGTCCTGGCGCTGGCCGGGGTGGTGCTGTTGATCGCGGCCTGCGCGGTCTACATGCTCTACACGCTCGGCTCCAACCTGGGCCTGGACGCGCTGCTGGTCGGGGTGACGGCGGCGATCCTGCCGGTGCCGGTCCTGGTGGCCTGCTTCCTCTGGCTCGACCGGTACGAACCCGAGCCGCTGAAATACCTGATCTTCTGCTTCGCCTGGGGCGCGTTCGTCTCCACCGCCGCCTCGCTGACCGTCAACAACAGCTTCGCTGCCCTGTTCAAGGAGTGGGGGGTGTCGTCGTCGCTGACCGGGGTGCTGGTGGCCCCGTTCATCGAGGAGCTGACCAAGGCGCTCGGCCCGATCCTGCTGTTGATCTTCCGTCGCCGGGAGTGGTCCGGGATCACCGACGGTCTGGTCTACTGCGGGCTCTCCGCCGTCGGGTTCGCCATGGTGGAGAACATCCTCTACCTGGGCGGCCTCGGCTACGCCTCGGGCGTCGACCAGTGGGGGCCGGCCACCGGTGTCCGCAACGTCATCGTCATCTTCATCTCCCGGATCCTCTTCTTCGGCTTCGCCCACCCGCTGTTCACCTCGATGACCGGGGTGGGGCTGGGCATCGCCGCCCGTACCGCCGACCGGCGGATCCGGGTGCTCGCCCCGATCGCCGGCCTGCTGCTGGCGATGATGCTGCACGGCACCTGGAACCTCATCCCGACGCTCGTGCAGGCCACCGGCCAGGCGGTGATCTTCTTCTACGGCATGGTCGCGGTGATGGTGCCGATCTTCTTCGGCATGGTCGGTTTCGCGGTCTGGTTGCGGGCCTGGGAGGGGCGGCTCACCGAGCGGACCCTGCCGGACTACGTGCGGGCGGGTTGGTTGAGCCCGCCCGAGGTGGCCGCCCTGGGCAGCCTGGCCCGCCGGCACGCCGCCCGGACCTGGGCCCGGCGGGTGGGTGGGGACGCCGGGTTGCGGGCGATGCGCGGTTACCAGTTCGCCGCGACCCGGTTGGCGTTGTTGCGCGACGGGATGCGGCGCGGGCTGGACCGTAAGCCGGCGGAGCGGGAGCGCACCCTGCGGGAGGAACGGCAGTTGCTGGAGACGATCGCTGCGTACCGGTCGTTCTTCGTCGGCCGGGACCCGCAGACGCCGGTGGGGGTCTGGGACGGTCAGCGTTACCACCTGCGGTTCCCGGACGGCAGCCAGCGGACGGTCGACGCCCCGGACTCGCCGGTGGTGCCGATCCCGGTGGTGCTGACCCCACCGCCGCCCCCGGCCTACCCGGCGGGCTACGGCCCGCCCGGCTGGTACGGCCCCCGTCCGGCCGCCCCGTGGCCGCCCGGCCGGTACTGACCGCCGAACGCCGCCCGCGACCGGCAGCCGGTGCCCGTCGGCGTTGAGGCCCGGAGGCGGGTCCGGGCGCGAGGGCCGGCTGCGTGGATGTCCTCCGATTGTGGCTGAAACCCACCTCACGGGTGAACCAGTCGAATACGCTACGAATCGCCCATAGGTGACTTTAGGTCACCGAAAGGTGACTTTAGGTATTCGGGCGGCTCTCTGGAGGGGTTCATGGGTAACAGCCGACGGCTGCGGCGAGGACTGAAGGGTGCTCGCGCCGCTTCAGGGCTGAGTTCTGCCCTGATGGTGGTCGGGATGACGGGGGGACCCGCCGCCGCAGCGCAACCGATGGAAACCGCCTCCTCCACCCAGGGCGTGCGCACCGGCACCCCCGGGCCGCTGGGCCAGCACGGCGGGTGGCCGTCGTCGTGGTCGGCTGTCCGCCTGGACGTTGGCGGACCCGACGACTCGTGGGAAAGTTACCCCGACGAGACACCGGACTGCGGTCCGCAGGGCTGGCAGGGTCCGTGGGGTGGGCACGACGGGGACAAGGGATACCCGCATGGCATCAAGGGTCCCCAGGGCCCGCAAGGTGCTCAAGGGGCCCAGGGGGAGAGCGGTGCTCGCGGCCCGCAAGGGGCCCAGGGCGAGAGCGGTGCCCCGGGGAGTCAGGGCCCGCAAGGTACTCAAGGGCCGCAGGGTGTCGCGGGTGCTCAGGGGTTCCAGGGCGTGCAGGGGCCTCCGGGTGAGACCGGTGCGCAGGGCGCGCAGGGGTCTCCGGGCGCGCAGGGCGAAACCGGTGCTCAGGGGCCTCAGGGCGAAACCGGTGCTCAGGGGCCTCAGGGTGATACCGGGGCGCAGGGCGCTCAGGGTGATACCGGTGCGCAGGGGGCGCAGGGCGCTCAGGGTGATACCGGTGCGCAGGGCTTCCAAGGTACGCAGGGCTTCCAAGGTGCTCAGGGCGCTACCGGTCAGACCGGTGCTCAGGGTGCTCAGGGGTCTCCCGGTGAGACCGGCGCGCAGGGTGCGCAGGGGCCTCAGGGTGAGACCGGTACCCAGGGTGCGCAGGGGGCGGTGGGCGCTCAGGGCGCGCAGGGTTTCCAGGGCGCGCAGGGTGATGCCGGTGCTCAGGGCGTGCAAGGTGAGACGGGCGCGCAGGGTTTCCAGGGCGCTCAGGGCTCTTCCGGTGAGACCGGTGCTCAGGGCGCGCAGGGTGCTCAAGGGCCGCAGGGTGTGACGGGCGCTCAGGGCGCGCAGGGGTCTCCGGGTGAGACCGGCGCGCAGGGTGCGCAGGGGCCTCAGGGCGAGACCGGTGCGCAGGGTGCGCCGGGGGCAGTGGGCGCTCAGGGTGCGCAGGGTTTCCAGGGCGCGCAGGGTGATGCCGGTCCTCAGGGCGCGCAGGGTGACACAGGTGCTCAGGGCGCGCAGGGGCCTCAGGGTGACACGGGCGCCCAGGGACCTCAGGGCACGCAGGGTGCGACCGGTGCGGCCGGCGCGCAGGGGCCTCAGGGTGACACGGGCGCCCAGGGACCTCAGGGCACGCAGGGTGCGACCGGTGCGGCCGGCGTGCAGGGGCCTCAGGGTGACACGGGCGCCCAGGGACCTCAGGGCACGCAGGGTGCGACCGGTGCGGCCGGCGCGCAGGGAGCCCAGGGCGTCGCCGGTGAGACGGGTGCCCAGGGTGTGCAGGGTTTCCAGGGTGCGCAGGGCGACATCGGCCCGCAGGGCCTCCAGGGTGCCCAAGGCGCTCAGGGGCCTCAGGGGGACACGGGTGCCCAGGGACCCCAGGGTGCGGCGGGCCTGCAGGGCGTACAAGGGCCGCAGGGCGACGCGGGGGCGCAGGGTGCCCAGGGTACGCAGGGCGTAGCGGGCAACGGGATCCAGGCGGCCTACGTCCAGGGCCCGTTGACCGTGATCGCGGACACCCCCGTCGACTTCGGGTGCGTACCCGGAGACATCGCTGTCGGCACCGGTTACCAGCTCTCGGGCGCGGGCGTGAATCCGGTGCTGATCCAGCCGCTGTCGATCAGTGGCTACCAGTTCACCTTCACCGGCGGGGGTGCCGACATCTGGGTGTCCTGCATCTCGCCCAGCACACCGGTGGCGTTGGTCGCCCCTGCGGTCGGCAAGTCGGATCGGGCGACGGCCAAAGGTAGCCGTACCAGCCGACCGAACCGTACGTCGGACCGCCCCGGAACCGTCAAGGAGGAAAAATGAGCACGCGTCAGATTCTGGGTTCACTCGCCTGTGGTGCGGTCCTGCTTGCCGGCGTACCGGCATGTAGTGCCAAACCGGCCGACAAGCCGCAGCCCAGCAGCTCCGGTGGCAGTGACAGTGCGAAGGATGGTTCCCGTGCCGGCACCACCCCGGCGGACCTGCTGAAGCTCGGTGTCGAGCAGGGCCAGGCCGGAGACTACGACGCGGCGAAGGCCAGCTTCGAGAAGGTGGTGGCCGCCGAGGCCGACAACAAGTTCGCCTGGTTCAACCTGGGCTTCATCGCCCAGTCGCGCAACCAGGCGGACGAGGCGATCAGCAACTACGACAAGGCGTTGGCGGCTGACGCGGACTACAAGCCGGCCCTCTACAACAAGGCTATCGCCCTGGAGGGCAAGGAGCCGGCGACGTCGATGGAGATCTACCGCAAGGTCGTGTCGATCGACACGACGTCGTCGACCGCCTATCTCCGCCTGGGCATGCTGCTGTCCAAGTCCGGTGACGAGGCAGCGGCGCGGGACGCCTTCAAGGCTGCCATCCGGTTGGACAAGGAGCTCACCTCTGCCGTGCCGGCGAAGTACCGCCCGACTTCGACCGCCCGGTCCTCCGCCCCGGCGGGCAGGTGACCGGCCCGATGCACACACCGCGCGTCACGGTCTTCACCGGGAGCAACCGTACCCGGTTCATCGACGAGTGCTTCCGTTCGCTGGTGGCGCAGACCTTCACCGACTGGGAGTGGGTCGTCGTTCTCAACCAGGGGTCCCGGTGGCGGCCCGAGACTCACGACGATCGCATCCGGCTCATCGTCCAGGACGACCTCAACGGTGTGGGTGCCGTGAAGGGGTTCGCCTGCGCCGAGGCCGTCGGGGACATCCTGGTCGAACTCGACGACGACGATCTGCTCAGCAGCGACTGCCTGCAGGAGATCGTCGAGGCCTTCGACTCCCACCCGGAGGTGGGGTTCGTCTACAGCGACACCGCCCAGATCCAGGAGGACGGTGGTCGCTGTGAGGACCGCTTCGCGAGTTCGTTCGGCTGGCGGCACTACGACGAGAAGGTGGACGGCCGCGAGGTGCTGGTCTGCCGGGCGTTGCCGCCGACGCCGCACAACGTGAGCTACATCTGGTACGCGCCGAACCACGTGCGGGCCTTCCGTCGGGACATCTACGAGAAGGTCGGCGGATACGACGAGTCGCTCGACGTCGCGGACGACGCCGACCTGATGGCTCGGATCTACCAGGTCAGCGAGTTCCACCACATCCAGAAGTGTCTCTACCTGCAGCGCATGCACGCCAAGAACACGCAGCGCATGCCGGAGTTCAATGCCCGCATCCAGCAGCGCACGGTCGAGATCTACGACCGGAACGTCCAACACAACGCGTTGGCCTGGTCGCGGCGACAAGGACTTCTGGCACTCGACCTGGGTGCGGCCCACAACAAGCCGGAGGGTTATCTCGGCCTGGACTGTCGCGACGGGCCGGGCGTCGACCTGGTCGGCGACGTGACGAAGGGGGTCGACCTGCCGGACGGGAGCGTCGGGGTCATTCGGGCCGTGGACTTCCTGGAGCACATCCCGGACAAGATCGCGCTCTTCAACGAGCTGTACCGGTTGCTCGCCCCGAACGGGATGCTGTTGTCGCTGACCCCCAGCACCGACGGCCGGGGTGCCTACCAGGACCCGACACACGTGGCGTTCTACAACGAGAACTCGTTCTGGTATTTCACGGACGCCAACTACTCCCGTTTCGTGCCGGAGATCCGGTGCCGATTCCAGGCGTCGCGGTTGGTCACGTACTTCCCCAGCGAATGGCACCAGGCGCACAACATCCCGTACGTCTCGGCGAACCTCATCGCGATCAAGGACGATGCCCTGCGCAACGGCGGCCTGCTGAACATCTGACCCCGCGTCCCGCGCCGGCGATCGGGTCGTGCCCGGCCGGGACCGGTCAGGTCATCAGGGTGGTGAGGAAGTCGCCGAGGCCCTGGGCCATCGCCATCAGGGCCGCCCCGATCCCCTTGAACAACTGCGCCGCCCCGTCCGGGCGGAACGCCATGAAGTAGATCAGGAAGGCGACGCTGCCCCAGAGCAGCACCTTCTTCACGAGAACCGGCATCGTCCCTCCCCAGGGCACCTGGACGTGCCTGGCTTCCCGCCAGGAAGCCGGACAAACCGGGAGGCCGGTCGAGCCGGTGGGGCCGCGACAAACCGGGAGGCCGGTCGAGCCGGGAGACCGCGACGAGCCGGGGAGGCCGTTTTACAGGTAGAGGCCGGTGCTGCCGGTGGACTCGCTCTCCACCCGCTCGGCGGCGACCGCGTGCACGTCCCGCTCGCGCAGCAGGACGTACCCCCGGCCGTGCAGTTCGACCTCGGAGCGGTCGTCAGGGTCGAAGAGCACCCGGTCGCCGGCCACCACGGCCCGCACGTGCGGGCCGACCCCCACGGCGGTGGCCCAGGACAGTCTCTTTCCGACGGCGGCGGTGGCCGGGATGACGATGCCTGCGGTGGAACGGCGTTCGCCCTCGCTGCCGTCCACCTTCACCAGCACCCGGTCGTGCAGCAGGCGGATCGGCAGGCCGGTGTCGAGGTTCGGGTCGACGGTCACGCCAAGACGCTACCGTGTGCTGCGGCGGCGTTCACCTGGTGGTGGAGCCGACGGGGTGCGGGCGGTGGGGCCGAGGCGGGCGCGGGTGGCTAAAGATGGTGCGGTTCGGGCAGGTTGAGCCGGTGCCGCGCGGGGCATTGGGTGGCGGAACTGCCCTACGGTGGCGGGCATCCGGGCGTACCCTGTCCGGGCCGTCGCCGTCGGTGATCCGGCGTCGTTCTTCAGGAGGTGCGCTTGAGCCGCTTCGAGCGGGTACGCGGCCGGCTCCGCCGCGCGTACGAGTCCGGACGGGAGTCGGTCCGCGCGGGGCGTGCCGATCCGGTCGACGTACCCGAGGGCGCCGCAGTGGCCACCCCCGCGTCGCCCGGCCCGCCGGCCGCCCCGTCGGCGACGGTGGTCGGGGTCGAGCCTCCGGCGGCCATGCACAACTCCACCTCCAGCCGCGACGACGCGGACGTGCCGCACGCGCTGCGGATCGCCGCCGCCTGGTCGTGGCGGTTGATCGTGATCGGCGTGGTCACCTGGGCGCTGCTGAGGATCGTCGGGACGATCAGCATCGTGATCATCCCGCTGGCGGTGGCGCTGCTGCTCTCCGCGCTGCTCGCCCCGGCGGTGGGCTGGCTGCTGCGGGCCCGGTTCCCCCGCTCGCTGGCCACCGCGGTGGTGATGGTCGGCGGCCTGGTCGCGGTCTTCGGCACGCTGACCCTGGTGGTCAACGAGTTCATCCAGGGTGTGCCGGAGCTGAGCGAGAAGTCGTCGCAGGGGGTGCGGCAGATCCAGGACTGGCTCAAGACCGGCCCGTTGCACCTGTCTGACAGCCAGCTCAACCGCTACATCGAAGAGGCGCAGGGCTGGATCAACGGCAACACCGAGAAGTTCACCAGCGGGGCGCTCGCCACCGCCACCACCCTGGCCGAACTGCTCACCGGTGCCGTCCTGGTGCTCTTCGCCACCTTCTTCTTCCTGCGTGACGGCAACCGGATCTGGCGGTTCCTGGTCCGCCTGCTGCCGGTCGCCGCCCGGTGGAAGGTCGACGACGCCGGTCGGGCGTCCTGGGCGACGCTCGGCGCGTACGTGCGGGCCACCGTGCTGGTGGCGTTCATCGACGCGGTGGGCATCGGCATCTTCCTGGTGGTCTTCGACGTCCCGTTCGCGTTCCCGCTGGCCGCCCTGGTGTTCCTCGGGGCGTTCATTCCGATCGTCGGCGCGTTCCTCTCCGGGGTGGTGGCGGTGCTGGTGGCGCTGGTCGACAGCGGCCCGGTGACCGCCCTGATCATCCTGGGCGTGGTGATCGGTGTGCAGCAGGTCGAGGGGCACCTGCTCCAGCCGTTGATCATGGGTCGGGCGGTGGCCATCCACCCGCTCGCGGTGATCATCGGGATCGCCGCCGGGGTGGTGCTCGCCGGCATCACCGGTGCGCTGGTCGCGGTGCCGCTGATCGCGGTGCTCAACACCGCCGTCCGTCGGCTCGCCGCCCGCAGCGTGCCGGACACCCCGCCCGACGCCGTGGTGGTCGCCGCCCAGGCCCCCTGACCGCAGACCGACGACACCCGACAGCCGCCCGTCCCCCTGTGGGGCGGGCGGCTGTCGCGTGGTCAGAGCTTGGCGAGACGCTCCAGGGCGCCCTGGGCCACCTCGGGCCGGGTGGTGTACCAGAACGGTGGCAGCGAGCGGCGCAGGAACGGGCCGTAGCCGCGCGCCGTCTCCAGCCGCGAGTCGAGCACCGCCACCACCCCCCGGTCGCCGGTGGCCCGGATCAGCCGACCCACGCCCTGGGCCAACCGGACCGCGGCGATCGGCACGCTGACCGCCGAGAAGCCGGAACCGCCGCCCGCGTCCACCGCCGCCGCCCGCGCCGCCGCCAGCGGCTCGTCGGGGCGCGGGAAGGGCAGCCGGTCGATCACCACGAGCTGGCACGCGTCGCCCGGCACGTCCACCCCCTGCCAGAGCGACATCACCCCGAACAGGCAGCTCGACCGATCCTCGCGGAACCGGCGCACCAGCAGCGGCAACGCCTCCTCGCCCTGGAGCAGCACCGGCAGGTCGGTGCGCGCCCGGACCAGCTCCGCGGCCTGCTGCGCGGCCCGCCGGGAGGAGAACAACCCGAGGGTACGACCACCGAGCGCGCCGACCAGCCGCAGCAGCTCCTCGCCGGCCGCCTCGGGCAGCCCGGAGACGCTGGGCCGGGGCAGGTGCGCGGCGACGTACAGGATGCCCTGCCGGGCGTAGTCGAACGGTGAGCCGACGTCGAGGGACGACCAGCCCGGCCCCGACGTGGCCGGTACGACGCCGGTGGCGGCCCGGCTGCCCGGTGTGGTGGCGACCCCACCGGCCTGCGGTGCGGCGGACGCGGTGCCCCCCGGTACGACGCCGGTCGACCGGCCGGCGGCGGCGGTGGCCAACGCGGCGGCGGCCGGGGACGGTGGGGCGGGCGGCGGCGCGTCCAGGCCCAACGCCCGGGCCACCGTGTCGAACCGGCCGCCCAGCGCCAGGGTCGCCGAGGTGGCGACCACGGTGCGCTCGTCGTACAGGTGGGTGGCGAGGGTGCCGGCGACCGACAGCGGCGCGACCACCAGCGCCCGGCGGCTGCCGTTGTCCGGCTTCTCCACCCAGGCCACGTCGTGGTCACCCTCCTCCAGCAGCCGCTGCGCGGTGGTCGACAGCTCGTCGAGCACCGCCTTGGCCTGCTGCTTACGGACCGGGTCCGGGTCGTCGGCCTTGACGTCGCCGATCGCGTCGAGCGCGGCCCGGGTGGCCGCGTCGAGCAACGTGCACGCCTCCCGTAACGGGCCGGGCAGCCCGCCGGTGAGCCGACCGGCGGGGGCCTCGGCGAGCCCGACGGCGAGCGCGTCACCGGCCTCGGTGAGCCGGTCGGCGACGTCCGGTCGCAGCAGCGGGCGGGCCCGCCGGGCGGACCGGTCGATCAGCTCCGGCACCAGCTCGGCCTGCGCGGCCGAGGAGACCCGGTCGGCCAGCTCGTGCGCCTCGTCGACGATCAGCAGCTTGTGCGGCGGGACGATGTGCCGGCCGGCCAGCATGTCCACCGCGAGCAGGCTGTGGTTGGTGACCACCACGTCGGCCTCCCGGGCGCGGGCCCGGGACGCCTCGGCGAAGCACTCCTGGCCGAACGGGCAGCGGGACGCCCCCACGCACTCGCGGGCGGGCATCGAGACCAGCCGCCACGCCTGGTCGTCGACGCCCGGGTCCAGCTCGTCCCGGTCGCCGGTGTCGGTCTTCTCGGCCCAGTCGCGCAGCCGTTGGATCTGCTTGCCCATCCGGCCGGCCTCGCCGAGCCATTTCGTCCCGCCGGCGGGACGGGCGGCGGGGGCGTCGAAGAGGGTGTCCTCCGGCTCGTCCTCGGTGGAGTTGTCCAACCGGGCCAGGCAGAGGTAGTGGTGCCGCCCCTTGAGCACGGCGAAGGTGGGACGGCGACCGAGCAGCGGCTCGACCGCGTCGGCGAGCCGGGGCAGGTCGTGCTCGACCAGCTGGGACTGCAACGCCAGGGTGGCGGTGGAGACCACCACCGGCCCGTCCACGGTCAACGCCGGGGCCAGGTAGGCGAGCGACTTGCCGGTGCCGGTGCCCGCCTGCACCAGCAGGTGCTCGCGGGCGGCGACGCTGCGCTCGATCGCCTCGGTCATCTGCTGCTGGCCCGGCCGGGTCGCGCCGCCGGGGACCGCGCCGACCGCCGCCGCGAGCAGTTCGGTGCCGCTCGGTCGGCCCCCGCGCCGTCGGCCGGAGCGGGCCGACGGGGTGCTGGGGCCGGCGGCGGTACGGGGCGGAGTCACCGTGCGACGGTACCCGCCGCCGCCGACAGTGGACGCGCCGCTGCCCCCCGCGTGGCGCGGTCACCGTCCGGATTGTCGCCACCCCGTACCGGTCAATTCCCTACGGCGACGAGTGGGTGGAATCGGCTAGGGTGCGACTCATGCCGAGCGACACGATCCGTGTGATCTACCGCAAGTACGACGGCAGCGCCCACCGTGACTACCCGGCCCGCCGGCTGGCCGAGGACGACCTCGGGGTGTGGCTGGGGGTGACCGAGGGCACCGCCTCGGTCTACCACGGCCGACCCTCGGTGGAGCAGATCCCCTTCGTCCTGCTGGTGCCGCACCGGGCCTGGTGGACGGGGATGTTCAACCCGCCGCCACGGACCAGCGAGGTCTACTGCGACATCGCCACCCCGGCCCGCTGGGAGGGCGACGACACCGTGCACCTGATCGACCTCGACCTGGACGTGGTGCGCCGCCGGGGCACCGGGCTGGTGGAGTTGCGCGACGAGGACGAGTTCGCCGAGCACCGGGTCCGGTTCGGCTATCCGGACGAGGTGGTGGTGCAGGCCCAGGCGGCGGCGGCCCGGCTGCTCACCGCCCTCGGTGACGGCACCGAGCCGTTCGCCTCGGCGTACCGGAAGTGGCTGGCCCTGGTGGTCTGATCCGGGGCCGGCTGGTCCGCCCGGGGCCGGCCGGTCGACGGGGGCGGGTCACCAGCGCGGTGGCCAGGTGGCGTCGGGGGCCAGCTCGGGCAGCCGGGGGAGCTTGTCCGGGTTGAGCTGGTGGAACAGGCCGGTGACCCGGCCGTCGTGCACGGCGAACCCGGTGACCATCCGCAGCAGCCGGCCGTCGGGCTGGACCGTCTCCAGGTGCAGGCCGAGCACCCCGTCGACCAGCACCGGCGTGGCCCGCAGGCGTTGGCCGTACCGGCCGGCCCGGGCGAAGAGGCCGAGCAGGAAGCGGGCCACCGGGTCGACGCCGACGATCGGTCGCCGGGCCGTCGGGAAGTGCCCGCCGCTGTCGCCGATCAGCACCACGTCCGGGGCGAGGACCCGGACGAGCGCGTCGAGGTCGCCGGATTCGGTCGCGGCGGCGAAGGCGGCGAGCACCCGGCGCTGCTCGGCGGGGTCGGCGGTGTGCCGGGGCACGTCGTCGGCGGTGACCGCCCGACGGGCCCGGGAGGCGTGCTGGCGGGCCGCCTCGGGGGTGCTCGCCAGCACCTCGGCGATCCGGGCGAACGGCACCGCGAACACGTCGTGCAGGACGAAGGCGACCCGCTGTTCGGGGCTGAGCCGTTCCAGGACGACCAGCAGGGCGGTGCCGACCTGGTCGCGCCGGACGGCCCGGTCGGCCGGGTCGGGGGCGAAACCGTCCGGCCCCGGCACGCCACCGCCCAGCGGGGTGACCACCGGCTCCGGCAACCACTGCCCCGGGTACGTCTCGCGGCGGACCCGGGCCGAGCGGAGCACGTCGAGGCAGATCCGGGCGCAGGTGGTGGTGAGCCAGCCGCCCAGGTGCCTGATCTCGGCCCGGTCGGCCGGGTCGGCGAGCGCACCGGAGTACCGCAGCCAGGTTTCCTGGACGGCGTCCTCCGCCTCGCTGCGGCTGCCGAGCATCCGGTACGCCACCGCGGTGAGCCGCCCGCGTTCGGCCTCGAACTCCGTCACCAGGTCCACCGTCACCACAACCTCCCCGGGGTCGAGCGGATTCTCCCCCACCCACCGGACGGGCCGGCCCCGGCGGATGTGACACCACCCCCGGCCGCGCCCGGGAGGCGGTGGGTGCGGTGGTGGGCGAGGATCGGGGGATGCGCGCAGACGAGCAGACGGAGATCGTCGTACCCGAGGGTGGGACGGTGCGGGAGTTGTTGCGGGTGCCCTCCGGCGACGGGCCGGTCGACCTGGGGGCGGTCGACCCCCGGTCCACCCCGGGTCTGCCGCCGGCGGCGGGCGGGGGGAAGGACCGTAAGCCCTGGGCCCGCCGGCAGGTCGAGCTGATCGGTGCCGGGTTGGCCCGGCAGCAGGAGATGCTCTTCGCCACCGCCAAGGCGGCCGGTGAGCCGGATGCGCCCACCTCGGCTCCGACCGGCGGCGGGTCGAAGCTGCGGCCGGGGCGGCCGGGGCGGCTGCTGCTGGTGCTCCAGGCGATGGACTGCGGGGGCAAGGACGGCACCGTGAAGCGGGTGGCCGGCGCGATGAACCCGCTCGGCCTGCACATCCGGTCCTTCGGCCCGCCGACCCGGCAGGAGCTGCGGCACGACTTCCTGTGGCGGATCCGCCGGGCGCTGCCCCCACCCGGGTACGTCGGCGTCTTCAACCGGTCGCACTACGAGGACGTGCTGGTGGCCCGGGTCGACGCCCTGGTGCCGGAGGAGACCTGGCGGGCCCGGTACGACCGGATCAACGCCTTCGAGCGGGAGCTGACCGACGGCGGGGTGACCCTGGTGAAGGTGATGCTGCACATCTCCCCGCAGGAGCAGGCGCGGCGGTTGGCGGATCGGTTGACCGACCCGACGAAGTTCTGGAAGTACCAGCCGAGCGACCTCGACTCCCGGGCCCGCTGGGGCGACTACCAGGCCGCGTACGCGGAGGCGCTGGGGCGCTGCGACACGGATGCCGCGCCGTGGTTCCTGGTGCCGGCGGACCGTAAGTGGTACCGGGACTGGGCGGTGGCGCATCTGCTGCGGGAGACGTTCGAGGGTCTTGATCTGGGGTATCCCGCTGCGGCTTTCGACGTGGAGCAGGAGCGCCAGCGGTTGGCGAGTGGCGGCGGTGGCGGCCGAGGTGAACAGCAGGTGAACTAGCGGTGAATCGGGTCTGACCAGGGGTGGGCCGACGGAGGCCCGCTCCGGTGGGGTACCTAGCATGCTTCAGCGGGCGCCCCCTGGGGCGGCGGCCACCCTTCCACCGACACGACGAGGTCCGTGCTGTGAAGTTTTCCTTCCGTCCCACCGAGGGCGCTTTCTACGAGCTCTTCACCAGGGCCGCGCAGAATCTGGTGAAGGGCACCGAGCTGCTCAACGAGCTGGCCCTGCCCGGCGTCGACGTGCAGTCGGTCAGCGAGCGGCTGACCGAGGTCGAGCACGACAGCGACCAGATCACCCACGATCTCTACAAGAAGATCAACTCCACCTTCATCACCCCGTTCGACCGGGAGGACATCTACCGGCTGGGCTCGCTGCTCGACGACGTGATGGACCACCTGGAGGCGGTCGGCAACCTGCTCTACCTCTACGGCCTCACCAAGCTCCCGTCGCTGCCGCGCGAGCTGCACGAGCTGGTCAACGTGCTCGACCTCCAGGCGAAGCTGACCGCCGAGGCGATGCCCCGGCTCAAGTCGATGAAGGATCTCGAGGACTACTGGATCGAGTGCAACCGGCTGGAGAACGACGGCGACCAGGCGTACCGGATGCTGCTGGTCCGGCTCTTCTCCGGCGAGTACGACGCGCTGACCGTGCTCAAGATGAAAGAGGTCGCCGACGAGCTGGAGGCCGCCTGCGACGCCTTCGAGCACGTGGCGAACACAGTCGAGACCATCGCGGTCAAGGAGTCCTGATCCTGTGAGTCCCGAACTCATCGCCGTGCTGGCGGTGATCGCGGTGGCCCTGGCGTTCGACTACACCAACGGCTTCCACGACGCCGCCAACGCGATCGCGACTAGCGTCTCCACCCGGGCGCTGACCCCCCGGCTCGCCCTGGGCCTCGCCGCGGTCGGCAACTTCGTCGGCGCGCACTTCGGTGCCGGCGTGGCCAAGACCGTCGGCGACGGCCTGGTCACCCTGCCCACCGGGGTGGGCAGCCTCGGAGTGGTCTTCGCCGGGGTGCTCGGTGCCATCGCCTGGAACCTGATCACCTGGTACTTCGGCCTGCCCTCGTCGTCCTCGCACGCGCTGTTCGGCGGGTTGGTCGGGGCGACCCTGCTCTCCACCGGCGGTGTGGTGCAGTGGGTCACCATCGGCGAGAAGGTCATCCTGCCGATGGTCCTGTCGCCGATCGTCGGCCTCACCCTCGGTTACCTGCTGATGCTGGCCATCCTGTGGGCGTTCCGCAAGGGGCAGCCGGGCAAGCTCAACCGGGGTTTCCGCTGGGCGCAGACCGCCTCGGCGGCGGCCATGTCGGTCGGCCACGGCATGCAGGACGCCGCGAAGACCATGGGCATCGTGGTGCTGGCCCTCTACACGGGCGGTTTCCAGGACGACAAGACGCACATCCCGGGCTGGGTCTTCTGGACCTCGGCGACCATGCTGGCGCTCGGCACGTACGCCGGTGGGTGGCGGATCATCCGGACCCTCGGTCGCAAGATCATCGACCTGGGCCCGCCGGAGGGCTTCGCCGCCGAGACGGTGGCCAGCGCGGTTCTCTACTTCAACGCCCTGGTGCTCAAGGCCCCGATCTCCACCACCCACACGATCACCTCGGCGATCATGGGGGTGGGTGCCACCAAGCGGCTCTCCGCCGTGCGCTGGAACGTGGCCGGCAACATCGTGCTCGCCTGGATCATCACCTTCCCGGCCGCCGCGCTGATCGCCTGCCTCACCTACCTGGTGGTCCGCCCGCTGTTCTGACCGCCGTCGCCGAGGGGCGCCCCGGCCCGGGGTGCCCCTCGGCGACGCCGTGCTCAGGCGTACTCGACGCCGATCCGGGCCCGGATGTCGTCCAGCAGGGCCATCACCTCCAGCGTGACGGCGTGCGGCACGAGCGGGCTCTCGGTCAGCCCGGCGGCCAGGCAACGCTGCACCTCGGCGGCCTCGTACTGGTAGCCGCCGCCGGCCGGGTCGTCGGTGAGCGTCTCCGGCTCGGCCCCGGCCCGGTGCAGCACCGCCGACCCGGGGCGGAAGAACGGCTCGGGCAGTTCGATCCGGCCGGTGGTGCCGGTGATCGCGGCGGTCAGCGGGGTCGCCCCCACCATGCCGCAGCCGAGCGTGGCGACCGCACCCGAGTCGTACCCGAAGACGATGCCGGTGTTCTCGTCCACCCCCTCCGGGCTGAGCTTCGCCCAGGCATGCACGTGCTGCGGCGCACCGAGCAGCAGGTGGGCCAGGCTCACCGGATAGACGCCCAGGTCCAGCAGGGCACCGCCGCCCAGCGCCGGATTGCGCATCCGGTGCTCCGGCGGGAACGGCCCGGCCACCCCGAAGTCGGCCCGCACACCGGTCACCTCGCCGATCGCCCCGGCCCGGACCAGCTCGACCAGGCGCAGGATCAGCGGGTTGGTCCGCATCCACATGGCCTCCATCAGGAAGACCCCCCGGGCCCGCGCCAGGTCGACCAGCTCGGTGCTGGTGGCCAGGTCGAGGGTGAACGGCTTCTCCAGCAGCACCGCCCGCCCGGCCTCCAGGCAGACCCGGGCGGCCTCGTGGTGGGCGGCGTGCGGGGTGGCCACGTAGATCGCGTCCAGCTCGTCGTCGGCGGCCAGCTCCGCCCAGGAGCCGTACGCCCGGCCGGCGCCGTACCGGGTGGCGAACCGCTCGGCGCTCTCCGTCGTCCGTGAGCCGACCGCGACCAGCTCGGCCCCGGGCACCAGCCGTAGGTCCTCGGCGAACCGGCCGGCGATGTGGCCGGTGGACAGAATCCCCCAACGTGTCATGGGTTCACGCTAACCCGCCGCCCAGGCCGGCCCGCCGCCACTGTCGGGCCCGCCCGCCGCCGTCGCCCGGGCCCGCCCCTGCCGCTGCCACTGCCACTGCTCGGCTCGGCCTACCGCCGCTGTCGTCGGGCCTGCCCGCCGCTGTCGTCGGGCCTGCCCGCTGGCCGTCGTCTGCCCGCTCGCCGCCGTTGGTCCGGTCGCTGTCCGCCCAACCGTCACCCCGGCTGCGGCCCGGTCGCTGGTCCGCCCGGCGGCGGCGTACCACCGGGGGTCGTCGGCCCCGGGGTGGTCGGTGGGTCGGGGCTAGGCTCGGCCCATGACGATCGACAGTCCCGGTTTTCCCGCCCCGCCGGCCCTGGTCGAGCACGCCCGTCGGTTCCACGCCGAGGGGGCCACCCCGGTGACGCCCCGGGTCGCGGCCACCGTGCTGCTGCTCCGCCCGGCCGGCACCGACTTCGAGGTGTACGTCATCCGCCGGGTCGCCGCGATGGCCTTCGGCGGGGTGTACGCCTTCCCCGGCGGTGGCGTGGACCCGTCGGACTCCGAGGCGCACCTGGACTGGGCCGGTCCCGATCCGGCGGCCTGGGCGGAACGGCTGGGCGTCACTCCCGACGCCGCGCAGGCGGTGGTGTGCGCCGCCGCGCGGGAGGTCTTCGAGGAGGCCGGCGTGCTGCTGGCCGGACCCGGCGGCGGCCCGGCGGTCGCTGGTGTCGGTGGGTCCGGTGCTGTGGGTGGGTCCGGTGCTGTGGGTGGGTCCGGTGCTGTGGGTGGGGCCGGTGTCGGTGGTCCGGTGACCGGCGGGACCGGTGGGCGGGCGAATGGTGGGGCCGGTGGTGTCGGCGGCCCGGTGACCGGCGACGTCGGCGGTTCGGTGGTGGGCGACGTCAGCGGGGACGACTGGGAGACCGCGCGGCAGGACCTGGAGGCACGTCGACGGGGCTTCGCCGGGCTGCTCGCCGAGCGGCAGCTCACCCTCCGGTCCGACCTGCTGCTGCCCTGGAGCCGGTGGATCACCCCGGAGTTCGAGCCGCGCCGCTTCGACACGTACTTCTTCGTTGCTCTGCTGCCCGAGGGGCAGCGGACCCGGGACGTCTCCGGCGAGGCCGACCACACCATGTGGGTCCGCCCGGCGGATGCCCTGGCCCGCGCACGGGCCGGTGAGCTGACCATGCTCCCGCCCACCCTGGTCACCCTGGCCGAGGTCGCCGCCGCTGCTGCGGACGGCGCTGCCGGTGCCGGTGTTGCCGCCGGTGATGGTGCCCGTTGCATTGCTGCGGTGGCGCGTGCCTCGGCGGCCCGGGACGCGGCCACTCCGGTGACCCCCCGCCTCCACGTCCCCGAGGACGGTACCCCGCACTTCACCCTCGCCTGACCGGCCACGTTCCGCGTCGGGCGGGCGGTCCAGCGGCTGCCGACCTCCACCCGCAGTTGGCCGGTGTGGGCAAGCCTGCCCCGGTCGGTGTGGGTCGCCGTGGTCCGGCCGGGTGTGGGCCAGCCTGTTTCGGCCGGTGTGGGTCGTGGTGGTCCGGTCGGTGCGGGTCGGTGCCGCTGTGCCCCCGCCGCAGCCGGTTCCCGCCGCAGCTGGTGCCGCTGCGCCTCCATCCGTGTAGGTCCACCCTCGGGCCCTGTCGAGCTGATGACGCTGGCGGCTCGCCAGCACCGCCGGTGCGGGCAGCTCGCCATGGCACCGGGGCGGGACCCTCGTCAGGGCGGTGGTAACGGTGACGTCGCCGGGCGGGTGAATCGTCGACGTCATCAGCTCGACAGGGCCCGAAGGAGTGTTCCGAGACCCCGCCCCCACTGCTCCGGCGGTCGCCCCCGCACGCCCCCACCCCCGCACGCCTCCACCCCCGCAGCGCGCCTTACCCCCGCAGCGCGCCCCACCCCCGCACGCCCCGGCGCAGCGGAGCGGCCGGCGCAGCGGAGCGGCCGGCGCAGCGGAGCGGCCGGGGTCAGCCGAAGCGGCCGGTGATGTAGTCCTCGGTCTTCTTCTGGCTGGGGTTGCTGAAGATCTTCTGGGTGTTGTCGTACTCGATGAGCCGGCCGGGGTCGCCGGTCTTCTCGATCGAGAAGAAGGCGGTGCGGTCGGAGACCCGGGCCGCCTGCTGCATGTTGTGGGTGACGATGATGATGGTGAACTTGTCCTTGAGCTGGAACATCAGGTCCTCGATGGCCAGCGTCGAGATCGGGTCCAGCGCCGAGCAGGGCTCGTCCATCAGCACCACCTGCGGCTCGACCGCGATGGTCCGGGCGATGCACAGCCGCTGCTGCTGACCACCGGACAGGCCCGCGCCGGGCTTGCCGAGGCGGTCCTTGACCTCGTCCCACAGGTTCGCCGCGCGCAGCGCCTTCTCGGCGGCCTCGTCCAGGATGGACTTCTTGCGCACCCCGTTGAGCCGCAGCCCGGCCACCACGTTCTCGAAGATGCTCATGGTGGGGAACGGGTTGGGGCGCTGGAACACCATGCCGATCATGCGGCGGACGGCGGTCACGTCGACGTCGCGGTCGTAGACGTCCTGACCGTCGATGGTCAGGCTGCCCTCGACCCGGGCGCCCGGCAGCACCTCGTGCATCCGGTTGATCGACCGCAGGAAGGTCGACTTGCCGCAGCCGGACGGGCCGATCAGGGCGGTGACCGTCTTCGGCTCGACCGTCAGGTTGATGTTCTCGATCGCCTTGAAACCGCCGTAGTAGGCGGTCACGTCGGTGGCGTCGATGCGCTTGGCCATGGTGGTACCTCCGGGGTTCATCGGCCGAGCCGGTTGCGGCGGGCCAGCAGCTTCGCGGCGACGGTGAGCACGAGCACGAGGACGACCAGGGTCAACGCCGCCGTCCAGGCCCGTGCCGGTGAGTACTTCGACGCCTCGCCGGCCTGCTGGTAGACGAACAGGGCCAGCGACGACTGGTTGTTCTCGAACGGGTTGAAGTTGATCGCTGCACCGCCACCGGCGACGAGCAGCACCGGGGCGGTCTCCCCGGCGGCCCGCGCGATGGAGAGCATGATGCCGGTGACGATGCCGGGCAGCGCGGTGGGCAGCACCACCCGCAGGATGGTCTTCCACTTGGGTACGCCGAGGGCGTACGCACCCTCGCGCAGCGGCGCGGGGACCAGCCGCAGCATCTCCTCGGTGGAGCGGACCACCGTCGGCAGCATCAGCACGCTCAACGCGAGCGCGGCGGCGAAGCCGGAGAAGCCGGGCTGGCCGTCGTTGAACCACGGGGACACGATCAGCACCCAGAAGGCCAGCACGAACAGCCCGGTGACGATGGACGGGATGCCCGTCATCACGTCGACGAAGAACCGGATGGTGAAGGCGAACCGGCCCCGGCCGTACTCGACGATGTAGATCGCGCAGAGCACGCCGAGCGGGACGGTGATCGCGGTGGCGATGCCGACCTGCTCCAGGGTGCCGACGATGGCGTGGTACGCGCCGCCGTTGGCGTCGCGGGCCCCGATGTTGTTCATCGAGCTGCCGAAGAAGTCGCCGTCGAGCCGGGCGGTGCCCTTGCTGAACAGCGTCCACACCACCGAGGCCAGCGGCAGCACGGCCAGCACCAGGGCGGAGTGGATCAGGGCGCTCCAGAACCGGTTGCGGGCCGACCGGCGGCCCTCCACCGCGTTGGCGGCGGCGAACAGGCCGGCCAGGTAGAGCAGCGCGCCGAGCACCACGACCAGGACCGGGCCGCCGAGGTCGACGCCGTAGACGAGGCCGGCGGAGACCAGCAGGGCCAGCACGGCCAGGGCGGGGGCGGCGTACCCGGGCAGGCGTTTCGCCCGCAGGCTGTCCGGCTGGGCCGGTGGGCGGGAACGGCGGGGGGTGAGGGTGGTGGTCATGCGGCCGACTCCGTGAACTCGCGGCGGCGGTAGATGATCGCCCGCGCGGTGATGTTGACGACCAGCGTGATGGCGAAGAGCACCAGGCCGGACGCGATGAGCGCACCCCGGCCGGTCTCGTTGGCCTCCGCGAACCGGTTGGCGATGTTCGCGGCGATGCTGTTGCCGCCGTTGGCGAGGATGTTGAACGAGATGGCGTACGTCGAGCCGAGGGTGAGCGCGAGCGCGATGGTCTCGCCGAGCGCCCGGCCGAGGCCGAGCATGACGGCGGCGATGATGCCGGGCCGGCCGTACGGCAGGACCGCCGTGCGCAGCATCTCCCAGCGGGTGGCCCCCAGCGCGATGGCGGCCTCCTCGTTGGCGGTCGGGGTCTGGAGGAACACCTCGCGGGAGAGTGAGGTGATGATCGGCAGCACCATGATCGCCAGGACGAGGGACCCAAGCAGGATCGAGTTGCCGTACGGGCCGTCACCGAAGATCGGGATCCAGCCGAAGTACTGGTTCAGCCAGGCCGACAGGTCGGCGACCGGCCCGACGAGGTAGTCCCGCCCCCACAGGCCGAACACCACGCTCGGCACGGCGGCCAGCAGGTCGATCACGAAGCCCAGGGCGGTGCCGAGCCGCCGCGGCGCGTAGTGCGACAGGTAGAGGGCGATGCCCAGCGCCACCGGCACCGCGACCAGCAGGGCCAGCAGCGCGGTGAGCAGGGTGCCGAAGGCGAGCGCGCCGATGCCGAACGTGGGTGGATCGTCGTTGGGGAACCAGCCCTCGAAGGTCCAGAAGTTCGCACTGTTGGCCCGCAGCGCCGGCACGGCCTTGGCGACCAGGAAGACCGCGATGGCCGCGATGACGACCAGCACGGTGACACCGGCGGCCAGGGTCACGCCACGGAACGCCCGTTCCGCGCCGAACGCGCGGGCCCGGGGCAGCCCGCCGCCCCCGCCCAGGCCGTGGTCGTCGTCGTGGGGGGTACGGGTGCTGACTGGTGCCTCGGCCACACGCGCCGAGGCACCGGCGGACCGCTCGTGACCCTGGGTCACGGCATGCCCGCCGGTGCCGGCGTGTGCCGAGCGGTGAGGGGTTTCACCCATCTGCTCGCTCGCTTCGACTTGAGGAGGTGTTGTCGCTCGGGAGGGTCAGCCGAGGTTCTTGACTGCGGTCTCGACCTTGGTGCGGACCGAGTCGGGCAGCGGGGCGTAGCCCAGCTCCACCAGCTCGGCCTGGCCCTCGGTGCTGGCGGCGTGGCCCAGCAGGCCCTTGACCAGCGGCAGCTTGTCGGCGGCGATGCCCTTGCTGCAGACGATCTCGTAGGTCACCAGGACGATCGGGTACGCCCCGGCCTCCTTGGTGGCGTAGTCGATCGACATCTTGAGGTCGTCGCCCTGGCCCTCGATCTTTGCCCCGGCGATGGTCTTGCCGGCCGACTCGGCGGTCAGCTCGGCGTACTCGCCGGCACCGTTCTGCACCTTGGCCTTCTTGAGGCCGGAGTTCTCGGCGTACGACCACTCGACGTAGCTGATCGTGCCCTCGGTGCTCTTGACCTTGGCGGCGACACCGTCGGACTTGGGGGCGCCGAGCCCGCCCGGGGCCTTCCACGCCTTGTTGTTGCCGAAGGTCCAGTCCGTCGCGGCGGTCTTCGACAGGAACTTGGTGAAGTTGTCGGTGGTGCCCGACTCGTCGGAGCGGTGCACCGTCTGGATCGCGGTGGCGGGGAGCGTGGCGTTCGGGTTGTCGGCCTTGATCGCCGGGTCGTCCCACTTGGTGACCTTGCCGGCGAAGATCTGCGCCAGGGTGGCCGGCTTGAGCTGGAGGTTGTCCAGGCCGCCGACGTTGTAGACGACCGCGACCGGGCCGATCACCATCGGCAGGTTGAGCGCCGCGCCGCCGGTGCACTTGGCGTCGGCCTGCGGCTGCTCCTCCGGCTTGAGGGCGGAGTCGGAGCCGGCGAAGTCGGCGGTGCCGGCGATGAACGCCTGGATGCCCGCGCCGGAGCCGCTGGCCTCGTAGTTGATCGTGGTGCCGGCGCACTTCTGCTGGTAGGCCTTGATCCACTCGGCCATGGCGTTCTTCTGCGCGGAGGAGCCCTGCGCGTTCAGGGTGCCCTTGCCACAGTCGGCCGCGCTGGCCGAGCCGGAGGCGGAGGCGCTGGCCGGCTCGTTGTTGTCCGAGCCGCAGGCGCTGAGGCCGAGGACCGCGGTAAGAGCGAGGCAGGCAATGGCGCCGTGCCGCTGGAGCTTCACCTGAGGGGTTTCCCTTCACGTCTTTGGTCAGGTCGCCCGGATTGGGGCCCGAGTGCCGGCGCGCTGACCGGCTGACACGAAAGCTAGAAGTGCCAGGTAGACGGTTCGCCGGTCGGAAGTGAACGGGGCATGAACAGCCCCGGCCGGGAAGGTGACCGCTGCCTGAGGGAGGGTTGTCCGTTAGGTGAACTGCCGTCCCGGTATCCGCATTGATGCGATATATCCGGGCAGCCGTTATCCGGGCGTGGCCCCGCCGTTACCGCACGGAGACCGCACCGGTCGTGCCCCGGCCGGTCACCGGCCGGGGTGGAGTGGACGGGAGAGCGTCAGCCCAGGTGGTAGTTCACGTGCCCGCACCAGCGGGCGAAACCGAGCCGCTCATAGAGCGAGACGGCCGCCGTGTTCGACTCGTCGACATAGAGCATCACCCGGTCCAGCCCGCGCCGGTCCCGCAGGTAGGCCAGCCCGGCGGTGGTGAGCGCCCGGCCCAGGCCGCCACCGTGCGCGTCCGGGTCCACCCCCACCACGTAGACCTCGCCGATGCGGGCCGAGCCGGGCCGCTCGTGCACCTTGGTCCAGTGGAAGCCGAGCAGCCGCCCGGCAGCGTCGACGGCGAGCAGGAAACCGGCCGGGTCGAACCACGGCTCGGCCAGCCGGGCCCGCAGGTCGGCGGTGGTCCACCGGCCCTGCTCCGGGTGCCCGGCGAAGGCGCGGGCGTTGAGCGCGAGCCAGGCGTCGTCGTCCTCGCCGGGGCGGAAGGACCGCAGTGTCGCCCCGGCGGGCAGGTGGGGTTCCGACACCGGGTCGGTCAACGAGCGGCGCAACTGCCAGAGGACCCGGGCCCGCGCGAAGCCCAGGTCGACCGCGAGCGCCGCGGCGGCCGGGTGGTCGCCGTGCGCCCAGGCCCGCACCGGTCCGGGAGTCGCCGCGAGTACGCCCCGGGCCAGCGCCCGTCCGGTGCCCCGCCGCCGGAAACCCGGGCGCACCACCAGCTCCACCCCGACACCGGACGTCGGGTCGGTGGTGTCCAGGTGGGCGTACCCGGTCAGGGTGCCGTCGGGGGCGTGGGTGCTCAGGTGCCGGGCTGCCGCCTGCGGGTCGCGCAGCCGCAGCAGGGTGTGCTCGTCGAAGGGGTCGGCTCCGTCGGTGTCGCCCGCGAGGCGGGCCAGGGCCAGCACCTCGGTCACCTCGGCCGGGGTGAGCCGGTCGCTCTGGGTCAACCGGTCGGTCGTCGACTCGCCGCTGCTCATCTGATCACCGTAGCGGGAGCCGCCCGGTCGTCCCGCCCGTCGATCGGTTCAGTTGGCCCCGCCGGGCGGCAGCGCCTCCAGGCGGAACCGGGCGAGCAGGTCGGGCAGGATCCGGCGCAGCGCGTCCACGGTGCCCTGCCGGTCGCCACCGGCGTCGTGCATGAGCACGACCGCGCCCGGCCCGGTGTCCCGGGTGACCACCGTGGTGATCTTCGCGGCACCGGGGACCTGCCAGTCGTTGGGGTCGACGGTCCAGTGCAGCGGGGTCATCCCCAGCCCCTCGGCGACCGACACCACCGGGTACGTCCAGGCCCCGCCGGGCTGCCGGAAGTAGCTGATCCGGGCGTCCGGCACGGCGGCGTGGATGGCCTCGTTGGTCCGGATCAGGTCGGCCCGGATCAGGGCGGGGGAGCGCTTGCCGAGCAGCACGTCGTGGTGCCACGAGTGGTTGCACAGGGTGTGCCCGTCGGCGACGATCGCCTGGAGCAGCTCCGGATGGTCCTGGGCGTTCTCGCCGACCACGCAGAACGTCGCCTTGACCCCGTACGCGCGGAGCACGTCCAGCACCTGCGGCGTGTACGTCGGGTCCGGACCGTCGTCGAAGGTCAGCGCGACCTCGCCGGTGCCGGTGCTGGCGTGGCTGCCGAACGGGCCGTCGCCGCCGCTGGCCGGCTGGGCCGAGTCCGGATCGGTCCCGTCGGCGGTGGGGGCGCCGGTGGGGCCGGTGTCGTCCGGGCCGGTCGGTGCAGCGTCCGGGTCGGCGGGTTGCTCGCCGTACTGGGCGCCGCCGATCTGCGTCGACGCGCCGATCGGCTGCCGGGGTGGGGCCGGGGTCATGCTGCGCCCGAGGGCGTAGGTGGACCCGAGCAGGGCGGCCAGCACCAGGGTGACGACGCCGACGGTCCCACCGGTCGACCGGGGGCGCATCAGTGCCCCCACCGGTCAGGATGACGGGACGGCCCGCTCGTCGCCCCCGTGGTCAGTGCACGCACCGTCGCCCCTTTCACTCCTGCTGATTACGGCAATAAGAATAGAGCCGACAACAGGTGCAAAAGGGGCGTATCGGAAACAGTGCTCCCGGCCGGTGGTGCTGTGGACCGGGATCAGACCGGCAGCGGCGCGGGCTCGGACTCCGGCAGGGACCGGGACGACGGCGGGACGACGAACTTGTAACCCACCTGGCGCACGGTGCCGATCATCGACTCGTACTCCGAGCCGAGCTTGGCCCGCAGCCGTCGGACGTGCACGTCCACCGTGCGGGTGCCGCCGAAGTAGTCGTAGCCCCAGACCTCGCGGAGCAGCTGGTCCCGGGTGAACACCCGGCCCGGGTGCTGCGCCAGGAACTTCAGCAGCTCGAACTCCTTGTAGGTGAGGTCGAGCGGCCGGCCCTTGAGCTTGGCGGCGTAGGTGTCCGGGTCGATGTTCAGCTCGCCGGCCCGGATCGAACCGCCGGCCCCGGAGGTGGCGTTGCTCAGCCGGCCCACCGCGAGCCGCAGCCGGGCCTCCACCTCGGCCGGGCCCGCGCCGGCCAGGATCACGTCGTCGACGCCCCAGTCGGCGTTGAGGGCGATCAGGCCGGCCTCGGTGACCACCGCGACCAGCGGCACACCCAGGCCGGTGGCGTGCAACATGCGACAGGTGGCACGGGCCTCGCTCAACTCCGACCGGGCGTCGACCAGCACCGCGTCCGGGCTGGGCCCGGAAACCAGGGTGCGCACGTCGCGCGGCGCGGTACGCACCGAATGCGGCAACAGGTCGAGTGCCGGCAGCACCGCCGAGGGCTCACCTGCACGCGCGGTCACCAGCAGCAGGAGCTCCACACGATCACCTCCGTCCCGGCGGCTCAATGGCCGCACGCGACCAGCTGACCCGCCGGTGGGCGGGGCGCTGAGAACTTGCGTGGGTCCCGGCGTCGCTGACGGGCGGGTAACGGCTTGAGCGTAACCGATCGCCCCGTCGTCACCCCGGCGTCCTTTCCTGTTTGTCGGATCTGCCCGTGATCACCGCCCAGGTTTTAACGTCGCCGAAACCGTGATCCCCCGCCGGACGCCCCGTGATCCCCGCCGGACCCCGTCGGTCTGGCACGATCGGGGCGTGTTTCCCTCCACCTCGCCCGACACCGGCCGTGACCCGTGGGCCGACGGCGCCCCCGACGGGCCCGCCGGCCCGGCCGGCGGACCCGCACCCGGGCCGCGCCCCGCCCCGGACGACGACACCGGGAGCCGCCGCGAGCGTGGCCCGCGCCGGTTCCGTAAGGGCGGTGCCCCGCGCCGGAGCGAGGACGACGACGTCGAGCCGGACGAGGAGCCGATCGAGCCGGTCGAGGTGCACCGGCCGCTCTCGCTGACCGTCGCCGGCTTCGCGGCGCTGCTCGGCGTCGGCCTGGTGCTCGGTGCGCAGACCGCCGGGCCCGGACACCGGCTGCCGTTCGCGGTCATCGTGTTCGGCGTCCAACTGCTCTTCGTGCTGGCCTGGACCATGGCCATGCGCCCACCCGCGCTGCTGCTGGTCGCGCTGACCAGTGGCGTGGTCGCCGCGGCGGCCGACGTCGCCGCGGTGCAGACCGACGTCGCCGGGCTGGCCCCGCTCGGGTTCGTGGCGCTGGGCGGGTTCCTGCTCGGCGTGCTCGGTCAACTCGTCCGCCGGGTGGACCGGGTCCGGGTGACCGACTCGCTCGGCACCACGCTGCTGATCGTGGTCGGCGTGGTGGCGTTCGCCACCCTGATCACGCTCAGCCGGATTCCCGCCGGCACCCAGGCGATCACCGTCTGCCTGGTCGCCACCGGCGTCGCCCTCACCGTGGCCCGGCTCACCGACGCCGTGCTGGCCTGGCCCCGGCTGGCGCCGCAGGTGCCCCGGGGTGCCGCCGGGGTGGTGGTCGGCGCGATGGCCGGCACCCTCACCAGCGCCCTGCTCGGCAGCTACCTGGTGGGCTTCACCCCGACCAGCGCCGCGCTGATCGGGCTGGTCACCGCGGCCACCGCCGTGCTGGCCGACCTCGCCGTCGGCTACGCCGAGGCGGGCCGGCTGATGGCGGGCGAACCACCCACCATGTGGATCGCCCGGCACATGCAGGGCCCGCTGGGTGGCTTCGCGTTGGCCGCTCCTGCGGCGTACGCCATGTGTGTGCTCTTTCTCTGACGCCGGTTGACGGCGGCGGGCGCGCGGCGCGGTTGGGCGCGACGGCGCTCGGGTAGTAGCGGTGCGCCGCGGGCGGCGGCATCGATGACGGCACGTCGCGGGACCGCGACGGCCACGACGGCACGTCGCGGGACGGCGACGGCGACGACGGACGGAGACGGGCGTGGCGCAGACGTACGAGGAGCGGCCCCGGCGGCGCGGGCGCAGGTGGCTCGTCGTACTGGTCGTCCTGGTCCTGATCCTGGGCGGGCTGCTGGTGGTGGCCGACCGGGTGGCGGCCGGCCTGGCCGAACGGGCCATCGCCGACCAGGTCACCCAGGAGGTCGCCAAGCAGAACGCCAGCTCCGCGCCGCCCCAGGTGGACGTGGGCGGGTTCCCGTTCCTCACTCAGGTCGTCGACGGCCGGTACGAGCGGATCTCGATCGTGCTGACCGACGTCAAGGGCTCCGTGGAGGGCAACGCGGTCAGCCTGCCCCGGCTCGACGTGGACGCCCGCAACGTGCGCGCCTCGCTGGACACCATCCGCTCGGGGCAGGGTGAGGTGGTGGCCGAGACGGTGGCCGGCACCGGCACGGTCACCTACGACAGCCTGGCCAAGCTGCTGGACCGGCCGGGGCTCAAGCTCGGTGAGCAGAACGGCAAGCTGGCCGTCACCGCGCCGGTCGACATCCTCGGCCAGAAGCTCACCGTCACCGGCACCGCCGAGGTGGCCGTGGCCGACGGCGGCAAGGTGGCGTTGAAGTTCAGCGACCTGAACGCCCAGGGGCTGCCGAACGTACCGCTGGCCCGGACCCTGCTGAACAACTACGCCCGGGGCATCTCGGTCGACGTGCCCCTGCCGGAGTTGCCGTTCCAGCTCAACGTCCGCAAGGTCGAGCCGCGCCCGGAGGGGCTGACGGTGACCGCCGACGCGAAGGACGTCCCGATCAACTCGGCCAGCTGACCCACCGCTCAGTTCTGAACGCGGCCCGTCCCCGGGGTTCCCCGGCAGGCCGGGCCGCGTCCCGTATGGTGGTCGGCCCCTGGCACTCTCCGGGACGGCTGGTAGGCTCCGAAACCATGGGGACGCACCTCACCAAACGGCGCGCGGTCGACCTGTGCCGCGTGGCCACCTGCCTGTGTCGCTCCGTCATCTGACGGCGGGGCTGTCTCCGGCCGCCCAGCGGCCACTGCACCCGGGGTCCCACTGACCCTGCGGTGCCCACCCTCCGAAACGCCCGGCAGCGGCGCCGTCGCACGAACCCGTGATCCGTTCCTCTATGGGTCCCGCGCATGGTGCGACATCACCGATCTCCACCACCCGCGCTGGCTCACCACCCATCCTCACCAGGGAGTGATCTGATGAGTCGCGACACCGCACTCGTCTCGGCCGAATGGGCCGAGAAGAACCTCGACGCCCCGGGCGTCGTCTTCGTCGAGGTCGACGAGGACACCTCCGCCTATGACACCGGCCACATCGCCGGTGCCATCAAGCTCGACTGGAAGACCGACCTCCAGGACCAGGTCCGCCGGGACTTCGTCAACAAGGCCCAGTTCGAGGCGCTGCTCTCCGAGCGGGGCATCGGCAACGACGACGTCGTGGTCCTCTACGGCGGCAACAACAACTGGTTCGCCGCGTACGCGTACTGGTACTTCAAGCTCTACGGCCACCGCGACGTCAAGCTGCTCGACGGCGGTCGCAAGAAGTGGGAGCTGGACGCCCGTCCGCTGGTCAAGGACGCGGTGACCCGCCCGGCCACCCAGTACGTCGCGCAGGAGCCGGACACCTCGATCCGCGCGTTCCGCGATGAGGTCGTCGCCGCGATCGGCACCAAGAACCTGGTCGACGTGCGCAGCCCCGACGAGTTCGCCGGCCGGCTGCTGGCCCCCGCGCACCTGCCGCAGGAGCAGGCGCAGCGGGCCGGGCACATCCCGACCGCGATCAGCGTGCCGTGGTCCAAGGCGGCCAACGAGGACGGCACCTTCAAGTCCGACGACGAGCTGCGCAAGATCTACGCCGACGCCGGGCTGGACGACGGCAAGGAGACCATCGCCTACTGCCGGATCGGCGAGCGTTCCTCGCACAGCTGGTTCGTCCTGCAGGAGCTGCTCGGCCACCCCAACGTGAAGAACTACGACGGTTCCTGGACCGAGTACGGCTCGCTGGTCGGTGTGCCGGTGGCGCTCGGCGACGAGCCCGGGGAGGCCTGAGCCATGACCGCTCCCACCGCCGCCGGTTGCGCCGCGCCGGACCAGTCCGCGCCTCTGCCGGCCAGCCTGGACCTGGAGAAGGAAACCGTCATCACCGGCCAGGTGCTGGCCGAGTCGGGCGACGTCGTGCCCGGCGCGTACGTCCGGTTGCTGGACTCGACAGGTGAGTTCACCGCCGAGGTCGTCACCTCGCCGACCGGGCAGTTCCGGTTCTTCGCCGCGCCGGGCAACTGGACCCTGCGGGCGCTGTCCCGGCACGGCAACGGCGACACCGCCGTGACCGCCAACCGGGGCATCAACGAGGTCTCCGTCACGGTGGCCTGACCCACGCATCGATCGGCCCGGGGCCGGTCACCCCACCCGGGGTGACCGGCCCCGGGCCGTCGCACCCTCCGGCGGCCCGCCCGGCACCCGGGTGTCCGCGCCCGGCAGGCGCGAGTGCCCGCCGCCCGGCAGGCGCAAGGTGCCTGTCGCCCGCCAGCCCACCGGGCCTTCGCCCGGCCGGCGGTGTCACGAGGTGCAGCCGCCCTGGTGATCGACCCGCCGGACGCAGCGGCGACGCCCACCGAGCCGCCTGTCGCAGAAGACCTGATGCTGCGGTTGCGACCCGCCCTCCTCGGAGACGGTCGTCTCACCGAGCACCAACTCCGGCAGGAACGCCAGCGACCGCCCGATCGCACGGGCCAGCAGCCGCGCCGCCGGCAGGTCGTCGGCGGCGACAGTCAGGTGTACGACGTACCGCTCGCGCTCGGTCGCGGTGGTCACGCCCGCACCACCCGGGGTGCGAACCGGGACTGCCAGTCGCGCAGCGCACCCTTGATCCGCGCGTTCTCCTCCCGGGTACGGGCCAGCTCGGCGTGCAGCACCGCCAGCTCGTCGGCGACCAGGTGCAGGAACCCGTCCACCTCGGCCGGGTCCAGCCCGTGCCGGGACCGCCGGAACCGTTGCTGCCGCACCTGGCTCGTGCAGAGCGGCCGGTGCGCCACCGGTTGGTAGTGGTGTGCCACCGGTTGGTGGTGGTGTGCCACCGGTTGGTGGTGGTGTGCCGCCGGCCCGTGGTGGTGGCCGGTGTTCTGCCGCCCCGCTGCCCCGACCCACCCGGCGGTGGTCATCGGGGGTCGATGGAACGCCCTGCGCCGGTTGGTTCTCGTCGCCCCGGGCCAGTTGGTGGTGACTGCCCTGGGCTGGTCGGTCGTGGTCGACCGGGGCCGGTCGGTTGTGGTCTCGCTGGGTCGGTTAACGGTGACTGCCCTGGGCTGGTCGGTCGTGGTCGACCACGACCAGTCGGTTGTGGTCTTCCTGGGCCGGCCGGCACCGGTCGACCGGTGCCGGCGGAGGAGTCGGAGGAACCTGCACATGATGGGCCACCTTTCCCGCAGGGGCAGCGGGATGGCGCTGCCGTGGAAGGTGGTCGGGGCGGGCGGGTTCCCTTCCAGCGTCGTCACCCGCCCCGACCGGGGGAGAGCCCTGCTCGTTGCCACGCGAGGAGTGCTCGCCGACCAACTTATTTGAGGAACTTGAGAGAGTCAACGACTGGTTGCAGTGCGTAGTTGCGTGCCGTGATGAGAGCGTGATCGAATCGCGGGTGCCACGCGAGGAGTGCCATGCCTGCGACCCCGGACTACATCCGGATCTCCGACGAGATCGTCGCCGACGTCAGGTCGGGTAAGTACAAACCGGGCGACAAGCTGCCCTCGATCAGCGAGCAGTGCAGCCGGTTCAGCGTCAGCCCGTCGACGATCAACCTGGTCAACGTGCGGCTGGAGGCGCTCGGGGTGATCAGCCGGCACCAGGGCAAGGGCATCTACATCACCGACCCGGCGACGTGGCTGCGTAAGCCCTGACGGCGGTTGACGCTTCCTCGGGCCGTGGTATGTCCCCTCCACGGCGGGATGCCTCCTCGCGGCCGGATGCCCCCTCCATGATCGACTCAATTTCATGGTTGTAGTGGTATCCGCCCGCTCTGATGCCACTACAACCATGAAGTAGTGGCGCCTCGGTCGCTGGACCCCCTCGCGCCCCGGTCGCCGGGGGACGTGGCGGTGGCCGCCGACCCGGGAGGGGTCGACGGCCACCGTCAGTGCGGCTGTCCGGTCAGAGGCCGGACGCCCGTGCTCCCGCACAGGTCGACGTCGGCGCCAGGCGGAAGTCGAGCGTGCCGACGATGCCTGCTTCCACGACGGCCCGCTGGACCTGGGGCACCCAGCTGTCCTTCGCCACGATCACCTCGTACCTGCCCTTGGGCAGCCACCAGGCGTAGCGGCCCTGGGCGTCGGCGGTGAGCGTGGTGCCGGTGGTCGAGTTGACCAGGTTCAGCCGGATCGTGGCCGGAACGCCGACGGTCTGGCCGCCGCAGGTCACCCCGGTCACCGTGCCCTGGATCTTGCCCCAGTTGTTCGGTGGCGAGACGTTCATCTCGACCCCGACCGACGACACCGGGTACGGCGTGTCCGAGGTGATCCCCAGCTCACCCGAGTATGCCCCGGGCTGGAGCACCCCGGCCGCCGCCGTGGCGGTCAGCGTGACGGTGACCGTCTGGGACGCCCCCGGGGCCAGCGTGAAGCTGGTCGGTGCGGTGGACAGCCACGGCAGGTCACTGGCGTCGGCGCAGCCTTCCAGCCCACCGAGCCGCTCGCTGTCCGCCGAGCCGACGAACGAGCTGGGCGAACCACCGATCTTGTACGCCCCGCAGGCGGCAGCGCCCCGGTACCTGTTGAACTGGGCGTTCGGCAGGTTCCGCCACGCCCCGGCGACCGGGTCGAAGCCGACCGTCCGGTTGGTGACCGACGTCGAGCCGCCCGTCACCCCGCCGGCCAGCACCAGCATGCCGCCGGCCGACGCGTACTGGGAGCCCCACAGGTCGACCGGGAGGTTCGGCAGCGGGCTCCAGGTGTCCGACGCCGGCTCGTACCGCCAGGCGTCGGTGTACTCGTCGTCGGCGACGCCACCGGCGCAGTACACCTGGGCGCCGATCCCGCCGCAGGACAGCCAGGAGACCGGGTGCGGGTAGGCCGCTCCGGCCCGGAACGTCCCGGTACGCGGATCGAACACCACCAGCTTGTTGCTCTCCGTGCAGGTGGTGTCGACGCAGCCACCGACCAGGTACACCTTGCCGCCCGCCACGGCGGTGCCGGCTGCGGCGGCAGGGGCCGGGTTGACCGCCCCGGCCAGGGTGCTCCACGAACCGCTGGCCGGGTCGAAGACGTCCACCGTCGGCTCGGCACCGGTGCCGTCGCCCCAGCCGCCGAGCACGTACAGCTTGCCGCTGATACCCACGGCGGACGGCTTGGAACGGGCGTGCGGCAGGTCGGGCAGCGCCGTCCAGACGCCGGTGGCCGGCTCGAACACCCAGGCCTTGCGCTCGTTGCCGGTGTCACCACCGCCGCCGACCGAGTAGACCTTACCGTCCAGGTTGGCCGCCGCGTTGTCGTAGATCGCGGCGGGCAGGTTGGTGATCCGCGTCCAGGCGTCGTCGGCCTGCGGCGCGGCGTCGGCGTTCCCGCCGCCGTACCGGGCACCGGTACGGCCGGTGCTGATCCCCTTGACCACCTGCTCCCGCAGCGGTGCGCCGCCGGTGGACAGCACCTCGAACCCGCCACCGCGTTCCAGCAGCTCCACGGTCGCCGGGGCGGAGCCCGTGTTGCGGACCGTCACCTTGGCGTTGCGGGTGCTGCCGTACGGCTGGTGGGCCTCGATCGTGGTGGTGCTGACGGTGAGCCGCCCCGCGGCCAGGGCCAGGTCGGCCCGGCGGGTGCTGTCGGCCACCACCGTCACCTGCTGGGTGACCGGGGTGTACGGCGGCCGGGACGCGGTGAACGGGTGGGCGCCGGTCAGCCCCGAGAAGAGGTGGTAGAAGCCGTCCGGCAGGTTCGGGTCGTCCGGGGTGGCCGCCGAGACGGCCGTGTCGGTGGGCCGGTCGACGCTGGTCACCGTCACCCCGTTGACGGCCGCGCCGGTGTTGCGGTCGGTGGTGTTGCCGACCACCAGGCCACCCGGCACGGGGGTGCAGTCCCGGTTGACCAGCTGGACGTCGTCCACCTGCCACCACCAGGCGAAGGTGCCCTTGAACCGGAAGCGCACCAGCGCCCCGGTCGCGCCGGCCGCCGGGGTCAGCGGCACCTCCTCGACGCGGGGGCCGCGCCGGCTGGCGGTCTGGTGCCACACGTTCGTCCAGCTCGCCCCGGCGTCGGTGGAGACGTCCACGTCGGCGGTGTCGCTGATCCCGACCGCCCGCCAGTCGCTGCGGAACCGCAGCAGCGGAGCGGCCGAGGCGGACAGGTCGACCGGCGGGGCGATCAGGTCGGTGTCCTGGGTGTTGCCGGTGCCGAGCTTGTCGCTGTCGACGATCGCGAACCCGCCGGTGCCGCCGGTCAGGTTGCCCCGCGCACCCGGGTCGTTGAAGACCCAGCCGCCCTTCTCGGTGCGGTTGCGCACCGACCAGCCCTCCGGTGCGGTGGTGCCGTCGAAGCTCTGCGACAGCAGCGGCGCGCTGAGGCTGCCGGTGTAACCGGCGGCGACACAGGCCGCCTCGACCGGGACCGGGATGTCCGCAGTGGTGGCCGTCGCGCCGACGGTCAGGTCCTTGGTCACCGTCCGGTAGCCCGGGTACTTCGCGGTGACGGTGAGCTTGTAGTCGGAGTTGCCGGCCACGGTGAAGGAGTACCGGCCGGTCACCGGGTCGGTGAAGACCGGTGCGCCGGGCCGGCCGGCGACCTCGATCGTGGCGTACAACGGCCAGCCGTGCCCGGAGCCGTCGGTGACCCGACCCGAGACGGTGACCGTCGGGGTCGCCGTCAGGGCGAAGTCCCGGGTGACAGTGCCGTCCGCCGGGACGGTCACGGTGCCGGTCGCGGTGCGGAAGCCGTACGCGGACACGGTCAGCGTGGTCTCGCCGGCCGGCACGGTCAGGGTGTACCGGCCGTCCGTGCCGGTGGTGGTGCTGCGGTCGCCGTCGGCGACGGTGGCACCGGCGACCGGGTCACCGTCGGCGGTGTCGGTGACCGTGCCGCTGATCCGGCCCACCGGCCCACGCGGGGCCTGCCGGACCGCCTCGTACGCGTTGAGCCGACCCTCGCCGAAGACGTTGTTGTCGGCGGCGGTGCCCCCGCAGGTGGTCGCGTCGACGTCGGTCGCGGTGCGGTCGAGCAGTGCCTCCGTGGCGCCGATGTCACCGCGCAGGCTGGGCGCGGCCGACCAGACCAGGGCGATCGTGCCGGCCACGTGCGGGGCGGCCATCGAGGTGCCGTTGAACGACGCGTACCCGTTGCCGGGGACGCTGGAGCGCACGTTGCTGCCGGGCGCGGCGATGTTCGGCTTCAACCCGGCCGGGTCGGTGGCGTTGCCCCGGCCGGAGAAGCCGGAGATGTTGTTGTTCACGTCGTACGAGCCGACCGCGTACGCGTTGGAGTTGTCACCGGGGGAGCCGGCACTGCCACAGGCCGGGCCGTCGTTGCCGGCGGAGAAGACCGGGAACATCCCGGCGGCCCGCCAGGCGGCCACGGTCTGCTGGTACCACAGGTCGCCGCCGTCGCCGCCCCAGGAGTTGTTGACGATGTCGGGGCGCAGGTCGGGGCGGGGGTTCTGGCCGTTGAGGTCGGTCGGGGCGAGCACCCACTGGCCGGCGGCCAGCAGTGAGGCGTCCGAGCAGTTGTTGGACTCGCAGCCCTTGGCGGCGATCCACTTCGCGCCGGGGGCGACCCCCACCTGGTTGGCGGACCCGTCGGTGCCGACCATCGTGCCCATGGTGTGGGTGCCGTGGTCGTTGTTGTCGCAGGGGGCGTCCTGCGGGCAGATGCCGGCCGGGTCGTACCAGTCGTAGTTGTGGTCGAAGGTGCCGCCGCCGAGGTTGCCCCGGTAGGAGTTGACCAGCGCCGGGTGGTCGAACTGGACGCCGCTGTCGATGTTGGCGACGACCAGGCCTTCACCCCGGTCGCCGAACTCGTCCCAGACCCGGGGGGCGCCGATGTTGGTCAACCCCCACTCGACGGCGTCGGTGCCGGCGCGGGCGTCGGTGCTGCGGACCGGGCGGATCAGCGGGTAGCTGCGGGTCGGGGAGATCCGGGCGACCTCGGGACGGGCGGCGACGACGTCCAGCAGCGCCCGGTCGCCGGTCACCCGGAGCGCGTTGGCGATCCAGTACGCGGTGTAGGTGGCCTTGCGGTCGTCGAGCACCGCGCGCAGGTCGCGCTGGGTCCGCTCGGCGGTGGTGGTGAGCAGTCGGTGGACCTCACCGGCGCGGGCGTCCGGGCTGCGCAGCCGGGCCGCGTCGGCGAGCGGGGCCTGCTCGCGCAGGTAGACCAGGAAGGTTTCGGTGCCGTCGGCGAGTCCGTCGAGGACCTGCTGGTCCACGGTGGCCCGGGGCGTGGCCGGTGCGGCACCGGCGGGTAGTGCGGGCTGGGCGGTGAGGCCCAACAGTCCGGCCGCGAGCGCGGCCACCAATCGCCACCGGGACGGTCGTCCGGTCGGTCGTCTGAGCACGCTGTTCCTCCCCACGTCGTCGGGCCCGATCGGTTCGGACCCGGCCGCGTGTGCCGTGGTGGTGGCCACGCGGAGCGGCTGGGGGAGACGGCCGGTGGTGGGTGCTGGAGGGCCGGCCCCCCACGGCCGCTGTGCATCATGCTCAGCCGGAGAAGCATACTGATCAATGGATCGGGTCGGTCAGTATTTGGTCAGTAACCAGGCGCCACGCTGACCGTTAGGCTGAATCCAGCCGCGTCGGCACCTGTCGTGGGCGGACGGGACCGTCGGCAGCGGGCGGCAGGTGCGCTCCTGGGGAGGACGTGTGACCGGTGTCGACATCCCGTTCGTGGTCTGTGTGAGCGCCGACGTCTCGGTCCGGGAGCGGGTGGTCCGCCGGCTCGACGACCTCGGCCCGGTGGTGATCTGTGCCGACCTGGCCGAACTACGCGCCATGCTCTTCCCGACCCCGTCGGCGTCCGCCGCGCCACCGACCGGGCCGACCCCGGTGCGCTGCGGCGACCTGGTCGTCGACCCGGCCGGACACCTGGTCACCTGGCGGGGGGAGCCGTTGGCGCTGACCCGGTTGGAGCGGGAGCTGCTGTCCCGGCTGGCCGGTGACCCGGGGGCGGTCTGGAGCTACGAACGGATCTTCGGCTCGGTCTGGGGCGGTGCCTGGCTGGGTGACGCGGCGATCCTGCACTCGGCGGTCAAGCGGCTGCGCCGCAAGCTGCGCGCGGTGCCGGGCTGCCCGCAGGTGCAGACCGTGCGCGGTGTCGGCTACCGGCTCGGCGTACCGCCCGGCCGGCCTGCGGTGGGGCCGTGACACGATGATCCGGTGAGTGGTGCCGTCCATCCGGGGTACGCCCCACCGCCCGGTCCGTCCGCGCCGCGCCGCCGGTTGCGCTGGCTGCTGGCGGTGACCGTGGCCTGGGCGGTGCTGCTGGGCGTGCTCACCTGGTGGTCGGCGCGCAACGACGCGCCGACCGTGCGGGAGCAGCGCACCCTCGCCGAAGCCGGCCCGGTGGTGGACCGGGCCCTCGGTCAACTCGTCGCGGCGGTCGGCGACGGGGCCTGGGCGCTGACCGGGCCACAGGTCGAGCGGGGCTGCCGGATCACCCCGATGTCCGCCGGCGCGACCCTGAGCCGGGGGCTGGACGTGCTGGTCGCCGAGGGTGGCGAGCGGGCGTTGCTGGACCGGGTCGCCGACCGGCTGCCGGCCGACTGGCGGGCCGGGGTGCGCGCCGGTTCGGCGGGGCCCCGGCTGCGCGCCGACGCGGGGGGGTTCGTCACCGTGCAGGGGCGGGTCACCAGCGGCGGCCGGGTCCGGTTGACCGCCGACACCGGGTGCCGCCCGGTCGGCGCCGGCTATCCGCAACCCCCGGCTGCGTCGGCCGATCCGACGCTGGACGCCGCGCTGGCGGCCCTGGGCCGCGCGGCGCAGACCGCCCCGCAACCGGTCACCGCCCCCTGCCCGGGCGGCGGCACCGCCCGTACCGTCGCCGTCACGGCCGGGGCCGCACCGGCCGCGCTGACCGGCCTGCGCCCGTTGGCCGCCGGCCCCCCGGTGGTCGACCTCCCCGAGGTGTACGCCTACCGCAGCGGCCCGACCACCGTGCTGGCCGACGGCACCGGCGCGCAGCTGCGGCTCTCCGCCTCCACCGGCTGCCCCGCCTGACCGCCCGGCTGCCTGCCTGATCGGGTCGACGCCTGCCCCGCCTGATCAGGCCGTGGCCCGCCCGGCCCGCCGGTCCGTCCGTTGCCGGGTCAGTCGCGGTGATCGTGGTCGTGCGGGGTGCGGCTGCGGCCCAGGGCGTCGACCCGACCCCATCGGCCCGGGATGTCCAGCAGCTCGACCCGGCCCATCCCCTCCGGCACCAACGGATCGATGATCAGATGCTCGCCCTGCGGTTCGAGGCCGAGGATCACCCGCAACAGCAGCAGCGGGGTGCCGGCCGACCACGCCTGCGGACTGCACGCCGTCGGGTACTGCACCGGATAGTCGGTGAGGGTGCGGTCGAAACCGGCGAACGCCTCGGGCAACCGCCCGTCGAAGTACCGCGAAGCGTTGATCATCGCCTCGCAGATCCGGCCGGCCTCCTCACGGAAGCCGTACCGGCTCAGACCCCAGGCGATGAAGGCGTTGTCGAACGGCCACACCGTGCCCACGTGGTAGCCGATCGGGTTGTAGCGGCCCTCGTCGGTGGCCAGGGTGCGTACCCCCCAACCCGAGAAGAGCCTCGGGCCGAGCAGGTGCTCGGCGACCATGGCGGCCCGGGGCTCGTCGACGATGCCGCTCCACAGCAGGTGACCGATGTTGGAGGTGAGCGAGTCGACGTGCCGGCCGTCCGGGTCCAGGGCGAGGGCGTAGTGGTTCTTCTCGGGAATCCAGAAGTCCCGGTTGAAGCGTTCCTTGAGCGCCTTCGCCTCCCGTTCCAGCCGGTCGGCGTACTCCGGGTCGTTCCAGAACAGCCGGGCCATCCGCGCCCCGCGCCGCTTGGCGTCGTAGGCGTACCCCTGGATCTCGCAGGTGGCGCGGGGGAAGCCGGGCAGCCGGCCGTCGGCGTAGGAGATGGCATCCCAGGAGTCCTTCCAGCACTGGTTCTCCAGGCCGGTCTCCGGGTTGCGGCTGCGGTACCAGACGTAACCGGTGCCGAGCAGGTCGCCGTAGGTGTCGATCCAGTGCAGCGCGGCCCGGACCGGGGTTTCCAGTTGCTTGACCAGCGTGGCGTCCCCGGTCCAGCGTTCGTACTCGTCGAGCAGGATGACGAACAGCGGGGTCGAGTCGGCCGCACCGTAGTAGGGGGAGTGCGGCTGCTCCTCGAAGCCGGCGGTCTCGCCGTACCGCAGCTCGTGCAGGATCTTGCCGGGTTCCTCGTCGCGGAAGTCGTCGAGCCGGTAACCCTGGAGCCCGGCCAGCATCAGGATCGTCGGCGGGACCAGCTCCGGCAGGAACGGCAGCACCTGCAACGAGGTGAGCATGCTGTCCCGCCCGAACAGGGTCATGAACCAGGGCAGACCGGCGGCGAGCAGCCGGACGCCCAACGTGATCGACTCGTACCGCAGCGCCGCCAGGTCGTGCAGACTCTGCCGGTACGCCCCGGCGAGCGGTTCGCAGTCGCAGCCGAGTTGCGGGGCCCGCCCGACCAGCGCCTCCTGCTCGTCACGGATGACGGCCGGACCGCGCGCGGCGCCCAGCGCGGTGATCGCCCGGACGTCCTCGCCCCGGGCCCCGTGGATGATCGGCGTCACGGTCACGCAGGTGCTCCACCCGGAGTGCGGCTCGACGGTGATCGACCAGGTCATCCCGCGTTCGTCGACGTGGGCGTCGGTGCTGCTGACGATCAGCGCCTCCCGGTGGAAGGCTTCGCGGCGGTAGGTCAGCCGCAGCTTGTTCTCACCGGCCTCCGCGCTGGTCCGACCCTTCTTCGGCCGCTGGTGCTTGATCTCGAACAGGTCGGCGAAGTCCGAGCCCATCTCCAGCCGCAACTGGAACCGTGCCTCCCGGCCGGAGTGGTTGAGCACGGAGAGTTCCTCAGTGAAGACGCCGCCGATCGACCGGCTGCGGATGATCGACACCTTGGCGTCGAGGTAGTGCGTCGGCTCGCCGGGGACGAGGAAGAACCGGGTCTGGTAGGAGTGCGCGTCGTCGACCGAGAGGGCGTGCAGGCGCTCCCCGTCGAGGGTGAGCAGCCAGGTGGAGAGGAACCGGGTGTCGAAGGAGAACATCCCGGTGGGAAAGTCGAACGACGGCTCGACGTCCCCGCTGCTGTCGCAGACCAGGAAGGTGTTGCCGTCGAGGATGCTCACCCGCTGCTGCATCAGGCCCGCCCGGTCTGCTCGCGGGCGGTCTCCCGGGGGTCGCGGACGCCGGGCGGGGTGGGGAAGAACTGCCGGAAGACCAGGAACAGCATCACGTTCCCGCTGAACGTGGACTCGTTGCGCAGCACCGCCGAGATGCTCTGGGCGGTGCCGGTGGCCAGCCGTTCGAAGAGGTCGGCGCTGCTGCTCCACACCGCGTCCGCCGGGCCCCGGGCCCGGTCGACCACGGCCCTGCCGGGGCTGAGCCGTACCAGCCAGTGGTCGGTGCGGTTGTCGGTGGTGAGATCGATCTGGAGGGTGCCGGTGACCGGGGCGCGCAGGATCGTCGGGGCGCGCGCCGGCAACGATGCGAAGAACTCCTCCGTCGCCTGGCTCACCCCCGAATGGTAGGCAGCAAAACGACAATTGGGTTCAGTATCGGCAGTGCGTGCATAACGGGCGAACGGTGTCGGCCGAACGGTGGACGTCGGCGCGGTCGGCGGACCGGTGGGCTCGCGGCGCCGGTCAGGGCGCGGCGGGCCAGCGGGTCGGTGAGGCCGGCGGGTGGGCTGGTCAGTAGACCAGCGCCTGCGCGCCCTCGGCCATCGCCTCCTCGACGAAGACGGCCGCCCCGGCGATCCGGACGCCGGGCAGCACGTCGTCCGGGCCGATGTCCCGGCGGGCGACGCACTGCGTGCAGGCGGTGACCTGCCCGGTGGCGAGGATGACGCCCAGCAGGTCGGCCAGCGGCGCGGAGTGCGGCAGGGTGAACTGCTCGGCCCGGCCGGGCACGGCGAACCAGGCGGACTCACCGGTCAGCCAGAGCGACACCGGCACCCCGGCGGCGGCGGCCGTGGCGGCCACCGTGAACGCCTGCGCGCACCGCTCCGGGGCGTCCGCTCCGGCGGTGGCCTTGACGACGAGAGTGCGGCCCATGGGACCCAGCATAGGATGACCATGATGGTTACCGAGATCGGGTTCGTCAGCCTGCTGGTCGCCGGCCTCGGCGCGCTCGCCGGTGGCCTGGTCTACCTGGCCGTACGCCTGTCGAGAGGTAAATGGTGAGCGCGAGGAGCGAGCCGGGGTTGCGAGCCCCGCAGTCGCGAACGAAGGAGAGCCGGTGAGCGAGAATCCCCTTCAGCCGCCGTGGTTGAACGCGCCGCCGGTCGAGGAGTACCCCTACCAGGAGAGCCACGACCTGCGGGTCGGTCCGAAGCTGCACCCGGCGCTGGACGGCCTGCTGCCGTACGTCGGGGTGTGGCGGGGCCGGGGTCGGGGCGGGTTCCCCACCATCGAGGACTTCGACTACGCCCAGGAGATCCGGATCAGCCACGACGGCCGGCCGTTCCTGTTCTACGAGTCGCGGGCGTGGCTGCTCGACGAGGAGAGCCGGCCGATCCGTCCGGCCGGGCGTGAGGTGGGCTGGTGGCGTCCGGTGCTGGACGGTGAGCGGGTCACCGACGAGTTGGAAGCGCTGATGACCACCCCGACGGGGATCATGGAGCTGCACATCGGCAAGCGCACGGGCACCCAGATCGAGTTCGCCACCGACGCGGTGGTGCGTACCGCCACGGCCAAGGAGGTGACGGCGGGCGCCCGGCTCTTCGGCATCGTGGAGGGGGCGCTGCTCTACGCCCAGGAGATGGCGGGTGTGGGTCACAGCCTCTCCCCGCACCTGTCGGCCCGCCTGGTCCGGGTCGCCGGCTGACCCTCCGCCACCCCGCCAACCGGACTCAGCCACCCGGCGGTTGACCTCCGCCAACCCACGGGTCGGGCCGGTCAGGCGAAGCCCAGCAGTTCCTGGAGGCGGGGGGTGTGCGGGGCGGGTGGGCGGCCGGTGCCGTCGAGGGACCTGACCTCGACCAGACCGCGTACCGAGGAGGTCAGCCAGATCCCGGCGGCGGCGTGCAGCCCGGTCGGGGTGACCATCCGTTCGGCCCGCCCCAGGCCCAGCCCGGCGGCGTGGTCGAGCAGCCAGCCGCAGGTGGTGCCGGGCAGGATGCCGGTACGCGCGGCCGGGACGGTGCAGAGCGTGTCGCCGTCCAGCCAGATGACGTTCGCGCTGGGCCCCTCCAGCACGTAGCCGTCGGTGGAGACCCAGAGCACGTCGTCCACCCCGCTGCGGGCGGCCCAGCGGCGGGCGGCGCTGTTGGTCGCGTACGAGATCGACTTGATGCCCGCCGGGAGCCAGGACAGTTCGGGGCGGGCGGTCGCCGGCACCCCGAGGGGCAGGGTGGCGACGGTGACCCCGACGTCGCGGAGCCGTTTCGTGGCGGCCGGCACCTCGGTCAGGGTGGCGTACACGGTGGGCAGCCCGCCCCCCTCCGGCCCCCGCGTGCAGACCAGGCGCAATGCGCCCTCGACCTCGGTGGGCCAGCCGGTGGCGATGCCGTCCAGCAGTTCCACGAGCGCCCCGTCCGGGGGCAGCGGGAGTTCCAGGGCGGCGGCCCCGGCCCGCAGCCGGGCCAGATGGGCGGTACGCAACCAGGGGTTTCCGCCGCGCAGGTGCATCGTCTCGAACAGCCCGTCCCCGCGCAGCACACCCAGGTCGTTCCCGCGTAGCACCGGCTCTGTCGCGGGGACGACGCCCCGACCGAGCACGGCGACCCTCGATGCCACCATGACCGCCGAGCCTAACGGCGTGACCCGTCGCACCCCCGAACCCGGTGACGTGACCCGCCCGGCGGCCCGGTGGCGGGCGGGCGGTGACCGGCGCGGGCCGAACTATGATCGGACGGTGTCCGAATCCTCCCTGGCGGAAATGCTCCGCTCGCGTGGGCTGCGACTGACGGCGCAGCGGCAACTGGTCCTGCAGGCCGTGCTCGACCTGGGGCACGCCACACCCGAGCAGGTGCACACGGCGGTCCGGGAGGTCGCCGCCGGGGTCAACATCACCACCATCTACCGGACGTTGGAGCTGCTGGAACGGCTCGGCCTGGTGACCCACACCCACCTGTCGCACGGCTCGCCGACCTATCACGCGGCGGGTGAGCACCAGCACATCCACCTGGTCTGCCGGGAGTGCGGCGCGGTCGACGAGATCGACCCGGAGCTGATGCGCCCGCTGGCCGACCGGCTCGCCGCCGACCGGAACTTCCAGGTGGACATCGGGCACGTGGCGCTCTTCGGCGTCTGCGGCAACTGTGAGGACGGGGAACCAACATGATCGACATCGCGGGAGCGGTGGCCGTCGAGGCGATCGACGAGGCCAGCCGGGACCAGCCGGACGCCGGCCACCGGGCGGCCGGGGTGCGGGGCGTCGCCGCGCACTACGGCGACCCGATGCGCGAGCAGCGCACCCTGGCCACCGGGGTCGGTCTGGTGGACCGCTCGCACCGGGGTGTCATCGCCGTCACCGGCCCGGAGCGGATCGGTTGGCTGCACACCCTGACCAGCCAGCACCTCGCCGCGCTCGGCCCCGGCCAGGGCACCGAACTGCTGGTGCTCAGCCCGCACGGGCACGTCGAGCAGCACGCCATGGTCGCCGAGGACGGCACGACCACCTGGCTGGACACCGAGCCGGGGATGACCGCCGACCTGCTGACGTACCTGGAGAAGATGCGGTTCTTCAGCCAGGTCGAGCCGCGCGACGCCACCGCCGGCCACGCGCTGCTGTCGCTGGTCGGGCCGCAGGCCACCGACGCCGTCGCCACGCTGGGCGTCACCGGCCTGACCGCCCCCGAGGTGCTCGCGGTGCCGGGTCCGAAGTTCCGCTCCGGCGAGCTGCCCCCCCGCCCCACCGTCTCGTACGACGTCCAGCCGCTGACCGGTGGTGGCTGGGCCCGTCGGGTCCCGCTGGGGGTGGACCTGCTGGTGCCCCGGCCCGCCCTGGACGAGGTCGTCGCCGCGCTGCGCGAGCACGGCGTCCCCCCGGCCGGCCTGTGGGCGTACGAGGCGGTGCGGGTGGCCGCCCGACGGGCCCGGGTCGGGGTGGACACCGACCACCGGACGATCCCCGCCGAGGCGGGCCTGATCGCCCCGGCGGTGCACCTGGACAAGGGCTGCTACCGGGGGCAGGAGACCGTCGCCCGGGTGCACAACCTGGGCAGGCCGCCGCGTCGGCTCGTCCTGCTGCACCTGGACGGGGTGACCACCGATCAGCTGCCGGCGTCCGGCACCCCGGTCACCCTGGACGGCCGGACGGTCGGCTTCGTCGGCACCGCCGTGCACCACTACGAGCTGGGTCAGGTCGCGCTCGCCGTGGTCAAACGCAACCTCGCCGACGACGCCCGGCTGTCGGTGGGCGACACCGCCGCAGCCATCGACCCGGAGTAGCCCATCCCGGGCGGTGGGTCCGTGCTTCCCGGCGTGGCCCGGCCGGTGGGTCCGTGCTTTCCGGCATGGTCCGTGCTTCCCGGCGTGGCCCGGCCGGGGTCCGCCTCCGGTCGTGCTCGTCGGTGAAGTAAGGATGCCTACCGCCGGCCGGTTCGGCGGGAATTTCTTCGCGTCCTTCTCTCCTGATGTGCGGTTCTTCCTGTCGGATCGGCCTGCGGCGTCGACCGGGGGCGGCCGGGGCGGCTACCATCGCCGGCATGACGACAGGGACGTTGATCACGGTTGCCCCGACGGGCGCGGAGTCGGCCAAGGAGCAGGTGCCGGCGCTGCCGGTGACCCTCGACGAGTTGCTGCTCACCGCCAAGGAGTGCGAGGCGCTCGGCGCTTCCGTGATCCACGTCCACATCCGCGACGACCAGGCCCGGCCCACCCTCGACCAGGGGCGGCTGCGGGAGACCGTGGCGGCGCTGCGGGAGAGCACCGACCTGATCGTGCAGCTCTCCTCCGGTGGGGCGGTGACCGATCCGGAGGCCGACCGGCTGGCCGTGCTGGACGCCGCGCCGGACATGGCCTCCTGCACCATGGGCACTGTCAACTTCGGCGACGACGTCTTCCTCAACCGGTGGGAGTTCATCGTCGACCTGCACACCCGGATGCAGGAGCGCGGCATCCTCCCCGAGTACGAGATCTTCGACCTCGGTCACCTCACCGCCCTGCAACGCCTGCTGGACCGGCACGGCCTGCCGCACGGCGGGCACGTGCACGTCGACTTCGTGATGGGGGTGCCGGGCGGGATGCCGGGCACCACCGCCACCCTGGTCGCCGCCCAGCAGATGCTGCGTGACCTGCCGGCGGGCACCACCTTCTCGGCCACCGGCGTCGGTCGCAGCACCATCGCGGTGCTGCTGGCATCGCTCTCCACCGGCGGTCACCTGCGGGTCGGCATGGAGGACACCGTGACGTACGCCAAGGGTCGCCCGGTGGAGTCCAACATGCAGCTGGTGGCGCGCGCGGTCGGGTTCGCGCAGCTCGCCCAGCGCCCCCCGCTGACCACCACCGAAGCCCGTCAGCTGCTGTTCCGCTAGCCGCCCGCCCGGCGGACCGGTCCGGCCGGTGCTGCGGTTCCGGGTCGGGGCCGCCGTGGGCCCGGCCGGGGCAGGTCCGCCCGGTAAGCCGCGCCTGCCCCGGCACTCCTGTACGCCGGTGGTCGACGTCGCAGGTCACCCGGGTGTCGGGGGTGCCGGACCCCGTCGGTACCTTCGCCAGGTGTTCAAGACGTACGAGGGTGGCGAGCCGCTCGCCGAGGTGGTCCGGTCCGGGTTCGTGGAGGGTGTGCACCGGGGCTCGGTGGTGGTGCTCGACGCCGCCGGAGCGACGGTGGCCGGTGCCGGGGACGGCGTCTCGCCGATCTTTCCCCGGTCGGCCAGCAAGCCGTTGCAGGCGCTCGGGATGCTCCGGGCCGGGCTCGCGGTGACCGACCCCGCCGACGTCGCGGTGGTCTCGGCCAGCCACGCCGGTGAGGAGTTCCACCTGGCCCGGGTGGCCGCGCTGCTGGGCTCCGCGGGCCTGGACCCGGGGGCCCTGCACTGCCCGCCCGACCTGCCGTTCGGCGAGGCGGCCCGGGAGGCCGTGCTGCGGGCCGGTGGTGGCCCGAGCCGGTTGGCGATGAACTGCTCCGGTAAACACGCCGGGATGCTGCTGACCTGCCTGGCGGCCGGCTGGCCGGTGGACGGGTACTGGCGGCCGGAGCACCCGTTGCAGCAGCGGCTGACCGCCACGATCGAGGAGTTCACCGGCGAGCCGGCGGCGGCGGTCGGCGTGGACGGTTGTGGTGCGCCCGTGCTGGCGGTCTCGCTGACCGGGCTGGCCCGGGCCTACCTGCGGCTGGTGGCCGCCGAGCCCGGCTCCCCGGAGCGCACGGTGGCGGACGCGATGCGGGCGTACCCGGAGGTGGTCGGCGGCACCGTGGCGGACGACACCCGGCTGATGCGCGGCGTACCCGGAATGCTGGCCAAGATCGGCGCGGAGGGGGTGATCGCGGCCGCGCTGCCCGGCGTCGGCGCGGTCACCCTCAAGATCGACGACGGTGCCGCCCGCGCCCGGATGCCGGTGCTGGTCTCCGCGCTGCGCCGGCTCGGTGTGCGGGCCCCCGTCCTCACCGAGTACGCCGAGGTTCCCCTGCTCGGCGGTGCCCTTCCGGTCGGTGGAGTGCGTCCCGTCTGGTGAGCTGCGGGCGATCCGTGGCCGGGCCGCACCAGGGTGCGGGACGGGCCCGGAGTGCGGGACCGGTCAGGGCAGGAAGGCGCGGAGGGCCTCGGCCACCTCGGTGGGGCGTTCCACCGGGACCAGGTGCGCGGCCTCGGGGACGTCGGGCAGGCGGACGGCCCGGGGAGCCTCGGCGGCGATCCGGTCGGCCAGCCGGATGATGTCCGGGATGTCGACGGCACCGGCGGTGACGAGGACCGGCAGGTCCAACTCGTCGAGGCGGCCGATGGCGGGCGGGTCGAGGTCGACGACGTCGACCGCGCTCAACGCCTGCTCGGCGGCGAGGGCCCGTCGGTCCGACTCCTCGGCGAAGGCGATGAGCGCCGGGTCGAGATCCTCCGGACGGCGGTGCGGGCCGACCACCCAGAACCGGACCTCGCCGGCCGCGCTCGCCGCCAGGTCCTCCTCGTCGACCTCACCGACCAGCCGGTCCCACAACTCCTCGGTGTCCGGCGACCACTCGTGCCCGGAGACGGCGGTGCCGAACAGCGCCAGGGCCGACACCCGCTGCGGGTACGCCAGGGCGGTGTCGATCGCCACCGCCCCGCCGAAGGAGCAGCCGACCAGGGCGGCCCGGTCGATGTCGAGCGCGTCCAGCACCGCCACCACGTCGTCGCGGTGGGCGAAGGACTCCGGCGGCAGCGCCGAGTCCCCGTAGCCGCGCAGGTCCAGCGCGATCGTCCGGTGCCGGTCGGCGAGGGCGGCGCACACCTCGCGCCACATCCGCCGATCGGCGATGCCCGCGTGCAGCAGGAGCACCGGCGTGCCGGTGCCGACCTCGTCGTAGCCGAGGGTGGTGCCGTTGACAGCGATCTGTTGGGTCACGCCGTGCAAGTTACGACCGGACATCCCGGGCCGCAACGTACTTTGCCTCCTGTTACCTTGCTAACTCTGGCTAGCGTTTTGCTTGCTGGAGCTAGCAGCGCGGACTACCGTTGGGGTATGGCCGCACCCAAGGATCTACCCGACGTCGGCGGATTCATCCGTGACCTGCGGCGGAACGCCAAGATCTCGCTCCGCCAGCTCGCCGAGCAGGCCGGCGTGAGCAACCCCTACCTCAGTCAGATCGAGCGGGGCCTGCGCAAGCCCAGCGCCGAGGTGCTCCAGCAGCTCGCCAGCGCGCTGCGGGTCTCCACCCCGGCGATGTACCTGCGGGCCGGGCTGCTCGACGACAAGGAGGGTCAGGGAGTGCTCGCCGCCATCGCGATCGACCCCGACCTGACCATGGCGCAGAAACAGTCGCTCAGCCAGATATACGAGACCTTCCGGCGGGAGAACACCCGGCTGTCCGAGGCCACCGCCGACCAGCCCGCCCCGGCGGAATCCGGCACGGACGAGCCGGCCGGCACGAACCGCCCCGGCACCGACCAGACGGTCACCGACGGGGTCGCCGGCACGGATCAACCGGTCGTCACCGATCGGACCGCCGCCGCGGTGGACCGACCGGACGCCGGCCCCGGACCGGCCGCCCCGACCTCGGCGTACGCCGTACCGACGCCGACCGGGCCGACGGAGGCGGCGGCCACGGTGACGCCGGCCGCCACCGGACCGGTCACCCCGGAGGGCACCCCGACCGAGGCCGTCCTCGAATCGGTCGCCGTCACCGAGGCGGGCACCGCCCCCGCCCCCGCCACCGGTGGGACGCGCACCGCACCCACCACCGGTGGGGTGGGCACCGCGCCCACCGCCGGCACCCATGACGGCACGGCGGATGCCGCGCCCACGACCAGCAACGACAAGGCCGCCGGAGCGGCCGAGGAGGAGTTGTCATGACCCAGCCGAAGACCAACCGCATTCCGGCCCCCGTCTACGCCGCCGCCGGTGCCGGGGAACTGGCCATCCAGCAGCTGCGCAAGCTGCCGACCGTGGTGAGCGAGCTGGGCAACCGGGTCGTCGCCGACGGCACCAAGGTCGCCGCCGAGTGGGGCGGCAAGGCCGTCGTGACCGGGTTCGAGCTGCGCCAGAAGGCCACCGAGACCTTCCGTACCGCCAACCTGACCGCCACCGGCCTGCGCGAGAAGGCCACGCCCACCGAGCTGAACCTGGACAAGCTCCGTGCCGAGCTGGACCTGGACAAACTCCGCGCCGAGCTGGACCTCGACAAGCTGCGCGGTGCCGCCACCCGCAACGCCGCCGTGGTGCTCGCCGGGGCGCAGGCGGCCCAGGAACGGGCACTGGCCGCGTACGGCGCGTTGATCGCCCGGGGTGAGCGGGTGGTCGGTGCCGGGGTGCTGGAGGCCGCCGAGACCGTCAAAGCCGACATCGAGGCGACCGACGCCACCGTCCCGGCCGGGGCGCAGGCCGGAACCGACCAGGACCGCACCCCGACCCCGGCCGCCGTGGCGCAGGCCGACACGGACCACCCGCCGACCCCGGCGGACGTGGCGCAGGTCGTCGAGGCCAAGCCGGCCGCAGCCAAGGTCACCCGGCCCCGGGCCACCAAGGCCGCGACCAAGCCGGCCGCGACCAAGGCCGCCGCCAAGCCCGTCGCCACCGACCCGACGGCGAAGCAGCCGAAGACCACGAAGCGGACCCGCCCGGCCGCCGAGTGACCGTCGCCGACACCGGCCCCGGGGGCGTCCTGACGGACGTTTCCGGGGCCGTCGGCATATGCTGGCCGGCATGGCCATCGCCGCGCCGATCTTCGTGTTCCACCTCGTCTACGTGATCGATCTGATCCTGCTCGTGTTCGCCCTGGCTGTGCAGGGCATCTCGCTGGTGCACGCGTTCACCCAGCGCTCGGACGCCTTCCCGGCCATCGGCACCCTCCCCAAGGGCGGCTGGATCGCCATCCTGGCCGTCTGCATGCTGCTCACCCTGCTCGGTTTCGGCGCGCTGAGCATCTTCGGGCTGATCGGCATCGCCGCCGGCCTGATCTACCTGCTGGACGTCCGGGTCGGGCTGCGTGACCTGCACGACGGCAAAGGGTTCTGGTGAGGGGTTTCCGCTGGCCGCCACCGCCGGACGGCGGACCCCGCACCTGGGGGCCCGGGCCCGGCGCACCGCGTACCGGGCGACCCGCCTTGCCGGAACCGGAGACCGAGCTGGTCGCCACCCCGCACGACGTACAGCTGGAACGGCTGGTCACCGGCGTCGGTGACCCGGTCACCGTGTTCGCCCACGGATTCGGCAACGGTATCGCCACCACCCGCCCGTTCGGCAGCGCCGTCACCGGCCGACGGGTCTTCTTCCAGTTCCGGGGGCACGGCCGCTCCGACGCCCCGCCCGGCCCGTGGAGCTACCTCGACCTGGCCCGCGACCTGCGGGCGGTGGCGGACCTCAGCGGCGCCACCCGGGCGTTCGGCGCCAGCCTCGGCGCGGGCGCGTTGTGCCGGCTGCTCGTCGAGAGCCCGGACCGGTTCGAGAAACTGGTCTTCCTGCTGCCCGCCGTCCTCGACCGGCCGCGTGGCCCGGTCGCCCGGCAACGACTGGCCGACCTGCTCGACGCGGTCGCCGGGGGCGACGCCTCGGCCGTGGCGGACGTGGTCGCCCTGGAACTGCCGCCGTCGGTCCGCAACACCCCGGCCGGGTGGGCCTACCTGCGTCAGCGACTCGACCAGCTGCTGCGGGACGGGCTCGCCGCCGGTCTGTCCGACCTGCCGGAGCAGTCCCCGCTGGCCGACCTCGCCGCCCTGGCCGGGGTGACCGTACCGGCCCTGGTGATCGGCTGCGTCGGCGACGACCTGCACCCGACCCACATCGCCGCCGAGCTGGCCGACGCGTTGCCGCAGGCGACACTGCACGTCTACGACCGTCCCGGGTTCGCCTGGACCGACCGCGCCGACCTGCGGGACCGGATCTCCACCTTCCTCAACGACTAGCCCCGGGCCGGGCCCGGGACGCGTCCTCTCCGCCCGTGGCCTCCGCCCGGTCGGGATCCGGCGGTCCACCGGGTCCGAGCTGGCAGTCCGGTGTGGACGGATGTCCCCGGTGCCGGCCCCGGCAAGCTCGTTCCAGGCGTTCGCCCGCCTCCGGCCCGCCCGCCTCCGGCCCGCCCTCGACCCGCCCGGCCGCCTGTGCGGCCCCGCCTGCCGCCGTTGCCGCCCGTGTGCCCGGACCGGCAGGCCCCCGATCGCCCCGCCACCACTCCGCTACTCCGCTCGTGTTGACGTCAAATCACTTAAGTTATAGCCTATAACTAAAGCGAGCTGATCTCATTCATGGAGGAGTCATCATGAACCGCAGGTCCACCGTCACCCTCACCGCGCTCCTGATCGCCGGTGGCGTGCTGACCGGCAGCAGCGTTCCCGCGCTGGCCGGCGGCACCGCCACCACCCACCCGCGGCCCGACAGGCCCGACGACACCCGCCGGACGCAGCAGCAGGTGACCCGCGACTGGGTCCAACTCTGGAACGGCGACTACGCGCTGGCCGAGCACCTCATCGCGCCGGACGTCCGGGTCCGGGCCGCGCTGCTCGACGGCGGCGACGGCAGCGCCGTGCACGGCCCGGCCGGCATGGTCGACCTGATCGGCCAGATCCGGGGAGCCTTCCCCGACCTGCGCTTCACCGTCGAGGTCGGCCCGATCATCGACGGCAGCCACGTGGTCGTGCGGTGGGTCGCCGACGGCACGTACGGCGGAGGATTCCCCGGGGCGACAGCCGCGCCCGGCACCACGGTCCGCTTCACGGGCACCGACACGCTGCGGACGAGGCACGGCCTGATCACCGATTACTGGCTCAACGCCGACACCCTGCTGCTCACCACCCAGCTCGGGGTGGAATCAGTCTGATCGCCTCGTCGCGGGCCCGGTACGGACCCCGGCAACGGCTGCCGTGGGTCAGTCCGGCGGCGGCAGGTGGGCGGCGCGGACGGCACGCAGCCAGCGTTCCACCGTCGCCTCGTCGGGCCGGTCGGGCAGCGGGGTGCGGAGCCGGTCGAAGTCCCGTTCCGCCTCGGCGACCAGCGCTTCCGCCTCGGCGAGCGCGCCGCCCGCGACCCGCTCACCGAACTCCCGGAACCACGCCGGGTCGGCCAGCCGGATCTCCAGCACGCCGGTGGCGTAGAGGGTCCGCCCCTGGTGCAGCAGCCGGGCCAGGTGCCGGGCGTGCTTGGCCGAGCGCCGCCGGCCGCCCACCGTCGAGTCTCGGGTGGTCAGCTTGCGGAACTGCTGGCTCGCGTAGCCGAGGTAGGCGTCGCGGACACGCGGTGCGCTGAGGAACGCCGACCGGATGGCGATCAGGCGGTCACCGAGGTCCGTGCGGGTCTCGTAACAGTCCTCGGGCAGCCAGATCAGCTCGGTGGCCGTCGGATTGCCGCTCAGCGCCAGTCGGGCGTACTTGCCGGCCTCGTGCAGGGTGACGTCCGGGTCGGTGGTGACCACCGACTCCCGGGGTGGCCGCAGGCCGTGGAAGGCCACCGTCGGGGCGGCGAAGACACCGATCCGGTCGACGTCGGAGCCGGGGCCGGCCAGCCCGTAGGCGACCGAGCCGACGATCCCGGAGAGCAGCAGGTGCATGTCGGGAGCATGCCGGACCGAACTGCTCCGCGAAACCGGACTTCGGTTGTCAGGTATCACTGCCACCCTCGACGGTATGACGACGACACCGTTGGAAGGAAAGGTCGCGCTGGTGGCCGGCGCGACCAGGGGCGCGGGCCGGCAGATCGCGGTCCAGCTCGGCGCGGCCGGGGCGACGGTCTACGCCACCGGCCGCAGCAGCCGGGCCGGCCGCTCCGAGCTGGACCGCGCCGAGACCATCGAGGAGACCGCCGAGCTGGTCACCGCCGCCGGAGGCACCGGCATCGCGGTCCGGGTCGACCACCTGGTGCCCGAGCAGGTACGCGACCTGGTGGCCCGGATCGACACCGAACAGGGCCGGCTCGACGTGCTGGTCAACGACGTGTGGGGGGCCGACCCGCTGATCACCTGGGAGAAGCCGGTCTGGGAGCAGCCGCTGGACGCCGGGTTCCGCACCCTGCGGCTGGCGGTGGACACCCACATCGTCACCAGCCACTTCGCGCTGCCGCTGCTGATCCGCCGCCCCGGCGGGCTGGTCGTCGAGATCGGCGACGGCACCCGGGCGTACAACGACACGCACTACCGGCTGTCCGTCTTCTACGACCTGGCGAAGGTGTCGGTGACCCGGCTCGCGTACAGCTGGGGGCACGAGCTGGCGCCGCACGGGTGCACCGCCGTGGCACTCACCCCCGGCTGGATCCGCTCCGAGGCGATGCTGGAGCACTTCGGGGTGACCGAGCAGACCTGGCGCGACGGCGCGGCGACGGACCCGCACTTCCTCATCTCGGAAACCCCGGCCTTCGTCGGGCGGGCGGTCGCCGCACTGGCCGCCGACGAGGACCGGGCCCGCTGGAACCAGGCGTCCGTCTCGGCCGGCGAACTGGCCCGGGTGTACGGCTTCACCGACCTCGACGGCAGCCGGCCGGACGCCTTCCGCTACCTCACCGAGGTGGTCGAGACGGACCGGCCCGCCGACGTCACCGGCTACCGCTGACGGCTCGTCGGCCCGGTCGCCGTCAGCGGGTCGGGTGGTCCGGGCCGACGCCGTAGCGGGCGGCTGAGCGGGCCGCCGCGTCGGCGAGCAGGGCACGCAGCTGCGGTGGGTCGAGCACCTCCACCTCGGGGCCGAGGCCGAGCAGTTGCGGGTACGCCACCTCGACGGACTCGACGGGCAGCTCGGTCACCACCCAACCCTGCCCGTCGGGTGTGCCGGCGGCGGCCAACGCCTCGTCGTACGCGAAGGGGGTGTCGGCGAGGAAGCGGAGCTGGCGCAGACCGGCGGGGCTGAGCCGCACGGTGACCCGGGCGGCGAGCATGTCCCGCAGGAACGCCTCGGCCTGCTCCCGCCAGTAGCCGCCCAGGTCGAAGCCGTCGTCCCGGGTGAAGGTCGCGGGGTCGGCGACGACGTCGAGCACCCGGTCCACCCGGTAGGTGCGCATCGTGTCGTCGACCCGGCCCACGAGATACCAGGTGCCGCTCTTGAGCACCAGCCCGTACGCCTCGACCCGGCGGGTCACCTCCCGGTCGCCGCGCCGGTACCGCAGGGCGACCACCCCGTCCCGCCACACCGCCCGGGCGAGCTCGGTCAGCCAGCGGGGCGGGGTGGACTCGCGGAACCAGCCCGGGACGTCCAGGTGGAACCGCTGGCCGGTACGGGCCGGGGCGTCACGCAGGCCCGGTGGCAACGCGGCGAGCATCTTCAGCTCGGCGGACGCCACCGCGTCGGCCAATCCCAGGTCACCGGCGGGGCCGGGCAGTCCGGTGAGGAAGAGCGCCTCCGCCTCGTCCCGCGTCAACCCGGTCAGCCGGGTCCGGTAGCCGCCGAGCAGCCGGTAACCCCCGGCCCGCCCCCGGTCGGCATGGACCGGCACCCCGGCGGCGGAGAGCGCCACCACGTCCCGGTAGACGGTCCGCTCGGAAACCTCCAGCTCACGGGCGAGTTCGGCGGCGGTCATCGTCTCGCGGGACTGCAACAGCAGCACCAGGGAGATCAACCGGGCGGCGCGCACCCCCGTATCCTGCCGGCCCGACCCGTCGGGCGGTGCCGTCGGGTACCCGGTGGCGGTGGCCCCCGGCCAGTAGGCTCTGCGGTCGTGAACGGACCCCGTACCCTCGCCGCGCCGGTCACCGGTGCCACCCGCCGCTTCTTCGGCGGCGTGGGCCTGCTCGTGCGTGGCCTCGGCCTGTATGTCCGCAGCCCGGGGCTGATGTTGCTCGGCGTGGTGCCGGCGTTGTTGTCCGCCGCGCTCTTCGTCACCGCGTTCGCCACCCTGGTCTACTTCGTGGACGAGTTGGCGGCGTGGGTGACCCCGTTCGCCGACGACTGGTCGGACACCCCGCGCAGCCTGGTCCGGGTGATCGCCGGGTTGGCCTTCCTCGGGTTGGGTGGGCTGCTCACCGTGGTCGGCTTCACCGCGGTCACCCTGGTCATCGGGGACCCGTTCTACGAGAAGATCTCCGAGCGGGTGGAGGACCGCCTCGGCGGCACCCCGGGCGCGGTGGAGGTGCCGTTCGGGGCGTCGTTGCGGCGCAGCATCGTCGACTCGCTGCGGCTGGTCGGGCTCTCGGTGCTGTTCGGCATTCCGCTCTTCGCGGCCGGTTTCATCCCGGTGGTCGGGCAGACCGTGGTGCCGGTGGTCGGCGCGGCGGTGGGCGGCTGGCTGCTCGCCGTGGAGCTGGTCGGTGCGCCGTTCTCCCGGCGCGGGCTGCGGCTGCCGGACCGGCGGGCCCGGCTGAAGGCGGACCGGGCCACCTCGCTCGGTTTCGGTGTGGCGGTCTTCCTGTGCTTCCTGATCCCGCTGGGTGCGGTGCTGGTGATGCCGGCCGCCGTCGCCGGGGCCGCGCTGCTCGCCCGCCGCTCGCTGGGCCAGCACATCGAGGAGAGCCGAGCCGGCGGCCGGCCGACGGCGTGACCGTGGTGGGCGGCCCGCCGGTCGTGGTCGGGCCGCTCAGCGCAGGTCGCGCAGGCAGGACCAGGCGGAGGCCACCGGCCGGTAGCCGAGGCGGGTGTTGACCGCCAGTATCGGCGCGTTGGCCTCATCGTTGGAGGTGTAGGCGGTACGCACTCCGTTGCCGGCGGCCCGGTGCAGCGCGGCCTGCTTGGTCAGTCGGGCCAGCCCCCGCCCCCGGTACTCCGGCCGGGTCGCGGTGAAGTCCGACCACATCCGGTCGCCGTCCCGCTTGACCAGGCTGAGCGCGACCAGCGTGCCGTCGACCTCGGCGACCGTGCCGGCGTCCCGGTCCAGCCCCGGGTTGTCCCAGCACTCCGACCGCCATAGCGAGTAGCTGGTCGCGTCCACCGGCACGTCACCCGGCTCGCCCGTCGCGGCGGCGGCGTCGAGGAGGTAGATCTGGTACGGGTCGCGACCGGTGAGCGGGAGCAGCCGTACCCCGGTGGGCGGCTCGGGCATCGGTGGGGCCGGGTGCAGGTCGAGTGCCGAGTAGCGCAGCTCCCGGCTGGGGGTGAACCCGTGCCGGCGGGCGTACGACAGCGAGTCGGTCTGCACCCAGGTCCGCACCCGGCGGACCCGCAGCGATGCCAGGTGGGCCAGCGCGGCGGTGAGCAGTGCGGTGCCGGCACCCCGGCCCCGGTACTCCGGATGCACGTGCAGGGTGGAGACGTCCCCGAAGTCCGGCACGGAGGTGTGCGCGTTCCGGTACGCCGAGGCCCAGCCGACGAGCTGATCGTCCGCCTCGACCACCCAGGCCGTCCAGCTCTCCTCGGGTGGTGGCTGGGCGATCATCTGCCGGGTCGACACGACGCCCCGCACCAGGTACGGATGGACCAGGGACCGCAGCGCCACCACCCCGGGCGCGTCGTCGGGCCGGGCGGTGCGGAGGTGCCACCCCACCCCCGGTTGGCCGGTGGACCGTGCGGCGTGGTCGCGGGCGGGCGGCAACTGGGGCCGGCGCTCCCGCTCGGTGCTGGTCGGCACGGGCTGCGGTGCAACGGCGTCAGGCATGCCCGCGAGCGTAGGTACCGGCCGGAGTCCACAGCCACACCTTTTCCCCACCGGTCGTCCCGATGACTCTGGGTAACACCTTTCTCTGGCTGCGACTTTCCCACTCTCCGTAATCCCCAGTCGACTCCTGCCCTGTCACCCTCGCTCCCTTTGCTCTGCTGCCATGGAGGCGACAGGCGGTTGAGCTGCTGCTGCGCGTTTGCTGCTCGGGCGGATGCGGCGTCAAGTCGGTCACCCTCGGTGCCTGTCGCGTGGATGGCAGCAGAGCAAAGCGGGTGAACTTGGGTGGGGTGGGGTCGACGAAATGTTGCTGAGGGTGATGGTTGCGGTCGACGTTCAGCCGTCGCGTGTGGGTGCCCGGTGGGCAGGGGCGGCCCGGCTCACGTGGCCGGGGCGTGCGGCCCAGGCCGGAAACCGGGCGGGGCAGGCCGGAAACCGGGCGGCGCAGGCCGGTGCAGGGGTCAGGCGGACTGTCGGATCACCAGCTCCGTCGGCAACACCACCGCCCGCTCCACCTCCGCACCGTCGGCGAGGGCCAGCAGCAGCCGGGTCATCTTCCGGCCCAACTCGACGATCGGCTGCCGCACGGTGGTCAGCGGCGGCTCGGTGTAGGCGGCCGTCTCGATGTCGTCGAAACCGATCACCGCGACGTCCTCCGGTACCCGCCGGCCCGCCTCGTGCAACGCCCGCAGGGCGGCGTGCGCCATCAGGTCGGAGGCGGCGAAAACCGCATCCAGATCGGGGTACGCGGCGAGCAGCCGACGCATCGCGATGGTCCCCGACTCGCGGGTGAAGTCGCCGTACTCGATCATCTGGGGCAGGCCGGCGGCGACGACGGTGTCCCGGTAGCCGGCGAGCCGTTCGATGCCGGCGACCATGTCCTGCGGGCCCGCGATGGTGGCGATCCGGCGGCGACCGTTGTCGATCAGGTAGCGGGTCGCCCTGGCGACCCCCCCGATGTGGTCCACGTCGATGTACGGCACGTCGGCGGCGTCCAGCGGCCGGCCGCTGCACACCACCGGTATCCCCAGCCGGGCGAGTCGGCCGGGCAGCGGGTCCTCCCCGTGCAGCGAGGCGAACAGCACCCCGTCGACGTGCCGGCCGGTGGTGTACCGGGTGACCCGGTCGTGCCCGGCGGGCGAGCCGGCCAGCATCAGCACCAACTGCTTGTCGGCGGCCTCCAACTCCTGGGCCGCGCCCCGGATGAGCCCGGGGAAGACCTGGTCGTCGGAGAAGACCCGGGTGGCCGCCTCCGGCAGCACCAGGGCGACCGAGTCGGTCCGCTGGGTGACCAGGCTGCGGGCGGCCAGGTTCGGCACGTACCCCAGCTCAGCCACCGCCCGACGGACCGCCTCCTGGATCGGCTCGGCGACCGTGGTGGAGCCGTTCACCACCCGGGACACCGTCGCCCGGGACACGCCGGCCTGCCGGGCGACCTCCTCCAGGGTGGGGCGCTGTGCCGCCGTCATACCCGTTACCACCGCCTCGTCACAGCCCGTTCCGGGAGATCACCTCCTGGTACCACCGGGCGCTCGACTTCGGGGTGCGCCGCTGGTTCAGATAGTCGACGTGGACGATCCCGAACCGCTTCCGATAGCCCTCGGCCCACTCGAAGTTGTCCAGCAACGACCATACGAGATAGCCGCGCAGGTCGACGCCGCGGGAGATGGCCTCGTGCGCGGCCCGCAGATGCCCGTCGAGGTAGGAGATCCGGTCGGTGTCGTCGATCCGGCCCGATCCGTCGGCGTCGAGGCCGGCACTGTCGTCCGGGAACGCGCCGCCGTTCTCCGTGATCATCAGTGGCAGCCCGGGATAGTCGGTGCCGATCCGCACCAGCAGCCGGGTCAGCCCGGCCGGCTCGATCTGCCAGCCCATGTCGGACACCGGCCCGCTGGCCGGCAGGAACTCCACCGCCCCCTCGGTGCCCGGGTAGGCGCTGCTGCCGCCCCCGTCCGGGCGGCCCGCGACATAGGTCGGTGAGTAGTAGTTGATCCCGAGCAGGTCCAGCGGCGCCGCGATGATCTTCTCGTCGCCGGGCCGGATGAACGTGGGCTCCACCATCCGGGCGACGTGTTCGAGCACGTCGGCGGGGTAGCCGGCCCCGGTCAGCGGGTCCAGGAAGATCCGGTTCTGGAGGCCGTCGACGAGACGTACCGCGGCGGCGTCGGCGGCGCTGTCCGGGTCGGCCGGTGCGACGTCCGCCGGGTTGAGGGTGATCCCGACCGTCTGCGCGCCCGCCGACCGCAGCGCCCGCGCCGCCAACCCGTGCCCCAGCAACAGATGGTGTACGGCCCGGAACGCCGCCCCGGCGTCCTGCACGCCGGGGGCGTGCACCCCGTTGCCGTACCCCAGGTACGCCGAGCACCACGGCTCGTTGAGCGTCGTCCAGGTGCGGATGCGGTCACCGAGCCGGGCGTGCACGGCCAGGGCGTAGTCGGCGAAGTGCTCGGCGGTCTCCCGGCTGGTCCAGCCGCCCCGGTCCTGCAGACCCTGAGGCAGGTCCCAGTGGTAGAGCGTGACGATCGGGTCGATGCCCCGGTCGAGCAGCGCGTCGGTCAACCGGTCGTAGAAGTCCAGGCCGCGCGGGTTGACCGGGCCGGTGCCGTCCGGCCTGATCCGGGGCCAGGCCACCGAGAACCGGTACGCGGCCAGACCCAGCTCGGCCATCAGCGCCACGTCGTCGGCGTACCGGTGGTAGTGGTCGCAGGCGACGTCACCGGTGTGCCCGGCGAACACCTTGCCCGGCGTACGGCTGAAGGTGTCCCAGATCGACTCGCCGCGACCGTCGTCCCGGGCCGCGCCCTCGATCTGGTACGCGGCGGTCGCCGCGCCCCACACGAAGCCCTCCGGAAATCGAACCTCATTCACGCGGCTACCTCCTTCGTTCGCGACTGCGGGGCTCGCAAGATCGGCTCACTCCTCGCGCTCACGCGGTGCTCCCTTTCGTTCGCGACTGCGGGGCTCGCAAGACCGGCTCACTCCTCGCGCTCACGCTTTGACCGCACCTTCCATGATGCCGCCGATGATCTGGCGGCCGAACACGACGAACACCAGCAGCAGCGGCAGCGTCGCGATCGCCGTGCCGGTGAACACCTGTGACATGTCCTGGTAGTAACCGTCGGAGAGGGCCCGCAGCGACAACTGCACGGTCGGGTTCTCCGGGTCGTTGAGCACAGCGTACGGCCAGAGGAAGTCGTTCCAGGTGGTCATGAACGTGAGCAGGCCGAGCACGGCGGCGGCGGGCCGCAGCGCGGGCAGCACCACGTTCCAGTAGATCCGCAGCGTGTGGCAGCCGTCGACCCGGGCCGCCTCGATCAGCTCGGTGCTGACCGCCTGGGCCGCGTACTGGCGCATCATGAACACGCCGAATCCGGTGACCAGGGCCGGGACGATCACCGCCGGCAGCCGGTCGTTCCAGTTCAGCTTGGTCATCAGCAGGTACAGCGGGATGACCCCGAGCTGGGTGGGCACCATCATGGTGGCAATGATGATCATGAGTAGCGCGTTGCGTCCCCGGAACCGCAGCTTGGCGAAGGCGAACCCGGCCAGGGTGGAGAAGAGCACCACCGAGAAGGTGACGCTGACCGCGACGATCGTCGAGTTGACCAGGCCGGTGAGGAAGTGCGCGTCGGGGTTGGCGAAGAGCCGGGTGATGTTCGCGCCGAGGTTGCCGCCGGGGGTGAGCGGCGGCGGCACCTGGCCCATCGCGTCGCTGCTGCGGCTGGCGACCACGAACATCCAGTAGATCGGGAAGATCGACAGCAGGGCGGTGAGCGTCAGTGCCGGGTAGGTGAGCCGGCCGGCCGACCAGATGCGGTTCATCGGTCCCCCTTGCGGGCGCCGCCGCCGAGCCGGCGCAGGATCAGTACGTTGATCGCCGCGACCACCGCGATCAGGGCGAAGAGCAGCCAGGCGACGGCCGAGCCGTAGCCGAAGTTGTAGTGCGGGGCGAAGGCGTTCTCGAACATGTACATGGTCATCGTCTGGGATTCGCGCAGCGGCCCGCCCCGGATCGCGTTGGTGCCGGAGTTGAACAGCCGGGGCTCGGTGAACAGTTGTAGTCCGCCGATGGTGGAGATGATCACCGCGAAGATGATCGTGGGTTTGAGCAGCGGCACGGTGATCGACCAGAACTGCCGGGCCCGGCCGGCCCCGTCGATGGAGGCGGACTCGTACAGGTCGCGGGGGATGGCCTGCATCGCGGCCAGGAAGATCAGCGCGTTGTAGCCGGTCCACCGCCAGTCGACCATGGCGGAGATCGCCGTCCAGGCGGCGAACCGGTTCGCCTTCCAGTCGATCGCGTCGACGCCGACCAGGTCGAGCAGCCAGTTGATCATGCCGAACTCGCGGCCGAAGAGCACCGCGAAGACGATCGCCACCGCCGCCGTCGAGGTCACGTTGGGCACCAGCACCGCCATCCGCCAGGTGGTCCGCGCCCGCAGCCGGCGGTTGAGCAGGTTGGCCAGCCACAGGGCGGCGAGCAGCTGCGGCACCGTGGAGAGGACGAAGATGCCCAGCGTGTTCACCACCGAGTTCCAGAAGTCGGCGTCGGCCAGCAGCTGGGTGTAGTTCTGCGCGCCCACGAAGGCCGGGTCCACCCCCAGCAGGTCCCAGTCGTGCAGCGACACCCAGAACGTGTACGCCAGCGGATAGAGCCCGAAGATCGCGAAGAGCAGGAAGAACGGCGTCACGTACAGGTAGGGCGAGTACCTGACGTCGAGCCGGGCCAACCGGTGCTCCCGCTCGGGCCGTCTGCTCCGGGTCCGTACCGCCCCCGGCGGCGGACCGTCGACCTGAACAACCATCTCCCGTGCTCTTCCTCTCGTGGTCCCGGCCTGCACCTGCCCGCCCGTCCGCGGGGCGGGGCCACGGCGTGGACCCGTGACCCCGCCCCGCACGGGGTTACTTGGCGGCGGCCTTGCGGGCGTTGGTGGTGGCGTCGGTCCAGCCCTGGGCGGGGTTGCGCTGACCCAGCTCGACGGTGCGTACGGCGTTCTCCACCTCGGTGCGGACGGCCTGGTTCTTGGGGCCCATGTAGACCGGCTTGAGGCTCTTCGCACCGGCGGCGAAGATCTTGCCGACTGGGGCGTCGGAGAAGTACGCGTTGGTCGAGCCGACGACCGCCGGGTCGTCGAGCGCCTGCGGGGACGACGGCAGCGGCCCCTTCTCCTGGAACGCGCCGATCTGGCCCTTGGCGCTGGTCAGGAACTTGGCCAGCTCGATCGCCTCGGCCTGGTGCCGGCTCTGCTTCGGCACCGCCAGGTAGGAGCCGCCCCAGTTGCCGCCGCTGCCGGGCACCTGGGCGATGTCCCACTTGCCCTTGGCGTCCGGGCCGGCGTTGCCCTCGATCACCCCGGTCATCCAGGCCGGGCAGGCGATGGTGGCGAACTTGGCCTGCTTGAAGGCCGACACCCACTCCTCCGACCAGGCCCCGTACCGGCCGGACAGGCCGGAGTCGATGATGTCGACGGTGGTGTCGTACGCCTGGCGTACCGCCGGATTGCTGTCGACCACCAGCTTGTCGGCGGTGTCGTAGTAGCTGTAGCCGGTGGTGTTGCCGGCGGTCTGCAACAGGATGGTGTTGAAGGTGTTGGTGGCGGCGTCGAGGAAGGCCGCGCCGGTGTTCCTGGCCTTGAACTGCTCGCCGACCCGTACGTAGTCCTGCCAGGTGGGCCAGAGCTTGGACACGGCCTCCCGGTCGGTGGGCAGGCCGGCGGCGGCGAAGAGGTCCTTGCGGTAGCAGATCGCCATCCCGCCGACGTCCGTGCCCAGCCCGATGAGCTGCTTGCCGTCGGCGGTCAGCCCGCCGTTCCACTTCCACTCCAGGAAGTTGCCCTTGAGGTCGGCGGCGCCGTGGTCGAGCAGGTTGACGAAGTTCTGCGGGTTGGCCTTGTACTCGACCAGCAGCCCCTCCTCGATGGCGACCACGTCACCGGCGCCCTTGCCGGCGGCGAGCCACTGGGTGAGCTTGGGGGAGTACTCGTCGAGGTTGCCGCCGGTGCCCCGCTCCACGATCTTGATGCCGGGGTGGTCGGCCTCGTACTGCCGGTAGAGCTTCTCGTAGCCGAACTGGCCGAACACGTCGACGGTCAGCGTGACCGGTCCGCCGTCGGCGGCCTCGTCGTCGCCGCCGCAGGCGGTGGTGGTGAGCAGTGCGGTGGTGGCCACCAGGGCGATCGCCGCGAGACGGCGGCGGGTAAAGACACCCATGGGTCGGACCCCTCTCAGGTCGGGTGGTGGGGTGTGGACCTGCGTATGAGCGGGCCGTACGGATCGTCGGCCCGGATTCGATCTCTGCGAGAGAGCGCTCTCACGACAGGGTGGTGGGTCGATGGACTCCTGTCAAGAGAGCGCTCTCTCGGGTCGTCGCCGAACTGCGGGGCCGCCCGCCCGAGCTACACCGGGAACGCCGAGAGCGGCCGTCCCGGAGCTACGCCGTGCGCAACGACCCCGATCCACGCCGGGAACGCCGAGAGCGGCCGTCCCGGTCGGAACGGCCGCTCTCGGTACACGGCATGTGGTGGCGGGCGGGCGTCAGCCGACGCGCAGGCCCTCCAGCAGGGAACGGTCCCCCGCCACCCCGAGGGTGTCGAAGCTGACCCGGCCCCACAGCGCCAACAGCAGGTCGCTGGCCGAGCCGGTGACCTGCACCCGGGCGTGGTGGTCGTCGTGCCCGAAGACCGTCGCGGTGTCCAGCAGGGCCACCCCCTCGCCGCGCATCCGCAGGTACCAGTCCTGGGCGGCGTCGGTCGCGGTCAGGTGCACCACCCCCTGCCACTGCCCCCGGTTGCGCCGACGGCCGGACGGCAGCCAGGTGTCCAGCACCTCGCTCACCCCGTCGGCGGCGAGCTTCGTCTCGATCGGGTCACCGGCGGCGATGGCGAGCTGGGCGTCCCACCGGTGCACCGCCGTCTCGTGCGCCACCCGACGCGGCCAGAAACCGGCCTTCTTCGGCTGCGGCATCGGGTTCCAGGCCGGGGCCTCCGGGTCGAGCGTGTCGAACAGGGTCACCAGCTGGTCGTACTCGTGCTGCCAGAGCTGGAGCGGGGACACCCCGGCGGGCAGCTCGGCGGTCTCGTCGCGGCGGGCCGGCTGGGCGGTGTCACCGGCACCGGCGAAGGAGTGCACCCAGTGGTAGAGGCCGGCCAGGTGCAGGGCGAGATCGGACACCGTCCACCCCGGGCAGGACAGCACGGGTGTCTCCGGCGGGGCCTCGGCCACGGCCGCGGCGAACGCCGGGCCGTCGACCCGGAGCGCTCCCAACCAGAAGTCCTTCGTAGCGTGCAGTCTGCTCATCGCAATCCTCCCCGGGGTGACCCGGCGACCAGTGGGTGCCGTGGCTACCCCTCAGCCTAGGGTGAAAGGCGTGTCAGACGTCTACGCCAAACCGACAACGAGCGCCGAACCCGCCGATCCGGCCGCCCTGGCGGAATACACCACCCTGCGCCTCGGTGGCCCCGCCACCCGGTTGGAGACCGCGACCAGCGCCGACGAGATCGTCCGCCGGGTCCGCGAGGCGCACCGCCGCGACGAAGCGGTGCTGGTCCTGGCCGGTGGCAGCAACGTGGTCGTCGGAGACGCCGGCTTCCCCGGCACCGTCGTGCTGGTCCGGTCGCGGGGGTTCACCGTGGTCGCCGAGGACACCGACACCGTCACCGTACGGGTCGAAGCCGGCGAACCCTGGGACGACCTCGTCGCCGCCACCATCGGCAACGGCTGGTCCGGCCTGGAGTGCCTCTCCGGCATCCCCGGCTCGGCCGGCGCCACCCCCATCCAGAACGTCGGCGCGTACGGCCAGGAGGTCGCCGAACGGATCACCGCCGTCCAGGTGTACGACCGCGCCGAGGACCGGCTCACCACCGTCGCCGCCCCGGACTGCGGGTTCGCCTACCGGGGCAGCATCTTCAAGTACAGCGACCGCTGGGCGGTGCTCTCGGTCGACTTCCGGCTGGACCGCTCGCCGCTGTCCGGGCCGGTCCGCTACGCCGAACTGGCCCGCTCGCTCGGCGTCGAGGTCGGCGACCGGGTGCCGTTGACCGCCGCCCGGGACACGGTGCTGACCCTGCGCGCCGGCAAGGGCATGGTGCTCGACCCCACCGACCCGGACACCTGGTCGGTCGGCTCGTTCTTCACCAACCCGGTGCTCGACCGGGCGGCGTACGACCTGCTGCGGGAGCGCGCCGCCGACCTCGGCGACCCCCCCTCCTGGCTCTGCCCCGGTGACCTGGTGAAGGTCAGCGCCGCCTGGTTGATCGACAAGGCGGGCTTCGCCAAGGGCCACCCCGGCCCCGGTGGCACCGCCATCTCGGGCAAGCACACCCTGGCCCTGACCAACCACAGCGGCACCGCCCGTACCGCCGACCTGATCGCCCTCGCCCGCGAGATCCGCGACGGCGTGCACACCCGCTTCGCCGTCCCCCTCCACCCCGAACCCGTCCTCATCAACTGCACCCTCTAACCCACCCCAGCCCCCTCCCACCCCGCCGGCCCCGCCCGCCCCGCCCGTGTTGATCAAGAGGTTTGCGTCATCCTCGCCCGCCCCCGTGACGCAATCCTCTTGATCACCGAGCCCATCCCGTGGGGGCGGCGTGCGTGGCGGAGTGGCCGGGGCCGGTGGGCGTGATCAAGAGGTTTGAGTCGTTCGCGGGTGGCCGGCTGACGCAAACCTCTTGATCACCGGTGCCGCCCCCGTCGGGGTGGGGCGGGCCGGGCCGGGCCGAGTGGTCGGGTGATCAAGAGGTTTGCGTCACGCTGCTGGCGGATTTTGACGCAAAGCTCTTGATCAACACGGGCAGGCGCGGGGGGTGCGGGGCGGGGCGGGGCGGGGTGGGGTGGTCAGGTGGGGGTGAGGGTGGGCCAGGGGAGGGTTAGTTCGCCGTGGCGCCAGCGGTGGGGGCGGTCGAGGACGGGCCAGCCGGTGGACCGGAGGGTGTGGACGGCGGCCAGCCAGCGTTGGCGGGGACCGAACGGGGCCAGCCCGGCGGCGGCGTGCCAGGCGTCGTCCAGGGCGCGGAGCAGGGCGTGGATGCGTTCACCTGGCACGTTGCGGTGGATCAGCGCCTTCGGTAGGCGCTCGGCCAACCGGGCCGGGCTCTCCAGCGTGGCCAGCCGGGCGGCCAGGGTCAGCGTCCGGGGGCCGGTGGAGTCGATCAGCAGCCAACCGGCCAGCCGGCCCAACTCGTCGCAGGTGCCCTCGACCAGCACCCCGCCCGGGGCGAGCCGGTCGGTGACCGTCCGCCAGGCGTCGGCGACCTCGCGCTCGTCGTACTGGCGGAGCACGTTGAACGCCCGGACCACGGTGGGCCGTAACCCGGCCAGTTCGAAGCCGCCCCGGGCGAACGTCAACCCCGGTGGGTCGGCGGCCGGCGCGGCGGCGGCCACCCGTACCGGATCGATCTCCAGGCCGACCACCCGGACGTCGGGGCGGACCCGGGCGGCCAGCCGGCCGCGCAGCTCGACGGCGGTGACCGGGGTGGCACCGTAACCGAGGTCCACCACCAGCGGGTCGGCGGCGGCCCGTAACCGGTCGCCGCAGGTCTCGACGATCCAGTTGTCGACCCGGCGGAGCCGGTTCGGGTTCGTCGTCCCCCGGGTCACCAACCCCACCGGCCGCTGCCGGCCCCGGTCAGCCATCCCGGGTCACTGCCCGACCCGGTGCACCTTGTGCTGGGCGGCCTGGGCCAGCGGGCGGACCACCAACCGGTCCACGTTGACGTGGTGGGGGAGCGTGGCGCACCAGGCGATGCACTCGGCGACGTCCTCGGCCACCAGCGGCTGCGCGACCCCGGCGTAGGTGGCGTCGGCCTTCCCGGCGTCCCCGCCGAAGCGGTTCAGGCTGAACTCGTCCGTGCGGACCATCCCGGGGTCGATCTCGACCACCCGCACCGGCCGGCCGCACAGCTCCAGCCGCAGGGTGCCCGCCACGGCGGTCTGCGCGTGCTTGGCCGCGCTGTAGCCGCCCCCACCCTCGTAGACGGTGAAACCGGCGGTGGACGAGACCACCACGACCGTCCCGGTCCCGGAGCGCTCCAGGGCCGGCAGCAGGGCCTGGGTGACCCGCAGCGTGCCGAGCACGTTGACGTCGTACATCCACTGCCAGTCGGCGACCGAGCCGGACTCCACCGGGTCGAGCCCGCGGGCCCCACCGGCGTTGTTGACCAGCAGGGTGACCGGCCCGGGGGCGTCGGCGGCGGCGCGGGCCAGCCCGGCCACCGACTCGTCGGAGGTGACGTCGCAGGCCACGGCGGTGGCGCTGCCGCCGGCCGCCGCGATCCCGGCGACCAGGTCGGCGAGCCGGTCGGTGCGGCGGGCGGCGGCGAGCACGTGGAAACCCTCGGCGGCGAGCCGGCGGGCGGTGGCCGCGCCGATCCCGCTGGACGCCCCGGTGACGATCGCGACAGAGGTCATCCGGCCATTCTCACCCTGGCGGCGGGGCTGGCCGCCCCGGGTCCCGTGATGAGGTCCGTCACGCCCGCGACCCGGGGCGAAGTATTTCCGAAGCCCGATGGGGAAGATTGCATCCGGCGTGAAGGTTGACCGAGGAGCGCCGGTCGTGCGGGACGGCATCAACCGTGACAGAGGGAGCGGACGTGGCGGATCAGCACATCGGTGTCGGTCGTCAGCGGGGTGCCCTGCCGTGGCCCCGGCCCCGTCGCATCGCCACCCTGTCGGTGCACACCTCGCCGCTGCACCAACCGGGCACCGGCGACGCGGGCGGCATGAACGTCTACATCCTGGAGGTCGCCAGGCGGCTCGCCGAGGCGAACGTCGAGGTGGAGATCTTCACCCGGGCCACCTCGGGTGACCTGCCACCGGTGGTGGAGATGGCCCCCGGGGTGCACGTCCGGCACGTCACCTCCGGCCCGCTGGAGGGGCTGACCAAGGAGGAGCTGCCCGGTCAGCTGTGTGCCTTCACCGCCGGGGTGCTGCGCGCCGAGGCGGCCCGCCCACCGGGGCACTACGACCTGATCCACTCGCACTACTGGCTGTCCGGGCAGGTCGGCTGGCTGGCCAAGGAGCGCTGGGGGGTGCCGTTGGTGCACACCGCGCACACCCTGGCCAAGGTGAAGAACGCCCAGCTCGCAGCCGGTGACCGGCCGGAGCCGAAGGCCCGGGTGATCGGTGAGGAGCAGGTCGTCGCCGAGGCCGACCGGCTGGTGGCGAACACCCGGGTGGAGGCGTCCGACCTGATCGACCGCTACGCCGCCGACCCGGCCCGGGTGGCGGTCGTCGAACCGGGGGTGGACCTGGACCGGTTCCGTCCCGCCGTCGGGGACCGGGCCGCCGCGACCCGCGCCGCCCGCCGCCGGCTGGGCCTGCCCACCGGGGGGTACGTCGTCGCGTTCGTCGGCCGGATCCAGCCACTGAAGGCCCCCGACGTGCTGGTCCGTGCGGTCGCGGCGTTACGCGAGCGGGATCCGGCCCTCGCCGAGCAGGTGACCGTGGTGATCTGCGGTGGCCCGAGCGGCAGCGGCCTGGACCGGCCCACCTCACTGATCGAGCTGGCCGCTTCGTTGGGGGTCGCCGACCGGGTCCGGTTCCTGCCGCCGCGCACCGGGGACGACCTGCCCGCCCTCTACCGGGCCGCCGACCTGGTGGCGGTGCCCTCACACAACGAGTCCTTCGGGCTGGTGGCCCTGGAGGCGCAGGCCTGCGGCACCCCGGTCGTGGCCGCCGCCGTGGGTGGCCTGGTGACCGCCGTGCGGGACGAGGTCAGCGGCGTGCTCGTGCACGGCCACGACCCGACCGACTGGGCCCGTACGCTGGCCCGGCTGCTGCCCGACCGGGCGGGCCGGGAGGCGTTGGGTCGGGGGGCGGCCCGGCACGCCCGCAGCTTCTCCTGGGAACGCACCGTGTCCGGGCTGCTCGCCGTGTACGGCGAGGCGGTCACCGGGCACCGGGCACGGTTGGCGGCCCGGCTGGCCGAGGGTCCGGCCCTGACCGGATCCTGGTGACCGGGCCGGATCCGTGGCGCAGTCACCAGGATCCAGGGTGCGGTCGCCGGACCGGGGGGCGGTGACCGGGCGCTGTCCGGTGGGTTCGTCACCCCGGCCGTAGAGTGGGTCCGATGAGCGCGAAGAGCGAGCTGGCGGCCCTGATCGAGGCGGTCTGCACCGAGCGGGAGCTGGAGTGGGAGGCCACCGGCGAGGGGTCGTACGCGGTCACCCTGCCCGGCACCCACAAGCTCAAGACGATCTGCAACCTGATCGTCGGGGAGCACGCGCTGCGGGTCGAGGCGTTCGTGATGCGTCAGCCCGACGAGCGGCGCGAGGAGCTGTGGGCGTGGCTGTTGCAACGCAACGCCCGGATGTACGGCGTCGCGTTCTCGATCGACGCGGTCGGGGACGTCTACCTCACCGGCCGGGTCAACCCGTCCGGGGTCGACGCCGACGAGCTGGACCGGTTGTTCGGTGCGGTGCTCAGCTATGCCGACGAGTCCTTCGACACCATGTTGGAGATCGGTTTCGGCAGTTCGATCCGCCGGGAGTGGGAGTGGCGGGTCAAGCGGGGCGAGTCGACCGCTAACCTCGCCGCCTTCGCCCACCTCTTCACCCCGTCCTCGGGAGGTTCGGACCGGTCCTGACGGGTATGCCGCACCGCTGCGGTGCGGCAGTGTGGGACCCGCCGCAGGCCGAGGACGGACTGTCGAGGAGCGTGTCATGGCTCAGCGGAACAGCTCAGGTCGCGGCGCGTCGGCGACCAGGACCACGCGTCAGGCCGGCAACCAGACCCCGAACACGCCGGGTATCTCCGAGTCGGAGATCTCCCGGATGAGGGTCGACGACATCCGGGGTCAGTTGCGCCGCCGGGGAGTCTCCGGGATCTCCGCGTTGCGCAAGCCGGACCTGGTGAAGACGCTCGCGCGGACGTTGCGCGCGGAGGGTCGGGCCGGCGGTGCCGCCCGACGCAGCACCGGCCCGTCCGGCCGGGCGCCGGCCAGGAAGAGCGCCGGGTCGACCGGTGCCGGTAAGGGCACCTCCACCCGGCGGGGGACCTCGGCACGGGCCAAGGCGGCTCCCGCCCCGGCCCGTAAGGCGACCCCCATCGCCGCCCGGCGGCCGGCGGCCTCATCCTCCCGGGCCAAGGCGACTCCTTCCCGGGCCAAGGCGATTCCCTCCCGGGCCAAGGCGACGCCGACCGCACGGGCGAAGACGTCGGCGGCGTCCCGGGCGAAGACGTCGGCCCCGTCCCGGGCGAAGGCGTCGGCGGCGTCCCGGTCGGGACGAGCCGCCCTGTCGCGGCCGGGAGCGAAGGCGGCACCGGCAAGGGCCGCCACCCGCGCTGCGGGCGTGCGTACCGGGCGGTCCACCTCGCGGTCGGTACGGTCCTCACAGCTCATCACCTCCCCGGCGGACCGGCCGGAACGCCCGGGGCGCAGCCTGGTCACCACCAACCACCAGGTGATCCGGAACTGGGCCGCAGCACGCGGGGCCAGGCCGGCCACCATCGTCGGCACCGAGCGGGTGGGCCGGCCGGGGGTGCTCACGTTCGACCTCCCGGGTTACCGGCAGAGCCGGCAGGTGCGGGTGGTCAGTTGGGACGACTGGTTCCGGACGTTCGACAGCCGCAGGCTGAACCTGATCTTCCAGGAGCAGCTGCGGGACGGCCGGCAGAGCAACTTCTTCCGCACCGAATCACCCGATCGGGAAGACGGCTGAGGGGTTTGCGGGAATCGCTGCCGGGTAGCCGCGTGTTGGCAGTCACGAGAGCCGGAAACGGCGTCAGCGCAGCTGGGACGGCCGGTGCTGTGACCGGCGGAACAGTGCTCGCGGGTTGAATCCGGAATCTGGGCGAACTAACTTTATTGCACCGCGTCACGCTCGGAAACGTTCGGGGGAGCGGCGGATCGATCAGATCCGTGCACCGGGCGAGGCGCGCATCGGGTGGAGCACACCGTTGGGGGACGGTGCCATCCGGGAACCGGCGGCGCGAGCGGGCGACGCTTACGGGGGTGAGGGTCGCCCGCCGCCGCCGGGCAGGCGGTACGAGCGCCCACCGCGACTTCCGGTCGCGGTGGGCGCTCTGCCGTTGCCGGTTCCTTCGTGGGCGGGCGGTGCCAGGCCCGGATGGGCGGGTAGCGCCACGTCGGAGTGTCCGCCGGACCTGTATGGGCGGGCGGTGCCAGGTCCGGCGCGGGTAGCGAGCAGATGACCTGCCCACGAGATCGCTGGGCCTGTGTTGCCGGGCCGTCGCCCGGGTACGGGTAGCCCCGGGTCCGGCTGCGGCCACTCCGGTACCCGTCTCCCGATGCTCGTTGCGTCCTTTCGAGCTGATGCCGTTGACGATTCAGGGGCGGTGGCACCTCACCCACGTGGTCCGCCTGCCCGATGCGGGTACACACCTCCCGGTGAGGTGAGTCGTTTGCGTCATCAGCTCCAAAGGACGCTGATGGGGTATGCCTACGCTCTCGCGACTGCCCGGTGTGCGGTCCCGGGCGGGTCCGGGTCGTCGACCCGGGTGAGCCGCCGTGTTCGGGCCGGCTCGGGTGGGCGCGCTGGTGTCGTACTCAGGCGGGGGTGCGGGCGCCGACCGGCTCGGCGGGTGCGGTCGCGGCGGCCTCGGCCGACTGCGGGGGAGGCGGTTGGACGGCGGTGACCGGCACGACCGGGGCCCCGGGGTGGCGCAGGCGGGCCGCCCGACGTTCCCGGGCCGGCCCGGAGAGCAGGTGGGCCAGCGCGGTCGCCATGCCGATCGCGGCGCAGCCCAGCCAGAGTGCGCCGTTGCCGGCGTGTTCCCGGACCACCCCGCCGAGCACCGGGGCGACCGCCCCGGCAACCTGCCAGGACAGCGAGAAGACACCCTGGTAGCGCCCCCGCAGCTCGGCCGGGGAGAGTTCGGCGATCAGGGTGGCGTTGGACGGGGAGTTGAGCATCTCGCCGAGCGTCCAGATCAGCACGGTGAGGCCGAAGAACCAGGCGGCGTCGGCGAACGCGGTCAGCCCGAAGCCGACGCCCATCACCACCGAGGCGAGGGCGAGCACGTGCGAGCGGCTCCGGCCCCGGATCAGCCGGGGGACGAAGAGCTGGCCCGCCACGATCAGCACCCCGTTGAGCGCGATCACCGAGCCGTAGGTGGCGGGGGAGAGCCCGGCGTCGCCCATCGCGATCGGCAGCATCGAGATGTGCTGGAGGAAGACCAGCGCGCCGAACAGGTTGAGCACGACGAACCCCAGGAACACCCGGTCGGCGGCGATGGTGCGCAGCGCACCCACCCGGGGCGGGCCGCTCGTCGCACCCTTGACGGCGCTGGTCGTCGGGGCGCGGCGGGTCTCGCCGACCTTGACGAAGATGATCAGCGCGGTGGCCAGGGTGGTGGCCGCGTCGACCACGAACAGCAGCAGGTAGCCGGCCTCGGCGGCGAGGCCGGCGAGCACTGCGGCGCAGGCGAAGCCCAGGTTGATCGCCCAGTAGTTGAGCGAGAACGCGCGCAACCGGTCCCGCTCCGGCACCACGTCGATCATCATGGCCCCGAACGCCGGCCGGGCGGCCTCGGCGAACGTGCCGAGCAGCAGCGCACCCACCGCCACCGCCCAGAGGGGTCGGGCGAAGCCGAGCGACAGCATCATGGTGGCCGCGCCCAGGTGGGCGGTGAGCAGGGTCGGCCGCCGCCCCCACCGGTCGACCAGGGTGCCGCCCACGGTGGTGCCGACCGCGCCGCCGACCCCCCACAGGCCGATCACCAGGCCGGCCTGGGCGGCGGAGAAGTGGCGGGCCTGGGTCAGGTAGATGGCGAGGAAGACCAGCACGAACGAACCGAGCCGGTTGATCAGGGTGCCGGTCCAGAGGTACCAGAAGGTCCTCGGTAGTCCACCTGTGGTCTCCCGGAACCAACCCCGTACCGTCCGCACGCCCGCGCCCCCGCTCAGGTAATGACTGTTGCCCTCGTAGCGCCTTACAACCTAGTTCCGGGGTCTGACACCGGTCACCCGCTTTTCCACGTGGTGGTCGTCACCACCACTGCCCGCGTGTCCCCGCGCCGCGTGCGGCAGGATGATCGGCATGACTGCGAGCGAGGGACCCACCGTCGGGACGCTGGTCCTGCTGCGGCACGGCGAGAGCGACTGGAACGCGAAGAACCTCTTCACCGGCTGGGTGGACGTCGACCTGACGGCCAAGGGCGAGTCGGAGGCCCGCCGTGGCGGCGAGCTGCTGCGGGAGCACGACCTGCTGCCGGACGTGGTGCACACCAGCGTGATGCGCCGGGCGATCCGCACCGCCGAGCTGGCGCTGAACGCCGCCGACCGGCACTGGATCGCGGTGCGCCGGTCGTGGCGGCTCAACGAGCGGCATTACGGCGCCCTGCAGGGCAAGAACAAGAAGCAGACCCTGGACGAGTACGGCGAGGAGCAGTTCATGCTCTGGCGTCGCTCGTACGACACGCCGCCGCCGCCGATCGCCGACGACGACGAGTTCTCCCAGGTCGGCGACCCGCGGTACGCGTTGCTGCCGACCGAGCTGATGCCGCGCACCGAGTGCCTCAAGGACGTGGTGGAGCGAATGCTCCCCTACTGGTACGACTCGATCGTGCCGGACATCCTCGCCGGCCGCACCGTCCTGGTGGCGGCGCACGGCAACTCGCTGCGCGCCCTGGTCAAGCACCTCGACCAGATCTCCGACGAGGCGATCGCCAAGCTGAACATCCCCACCGGCATCCCGCTGCGCTACGACCTCGACCCGCAGCTGCGCCCCATCACCCTGGGCGGGGCCTACCTCGACCCGACGGCCGCCAAGGAGGCCGCCGCCGCGGTCGCCAACCAGGGCCGCTGACCCGCAGTGAAGTGCTCCCCGCCCGGCGGAGGTCGCCGGGCGGGGAGCACTTCCCGTCGCGCGGTGCGGGTCAGCTCGTGGCGGGGACGGTCTCCCCGGTGATCAGGTAGACCACCCGCTCGCCGGCGTTCACCGCGTGGTCGGCGAACCGCTCGTAGAACCGGCCGAGCAGGGTGGCGTCGATGGCCGTCTCCACCCCGTACGGCCACCCGTCGCCGAGCAGCACCCCGAACAGGCTCTTGTGCAGGTCGTCCATGACGTCGTCGTCGCGGTCCAACTCGGCGGCGATGTCGGCGTCGGGGTTGGCCAGCACCTTGCCGATCTTCTCGGCCATCCGGTCGGCGACCGACGCCATGTCGGTGAAGACCGGCCGCAGCTCGGCCGGCACCGCCGGGGACGGGTGCCGGCGCAGGGCGGTCTTCGCCACGTGGTCGGCCAGGTCGCCCATCCGCTCCAGGTCGGCCGCGACGTGCAGGGCGGTGATCATCGCGCGCAGGTCGGAGGCGACCGGCGCCTGCCGGGCGAGCAGGTCGCAGACCCGCTCCTCGACGTGTTGGTAGAGGTCGTCGATCTCGGCGTCCCGCGCGATCACGGTCTCGGACGCCTCGCGGTCGGCGGTGAGCAGCCCGCGGGTGGCCTGGCGCATCGCGGCGCGCACCCCCTCCGCCATGTCCACCAGCAGTTGGCTGACAATCTGCAGGTCGGCCCGGAACTCGTCGCGCATCGTCACTTCCTGGGGTCGGTGCCGCCGGCAGCCCCGAGGACCGTCGGCGTACGGGTTGAGCAGGTGCGGGACCCACCGTAGGCGGGGGCGACGGACCGCAGATGAACCCGGGTGAACGACGCGGGGCCCGGGAGTGAATTTCTCCCAAAGCGAGTGTGTTTCGTCCCGTTATGGGCGATAGCCAGGTTAACAATGACCCTACGATCGCCGGGTGGAGTGGGCGGTGGCGATCGTGGTGGCCCTGGGGACCGGACTGGTCGCCGGGCTGCTGCTGGCCCGACCCGTCCACGACTGGCGGCGTCGGATGACGCCGTCCGGGAGCGAGGGCTCCCGCTGGAACCTGGGGAGGCGTGCGATTCCCGACGACCAGTCCGGCGGGCTGACCGGGCTCGGCCGCAAGACCATCGACTCACTCCGCGCCGGTGTCGTGGTGCTCGGCCCGGACGACGTGCCGGTGCTGGTGAACCCGGCCGCCCGGGCGATGGGACTGCTCCGTACCGGCGCCACCCCCGGCACCATCGCGGCCCATCCGCTGATCCGTACCCTCGCCGGGCAGGTCCGGCGGACCGGGGTGCGGCGCGAGATCGAGCTGGACCTGCCCCGGGGTCGCGACAACGCCGGGGAGAACCCGCTCGGCGTGCACCTGCGGGCGATGGGCATCGGCGGCGGGTACATCGCCGTCGAAGCCGCCGACGTCACCGAGTCGCACCGGCTGGCCCGGGTGCGGCGGGACTTCGTGGCCAACGTCAGCCACGAGCTGAAGACCCCGATCGGCGCGCTGCAACTGCTCGCCGAAGCCCTCGTCGACGCCACCGAACCGGCCGACGGCGCACCCGACCTCTCCGAGGACATGCTTGCCGCCCGCCGGTTCGCCGAACGCATCCAACACGAGTCGACCCGGCTCGGCCGGCTGGTGCAGGAGCTGCTGGAACTGACCCGGCTCCAGGGCGCCGAGCCGCAACCCGCGCCGGAACCCGTCGCGGTCGACTGGGTGATCGCCGAGGTGCTCGACCGGACCCGCACCTCGGCCGCCGCCCGCCGGGTCCAGGTGATCACCGAAGGACAGCGGGGACTGACCGCGTACGGCAGCGACAGCCAGCTCGCCACCGCCGTGTCCAACCTGGTGGAGAACGCGATCACCTACTCCGGTGAGGACACCACCGTCCGGGTCACCACCCGGGCGGACGACGACCACGTCACGGTCTCCGTCACCGACCAGGGCATCGGCATCGCCCCCACCGACGTCGACCGGATCTTCGAACGGTTCTACCGGGCCGACCAGGCCCGGTCCCGCGCCACCGGTGGCACCGGCCTCGGCCTGGCCATCGTCAAACACATCGCCAGCAACCATGGCGGCCGGGTGGAGGTGGCGAGCACCCTGGGAGGGGGCTCGACGTTCACCCTCCGGCTACCCGCCGGCCCGCCGGACGCCCTGGAGACGATACTGCCGTCCGCTGGGATCGAGCCCGGCCCGGCCGAACTGCGCCGGTCCTGACCGTAGGAAAGGAAACACCCCGTTGAGCCGCGTACTGGTGGTCGAGGACGAGGAGTCGTTCTCCGACGCCTTGTCGTACATGCTCCGCAAGGAGGGATTCGAGGTCTCCGTCGCCGCGACGGGCACCTCCGCCCTCACCGAGTTCGACCGGACCGGCGCGGACATCGTGCTGCTCGACCTGATGCTTCCGGAGATGTCCGGGACGGAGGTCTGCCGGCAGCTGCGCCAGCGCTCGCACGTGCCGATCATCATGGTGACCGCCCGGGACAGCGAGATCGACAAGGTGGTCGGGCTGGAGATCGGCGCCGACGACTACGTCACCAAGCCGTACTCGCCCCGGGAGCTGGTGGCCCGGATCCGGGCGGTGCTGCGCCGGCAGAGCCCCGAGGTGACCGAGTCGGGTGCGCCGACGTTGGCCGCCGGCCCGGTCCGGATGGACATCGAGCGGCACGTGGTGACCGTCGACGGGACGACCGTGCAGCTCCCGCTCAAGGAGTTCGAGCTGCTGGAGCTGCTGCTGCGCAACGCCGGCCGGGTGCTCACCCGGGGGCAGCTCATCGACCGGGTCTGGGGTGCCGACTACGTCGGTGACACCAAGACCCTGGACGTGCACGTCAAGCGGCTGCGATCCAAGATCGAACCGGAGCCGTCCGCGCCCCGGTTCATCGTCACCGTGCGCGGGCTGGGCTACAAGTTCGAGCCGTAGGCCGGCGGCGCACGGCGTTCACCCCTGCGGGCTGGCCGGGTGCGGGGCGATCTGACCCTGGCCCAGCCGGGCCGCGCACAGCTCGGCCAGCCTCGCGTACGCGGGTGCGCCGATCAGCGCGGTCAGCTCCGGGCCGTACGACAGGTACATCGGCTCGGTGCCGACGTGTGCGTCGGTCGACGAGGTGCACCACCAGTCCAGGTCGTGCCCGCCGGAACCCCAGCCCCGCCTGTCGAACTCGGCGAGCGTCGACACCAGCACCTTGGTGTCGTCGGGCCGCTTGGTCCACTCCTGGTCCCGGCGGATCGGCAACTGCCAGCACACGTCCGGCTTGTATTCCAGCGGGTGCACGCCGTCGCGCAGCGCCTGGCCGTGCAGGGCGCACCCGCCCCCGCCGGGGAAGTCGGCGTCGTTGAGGAACACACACGGGGCGTCCTCACCCCGGGTGGCGGTACGCCGGGCCGGATTCTTGCCGTCGATGGTGTCGGTCGCGGTCCAGTTCTTCGTACCCCTGCGGAAGTGCTGCCAGGTCTGCGGGGTGAGCCGCTTGACGGCCGCGCGGACCCGCTTCTCGTCGTCGGTGTCGGTGAAGAACGCGCCGTGCGAGCAGCAGCCGTCAGCGGCCCGGCCGGCGACGATGCCGTGGCAGCCCTGGCCGAACACGCACGTCCAGCGGGACAGCAGCCAGGTGAGGTCGGCGCGGACCAGGTGCCGCTCGTCGGCCGGGTCGACGAACTCGATCCACTCCCGGGGAAAGTCCAGCCCCACCTCCCGGCTGCGGGGGTCGCCGGGGTCGTCCACCAGCACGTGCAGCTCCACCTGGCTCGTCACCCGGACCAGCGTACGCGCGCCCGGTGCGGCCGGCCGGCGTGCCACCGAAACCCGGTGGCCCTAGGGTCTTCCCATGCGGCTGGGTGTGCTCGACGTCGGTTCCAACACGGTTCATCTGCTGGTGGTCGACGCCCACCACGGCGCGCACCCGTGGGCGGCGCACTCCGAGAAGGTGGTGCTGCGACTGGCCGAGCAGATCGGCCCGGACGGCGCGCTCACCCGGGCCGGCGCGGACGGGCTGGTCGAGGCGGTCGGCGCGGCGCGCGCGTCGGCCACCGCGCTGGCCGCCGACGACCTGCTGGCCTTCGCGACCAGCGCGGTGCGGGAGGCCACCAACGCGGCCGAGGTGCTGACCCGGGTGCGGGAGGAGACCGGCGTACGGCTGGAGGTGCTCTCCGGTGCGGACGAGGCGCGGGCGACGTTCCTCGCGGTGCGACGGTGGTTCGGCTGGTCGGCGGGGCGGTTGCTGGCGATGGACATCGGCGGCGGCTCGCTGGAGCTGGCGGCCGGCATCGACGAGGACCCGGAGGTGGCGGTGTCGCTGCCGTTGGGGGCCGGCCGGTTGAGCCGGGACCGGCTGCACGTCGACCCGTCCGGGCTGACCCCACCGACCGCCGAGGCCGTGGAGGAGTTACGGGAGTACGTCGACGCGCAGCTCGACCCGGTGGTGGAGAAACTGGCCGGGGTGGGCTGGGAACGGCCGGTCGCCACGTCGAAGACCTTCCGGACGCTGGCCCGGTTGGCCGGGGCGGCCCCCTCCTCGGCGGGGCTGTGGGCGCGGCGCAGCCTCACCCGCCCGGGGGTGCGGCAGGTGTTGGGGTTCGTCCGGCACATCCCACCGGGCAAGCTCTCCGGGCTGGAGGGGGTCAGCGCCGGGCGGGCCCACCAACTGCTGGCCGGGGCGGTGGTGGCCGAGGCGGTGCTGCGCCGGTTCGACGTGCCGGCGGTGGACATCTGCCCGTGGGCGCTGCGTGAGGGCGTCATCCTCAGACGGTTGGATCAGCTCGAACCGATGTGACGTACGCCGGTGGTTGCGCGGCTTTTGCGGTTGCTCGTCCGGAACTGTGGTGGCGGGCCGGGCTACCCTCGGGGATGTGACTTCCCGCGTCCCGGTGCTCCTGTCCAGTTCCTCGGTCTTTCCTGAGCGGACCGCGGCGGCGTTCCAGCTCGCCGCGGCACTCGGCTACGACGGGGTCGAGGTGATGGTCTGGACCGACGCCGTCAGCCAGGATGCCGGCGCGCTGCGTGGCCTCGCCAAGCACTACGGCGTCCCGGTGCTGTCCGTGCACGCCCCCTGCCTGCTGGTCACCCAGCGGGTGTGGAGCCCCGACCCGTGGGAGCGGCTGCGCCGGGCCGCCGAGTTGGCCGACACGCTGGAGGCGCCCACGGTGGTGGTGCACCCGCCGTTCAGCTGGCAGCGCGACTACGCCCGGAACTTCGCCGACGGGTTGGGCACCGTCGCCGACCGGTTCGGCGGGGTGCGCTTCGCGGTGGAGAACATGTACCCGGTGCGGATGGCCGGGCGGCAGTTCGTGCCGTACGTGCCCGGCTGGGACCCGACCGAGGTCGGCTACCCCTCGTACACGCTGGACCTGTCGCACTGCGCCGCGTCGCACGCCGACCCGCTGGCGATGGCCGACCGGATGGGGGCCGGCCTGGCCCACGTCCACCTCGGCGACGGCACCGGCGAGGGGCGCGACGAGCACCTGGTGCCCGGCCGGGGCAGTCAGCCCTGCGCCGAGCTGCTCCGCTCATTGGCCGGGCGCGGCTTCACCGGCTCGGTCGCGGTGGAGGTGACCACCCGGGGCGCGAAGAGCCGGGCCGTCCGCGAGGCCGACCTGCGCGAGTCCCTCGCCTTCGCCCGCGCCCACCTCACCGCCCCCTCGCCGCTCAACGCCTAACCCCCCCCACCCCCCTCCCACCCCCACTTCGCCCCGGTGATCAAGAGGTTTGCGTCATGTTCGGGCGGGCGGGGTCAAGGGGTGAGTGCAATCGTTAGGGGACGATGAGTTGTGCGAGGCGTTGGGCTGGTGTGTTCCAGTCGAGTGTTTCGCGGGGTCGGGTGTTGAGTTCGTGGGCGACTTCGTCGAG
>NZ_JAGFWR010000008.1 GCF_017599305.1 Micromonospora antibiotica
TATCCGGTCATCCGCAAAAACGCCGTCCACAAGGGCAAATGACAGCCCTCCACCACACCACCACGAACACACCCACACCACACCGCCAGACCACCCTGCCCACAGAACGGTCAAAACACGAGGAGGTATGCCTGTGCGTCATGAATATGACGCACAGGCATACCACTGTGCCTCAGTTACAACACCCCGCTGCCGCGCCCCCGCCGGCCGCCGCTGCCCGCCGCGCCCCCGCCGGCCGCCCGCCGCCCCCCGCTGGCGTGCCGCGTGCCGCTCGTCGGCCGGCTGGCCGGCCGCCCCGCTGCTCTTCGGCCGCGATTACGCAGCCGTCCGCCGCTCCTCGGCCCGCTGCCCTGCCGCCCCGCCCGCAAGACCGTCGGGTGGGACGGTCCGGCCGTGAACCTGGGCTGGGGGCGAGGGGCGGGGGCGAGTGGTGGGGCCGAGGGGCGGGCGGGGTGTGGGCGGACGGCGCGGGCGGACGGCTAGGCTGGCTTACCGTGCTCGTACTGGTGGTGGACTCCTCGACCCCCGCGGTCACCGCGGCGCTGGTCGAGGTGACGGCGGACGGCGTCGCGCTGCGAGCGTACCGGTGCACGATCGACGCCCGGGCCCACGGTGAGCTGCTCGCCCCGCAGATCGAGGCGGTGCTCACCGACGTCGACGCGCGACCGGGTGACCTCGGCGCGATCGTCGCCGGGCTCGGCCCCGGTCCCTTCACCGGGCTGCGGGTCGGCCTGGTCACCGCCGCCACCATGGGCCAGGTGCTCGGCATCCCCACGTACGGCGTCTGCTCGCTCGACGGCATCGCCCACCCCACCACCCCGACCACCACGGCGGATGCGTCGCCCGGCCACGCCGTGTCCGGCAAGGCCGAAGCCAGCAGCGCCACGGCCGGGCCGGCCACAGCCGGCGACGGCACGGCCGGACAGGCCACAGCCGGCGACGGCACGGCCGGACAGGTCGGAGCCGGCGGGGCGACGGTCGGCTGGTCGACGGCGGGGGAGCGGCGGGTGCTGGTCGCCGCCGACGCCCGGCGCAAGGAGGTCTACTGGGCGGTCTACGACGGCGACGGCCAGCGGATCGTCGGGCCGGAGGTGGACGCCCCGGCGGTCGCCGCCGCCCGGGCCCGGGAGTTGGCCGTGACCGTCGCGGCCGGCGACGGTGCCCACCGCTACGCCGACGTGCTCGGCCTGCCGCTGCGCGCCGAACCCCGCTACCCCGACGCCGTCGCGCTGGTGACCCTGGCCGCCGCACGGATCCGGGCGGGTGCCCCCGGCGAGACGCTCACCCCGTTGTACCTGCGCCGCCCGGACGCGGTCGCGGCGACCAGCCGCAAGTCGGTGCTGCCGTGACGGTACGCATCGACCGGTTCCGCTGGTGGCACGTCGCCGAGGTGCTGCCGATCGAGGAGGACCTGTTCGGTGCCGAGCAGTGGTCGCCGGCGATGTTCTGGAACGAGTTGGCGAGCGGCCACTTCTACCGGGTCGCCCTGGACGCCGACGGGTCGTTGCTGGGCTACGCGGGTCTGACCGTCGACCCGGGCGGCGAGTCATGGGTGCAGAACATCGCGGTCCGCCGGGACGCCCAGCGGCGCGGGATCGGCCGGGCGCTGCTGGTGGACCTGCTCGCCGAGGCGGCCCGGCGCGGGATCGACAGTGTCCTGCTGGAGGTGGCCGTCGACAACGCCCCCGCCCAGCGGCTCTACGCGACGTACGGGTTCGAACCGATCGGCGTACGGCGGGGCTACTACCAACCGAGCAACACCGACGCGCTGGTCATGCGGCGTGACGCGGAACCGGCCGCAGACGGGACGGACCATGGCTGACGAACCGCTGATCCTCGGCATCGAGACCTCGTGCGACGAGACCGGGGTGGGCATCGTGCGCGGGCACACCCTGCTCGCCGACGCGCTCGCCTCCAGTGTGGACGAACACGCCCGGTTCGGTGGGGTGGTGCCCGAGGTGGCCAGCCGGGCACACCTGGAGGCCATCGTGCCGACCATGGACCGGGCGCTGCGCGAGGCGGGGGTGACCATCGCCGACATCGACGCGATCGCGGTCACCTCCGGGCCCGGCCTGGCCGGTGCCCTGCTGGTCGGGGTGGCCGCTGCCAAGGGTTACGCGCTGGCCGCCGAGAAACCGGTGTACGGGGTGAACCACCTGGCCGCGCACGTCGCCGTGGACACCCTGGAGCACGGCCCGCTGCCCGCCCCGGCGATCGCGATGCTGGTCTCCGGTGGGCACTCCTCGCTGCTGCTCGTCGACGACCTGGCCCGGGGGGTGACCCCGCTGGGCGCGACCATCGACGACGCGGCCGGGGAGGCGTTCGACAAGGTGGCCCGGCTGCTCGGCCTGCCCTTCCCGGGTGGCCCGTACATCGACCGGGAGGCGCGGTCCGGCGACCCGGCGTCGATCGCCTTCCCGCGCGGCCTCACCGCCGCCAAGGATCTCGCCGCCCACCGGTACGACTTCTCCTTCTCGGGACTGAAGACGGCGGTGGCCCGCTGGGTGGAGGGTCGGCGGCGCTCCGGTGAGCCGGTGCCGGTGGCCGACGTGGCCGCGTCGTTCCAGGAGGCGGTCTGCGACGTGCTCACCGGCAAGGCCCTCGCCGCGTGCCGGGCACACGGGGTGGACACTTTGGTCATCGGCGGGGGAGTGGCGGCGAACTCACGGCTGCGGTCGATGGCCGAGCAGCGGGCGCAGCGGTACGGCATCCGGGTCCGGGTGCCCCGGCCGGGGTTGTGTACCGACAACGGGGCGATGGTCGCCGCACTCGGGTCGCACCTGGTGGCCGCCGGGGTACGCCCGAGCCGGCTGGACCTGCCCGCCGACTCGGCGTTGCCACTGACCACGGTCAGCGTGTGACGGGAGGGGCGACGTGATCGTACGGATGTGGGAGGCGCGGGCCGAGTCGTACGGCTTCGCCGACCTGATCACCTGGGTGTGCGAGACGGCGTTGCCGGAGTTCGAGCACGATCCGCTGCACCTGTCCAGTGAGGTCTTCTCGTCCACCGATCACCGGGTGGTGGTCATCTCGAAGTGGCGCAGCAACCCCCGCGCGTTGCCTGATCCGCCGGCCACCCTGGTCGCCCGTCCCCCGCACTCGTGGGATTTCACCCAGGTCGACCGCTGACCGACCGCCCCGAACCCGGTGCGCCCGGACAGCCGACCGCCCCGAACCCGGTGCGCCCGGACAGCCGACCGCCCCGAACCCGGTGCGCCCGGAAATCGGCCGCCGCGGCCGGAAAATCGGCCGCCCCGGCCCGGACAGCCCGACGGCCCGCCGGCGGTGGTGCCGCCTGCGGGCCGTCGGGTCAGGTGCGTGGGGTCAACTGCGGCGGGTGATCCGCCAGGTGGCGTAGCCGCCCGCGCCGAGCGCGAGCAGGAAGACCGCCCAGACGACGGTGGTGCTGATCGCGACCGACGGGCCGGCGGCCCCGGCCTGGGCGGCGGCGACCAGCGAGTCCTGCTGCGCGGCCGGGATCGCGGCCGGCGGCATCTGCTGCCAGCGGACCAGGCCGGTGCTCTCCAGCATGGCCATGTGGTCGTTGACGAACTTGTTGGCCTCGTCGGCGAGCTTGCGGACGGTGTTGTCCCGGGTGCTGGCCCGGACCGCGCCGATCACCGGGAAGATCTTGCCGTGGGCCACCCGGAGCCGGGTCACGAAGATCTGGTCGAACTGAGCACCGGAGGCGTTCTGCATCTCGGTCAGCCACCCCTTCTGCTCGGCGGTGGGGTCGCTCGGCAGCGTCGCGCCCAGCTTGTTGGCGGCCTGCACCACCAGTTCGTCGAGAACGCCGTGCTGCCGGGCGATCTCCGCGCCGACCTCCCGTACCCGCGCGGACTGACCCTTGTCGGCGGCCATCGTGCCGGCCGGCATCTCCCACAGGCCGGCCAGTCGAACGCCGTTGAGCAGCGCCACGTCGGCGGCGTTCATCTGGACGCCGGGAGCGGCGACGGCCATGCCCGGTAGCACGACCAGCCCGGCCAGGAAGGTGACGACCAACACCGCCACCCGGTGGGTCCGGTGCCCTCGCCGACGACGTACGGAATCCAGCGATGCCATGCTGCGGTGCCTCCTCGATCCGGGCCGACCTGTCCTGCCGGGCAGCGACCCGCCGGCTGCCCGTCCGTCCACTGGTACGGACTGTCGGGCCGATCAGTTCACCGGGTGGCGCACGAGTCGGGAGGTATCCGTTCAGGCGGCGTCGAGCGGGTCGGCGAGGAGCCGTTCGAAGGCCAGCTCGGCCGCGCCGATCAAGGCCGCGTCGTCACCGAGTTTGGGGGTACGCAGCCGGACGTGTTCCAGGCAGGCGGGCAGCCCGGTCTCGTTGAGCCGACTGCGGACCTGGGCGGCGGCGGCGAGGTAGAGGTCCCGCATGGTGCCACCGAAGATGACCATCTCGGGGTTGAAGATGTTGACCAGGTTCGCCACGCCGAAGCCGAGCCAGTCACCGGCGTGCCGTACGGCGGTCTGGGCGCGGGCGTCACCCCGGTCGGCGGCGTCGAACACGGCCAGCAGCGCGTCGCGGCCCCGGGCCTCGGCGCGGCCGGCGGCCCGCAGCAGCCCGTACTCGCCGATCTGGGTCTCCCAGCAGCCCCGTGAGCCGCACTCGCAGGGGGTGCCGTCACGCACCACGACCATGTGACCGACCTCGCCGCCGTAGCCACCGTGGCCGGTCAGCCGGCGGCCTCCGGCGATGATGCCGGCACCGACGCCGACGTCCCCGTAGAGGTAGATGACGTTGTCGCAGCCGGCGGCGACGCCCCGGGCGTGTTCGGCGAAGGCGGCGACGTCGGCCACGTTGCCGACCGTGACCGGCAACTCCACGCCCACCTCGGCGGCGAGCGCCGCGCCGATCGGCTCGTCCACCCACCCGGTGGTGGGGCCGAGCCGGACCAGCCCGTCGGCCTTGCGCACCATGCCGCACACGGCGACCCCGGCACCGACGCAGACCGACCCGGGGGCCACCCGTTCCCGCATCTGCTTGAGCGCGCCGGCCAGCATCGGGGCGGTCTCCGCGGCGTCCAGGTCACGCGGCCGGTCCAGCTCACGGCGGTCGAGCACCTCGCCGCCGAGACCGACCCGCGCGGCCCGCAGCCGGTCCACCTCGATCGAGTACGCGTACGCGTAGACCCGGGCCGACTCGGGCCGGACGACCAGTGAGGGTCGTCCGGCCCGGCCGGTCTCCTTGGGCGTGCCCTCGCTGACCAGCCCGGCACCGGCCAGGTCGGAGGTGAGCGCGCCGATGGTGCTGCGGTTGAGGCCGAGGGCGGTGGTGAGTTCCGCGCGGGAGGTGGCGCCGTGCACGTGGACGTGCCGGAGCAGGGCCCCGAGGTTCTGCCGCCGGATCTCGTCCTGGCTCGGTCCTACCCGCATCGTTGGTGGCACCCCATGTCCCGCCGGTGGCGTACGCGGATCAGCGGGTGCCGGAGGCGGAGGCGCGGCGGCGCGACAGCGCGTCCACGCTGGCCGCGAGGAGCAGCACCACGCCGGTGACGACGTACTTCACCCCGGCGCTGTAGCCCATCAGGCCCATGCCGTTGTCGATGACGGCGACCACCGCGCCACCGAGCACGGCGTCGAGGACCCGGCCCTTGCCGCCGAAGAGGCTGGTGCCGCCGATCACCGCTGCGCCGACAGCGTAGAGCAGCACGTTGCTGCCGCCGGTGTTCGGGTCCACCGAGTTGGCCCGGCTGGCGGCGACGATGCCGCCGATGGCCGCCATGGACGAGCAGATCACGAAGACCGAGATGCGGATCTTGTCGACGTTGATGCCGGCCCGGCGGGCGGCCTCCTTGTTGCCGCCGACGGCGTAGACGTGCCGGCCGTAGCTGGTGCGCTGGAGCACGAAGGTCCAGACGATCAGCAGCACCGCGATGACCGGCACCACGATCGGCACACCCTTGAGCGAGTTGATCAGGACGTTGCGGCTGCGTTCCTGGTTGAGGATGTAGACCGCGATGCCGAGGATCAGGGTCAGCCCGCCGATGCGGGCGAGCACCACCGCCATCGGGTCGGTGGTCAGGCCCCGGGACAGCCGCTTGCGGTGGCGCAGCAGTTGCACGGCCGCGTACCCGCCGATGGCGATGGCGGCCAGCGCCCAGCCGAGGGTGGGCGGCAGGTTGCGGTTGGCGATCGCCACCAGCACCTCGTCGTTGACCGAGATGTTGGCGCCCCCGCTGATCAGCATCAGCACGATGCCCTGGAAGGCGAGGAAGCCGGCCAGGGTGACCACGAAGGACGGGATGCCGATCTTGGCGACCAGGAAGCCGAGCACGGTGCCGATGACCACGCCGGTGAGGATCGCGGCGAGCACCGCCACGTACCAGGGGTAGCCGGCCTTGGTGGCGACGTTGGCCAGGACGGCCGCGCAGACCCCGCTGGCGAAGCCGGCCGAGAGGTCGATCTCGCCGAGCAGCAGGACGAAGACCAGCCCCATGGCGATCAGGGTGACCGCCGCGCCCTGGGTGAACAGGTTGGCGAAGTTGCCGGCGGTGAGGAACGACGGCCGCATGACCGAGAAGACCGTGCAGAGCACGATCAGCCCGAGTACGGCGGGCAGCGCGCCGATGTCGCCGCCGCGTACCCGGCCCCAGTAGCCGCGGAGGTGGCTGCCGACGGTAGGCGGTGGCGTGACCGCCGCCGGGCCTTCCTTGCGCACGGCGGTGGTGGTCATCGAACGCCTCCTGCAGTGGTGTCGGCGGGTCCTGCGCCGTTGCCGGCGGTGACCGGCTCGCCGGTCAGACCGAGATTGCCGGAACGACCGGCGGTGATCAACTCGACGACCTGTGAGTGGGTGATGTCGGTGGTCTTCACCTGGGCGACCATCTGGCCGAGGTAGAGCGCGGCGACCCGGTCGGACACGGCGAAGACGTCGTTCATGTTGTGGGAGATGAGCACCACGGCCAGCCCGTTGTCGGCCAGCCGGCGGACCAGTTCGAGCACCTGGGCGGTCTGGGCGACGCCCAGCGCGGCGGTCGGCTCGTCGAGAATGACCAGTTTGCTGTTCCAGAGCACCGCCTTGGCGATGGCGACGGTCTGCCGCTGCCCGCCGGAGAGGCTGGAGACGTGCTGGCGCAGCGACTTCACGGTCCGTACGGAGAGCCCGGCCAGGGTTTCCGCGGCCATCTGCTCCATGGTCGGCTCGTCGAGCACCAGCCCGCTGTGCTTCTCCCGGCCGAGGAACATGTTCTGCACGATGTCGAGGTTGTCGCAGAGCGCGAGGTCCTGGTAGACGACCTCGATGCCGAGCGTGGCGGCGTCGCGGGGGCTGTTGATGCTCACCGGTCGGCCGTCGAAGAGGAACTCACCGGCGTCGGCCGGGTAGATGCCGCTGATGCACTTGACCAGCGTGGACTTGCCGGCGCCGTTGTCGCCGACCAGTGCGGTCACCTCTCCGGCGTGGGCGGCGAGGGCGACGTCGCGCAGGACCTGGACGGGACCGAAGCTCTTGTCGATCCCGCGCAGTTCCAGCAGGGGGGTCGCGGACACGGGGGTCTCCTTCGTACGGAGGGAAGATCTCGGGACCCGTCCGGCGGCGAGCGCCGCCCGGCACGAGGTTCCGTGCCGGGCGGCGTCGCGTCGGCGGGGTACGACGCTCGTCGTACGGGTCAGCTGATGCCGTTGGCGGTGCAGAGCGCGGCGTACGCGCCGGTGCAGAGCTTGGCCTTGTCGACGTAGCCGTCGGCCACGACGTCCTTGACGGTCGACTTGTCGATGGCCTTCGGCTCCAGCAGCACGGACGGGACGTCCCGGCCGCTCTCCGGGTCCTTGACGGTCTGCCCGGTCTCCTTGCGCTCGCCCTTCGCCACGGCGATGGCCAGCTCGGCGGCCGCGTCGGCCTCCTTCTTGACGGCCTTGTAGACGGTCATGCACTGGTCACCGGCGAGGATGTTCTGCAGGCCGGTCACGTCGGCGTCCTGGCCGGTCACCGGGACCTTGCCGTTGAGCTTGTTCTTCTTGAGCACCGAGATGGCCGCGTTGCCGAGGCCGTCGTTGGCGGAGAGCACACCGTCGATCTTGCCGCCGGTCTGGGTGAGCATCTGCTCGAAGATGGTGGCACCCTGCGCCGGGTCCCAGTCCGGGACGGCCTGGTCGGGGCCCTTGGTGTATTCCTTCGACTCGAACTTCGGCTTGAGCACCGAGTCGTAGCCGTTCTTGAACAGGGTGGCGTTGTTGTCGGTCGGCGAGCCGTTGAGGTAGGCGACCGTCGGGTTCTTGACGCCCTTCTCGGTCAGGCACTTGGCCAGGCCCTCGCCCTGGAGCTTGCCGACGGCCTCGTTGTCGAAGCTGACGTAGTACTGCGCGGAGCCGCCCAGGGTGAGCCGGTCGTAGTCGATCGTCGCGACGCCCTGCGACTTCGCCTTGTCCAGCACGGCCTTGCCGGTGCCGGAGTCCAGGTTGACGATCATCAGGGTGGTGACGCCACCGGTGATCATCTGGTCGGCGATGGTCTGGAAGGCGTTCTTGTCGTTCTGCGCGTTCTGGATGTCCGACTCGACGCCGGCGGCGTCGAACGCCTCCTTGAGGAACCGGCGGTCGGCCGTCTCCCAGCGGGCGGAGGACTTGCTGTCCGGCAGGATCACGCCGATCTTCGGCTTCTTGGCGGCGCTGCCGCCGGTGTCGTTGCTGCTGGAGTCGTCGCCACAGGCGGCCATGCTGCCGGTGGCGAGCAGGCCGACGGCGGCGAAGGTGAGGAAGCCCTTGCGCATGTCTGCACGGGTCCTTTCGAGGGTGGGGGAAGGAGTGGTCGGTGTTTTGTTGTGTCCGGCAACGTATTCCCGCTCACATCTCGGGCGCAAGACTGCCGAGGTCAGAAGTTTGTTGGGGGCGGTAACAATTCAGCAACGCGGTTGTCACCCGCAGGACACCCGTCCCGCAATCACGCTGCGTGTCCGGTCTGCGACCGCCCTGCCGGGGCTGGTCAGCGGGTGGCGATCCGCGCGGTACCGGCCCCGGTGAGGGCGACCAGATCGGTCGGGGCGAGCTGGAGCTGCAACCCCCGGCGACCCGCCGAGACATAGACGGTCTCGTGGTCCAGCGCGGAGACGTCCACCACCGTCGGCAACCGTCGCCGCTGACCGAGCGGACTGATCCCGCCCCGCACGTACCCGGTGCTCCGCTCGGCGACGGCCCGGTCGGCCAACGCGGCCCGTTTGCCACCGACCGCCGCCGACAGCGCCTTGAGGTCCAGCTCGCCGGTGACCGGGACGACCGCCACCGTCAGCGCCCCGTCGACCTCGGCGACGAGGGTCTTGAACACCCGCTGCGGTGGCACCCCGAGCGCCGCCGCGACCAGCGCGCCGTAGTGGGGCGCATCCGGGGAGACGTCGTACGGATGGATGCTGTGGGTGATCTTCTGCCTGGTCAGCAGCGCCGTCGCCGCGGTGGACCGTCCCGCCATGCGGTCACGCTAGCCCGGCCCGGCCCCGTCCGCGACCGGTCGACCGACCAGCACCGTCGGTGCCCCGGCGACCCGGGTCAGCACCAGGCTGGCCGGGTTCTCCCCGCTCAGCCGCAGGTCCCGGCGCAGCTGTTCGGGCACCAGCGCCGAGCCCCGCTTGAGGATCTCGACCCGGCCGACCCGGCGCTCCCGCAGCAGTGCGCGCAGCCGCTTCAGCGAGAACGGCAACACGTCGACGATCTCCAGGCACCGGCCGAACGGGGTCGGCCGCGGGGCGTCGGCATAGAGGTAGGCGATGCTCGGATCGGCAAGCGTCGCGTCGAGCGTGCCGGCCAGCTCCGCGACCAGGTGCGCCCGGACCACCGCCGGGCCCGGGTCGTACAGGTAGCGCCGCACCGGTCCGACCGTGGCCTCGGCCGCACCGGTGCCGGTCAGCTGGTGGACGGCGACCGGATCGCGGTCGGCGGTACGGCAGGTGGGAGAACCGTCCGCCGGGCGGTGCCGGTCGGCGGTCCCCGCCCTCAGCACGGTCGCCCGGCGGGGCACCTCGGCGAGCGGGCCGCCCCAGAGGGCCGCCTCGACCAGGTCCCCGTCGACGCTGACCCACTCCGCCTCGGCCCCGGCCGGGATCAACGCGTGGTCGACGCCGGGGGCCACCTTCACCACCGTGTGCGGCACCCGGCCGGCCAGCCCGGTGACGAAGTCCCACGGCGGCGAGTAGGCGTTCGGGTCGAAGATCCGTCGTCCGGTGCCGGCCCGCCGCCGGGCCGGATCGCAGAAGACCGCGTCGACCCGGGTCACGTCGAACGCCGTCGCGTCGCCGCACTCGACGGTGAACCGCCCGGCCAGGCCGGCCGCCTCGGCGTTCGCGGCGGCCAGCGCGGCGGTGACCGGGTCGGCCTCCACCCCGTACACCCGGATGCCGGCGCGGGCGGCGGCGAGCGCATCGGCGCCGAGGCCACAGCCCAGGTCGGCGAGGGTGCGCACCCCGGCGGCGGCGAGCCGCCCGGCCCGCCGGTCGGCGACGACCCGACGGGTGGCCTGCTCCAGGCCGGGGCGGGTGAGGAACATCCCGGCCGCCTCGGGGCCGAACTTGCCGACCGCCCGGCGACGCAGCTCGGCCTGGGTCAGCGCGGCGGCGGCCAGCCCGGGGGGCACCCCACGCGACCGCAGCGCCGCCGCCGCGACCAGCGGGTCGCCGCCGGCCACCTCGGTCGCCGCGGCGAGCACGACCGACCCCTCGGGGGTACGCAGCGCGGCGAACTGGTCGAGATCCACGCCCTCATTGTCCGGCCCGGCCGGCGGGCCGGCTCGGTCGGGCCGGTGTCGCGGCCTCCGGGCGGTGTCGCGGCCTCCGGCCGGTGTCGCGGCCTCCGGCCGGTGTCCGCACCGCCGGACCGCCGCCGTCGGGTCGGGCACCGCCCGGTCGACACGAAGGGCGGCGGATTGGCACTCTCCTTGACGGAGTGCTAGCCGAGGAATAACCTGCGATTAGCACTCTCACCCTGAGGGTGCCAGCGTCCGGGCCACCTGGTCCGGGTGCTGAACGCCAGGCGGACCGGCACCCGCGACGACGGCCCCGCCCGGTGGCATGTGGCAGATTGACGCTGGTCGGACTCTCGGCCGGCAACGAAACCAAGTACCCCAGGAGGGTATGCCCGTGACTACCGCGACCAAGGTTGCGATCAAGCCGCTCGAGGACCGCATCGTGGTCCAGGCGAACGAGGCTGAGACCACCACGGCGTCGGGCATCGTGATCCCCGACACCGCCAAGGAGAAGCCGCAGGAGGGCACCGTCCTCGCCGTCGGCCCGGGCCGGATCGACGACAAGGGCAACCGCGTGCCGCTCGACGTCAAGGTCGGCGACACCGTTCTCTACTCGAAGTACGGCGGCACCGAGATCAAGTACGCCGGCGAGGAGTACCTGGTGCTCTCCGCCCGCGACGTTCTCGCGGTCATCGAGAAGTAACCAACCGATTCCAGTGTCGTCGCCCCGGTCCGGCTCGCCGGGCCGGGGCGACGACGCTTCGAAGGGACATTCATGGCGAAGATCCTGAGCTTCTCGGACGACGCCCGACACCTGCTGGAGCACGGTGTCAACGCCCTCGCGGACACGGTCAAGGTCACCCTCGGCCCGCGCGGGCGCAACGTCGTCCTGGACAAGAAATTCGGTGCGCCGACGATCACCAACGATGGTGTGACCATCGCCAAGGAGATCGAGCTCACCAACCCGTACGAGAACCTCGGCGCGCAGCTGGTCAAGGAGGTGGCGACGAAGACCAACGACGTCGCCGGCGACGGGACCACCACCGCGACCGTGCTGGCCCAGGCGATGGTGCGCGAGGGTCTGCGCAACGTGACCGCCGGGGCCAACCCGGCCGGCCTCAAGCGGGGTGTCGACGCGGCGGCCGCCAAGGTCTCCGAGGCGCTGCTCGGCCGGGCCGTCGAGGTGGCCGACAAGGAGTCGATCGCGCACGTGGCGACGATCTCCGCGCAGGACGCCACCATCGGCGAGCTGATCGCCGAGGCGATGGAGCGGGTCGGCCGCGACGGTGTCATCACCGTCGAGGAGGGCTCCACCCTCACCACCGAGCTGGAGGTGACCGAGGGTCTCCAGTTCGACAAGGGCTTCATCTCGCCCAACTTCGTCACCGACTCCGAGTCGCAGGAGTCGGTGCTGGACGACCCGTACATCCTCATCACCACGCAGAAGATCTCGGCGATCGAGGAGCTGCTGCCGCTGCTGGAGAAGGTCCTCCAGAACAGCAAGCCGCTGCTGATCGTCGCCGAGGACGTCGACGGCCAGGCGCTGTCGACCCTGGTGGTCAACGCGATCCGCAAGACCATCAAGGTCTGCGCGGTCAAGGCCCCGGGCTTCGGCGACCGCCGCAAGGCGATGCTGCAGGACATGGCGATCCTGACCGGCGCCGAGCTGGTCGCCCCGGAGCTGGGCTACCGCCTCGACCAGGTCGGCCTGGAGGCGCTCGGCACCGCCCGGCGCGTCGTGGTCGACAAGGAGAACACCACCGTCATCGACGGCGGCGGCCAGTCCGCCGAGGTCGCCGACCGGGTCGCCCAGATCCGCAAGGAGATCGAGGCGTCCGACTCCGACTGGGACCGGGAGAAGCTGGCCGAGCGGCTGGCGAAGCTCTCCGGTGGCATCGCGGTCATCAAGGCGGGCGCGGCGACCGAGGTCGAGATGAAGGAGCGCAAGCACCGCATCGAGGACGCGATCGCCGCGACCAAGGCCGCGGTCGAGGAGGGTACGGTTCCCGGCGGCGGCGCCGCGCTGGCCCAGATCCGTTCGGTGCTCGACGACGACCTGGGCCTGACCGGTGACGAGAAGGTGGGTGTCTCGATCGTGCGCAAGTCGCTGGTCGAGCCGCTGCGCTGGATCGCCCAGAACGCCGGCCACGACGGTTACGTGGTGGTCGAGAAGGTCGCGGGCAAGGAGTGGGGCCACGGCCTCGACGCCGCCAAGGGCGAGTACGTCGACCTGGTCAAGTCCGGCATCATCGACCCGGTGAAGGTGACCCGTAACGCGGTCACCAACGCCGCCTCGATCGCCGGTCTGCTGCTGACCACCGAGAGCCTCGTGGTGGAGAAGCCGGAGCAGCCGGAGCCGGCCGCCGCCGGTGGGCACGGCCACGGCCACGGTCACGGCCACCAGCACGGCCCGGGTTTCTGACCCGGTAGTACGCCTGTTCAGGGCGCACCGTCGTACCTCGGCGGTGCGCCCTGACGCGTCCGGGGGCGGCTGCTTACGGATCGGTGACGTGGTTGGCGGCCGGCCCGGTCGATCGACGACACTGGCCGGATGAGCACCACCCCCCGCGGCTTCGCCGCACTGGCCGGGGTCACCGCCGCCGTGGTGGCCATCGGTGTCGCCGAGCCGGTCGCCGTCCTCACCGGCCCACGTTCCGCCCCGCTGATCGCGGTCGGCGGGGTGGTGGTCGACACGGTCCCCGAGCCGCTCAAGCAGTTCGCCATCGACGTCTTCGGCCGGTACGACAAGATCGCCCTGTTGGTGGGTACGGCGGTGCTGCTGGCGGCGTTCGCCGCCGGGATCGGTGTGCTCGCCGCCCGCCGGCTGGCCGTGGGGCTGTTGGGCATCACGGTGTTCGCCGGTCTCGGTGCCGCCGCCGCGCTCACCCGGGCCGGCGCGGACGCCGCCGACACCCTTCCGGCCCTGCTCGGCGGAGGGCTGGGTGCGCTGGTGCTCTGGGCGTTCGTGGCCGGCCCGTGGCAGCTCGACCCCTGGCCCTGGCAGCCACCCACCGCCCTGCCATCCGCCGCGCTGCCACCCACCGCGCTCCCGTCCACCCCGCCGGCCCACCCCGCGCCGGCTCCTTCCGGTGAGCCGGCTCCGTCCGGGCCGTCCCCGGCGGTGGAGCGGTCCGTCGTGCCGGGCGATCCGGCCCCGGCCGCCGGGCCACCGGCCGGCTGGGAACCGTTGGAGTCGACCGACCCCGAGTCCCGGCGGCGGTTCCTGCGGGGGGCCGGCCTGCTGGCGGGCACGGCGACCGTGGTGGGGCTGGGCGGGCACTGGCTCGCCGGGCGGCGGGGGGTCTCGGCGGCCCGGGAGGCGGTCGCGTTGCCCACCCCGTCGGCGGCGGCGCCTACGGTGCCGGCCGGCGCGGACCTGTCGCTGGCCCAGCTCGCCCCCTACACCACGCCGAACGGTGGCTTCTACCGGATCGACACGGCGCTGGTGGTGCCGCAGGTCGATCCGGAGACCTGGCGGTTGCGCATCCACGGCCGGGTACGCAAGCCGATCGAGCTGACCTTCGCCGAGCTGCTCGCCCGCCCGATGGTGGAGCGCTACGTCACCCTCGCCTGCGTCTCCAACGAGGTGGGCGGGGACCTGATCGGCAACGCCCGCTGGCTGGGCGTCCCGATCAGGGAACTGCTCGACGAGGCGGAACCGGAGGAGGGGGCCGACCAGGTGGTCGGCCGCTCGGTCGACGGCTGGACCTGCGGTACCCCGACGGCGGTGCTGCGCGACGGCCGGGACGCCCTGCTGGCGGTGGGGATGAACGGCGAGCCGCTGCCCGTCGAGCACGGGTTCCCGGTGCGGATGGTGGTGCCGGGCCTCTACGGGTACGTGTCGGCCTGCAAGTGGGTCACCGAGTTGGAGTTGACCAGCTTCGCCGACTTCGACGCGTACTGGGTGCCACGTGGCTGGTCGGCGCAGGGGCCGGTGAAGACCCAGTCGAGGATCGACACCCCCCGCCCGCGCAACCGGCTGACCGCCGGTGAGGTGGTGGTGGCCGGGGTGGCCTGGGCGCAGCACCGGGGGATCGCCCGGGTCGAGGTACGGGTGGACGGCGGCGCGTGGCAGGAGGCGACCCTCGCCCCGGCGGTGTCGGTGGACACCTGGGTGCAGTGGTCGTGGCGGTGGCCGGCGACCCCGGGTGAGCACACCCTCCAGGTGCGGGCGACCGACCGGGACGGCGAGACCCAGACCCCGCTGGCCGCCCCGGTGGCCCCGGACGGCGCCACCGGTTGGCACAGTGTCACAGTCACCGTCCGCTGATTCCGTACCACCTCTCGGTCATCAGTCTTGATCGATATGTTGATTACCGGAAAATCCTCCGTGGTGTCGAGGGTTGAGGCTGTGGGAGCGCTCCCGTAACATCCCTGATGCGACTGTTAACGTTCACCTAACAACGACCACCACCAATGTGCACGTTCCGTCCTGTCAGGAGGGTGTTTTATGTCCAGATCCAGATCGGCCAATGTCGGCCTGATCTCGGCCGGTGTCGCGTTGCTGGCGTCGGCATCGATCGTCACCGCGTTGCCCGCAGGCGCGGCGGCGGCGGGATGCTCGGTGAACTACGCCGTCTCCTCGGAGTGGGGTGGCGGCTTCGGGGCCAACGTCGCCATCACCAACCTGGGTGACGCGCTGAGCAGTTGGACGCTGACCTGGTCCTTCGCCTCCGGGCAGTCGGTGACCCAGGCGTGGAACGCGACCGTGACGCAGAGCGGCTCGGCGGTGACCGCCAAGAACGTCAGCTACAACGGCGCGATCCCGACCAACGGCTCGGTGTCGTTCGGCTTCAACGGCGCGTGGACGTCCAGCAACCCCGTCCCGACGAGCTTCGCGCTCAACGGGGTGGCCTGCAACGGTGGCCCGAACCCGACCACCCCGCCGCCGACCACGCCGCCCCCCACGACCCCGCCGCCGACCACCCCGCCCCCCACGACCCCGCCGCCGACCACGCCTCCGCCGACCACCCCGCCGCCGGGCAACTGCTCCCTGCCGACGTCCTACCGCTGGTCGTCGACCGGTCCGCTGGCGCAGCCGAAGTCCGGCTGGGCGTCACTCAAGGACTTCACCATCGCCCCCTACCAGGGCAAGCAGTTGGTGTACGCCACCACCCACAGCAGCAGCGCCACCGGTGGCTGGGGCTCGATGAACTTCGGCCTGGTCGACAACCTCAACCAGCTCGCCACGGCCCCCCAGAACACCATGAGCCAGAGCACCGTCGCGCCGTCGTTGTTCTACTTCGCGCCGAAGAACATCTGGGTCCTCGCCCACCAGTGGGGCCCGACGTCGTTCTCGTACCGCACGTCGACCAACCCGGCCAACGCCAACGGCTGGTCGGCCGCGCAGACCCTGTCGACCGCGAAGATCACCGACTCCGGCACCGGCGTGATCGACCAGACGATCATCGGCGACGACCAGAACATGTACCTGTTCTTCGCCGGTGACAACGGCAAAATCTACCGCCAGATCATGCCGATCGGGAACTTCCCGGGCAGCTTCGGCTCCAGCTACACGACGATCATGAGTGACACCTCGGAGAACATCTTCGAGGCGCCGCAGGTCTACAAGGTCGCGGGCCGCAACCAGTACCTGATGATCATCGAGGCCAGGACCAGCGGCTGGGAGCGCTACTTCCGCTCGTTCACGGCGACCAGCCTGAGCGGCACCTGGACGCCGAACGCGACGACCTACAACAACCCGTTCGCGGGCAAGGCCAACAGCGGTGCCACCTGGACCAACGACATCAGCCACGGTGAGCTGCTGCGCACCAGCGCGGACCAGACGAACACGATCGACCCGTGCAACCTGCAGCTGCTGTACCAGGGCCGCGCCACGAACTCGGGCGGTGACTACGGCCTCCTGCCGTACCGGCCGGGTCTGCTGACCCTGCAGCGCTGACGGCGTGACGCAGGGGGGACCCCGCTGTTCCTGACTCCCGCGACCGGTGGCGTACGCCGCACCGGGTGAGCCGTAGGACGGCTCGGCAGTGGGATCGGGTGGAATGAGGGGCGGGTCCGGCGATGCCGGGCCCGCCCCGCTCTTCGTGCATGTCGGCCGGCCCGGCGTCGGGACCAGGGGCCGGGAAACGACGAGGCCGCGCTCCGGAGATCGGAGTGCGGCCTCGTCGAGGTGTGGTGGGTCGGTCAGGCGATCTTGTGCTGGGCCGGTACGGCGGTCTTGTGCGGAGCGCCGAGGCGGGCCTCCATCCGGGCGATGTCCACCCGGGTCTGCCGGCGGTCGGCCAGGTCCTCCCAGCCGAGGGCGAGCAGCCGCAGCCGCTCCGACTCGCTGAGCCCACCCCAGACGCCGTACGGCTCGCGTACCGCGAGGGCGTGGGCGGCGCACTCGGCCCGCACCGGGCAGGCCTGGCAGACGGACTTGGCGCCGGACTCCCGACGCAGCCGGGACGAGCCGCGCTCGCCGTCCGGGTGGAAGAACTGGGCGCTGTCGCGGCCCCGGCAGGCACCGAGACGCTGCCAGTCCCACAGGTCGACGATGGGTCCGGGCAGTCTGCGTACGTTCGACATCAGCACCCCTCCTCCCGCGCGGCACCGCGGAGATCCTCGTTGAACCGGTGTCCGGGCTGTGGTCCGCGCTGCGTACCGCCTTCCGGCCTGGAGCATCGGTACCCGAACCCGCGTCGACTCACACGTGATGAGATCGAAAACCCGAGCCGACTGCGGCCTATGACCCAAATGTCGGAAAAGTTCAGAGGATTGCCCGGAACCTCCTCCCCGGTGGACCCCGTCATGGTCTGCTCGTGTCCGGAGAGGAGACCACCGTGCGTACCGTTCTCGTATGCGTCCGGACACCGGCCGCCGCGCAGCAGTTGACCAATGCGGCGTCGCGACTCGGCCTGGCCGCGGTCGTCCGGACGGCCGTCTCCGATCCCGAGGTGATGCTGCGCCTCGCCGAACGCCCGGTCGACGTGGTGCTCGCCGACACGGCGCTCACCCGGCCGGACAGCGCCGGTTTCGTCCGCCGGGTGCTGGCCCGCGCACCGCAGGCCGCGGTGCTGCTGCTCGGCGTCGAGGAGTCGGAGGCCGCAGCGGCCACCATCAGCGCCGGGGCGCGCGGCCTGATCCAGGGTGCCGACCACGACCTGACCAGCGCGGTGGCCAAGGCACTGCTGCTGCTCTCCGCACCCGGCCGGCCCGCCCGGCACCGGGTCGCCGACCCCGCCCGGGACACCGCGGCGGTCGGTGCACCACCCCGACCCACCACCGGCCGTACGCCCACGGCGGGCTGGTCGCAGGCGGCGGCCGAGGGGCCGCCCGGAGCGCCGTCGGTGGTGCCCGTGCAGCGCGGTGACGACGAGGTCGACGAGGAACCGGAGACCGGCCCGGTCGAGGCGGGCCCGGCCGGCGGGGTATCCCGGCCGGCCCCCGGCGCGCGCGGCGGGCGGACCTCGGTCGGGCTGACCGAGCGGGAACTCCAGGTGCTGCTCGGCATGGCCGAGGGCAAGAGCAACGCGGAGATCGGCCGGGAGTTGTTCGTCTCGGAGGACACCGTCAAGACCCACGCCCGACGGCTGTTCCGCAAGCTCGGTGCCCGGGACCGGGCGCACGCGGTGGCCGCCGGCTTCCGCGCCGGCCTGGTCGCCTGAGCCGGCGCATCGGCCTGGTCGTCAGACCGTCGTGCCGCCTGGGCGTCGTGCCGGCCTGGTCGTCAGAGTGCCGGCCTGGGTGCCTGGGCGTCCGTCGTGCCGGTCAGTCGTCCGGGTCGGGGTCGTCGTCGCCGGTGGACTCGGTGAGCGTGTCGTGCACCCCGTCGGCGTAGCCACGGGCGTAGTCCCAGGTGACGTAGTGGTCCGGGTCGGGGTCGTAGGCCGGCTCGTGCACCCGGGGGCGACCCGAGCTGAGCAGGTGACGCAGGTTGCCCCGGAGCAGGTCCCAGTCGAAGTAGTGCGGCTCGCGGCAGTCCTCGCACTCGATGACCAACCCGCGTACCCCGATCGGGGCCAGCAGGGCCTGGTAGATCTCCAGGTCGGCGAGGTCTTCCAGCACGTCCTGCCGCTCGACCTCGGTCAGCGGGTCGAGCGGGGCGTCGTCGCCCGGATCGTCCAGCCCCGCAGCCGGATCGGCCGGGTCGCCGTTGAACGGGTCGATGGGCTCGTCGTGCACCCCCTCACCGTAGACCCAACCCCCGCCGCACGCGCCCCCCGGCGGTCGCTGTGGCCTCGCCGACGCCGGCCGGTCGCCGACGAGGGCCGCCCAGCTCAGTGGGTACGATGAGACGACTCGCCGTCACCCCGGCGTGCGCCGGTGCCGCGCGCGCCGCCTCGCTGAATCCCGTCCGAGCAGCTCAGGGGAGCAATCGTGGAGAATTCGCCCAGCACCGATCTTCCGGCCGGCGTCGACAGCGGCGAGTGGGGCGGCCACCTGCCGGAGTTGCCCGCCGGGTCGGCGCGGGTGGTGCCGCTCGGGCTGACCTTCGACGACGTGCTGCTCCAGCCGGGCGAGTCGGACGTGGTGCCCAGCCGGGTGAACACCCGCACCCGGCTCACCCGCAACGTCGAGTTGACCATCCCGTTGCTGTCCAGCGCGATGGACACCGTCACCGAGGCCCGGATGGCGATCGCCATGGCCCGGCAGGGCGGCATCGGTGTGCTGCACCGCAATCTGTCCCTGGAGGACCAGGCGCTCCAGGTCGACCTGGTCAAGCGCTCCGAGTCCGGCATGATCACCAACCCGGTGACGGCCAGCCCCGAGGACACCCTGCGCGAGGTCGACGAGCTGTGCGGTCGCTACCGCATCTCCGGCGTCCCGGTGGTCGACGGCGACGGTCAGCTGGTCGGCATCGTCACCAACCGGGACATGCGCTTCGTCTCCGACCCGGCCACCCCGGTCCACTCGATCATGACCCGGACGCCGCTGGTCACCGCCCCGGTCGGGGTGAGCAAGGACGACGCGCTGGCGCTGCTGCGCCAGCACAAGGTCGAGAAGCTGCCGATCGTGGACGAGTCGGGGCGGCTGCGTGGCCTGATCACCGTGAAGGACTTCACCAAGAGCGAGCAGTACCCGGAGGCCACCAAGGACGACGCCGGCCGGCTGCGGGTCGCCGCCGCCATCGGGGTCGGCGAGGACGCCTACAAGCGGGCCCGCACCCTGGTCGACGCGGGCGTCGACGTGCTGATCGTGGACACCGCGCACGGTCACCAGCGGGCCGTGCTGGACATGGTCCGCCGGCTCAAGGCCGACGTCACGATCGACATCGTGGGCGGCAACGTGGCCACGTACGCCGGGGCGAAGGCCCTGGTCGACGCCGGTGCCGACGGCGTCAAGGTGGGTGTCGGCCCGGGGGCCATCTGCACCACCCGGATCGTCGCCGGGGTCGGCGTGCCGCAGGTGACCGCGATCATGGAGGCGGCCCGCGCCGCCCGTCCGGCCGGCGTCCCGGTGATCGGCGACGGTGGCATCCAGTATTCCGGCGACATCGCCAAGGCCCTGGTGGCCGGTGCCGACTCGGTGATGCTCGGCAGCCTGCTGGCCGGTTGTGAGGAGAGCCCCGGCGAGCTGATCTTCGTCAACGGCAAGCAGTTCAAGGCGTACCGGGGGATGGGGTCGCTGGGCGCGATGCAGTCCCGGGGCCAGGCCAAGTCGTACAGCAAGGACCGCTACTTCCAGCAGGACGTGCTCAGCGACGACAAGCTGGTCCCGGAGGGCGTGGAGGGTCAGGTGCCCTACCGGGGGCCGCTGTCCCGGGTGGCCCACCAGCTGGTCGGTGGGCTGCGGCTGGCGATGGGGTACGCCGGTGCGGAGAACATCCCCGACCTGCACCACCGGGGCCAGCTCATCCGGATCACCGCGGCCGGGCTCAAGGAGAGCCACCCGCACGACATCCAGATGACCGTCGAAGCCCCCAACTACCACACCCGCTGACCCACCACCCCAACCACCTGGAGTCCCTCATGCGTGACGTGGTCGAGATCGGGCTGGGCAAGACCGCGCAGCGCGGTTACCACCTGGACGACATCGCCATCGTGCCCAGCCGCCGGACCAGGGACGTCGACGACGTCTCCACCGGCTGGCAGCTCGACGCCTACCAGTTCGACATCCCCTGTGTCGGCCACCCGTCGGACGCCACCATGAGCCCGGCCTCGGCGGTCCGGCTCGGTCAGCTCGGCGGCCTGGGCGTGCTCAACGTCGAGGGCCTGTGGACCCGGTACGAGAACCCGGCCAAGGTCCTGGAGGAGCTGGCCGGTCTGGGCGAGGACGCCCGGGCCACCAAGCGGCTCCAGGAGGTCTACGCCGAGCCGATCCGCCCCGACCTGATCGCCGAGCGGGTCCGTGAGCTGCGGGCCGGTGGCAGCACGGTGGCCGTCCGGGTCTCCCCGCAGCACACCCTGGCGTTGGCCCCGGTGATCCTGGACGCGGGCGTCGACATCCTGGTCATCCAGGGCACCATCGTCTCGGCCGAGCACGTCTCGACCACCGACGAACCGCTGAACCTCAAGGAGTTCATCGCCGACCTCGACCTTCCGGTGGTCGTCGGCGGTTGCACCGACTACAAGACGGCGCTGCACCTGATGCGTACCGGTGCGGCCGGGGTGATCGTCGGCATCGGCGGCGACGACTGGTCGACCAGCGAGTCGGTGCTCGGCATCCGGGTGCCGATGGCCACCGCGATCGCCGACGCCGCCGCGGCCCGCCGCGACTACCTCGACGAGACCGGTGGACGCTACGTGCACCTCATCGCCGACGGTGACATGCAGACCTCCGGCGACATCGCCAAGGCGCTCGGCTGCGGCGCGGACGCGGTGATGCTCGGTGAGCCGCTGTCGCTGTGCGAGGAGGCCCCGGCCGGCGGGGCGTGGTGGCACTCGGCGGCCAGCCACCCGTCGCTGCCGCGCGGTGCCTTCGAGGTGGCCGGTGAGCCGCTCGGCTCGATGGAGCGGCTGCTCTTCGGCCCGGCCGACGAGCCGGACGGCCAGCTCAACCTCTTCGGCGGGCTGCGTCGGGCGATGGCCAAGTGCGGTTACCGCGACCTCAAGGAGTTCCAGAAGGTCGGCCTGGTCCTCGACCGCTGACCCGCCAGGCAGGACGGCCGGCCGGCCCCGGTGTGGGCCCGGCCGGCCGTCGCGGCCCGTCTCGCCGTCGGGTCCGCCGTTCGGCACTGCCGTCGGGTCCGCCGTTCGACCCGCCGGTCGGTCCTGCCCGGGTCTGCCGTTCGGCCCTGCCGTGGGGCCGCCGACCCGCCCTGCCGTCGGTCCGTCGTTCGGCGCGCACGGGGCCGACCCGCTCGGTAGGCTGCGCGCACGGCGGGGCGGCGAACGGGGGACGAAGGTGGCCATGAGCCGGAACCGGCGCGGCCTCGCGCTGCTGGTGACCGTGGCGCTCGCCCTGGCCGGCTGCACGGCCGACCCGAAGCCCCGGCAGTCCCGGTCCGCCCCGACCCCCGGGGCGACCCCGAGCGTGACCCCCGGCCCCGCCGGCGTCGGCGACCCCTACTTCCCGACCGCCGGCAACAGCGGTTACGACGTCGAGCGGTACACCCTCAAGGTCCGCTACGACCCCGCCGGCGACGAGTTGCGCGGCACCACCACCGTGCGGGCCAGGGCCACCGCCGACCTGCCCCTGTTCCACCTCGACCTGGCCGGCCTGACGGTCCGTCGGGTCACCGTGGACGGCACCCCGGCCCGGCACGCCCGCGAGGGAGCCGAGCTGGTGGTCACCCCGGGCACGCCGGTCCGGTCCGGGGCGGCGTTCACCGTCGAGGTCGGCTACGACGGGCAGCCGGTGCCGCTGCCCAACGAGACGATCGGTGAGGGGGGCTGGCTGCACACCGCCGACGGGGCGATCGCGCTCGGCCAGCCCGAGTCGGCGAGCAGCTGGTTCCCGGTGAACGACCACCCCTCCGACAAGGCCGCCTACGACTTCGAGATCACCGTGCCCAAGGGGCTGGTCGCGGTCGCCAACGGGGTGCCGCAGGGGCAACGCCCGGCGGCGGGTGGCTGGACCACCTGGCGCTGGTCCGAGGCGACCCCGATGGCGAGTTACCTGAGCACGGTGGTGATCGGGAAGTACCGCACCAGCACCGGCGAACACCGGGGCCGACCGGTGTTCAACGCGGTCGCGGCCAGCCTGCCCCGGGGTGCCGCCGACGAGTCGATCGCCGGCACCCTGGCGGTCGCCGACTACCTGGAGACCGTCTTCGGGCCGTACCCGTTCGGGGCGTACGGCGGGGTGGTGGTCGACGAGCCCCGGATCAGGTACGCGTTGGAGACGCAGAGCCGGCCGGTCTACTCGGCCAACTTCTTCCGCACCGGCGAGAACACCGGGGTGGTCGCCCACGAGATCGCCCACCAGTGGTTCGGTGACAGCGTCTCGGTGGCCCGCTGGGAGGACATCTGGCTCAACGAAGGGCTCGCCACGTACGCCGAGTGGCTCTGGGCCGAACACCAGGGCCGGGAGACCGCGCAGGCCGCCTTCGAGCAGCAGTACGCCGCGTCCGACGACCAGGTCTGGCGGGTGCCGCCCGCAGCGCCGGGGGTGGCGAACCTGTTCAGCGAGTCGGTCTACCAGCGGGGCGGGATGACCGTGCACGCGTTGCGGGTGACGATCGGCGACGAGGCGTTCTTCCGGCTGCTGAAGACCTGGGCGGCGGAGAAGCGCAACGGCAACGCCACCACCGCCGAGTTCGTGGCGACCGCCGAGCGGGTCAGCGGGCAGCAGCTCGACGACCTCTTCGCCACCTGGCTGTACGGCACCGAACGCCCCGCGACCCCCACCCGCCGCTGACCGGCTGCGGCCGGGTCCGCCCGCCCGACCCGCACCAGGTCAGTTCTTCACCCGCAGTTCGGGGTGGGCGTCGAGGTAGGTTTCGGCCTTGCCGGCCTTGAGCGCGGGCAGGAAGCCCTTGCCGACGCTGGTGAGCTGCTCACCCCGGTAGCTGCTGCCCTTGCCCACCCCGTCGCCGGGCAGCCCGACCAGGGTGATCCGGTCGGCGCTCATCCCACCCAGCGCGTACGCCAGGTCGACGATGCGCGGGCCGCCGGCATAGACCAGGGTGTCGCCGAGCGCCGCCACCACCTGGTCCACCCGGTCGGGTTCCCGGGCCAGGTTCTCGCTGAGGATCTTGGCGGCCAGCGCCCGGAGGAGTTGCTGCTGGTGCCGCTGTCGGGCGTAGTCGCCGCCGGTGATGTAGCGCTGCCGGGCGTAGTCCAGCGCCTGCCAGCCGTTGAGGTGCCGCTCGCCCTTCTCGTAGACCATCTGCGGGCCGGTGTAGCCGCCCCCACCGGGGGCCGGGTCGCGGTACTTGCCGTCCGGTCGGCGGTGCAGGGAGGGGACCCGCTGGTCGACGTAGAGGTCCACCCCGCCGAGGGTGTCGACCAGCCGGTCGAAACCGTTGAAGGTGATCACCGCACCGGCGTCGAAGCGCAGCCCGGTGTACCCGGTGACGGTGCTGCGCAGCAGCTCGTACCCCTGGGCGGCGCTCGGGTTCTTGGGCTTGCCCGGTACCCGGCTGCCGTAGCTCATGGCGTGGGTGAGCTTGGTCCGGCCGCCCCGGTAGCCCGACTTGGGGAACGCCGGGATGTCGACCACCAGGTCGCGGGGGAGCGAGAAGAGGTACGCCCGGTCCAGCCCGGCCGGCACGTGCAGGATCAGCACCGAGTCGCCGTGCGGTTCCCAACCGGGCACGCTGACCCGGGTGTCCACCCCGACCAGCAGCAGGTTGAGCGGGCCGGTGATGGCCGCGCCGGGGGGCGGGGTCGGGCTGGGGGTGGGGCTCGGCGTGGGGCTGGCGGTCGTGGCGACCGGTCCGGCCGTACGCCGTGGCCCGTCGTCGCGGACCTGCCGGGTCACCACCAGGGCGACCACCGCCACCAGTACGACACCGACCAGGGCGGCCAGCCCCCACACCCATCGTGGGCGTCCCGTTCCGGTTTCCTGAGTCATCGCTCGCCACCCCCGTCTGCACAACGCGTCGACCGGCCCCCCGGGTTGCGGTCGGCGACGGTCAGCATGATCGCGCGAAATCCGGCACTGGCGCGATGGCTACCCGCCGGTAATGATGCGTTCATGCGGTACGACGTGCTCGTCATCGGCTCCGGCTTCGGCGGCAGCGTCACCGCGCTGCGGCTGGCCGAGAAGGGCTACACCGTCGGGGTGCTGGAGGCGGGCCGGCGGTTCGCCGACGACGAGTTCCCGCAGACCTCCTGGCGGCTGCGCCGGTTCCTCTGGGCACCCCGGCTCGGCTGCTACGGGCTGCAACGGCTCACCCTGCTCCGCCCGGCCGACCGGAAGCACGGCGGCGGTGTGCTGGTGCTCTCCGGCGCCGGGGTGGGCGGCGGCTCCCTGGTCTACGCGAACACCCTCTACCAGCCGCCGGACGCCTTCTACACCGATCCGCAGTGGCGCGACGTCACCGACTGGCGGGCCGAACTCGCCCCCCACTACGACCAAGCCGCCCGGATGCTCGGGGTCACCACGTACCCCCGGCACACCGGCGCGGACCGGGCGATGCGGGCGGTGGCCGAGCGGATGGGGGTGGGGCACACCTTCGGGCCCACCCCGGTGGGGGTGCACCTCGGCCACCCCGGTCGACGCGTGGCGGACCCGTACTTCGGCGGGGCCGGCCCGGAGCGCACCGGCTGCACGCACTGCGGTTCGTGCATGACCGGCTGCCGGCACGGTGCCAAGAACACCCTGGTCAAGAACTACCTGTGGCTGGCCGAACGGCTCGGCGCGCGGGTCCACCCGCTGACCACGGTCACCGCCGTCCAGCCGGCCGCCGACGGCGGCTACCGGGTGCACACCGTACGGACCGGCGCCTGGCTGCGGCGGCGACGCCAGGTGTTCCGGGCCGACCAGGTGGTCTTCGCGGCCGGTGCGCTCGGCACCCAGCGGCTGCTGCACGAGATGAAGCAGACCGGTGCGCTGCCCCGCCTGTCGGACCGCCTCGGCGAGCTGACCCGCACCAACTCGGAGGCGATCCTCGGCGCGTCGGTCGGCCGGCGGCAGGCCCGGCTGCGGGGGCTCGACTTCACCGACGGGGTGGCGATCACCAGCTCGTTCCACCCCGACCCGCAGACCCACGTCGAGCCGGTCCGCTACGGCCGGGGCGCCAACGCGATGGGGCTGCTCCAGTCGTTGCTGGTCGACGGTGGCCCGCACCGGCTCCGGCGTTGGCTGGTCGGCCTGGCCCGGCACCCGGGGCAGGCCGTCCGGATGCTCTCGGTGCGGCACTGGTCCGAGCGGACGGTCATCGCGTTGGTGATGCAGTCGGTCGACAACTCGCTGACCACCCGCTGGCGGCGGGGGTGGCTGGGCCGGCGGCGGCTGGTCTCCGGGCCGGGGCACGGCACCCCGAACCCGACCTGGATCCCGGCCGGCAACCGGGCCGCCCGACTGCTCGCCGAGGAGATCGGCGGCACCCCCGGCGGGGCGCTCACCGAACCGTTCGACATCCCGATGACCGCGCACATCCTCGGCGGTGCGGTGATCGGGGTCAGCCCGGCCGACGGGGTGATCGACCCGTGGCACCGGGTGCACGGCCATCCGGGGCTGCACGTGGTCGACGGGGCGGCGGTCTCGGCGAACCTCGGGGTGAACCCGTCGTTGACGATCACCGCGCAGGCGGAACGGGCCATGTCGTACTGGCCGAACAAGGGCGAACCGGACCCACGGCCGCCGCTCGGGTCGGCGTACACCCGGGTGGGTGCGGTGGTGCCGCGGCACCCGGCGGTCCCGGCGGACGCCCCCGGCGCGCTGCGTCACGGGCCGCGCTGACCGGGTGCGGCACGCCCGGGGGCGGCCCGTGCCCGGGGCGGGTGTGACTGTCGGTAGGCTTTGCCCACATGAGCACGCCTCGCCCCGTCCTCGTGGTGGACTTCGGAGCCCAGTACGCCCAGCTCATCGCGCGCCGGGTGCGCGAGGCGAAGGTCTACTCGGAGATCGTCCCGCACTCCATGCCGGTCGCCGAGATGCTGGCGAAGGACCCGGCCGCGATCATCCTGTCCGGCGGCCCGTCCAGTGTCTACGCCCCGGACGCCCCGCAGATCGACGCCGGGCTGTTCGACGCGGGCGTGCCGGTCTTCGGCATCTGCTACGGCTTCCAGGCGATGGCCCAGGCGCTCGGCGGCACGGTCGCCCGGACCGGCAACCGGGAGTACGGCGGCACCCCGCTGCGTCCCCGGCTGCTCGACCCGGGTGTGCTGCTGCGGGATCTGCCGGCGGACCTGCCGGTCTGGATGAGCCACGGTGACGCGGTGACCGAGGCCCCCGCCGGGTTCACGGTGACCGCCGAGTCGGCGGGTGCCCCGGTCGCCGCCTTCGAGGACCTGGCCGGTCGGCGGGCCGGTGTGCAGTTCCACCCGGAGGTGGGGCACACCGCGCAGGGTCAGGAGATGCTCCGCCGCTTCCTCTACGACATCGCCGGCATCGCGCCAACCTGGACCCCGCAGAACATCATCGACGAGCAGGTGGCCCGGATCCGGGCCCAGGTCGGCGACAAGGAGGTCATCTGCGGCCTGTCCGGCGGGGTGGACTCGGCGGTCGCCGCCGCGCTGGTCCACGAGGCGGTGGGGGACCAGCTCACCTGCGTCTTCGTCGACCACGGCCTGCTGCGCGCCGGTGAGGCCGAGCAGGTTGAGAAGGACTACGTGGCGGCCACCGGCATCAAGCTGAAGGTGGTCGACGCGGCCGACCGGTTCCTCGGCGCGTTGGCCGGGGTGACCGACCCGGAGCAGAAGCGGAAGATCATCGGCCGGGAGTTCATCCGGGTCTTCGAGGCCGCCGCCCGGGAGATCGCCGCCCACGGCGACGTCGAGTTCCTGGTGCAGGGCACCCTCTACCCGGACGTGGTCGAGTCCGGTGGCGGCACCGGCACCGCCAACATCAAGAGCCACCACAACGTCGGCGGCCTGCCGGAGGATCTGAAGTTCGCCCTGGTCGAGCCGCTGCGCACGCTGTTCAAGGACGAGGTCCGGGCGCTCGGGCTCCAGTTGGGCCTGCCCGAGGCGATGGTGTGGCGGCACCCGTTCCCGGGGCCGGGCCTGGCCATCCGGATCATCGGCGCGGTCGACCGCGAGCGCCTCGACCTGCTGCGCCACGCCGACCTGATCGCCCGGGAGGAGCTGACGGCCGCCGGCCTGGACCGGGGTGTCTGGCAGTTCCCGGTGGTGCTCCTGGCCGACGTGCGCAGCGTCGGGGTGCAGGGTGACGGGCGCAGCTACGGGCATCCCGTGGTGCTGCGCCCGGTCTCCAGCGAGGACGCGATGACCGCCGACTGGTCCCGGCTGCCCTACGAGGTGGTGGCCCGGATCTCCACCCGGATCACCAACGAGGTCGCCGAGGTCAACCGGGTGGTCCTGGACGTGACCAGCAAGCCGCCGGGCACCATCGAGTGGGAGTGAGCCGGGCTCAGCCGGCCGTCGGCGGGGTCGTCGGCGGCTGCGGCCCGGTCGCCGGCCCGCCCGGCTGATACCCGACCGCCGGCCCGCCCGGCTGAGGCCCGGTGGTCGGACCGTCCCGCTGCGGCCAGGTGGTCGGCCCGCTCGGCTGGGGTCCGGTGGTCGGGGCCGTCGGCTGCGGCCAGGTGGTCGGAGCCGTCGTCGCCGGCTGCGCCGCCGGGTCGGTCGGGTGCGGCCAGGCCGGTGCGCCGGCCGGCTCCTCGGGCATCAGGAACCACATGATCGGGTACGCCAGCGCGGCCAGACCGCCGGTGACCAGGGTCGCCACCGCGAACAACACCCGGACCAGGGTGGGGTCGACGGCGAAGTAGCGGCCGAGACCGCTGGCGACGCCGGCCACCATCCGGTCGGTGGTCGGCCGGCGGAGCTGCTTGTACGGGGCGTGAGGGGTGCTCGTCGAAGTCATGTCTCCACGGTCCGCGCCGACCACCCCGACGACCTCGGTGACTGCCCCGATCCCTACCCTGATCGATCCCCGAGGGGCCAGCCCTGAGTCAGGAATCCGACTCTTTTCCGCACTGGTAACGCGACCCGGGGAGAATTTGGCCCCGTGACCACCTTGCTGGAGCCGCTCCGCAGGATCGCGGCATATGCAGTCTGTGCTGATTCAATCGGCCGAGTGTTACTGGTCCGCGCATCGGAGCGCTCCGGCACCCCCGGCGTATGGTCCCTGCCCGGCGGGGCGGTCGACCACGGCGAGGACCCGAACCACACCGTCGTCCGGGAGACCGCCGCCGAGACCGGCCTCTCGGTCGCCGTCGCCGGCCTGGCGGACGTGCTGGCCGACATGCGCGCGCTGCCCGAGCGCCGCATCACCATCCACACCGACCGCCTGATCTACCAGGTGTCGGTGCGCGGCGGCACCCTCACCGACCGGGTCGACCGCTCCACCGACCTGGCCCGCTGGTACACCCTCGACGAGGCACGGGAGCTGCCGCTGCGGGCCTTCACCGCCCGTGCCCTCGGGCTGCCGGCGTCCTCCGCCGACGTGGTCCCCGACGAGGCCCCCGAGTTCCCCTCCTTCTACGCCGTCCCCGGCCCGGACGGGCTGCACCGGGCGCAGCGCTTCGCCGCGTACGCGGTGGCCACCGACCCGGCGGGTCGGGTGCTGCTCACCCGGGTCTCCGACGGCTACCCGGGCGCGGGCTGCTGGCACCTGCCCGGCGGCGGCACCGACTACGGCGAGCAGCCGGGCGCGGCGCTGATCCGGGAACTGGTCGAGGAGACCGGGCAGACGGGGCGACTGGTCGAGCTGCTCGGGGTGGCCAGCCACCGCGACGCCGCCTCGCTCGGCCCGGAGGGCTACCCGATCGACTGGCACGGCGTGCGGGCCTTCTACCGGGTGATGGTCGACCAGCCCGCCCCGCCCACCGTCACCGACGTGGGCGGCTCCACCTGCGAGGCCCGCTGGTTCGGCCGCGAGGAGTTGGGCGCCCTGCCCACCGACCGGCTCACCGAGGTCACCGCCGAGGCGGTCCAGGCCGCCCGCCTCACCGCCTGACCGGCTGCGCCCGTCGCACCGGCCGGACAGGCCGGTGCGACGGCACCCACCCCGCTCGGGCGACCGCTAGCCTCATGATCGACGGGGCGGACCGCGGGCGGGGGAGTACACGTGCAGGAGCGACGACGGATCGCGGCGTACGGCTGGTGTGCGGACGACACCGGCCGGGTGCTGCTGGTGCGCGGGGCCGCAGCTGATCCGGCACCGGGGCTCTGGCGGCTGCCCGGTGGGGGTGTGGCGCACGCGGAGCATCCGGCCGACACGGTGGTCCGCCGGTTCGCCGGGGAGACCGGGCTGGGCGTCGCCGTCGGCGGGTTGCGCGCCGCCGTCGCCGACCTGTCCACCCGCCGCCTCGGCGCGGTCGAGGTGTCGGTGCACACCGACCGGTTGGTGTTTCACGTCACGGTCCCCGATGGTCAGCCGTCGCACGGTGACCGGACGACCGCCGACGGTCCCGCCGAACTGGCCTGGTGCACCCCGCAGCAGGCCGCCACGCTGCCGCTGATGCCGTTCACCGCCGAACTGTTCGGCCTGCCCACCCGGCCCGTCGCCGGACCGCCTGGAGCGCCACCACCTCCGCCCGCTGCCGGGCCGCCGACCGGGCCGGCCCCGTCGGGTTCGCCGGCCGGATCGGGGTCGGCGGAAGAGGAGGGGTCGGCGGAAGGGGCGTCCGCCGGGGCTGACGCCACTGCTGACCGACGGCAGCGGTTCGCCGCGTACGGGCTGGTCACCGACCCCGACGGACGGGTGCTGCTCACGATGATCGCGCCCGGCTATCCGGGTGCCGGTCGGTGGCACCTGCCCGGTGGCGGCACCGATCACGGTGAGCAACCGGTTGACGGTCTGTTACGGGAGTTGGTGGAGGAGTCGGGTCAGCGGGGCCGGATCGACCGGCTGATGCTGGCCGACAATCTGCACAATCCGGTCGCGTTGGGTCCGGAAGGGCGTCCCTTGGACTGGCACGGAGTGCGGGTGATCTATCGGGTGCTGGTCGACGAGCCCACCGATCCGGTGGTCACCGAGGCGGCCGGCGGATCGACGCAGGCCGCCGCCTGGTTCGCGTCTGCCCAGCTCAGCGGCCTGATGATGACCGACGTCGCGGAGTTGGCCACCGGGCGGACGGTCGGATGACGGTCGCTCGCCGAGCCGACTGTGGGGTGCTCCGGTAAAGTCGGCACTGCGGTTGGCGAAGAAAACGGGCGATGAAGCCCGAGATGGGAATAAGCGAGCGTTTTGCGCGGTTAAGAGTAGTTACCAGTACCGCCGGCAGCTATCGCCAACCACCACGCCGCTGTGCAATGGTGTACTCCGCTCGAACGGCTGCCGGGCCAAGAGCGGTCCGGCACGAGACAGCCGGACACCCGCCCACACGGGCGGCCAGCCGATCCGGTGATGGAGGAAAACGTGCCGAGAGCCCCATGGCGCCGGCGTCGTACGACTGACAGTCCGCGCCCCGCAGGGCGTCGCTGGGCGGGCCGGTTGCGCCGCAGCAGCACATTCGCCCGCCAGGTGCTGCTGGTCCGGGTGGGTCGCCGGGATGGCGACCAGCTCAACGGCACCGACCTGGTTCTTCCCGAGCACCGCGTCGACCGGCAGCGTCGCCGTTACGGTTTCGACCGTCGCGGGGTCACCCTCGACCGTGCCGAGATCGCGGCGGTCGCCCCGGTCAGCCCGGCCCTCAGCCCCGCCGCGCCGGTCGACGAGTCGCCCGCGATGGCGATCCCGCTGCTCCCCGGCGCGCGTACCCCCGCCCGCCGGATGAAGTTCGCGCTGGTCAACGCCTGCACCCTGGCCAGCCTGGTGCTCGGCATCAACGCCATCTTCGTCGCCATGAACGGCCAGACCCGGATCGCAGCACTCCTGCTGATCGCCTGCGTCATCTTCGACGGCCTCGACGGCGCGCTCGCCCGCAAGTTCGGCGTGGCCAGCCCGTTCGGCGCCCAGATGGACTCGCTGGCCGACATGTGCTCGTTCGGCCTCGCCGCCCCGGTGGTGGTCTACGCCGCACTGGCCGGATCGGCCCCCACCGCCGCCGCGGCGGTCGCGGCCGCCCTCGTCGCGTCCTGCGCCGCGATCCGGCTCGCCCGGTTCAACGTCTCGCCCAAGGACGGCCGGTTCTTCTGCGGTGTGCCCACCACGATGGCGGCGGCGGTGCTCGCCCTCACCGTGGCCATCGGGCTGCCGCTGCCGGCGAGCGTGCAGATCGGCGGGGTGGCGCTACTGGCCTTCGCGATGGTCTCCAGCTTCCCGTACGCCAAGCTGGCCCGGCTGGTGAAACTGCCGCCGTGGCTGTGGCTGGCCCCGGCCGTCGGCGCGCTTGTCGACATCCGGCTCACCTTCGCCCTCGTGGTGGTGGGCTACCTGGTCAGCGGTCCGCTGCTCTGGCTGCACCAGCGCCGCACCGCCTGACCCGTCCACAGTTACGCAACAGGGGCGCCGCGACCGCGGCGCCCCTGTTCGCGTTCGTGTCGACTCAGCTCCAGCGGGCGATGACCGAGGAACCGCCGACCACCTTGTCGCCGGGGCCGACCAGCGGGGTGGCGGCGTCGGCCGGCAGGTAGACGTCGGTGCGGGAGCCGAAACGGATCAGCCCGAACCGCTCCCCCCGGGCCAGCAGCGCCCCCACCGGTGCCCGCTGCACGATCCGGCGGGCGATCAGCCCGGTCCGCTGCGCCACCACCACCGTGCCGTGCGCGGTGTCCAGCACCGTGTAGGCGGCGACGTTGTGCTCGGCGTCCGGCTTCATGGCGTTGACGAAGCCGCCGTCGGCGACGAAGTAGTCGACCACCTTGCCCGCCACGGGGGAGCGGTTGACGTGCACGTCCAGCACCGACAGGAAGACCGCGATCCGCAGCCACTCACCGTCGCCGAACCGTTCGTCGTGCAGCCGCTGCACCGACAGCACCTGACCGTCGGCGGCGGCGACCACCGCGGACGGGTCCTCCGGCACGTCCCGCTGCGGGTCCCGGAAGAACGCGGCCACCGGGGCGGCAGCCAGCGCCGGCACCAGCCACAGCTTCGACTTCGGCCGGACGACCCGGGCGACGGCGGCCAGGCCGAGCGCGATGCCGGCGGCGGCGACCCCGTTCGAGTCGATGTGCATGCCCCGGGTCAGCGGCACGCTCGACGGCCGGTACGCCGGGGCCAGCTGGGCGGCCGAGGCGGCGGCGGCCGGGGTGAACCGCAGGTGGTGCACCCGTACCGGCGGGGAGTTACGCAGCACCAGGTCGGTGCGGACGCCGTGCAGCACCCCGATCCGGTCCAGTTCGGCGGCGGCCCCGTCGGTGCGGAACACCGGTGCGGCGACGCTGAGCACCGCGCCGTCGGTCAGGTACTTGGTGAGCCCGTCGACGACGTCGCGGGTCTCCTCGTCGGTGCCGGTGAACGGCTCGGCGGCGATGACCAGCTCGGCGGCGTCCGCCTCGGCGAGGGAGTCGACCACCCGGACCCGGTCGGCGACCCAGCGGCCCTGGGCCGTCACGTGCTCACGCAGCGTGGCGGCGTCGGTCGTCGCGGCCGGCACGACGGTCAACGTGTCGCCCGGCAGCAGCGCGTCGATCGCCGCGGCGAGGGCCGCGGCCCCGGGGGCCGCACCCACCAGCAGGGCTGCCTTCGGGTCGTTGCGTCGGGCGAGTTCGGCGACGAGGGCACGGGCGGCACGCTCGCCGATGCGGACCGGACCGGATGGACCGGAGGGGCGCACGGCGGGGAACTGGGTCATGTCGGGCGGGCTCCTGACGGGGTAGAGACGGACGTCGCGGCGGGACCGCCTCGGACGCCCGGACGAGGCGCATCCGGGCCGGTGCCGGGGCACCTGGTGCGCGGGCACCGGCGGAGCCCGACGACGTGGCGCGTGCCGGCGGAGGCGGGATCTCCCCGGCCAGCATACGAGCCGTCGGACGCCGCCCGCACCGGTGCGGTCAGCTGGACGCCCCGGGTGGGCCGGTGACCGGGGGGTCCACCAGGTCGCCGGACGGCCGCCGAGAAGTGTCCTGGTCGTCGGACCGGGCCGCCGGTTCGTGTTCGCGCCGGTGGTCCGAGCCGTGCTGTCGGCCCGGCTCGCGCGCCGGGTCGCCGAGGTGCAGCTCGGCGGTGTCCCGCCAGCCGGCGCGTTCGTCGTCCCCGCCCGCCGGGCCGGTCGGCGCGCTGCTCACCGGGCCGGTCGGCGTGGCGCTCACCCGGCCGGCCGGAGTGAGGGCCGGCTCGCCATCGGCCGGCGGGACCGGGCGGTCCGGGGTGCGGGCCGAGCGCACCGCCCCGACCAGCCCGAGCACTCCGATGAGCACCAGCGCGCCGGCCAGGAACCAGCCCACCGCGGGCAGGGCCAGCCCGAGGATCTGGGCGAGCAGCCACCAGAGGGAGAGCCCGACGAAGAGCAGCCCGAAGACGAACGACACCAGATCGGTGCGATGGCCCTTCACCGGATCACCTCCAGATTGCCCGCGTTGACGTGGACGGTGAGCCGCAGCGTGCCGCCGCCGGCCCCGTCCAGCCCCAGATCGGTGACCTGGCGTCCCTGCCCGTCCAACCCGGAGCTGCTCTTCCCGAAGACGGTGGCCTCCCCGGCCTTGACGTTCGTCACGGCCGTGACGTCCACGTTCGGCGGCACCACGATGGTGGCCTCCCCGAAGTTGACCACCACGGTCAGGTCGGTGTCCCGCTTGTCGAAGTCCACCGCACGCAGGTCCAGGGTCGCGTCACCGAAGCTGTTCTCGTAGCGGTCGGCCAGCTCCTGGTAACTGGTCGGGGCCCAGGTGACCGCCCCGTCGACACCCCGGACCCGGTCGTAGGACTCGGCGACCGTGGCGACACCGAGAGCGGCGGCGGCGACCAGGCCGAGGGCGATCAGCCAGCGGGCCCGGCCGAACCAGGTGCCGACGAGCAGCCCGAACCCGATGGTGGCGAGCACCGCCGCGAAGTAGCCGGCGGCGCCGATCGGGAAGACGTCCAGCAGGTCCAGGATGGCGACCACGCCGAGGGCCAGGAAGATCAGTGAGAAGGTCGCGGCACCCAGCGCCGACCGTTCCTTCGGTTTCTTCGGCGGTTTGACCCGGGGTGCGGGCGGCGGCGGTGGGGGAGGGCCCCCGGCGTACGGGCCGTGGGGCGCGAACGGCGGCCGGTAGCCCGTACCGGTGGGTGGGACGGTCACCGGCGCGGCGGCGGGCACACCGGTCAGCGGTGGCCGGGGCGGCCAGGCCGGTGCCTCCGCCCGGGTCGCCGCCAGCTCCATCGGCGCGGCCGGTGGCCAGGCCGGTAGCGGTGCGGTACGGGTCTGCGCCGGCCAGCCGGCCGGTTCGCCGGTGCGGGCCGCCGGCCACCCCGCGGGTTGCCCGCCACGATCCGACGGGAACGGGGGTGCCGGCGGGGCGGGTGCCACCGGGGCGAAGGGGGCCGGCCAACCGACCGGGGGGACCGGTCCGGGCGGGGCGGCCGGGCCGGGCGGTGGACCGGCGGCGGCCGGCACGCCGGGGCGGCTCTCCCGGTTGAGCAGCAGCGCACCACCGATGAGGATGGCCGCGCCCAGCAGCACCGCCCGGAACGCGTCGGTGACGATGTAACCGAAGCCCACCGCGACCGTGATGGTCAACAGGATCACGGTGATCGGGGACATGCTCGACCGGCCCCGACCCAGCATCGACTCCAGCGGCGAGGCGCTGTCCCCCTCGCCCGGGATGATCAGCCAGGCGGCCACGTAGACCAGGATGCCGACCCCGCCGAAGAACCCGAGCACCGCGAGGAGCACCCGCCACAGCACCGGGTCGGTGTTGGTGGCCCGGCCGATGGCCGCGCAGACCCCGGCCAGGTAGCGGCCGTCACGGGGCCGGACCAGGCCGTACCGTGAGGTGAAGCTGGCGCCTCCGGACGGTGGGGGATACCCCCCGGGCGGTTGCGGCGTGTCGTCGCCCCCCGTGGGCGACGGGGACGCCGGGGGTGGCCCGGCGGCGGAGCCGGGCGGCGGCATACCACCCGGTGCGGCCACCGGAGGGTACGGCGGCGGGGCAGGGTCCTCGGTCATGACTCGATCCTGCGGGGTCGCCGGGCCGAGTCGCCTCCGGAACCGACCCTGACCCCACCCTGAGATCCCGGTGGGCGGATGTCCGGGGCGTCCCCGTGGTCGGTGCCGTCGTCCCCGTGTGACGATCGGAGCGGCACCACACTCCGGGGTGTCCGTCCGCCACCCACCGTGACCAGGGAGCCTCCGATCAGCGTCGTGACCCCGCCGCCGCGCCTCTACCGGGCGCCCGAGCACCGGCTGGCCGCCGGTGTGGCCGCCGGCATCGCCGACCATCTCGGCATCTCGGTGCTGCGGGTACGCGTCGCCTTCATGGTGCTGCTCGGGCTCAGCGGACTGGGGCTGCTGCTGTACGCGGCGTTCTGGGCGGTGGTGCCGCTGCGGCCGGGTGACACCGCGACCCCGCCCCGGCGGGACCCCGGGCAGCTGCTGCCGTTCGTGGCGATCGGCCTCGGTGTGCTGCTGGTCCAGGTGCTGGTCTTCGACTCGGTCGGCGCGGCGGGCACCGCCGGTTGGCTGGTGGCGATCATCGCGGTCGGTGCCGGGGTGATCTGGCACCAGTCCGCGCCGGAGCGCCGCCGGCAGTGGAGCGGGTCGATGCCGGTGCCGTGGCTCGGCGCGGTGGTGGAGGAGAGCGACCGGCGGGCCTTCGTGCTCCGCTTCGCCGGGGGCGCGGTGCTGGTCGCCGTGGGCATCATCGGTGTGGCGGCGGTCTACTCGCCGGTGCAGAACCTCGACGCGGTGGTCAACGGGGTGATCTTCGCGTTGGTCGGGCTGGTCGGCGTCGGGGTGGTGGCCGCCCCGGTGCTGTGGCGCACGTGGAACCAGCTCCGCTCGGAGCGGGAGGGGCGCATCCGCGAGCAGGAGCGTGCCGAACTGGCCGCCATGGTGCACGACCAGGTGCTGCACACCCTGGCCCTGATCCAGCGCAACGCCAGCGACGTCAAGACGGTGCAGCGGCTCGCCCGGGGCCAGGAGCGGTCGTTGCGCAACTGGCTCTACAAGCCGACCGCCTCGCCGACCGAACGGTTCGCGGCAGCGCTCGAACAGGCCGCCGCCGAGGTGGAGGACACCTTCGCGATCACCGTCGAGGCGGTGGTGGTGGGTGACCGGGAGACCGACGAACGGGTCGGGGCGCTGGTCGCGGCGGCCCGGGAGGCGCTTGTCAACGCGGCCCGCCATGCCGGGGTGCAGACGGTGTCGCTCTACGCCGAGGTCGAGCCGGAGCAGGTGAGCGTCTTCGTCCGGGACCGGGGCAAGGGCTTCGACCCGGATACGGTGGAGGATCACCGGCACGGCGTCCGAGGGTCGATCATCGGGCGGATGAAGCGGCACGGTGGCCGGGCGGAGATCCGTTCCGAGCCCGGGGAGGGGACGGAGGTCCGGTTGATGCTGCCGATCACCGGCACCGGCTCCACGGCGGAAAGGGACAGCTGAGATGGCGGAGCAGTCGATGGAACCGGGTTCGGACGCCCCGACCCGGGTGGAGCGGTTGCGGGTCTTCCTGGTCGACGACCACGCCATGTTCCGGGCCGGGGTCCGGGCCGAGCTGGGCGCACACGTCGAGGTGGTCGGGGAGGCGAGCACGGTGGCCGAGGCGGTCGCCCGGATCGCCGCGACCGGGCCGGAAGTGGTGCTGCTCGACGTGCACATGCCCGACGGTGGGGGGCGGGCGGTGCTGGAGGCGATGCGCCGTAGCCACCCGCAGGTGAAGTTCCTGGCGCTGAGCGTGTCCGACGCCGCCGAGGACGTGATCGGGCTGATCCGGGCGGGTGCCCGGGGCTACGTGACCAAGACCATCTCCCCGGACGAGCTGACCGACGCGATCCGCCGGGTGGCCGACGGGGACGCCGTGTTCAGCCCCCGGCTGGCCGGGTTCGTGCTGGACGCCTTCGCGGCCCGGCCGGACGCCCCGGTCGCCGACCCCGAGCTGGACCAGCTCACCAACCGCGAGCGCGAGGTGCTGCGCCTACTCGCCCGGGGGTACGCGTACAAGGAGATCGCCAAGGAGCTGTTCATCTCGATCAAGACGGTCGAGACGCACGTGTCGAACGTGCTGCGCAAGCTCCAGATGTCCAACCGGTACGAGTTGTCCCGCTGGGCGGCGGACCGACGACTCGTCTGAGACCTCCCATTCCGGGAGCATCGCCCCAGGGCTGACAAGAGATCAATTCGTGTCGCATAATGCCCCGTCGCCTTCGCGCGTGCGGGTGGTGTCACGACCCCGCCCGGGGGCGACGCACACCGGCCCGCCGGGAGCGGGCCCACCCCTGGGGAGAGGTGCACGGAACTGATGTTCGGACAACGAGGACGACGCTGGGCGGGTATCGCCACGGCGCTCGTCACCGGTGGCGCGCTGGTGCTCGCCGCAGCCGGTCCGGCCGCCGCCGAGCCGGCGACGAAGGGCGTGGCGCGGGCGGTGCCGGGCACCGGCGTCACGCTCAAGCTGGACGGTCGGGCGCAGAAGACCTCGGCGCTGGCCCTGGAGTTGAAGGACGGCACCGTGCCGGTCTTCTGCATCGACTTCCACACCCCGGTGGCCCGCGACGGCGAGTACGCCGAGGGCACCTGGGGCGAGTCGGAGGTGAAGAACCTCGGCCGGGTGCAGTGGGTGCTCACCCACGGCTACCCCAACGCCGACCGGGCGAAGCTGCTCGCCGCCGCCGGGGCCACCCTGCCCGCCGGGCTGCCCGACTCCCGGCGTGACACGCTGCTCTACTTCGGCACCCAGACCGCCGTCTGGCACTTCAGTGACGGCATCACCCTGGGCGACTGGGAGCGGGGGCTGACCGCCGCCGCCGAGTACGACGTGATCCGTCGGGTGCACGATTACCTGGTGCGCAACGCCACCGACCAGCCGGAGCCGAAGGCCGAGCTGAGCCTGGACCCGGCGTCGGCCACCGCGACCACCGGCGGGCGTGCCGGGCCGTTCACGGTGCACGGGCCGGCGGGGGAGATCGCGCTGAAGGTCGAGGGTGGCCGTGCCGTCGACGCCGAGGGGCGTCCGGTCGGTACGACCACCAACGGTGGCCGGTTCTGGCTGACCGCAACCGCCGCCGGTCGGGTCACCGTGACGGTCTCCGCGCCGGACTCGGTCTCCTTCGGCCGGGTCTTCCTCTTCTCCGGCGGCAAGAACGCCAAGCAGAAGCTGATCCTGGGTGGCAGCACCGGCACCTCGGTGAACGCCGACGCGGCAGCGAGTTTCGCCGCCGCCCCCGCCTCGCCGTCGCCGTCGGCCACCCCGTCCGGGTCGCCGTCACCGTCGCCGTCCCCCTCGGCCGCGTCGCCGTCGCCGTCGGCCACCCCGGTCGAGTCCTCATCGCCGGCCAGCCCGGCACCGTCGACCTCGCCCGCCAGCAACGGTGGCGGGCTGCCGTTGACCGGTTCGCCGGTCGCGCTGGCCGCCCTGGCGGGGCTGGCGTTGCTGGCCTTCGGCGCGGTGGCCGTGCTGCTGGTCCGTCGTCGCAAGGTCCACTTCACCGTCTGACGTACGGCTCCCTGCGGCCCCGGCACCCGACGGTGCCGGGGCCGGCTGTTTCACCGGTCACCCCTGCGGGGGCCCCGAGACCCGGTGGCGTGGGGGCGGTGTGGCGGAGGGGCCGGTCGTCGGCGGGCGGCGGCCGGCAGTCACCTGCGGTGCAGGTGTGTCGACTGTCTTCGGCCGGCTGGCTGGGACTGTGCTCCGGCTGGCCGAAGCCGCCCTCAGCCGGACGGGCAGAAAGCGGTGACGCCCGGTGGAGGTCGGAGCACGCCAACCGGACGGCGGCAAAGCTCACACTGCTGACCCTGCGGTCACCACCCGGTCGAGCGGACTTGCTGTCTTACCTGCTCAGAGCGGTACGACCAGGGCATCTCATGATCTTTTCTCAAGTATCGGCAACACGGCAGGCAACTAACGGCTTGATAACGGCACCTTCACGTAATGGGCCGGTGGGTGTCACAGTGGCAGCACCTCACCCCCGATGTGAGGCACCCGTGTGTCCCGGCCGACCACGTCGCCGCTGCCTCCGGCACGGATCGTGGTCGTCGAGCCTGCCCGGGAGCCGAGTGCGGGGGTGTGGTGGCCCGGCGGATCGGTACCCCTGGGGTGTCCCGATTTCTCTGCGGTAACCGGTGATCTGTAACACATGATCGCCGTGCGGTGTCACCCCCCAACGTGCGTGAAACCCACGACGGAACCAGGTTAGAAAGAGGAGGCCCCTCGGAATGAGAGTCTCGAAGCGGGCGAGCGGCGCCATTGCGATGGGTGCGGCGTTCGCGCTCATCGCGTCCGGCTGCTCCAGCGGTAACGACGACGAAGGCAGCAGCGGCGCCAGCAGCTCGGACGGGGCCATCGTCGTCGACGGCACCGAGCCGGAGAACCCCCTGGTTCCGGCGAACACCACCGAGACCGGTGGCGGCAAGATCATCGACTGGCTCTGGACCGGTCTGGTCGAGTACCCCAACAACGGTGGTGCGCCGCAGAACGCGCTGGCCGAGTCGATCGAGACGACCGACTCCAAGGTCTACAAGATCAAGATCAAGCAGAACACGAAGTTCCACGACGGCACCGTCGTCAAGGCCAAGAACTTCGTGGACGCCTGGAACTGGGGCGCGTACTCGCCGAACGGCGCGCAGAACGCCAGCTTCTTCGCCGACATCGCCGGCTTCGAGGACGTCAACACCTCCGACCCGGACGGTGACGGCCCGAAGAAGGCGCCCGAGCCCAAGGCCAAGGAGATGTCCGGCCTCAAGGTCGTCGACGACTGGAACTTCGAGGTCACGCTCGCCGCGCCGACCGCCGTGTTCCCGACCAAGCTCGGCTACAGCACCTTCATGCCGCTGCCGGACGCCTTCTTCTCGCAGGGCGCCGAGGCCTTCGGCAAGAAGCCGATCGGCAACGGCCCGGTCAGCTTCGTCTCGTGGGAGAACAACGTCGCGATCAAGCTGACGCGGTTCGACGACTACAACCTGCGCGACAAGATGAAGATCAAGGACGTCAACGTCAAGATCTACCAGGACGACACGGCGGCCTACAACGACCTGGTCTCCAACAACCTGGACTTCCAGCAGCAGGTTCCGGTCTCCTCGCTGGCCGGCGACAAGTGGAAGGCCGACCTGGCCGACCGGGCGATCCCGTCGACCACGCCGTCCACCGGCATCATCGCGTTCCCGATCTACGACAAGCGCTTCCAGAACCCGAAGCTGCGCAAGGCGATCTCGCTGTCGATCAACCGGCAGGAGATCACCGACAAGATCTTCTTCGGTAACCGCAAGCCGGCCGACAGCTGGGCCAACCCGCTGACCCCGGGTGCCAAGCCGGGCAACTGCACCGCCTGCCAGTTCAAGCCGGACGAGGCCAAGGCCCTGCTGGCCGAGGCCGGTGGCTTCACCGGGCAGCTGAAGATGTACTACAACGCCGACGCCAGCCACAAGGACTGGATGGAGGCCGTCGCCGGGCAGGTCAAGAACACCCTGGGTATCGACGCGGTCGCCGTCGGTGTGCCGACCTTCGCGGTCTTCCGGCAGAACATCAACGCCCACAAGATGGACGGTGCCTACCGTGCCGGTTGGCAGCAGGACTACCCGGACGTGGAGAACTGGGTCAACCCGCTCTACGTGACCGGTGGCTCCTCGAACGACGGTCTCTACAGCAACCCCGAGGTGGACGCCCTGGCCAAGCAGGCCAGCTCCGCCCCGAGCCTGGAGGCCTCGCACGAGCTGTTCGCCAAGGCGGTCGAGAAGATCGACCAGGACGTTCCGTCGATGCCGATCTACTTCGGTGGCCAGCAGTCCGGTCACTCCGAGAAGATCAAGAAGATGGAGCTGACCAACGTCGGCGAGCTCGACATCACCTCCGTCGAGCTCTGATCCGTTCGGTCTGACCCCGGGTCGGGCTCGCCTACCGGTGAGCCCGACCCGGGGCCGTTCCGCGAGTGCGTGCACCCCACCCCTCGCCACGTTGTCGCCACCCGTGTCGGCCGCACCCCCGCCCCCGGCACACCCCTTGTCAGGAGGACCACCCCATGGGCCGTTATCTGGTGAGACGGCTGCTCCAACTCGTCCCGGTCTTCATCGGGACGACGCTGATGATCTACCTGCTGGTGTGGAAGGTCCCCGGGGACCCGTTCGCCGGCAAGTGCGGTGACCGTGGCTGTCCGGACAACTACCGGGCCATGATGACCGAGAAGTTCCAGCTGGATCAGCCCTGGTTCGTGCAGTACGCCACCTACATGAAGAACCTCCTGCAAGGCGACTTCGGGACCACCTGGTCGGGGCGCGACGTCGGCGAGATCATCGCCATCGCGTACCCGAACACCCTCAAGCTGGCCCTGGTGGCCCTGGTCATCGAGGGTGTCATCGGTCTCACCGCCGGTGTGCTCACCGGCCTGCGCCGCAACGGCTTCCTGGACAACCTGGTCCTCGTCTCCACGCTCTTCCTGATCGCGCTGCCGGTCTTCGTGGTCGGCTTCGTGCTCCAGTGGTTCTTCGGTGTGAAGCTCGGCATCGTCAAGCCGACCGTCTCCAACGAGATGCGGATCACCGAACTGCTCCTACCGGGCTTCGTGCTGGGTAGCGCGTCGATGGCGTACATCGCCCGGGTGTCACGCACCAGCATCGCGGAGAACCGCCGGGCCGACTACGTGCGTACCGCGATCGCCAAGGGGCTGCCGATGCGCCGGGTGGTCGGTATCCACCTGCTGCGCAACTCGCTGATCCCGGTGGTGACCCTGCTCGGCACCGACCTCGGCGCCCTGATGGGTGGCGCGATCATCACCGAGGGCATCTTCGGCATCAACGGCATCGGCCGCACCGTGCTGCGGGCGATCGTCACCAAGGAGAGCGCTACCGTTGTCTCCATCGTGGTCGTGCTGGTGCTCGTCTACCTGGTGATGAATCTGCTGGTGGACCTGCTCTACGCCGCACTGGACCCGAGGATCCGCTATGAGTGAGCGCAGCAGCGAACGAATCGTCATTGCAGTGTGCGCGGGCAACCAGGCCGGCGCCGAGCGCAGCGAGGTGCAGGCATGAGCGACCCGAGTGCCGCTTCGATCGTGAGCACGCCCCGTCCCGAGCAGTTGACCGAGGCAAGCTCCCCGGCCACCGTCGGCCCGACGGGCAAGAAGGAGAAGCCGCGCAGCCTGCTCGGCGACGCCTGGATCGACCTGCGCCGCAAGCCGCTGTTCTGGATCTCCGCCATCTTCATCGTGCTCTTCGTGGTGATGTCGGCCTTCCCGTCGCTGTTCACCTCGGGTGACCCGGACGCCACCGCGCTCTCCCGCAGCCGGCTCGAGCCCTCCGGCGACGCGTGGTTCGGCTACGACGTGCTCGGGCGGGACGTCTACGCCCGGGTGATCTACGGCGCCAACGCCTCGATCGTGGTCTCGCTGCTCTCCACGATCGGCACCCTGCTGATCGGTGGGGCGGTCGGCATCATCGCGGGCTACAAGGGCGGCTGGGTCGACGGCCTGCTCTCCCGGATCACCGACATCTTCTTCGGCCTGCCGTTCGTGCTCGGCGCGATCGTCATCCTCACCACGTTCAACGGCGCCGGATCCAACAACGGCGAGTGGGAGATCAAGTTCCTGGTGATCGGCTCGCTGGTGCTGCTGAGCTGGCCGGTGGTGATGCGGCTGATGCGCTCCTCGGTGCTCGCCACCAAGGAGGCCGACTACATCGTGGCGGCCCGCGCGATGGGTGCCAGCACCGGCCGGATCATCTTCAAGCACCTGCTGCCGAACTGCCTGGCGCCGCTGCTGGTCTACGGGACGATCATGATCGGCTCCTTCATCGGCGCCGAGGCCACCCTGTCCTTCCTGGGTATCGGCCTGCAGAGCCCGGTGGTCTCCTGGGGCATCATGATCAATGAAGCGCAGAACTACCTCCGGGTCTCGCCCTTCCTGCTCTTCTTCCCCTCCGCGTTCCTCGTCACCGCCGTGCTGAGCTTCGTCATGCTCGGCGAGGCGGTCCGCGAGGCCCTCGACCCGAAGCTCCGATAGGGGAGACTGAGTTGTCCGACATTCTCGTGTCCGAGCAGTCCGCGCCCGGCGCCGACGGATCCGGTCGCCCCTCCGGCCGGCTGCTCGAGGTCGACGACCTGCGGGTGGAGTTCCGCACCCGGGACGGCGTCGCCAAGGTCATCAACGGAGTGACGTACCACGTCGACGCGGGGGAGACCCTCGCCGTGCTCGGCGAGTCCGGCTCCGGTAAGAGCGTCACCGCGCAGACCATCATGGGCATCCTGGACATGCCGCCCGGCTTCGTCACCGGCGGTCAGGTCCGCTTCCACGGCAAGGACATGCTCACCATGTCCGCCGAGGAACGTCGCCGCATCCGTGGCGAGGGCATCGCGATGATCTTCCAGGACTCGCTCTCCGCCCTGAACCCGGTCTTCACCGTCGGGTTCCAGATCGCCGAGCAGTTCCGGGTCCGGCGCGGGATGAGCCGTTCCGACGCCAAGAAGCGCGCGATCGAGATGCTCGACCAGGTCAAGATCCCGAACGCCAAGGGCCGGTTCAGCAACTACCCGCACCAGTTCTCCGGCGGTATGCGGCAGCGCGCGATGATCGCGATGTCGCTGGCGCTCGACCCCGAGGTGCTGATCGCCGACGAGCCGACCACCGCGCTGGACGTGACCGTGCAGGCCCAGATCATGGACCTGCTCGGTGAACTCCAGCGGGAACGCCGGATGGGCATGATCCTGATCACCCACGATCTCGGCGTGGTCGCCGACGTCGCGGACCGGATCGCGGTCATGTACGCCGGCCGGATCGTCGAGGAAGCCGACGTCTACGACCTGTACGCCAAGCCGGCGCACCCGTACACGCTCGGCCTGCTCAACTCGATCCCCCGGCTGGACGAGAAGGGGCAGCAGCTCCGCACCATCAAGGGCCTCCCGCCGAACCTGATGAACATCCCGCCGGGCTGCCCGTTCAACCCGCGCTGCCCCATGGCGCAGCCGGTGTGCCGGGAGACCGTCCCCCCGCTGTTGCAGATCGGCACCGGTCGGGCCAGCGCCTGCCACTTCGCCGAGGAGCTGGTGAACCGTGACTGACAACATCATCGAAGTCCGTGACCTGGTCAAGCACTACCCGGTCACCCGGGGCATCGTGTTCAAGAAGACCATCGGCCAGGTCAAGGCCGTCGACGGCGTCTCGTTCGACCTCAAGGCCGGCGAGACGCTGGGCGTGGTCGGCGAGTCGGGCTGCGGCAAGTCGACGCTGAGCCGGGTCCTGATGAACCTGGAGAAGCCCACCGCAGGCACGGTGCACTACAAGGGCCAGGACATCGCCAAGCTCTCCGGTGGCGCGCTGCGGCGGCTGCGCCGGCAGATCCAGCTGGTGATGCAGGACCCGTACACCTCGCTGAACCCGCGGATGACCGTCGGTGACCTGATCGGTGAGCCGTTCGAGATCCACTCGGAGGTCGCGCCGCGGGGCAGCCGCCGGGACAAGGTCAAGGAACTGCTCGACCTGGTCGGCCTCAACCCGGAGCACATCAACCGGTACCCGCACCAGTTCTCCGGCGGTCAGCGGCAACGCATCGGCATCGCCCGGGCGCTCGCCCTGCGCCCCGAGGTGATCGTCTGCGACGAGCCGGTCTCCGCTCTGGACGTCTCGATCCAGGCCCAGGTGATGAACCTGCTGGAGAAGCTCCAGAACGAGCTGGGCCTGTCGTACGTGTTCATCGCGCACGACCTGTCGGTGGTCCGGCACCTGTCGGACCGGGTCGCGGTGATGTACCTCGGCAAGATCGTGGAGATCGGCACCGAGGACGAGATCTACGAGCGGCCGACCCACCCGTACACCCAGGCGCTGCTGTCGGCGGTGCCGGTGCCGGACCCGACGCTGCGGGAGAACAAGGCGATCATCCGGCTCACCGGTGACGTCCCGTCGCCGATCAGCCCGCCGTCGGGCTGCCGGTTCCGCACCCGGTGCTGGAAGGCGCAGGACCTCTGCGCCGAGCAGCCGCCGCTGCTGGAGATCCGCCCCGGCTCGGACCACCCGAGCGCCTGCCACTTCGCCGAGAAGCGGGAGATCGTCGCCACGCACGACGCGTGAGCCACACCCGGGCCGCCTGCCACCGTCACCCCGACGGCGGCAGGCGGTTCGTCGTTACCGGCCCGTGGTCCGGCAGCTCCACCCCACACCCGGGCGGTCCGCCCTTCCGCAACGCCCGGCGGTCCGCCCTTACAGCGGGCCGCGCCCCGCCCGCAGCAGCAACAGCGCGAGTTGGGTACCGTCGGCCCCCAACTCGGTGCGGAAGCGCTCCAGGATCTCGCGCTCCCGGGAGAGCACCAGCCGGGTGCCCCCGGAGGCCATCCGGGTCACCCCGACCTCCTGGGAGAGCGCCGCCCGTTCCTGCCAGAGCGCGATCAGCGTCCGGTCGATCTCGTCGATCCGTTCCCTGATCGCCACGATCCGCTCGGCCGCCGCCGTGTCACCGGTGCCGGTACGGGCGGCAGCGGCTCCGGTCGGGTCGGTCTCCGTGGGATCGGCCCCGGCCGGCTCGTCGTGCCGCGCGGGGCCACCGCTGGACTCCACCACGTCAGTCATCATCGTCGTACCCCTCGGGTCTCGGGCCCGGTGTTCGGATCCCGGGACGAAAAAGCCCCGGGCTCTCCGAGCCCGGGGCTTTCGTAGGTCCTGTCGATCAGGCGCGACCCACGGCTGCCGGACTCCCGGTGCCGTAGTAAAAGAAGAACCGCCGCTCGATCACGTCGTCGAGTATGCCGACCGGAAGCCGGTCCGCGCAAGCAGTCCCCGGCCACCGGGTGCGACCGTGTCCCCGCCGACGGGATCGGGCCGGGCTTCCCGTCGGCGCGCGGACGCGCCGACGGGAAGCCCGGCCCTCAGATCAGCCCAACCGGGTGATGCGGTCCGCCGCCGTGGGGGCGACCGGCTCCCCGGCACCCAGGTACGCCACCAGGGCGTCCACGTCGAAACCGGGTGCCGTGGTCCGGCCGGTGCCACCCGCCAGCTCGGTGAACCCGTCCCCGCCGTTGGCGAGGAAGTCGTTCGTGGTGACCCGGAAGCTGGCCGCCGGGTCGACCGGGGTGCCGTTCAGGGCCAGCGCGCTGACCCGCGAGCCGGCCGGGGCGGTGCTGTCGTACGAGTAGGTCAGCCCGGCCGACGGCTGGAGGATGCGCTGGGTGGTCTGCCCCTTGAAGCCGACGAACTGCTGCTCCAGCACGTCCTTGAGCTGCGCGCCGGTGAACGTCTGGGTGACCACCAGGTTGTTGAACGGCTGCACGGTGAACGCCTCGCCGTAAGTCACCTCGCCCGGCGCCTCACCACCGGCCGACGCCGCGTACGACAGGGAGGCCCGAACGCCACCCGGGTTCATCAGCGCGAGCTGCGCCCCGTCGCCCCTGGTGTACGCCAGCTGCGCGTCGGCGATCACGTCACCCATCGGGCTCTCCCCGTTGGGCCGGACGTCCCGGACGATGTCGGCGCTGATCTTCCCGACCACCCGGTTGGCGATCGGGGCGACCGCCGTGCGGTACTTGTCGGCCAGCGTCTTCGCGCCCGCGTCGACCAGGGCCGGGTTCTTGGCGAACACCCCGCCGGTCTGCTGCCAGGTCCCGTCGGCGTTGCGCACGCCGTTCTCCACGATCACGTTCTTCGCGGTGATGCCGGTGAACCGGCCGGTCCGCCGGTCCAGCGAGTAGTCGATGTCGGTGACCAGCTGGCCGTTGTTGCCGGCGCTGGTGACCACGCTCGGCTTGCCCGAGGAGTTCGGCAGCGAGCAGGAGTAGAAGCGGTGGGTGTGCCCGGAGACCACCACGCCGAACTCCGGCCGCAGGCCCTTGACGATGTCGACGATCGGGCCGGAGAAGTTGGCGCAGTCGGAGACGCCCGGGGTGGCCGGCGGCGCGGACTGTGCGCCGCCCTCGTGCACCAGCAGCACCATCGCCTTGACACCGAAGAGCTTGAGCAGGCCGCCCCACTTGTTGGCGGTCTGCACCTCGTCGGTGAAGGTGACGTCCTTGATGCCGGCCGGGTTGACGATGCCCGGGGTGCCCTCCAGGGTGACCCCGACGAAGCCGACCGGCACGCCGCCGACGAACTTCACGTCGATCGGGGGCAGGATCGGCAGCTTGGTCTTCTTGTTGATGGTGTTGGCGGCGAGGTAGGTGAACTTCGCGCCGGCGAAGCCGTCGCCGTCCTGGCAGCCGTCGACCGGGTGGCAGCCGCCCTTGTCGATCCGGAGCAGCTCCTTGACGCCCTCGTCGAACTCGTGGTTGCCGACCGAGCTGACGTCCAGGCCGATCTGGTTCATCAGCTCGATGGTGGGCTCGTCGTGGAAGGCGGCGCTGACCAGCGGGGTGGCCCCGATCAGGTCGCCGGCGCCGACGGTGGTGGTGACCCGGCCCTCGGCCTTCGCCTCGGCGCGCAGCTTCTTCAGCCAGGTGGCCAGGTATTCCACCCCGCCGGCCGGGGTGCCGTTGACGGTCGCGCCGCTGCCGCCGGGCGGGTCGATCGCGCCGTGGAAGTCGTTGTAGCTGAGGAACTGGCCCTTGACCTCGCCACCCGTCGCGGTGGCGTACGAGACGGCGACCGGGGCGAGGCCGGCCCCGGGGGCGGCGTCGGCCGGCGGCGTGGTGGTGCGGCCGGTGCTGGGCAGGCTGGCCACGACGGCCAGGGCGAGGACCGGCGCGGCGAGGTGACGCAGCACGGCCCGACCGCGCGAGCGCGGTTGACTCATGGTTGTTCTCCCAAGTCGTCTACGGGGGAGCAGGCGGGGATTTCCCGGGTCATCGTCGCGCCTCGGGACCCAAGATGCCAGTGGGGCCACCGTGACAGGTTCGTCTCAGTCCGGTCGGGGCGGTCGCCGGGGCCACGGGGGAGCTGCGGCAGATGGACCGTGGCGGTCGGCCGGCGGGGGTACGGCGTCCGGCCGGGCGTGCGGGAAGTGTCCGGCCGACGGCATAGACTCGCCGTGCGATGCATCCTCTCTTCGACATCCCCGCGTCCCCGCCCGCGCCCGAGCCCGCGTCGGTTCCGCCGCGCCGGCCCGGCCCCGCCCGCCGCCTCGATCCGCAGGACCTGGTGGAGGGCCTGAACGGTCCCCAGCGGGACGCGGTCACCCACTCCGGTTCGCCGCTGCTGATCGTGGCCGGGGCCGGCTCCGGCAAGACCCGGGTGCTCACCCACCGGATCGCCTACCTGCTCGCCGCGCGGGACGTCCACCCCGGCGAGATCATCGCGATCACCTTCACCAACAAGGCCGCCGGTGAGATGAAGGAACGGGTGACCCACCTGGTCGGCCCGCGCGCCCGGCTGATGTGGGTGTCGACGTTCCACTCCGCCTGCGTGCGCATCCTGCGCGCCGAGCACGAGCACGCCGGCCTGAAGTCGACCTTCTCCATCTACGACGCCGACGACTCCCGCCGGCTGATGCAACTGGTCGCCCGGGAGCTGGATCTCGACCCGAAGCGCTACCCGGCCCGGGGGCTCGCCGCCCAGGTGTCCAACCTGAAGAACGAGCTGACCGACCCGGAGGAGTTCGCCGGCCGGGCCACGGGCCCCAACGAGCGGGCGCTCGCCGAGGCGTACACCCTCTACCAGCGGCGGCTGCGGGAGGCGCACGCGCTGGACTTCGACGACCTGATCATGACGACGGTGCACCTGCTCCAGTCGCACCCGCACGTCGCGGAGAGCTACCGCCGCCGGTTCCGGCACGTCCTGGTCGACGAGTACCAGGACACCAACCACGCGCAGTACACCCTGATCAAGGAGCTGGTCGCCGGCACCGAGGGGATCGCGCCGGCCGAGCTGTGCGTGGTCGGCGACGCCGACCAGTCGATCTACGCGTTCCGGGGCGCGACGATCCGCAACATCCTGGAGTTCGAACGGGACTTCACCGACGCCCGGACGATCCTGCTGGAGCAGAACTACCGCTCCACCCAGACCATCCTCAACGCGGCCAACGCGGTGATCGACCGCAACACCTCCCGCAAGCCCAAGCGGCTGTGGAGCGACGCCGGGGCCGGTGAGCAGATCGTCGGCTACGTCGCCGACACCGAGCACGCCGAGGCCGACTGGGTGGGCCGGGAGGTCGACCGGCTGGTCGACGCGGGGGAGACCCGCCCCGGCGACGTGGCCGTCTTCTACCGCACCAACGCCCAGTCCCGGGTCTTCGAGGAGGTGTTCATCCGGGTCGGCCTGCCCTACAAGGTGGTCGGCGGAGTGCGCTTCTACGAACGCAAGGAGGTCCGCGACGCGCTGGCCTACCTGCGCGCGGTGGTCAACGACGACGACACGGTCAGCCTCCGCCGGGTGCTGAACACCCCACGCCGGGGCATCGGCGACCGGGCCGAGGCGTGCGTCGAGGCGCTCTCCAGCCGGGACCGGATCTCCTTCGGCGCGGCGCTGCGCCGGGCCCGGGAGGCACCGGGCATCTCCACCCGGGCCGCCAACTCCATCGCCGAGTTCGTCGCGCTCCTCGACGGTGCCCGCGAGCTGGCCGAGGAGGGCACCCCGGAGGAGGTGCTGGAGGCGCTGCTGACCCGGTCGGGCTACCTGACCGAGCTGGAGGAGAGCCTCGACCCGCAGGACGCCGGCCGGGTCGACAACCTCCAGGAACTGGTCAGCGTCGCCCGGGAGTACACCGAGCGGATCGAGGCGCTGGGCGAGGACGGTGAGCGGGCCACCCTCGCCGGTTTCCTGGAGCAGGTGGCGCTGGTCGCCGACGCCGACCAGATCCCCTCCGACGACCCCGACCACCAGGGGGTCGTCACCCTGATGACCCTGCACACCGCCAAGGGCCTGGAATTCCCGGTGGTGTTCCTGACCGGCCTGGAGGACGGCGTCTTCCCCCACCTGCGCTCGCTGGGCGACACCCGGGAGCTGGAGGAGGAGCGGCGGCTGGCGTACGTGGGCATCACCCGGGCCCGGCAGCGGCTCTACCTGTCCCGGGCGGTCACCCGTTCGGCCTGGGGGCAGCCGTCGTACAACCCGCCGTCGCGCTTCCTGGAGGAGCTGCCGCCGGAGCTGGTCCGCTGGGAGCGCACAGAGGGGACGTACACCTCGTGGGCCGGTGGGGGCGGCGGCGTCGGGGGGCGTGCGGACCGCGTGCCCGGCGGGCGTGGCGGCTTCACCGGGGGCACGCCGAGGGCGACGGAGCTGGCGAAACGGCTCGGGGTCGACGCCAGTCGGCTGGCCACCGCCAGCGAGCTGCCGCAGGGGCCGAAGGTGTCGGCCGGTGACCGGGTCAACCACCAGCGCTACGGCCTGGGGCGGGTGCTCGCGGTCGAGGGCCACGGGCCGAGCGCCCGCGCGCAGATCGACTTCGGCGACCAGACCATGTGGCTGGTGCTGCGGCACGCCCCGCTCGACAAGCTCTGAGGCGACAGCGAAGGGCCCGGCCCGGCAGCACGCCGGGCCGGGCCCTTCGCCGTCGCGGCTCAGCAGGCCACGTCGATGCCCCGGGCGCGCAGGAACGGCGCCGGGTCGATCTGGTTCCACATCTGCCCCTGGTGCACCTCGAAGTGCAGGTGGGGGCCGGTGGAGTCGCCGGTGGAGCCCTCGTAGCCGAGCACCTCGCCGACGCCGACCCGGTCCCCGACGGCGACCTTCACGCTGCTCTGGTGGGCGTAGTGGGTCAGGTAGCCGTTGCCGTGGTCGACGAAGACCGAGATGCCGTAGCCGTCGCCGACGTCGCCGGCCTTGACCACGGTGCCGGCCGCGGCGGCGTGGATCGGGGTGCCGGCCGGCATGGCGAAGTCGATTCCGGCGTGCAGGGCGCCCCCGCGCTGCCCGTAGCAGGAGGTGATCCCGGCCCCCGCCATGGGGATCACCCAGGACGGCTTCGGCTTGGGAGCGGTGGTCTTCCTGGCGACGGCCTTCGGCTTCGCGGTGACCTTCGGCTTGGCCTTCGGCTTCCGCGTCGGGGCGGCCGTCGGGGTGGGACTGGCGCTGGTGGGGGTCGGCACGGCGCTGGGGCTGGCCGGGGCGGTCGACTCCCGGGTGGACCGGTCGGCACGGTCGGTGGCCTCGGCACGGGCCTGTGCGTCGAGCGCGACGGCGGCCGGCTCGGGGGCGTCGTCCCGGTCGAGGGCGGCCGTGGCGGCCCCGGCCAGGCCGAGGCCGACCAGGGCGACCACGCCGACGGCGAGGGCGCGTGCGCCGCGTGGGTGACGCCGCCGGTGCCGGATCACGGCGGCGGAGATCCGCGCGTTGCGGGTGCTGCTGGCAGTGCGGGTGGTGCTGTCGGCGTTGCCGGTGGTGCTGTCGTTGTCTTCCTGCACGGCGGACCTTCACACACTCAGGGGATTCGGACCGGACCATCCTGGGTGTCGGAGCGCGCCGGGACGGGAACCGGTACCGGCGGGTAGCCCCGACCGCCCCGGAGGGCTGCCCGGCTATGTCCCGCAGGGGTGTCGTCTGCCCCGTTGACCGGGCCGGGTCGCCAGTGTCGTCGGTCACATCGCGGTGTGTGACGCAGCAGACTTACCCACACGCGAAACCGCCCGGATCCGTAGATCCGGGCGGTCAACAGGCGTCACGCAGGGTCAGGAGGCGGCTTTCTCGGTGTAGTACGCCTCGACCTGTAGCTTGATGTCCACTCCGCGCTCCTGGAGCCACGGCACCGGGTCGAGGGGCTGGCCCTTGACGTGGACCTCCAGGTGCAGGTGCGCGCCGTACGAGTGGCCGGTGTTGCCGACCAGGCCGAGCTGGTCGCCCGCCTTGACCTGCTGGCCCTCGTGCACGCTCACCGCGGAGGAGTGACCGTAGATGGCCTCGCTGCCGTCGGCGTGCTGGACGATCACCGCGTAGCCGTAACCGCCGAACCAGCCGGCCTTGGTGACCGTGCCGGAGTGGATGGCCACGTACGGGGTGCCCTCCGGCGCGACCAGGTCGATGCCGGTGTGCAGCTTGCCCCACCGCATGCCGTACGGGGAGTTGAAGTCGTAGCCCTGCATGGGCAGCAGCCACGGGTCCTGCTCGTCGACGCCCGCCGCGGTGTCCCGGGCGTTGTCGCGGGTGGCCCGGTCGGCGGCGTCGGCCCGCGCGGCGGCGTCCTGGCTGGTGATCGAGGCCTGCCGGAGCTCGTCGAGGACCGACGGGCTGACGCTCTTGGCGTCCGGCATCGCCCCCGCGCCGAGCGCGACGATCCCGGCACCGACGAACGCGGTGGTGACGACCGCCGCGTAGCGGCTCCGTGGGGGGGTTGGTACACGGCGGCGGCCGCGATATCTATCGGGCTCAGACGACAGGCGCTGGCGCACGCACACCCTCCGTTGTCGGGGATCCGATGCAATCTCCGACCGTTCGGTGCAGCTGATCGAACGGTCGGAGATCGCGTCATCACCCGTCCGTGGACCTGATGACAACCGTGGACACGTTAGCCCTCCACCGCTCCGGTCACAAGCGTAGGCACCGAAGCGGCGATTCCTTCTGTCCCTTTCCGTCCCTCATTGTCATAGCTCCAGACGCCGGACGGCTGTCCCTCTTCCTGCCCGTTCGTCGCGCACCGTGACCGTTCGGCGGAGGCGTCCGGCTTCCGGGTCGCCGGTCGGCACGGTAGGGGTCCGGCCCGGGTTCTCCACCCCGGGTCGGTCGGGTTACCGTTCGTTCAGCTGGTAGCCGCGGAGCCGTGAAGGGTGTGCGCTGATGAACTCTCGTATCCGGGTAGTCGTCGCGAAGCCGGGCCTCGACGGCCACGACCGGGGCGCGAAGGTGGTGGCGCGTGCGCTGCGTGACGCGGGCATGGAGGTCATCTACACCGGCCTGCACCAGACCCCGGAGCAGATCGTCGAGACCGCCATCCAGGAGGACGCCGACGCGGTCGGCCTCTCGGTGCTCTCCGGTGCGCACATGACGCTCTTCCGCCGGGTGCTGGAGCTGCTCGCCGAGCGGGACGCGCGGGACATCGTCGTCTTCGGCGGCGGCATCATCCCCGACGCCGATCTCCCCGAGCTGGTGGAGCTGGGCGTCAAGAAGATCTTCACGCCGGGTGCGACCACCCAGTCGATCGTGGAGTGGGTCCGGGCCAACGTGGCCCAGCCGGTGGGCTGACCACCCGGGTGCGCCGCACCCCTTCGTACGCCGACGGTGGTGTGCCGGTTTCCGGTCGCCGCCGTTTTCGTCGTGCCGTGACCCCCACGGCGGTGTGCTCCCCGCGGTGGTGTGACCCGGGCGGCGGTGTGATCCCGGGGGCGGTGTGGCCCGGCCGGGGCGGCGGATCGGGAGTCATCCGAATCCGGGCAGGGTGAAGGGCCGGACGCACCCCTCACACGCCCGGCCCTTCTATGCACGATGCCCCGCCGCCACCCCTCGACCGACAGGGCATCGGCCGCTCCCGTCTTCGCGCTGACCAGCGCTCCGACATCAGACTCAACGACGCCCGTACGGTGGGGTTACGCGTTGCTTGGGACAACCTGTGGACCAATTTGTGTCACCGGCGAGTCGCCGGCGGCGCGCTGTGCATTACCGCACACCGCGCACCCGCTCGGTTGCCGCCGGTGCCCACCTCGCTAGGCTGCGGCCAATGGCCTGTTTCAACTGATGACAGGCGTCAACGGAGTTTCACAACGCTGGCGGCGGCGCGACGGCGCGCCGCGGAGACGGGACGGGACGCGCAATCGTGGACCTGTACGAGTACCAGGGGCGGGACCTGTTCGAGCGGCACGGCTTGCCCGTGCTCGCCGGCGGCGTCGCCACGACCCCGGAGGAGGCCCGCGCGATCGCCGAACGCCTCGGCGGTCGGGTGGTCGTCAAGGCGCAGGTGAAGGTCGGTGGCCGTGGCAAGGCCGGCGGCGTCAAGCTGGCCGAGGGCGCCGACGAGACGGTGGCCAGGGCCACCGACATCCTCGGCATGGACATCAAGGGTCACACCGTCCACAAGGTCATGATCACGGTGACCGCGGACGTGGCCGAGGAGTACTACTTCTCCTACCTGCTCGACCGGGCGAACCGCACCTTCCTCTGCATCGCCAGCGTGGCCGGCGGTATGGACATCGAGCAGGTCGCCGCCGAGACCCCCGACAAGGTGGTCAAGGCCCCGATCGACGCGGTCGAGGGCGTGGACGAGGCGAAGGCCCGGGAGATCGTCGCCGCGGCCGGGTTCCCGGCCGAGGTCGCCGACCAGGTCGTCGCGGTCGCGGTCGGGCTGTGGAAGGCGTTCGTCGCCGAGGACGCCACCCTGGTCGAGGTGAACCCGCTGGCCAAGACGGGCGACGGCACGATGCTGCTGCTCGACGCCAAGATCACGCTGGACGAGAACGCCGGTTTCCGGCACCCGGACCACGAGGCGCTGGTCGACCAGGCCGCGGTGGACCCGCTGGAGCAGGCCGCCAAGGAGAAGGACCTCAACTACGTCAAGCTCGACGGCGAGGTCGGCATCATCGGCAACGGCGCGGGTCTGGTCATGTCCACCCTCGACGTGGTGGCCTACGCGGGCGAGCGGCACGGCAACGTCAAGCCGGCCAACTTCCTCGACATCGGCGGCGGCGCGAGTGCCGCGGTGATGGCCAACGGTCTGGAGATCGTGCTGTCCGACCCGTCGGTTCGCAGCGTCTTCGTCAACGTCTTCGGCGGCATCACCGCCTGCGACGAGGTCGCCAACGGCATCATCCAGGCGCTGGCCCTGCTGGAGGAACGCGGCGAGAAGGTCACCAAGCCGCTCGTCGTCCGGCTCGACGGCAACAACGCGGAGGCCGGTCGGGCGATCCTCGACGGCGCCGGCAACCCGCTCGTGCAGCGGGTCGACACCATGGACGGCGCGGCCGAGCGGGCCGCCGAGCTGGCAGCTGCGGGGGTCTGACGATGGCGATCTGGCTGACCAAGGAGTCCAAGGTCATCGTGCAGGGGATGACCGGTTCCGAGGGTTCCAAGCACACCCGGCGGATGCTCGCCGCCGGCACCAACGTCGTCGGCGGGGTCAACCCGCGCAAGGCCGGCACCACCGTCGACTTCGACGGCACCGAGCTGCCGGTCTTCGCCTCCGTCGCGGACGCGATGCGGGAGACCGGGGCGGACGTCACGGTGATCTTCGTACCGCCGCAGTTCACCAAGGGCGCGGTGGTCGAGGCGATCGACGCGCAGATCCCGCTCGCCGTGGTGATCACCGAGGGCGTGCCGGTGCACGACACCGCCTCGTTCTGGGCGTACAACGTGGCCAAGGGGGAGCAGACCCGGATCATCGGGCCGAACTGCCCCGGCATCGCCTCGCCCGGCGCGTCCAACGCCGGCATCATCCCGGCCGACATCACCGGCTCCGGCCGGATCGGCCTGGTCAGCAAGAGCGGCACGCTGACCTACCAGATGATGTACGAGCTGCGCGACATCGGCTTCTCCACCTGCGTCGGCATCGGTGGCGACCCGATCATCGGGACCACCCACATCGACGCGCTCGCCGCGTTCGAGGCCGACCCGGAGACCGACGCGATCGTCATGATCGGCGAGATCGGCGGCGACGCCGAGGAGCGGGCCGCCGACTTCATCAAGGACAACGTCACCAAGCCGGTGGTCGGCTACATCGCCGGCTTCACCGCGCCCCCGGGCAAGACCATGGGGCACGCCGGCGCGATCATCTCCGGCTCGGCGGGCACCGCCGAGGCCAAGCAGCAGGCGCTGGAGGCGGTCGGGGTCAAGGTCGGCAAGACCCCGACCGAGACCGCCAAGCTGATGCGGGAGCTGATGTCCGGCCGCTGAGCCGTGGGCTGCACCAGCCCGAACGGGCGACGCACAGCTGAAGGGGGCGACCGGAGACGGTCGGCCCCTTCAGTTGTTCCAGAGCGGGTAGTTCCCGCTGGCCCGCCAGATCGCGGTGCCGATGATGTTGATCACGCCGAACGCGATGGCCAGGTAACCGAGCAGCGGCGACTGGCCGTACCGCTTGGCGTCGCGGATCGACAGGTAACCGAAGACGATGCCCAGGATGCCGCAGCAGATCAGGCCGAGGACGATGCCGAGCACCCCCCAGAGCGTGGTGCGGTCCCGCCCGGCCGCAGCCGGTGGCGGTGGGTATGGAGCATTCACGGCTTCCTCCGGGCGATCGGTGCCGCGACTTCGGTCGCGTCCCTGCGCCGAGGCTAGACCGGATCGGGGGCCCATGGCGGTGGATCACGGAACTCGCCGGAGCCGGGCGGCCCCGGCGGGCAGCCACCACCGGCGCGGCGTGCCAGAGTAGACCCGATGTCCTCGATCACCCCTGATCAGCCCCGCCGTCCCAGCGGTGCCCGTGCCGGCGGCCGGCCGCCGGGCCGTGCCGGTGGTGCCCGGGTGCCCGCCCCCCGTCGACCGGAGCAGCCCGGACGCTCCCGGGCGCCGTTGCCGGTCGCCGCCGGGGTGGCCGCCGCCGGTGCCGCCGTCACCTCCTATCTGCCGGTGGCGGTGGTGCTCGGGCTGGCCCAGTTCACCGAGGACGCCGGCTCGGTGGTCGGTGCGCTGCGGGCCGGGCTCGCCGGTTGGCTGCTCGGCCACGGGGTGCCGCTGGGGACCACCGCCGGCCCGATCGGCCTCGTCCCGCTGGCGCTCTCGGTGTTCGCGTGCTGGCGGCTGAGCCGGGCCGGGGTGCACGCCAGCCGGGCGGTCGGCGCGCGCGGCGGCCGGTCCCCCCGGCAGGCGGCCACCGTCGCCGTCGCGGTCGGCATCGGGTACGCCCTGTTCGGCGTCCTGGCCGCGCTGCTGGTCGACAGCACCGGCCTGCGGGTCTCCCCGGTCCGGTCCGGGCTGACCCTGCTGCTCTTCGGCACGGTGGCGGCCCTGGTCGGGGCGGCACGCACCACCGGGGCGGCCGGCCTGCTGGCCGAGCGTGCGCCGGCGGTGCTGCGCGACGGTGTCCGTACCGGCCTGGTCGCCGCTCTGCTGCTGCTCGGGGCGGGTGCCGTGGCGGCCGGCCTGGCGGTGGCGACCGGCGGGGGAGACGCCGCCGACCTGATCGGGGCCTACCGGACCGGGGTGGCCGGGCAGGCCGGCATCACCCTGGTCAGCCTGGCCTACGCACCGAACGCCACCGTCTGGTCCACCGCCTACCTGCTCGGCCCCGGGTTCGCCGTCGGCACCGGCACGGCGATCCGCCTCAGCGAGGTGTCCGTCGGGTCGCTGCCGGCCGTACCGCTGCTCGCCGGCCTGCCCAGCGGCCCGGTCGACGGGCTCGGTGCGGCGCTGCTGGCGGTGCCGGTGCTGGCCGGCATGACGGCGGGTTGGCTGCTCGGCCGCCGGCTGCTCCGCCCGGACCCCGACGACCGGGCCGGGCCGGACTGGCCGGCGCTGCTCGGCCCGGCGGCGCTCGCCGGGCCGGTGGTCGGCCTGGTCGTCGGGCTCGCCGCGGTGGCCTCCGGCGGATCGCTCGGCGGCGGCCGGCTGGCCGAGATCGGCCCGGTGCCGTGGCAGGTGGCGGCAGTGGCCACCGCCGTGGTCGCGGTCGGCGCGCTGCTCGGGGCCGCTGCCGCCAAGGTGCTCGACCGTCCGTCGTCGGCCCGCCCACCCGCCCGGCCGCGGTCGCCCGTCACCCGCCCCCGGCCGGCTGCGGACCGGCCGGGCCCGGCCGAGGACCGGTCGCGTACGGGCCGGGACCGCCCCCGATCAGCCGGCGACCGGCCGCCCCGCCCGGTCGTCGACTGAGCCTCTGCTCCTGCCGGCTGCGCGGTCCTGCCGGCTGCGCCGCGCCGCGCACCCTGCTGCCGGCCGCGCGGCCCGGCCGGCCTGGCCGGGCCGACCTCGCCGTCTCGTTCCGGCCCGGCGGTCTCGCAGTGCTGCCGGCCTGGCCGTCTCGTTCCGGCCCGCCGGTCTGGCCTGGCCGTCTCGTGCCGGCCCGGCGGTCTGGCCTGGCCGTCTCATGCCGGCCCGGCGGTCTCGCGGTGCTGCCGGTTTACGGCGAGGGGCGCCCCGGACGGTGCCGGGACGCCCCTCGATGTCGCGCCCGGTCAGGGCGAGGTGGGCAGCGTGAAGCTGCCGATGAGGTTGAGCAGCAGCAGCAGGATGCCGAGCCCGACCGCGATCGCGCCGCAGATCAGGCCGGCCTTGGCCTGACCGGCGTTGCTGGCCAGACCCTGGTTGGCCTTCTGCATCCCCAGCCAACCGGTGATCACCGCGCCGATGCCGAGCGGGATGCCCAGGAAGAGGCAGCAGAGCAGCGGAAGCGACGCGATGCCGAGGATCAGCGACACCAGGCCGAGGGTGTTCTGCTGCCCCTGCGGCGCCGGATAACCGGCCCCCGGATAGGAGGCCGCCGCGGCGTACGGCTGCTGCCCGTAGGGGTCCTTGTGGACGGGCTGGCCGTACGGGTCCGGCTGGAAGGGCTGCTCGTACGGCTGACCCGAGGTGGGCTGGGGGCCGTACGGGTCGTGCGGGGGCTGCCCGTACTGCGGAGGCTGCCCGTACTGGGGCTGCTCGCCGTACGGTGCCGCCGGTTGCTGCCCGTACGGTGCCTGCGGCGCGGCGTACGGGTCCTGCGGCTGGCCCGAGACGGGCTGCTGCCCGTACGGATCGTGCGGGGGCTGCTGGCCGTACGGGTCGTGGCCGGGGTTTCCGGGCTGCATCTCGGCTGCTCCTCAGTCGTGGGCCGTCAGTAGCTGCTGGTGCTGCTGCCGTCGATCGCACCCATCACACCACCGAAGATGCAGCACAGCAGCACGATGACGAGCCACACACCACCGATGATGAAGGCCAGCTTCGACCACTTCTTGGACTCGCGGGCGGCGGCCTCGGCACCCGCGTAGTCGCCCTGCTGCAGGGCCGGGTTGACCTTGGATGCGTTGATGATGGCGGGGATCGCCAGCGGCCAGAAGAAGAAGATGGCCACGATCGACGGGGTCATGTTGTTGTTGATCGGCTGCTGCGGGTTGGGGTAGCCGGGCTGCATCTGTGGTACTCCTCGTTCACGTCGGTACGGCGTCCGTACCTGATCATTGGCTATGGGGTGCGGTGGCGGGCGCGGCCCGGCCACCGGGCGACCGGCAGCGTACCGTGTCCGGGCGACACGCGTGATCACCCGAAACGTCGCCGCCCGCAGGATGGGCGTGCCGACCTGCCCGCTAGGGTGGCCGGGTGACCGAGCCCGCGCCCGTCGCCCGCCTCGTCGTCCTCGTCTCCGGCTCCGGCAGCAACCTCCAGGCGCTGCTGGACGCCGCCGCCGACCCCGGCTACGGGGCCCGGGTGGTGGCCGTCGGTGCCGACCGGGACGGCATCGTCGGGCTGGACCGCGCCGCCGCCGCCGGGGTGCCGACCTTCGTCGACCGGGTGAAGGACCACCCCACCCGCGCCGACTGGGACAAGGCCCTCACCGCGCACGTCGCCGAGCACCGGCCCGACCTGGTGATCTCCGCCGGTTTCCTGAAGTTGGTCGGGCCGCAGTTCCTGGCGGCGTTCGGCGACCGCTACCTCAACACGCACAACACGCTGCTGCCGGCGTTCCCCGGCATCCACGGCCCCCGGGACGCGCTCGCCTACGGCGTCAAGGTCACCGGGGCCACCCTCTTCTTCGTCGACGCCGGGATGGACACCGGCCCGATCGTCGCGCAGGTCGCGGTGCCGGTCCTCGACGACGACGACGAGGAGACGCTCACCGAGCGCATCAAGCAAGCCGAGCGCCGCCAGCTCGTCGAGCAGGTCGGTCGCCTGGTCCGTTCAGGTTGGACGATCACCGGAAGAAAGGTCACCGTTCCGTGAGTGCCCCGCAGGACTCCCGCCGCCCGATCAGGCGGGCACTGGTCAGCGTCTACGACAAGAGTGGTCTGGTCGAGCTGGCCCGCGCGTTGCACGGGGCCGGGGTGGAGATCGTCTCGACCGGTTCCACCGCCTCGACGATCTCCGGCGCGGGCGTGCCGGTGACCCCGGTCGAGCAGGTGACCGGCTTCCCCGAGATCCTTGACGGCCGGGTCAAGACCCTGCATCCCAAGATCCACGGCGGTCTCCTGGCCGACCTGCGCAAGGACTCGCACGGCGCGCAGCTCGACGAGCACGGCATCGCCGGCATCGACGTCCTGGTCTCCAACCTCTACCCGTTCCAGGAGACCGTTGCCTCCGGCGCGTCGGCGGACGAGTGCGTCGAGCAGATCGACATCGGTGGGCCGGCGATGGTCCGGGCCGCCGCCAAGAACCACGCCTCGGTGGCCGTGGTGACCGACCCGGCCGCGTACCCGGCGCTGGTCGCCGCGCTGGCCGAGGGCGGTTTCACGCTGGCCCAGCGGCGGGCGCTCGCGGCCCGCGCGTTCGCCGACATCGCCGAGTACGACGTCGCGGTCGCCGACTGGTTCGCCGGCACCGCCGCCCCCGCCGAGGACGGCTGGCCGCACTTCGCCGGGCTGGCCCTGCGCCGGCAGGCGACGCTGCGCTACGGCGAGAACCCGCACCAGGGCGCCGCCGTCTACGCCGACCCGGGCAGCCCGCCGGGGCTGGCCCAGGCCGAGCAGTTGCACGGCAAGGAGATGTCCTACAACAACTACGTCGACGCGGACGCCGCCTGGCGGGCCGCGAACGACTTCCCCGACCAGCCGGCGGTGGCGGTCATCAAGCACGCCAACCCGTGCGGCATCGCCGTCGGCGCGGACGTCGCCGAGGCGCACCGCAAGGCCCACGCCTGCGACCCGGTCTCCGCGTTCGGCGGGGTGATCGCCGTCAACCGGCCGGTCTCGGTGGAGCTGGCCGGGCAGGTCGCGGAGATCTTCACCGAGGTGCTGGTGGCACCGGACTTCGAGCCCGGCGCGGTGGAGATCCTCCAGGGCAAGAAGAACATCCGGCTGCTGCGCGCCCCGGCCTTCGCCCCGCTGCCGGCCGAGTGGCGGCAGGTCACCGGTGGTGTCCTCGTGCAGCAGCGGGACCGGATCGACGCCGAGGGCGACGACCCGGCCAACTGGAAGCTGGCCACCGGCGAGGCCGCCGACGAGGCGACCCTGCGGGACCTGGTGCTGGCCTGGCGGGCGGTCCGCGCGGTGAAGAGCAACGCGATCCTGCTGGCCCGCGACGGCGCGTCGGTCGGGGTGGGGATGGGTCAGGTCAACCGGGTCGACTCGGCCCGGCTGGCGGTCAGCCGGGCCGGTGCGGAGCGGGCCCGGGGTTCCGTCGCCGCCTCGGACGCCTTCTTCCCGTTCGCCGACGGCGCGCAGATCCTGATCGACGCCGGGGTGAAGGCGATCGTCCAGCCCGGCGGGTCGATCCGCGACGAGGACACCATCGCCGCCTGCCAGCAGGCCGGCGTCACCATGTACCTCACCGCCACCCGGCACTTCTTCCACTGATCCACCCCGGCCGGGCGGGCCGCTGCTCCACCCCGGCCGGCCACTGCTCCACCCCGGCCGGGCGGGCCGCCACCGGCCGGCCCGGCGTACCGCCTGCGTGATCACCTACGGCCGAGCGGCACCCGGTGTGTGCTCGGCCGTAGGTGTCCGCGCGGCGCGGTGACCGGTGGTCAGGCCCCGCCCGGCGGGTCGCGTAGGGCGGCGAAGTGGCAGGCGCTGGGGTGGGGGTCGGCGGGCCGGGGGACGGTCGGCGGGTCTTCCCGGGCGCAGATGTCCTCGGCTTTCCAGCAGCGGGTGCGGAAGTGGCAGCCGGACGGCGGGTCGGCCGGGCTGGGCACGTCGCCGGTCAGCCGGATGATGCCGGTGGCGTCGCGGGCGGCCGGGTCGGGCACCGGCACCGCGGACAGCAGCGCCTGGGTGTACGGGTGGGTGGCCCGTTCGTAGATCTCCTCCTCGGTGCCGATCTCGACGATCCGGCCCAGGTACATCACCGCCACCCGGTCGCAGATGTGCCGGACCACCGACAGGTCGTGCGCGATGAACACGTACGACAGGCCCAGCTCGTCCTGGAGTTGCCCCAACAGGTTGATGACCTGGGCCTGGATCGAGACGTCCAGGGCGGAGACCGGCTCGTCGCAGACGATCACCTCGGGGCGCAGGGCGAGCGCCCGGGCGATGCCGATGCGTTGCCGCTGACCGCCGGAGAACTGGTGCGGGTAGCGGTTGACGTGCTCGGGGTTCAGCCCGACCAGGTCCAGCAACTCCTGCACCCGGCCGCGTTTGCTGCCCTTGGGTGCGGCGTCGGGGTGGATGTCGAACGGCTCGCCGATGATGTCGCCCACCGTCATCCGGGGGTTCAGCGAGGTGTACGGGTCCTGCATCACCATCTGCATGTTGCGCCGCAGCCGGCGCAGTTCGCCCCCGGAGGCGGAGAGCAGGTCGCGGCCCTCCAGGGTGGCCCGGCCGGAGGTCGGCGTCTCCAGCCGCATCAGCAGCCGGGCGAGGGTCGACTTGCCGCAGCCGGACTCGCCGACGATGCCGAGTGTCTCGCCCCGACGCAGCACGAAGCTGACCCCGTCGACCGCCCGGACCGCGCCGACCTGCCGTTGGAAGAGCACGCCCCGGGTGATCGGGAAGTGTTTGACCAGGTCGTCGACGGCGAGGATGGTCTCGCCCCGGACCTTGGCCGGGCTAGCGGGCGCGGTCATCGTGGACCTCCTGCGCGAAGTGGCACGCGCTGGTCCGGCCGTCGGCGAGGACCAGGTCGTCCGGCACCACGTCCACGCAGACCTGCTGCACGTACGGGCATCGGGGGTGGAACGGGCAGCCGGTGGGGATCCGCATCAGGTTCGGTGGCAGTCCCCGGATCGTGGCCAGCTCCCGGCCGCGCACGTCCAGCCGGGGAATCGAGGCCAGCAACCCCTTGGTGTACGGGTGGGCCGGTGCCCGGTACAACGCGTGGACGTCGGCGTGCTCGACGATCCGGCCGGCGTACATGACGGCGATCCGGTCCGCGACGCCGGCCACCACCCCCAGGTCGTGGGTGATCAGGATCATCGCCATGTCGAGGTCGCGCCGCAGGTCGGCCAGCAGGTCCATGATCTGGGCCTGCACGGTGACGTCGAGGGCGGTGGTCGGTTCGTCGGCGATCAGCACCTTCGGGTCCAGCGCCAGCGCCATGGCGATCATGACGCGTTGCCGCATCCCGCCGGAGAACTGGTGCGGGTGGTCGCCGAGCCGCCCGGCCGCCCCGGGGATGCGCACCAGGTCCATCAGTTCGACGGTCCGCCGTCGGGCGTCGGCGCGGGACATCCCGGCGCGGTGTCGCAGCGTCTCGCCGATCTGCCAGCCGACCGGGAAGACCGGGTTCAACGCCGACAGGGCGTCCTGGAAGATCATCGCGATCTCCTTGCCGCGTACCTGCCGGCGTTGCTCCTCGGGCAGGGTGAGCAGATCGCGGCCCCGGTAGCGGATCTGCCCGGAACGGATCACCGCCGGTGGGGTGTCCAGGATGCCCATGACCGCCTGGGCGGTGACCGACTTGCCGGAGCCGGACTCACCGAGCACGGCCAGCGTCTCACCCGGGTCCAGGTGGTAGGAGACCCCGTTGATCACCTTGGCCACCCCCTCGCCGGTGCGGAACTCGACGTGCAGGTCCCGTACCTCCAGCAGGTGACCGCCGGGCGGGGTGGGTGAGGCCGGCGTGGGCCGGACCGCGGACTCGGTCACCGGATCTGCCTCTCGCTCGCGACTGCGGGACCCGCTGCGGGCGTGCGGGGCGTGGGTGCCGGGCCCGTTGCGGGCGGGGGCGCTGTGGCCGGCACGGGCGTGCGGGGCGTGGGTGCCGGGCCCGTTGCGGGCGTGCGGGGTGGGGGCGCTGTGGCCGGCACGGTGCTCACCGCAGCTTCGGGTCGAAGGCGTCGCGGATCGCGTCGCCCAGCATGATGAAGGCCAGCACGGTCAGCGCGAGGAAGGCGGACGGGACGACCAGCGGGGTCGCCGACTCGCGCATGTGCACCCGGCCGGCGTCGATCTCGATGCCCCAGGAGATGGTGGGCGCCTTCAGTCCGATGCCCAGGAAGCTCAGGGTCGCCTCGGCGGCGATGAACGAACCGAGCGCGATGGTCAGCACCACGATCGCCGGGGCGAGCGCGTTGGGCAGGATGTGCCGCCACATGATCCGGCCGTTGCCCGCGCCGAGCATCCGGGCGGCGGCGACGTAGTCCTGCTCCTTGGCGGTGATCACCGAGGAGCGCACCACCCGGGCGGCGGTGGTCCAACCGAGCACCGCCAACACGAAGATCACCGCGAACAGCCGGACCGTGTCGCTGCTGGTGCTGACCCGCTTGAGCAGCACGATCGCGGCGAGCAGCAGCGGGATGCCGAGCACGATGTCGATCACCCGGGAGAGCACCGCGTCGACCCAGCGGCCGAAGTAGCCGGCCACCATCCCGACGACCAGCGCGATGATCCCGGTGAGCAGCGCGGAGAGCGCGCCCACCAGCAGCGAGGCGCGGGCCCCGTAGACCGCCCGGGCGTACGTGTCGCAGCCCTGGAAGTCGTACCCGAAGATGGCCCCGCCGGACGCCCCGGCGTGCTGGCGGGACAGCACGCAGTCGCGCGGGTCGTTGGCGGTGAACAGCGACGGCACGGCGGCCATCGCGGCGACCAGCACGACCAGCACCAGACTGATCCAGAAGACCGGCTTGCGGCGCAGCTCACGCCAGGCGTCCCCGGCCAGGCTGCGGGGTTTCTGCGGTACGCCGACCCGGTCGGGGGTGCCGGGCTCACCGGAGACCCCCCGGCGGGCGGACTGGTCCTCCGTCGCCGCCACCGTCTCGAAGTCGCTCATGCCCGTACCTCGTCGCGCTCACTCATAGCGGATCCTCGGATCGAGTACGGCGTACAGGACGTCCACCACCAGGTTGGCGACGAGGTAGACGACGACGAGCACGCTGACGATGCCCACCACCAGCGGGCCGTCCTCGGTGCGGATGCCCCGGAACAGGTTGAAGCCCACCCCCGGGATGTTGAACACGCCCTCGGTGATGATCGCGCCGCTCATCAGGTTGCCCAGCTCGACGCCGAGGAAGGTGATCACGGGGATGAGCGAGTTACGCAGTACGTGCACCCCGATGATCCGCCGCCGGACCAGCCCCTTCGACCGGGCGGTGCGGACGTAGTCGGCGCGCAGGTTCTCGGCGACCGAGGTCCGGGTCAGCCGCAGCGCGGTGGCCAGCGACAGCGAGCCGAGCACGATGCCGGGCAGCAGCAGGGCCCACAGGTCGGGGTCGGCGCCGGCGGTCGGGGGGAAGATCGGCCAGCGGACGCCGAGCAGGTACTGCGCGAGCGGGGCCAGCACGATGGTGGGGATGCCCAGCACCAGCAGGGTCAGCACCAGCGTGGCGTTGTCGAAGAGGCTGGCCCGGCGGATGCCGGCGAGCACCCCGGCGGTGACCCCGAACAGGATCGTCACGGCCATCGCGATCACGGCCAGCTTGACGGTGACCGGCCAGGCGGCGGCGAGGATGTCCCCGATCGACCGGCCGGTCAGCGACTGGCCGAGGTCACCCTGGAGCAGGTTCTTGAGATAGTCGAGGTAGCGGTAGAAGAAGCCGCCGATCCCGGTCCGGTCGAGGTGGAACTTCTCCGTGAGGTACGCCCGCTGGGCCGGGGTGACCGGCCGTTCGCCGGCCAGCGCCTGGATCGGGTCGCCCTGGCCGGCGAACATCAGGGCGTACACGATCAGCGTGGTCCCGAAGAAGGCGAGGACCATCTGGAGCAGACGCCGCAGAACGAAGCGGAACATACTGTGCAGTCTTGCTGATAAGGGGCGGGGACGGAGGCGGGTCGGGCCACCGTCCACCGATGACCCGACCCGTTGCTCCCGTCGGCGGCCCCGTTGCCGCCGACGTACCCTGCACGTGCCGGTCGGCCGTTCGCCGCCGCCGCGCCTTCACCTGCCGGCGGCCGTCCGCGGCCGACGCCCCTTCACCTGCTGGCGGCCGTTCGCGCCGCCCGGACTAGCTGACCGCCTCGATCTTCAGCAGGTCGATCCGGTCGAAGAGGTCCATCTGGACGTTCTTTACCTTGGTCGAGTGGCCGAAGTTGTTCTGGCCGTAGCGCAGCGGGATCACCGGCAGGTCCTTGGCCAGCAGGTCCTCCGCCGCCTGGTACTTCGCGATCGCGGCCTCCTCGTTCGGGGCCTTGGCGCCCTCGACGAGCAGCTTGTCGAACTCCGGGTTGCTGTAGCCGTAGTAGTTCGACGAACCGTTCGTGCTGTACAGCGGGCCGAGGTAGTTCTCCATCGACGGGTAGTCCATCACCCAGCCCATCCGGAACAGCCCCACCGGCTGCTTCGCCTTGACCTTGGTCAGCAGGTCGGCGAACTTGGGCTCGGCGGTGCCGACGCACTCCACGCCCAGGTTGGCCTTGAGCTGGTTGCAGGTCGCGTCGATCCAGTCCTTGTGCCCGCCGTCGCCGTTGTACGACAGCTCGATCTTCTTCGGGCCGCCGGCCGCCTCGTACGCCGACTTCGCCTTGGCCGGGTCGAACTCGCCGGCCGCGCCGATGGTGTTCTCCCGGTAGCCCGCGACCACCGGCGAGACGAACGAGCGGGCCGGCTGCTGCGAGTCCTTGAAGATCGACTTGGTGATCTCGTCCCGGTCGATCGCCATCGAGATGGCCTTGCGCACCTCGGGCTTGCTGAACTCCTTCTGGAAGGTCGGGAAGGCCAGCACCTGCAACGACGACGCCGGGCTCTGCTGGAACCGGTCGCCCAGGTCGGTCGCGGCGGTCGACAGGTTCTCGGTCGGGATCGTCTTGATCACGTCGAGGTTGTCCGACAGCACGTCCGCGTACGCGGCGGTGGGCTGCTGGTAGATCCGGAACTCGACCCCGCCCACCTTCGGCTGCTCGCCGGGGAAGGCGTCGTAGCGCTCCACCTCGACCTTGGCGTCGTGCTGCCAGGAGCCCTTCATCCGGAACGGGCCCTGCCCGATCGGGGCCTGCTCGTAGCCCTCCTTCAGCGTGCCGGGCCCCGAGAAGGCGGCCTTCGGCAGCGGGTAGAAGGCGGTGTACCCGAGCATCGTCTTGAACTCGCTGTACGGCTCGGTCAGCGTGACGGTGAAGGTCAGGTCGTCGACCTTCTTCAGCCCGGACAGCCGCTCGGCGGCCGGCTTGTCGCCCTGCAGGTCGGCGTACCCGGCGATCTTCTCGAAGAAGTAGCTGGAGTTCTGCCCGTTGGGGGCGTACGCGCCGTAGTTCCAGGCGTCGAGGTAGTTGTCGGCGGTGACCTTCTCGCCGTTGTGGAAGGTGTAGCCGTCCTTGAGCTTGACCGTCCAGACCCTGTTGTCCGACGAGGTGACCGACTCGGCCGCCACCTCGTAGGGCTTGTTGGCCTCGTCGTAGTCGACCAGCGGGCTGAACAGGGCGGCGAGCACCTGCGAACCGCTGGTCTCGTTGGTGTTGGTCGGCACCAGGTGCTGCGGCTCGGCGATCTCGATCCGCACGGCCGCGTTGGGGTCGGACTGACCGGTTCCGCTGCCGCCGCCCGAGCCGCAGGCCGCCAGGCCCAGGGTCACCGCGAGCGGGAGAGCGGTCCAGGCAGCAAGCCTGCGCACACGCATGGGGGTCTCCTCATCTCATTACGTAGCGCAGCCGGACCCGGCGCTGGGTGACTCTGCGCAACGTCCGGTAACGGTAGGTCGGGATCGGCCCGACGACAACGGAAGCGTTGCGAACGGATAACGGACCACCGGCAATGGCCTTGCGGTTGCTCTGCTCGCCTGGTATCAGGGGGCAGCGATTTTAGCTGCTCAATATGGGCGTGGAGAGGGCGTCGGATGCCTGCGGATGGTCTAGCGGTCGCCGTGGGGGATTACGCGTCGCCTGTCCGGCCCGCAGTCGATGTGGGGTCTTCCGTCCGCCACGACGTCGTGGCCTGCCCCACTTTGGGTGACACAAAGTGACCATTGGCACGTCACTTAAAGTGACGGCTGCCCCGTCGCCGGCTCGCCGTCCGCCGGCCGTGAGACGATCTGGTCGTGACGGCGATCATCCTGGACGGCAAGGCGACCGCAGCCAAGATCAAGGACGAGCTGCGGGTACGGGTCAAGGCGTTGGCCGAGCGAGGGGTCACCCCCGGCCTGGGCACCGTCCTGGTCGGCGCGGACCCCGGCTCGGAGGCGTACGTCAACGGCAAGCACCGCGACTGCGCCGAGGTGGGCATCGCCTCGATCCGCCGGGAGCTGCCCGCCGACGCCACCCAGCAGCAGCTCGACGACGTGCTCACCGAGCTGAACGCCGACCCGGGCTGCCACGGCTACATCGTCCAGCTGCCGCTGCCGGCGCACCTCGACACCCAGCGGGCGCTGGAGCTGATCGACCCCGACAAGGACGCCGACGGCCTGCACCCGGTGAACCTGGGCCGGCTGGTGCTCGGCTACGACGGCCCACTGCCCTGCACCCCGCGCGGCATCGTCGAGCTGCTCCGCCGGTACGACGTGCCGCTGCGCGGTGCCAACGTCGCCCTGGTCGGCCGGGGCAACACCGTCGGCCGGCCGCTCGGCCTGCTGCTCAACCGGCGCAGCGAGAACGCGACCGTCACCCTGTGCCACACCGGCACCCTCGACCTCGCCGCCCACACCCGCGCCGCCGACATCGTCATCGTCGCCGCCGGGGTGCCCGGTCTGCTCACCGCCGACATGGTCACCCCGGGCACCACGGTGGTCGACGTCGGCATCACCCGGGTGATCGGCGACGACGGCAAGGGTCGCTACACCGGCGACGTGGACCCGGAGGTGGCCCAGGTCGCCGCCCGGCTCGCGCCGATGCCGGGAGGCGTCGGGCCGATGACCCGGGCCATGCTGCTCACCAACGTCGTCGAACGCGCCGAACGCGGCTGACCTCCCCTGCGGCGCTGTGGCTCCCCCGCTGCTGCCGGCTGACCTCCTCTGCTCGGCCGCCGGTTGTCCCGCTGGGGTGGCCGGCCTTCCCCCGCTTGGCGGTTGACTCCCCAGCGCGGCGGCGGGTGTTCCCTGCTGGGCGGGGTGGTCTGCCCTGCGCGGCGGTGGCGCACGCCTGCGCTACCGGGACGCTCCGCCGCAGGTGCCGCCGCCCACCGCGTACCCCGTCGGGAACCGGGCGGTGGTGACGTTGGCCCCATCCCGGGGATGGTCGCCGCCCCTGGCCCGAACGGTGCCACGTTGACTGTTACGGTCGGGAAAACCGACTGGTAGCAGGGGAGTGGGACGACCATGGGTAAGAAGGTCACTGTCGTCGGGGCCGGGTTCTACGGCTCCACCACCGCACAGCGCCTGGCCGAGTACGACGTCTTCGACACCGTCGTGATCACCGACATCGTGGAGGGCAAGCCGGCGGGTCTCGCGCTGGACCTCAACCAGTCCCGCGCGATCGAGGGCTTCGAGACCAAGGTCGTCGGTGCCACCACCGGCCCCAACGGCGAGGGCTACGAGACCATCGAGGGCTCGGACGTCGTGGTGATCACCGCGGGTCTGCCCCGTAAGCCGGGCATGAGCCGGATGGACCTGCTGGAGACCAACGCCAAGATCGTGCGGCAGGTCGCCGAGAACGTCGCCAAGTACGCCCCGAACGCCGTCGTCATCGTGGTGTCCAACCCGCTCGACGAGATGACCGCGCTCGCCCAGCTCGCCACCCAGTTCCCCAAGAACCGGGTGCTCGGCCAGGCCGGCATGCTCGACAGCGCCCGGTTCACCAACTTCGTCGCCGAGGCCCTCGACGTACCGGTGAAGTCGGTCAAGACGCTGACCCTCGGCTCGCACGGCGACACCATGGTCCCGGTGCCGTCGCAGAGCACCGTCAACGGCAAGCCGCTGCGCGACGCGATGCCCGCCGAGCAGATCGAGGAGCTGGTCGTCAAGACCCGCAACGGTGGCGCCGAGGTCGTCGCGCTGCTCAAGACCGGTTCGGCGTACTACGCCCCGTCCGCCGCCGCCGCCCGGATGGCACGGGCCGTGGCCGAGGACTCCGGCGCGGTCATGCCGGTCTGCGCCTGGGTCGACGGCGAGTACGGCATCTCCGGGGTCTACCTGGGCGTCGAGGCCGAGATCGGCGCGGAGGGCGTGAAGCGGGTCGTCGAGACCGACCTGGACGCCGACGAGCTGGCCAGCCTCAAGGAGGCCGCCGAGGCCGTCCGCGCCAAGCAGGCCGACGTGGCCAGCATGTGATCCGCTGAACCATCCGCCGCAGGGGCGGGACGGCTTCCGCCGTCCCGCCCCTGCGCCGTCCCCACCCCACCCCACCCCGTCCCGTCCCGCCGGTCCCCGCCCCGGTGATCAAGAGGTTTGCGTCAACCAGCCAGCCTGAGGTGACCCAAACCTCTTGATCACTGCAGTGGGTCAGGGCTCGCGGCGGGTGATCAAGAGGTTTCGGTCAGGAAATCGCCCTGACGTGACCCAAACCTCTTGATCGCCGCCGACGGGTGCCCGGCTCCGGTGGTGATCAAGAGGTTTGGGTCAGGAAATCCCCGGCATGACCGAAACCTCTTGATCACCGGGGCGGGGCGGGGCGGGGCGAGGTGGGGCGGGGCGGGCGGGAGGGGAGGGGTGCGGGGTGGGGGCGGGGGCGGGGTGGCTGTGATCAGCGGTGGGGTGGCGTGGGGGCGGGCGGGGTGGGTGGGTGGGGGGTGAAGGGGGCGGTGAGGTGGGGGGTGGCCAGGAGGGTGGGGGTGGAGGTGGTGGCGAGCTGGTCGAGCAGGGTGGTGCGGGAGTCCCGGGCGGTGGTCGGGTCCGCCTCGTGGGCGTAGGCCAGCTCCGGGTCGATCAGCTGCACCACGTGCACCAGCAGGTCGCCGGTGAACAGGATCCGGTCGTCGCCGGTGTCGACCAGCACGCACTGGTGGCCGGGGGTGTGCCCGGGGGTGGGCAGCAGGCGTACCCCGGGGGTGAGGGTGGTGTCGCCGTCGACCACGCGGAGCTGGCCGGCGGCGCGCAACGGCGCGATCAGACCGGCCGGCAGTCCCGGGTTGATGCTCTCCACGGCGGCCAGTTCGGCCCGCTGGAGCAGGTAGGTCGCGTTGCGGAAGTAGGGCCGGCCCGGGGTGCCGGTCACCGCCCAGCCGATGTGGTCGCTGTGCAGGTGGGTGAGGATCACGGTGTGTACGTCGGCCGGGTCGATGCCGGCGGCGGCCAGTTCGGCCGGCAGTCGGCCGGGGACCGGTGCCCAGCTCGCGGCGGGCGAGTCGGCTGGTCCGATGCCGGCGTCGACCAGGGTCACCGGCCCGTCCCCGACGCGCAGCGCGAAGGCGCGGAACGGCAGCCACCAGCCGCCGTCGTCGGTGACCGAACCGGGTTCGCGCCGGTCCGCCTCGCGCCAGTGTGCGGCGGTGGCTCCGGGGAATGCCTGCGTCCGGGGCTGGAAGAACGGTCCCTCACCGTCGGTGAGGGCGGTGACCGTGATAGACCCGAGGGTGCGGCTCAGTGGCATCCGGTGATGGTGCCAGGGTCCGCCCCGGCCCACGCGGTGATTTTGGCCGTCCGGGGCCGCCGGGTCGAGGCCGGCTCGGTGCCGTGAACCGGTTTCCAGTACGCTCGTACTGCTTGAGCACGTGTCCCCCGAGAGGAGCGCCGGCCGATGGCGAAGATCAAGGTAAACAACCCGGTCGTAGAGCTCGACGGCGACGAGATGACCCGGATCATCTGGAAGCAGATCCGGGAGCAGCTGATCCTGCCCTACCTCGACGTCGACCTGCACTACTACGACCTGTCGATCCAGCACCGGGACGCCACCGACGACCAGGTGACCATCGACGCCGCGAACGCCATCAAGGAGCACGGCGTCGGCGTCAAGTGCGCCACCATCACCCCGGACGAGGCCCGGGTGGAGGAGTTCGGCCTCAAGAAGATGTGGCGGTCGCCGAACGGCACCATCCGTAACATTCTCGGCGGCGTGGTCTTCCGCGAGCCGATCATCATGTCGAACGTGCCCCGGCTGGTCCCCGGCTGGACCAAGCCGATCATCATCGGCCGGCACGCCCACGGCGACCAGTACAAGGCCACCGACTTCGTGGTCCCCGGCCCGGGCACGGTGACCATCACCTACACCCCGGCCGACGGCGGCACCCCGATGGAGATGGAGGTCGCCAACTTCCCCGGCGGCGGCATCGCCATGGGCATGTACAACTACGACGAGTCGATCCGGGACTTCGCCCGCGCCTCGTTCCGGTACGGCCTGGACCGGGGCTACCCGGTCTACCTGTCCACCAAGAACACCATCCTCAAGGCGTACGACGGCCGGTTCAAGGACCTCTTCGCCGAGGTGTTCGAGAACGAGTTCAAGGACGAGTTCGCCGCCGCCGGCATCACCTACGAGCACCGGCTCATCGACGACATGGTCGCCGCCGCGCTCAAGTGGGAGGGCGGCTACGTCTGGGCCTGCAAGAACTACGACGGTGACGTGCAGTCCGACACCGTCGCGCAGGGCTTCGGCTCGCTCGGCCTGATGACCTCCGTGCTGCTCTCCCCGGACGGTCGTACCGTCGAGGCGGAGGCCGCGCACGGCACGGTCACCCGGCACTACCGGCAGTACCAGAAGGGCGAGAAGACCTCGACCAACCCGATCGCCTCGATCTACGCCTGGACCCGGGGCCTGGCCCACCGGGGCAAGCTGGACGGCACCCCGGCGGTCACCGAGTTCGCCGACACCCTGGAGCAGGTCATCGTCGACACCGTCGAGTCCGGCCAGATGACCAAGGACCTCGCGCTGCTCATCTCGCGCGACGCCCCGTGGCAGAGCACCGACGAGTTCATGAACACCCTCGACGAGAACCTGGCGCGCAGGCTCAGCGCCTGATCCTCGCCCGTACCCACGGAACCCGTCGGCGGACCGCCGACGGGTTCCGTCGTCTGCGGCCAGGCGGCGCGCACCGCCGGCACCGGTACGCCAGAAGGTCGGCAGCACCGGCAGCACAGCACCGGCCCCGGCGGCCCCGGCGGTCGGCGGCCCCGGCGGTCGGCGGCCCCGGCGGCACCGGCACTGGCACCGGCCCCGGCAGCACCGGTCCCGGCGGCCTGCGGTCGGGGGCACCGGCGGTGCCACCCGTCCGGGTGACGGCGGCGTCACCGGTCGGGGAAGAGGTCGTTGAGCCGGGTGGACGTGGTGCCAGTCGCGTCCAGGGAGCACGTCGGTCACCGCACGGCACCAGTGCCGATCGACAAGCCTCCCGGGCTGTCGAGCACAGCCAGCCGTCCCTTCCCCGCGGGGGGCCCGTCCCGGGCCCCCCGCGTCCTGCTCTGCGGGGTCGTCCGGCGGGCAGGGGTGCGGGGTCAGCCGGCGCGCAGGAGCTCGGCGGCGCGCTCGGGGGCGATGTCGTTGATGAAGACCCCCATGCCCGACTCGGAGCCGGCCAGGTACTTCAGTTTGTCCTTCGCCCGGCGGATGGTGAACAGCTGCAGGTGCAGGTGGCCCAGCTCCCGGTCGATCCGCACCGGCGCCTGGTGCCAGGCCGCGATGTACGGCATGGGCAGGTCGAACAGCCCGTCGAAGCGGCGTAGCACGTCCAGATAGAGCGGGCCGAACGCGTCCCGTTCGGCGTCGTCGAGCGCCGGGATGTCCGGCACCGGCCGGTGCGGCGCGACGTGCACCTCGAACGGCCAGCGGGCCGCCGCCGGCACGTACGCCGTCCAGTGGTCGTTGGCCGCGACCACCCGGTCCCCGGCGGCGCGCTCGGTGGCGAGCACGTCGGCGTAGAGGTTGCCGCCGCCGGTGCGCTCCGCGTGCCGGCGGGCCGCCGCGAGCAGCGACCGGGTACGCGGTGTGACGAACGGGTACGCGTAGATCTGGCCGTGCGGGTGGTGCAGGGTGACGCCGATCTCCACCCCCCGGTTCTCGAAGCAGAACACCTGCTCCACCCCGGGCAGCGCGCCGACCGCCGTGGTCCGGTCGGCCAGCGCGTCCAGCACCAGCCGGACCCGGGCGGGGGAGAGGCTGGCGAAGGACGCCTGGTGGTCGTCGGTGAAGCAGACCACCTCGCAGCGTCCCTGGCCGGGGCGGACCGGGGTGAACCCGGTGATCTCGGCCGGCTCGTCGGCGATCCGTTGGCTCAGCGAGGGGAACCGGTTCTCGAAGACCGCCACGTCGTAGTCGGGGGCGGGGATCTCGCTGTGCCGGTCGCCCCGGGACGGGCACAGCGGGCACTGGTCGGCCGGGGGGAGGAAGGTCCGGGTCTGCCGGTGCACCGCCACCGCCACCCACTCGTCGGTGAGCGGGTCGTACCGTAGCTGGGAGGCCGGCGGAGGTGGGGGCAGCTCCCGCTGGTCCGGCTGGTCCCGGACGGCGTCGTCCCGCTCGTCGAAGTAGATCAGCTCGCGGCCGTCGGCCAGCTCGATCGCCGTACGCTTCACCGCGTCGTCTCCTGCCCGGTCGCCCGGCCCGTGCCTGTCACGATCACCAGCTCGCCCACCTTCTCGTCGATCACCCGGCGCGCTTCGGGGGCCAACCGGTCGTCGCTGACCAGCACGTCGGCGGCGCCCAGGCCGACGATGGAGGAGATGCCCACGGTGCCCCACTTGGTGTGGTCGGCGAGGACGACCAGCCGGTCGGCGGCCTCCACCAGGGCCCGGTCGGTCTCCGCCTCCATCAGGTTGGGGGTGGTGAAACCGGCCCGCTCGGTGATCCCGTGTACGCCGAGGAAGAGCAGGTCCAGGTGCAGCGACCGGATGGCCTCCACGGCCAGCGGGCCGACCAGCGCGTCGGACGGGGTGCGTACCCCGCCGGTCAGCACCACGGTCTGGTCGGGGCGGCCGGCGGTGTGCAGGATCTCGGCCACCGGCAGCGAGTTGGTCACCACGGTCAGCCCGGCGACGTCGACCAGGCGGCGGGCCAGCTCGGCGGTGGTGGTGCCGGCGGAGAGGGCGATCGCCGCACCGGGCCGGACCAGTTCGGCCGCGTGACCGGCGATGGCGGCCTTCTCGGCGGACTGCCGGACGGACTTGGCGTGGAAGCCCGGTTCGTCGGTTGAGCCGGGGCCGGTGGTGGTGGCCCCGCCGTGCACCTTGGCCAGCAGCCCCTGGTCGTGCAGGGTGTCCAGGTCGCGCCGGATGGTCATGTCGGAGACACCGAACTCGGCGGCCAGCTCGGTGACCCGTACGCCACCGGCGGTCCGGACCCGGTCGAGGATCGTCGCCTGTCGCTGCCGTGCCAGCATCCGCCGTACCTCCCCGCATACCTGCACGCGCTCAAACGTGTTCAAACAAGATTGAACACTAGCGCGCAGCAGGCAGCGGCGGAAGTGGAACCCCCGAGGTCAGGCGGACGGCAGGCGCGGCTCCACCCAGCCGGTCTCGGTGAGGTGGTTCATCACCGCCTGCACCGCCTCCTCGATGCTCTGGCCGGTGGTGTCGACCACCAGATCGGCATCGGTCGGCGTCTCGTACGGGTCGTCGATGCCGGTCATCCCGGTGAGCAGGCCGGCCCGGGCGCGGGCGTACAGCCCCTTGCGGTCGCGCTGCTCACAGACCTCCAACGGGGTGGCCACGTGCACCAGCAGGAACCCCGCCCCGGCGGACCGGGCCATCTCCCGCACGGCGGCCCGCGCCTGGGCGTACGGGGCGATCGGGCAGCAGATGCCCACCCCCCGGTGCCTGGCGATCTCGGCCGCCACCCAGCCGATCCGCCGGACGTTGGCGTCCCGGTCGGCCCGGCTGAAGGTCAACCCGGCCGACAACTCCCGGCGCACCACGTCGCCGTCGAGCAGGGTGATCGTGCGCTCGCCCTGCTCACGGAGCAGATCGGCGAGCCCCCGGGCGATGGTGGACTTGCCGGAACCGGAGAGCCCGGTCAGGAAGACCACCAGCCCCCGGTGCCGGCGCGGCGGGCGGGCCCGGGCGAGCTCCTTGGCCACCGCCGGCGGGGTGTGCCACTCGGGCAGCGGGAACCCCCGGTCGAGCAGGTCGTCGATCTCCGCCTCGCTCAGCGCCAGCTTGCGGTTACGCGGGGGGATGTCGTCCCGCCAGCGCCACTGGCCGTCCCGGCTGTCGTAGGCCAGCTCGCGGGGGACCAGCACCCGCAGCCCCGCCCCGGAGAGCATGGCGCCGGTGGAGAGGAGGTGGGTCACCCCGTACGCGGCGGAGATCCTCGCCCGCAACAGGGCGTCGCTGATCTCGTCGGCGCGGCGGGGCAGCGGCACCGCGACCAGGGTCGCCGGGGGCATCCGGTCCCGGGCGGCGAAAACGCTGCGGACCAGGGCCTCGGTGGGCAGCCCACCCGCGCCGTCCTCGCCGACCGGGATCATCACCAGCAGGTGCGCGCCGAGGGTACGGGCGGCGTGCGCGATCTGCGCCAGCTGCGGCCGGTGCAGCGGCCGGTCGGCGATCACCCCGAGCACCCGTCCCGGGGGCAGCAGCGGTCGGATCTCCTCCGGACCCCGGCGCAGCCGCTGGAACGGGCCGTGCCCGCCGTCGCCGAGCCGGCGGACGGGGCCGCCCAGCCCGGCCACACCCTCGCGGACCGGCCAGACGTCGGTCACCTCAAGGGCCGCCACCGGGGCACCCTCGCCGTCGGTGAGCACCAGCGTCCGCCGGCCCGGGTCGGCCTGGTCCAGCCCGTCGGCGACGGCGGTGGGCACCTGGAGGGTCACCGGGACCGGCCAGGCGGTGCCGTCGGCCAGCCGACCGCGACGCTGCAGCGAGGCCAGGTCGGCGCGGGTCATGAAGCCGGCCAGCGGGGTGTACGCCCCGCTCAGCAGCAACTCCAGATCGGCCAGCTCACCGGGGCGCGGCGCGTACGCGGGGGCATCCCGCAGCACGTCCTCGGGCAGCACTGAACCGTTGCTCATCCGTACCCCTCACTCGCTGGCCGGATCACAGTTTCTCAGTCGGCCGGCGATCGGTCGAGAGCGCCACTCCACTGCCGACCCGGAAGTGGATCAACGGGGGAGGGTGTCGACCGGTCGATGAGCGAGGTCAACCCACCGGAACCAGGGGTGCGGCACCGAACGAGACGGCGAATCTCTGACACCAGATCGCGACACTCGTCAGCCCGGCGGGGTCGGTGCCGGACGGGATGGCGTACGCCTGGTCGCCCTTGTTGCCCTTGAGTCGGCCCAGCTCCACCCGGCGGCCGTCGTCGAACACGCCCCAGCCGGCCCGGCCGGTGCGGACCGGCTGGTCGGTCAGCCAGACCTTCAGGTCGGGGCCGTTGGAGGTGTCCAACCCGACCAGTTCCAGCCGGTGCCCCCCGTCTGCGGTACGGACGATCCGGGCGGTGCCCGAGGTGTCGTGTTCATGACTGACGAACTCTCCCCGGCTGACCACCACCGGCCGGGTGCTGGTGGGGCTACCGGCGGGGGTGCCGGTGGCCGGGGTGGTCGGCGTGGTCCCGGCGGGGGTGGTCCCGGTGGGCGTGCCGCCGGGGGCGTCGGTCGGGGTGGTGCCGGCCGGGGCGGCGTCCACCTCGGAGAGCTGTTCGTCGACCTGGTTGTCGGTCACCACCTTCCAGGGTTGGAACCAGTACAGGCCGAAGGCGGCCCCGACACCGAGAACGGCGACGGCGACCCAGGTCAGCGGGGCACGGAACAGACGACGGGACATGCTGCCCAGTCTCTCCGGACCACGGCGGCCCGGCACCGCCCAGCGCCGTTACGAAAGCCTTACCGCCCCGGCGTGCGGACAGCGCCCCGGCCGTGCGGACGGCGGCTCGGCCGGCCGAGGCCGGGGCGCAGGTCGGGGCAGGGAATCAGGGGCGACCCCGGGCGATTCCGGATACCCGCCAGGGTGCCGCCTCCCTAGGCTGGCGGCGTGACACTGATCGCGACCGAGTCGCTGACCAAGACGTACGGGGGCCGGGTCACCGCGTTGACCGACCTCACCGTCGCGGTCGAGCCGGGGATCATCGGGCTGGTCGGCGCCAACGGCGCCGGCAAGTCGACCCTGATAAAGATCCTGCTGGGCCTGCTCCCGCCGACCAGCGGGCGGGTCTCCGTGCTCGACCTCGACCCCACCACCGACCCGGCGGCGGTCCGCGCCCGGGTCGGCTACATGCCGGAGCACGAGGCGCTCCCACCCGACCTGTCCGCCGCCGAACTCGTCACCCACCTCGGGCGGATGAGCGGCCTGCCCCGGACGGTGGCCCGCGAGCGCGCCTCCGAGACGCTGCGGCACGTCGGCCTCTACGAGGAGCGGTACCGGCCGGTCGGCGGCTACTCCACCGGGATGAAGCAGCGGGTCAAGCTCGCCCAGGCCCTGGTGCACGACCCGGACCTGCTGCTGCTCGACGAGCCCACCAACGGCCTCGACCCGGCCGGCCGGGACGCCATGCTCGCCCTGGTCCACCGGATCGGCACCGAGTTCGGCATCTCCGTGCTGGTCTGCTCGCACCTGCTCGGCGAGGTGGAGCGGATCTGCGACACCCTGATCGCCATCGACGGTGGGCGGCTCCTGCGCGCCGACCGGATCGACGCGATGACCTCGGCCACCGACCTGCTCGCCGTCGAGGTCAGCGAGGGCACCGACCAGCTGGCCGGCCGGCTCGCCGCGCTCGACCTGCCGGTGACCCGCGACGGCCGGATGCTGCTCGTCCCGCTGGTCGACGAGCGTACCTACGACCTGATCCTCGGCGTGGTCGCCGAGCTGGACCTGCCGCTGCACCGGCTGGACCAGCGCCGGCACCGGGTGGCCGAACTCTTCGCCCCGAGGGAGCCCAGCAATGCCTGAGCCGACCGGCGTCATCCACGACATCGGCTACCAGCGGTACACCGGCCCGAGGCTGGGCCGCCGGCACGTCTTCGGCGCGCTCTACGGGCACGGCCTGCGGACCGTCTTCGGGTTGGGCCGCAGCGCCAAGGCCAAGATCTTCCCCTGGCTGGTCGTCGGCATCGTGACCGTGGTGGCCGCCGGCGTCACCGCCGTCCGCAGCCAGCTCGGCCAGGTGGTGATGACGTACGCCCAGTTCGCCGACGCGATGAGCTGGCTGGTCATCTTCTTCGTCGCGGTGGCCGCCCCCGAGCTGGTCTCCCGGGACCTGCGCAGCGGCGTGCTCCCGCTCTACTTCTCCCGGCCGCTGCCGCGCGACGACTACGCGCTGGCCAAGCTGCTGTCCCTGGTCAGTGCGATCTGGCTGCTGTTGGGCGGGCCGCAGCTGGTGATGTTCCTGGGGGCGGCGTTCACCACCCCCGACGGCCTGCGCGGGACCTGGAACGAGCTGCTGGACCTGCTGCCCGGGTTGCTCTACGCCGGGCTGTGGGCGGTGGTCTTCGCCGCGATCGGTCTGCTGGTCGCCTCGCTCACCGGCAAGCGGGCGTTCGCCGCCGGTGGGATCGTGGCGGTCTTCCTGATGACCACCCCGGTCGTCGGCGTGCTGTCGATCCTGCCGTCCCGCGCGGTCAACGAGCTGGCCTACCTCGCCTCGCCGTCGACGCTGGTCGGCGGGGTGGGCACCTGGGCGCTCGGCGACCTGCTGGTGCCCGCCGACCAGGGCGGTGGAATCCCGATCGGCAGCTTCGGCCCGGTCTACGCGATCGTCGCCGTGCTGCTGGTCTCCGCCTGCACCGCCCTGCTGCTGCTGCGATACCGGAAGGTGGCCGCCCGATGACCACACTCGACACCGACGCCCGACCGGCGGTCACCACCAGCACCCTGGATCTCGTCGGGGTCTCCCGCTGGTACGGCAACGTGGTGGCGGTCAACGACGTCACCATGCAGCTCGGCTCCGGGGTGACCGGCCTGCTCGGGCCCAACGGCGCCGGCAAGACCACCCTGCTGCACATGATGGCCGGCTTCCTCGCCCCGTCCCGGGGCACGCTCACCCTCGACGGCGAGTCGACCTGGCGCAATCCCGGTGTCTACCGGCAGCTCGGGCTGGTCAGCGAGCGGGAGGCGGTGCACTCCTTCCTCACCGCCAAGGAGTTCGTGCTGGCCAGTGCGAAGCTGCACCGGCTGCCCGACCCGCAGGCCGCGGCCCGCCGGGCGATCGAGCTGGTCGAGATGACCGACGCTCAGGACCGCCGGATCGGCACGTACTCCAAGGGGATGCGGCAACGTACCCGGGTGGCCGCCGCGCTGGTGCACGACCCGCAGGTGCTGCTGCTCGACGAGCCGTTCAACGGGATGGACCCGCGCCAGCGGCTGCACATGATGGGTCTGCTGCACTCCCTCGGCGACGCCGGGCGGACGATCCTGTTCAGCTCGCACATCCTGGAGGAGGTCGAGCAGGTCTCCGGCACGGTGCAGGTGATGGTGGCCGGCCGGTTGGCCGCCTCGGGCGACTTCCGAACCATCCGCCGGCTGATGACCAACCGACCGCACGTCTTCGCGGTCCGCTCCACCGACGACCGGGCGCTGGCCGTGGCGCTGATGGCCGACGCGTCGGTCACCGGCGTCGAGCTGGACAAGACCGGCCTGACCGTACGGGCCGGCGACTACGGCGCGTTCACCCGGGCGCTGCCCAAGATCGCGCTCGCCCGGCAGATCCGGGTCCGGCAGTTGACCCCCGAGGACGAGTCCCTGGAGAGCGTCTTCTCCTACCTTGTGGAGGCCTGATGTCGACCGTTTCCTGGATCACCGCGCGTGGGCTCTTCGGCCGTCGCCGGTTCCTCATGCTGCTGCCGCTGCCGGCGGTGCTGGTGCTGCTCGCCGTGCTCTGCCGGTCGCTCGGGGTCGACCCGGGCGAGTGGGCGTCGCCGGTGCTGGTCGGCCTCGGTCTGGCCGTGGTGCTGCCGGTGGTGGCGCTCATCGTCGGCACCGGCGTGCTGGGCGCGGAGATCGACGACGGCACCGTGGTACACATCCTGACCAAGCCGCTGCCGCGCTGGCAGATCGTGCTGCCGAAACTCGCCGTGGCCGCCGGGGTCAGCGCGGTCACCGTCGCCGTGCCGCTCTACGTCGCGGGCGTGCTCGCCGACTCGGTACGCCTCGGCCTGGCCCTCGCCGCCGCTTCGGCGCTGGGTGCGCTGGCCTACTCGGCGCTGTTCCTGGCGCTCAGCCTGGTCACCCGGCGGCCGGTGCTGCTCGGCCTGGTGTACGTGCTGATCTGGGAGGGGCTGCTGGGCAACTTCGTCAGCGGCACCAGGGTGCTGTCGATCCAGCAGTGGGTGATCGCCCTGGCCGACCGGATGGCCCCCACGGCACTGCTGTCGACGACCGTCTCGGTGCCGGTGGCGGTCGTGTTGATCGCCCTGGTGAGCGTCGGCTTCACCGTCCTGGCGATCGACCGGCTCCGCTCCTTCAGCGTCGCCGGAGAAACCAGCTGACCCGGTCCGGCCGGACCGGACGATGACCGGTCGACACCGTTGCGCAGATGTGGCGGTACCCGGTTGCATGGGTACCGCCACATCGGCGATCCGGCACCGACCCGCCTCAGAAGGCGCTGGCGATGACGAGTTCGGGGGTGCGGTCGGGGAGCAGGTCGAGGGTGGTGATCCGGCCGGCGGCGCGCACGTCGTCGGCGATCAGGGTGAGCTGGTCGAGCAGGGCCGCCGGGCCCAACGCCTCGGCCAGCGGGATCTCCGCCCGCATCGACAGCTTGCGGTCGGACTTGGCCCGGCGGATCTGGGCCAGGGCGTCCCCGGCCAGCCGGAGCAGGGCCGGGTCACCGGTGCCGGTGATGGCCCGGTCCACCTCGTACGTGGTGGGCCAGGTCGCCCGGTGCACCGAGCCGTACCGCCACCACGACCAGACCTCCTCGGTCACGTACGGCAGCACCGGGGCGAAGAGCCGTAGCTGCACCGACAGGGCGGTGGCGAGTGCCGCCCGGGCCGAGTCGGCACCCGGCCCGGTGCCGTAGGCGCGTTCCTTCACCAACTCGATGTAGTCGTCGCAGAACCGCCAGAAGAACGCCTCGGTGGCCTGTAGGGCGGTCGTGTGGTCGTACCCGTCGAAGGCGGTCGTCGCGGTGGTGACCACGGCGGACAGTTCGGCGAGCATGGCGGTGTCCAGCGGGGTGGTCGCCGGGGCGCGCAGGGCGTCGCCGGCACCGAGGCCGAGCGCGAACTTCGACGCGTTGAGTAGTTTGGTGGCCAGTCGCCGCCCCACCTTGATCTGCGCCGGGTCGAAGGCCAGGTCCATCCCGGGGCGGCCGTTGGCCGCCCAGTAGCGGACCGCGTCCGACCCGTGCTGCTCCAGCAGCGCCATCGGGGTGACGACGTTCCCCTTGGACTTGGACATCTTCTTGCGGTCCGGGTCGAGGATCCAGCCGGACAACACCGCGTCCCGCCAGGGCAGCACCCCGTGTTCCAGGTGGGCGCGGACCACGGTGGCGAAGAGCCAGGTCCGGATGATCTCCTGCCCCTGCGGGCGCAGGTCCATCGGGAAGATCCGGTCGAACAACTCCGGGTCGGTCTCCCAGCCGCCGACGATCTGCGGGGTCAACGACGAGGTGGCCCAGGTGTCCAACACGTCCGGGTCGCCGACGAAACCGCCCGGCACACCGCGCTGCGATTCGTCGTAGCCGGGCGGCGGTTCGCTGGACGGGTCGATCGGCAACGACGCTTCGTCCGGTGTGAGAGGGTTGGCGTGGTCCGGCTCGCCAACGGCGTCGAGCCGGTACCACACCGGCACCGGCACCCCGAAGAAGCGCTGCCGGCTGACCAGCCAGTCACCGGTCAGCCCACCCACCCAGTGCGCGTAGCGGTGCCCCATGTGCTCCGGCACCCAGCGCAGCTCGTCACCCCGGGCCAGCAGCTCCGCCCGCAGTCCGGCGTCCCGGCCGCCGTTGCGCAGATACCACTGCCGGGTCGAGACGATCTCCAACGGCCGGTCGCCGCGTTCGTAGAACTTCACCGGATGGGTGATCTCGCGCGGCTCGCCGACCAGGTCACCGGCCTCGCGCAGCAGCTCAACCAGGGCCCGGCGGGCGGCGTTGACCGGCTGCCCGGCCAACGCCGCGTAGGGGGCCGCCGGCACGTCGGCCGGTGGCTCGGCCAGCAGCCGACCGTCCCGGCCGATCACCACCCGGGTCCCCAGGTCGAGGTCCCGCCACCAGGTCACGTCGGTCAGGTCACCGAACGTGCACACCATCGCGACGCCGGTGCCCTTCGCCGGGTCCGCCAGCGGGTGCGCGCGCACCGGCACCTCCACCCCGAACACGGGGGTACGCACCGTCGCGCCCACCAGGTCGGCGTACCGCTCGTCGTCGGGGTGGCAGACCAGCGCCACACACGCCGGCAGCAGCTCCGGCCGGGTGGTGTCGATCAGCACCTCCCGCCCGCCCGGCCCGGTGAACCGCAGCCGGTGGTACGCCCCCGGGCGCTCCCGGTCCTCCAGCTCCGCCTGCGCCACGGCGGTGCCGAACCCGACGTCCCACAGCGTCGGCGCCTCCGCCTGGTACGCCTCATCCCGGGCCAGGTTGCGCAGGAACATCCGCTGCGAGGTGGCCCGCGCCGCCCGCCCGATCGTGGTGTACGTCAGCGACCAGTCCACGGACAGCCCGAGCCGCCGCCAGAGCGCCTCGAAGACCTGCTCGTCGTCGGCGGTCAACCGTTCGCACAGCTCGACGAAGTTGCGTCGGGAGATCGGCGTCGGCTCCCGGCGTCGGGCCTCGGTGACCGGGGCGTCGGGCGGCTGCCACGCCGGGTCGTACGGCAGGGACGGGTCGCAGCGCACCCCGTAGACGTTCTGCACCCGGCGTTCGGTGGGCAGGCCGTTGTCGTCCCACCCCATCGGGTAGAACACGTTGCGACCGCGCATCCGCTGGAACCGGGCCACCGTGTCGGTGTGCGTGTAAGAGAAGACGTGCCCCATGTGCAGCTCGCCGGATACGGTCGGCGGCGGGGTGTCGATGGAGTACACGTCGTCGCCGCGACCGTGCCGACGCGGGGTTCCCGCCGGCCCGCGACCCGCTACGGTCGCCTTCTCCCGGTCGAATGCGTACGTGCCCTCCTCCTGCCAGCGGTGCGCCCAGTGCTCCTCGATGCCGTCCAGGGTGGGACGTTCGGGCACACCGGCGCGGGCCGTCCTCGCCGTATCAGTCATCGGTCGATCGTAGGCAGCCTGTGACCTCCCGCCCACCGGCTTTACCCGGCGTGCCGGCCGCCCTGCACCGGGTGGCCGGAACCCGTGTCAGGGCACCGTATCCGGTCGTGGCTGTCTCTCTCGGCGTCGGGCGATCTTGCTGGCGCTTCCGTGCTGAGGCGCGGGCGTCGGACGACGCCCGGTAGTGACGGTGCCGGGTTCGGGCGGCGGCCTGTCGAGCCGGCTGGTCAGACGAGCCCTCCTGAGGAGGCGCGCACAGCGACTTCCGCCGGCTCCGGAGTTCCGCTCCGGAGCCGGCGGAAGTTGTGCCGCTGACCTTCAGCGTCAGTTCAAGAACTGCCAGGTCTGATTCGTGGCGGGCGGGCTCGCACACGCGAACTGGGCGGCCAACGCGCCGTTAGCGGTACTTGCCCCCGAGATTCCCAGGCACAGTCCGCTTCCTCGGTTCTGAAGTCGGAACCACGTCTGCGTGCTGTCGGTCCACAGAACCTTCCAGTCCTGGTTGTAGCCGCTGCCCGGGGCCGCGATGATCGCCGCCGCTCCGGAGGCGGTGCTGGCACCGTCGATTCCCATGTTTCTGGTCGGGTTCGCGGAGTAATTCTGTAAGCTGATCCAGCTGCCATCGTTGATGATGTACCACCGCTGTACGCCGGTGCCCGCGTCGGACTGCTGAACGACCTTGGTCCCGGCGGTAAAGCTGCCATTTTGCGGCTGCAGCAGTTTGAGGGACTTCCTGTTCTGCAGCTTGAAAGGGTTGGCGGCGGCGGCGACGTCAACGTTCGCAGGTGTCACGCTGTCCGGTGAACCGGCACCGTCGGGTGCCGCGTGGGCGGTGACCGGCATGATTACGGTTGCGATTGCGGTTGCTGCGGTCATGGTGGCAGCAGCCACGGCCTTACTGACCCTGTCACGCATCGCTGTTCTCCCCTGTGTCGCGACTCGGTTGCTGTAAATGATCTGATCGAAGGGCTGCCAGACCGTCCATGCGCTATCGCGCCGAGGTAGGCAATTGACGCTCGGTCCGGCCGAACAGAGCCAGTCTGTTCGGCCGGACCGGACGAGCGGGTACAACTAGAAGGCGGTGAAGGACCACGTCTGGTTGATTGCGTTGGCACAGGTGTAGATGGCGGCCCTCGCGCCGGCGGCGGTGCTGGCGCCGTCGATTCCTAGGCACATCGAGGTGTTTTTGCGGTTCCTGAGATAGAAGAACGTGTCATCGATTTGCGACACGACCCAGTCTTGGTCGGTGCTGGAGGAGGGGTTGACGATGACCGCCGACGTGTCGGAGGCGGTGCTGGCGCCCGAGGTTCCCAGGTTCCGGACTACGCCGTAGTTCTGGAGGGTGACGTACCCGGAGTCGTCGATCAGGATCCAGCCCTGCAGAGAACTGCTGCTGCTGTTCTGCTGGCGGACGACGGCGTTGTTGGCGGTACTGCTGGCCTGCAGGAACTTGGAGGACTTCTTGTTTCTTACCCCGAACGGAACTGCGGCCAGCGACTGCGACGGGGACACGACCGACGAAATCGGTATCGCTGCCCTGTCGTCGGCCTTTGCCTGCGCGGCTGCCGGGCTGACCGCAATGGCCAGCGCTGCGGTCACAGCCGCTGAGACTGTTGCCCTGATTAATTTGTTACGCACGGTAACTCCTCCCCGTAGTCACTCGGCTGCCCCGAGTGATCCCTTGACAGCGAGAGTGCCAGACGAATCACTCTCATGCAATAGGAATCAACCAATGTTCCGGCGATGATCTCGATGAGTTGTCAACTGGAACCAGCGGGTGGTGTCAGGGCATTCGTAAGGGTGAGATATGACCCGTCCAGTGTCTTGACCACGAACGTTCACGGTGTTGAATGACGCGCCGTGCGGCCAGGCGGCGTCGTGGGATTCAGGCTGCGGTGGTGGCAGATCCGGTACGCGTGTGACGGCTGAGTGATCGGGAAGATCGGCAGCTGCTCAGAATTAACCGAGGTGCCGGTTCGCCAATCCGACTACGTCGGGTCACGGCCGTGCTCGCGTCACGTTCAGACAGGGCGATCCTCATGTCGAGGATGCGCCCAACACAAATTCGTCAGGAGCTCTAAGTAGGTAGTCTCTTCCAGTGGAGAGGCATTGCGGTTAGGACCCTTCTGAACTGGACTGGTCAGGGGTCGTCAGGAAAGCGGCGGGCACGCCTGCGCTGATCAACCGGTGACGTGCCCGGTCCACCGAGGTGGGTGCCCAGTCCGGGTACGTAAGCAGATACAGTAACTGTTGCGCCGCGTCTCGGTTGACCCGAGCCGCAGCGATCGATGCTTCGACAGTGCCCGTTGCCATCTCCCAGTCCCCTTCGGCCGCGCTGAGGGCCGCGCTTGCGTGCGCCGGCCGCGTTGTAACCGCGAGGGCAAGCGCGATGATGGCGACCAGGCTGCCGGCGACGGAGAGGACGGGCAGCAGCCACATGGGCGCGGTAGGCCAGTAGGAGCCGGGCGTGAGGGCGCTGTGTACCGTGGCGATCGGGCCGCTGGTGTCGCCGTGTGAGCGCAGCACACGCCCGAGGTTGAGGTACAGAGCCACGGCAGGTGCCGCCAGAACAATCAGGGCAGTGGCGGTCAGCGCCGTCACTGTTGCTCGGTGCACGGAATTCGCTTGATGAATCCTGCGTGCCATCGTCGCAGCGGACAGCCATCCGGTGATCAGCCCGAGGACTGCGCCGGTGAGGGCAAGGGTAGGTACGGCCGGCGAGTTGGCGGCCCAGGCGGACAGCCTCACGATGCCGCCGTCGGCAACGAAACTGCCGCTGACCTCGAGCACCAGCCCTTGCGACTCGGCAGTGAAGCGGGAGTACCGACTCGGGAGGCGGGTGATGGTCTTGTCGCCCGGATAGAGCACGCTCGCCTGGTCATCGACGACAACGACCGGTGAGACTGACCAGCCCGCCACTGCGTAGCGCTGCTGCGCCTGAGCGGCATCCCAACCGGTGTCGATCCGCATGTCGGCAGCGACCACCGGTGCCGCGTGCGGCGACGTCTTACGCGACACGACCGGCGTCTCGTCGATGCCGGTAGCCCGTTGACTGAGCTCGGCCAGCCCTGCCGTGTCGGGAAGTTCGGCCAGGCTTCGGTTGCCCAGCCATGAGCCGGCTGCTGCACCGAAGGCCCCCAGCAGTACCGCGACGAGCACCACTGCCGCCACCGTGACGGCACGGCGATTCGGAAGCGCAAACCACCAACGCGCCCGCCTCGCGAACAGACGCGCACCGCCAGCGGCGGTGGACCAGGAGGTGTTCATTCGTCAACTCCTACCGCACGCTCCGTCTTACCGGGCAGCCTGCCCGGCATGCCCCAAAGAGTACGTATGCCCAGACATCACGTCCATGAGGCGCTGCTTGGGCGGCAGACAGATGCGCCACGGACTCATTCGCCAACCGGGCCGAGTCCTACGTCGGCCGCTGAGGTCAGGGGCCGGCGTAGGACCGCGATCGGCTGACCGCTCCAGCCGGTCAGACGTGGACTCAGTCTGTCGTCGGGGTGGTGGCGGTGTGGTTCTGGCGACAGACCCCGCAGTAAGACACCGAGTTCACCACGAAGGAGAAGGATCCCCGGTCCTGCCCCGGGCTGACCGCCGCCGCCGCTCCGCCCGGATTCTCGCAGCGGTTCTGGTTGGCGCTCAGGGTCAGGCTGGTGCCATTGCTCATGGACCGCGTTCCGGTCGGCATGTTGACGCACCAAACGGACGTGCCCGTGGGGGCGGTGTTCTGAATCAGGGATCCGGAGAAGTTCGTGCCGGTCCAGTTGCAGAACCGCCCCGAGCCGCATCGAGCCAGCGCAGAGCTTGCGTCGGCCTGGGCGGCTTCTGGAACAGCCAGCATGAGCGGGGTCGTGGCGGCGACCGCGAGCGCGGCAAACAGCATCCTGGTCTTGGTCATGTCTGTCCCTTCGACGGTGGGCCGAGGGGCACGACGGCCATGCAGGCAAGGCACCATCTTGGTGATCCTCAAGAACGCGCCCCCGCACAGGATCACATCTGGTAGCTGAACGATAACTTTCGATGACGGTGAGGGGCAAGGATCGGGTGCGATAATTTTGCAACTTCCATCGAAGTCCGAACACCCGTCTCCTGCGCGGCTGAACGCGACGGCTGGTCGTCGACCCGGATGATCCTTCGATGATGTCGTAGCCGGCGGTGGTCCGCTGACGCGCCACGCACAGCAGACCTTCGTGCAGGTCGACGTCAGCCCACCGCAGACCGGCGGGCCCCGGCGTACGCCGCGTTCAGGGTGACGACGCGTTGCTGCGGCTCTGCCGCAGCATAGGGCGAGCGGGGTCTATGCCTTCTCAAGCACGATCAAGTGGTACTCCAGCCAGCGTCGCGACAATCCGTGTTGCAACGCTGATCCGCCGATCATGTTGGCCCAGAACGGCCTCTCGACAAGACGGTTGCGAACCCGTGGAACCACGGAGGCCGCGCCCACGACCACATTGATCAACCGGTCGCGGGGACGACCGAGGCGCAGGTACGACGTGAGATCCAGGTCTTCCACCATGCGCAGGCCAGCGCTCTCCGACATGGCGGCCAGCTCGGCTACGGTGTGCAAACTGCCGATACGCCAACCGGCGCGGAACTGGTCCAGACAACGATCGCGCGCGGCAAGACCACGATCCTTGTCGGTCATCCAGTCGTCGCACAGGATAAGGCGACCGCCGGGACGCAGCCTGTCCACGAGAGACGGGATCAGATTCTCCAGAGAGGGCGAGTGTACGACCGCCTCAACGGCGACCATGGCGTCATAGTGTGGCTCTGCGGGTAGTTCCGCAAAGTCGGCGCAGATCACCTGACAGCGCTCGGTCAGCCCGGCACGAGCGAACCGCTTTTCAGCGATCTCGGCCTGTACACGACTGATCGTCACTCCAGATACAGATCCGTCCAGTTCGCGGGCCAGGCGGACCATGGTCGCACCGACGCCACAGCCGAGGTCGAGCAACCTTGCGCCTTCGGCGGGCACGTACCCGCGCAAGCGCTCGGTCATCAAACGGTTGACGGTGTCTGCCGCCTCCGCCGCGCCCGCGACACCGGGCATCCATACCCCGCGGTGGATGGCGTCACTGCCCGGGCTCTCGGCAACCAGCAGGAAGCGACGGGTGTTGTCGTCGTAGTAGTCGGCAACGCGATCAACATGCCCAGCCGCAGCGTTCGTGGATGTCGAACTCATCGCGGCAAGTTAGCACGCTGACCCGACCATTCGGACGTGCCGCCGTGCCCGGGTCGAGCACGGTGACCCGCCGGCCTACCGGTTCGGGAAGGCCGGCCGGACCCGCCGCCTACCGGTTCGACGAGCCGGCGGGCGGGGCGAGCAGCGGTCCCTGGGTGGCGATCTGGAAGCCCAGCCCGGTGCGGTCGTTGACCCGGTCGAGGATCACCGAGACCGGCGCGTAGGTGTTCTGCTCGTCCGGGTTGGTGCAGGGACCCTCACCGGGGTCGCCGTTGTGCAGGATGCCCAGCGCCCGCCCGTTGGACTCGGTGAACAGCGGGCCGCCGCTGTCACCCGGCCGGGCGCACACCCGCACGTCGATGCCGCCACTGGCCTTGCCGATGACCTCGCCGCAGCGGGTGCCCGGCAGGTAACCGGCCCCGGCGCCCGAGTCGACGTACTGCTCGCCGGCCTTCGGGGTGTACGCCGAGCCGGTGGCGCAGACCACCCAGCCGGCCTGCACGGCGGAGTACGCGGTGACGCCGGTGATCGGCACGTCGTGGCTGCCCTTGCTGGCGCAGGCCGGGTTGTCGGCCACGCACCAGTAGTTGACCAGGCTCGGGGCGTTGCCCACGGTCCGCCTCGGGTACGCCCAGCGGGTGCTGGCCCCCTTGGCGTAGGGCAGGACCGCGTAGTCGTTGGGGAAATCGTTCTCGGCCAGCACCGGGTTGGTCGACTCCAGGCCCACCGGCACCTTCGGCCCGAGGAACTGGTGCCAGGTGTCGTCGACGCGCTGGTGCCGGCCGCCGACCACACAGTGCCCGGCGGTCAGCACGTAGTACTGCCCCGACTTCGCCCGGACGTTGAAGCCGGTGGTGCAGCCGCCGACGGTGCCGTCGTCGCGGGGCACGTCGAGCCGGATTCCGCCGCGCATCGGCGCCTGCGCGCAGTAGCGCGGGTCGCACGCCTTGGGAATCGTGCCCTCGTCGAACCGGGCCCGGGTCCGGGCCGGCACCCCGGCCGCGTCGAGCGCGCCGGCCAGCCGGGCGTCGTCGGCGGGCACCCCGTCGCCGGTGAGCACCAGCACCTCGTTGGCCCGCTCGTCGACCAGCACGTCCTGACCGGCGGTGACGCCCAGCGCCCCGGCCACCCGGGCCGCCGCCGCGTCCAGGTCGCGCCGCGAGTACCGGACCGGGACGACGGTGACGTGCCGGGCGTCCGGCAGGCCGGCGACCGTCTCGGTGACCCGGGCCGGGTCGGTGGCGGCGATGGTGAGCACCCCGCCGCCGGCCTGGTCCAGCCACATCCCGGCGTAGGAGTCGGGGAAACGGGCGGCGAGGGTGTCGGCCAGCGGCGCGGACAGTTCCTGGAGGGCCAGCCGGCGGGCGGCCTCGCCCGGGGCGACCCGGTAACGGTTGCTCAGGTAGCTCACCGAGGCGGGGGCGGCCTGCGCGACCTGGTCGGCCGGGCGGGTCACCACCGGCGCCGGGCGTGCTGCGGCCGGCGCCGCCGCCCGGCCGGCCGTGTCGGCGGTGGCCGACGTGCGGACCTCCCCGGCGACCGGAACCGTCCCCGCCGACCAGGCGCCCCCGGTCGCGCCGGTGGCCGCACCGGCATCCCGGTCCACGGCCAACGCCACGCCTGTCGTCCCCATCGTGCTCAGCGCCAATGCCGCTGCCAGCACCACTCGTCCACGGATCCGCACGCCGCAACCTCCCCGTATGCCGGCGATGTGATCGGCCCCGCCGCACCCGACCGGGCGGACCGGTGGAAACGGGGGCGAGGCCCATCGATGCGGGCAGAGTCTAGTCGTCCCACGGTCACCGGGCTGCCCCACCCGGCCGGGTCAGACCAGGGAATCACGCCACTGCCGGTGCAGCGCGGCGTACCGGCCACCGGTGGTGGCGAGGTGGGCCGGTGGGCCGTCCTCGACGATCCGTCCGCAGTCGATGACCAGCACCCGGTCGGCGGTCTCCACCGTGGAGAGCCGGTGCGCGATCACCAGCGCGGTGCGGTCGCGCAGCACGGTGGCCAGCGCCCGCTGCACCAACCGCTCGGTCGGCACGTCCAGCGACGACGTGGCCTCGTCGAGGATCAGCACCCGGGGGTCGGCCAGGAACGCGCGGGCGAACGCGACGAGCTGCCGCTGCCCGGCGGAGAGCCGGCCGCCGCGCCGGTGCACCTCGGTGGCGTACCCGTCGGGTAGGGCGGCGATGAAGTCGTGCGCACCGATCGCCCGCGCCGCCGCCTGCACCGCCGCGTCGGTGGCGTCCGGCCGCCCGAACCGGATGTTCTCCGCCACCGACCCGCCGAACAGGTGGTTCTCCTGGGTCACCAGCACCACCGCGCGCCGCAGCTCCGCGTCGGACAGGTCCCGCAGGTCGACGCCGTCCAGTTCGACAGTGCCGGCGTCCGGGTCGTGGAACCGGGCGAGCAGCTTCGCCACCGTCGACTTGCCGGCACCGGTCGGGCCGATCAGCGCGACCGTCTGCCCGGCCGGCACGACCAGGTCCAACCCGGTCAGGATCGGCGTCTGCGGCAGGTAGCCGAAGGACACCGCGTGGAACGTCACCGCACCCCGGCCCGGCCCGGCCGGCAACGGCACCGGCGACGCCGGTTCGGGCACCCCGGGCTGCTCGTCCAGCACCCCGGCGAGCTTCTCCAGGGCGGCGGTCGCCGACTGGAGGGAGTTGTAGAACTGGCTCAGCTCCTGCATCGGCTCGAAGAACCGGCGCAGATAGAGCAGGAACGCGGCGAGTACCCCGACCTCGGTGGCACCGCCCAGTACCCGCCAACCGCCGTACCCGAGCACCAGCGCCACGGTCACGTTGCCGATCACCTTGATCCCCGGCGAGTAGGTGGCGATCAGCCGGAAGCCGTGCAGGCTGGTCCGCCGGTACTCGTCGTTGACCGTCACGAAGATCTGCTGGTTGCGCGGCTCACGGCGGAACGCCTGCACCGCGCGGATGCCGCGCAGCGACTCCACGAAGTGGACGATCACCAGCGCCACCGCCTCCCGACTGTGCCGGTAGGCCCGGGCCGAGGCCCGGGCGAACCAGCGGGACAGCCAGAACAGGAACGGGAACGCCAGCAGGGTCACCGCCGCCAGCGGCAGGTCCAGCCAGAGCAGGATGGCGGCGACCGACAGCACCGACAGCGCGGCGGCGACCAGGGTGTCGATCCCCCCGTCGACCAGTTCGGCGATGGAGTCCACGTCACTGGTGAGCCGGGACACCACCCGACCCGAGGTGTACCGCTCGTGGAACCCGACCGAGAGGGTCAGCAGGTGGCCGTACACCCGCTGGCGCAGGTCGAGCAGGACGGCCTGGCCGATCCGGGCGGAGCGGGTGAGGTAGCTGCGCCGGGCGACGTACTCGGTGACGGCCGCGACGGCGAACGCGCCCGCGACGGCCGCCAACGGACCCGGGTCGCCGGCCCGCAGCGGCGGCACCGCCCGGTCGATACCGAGCATGACCAGGTACGGACCGGCCATCGCGGCGGCGTTCTGGGCCAGCAGCAGGGCCACCGCCACGCCCAACGGCCGGCGGTGCGGACGGAGCAGGTCCCGCAGCAGCGCCCGACTGCGACCCCGCAGCCGGGCCACCGCCTCGGGGGAGTCGTCCTCGGCGCGGCTTCGGTCGGCGTCCGGGTCGGTGGCCCGGCCCCGCCAGTGCGACAACGCGGTGCCGGGCTGGCCGTCGTCACCGGCCGGGGGGTGCTGCCGCGGTGGTCGACGGCTCACGAACGCACCAGGCCCGGTGCCGGCGAGGGTTCGGCGGCGAGCACCGCACGGTACGCCGGCACCGTGGCCAGCAGTTCGGAGTGCCGGCCGACGGCGGTGATCCGCCCCCCGTCGAGCAGCGCCACCCGGTCGGCCAGCGCGACGGTCGACGGCCGGTGCACCACGAGCAGCGCGGTGGTGTCCCGCAGCACCCGGCGCAACGCCGCCTCGACCAGCGCCTCGGTCTGCACGTCCAGGGCGGAGAGCGGGTCGTCGAGGACCAGCAGCGCCGGCCGGCCGAGCACCGCGCGGGCCAGTGCCAACCGTTGCCGCTGCCCGCCGGAGAGCGACAGGCCCTGCTCGCCCACCCGGGTCGCCAACCCCCACGGCAGGTCGTACGCGAAGTCGGCCTGGGCCAGCGCCAACGCGGCCCGGACCTCGTCGCCGGTGGCGTCCGGGCAGCCCAGGGTGAGGTTCTCCCAGACCGACATGGAGAACAGGGTCGGCTCCTCGAAGGCCACCCCGACCAGCCGGCGCAGCGCGTCCAGGCGTACCCCCCGCAGGTCGTGCCCGTCCAGGGTGATCCGGCCGCCGGTCACGTCGTACAGCCGGGGGACCAGGGAGAGCAGGGTGCTCTTGCCGCAGCCGGTCGCCCCGACGAGGGCCAGCGTCTCGCCCGGCTCGACGGTCAGCTCGATCTCCCGCAGCACCGGTTCGGCGCTGCCCGGGTAGCGGAACGACACCCCCTCGAAGCGGAGCCGGCCGCGCACCGCCGGCCGGGTCAGCGCGACCGCGTCCGGGGCGTCCACGATCGACGGCGGGGTGTCCAGCACCTCGTGGATGCGGTCCGCCGCGGTCGCCGCCTCCTGCCCGTTGGCGATGATCCAGCCGAGCGACTGCACCGGCCAGATCAGCATGAGCTGGAGGCTGACGAACGCGACCAGTTCCCCGATGGTCAACGTGCCCCGGGCGACAAGCGTCGCGCCGCCGACCAGGGTCGCCCCCAGGGTCAGGTTGGGCACCAGGTCGAACAGGGCCGACGCGCGGGCCAGCAGGGCGCCCTTGCCGACGCCGGTGTCGTGCAGCGCGCGGGCCCGCCGGGCGAACCGGTCGGCCAGCTCCGGCCCCCGCCCGTACGCCTTCATGGTGCGCAGCCCCTGCGCGGTCTCCTCGACCAGGGTGGCCACGTCGCCCTGCTGGTCCTGCATCCGCCGCGACGCCGTGTGGTAGTGCCGGCCGAACCGGCGGCTGATCAGGAACAGCGGCACCGCGCTGGCGGCCACCAGCAGCCCCAGCGGCCCGTGCAGCCGGAGCAGAAGGACCACCACGGCGACGTAGGTGACCACGTTGAGCACCAGGAACAGCAGGCCGAAGGAGAGGAACCGGCGCAGCACCGACAGGTCGCTGATCGCCCGGGAGAGCAGCTGCCCGGACTGCCAGCGGTCGTGGAAGCCGGCCGGCAGGCGTTGCAGGTGGGCGTAGAGGTCGGCACGGATGGTCGCCTCCATGCCGACCGAGGAGGACGACTGGCTCCACCGCCGGATGAAGATCAGCACCGCCTCGACCAGCCCGAGCAGCAGGGCCAGCCCGCCGAGGCGGAGCAGCCCCGCCGGGTCGTGCCGGGCGATCGGCCCGTCCACCACCCGCTGCGCCACCAGGGGTACGGCGAGACCCGCCCCCGTCGCGGCCAGCGCGGCCAGCAGCAACAGCACGTACGCGGCGGCGTACGGGCGCAGGTAGCGGCGCAGCCGCCAGAGGTTGCGCAGCGGAGAGACCCGGCCGTCCGCCCTCGGGATGGCCGGGTCGCCGTCGCGCTGCGCAGGCACTACCCGACGGTAGCGTCGATCCGCGTCGATGCCGCTGTCAGGTTGCCGTCAGCCGGCGCTCGTGCCCGAGCAACCACTTCTTCACCGGCAGCCCGTACCGGTAGCCGCCGAGGGTCCCGTCGGTGCGCAGCACCCGGTGACAGGGGACGAAGAGGGCGGCGGCGTTACGGGCACAGGCGGCGGCGGCCGCCCGGACCGCGGCGGGCCGGCCGGCCAGCGCGGCGTACCCGGTGTAGGTGATCGGCTCACCGGGCTTGACGTCGCGCAGCACGGTCCAGGCGTGGGTCTGGAACGCGCCGCCGCTCTGCTGCCGTACCGGCACCCCGTCGATCGCGGTCAGGTCCCCGTCGAGGTAGGCGCGGACGGCGGCGGTCACCGGCCCGAGGTCGGCGTACGGCTCCAGGGGGCCACGCAGGCTCGGGTGCACCAACGGCAGCAGGCTCTGCGGGTCGGCGGTGAACCCGGCGGCCCGGACCGCGCCGTCCGGGTCGACCAGCACGCTGAGCGGGCCGGCCGGGGTGTCCATGGTGGTGGTGCCGAGGGTGGTGGTGCCGAGGGTGGTCATGCCGCTCTCCAGAGTCTGATCGCCGCGTACGACCGCCAGGGCCGCCAACGGTCGGCGTACGCGTCCAGGGTGGTGGGGGTGTGGGGCAGGCCGAGGGCGGCGGCGCCCCGGCGTATCGCGAGGTCGGTGGGGATCAGCACGTCGGGGTCGCCGAGAGCCCGCATGGCCAGGTAACCGGCCGTCCACGGGCCGATCCCGGGCAGTGCGGTCAACCGCCGTACCGTCTCGGCCCGGTCCCCGCCCGGTTCCAGGTCGATCTCCCCGGCGGCGACCGCCCGGGCCAGCGCCCGGATCGTCTCCCGTCGGGCGACCGGCATCCCGAACGCCGCATCCGGCAACCCCAGCACCTCCTCCGCCCCCGGAACCCCCCACACCCCCCACCCCCCACTGCCCGCCCCGCCGTCCCCGCCCGTCTCGGCGGGGTGATCAAGAGGTTTGCGTCGCGGGGAAGCGCTCTCCGTGACGCAAACCTCTTGATCACCGGGGCCGGGGCCGGGGCCGGGACCGGGGGTGGGGCTGGGGGCGGGGGCGGGGCTGGGGGTGGAGTGGGTTAGGAGGCGGGTGAGGGTGGTGCGGGCGGCGGGGAGAGAGACCTGCTGGCCGACGATGGCGCGCAGGGCCAACTCGAAGCCGTCCACCGACCGGGGCACACGGACCCCGGGTTCGGCGGCGACGACCCCGGCCAGGGCCGGGTCGGCGGCCAGTGTCTGGTCGATCGCCTCCGGGTCGGCGTCCAGGTCGAACAGACGCCGGCACCGGGCCACCGCCGGGGCCAGGTCCCGCAGGTCGGCCAGCCGCAGCGTCGCCACGACGTGTCCGCGCGTCGGCGTCAACGCGACCTCCGCCGGGCCGTGCGGCAGCCGCAACCCCCTGCGGTACGTCCCGTCGCGCACCTCCTCCAGGCCGGGCAGCACCCGGGCGGCGAGGTACTCCAGCAGGGCAGCGGCGTGCAGCGGCGGCCGGTACGCCAACCGCAGCGTGATCGTGCCCGCCCCGCCCGGTGCCGGTTGGCTGCCCCGCCCGGTACGCAGTTGCGACGGCACCGTCCCGTACACCTCGCGGACGGTGTCGTTGAACTGCCGCACACTGCCGAAGCCGGCTGCGAACGCCACCTCCGCCAGGCCCAGTCCGGTGGTCTCGATCAGCGTCCGTGCGGTCTGTGCCCGTTGCGCCCGGGCCAGCGCCAACGGGCCGGCACCCAACTCCGCCCGGAGCATCCGGTGCAGGTGCCGCTCGGTGTAGCCCAGCCGGGCGGCCAGCCCCGGCACGCCGTCCCGGTCGACCACCCCGTCGGCGATCAGCCGCATGGCCCGACCCACCACGTCGGCGCGGACGTCCCACTGCGGGGAACCGGGCGCGGCGTCCGGCCGGCACCGGCGGCAGGCCCGTAGCCCGGCCCCCTGCGCGGCGGCGGCCGACGGGAAGAACCGGACGTTGCGCCGTTGCGGCGTCATCGCCGGACACGACGGCCGGCAGTAGATCCCGGTCGACGTGACGCCGGTGTAGAACCAGCCGTCGAACCGCTGGTCCCGGCTGTCCACGGCCCGGTAGCACCGTTCAAAGTCCAACTCCACGCCACCGATCATGCCCGCAGCTCAGCGGCGGTGGCTCGCGGGAATCGGACCTGAGCGTGCCGGGCCCGGCGGTGGGCCGGTGGCGGCCACATTCGCGCCGACCGGGCTGAGGGGGCGTGCCGGGCCCGGCGGTGGGCCGGTGGCGGCCACATTCGCGCCGACCAGGCTGAGGGGGTGGCCTGACCGGGTTGAGGGGGCGGCCCGGCGCGAGGGCGGGCGACCCCGCCGGCCGACAGCAGTGAGTCGACGGCCGGCAGGGTCGCCGTGCGTCAGTTCCCCGTCGTCGGGCCGGCCGGCCGGCCGCCCCGTGGGCCCTCGTCGACGGGCGGTGCGGTGCGGGCGGGGACCGGTGCGGCGGGGACCCGGCCGGTCCGGGGCTGGTCGACGGGTGGTGCGGAGCGGGCCGGTGCGGGCATCCCGGGTGCTGCCGGTGCGGCGGTGCGGGCCGGGACGGGTGCGCCCGGTTCGGCGGTCCGGCCGGTCAGCGGTGGCCGGTCGACGGGCGGTGCGGTCCGGTCCGGGGCGGGGACCGGCGCGGCCGGCCCCCTGCTCGGCGTCGAGGCCGGTACGGCGGGCGGGGCGTCCCCGCGACCGCTGGCGGCCATCGCGAGCGGGGCGGCGATCAGCACGGCGGCGACGGCACCCACGGCGCTCATCGTCACGGTGGCGCGGCGTCGGGTGCGGGCCCGGTGTTCCGCGCGGGTCAACTGGTCGTGCACTGTCGGTGCCTCCTCGGCAAGGTCGGTGAGGGTGGCGCGGATGAGGTCCTCGATGGGCGTGGTCACCGCCGTACCTCCAGCAGTTCGATGTCCGGCAGGAGTTGCCGCAACCGGGCCACGGCCCGGTGGGTGCGGCTGCGTACGGTGCCGACCGAGCAGCCGAGCGCGGCGGCCACCTGGGTCTCGGTCAGGTCCTCGTAGTAGCGCAGGACCACGACCGTGCGTTGGGCCGCCGGCAGCGCGCGCAGCGCGGCCCGCATCGCCAGGCGTACGTCGGTGCCGCCGAACGGGTCGGGACCGGCCCGTTCGGCGGCACCGGTGAGCAGCGTCTCCCGGTACCGGCGCAGTCGCCGCCACCAGCTGACCTGCTCCCGGTACATGACCGCGCGCAGGTAACCCTCCGGGTCGGTGTGACGCAGGTCGCGCCACTTCGGAATGGTCCTGGCCAGCGCCGACTGGAACAGGTCCTCGGCGGCGTGCCGGTCCCCGGTGAGCAGGTACGCGACCCGCATCAGGGCCGGCGTCCGGCTGGCCACGAACTCGGCCAGCCGGGCCCGGTCGTCCTCGTCCACCCGCCCTCCCCGATGTTGGCTGTCACCGATACAGACGCCCCAGCCCGGCGCAGCTATCCCGGGATCCGCGGGGAGTTTCCCGCGGCAAAGTGTCGGTAGTGGTCGGTAGCGTCCCGGCACCAACTCCAGAAGGGTGCGGCGATGGCGAGCGTGACCGGGCGGGGCGACCCTCGGTCAGGGCGGGCGCGGCTGGACGAGGCTGCCGCGCAGGGCCTCTACGACCGGATGCGGGTGGTCGCGCCGGCCGCCTTCGGTGCGATCGAGCGGGACCGGGCCGACGACCCGGCGCGGCCGTTCGCCGACACCGCGTGCGGTCGGCTGGCCGGGTCCCTCGACGCGGCCGGCCTGCGGGCGCTGGGCATGTGGGCGCACCACTGGTGCATGCGGTTCTACGACGACGACACCCGGGTCGGCCGGCGGCTGGTCCGGGAGATCGCCGGTCGGCGGGGGCTGGGCTGGACGGCCGACGAGGTCCACTGGATGCTCGGTGAGTCCGAGCGGGCCGGCCCGACCGCGCGGGACCGGTTCACCCTGCCGCTCGCGGCGGCGGGTGAGTTGCCCGGGGTGACCGACGGCGGGGCGGGCTGGCGTCTCGCCGGGTGATCCGGGTCGGTGACCGCAGCGGCGGCGCGACCCGCCGGGCGGCGGTTGCCGGGGGTCGGGGTGGCCGGGGCCGGCGGTGGCGCAGGATGGGAGCGGGAGTCAGTCAGCGAGAGGACCAGGATGCCCGCCGTTCAACCGACGATCGTCGCCACCAGCATGGGTTTCACCAGCCGTAACCGGGGGCCCCTGGATGCCGTCCCCGGGCCGGTCTTCGACCTGATGGCCGAGTTGGCGCAGGTCGACGAGCCGAGGATCTGCTATCTCAACCAGGCCGTCGGCGACCAGCCCACCTCGTTGACGATCTTCCACGGCGCGTTCGCCGGTACCCGTTACCGCCCGTCGCACCTGGCGCTGTTTCCGATGCCCAACGTCGAGGACGTCCGGGCCCACCTGCTCGGCCAGGACATCATCTGGGTCGGTGGCGGCAGCGTGGCCAACCTGTGCGCGGTGTGGCGGGTGCACGGCCTGCCGGAGATCCTGCGCGAGTGCTGGGAGGCCGGGGTGGTGCTCGGCGGGGTCTCCGCGGGCTCGATCTGCTGGCACGTCGGCGGGCCCACCGACAGCTTCGGGCGGCAGTTGCGCGCCTACACCGACGGCCTGGGCTGGTTGCCGTACGGCAACGGGGTGCACTACGACAGTGAGGCGCAGCGCCGGCCGCTGCTGCACCGGTTGGTCGCCGACGGCACCCTGCCGGCCAGCCACTGCACCGACGACGGGGTGGGGTTGGTCTACCGGGGCACCCGGCTGGCCGAGGCGGTCGCCGACCGGCCCGGCGTGGCCGCGTACGAGGTGGTGCCGGACGGTGCGGGTGGGGTGCGGGAGACCCGGATCGAGCCCCGGCTGCTGACCGACTGAGCGTCTCCGACGGGCCTGCCTGCCGGGTACCGGGGGCCGACGGCGTAAGCTGGCCCGTCGTGAGTCTCACCATCGGCATCGTCGGCCTGCCCAACGTCGGCAAGAGCACCCTGTTCAACGCGTTGACCAAGAACGACGTGCTCGCGGCGAACTACCCGTTCGCCACGATCGAGCCCAACGTCGGGGTGGTGGGGCTGCCGGACGGGCGGCTCGACAAGCTCGCGGAGATCTTCTCGTCGCAGAAGGTGCTGCCCGCGCCGGTGTCGTTCGTCGACATCGCCGGTCTGGTCCGGGGGGCGTCGAAGGGGCAGGGCCGGGGCAACGCGTTCCTGGCGAACATCCGGGACGCCTCGGCCATCTGCCAGGTGGTGCGGGCCTTCTCCGACCCGAACGTGGTGCACGTCGACGGCAAGGTCTCGCCGGCCGACGACATCGAGACGATCAACACCGAGCTGATCCTGGCCGACCTGCAGACCCTGGAGAAGGCGCTGCCCCGGCTGGAGAAGGAGGCCAAGCTCCGTAAGGACCGGGCCGCCGCCGTCACCGCCGCGAAGCAGGCCGTCGAGGTGCTCGACGGCGGCACCACCCTGTACGCCGGGGCCGCCGCCGCCAAGATCGAGCTGGAGCACCTGCGGGAGCTGCACCTGCTCACCACCAAGCCGTTCCTCTACGTCTTCAACGTCGACGAGGCGGAGTTGGCCAACGCCGCCTTCCTCGACGAGTTGCGCGCGCTGGTGGCCCCCGCCGAGGCGGTGTTCATGGACGCCAAGATCGAATCCGAGCTGGTGGACCTGCCCGAGGAGGAGGCCCGCGAGCTGCTGGAGTCGATCGGGCAGTCCGAGCCGGGGCTGAACCAGCTCGTCCGGGTCGGCTTCCGCACGCTCGGGCTCCAGACGTACCTCACGGCGGGGCCGAAGGAGGCGCGGGCCTGGACGGTGCCGGTCGGCGCGACCGCCCCGGAGGCCGCCGGGGTGATCCACAGCGACTTCCAGCGCGGCTTCATCAAGGCCGAGGTGGTCTCCTACGGCGACCTGGTCGCGGCCGGTTCGATGGCGGCGGCGAAGGCCGCCGGCAAGGTCCGGATCGAGGGCAAGGAGTACGTCATGCAGGACGGCGACGTGGTGGAGTTCCGCTTCAACGTCTGATTCCGGTCCACCGTCTGCCGCATCGGATCGGTTCGCCCGGCGGTGGTAACACCGTGGTATGGTCGATCGATGGCGAGGACGAAGAAGGTCACGATCACGCTGCCGGCAGAGCTGCTGGAGAGCATGAAGACGCACACCGACAACGTCTCCGGCTACCTCACCGAGCTGGCCGAGCGGGCCGAGCGGCGCAGACTTCTCCGGGAGGAGTTGGATCGCTACCAAGGCGACCTCGGGGCGTTCACTGACGAGGAGATGGCCGCGGCTCGGGCGCTCCTGCACGGGACCGAGGAGACCGGGCGTGCGGCGTGAGCCTTGAGTCGCTGGTGCTCGACTCGCAGGGCTTCTCAGGGTGGATCGACCAGGATCGAAAGGTGATGCGCCTGCTGGAGCAGGCGGAGCGGGACGGGGTCGATCTCGCCATGTCGGCGGCCACGATCATCGAGGTCTCCCACTCCGGTGTGGACATCGCGCGGCTGAACTGGCTGCTGTCCCGGATCCGGGTGGAGGCGGTGACGAAGGAGAGTGCCCGTCGCAGTGCTGCGCTGCTGAAGGCGGCAGGGCTGCACGGGCACAGGTACGCCATCGACGCCATGGTCGCCGAGGTGGCGCTACGGCTACCCGCACCGGTGGCGCTCCTGACATCCGATGTCGACGACATGGTCAAGCTGTGCGGGCGGCAGGTTCGGACCATAGCGCTGTAGGTGGGTCACGAAGGTCGCGCCGGTGCGTCAAGTCGTTGACCGGCGACGCCGACCGGGGTGAGCCGCGCGTCACCCCGTTGCGGGCAGCGGGCCGGGGCGGTGCGGGCCTACCGTGACGGCGTGGCGTTGCGACTGGAACCGATGACCGACGAGCAGTACCTCCGCTACCGGGAGCACGCCGAGGAGGACTACGCGCGCAACATCGCCGCCTCCGGGGCGATGCCGTTGCCGGAGGCGCGGGAGAAGGCCCGGCAGGACTTCCAGGGCCTGCTGCCCGACGGCCTGGCCACCGAGGGGCACCGGCTCTGGACGGCGTACGACGACGACGTCGAGGTCGGTCGGCTCTGGCTGCACCTGGAGCAGAGGTCCGACGGTGTGCACGCCTTCGGCTACGACTTCGCGGTGCGCGAGGAGTTGCGCCGCCGGGGCCACGGTCGGGCGATCATCGAGGCCGCCGAGCGGCTCTGCCGGGAGTTGGGCGTGGTCGCCATCGGGCTGAACGTCTTCGGCTTCAACACCGGCGCGCGGGCCCTCTACGAGCAGATGGGCTTCGAGGTCACCGCCATCCGCATGATCAAACGGCTCTGACACCCCGCCCCCGGGTCGCAGCGCCCGGCTGGGCGACACACCCGTCGGGCCGGTGCGCACGACGGGGGCCGGGGATTGGATTCGCCCGCCCCGGGGTCGGGACGGATGCCCCGACCCCGGCCGGTCCACCCCTCAGCGGCGGTAGACCGAGACGTGCGATCGGCTGTCGTCGCCGAACGGGTGCCGGTGCCAGTCGGCGTACCGGGCGACGAGCCGCAGTCCGGCCTGTTCGGCCAGCTCGTCGATCTGTTCCGGCCAGCGGTAGTGCATCGCGAACGGTTCCAGGTGCACCCCGTCGCGGTCGAAGGTGATCGTCTGCCGGATGAAGGTCTGTGCGGCCCGGTCGTACTGGTGCAGCCGGATGGTGGCGGAGTCCTCGGTCACCGCCCGCATCTGTACCTGCTCGTCCCGGTCGAAGTTGGCCGGGTCGGGCACGAACGCCTCGACGACGAACTCGCCACCGGGGGCCAGCACCCGGGCCACGTTGCGGAAGCAGTCCTGCTGCCGCTGCGCGCGCACCAGGTTGAACAGGGTGTTGAACACCAGGTAGACCAGCTGGTACGGACCCGTGACGGGCACGTCGGCCAGGTCGCCGACGGTGACCGGGACGCTGTCTCCGCCGGGCTTGGCACGCAGCTTCGCCACCATCTCCGGTGACGCCTCGACCCCGTCGACGGGTACGCCCCGGGCGGCGAGCGGCAACGCCACCCGGCCCGTCCCGATGGCGAGTTCCAGCACCCGTCCGCCGTCGGCCCGACCGGCGAGGAAGTCCACCGCCGGTGCCGGGTCGGGGTTGCCGGGGCTGTCGTACCTGTCGGCCCACATCCTGCCGAAGTGGCCCGGGTCGTCGAACACCGACATCAGCGGCCCCCTTCCCCGGGCCGGACCGCTCTGTCGTTACCGGCGCTGAGCCGTGCCGGCACTGCCGTGTCGCTGGTGGTCATGAAGCCTCGATTTCCGCTGTCGGAGGATGGTCGGCGCCTGGGTGGACCCCGTCACGTACGACATGTCGTCAGCTCCTTCCGGTCGGCTTCACGGCCAGCCAAGCAGCGGCCCGTCAGTGGGGCAACCCGGTTTCCGGCGGGCGGGCCAGGTCCAGCGTCCAGTGCCGGGTACGGATCACCTGCTCGTTGAACTCGACGTCCTCCTCGCCGCGCGGGGTGAATCCGAGTGCCCGGCAGATCCCGTTGGACGGGCCGTTGGTGACGGCCGGGAAGGCGTGCACGGTGTCCCACCGTCGCTCGGCGCGGGCCTGGTCGAGCAGCGCGCGGACGCCCCGCTTGGCCAGGCCCCGGCCCTGGAACTCGGGCAGCACCATCCAGCCGATCTCGGCGGCCGTCGCGTCGTCCGGCGCGGGCCGCCAGAGGGTGACGGTCCCGGCGACGGCGTCGTCCACCACGATCATCTTGATCAGGGCGGTGCCGTCGGCGGCCAACCGGGCGTCCCGGCGGACCTGCCGGGTCACGTGGGCCGGCGGCAGCGGCCCGCCGAGTTCGGCCATCATCACCGGGTCGCAGCGCATCCGCAGGTACGCCTCGACGTCGGTGGCCAGCACGTCACGCAGGAACACGCCGCACCTGCCCCCGCCGGCCACAGTGGAGAGTCGTCCGCATGGGCCGAGTATTCCAGGGACCGCCCGGTCCGGGGGTCGGGCGGAGCGGGGTGGGCACCCGTCGGCGGCGCGGCGGGCGGGCCGGCGCGGCGGGAGGGGCGGGTCGGTGGCCGGCAGGGCGGGGCGGTCAGGAGATGTAGTGCAGGATCACGTTGTGCACGTGGTGGCTCTTCTGCGCCCCCCGGAACTCCACCTCGTAGGTGTGGGTGCCGACGTGCACCGCGATCGAGCCGGTGGAGAAGAACTCCCCGCCCCACGACTTGTTGCTCACCACGCTCACGCTGGTGATCTTGGAGTACGGGATGCTGGTGATCGCGAACTTCTTCCCCACGAATGACCGGTCCTGGATGATCACCCGCCGGTCGGTCAGGCCGATGAACCCGGTGCCGGTGCCGACGGCGTCGTAGACGGCGATGATCTGTTCCCCGTCGAGCAGTCCACTGCGGATCTGGTTGAACTGCTCCTTGCGGTCGTACGTCGCATTTGCCATGGAATCCACGGTAGGAGGTGCCCGCCAGCGTCGGCGGTTGCCCGCCGGTTGGCCCCGTCGACTAGTCTCCCCATGCCTGGCCAGACGCGGGCGACGGGGGAGGGAAGCGGCGTGACCAGCGAGCATTCCGAGGCGCAACCCACCGACGAGGCCCGGCCGGAGCCCTCGGCGGCACCGACCGGTGGCGCGGACGCGGCTGCGCCCCGCCGGGCGGGTACCACCGACGTGCCCGACTGGGAGCCGTGGCCGCAGCGGCCGCCCACCCGGGGCCGGCTGAACCGGCTGGCCGTCGTCACCCTCGTGTTCGGCCTGCTCGGCGGGGTGCTCGCGCCGGTCACCGCCGTGTTCGCGCTGCGACGGATCAGGCGCGAGGGCGAGCGGGGGAAGGGTCTGGTGACCGCCGGGCTGGTGCTTCTCGGCGGCTGGGTGCTGGCCGGCCTGGTGGCGTGGGGCGTCACGGCGACCGGCACCGACCCGGACACCGGGCTGCGGGGGCTGCGGGTGGGGGACTGCTTCCGGGTGCCCACCGGGGCCACCGCCAGCCGTACCGCGCCCGAGCAGGTCACCCGGGTCGGCTGTGACGCGCCCCACAACGCCGAGTACGTCGACGACTTTCCGGCGTACGAACGCTCCGCCGACGAGCGTTACCCCGGCGCGGCGGTGCTCTCCCAGCGGGCGGAGACGCTCTGCCGGCAGCGCCAGCGCAGCTACGTGGTGGACCCGCTGGGGTTGCCCGCCGAGGTGCGGTTGAGCTGGTACCTGCCGACCCGGGTCGACTGGTCCACCGATCCCACCATCACCTGCTATCTGACCTCACCGACCCAGCTGTCCCGCCCGCTGCGGATGGACGGTACGGTGCTCGACCCGGCGCAGCTCGGCTACCTGCTGGCCAGCCGGGACTGGACCGAGGCGCGGGCCGCCCTGGTGGCCAGCGGGTCGACCAGCACCCCGGCGACGTTGCGTGACGCGGTCCGCCGGGCCGAGGCCACCCACACCGACATGTGGTTCCGGTTGCGCCGGGAACCCTGGCCGGAGGCGGTCCGACCGGCGATGGAGCGGCTGCTCACCGAGATGGAGCAGGACGAGCCGGCCTGGCGGGACGCCGACGGCGAGCCCGACCGGGGCAGGCTGCTCCAGATCGTGGCGCAGGCGGGGCAGCACCCGGACCCGGCCACCGAGCTCGCCGTACGCCAGGCCCTCCGGTTGCCCACCGCACAGGGTGAACCGATGCGGTGACCGTCACCGACGGTGTCGAGTTGACCACTCGGTGGGGGTGGGTCGGACGTTCCGGGGAGCTGGCCGGCCGCGGATCGGCCCTAGGCTGAGGCTGGTGGCGACGGTGCGGTGGCGGGCGGGGGTCGACAATGACGGGGGTGACCGTGGGCGTGCTCGTCGGACGGGTGCCCGCCGTCGCGGGGCGCTCAGTCCGCCGTCACCGCACGGTACGCGTCCTCGATGCGGGCGGCGAGCAGCACCTCACCGTCGGTGAGTGGCTCGCCGTCGCCGTGGCCGACCCGGATGCGCGTCTCGGTGTCCTGCCGGCTGATGTCCGGTCGCAACCGCAACGCGTCCGCGACGACCTTGACCCGCTCGGTCAGCTCCGCGTGCTGGGAGTCGTCTATCACCAGAGTGCGGCGGATCTGCTCACCGTCACGGGTCCACCCGTGCAGGAGCGTGAGGGCGTCACTGAGATAGTCGTGCTTGGTTCGGCTGGTGAACAGCGCACGCATCACCGCACCTCCCAGGCGCCGTTGCCGGCTTGTGGCCAAATCGTCGCCGTCCCGTGTCCTCGTGGTGTTAACAGTCTGTCGACCTGACGGCGGTGTGTCCACGCCCACACTTCCGTCTCTTATTGGCCTACCGGTCGAGGACGGTACCCAAACCGACGATTGATCTGGCACGCTGGACGCCCGTGCAGACCGAACGGTGTAGCGGTGACGGGCAGACCGACCGGCGTGAGCCGCGGGTGGTCGTGGGTGCGGCGATCATCTCCGCGGGGCGGGTGCTCGCCTGTGCGCGCACCGCGCCCCCCGAGGTCGCCGGCATGTTCGAGTTTCCCGGCGGCAAGGTCGAGCCGGGCGAGAGCGAGACGGCCGCGCTGATCCGCGAGTGCGCCGAGGAGTTGGCCGTCCGGGTGGCGATCGGCGACCGGATCGGCCGGGACGTCCGGATGGCCCACGGCCGGTCGGTGTTGAAGGTGTACGCGGCCCGCCTGTTGCACGGCGACCAGCCGCGCGCGCTGGAACACTCCGCGCTGCGCTGGCTCGCCGCCGGTGAGCTGGACAGCGTCACCTGGCTTCCCGCCGACGCGCCGATCGTCGCCGCCCTCCGCCCGCTGCTGGCCGCCGACTGACGGGTCGGCCACCCGGGTGCGGACGGCGACGGGGGCCGCGGCTTGCGCCGCGACCCCCGTCGTCTGTCGTGCCCGGTGCGGGCCCACCGGGTGGCGTCAGTGCCGGTCGCCCTCGCCTGCCGGCTTGTCGTCCTGGCTCGGGTGGGCGAAGTTGAGGTGCTCCGGCGGCAGCGGGAAGGTGACGTCGTCACCGAACGGCGACGGGGCCGCCGCCCGGTCGAAGGTCAGCTCCGTCAGCGGGAGCCGGCCCCGGTCGTCGACCGCCGGCATCGTCGGGTGCGGGACCTCACGGTGCCAGTTCACACCCTGCTGCGCCTGGGCCTCCGCGGCCGGGTCGCCGGAACCGCCGGCGTGCGAGTGGACCCCGGTCTGACGAGCGCCGCTGTGCACCACGGACCCCTTTCCCGCGCTGTTCGCGGTGCTCTGGGGCGTCTCGCCCCGACGGAAGATCTTGCTACCGAGCCATACCAGGGGATCGTACCTGCGGTCGACGACCCGTTCCTTCATGGGGATGATCCCGTTATCGGTGATCTTGATGTGCTCGGGGCAGACCTCCGTGCAGCACTTGGTGATGTTGCAGAAGCCGAGCCCCTGCTCCTGCTGCGCGTACTGCTTGCGGTCGGTCTTCGCGTCCAACGGGTGCATGTCCAGCTCGGCGGCCCGGATGAAGAACCGGGGGCCGGAGAAGGCCGGCTTGTTCTCCTCGTGGTCGCGGATCACGTGGCACACGTTCTGGCACAGGAAGCACTCGATGCACTTGCGGAACTCCTGCGAGCGCTCCACGTCGACCTGCTGCATCCGGTACTCGCCCGGGGCCAGGTCGGCCGGCGGGGCGAAAGCCGGCGTCTCCCGCGCCTTCTCGTAGTTGAACGAGACGTCCGTGACCAGGTCCCGGATCACCGGGAAGGTCCGCAGCGGGGTGACCGTGACGGTCTCCGACTCCTCGAACGTCGACATCCGGGTCATGCAGCTCAGCCGGGGCTTGCCGTTGATCTCCATCGAGCAGGAGCCGCACTTGCCCGCCTTGCAGTTCCACCGGCAGGCCAGGTCCGGCGCCTCGGTGGCCTGGAGCCGGTGGATGACGTCGAGGACGACCTCGCCCTCGTTCACCTCGACCGAGTAGTCCTGGAGGTCACCGCCGGTCTCGTCGCCCCGCCAGATGCGGAACTCCCTCTTGCTTCCCATCAGTTCGCCTCCTCGGTGAGGGCGTCGAAGTCGGCCAGCTCCTCGTCGGTCAGATACTTGGCCAGCTCGGTCCGGTCGAAGAGACCGATCAACTCGGCCCGCATCTTCGGCAGCGGCTTGTGCTCCAGCCGGACGGTGTCGCCGTCCAGGGCGCAGACCAGGTTGACCCGACGCCAGCTCGGATCCATGGTCGGGAAGTCCTCGCGGGTGTGCCCGCCGCGCGACTCCTGCCGCTCCAGCGCCGCCTTCGCGGTGCACTCCGAGACGACCAGCATGTTGCGCAGGTCCAACGCCAGGTGCCAGCCCGGGTTGTAGCGCCGGCCGCCGGCCGCGCTCACCTTCGCCACCCGCTCGCGCAGCTCGGTCAGCCTGTGCAGCGCGTCTACCAGCTCGCCCTCCCGGCGGATGATCCCGACCAGATCCCCCATCACCGCCTGGAGGTCCTGCTGCAGGGTGTACGGGTTCTCCCCGGTGTCCCGCTGCAACGGCGCCAGCGCCGCCTCCACGGCGGTCTCCACCGCACCCACCGGCACCTTCGGCCGCGAGGTCAGCTGATCGGTGTACGACGCCGCGTGCCCGCCCGCCCGCTTGCCGAAGACCAGCAGGTCGGACAGGGAGTTGCCACCCAACCGGTTGGAGCCGTGCATGCCACCGGACACCTCACCTGCGGCGAACAGCCCCTGCACGGTGCCGTACGCGGCCCCGGAGTCCGGGTCCACCTCGACGCCGCCCATCACGTAGTGGCAGGTCGGCCCGACCTCCATCGGCTCGGCCGTGATGTCGACGTCGGCCAGCTCCTTGAACTGGTGGTACATCGACGGCAGCCGGCGACGGATCTCGTCGGCCGAACGCCGGGAGGCGATGTCCAGGTAGACACCGCCGGCCGGCGTACCCCGACCGGCCTTGACCTCGCTGTTGATCGCGCGGGCGACCTCGTCGCGGGGGAGCAGCTCCGGCGGGCGTCGGTTGTTGTCCGGGTCGGTGTACCAGCGGTCCGCCTCCTCCTCGGTCTCCGCGTACTGCTTGCGGAAGACGTCGGGGACGTAGTCGAACATGAACCGCTTGCCGTCGGAGTTCTTCAGCACCCCGCCGTCACCGCGTACCGACTCGGTGACCAGGATGCCCTTCACCGAGGGCGGCCAGACCATGCCGGTCGGGTGGAACTGGAGGAACTCCATGTTGATCAGCGTGGCCCCGGCGCGCAGGGCCAACGCGTGCCCGTCCCCGGTGTACTCCCAGGAGTTCGAGGTGACCTTGTAGGACCGGCCGACGCCGCCGGTGGCCAGCACCACCGCCGGGGCCTCGAACAGGATGAACTCCCCGGACTCCCGGTAGTAGCCGAACGCCCCGGCCACCCGGTCCCCGTCGAGCAGCAGCTCGGTGATCGTGGTCTCGGAGAAGACCTTGATCCGGGCCTCGTAGTCGCCGAGGTCGCGCTTGTCCTCCTGCTGGAGGGAGACGATCTTCTGCTGGAGGGTACGGATCAGCTCCAGGCCGGTCCGGTCACCGACGTGCGCCAGCCGGGGGTACTCGTGCCCACCGAAGTTGCGCTGGGAGATCTTGCCGTCCTTGGTCCGGTCGAAGAGCGCCCCGTACGTCTCCAGCTCCCAGATCCGCTGCGGCGACTCCTTCGCGTGCAGCTCGGCCATCCGGAAGTTGTTGAGGAACTTGCCGCCGCGCATGGTGTCGCGGAAGTGCACCTGCCAGTTGTCCCGGCTGTTCACGTTCCCCATCGCGGCCGCCGCGCCGCCCTCGGCCATCACGGTGTGCGCCTTGCCGAAGAGCGACTTGGAGATGATCGCGGTCTTCTTGCCGGCGAGCCGGGCCTCGATCGCCGCGCGCAGGCCGGCGCCGCCGGCCCCGATCACGACGACGTCGTAGTGGTGTCGTTCGATGCGAGTGGTAGTGGTCATGTCGCCGCGCCCTCTAGTTGATGAACCGCAGGTCGGTGAACCAGCCGGCGGCGATGGCCATCACGTAGAAGTCGGTGAAGGCCAGCGTGCCGAGGGTGATCCAGGCGAGCTGCATGTGCCGGGTGTTCAGCTTGGACACGAACGTCCAGGCCCGGTACCGCACCGGGTGCGCGGAGAAGTGCTTCAACCGGCCGCCGATGATGTGCCGGCAGGAGTGGCAGGAGATCGTGTACGCCCACAGCATCACCACGTTGACCAGCAGGACGATGTTGCCCAGCCCGAAGCCGAAGCCCTCTGGCGAGTGGAAGGCCAGGACCGCGTCCCAGGTGTTGATCAGCGAGATGATCGCGGCGGCGTAGAAGAAGTAGCGGTGCAGGTTCTGCCCCAGCAGCGGGAACCGGGTCTCCCCGGAGTAGGACTTGTGCCCGTCCGGCACCGCGCAGGCCGGCGGCGACAACCAGAACGACCGGTAGTACGCCTTGCGGTAGTAGTAGCAGGTCAACCGGAACAGCAGCAGGAACGGCAGGGTCAGCGCCGCGTCCGGGATGATCCACCAGCCGGGCAGGAGAGTGCCGAAGTGCGAGGAACCCTCGACACACCGGTCGGTCACACAGGGGGAGTAGAACGGCGTCAGGTAGTGGTACTGGTCCACCCAGTACCACTTGTGCATGAACACCCGGACGGTCGCGTACGCCACCCAGGCGCTGAGCCCGACGACGGTGATCAGGGGGGCGAACCACCAGCGGTCGGTCCGCAACGTCTTCGCCGCGATGGCGGCGCGCGCCCGCGCACCCCGCGGCTTCGTTGCCGTTGATGTCATTCGAGTCGTCTTCCTGACGGGACGGGCCCTCGCGGGCGGGCGGTTCACGTTCCGTGCCGGTCAGTGGACCGGCCGGACCGTGTCCACTGCCGCGTCGTGCGCAAGCAGGCGACCACGCCGGGACATCGGCGCAGCTAAGTGACACACGTTACGCCGATCATCACGGTCGGGCCGCGCAACGCAGTGTCCCGTGTGTCCCGCACCTTGGAAAGACCCGGACCGTGATCAATCCTGACCGGTTGCGGCCAACCGGCCACACCCCCCGGCGGACCAGCGGGAACCGGTCAGCCCGAGGCGCCACCGGTGAAGTTCCACGAGGCCAGCCGCAGCGGTGGCCCCTCCCACCAGTCGCCGTCGGTGCGGTCCGGTTGGCGGACCGGCCGCCGGCCGAGGCCGAGCACCGTGCCCGGCCCCAACGCCCGGGGGTACGACTCGGTGAAGCGGAAGTTCCGCACCGCCCGCACCGGCACGCCGTCCTCCACCAGCCACACCCCGTTGCGGGTCAACCCGGTGATCACCAGGCTCAACGGGTCGAGCACCCGGGTGTACCAGAAGTCGCTGACCAGCAGCCCCCGGGTCATGGGGGCGACCAGCGCGGCGGTGTCCGCATCCACCACCGCCCCCGGCACCGGGCCGCCGGTCGGGTCGCCGTCTGTCGCCGGGTCCACCGCCCCGCCGGTCGGGCCGCCCTCGGGTGCCCCGAGTAACCGCAGGTTGCTGGGGACCGGGCCGAAGGTGGACCCGTCGGGCGTCCCGTGCCCGGTCGATGTCGTGCCCGCCGCGGCGGCGCTGCGCCGGTCGTGGGCAACCGCACGGGTGGTGCCCGCCTCGACCAGGGTGAGCGCCCGACGCGGGGTGCCCTCCAGGTCGAACGGCAGCGTGCCGGTCGGGTCGTCGACCAGGGTCACCGCCGGATCGAACTGGGCGGTGCCGGGGCGGGCGAACGACTGACGTTCGACGTACCGCTTGCCGTTGAAACCGGACCAGGCGAGATTCTGCAACAGGTCGGCCACGGCGGCCGGTTCGAGGACCACCTCGTACCGGCCCGGGGGCAGCTCGACCGGGTCGGCGGCGGCCCGTGCCTTCGCCGCCGCCCGGACCCCCAGGAGCGTGCCGTCCACCTCGTCGAGGCGACCGGCGCAGAGCCGGGCCACCCCGTCCGCGCCGCCCGTGCGGGCGATGCCGTCCATCGCCGCCTCGGTGGTGCGCCCCTGCGCCGACTGGCCGGCCGAGTTGGCGAACGCCCCCGACCGGTAGGAGGTGCGGCAGTAGCCGGCCGCCTCCAGCCCGCCCACCGCGTCGACGAAGGCCCGGACCCGGTCGGCGCGGTCCGCCGGCTCGGCGTAGGCGGTCGCCTCGTCGAGCAGGCCGTTGGAGTGCACCGCCGACGGTGGGGTCAGCCCCGGCCAGGCCGGGTCGGGCGGGCAGAGCCGGGCCGCGGCGAGGGTCCGCCCGACCAGGGCGCGCAGCCCGTCCGGGTCGACCAGGCTGCCGCCACCGGTGGCCGTGCGGCCGTCGACGTGCACCCGCAGCCGCACCGTCACCTGAGACCCGGCGACGTTCTGGTGGATGAACGAGTTGGCGAACCGGGTCAGCGCCAGGTCGTGCCGGACGACGATGGCCTCGGCCTCGGCGGCCGGCCCGGCGAGCTGGTGGACCAGCTCCACCACCCGGGCGGCGACGTCCAGCTCGGTCGCCCCGGCGTCCCGCAGGCCGGTCATGCCCGCACCCCCACCCGGACGCCCCGGAACCGGGCCGGCGCGGCCGGATGGCCGGTGTGCCCGATCTGGCCGGGCTGGCCCTTGCCGCAGTTCGGGGTGCCCCACGGGACGATCTCGGAGGAGAGCATGTCCATCGACCGCCAGAACAGCGGCCCGATGCCGGTGTAGGTGGGGTTGCGCAGCATCCGGCCGCGCCGGCCGTTGCGCACCTCCCAGGCGATCTCGCAGCCGAACTGGAAGTTGAGCCGCCGGTCGTCGATCGACCAGGACCGGTTGACGTCCATCAGCACCCCGTCGTCGGTCGCCGCGATGATCTCGTCGAGGGTGTGTGGGCCGGGTTCCAGGCCCACGTTGGTCATCCGCACCATCGGCAGCCGGGCCCAGCCGTCGGCGCGTACGCTGCCGCCGTGGTCCAGGCCGGCGACGGCGGCCGAGTCCCGGCCGGCGAGCACCCCGACCCAGCGGCCCTCGCGTACCGCGTCGCGTCTGACCGCCGGGGAGCCCTCGTCGTCGAAGCCGAAGCTGCCCAGCGCGCCGGGGATCGTCGGGTCGATGGTGACGTTCATCAGCTCGGAGCCGTAGCGCAGCGAGCCGAGCTGGGCCAGGTCGAGCCAGGAGGTGCCGGCGAACGCCGCCTCCCAGCCGAGGATGCGGTCCAGCTCGATGGCGTGCCCGACCGACTCGTGGATCTGCAACGCGAGCTGCTCGTCGCCGAGGATCAGGTCGGTCTCGCCGGCCGGGCACTGCGGGGCGGTGAGCAGCGCCCGGGACTCGTCGGCGATCTGAGCGGCGTGCCCGGTCAGATCCAGTGACTCGACCAGCTCCCAGCCGGTGGTGCCGTACTGGCCCCGGTAGCTCGGCCAGGAGCGGCGCTGGGTCTCGTGCTCGCCGATCGAGGTGGCCGAGATGCCGCCGCCGCACTCGCGGATGTGCTGGTCGATGCGGTGCCCCTCGCTGGAGACGAACCACTTGCGGGTGTCCCAGACCTGGTAGAGCCCCTGGGCCAGGTCGGCCCCCTGCCCACGGGCCGCCTCGGTGGCCCGGACCAGCAGGTCACCCTTGTCGGACAGGGCCACCCCGAGCGGGTCGACGGCGCAGTCGGAGGCCCAGCTCGCCACCACCGGCTCGGCCGGCGTCAGCGTGATCGGTGGGCCGGGCACCCGGGCGCTCGCGGCGGCGACCTGCGCGGCCCGCCGGCCGGCTTCGCGCGCCGCCGCGTCGGACAGCTCGGGTACGGCGTGGAAGCCCCACCCCGACCCGACCAGCGCGCGCACCCCCAGGCCGAGGCTCTCGTCCTGGGTCAGCTCCTCGATGTCGCCGTTGCGCGCGGACATCGACTCGTAGCGCAGGTGCATCACCCGGGCGTCGGCATACCGGGCGCCCGCGTCGAGGGCGGCCTGCACGGCGGCGGCTGCGGCATCGAACTCGGTCATGGACCGACCCTAGGCCAGCCCACCGACATCCGTCAGGGCACCAGATGCTCGGGGCGGATCGTGGCCTGCACCGGCTCAAGCAGGCGCAGGGTTTCTCCGCGTTTGGTGGCGGAGTGTTCCGTGTAGTGGCGGCCCCGCCGACGGTAGAGGCGTAGCGCGCCGGTCTTCTGCTCCACCAGCAGGTACCACTCGATGCCGGCTGCCGCGTAGTAGTGCATCTTCAGGACCTTGTCGGTGGACGCGTTGCTCGGCGAGATGATCTCGCAGACGAGGTGCACCTCGTCTGCCTCGATCATCGGCTCGTCCAGATTCACGGGGTCGGTGATGATGAGGTCGGGGATGGGGATGCGGCCGGGCCGGAGTCGAACGTTCACCGCCTCCAGCAGTTCCAGGCCGACCTTCTCGGCCGCCGGTTCGAGTATGTTGCCCAGTTTGCGCGAGATGCGTTGGTGGCGGGGGGTGGGGGCTGGGGTCACGTGGAGGCTCCCGTCGAAGAGTTCGACGCGTTGGGACGTCTCATCGAGGGAGAGGTACTCCTCTTCGGTCCACGGTCCGTCGTGGCCGAACACCGCTGCGGTCATGGTCGGTCACCTCCACCTCGTGTCGCCGGGCATCCTCCACCGGGCACCAGGGCCATGGTCGCACCCCGGGTGCGACCGGTGGGTGACGACACCGCACGGCGACGCGGAGCCGCGACGATGACGGCCGCGCTACTCCGGGCGGGGCGGGGGCGGCCGAGGGTGCGCGGCGGGGTCATCGGGTCGTTACGCTGTGGTCCGCTGTCAGCTCACGGTCCGTAGCTTATTTTCAGCGTCGGCTCTTTGTTGTAGGTTCCCTACAACCCGAGGGAGGCGGTCGTGGACAGTCCGCAAGCAGCGCCGCCCGGCCCGCCGGACGCCCACCCGGACGCGCCGGGGACACCCGACGACCGCCGTCCGGCCGTGCCGCAGCCACGCGTCGACGACGAGCCGTACCTGCGGGTGGACGACCTACGGGTGCGGTTCGACACCGCCGACGGTGTGGTGCGCGCGGTCGACGGGGTGTCCTTCACCGTCCGGCGCGGCCGGACGCTCGGCATCGTCGGCGAGTCGGGCTCCGGCAAGAGCGTCACCTCGCTGGCCGTCCTCGGCCTGCACGACCCCCGGCGCAGCACCGTCACCGGCAGGATCACCGTCGGCGGCCGGCAGCTCGTCGGCCTCCCCGAGGACCGGATACGCCGGCTGCGCGGCCGGGACGTGGCGATGATCTTCCAGGACCCGCTCTCCGCGCTGCACCCCTACTACACCGTGGGGCGGCAGATCGCCGAGGCGTACCGGGTGCACCACCCCCGGGCGGGGCGGCGGGCGGCACGGACCCGTGCCGTGGACATGCTCGACCGGGTGGGCATCCCTCAGCCGGCCCGCCGCTACGACCAGTACCCGCACGAGTTCTCCGGCGGCATGCGGCAGCGGGCGATGATCGCGATGGCGCTGGTCAACGACCCGGCGCTGATCATCGCCGACGAGCCGACCACCGCCCTGGACGTGACGGTGCAGGCGCAGATCCTCGACCTGCTCGCCGACCTCCAGGCCGAGTTCCACACCGCGATCGTCCTGATCACCCACGACCTGGGAGTGGTCGCCCAGGTCACCGACGACGTGCTGGTCATGTACGCCGGTCGGGTGGTCGAGCAGGGCAGCGCGACACAGGTGCTCCGCCGGGCGCAGCACCCGTACACCTGGGGATTGCTCTCCAGCGTGCCGTCGCTGCACGGCGACCCGGACGCGGACCTGGTGCCCATCCCCGGCAACCCGCCCTCCCTGATCCACCTGCCCCCCGGCTGCGCGTTCCACCCGCGCTGCCGGTACGCCGGCGACCGCTCCCGCGCCGAGGTGCCGCGCCTCGTCCCGACCGGCGCGGACGGCCACCTGGTCGCCTGCCACCTGCCCCCCGACGAGCGCACCCGCCTGGCGGCCGGGGCGTTGAGCGAGAGGCGGCTGCCATGAGCGCGAGGAACGTGGCGCAGCGGAGTCCCGCAGTCGCGGGCGAGAGGCGGCTGCCATGAACGCGGCCGAGCCGTTGTTGCGGGTGCGGGGGCTGACCAAGCACTTCCCGGTACGCAGCGGCCTGCGGTCCCGGGGGCTGCTGCGGGCCGTCGACGGGCTCGACTTCGACGTGCGACCCGGCGAGACGTTGGGCCTGGTGGGGGAGTCCGGCTGCGGCAAGAGCACCACCGGCCGGCTGCTGGTCCGGCTGCTGGAGCCGACCGCCGGGACGATCGAGTTCGCCGGCCGGGACATCACCCACGCCCGTCGGCGTGAGCTGCGCCCGCTGCGGCAGGACCTCCAGATCATTTTCCAGGACCCGTACGCCTCGCTGAACCCCCGGCACACCGTCGGGCGGATCGTGGCGATGCCGTTGCAGGTCAACGGGATCGACCCACCCGGCGGGGTGAAGGCGCGGGTCCGGGAACTGCTGGAACTGGTCGGGCTCAATCCGGAGCACTACAACCGGTACCCGCACGAGTTCTCCGGTGGGCAGCGGCAACGGATCGGGATCGCCCGCGCGCTGGCCCTGCGACCCAGGCTGATCGTCGCCGACGAGCCGGTCTCCGCCCTCGACGTCTCGATCCAGGCACAGGTGGTGAACCTGCTGCGGGACCTGCAACGCGACCTCGGCCTGGCGTTCGTGTTCATCGCGCACGACCTGGCCGTGGTGCGGCACTTCTGCCAACGGGTCGCGGTGATGTACCTGGGCCGGATCGTGGAGATCGGCGACCGGGACGACATCTACCAGCGACCCCGGCACCCGTACACCCGGGCGTTGCTGTCGGCGATCCCGGACGTGGGCGCGCTCGGGCCGGCCGGGCGGATCAGGTTGACCGGGGAGGTGCCGACGCCGCTGGACCCGCCGTCGGGGTGCCGGTTCCGTACCCGGTGTCCCCGGGCGCAGGAGGTGTGCGCCCGTGAGGAGCCGACGCTGGTGACCCGCGACGACGCCCGGCAGGCGGCCGCCTGCCACTTCCCGGAGGCCGGACCGCCGACCCCCTCCCACCCGGACGCGGCCGGGCCGGGCGGTGCCGTCGTGGACGCGACGCCTGCGGGCGACGGTGCGGGCCGGCTGGACGGGAACGCCGGGGAGGTGGCGCGATGAGTGTGTCCCCGGTCGATCCGGCGGCGCTGGCCGAGACCGGGACGGGGCCGGGTGGCGACCGGTCCGGGGCCGGGTTCGTCGGACGCTCGCCCGGCCAGCTCGCCTGGGCCCGGCTGCGGCGCGACCGGACCGGGCTGGTCAGCGGTGCGATGCTGGTCTTCTTCGTGCTGGTGGCGCTCGCCGTCCCGCTGATCGAGTGGGCGTACGGGGTCGGCCCCCGGGAGCAGTTCCAGTCCCGGTTGGACGGGTTCGGGATGCCGCTCGGTTATGCCGGCGGGGTGACCGGGGAGCACTGGTTCGGGCTGGAGCCGGGGCTGGGCCGGGACATCTTCATCCGGCTGGTGCACGGGCTGCGTACCTCACTGTTCATCGCCGTGGCGGCGGCGGTGACCACGGCGGTGATCGGTGTCGTGCTGGGCACCGTCGCCGGCTACCTGGGCGGCTGGGTGGACGCGGTGGTCAACTGGGTCACCGACCTGACCCTGGCGATGCCGTTCCTGATCATCGCGTTGGCGTTGACGCCGACCCTCGCGCTGCGCTTCTACGGCCAGCGGGACGAGGTGCCGGCCGCGTTCCAGATCGGGGTGCTGATCGCCGTCTTCGCGTTGTTCGGCTGGACGAGCACCGCCCGGCTGGTGCGCGGGCAGGTGATCGCGCTGCGCGAGCGGGAGTTCGTGGAGGCGGCGCGGGCCAGCGGCGCGGGGCTGGGACACATGCTGTTCCGGCAACTGCTGCCCAACCTCTGGGCGCCGATCCTGGTGTCCTTCTCGCTGGCGGTGCCGGCGTACGTCACCGGCGAGGCGGCGTTGTCGTTCATCGGGGTCGGGCTGACCGACGCGACCCCGAGCTTCGGCCGGATGATCTACCGCAGCCTGGACTACCTCCAGACCGACCCGGCGTACGTCTTCTTCCCCGGCGTCACGATCTTCGCGCTCGTGTTCGCCTTCAACCTCTTCGGTGACGCGCTGCGCGACGCGCTCGACCCGAAGTCGTCCCGGTAGGAGTGTGCGGCGGTGGCGCGGTTCCTGGTCAAGCGGCTCTTCTCGGCGACGTTGACGCTCTTCGCGGTGAGCGTGCTCAGCTTCCTGATGTTCTTCGCCCTGCCCCGGGACCCGGTCACCGGCATGTGCCCGAAGAACTGCAACCCGGAACGGTTGGAACGGGTCCGTCAGGAGTTGGGCCTGCGCGACCCGCTGATCAGCCAGTACGCCGGCTACATGAAGGGCATCGTCACCGGCCGGGACCTCGGCAGCGCGCAGGGCGGCCGGTGCGACGCCCCCTGCCTGGGCTGGTCGTACGTGTCCAACGAGGCCGTCAGCGACACCATCGCCCGGGTGCTGCCGGTGACGTTGAGCATCGTCGTCCCGGCGGCGGTCCTGTGGCTGCTGCTCGGGGTGGGCCTGGGTGTGGTGTCGGCGCTACGCCGGGGCACCTGGCTGGACCGGGCGGCGATCGGCTTCTCACTGGCCGGGGCGTCGTTGCAGCTGTACTTCGTGGGGGCGGTGCTGCTGCTGGTCTTCGTCTACACGCTGCGGTGGCTGCCGGTGCCCAGCTACACGCCGCTGCTGGACGACCCGGTCAGGTGGGCCAGTGGCCTGGTGCTGGCCTGGCTGGCGCTGGCGTTCCTCTTCTCCGCCATCTACGCCCGGCTGTCCCGGGCGCAGATGCTGGAGACGCTGTCCGAGGACTTCGTCCGCACCGCGCGGGCCAAGGGCCTGTCCCAACCCACGGTGTACGGCCGGCACGCGCTGCGCGCGGCGATCACCCCGGTGGTGACCATCGCCGGCCTGGACGTCGGCGGCGCGCTCGGCGGCACGGTGATCACCGAGACCACCTTCGGCCTCAACGGCATGGGGCGCACGGCGGTCGACGCGGTGCGCGCCGGTGACCTGCCCACCATCATGGCGACCGTGCTGATCGCGGCGGTCTTCGTGGTGCTGGCGAACGTGCTGGTGGACCTGCTGTACGCGGCGATCGACCCCCGGGTACGGCTGCGCTGAGCCGGCGGGCGGCCTGTCGGGTGCAGCGCACCCGGCCCGCCGGGCGACAAGAGTTGTCGACATCTGTTAGACAGTCCGAAGTTTTTCTTCTTGACGATCCTCGGGACGTCGGCGTTCACGCCCGACGGTGACGGGGTGGAGGAGGTAGGAATGCGACCACGCGCAGCAGCCGCCGCAGGCGGCGCGATCGCCCTGGTGGTGGCGTTGGGGGCCTGCTCGGAGAACACGGGCGAAGGCACCACCGTGGACACCGACCGGCAGCAGACCGGGGTTATCGCCACCGACCCGAAGGACTCGCAGGGCCCCGCCGCCGAGGTGGCCGGCGCGGCGAAGGGCGGCACCTTCACCGTCATCCGGGAGACGCCCATCTCCCACCTGGACCCGCAGCGGACGTACTCCTTCGCCGGGCTGATGGCCAACCCGCTCTTCGCCCGCTACCTGACCACCTGGAAGGACGACGGCAAGGGTGGCCTGGTCCTGGTCGGTGACCTGGCGCAGACCCCCGGCAACAACGTCAACAGCGACTGCCGGGTCTGGGAGTTCACCGTCAAGGACGGGGTCAAGTTCGAGGACGGCAGCCCGATCACGTCCAAGGAGATCGCGTACGGCATCGCCCGCTCCTTCGACCCCGACCTGACGGGCGGCCCCACCTACCTGCAGGAGTGGCTGGCCGACAGCCCGCAGTACGACACGAAGTGGGACTTCGCGAAGAACAAGACGTCGCTGCCGCCGGGCCTGACCACCCCGGACGCCAAGACGGTGCGGTTCGAGTTCGCCAAGCCCCGCTGCGACCTGCCGTTCGCGGTCTCGCTGCCGACGACCGCGCCACTGCGGCCGGACCGGGACACCGGGGTCAACCTGGACCAGAAGCCGTTCTCCTCCGGACCGTACAAGATCGCCAAGAACCAGGCCGGGGTGCAACTCACCCTGGACCGCAACCCGCACTGGGACGCCGCCACCGACCCGGTCCGCCACCAGTACCCGGACCAGTTCGTCTGGACCTTCGGGCCGACCCCCGACGCGGCCGTCAACCGGGTGTTCGCCGACAACGGCACCGACCAGAGCGCGCTGGCCTGGAACTACGTGCCCGCCTCGCTGGTCGCCCGGGTCGCCCAGGACCAGGCCCTCAAGGCGCGGAGCATCCTGTCCCCGACGCCGAGCGCCAACCAGTTGGTGATCAACAACCAGCGGGTGACCGACCTCGCGGTCCGGCGGGCGCTCAACTACGCCATCGACCGGGACGGCCTGGTCAAGGCCCTCGGTGGGCAGACCGTCGCCCAGCCGATGACTACCCTGATGCCGCCGTCCACCATCGGCTACCAGGCGTACGACGCCTACCCGGCCGGCGCCAACGGCGACGTCGACAAGGCCAAGGAGTTGCTCGGCGGGAAAACCCCGGAGCTGGTCCTCGGTGTCGCCGACAGCGCCACCGAACAGCAGATCGGCACCCAGCTCAAGGGCAACCTGGAACGCGCCGGCTTCAAGATCACTGTGCGGAACATCCCGGACGACGCGAAGCTCGACGAGATCAAGAAGAAGAACAACCCGTGGGACCTCTACATCGGCAACTGGGCCGCCGACTGGCCCAGCGGCGCGTCGATCCTGCCGGTGCTCTACGACGGCCGCACCATCAAGGCCGAGGGCAACAGCAACCAGGCGTACTTCAACGACCCGGCGGTCAACGCCGAGATCGACCGCATCCAGGCGATGCCCCCGGCCGACCAGGGCCCCGAGTGGGGCAAGCTCGACCAGCGGATCATGACGGAGTACGCCCCGGTGGTGCCGCTCTTCGTCGACGTGGCCTACACGGTCCACGGGTCCAAGGCGGGTGGGGTCTTCATCTCCAGCGTCTTCGGCTACCCCTCCTTCGTCAACGCCCACGTCAAGCAGTGACGTCACACTGAGCCGGGCGGGCGCCCTCCCGACCCTGGTCGGGGGTCGCCTCGCCCGGCTCAAGATCGTGCTGGAACCAGGATGTAGTGGCCTCGGAATCGCACGATCCCCCTACATCCTGGTTCCAGCACGATCTTGCGGGTTCCCCGGTTCCCCGGGGCGCCTTCGCTGACGTCGGCATGGTCGCCCGTACCGGCGCATCCACCGTGGCCGTCGGTGACGTAGGATGCCCTGTCGCCGAGCAGCACCGTGCCGGAGGCCACGAACGTCTCCCTCGGTAGTCGGCCCGCGCCGACAGCAGTACGAGCCCTGGTGCTGTTACCCACGATCACCCCCCAACCCCACCCCCACCCACCCGACCCCGGTGATCAAGAGGTATGCGTCAGATTTCGGCCGTGGGATGACGCAAACCTCTTGATCAACGGGGTCGGGGGCCGCCGACGAGGCGGACAGCATCGCCGCCGGCACGGGGCGCTGATCCGGCAAGCGGTGCGGGGGAATTCGTGTCGGCTTTACCTCTCCGTGTTGAGGCGGTCGCCCTTGATGCGGTCGCCGGCCGGACTGGCCGGGCGATTTCAGGGAGGGCTGAGAAGAACGTCGGGAAAGCCGTCACCGTCACCGTCGACGGGGTCGGCGCCGCCACCCGTGCCGACCGTCGGGCAGAGGCGCAAATCGATTGACCGTCGGTTGGTCGGTCGGGAGAGTGCAGGGCATGGACCCGACGTCGCGTGCCAACCGGACCGCCTGGGAACTGGCCCATCAGGAGCGGGTCTGGGCCAACGACCAGATGGCGGCCGAGGCGGCGGCCGGCGTCACGCTCATCGCCAGTGAACGCGCGCTGCTCCGGGACATCCTGGCGACCCGGCCCCTGGTGGCGCACCCGCAGAGCGGCAACGGTCAGGACGACATCGCTCTGGTCGACGCGGGCGCCCGGATGGTGGTCGGTGTCGACTACAGCGAAAGCGCGATCCAGGGAGCGCGGGGGCGTGCCGACGCCCTCGGTGCCGCCTGTCGCTACCTGCTCGGGACGGTCCCCGGCGTGCCGCTGCGTGACGGCAGCGTCGACCTCGTCTATACCGGCAAGGGCGCGTTGATCTGGATGCCCGACATCGACGCCTGGGCCGCGGAGATGGCCCGGCTGCTGCGCCCCGGCGGCCACCTGTTCGTCCACGACGGTCACCCGGCCACCGACCTGTGGACCTGGGACCTGGACGAGCCGCGTATCCGATCCGACCGCAGCTACTTCGGCCGCTCGTTCGTGTGCGCCGACGACAGTTTCCCGGCCCACGGGGCGGTGATGTGGCAGTGGACGCTCGGCCGGATCGTCACCGCCGTCGTCACCGCCGGCCTGGAGGTCCGGCAGCTCGACGAGTACGCGGAGCCGTTCTGGCGGATGGGCGACGTCGACGCGGCGGCCTTCCGGGGCCGCCTGCCGAACGCGTTCGCCCTACTGGCCCGCCGCCCCGCCGCCGGCTGACCCGTCCCGCCGCCCGCTGACCCGCCCGGCCGGCGGCCCAGGCGACCCCGGCGCGATCCGGCGGGACGGTCCGGCGCCGGCTCAGCCCAGGTGGGTACGGAGGAAGTCGAGTTCCAGGCGGAGCAGGCGTTCGGACAGCCCACCGGCCGCCATGTGGGTGGCCCCGGTCAGCGGCAGCACCGCGTGCGGCCGGCCGGTCGACAGCAGTGCCGCCGACAGCCGCAGGGTGTGCGCGGCGACCACGTTGTCGTCGACCATCCCGTGCACCAGCAGCAGCGGGCGGGCCGGCTCGCCGGGATGCAGCGGCTCCGCCGCCAGCTCCACCAGCGAGTGGTGCCCGTACACGTCGATGCCGTCGTCGGGCAGGCCGAGGTAACGCTCGCTGTACGCGGTGTCGTACAGCGTCCAGTCGGTGACCGGGGCGCCGGCGATGCCGCACCGGAACAGCTCCGGGTGGCGTAGCACGGCCAACCCGGCCAGCCAGCCGCCGAACGACCAGCCCCGGATCGCCACCCGGTCGAGGTCCAGGTCGGGGTGCTTGCCGGCGAGCGCGGTCAACGCGTCCACCTGGTCGGTCAGGATCACGTCGGCCACCCGCCGGTGGATGGCCTTCTCGAACGACGGTGCCACGCCCGGCGTACCCCGGTTGTCGATGGTGACCACGGCGAACCCGCAGTCCGCCCACCACTGCCGTTCCAGCCACGCCGACCGGGCGGCCACCACCTCCTGGTGGCCGGGGCCGCCGTAGATGTCCAGCAGCACCGGCAGCCGGGTGCCCTTGACGTGCTCGGTCGGGTAGAGCACCGCCGACGGTAACCGGCGGTCGGTCACCCGGACCAGCATCGGCCGGGGCGCCGACGACGGGGTCGCCGCCAGCGACCGTAGCCGGGTCACCTCCCGGTCGCCGCGCCACACCGACCAGCTCGTCCCGGCCTCGTCCAGCGAGGCGGTGCCGACCACCAGGGTGTCCCCGCCGACCGCCGCCGTGTGCCAGCCGGGGGTGCTGCTCATCCGGCGGGCGTCCACCCCACCACCGATCACGGTACGCACCCGGTAGAGGTGCCGTTGGCTCGGTTCGCCCTCGCTCGCCTCCACCAGCAGGTCGGCCGGCCCGGGACCGGTGGGCAGCCGGCCCACCACCCGTCGCACGTACAGCGAGGGCGGGGTGAGCAGGGTGCCGTCGGCGAACAGGCAGCGGGCGTCGTACCCGTCGTGGGCCAGCTCGCCGCCGACCAGCACCCGGCCGTCCGGCAGGTGCGCCGGGGTGCCCGGGATCGGCTCCACCCAGCGCGGGTCGGCCAGCTCCGCGTGCACCTGCGTCTCGCCGGTACGCGGGTCCACCGCCAGTACCAGGCCGTGCTGCTGCGACCGGCGCAGCACCGTGATCAGCGGGTTGCCGTCGGCCCAGTCGACCGACGCCAGGTACGGGTAGGTCTCCCGGTCCCAGTGCACGTCGACCCAGCCGTCGTCCAGGTCGAGCAGGTGCAGGCTGACCTCCGCGTTCGGCCCACCCGCCCGGGGGTACGCGACGGTGGTCGGCGGGGTCGCCGGGTCCGCCGGGTCGTGCAGGTGCCAGCGCGGCAGCCGGGACTCGTCGACCCGGGCGGCGAGCACCATCCGCCCGTCCGGGGCCCACCAGTAACCCCGGAACCGGCCGAACTCCTCCGCCGCGACATGCTCGGCGAGCCCCCAGCTCACCCCACCGTCCTCGCCGGCCAGCAGGGAGTCGGTGCCGTCCGGGGCGACCACCCGCAGCTCGCCCCGGCGTACCCCGTCGGCGGTGTCGGTCACGTAGGCCACCCGCTGACCGGTCGGGTCGGGACGCGGGTCGATCACCGGGCCGACGGTGCTCACCTCGATCACGTCGCCGTGCACCAGATCGGCCCGGAACAGCCGGCCGGCCAGCGCGAACACCGCCACCCGGCCCGCCCCGTCCAGGGCGTACGAGCCGATGCCGGCGGTGCTGAGCCGGCGTCGTTCGCGCAACGCCCGCTCGCCGGGGGCCAGCGCCACCGGGTCGGCGTCGTCGCCGAGCAGCACGGCCGGGTCGGCGACCAGGCGTTCCTCGGCGGAGGCGGTCTCCAGCGCCCAGAGCGCGTCGGCCGGGTCCTCCGGGCCGCCCGAGCGGAGGAAGACCACCCGGGAACCGTCACCGGTCACGGACACGGCACGCGGCGCCCCGTGGCTGAACCGACGGGTACGGGCGGCCAGCTCGGGAAAGTCCACAACCCGGATCGTAGAGCGGTGCCGGGCGTGATGTGGCCGACCTGGGTGGACGCGTACGCCCCGGCGCGGACGGACCGCCGGTTAGAGTGACCGTCGTGACGACGCTGCCCGACCGACGCCTGCTGCTGGTCCACGCGCATCCCGACGACGAGTCCATCGGCACCGGGTCGACGATGGCGCACTACGCCGCCGACGGTGCCCACGTCACGCTGGTGACCTGCACTCTCGGCGAGGAAGGCGAGATCCACCGGCCGGAGCTGGCGCAGCTCGCCGCCGCCGAGGCAGACCAGCTCGGCGGCTTCCGGATCGGGGAGCTGGCCGCCGCCTGCGCCGCGCTCGGCGTCACCGACCACCGCTTCCTCGGCGGCGCGGGCCGCTACCGGGACTCGGGCATGATGGGGCTGGCCACCAACGAGCACCCCCGGGCGTTCTGGGCGGCCGACCTCGACGTGGCCGCCGGTCAGCTCCTGGACGTCATCCGGGAGGTCCGCCCGCAGGTCATGGTCACCTACGACCCGAACGGCTTCTACGGTCACCCGGACCACATCCAGGCGCACCGGGTGACGATGCGGGCACACGAGCTGGCCGCCGCGGAGGGCATCGCCCCGGCCAAGGTCTACTGGACGGCGCTGCCCCGCAGCGTCCTGGAGGCCGGCATGAGCCACTTCACCGAGTCCTCGGACAACCCGTTCGCGGGCATCGACAGCGTCGACGAACTGCCCTTCGGCACCCCGGACGACCAGATCGCCGCCCGGATCGACGCCACCGACCAGCACGCCGCCAAAGAGGCGGCGATGCGGGCGCACGGCACCCAGATCCCCGCCAACTCCTGGTTGTACGCGATCGCCGGCAACTTCGGCGCCGAGTTCATGGGCGTGGAGTTCTTCACCCTGGCGGTGGGGGAACCCGGCCCGGCCGGTGGACCGAACGGCTGGGAGAGTGACCTCTTCGCCGGGATCGACACGACCTCGTCGGGCTCGTCCGCCGGCCGGCCCGACCCGGCTGCCGGTCAGCCGGTGGCGGCGGCACGCCGGCCGGAGCAGGCGTCCCCGGTGGGGGGCGGGCCGGCCTCGGCGATGGCCGGACCCCGGTGACGCTGCCCGCCACGCCGATGCCGGTCGTCGAGGAGGAGACCGCCGCCGTCCCGCCGCCACCCGGCCCGACGGTACGCCTGTTCGACGTCGTGCTGCGGTTGGTCGGCGGGTTGGTCGCCGTGGTCGGCGGGGTGCTCACCGCCCTGATCGGCCTGCTGCTGTCCACCGTCCGGGTCGGCGGGCAGCTGATCGGGGTGTCGGTGGTGGTCACCATCCTGGGGGCGATCGCGGTGAGCTGGTTCGCGTACGCCACGGTCGGCCGCAAGTGGGCGGTGGCGTTGCCGGCCCTGCCGTGGTTCGTGCTGATGGCGGTGGCAGCGGTCCGTACCGCCGAGGGTGACCTGCTGGTCGCCGGGGACAACTGGGTCGGGCTGGCGATGATCACCACCGGGGCGATGACGTTCGCGGTGATGGCGTTCCGGCAGATCCTCAGCCCGCAGCCGCGCCGCCACGACGGGTGATGACGGCACACAGCCGACGGTGGTAGATATTCCTGCCAGGAGCCCCGTCGACGCGGCGGGCGGTGTGGCAGGAGGCGTGTGATGAGAGATCGGTGGCGGGCTGTCGGCGTACTCGCGGCGGCATTGTTCGCGGTCAACGTGGTGGCCCGGGTGATCATCAAGCTCGGCTTCGACGGGAACGACACTGCCGCCGACCGGGTCTCGCTGGGCATGTTCATCGTGGTCGGACTGGTGCTGGCCGGGGTGGTCTTCGCCTGGGGCCGGGTCGTGCCGGCGGCGCGTTGGGGGGCCGACGTGGCCGCCGCGGTGGCGGTGGCGCTGCTGCTGACCGTGCTCGTCGGCCCGCTGCTGGTCGGCAACGATCCGTTCGGTGGGGGAGCGGGGCTCTTCTTCGCCCAGATCTGGCTCTATCTCGCCGCCGCGGCGGCCGGCGTGGCGATCGGCTACCTGGTGCTCATCGCCCTCGGCCGCGACCACCGCTCACGCCAGCTCCAGCGGTACGCCGAGCGTAACGTGGGCAAGCCCCGCCGGGTGGTCCGCCGCTGACCCACCCGCCCGGGGTGGGTCAGGTGGGAGGGGCGACGCGGGTGAGGTAGGTGTGGTGGGTGGTGAAGCCGAGCTTGCGGTAGAGCGAGACCGCCTCGATGTTGCGCTGTTCCACCTGGAGGAAGGCGTGGGTCGCGCCCTCGGCCGTGCCCCAGTCGGCCAGCGCCCGGATCACCCGGGCGGCCAGCCCCTGCCGGCGTGCCTGCGGGGCCACCTCGATCAGGCTGAGCCCCAGCCAGCGGCCCTGCCCGGTGACGGTGCCCCGGCCCGTCGCCAGCAGCGCGCCGTCGGCGTACACCTGGGCGAAGCGGACCTGGGCCACGGCGGTCAGGATGTGCCGGGCGGAGTCCGGCAGGCCGCCCTTGCGGCCGGCGGCGACCGCGAGCCACTCCTCGGACGGCACGCCGGTGAGGGCGATCGCCGCACCGCCGGCCGGGCCTTGCGGGGTGGGAGCGGGGGGCGGCTCCGCCGGCCGCAGCGTGGCCAGCGGGACGGTCTGCACCAGGGTCAGCGGCCGGGCGGTCCAGCCCCGGGCGTCCAGTTCGGCGCCGACCGGCACGGCCAGTGGCAACGGCGTGTTGACCATGGCGGGTTGGCCGTGTTCGGCGTACCAGCGTTCGATCGCGTCGATCGCCGCCGGCAGCGGGCGGTCCGGGTCGCCGACCGGCAGCGCCGAATTGGCCCGGCCGGTCCAGCCGTCGGCGGAGCGCAGCAGCCAGTCGCCGAGCCGGGCGCGTACCGGTGCCGGCCACGCCTCGTCGGCGGCGAGTTCCAGTTCGACCACGGCCGAGGCGGTGGGCCGGCGGGTGGGGGGCACCCGCTTGGCCCGGTGCACCTCGGCCACCGGCACCCGGAGCCGGCCCTGGGCGGTGGCGATGGTGAGATGAGTCTCGCTCAGCTCGACCAGCTCGCCGAGGGCGTCCGAAAAGAGGGGCCGGCCCTCGCGAATCCCCACAATGCGGCGAACCACGATCCGGTGTCCCACATCCTGCTGTCGGAGCACGATCGACCTCCTCCCCGGCGAGATACTAGGCTCTTAGCGTCGCGGGTGATCGCGACGAGTCTGCGGAGGAGAAGACCGGTGACCTACATCATCGCCGAGCCGTGCGTGGATGTGCTCGACAAGGCATGCATCGAGGAATGCCCGGTCGACTGCATTTACGAGGGCAACCGGATGCTCTACATCCACCCTGACGAATGCGTCGACTGTGGTGCCTGTGAGCCGGTCTGCCCGGTGGAGGCCATCTTCTACGAGGACGACGTCCCGGAGCAGTGGAAGGACTACACCGGGGCCAACTACGAGTTCTTCGAGGACCTGGGCTCGCCGGGCGGTGCGTCGAAGATCGGCAAGGTGGAGAAGGACGCGACGTTCGTCGCCGGCCAGCCGCCGCGCGGCGAGGGCCACTGAACCGGCCGGCAGCCGGGACACCGGGCTCGCCGGCTGCGGTGCCGGGCTCGCCGGCCGGGTCGGCAGCGGTGCCGGCCGGCCCCGGGTCGGTGGTGCCGGCCGGTGGCGCGTCGGGGTCGTCGGCCGGGTCCGCGTCGGGCCCGGCCCGGCCCGGTCCGGTGTCGGCGCGGTTGCCCGAGTTCACCTGGGACACGCTGGACGCCGCGGCCGCCCTGGCCGCGGCGCACCCGGACGGCCTGATCAACCTCTCCATGGGCACGCCGGTCGACCCGGTGCCCCCGGTGATCCGGCAGGCGCTGGCGGACGCCGCCGACGCGCCGGGCTACCCGCTGACGGCGGGCACCCCGGCGCTACGCGACGCCATCGCCGGCTGGGTGGCGCGCGCCTGCGGTGCGGCTGCCGACGGGCTCGGGGTGCTGCCGACGATCGGGTCCAAGGAACTGGTCGCCTGGCTGCCCACCCTGCTCGGGATCGGCCCCGGCGACGTGGTCGTGGTGCCGTCGGTCGCCTATCCGACATATGAGGACGGGGCCCGGCTGGCCGGCGCGACCACCGTCCGCGCCGACTCGCTGACCGCCGTCGGCCCCACCTCCCGGGTACGCCTGGTCTGGGTCAACTCGCCCGGCAACCCGACCGGTCGGGTGCTGCCCGCCGCCCACCTGCGCAAGGTGGTCGACTGGGCCCGGGAGCGTGGTGCCGTGGTGGCCAGCGACGAGTGCTACCTGCCGCTGGGCTGGACGGCCGACGCCGCGCCGGTGTCGGTGCTCGCGCCGGAGGTCTGCGGCGGGTCGTACGACTCGGTGCTGGCGGTGCACTCGCTGTCCAAGCGGTCCAACCTGGCCGGCTACCGGGCCGGGTTCGTCGCCGGTGACCCGGCGCTCGTCGCCGAGCTGCTGAAGATCCGCAAGCACGCCGGCATGATCGTCCCGGCTCCGGTGCAGGCCGCGATGGTCGCCGCGCTGGCCGACCAGGCGCACGCCGACGAGCAGCGGGAACGCTACCGGGCCCGGCGGGAGACACTGCTCGCCGCGTTCACCGGGGCGGGCTTCCGGGTGGACCACTCCGAGGCGGGCCTCTACCTCTGGGTCACCCGCGACGAGGACTGCTGGGACACCGTCGACCGGCTGGCCCGACGGGGCATCCTGGTCGCCGCCGGGGCCTTCTACGGCCCGGCCGGGCAGCGGCACGTCCGGGTGGCGTTGACCGGGTCGGACGCGCACGTCGCGGCGGTCGCCCAGCGGCTCGCCCAGCCGTAGGGGCGGCTGCGGTGGGTGACGAGGTGGGCCGGCCCCGGGTCGCCGTGGTCGGCACCGGCCTGATCGGCGGTTCGATCCTGCTGCGGCTGCACGAGGCGGGTACGCCGGTGGCCGGCTGGGACCCGGACCCGGCGACCCGGGCCGAGGGCCGCCGCCGGGGCCTCACCTTCCCCGACGAACTGGCCGACGCGGTCCGGGACCGGGACGTGGTGTTCCTCGGTGGTCCCCTGCCGAGTCTGCCGCAGACCCTGCTCACCGTGGCCGGGCTGACCGACGACCGGTGTGTCGTCACCGACGTGGGCAGCACCAAATCGGCCGTCGCCGGGTTCGCCGGGGCGCACGGGCTGACCGGCCGGTTCGTCCCCGGCCACCCGATGGCCGGCACCGAACGGGCCGGGCTGACGGCCGCGCTCGCGGGTCTCTTCGTCGACGCGGCCTGGGTGCTCTGCCCGAGCGTCGACGGGTTGGTGCCGTTCCGGACGCTGGTCGGGCTCATCGTCGACGTCTTCGCCGCGCACGTCGTACCGATGTCGCCGGGGGTGCACGACTCCGTGGTGGCGCTCTCCTCCCACGTACCGCACCTGCTGGCCGGCAGCCTGGCCGGGGCAGCCGCCGACTCGGCGGTGCGGGACGCGGTGGTCCGGCTCGCGGCGGGCAGCTTCCGCGACGGCACCCGGGTCGCGACGACCCCGGCCCGGCGTACCGCCGACATGCTGCTGGCCAACCGGGAGCAGGTGCTGCGGCAGTTGGCCGAGGTGCGGGCGGCGCTCGACGGGCTGACCGAGGCGGTCCGCGCCGACGACCTGCCCGCGCTGGTGGCGCACTACGAGCGGGCCCGGACGGTACGGCTGCCGCCGGGCGACGTGCGACCCGTCCACCGGCGGTTCGCCCTCGCCGGGGACCCGGCGCAGGAGTTGGCGTTCGTCCGGTCGGTGGGTGAGTCCGGCGGGCACCTCACCGGTTGCACGGTGGCGGGGGAGTCGGTGACATACACCGGTCTGCGGCCCGCCGAGGCCCCGGCCTGACCGCGCGGAAACCGGCGGCGGTCCGGTTGCGCCGTTAGGGTGGGTGCGTGGCGGACGGACCGGTGGTGGCGGTACGCGGTGAGGCGTACCGGGAGGTGGCACCCGAGCTGGCCCGGTTCGAGGTGACGGCGACGGCCCGGGAACGGGACCGTCAGGTCGCCCTGACCCGGCTCGCCGAGCGGGCCGCCGCCGTCCGGGTGCTGCTCGACGAGCACGAGCCGGCGGTGGACCGCCGGGAGGCCGGGGAGCTGCGGGTGCGACCCGAGACGAACCGGTCCGGTGAGCGGGTCGTCGGCTACCTGGGCAGCGTCTCCACCACGGTCACCGTCACCGACTTCGGCTCCCTGGCCGAGCTGATGCTGCGGCTGGCCGAGCTGGACCACGTCGAGGTGGCCGGCCCCTGGTGGTCGCTGCGGCCGGACAGCCCGGCCCACCGGGAGGCCCGGCACGAGGCGATCGCCGACGCGTTGCGCCGGGCCCGGGAGTACGCCGAGGCGCTCGGTGCCCGGGTGACCGCCCTGCTGGAGCTGGCCGACACCGACGAGGGGTTCGCCGGGGGTGGGGCGATGTACGCCCGCCAGGACCGGATGGCCGGCTCACCGGAGCTGGAACTCGACCCCCGCCCGCAGTCGGTGCACGCGGTGGTGCGGGCCCGGTTCACCATCAGCGAGCCGGTCCTGACCTGATGCCCGAGGCGCGTCCGTTCTCCCTCGACGACCTGGTGGCCCGGGCCCGGTCGCTGGCCGACGCCGGCCCCCGGCAGTTGCTGGGCGTCGCCGGTGCGCCCGGGGCGGGCAAGTCCACGCTGGCCGAGCGGATCGTCGCGGCGGTCGGCCCGACCGCCCGGCTGGTGCCGATGGACGGTTTCCACCTCGCCCAGGCGGAGCTGGTCCGGCTGGGCCGGGCCGACCGCAAGGGCGCGGTCGACACCTTCGACGCCAACGGGTACGTGTCGTTGCTGCGCCGGTTGCACCGGTTGGAGCCGACCGCCGTGTACGCGCCGCTGTTCCGCCGTGATCTGGAGGAGCCGGTGGCCGGGGCGGTGGAGGTGCCGCCCTCGGTCCGGCTGGTGGTGACCGAGGGCAACTATCTGCTGCTCGACGATCCCCCCTGGGACGAGGTGCGGTCGTTGCTGCACGAGGCGTGGTTCCTCGACCTGGACGCCGAGCTGCGGTTGCGTCGGTTGGTGGCGCGGCACGTGGCGTACGGGCGGTCGCCGGAGGCGGCGCACACCTGGGCGTATGGCAGCGACGAGGCGAACGCCGCCCTGGTGGCGGGCACCGCCGACCGGGCCGACCTGGTGATCCGGTCAACCGACCCGGGGTGACGGGACGGTACGCCGCAGCAGCCGGGCGACCAGGGTCCGTTCCCGGTGGAACTCCAACGCCTCCGGGTAGCCGCCGTGGTTGCGGATCGGCGGGTCGGCGACCTCGCCTCCGCTGGGGTGCAGGGCCTCCGGGTCGGTCACCGGCACGTCGCGTTCCCCGGCGCTGATCCGCCAGCCGAGCGGGTCGGTGTCGCGCCAGAAGTTGGTCCACGCGACGTGGCCGGCGGGCCAGGTCAGGCTGTCGGCGAGGACCCGGAGCCGGGCCGGTCCGAAGTAGGCGGGGAAGATCCGTCCGTAGAGCCGGGTGAGCTGGCAGCCGTACGACAGGAACCAGATCCGCCGCCGCCATCGGGCCGGCAGTTGGAGCAGTGTCGCCGCGCAGATCACCGTGCCCTGGCTGTGTCCGGAGAGGATCACCCCGTCCATCCGGCGTGGGTCCTTTTCGCTCAGCGCCAGGATTCCGGCGACCCGGGTCTGCAACTCGGGTACGGCCCGTTCCGCATAGCTGGGCGGGGCGAGCGGGTGCGCGGCGCGCGGCCAGAAGGTGCCGATGTCCCAGAGCACCCCGACGCTGCGCCGGACGGTGTCGTTGCGGTAGACGAGCAGACCCAGGCCGGCGACCACCATGGGGAGCCAGCCCAGCATGGTGTCGCCGAGGTCTGCGGCGGCTCGTACCAGGCCGGACCAGCCCGACGCGCCGGCCGGTGTGGGGCGGGTACGGGTGAGCGCGGCCACGCAGGACAGGGCCACCAGCACCGCCGCGACGGTGGCGTAGCAGCCGATCAGCCGTACCGCGTGTTCGCCGACGAGTCGGTGCAGCGCGCGGAACGTGCTGACGTCCCGGCAGCGGCGCAGGTCGTGCGCGGAGAGGTCCCGCCGGCGGGCGGTGAGCCGGGTGTACTCGGCGCGGCGCAGCCGGCGGAAGAGCATCCCGGCGTGGATCAGCGTGCCGAGCAGGGCGGCGGTGGCGACGGTGAAGGCCAGGCCGGCCCAGATCACCGGCAGCGGCGGCACGATCGGCGACAACCCGCTGGGTGAGGCGGGACCGTCGAGCCGGTCGGTGACCCAGTAGAGCAGGCCGGCGCAGTAGGCGATGGCCATCATCCAGCCGAAGCCGGCGATCACGGCGGCCCCCCGACCGCCCCAGGCCATGTCGGTGTGCGCGCCGAGCGGTTGCTGGTCGGCGTCGCTGCCGGTGCGGGGCAGCAGCAGACCGGTGGCGGCGACCGCGACGGCCGGTGCGGCGAGCATCCAGATCCGCAGTCCGTCGGGGGCGGTGGGGAGGCCGGACAGCCAACCGTCGCGCCAGGCCATCCCGAGGGGCAGCAGCACGGCGACCGTGCCGGGGACGAGCAGGGCGCGTCGTCCGGACCGGGCGACGGTGCCGATGGCCATCAGCAGCAGTACCTGGTAGGTGGCGAGCCAGGCGACGAGCCCGTCGTAGCCGGGCAGGGAGTGGTCGGTGAGGCAGCCGGCGAGGCCCGGGTCACTGGCGCATCCGGCCGGTGGGCGCCACTGCGCCAGCGGGCTGCCGGCGGGGCCGTCCGGCAGCAGCAGGAGGGTGAAGGTGCCGACCAGCGCGACGCCGGTGAGCACGCCGACGGCGATGCTCCACGCGCCGAGCGGGGTGGCCCCGCTGCGCCGGGTCAGCCAGGGTCGGCCCACCGCCACGACCGCGATCGCCACGACCGCGACCAGGGCGGCGACGGTCGGGGCGGCGACCACGGCCCGGACGCCCCGGGCCGGGTCCATCACCAGCACCGCGCCGACGGGTACCGCGGCGGCGAGCGCCGCGCCGACGCACAGGTGCAGGACGGCGGCGCGGCGCAGCTGACCCTCCCCGCCCCAGAAGGTGGGGTCCTGCAACGGGTTGGCCAGGGCGGGCGGGGTGGGGTGTTCGCCGTGGTCCGCCAGCGGGGAGCGGGGTTCGGCGGGCATCTCGGCCTCGTACTGGTAGGTGCGCCAGGCGACGACGCCGAGCACCAGCAGCATGGCCAGCGGGACCAGCAGGCCGACGGCGAGCGCGTGGGCGTCCGCGCGCCACCAGCCCCGACCGAGGAACTCCCACGAGCCGGGCAGTCGCCGCAGGCACTCGTGGTCGACGCACTGCCAGGCGATCAGGTCGACTCCGATGCCGGCGGCGGCGAGCACCAGGGTGCCGGTGAGGCTGAGGCAGAACAGCCGGATCAGCCAGGCGGTGATGCCGGAGCGGCTGCCCCAGCGTTCGGTGTCCGGGTCGGGTGGGATGCCGGGGCGGGCGTACAGGGCGACGTTGGCCAGGGTGAACGGCAGCAGCAGCGTCCACAGGGCCCGTTCGACGTCGCGTGCGGTCCGCGCCCCCGAGGTCAACTGCCCCCAGCTGTACGCCTCGACGACGACCGGGTCGTCCGGGGCGGAGTCGCTGGCGCGGTAGAAGCCCGTGACGTTACCGCCGGAGACGAGTCGGGGCGGCTGGCCGACACCGGTCGGGTCGGTGGGCAGACCGAGGATCTGGTCGGGCGGGGTGTTCGACACGCCGTGCACCCGGAGTTCGAGTACGCGCTCGGCCATCGGTGCTCCCTGGTGACGTCGTCACTACCCAGAGTGCATCGGATTTTCTGATTCGCCCACCGATCTGTCCGGTGTTTTCGCAGCTCAGCCTGCTATTTCAGGGTTCGGATCACCCGTGCTGGGTTACCCACGGCGACCACGTTGGCCGGTAGGTCGCGGGTGACCACCGCGCCGGCCCCGACCACCGTGTTCGCCCCGATGGTCACTCCGGCGAGGACGATCACTCCGCCGCCGAGCCAGACGTTGTCGCCGATGGTGATCGGCTGGGCGGACTCCCACTTGGCCCGGCGGGGCTCCGCCTCGACCGGGTGGGTGGCGGTGAGCAGCTGCACGTTGGGTCCGATCTGGACGTCCGCGCCGATGGTGATCCGGGCCACGTCGAGCAGGACCGCGTTGAAGTTGACGAAGCTGCGGGCCCCGAGGTGGGTCTGCCAGCCGTAGTCGCAGTGCAGCGGCGGACGTACCCAGGCGTCCTCGCCGACGCTGCCGAGCAGGTCGCGCAGGGCGGCGAGCCGGCCCTGCGGGTCGTCGGCGGCGCTGCGGTTGAAGCGTTCGGTGAGCCGCGCCGCGCGGTCCAGGTCGGCGATGATCTCGGGCTCGTTCGCGATGTACGGCTCGCCGGCGAGCATGCGTTCCCTCATGGACGTCACCAGGTCATGGTCACCGGTCGGTCGTCCCCGGGGCGGGAAGTGGGTCGGTCCTGTCGCAGCAATGTGTCCGGACGGTCATCATTCGGCCTTCTATTTGCATACCGAGTATGTAATTCTAGGCGTCGATGTGACTCCGGTCATGAAACGCTCCAGAAGGAGGATCCGTTGCACGGAAGCAGAAGAACCGCGGCCGGCGGGTTGGTGCTCGCCCTGGCTCTCGGTCTGCCGGCGACGGGCGCGAACGCCGCCCCGGCCGCCCCGCCCGCGCCCCGGCCCACCACGCCGGCCGCCGGCTCCACCACGGTCACCCTGATCACCGGGGACCAGGTCACCGTCACCCGCACCGGTGGCGCCGCCGTGCGCCCCGGCGACGGCCGCAAGCACCAGCAGTTCCTGGTCCGCCGCGAACACGGCCACCTCAACGTGGTGCCCCGCGACGCGCTGCCGCTGCTGCGCTCGGGCCAGGTCGACCGACGGCTGTTCGACGTCACCGCGCTGATCGCCGCCCGCTACGACGACGCCCACCGGGACAATCTGCCACTGCTGGTGTCGTACCGCTCGGAGCAGTCCCGGCGTGGCGCGACCGCGCTGCCCGGCACCCGGGTGACCCGCGAGCTCCCGGCGATCCAGGGCGCGGCCCTGACCGCCGGCAAGTCCTCAGCCGGCGCGGTCTGGTCCACGCTCACCGGTGCCGGCAGTGCCCGACTCGGCGCGGCAGGGGGCGTCGAGCGGATCTGGTTGGACGGTCGTCGCGCACTCTCCCTCGACCACAGCGTGCCCCAGATCGGTGCGCCGACCGCCTGGGCGGCCGGTTACACCGGCAAGGGGGTGACCGTCGCGGTGCTGGACACCGGCGTCGACGCCACCCACCCGGACCTGGCCGGCAAGGTGAGCGAGGCACGCAACTTCAGCGACACGCCGGACCAGAAGGACACCGTCGGGCACGGCACCCACGTCGCGTCCACCATCGCCGGCAGCGGTGCCGCCTCCGGTGGGAAGTACAAGGGCGTCGCGCCGGACGCGAAGCTCCTCGACGGCAAGGTCTGCGAGGAGTTCGGCTGCGCCGAGTCGTCGATCCTGGCCGGCATGCAGTGGGCCACTGTCGACAAGAAGGCCGCCGTGGTCAACCTCAGCCTCGGCGGCACGGACACCCCGGAGGTCGACCCGCTGGAGGAAGCCGTCCAGACGCTGACCGCCCAGACCGGCAGCCTCTTCGTCATCGCCGCCGGCAACGACGGCCGGGACGGCTCGGTCGGCTCACCGGGCACCGCGGACGCCGCGCTCACCGTCGGCGCGGTCGACCGGGACGACGAACTGGCCGACTTCTCCAGCCGGGGTCCCCGGGTCGGTGACGACGCGCTCAAGCCCGACATCACCGCACCCGGCGTCGACATCGTGGCCGCCCGCTCCGTCGACGGCCAGATCGGTGACCCGGTGGGGACGCAGTACGTCGCACTCTCCGGCACCTCGATGGCCACCCCGCACGTCGCCGGCTCGGTGGCGTTGCTGGCCCAGCAGCACCCCGGCTGGAAGGCCGGGCAGCTCAAGGCGACCCTGATGGCCGCCGCCAAGCCGCACCCCACGCAGACCGCATACGAGCAGGGCGCCGGTCGGGTGGACCTGACCCGGGCGATCACCGAGCAGGTCACCACCGACCCGGTCAGCGTCTCGTTCGGCCGGGCCCTCTGGCCGCACGGCGACGACGCCCCGATCACCCGGACCGTCGCCTGGCACAACGCCGGGACGGCCCCGGTCACCCTCGACCTGACCCTTGAGGTGCAGGGACCGGGCGGGAAGGCCGCGCCGGCCGGCATGTTCACCCTCGGCGTCAACCGGATCACCGTCCCGGCCGGCGGTCGGGCCGAGACCACCGTCACCGCCGACACCCGACTCGGTGTCGACGGCTACTGGACCGGTCGGGTGGTGGCCCGGTCGGGGTCCACCGTCGCGGTGACCCCGCTGGCCGTGCACCGGGAGGTGGAGAGCTACACCGTCACGCTCACCCACCTCGACCGCAGCGGAAAGCCCGGCGGCGACTACTCGACCACCCTGGCCGACCTCACCAGGTACGACCTGGTGGACGTCACCGACTTCGACGGCGTCGCCGAGGTCCGGGTCCCCAAGGGCAGGTACGGGCTGAGCAGCGTCTTCTTCGAGCCGGGGCCGGACGAGCAGTCGGACGGGCTGGCCCTGCTCGCCCAGCCGGAGCTGGTGGTCGACGGCGACACGGCGGTCACCATCGATCTGCGCAAGGCCAAGCCGGTGCGGATGACCGTCCCGCAGGCCGACGCGAAGGTCGCCCTGGTCGACGTCAGCGCCAACTTCCTCACCCCCGACGGCGGCAGCTTCGGCTCCGGCATCGTCTCCTTCGACACCTTCGACGGACTGTCCACCGGGCAGCTCGGCAAGGCGGTGTCGGCCGACGAGTTCGTCGCCACCGTCAACAGCCAGTGGGCCGACCTCGAAGCCGAGCACAGCCCCTACCTGTACGCGCTGGCCGAGACCATCCCGGGCAGGCTGCCCAGCGGTTTCGTCCGCGACTACCGCAAGCGTGACCTGGCCACGGTGGTGCACAGGTTCCGTGACCCGTACCCGAAGATGGAAGCCGAGCGGCTGGTCTTCCCGGACAACGGCTACAACACCGGCGGCTGGGCCGTCGGGCTCGCCACCGACGTGCCCGGTCAGCGGGTCGAGCACTACAGCACCAAGGGTGTGCGCTGGGACTCCGAACTGGACTTCGGTACCCGGACCGAGGATGGCTGGCTGGACCTCCAGGCGATCCTCCTGAGCCGGTCCGCCGCCTACCAGGCTGGCCGCCGGGTCACCGAGACCTGGGGGGCCGCGCCGCTCGGGCCGTCCCTGCCCACCCCACGCTGGCCGGAGGAGAGCGTCACCCGGGTCGGGGACACCATCCTGGTGAGCGTGGCACTGCACAGTGACGCGGCCGGGCACATCGGGGTGTCGCTCAACGACACCGCCCGTACCGTCCTGTGGCGCAACGGCAAGCTGGTGGAGGAGCTCGACACCTCGGGGTACGGCGAGTTCACCGTGCCGAAGGGGGACGCCGAGTACAAGCTGACCGTCGGGGCCAAGCGGAACCTCACCGACCTCAGCACCGAGGTGGAGGCGAGCTGGACCTTCCGCTCGGGGCACGTGGCGGGTGACACGCCGAAGCGGCTGCAGCTGTCGGAGATCCGGTTCACCCCGCGGCTGAACGCCGACAACACCGCCCCGGCCGGGCAGGTCTTCGCCGTGCCGGTCCAGGTGCGGCGGCAGGAGGGCGCCGGCACCGCCAAGCTGGCGAAGCTCAGCGTCGACGTGTCGTACGACGGCGGGAAGACCTGGCGGCGGGCGACCGTGGTGAAGGTGCCGGGCCAGGGCACGGTGGCGCTGGTCAAGCATCCGGCCGGTGCCGGGTACGCGTCCCTGCGGGCGACCGCCCGGGACACCGACGGCAACACCGCGAGCACCCGGATCATCCAGGCGTACCGCCTGAAGTGACCCGACGTCCGGGCCCGCGACGGTGACGTCGCGGGCCCGGACCCGTGCGCGCACCCACGGCGGCCCGCACGCCGCCGGGCGGCTCAGTCGTCGGCGTGCCGGGCCGCTCGGTTGTTGGGGTTTCGGGCGGCCCGGTCGTCGGCGTGCCGGGCGGCCCGGTCGTCGGCGTTTCGGGCGGTTCAGTCGTTGGCGTGCAGGGCGGCGTTCAGCTCGATGCCCCGACCCGTGCGCGGCTTCGCCTCCAACGCGCCGGTCACCGAGTTACGCCAGAACAGCAGCCCGTCGACGCCGGACAGCTCACGGGCCTTGACCACCCGGCCGTCCGGCAGGGTGATCTTGGAGGCGGCGGTGATGTAGCAGCCGGCCTCGACCACACAGTCGTCGCCGAGCGAGATGCCGACCCCGGCGTTCGCGCCGACCAGGCTCCGCTCACCGATGCGGACCCGGTCGGTGCCGCCACCGGAGAGGGTCCCCATGATCGACGCGCCGCCGCCGATGTCGGAGCCGTCACCGACCACCACACCCTGCACGATCCGGCCCTCGACCATCGAGGTGCCCAGCGTGCCGGCGTTGAAGTTGACGAAGCCCTCCTGCATCACGGTGGTGCCGGCGGCCAGGTGCGCGCCGAGCCGGACCCGGTCCGCGTCGGCGATCCGCACCCCGGCGGGCACCACGTAGTCGGTCATCCGGGGGAACTTGTCCACCCCGTACACGGCCAGGTGGCGGCCGGCGGCCCGCTCGATCACCCGCAGCTCGTCGACCCGCTCCGGCGGGCACGGCCCGGCCGAGGTCCAGGCCACGTTGGCCAGTTTGCCGAAGATGCCGTCGAGGTTCAGCTCGTTGGGCCGCACCAGGCGGTGGGAGAGCAGGTGCAGCCGCAGGTACGCGTCGGCGGCGTCCTTGATCGGCTCGTCCAGCGCGCCGATCACGGTGACCACCTGCACCGTACGCAGACCCGGCAGGGCCCGCTCGCCGATCGCGCCGGGCGGCAGGTCGAGCACGTCGGCCTGGTCCTCGCCGGGGACCAGCGGCAGCTCACCCAGGCCCAGCTTGCCGGTCGGGTACCAGGTGTCGAGCACCTGCTCGGCGGCGGTCACGGTGGCCACGCCGATTCCCCAGGCGGATTGGGACGTCACTGTTCTACCCTCTCGTTCGCGGCTGCGGGGCCGATGGGCTCACCCCTCGCGCCCACCGTTCAGGACGGTACCGTGCGAACCATGGAGAACCCGCTTACCCCCGAGGTCCTGGCCGATCCGGTGGCGCTGACCCGTGCCCTGGTCGACATCGAGTCCGTCTCCCTCGACGAGAAGGCGATCGCCGACTGCGTCGAGGAGGTGCTGCGCCGGGTGCCGCACCTGAGCACCTTCCGGCACGGCAACACGGTGATGGCGCGCACGGACCTCGGCCGGGACTCCCGGGTGGTGCTCGCCGGGCACCTGGACACGGTGCCCCTCAACGACAACTTCCCGTCGACCATGCGCGGCGACCTGATGTACGGCTGCGGCACCTCCGACATGAAGTCCGGGGTGGCCTTCGCGCTGCACCTGGCGGTGACCCTGCCCGACCCCCGCTACGACGTGACGTACCTGTTCTACGAGGCCGAGGAGATCGAGTCCCGGTACAACGGGCTCACCCTGGTCGGCGGGGCGCACCCGGAGTGGCTCCAGGCCGACTTCGCGGTGCTGCTGGAGCCGACGTACGGCATCGTCGAGGTCGGCTGTCAGGGCACCATGCGGGCGGTCGTCACCCTGCACGGCGAGCGGGCCCACGCGGCCCGGTCCTGGCGTGGGGTGAACGCCATCCACGGGGCGGGCGAGGTGCTGCGCCGACTCTCGACGTACGAGGCGCGGCGGGTCACCATCGACGGCTGCGACTTCCGTGAGGGCCTGAACGCGGTGCGGATCGGTGGCGGGGTGGCCGGCAACGTCGTCCCCGACCGCTGCGAGATCGAGATCAACTACCGGTTCGCCCCGGACCGCGACCCGGCGGCAGCCGAGGCGCACCTGCGCGAAGTGCTCGCCGGCTACGAGTTGACGGTCACCGACGCGGCGGCCGGCGCACTCCCCGGCCTCAAGGCCCCGGTGGCCCAGGAGTTCCTGGCTGCGGTGGGTTCGGCCCCGAGGGGCAAGCTGGGCTGGACGGACGTCGCCCGGTTCGCGGCGATGGGCATCCCGGCACTGAACTTCGGCCCGGGCGACCCCAACCTGGCCCACCACAAGGACGAGCACGTCGAACTGACCAAGATCCGCGACGGCGCCGCCACCCTCCACCGCTGGCTGACCCCCGCCTAACCCACCCCACCCCACCCCACCCACCCCGCGCCCCGCCCGCGCCCCGGCTCGGCCCGGTGATCAAGAGGTTTGCGTCACGGGGAGCGCTCTCCCGGCCCACAAACTTCTTGATCACCAGCCGCAAACCTCTTGATCACCAATGCGGGGGAGGGGTGCGGGTGGGGTGTGGGCGTTGGAAGGGGTGGGGGATGCATGGTGAGGCCCCGGGGTCGGGGACCGCCGGGGCCGTGGTGGGGCTGGGTGGGTGAGGCTCGGGGTGAGGCTGATTGGATGGGGCTGGTGGGGTGTGAGGCTGATTGGGTGGGGCGCGGGGTGGGGCTGGTGGGTCGGGTGGTGGGTGTCAGACGGTGGTGAGGCGGGGATTGTCGGGTTCGGTGGGCTCGACGGGCTGGGCGGCGGGTTCCACCGGCACCTCCAGCTGTCGGGCGCGGCGGCGCTCGGCCACCACCTCGTTGATCCGTCGCTGCATCTGCCGACGGATACGCATCCGCTCGTTGTTGCTGATCACGCTTGCTCCTCCCCCGAAGGCGCGCGCCGGGCCATACCCGGTATGTGAATAGTAAGACGTACGGGCGACAGAATTAGTTGCCCATGATCGCGAACTTTTTCTCCGACCTGTCGGCCGGCACCGCCCTGACGTGCGCCTCCACTACGGTGGCTGTCATGAGTCAGACCAACGGGCGGCGGCCGGGCCGCGATCCGGAGCGGCACCGGGGAGCGGTCACGCTGCGCCGTGGCGCGATCCCCACCAGCACCGCTGACCAGCGGTTGTTGGACTCCCGGGGGCGCAGCGACTGGAAAACCAAGGACGCCTGGCGGGCGCTGCGGATCCTCGCCGAGTTCGTCGAGGGCTTCGACACGCTGGCCGACCTGCCGCCCGCGGTGAGTGTCTTCGGCTCCGCGCGTAGTAAACCCGACAGTCCGGAGTGCCGGCTGGCCGAGGAGTTGGGGGCCGGCCTCGCCCGGGCCGGTTACGCGGTGATCACCGGCGGTGGCCCAGGAGTGATGGAGGCGGCCAACCGGGGTGCCAGCGAAGCCGGCGGCCTCTCCGTCGGGCTGGGCATCGAACTTCCCTTCGAGCAGGGGCTCAACGACTGGGTCGACCTGGCCATCGACTTCCGCTACTTTTTCGCCCGCAAGACCATGTTCGTCAAGTACGCCCAGGCGTTCGTCGTGCTACCCGGCGGCTTCGGCACCATGGACGAGCTGTTCGAGGCGCTCACCCTGGTGCAGACCGGCAAGGTGACCCGCTTCCCGGTGGTGCTGATGGGCACCGACTACTGGCGGGGGCTGCTCGACTGGCTGCGGGACAGCATGGCCGCCGAGGGCAAGATCGGCCCGGTGGACCTGGAGCTGATCTGTCTCACCGACGACGTCGACGCGGCGGTACGGCACATCGTCGAGGCCGAGGCGGCCCTCGCCGTCGACCAGGAGGCGGTACGCGAGGAGGCGGTCGCCCGGACCGCCGCCGACCAACAGGCCGCCCGCCGGGCCGCCGCCGTCGCAGACGCCACCGACACGAAGCCCGACACCCCTGCGTCGGGCAGTCCCGCGTCGGGCAGTCTCTCGCCCGGCAGTCCCGCGTCGGGCAGCCTCTCGTCCGGCAGTCCGACGTCGAGCAGCCACCCGTCGAGCAGTCCCGCGTCGGGTAGTCACCCGTCAAGCAGTCCCGCGTCGGGCAGCCACCCGTTGGGCAGCCACGCGTCCGGCAGTCCGACGTCGAGCAGCGGCGATTCCGGTAGCCCGCCGCCAGGCAGCCCCGCGTCCGGTCAGGCCGGGCCGGGTGAGCCGGGGTCCGGTGAGTCAGGGTCCGGTGGGTCGGGGTCCGGGGCGGGCCGGGGTGTCGTCGACGGTCGGGAGGGCTGAGCCGGTGGCGGCGATCTGTGTCTTCTGTGCGTCCTCCCGTACCCTCGACCAGCGCTGGTTGGATCTGGCGGCCGAGACCGGCGCGGAGCTGGCCCGGCGCGGGCACACGCTGGTCAGTGGCGGCGGCTGCGTCGGCATGATGGGCGCCCTCGTCGACGGGGCGCGGGCGGCCGGTGGGCGTACCGTCGGGGTGATCCCGCAGGCGCTGGTGGACCTGGAGGTCGCCGACCTGGCCTCGGACGAACTGCTCGTCACCGACGGCATGGCCAGCCGCAAGACCGTCATGATCGAGAAGTCGGACGCGTTCCTCACCCTGCCCGGCGGACTGGGCACCCTGGACGAGCTGTTCGAGGTCTGGACCACCGCCACCCTGGCCATGCACACCAAGCCGATGGTGCTGGTCGACACCGACGGCTTCTACCGTCCGCTGCTCGACTGGCTGGGCACCATCACCGACCAGACCTTCCTCAAGCCGGCCGGCCTGGACCTGCTCACTGTCGCCCCCACCGTCTCCACCGCGCTGGACGCCCTGGAGTCCCGACTGCCCTGATCCCCACCCGTCGTCGGGGCCGGGCGGTGCGGGTCCGGGCGGGGTGGCCGGCACCGACTTCCGACCGCCGGCCACCGGTCGGGCCCGGGCGGGGTGGTGCGGTGGGTGGTGTCGTACCCGCGTGGTGGGATGTGGGGGTGCAGGGGTACCGGCTGGTGCGCCGACCTGCCGGATCGGGCCCGGAAGGCGGCCGGTCCGCCGCGAGCGTCCGGGGGGACGGTCGGCACGGCGGGGCGACCGTGGGCCCGGATCGGGCCGGGTCAGGCGTCGAGGGGGAGCCGCGGCCCGGGGGGTCGGCGGGCGATGCCGCGTACCCCCGGGGGGAGCTGCGGCCCCGGGCAACGGCGAGTGGGGCCACCCACCTGCCGGCGCGTCGGCCCGATCCGCTCCAGGCGGAGGTCGTGGCGCATACCGCCGGGCCGATGCTGGTCCTCGGCGGGCCGGGCACCGGCAAGACCGGCACCCTGGTCGAGGCGGTCGCCGCCCGGGTCGCCGAGGGGGTCGACCCGGAGCGCCTGCTGGTGCTCACCTTCAGCCGTCGGCAGGCCACCGGGCTGCGGCACCGGATCGAGGCCCGGATCGCCGCCGACGGCCACCGGGTGCTGCGCGAGCCGCTGGTGCGCACCTTCCCGGCGTACGCCTTCGGCCTGCTGCGCCGGGCCGCCGCCGAACGCGGCGAGCCGTCCCCCCGGCTGCTCACCGGCCCCGAGCAGGATCTGATCATCCGGGAGCTGCTGGACGTCGTCGGCACTGAACCCGACGACGACCCGGTCGGTTGGCCGGACGACCTGCTCCCCGCCCTGCGTACCCGGGCGTTCGCCGGCCAGCTGCGTGACCTGCTGATGCGGGCCGCCGAACGCGGCGTCGGGCCGGTCGAGCTGGCCCGGCTGGGGGAGAAGCTGGGCCGCACCGACTGGCCGGCCGCCGCCCGGTTCCTCCGGGAGTACGTCGCCGTCCTCGCGCTGCGCGACGTCAGCAACCGGGGCTCCGTGGCGTACGACCCGGCCGAGCTGGTGCGGGCGGCCACCGGCATGCTCCTCGACGATCCGGAGCTGCTGGAGGCCGAGCGTCGCCGGCTGGCTCACGTCTACGTCGACGAACTGGCCGACACCGACCCGGCCCAGCAGGACCTGCTGGCCGTCCTGGCCGGTGGTGGCCGTTCCCTGGTGGCCTTCGCCGATCCGGACTCCTCCACGTACGCCTTCCGGGGTGCCGACCCGGCCGTGGTGACCGCCTTCCCGCACCGGTTCCGGACGGCCTCCGGGGCCCCGGCGGCGCAGGTCACCCTGACCACCTCCTACCGGGCGGGTGCGGTGCTGCTCGGGGCCACCGGTCGCCTGGCCCGGCGGTTGCGCGGGCCGGCCGGGCACCGGCGGCTGCGACCGCTGCCCGACGCGCCACCCGGCAGCGTGCAGGTGCGTACCTTCCGTTCGGCCACCAGCGAGGCCGCCTGGCTGGCCCACGCGCTGCGCTCCGCCCACCTGCTCGACGGGGTGCCCTGGTCGGCGATGGCGGTGCTGGTCCGCTCGACCCACCTGCACCTGCCGGCGCTGCGGCGGGCACTGCACGCCGCCGGGGTGCCCACCGTCGTGCACGGCGAGGACCTGCCGCTGCACCTGCAACCCGCGGTCGCCCCGCTGCTGCTCCTGCTGCGCTGCGCGCTCGAACCGGCCCGGCTGGACGAGGAGTCCGCGGTCGCCCTGCTGCACTCGCCGCTGGGCGGGGCCGACCCGCTGGCCGAGCGGCGGCTGCGGCAGGGGCTGCGGGCGCTCGCCCTGGCCCGGGGCGACCGGCGGCCCTCCGGCGAGCTGATCGTCGAGGCGCTGGCCGACCCGGCGGAGCTGGCCGGCATCGAACGCCGCTGGGTCGAGCCGGCCCGGACGGTGGCGGAGCTGCTCGCCACCGCGCGGACGGCGGCGGCGGTGCCCGGGGCCACCGCCGAGGACGTGCTCTGGGCGGTGTGGGACGCCAGCGGGCTCGCCGAACGCTGGGCGGGGGCGATCAACCGGGGCCGGGAGGCCACCGGGGAGCACGAGACCGCCCAGCGTTGGCGGGCCGAGGCCGCCGACCGGGACCTCGACGCGGTGCTGGTGCTCTTCGACGCGGCGGCCCGGTTCGTCGACCGGCTGCCCGGCGCGCGTACCGAGGTCTTCCTCGACCACGTCCTCGGCCAGGACCTGCCGGCGGACACCCTGGCGGCCAGCGCCGACCGGGGTGAGGCGGTCCGCCTGCTCACCGCGCACGCCGCCAAGGGACTGGAGTGGGATCTGGTCGCGGTGGCCGGCGTGCAGGAGGGCGTCTGGCCCGACCTGCGGCTGCGCGGCAGCCTGCTCGGCTCCGAACGGCTGGTCGACGTGCTGGTCGGCCGGGCGGACGGCACCGGCACCCGGGCCGGCCTGGTCGGGCAGACCTCCGCCCTGCTCGACGAGGAACGCCGGCTGTTCCACGTGGCGGTGACCCGGGCCCGGCGTCGGCTGCTGGTCACCGCCGTCGCCTCGGCGGCCGTCGGTGGCGACGACCACGAGGAGCAGCCCAGCCGCTTCCTGCACGAACTCGGCGTCACCGGCCAGTACGGAGACGGCCCGGCGGGAGACGGCCCCACCGGAAACGGCCCGACCCCGATCTCCCCCGACGGCGGCCCCACCCCGCCCGGCCCCGCCACCCCGCCCGCCGCCGTCGGTGGCGGCCAGAGATCTTGGCGGGAAACGGCCCCCGGAGGGGTGCTCTCCCCTCAAGATCTGCTGGCTGCCCACAGCGGCGCGACCGGTGGGGGCGACGTGGGAGACGCGGCGGCCCAGCGTGAACCGGGTCGGCCGGCCGACGGTGGGCCGGGTCGGTCATCCGGCGGGGAGCCCGGGGAGGCGGGCGAGGACCTGCCCGGAAGCCCGGGCGAGAACCTGCCCGGCGGGCCGGGTGAGGACCCGGCCGGGGAACCGGGGGAGGGACCGGCCCGGGAGCTGCCCGTGGGGCGGCCACCCCGGGCGCTCACCCTCTCCGCGCTGGTGGCGGAGCTGCGTACCGCAGTCGTCGATCCGGCGGCGTCGGTGGCCCGGCGGCGCGCGGCGGCGGCCGAACTGGCCCGGTTGGCCGCCGCCGGCATCCCCGGCGCGCACCCGGACGACTGGTGGGGGCTGCGCAGCCTCTCCGACGACCGGCCGCTGGCCGACGAGGGCGAACCGGTCCGGGTCACCCCGTCGGGGATGGAGAGCGCGCTGCGGTGCAGCCTGCGCTGGCTGCTCGAACGGCACGGCGGCAGCGGGCCGGCCAGCGCCGCCCAGGGCGTCGGCAACCTGGTGCACGCCGCCGCGATGCTGGCCGAGGACGCCAGCGCCGACCGCACGGCCCTGCTGGAGTACGTGGCCGCCCGGTTCGACGCGATCGAGTTGGCGGCCCGGTGGATGGTCGGCCCGGAACGGGAACGCGCCGAGGCCATGGTGGACAAGCTGCTGCGCTGGCTGGCCGGCAACCCGCGCCGGCTGCTCGCCATCGAACACGAGTTCGCGGTCCGCCTCGACGACCCGACGCGTCCGATCGAGCTGACCGGCCGGGTCGACCGGCTGGAGGTCGACGCGGACGGCCGGCTCGTGGTGATCGACCTCAAGACCGGCAAGTCGACGATGGTCACCGAGCGGGAGGTGGCCGAGCATCCGCAGCTCGGGGCGTACCAGGCGGCGGTGGAGGCGGGTGGGTTCGCCGAGTTCGGCGACGAGGCCGGGGGCGCGGCGCTGGTGCAGCTCGGCACCGGTGCGAAGGACGCCCGCGAGCAGACCCAGGCCGCCGCCGGGCAGGGCCCCGAGGCCGGCTGGGCCACCGCCCTGGTCCGGCGCACCGCCGATACGATGGCCGCCTCGACCTTCGCCGCCGTCGCCAACGCGAAGTGCCGGGTCTGCCCGGTGCGGACCAGCTGCCCCGTCTCCGGTCAGGGCCGGCAGGTCGTCGAGCCGCCGGCCACCGGCGAGCACCGGGCGGGCGGGGAGTGAACGTGTCGGCCGCGCCACCGACGACCGGGCGGCCGGGGCCGTGGTGTGCGACGAGGGGAGAGCGGTGACCCAGCCGACCCTGTTCAGCGCCGCCGCCCCCGCGCCGCGCGCCGCCGACGCCGGGCCGCGCTACACGCCGGTGGAGCTGGCCCGGCTGCTCCGGCTGCCCGCCCCCACCGCCGAACAGGCCGCGATCATCGCGGCACCGGTCGCGCCGCTGCTGGTGGTGGCGGGTGCCGGTTCGGGCAAGACCGAGACGATGGCCGCCCGGGTGGTCTGGCTGGTCGCCAACTCCTACGTCCGCCCGGAGCAGATCCTCGGGCTGACCTTCACCCGCAAGGCGGCCGGTGAGTTGGCGCACCGGGTGCGGACCCGGCTCGACCAGTTGGTGCGGCGGCTCGGGCGGCGGGCCCGCAACCCGCTCGACGATCCGCTGGCCGGCGAGCCCACCGTCTCCACCTACCACTCGTACGCCGGGCGGATCGTCACCGAGCACGGGCTGCGGGCCGGCTACGAGCCGACCACCCGGCTGCTCACCGAGGCGTCCCGGTGGCAGCTCGTCGACCTGCTGGTGCGCAACTACGACGGCGACATGTCCGAGGTCGACCGGATGCCGAGCACCATCACCGACGCCGTGCTCGCGCTGGCCGGCGAGTTGGACGAGCACCTGGTCGACCCGGACACCCTGGCCGCCTGGACGGGCCGGTTCTTCGCCGAGGTGCAGTCCCACCCGGGCCGGGTCTACGCCGACGTCCGCAAGGCCCTCCAGCTGCAACGCACCCGGCTGAAGCTGCTGCCGCTGGTGCGGGCGTACGCCCGGCGCAAGGACGACTTCGAGGCGATGGACTTCGCCGACCAGCTCGCCCGTGCCGCCCGGGTGGCCCGGGACCACCCGGCGGTCGGCGCGGTCGAGCGGGACCGTTTCCGGGTGGTGCTGCTCGACGAGTACCAGGACACCAGCCACGCCCAGGTGGTGCTGCTCAACCACCTCTTCGGCGGCGGTCACCCGGTCACCGCCGTCGGCGACCCCTGCCAGTCGATCTACGGGTGGCGAGGGGCCAGCGCCGGCACGCTGGACCGGTTCCCCACCGACTTCGCCCGCGCCGACGGTGCCCCCGCCGAGGCGATGAGCCTCACCACCAGCTGGCGTAACCGGCCGGAGATCCTCGGCGTGGCCAACGCGCTGTCGGTGCCGCTGCGGGCCGCCGGCGCCCGGGTGCCGGAGCTGCACGCCGCGCTGAGCGTCCGCGACCCGATCCCGCACCGCAGCCCGCGCGGCCGGGCCGCTGGCACCGTGCACTGCGCGCTGCTGCCCACGTACGTCGACGAGGCGGACTGGATCGCCGACAGTGTGCTCGCCGCCTGGCGGGGGGCGGCCCGGATGCCCGGTGCGCTGCCCGAGCACATCCCGGTGCCGCAGCGCCCCGCCACCGCCGTGCTGGTCCGGCTGCGCAGCCAGATCCCGGCGATCGAGGCCGCCCTGCGGGCCCGAGGGCTGCCGGTCGAGGTGGTCGGCCTGGGCGGGCTGCTGGACACCCCGGAGGTACGGGACGTGGTCTGCACCCTGCGGGTGCTCGCCGACCCGACCGACGGTGCGGCGCTGCTGCGGCTGCTCACCGGGGCGCGCTGGCGGATCGGGCCGCGTGACCTGGTCGCCCTGCACCGGCGGGCGCGGGTCATCGCCCGGGCCCGCCGGGAGTTGACCGGCGACGACGGGCCGGAGATCGTCGTGGACACCCTCGACGAGGCGACCCTGGTGGAGGCGCTGGCCGACCTGGGGCCGGCGCAGACGTACTCGGCGGAGGGCTACGCGCGGCTGCGGTCGTACGGGATGGAGCTGGCCCTGCTGCGCTACCGGCTGGACCAGACGCTGCCGGAGCTGATCGCGGACGTGGAACGCACCATCGGGCTGGACGTCGAGGTGGCGGTCCGGGCCGGCCGGGACGGCACCGGCGACGCCGGACTGGCCCGGGGGCACCTGGACGCGCTCGGTGACGTGGCGGCCCGGTTCAGCGGCGAGACCCCGGCGGCGACGCTCGCCGGTTTCCTGGCCTACCTGGCCGCCGCCGAGGACGAGGAACGTGGGCTGTCCCCGGGCGAGGTGGAGGTGGTGGAGGGCGCGGTGCAGGTGCTCACCGCACACGCCGCCAAGGGCCTGGAGTGGGACGTCGTGGCGGTCGCCGGGCTGACCCGGGGCAGCTGGCCCGGGCAGGTCCGCAACTCCGACCACTGGCTGGGTGGGCTCGGGGTGCTGCCCTTCCCGTTGCGCGGCGACGCCGACGGGTTGCCCACGCTCGACCTGACCGAGGTGATAGACCAGCGCGGGGTGGCCCGGGCGGTGTCCGACTTCACCGACGCCTGGCGGGCCCACGACGAGCGTGAGGAACGCCGGCTGGCGTATGTGGCGGTGACCCGGCCCCGGCGGCTGCTGCTCTGCTCCGGCTACTGGTGGGGGGAGGGGACCAAACGGTTCCGGGGCCCGTCGGTGCTGCTCCGCGAGGTGTACGACGCCTGCCTGGCCGGTGGGGACGGCCTGCTGGTCGACGAGTGGACGCCCGAGCCGGCCGGTGACGCGGTCAACCCGACCACCGAGGTGGTGCTGCGGGCGGAGTGGCCGGCCGACCCGCTGGGCCCCCGCCGGCCGGCGTTGACCGAGGCGGCTGCCCTGGTCCGTCGGTTCCTCGCCGACCCCGACGCGGCCCGCCGCGATCCCGCGCCCGCCGTGGCGCCCGGCGACCCGCAGGCGGTGTCCCCGCAGGTGACGGCCCCGCAGGCGGTGTCCCCGCAGGTGACGGCCCCGCAGGCGGTGTCTCCGCAGGTGACGGCCCCGCAGGCGGTGTCTCCGCAGGTGACGGCCCCCCAGGTGGTGGTCCCGCCTCCCACGGGCACGCCGGCGGCGGGCAGGGGGGCGGCTGGTCCGGTGGTGGCGGGTCCGGAGCCCGATCCGGAGGTGGCGCGGTGGCGGCGGGAGGCGGATCTGCTCCTGGCCGAGCGGGCGGAGCTGCTGCGGCAGGCCGAGGCGGTGGAGGTGGTGCTACCCGGGCACCTGTCGGTCACCCAGTTGGTGGCGCTGCGCCGGGACCCGGCGCAGCTGGCCCGTACGCTGCGCCGGCCTATGCCGGCCCCGCCCAGCCCGTACGCCCGGCGGGGTACCGCCTTCCACGCGTGGCTGGAGGCCCGCTTCGGGGCCGACCGGCTGCTCGACGTGGACGAGTTGCCGGGTGCGGCCGACGCGGACGCCGCCCCCGACGCGGCGCTGGCCGAACTCCAGGAGCGCTTCCTGGCCAGCGAGTGGGCCGACCGGGTGCCGGTGGAGGTGGAGGTGCCGTTCGCCACGGTGCTGGCCGGCGTGGTGGTGCGGGGCCGGATGGACGCCGTGTTCACCCGCCCCGGCGGCCGGTACGACGTGGTCGACTGGAAGACCGGCCGGCAGCCGACCGGCGTTGAGGCCGAGGTGGTCGCGGTGCAGCTGGCCGTGTACCGGCTGGCCTGGGCGGAGCTGGCCGGGGTGCCGGTGGACCGGGTGGGGGCGGCCTTCCACTACGTCCGGGAGGGGGTGACGGTGCGGCCGGCGGACCTGCTGGACGCCGACGGGCTGACCACGATCATCGCCGGGTTGCCGGAAAATCCGGTGGGGGGTGGCGCTCCCGAAGATCCGTGGTAGGTTGTTCTTGTTGCAGTTTTGGTTTCCAGAGACTCTGTGTGCGCCTGGCGGATTGTGGCCCCAGGCGCTCTTTGTTGTGTCCGGAGCTCTCCGGGCGGGGCGACCAAAAACAACAGGCGATTCGCGCATCCCGCGCGGGGCGCTCCTCTTCGGGCCCGCAACAGGTGCGGGTTCGACGTTCCGTCAAGGAGACGAAACAGATGGCAATTGGCACCGTCAAGTGGTTCAACGCTGACAAGGGCTTCGGCTTCATCACCCCGGACGGCGGCGGCGCCGACGTCTTCGCCCACTTCTCGGCGATCCAGTCCTCCGGCTACCGGAGCCTGGACGAGAACCAGCGGGTCGAGTTCGAGGTGACCCAGGGCCAGAAGGGCCCGCAGGCGGAGAACATCCGCCCGCTCTGATCTTCGGATCGTCCGTAACACCCACCGGGTCCTCCGGACCCGGTGACGGACCGGTCCGCCGCGCCGCCCCCCGCTCCGGCGGGACGCGGCGTGCTGCGGCGGACCGGCCCGTACCCCATCGGTTCGTGCTTGTGAGTCTTCGACGGACTGCTCCGTCGGAGACCGCGCCGAGTCTCGGCGCCCTCCCTCGACACGTGCCGCGTCGAGGAAGGCATTCCGCATGACCATGACCATTCCCACCTTCGCCGCTACCGGCCTCGCGCCGGCGCTGCTCGCCGAGCTGACCAAGCAGGGCATCACCGAGCCGTTCCCGATCCAGACGGCCACCCTGCCGGACTCGCTGGCCGGCCGGGACGTGCTCGGCCGGGGCCGCACCGGCTCGGGCAAGACCCTCGCCTTCGGGCTCCCGCTGCTGCACCGCACCGCCGGTCACCGGGCCCGCCCGGGTCGCCCGCTCGCCCTGGTGCTGGTCCCCACCCGTGAGCTGGCCGCCCAGGTCACCACGGCACTCACCCCGTACGCCCGGGCGCTGGGGTTGCGCTGCGCCACCGTGGTCGGCGGGCTCTCCCTCCAGCGGCAGGCGGACGCGCTGCGCGCCGGCGCCGAGGTGCTGGTGGCCACCCCCGGCCGGCTGCACGACCTGATCAACCGGGGCGACGCCCGCCTCGACCAGGTCGCCATCACCGTGCTGGACGAGGCCGACCAGATGGCCGACATGGGCTTCCTGCCGCAGGTGACCAAGCTGCTGGAGCAGGTCGCCCCGAACGGGCAGCGGATGCTCTTCTCCGCCACCCTGGACGGCGGGGTGGACCGCCTCGTCCGCCGGTTCCTCAGCAACCCGGTGTCGCACTCGGTGGACCCGGGCACCGCCACGGTGACCGCGATGACCCACCACGTGCTGCACGTCGACGCGGTCGACAAGCCCACCGCGCTCACCCAGATCGCCGCCCGCGAGGGCCGCACCATCCTGTTCATGGCGACGAAGCACCGGGCCGACCGGATGGCCCGCCAGCTGCTAGCCAAGGGCGTCCGCGCCGCGGCGCTGCACGGGGGGAAGTCCCAGCCGCAGCGCACCCGGATCCTGGAGCAGTTCCGCACCGGCCAGGTGACCGCGCTGGTCGCCACCGACGTGGCGGCCCGGGGCATCCACGTCGACGGGCTGGACATGGTGGTCAACGTGGACCCGCCGACCGAGGCGAAGGACTACCTGCACCGGGGTGGTCGTACCGCCCGCGCCGGTGAGGCCGGTCAGGTGGTCACCCTGGTCCTGCCGGAGCAGCGTCGGGACGTCTCCCGGCTGATGAGCGTGGCCGGCATCAAGCCGCAGTCCACCCAGGTACGCCTCGGCGACGGAGCGCTGGCCCGGGTGACGGGGGCCCGTGAGCCGTCCGGTGTGCCGGTGACGATCGTCGCCCCGACGCCCACCCCGGCCGCCCGGCCGCGTGCCGCTGTCGGTGGCGGCACCGGTGGCGGTGGCGAGGGTGGTCGGTCGCACCGGGCGTCGGGCCGGTCCCGTCGACCGCGTCGCCCCCGTACCGCCTGACCGACCGGTCCCGCCCGACCCGGGCCGTCCGCCGGGCTTGGTCACGTTCGACTCAGCCGGGCCGTCCGTCGGGCCTTGTCACGTTCGACTCAGCCGGGCCGTTGTTGCGGTGTCATCGTGTCGACGATGCCGCACATCGGCCCGGCTGAGTCGATCGTGCTTTCGGGCCGGGTGAGGGTCGGGTGCCGCCGACCGATGGACGGTGCGGGGTCGGGCGGAGACCCTCGGTGATCATGGTGGCGGGTGGGTCGGTTTGCCGGCTCTATTGCGTCCGATCGGTGACTGTTCCACCGTGCCCGGCTGGTCGAAGCTTGCTCGCGGGGGAAGAACCGGCCGGCACGGTCGGGCACGGGAGGGGTGACCATGGGGGGCGACGTCGAGTCGGGAGCGGGACGCGAGCTGATGGTGGTGTTAGCCGTGGCCGGTGCCGGGCTCCTGCTCGCCATGGTCGCGGCGTTCGCGCCCTGGCACCCGAGGCCGGGGCGGACCGCCCCGGCCGGGCTGGTCGAGTTGCACAGCCCTGACGAGGGGCGCCCGCCGACGGTCGAGCTGACCGCCGGCTGAGTCGACCCCGCGGGGGCCGTGGGGCCCGCGGGGCCGGGTGCCCGTCCGACCGTCGGATCCTGGGGGGTCGACGGTCGGACGGACACCCCGGACCAGCGGTTCGCAGGCGGTCAGCGGGTCGGCTGCCGTGAGCGATCGAACGGCGCGGCCGGTCGGGTGTGGTCAGCGGCCGAACGGCGCCGCGTCCGGACCCTGCCCGCAGGCGGGCCGGCCGGCATCACCGGTCGAACCGGGTCAGCGGCTGGGCGTCGGCAGTGGGGCCGGGGCATGCTCCTGGCGGACCAGCAGGTCGGTCAGGGTGGTCTGGTCGACCACCACGGCGATCGCGCCGTCCACGGCGAGCCAGACGTCGCGCAGGCCGGTCGCCACCCCGTGGTAGCCGGCGTCCTCGGCGGGCAGCCCGCGGACGGTGGTCAGTGATCCACCGACGGCACGCAGCACGTCCCCGACGCTGATCTGCGAGGCGGGTCGGGTCAGCGCGTAGCCGCCCTCGGTGCCCCGGTGACTGTGCAGCAGACCCGCGCGGCGCAGGTCGAGCAGGATGCCCTGAAGGAAGCTCAGCGGAATACCCTGCGCCTGCGCCAGGCACGCCGCCTTGACGAGTTCACCGCCACCGCCACCGCCACGGCTCCCACCGCCGCCACCGGGGCTGCCACGGTCGCGGCCACCCCCGGACCGGTCGCCGCTGTCAGCCCGGTCGCCGCCCCCGGGCCGGCCGTCCCCGAACCGGTCGCCGCTGTCAGGCCGGCCGCTGCCGCCCTCGGGCCCGCCGCCGCCCTCGGGTCGGCCGGGTCCATCCGTGGAGTTGGTGGTCTCGCCGTCGCCGGACGCGGCGACGGCGAGCATGGCCCGGAGCGCATAGTCACTGCGCGCGGAGATGTACACGTCACTGACCAGCCTGGTCCAGTACGCCCCAGCGGCGGCGGATCGCCCGGTCGGCTGCCCCGAACGCGGCGTCGACCACCAGCCCGACGACCAGGATGACGATCATCGTGGCGAGCAGCCAGGGCGCGTCGGACAACTCCCGTGAGTAGGTGAGCTGGGCACCCAGGGACGTCTGTGAGATGCCGACCACCAGCAGCTCACCGGCCATCAGGCTGCGCCAGGAGAAGGCCCAGCCCTGTTTGAGCCCGGCGACGATGGCGGGCAGCGCGGCCGGCGCGATGACGTACCGGTAGAGGTTCAGCCCCCGGGCGCCGAGGTTGCGGCCGGCCCGGACCAGCAGCGGCGGCACGTAGTCGACGCCGCTGATCACCCCGTTGGCGATGGACGGCGCGGCACCGAGCACCACCACGAAGAAGATCGCCTTCTCGCTCAGCTCGAACAGCAGGATGGCCAGCGGGAACCAGGCGATCGACGGCATCGTCTGCAACGCGGTGATCATCGAGCCGATCGCCGCCCGGAGCATCTTGGACCGGGCCACCGCCAGGCCGACCAGCAGGCCGACCGCGACCGAGAAGACATAGCCGAGCGCGGCCCGTTGCAGGGTGGTGGCGAGCCCGTCCCAGAGTTGCCGCCCGCTGGCCTGCCGGGCCAGTTCCTCGGCGACGGTGACCGGGCCGGGCAGCGAGTACGGCGGCTTCCAGCCGCTCCAGACCACCACCTGCCACAACCCGATGGCGATGGCGAGCGCGGCGAGCTTGGGCCAGGTGGACGCCCAGAGCCGGGCCCCCCGGGAGACCTCCTTGTCGCGACCGGCGATCTCCAGCGCGTCCAGCCCGGAGATCTCCGCGTCGGTGCGGGCCGAGCCGGTCAGGGTGTCACTTGCCATGGCGGCCCACCTCGGTACGGAGTCGGTCGGTGACCTCGGAGGCGATCGCGGCCACCTCGGGGGAGTCGATACGCCGGGGGCGGGACACGTTCACCTCCGTGGACCAGATGATCCGGCCGGGCCTGCTGCTGAGCAGGATGATCCGGTCGGCGAGCCGGGCCGCCTCCCGGACGTTGTGTGTCACGAACAGCACGGTGAGCTGCCGCTCGGCCCAGATCCGTTCCAGCTCGTCGTGCAGGATGTCCCGGGTCATCGCGTCGAGCGCGCCGAATGGCTCGTCCATCAGCAGGACCGGGGTGTCCAGGGCGAGGGTGCGGGCCAGGGCGACCCGCTGCCGCATGCCGCCGGACAGCTCGTGCGGCCGTTTGCGGCCGAAGTCGGACAGGTGGACGGTGCTCAGCAGCTCGGCCACCCGCTCCCGACGCTCGGCCCGGGGCAGCCCGCGCAGCTTCAACGGCACCTCGACGTTGGCCTCGACGGTCAGCCACGGGAAGAGCGCCGGCTCCTGGAACATCAGGCCGGGGTGGGCGTCGTCGGCCACCGTGATGGTGCCGCCCTGCGCGCGGTCCAGCCCGGCGACGAGGTTGAGCAGGGTGCTCTTGCCGCAGCCGGACGCGCCGACGAGGCAGACGAACTCGCCGGGCCGGACGTCGAGGCTGACCCCGTCCAGGGCGAGGACGGCGTTCGTCCCGCGCCCGTACACCTTGGTCACGCCGGAGAGCGCGACCGCGGCGGTCGCGCTCTGCGGCGGTGTCGTGGTCGACGTCACGGCTGGGTGACCTCGGCCTGGCCCTGCGTCTTGAGCACCTCGTTGAGGTACTTCAGGTCGTAGAGGCCGTTCAGGTCGACCGGCTGGGTCAGCTCGACGGCGACGGCGTGGTCCAGCCCGGTCTTGAGCGAGGACGCGATCGGGTCGTTGGTGAACAGCAGGGTGGGCCACGCCTGCTTGATCAGCTTGAGGTCCAGCGGCTTGCCGGTGATCTTGCCGATGTGGTCGGAGATGGCCTGCTGGGCCTCGTCCGGCTTGGTGTTGACGAAGTCGTTCGCCGCGACCTGCCCCTCGACCAGCTTCTTCACCGCGTCGGGGTGGGCCTTGAGGAACTTGGTGGAGACGATCAGGTTGGTGATGACGAACTTCTTGTCCGGCCAGAGGTCCCGCTCGTCGACGAGGACCTTGCCGCCCGCGTTGACCAGCCGGGAGACGAACGGCTCGGGCACCCACGCGCCGTCGATCGAGCCGCTGGAGAAGGTCTCCACCGTCTGGGCGTTCTCCTGCGGGACGATCTTGACGTCGCCGCCGCCCTCCTTGGTGGTCTTGAGGCCCTTCTCCTTGAGCCAGTAGCGGATGGCGACGTCCTGGGTGTTGCCGAGCTGCGGGGTGGCGATCTTCTTGCCGCGCAGCTGGTCGACCGAGGTGATCCCGGGCTTGACCACCAGGGCGACCCCGCCGGAGGCGGCGCCGGAGATGACCCGGACGGCCTCGCCCTTGGACTTGGAGAACGCGTTCACCGTCGGGTTCGGGCCGATGTACGTGGCGTCGAGCGCGCCGGAGAAGATCGCCTCGATGGCGGCCGGGCCGGCGTTGAACGTCTTGGTCTCCAGCTTGACGTCGCCCAGCTTCTCCGCGAAGAGGCCCTTCTCGACGCCGACCACGGCCGGGGCGTGCGTGATGTTGGGGAAGTAGCCCAGCCGCAGCGTGACGGGGCCGGAGTCGCCGCCGGCGCTGTCGTCGTCGCCGCACGCGGCGGTGGTGCCCATCGTGGCCACGCCGACGGCGGCGAGGGTGGCGAGGGAGATCAGCCGACGGAAGGGGAGCCGTCTCATCATCTGTCCAATCCGCAGTATTCCTATTTAGTTGGTAGGAAGAGTGGGCCAGGGGTCCATCGACGTCAAGCACCGTCCACATCATGGGATGTCGGGTCTCAGATATTCCTGGTTTTCCTACCTTCTTGATAGGTTTAGCTGCCCCCGGCGAGGCAGACCGGGCGGGACACGGCGAGAGGGCGGCCGACATGACCTTCCACTGGTTCCTCCCCACCTCCGGCGACGGCGACCAGGTCGGTGCGGCCACCGTCACCGCCGGTGCGGCCCGGCACGCGCGGGCCGCCACCATCGGATATCTGACCGAGGTGGCCCGGGCCGCCGAGGCGGGCGGGTTCAGCGCACTGCTCACCCCCGTCGGCTCCGGCTGCCCCGACCCGTGGATCGTCTGCGCGGCGGTCACCCAGCACACCGAACGGATCGGGCTGCTGGTCGCCGTCCGCGCCGGCTTCGCCCTGCCGACCCTGGTCGCCCAGCAGGCCGAGGCGTTCCAGGCGGTCTCCGGGGGTCGGCTCGCGCTGAACGTCGTCACCGGCGGCGACCCCACCGAGCAGCGGGCGTACGGCGACTTCCTCGACCACGACGCGCGCTACGCCCGTACCGGGGAATTCATCGAGGTGCTCCGCCGCTCCTGGCGCGGCGGCCCGTTCGACTTCGCCGGTGAGCACTACCGGATCGACGGCGGTGGGCTCGCCAGCCCGCTGGCCGACCCGCCCCCGGTCTACCTCGGCGGCGCGTCCCCGGCCGCCGAGGCGGTCGCCGCCCGGCAGGCCGACACGTACCTGATGTGGGGCGAGCCACCGGCGGCGATCGCCACCCGGGTGGCCCGGGTCCGCGCCCGCGCCGCCGAGCAGGGCCGCACCCTGCGTACGGGGCTGCGGCTGCACGTCATCGCGCGGCACACCGCCGCCGAGGCGTGGGCCGAGGCCGACCGGCTGCGGGCCGGGATGAGCCCGGAGCGGATCGCCGCCGCCCAGGCCCGGTTCGGCCGGATGGACTCCGTCGGCCAGGCCCGGATGACCGCGCTGCACGGCGGCGGCAGCGGACGCCTCGCCGTCGCGACGAACCTGTGGGCCGGCATCGGCCTGGTCCGCGAGGGTGCGGGCACCGCCCTGGTCGGCAGCTACGCCGAGGTCGCCGCCCGGCTCGACGAGTACGCCCACAGCGGCGTCGACGAGTTCATCCTCTCCGGCTGGCCGCACCGGGAGGAGGCGGAACGGGTCGGCGCGGAGGTGCTGCCCCGGGTCACCGCCCTGCCCGTCGCGGTGTCGTACTGAGACGCGGGTCGCGGACGGCCGTGCCGCCGCTGGCGACACGCTAGGGTCGATCACGTGCCGACCCGGAGAGCGAGAATTCCAGCGACGAAATACCCGGTCGAGCGGTTCACCCTCGACAACGGCCTACGGGTGGTGCTCACCCCGGACCGCAGCGCCCCGGTGATCGGCGTGGCGGTCGTCTACGACGTCGGCATCCGCTCCGAGCCGCAGGGGCGTACCGGCTTCGCCCACCTCTTCGAGCACCTGATGTTCCAGGGCTCGGAGAACCTGGAGAAGCTTGCCCACTTCCGGCACGTGCAGGGTGCCGGCGGCACCTTCAACGGCTCCACCCACCTGGACTACACCGACTACTACGAGACGCTTCCCGGCAACGCCCTGGAACGGGCGCTGTTCCTGGAGGCCGACCGGATGCGCGGCCCCCGGCTGACCGAGGAGAACCTGCGCAACCAGGTCGACGTGGTCAAGGAGGAGATCCGGGTCAACGTGCTCAACCGGCCGTACGGCGGGTTCCCCTGGCTGACCCTGCCGCCGGTCATGTTCGACACCTTCCCCAACGCGCACGACGGTTACGGCTCCTTCGACGACCTGGAGTCCGCCACCGTCGCCGACGCCGCCGACTTCTTCCGCCGCTACTACGCCAGCGGCAACGCCGTCCTGGCGGTCAGCGGGGACATCGACGTCGCGGAGGCGACCACGCTCGTCGAACGGCACTTCGGTGACGTGCCGGCCCGACCCGCCCCGGAGCGTCCGGACTTCACCGAGCCGGACCTGACCGTCGAGCGGCGTACCTCGTACACCGATCAGCTGGCCCCGTTGCCGGCGGTGGCCTCGGCGTGGCGGGTGCCCGACCCGGTCGTCGACTTCGCCGGCTACCTGCCCTACGTGGTGCTCGCCGAGGTGCTCACCGACGGGGACGCGTCCCGGTTGGTGGAGCGGATGGTGCAGCGCGACCGCAGCGTCACCGGCCTCGGCGGCTACCTCGGCTTCATGGGTGACCCGTTCGACGTCCGCGACCCCACGGCACTGCTGCTCCAGGCGCACCTGCCGCCCGGCGGCGACGTGGACAAGGCGTTGCGCACGATCGACGAGGAACTGGACCGGCTGGCCACCGACGGGCTGACCGACGGCGAGCTGGCCCGCACCCAGGCGCGGATGGCCACCCACCTGCTGCGGGACACCGACGCGGTGCTCGGCCGGGCGCTGCGGATGGCGGTGCTGGAACAGCAGCGCGGCGAGCCGGGCCTGCTCAACGACCTGCCCCGGCTGGTCGGCGAGGTCACCGAGGACCAGGTCCGCGCCGCCGCCGCCACCCTGCGCCCGGAGCGCCGCGCCTCCATCGAGGTCATCCCAGGAGGTGCCCGGTGAGCGCGAGGAGTGAGCCGGGTTTGCGAGCCCCGCAGTCGCGAACGGAGACAACGCAGTGACCGTCAACTCCCGGGCGCTGCCGGCGCTCGGTCCGACCCGGCGGCTCAAGCTGCCCAAGCAGGCCGAGCGCAGGCTTCCCAACGGGCTCACCGTGCTCGCGGTACGCCGGCCCGCCGTCCCCCTGGTCGAGTTGCGGCTGTGGATGCCGTTCGGCCGGACCCACCTGGCCCGGGGGGCGATGCTCGCCGAGACCGTGCTGGCCGGCACCGGCACCCTCACCGCCACCCAGATCGCCGCCGAGTTGCAGAAGGTCGGCGGTGGGCTGTCCGCCGGGGCCGACCCGGACCGGCTGATGCTCTCCGGTGCGGGTCTGGTCACCGGGTTGGACCGGATGCTGGAGATCCTGGCGGACGTGCTGACCGACGCCAGCTACCCGGCCGACTGGGTGCAGACCGAGCGGGACCGACTGGTGGACCGGATCCAGGTGGCGCAGAGCCAGCCGGCCCACCTGGCCCGTACCGCGCTGCTGCGGCGGATCTACGGCCGGCACCCGTACGCGGTGCAGACCCCGGAACCGGACCAGGTCCGCGCGGTCCGTCCGGCGGCGCTGCGCCGGCTGCACGCCGAGCGGGTGCACCCGGCCGAGGCGGTGCTGGTGCTGGTCGGCGACGTGCAGCCGGAACGCGCGTTGGACGCGGCGGAGAAGGCCCTGGCCGGCTGGACCGGGGACAGCCGGGGTGCCGCCCTGCCGCCGGCACCCCCGCTGGAACCCGGCCCGCTGCTGCTGGTGGACCGGCCCGGTTCGGTGCAGTCGTCGCTGCGGATCGCGCTGCCGGCGGTGCCCCGCACCCACCCGGACCACGCCGCGCTGCAACTGGCCAATCTGATCTTCGGCGGTTACTTCTCGTCCCGTTGGACGGAGAACATCCGGGAGGACAAGGGGTACACCTACGGCCCGCACTCGTCGGTCGAGCACTCGGTGGCCGGGTCGGTGCTGGTCGCCGGGGCCGAGGTGGCCACCGAGGTGACCGGCCCGGCCCTGCTGGAGACGACGTACGAGCTGGGCCGGCTGGCCTCGGTGCCGCCCGGGGTGGACGAGTTGGAGCAGGCCCGCCAGTACGCCCTGGGCACCCTCCAGCTCGGCATCTCCACCCAGGCCGGGCTGGCCGCGTTGACCAGCGCGTACGCGGGCAGCGGGCTGCGCCTGGACTTCCTCGCCGAGCACGCCGCCCGGCTGGCGAAGGCCACCGTCGAGGACGTCGCCGAGGCGGGTGCCCGGTATCTTGCCCCGGCGCGGGCGGTCGTGGTGGTGCTCGGTGACGCCGAGCGGGTCGCCGGACCACTGTCCGCCCTCACCCCGGTGCGGACGGAGTCGGCGTGAGCGGGGAGGCCGCGCCCCCGCTGGCCCGGTCCACGTTGGACCGGGCGGCGCACCGGCGTACCGACCCGCAGTGGTTGGCGCAGGCGTGGCAGCGGGCCCGGGTGCTGGTGTTGGACTCGACCCGGGACGGGCGGGCGCTGGTGCACACCGAGGCGAACCCGCCGGTGCTGGTGCTGCGGGAAGCCACCGAGGTCGGCCCGCCGGGGGAGGCGTACCCGCTCTTCCTGGGGGTGGAGCCCGACGGGGTGCCGGTCTTCGCGGTGGACGCCCCGCTCCCCGACCTGCCGGGCACCCGGGCGGCCAACCTGCGGGAGATCGGCCACCTGCTCGACGACCGGGACGCAGGGATCTTCACCACGGCGCTCGCCCTGGTCAACTGGCACCTGGGGCACGGCTGGTCACCCCGGTCGGGGCACCGGACCGAGGTCGCCGAGGGCGGCTGGACACGGGTGGGCACGGACGGCCAGCGGATGTGGCCGCGGACCGACCCGGCGATGATCGTCCTGGTGCACGACGGGGTGGGTGGACCTGACGGTCGCTGCCTGCTCGGCAACAACGCCACCTGGCCGCGTACCCCGGGGCAGCGGCGGTTCTCCTGTCTCGCAGGCTACGTGGAGCCGGGGGAGTCGGCGGAGGCGGCCGTGCTGCGCGAGGTCCGCGAGGAGGTCGGCGTCGGGGTCGAGCGGATCACGTACGCGGGCAGCCAGGCCTGGCCGTTTCCCGGCTCGCTGATGCTGGGCTACCTGGCCGAGGCGGACCCCCGGGAGCCGGTGCGGGTCGACCCGACGGAGATCGCGTACGCCCGGTGGTTCACCCGGCGGGACATCGGCGCGGTGCTGGCCGGTCGGGCGGTGGACGCCGGGGAAGGCGACCGGGTGCTCCTGCCGCCGCCGTCGTCGATCGCCCTCTTCCTGATCCACCGCTGGCTCGACGGGCACTGCTGACCGGTCGGGTGCCGTGCCGACGCCGTGCGGGTCTGCCGACGGAGGTCGGTCAGCCGGGCGGGTGTTGCCTGCGGGAGCGTCGGCCCGGTTCGTCGAGCGGAAGCACCTTGACCCGCTGCCGGCCGGCGCGGACCGCGCCCACCGTGGACAGGGCGCGGGCCAGCAGCAGGGCAGCGTCCCGGTCCTCGGCGTGGACGGTCTGCCGGCGGAACTCCGGGGTGGTGGTTTCGTTGCGTAGGCAGCCCCCGCCGGCCCAGGCGGCGGCGAGGTCGATGTCGGCGGCGGTGCGGATGTCGGTACGAACGATCAGGAAACGCATGGCTGTCTCCGGACGGACCGCGGGTGGCCGGTACGTGGTGGAACTTCCACGTCACTGAATCGTCATGTTACGCCCGCGCGGGGTCCCAGCAAGTGAAACGCGGCGATCGACCGGGTCCCTGTCCGATCATCCGATGCCTGGTCAGACCGGTTGCCGTCGGGGGATGACGGGTTCGGGGACGCCGGACGACGGTGGGGCCGCCGGCAAACCTGCCGACGGCCCCACCCTGAGCGACCGGGATCAGTCCAGTGCGAACTGTCCGTTCTTGGTGCCAGCGAGGAAGCCGAGCCAGCCGGCCCTCGGGAACAGCAGCACCGGGCCGTTCGGGTCCTTGCTGTCCCGCAGCGCCACCTCGACCGTCGCGGTACGCAGGTGGGCGACCTCCACACAGTTGGAGGTCTGGCTGCGGGTGCTCTTGTGCCAGCGCGCGTCGGCGGGCACGGTCTGGATCTCGTTCATGGTTCTGCTCCTGCTTTCTGGAACTGCCTCGACGGAACGAGCGGCGGTCGCCCGGCCCCGGCGGATCGGTGTTGGTCACCGTTCCGTCAGGCGCCCCGGTTGCCGGCGGCGTTGGGCCGGCGCTGCTGTCGGTCCCGGAGCCACCACGGACGAGGCCGCCGTGTCGGTCAGCCGTCCCGTTGCCGCGAAGAGCCAGGTAAGGGTGTCCGATGCGGAGAGCGCCGCCGAGCAGAGCCACTCAAATGCCACTTTATAGCGATTTACCGTGGATACCTCGGTCGACATGACGTCGATGAAGCCTCCTTCGATCGCCAACGTCTCCGGATCCTGCGAATCGGCGAACCGGTAGAGCGAGAAGGCCGTCGGTGGCAGGTAGAACTCCCCGATCCGGGTGTCCCGCAGCAGCAGGTGCAGGGTCACGTTCGGCAGCATGGCCAGCTCGCAGAGGTGGGCGAGCTGCTCCCGCAGCACTTCCGGCGGGCAGGCCCGCCGGCCCAGCGCCGCCTCCTCCAACACCGCCGTGTACCGGGGTCCGTCCGCCCGGTCCAACAGGGACTGCCGGCCCAGCCGGGCCTTGACCTCGGTCTCCGGGTCGTCCCCGGGCGGCTCCGCCGACTCGGCGGCGGCGGCTTCGGCCGAGAGGATCCGCAGCCGGGCGTACCCCTCGGTCTGCAGGAGCCCCGGCACCAGGACCGGGTTGTACTCACGGATCTGGGCGCACCCCGCCTCCAGCTCCGCCCAGCCCAACTGCTGCTGCGTCATCACCGGGTACGACTTGCGCCAGGCGCGCATGTCGCCGGCCTCGTCGGTGATGGCGAGCAGTTCGTGGCGCAGGTCGGCGGTGGCGCCGTAGAGGTCGAGCAGGACGCTGACGTCCTCCGGGTCGGGCCTGCTGCGGCCGTTCTCTAGCCGGGAGAGTTTCGACGCCGACGCCCAGCCGATCCGGTCGATCACCTGGTCACCGGTGAGTCCCGCCGCCTCGCGCAGGCGGCGCAGGTCATTGCCGAGCCTGCGTCGGCGCAGGATCGGACTCGGTACGGCTGGAGGCACGGTGTCCTCGATTCCGTCGACCGTCGCGAGACGCGACGGTAACTGTATGAAATTCGCCCCCCACGGTCAGTATGGACGTCGCGACCGGCGTCGGAGGTCCCGACGAGGGCGTGTCTTGCGTCAAAAAGAGGACTGTGGAACGTGCCGGCCGAGCCCGGGGACGACGTCGTCCCAGCTGGCGGCAGTTCCCCCGTACGCGTCCACCGGACGCCACCCCCCGCCGGAGGGAACCCCATGCGCACCGTCCTGCGCCGCCCCGACTTCCGACTGCTCTTCGTCGCCCTGCTGGCCAGCATGGCGGCCGAGTCGCTGCTGCTGCTCGCCCTCGCCATCTGGGTCAAGGATCTGACCGGCTCCGACGGGCTGGCCGGCGCGACCATCTTCGCGATCATCGCGCCGATGATCCTGGCCCCACTGATCGGTTGGGTCGTCGACCGCTACCGTCGCCGACCGTTCTTCGTGGTCGCCAACCTGGGCACGGCGCTGGTGCTCAGCCCGCTCTTCCTGGTCCGCGACCGGGCCGACGTCTGGATCATCTACGTGGTGGCCGCCTGTTACGGGTTGTCCTACCTGACGTTGCACGCGACCCTGAGCGGGCTGCTCCGCCAGATCGTGCCGAGCGAACTGCTGGCCGACGCGAACGGGGCGTTGCAGACCGTCCGGCAGGGCCTGCGCCTGGGCGGTCCGCTGGCCGGGGCGGCCCTGTACGCGGCGGTCGGCGGCTGGCTGCTGACCAGCCTGGCGATGACCGGCTTCGTGGTCGCCGCCGCCGTGGTGGGGCTGCTGCGGGTGACCGAGCACGCGCCCGCCACCGCCACCCTGCGGTGGCCGGCGGAGTTGGGCGCCGGGCTGCGCCACCTCACCCACGAGGCGGCCCTGCGCCGGGCCCTGCTCGGGTACGGGTTGGGCTCACTCGTGATGGGCTTCACCGAATCACTGATCTTCGCGTACGTCGACCAGGGACTACGCCGGGACGCCGCCTTCGTCGGGGTGCTGATCACCGTGCAGGGGATCGGGGGCCTGGTGGGCGGCCTGCTCTCGCCGACGGTCGTGCGTCGGGTCGGCGAACTGGGGGCGCTCGCCGCCGGGGTGACCCTGTTCGGTCCGGCCGCACTGGCCCTGGCCTGGCCGGACCTGCGCCTCGGGGTGCTGGCCCTGCTGCTCGCCGGGCTGTCCCTGCCACTGACCATGGTCGGGCTGACCACGCTGGTCCAGCGGCGTACCCCGCCGGGACTGCTCGGTCGGGTCACCGCGGCCTCCGAGGCGCTGGTCAGTGGGCCGCAGGCGGTCTCCATCGGCACGGGGGCACTGCTGGTCGGCGTGTTCGACTACCGACTGCTCTTCGTCCTGGTCGGGGTGGTCACCACGGTCGCCGGCCTCTGGCTCTGGCAGGGTCGCCGGCTCACCCCGCCTCGGCTGCCCGCCCCGCCGACGCCGGTCCCGCCCGCCCCGGTCCCGTCCACACCGGTCCCGCCCACACCCCCGACGCCGGTCCCGCCCACACCGGCCGCCCACATCCCGGCACCCCGCCGGCCGCTGCCCGATCCCACCATCCACCGGCTCCCCGGTCGCTGACCCCGCAACCGCGGGGAGCGGCCGGCCCGGTGGGGTCGGCCGCTCCCCGCGGCGGGTCGACGGGGTCAGCCCGTGATCGTGGCCAGGTGCTGCATGACCTGGGTGATGGAGGGGTTGGTCAGGGCACTGCCGTCGGCGAAGCGCAGCGTCGGGACGGTCTGGTTGCCACCGTTGACCTTCATCACGAAGTCGGCGGCCTTCGGGTCCTGCTCGATGTCGACCACCTCGTACCCGATGCCTTCCCGGTCCAGCTGCGACTTCAGCCGGTGGCAGTAGCCGCACCACGGGGTGGAATACATGGTCAACATCGTCGGATCCTCCACGGTTCGCCGCGCCCCGGCCCGGTCAGGCCAGGCTGACCGGTACAACACCGGCCGGAGCTGAGATGATTCCTCGCTGTGGTGGTTCACTCAGCGGAGTCGGTCCTCGCCGGGCTGGATCCGGAGCAGCGGTCGGCGGTAACCGCCCCCGCCGGCCCGGTCTGCATCCTGGCCGGGGCCGGCACCGGCAAGACCCGCGCGGTCACCTCCCGGATCGCCCACCGGGTGCTGACCGGGGAGATCGTCGGACGACACGTGCTGGCGGTCACCTTCACCGCACGGGCCGCCGCCGAGATGCGGGCCCGACTCACCGGGCTCGGGGTGCCCGGGGTGCAGGCGCGGACGTTCCACGCGGCGGCGCTGCGTCAGGTGCGCTACTTCGCGCCCCGGCTGCTGTCCGGCCGGGCCATGCCGGAACTGCTGGACAGCAAGGTCCGGGTGGTCACCCTGGCGGCCGCCAAGGTCGGCCTGCGGGCCGACCGGGCCGCCGCCCGGGACCTATCCGGTGAGATCGAGTGGGCCAAGTCGTCGCTGGTCGAGCCGGGGGACTACGTGGTCGCCGCCGCCCGGGCGCTGCGCGAGACGCCGTACGAGCCGGCGACGGTGGCCGAGGTCTTCACCGCGTACGAACGGTTGAAGCGGTCCTCCGGGGTGATCGACTTCGAGGACATGCTGCGGGCCGCGGTGTGGGGCATCGAGGAGCACCCGGACGTCGCCGAGCAGGTACGCGGCCAGTACCGGCACTTCGTCGTCGACGAGTACCAGGACGTCAACCCGCTCCAGCAGCGGCTGCTCGACGCCTGGCTGGGCGGCCGGGACGACGTGACAGTGGTCGGGGACGCCAGCCAGACGATCTACTCGTTCACCGGGGCCACCTCGGCGTACCTGATCGACTTCCCGCGTCGGCACCGGGCGGCCACGGTGGTCCGGCTGGTGCGTGACTACCGGTCCACCCCGCAGGTCGTCGGGCTGGCCAACGCGGTGATCGGGCAGGCCCGGGGCACCGAGGCGCGGCTGCGGCTGGAGCTGCACGGCCAGCGCCCACCCGGTCCCGAACCGGAGCTGCGGATCTTCACCGACGAGCCGGCCGAGGCGACCGCGGTGGCGGCCCGCTGCCGGACCCTGGTCGACGGGGGCACCCCGGCGAAGGAGATCGCCGTGCTGTTTCGCACCAACGCCCAGTCGGAGGCGTACGAGAAGGCGTTGACCGAGGTCGGCGTCCCGTACGTGGTGCAGGGGGCGGAGCGGTTCTTCGAGCGTGCCGAGGTACGCCAGGCGATGGTGGCGTTGCGGGCCGCCACCCGGTCGATCCCGGGCGACACCCCGCTGCCGATCGCCGTCCGGGAGGCGTTGACCGCGGTCGGCTGGGCCCCCGACGCCGCCCCGCCCGGTGGCGCCGCCCGGGAGCGCTGGGAGGCCCTCGCCGCCCTGGTCCAGCTCGCCGAGGAGTACGCGGCCAGCCCCGAGGTGCTGCCGATCGGCGAGGCGGCGACGGTGGAACGTCAGGCGACCCTGGCGGACTTCAACGACGAGTTGGCCCGGCGGGCCGCCCAGCAGCACGTGCCGACGGTGGACGGGGTGACCCTGGCCTCCCTGCACTCGGCCAAGGGGCTGGAGTGGGACGCGGTCTTCCTGGTCGGCCTCTCCGAGGGCACCCTGCCCACCTCGTACGCGCGTACCCCGGAGCAGGTCGAGGAGGAGCGGCGGCTGCTCTACGTCGGGATCACCCGGGCCCGGCAGTGGCTCTGGCTGTCGTACGCCTCGGCCCGCTCGCCCGGTGGTCGGGCCCGCCGGCCGTCGCGGTTCCTGCCCCAGCTGGACCGGACCGGTGGGGGCGAGCGGGCCGGTGCGGGCCGGTCGGGCGGGGTGGCCGGGGCGAAACGGGCGGTGGAACGTCGGCGGACCCAGGTGGTGTCCTGCCGGATCTGCGGCGCGACCCTGCTCGCCGGGGCGGACCGCAAACTGGGCCGCTGCCCGACCTGCCCGTCGGACATTGACGAGAATCTTTACGAGCGGTTGGGTGACTGGCGGGCCCGGGTGGCCGGGGCGCAGCGGGTCCCGGCGTACGTGGTCTTCACCGACGCCACCCTGGTCGCGCTGGCCGAACGGCGACCGGGCCGGGTCGAGGAGCTGATCGCCATCGCCGGCATCGGCCCCCGCAAACTCGGCCTGTACGGCGAGGCGGTGCTGGCGTTGGTGGCGGGCGCGACGGTCGACGAGATCGGCCCGGAGAAAACTCTCGAAATCTCGTCGTAAATTCGTTTGCCCTCGCCCCGTGGCGAGGAATAGCCTCAGGACGCACCTCGGGAGCAGCGCCATTACGGCTGCTCACGGGGGCTGAGTCCGAATCGGCACGAGGAACGTGAGGGAGGTGGCAACCGTGGAGATCATCACTTATGAGCGTCCGGCGGCGATGCCAGCTGCCTTCGCTCCGCTGTCGGCTGTCCGGGTGGCCCTTGCCTCTCCGCGACCGTCGAACCCGCAGGTGCACCAGGTCTCGGTTCAGGCCGAGCTGAACCTGACTGTTGCACCCACTGCGGGAGCCGAGGGGACCAGTGGCTTCACGGGTCTGGGCATTGATGTCGCTAAGCAGCGCATGGATGTCCGCGGCGTTCCACCTCGAGGTAGACCGGTCTGACACTCAGACCACCGGCTCACCTCGAGGCCGCGGAACCCGCTCACCGGGATCCGCGGCCTCAGTTTTTTGCCCGTCGAAGTACGTCGGAATTGCGATCCACGAGATCGAAGTGAGAGAGAGGTGACCGGGAGATGAGTCTGGCGTTGGCCCCCCTCGACGTGAGCGTCGAGCTGGAGGCGAACCTGCCCTGCCGGAAGTTCGACCCCGACCTGTGGTTCTCCGACTCGCCCACCGACCTGGAGCTGGCCAAGTCGCTCTGCGGGGACTGCCCGCTGCGCGTCGAGTGCCTGGCCGGTGCGGTCGAGCGGGCCGAGCCCTGGGGCGTCTGGGGCGGCGAGATCTTCGAGCGTGGCGCGGTCGTCCCGCGTAAGCGGCCCCGGGGCCGTCCACGCAAGGAGGACCTCGCCCGTGACGCGGCCCTTCAGGTCGAGGCCGAGGCGCGGATGGCGGCCAGTGGTGTGGCCACCTCGCGCAGTGCGGTCCGGCTGGCAGCCTGACCTACCCGATCCGTTCCACCCACCCGCCGATGACCATCGGCCGCGAGAAAGTTGACCACGATGCTGCACCTGCCGAACGGAACCGAGATGCAACTACTCCACGAAGCGTTGTCCCGGGCTCGAATGCGCCAGCCTCAGGCCGGTCGTACCACCACGAGCACTGAGGCGCACCGTTCTGCCCGTACCGTCGCGATGAGCAGCCGGAGCCAGTCGGCTCGCGACCTGGGCGTTCTCTAGGACCACCTGCGATACGCGGGGGCGGTGACCGGGTTCCGGTCACCGCCCCCGCGTCGTCCGTCGGCCGGGCCGGCCCGCCGCCGCGCGTCGGTCAGGCCACCGGGGCGAAACCGGGCAGCCAGCGCTCCAGGATGCCCCGGTAGGGCGCCTTCGCCTCCAACTGGCAGAGCACCCCGATCGAGCCCAGCGTCACCCGGTGGATGAGCAGGTACGACGGCGGCAGGTTGAGCTGCCGGCTGAGCTGGAAGGCGGGCGACTTCGGGCTGGCCAGCCGGGTCGCCTCGGCGCGGAGCCAGGCCCGGGTGAACCGGAACTCCTCCTGCGCCACCGGGTCCAGCATGGGCCGGATGTAGTCCAGCAGCGCCTGCGCGTCGATCGGCTCGGTCGCCTTGACGAAGCCTTCCTCGCGTAACCCGGCGACGACCGCGTCGGCGTCGCCACGCAGCGACAACCCGAGCAACCGGCCGATCGGCTCCGGGGTGCCCTCGGGCATCCGGGCCACCGCGCCGAAGTCGATCACACCGAGCCGGCCGTCGGGCAGCAACCGGAAGTTGCCCGGGTGCGGGTCGGCGTGCAGCAGTCCGGCCCGGGGCGGGGCGGACAGGTGCAGGGTCGCCATCAGCCGACCGGCGGAGTTGCGCTGCTCGTCGGTGCCCTCCCGGATGATGTCGGCGAGCGGTGTCCCCTCGATCCACTCGGTGACCAGGACCCGGGGCGAGGCGGAGAGCACCGCCGGGATGAAGATCTCCGGGTCGTCGGCGTACGCGGCGGCGAAGGCGCGCTGGGACTCGGCCTCCAGCTCGTAGTCCAACTCCTCGGTGATCCGCTCCCGCAGTTCGGCCAGGAGCGGCTTGACGTCCAGGCCGGGTTGGATGGCCCGGAACATCCCGCCCAGCCGGGAGAGCTGCTTGAGGTCGGCGAGCAGCGCGTCCCCCGCACCCGGGTACTGGATCTTGACGGCGGCGGACCGGGACACCCCGGTCTCCGGGTCCCGCCACACCGCCCGGTGCACCTGGCCGATGCTGGCCGCCGCGGCCGGGGTGTCGTCGAACTCCACGAACCGGTCCCGCCAGTCCGGCCCGAGCTGCTCCGCGAGCACCTTGTGCACGCTCGCCACCGGCAGCGGTGGGGCGGCCTCCTGGAGCTTGGTCAACGCCTGCCGGTAGGGCGCGGCGATCTCGTCAGGCAACGCCGCCTCGAACACCGACAACGCCTGGCCGAACTTCATCGCCCCGCCTTTGAGCTGCCCGAGGACGCTGAACAGCTGCTCGGCGGTGCGTTGCTGGATCTCGGCGGAGATGACGTCGGAGGCGATGCCGGTGACGCGTTTACCCATCCCGAGGACGGTCCGACCGGCGAAGCCGAGCGGCAGAGCGGCGAGCTTGGCGGTCCGGGACACGGCGCGGCGCGGGATGTCGGTCACCTGGCCATTGTTACCGACTTCCCGGCCCCGCTGCTGCTCCAAGCTGGGCTGGGTCGGCGCATACCCCATTCCGCGGGCCCGGTGGGACTCCCACCGCGCTCCCACCCGTCACTCCGGGCGGCCGGGACCGGAGCAGGAACAGCCGGGGTGCGGGGCCCAGGCCCGACGTCGGAACCGGCCGGCCGACCCGATCTCCACCGCGCAGCCCACCGTCTCCGGGGTGCCCCCGTCGACCTGGGCCAGGGCCTCGGCGACCGCATAGCCGACGGCGCTGAGCAGGGTGGCCGTGCCGCAGGACCGGTCGGCCGGGCCGGTGGCGAGCTGCGCGGCCAGGCCCGGCCAGCCCGGGTCGCGATCGGTGCGGTGCAGATCCAGGCAGTGCAGGCAGGGGCCCACCGGTGGCCGGACCAGGGGACCGACCACCGGCACCCCCTCCCGGAGGGTGAGCAGCAGGTGCGGTTGGCGACGGCGGGCGTACCCGGTGGCGAGCAGGTCCGTCGGGCGGTCCGTGCCGAGGTGCACCACCAGGGCGACCGGGCGTCGGCCGGCCGGGTGGGTCCGGGTGCCCGGGGCGGTGCGGGCGACGGCGTCCCGGACCGCCTCGGTGAGCGGTCGCCCCACGTCGGTCGCGGCCAACCCGGACCCGACCAGGTCGACCGGGTCCACCGGGCCGGTCAGCTCGGCCGCCACGTGCCCGACACCGGCCTGGGCCAGGGCCACGGCGACCGGTGCGCCGAGTCGGCCGGCCCCGGCCACCACCACCCGGGCGGCGCGTCGTCGGCGGAGCACCTGGGCGGGGGTGCCGGGCAGGGCGGGCGCGGCCAGGGCGAGTGCTGCGGCCTCCGCGGCGAGCCGGAGCCGGTCCGGGCCGGTCAGCTCCCGGGGGAGCAGGGTGTGCGCCGGTACGACCAGCCCGGCCGCGTGCAGCGTGTCGATCAACCCGCGCGCCTGGCCGGGGTCGACCTGGGCGTGCACCGCGTCCGCGAGGACGCCGCGGACGCTCCGGGTGCCGTCAAGCAGGTCGAGTAGCCGGGTGACCCGCGAATCGGTCACTTCCAGCAGCACGGCCCGACCCGGGTTCAACCCCAGTTGCAGGGTGTGCCGGTCGCGCCAGAGCCGGGTCAGACCCGGCACCAGTACGGGGCGGAGCAGTGCAGCGTCGCTGGGTGCGGGAGGAGAGGGGGTCATGATGACGAATCGTGACCGAATCCCTGCGGTGAGTCGATCGTTGTCCACAGGTGCGCAGCGCCAGATCCAGCGTTGTCCACAGGAGTCGGCGGGTTATCCACAGCTCACCGCGCGTCATGTCGGGCAGCTGACAGATCGCCCGGCAGGTGAGCGGGCGGCTGCTGTGGGCCGGCCGGCCGGTGGGCGCTGCCCTCCGATCGGCGGGCGTCGTCGCGGATCGGTCGGCCGGTCGTCTCCGTGGGCTGGCTGGACGTGCCGGAGGGGCGGCCGACCGGCCGCCCCTCCCGCGTCGTACCCGGACGGGTCAGACCTTGGCCTTGCCCAGGATGCGGTTCACTGTTGTGCCGCACACCGGACACTTGCCCTTGGCCATGTTCATCCCGGTCTTCGAGACCTCGACGTGCCCCTCGAAGTCCCGCTTCTCCTTGCACTTCACGCAGTAACCGTTGTAGGTCTGGGCCTGGTCGGCCACGGTAGCCTCCTCGTCTCGTCCGCCGGACACGTCGGTCCGGCGGTTCTCCCGGCGGCGGGCCACGCGGGGCGCGGCGCCGGGTCCTTCTCCGCGGCCACCCACGTGACCGCCGGTTGGCGGACCCTACCCAGCTCTGGGCGGTTCCATGTCAGCTGTGCATCGACACTGTGAGCAAGTCGACGTCGAGAGTGTGCATCCCGAAATAGGCGGGATAAGTGAGTTTGCCGGGGACACGCCGTGTGGAGTGCCAGGGGAGGTCCCCCGGACGGGGGTGCGGCGACGCTACCGGAGCTGATCAACTACGGTGGAGGTCGCGCCCGGTGGGGGGTGGTCGGTCTCGCCACGAAGGGTGACGAGGGTCCAGCCTCATGGTCACCACCAGTTTTTTTCGGACTCCTTACTACTAACCCCCATTTTCTGGGCGCGTGTCGGGGTGTTGACCCTTGCGGACCCCTGGTCAGTACGCATTAGCTTTCCCTCGTGGCAGGAAACCACGGCTGCGCGGCCCACTGATGGCGGCGCGGAAGCCAGTCGTCGAGGTACGGCGCAGTCAGCGCCGGCGACGGACGGTGTCCGCCTACCGGGACGGCGAACGGGTCGTGGTGCTCATCCCGGACCAGTTCTCCCGCGCCGAGGAGAGCGAGTGGGTCGACCGGATGCTCGCCCGGCTCGCCGCCCGGGAGGGCCGGTTGGCCCGCAACGACAACGAGCTGCTCGACCGGGCCCTCCGCCTGATCAACCTGTACCTGTCCGACCAGGGCGGAGAGACCCTGCCGGCCAGCGTCCGGTGGGTCACCAACCAGAACGGCCGATGGGGGTCCTGCACCCCCGCCGACCGGACCATCCGGATCTCGCACCGGCTCCAGGACATGCCCGAGTGGGTGCTCGACTACGTGCTGCTGCACGAGTTGGCGCACCTCATCGTGCCGAGCCACAACGCCCGCTTCTGGGCCCTGGTCGGCCGGTACGCCAAGACCGAACGGGCCCGGGGCTACCTGGAGGGCGTGGCCGCCGCCTCGGCCGTCCCGGTGGCCGGCTGACCGCCACCCCCGTCGACCGTCCGGCCGTGGGTCGATCGACTCCTCCAGGTGCAGATCGACTCGTCCAGGTGCAGGTAGCGGGGTCCGCCGGGCGTCGACGCCACCACTTCGGCCCACAGGAGTCGATCACCCACAGGGTGCCCACTACAGTCGGGGAATGCTCCGACGGGTGGTGGTGGCGTTGCTCGCTCCGGTCGCCTGGTCGCCGCCCGGCGTCGAGCTGACGCGCTGGCGTACCGCGCTGGCCGAGGACGTGGTGGACCTGTTCGCCACCCTCGCCGAGGTGGAGACCGCGCTCGCGGTCACCCCGGCCGACCGCTGGCTGGCCGACGCGGTGCGCTGGCCCGACACCCCCGTGTACGAGGTGCCCGAGCCGACCGTCGACGCCGTGCTGGCCGCCCTCGACGGGTACGACCAGGCTGCCGTGGTCGCCGCCGACGCCCCCGACCTGCCGGGGCTCACCCTCGGCAAGCTGCTCCGACCGCTGACCAGTCGACCCGTCGCCGTCGCCCCGGTCGAGGGCGGCGGCCCCGGGCTGCTCGGCGTGGCGTGCCGGTTACCCGTACCCGGCTGGCTGCCGGCGCTGGACCTGGACGCCGCCGGGCCGGCGGACCTGCGGCGCGCGGCGCCCGCCCCGACCGACGTGGCGGTCACCCCCGGCTGGCACCGGCTGCGCGGCCCGGCCGACCTGGCCGCCCTCGACCCGGCCGTCGAGGGCTGGGAGGCGACCCGCGCCCTGCTCTCCGGCCACCGCACCTGACCGGCCACCGCACCTGACCGGCCACCGCACCTGACGGCCAACGGCGACCGGCCGGGCCTGCCCGGGGATCGGGCGGGTCCGGCCGGTGTCGCGGCTGGTCCGCAGCGGTCAGGGCCGGTCGGTGTCGCCGTCGGTGTCGTCGGGGCGGGGACGGTTGCCCGGCGCCTGCTCCTCGGGGCCGCCGGGGGCGGTGAAGTCGAAGGTGGCCAGCTCGTCGTCGAGATCCGTCGAGGTGGTCGCGAAGGCCACCGGGTCGGCGAAGTCCGCGTCCGACGGGAGCAGGTCGGGGTGGCCCCAGACCGCGTCCCGGCCGGCGATGCCCCGGTGCTCGGTCAGCGCCGCCCAGAGCGCCGACGCCTCCCGCAGCCGGCGCGGCCGCAGCTCCAGGCCGACCAGCGCGGCGAAGGTCTGCTCGGCCGGCCCGCCGGCCGCCCGGCGGCGACGGAACGCCTCGCCGAGGCGGACCACGTTGGGCAGCCGGTCGGCCGCCGCGCTGTCCACCACGTGGCAGACCCAGCCCTCGACCAGCGCGAGCGCCGTCTCCAACCGGGCCAGGGACGCCTTCTGCGCCGGGGTGTCCTCCGGGGTGAAGATCCCCTCCAGGGCGATCGCCTGCATCGACTCCGGGTCGGTCGGGTCGACCCGGCCCATCGCCTCCTCGATCGCCTCCCGGTTGACCCGGATGCCCGACGCGTAGTTCTCCACCGCGGTCAGCACGTGCCCGCGCAGCCACGGGACGTGCTCGAAGAGCCGCTGGTGGGCCGCCTCCCGCAGGGCCACGTAGAGGCGTACCTCGTCCTCGGGCAGCTCCAGGCCCTCGCCGTACACCCGGATGTTGGCCGGGATCAGCGCGGCGGTGCCGGCCGGGCCGAGCGGCAGGCCGATGTCACCGGCGGAGAGCACCTCGGCGGCGAGCTGCCCGAGGGCCTGACCGAGCTGGCCGCCGAAGAGCGCGCCACCCAGGGTGGCGACCATCGACTGCATCGGGCCGAGCTGGGCGCGGGCCTCCGGCGGGACCAGGTCACCCATCGCGCCGACCATCCGGCTGGCGACCGGGTCGCAGAGCTTGCGCCAGACGTCGAGCGTCTTGTAGATCCACTCGTTGCGGTTCCACGCCACGGAGAGGCGGATGCCGGTCGGCCAGGCCGACGCCGGCTCCAGCCAGAGGTCGGCCAGCCGCAGCGCCTCCTCCACCGCGTGCCGCTCGTAGGGTGAGGCCATCGGGTCACCCGTGGCCGCGAGCTGGCTGGCGGCCACCTGGCGGGCCAGGTCCCAGTTGACCGGCCCGCTGCCCGGCGCGGAGAGCAGGTGCTGCAACTGCGACATGAACTGCTGTATCTGCGCGGGATCGTTGGGGTCTGGTGGTTGCCCACCCGGGAGCGCGAAACCGAACGGAATATCAGGCACGACGTCTACGGTACGCGCGCCGCGCCCCTGGTAGCCGCCGTCGGCGTTGCGCTGAGGGCGAAGTCCGCCGTAGCCTGCCGGACCCGCCGCCCCCGGTCGGTACGCTCTGCCGCATGAGACGTCGTGGCGTGACCGTCCTCCTCGGTGCTCTGCTCACCACCCTGCTGAGCATCGGCGTGCTCGGAGCGCCCATCCCGTACGTGGTGCTCGGCCCCGGGCCGACGGTGAACACCCTCGGCACCTCCGACGGCCGGGAGGTCATCCAGGTCACCGGCCGGGAGACGTCCACCTCCGCCGGTCAGCTCCGGATGACCACGGTCGGCGTGCAGCCGACGGTGAAGCTGCGTGCCGCGATCGTCGGTTGGCTGTCGAAGGACGAGGCGGTGGTCCCCCGGGAACTGGTCTACCCGCCGGGCGAGTCGCAGGAGGAGGTCGAGAAGCGCAACGCCGAGGACTTCCAGAACTCGCAGAGCAGCGCCGAGACCGCCGCGCTGGTCAAGCTCGGCTACCCGGTCGAGGTGGTGGCGAAGGAGGTCGCCGCGGACGGGCCGGCGGCCGGCGCGCTCAAGGCCGGCGACGTGGTCACCACCGTCGACGGCGCGAAGGTCACCTCGGCGTCCCGGCTGGTCGAGCTGGTCCGGGGCAAGCCCGCCGGCACCGCGCTGACCATCGGGTACGTCCGCGACGGCGCCCCCGGCACCGCCACCGTGACCAGCCGGGAGTCCGACGGCCGACCCCGGATCGGGGTGGTCCCCGACCAGCGGCAGCCGCACCCGTTCACCCTGAAGATCGACCTGAAGGACATCGGTGGTCCGAGCGCCGGACTGATGTTCGCCCTCGGCATCATCGACAAGCTCAAGCCCGAGGACCTGACCGGTGGGAAGGTCATCGCCGGCACCGGCACCATCGACGACGAGGGTCGGGTCGGCCCGATCGGCGGCATCGCCCAGAAGCTGGTCGGGGCGAAGAAGGCCGGGGCCAAGGCGTTCCTGGTGCCCGCCGACAACTGTGCCGAGGCGGTCCGCAACCCGCAGCCCGGCCTGCCCATGCTCAAGGTCGGTTCGCTGGACGAGGCATTGACCGCGTTGGACGCCCTGCGCGCCGGTGCGGAGCCGGCCCGCTGCTGAGGGCGGGCACGCCGGACCGGCCGGGCACGACCTGACCCGTGACGTTCAGGAACACCCCGTACTCTGGGTGCCTGTCCGGAGCCGATCACATCGAGCGTGCGGAGCCAAACAGTGGCCATGCGTAGCAGCCCCCTGCCGAGGATGAGTCGGCGCGGACGCGTCACCATCGGCGTCCTGGTCGGGGTGTTCCTCCTGTTCACCCTTCTGGGCTGGGGGGTGCAGGCGTGGACCGACTGGCTCTGGTTCGACGAGGTCCGCTACACCCAGGTCTTCACCGGTGTGCTGCTGACCCGGACGCTGCTCTTCCTGACCGTCGGGCTGGGCCTGGCCGCGTTCGTCGGCGGCAACCTGTGGTTGGCGTACCGGCTGCGGCCGACGTTGCGCCCACACTCGCTGGAGCAGGCCACCCTCGAGCGGTACCGGATGCTGCTCGCCCCCCGGATCGGCACCTGGATCAGCCTGACCGCCGTGGTGCTCGGCCTGTTCGCCGGGCTCTCCGCGCAGGGCCGCTGGACCCAGTGGCTGCTGTTCCGTAACGGTGGCGACTTCGGCGTCAAGGACCCGGAGTTCGGCATCGACGTCGGCTTCTACGTCTTCCAGTTGCCGTTCTGGCGTTACCTGCTCGGGGTCGGCTTCACCGCCGTGGTGCTGGCCCTGATCGGCGCGCTGGCGGTGCACTACATCTTCGGCGGGGTGCGCCTGCAGGGCGTCGGCGACCGGATGACCAACGCCGCGCGGGCCCACCTGAGCACGCTGGTCGCGGTCTTCGTCCTGCTCAAGGCCATCGCGTACGTGCTGGACCGGCGGGCCATGCTGCTGGAGTACAACGAGGGCGCCAAGCTGTACGGCGCGGGCTACGCCGACGTCAACGCGTTGCTGCCGGCGAAGGAGATCCTGGCGTACATCTCGGTGGTGGTGGCGATCGCCATCATCGTCTTCTCCAACGCGGTGATGCGGAACCTGGTCTGGCCGGGCATCTCGCTGGCCCTGCTCGGGGTCTCCGCCGTCGCGATCGGCGGCATCTACCCATGGGCGGTGCAGACCTTCGAGGTCAAGCCGAGCGCCCGGGACAAGGAGGCCCCGTACATCCAGCGCAGCATCGACGCCACCCGGGCCGCGTTCGACATATCCGAGGTGCAGACCAAGGGGTACGCGGCCAGCAACCTGGTGCCCCCGCCCAGCCTCGCCACGGACACCTCGGTGGTGCCGAACGTCCGGCTGCTCGACCCGCAGCTGGTCTCCGAGACGTACACCCAGCTCCAGCAGGTCCGGGGGTTCTACGACTTCGGTCCCAAGCTGGACATCGACCGCTACTCGGTGGAGAACAAGACCTCCGACTACGTGGTCGGGGTCCGGGAGATCAACTACGGCGAGCTGACCGACCAGCAGAACAACTGGATCAACCGGCACACCGTCTACACCCACGGCTACGGCCTGGTCGCGGCCCCGGCCAACCAGGTGGTCTGCGGCGGGCAGCCGTACTTCGTCTCCGGCTTCCTCGGCGAGAAGGCCCAGGAGGCGTGCTCCTCGCAGGCCGAGCAGATCCCGGCCAGCCAGCCGCGGATCTACTACGGCGAGCGGATGCAGGCCGACGACTACGCCATCGTCGGGCAGACCGAGAAGGGCAAGAACGCCGAGTTCGACCGGCCCACCCCGACCACCGGCGGCGAGCAGTACTACACCTACACCGGTGAGGGCGGCGTCGAGATCGGCTCGTTCACCAGGCGGCTGCTCTACTCGATCAAGGAGCAGGAGACGAACTTCCTGCTCTCCGAGGCGGTCAACGACAACTCCAAGCTGCTGTACGTGCGTAACCCCCGGGACCGGGTGGAGAAGGTCGCCCCGTTCCTCACCCTGGACGGCGACCCGTACCCGGCGGTGGTGGGCGGCAAGGTCCAGTGGATCATCGACGGTTACACCACGGCGGCGACCTACCCGTACGCCGAGCGGATCAACCTCCAGCAGGAGACCACCGACGAGCTGACCAACCGGGGCACCTTCCAGCTGGCCCGGGAGAACGTCAACTACATGCGCAACTCGGTGAAGGCCACCGTCGACGCGTACGACGGCACGGTCCGCCTCTACGAGTTCGACGACGGCGACCCGGTGCTCAAGGCGTGGAACAAGGCGTTCGGCGGGGACCTGGTGCTGCCCAAGAGCGCCATCCCGGCCGACCTGGCCGCGCACTTCCGCTATCCGGCTGACATGTTCAAGGTGCAGCGCAACCTGCTCACCAAGTTCCACGTCACCAACCCCGGCGACTTCTACTCCGGCCAGGACTTCTGGCAGGTGCCCAACGTGCCGGACGCGCCGGACAGCGGGCAGAAGCAGCCGCCGTACTACCTGTTCACCCAGTTCCCCAACCAGGACGCCCCCCGGTTCCAGCTGACCTCGGCGGTCACCCCGAACGGCCGGCAGAACCTCGCCGCGCTGATCTCCGGGTCGTACGTCGACGGGCAGCCGAAGCTGGAGGTGCTGGAGCTACCGGACCAGACCCGGATCTCCGGCCCGGTGCAGGTGCACCAGCAGATGACCAACAACGCGACCATCCGGACCGAGCTGAACCTGCTCTCCTCCAACCAGGCGCAGGTGCAGTACGGCAACCTGCTGTCGTTGCCGTTCGCCGACGGGATGCTCTACGTCGAGCCGGTCTACGTCAAGAGCAACCAGCAGGACGCGTACCCGCTGCTGCAGAAGGTGCTCCTGTCCTACGGCGACGGCGGCTCGTACGTGGTCCTGGCCAACAACGTCAGCGACGGCATCAAACAGCTCGTCGAACAGGGCAAACGGGCCGGGCAGGGGAGCACCCCGCCGCCGAGCGGCGAGACGCCACCCCCGCCGACCTCCCCTTCGGCGTCGCCGTCGGCCTCACCCTCGGCCGGGGCGGGCAGCCCACCGCCCAGCGGTGACCTGGCTGCCGCCGCCCAGCGGGTCCAGACGGCGATCGCCGAGGTCAAGGCCGCGCAGGCGTCCGGTGACTTCGAGCGGTACGGCCGGGCGTTGAAGGCGCTGGACGAGGCGATCACCGCTTTCCAGCAGGCTCAGCAGGGCAACCCGGCGGCTCCGTCCGGCGGCAACCCACCCGCCACGCCGGCACCGTCCTCCGGCGGCTGACCCACCCGCTCCCGCGTCGACGGGCCCCACGATCCGAGTCGGGATCGGGGGCCCGTCGCCGTTGCGGCCGGTCGCCCCGCCACCGGCGACGCCGCTGCCCGTCCCCGGCGCAGGTGGTACGCGACGCGGAGGGCGACGGCCGGTGTCGGTCGAGCTGCGCCGGGCCTGATCCGCAGGGCCCACGGTGACCCGTCCGGGGCCGTTTTGCGGGCCCGGGGGTCGGTGCGCTACGGTTAACCAGGCGACGCGGGGTGGAGCAGCTCGGTAGCTCGCTGGGCTCATAACCCAGAGGTCGCAGGTTCAAATCCTGTCCCCGCTACTGTTCGACAGGCCCCGGAGTTTCTTCTCCGGGGCCTGTCGTTTTCTCTCTGCGGGTTCCCTCGTCGACCCACCGGTCTGTGGGTCTTCCACCGGTTCTGCGGGGCCGTTGCCGGCTCCCCTCGTTCGTTGCCGGCTCCCCTCGTTCGTTTCCGGGTTCACGAAGTTGCCCGTCGGGGGTGGGCAGCCCGATCAGATTGCGTTTACGCGCATCCTCATGGGCCTGTCGACTCTCCAACGGCAATCTGATCCCGCTGCCCGGTGACCGTGCCCCGACACCCTGGAGCCGTGGAGCCGTGGTGCGGCGTGGTGGGCGGGGGTGAGCTGGGCGGATGGCGGATTGGGGGGCCGGCTGATCTCCGCCTGGCGGGTGGGTTAAGCTTATCCAGCCGACGCGGGGTGGAGCAGCTCGGTAGCTCGCTGGGCTCATAACCCAGAGGTCGCAGGTTCAAATCCTGTCCCCGCTACTGTTACGACAGGCTCCGGAGTTTACCCTCCGGGGCCTGTCGTCGTCTGTGGCCCGTCTCCGGCGACCCGCCCGTCGCCTCCGGCACCCCGGCCCAGCCCCCAGGCCCAGCTCCGCCCGGGCGGAGCGGGCAGCGGTGGGCGGAGCTCAGCCCGGGCAGCGGCGGGCGGAGCTCAGCCCGGGCGGTGCTGGCAGCGGCCGGGTGGGCGGGTGCTTCGGGGTGCCGGACTTGCTCTCCTCGGTCAGGATGAGGGCATGTCTACTGGGATCAACAAGTCAACTGCCGTGACGTGGTGGGGCCGGCTGAGCGCGGTGTTCGGCGCGGTCGTCCTCTCGGTCTTCGTGCCGGTGGCCGCGTGGGCGTCCACAGGCACCGGCGAACTGGTGGTGGAGGCCGCCCGTCGCCGGTCGAGGGGCGGTGGATTCGGCGTCATCGGGCTGCTCTGCTGCCTGGTGGTGGTCGGCGGCATCGTCCTGCTGGTGGTCCTGCTGATGCGCAACCGCCGCAGCCGTCCGCCGCGCTGATCCGTCACCGGGCCCAGGCGGCCCTGACCCGTCACCGGGCCAGGGCCGCCTGGGCCCGGGCCATGAACTGGGTCGTCGCCGCCCGCGCCCCGGAGCGCCCCGCGCGGATGCTCCGGGCCGCCTCGGTGAGCAGGTCACGCACCTCGCCGTGCCCCTTCGGCGGCGGTTCGGGTGCCGGGCCCACCTGCTGGCGCAGCGCCTCACCGAGGGCGGCGACCTGCTCGGCCAGCGGATCGTCGATGGTCTGGACCACCGCCTGCCGCACCGTCAGGCTGGCCGGCAGCCCCCGTTCCACGCCGAGCAGCCGGCCCACCTCCACGCTGCTGGTCAGGAAGTCGACCACGTCCGCCACCACCTGCGGATGACGGGTGCCCCGGAATCCGGCCCAGTACATCGACGCCCGGTCCCACTGGGCGGCCCGGGGGCCGGGGAAGCCGACCAGGGCCAACTCGTCGTCGCAGTAGCGCTGAAGCTCGGGAAACTGGTGGGACCAGGCGAACGACGCGGCGGTGTGCCCGGTGACGACCAGTTGCCGGGCCGGCTCGCCGCCGTCGGCCCGGTCGACCAGCGCTGCCGCCGGAGTGGCCTGCTGGCTGCGGGCCCGTTCCCAGAATTCGAACCAGTCCAGCAGCGCCGCCGAGCCGAAACCCAACTGGCGTCCCTGGTAGAACTTGGTGCCCAGGCCACGCAGCCAGAGCCACAGTGCGCGGTGGTCGCCCGACGGGTCCATCGAGCCGGCGACCCGGCCGCCGCCGGCCCGGGTCACCCGGGCCGCCCAGCTCAGGTAGTCGGCCCAGGTCATCGCGGCGGTCGGCGCGGGCTCCCCGAGCCGGCGGAGCAGAGCGCGGTTGAACACCACGGCGGCGTGGGTCTGCGCGGCCGGCACGCCGTAGACCCGGTCGTCGATCTTCCCGTAGTCCACCAGGCCGGGCGGCAGGGTGTTCAGGTTGATCCGGCCGTCGTCGACGTAGCCGCCGAGGTCCAGGAGGATGCCGCGCTGGGCGTACTCGCCGAGCATCGAGTCGTCGATCTGGAACAGGTCGGGCACGTTACCGCCGCCGGCCTGGGTGGCGAGCCGGTCGTAGTAGCCGCCCTGCCCCTGCCAGGTCACCCGGAAGGTGACCAGCGGGTTGCGGGCCGAATAGAGCCGCAGGGCCCGTTCGGTGGCCTCCGCCCGCTTGGTGCCGCCGTACCAGAAGACGGACAGCTCCACCGGGCCGTCCTGCACCGGTGACTCCTCCTCGACGCCGCACCCGCTGAGTCCGCCGGTGGCCAGCACCGGCAGCCCGAGCAGTGCACCGAGCAGCCGCCGGCGGGCCGGGTCGATGCCGGGTCGGGGCAGCGGGGGACGCACAGCGGGCAACGGGTGCTCCTGGGAAGGGGTGGGCCGGTAGCCGGATCATTCACGCAGGTGGCGCAGGTGGGTGTCAACGGGCCGCGGCCTGCTGGCCGCCCTGGCTCCGGGTGGGCGCACCGGCGGGCCGGGCACCCGTGGTGTACTAGGGCGCGTGGAACTTCTGCACTCGGGCAAGGTCCGGGACGTCTACACCGACGGCGACGACCTGATCCTGGTCGCCTCCGACCGGATCTCCGTCTACGACGTGGTGCTACCCACCCCGATCCCGGACAAGGGTCGGCTGCTCACCGCCCTGTCGCTCTGGTGGTTCGAGCAACTCGCCGACCTGGTGCCGAACCACGTCATCTCCGCCACCGAGGTGCCCGCCGAGTTCGCCGGTCGGGCGATCCGCTGCCGCCGGCTGGACATGGTGCCCGTCGAGTGCGTCGCCCGGGGCTACCTGACCGGCGGTGGCCGCACGGAGTACGAGCGCACCGGCGCGGTCTCCGGCGTGCCGCTGCCGCGTGGCCTGGTCGAGGCGTCGATCCTGCCGGAGCCGATCTTCACCCCGTCGACCAAAGCGCCGGCCGGGGAGCACGACGAGCCGATCACCTTCGCCGAGGTGGTGGACAAGGTGGGTGCCGAGACCGCCGAGCGGCTGCGCCAGATCACCCTCGACGTCTACCGGCGGGGCGCGGAACTCGCCGCCGACCGGGGCATCCTGGTCGCCGACACCAAGATCGAACTGGGCTGGGCGGCGGACGGCACCCTGGTCCTCGGCGACGAGGTGCTCACCTCCGACTCGTCCCGCTACTGGCCGGCCGAGTCGTACCAGCCGGGTCGCACCCAGTTCTCCTACGACAAGCAGTACGTCCGGGACTGGGCGACCGGCAGCGGCTGGAACAAGCAGCCCCCCGCGCCCGAGGTCCCGGCCGACGTGGTCGAGGCGACCCGGGCCCGCTACGTCGACGTCTACGAGCGGCTCACCGGCGAACGCTGGTCCTGACCCACCGTTCCCGGCCGGCGCTGCACGGGCCGGCCGGGAACAGGGTCAGTTGCCGCCCAGGGCGGTCTTCGGCTCGGCCCGGTAGGAACGGTCCTCGGCCTGCTTGCCGAGCACACCGCCACCCGGGGTCTCCACGCTGAACGCCTGCTCGTCGGTGACGATCCCCGGGCCGTCGCGGCCCTCGTCCCGGTCGTCGTGCCGCGCGGCGGTGGCCCGCCGGGGAGCCAGCTCCGGCGGCACCGGCTGCCCGCCCCGTGCCGGTCGGGGTGCCGGCCCGGCCGACGGGCGACCCCGCAACGCGCCCGGCACCTCCTCCAGCCGGGACACCCGCCCGCCGGACGGTGGCGCGGCCGGCGCGTCCAGCACCGGTGCGGTCGCCTCCGACCGGCCGTCGGCCAGCCACTCGCCGCCCGAGGCCGCCGGGCGTGCCGCGTCGCCCCGGTCACGTCGCTTCGACCGGGGCGTCCCCGGCACCGCGACACTCCTGGCCGGGCTGCCCAGCACGGACGGGGTGGTGCCCGGCCGGGTCGCCGCAGCGGCGTCGCCGGCCCGCTCCCCGGTGGCGCGGCCACCGCCGGCCGTCCGTCGACCCTCCGGACGACGGCTGTGCAACACCGGTGCGGTGGTCTCACCGGCCGGCCGGCCGAACAGGTCGGCGTCGCCGGCACCCGGGCGGACGGACCCGTGTCGCGCCTCGTCCTCCCCCTGCTCGGTGCCCGGCCGGCGGGTGCCCGGCGAGTGCGGCGCCCCCGTCGTCGAAGGGCCGCCGGCACCCCGTACCCCCGGCGGTGGGGTCGCCGCCGACGGGGCACCGGGCCGGCGAAGCCCGCCCGGCGGCGCGGCCCGGCCGCCCGTCGGTGGCGGGGTGGCGTTCGCGCCGGGGGAACGCAACGACGCCTGGGGCGGCTCGGTGACTCCCGGCGCTCCGGCACCACCGCGCAGCACCCCGCTGCGCAACCCACCCCGCTCACCGGTGAGCCCGTCCAGACCCGGCGGCCGGGCCAGCCCGGCCCGGCCCACCCCGGCGGCGTTGGCATTGGCGTTCACGCCGCTCAACCCGGGTGAACCGGTGGGCAGGCCGGGTGGCGGCGCGACCAGCGGCGGCGCCACCACCGGCGGCGGCGTCACGGCGGGACCCGCCCGCCCGTCGGTGCCGGGCGTCGGGACCGGCGCCCCGGTCTCCGGCGGCGGCCTGAGGGTGTCCAGCACCTGCCGGGCCAACTGATCCGGATCGGTCGGGGTGGGTCGGGGCACCGCCCGCACCGGAGTCGGGGGCTGGTTCGTCCCGCCGGGCGGACGCACACCGGGCGGCCCCACCGGTGGCGGCACGCCGACCGGCCCGCGCCACGGCGGGTGACCGACCGGGTTGAGCACCGCGTCCATCGGGAAGAACGGCGGACCGTGCCCGCCGCTGACCTTGCTCAACGTCCCGACGTAGTCGTCGGCGGTACGTCGGGCCAACTCCTGCGCCCGGCGGTTGAACTCCTGCTGTTTCTCCTGGACCGCCTCGGCCTCGGCCGCCTGGATGCCCTTCTCGCCGTCGTACAGGCCCAGGGTGAAGCCCTGCTTGAAACCCTCGGAGAACTGCGTCCAGCCGTCGGAGTTCTTCGCGTCGTCGAGGGCCTCCCGGTATTCCGTCCAGAGCCGCTCCATCTCCGCCCGGGAGTCGCGGGCGATGCCGACCATCGCCCGCAGCGCGGTCACGTTGTGCTGGGCCGCGTCCATCCACTCGTCGAGGTACGCCAGCGTCTTGCCCGGCCCCGCCTTGAGGAACGCGTCACGGGCCTGCGGGGACTTCCAGTGCTCGTCGTGCAGGGTCCGGCTGGCCGACAACAACTGCTGGTGGATGCTCTGCAACAGGTTGTAGGCGTTCTGCCACTGGTCGGCCAGCGCCGAGATGTCCTCCGGGTGCTGCCCCAGCACCTGCTGGCGGACCGCCTCGATGGTGGCCCCGCCCTCGCCGCCCGGTGCCGGGGTGAACTTCAGGTCCGGGTTCTCCGGCGGCATGACGTACCGGGTGCCCTCGCCCCGCGGGCCACCGTGCGCGTACGTGGCCTGGGCACCCCAGTAGTCGGCCATGGTGTCCTCCCCGGGCTCAGATGCCGTAGTCGTGCTGCTTGATCTCGTCCAGCGCCCGCTTGGCGGGGGATTCGGTCAGCTCGGCCGGGTCCACGCCCTCGGTGTCCTGACCGATGTGCAGCTCCTGCGTGACGGTGCCCTTGCCGTCGGTCGTGGTGACCGTGCGCGTGCCGTCGGCGTGCTGCGCGTCTACCCGGGTGGCGGTCGGCTTGTCTGCGGCGTCGAGCTGCTCGCTGGTCACCGTGTGACCGCCGTCGACGCCGTACGACGTGGTCTCCCGACTGCCGCCGGTGCGCCGGCCCTCGGCGTCGGTGTTGGTGGTGGTGACCACCGTCGAGTTGCCGGTGACGACCGTGGTCGTCCGGCTGGTGCTGCTGTCGAGCACCTTGCCGGTGGCGTCGGCCGTGGTGGTGACCGTCTCGGTGCCCACGCCACCGGGCAACGACCGCTGCACGATGGTGCGCACCACGCCGCCGGGGCCGAGCGCGGTGAAGGTGATGCTGCCGTCCGGGGCGACCCGGGGCTGGCCCTGGTCGACGAACTGCTCGGGGGTCGGCGCGGCGTTGGCCTGACCGCTCGACACCGTTTCGAGGTACTGGTCCCACCAGGTCTTGCCGGAGACGAACGGCGGTAGCCCGGCCGGACGTGGCGCGTCGGCCTCGCCGAAAGCGAACCGGACCGCGTCCAGCGAGGCCGCCGACCAGCCGTCGGTGTTGGCGTAGGCGTCCGCCACCGTCTGCGCGGCCATGCCGATGTTAGTCAGCGCCGTACCCAGGTAGGTCAGGTACTGCTGGAACTCGGCGTAGTTCAGGGTGAGCTGGGTGCGGACGTAGACGCCCTCGGGTAGCGCGGCGCCCTCCCAGGCGCGGTGCGGCAACTGGCCGAGCTGGCTCAACCGGCCACCGTGGCTCTGCAGGTTCTCCTGGATGACGACCATGTTCTTGCCGTAGTCGACCAGCCCGTCCGGATCGACGTCGACGGGTTTCTGATCGCCCAGCCAGTCGGTCCGGGTGTTCTGTTCGGTCTCGTACTGGTACGGGTTGCTGCCGCCCGTGCCGTCGTCCTCGGCCACCGAACCTCCCCTGGTGCGGCGGGCCCCCGCCCGAGTGTCACCGGAAAACGCCCCGAGCGTAACCGCTGCCGACCACCGCCGGGACCCGGTATCGCCGCTGTCACCACCCCGACCAGCCACTCTGGACGTAGTGAGGTAGCCCGATTCGTTACGGGGCGCTACCGTCAGGGTCGGCCACGACGGCCACCACCATCAAGGGGACGCTTCCCTGACCGGGGGGCGCAAGCAGAGGAGCGGGTGAGTCCACCTTGACCGACACTCCTGGACTGGGTCAGGTTCACGCCACCCAGGATCAGCTGAACCAGATGGCGACGCGCTGCAACGACACCGGAGAGGGCCTCGCGCTGGGCATGGCACGGCTCATCGAGCGGGTGCAGGCCCTGGGCGGCAGCGGCATGCGCGGCTCGGCCAACAACGCGCTTCAGGACGTCTCCGTGCAGCTCAACGACGGCCTCAAGAAGATCATCTCGGCGCTCGACGAGCTGTCCGGCAAGATGACCAGCGCCGCCACCCAGTACGGCATGAACGACGAGGACGCCGCGACCGAGATCCGCCAGGCCGCCGCCGAGACCGGCGACGCCAGCGTGATGAGCATCCTGCGCGGCTGACGCCGCCGGTATCCGCCGCGGCCGAGTCGACCCTCCCGGGCGGCCCGTGCCGCTGTGACCAGCGAAAGGTGACCTTCCAGTGAGCAGTCCCATCACCTACAACTTCGCCCAGATCTCCGACGTGGCCACCGCCATCGGCACCTACCAGGGCCAGATGGACGGCAGCCTCCAGGACCTCTACACCCAGTTCACCCAGCTCTTCGCGCAGGACTGGCAGGGGCCGGCGGGGCAGGCGTGCGACGAGGCCCGGCAGAAGTGGAACCAGGGCGCCACCGAGATCAAGGAGGCGCTGACCCGGGTCGGCGTGAAGCTCGGCGCGTCGGCCGAGCGGATGCAGCAGGTCGACCAGCAGATCGCCGCCGGCATGTGACCGCCCGGTCCGACGCCCTCCCGGCCGGAGGGCGTCGGACCGGCGGGGCGGCCGGGGCCGGGTCGGCCCGGTTAGGCTGCCCGGCGGAAGGGACCTCGGGGGAGGGACGATGGAGGAACGACCGAACTTCGGCGCGTTGACCGCCATGATCGGTGACCTCAAGAAGGCCTGGTCCGGAATGGACGACGTGCAGCGTCGGATGCTCCGGGTGACCGGCACGGCCTGGTCGGACGACCGCACCGTCAAGGCGGTCGTCGGCCCCCGGGGGCACCTGCTGGAGCTGGACATCGACCCCCGGGTGTTCCGCAACCCCAACTCCAAGGCGCTGGCCGCCACCATCGTGGCGACCGTCCGGCTCGCCGTGGAGGACGCCGCCGAGCAGTCCAAGGAGATCCTCGACGGCAGCATCGCCCCCGACCTGCGGCGGATGGCCCCCGGTGGGGCCCAGCTGGAGAAGCTGCTGCACAGCCACGACGCCGACGTGCGCCTGAAGGGGGACGACGATGAGTAGCTTCGTCGAGATCAGGACGAGCGTCGCCGACATCCTCGGCATCGCCAACCGGCTCCGGATCAACGGGCAGTCGATGTCCACCGCGATGGACGGCAAGCTCGGCGCGATCACCACGCTGGAGGCCGCGCCCGGGACGCTGCCGCGCGACGAGTTCACCGAGGAGTTCCTCAAGACGTACCACAAGTCGGTCGAGGTCTCCGGCGGTGGTGGGCAGCAGATGAACGAGGCGATCAAGGCCACCGTGCCCAAGCTCGGCGAGGCGATGGACAAGCTCGGCGCGTACGTGGCCGACGCCATGTGGAGCTACACCGGCACCGACGACGACAACGCCACCGACATCGACCGGGCCGGTGGCCGGCGCTGACCCGAGGCGGCCGGCCGGGGGACCCGACGGTGCCGGGGAGGACCCCGCGTGAGCGAGAGTGACCACGCCCTCGCCGAGATCCTGGAGTGGTTCTCCGACCTCGAAGCCGCCATCCCGGGCGTCCGCTCCACCGTCGGTGAGATCCTCATCGGCAAGATCCCCGAGTCGGACATCGACGCCGTCTATGAGCTTTCCGACGCCTGGGGTGCCGCGACGCAGGAACTCGCCGCCTTCTACGAGGAGGCGGTGCACGCCGCCGACGGCATCCTGACCAACTGGAGCGGCGACGGGGCCGCCGAGGTGTTCACCCGGGAATGGTTGTCCTACCTGGAGTCGCTCGCCGGCACGGTCGACACCCTCGCGTCCATGGAGGAGGCGGTACAGAGCTTCGGCCTCCAGGTCGAGCTGATGAAGTTCATGGCCCTGCTCGGCCTGATCATGCTCGCCGTCTCGCTGTTCATGCTGGTCGCCGCCGCCATCCCGTCGCTCGGCCTGTCCACCGCCGGCATCCCGGGGGCGTTCGCCGCCTGCCGGGCCGCGATCGGGGCCGCCGCCACCAACGCCGTACGGGCCATCGGCAGCATCTCCGTCCGCGCCGCCCTCGCCGAGGTGACCGCGCTGCTGACCCGTACCCTGCCGACGCTCGTGCGGACCCAGTTGCCGAACCTGGTCCGCACCCAGGTCCCCCGGCTGGTCACCACCCAGCTGCCGCGCTTCGCGCGGACCCAGGTCCCCGCCTTCGTCCGGCAGACCCTGCCGACGGTGATCCGGCAGGGCGCCGGCACCCTGGCCCGCAACACCCTGCCGCGCAACGTCATCGCCCGGTCGGTCGCCGACCGGATGGCCGGTCAGTGGCTGCGCGGCGTCACCAACCGGGAACTGCTGCGTCAACTCGGCCGGGAGGCCGGGCTGGAATCCCGACGGCTGGCCGGGCGGAGCCTGCTCGCCGCCCGCAACCAGCTCGCCCGGGAGATCGAGGAACAGTTGCTGCGCAGGTTCGGTGCCCGGGTCGGCACCGACCTCGCCACCCGTGGCGGCGTACGCCTGGCCGGCACCGAGGCGTTCGAGCAGCTCAGCCGGGCCACCCTGAGCCAGTACGCGACCCGTGAGATCGCCACCACCACCTTCGGCCGGGAGCTGACGAAGTACCTGGGTCAGCGGGTGGCGTTCGGGGCGGGATTCATGGGCGGCGGCAACCTGCTGGGCCAGATGTACCAGATCGCCGGGGGCGAACGGGCCAGCCTCGACCTCGGTCAGCTCGGCGTCTCCACCGTCCAGGGTGGGCTGTTCGGGGCGTCCATGTTCGGCGGTATCCCCGGCCACGTCATCGGCGGTGGGGTCACCGGCGCCCTGGTGACCGGTGCGACCGACGCCGCGCAGGGGAAGTTCGACCTGCAGAACATGCTGCACGGCGGCGCGGAGGGGGCCAAGGCCGGCGTCATCTTCGGCGCGCAGAACAAACTGGACACCGTCCGGGTCGGCGGGACGAACCTGCGGATCGGGCGCGACGTGATGGTGCTCCCCGAGGGGATGGCCGCCGTCGACCGGGCCGCCGGCCTGCGGGTCACCTACAGCGAGCGGTGCGCGGTCTGGGCCCACGTCGACGGCGACGGCCAACGGCTCGACGGCGGGGCCATCGCCGCCGACGGCACCGTGCTCGCCCGCGACGGCGTCCGGTCGCCCGACCCGACGGTGGTCGACGGCGACGGGCCCACCCCCGGCGGCCCGGGTGGCCCGCACCCGCCGCGACCCGAGCTGCCCCCGGCCGACCTGCCGCAACGCACCGACCTGGCGGGCGGCACCGGAGGCGGGGACGGCGGCGGCCCGCGCCAGCCCGCCCACCCGACTCCGGTACGCAGCCCGGAGGCGGGGGCCCGCCTCGCCGACCCGGCCCGCCCCTCTGTGGACCCGGCCCGGCCGTCTGCCGACGTGGTGCGGCCCGGGGGTGAGCGGACGCCTGGGGAGTGGTCCCGCCCGGGTGGCGACCGGGTGGTGGGGGAGTCGACCCCGCCGACCGGCGAGCGGGCGGCCGGTGAACCGGCGACCCGGTCGACGCTGCCCGACACCGCGCCGCCGCACGGTCCCGTCGACGGCGGTCCCACCCACCCCGACAGCCCGCCGCCCGGCCGCGACGTCGACCCCGGCGGCCGCGACCCCGCGTCGCCCGCCCGCGACGTCGAGCCGGTCCGCCGTGACGCCGACCCGGGACACCGCGACGCCGAGCCTGTCCGGGCCGACACCCGCCCGGACCACTCCCGCCCCGGGGACCGCCCGGCCACCGCCCGGCACCCGCAGGACCGGCCCCCCGAGGATCGTGGGGCGGAGAACCGGTGGCCCGAGGAGCAGGACGCGCAGACCGGGGCCTCGATCCGTCCCCGGGTCGCGCCCGGCCGGACCGGAGAGGACCTGGACAACTCGTGGCCGAGGAGAACCGGTGATGGCGATTCTGGTGGACTTCGAACTGGTCCGGAAGGACAGTCGGGAGGTCGAGTACAGCTTCGGCTACCCGGAGAAGGACCGTCGGCTGGCCATCCAGAAGGCGTCCCGGGAGGGGCAGATGCTGGACGGGCCGGCGGACATGCAATACCGGAAGGCGTACGGCAGGATCCTGCGGATGCAGGCCGAGGCGGCGAGCTGGCCGCCGGGGGGCAGCTACGCGGCGTAGCGCAGGGACACGTTCCGGTAGAGCTGGTGCCGGCCGGGTCGCATCCGGTCGGGCCCTCGGTGCCGTTGCCCGAGGTGGTGCGGTCGACGTTCGACGGGCACGTCGGTCAGCTGCTGGCCGGCCGGGACGCCGGCCCGGTGGACCAGCCGCACCGGGCGAGCTGGGACGAGTCGTCCCGGCTGCTCACCGTCGAGTACCCGGACGGGCTACGCGTCGGGGTGGTGCTCCAGGTCAACTCGGCGCTGCCACCCGGGCAACCGGTGGTGCTGCGGCCTGGAATGGCGGTCGAGCACGGGCAGTGGGTGCAGCGGGAGCCGGCCGGGGTCGTGCTGCCGGAGCACCTGCCCGCAGACCCGGCCGCGCGGGCCGCCTTCGTCGACCGGCAACTCGGCGACGCCTGGCGCACCCTGCACCACGAGATCCACCAGGTGCTCGACCGTCCCGTCGATCCCGGCCGGTCCGGGGTGCCGACGGACGGCATCCCGGCGGACGGCGTGCCGGCGGAGGGCATCCCGGCGGAGGGCGTGCCGGCGGACGGCATACCGGCGGAGGGCGTACCGGACGGGGGACGGGACGGGGCGACGCCGCCGGACGGGCCGACGCGACCCGGACCGGCGTGGACGCCGCCGGAGCCGTCGCTCGCGGCGCTGGAGGCACCGGTGCGACCCGACCCGCCGGTGCTGGACGCCGACGCGGTCGGTTTCCGGGACGCCACCGCCCCCGCGCCGGCACCGCCGACGCCGCTGACCCCGGACACCGTGCGCGGCCTGCTCGCCGGCGACCCGGCGACCCCCGGGCAACTGCGGGACTGGGCCCGGGAACACCTCGCGGTACGCCAGCAGGACGGCTCCTACCTGCCGCGCAGCCAGGCGGAGATCGACGCCGTGGTGGCCCGGCTGCGCGCGGAGACGACCGCGCTGGTCGCGCAGCGGACCCCGGCCGACCCGAACGCCACGCCGCCCGCCGGCCCACCTCGGGTGGGCGACGAGCTGCCGATCAGCCAGGAACTCGCGCCGAGCGGCAACTTCCCCGCCCACCGCACCCGGACCGGCGCGGAACTGCCCGAGCAGGTGCACGAGCTGGTGGACAGGGCGAAGGAGCACCTGCTCGCCCGGTACCCGCAGGCGGCGGTCGCCGGCCGGCTCGCCGACCTCGACGCGGTGGCCGGGCAGGCCGACCGGTTGCAGGCGGCCGCCGACCGGGCCCGCGACGGCGGCCCCCTCGGTGACGTTGTCCGGGAGGTACGCGCGCTGAGCCGGGCGGTCGACGGGTACGCCGACCGCTACCGCGACTGGCGGGACTTCTCCCGGGGCGGGGAACACGCCGACCCGGGCTGGCGGGACCTGGACGGGGTGGACCCGCTCAACTCCGTCGAGATGGCGCACCGGGTGGTCAGCGTGGACCCGGTCACCCACCGGTTCCACGCCATCGACCAGGCGATCGCGGTGGCGAAGATCGGTGACGTGCTCGGGCCGGCGTTCGAGCGGCACGCGGCCGACACCTTCGACCGCGTCATCCCGAAGGCCCCCGACTCCGCCCGCGCCCTGGTGCCGGCCGAGGCGTACACGCCCGCCCTCGAACAGTGGATCGCGCAGGGCGCGCGGGGCGGTTTCGACTCCCGGCACGGACTGACCTTCGTCGCCGCCGAGGACGGCGGGCGACCGCGACCGATCAGCGCCCTCGCCGCGACCGTGCTGCACGAGGGCATGCACCGCCTCCAACCGAACCCGGACCACATCGGGGCGCACCTGCTCGAAGCGGTGGCCGAGGGCCGGCTTCCGCGTGCCGCGCGGGACGCCGCCCTGGTCGGCCTGCGCTTCGAGGGCGAGTTCCAGGCGTTCACCGTGCAGCAGCAGTTCCTGCGGGGACTCGCCGGATTCCGGTCGACCGACCATGCCTCGGACCCGCGCCTGCCGCGTTCCGACGGCTACCGGTCGCTGGCCGACCTCACCCCCCGGGAGCTCCAGGAGTACGTCGCCAGCCGCTACGTCGCGCCCTCCAGCCGGTCGGCGCTCTCGCCGGACATGCTCCGGCGGCTCGCCGAGCTGCCACCGGAGAGCTTCGTGGAACGGGCCCGGCATGCCATTGAGGAGGCCACCCACCCACTCGCGGAGCAGCGACGACAGGGCACCCTCCACGGCCCGATGAGCCGCGACGTCGCCGAACGGTACGGCCTCGACCTGGACACCCTGGGCAGGGAACAGGCGGGACGGGTGGAGCCGCCGCTCCGCGACCGGGGCGGCCCCGCCCCGACCGTCCCCCCGGATTCCGCCGGACCGCCGCCGCTCGCGGAGTGGGGTCCCGGGAGCCCGGCGGACCGTCCCGGGTTCCGACCGTCCGATCCGGTTCCCGAACGGCCCCGGGGTGGGCTGCGGCGCATGGTCGACCGGGTCGCCGGTGTGTTCCAGACGGCGGAGGCCCCGCAGGCGCGGCCCTGGGGCGACGATCCGCAGGACGCTCCGGTCGACCGGCCGCCTCCCGGTGACCCGCGACCCTGGGCGTCCGACGGACCCTGGTCGCCGGGGGAGGTCGGGCCTGCCCGGGGTGGGCCCCGGCCGCCCGTCCCGGCGGTGGACGCCGCCACCCTGCTGCGGGCCGAGGAACGGCGGTACGCGCTGGAGGAACTGCGCGCCGCGACGGACCCGATCGACCAGGCACGGCTCCGGGCGGAGCTGGACCGGTTCGACGCCGACCTCGCCCGGCGCGGTTACCCCGTCCACCAGCTGGAACCGGTCCCCGAGGCCGCCCGGCCGCAGGACGGGCCGTCCGTCGACGGACGCGACCACTCCCGTCACGACGAGCTCTGGACCGACCGCCGGTGGCGGCAGGAGGACCGCCGACCCTCGCTGGACGAACTGCTCCCCTCCTCCGACGAGGAGGTGGCGGCCTGGTCGGATGTCGTCCGCGCGGAGGTCGCCGCCCAGTTGGACGGGCGTGAGTTCGCCGGCCTGCGGCTCCGCCTCGACCTAGCCGACGAGTACAGCGTCAGTGTGCACCAGGACCAGGTGATCGTCCGGGCCGACATCGTCGATCCGGAACACGGCAGCGTCGGGCGGGTCGTGCGGGCGTTCCACCGCGACCACGACGGCAGTCTCTTCGTGGAGCACACCTCGCTGCGGCTCGCGGAGAGCGTGCAGGGCAGGGGCTTCGCCCGGGAATGGAACGCCTACCTGGAGGACTGGTACCGGGAATCGGGCGTGCAGCGGATCGAGGTGCACGCCGCCTCCACCGTCGGCGGGTACGCGTGGGCGCGCGACGGGTACGACTGGGCGCCGGACACCGGGCACCGGGCGAACGCCGTGCTGGACCGGCTCCGGGCCGAACTGCGCGAGGTGGACGCCGACATCGCGCTGGCCGGCCGCTCCACCGACGGCCCCGTCGACCCCGACCGGCTCCGGGCGCGGTACGGCACCACCGATGCGCAGCGGGTGCTCGCCGAGGCGTACCGGCAGCGGGAGGCGGGGCGGGAGATCCTGGACCGGGCGGCCCGGCACCCCTTCGGCAGCAGCCGGTATCCGACCCCGTTCGAGATCAGCCAGGCCGGCTGGGGCGAGCACCACCGGGGGCGGGACGCCTCGTGGATCGGCAAGCGGGCCCTGCTCGGCGCGGACTGGAAGGGCGTCAAGCCGGTCAGCGACACCGGCCCGCTGCACCCCCGCTCGGCGTACACCGTCGGGTTGCCCCGGGTGCCCGACCCGTCGGCGATCCACGGCCTGCTCAGCGGCGGCCATCCGCCGGTCACCGCCGCCCGCGTCCCCGACGCGCAGTTCCACGGGTACGGCCGGGAAACCCCCGAGCCGGAGCTGGTACGGCAGCTCGGCGACGACGCCCTGCGGCAGACCATGGGCCGGTTGCCGGCCGACAGCCCGCTGCGGGACGTACGGCTGGAGTTGACCGCCGTGCCGGCGGACGCGCTGCCCGACGGCGCGGTGGCCCGGTCGGTGCCGGTCGACGCGGCCGGCCGGGACCTGCCGCACGGCATCGTCCCGCCGGACGGGGGCGGGTGGCGGATCGAACTGTCCGACCGGGCGGCGGACGTCACCGTGGCGCGGGCCGTCGCCCACGAGGCCGCCGAGCTGACCGCGATCAGCGAGCGGGCGGCCGGTGGGCTGGACCCGTTCGCGCCGGCCGCGTTGACCCCCGGGGCGCTGGCCGACGGCGTCGGCCTGAGCCCGCACGACCTGGGCCGGCTGGCCGAGGCGGAGGTGCTGGCCGACCTGCTGCACGACCCGGCGCAGGCGGCGTACGCCCGCACCGAACTGCGGGCCCTGCGCGACCATCTCGGGCTGCACCCGGACGATCCGGGCCTGGCGGCCCGGCTGCGGTTGCTCGACGGGCGGCTGAGCGACGCCGGCCGGGAGGCGCTCGTCGGCGCCGACCCGCCGGCCCGGACTCCGACGCTGCGGATGCTCGGCTTCGCCGAGGGGGTCGCCCCCGGCGGGACGGTGCACCGGGTGGCCGAGGCCCTCGGTGGGCGCGGCGACGAGCTGAGGATCCGGGTGCCGGGGGCGCAGCCGTCCACGCCGGCCCCCGGGGTGCGGGTGTTCGGCGCCGATCCCGTCCCGGGCGTCACCGGGCCGCTGAGCCCGCTGCTGCGCCCGGACGGGCTGCCCGGCGACGTGGACGTGCTGGTCGGCCACGGGCAGACGGCGGGCATCGCGGACGTCCGGCGGGACGCCTACCCGGACGCCACTGTCGTGCAGCTCCTCGACCGGGTGCCGACCGACCCGGAACACCTGCGGGTGCTGTCCCGGGCGGACCTGGTGGTGGCCGTCGGCCCGGACGTGGCGGACGGGCTGCGGCAGGGACTGACCGGGCTGGGCGGGCGGACGCCGGAGATCCGCGAGGTGACGCCGGGGTTCGTGCCCCGCCCGGTGCCGCCCGCCGGTGACGGCCCCGGCGCAGGCCCGAGGCTCCTGGTGTACGACGGCGACTCGGCCGCCCACCGCCAGGCCGCCCGGGTGGTGGCCGAGTTACGGTCCCGGGGTCTGGACGGTGCCCGGCTGGTGGTGACCAGTGTGGAGTCCGACCCCGGCGTGCGGCAGGTGCTGAGCCGGGAGTTGAGCACGCTCGCCGGCACGTTCGTGGAGGTCCGTGCGCTGCCGACGGAGGCGGAAGCGGTCACCGCGACGTTCCACGCGGCGGACGTCGTGCTGGCGTCGTCCCGGGGCGACGGCTACGACCCCGGGTTCGTCCTCGCCGCCGAACACGGCGTCCCCGTCCTGGTCGACGGCGCGACCGGTGCCGGCCGGCTGCTCACCGACCCCGACCGGGTCCCGGCCGGCCTGGGTCGGGACTCCGTGGTCGACGAACCCCCGTCCGCCACCACCGCCTGGGCGGACCGCGTCCAGGGGCTGACCGACCACGCCGTCGCCGGCCGCGAGCGCGCGCTGGAGCTGCGGGGGCACCTCACCGGACGGTTCGGGCCGGAGGTGACCGCGCAGGTCGTGCACGACGGTCTGGCGGCGGCCGGGGTGCGGGCCGGCCGGGTCGCCGACGGCGACTGGTTCGGCGAACTCTCCCCGTACGAGGTGGTGCGTCGGAACCCGGCCCCGACCGGGGAGACCGCCGGGCGGCTGCGGGTGATGACCACCTGCACCGAGTGGCACTCGAAGCTCGGCGGGGTGCCGACGGCCAACCGGGAGCTGACCGAGGCGTTCGCGGCGGCCGGGGCGCAGGTGCACGCGCGGGTGTCCGCGGTCGACCCGGACCAGCCGGAACTGGTCCGGGAACGCGTCGCCGACAACCTGGAGGTGACGGGCGTACGGCCGGTGTGGGGGGTGCTGGACGCCAAGGGCCTGCCCGACACGAGGGCGCTGCTGATGCTCTTCGAGAACCTGCCGCCCGAGGTGGACGTCGTGGTCGGCCACTCGCGGTTCAGCGGTGGCGTGGCCCGGCTGCTGGTGGAGCAGCTCTACCCCGGGGCCCGCTACGTCCACGTGCTGCACACCGCGCCGGAGGTGCTCGACGGTCTGCGGGGCAACCCGGGTGAGGGCCTCGGACACGCCGAGACGGAACGTCGCCTGATGGCCGGTGCCGACCTGGTGACCGGGTTGGGTCCGCTGCTCGGTCAGGAGGCGGCCCGGCTGGCCGGGGAGGGGACGGCCCACCCGCCCCGGACCCACGAGATCGTCTCGGACATGCCCCGCCTGCCGGGCGAGCCGGCCGTCCGGCCGGCCGGCAAGGTGGGCTTCGACCTGGTCGTCCAGGGTCGCGCCACCGACCCGATCAAGGGCATCGACTTCGCCGCGAAGCTGATCCGTCACCTGCGTGCCGAGGGGGTCGACGTCCGGCTCACCGTGCGCGGTGCGCCCCCCGCCGACGTCGCGGCGCAGACCGAACGGCTCGCCCACCTCGCCGGGACCGGGATCCGGGTGCTGCCGTTCGTGAAACCGGGCAGCCCGGAGCTGATGACCGACCTGTACACCGCCGACCTGGTGCTGATGCCGTCGATCCACGAGGGCTTCGGCCTGGTGGCCAGTGAGGCCGCCCGGGCCGGGGTGCCCGTGCTGGTCGGCGAGGGCACCGGCGCGGGACTGTTCTTCGGCGACCCGAGGTACGTGCCGGCCGCCCTGGGCGAGGCGGCCACGGTACGGGACGGGGTCACCGTCGCCGCGTGGCGGAGCGGACTCGCAGCGATCACCCGTCCGGACGGCACGGTGGACCCGGCGGACCAGCGGGCGCTGCTGGACCGGGTGGCCGACGAGCGGGTCCCGGTGTGGGCCGGGCACGTGCGGCGGCTCCTGGGCGAGCTGTCGACCCAGCGTGACCGGGCGCTCGACCTGCGCCGCTACCTCGACGCCAGGTATCCGCCGGGCAACGCGGCCCGGGAGCTGCTGGAGGTGTTGACACGCCCGACGGAAGCCGGGTCCCGCCCGGGGCCGGTGTCCCGCCCGGACGCCGGGTCCCGTCCGGATGCCGGGTCCCGCCCTGAGTCCGCCGGCACCGGGTCCGGGCACGACGGCGACGCCGACGCGCCGACGCCCGACGTGCCGTCTCCCGACGTCGACCGTCCGGCGTCGGGCCGCTAGCGTGAGGACGGAGCCGACCGGCCGACCGTGCAGGTGTCGACGAGGGAAGGGCGCAGCCTGATGACCGACGCTGATCCGGACCGGGACGCCGCCGTACACCTGCTCACCCAGTACGACCACGGGCCGGCCGGCGACGGGCCCGGCGTACGGCGGCCCATCGGGCTGGCCGAGGCGGCCGACCTGTGGCGGCGGGCCCTGGAGTCCGGTCGGGCGGCCGAGTCGACGGTGGACGCGCCGGAGGAGGGCGACGACGTGATCGCCTTCTCGACCGCGCGGGCGCACGTGGTGGCGGCCCTGCTGGAGGAGTTCGCGGCCCGGGTCGAGCCGGGTAGGTCCACGCCGGCGGTGCGGGCCGACGATTCGCTGGCGGAGCTGGCGACGCAGCTCGCCCGGCACCTTGAGTCGGGCACCGGTTACTGAGGGGACGTGGTGATGAGCGACGACGACCTGACCGTCCCGGTCCCACCGGCCGACCCCACCCGGGAGCTGCTGATCTGGCCCGACTACCAGCGGGACGCCGGCGGTCGTACGACGGCGCGAAGGGTCGGGCTCGACGAGCAGGCCGCCCGGTGGCGGGCGACTGTCGACGCGGGACGCCCGACCGAGGAACGGCTCGGTCGGGCCGCCCCCGGGCTGGTGTCGATGTCGAGCGCCCGTGGCCTGGTCGTCGCGGCGATGCTGCGGGAGTTGGCGGCCCGGGTCCGGCCCGGATTCAGCTGTGGTCCGGTCCGCTCCGACGGCTCGCTCAGCGTGCTGGCCCGCGAGCTGGCCGACGACCTGCGTCGCCGTACCGACCGATGACCCCGGCCGGTGACGGGCCCGACCGGTGGCGGACGGCGGAGCCGGTTCCCCGACCGGACGGGACCCCGTACGGCGAGGGGGGCGTGATCCTGCTGCCGGCGCTGCGTACCCGCGACGAGGCCGACGTCTACCTCGACCTGCACCCCTGCCCGCGCTGCGGCTCGATGGAGACCGCCTGGCGGGACGGGCCCGTGACGGTCCGGTCGCGGCGGGCCCACCGGTACGCCGGCCCCTGCGCCGACTGCGGCGACAGCCGGGAGTTCCTGTTCGAGGTTTCCGGGGACGACGACGGACCGGCCGCGCCGGGGCCAGGCCCGAGGACCTGGTTCGGTGGGGACCGGCCCTCCCTGCTGCTCGATCCCGGCGAGTGGATGCTCGTCGCCGACTGGTGTGTCGAGGCGTGGTCGTCGTCGGACGCCCGGGGGGACGACACCGGGGCGGCGGACTCACTGTGGACCGCCGTGGCCGCGATCGAGGAGGTGCGCAAGTTCCTCCCGGCCGACGCCGACACCGTGCCCGAGTCGGTGTTCTGGTCGGTGCGGGGCCGTACGGTCTACCACCGGGAACCCGGCCGGTTCCGGCGTCGCCGGTTGCAGGTCCTGGTGGACCTATACCTCAACCGGATGCCCTGGGTGCCGTCGTGACCGGGGCGTCCGCCGCCGGGCGCACCGGCCTACCGATCGACCCCAGCCAGGTACGGAGGAGTGGATGGACACCCAACGGGTGATCGACATGCTCGAACGTGCCGTCTTCACCGCCGACGAACGGGTGAGGCGGACGTTCGGCGGGCCGGCCCTGCTGGGGGTGGAGACGGCCCAGATGGGCTACGAGGCGCGGCCGGCGGACTGGGCGGTGGCCCGGGAGAGCTGGGTCGACGAGGTGATCGAGGTGGTCGGCACGAACGGTGCCGTGACCACCACCGTCGGCCTGCTGTTCCCCCGTGCCGGTGCGGGTCTGGTGTTGAATTCGCCGGCCACGATGGCGGCGCTGGGCCGACGGGTAGGGGTGGACCTCGATCCGGTGGCGTACGCCGAACTGCTCGCCGTCCTCTACTCCGGCGCGACGCTCGACGGCCGGTTCGGGTACGCGTTCTCCGCGACCCCCGGGTTCCCGCCGGGCTGGCTGATCCGCGACCCGGACCACTTCCGCACCGCTTTTCCGGTGCCGTCGGCACCCCCGGTCGGGCCCCCGACGTTCGCCGGTCGGGCCGACGGAAGCTGGACGCTGCGCTTCTGGTCGCACGACTACCACCTGTTGGAGGCGCTGGCGGCGGCGGTCGACGTCCACGAGTGGGAGGTGACCGGTGGCCCGGCCGGACCGGCCTCCTGGTCACGCCGGACGGTCGGCACCCGACTGCCGCTCGCCTGAACGACGACGACGGCGGTGACACCGGTAGGACGCGGTGAACCCGGCAGGGCGCCGCGCGGGCCGACTCCTGGCGGGTCGGGTGGCAGAATGACGTGCGCCGACGGCCGGACGGGGAGGTTGCTGGTGGACACGGAGTGGACGACCGGGGCGCTCCAGCGGTACGTGCTGGCCTCCGACGAGGCCACCGGACAGGTGTGGGTAGGCCCCGAGTCGGTCACCGTGAAGACCGACCGGTTCCGTTACCGGGCCCGGCCGGCACAGTGGGCCGTCGTCGACGCGGACTGGCTGGCCGAGGCGGTCCGGGTGGTGGCGGCACGGCAACCCATGTTCGTCACCCATGGCCTGCTGCGCACCACGTCGGGCGGGACGCTGCACCTCAACCGGCCCGGGGTGATGGCCGAGCTGGGCCGCCGGGTGGGTGCCGGGCTGGAGCCGTCGGCGTACGCGGAGCTGCTGGGTGAGCTGTACTCGGCGTGGACGATCGACGGCTCGGTGGTGCGCCCCTTCTCGGTGACCGAGGGCACCCGCGCCGGCTGGCTGATCCGTGACCCCGACCATTTCACCCAGGTGCTCGCGGTGCCGGACGCACCGCCGGTGATGCCCCCGACCTTCGTGCCCGACCCGGACGGGGGCTGGACCTTGCGGTTCTTCTCACACAACCACTACCTGTTGGAGATCCGCTCCGCGGTGGACGTGTACCGGTGGACGGTGACGGGTGGACCGGACCGGGCGGCGACCTGGGTCCGGGAGACGGTCGCCGAGCGGGTGGAGCGTCCGCTGCCGTGACCGGTCGGAGCGCCGGCAGCGGCCGGCCGGCAGAGACCAGCCCCGGCCCGTCGGTCCGGGCGGGCGGTCCGCCCGGTGGCGGACGGCATCCGGAGGTGACCCGATGGCGATGACCGACGACCCGGAGCGGCAACGCCGGCTGCGCGCGCTGGCCGACCTGCACGCCCGGTGGCAGGCCACGCACCAGGTGGACGACGTCGACTTCACCCCCGAGGGCGCCGACTCGGCGCAGCGTCGGTCACCGTCGGCACAGGCGCAGCGCGAGTACATGCGCCAGGCCCGGGAGATCATGGACCTCGACCCGGACACCGGCCACTACCGGGACACCGAGTGACACTGCTGCCCGCCGTCCGGACCCGGGACGAGGTCGACGTCTACCTGGAGCTGCACCCGTGCGGCCGGTGCGGGTCGATGGAGGTCGCCTGGACCGCGACGGCGACGACGCGGGAGTCCCGACCGGCGTACCGGTACTCCGGTCGGTGCGCCGAATGCCACGAGCAGCGCGAGTTCCTCTTCGCCCTGCCCGAGGGGCGCACGGCACCCGCCGACGCCGGTCCGCACCCCCGCAGCAGGTTCGGCGGCCCGCAGCCGTCCGCCCTACTCGACCCCGGTGAGTGGCTGCTCGTCGCCGACTGGTGCGGGGAGGCGGCGGAGGTGGCCGAGCGGCAGGGCGACGACGCCGAGGCGGCGGACCTGCGGTGGACCGCCGTGGCCGCCCTGGAGGAGGTCCGTAAGTTCCTGCCTGAGACCGGCGACGCGGTGCCGGAGGCGGCCTTCTGGTCGACCCGGGGGCGGACGGTCTACCAGCGGGAGCCGGGGCGGTTCCGTCGTCGCCGGATCGAGGTGGTCCGGGACTTCCACCTCGACCACATGCCGTGGAGCCCGGCGTGACGCCGCTGGCCGCGCGCTCCACCCACGAGGCCCACCTCTACATGGACCTGCAACCGTGCGGCTGCGGGCAGGGGCGCTTCCCGCGCGCCTCCACCGTGCTCACCCTGCCCGACGGCGACCTGGCCCGCCGCTACACCGGCGCGTGCCAGGGGTGCGGCGCGGCCCGCGAGTTCCTGTTCCGGCTGCCCGCCGCGCCCGTCGACGTCGAGGAGGGCTTCCGGTACGGCGGCCCGGAGCCGTCCCGGCTGATCGACGCCGGGGAGTGGCTGTGGGTGGCCGAGAACCACGCCCGGGCGGTGCCGGCCGGGGCGCGGACCCTGCCGGAGGCGGACCGTCGGCGGTGCCGGTCCCGGCTGACCGCCGCCGTCGCCGCGCTCGACGAGGTGGTGAAGTTCGTGCCGCCCGGCGGGGCCCGGGTGCCGTTCACGGCGGTCTGGACGGCGCTGGGCCGCACGGTCTACCAGCGCGAACCGGGCCGGTTCCGGGCCGGCCGGCTGGTCGCGGTGCGGTCGGCGTACGTGGGGGCGCTGCGCCGCCTGGGCTGAGCCGTCGGGGGTGGACGCGGTCAGTCGGCGGTGCCGCCCGACCGCTGCGCGGGGGTGGCGGCCCTGCCGGCCGGTGGGCTGGCCGACAGGTTCGCCTCGCACGTCGGGGAGATGCTGGTCTGGTCCTGCACGATCCGGTCGTCGAACAGGATCGTGCAGTGCAACGTCGGGATCCCGCCGGCGTACGCCAACCGCTCGTCGACCCCCGGCCGGGCCTGCGGCGTCGCCGACACCCACACCCGTTCGACGTCGGGATGACGCAGCGTCACCGCGTGGGACCAGGCCCAGGTCAGGCTGGTGGCGGACTGTGTCTTCAGCGCGCTGTGCCCCCAGGTGACCGCCATCCCGAACAGCCCACCCCCGCCGCCGACCACCTCGACGGTGAGCGTGACGACGTACTCCACCGGGGCCGGTGCGGGGGCGGGCGACGGGCCGGCGGAACAACCGGCCACAGTGGCGGCCACAGCGGCGACAGCGGCGACACGTCGCATGGAACCTCCTGCGGAACGTCGGCGGACGGCGACCGGCCCGTAGCCTAGCGTGCGCCCGCTGCGGGTCCCGCCCGCCGGTGGGACATCGCTAGGCTCAGGTCGGCACCGGGCAGGGAGGAGACCCGTCGTGGACGAGTCGTGGCAGCCGGCCAACGACACCGAACGGGCGTTGCTGCGCGCGGCGCGCGACGACGACCGCACCGGGTTCTTCCGCATCCTCACCCGGGCCGAGCTGTTCCTGCCGCAGTTGCGTGCCGACGACCCGGCCGACGGCGGTCAGCGGTTCGTCACGATGGACCTTTTCGGACAGCCGTTCCTGCCCGTGTTCACCTCGCTGGAGTCGATGGTGCCGCAGGTCGCCGGGGTCGCCGACGCGTACACGGTGACCGGGTACGACGAGCTGTGCGAGCGGTGGCCGGTGGCCGGGTGGCGGCTGGCGGTCAACCCGGGCACCCCGCTGGACGCGTACCTGCCGGTGGAGGCGGTCCGGGCGGCGGCGGACGGGGAGCTGGCGGTGCCCGCCGGGGCGGAGCTGCTCACCGAGCTGGCCGAGGCGGCGGCTGACGACGAGATCGCCGCCGCGACGGCCGACGGGTCGGACGATCCGGCTGCTGCCCCCGCCCCACCGGCACCCGCCCCGGGCCCGGCGGACGAGCCGGACACCGCCGCGCTGTTGCGGGACGCGGCCGAGCGGGGCGACTCCGTCGGTTACCTGGATGCGCTGCTCGACGCGCTGGTGGTGCTCCCCACCGGTGCCCCGGTGCCCGACCCGGCCCGACTGGTCGACCCGGACTTCCCGTGGCGTGCGGTCGACGCGGGGGAGACGCCGGTGATCGAGGTGTTCACCGCACCGGAACGTTTCGCACGGGCCTACCCGGACGGCACGCCGAGCCTGCGGGCCACGATGGCCGCCCTGCTCACCGTCTGGCCGCCGGGGTACGCCCTGGCCGTCGACCCGGACTCCCCGGCCGGCATCACCGTCCCCGCCGACCAGGTGCCGTTCCTCCTGCTCTGGCCCACCCCCGACGGGACGGGCCCCGACGAGGTCACCCGCGCCGGGGCCGCCCCCGACGACCCGGACTCCGCCGGGGCCGCCACCGACGAGCCGAACTCCGCCGGGGCCGTCGCCGGGCGGCCGGCCGATGCCGGGTGGGGCCGGTGAGCGGGGCGACGCTGATCCCCGGTGCCCGGTACGCCTTCGGGGTGGTCCATCCGGTTGCGCCGATGCTGCGGGTCCGCTATCGGCAGGGGGTGCCGGTCGACCCGTACGGCTTTCCGGACTGGACGCCGTACGCGCGGGCAGTGGTCGAGCTGCCGCCACTGCCGCCGGGCATCGGGGTGGACGCGGCCCGGGTGTTGGACGTACTCACCGCCAACCTGGCCGTACCCGACCCGGCCGACCCGGACGCGTCCGGGCGTACCCCGGCGGGGTGGGTCTGGGCGCATCTGGCACGCAGCCGGCGGGTGGCGCTGGTGCCGGCGGAGTTGCACGTGGCGCTGCGGCACCTGGGCGGGGTGGGCACCGGCGACGCCGACCCCCGGCGGCGCGGGCTGCCGGTGGAGACTGCCGAGCCGCCGCCGCTGCGGTTCGCCGAACGGCTCAGCCCACCGGCGGTGGCCCGCGTCGAGCAGCGGCTCGGCTGCGCCCTGCCGGCCGGCTACCGGGACTTCCTGGCCCGCACCAACGGTGGCTGGCCGGACTGGCCGGCGGTGCACCCCCGATTCGGCTTCGTGGTCGACCAGCCGCTGTTCGGGGTGGCCCGCGCGGACCGGATGCAGGACCTGTGCCACGCCAACGCCTGGTTCACCGACCGGTTCACCGCCGACTGGCTGGCGGTCGGGCACGTGCAGGGTGGGCTGCTCGCCGTCCGGGTGGCCGGCGGCGACGAGGGGTCGGTCTGGTACTGGGACGACGACGACCCCCGGGCCCGCGACGACGACACCGCCGCCGACGTCGGCAACCGGCTGCTGCACCGCTGCGCCGACAGCTTCGGCGTCTTCTGGCACGCCCTGCGGGCGGTCCCGGGTCCGCTGCGTGACCTGGCCGTGAAGGCGGTGGCCGGGGGGCGGGTGACCCGGGTCGAGGACGAGCGGACCGGGTCGGCGTTGCCGCCGGCCCGCCGGCGGCCGGCGGCGTGAGGCCGGGACGGAGGAACACATGACGGGGTACGGACGGCGCGGGCGACAGCCGGACGCCACGCAGGTACGGGGCCGGACGGTCATCGCCGACCCGCACCGGTCGGGCGGTCCGGCGACCGGCGGCGTGACCCGGTCGGGTGGTCCGGTGGCCGGCGGTGTGACCCGGTCGGGTGGCCCGGCCCGGTCGGTCCGGCGTCGGGTGGCGGGTGGGGTGGTCGTCGGGCTCGCCGCCGGACTGCTGGCCGGGCCGGTGCCGCCCGCTGCGGCGGCACCCGACTGTGCGCAGGCCGGTGGGCAGGTCGCCGCGCCGTCCTGGGCCCAGCAGGTGCTCGCCCCGGAACAGGTGTGGCCGTTCAGCCAGGGTGCCGGGGTCACCGTCGCGGTGCTCGGCTCCGGAGTGGACGGTGACCACCCGCAGTTGCGGGGGCGGGTCGAGCCCGGCTACGACGCGGTCCGGGGCAGCGGCCGGGCCGACACCGACTGCACCGGCCAGGGCACCCGGGTGGCCGGGCTGATCGTCGCCCGGCAGGCCGGCCCGTCGCCGTTCGCGGGGCTCGCGCCGAGCGCCCGGGTGCTGCCGGTACGGGTGGTCGACGACCGGGCGTTCGGTGCCGCCCCGGTCGACCCGGGGGTGCTGGCCCGGGGCATCGACTGGGCCGTCGACCGGGGTGCCCGGGTGGTCGCGGTGACCGTGGCCGCCGACCGGGACAGTGCGGCCCTGCGGACGTCGGTGCGGCGGGCCGTCGTCCGGGGTGTGCTGGTGGTGGGTGCCAGCGGCGACCGGGGCGGGGACGGCAACCCGGTGTCCTACCCGGCCGGCTACCCGGAGGTCCTCGCCGTCGGGGCGATCGGCCCGGACGGGCGGCGGTGGCCGAAATCGCAGTACGGGCCGTACCTGGACCTGGTCGCGCCGGGCGTCGCCGTCACCACCACCCAGCGCGGCAGCGGGCTGGTCGAGGCCGCCGACGGCACCGCGTTGGCGTGCGGGTTCGTGGCCGCTGCGGTCGCCCTCACCCTGGCCAAGCGGGGCGGTGCGCCGCGCAGCGAACTGGTCCGGCTGTTGACGGTGACGGCGGTCCCCGGCGCCGACCGCGCCGAGTACGGCCACGGGACGGTCAACCCGTACGGGGCGCTCAACGACCAACTGCTGCCGCAGGCCAGACCCGCCCCGCTGCCCCGGTTCCGGCCTGCCGTCGACCGGCCCGACCCGGCGCTGCGGGAGAGCCGGCGGATCGCGCTGGCCGGTGCCGTGCTCGCCCTCGGCACCGTCCTGGTGATCTGTGCGGTCGCACTGACCCTGCCCAGGGTGCGCCGCCGCCGGTGGCGGGCCGCCGTCGCGCCGGCACCCGCCCGGTCGGCGCAGCCCACCGAACCGGGCCCCCCGGTGCAGCTCTTCGACGACCCGGAACCCGGCCCCGGCCGATGAACACCGCCCGCAGTTCAGGGCCGTGCCCGGCCGGGGCGGGCCGCCCGGGACAGCGGTCGGGCGGGCCGGTACGCCCGGTGGGGTCGGTCAGCCCCCGACGGTGACCGGGGCGGGACGGACCGCGCCCCGTGGGTCCAGGGTCGGGCCGGTCGGGACCAGCATGGTCAGGCTCGGCGGCACCACCAACGCACTCTCCGCCGGGTAGCCGAGCAGGCGCAACGCCTCGGCCGACGGCACCGCGTACCGGATGCCCAGGTCGGTGACGATGCTGTAGGCCCCGGGGCTGCCGAGCAGCTTCAGCACGGTGACCCGGCCGGCGGGGGCGGCGATCCGGTCGGCGAGCGGGACGCCGTCCGGGGAGACGGATCCGGTCGGCGCGGCCCGGTCCGCGCCGGGCAGCGTGCCGCCCACGGTCAGTGCCGGCGGGGTGCCGGCGTCGGAGGTGGCGGCACAGAGCTGCTGACCCGGCTCCGGGCCGAGCAGCTTCGGTGGGGTGGCGGGCGGCTGGCCCCGGTCCGCCGGGCGGGGTAGCTGCCCGCTCTTCGGCAGCGCCGTGACCGCGGAGACGGCGACCGGCGCCGGTTGCCGCCCCGACTGGCCGGTCTGGATGGCCTGCTGCACCGGGGTGATCGGGGCGACCCCGTCGGTGAGCACCAGGTAGTGCTGCGGGCCGGAAGCGGTCTGGGTGACCAGCACGTCACCGTTGCGGCGGCCGGGCACCTCCCGGGACGGGTCGTCCCGGTCGGCGACGGGCAGGGCGGCGAGGTCGACCCCGGCGGGCAGCGCGTTCAGCCAGGCGGTGCCGACGGGGGTCGGGGTGACCGCCCCGAACAGGGCGGGCACGACCACCCGGGAACCCTGCACCAGGTGCCGGCGGCCGTGCCAGACCAGGTAGTTCATGCCCAGCGTGGCGTCCTTGACGAGCAGCCCGTCGTCGCCGACGCCCCGCCCGTCGACCGGGCGGGCGGCCAGCGCCAGGGTCACCGTGTCGGTGGTGCGGCCGGTGTCGTCGGTCGCCGGGGCGGAGCAGACCGTCCACGGCAGACCCGCCTGCCGGTCCGCTGCCGGCAGCGAGGCCGGGGCGTTCGGGATGCCCATCGTCACACCCCGGGGGACCGCGCTGAGGGTGCTGCTGGAGACGCGTACCACGGGGGTGCCGGGGCGACCGGCGGCCAGCAACGCGGAGGCGTAGTTGAGCGTCGGGTGCAGCCGGCCGTCCAGATAGACGTAGGTGGCGCCGGTCTCCTTCTCGACCACCACCGAGCCGGGCTTGCGCCAACTGTCCCCGCCGACCTTGGTGAGCAACCCGTAGATGCCCACCCCGGCGGCGACCAGGACGGCCACCATCAGGCCGCCGAACAACGCGCCGATGCCCCGACGCAGCGGCGACTGCTGCGGGTCGGTCTCGCGCATCACGAACGCGGACATCACCCGCTGGGTCATGAACTGGTAGGACTGGAGCTGGTCGCGGCGGGTCGTCATCGTCGCCTCACCCGCCGATCGAGGCGAACATCCCCCGGATCGCCCCGAACAGGCCGATGACCGCGCAGGCCAGCGGAATCAACGCCATGATGGCGATCACGTCGGCGATGTCGGCGGCCCGGCCCAGATAGGGTGACGGCCGGCGACGGCTGTAGAGCAGGCCGGCGACCAGGGTCACCGCCGCCACGGCGACCACACCGAGCCCGATCAGCATCCGGTCACCGCCCGACGTGGTGGCCAGCAGCGCGGCGACGGTCAGCGCCGACAGCCCCGACAGGCCACTGACCAGCAGCGGCACCCGCTGCGCGGCGGTCGGGAACAGCCGCCCGCGCAGCAGCAGCGCACCGGCACCGCAGAGCGCCAGCAACACGCCGGCCGGGGTGCGGTCCTCGGTCAGCAGGAACGCGATGGCGAGCGCGCCGCAGACCGACGCGGACAGCAGCATCCCGGTGAGCAGCTCGGTGGCCCGCGCCACCGTCACGAAGACCCTCGCCCGCTCGGGCACCGGCCGGTCCTTGAGGATCTCCTCCGGCCGGTCGGGCAGCTCCGGCACCGGCAGCCTGCCCAACCAACCGGCGATCAACGGGTAACCGGGCAGCAGACCGATCACGGTGGTCAACGTCGCCGCCGCCGCCCCGGCGGGGGAGACCCCGCCGTAGCAGAGCAGCGCGGCCAGCACGCCGGTCAGGCCGGCGGCCGCCCCGGCCATGAACAGCCGCTGCACCCCGCCCACCGCCGCGTACCCGGCGATGCCGAAGACCAGCAGGGCGGCGGAGCCGAGTAGCAGGCTCGGTGCGCCCAGGTCGACGATCCGCACCCCGTCCGGTGCGGCGAGCAACGCCCCGCCGAGCAGGGCGTAGGGCAGGCCGGCGGCGGCGACCACGGCACCGGCGGTCGCGTCGGGCACGGCCCGCGACAGCACCGGCCCGGCGACCGCCAGCAGCGCCGCTACCCCCAGCGCCAGCAGGCCCGGGGCCCGCCACGGCGAGCCGACCGCGAGCAGGGCGAACAGCCCGAATCCGAGCAGCGCGGCGGTCACCGTCAACCCGGCCCGCCGGGTGGCGTCGTTGCTCCACGACCGACCGGTCCGGCGCGCGCCGCTGGCGATCACCTCGACCACGTCGTCGTACGCCAGCTCGGGCCATTCGTCGCGGCCCGGCGTGAGGTGCAGCAGCTCGCCGTCGCGGACGCCCTGCACGGCGAGGTTGCGGGTGGCCTCCAACAGGGTGCCGGTGGCCCGTCGGAGCACCCAGCCGCCCTGCTGCTCACCGACGTCGCCGAGACCCTCCCCGGCATGGCGCAGCAGGTGCGGCAACAACTCCCCGACGAGCATGCCGTCGGGCAACGCCACGTCCATCCGCCGCTGGGGAGCGGCGATCGTCACCCTGGCCAGACTGAGACCGCCCGGGGCCGTCACGCTGGTCACCTCCCCGTGTGCCACGCGTCCGCGCGGTCGCCTCCTGGGCCCTCCGCGGCGGTCAAGGTAGCACGGCGGGGCGGCCCGTCGGGGGGGTCCGGCCGACGGGCGGACGGCGGTCCCTGCCAGGGGTGACCGGTCGATAGAGTGGGCCGCCGGTGACCTATGTGGTGGGAGGTACGGGGGAGATGTCGTCGTTGGTGGTCGTCAAGCGTCCACCCCGCCGGCCGGCACCCCCGCTGCCGACCGGGGAGGTGCTGCTCGACCCGCCGCCGGAGGTGCCGGCGGCCGGCGGCCGGGGCTGGACCCGGATGCTGATGATCCTGCCGATGGCGGCCGGTGCCGCGGCGATGGGCCTGATGATGGGCATGCAGCGCGGTGGCGTGATGACCTATGTGGTCGGTGGCATGTACGGGGTCTCCATCCTCGGCATGATCGCGGTGATGGTGGTCAACCAGTCCGGGCCGGGCAAACGCGAGATGATCGAGGCACGCCGGCAGTACCTGCGCCGCCTCACCCAGCTGCGGGCCCAGGTCCGCAACACGGTCCACCAGCAGCGGGAGGCCATCCACTACCGGCACCCCGACCCGGACTCGCTCTGGTCCACGGTGACCAGTGGCCGGCTGTGGGAGCGTCGGCGGGGCGACGCCGACTTCAGCGTGGTCCGCATCGGGCTCGGCCCGCAGGAGGTCGCCACCCCGCTGATCCCGCCGCAGACCCGCCCGGTGGACGAGTTGGAGCCGCTGTGCGCGGTGGCGCTGCGCCGGTTCGTCGCCACCTACTCGGTGGTGCCCGACCTGCCGGTGGCGATCGCCCTGCGCGACTTCTCCCACGTCCACCTGCGCGGGGCCGACGACGCCGTACGCGGGTTGGTCCGCGCGGTGGTGGCCCAGTTGACCACCTTCCACGCCCCCGACGACCTGCTGGTCGCGCTCTGCGTCGACCCCGACCGTCGGGCCGGGTGGGAGTGGGCGAAGTGGCTGCCGCACGCCCAGCACCCGACGAAACTCGACGCGGTCGGGCCGATCCGGCTCTTCGCCCCGACCGTGGTGGCGCTGGAGGCGATGCTCGTCGACGTGCTCGCCAACCGGCCGCGCTTCGACCCGTCGGCGACGGCGACCGTCGCGCCGTACGTGCTGGTGGTGATCGACGGCGGGCAGATCGCCGGCTCCGACCACCTGATGACCGAGGGCGGGGTCGCCGGGGTGACCCTGCTGGACCTCACCGGTCACCCCCCGCGCCTGCTCGACGAGACCTCCGTGGTGCTCGACGTCGCCGAGGACGGCACCATCTCGGGCACCACGATGGACGGCAGCACCCGGGTCGGCCGGGCCGACACCCTCGATCCGGCCCGGGCCGAGGTGCTGGCCCGGGAGTTGTCCCCGCTGCGGCTGTCCGCCGCGTCGTACGCCGACCAGCCGACCGTCGCCGCCGACCTGGGGTTGGCCGACCTGCTCGGCCTCGGTGACCCCTACGAGCTGGACCTGGCCACCGCCTGGGGCAGCCGGCCCAACCGCAGTCGGTTGCGGGTGCCGATCGGGGTCAACGAGAACGGCCGGCCGATCGAGCTGGATCTCAAGGAGTCCGCCCAGGAGGGGATGGGCCCGCACGGGCTGCTCGTCGGCGCGACCGGCTCCGGCAAGAGCGAGCTGCTGCGGACGCTGGTGCTGGCGCTGGCCGTCACGCACAGCCCGGAGATCCTCAACCTGGTGCTTGTCGACTTCAAGGGCGGTGCGACCTTCGCCGCGCTGGACCGGCTGCCGCACACCAGTGCCGTGATCACCAACCTGGCCGACGAGTTGTTCCTGGTCGACCGGATGCTCGGGGCGATCCAGGGCGAGATCACCCGTCGGCAGGAGCTGCTGCGCCGGGCCGGCAACTACGCCTCGCAGCGCGACTACGAGCGGGCCCGAGCGGCCGGGGTGCCGCTCGCTCCGCTGCCCAGCCTGCTGATCGTGGTGGACGAGTTCAGTGAGCTGCTCAGCGCCCGACCGGACTTCATCGACATGTTCGTGCAGATCGGGCGGGTGGGCCGGTCGCTGGGCATGCACCTGCTGCTGGCCTCGCAGCGGCTGGAGGAGGGGCGGCTGCGGGGCCTGGAGACGCACCTGTCGTACCGGCTGGGGTTGCGGACGTTCTCCTCGATGGAGTCCCGCGCGGTGCTCGGGGTGGCCGACGCGTACGAGCTGCCCCGCTCGCCGGGGCACGGCTACCTCAAGGCCGGCACCGAGGGGCTGATCCGGTTCAAGGCCGCCTACGTCTCGGGGGCGGTCCGGCAGCACGGCGGGGTGCCCACCGTCGGTGGCCGGCTGATCGACCCGGTGCGCGACTACACCACCGACTACGTCCCGCTCGCCACCGACGACGAGCCGGACGAGCCGACGCAGGCCCCGGTCGACGAGCATGTCGGGGAGAGCCTGCTCGACGTGCTGGTGGCGCGGATGCAGGGGCACGGGCCGGCCGCCCACCAGGTCTGGTTGCCGCCGCTGGAGGAGCCGCCCACCCTCGACGCGCTGCTGCCACCGGTGCAGGTGTCCCCGGTGCGGGGCCTGACGATCGCCGCCGAGGACCGGCACGGCGCACTGCACGGTGTCGCCGGCATCGTCGACAAACCGTTGGAGCAGCGCCGCGACCCGCTCTGGCTGGACCTGGCCGGGGCGGCCGGCAACGTGATGGTGGTGGGCGCACCGCAGACCGGCAAGAGCAACCTGCTGCGTACCCTGATCACCAGCCTGGCCCTGGGCAACACCCCGCGCGAGGCGCAGTTCTACTGCCTCGACTTCGGCGGCGGCACCCTGGCCGCGCTGGCCGGCCTGCCGCACGTCGGCGGGGTGGCCAGCCGGCGTGAGGTGGACAAGGTCCGGCGGACCATCGCCGAGCTGCACGGGTTGATGCAGGCCCGGGACGCGTTGTTCACCACGCACGCGGTGGAGGGCGCGGCGGCCTACCGGCGGGCCCGCCGGGAGGGCCGTTTCCAGGAGGACCCGTTCGGTGACGTGTTCCTGGTGGTGGACGGCTGGGCGGCGCTGCGGGCCGAGTTTGAGGACCTGGAACCCCTGGTCACCGAGCTGGCGAATCGGGGGCTCGGCTACGGCATCCACATCCTGGCCGCCACGAACCGGTGGATGGACGTCCGCCCGGCGGTCCGCGACATGTTCGGTGCCAAGGTGGAGCTGCGCCTCGGCGAGCCGGCCGACTCGGTGATCAACCGGCGGGCCGCGGTGAACGTGCCGGAGCAGCACGGCCACGGGCTCACCCCCGACGGCCTGCACTTCCTCGCCGGCCTGCCCCGCCTCGACGGCCGGCCCGTGGTCGACGACCTGCCGGACGCGCTGGCCGACCTCGTCAGGCAGGTGCAGCAGCACTGGACGTCGGCAGGTGCCCCGGCGGTGCGGCTGCTCCCCGCCGAGCTGCCTTTCGAGGCGTTGCCCGCCGCGCAGGGCGGCCTGATCCCGATCGGCATCGCCGAGACCGACCTCCAGCCGGTACGCCTCGACTTCACCGCCGAGCCGCACCTGCTGCTCTTCGGGGACGTCGAGTGCGGCAAGAGCACCTTCCTGCGGGGGCTGGCCCGCAGCATCGTCGAGGGCAACGACCCGGCGCAGGCCCGGATCATCCTGGTCGACTTCCGGCGTAGCCTGCTCGGCGCGGTGGACTCCGAGCACCTGATCGGCTACGGCACCTCCCCGCAGGTCACCGCCGACCTGGTCAAGCAGGTGTCCACGGTGATGGGGGAGCGGTTGCCGGGGCGGGACGTCACCGCCGAGCAGCTGCGCGACCGCAGCTGGTGGAAGGGGCCGGAGCTCTACCTGCTGGTCGACGACTACGACCTGGTGGCCGGGGCGGCGGTCAACCCGCTCGCGCCGCTGCTGGAGTACCTGCCGCAGGCCCGCGACATCGGCCTGCACCTGGTGCTGACCCGTCGGATCGGCGGTGCCGGACGGGCCATGTTCGATCCGATGATCGGGCGGATCAGGGAACTGGCCTCCCCGGGCATCATGATGTCCGGGCCGCGGGAGGAGGGCGCGCTGTTCGGCACCGTCAGGCCGCAGCGGCTGCCCGCCGGCCGGGGTTGGCTGTTCACCCGTCGCCACGGCGCCCAGCTCGTCCAGCTCCCCCTGGTGCCGCCCCAGGTCAGCTGACCCGCCCGGCCCACCTCCCCGGGGTGCGACGGGACGCGCGAGGACGCGTTGCCGCTCATCGTGACGCACGGGCCGGCCGGGTGCGGCCAGGCGACCCGCCGTGGTCGTCACCCGGGTTACGCTGCGGTGGTGAGCCGGCGCGAGCGGTATCGGATCGAGTTGCGGGTGTCCGACCCCGCGCGGTGGCCGGCATATCTGCGGGAGCATTCGGGGCTGCCCGGGCCACGGGCCAACCTTGAGCTCGCCCAGGCCGTCGCCGACGAGGGCGGGCCCGCCTCGTTCGACCATCTGATCGGCACCGACGACGAGTATCTGGTGTTCTGCGGGGTGCTCGGTCTGGGTCGTCTGCTGGCGGCCGGCGGGCGGGCCCCCAGACGCATCGAGGCACGCCTGCACGACCACGCCACCGACCCCCGCTGGCGGGTACGCGAGGCGGTGGCCCTGGCGTTGCAGCGGCTCGGCGACGCCGACCTGCCGCGCCTGCTCGACCTCGGCACGGCGTGGGTCGGGGACCCGCACCCGCTGGTCCGGCGGGCGGCCGTCGCGGCCGTCTGCGAACCGCGGCTGCTGACCCACCCGGAGGCCGCCGCCCGCGCCGTCGCCCTGTGCGACCGGGCGACGGCGGGGCTGGCCGCGCTGCCGTCCGGCCGTCGCCGCGACGACGACGTCCGGGCCCTGCGTCAGGCGTTGGGTTACTGCTGGAGTGTCGCGGTGGCTGCCGATCCGGCTGCCGGCCTGCCGCTGTTCCGGGCGCTGGCCGGCATCGACGACGGCGACGTGGCCTGGATCGTCCGGGAGAACAGCCGGAAGAAGCGCCTGGCCGGGCTGCTCGTCAGCGGCGGGGTGCGCCCAGCAGGTGCTGCTCGACCGATGTCTGGCTGATCCACAGGTGCCGGTCCGTGCCGCCACCGACCAGGGTGAGCATGTCGTCGGCCATCACCTGGAGGAACCGGCCGCTGTCCGGGGGCAGCCGCAGCGCCCGCTGCGCCGTCGCCGACTCGTCGGCGGAGAGCCGTTGCAGCACGCAGAGATCGCTGTCGCGCAGGGCGGGCGCGGTGCCGGCATCGAGCCGCCGCAACACGGTCAGCTCGGCCTGCCACACCCCGGGGGACGCCGTCCCGGACGCGGTCGGGTCGGGGGACGGCGACCCGGGTGTGGTCGGGGCGGTCGCGCCGGGCGGTAGGTCGCGGACGATCAGGACGGGCTGCTGGGCGGTGCCGGCGGTGGGCAGCGGGCGGCCGTCGGCGTGTATCTGGACCCGGTCGGCGGCCCGGCCGAGCGCCACCGTGCCGAATCCGGCCCAGCCGGCCGGGTCGGCGGTGAGCACGACGACCCGGGCCCCCAGGGCCAGCGCCCGGAAGGCGACGAGCTGCCCCGCCCACACCCCGCCGACCAGGGTCACCCGGGTCGGTTCCGGGCGGAACAGCCGGATCGTGACCGCTGCCCGGCGGCGGTCCGCCCCGAGCACCAGACCGGCCGGCAGCGGGGTGGGGCTGAGCCGGGCGAGGGCCGCCGGGGAGACCGCGTGGGTGCCGATCCGCAGCCGGGGCAGCCGCCCGGACGGCCCGCCACGGCCGGGGACGTCCTCGGCCCCGAGGCCGCGGGTCGGCGGTGGCCCCGGTGGAGCGGGTGGATGGCTTTCCGGGGCGGCCAGCGGACTGGCGAGGGCCCGGGTCAGCGGGTCGGCGGTGGCCAGCGCGGTGGCGGTGGCGGTGCCGGCCGCGTCGGCGTCGCCACCGGTCCGGGCGCCTGAGGCACCCAGCACCGGTGCGTCCGCAGCGACCGGCGGTGCGGTGACCGGCGGTGCAGCGACCGGAGTTGGTGCGGCGGCAGCGGCGACCGGTCCGCCCGGGTACGCCCCGGCAGCCGCCGGCCCCGGGCGATACGCCCCACCGGCCTGACCCGGGGAGCGAGGTCCACCGGTCGAATCCCGCGGATACGACCCGTCGGCCGGGCCCTGCGGGTACGGCTCACCGGCCGGCTCCGCCGGGTACGGCTCACCGGCCGGCTCCCGGTACGGCCCGGCCGGCCGGGCCGGGGACGCGCCGAAGGTGGCCGGCACCGTAGTGCGTCGTTCGTCATCCGGTCCGGTCATCCCGCGCCACCCCCCGTCGGTGCCGACGCGTACACCGCCGGGCCGTGTTCGCCGTCGAGGGGGAAGAGTTCCCCGCCCGCCTGCCGTACCCCGTCGACGGCCGGCCCGCACAACTGCGGCAGCAGCTCCGTCGGCCCGGTGACGCGGACCAGCCCCCGCAGGTCGAGATCCTCCCCCGGCCCGTTGGAGGCGGCCGTCAACGACACCGTCACCAGCGAGGCGGGCAGGGTCTCCAGCCAGCCGAGCATGGCCGCCGCCCGGTCGACGGGTGGCCAGCGGCGGATCCAGAACGAGCGGTGCGCGAGCGGGCCGCAGTGCCACGCCGACCACTCCTCGCGGACCGGGGTCGCGCCGAGCGGGACGCCCGGGGTGAACCCACAGGACCGGCCGACGGCGGCGAGCAGGCCGTGGGCGTCCAGCAAACGGTGCTCGACCCCGCACCGGCGTAGTGACCTGCCGACCTGGCGGGCCAGCGCGGCCACCACCGACGGGGCGATCCCCAGGTCGACCGCGTAGTCGCCGATCGCCTCGGCCAGCGCGCGGGCGTCCAGCCGGACCGCCACCCAGGTCGCCCGCGCCCCCGGGACCGGACCGCCGTCGAGGCCGGCCAGCAACTGCCGGTAGGACTCCCGGGCCGGGGCGGCCGGGTCGTCACCCGGCCCGCCGGCCGGGACGGTGCTGGTCACCACCTGGAGCACGGCGCCCGGCTGCCCGGACTCGGCCAGTGCGGTGGCCAGCACGTCCAGCGGCAGGCCGCCCGGCGGGTCACCGGTCGGCCCGGACCGGTCGACGGCGGCCACCGCGAACCAGCCGGCGTCGTCGCGGGCCACCCCGATCCGGGTCCCGTCGGCCAGCGCCACGGTGCCCACCGACAGGCCGGGGGCGAGTCGTTGCAGGGCGTCCAACCCCGGGTCGGCGGCCACCGGCACCGCCGCGGCGGCCCGCCGCCGGTGGTGCCGGGCCAGCGACCGCTGCTCCAGCCACCAGCGGCCCCGCGAGCGCAGGAACACCACGGTCAGCAGGAGTACGCCGCAGAGCGCGGCGACGACCAGCACCGGCATGCCGAACAGTCCACTGGCGAGGACGCCGATCAGCACCGCCTCCACCAGGAGCAGTTGCAGGACGTGCAGCTCACCGATCCGGCCGGGACGGCGACGGGGGGCCAGGTGCAGGCGGGCGTCGGAGTGTTCCGGCCGGAGGGTGGTGTGTCCCGGTCGTGGTGCTCCGGTCATCTCCGGCTGCCCCCCAGACGCCTCGACCCGTGTGGCCCACTCACGGTGGGCCGCCCTCATCATAGGAACCCGCCGCCGCCACCCGGGGCCCGTGGGGTCGGCGGCCGGGTACCCGCCGCCGGGCCGCCGAGGTGGTCGGTCCGTTGCGGGTCGACTCGTCCGCAGGCCGGCTCGTGGCGGGCCCGATCCGGTCCCTGTCCACAGTCGACCGTGGGGTCGAGGGCGGAGTCTTCCAGGGCCGGGAATTGGGCGGCCTGTCAGTTCACCCGGAAACCGATCCGGGGGTCGGCGGTCACCCCGGCCCGGTACGCGGCCACCGCCGGCCGGTCCGAGTCGATGACCCAGTCGCCGGAGCCCTTCTGGTTGAAGTAGACGAACCCCAGCAGGTCGGGTCGTTTCCGCATCGCGGTGAAGAGTTCGTCGACCGCGCGGCGGCGCATCGTGCCCGGCTCGGCCCCGGTCTCCACGATCAGCAGTGGTCGGGCGGTGAACTTGCGGACCTGCCTGATGGTGGGTGCGAAGAGGTCGTCGAAGGTCTGCTCGCCGCGTCGGGTGAAGTAGCCGTCGACGCCGACCCAGTCCACGTACGCGTCGCCGGGGTAGAGCGGGGCGAGCTTCACCGAGGGGACCGGGTTGATCACGTTCGGGGTCCAGGTCCAGATGACGTTCGTGGCGTCGGCGCGGGCGAAGACGGCGTGGATGTGCCGCCAGGCGGCGACGAAGTCCTTGGCTGTGTTGTCGTGCGCGCCCCAGGAGTACCAGTGGCCGTTCATCTCGTGCGCGATGGTGAGCGCCACCGGCAGGTTGAGCCGGCGTACCGCGACGGCGAACTCCACCAGGTACGGGTCGTGCCGCCCGGCGGCGATGTCCTTGAGTTTCGCCTTGAACGGTTCCCAGCGGACGATCGGCAGTGCTCCGTACTGGTGGACGCGGCGGACCTCGGCGGCGGCGAACTCGTCGTCGAAGCTTTCGTAGATGGTGATGATGTTGGGCTTGCTGCCGACCAGGTCGGCGAACCGGTCGACCCGGCTCATGTCCTGCGGCGCCCCGCTCAGCGCCACCCCCAGGTAGCGGCCCTGCGGTTGCACCAGCGGCCGGACGTCGTACGCCGGGGGCGGGCCGGTGGGGGAGGGCGACGCGCTGGGTCCGGTGGCGAACCGGGCCGGGCGGCTGGCCGGGGCGGGCGCGAGCGCGGCGTAGCCGAAGACCCCGATCACGAACATCGTCACGATGGTGAACAGTTGGCGGGAGGTCACCGGGAACGCTCCGGCCGGATGTCCCGCGCCGGCTTCACCAGCAGCGCCTGCAACGCGACGGCCAGGTAGAACGCTCCCCCGAGGAAGGCCGGCGCGAAGGTCCACAGCTGGTCGGTGATCATCCGGTGGGCTGCCAGGCCGGTCCACAGTGCGCCACTGCCCGCCGTGCAGACGGCCATTCCCCACCACAGTCGACCCGTCCTGTTCTTCCGTCCCGTGCCGCCGGTGGGCTGCCAGCCCATGCTCTGCCCGCGCAGCAGGTCCCAGATCGCGAAGGCGTGCGACCAGCCGTAGACCATCTTGACGGTCCACGCCTCCACCCGGTAGGCGCACCGGTGCCAGAGCGGGAACACCACCAGGTTGTAGATCAGGCTGGGCACGATCCACAGGTAGTTGGCCGGGGCCACCGACTGCGGGAACCAGGCCAGCAGCACGATCGGCACCAGCGGCCCGACGAAGGTGAACAGCGCCGTGTGCAGGTAGTAGCAGAACCCGGAGAGGTACGACAGCCGGGTACGCAGCCGCATCCGGGTGTTCCAGAACTTCGTCGACCCGAGCAGGCTCATCGACCCGGCGCACCAGCGGTACTGCTGGGTGAAGAACGAGCTGACGTCGGCCGGGCACAGCCCGGTCGCGAGCGGCACCGGCAGGTAGCGCAGCCGCCAGCCACGCCGCCGCATGTCGAACCCGGTGTGGACGTCCTCGGAGTGCTCGATCAGCGTGGAACCGCCGATCGCGTCGAGCGCCTCCCGACGGTAGAGCGCGCAGCTGCCGACGCAGATCGCCGCCTCGTGGTGCTGCCGGGACACCTGCACCATCCGGTAGAACAGCTCCTGCACCGCCCCGGCCCCGCGTTCCAGCCAACCCTGGCCGGCGTGCACCCGGAAGTACTGCGGGGACTGCACGATCCCGAGATCCGGCTCGGCGGCCAGGTAGGGCACCATCTCGTCGAGCATGTCGTGCCGGGGGGTGAAGTCGGCGTCGAGCACCAGGATGTGCTCGCCCAGCGTGCGCTGGTACGCGTACCGCATGTTGCCGGCCTTCTTGTACCAGCCCCGGTTGGGGCGGCGCTGGTAGACGAAGCCGAAGGCGAGCGCCATCGCCTCCCGCTCGTCGGTGGCCGAGTCGTCGAGCACGTAGACGTGCACCCGGCCCGGGTAGTGGTCGACCATCCGGCTGACGTGCTCCCAGGTGTTGCGCAGCACCTCGGTCGCCTCGCCGCACACCGGCAGGAACACGTCGACCGACGGGTGGACGGCCGGCCGGAAGTCGCGGACCAGCCGCCGGTGCCGGTCCAGGTCGAACCCGGGCGTGCCGATGTTCACCGTCGCCGAGATCAGGTAGTAGAGGACGGTGAAGCCGAACAGCGGCAGCAGCGCCAGCAGCCAGGGTGCCATCCGGACGAAGAGCAACTGGCTGGTGAGCAGCCCGGTGAAGCTGACGAACGAGGCGATCATCAGCACCGGTAGCCGGCGGTGCCGGTAGGCGGCCTTCTCGTCGTCGTCCGGCGGCAACGGCAGCGCCGGGTCGACGGTCGTCGGGCGGCCCAGCGCCGCCGGCGCCACCACCTGCCGCGCCGTCGGTGCCCGTGGCGTCGGCACCGCCGCCGGCTCGCGGCCGGCCGGCACCACCGCCGGTGTCCGGGCCGCCGGCATCCGGCCACCCGGCACCGCCGTCGGTTCGCGGGGCGTCGGCACCGCCGCCGGCCGACCCGGCGCGCCCGCCCGTCCCGGCCACGCCGGGGGCACCGGCCCCCGCTGCGGAACCGCCGGCCGCTGCGGGGGCACCGCCGACCCCTGTCGGGCTGGCGGCACCGGGCGGTGGAACTCCGTCGTCTCGTCGGTGCGGCCCCCGCCGGCCCGGGTGCTCACTTCGTCACCTCGGGTTTGCGCACCAGCAGCCCGATGCTGAAGCCCCGGACCCGCCAGGTGCGCTCGACGGCGTACGGCTTGAGCGCGGCCTCCTTCGCCGCCCCGATCCGCTGCACCGGGTTGTCGAACGCCCCCTTACGGACGATCCACACCCGCTCCGGGCGACCCAGGCACACCGGGACGTCCCGGTCGGCGCACTCCCGCGCGCCCAGGGTGCCCTGCCGGCGGGCCGGTACGGTCATCAGCACGTCCCGGGGTCGCCAGCTCTCGTCGACGTACCGGTTCACCGCGTCCCGGCTGGTGCGCTGGTCACCGGCGTCGAACGGGCCGTACACCAGGATGTCGCCGGGGCGTGCGTGCGCCCGCAACACGGCGGCGATGTCCTTGGTGCCCTGGCTGTGGCCGGTGACCCCACGGATCTCCACCTGCGCCGGGATGCCGAGCAACCCGACCGCCAGCATCGCGGCGGTGCCGCGCAGCAGCGAGCTGCGGCGCAGGGCCAACGAAGCGACCAGCGCCCAGGCCGGCACCGTGAACAGCAGGTAGCGGGGCAGCCAGAGCGGGGTGAGCCGGGCGGCGACCAGCAGGCCCAGGGCGGGCAGCACCAGCCAGGTGGTGGCCACCGCCGACCGCTCCCGCATCGACATGCCGAGGAAGGCCAGGGCGAGCACCGCACCGGCGAGCAGCGGCCCGCCGAACAGCGCCTCCGGGGTGTCGACCAGGCGGTCCAGGGTGACCGGCGGAATCCAGTTGATCTGCGTACCGGTCTGTTGGCGGCCGAACCAGAGCACCGGCAGGACCGGCAGCACACCGGCCGCCGCCGCGCCGAGCCAGCCGACGAGGGAACGCCGTCGCTGCGCGCCCCGCCAGGCCACCACCGCGTGCGCGGCGAGCAGCAGCAACCCGACCAGGTGCAGCAGCCCCAGCAACGCCACCACGGCGGAATATCCCAGGTAGCGCAGGAACCGGGGGCGCTCCAGCAGCCGGATCAGCAGCAGGGTGGCCAGCGCGGCGGCGCACACCGCGAACGCGTACGGCCGGGCCTCCTGGGCGTACCGGGAGGTGGTCGGCAGCACCGCGAACAGCAGGCCGGCGACCAGCCCGACCCGTAGCCCGCCGATCCGCAGGCCGATCGCGGCGACCAGGCCGGCCGCCGCCGTCATGGCCAGCAGCGACGGCACCCGCAGCGCGACGTCGGAGCTGCCGGCCAGCGCCACCCACCCGCGCAGCAGCAGGTAGTACGGGCCGATGGAGGCGTCGACGTTACGCAGCACCGCGACGAAGTCGTCGAACCCGACGGTCACCATGCCCCAGGTGGCCAGCTCGTCCTCCCACAGGCCGGGCCGGTTCAACCCGATCCCGCCGAGGACGGCGACGACGGCCATCGGCAACAGCCGGGCCAGGTGACGCAGCCAGGGCGCGTCCAGCGGCTCCGGCGGGGCCGGCTGGTCGGCCTCGGTGGGCCGCCACGGGGCGGCCGGCTCGGGTGGCGCGTCGCGGACCCGGACGATCAGGGCGGTCGGCGCGTCGCTGCGGGCACCGGTGCCCCCGGTGGGCGACATCCCGGTCACCGGGTGGCGGCGAGCAGGTCGTCCAGGACGAGGGTGCGCAGGTCGTCCCGGCTCGGCATCCGGCCCAGCGCACGCAGCCGCCCGGACTGCGCCTTGCGCATCCCCTCCAGCAGCTTGCGGGCCTCCCGGGCGTTGCCGAAGTTCTGGTCCCGTTCGATCTGGCCGAACCACTCCAGCAGGCCGTCGGCCAGCCCGTCGGCGAGCAGGTACTCGTCGTTGCGGGCGATCCGCCCGACGATGTCGACCAACTGGACCGGGCTGTAGTTCTCGAACTCCAACGTCTTGGCGAACCGGGAGGCCAGCCCGGAGTTGGCGTCCAGGAAGGCGGCCATCTCGGTGGTGTAACCGGCGACGATCACCGCCACCTGCTCGCGGTGGTCCTCCATCAGCTTGACCAGGGTGTCGATGGCCTCCTGGCCGAAGTCGCCGCCGGCACCACCGGCCCGGGACAGGGTGTACGCCTCGTCGATGAACAGCACCCCGCCCAGCGCCTCGGTGAACACCGACGAGGTCTTCTCGGCGGTGTGCCCGATGTACTGGCCGACCAGGTCCCGCCGGGACACCTCGCGGAACTGGCCGTTGGGCAGCACCCCGAGCGCCTTGAGCAGCTGCCCGTAGACCCGGGCCACTGTCGTCTTGCCGGTGCCCGGGGCGCCCGTGAAGATCAGGTGGTGGCTCACCGCGCCCACCGGCAGGCCGGCGTTGCGCCGCCACTCGTTGACCTGGATCTCGTCGATCAGCGAGCGCACCTCGGCCTTCACCCCGGCCAGGCCGATCATCGAGTCCAGCTCGGCGAGCAGCTCCTCGACCTTGTGCTCGTCCTGCCCGACCGGGCCGCCACCCGCGCTGACCCCGGCCAACGGTCGCCCGCCCGCCTCGGCCGCCCGGAACACGGTGGTCGACCCCTCGGCGAGCCGGACGCCCGGAGCGGCGGTCCGCTCGGTGTGGCTGCCCTCGATCGTCCCACCGCAGCCCCGGCCGACGTCGATGCCGACACCCCGGGTGTCGTGCACCCAGCAGTCCACGATGGTGGGGCTGCTCTGCAACGCCACCACGATCCCGGCGTCGCCGGTGCCGGAGACGTCGCAACGCTCGATGGTGGGCCGGGCCGCCTGGTAGACGTACACACCCCGGAAGCCGGTGTTGCCGACGGTGCAGTTGCGGATGGTCGGGTCGGCACCGAGGCGCACGATGATCCCGTCATCGGTGACGTCCCGGATCTCGCACTGCTCGACCGTGCCGCCCGCGTCGGAGACGACCAGCCCGTGCTGTCCACCGGTGACGGTCACCTCCACGGCCTCGATCCGGGCCCCGTCGCGGACCGACACGGCTGCGGCATAGCCCGCGCTGGCCCGGCACTTCTCCATCCGGAGCCGACCGCCCACGGCGTCCACGGCCGGGTGGTCGGCGGCCTGGATGACCAGCCCCTGCAACAGCACCTCACCACCGTCGCAGGCCACCGTCGGTCGACCGGTGGCCCGACCGTCCACGGTGACCGAACCGGCCTCACCGGCGGCCACCAGGCGGACCCGTCGGCCGGTCAACCGGAGCGCCTCGGGGTAGACGCCGGGCTCGATCGAGACGACCGCGTCGTCCGGCGCGATCTCCAGCGCGTCCGTGATGGTCGGACAGGCACCGGGTCGGTCAGGGGAGACAGTCAGCATGCGCACCATGGTCCCGCTCGGTCGTGGAAGGACGGACCGGTTCGTCGTCGACGTCCGGTCGAAGGGTACCGGTCGAGTGGGGGTGGTCTCGCCCCCGCGTCAGATGGTGAAGGTGGCCTCGCGCACCGAGGCGGCCACCTTGCGTACCTCGTCCGCACGGTCCAGGGGGGCGGTCATCCGCAGCACCAGCTGCCTGTCGATCGCGTCCTCCGGCACGCTGCGCCAGTAGGAGAGGTAGACCAGGCCGTAGCGGGACGCGCCGTCCACCCGGGCGGTCTCGGCCCAGGTGGTGAACTCGCCACTGCGTACCCACTGCAACCCCCATGCCTCCTCCTGCCGGCGCAGCGCGGTGCGGCGCTCGTCGGTGCAGAGCCGGGGGCACTGCCGGACGACCAGGTCGCCACCGATGATCGACCCGTCGGCGGCCGGGACGCCGCACCGGTAGTGCGCCGAACCGCTGGTGCGGCCGGCCTCGGTGCAGCTCCACCCGGTGGGCACCCGGAAGCTGAAGTCGACCCCGGCCAGGCCGGTGATCTCCCGGGTCGGGTCGGTGGCGGCGAAGGTCGGCGCACCGGTCGGCCAACCGCCGCCGACCGGTGGTTCCACGCCCGGCTGACGCGGCGGTGTGCCCGGTAGCCCCAGGTCGACGCTCGGGGTCGGTGCCGCCGTGGCGGCGACGGTCGTCGGGTCGTCGGCGGACCACCTCGCGACGCCGAACCCGCCGGCCGCGCCGATCGCCGTCGCGCCCACCGCGACCAGCGCCACCAGCGCCAACCACCAGCCGGTACGCCCCCGGCCGCGGGCCGCGCCCGACGGGTAGGCCCCCGGGTACCCGGCCGGCGCGGGTCGGGGCGCGACCGGTGGCTGCGGGTAGGGCACCAGGGCTGCCCGCTGCCCGGCCGGCACCCCCTGCTGCGGCGTCGTCCGGGGCGGGGCCGGCGGTTGCGGGGCCGGCCGGGCGGCGGGCGAGGTCGGCCCCGCCGACCGGGGTACGCCGGCCGGGGTCGCGGTGCCGTCGGTGACCGGCCCGGCGGAGGCGGCCACAGCCGTCGCCGTGCGTGACCCGTCCACCGGGGAACCGGTCGCGCCACCGTCGGCACGCCCGGCCGGCGGGCCGGTCACCGGTGCCGCGCCGGCCGCCGGGCTCACCGGGGCGGTCGCACCGGGCGGGCCGGGCCGCTGCGACCCGACCCCGGCCGGGGGCTCCCCGGCCGGGACGAGGCGCTGGCCGAGGGCGAGGAAGACGTGCGCGGCCCCCGCGCCCTGCTCGGCGGCGCAGGCCACCCAGGGGACCGGTCCGGTGTGGTTGGCCCCGGTGATCGGCAGGCCGTCGGACCGGGCCAGCGTGTTGGCCGCAGCGGCGAACGCCTCCCGCCAGCCGCCCTCGGCGGCGGCCGGCGCGAGCACGGCCACGGTGAACGGCCGCTCGGCGGTGTCCCGCGCGGCCCACACCTCGCCCAGCTCGCACGAACTGAGCTTGCGGTGCAGCGCGTACGGACCGACTGTCTGCATGTGGCATCCCCCCGACCGATCGTATCGGTCGGGGCGTCGGGAACCGATCGACCGGCGGGTCGCCGCGGGGGTCAGTCGACCCAGTCGAGCGTGCGGGCGACCGCCTTGCGCCACCGGCCCAGTTCGCGCTGCCGGTCCGCCGGGTCCATCCGGGACTCCCACTGCGCGTCGGAACGCCACTGGGCGCGCAGGGTGGCCAGATCCGGCCAGTAGCCGACCGCCAGACCGGCCGCGTACGCCGCGCCGAGGCAGGTGGTCTCGGTGATCCGGGAGCGGACCACCGGCACCGCCAGCACGTCGGCGAGGAACTGCATCAGCAGCCCGTTGGCGGTCATCCCACCGTCCACCCGCAACCGGCGCAACGCCACGTCGGAGTCGGCGTTCATCGCGTCGACCACCTCGCGGGTCTGCCAGGCCGACGCCTCCAGCGCCGCCCGGGCCAGGTGCCCCTTGGTGATGTAACCGGTCAGCCCGGCGATCACCCCCCGGGCGTCGGGACGCCAGTGCGGCGCGAACAACCCGGAGAAGGCGGGCACCACGTAACAGCCGCCGTTGTCGTCCACGCTGGCGGCCAGCTCCTCGATCTCGGCCGCCGACGAGATCAACCCGAGGTTGTCCCGCAACCACTGCACCAGCGAACCGGTCACCGCGATCGCCCCCTCCAGGGCGTACGCGGCCGGCTGGCCGTCGATCCGGTAGGCCACCGTGGTCAGCAGGCCGTGGGTGGACGGCACCGGGCTGGCCCCGGTGTTGAGCAGCAGGAAGCTGCCGGTGCCGTAGGTGCACTTCGCCTCGCCGGGCTGGAAACAGGTCTGCCCGAACAGGGCGGCCTGCTGGTCGCCGAGCGCACTGGCCACCGGCACCCCGGCGAGCACCCCGTGGGCCGTCCCGTAGACCTCCGCCGAGCTGCGGATCTGCGGCAGCATCCCGGCCGGTACGCCCAGCGCGTCGAGCAGCTCCGGGTCCCAGTCGAGGGTCTCCAGGTCCATCAGCATGGTCCGGCTGGCGTTGGTCACGTCGGTGACGTGCCGGCCGGTCAGCTTCCAGATCAACCAGCTGTCCATGGTGCCGAAGAGCACCTCGCCCCGCTCGGCACGCCCGCGCAGCCCGTCGACGTTGTCCAGCAGCCAGCGCAGCTTCGGGCCGGCGAAGTAGGTGGCCAGGGTGAGGCCGGTCCGGGCCCGCAGCTTCTCCTCGCCGTACGACCCGGCCAGGTCGCGCAGCTGCGGGCCGGTGCGGGTGTCCTGCCAGACGATGGCGTTGGCGACCGGCCGGCCGGTGGCCCGGTCCCAGACCACGGTGGTCTCCCGCTGGTTGGTGATGCCGACGGCGGCCAACCCGTCCGAGCCGGTGCCGGCGGCGGCCAGCGCGTCACGGACCACCTGTTCGACGTTGGCCCAGATCTCCTCGGCGTCGTGCTCCACCCAGCCGGGCCGGGGGAAGATCTGCCGGTGCTCGCGTTGGGCGACGGCGACGATCCCACCGGCCCGGTCGAAGACGATGCAGCGCGACGAGGTGGTGCCCTGGTCGATGGCGGCGACGTACTCTCCGGTCATTTCGGCACCGTACCGGCCGGGTGCGCTCCGGAGAACCACGGTGGCTCCGTACGATCTCCAGACGTGCGCGACATCGCCGTGTTCAGTGGAACCGCCCATCCCGACCTCGCCGCCGAGATCTGTGCCCACCTGGGGGTGCCGCTGCACCCGGTGCGGGTGTCCCGGTTCGCCAACGACTGCCTTGAGGTGCAGTTGCAGGCGAACTGCCGGGAGCGGGACGTCTTCCTGATCCAGCCCCTGGTGCCGCCCGTCCAGGAGAACCTGGTCGAGCTGCTGCTCATGATCGACGCGGCCCGGGGGGCGTCGGCCGGTCGGATCACCGTGGTGCTGCCGCACTACGCGTACGCCCGGTCGGACAAGAAGGACGCCCCGCGCATCTCGATCGGGGCCCGGCTGGTGGCCGACCTGCTCACCTCGGCCGGCGCCCAGCGGGTGCTGGCGATGACCCTGCACTCGCCGCAGGTGCACGGCTTCTTCAGCGTCCCGGTCGACCACCTGCACGCCCTGCGGGAGCTGGCCGCCCACTTCCGGGGGGACGACCTGGGCAACACGGTGGTGGTCTCGCCGGACCTGGGTAACGCGAAGGAGGCTGCGGCGTTCGCCCGGATGCTCGGCACCCCCGTCGCGGCGGGGGCCAAGCAGCGGTTCAGCGACGACCGGGTCACCATCAGCACGGTGATCGGTGAGGTGACCGACCGGGACGTGATCGTGCTGGACGACGAGATCGCCAAGGGCAGCACGGTGATCGAGCTGATCGCCCACCTGCGGGAGCGCAACGTCCGGTCGATCCGGCTGGCCTGCACCCACGGCCTGTTCTCCAGCGGCGCGTTGGAGCGGCTCAGCGCCACCGAGGGGGTGCGCGAGATCGTCTGCACCAACACGGTGCCGATCCCGCCGGAGAAGCGGGTGCCGGAGTTGACGGTGCTCTCGGTGGCCCCGGCGCTGGCCGAGGCGATGCGGCGGATCCACAACGGCGAGTCGGTCAGCGCCCTGTTCGGCTGACCGGCCCGGCGGCCGGCCCCAGGTGCGGCTCTGCGCGCCCGGCCCAGCTCAGCCCGGGCGGAGGGCCGCCCGGTGGGGTCAGTTGGCGGCGGCGCTGATCCGGACCGTGGTGCCGGCCGCGCCGCTCTCGACCTCCATCGCGTCGCTGAGCTCCCGGGCCAGCCACAGCCCCCAGCCGCCGGCGGTGTCCGGGGCCGGCCGGCTGCGGTCGTCGAGCTGTTGTTCGCTCATGCCGTTGCCGTGGTCGGCGACCTCGCAGACCAGCTCGCCGGGGCGTCGCCAGAGCCGCAGCCAGCCCTGACCGCCGCCGTGGCGGACGGCATTGGTGATCAGCTCGTTGACCGCCAGCACGAAGTCGTCGAGGCGTTGGCCGGACAGCCCGGCGGCGTGCGCGCAGGAGCTGACCGAGTGTCTCAGCTCGGTCACCTGCGCCTGGTCGAACGCCTCGGCGATGAGAAGGGAAGGTTCGATGGGCACCACCGTACGCGGTGTGGGAAGTTCTGCGTTCGTCATGGGCCCTGTCCCGGCAGCGATCTCGGAGTCTTTCGCGCTGTTTCTACCGTACGTCAGGGTTGTCCGTGCCGCACCGGCCGGCCCGGCGGGTCACCGGGGTGGCTGTGGCATGGTGACGCCCATGCCGTCGTCTCCGCCGGGTGGTTTCGAGGTCCCGCTCTGGCGCTCCGTCGCGGTCTTCCGCTTCGCCTCGCTGGCGTACGTCGGGCTGCTGGTCCTGCGCGACGCCGACCGGTACGCCCACCCGGTCGCCGCCGGTGGCGTACTCCTGGTGATGCTGGCCTGGTCCGGGGTGACCGCGGTCGGCTACGCCCGGCCGGCCAACCGGGGCTGGCCGCTGCTCCTGGCCGACCTCGGTGTGGTCCTGTCGATCCTGGCCGTCACGCCGTGGGTGGTGGGCCGTCCGGCGCTGGCGTCGGGGGTGCCGGCCCTGGCCGTGGCCTGGCTGGCCGGGCCGGTGCTGGCCTGGGCGGTGTCCGGCGGACGGCGGCGCGGCACGGTGGCCGCCCTGCTGGTCGGCGGCACGGACCTGGCCACCCGGGGCCGGGTCGGCCCGTCCTCGCTGACCGGGGTGACCCTGCTGCTGCTCGCCGGGGTGGTGGTGGGGCACGTGGCCCGGTTGGCGGTGACCGCCGAGCAGCGGTTGCAGCGGGCGGTGGAGCTGGAGGCGGCGACCCGGGAACGGGAGCGGCTGGCCCGCGACATCCACGACTCGGTGCTCCAGGTGCTGGCGTTGGTCCAGCGGCGCGGGGCACACCTGGACGGGGAGGCCGGTGAGCTGGCCCGGCTCGCCGGTCAGCAGGAGGTGGCGCTGCGCGCGTTGATCTCCGGTGCGCCGCCGACCTCCCCCGCCGACCCGGTGGGCGAGGTGGACCTGCGCTCCCTGCTGGCCGGGTACGCCTCGGCGGCGGTGCAGGTCTCCGCCCCGGCCACCCCCGTGCCGCTGCCCGCCCCGGTGGCCCTGGAGGTGGCCGCCGCGACGGCGGCGGCGCTGGACAACGTGCGGCGGCACGCCGACGGGCGGGCCTGGGTGCTGGTCGAGGACGAGGGGGAGACGGTGACCGTGTCGGTCCGCGACGCCGGTCCGGGCATCCCGCAGGGGCGGCTGGCCGAGGCGGCCAGGCAGGGGCGGCTGGGGGTGGCCCAGGCCATCCGTGGTCGGATAGCCGATCTCGGGGGCGAGACGCGGATCGTCTCGACGCCGGGGGAGGGCACCGAACTCGAACTGATGGTGCCGAGGAGGAACCGATGACCGGGACCCGGGTGATGGTGGTCGACGACCACCCGATGTGGCGGGAGGGGGTGGCCCGGGACCTCACCGAGGCCGGCCACCTGGTGGTGGCGACCAGCGGCGAGGGCCGCCAGGCGGTCCGGGTGGCCGCCGCCGCCCGACCCGACCTGGTGGTGCTCGACCTCCAGTTGCCGGACATCTCCGGGGTGGAGGTGATCCAGGGGCTGCGCGCCGCGCTGCCCCGGGTGCGGGTGCTGATGCTGTCGGCCAGCGGCGAGCAGCAGGGCGTCCTGGACGCGGTGAAGGCCGGGGCCACCGGTTACCTGCTGAAGTCGGCGGGTCCGGCGGAGTTCCTGGACGCGGTGCGCCGCACGGCGGCCGGTGAGCCGGTCTTCACCCCCGGACTGGCCGGCCTGGTGCTGGGTGAGTACCGGCGGCTCGCCGCCGACCCGCCGTCGGCCGGCGGTTCGGCCGACGGCGGACACGACGCGGCACCCCGGCTCACCGAACGGGAGACCGAGGTGCTGCGGCTGGTGGCGAAGGGGCTGTCCTACAAGCAGATCGCCGGGCGGCTCGGGTTGTCGCACCGCACCGTGCAGAACCACGTGCAGAACACGCTGGGCAAGCTCCAACTGCACAACCGGGTGGAGCTGACCCGCTACGCGATCGAGCGGGGCCTGGACGACTGATCAGTGCGGTCCTGGGCGACTGAGCAGTGCGGGGCCTGAACGGTCGGGGCAGTGCTGGGTTGGGCGACTGAGCAGTGCGGGGCCGGGACGGCCGGGGTCAGTGCGCCTCGGGCGGCCGGGTCTCGTGGATGGCCAGTTCCTCGGCGCTCGCGCCGCCGCCGGCCGCACCCGCGTCGTACGCGATGCTGTCGGTCTCCTGGTCGGTGCGGGCGCCCTCGTCCGGTTCGACCAGGCGGCCCACCTGGGCGTCGGCGACCGTGCCGAGTTGACCGTGGTCATAGAGCGAGACCGGGGAGTTCGGGTCCGAGGTGGGGCCCGGGTTCAGCACGTCGGCGTCGAGTTGGGCCTGCGCGGCGGCCTCCTCGTTCTCCGCCTCGGCGGCGATGTCCGGGTCGACCGGGCCGGCGAGCGGGTCGTCGGCCCGCCGTTCGTACTGCTCGCGGGCGAGCTTGTAGTCCAACGACTCGCCGTCGAGCTGCTCGTCGGCGGTGGTGCCGAAGTGGTCGACCGCGACCGGGGTCCGGTCGCCGGGCAGCTGGGCCGGGTCCGGGCCGTCGGCCTCCCGGCCGGTCAGCACGTCGTCGTTGGCGGTCGAGTCGTCGTCGGCGGTGTCGGGCAGGCCGAGCGCCTCGGGGTCGGACACGGGGGTCGGGAACTCGTCGTCGCGCATGGCTGAGCACTACCCACTGGCGGGGGCCGGGTAACCGGGTCCCGCTCCCCGGATCGGGACGAAAATGCAGAAATCAGTCGTGATGCCAGGATGACTCGTCCTCGGTGTGCAACACGCACCAGATCACCTTGCCGTCCGGGAGCAGGGTGCTGCCCCAGCGGCGGGCCACCGTGTCGATGAGCAGCAGGCCCCGGCCGCCGGCCGAGGTGAGCGGGGCCAACCCCGCATACCTCGGCTGCTGCCGGGAGTGGTCCCGGACGGCCACGTGCAGGGTGCCGCCCGCCGGGGCCAACCGCAGCGTCATCGGGGTCGCCGCGTGCGCCACCACGTTGTTGACCAGCTCGGTGACCGCGATGCAGGCCGGTTCGGCCAGCTCCGGCACGCCCCACCGGGCGCAGCCGTCGGTCACCAGTTCCCGGGCCCGCCGGGCCGCACCGACCGCCGGGGCCAACTCCTCGGTCAGCACCGCCGCCATCGGCGTACGGGCCAACGCGGCCGTCGCCCCGTCGCGGGTGGCGTGGACCGCCAGCTCCCCGCTGACCGTCCCGGCCGGGTCGACCACCAGCAGGTCGGCCGCCGGCCAGTCGCGCACCGTCCGTCGTACCTCAGCCAGCAGGCGGTCGACGGTGGGCCCGGCGGACCGCAACCCCGACACGTCGACCACGATCGGGCCGGGCCGGTCACCGAGCCGGGCGAGCAGGGCGTCGCGGACCCGGTCGTGGTCGGCCGGTTCGAGCACCCCGCTGAGCCACACCACCGCCGACGAGTCGTCGACGGCCACCCGGCACCCCACCGCTGGTGGAGGGGCCGTCCCGGGGGGACCGGCCCCCGGGCGACGGGTCGGCGGCAGGTCGGAGCGGCTCATCGTCGTCCCGCCCGGTCGGGCCGGGCGGCGACGCCCGGCGTGCCCACGGCGACGCCGTGTCGGGGGACGGGGTACGCCGGGCTGGCGTCGATCCCGCCCGGAGCGTCGGGGACCAGCATGGTGGCCTCGACGGGGATGCGGGTCAGCGGCATCTCTGGTCGGTACCCCCGGGGCGGCCGGGTCATGCCGGGGGACGTCGACTGATCGTGCGGCGCCACCCGGCGGGCGGCCCGACGGGTGGCGGTGCCGCCCACAACCGCCCACCAGCCGCTGACCGCTTCCGATCTGCGAGGTTTCGGCTCGTGGGACCCCGGTTAATGGGACGCTCTGACCGGAGACCACCCTCGCAGATCGCATGGAGGTGCACCATGCGCGTCGGCCTCGTCTGCGCGCACGCCGGGCCGTCCCGGTCCGCAGCAGAACCACCCGTCGGTACCCACGAGCACGTCGCCCGGGTCGCCGGCGAACTGGCCGCACGCGGCCATGACGTCCGGGTGTACGAGCGCCGCGACGATCCCGCCCTGCCGGCGAGCGTCGAGGTCGACGGCTACCGGGTGCAACGGGTGCCCGTCGGCCCGGCGCAGCCCACCGCCACCGCCGACCTGGTCCCGTACGTCCCCGAGTTGGGCCGCTGGCTGGCCGAGCACTGGGCCGGGGAGTGGGCGCCCGAGGTGGTGCACGGGCACTACTGGATCGGTGGCCTGGCCGCCGCGCACGCCGTCCGCGAAACGGACATCCCGGTGGTGCAGACCTTCCATTCGCTCGGCGTCGAACAACGCCGTCACCTCGGCCACCAGTACGACGGCCCGGATGAGCGGATCCCCCTGGAGCGGGCCCTCACCCGGGCGGTGGACGTCGCCGTGGCCCAGTGCAACGCCGAGGTCGACGAGCTGACCCGGATGGGGCTGCAACGGACCTCGGTGGCGATGGTGCCGACCGGCGTGGACGTCGAGCGGTTCCACCCCGACGGCGAGGCCGCCCCCCGCGAGCAGCGGGCCCGGATCCTCTCCGTCGGCGGGCTCTCCCCCGGGCACGGGCAGGACGACCTGATCCGGGCGATGCGGCTGGTCGGCGACGCGGAGCTGGTGATCGCCGGGGGGCCGCCGGCCGACCAGTTGGCCACCCACGCGGAGGCCCGTCGGCTGCGGGAACTGGCCGAGCGCACCGGGGTCGCCGACCAGGTCACGCTGGTCGGCGCGGTGCCGCACGACCAGTTGGCGACCTGGTACCGCTCCGCCGACGTGGTGGCCTGCACCCCGCACTACTCCTGTGCGGGGCGGGTGTCGCTGGAGGCGATGGCCTGCGGGGTGCCGGTGGTCGGCTACGCCGTGGGCGGGATCGCCGACGCGGTGGTCGACGAGGTCACCGGCCGGCTGGTGCCCCCCGGCGACGTCCGCACGCTGGGCATGACGCTGCGCCGCCTGCTCGCCGACAACCCGGGCCGGTTCGCGTACGGGCACGCCGCGGTGGACCGGGTGCGGTGCAGCTACACCTGGGAACGGACGGCCGGCGCGCTGGAGCGGCTCTACGAGCGGGTGGTGGGCCGGCGTACCCCGGTCGAGGTGCCCGACGTGGTGCCGGTCGGGGGTGACGTCGACCCGTCGGTCGAGGAGGGTGCCGCGACGGTGGCCGAGGCCGACACGGACGCCCCGGTCAAGGGCGCGACCGCCGGCCCGGTCGGCGTCTGACCGGGCCGGGCGATCCGGACGGTCGTGACTTCCGGACGGTCGTGACTTCGGGTCGTCGTGACTTCGGGGCCGTCGTGACTTCGGGTCGTGGTGGCTTCCGGGCCGTCGTGACTTCGGCACCGTCGTGGTTTCCGGGCCGTCCGGTCAGACGCGGGGGACCGCGCCGACCATGGCGCGTTCCCGGGGGCGGGTCACCGTGTGGTGGTGCTGCGGTGCGGCGTACCGGGTGAGCCCGATCACCGAGGCGAGGGTGATCAGGAAGCCGACGGCGGCCAGCCACTCCCGGCCCGGCCAGATCTTGTCGTTGAGCAGCAGCAGACCGACGATCGCGGCGGGCACCGCACCGGCGGCGTCCATCGCGGCGACGGCGGCCGTCGTGGAGCCCCGCTGCATCGCCAGCCCGAGCAGCAGTTGACCCACCAGTGAGTGGGCGATCAGCAGGTAGAGCAGCGGGTCACGGACGAACTCCTCGGCCGACGGGGCGGAGGCCAACGGGCGGGCGGCCACCGCGGCGGCGGAGAACGCCAGCCCGGCCAGGGAACCGAGCGCCACCGAACCGGGCGCCCCGTGCAGGCGTACCGCGAAGAAGCCGAGCAGCCCGATCCCGCCGAGCGCCACCGCCAGGGCGACCAGGCCGGCGGTGCCGAGCCCCTTGGAGGGGGCCGGCTGGGCGGAGAGCACCAGCGCGGTGATCCCGGCGAAGAGCAGCACCAGCAGCGCCACCTCGGCGGCGGGCAGCCGCCACTTGAGCACCACCACCCCCAGCAGGGCGGTCACCCCCAGCCCCGCCGCCACGCTCGCCTGGACCAGGAACAACGGCAGGTCGCGGCGGGCCAGGAAGGCCAGCACGAAGCCGGTCACCTGGCAGAGCAACCCGATCAGGTACGTCCGGTGCCCGGCCAGCCGCAGCAGCAGCCCCGGGTCGAAGGTGTGGTGCACGGTCGTCCGGGCGGCGGCCACCGACTGGAGCATGTTGGCGAAGCCGTACGCGACGATCATCGCCGCGAGGAAGCACCAGCCGGAGGACACCACCAGGCGAGAATAGAGGGCTGTTGGCCTCAGCGCTCGGTCGGCCGACCCAGCCGGGACAGTACGTCGGCGTGCAGCGGACCGTTGGTGGCGATCGCACTGATCTCACTGGACACGCTCCCACCAGGGGCGGGAGTGCCGTCCAGGGTGGTGATGGTGCCCCCGGCGGCGGTCACGATCGGCACCAGCGCGGCAATGTCCCAGAGCGACAATTCCGGCTCCACCATCACGTCCAGTGCCCCCTCGGCCAGCAACATGTAGCCGTAGAAGTCGCCGTAGGCGCGGCTGCGCCAGGTGTCGCGCATCAACTGGAGCACCACGTCCAGCCGACCGGCCGCCTCCCACCCCGTGAGCGACGAGTAGCAGAAGCTGGCGTCGGCGAGGTCGCGTACCCCGGAGACCCGGATCGGCTCGCCGGAGGCGGCGTCCGGTCCGGCGTACGCGCCCAGGCCGGGGGCGCCCCACCAGCGTCGGCCCAGCGCCGGGGCGGAGACCAGCCCGACCACAGGCCGGTCCCCCTCCAGCAGGGCGATCAGGGTGGCCCAGACCGGCACACCCCGGACGAAGTTCTTGGTGCCGTCGATCGGGTCGATCACCCACCGTCGGTCGTGCGGGCCGGTGGCCGGCTGCTCGCCGTACTCCTCGCCGAGCAGCCCGTCGTCCGGCCGCTGGTCGGCCAGCAGCGCCCGGATCTCCCGCTCCACCGAGGTGTCCGCGTCGGAGACGGGAGTCAGGTCCGGCTTCGCCGTCACCCGCAGATCCAGTGCCCGGAACCGGCTCATCGAGATGGCGTCGGCAGCATCCGCAAGCCGATGAGCAAGATCAACATCCCCTACATACCCCGTCACCCCAAAACCCTAACCCCCTCACCGCCCCCGCCCCCGCCCCCGCCCCCTCCCACCCCTCCCCGCCCCGGTGATCAAGAGGTTTGCGTCATGGGAGGCCTCCGGGATGACGTAAACCTCTTGATCACCTGACGTAAACCTCTTGATCACCGGGGTGAGGGAGGGGGCCGGGCAGCGAGGCGAGACGGTGGGGCGGGGCGGGAGAGGAGTCCCGGGCGGCGAGGCCGGGGCGGGGTGGGCGAGGTGGGCGGCGAGGTGGCGAGGCCGGGGGCGGTGAGGCCGAGGGCGGTGAGGGGGAGGGGGCGGTGAGAGGGCTGGGTGGGGAGGGGTGGGGTGGCTGTGGTCGGACAGGGGTCAGACGGGGGTGATCGCGAGGTCGGTGACCTGGTCGTCCTTGAGGCCGAACACGAACGCGAAGGACAGGGGCCCGCCGGGGAACTCCCCGTCCCCGGAGGCCACCAGCCGGTCGTCGACGAACGAGGTCGGCGTGATCACGATCTTCGGGTTGATCAGGTGCACCTGGATCCACTCGCGGATCGCGGACTCGCCGGTGTAGGCCGTCCCGTCGTCGTGCACGGTGGCCCCGTCGGCGAAGACCGCGGCCAGCGCGTTCGGGTCGTGGGCGTTGGTGGCGGCGACGAAGTTCTCGACGGCCTGGGGAAGGGTGACGGTGTCCATCTCTGCTCTCCGGTCTTCTCGGGTTGCCGGGGCGCGGGTGCGTCCGGGCGTGTTCCTGTGGCGGCTCGGCGGCACGGTGATGTTGCGGGTGCCGTCCCGCCACGGGCCGTGCGGCATGGTGATGTTGCGGGTGCCGTCCCGCCACGGGCCGTGCGGCATGGTGATCAGTCCAGGTGCGGGGTGACGGTCGGCGAGGGGCCCCGTCGGTTCGGTGGTGTGTGGTGACCCGGTCCGCCCCGGTGCGGCTCCGCGCGTTCGCGGCAAGGCCGACTTCCGCCGGTTGCCGACGGCCCTGTCAGCAGGCTCCGCGCGGCTCCTGTCAGGAGGCGTCCTCCGACGCGGCCCTGTCGGCAGGTTCCGACGCGGTCTCAGTCGGCAGGCTCAGAAGTCCGCCGAGCGCGAGAGCTTCTCGTTCGAGCGCAGTTCCGTGAGGGCGTTCTCGTGCATCGCGACGACGGCGTCGTAGCCGGAGCTGCCGAGCACGATCCGGTGCGGCGGGACGGGCGCGGTCATCGCGTCGATCACGGCCTGGACGCCGCGTGCGGGGTCGCCCTCCTGCCTGCCGTTGTGGTCAACGAATGCCGCCTTGACGCCCTCGACCAGCGGCACGTAGGCGTCGACGGTCTCGTTGACGGGTTCGTCCTGGAAGCCGGCGAAGGCGTTGGTGCGGAATGCTCCAGGTTCTACGAGGAGCACGCGTACCCCGAACTGTTCGACTTCGTGGCGCAGCGTCTCCGACAGTCCTTCGAGGGCGAACTTCGCCGCGGAGTAGTAGCCGAATCCTGGTGCGCTGACGAGGCCCGCCACCGACGACATGTTCACGATCCAGCCGTCGCCGCGTGCCCGCATGCCGGGCAGGGCCGCGCGGATCACCTCGACCACGGCGAACAGGTTGAGGTCGAACGTGCGGCGGATCGTCGTGTCGGGGGTGCCCTCGACCGAGCCGAACCAGCCGCGACCCGCGTTGTTGACCAGCACGTCGATCCCGCCGAACCGCTCCTCCGTCGTGCGGACCGCCGCCCGCACCTGCTCGGCATCGGTGACGTCGAGCGGGAGTACGAGCACCCGGGCACCGTACGGTTCGGCCCATTCTCGCAGTTCGGAGGGGCGACGGGAGGTCACCGCCACCTGGTCGCCCTGCTTCAGTGCGGCCTCGGCATAGAACAGGCCGAACCCTCCTGGCGTGCCACCGGTGATGAACCACGTTCTCATGGACTTCTCCTTTCGCTACAGGAGACAATGTAGCGTTACATGCGCTAATGTAGCAACCATGCAGAACGCACGGGATCGACTCCTGCTCGCCACGGCGGAGTTGCTGGAGAGCAGCGGCACGGTGTCCACGAGGGCGGTGTGCGAACGCGCCGGGGTGCAGGCCCCGACGCTCTACCACCACTTCGGCAGCAAGCAGGGCCTGATCGACGCCGTGGTCAACCACGGCTTCACCCAGTACACGGCGGTCGAGAGTTCCGGCGACCCGCTGGGCGACCTGCGGGAGGGCTGGGACCGCCACGTACGGTTCGGGCTGGAGCACCCGTCGTTCTACGGGCTGCTCTACGGCCGGGCCGAACCGGGAAGGCCCTGCGCCGTCACCGCTCCCGCGCACGCCGCGCTGCGCGAGCGGCTCACCGGCGCCGCCGCCCAGGGCATGCTCAAGGTGCCGGCGGCCGACGCCGCCGAACAGGTGCTCGCCGCCAACGTCGGCATCACGCTCACCTTGATCAGCCAGCCGGAGCCGGACTTCGGGCTGTCCGAACGCGTCCGCGAGGCCGCGCTGGCCGGGGTCCTGCACACCCCCTCCGCCGATGCCCCCGCCACCCGGGCGAGCGCCGCACTGACGTTGCGCGCACTGGTCGGCGACGACCCGGGCGACCTCACCCCTGGCGAACGGGCGCTGCTCGGCGAGCTGCTGGACCGCCTGGCCCGCTAGTCAGGAGCCGGCCAGGGGATCGCCGGGGTTGCGCTCCACCTCGCGGGGGTCGCCCTCGCCGGCCCGGGAGGCCAGCAGGCGACGGTACGAGGCCAGTCGGCGCTGGTCGGCCTTGCCGGCGGTGACCCAGGCGTCCAGGGCGCAGTCCGCCTCGTCCGGGGTGTGCGGGCAGTTGGGCGGGCACTCCACCGTTCCCTCGACCAGGTCGGGGAAGCCGTGCAGCAGGCTCTCGGCCGAGACGTGGGCCAGCCCGAAGCTGCGGATGCCCGGGGTGTCCACGATCCAGCCCGGGTCCCCGTCGCCGCCGGGGGTCCGGGGCAGCCGCAGCGCCACCGCGCTGGTGGAGGTGTGCCGGCCCCGGCCGATCGCGCTGACCACGCCGACCGCCCGCAGCGCGTCCGGCACCAGCCGGTTGACCAGCGTCGACTTGCCCACCCCGGAGTGCCCCACCAGCACCGACACCCGGCCGGCGAGCAGGGCGCGCAGTGCGTCGAGGTCGGAGTCGGGCCGGACCAGCACGTACGGCAGTTCCAGCTCGGTGTAGTAGCCGACCACCTGTTCGGGGCCAGCCAGGTCGGCTTTGGTCAGGCAGAGCAGCGGCTCGATGCCGGCGTCGTACGCGGCGACGAGGCACCGGTCGATGAACCCGGTCCGGGGTGGCGGGTCGGCCAGCGCGCTGACGATCACCAGCTGGTCGGCGTTGGCGACCACCACCCGTTCCAGCCGCCCCTCGGCGGTGTTCTCGTCGTCGTCGGCGGTGCGCCGCAGCACCGAGCGCCGTTCGGTGATCCGGACGATCCGGGCCAGCGCCCCGTCGGTGCCGGAGACGTCGCCGACCAGGCTCACCCGGTCACCGACCACCACCGACTTGCGGCCCAGTTCGCGGGCCCGCATGGCGGTGATCGCGGCACCGTCGGGGGCGTCGGGGAGTACGCAGGTGTACCGGCCCCGGTCGACGGCGATGACGAACCCGTCGACCGCGTCGTCGTGTCGGGGGCGGGTACGGGTACGGGGACGTGAGGACCGGCCGGGCCGGACCCGTACGTCGTCCTCGTCGTACTCCCGTCGTTTGGTCGTCAGGACCTGCCCCCTCCGCCGTCAGCTCTTGCCGGTCACCATCGCCGACCATAGTGCCGGGAATTCCGGCATGGTCTTGGAGGTGCATGCCACGTCGTCGACCTCGATGCCTGCGACGGCGAGCCCGGCCACCGCGGCGGCGTGCGCCATCCGGTGGTCGGCGTAGGTGCGGAAGGCTCCCCCGTGCAGTGGCCGGGGTCGGATCTCCAGCCCGTCGGCGGTTTCGGTCAGGTCGGCGCCGAGCCCGGTGAACTCCCGGGCCAGGGCGGCGAGCCGGTCGGTCTCGTGCCCCCGGATGTGCCCGATGCCGGTGAAGGTCGACGGCGAGTCGGCCAGCATGGCCAGTGCGGTCAGTGCCGGGGTCAGCTCGCTGACGTCGGACAGGTCGGCGGTCAGCCCGTGCACGGTGCCGGTGCCGCGGACGGTCAGCCCGGCGGTGGTCAGGGTGACCTCGCCGCCCATCCGGTGCAGCAGCGAGCGGAGCTGTTCGACCGGCTGGACGCTGTTGTGCGGCCAGCCCTGCAACGTGACCTCACCGCCGGTGACCAGGGCGGCGGCGAAGAAGGGGACCGCGCCGGAGAGGTCGGGCTCGATCTCCCAGCTCCGGCCGGCGAGCGGCCCCGGCTCGACCACCCAGACGTCGGGGACGCTGTCGTCGACGGCTGCCCCGGCGGCCCGCAGCATCTGCACCGTCATCCGCAGGTGCGGCGCGGACGGCACCGGTGGGCCCTGGTGCCGGACCACCACGCCCCGGTCGAAGCGGGCCCCGGCGAGCAGCAGGCCGGAGACGAGCTGGCTGGAGGCGGAGGCGTCGATCACCACCTCGCCACCGGCGACCCCACCGGTGCCCTGCACCACCAGGGGCAGGCTGCCGGTCTCGGGTGCGTCGATCCGGACGCCGAGGGAGCGCAGCGCGCCGATCAGCGGGCCGAGCGGCCGGACCCGGGCCTGCGGGTCGCCGTCGAAGGTGACCTGCCCTTCGGCGAGGCCGGCGACCGGTGGGACGAACCGCATCACCGTGCCGGCGAGGCCGACGTCGACGTGGGCCGGGCCGACGAGCCGGTGTGGCCGGACCAGCCAGCGGTCGTCGTCGGAGACGGAGACGTGCGCACCCATCGCGCGCAGCCCGCCCGCCATGAGTTCGGTGTCGCGGGCCCGTAGCGGCCCGTGCAGCGTCGACGGGCCGCCGGCCAGCGCGCTGAGCACCAGGGCGCGGGCGGTCATCGACTTGGAGCCGGGTAGGCGCAGCGTCGCGGTGACCGGGTCACTGGCGGTCGGCGCGGCCCAGGGTTGTTGCGGACGGGTGGCGGTCAGGTTTCCCACGGTCACATTCTGCCAACCCGGCGACAATTTCGAGCCGACCGTCCGGCTGACTCCCGGTTGGCGGGACAACCCACGACGGGGCGGGGCGTTAGCGTATGCGGCATGTGCGGCAGGTATGCGACGACCCGCAGCGCCGGGGACCTGAGCGCCGTCTTCGAGTCGTACGACGACACCGAGGGTCGGCTCGGGCCGGACCACAACGTCGCGCCGACCGATTCGGTGCCGGTGGTCCGGGTCGACACCGAGCAGGGGCGGGTGCTGTCGGCCGGCCGCTGGGGCCTGGTGCCGCACTGGGCGAAGTCGGCCGCCGGCGCGGCCCGCATGATCAACGCCCGGGCCGAGACGGTCGCCACCAGCCGGGCGTACGCCGTGCCGTTCGCCCGTCGGCGCTGCCTGGTCCCGGCCGACGGCTGGTACGAGTGGGTGCGCCGGTCCGGTGGCGGCAAGCAGCCCTACTTCATGACCCCGCGCGACGGTTCGGTGCTGGCGTTGGCCGGCATCTGGTCCCGCTGGGAGGAGTCGCTCACGTTCAGCGTGCTGACCACGGCGGCGGTGGGCGAGTTGGCCGAGGTGCACGACCGGATGCCGCTGTTGTTGCCGCCGGAGCGGTGGGCGGACTGGCTCGCCCCGGCCGATGATCCGGCGGCGCTGCTGGTCCCGCCGCCGGCGGGGTGGCTCGCCGGGTTGGAGATCCGTCCGGTCGGGACGGCGGTGGGCAACGTGCGCAACAACGGCCCGGAGTTGACCGCCCGGGTGCCGGTGGACCGGGAACGCTCCCACGGGGAGACTGCGCTGTTCTGAACGCGATTGGCGACATTGTCGCGTACGAATTGCCAGAGTTCCGGGCGAAACGTCGCTCGGACCTTTAGCCATCTTTCCGGCAGACCCCTTGTCCCCGTAGCCAACAGTGCGATAGAACACAGCGCTGGCACTGGGAGCGTCTTCGCGCAGTGTGAACGACGCCCGTCGATCTTGCCGGTCCCACGGGGGAGGTGGGTGTGATGACCCGGGCGCGTATGCCCCGACCGCACGAGGTGGCCGCCGCACGACGGGATCCGCGACTGCTGCGCGCGTTGCGGGACCGCCGTTCCGACGATGCCTGGCGGACCAGAGGAACCTGTCAGAGTGTGGATCCGGAGACGTTCTTTCCGGCACCCAACGAACCAGCCGACTCGGCGGTGGCGCTCTGCCGCAGCTGTGACGTCCAGGGATCCTGCCTGGCCTGGGCGTTGGAGGTGGGCGACACCCACGGGGTGTGGGGTGGCACCACCCCGCGTGAGCGCCGGGCCATGCTGGTCGCCTGGCGTGGCGAGGTCGGATCCGATCCCGCCGCGGCCGACGACGCCGGCCCACCGGTGCGGGACCGGCTGCTCACCCTGGTTCCGCTGAGCTGACCCGTCGGGGCGGCGCAGAATGGCCGGGTGCCGCACCCCACGCAACTCGACACCCCCCGGGGCCCGGCCCGGGTCGACACCGACCTGCCGGCCGCCGCGCCGACGTCGCTGCTCGTGCTCGGTCACGGCGCCGGTGGTGCGGTGGACGCGCCGGACCTGCTCGCCCTGCGCGACGCCGCCCGCGACGCCGGGGTGGTGGTGGCCCGGGTGACCCAGCCCTACCGGGTGGCCGGTCGTCGGGCCCCGGCCCCGGCCGGGCACCTGGACGAGGCGTGGACGGCGGTGCTGGCCGCGCTGCGCCACCGGCACCCTGAGCTGCCCCTGCTGGTCGGTGGGCGGTCCAGCGGTGCCCGGGTGGCCTGTCGGACGGCCCGCGCGGTGGGTGCGGCCGGGGTGGTCGCGTTGGCCTTTCCGCTGCACCCGCCGGGGCGGCCGGAGCGCTCCCGGGCCGACGAACTGGTCACCGGGCTGCCGACGCTGGTGGTCAACGGCGACCGGGACCCGTTCGGGACGCCCGCCGCCGCCGGCCCGGTCGAGGTGGTGGTACGCGGTGGCGAACGTCACGACCTGCGCCGGGATCCGACCGGCACGGCCGGGGTGGTGCTCACCTGGCTGCGCGCACACGGCTGGGCCCGCTGATCGGCCCGGACCGGGTCGTCCCGCGCCGCGTCGACCGGTCGCCCCGGCGGCGGACCGAGGCGGTGACCACCCGTTTCCGCCCCGCCGGAGCCGTCGTTGCATCCGATGGTGTCGACCTTCCGGTTCGGGTGGTCGGGACCGTCCCTCCCAGGCCCTTCCTGGTCCCAGCCCGCCGGTAGCCGACCGGTGGGTCGGGACCAGGAGCGGGGGCCGGCGGAATGCCCGGCCCGCGGTCGGGTGTTACGCCTCCCGGACGAGGAATCTGGCGAGGGGGGTGACCGGTGCCGACCGAGACACGGAACCGGGAGCGGGACGAGCAGGGCGCACGGCAGCTCAGACAGCTGCTGGACGGCCCGGACTGGCCGGCGGTGGGGACCGGTCACGAGGTGGTGAGCACCAGCACACCCGGCGGAACCGAAGCTGTGGGCCGGTTCGGCCGCGTATCCTCGGCGGGACAGCATCCGACGCGAGGGGATGTGCGGTTGACCACCGAGAAGACGGACGAGCGTAAGGCCCGCTTCGAGCGGGACGCGATGCCCTTCGTCGATCAGCTCTACGCCGCCGGGCTGCGGATGACCCGCAACCCGGCCGATGCCGAGGATCTGGTCCAGGAGACGTACCTGAAGGCGTACGCCGCCTTCCACCAGTTCGAGCAGGGCACCAACCTGAAGGCCTGGCTCTACCGGATCCTGACCAACACCTACATCAACTCCTACCGCAAGCGGCAGCGCCAGCCCATCCAGGCGCCCACCGAGGAGATCACCGACTGGCAGCTCGCCGAGGCCGAGTCGCACACCTCCAGCGGGTTGCGGTCGGCCGAGACCGAGGCGTTGGACCGGCTGCCCGACAGCGACGTCAAGGAGGCCCTGCAGCAGTTGCCGGAGGAGTTCCGGTTGGCGGTGTATCTGACCGATGTCGAGGGCTTCTCGTACAAGGAGGTCGCCGACATCATGGGCACGCCGATCGGCACCGTGATGTCCCGGTTGCACCGCGGGCGTCGCAATCTGCGCAAGCTGCTTGAGCGGTACGCCGCGGAGCGTGGCTTCAGCGCCGCGCAGCCCGCGAAGGGCTCGACCACCGCCACTGCCAGTCGGGAGGTGTGACATGAGCTGCGGAAAGCCGCACGAGACGGACTGCCGGGAAGTGCTCGCCGAGGTCTACCTCTACCTGGACCTGGAGTGCGCCGAGGAACGCCGTTCGCTGATCCGCTACCACCTGGACGAGTGCGGACCCTGCCTGCGTGAGTACGGCATCGAGCAGGAGGTGCGGGCGCTGGTGGCCCGCTGCTGCGGCAACGAGACCGCCCCCGACCAGCTGCGCGAGCGGCTGCGGGTACGCCTCACCGAGCTGGTGGTCTTCGAGGCCAGCGAGTCCCGCGAACTCGCCGAGTGACGCTGCGGCGGCCGGGTGACCCCGCAGCCGCCCGACGCGCCGGTGCCCGCACCCCACCCGGCGTCGAATGAAATCCGGCCCGCACCGGCCGGCTGACGGCACGTACACCGGTGGCCCGGGTCGACGTCGACCCGGGCCACCGGTGTGTCCGGCTCCGGCCGGCCCTGGCGTCGCGGCGGCGGACCGTCGGGACGACTCAGGAGTTGGGGCGCTTGCCGTGGTTCGCGCCGCTCTTCTTACGGGCCTTCTTCTTACGGGCCTTCTTCGCCATGCTGACCTCCTCGTGATGGGTCCGACCCCTGCTGCGGCGACCCTGGACGTCGGGGCACGCCGCCGGTCCTCCCGGCGTCGGGGTCCGACCTGATGATGCTAGTGCGGCCGGCACCCGCCGTCGCGCGCCGGGGCGGCAGCGGTACGTCGGTGGGTGTGGCCTGGCCGGTGTCGGCGCTCGTCGCCCGCGCGGGGGCGGCACGTGATTGGATACCGACGCAGACACACCCGGTGGAGAGGGAGGGCCGTGATGGCCGAGGAGATCCGCGCCGAGATGGTGGCCAACGTGTGGAAGGTCGTCGCGACGGCCGGGGACACCGTGTCCGAGGGAGACACGTTGGTGATCCTGGAGTCGATGAAGATGGAGATCCCGGTCGTCGCCGAGTCCGACGGGGTGGTCGAGCAGCTCGCGGTCAACGAGGGCGACGTGGTGCAGGACGGTGACCTGATCGCGGTGATCGGGTGAGTCCCGGCGACCGGTCGACCGGGCTGCTGGTCCGCCGGGCCGTACCGGCCGAGTTCGCGGCGGTGGCCCGGCTGACCGTCGCCGCCTACGAGGCCGACGGCCAGCTCAAGGGCGAGAACGGCTACGGCGATGTGCTGGCCGACGTGGCCGGCCGGGCGGAGCACGGCGAAATCCTGGTCGCCGTGGACGAGTCGACCGGCGCGGTGCTCGGCTCGGTCACCTTCGTGCTGCCCGGCAGCCCGTACGCGGAGCTGTCCGGGCCGGGCGAGGCGGAGTTCCGGATGTTGGCGGTGGACCCGGCCGCGCAGGGGCGCGGGGTGGGCGTGACGCTGGTCCGGGCCTGCCTGTCCCGGGCCGTGGACCAGGGCTGCTCGGCGATGGTCATCTGCGTCCGTAGCGGACTCGCCGACGCCGCCCACCGGCTGTACGCGGGGCTCGGTTTCGTGCGTACCCCGGAGCGGGACTGGTCGCCGCTGCCCGGCGTCGACCTGCTCGCCCTGCGCATGGCCCTGCCCGCCGGCCCAGCCTGACCGGGCCGCACCGACCTGCCCGCCTGGTGGGTAGGCCGGCTTGGGTGAGATGGCGGGTCTGCGCTTCTTGCCGGTCACCTTCAGAATGACGTGTGGCCTTCATGTCGGTGCGGCGACGACTCCGCCAGATCGTGTTGCTGTTCTCCTCGGTCGCAGTCGTTGTCCCGGTGGTGTACTTCCTGGTGAAGCAAGGGCTGGACCGGGCTGAGAAGATCACCAGCATCGGTTTCGGGCTCCTCGGAGCGGTAGGGCTGGTGGCCAGCTGGCGCACGGCGCGACCAGGCATGAAACCCGGCGCGGCCAGCCCGACTGAGTCCGTGCCCCTCGGGTGCCTGCTGCATCTTCGCGACGACGGACGGCCGCCGTTGGTGGAGCAGGTCGACCCGCTGGACCTGGGCGTCAAACCCGCTATCGACACCACCGACCGCCATGACCAGGACCTTCCTCCCTACGTTCCCCGCACCGGTGACGATGATCTGGAATGGGCCATCGCCGAAGGCGGGATCGTGCTGCTGCACGGCAAGGCAGCCGCCGGCAAGAGCCGCAGCGCGTTCGAGGCCATCCACCGCCTCCGCCCGCACCACCAGCTGCTCACCCCGGCGTACGCAGGGGCGCTGAGAGATGTGGTCGAGGCTGGCTACCCGATCAGGGATGCGGTCGTGTGGCTCGACGACCTGGAGCGCTTCCTCACACCCGGAGGCATCGACCAAGCGCTGCTTCAACGTCTGTGCCCCTCCGGGCGGGCCGACGTGGTGGTGGTGGCCACCATCCGCGACGAGGAACTATCCCGCCTCGACCACGCCGCCACCCGAGGCGGTCAAGGCCAAGAACTCATCACGGCCGGGCTGGACGAGGCTGCGGCGAAACTGGTGGCCCAGATCCGCGGCCGACGGCGCATCCCGGTCGGTCAGCACCTCACCGACTCCGAACGCACCGACGCCGAGGCCACCGGCGACGACCGGATCACGGCTGCGCTAACCGCCGGGGTCGGGTTCGCCGAATACCTCGCCGCAGGCCCGGCCATGATGCGCCGCTGGTCGGTCGGCGACGGCCCCTCGTTCGAGGTCGGACACGCCCTCATCAGCGCCGCAGTGGACTGCCGCCGCGCCGGCTACACCACCCCCGTCCCCCGCGACATCCTCGCGAAGCTCTACCGCCCCTACCTGTCCCCCGCCTGGAGACACCGCGCCGACCTACCCACCATCACTCAAGGACTCCAATGGGCGTGCGAACGAGTCCTCGGCGCCAGCTCCTGCCTCCTGCCCCACGAGAACGACACCTACACCGCCTCCGACTACCTCCTCGACCGCACCACCACCGGCCAAGGCCCCCTCGCAACCATCCCAGTCCCCGACCAGGTCTGGAACACCCTGCTCACCATCGCCACCACCCCCCAAGCCGCCACCATCGGCACTCATGCCTATTTCACCCAACGGTTAGACATCGCTGAACAGGCGTGGCGCACCGCAGCCGACACCGGCGACACCGGCGCGATGTTCAACCTGGGCGTTCTGCTTGCCCAGCTCGGTGATCGCCAAGAGGAGGCGGAACAGTGGTATCGGCGCGCAGCCGACGCCGGCCATACCCGCGCGATGAGCAACCTGGGCGTTCTGCTTGAACAGCGCGGTGATCGCCAAGAGGAGGCAGAACAGTGGTACCGGCGCGCAGCCGACACCGGCGACACCGGCGACACCGGCGCGATGTTCAACCTGGGCGTTCTGCTTGCCCAGCGCGGTGATCGCCAAGAGGAGGCGGAACAGTGGTTCCGGCGCGCAGCCGACACCGGCGACACCCGCGCGATGTTCAACCTGGGCGTTCTGCTTGCCCAGCTCGGTGATCGCCAAGAGGAGGCGGAACAGTGGTTCCGGCGCGCAGCCGACACCGGCGACACCGGCGCGATGAGCAACCTGGGCGTTCTGCTTGAACAGCGCGGTGATCGCCAAGAGGAGGCGGAACAGTGGTTCCGGCGCGGAGCCGACACCGGCGACACCGGCGCGATGTTCAACCTGGGCGTTCTGCTTGCCCAGCTCGGTGATCGCCAAGAGGAGGCGGAACAGTGGTATCGGCGCGCAGCCGACACCGGCGACACCGGCGCGATGAGCAACCTGGGCGTTCTGCTTGAACAGCGCGGTGATCGCCAAGAGGAGGCGGAACAGTGGTTCCGGCGCGCAGCCGACACCGGCGACACCGGCGCGATGTTCAACCTGGGCGTTCTGCTTGAACAGCGCGGTGATCGCCAAGAGGAGGCGGAACAGTGGTATCGGCGCGCAGCCGACACCGGCGACATCGGCGCGATGTTCAACCTGGGCGTTCTGCTTGCCCAGCTCGGTGATCGCCAAGAGGAGGCGGAACAGTGGTTCCGGCGTGCAGCCGACACCGGCGACACCGGCGCGATGTTCAACCTGGGCGCTCTGCTTGCCCACCGTGGCGACGGTGAGCAGCCGGAGGGGTAACACCCGGGATGGCATCGCGATGGGCCTGCACGAGGTGGGAACGCTGCGACCGCGCCATCCGCGCTGCCTACCTGTGCTCCGCTAGGGGCGTCGCAGAGGCGGACGGTCACCTGGGACTGGATCAATGCCCGCTGCCGGGTGCGGTGGTCACTCAAATGCCGCGCCAGCCGGGTCGAGTGGACCCACGCCGGGGTCGCTGGGTCACGGTGGCCCCGGACAGCAGGCGGCCCCCGGCCGCCGTCCGGCCGGGGGCCGCACCGCCTTGTCTAGCGGGATGCCTTCGCGAAGCTCACGAACCCACGCCACGCGCCGGGAGTGAACGTCAGGGTTCCGCCGTCGCGGTCCTTGGTGTCCCGTACGAGGACGACGCCGGGCAGGTTGTCGGCCACCTCGACACACGCCCCGCCGTTGTCCCCGCTCCTGGTGCTCTTGTGCCACTGCGCGCCGGTCATGTCCATGTCGCTGCCACTTTCCTCACGAGGTCGAGAGACTGTGCCCGGGGGAGGGCCTCGCCGACAATGCGCGCCCACCTCCGTTCGAGGCTAGCAATTTCTGCCGCGTCGTCGGTGATGTGCGCCCTGGCCGGGCTGTCCTGGTGCGCCACCCGTGCGCCGTCCGGCAACTCGGCCAGGATGAACGGCCCGCCCATGCCCAGGTAGATCGGCGTGTCGAGCGGTACTACGTGGACCTGCACGCACGGCAGTTCGGCGCAGGCCGCAATGTGCTCGCACTGCTCGCGCATCAGCTTGCCGTCGCGTCCTGCGCGCCGTCGGAGGGCCGCTTCGTCGATCACCGCGACGACGAGCGGCGGCTGTGTCCGGTGGAGAATCGCTTGCCGCTGCATGCGCGCCGTCACCAACTCGTCGACCTCATCAATGGTGGGCGTCGCCAGAGCCAGCGTCGCGCGCGCGTACGCTTCGGTCTGAAGTAGACCCGGTACCCATGCCAGCTCGAACCATCGCAGCTCGACCGCCTCGCGCTCGATGTCCGCCCACCGCCGGAACCACGCCGGTTCGCGGCGCTTCAGCGCGTCCGGCCAGAGGTCGAGCACGTCCCGCCCGAGGATCGAAGCGACCCGCACCCGGTGCCGGGCGCGCGGGATGCGTCCGTGACTCACCCACCGCGCCGCTGTCTTGGGGTCGACGCCCACCTGAAATGCCAGGCTTTCGGCGGTCTCGCCTGCGTCGAGCATCGCGATCTTCACCGCGTGATTCATCCGCGTTACCCCTCTGTAGCGCACATGGGACGTCCCAGCGGTCCCGTTGGACTGATCTTACGCTGTGTACCCGTCCCGCAACTGCCTGCGAGAGTCGTGTGCAGAGCGACGCCGCCGGCCGGAGAGGACACCGCCGGTCGTGTCTGCTGCGGGGGCCGTCTCCTTCGGAGGGGTGGGAGGCGGCCCCCTTCCAACACCACGACGTCAGGGGAGCACCGTGCCCGACAAGCCGAAGCCCACCGATCCGTCACCAGCGCCGGACCCGAAGCCGGCCACCGACCCGCCGCCCGCGCGCCCCTACCTGCCGGGTCCGATCGGCCCGGTCATCCCGCCGTGGCGGGGGCCCGGCCGCTTGGCGAACGTCACTCCCGGGCACCGTTGGCGGGAGCGGAGGCCCGCGCGGTGACGCCGCCGCTGGTTCGCTCCGGCGACGTGCTGCGGCTGTCCCGCGCCGCCAGCGTGCAGTTCGTCCGGCCGATCACGGTCCGGGTCATCCGGGTGCTGACCGACTGGCACACGTACGACGGGTGGGTGTGGATCGACGCGTACGTGCTCGACGCCGCCGGTGACGCGGTCTCCCGGCGGACCCTGTTCCTCCAGCCTGCCGGTGCCGGGCACCTGAAGGCCCCGGTCCCCGGGCCGGCGACCCGCACACCAGCAACCCGCACGCCGGCAGCCCGCACGCCGGCAGCCCGCACGCCGGCAGCCCGCACGCCGGTCCCGCGAAAGGTGTCGACCTCGTGACCGGTGTGATCCCGGGCCGGCACACGCCCCTGCCTCCGACCTGGCTGTGTCGGGTGGACGCGCACCCGTGGCCCTGCGGGGAGGCGAAACTCGCCCTGCTCGCGAAGTACGCCGACGACCGGCCCCGGCTGCTGACGCTGCTCGCGGGCTGGAAAGCGGAAGCGGAAGACCACCTCACTCAGCTCGACGGCGGTCGCCCGGTCGACGTGACCGACCGCTTCCTCGCCTGGGCCCGCCGGACCACCGGCTGACCTTCTCTTTCCCGGGCCCGCTGCGGTGTCGCTTCACCCGGTCCCGTCGGGGTGTCGCTTCACCCGGGCCGTCGGGGTGCCGCTGGCCTGTTCGTGGGCCCGGGTCCGGCCTGACCGGTCAGCTCTCCTCGATGCCGTTCAGCAGCTCGTCGGCCACCTCAAGGGCGATCTTCTTGCGTTCGTCGTCGGTGATGTCCGGTGTCCGCACGGCGAACCAACTGCTGTGCACGGCGAACAGGACGAGCGTGGCCCGCAGTTGGGCCCGGGGTGAGTCGTCGCCCTGGCAGATCGCGTCGGCCAGGCGGAACATCCGCTCGCGCATCTGCTGGCCGGCGACGAGGCTCTTGAGCACGGTCTGGTTCTGTTCGAAGAAGCGCATCACCACGGACTGCCCGGGGGCGAACATCGTGTCGGCGTACTGGCTGACCAGGGCGTGCCGGGTGGCCCGGGTGGCCGGCTGGTCGCGGGCCCAGTCGATCAGCTCGTCCATCCGGTGCAACCGGTCCTCGACGTAGCTGTTGACGATCTCTTCCTTGCTCTTGAAGTGGTAGTAGAGGGCGGCCTTGGTCACCCCGAGGCGCTCGGCGATCTCGCGGAGCGAGGTCTTCTCGTATCCCTGCTCGGTGAAGAGCTCCAGGGCGACAGCCTGAATGCGCTCCCGCGTGCCACCTGTGCTCTGACTCACCAATACCACCCAATTCGCTTGACGGGGTCCGGCTGTCCAACTTACCGTGCGGCTAGTAAGGTGACTAGCCGGGCGGCAAGTAAGTGCGACATATCTCGGGGGAGCTTACCCATGACTCAGGAAACCCAGGCGACGGCGAAACCCAACATCCGGGTGGTGCTGTTCGGTCTGATGATCGCGATGATGCTCGCGATGCTCGACAACATGATCGTCAGCACGGCGCTGCCGCGGATCGTCAGCGAGTTCGGTGGCGTCAACCACTTCACCTGGGTGGTCACCGCGTACGTGCTCGGCACCACCGTCTCCACCCCGATCTGGGGCAAGCTCGGCGACCTGTACGGCCGCAAGGCGATCTTCCTGACCTCGGTGGTCATCTTCCTGATCGGGTCGGCGCTCTGCGGGATGTCCGGTTCGGCGCTGCTCGGCGGCACCGACAACGGGATGGTCGAGCTGATCGCCTTCCGGGCCGTGCAGGGGCTCGGTGCCGGCGGCCTGATGGTCGGCGTGATGGCGATCATCGGTGACCTGGTGCCGCCCCGGGAGCGGGGCCGTTACCAGGGCATGATCGCCGGCATCATGGCGATCGCCATGGTCGCCGGCCCGCTGGTCGGCGGCTTCATCACCGACAACCTCTCCTGGCGCTGGGCGTTCTACGTCAACCTGCCGCTCGGTGGGCTCGCGCTGCTGATCCTGGCCACCACGATGCACCTGCCGAAGTACCGCACCGAGCACCGGATCGACTGGCTGGGCGCGGGACTGCTGTCCGTCGGCATCACCGCGATCGTCCTGGTCACCACCTGGGGTGGGAACGAATACGACTGGGCGTCCCCGCAGATCTTCGGTCTCGCCGCGCTGGCGCTGGTGAGCCTGGTGGCCTTCGCGCTCGTCGAGCGTCGGGTCACCGAGCCGATCCTGCCGCTCGGCCTCTTCGCCAACCGCAACTTCGCGCTGATCTCGATGATCGGCTTCCTGCTCGGCTTCGCGATGTTCGGCGCGATGAACTTCCTGCCGCTCTACCAGCAGACCGTGCAGGGCGCCTCCGCCACCAACAGCGGTCTGCTGCTGCTCCCGCTGATGTTCGGCATGCTGGTGGTGTCGCTGGTGGTCGGCCGGGCCATCACCCGGACCGGGCGCTACCGGGTGTTCCCGATCGTCGGTGGTGTGGTGATGGCCGTCGGCATGGCGTTGCTGTCCCTGCTGGAGGTCGACACCGGCAAGGTCGCGTCGTCGCTCTACATGCTGGTCCTCGGTGCCGGCATGGGCTTCCTGATGCAGACCTCCATGCTCATCGCACAGAACAGCGTGGAGCAGAAGGACCTCGGTGCGGCCAGCGGCGCGGCCACCTTCTTCCGCTCCATCGGCGGTTCGTTCGGCATCTCGCTGTTCGGTGCGATCTTCGCCAGCCGGCTCGCCGACTCGCCGGCCGGCAGCGCGTTCGCCGGTGGCACCGGCGAGGGCCGGGGGATGGACCTGACCAAGCTCAAGGAGTTGCCGGCGCAGGCACGTGAGGTGGTGCTCGGCGGCCTCTCCGACGCCATCTCGCACGTCTTCTTCTGGGCGATGATCATCACGATCGCGGTGCCGGTGCTCGCCTGGTTCATCCGGGAGATCCCGCTGCGCACGGCGAACGCCGTCCCGCCGCCGGAGGCCACCGGCGAGGAGCAGGCCGAGGTCGCCCTCGGCAAGGCCCCGGTCTCCTGACCCGGTCCCGTCCCGTCCGTCGCGGCCGGTCCGTCCCCTCCCGGGGTACGGGCCGGCCGCGCGGCGTCAGGGGTGGCCGCGCGGCGTCAGGGGTGGCCGCGCGGCGTCAGGGCCGGCGGCGGACCAGGGCGGTGAGGCGACGCCAGGCGCGGGCCAGGTGGCCCGTCCGGCGGGGGCGGGCCGGGGTGGCGAGCAGCCGGTGGGCCAGCGCGGTGGTGTCCGGGTCCACCGTCGGGGTGGCCAGCGCCAGGTGGGCCAGGGAGATGGCGATCGGCACCGGCCGGCCCTTGGCGACGGTCGCCACGTCGGCGAGGCGCTCGGCCACCAGCCCGGCCACGTCGGGGCGCACCGCCGGGTCCACCCAGGCGGCGGTGACCAGGGCGAACAGTGCCGCCTCGGTGATCCAGTCCTCGACGCCCCAGATCAGTTCCACCAGCACCCGACGGCGGGTCGAGGTGGCCCAGGGTTCGTCGGTGCGGTGGTGCAGCAGGCCCAGGCAGGCCCAGACCTGGACGCAGCGTACCCACAGTGACGGGTCCTGGCCGGTGAGCACCCGGCCCAGCGCGGTCGGCGGTGCCTCGGGCGGGTGCACCAGCAGGCCCAGCAGGTCGGCCAACTCCAGGGTGGCCAACCCGACCGCCGCGTCGTAGGCGGCCGGTGGGTGCGGCCAGGCCGGGTGGGCGAGTTGGCGTACCCGGTCGGCGGCGACGGTGGACGGGGCCGGCAGGGTGGGCGCGGCGGTGGTGCCGTCGTAGCGCCAGAGCCGGCACTCGGTGGCCCGGCGTGGCTCGCGTGGGTCCGGCTCGGCGACCCCGGTGACCTCGACGTGCAGACCGGGCACGGCGGCGGTGACGGTACGCATCGCGCTCGGCGGTTCGACCGAGTCGAGGCGGACCGCCGCGTCGGGGAAGCCGTCGGCGGCGAGCGCCCGGCGCAACGCGTCGACCATCGCGCCCGTCGCCGGGGTGACCTGCCCCAGCCAGGGGCGTCCCCGGCAGGACTCGGCGAGGTCGGTGTGCTCGTGGGTGTCGTCGGGGTGGTCGCGGGTGAAGTCGGCGAGGGCGACCAGGTGCCCGACGTCGCCGTCGCGCAGGAACCGCAGCCGGTGCGCGGTGTGCACCGCGCAGTCGAAGCTCGGGTCCCGGGCCAGCGCCCGGTCGATCCAGCCGAGGGCCTGGTCGAGCTGGCCGTGGTCGGCCAGGGTGCCGGCGATGTCGGCATAGACGGCGAGGTCGTCGGGGTCGTGCGCGACGGCCCGTTCCAGGGCGGCCAGGGCCTCCCGGGTGCGGCCGGCGCTGCGGTAGGCGTACCCGAGCCAGACCTCGCCGAGCTTCGACGGCGCCTCGCGTACCCCGCGGCTGGCCCAGGTGACCGCGAGGGTGACCTCGCCGAGCCGCCGGGCCAGCGCGGACGCCGCCCCGAGCAGCAGGGCGTGCCGGGGGTGCGCGGCGACCGCGTGCCGGGCCAGGGTGAGGTACGGCTGCAGGGGTGCCCGGCCGGTCCGGGGCACCGGGTCGGGCACGGCGGCGCAGACCTGCATGAGGATCCGGGCGCAGCGGTCCGGGTCGAGCCGCCCGGCCAGCTCGGGGTCGGTCACCCAGGGCACCCCGGCCCAGTCGACGCCGGGGGCGTGACCGGTGGCGGCGACCAGCAGGTCCAGCCCTTCGGCGGGCCGGCCGGCGGCGGCGAGCAGGTGGGCGCGGGCGACCACGGCCCCGACGTGTGCGCGGTGGCCGAGCGGGAAGAGATCGAGGTCACCGCCGGCCGCGGTGGCGATCCGGGTGAGCGTCTCGTGGGTGTCGGGCAGGGTCGGTGCCAGCACCAGCGCGGCGGCGAGGTGGTCGGCGGCGTGGGCCAGGTCGCCCTCGTCGAGCGCGATCCGGGCGAGGGCGAGTTCCTCCGCCGCGGTCAGCGCGGGTGGCTCCTCCGACACGTCGGCCTCTCGCTCGCAGGGGGTTGCCAGGGCTGGGCAAGCGTAGGGGATGCCGGCAACAAGTGTGGATCTCCTGCGCGTTAGTGCTCGCAGCAATGGTGAGAATGGCTCGTTCGTGCAAGACTGAACATGAAACGCGCGGTAAATGCGCAAGGAGGGGGAGTCTCCGTGACACATCCAGGGGCCGGGATGGCCGCCGACATCGCCGAGCAGCCGGCCGGTTACGCGCGGCTGCTCTCCGCCGAGCACGCCGGGGCGATCGCCCGGGTCGCGGCGGCCGTCGCGCGACGCCGCCCCCGGCACGTCGTCTTCACCGCCCGGGGCACCTCCGACCACGCCGCCCTCTACGGGGCGTACCTCACCGAGATCCGGCTCGGACTGCCCGCCGGGCTCGCCTCGCCCAGCGCGGTCACCGTCTACGGGGCCCGCCCCGACCTCTCCGACGCGCTGGTCGTCGGGGTCAGCCAGAGCGGCGGCTCACCCGACCTGACCGAGGTGCTGCGTGCCGCCCGCGAGGCCGGCGCGCTCACCCTGGCGGTCACCAACGACCCCGACTCGCCGCTGGCGCAGACCGCCGAGCTGGGCGTCGACATCGCCGCCGGGCACGAGCGGGCGGTCGCCGCGACGAAGACCTACACCGCCGAACTGCTCGCCCTGCTGCTGCTGGTGGAGGGCATCCGGGCCGGGGACGGCGTGCTGCCGGCAGACCAGCGGGCCGCCCTGGAACGCCTCCCGGAGCTGGCCGAGCACACCCTCGCCGACCCCACCCCGGCCCAGCTCGCCCCGCGCTACCGGTTCGCCGGCCAGCTCGTCACCACCGGCCGGGGCTACGCGTACCCGACCGCCCGGGAGGCGGCGCTCAAGCTGATGGAGACCTCCTACCTGCCGGCGCTGGCCTTCTCCGGCGCGGACCTGCTGCACGGCCCGCTCGCGATGACCGACCCGGACGTGCCGGTGCTGGCCGTGGTCGGCTCCGGCCCCGGCGGCCGGTCCATGGGTGAGGTGCTGCCCCGCCTCGGCGAACGCCGCGCCGACGTGGTGGTGGTCGGCTCGGCCCAGGTCGAGGGGGTCACCCGGATGGCCGTGCCCGAGGTCGACGAGCGGTACGCCCCGCTGCTGGACATCCTGCCGTTGCAGCGCCTCGCGCTCGCCCTGGCGCTGGCCCGGGGTGAGGACCCGGACGCCCCACGTGGGCTGAAGAAGGTCACCGCGACGATGTGAGCCGAGCCGGCCAGCGGGACGGGGTCGGGGTGGGCGTGGCACGCTGTGTCTCGTGTCCACGCTGCGCGACCTCGCCGAGGAGCACACCCAGCTCCGCCCGGCCGACATCGACCACCTGCACCGCATCGCCGGGGACTGGCAGTTGCTGTCCGACCTGTCCTTCGCCGACCTGTTGCTGTGGGTGCCGGTGGACGACGACGGCACGTTCCTCTGCGTCGCCCAGGTCCGCCCGACGACCGCCCCGACCGCCTACCTGGACGACCAGGTGGGGCGGATCGTGGGCGGGCCGGAGGTGGCCCACCTGGAGGTGGCGTACCGGCAGGGCCGGATCTGGCGGGAGGGTGACCCGGTCTGGTACGGCGACGTGCCCGCCCGGCACGAGGCGATCCCGGTGCGGCTGCGCACCGCCGACGGGGAGGCCGGCGAGGTGATCGCGGTGGTCGGCCGGGACACCAACCTGTCCACCGCCCGCACCCCCAGCCAGTTGGAGCTGAACTACCTCACCACCGCCGACGACCTGGCCCAGATGATCGCCGACGGCACCTTCCCGCCGCCCCGGCACCCGGGCGAGACCACCTCCGCGCCCCGGGTGGGCGACGGGCTGGTCCGCCTCGACGCGGGCGGCAAGGTCACCTACGCCAGCCCGAACGCGCAGTCGGCGTACCGCCGGTTGGGTTACGCCTCCCACCTGGTGGGCGAGGACCTGGCCAAGCTGCACCGCCGGCTGGCCAGCGACCCGCTCGACGGCACCGAGGCGGCCAACGGCATCCTCGCCGCGCTGCGCGGCGAGGGCCCGCCCCGGCGGGAGATCGACGCCCGGGGGGCGACGATGCTCACCCGGGCCCTGCCGCTGATGCCCGCCGGGGTGCCGATCGGCGCGCTGGTCCTGGTCCGCGACATCACCGAGGTACGCCGCCGCGACCGGGCCCTGATCACCAAGGACGCCACCATCCGGGAGATCCACCACCGGGTGAAGAACAACCTGCAGACCGTCGCCGCGCTGCTGCGCCTACAGGCCCGGCGGGTGTCGATGCCGGAGGCCCGGGTCGCCCTGGAGGAGTCGGTACGCCGGGTCGCCTCCATCGCCCTGGTGCACGAGACGCTCTCCATGTCCAGCGACGAGGCGGTCGAGTTCGACGGGATCGTCGACCGGGTGGCGAGCGCGGCGACCGAGGTGGCCGCGACCGAGGTGAGCGTCGGGATGCGCCGGACCGGCAGCTTCGGGGTGCTGCCCGCCGAGATCGCCACCTCGCTGGTGATGGTGCTCAACGAGCTGCTGCTCAACGCCGTCGAGCACGGCTTCCCGCCGGCCGAGGAGGGGGTCGACGTCCCGGAGCCGGAGGCCCGCCCGGAGGTGGTCGTCACGGCGCACCGGCAGCGTAAGCAGCTGCACGTCTCGGTGGCGGACAACGGGCGCGGCCTGCCGGCCGAGTTCGACGCCGCCAAGGGTGGGCGGCTCGGTCTGCAGATCGTCCGGGCGCTGGTGACCGGGGAGTTGCGGGGCAGCATCGAGCTGCGTCCCGGCCCGACCGGCGGCACCGAGGCGGTGCTGGTGCTCCCGCTGGCCAAGGCCTGAACCGGCCGCCCGACGGCCCGGTTGCCCGGTGGTGACGCCGGGATGAATGTGAGTAGAGCGACGTACGATCTGCGGCCCGGTGAGGCTTTCGGTCGATTGGCGGGCATTGACACCTTGCAGCCGACTGAATAGTTTTCTAGCTTCACCACCAAGCAGACACGGCCAGCTCCCCGTGCCCGGCTTCCTGGACGCGTCCGGCGACATCCCGCTCGCCCTGTCGGGGAGCGCGTGCGCCCGGTGGGCGGGGGAGACGAAGCGATGACCTCACCGCCTGCGGTCGATCCGGCTGCGGTGCTGTCGCCGACCGCCGAGTTCCGGGTGCCGCGTCAGACCTCGAAGTGGACCCCCCGCAAGCCCGCCGACGAGGCGCACCGGCCCGCGTACGCCCCGGTGCCGTTGCCGCCGACGGACGCCGAGCTGTTCTCCTACCGCAAGCGGCGACTGGCCGCCCTGATGGTGCCGTCGCTGGTCAGCTTCGGCTGCCTGATCACCAGCCAACTGCTCTTCGTCCGGCTCACCCCGTGGCTGTGGCTGCTCGCCCCGCTGCTGTTCTTCACCGTCGTCTACTACCTCATCTCGCTGGCGGTGAACCTCTTCACCCCGGGCTTCGACCTGGCCCGCCACCAGGAACTGGTGCGCACCTGGCGGCCGGCCCGTTACCCGAGCGTCGACGTGTTCCTGCCGGTCTGCGGCGAGCCCGCGCACGTGCTGCGCAACACCTGGGAGCACGTGCGGGCGATGGGCCGCCACTACCGGGGCGAGGTCACCGTCTACGTGCTCGACGACTCGCCCAACGAGGCGATGGAACGGATGGCGCTCGCCTTCGGCTTCGTCTACCAGCGGCGACCCAACCGGGGCTGGTTCAAGAAGGCCGGCAACATGCGGTACGCCTTCGAACGCACCATGAGCGACTTCATCCTGGTGCTGGACGCCGACTTCGTCCCGCGTAAGGACATGCTCGACCAGATGCTGCCCTGGTTCGACGCCGAGCCGAACGCGGGCATCGTGCAGTCGCCGCAGTTCTTCCGGGTGCACCTGGGGCAGACCTGGGTGGAGCGGGGGGCCGGGGCGGTGCAGGAGCTGTTCTACCGGTCGGTGCAGGTGTCCCGGCAGGCCCACGACTCGGCGATCTGCGTGGGCAGTTGTGCCGTCTACCGCCGCGACGCGCTGTTCTCCATCGGCGGGTCCACCCTGATCGAGCACTCCGAGGACGTGCACACCGGCTTCGACCTGCGGATGAAGGGGTGGAACCTGCGGTACATCCCGGTCGTGCTGGCCGCCGGGCTCTGCCCGTCGGACGTGGACTCGTTCTTCACCCAGCAGTACCGCTGGTGCGCCGGCTCGATGAGCCTGCTCGGGTCGAGGAAGTTCTGGTCGACGAAGCTGCGGCTGCGGGCCCGGCTCAGCTACATCTCCGGCTTCTGTTACTACCTGCACACGGGGCTGTTCACCTTCGTCGCGCCGGTCATCCCGGTGTTGATGCTCACCGCGTTCGCGCATCAGATCGCGCTCGCCAACTACCTGCTGATCCTGCCCAGCGTGGTCTACAACATGATCATCTTTCCGTTCTGGCACCGCAGCCGCTACGGCCTGGAGAGCTGGACGGTCAAGATGCTCTACGGCTGGGCGCACGCCTTCGCCATCATCGACATCGTCCGGGGCCGGCGGATGGGCTGGCAGCCCACCGGCGGCACCGCCAAGAAGAGCAAGACCCGACGGCTGTGGACCGCCATGAAGGTCTGGACCGCCGGCACCGGCCTGGTCTGGGCCGGTGTCGCCGGCTGGCGGATGCTCGTCGAACCCGAACCGTGGATCTTCGTACCGGCCCTGCTCAGCGCGGTCTTCTACCTGGCCGTCGTCGGGCAGGCACTGCTGGTCGACCCGGAACGCGACGTCGAGGTCGTCCGGTGAGGACGAAATACCTCGTCACCTTCCTGCTGGTGGTCGCGCTGGCGTTCACCGAGTTCGCCGTGCTGCGCCGGGTCGACATCAAGGTCGCCGGGTCCGCCGGCGGGCCGGGCGGGGCCGCCGCTGCCGAGGAACAGATTCCGGCGTACGACGTCACCGCGCTGAAGTCACCCAAGGGCAAGTACCTCGGCGTCACCGTGACCGGCGGTGCCGAGATGGGCCGGGTCCGCGCCTTCGCCGAGGAAACCGGCAAGACCCCCAACCTGGTGGCGATCTTCGAGAGCTTCGACGACAGGTTCGCCGCCAGCGAGGTCCGCGAGCTGCACAACTACGGCGCGCTGGCGGTGATCCGCTGGGAGCCGTACGACGTGCCGCTGCGGGACATCGCCGCCGGCAAGCACGACGCGTACGTCAAGGAGTTCGCCGCCGCCGTGCGCACCCTGAACCTGCCGATCGCCCTCACCTTCGCCCACGAGATGAACGGGCACTGGTACTCCTGGGGGACGAAGCAGACCAAGGCCAGCGAGTACGTCGCCGCCTGGCGGCACCTGCACGACATCTTCACCCAGCAGGGCGCCACCAACGTGATCTGGACGTGGACCCCGAACGTCGTCAACTACCTGCGCAAGGTCAGCATCAGGGCGCTCTACCCCGGGGACGCCTACGTCGACTGGGTCGGCATGGACGGGTACTACACCAACCGTGGCCTCAAGACGTTCCAGGACCTCTTCGTCCCCACCATCACCCAGATCCGCACCTTCACCAGGCGTCCGCTGCTGATCGTGGAGACCGGGGCCGAACCGAGCAGCCGACGACCGGCCCAGATCACCGACCTGCTCACCAACGTGACCAGGCGCAAGGACCTCCTCGGGGTGGCCTACTTCAACATCAACGGCTCCGGGAAGTGGAACATCGACCGGGACGACGCCGCGCTGCGCGCGTTCCGCCGGTCCGCCGCCAAGGACACCTTCGGCTTCGACATCCGGACCGTGAAGTGACCGCGCCGGCTATCCAGTGGACCGGGCAGGCCGACCCGGCGGAGGTCACCGGCCACGCCGTACCCCGGCGGGCGGCGGGCCGGGGCGGCGGCTGGTGGGCGCTGCTGCCGACCGTCGTCGCGCTCGGCCTCGGCTGGTGGCGGCTGGACGCCCGGGACCTGTGGAACGACGAACTGGTCACCTGGCACGTCACGTCACTGTCGGTCGAGCAGTTCCGGATGCTGGTCGGCAACATCGACCTGGTGCACGCCGGCTACTACGTGATCATGTCGGTGCTGACCACGCTGACCGGGGACTCGACGACCGCCCTGCGGCTGCCGTCGGTGCTCGCGGTCGGGCTCACCGCCGGGCTGGTCACCCTGATCGGGCGGCGACTCTTCGACACCCCGGTCGGGGTGCTGGCCGGCCTGGTCTTCGCCCTGCTGCCCACCGTCTCCCGGTACGCCCAGGAAGCCCGGTCGTACGCCCTGGTCACCCTGGCGGCGGTGGCGGCCACCTGGCTCTTCCTGCGCGCGGTGGACCGGCCGACCCGGGGCCGCTGGTGGGCGTACGGCGTGCTGCTGGTGCTGGTCGGCTGGCTGCACTTCGTCGCGCTGCTGGTGGTGGTCGCGCACCTGTTCCACCTGTGGCGGTCGGTGCCCGGCGAGGAGCCCCGGTGGCGGTGGGCGGCGTCCACCGGTATCGCCGGCCTGTTCGTCCTCCCGGTGCTGATCCTCGGCAGCCGGCAGTCCGGGCAGATCTCCTGGGTGGAGAACGACGGCGACGCCGTGCTGCGCTTCCTGGCGAACCTGACCGGCACGACGGCCGCGTTGGCGCTGGTCGCGGCGCTCTCCGTCCTCGCGGTGGTGGTGGCCGGCCGGCAGTGGCGGAACACCGTGCTGATGCTGCTGATCTGGGCCGTGCTGCCCCCGGTCGCCGGTTACCTGACGTTCAGCGTGGTGCACCTGTTCCTGGCCCGGTACTTCCTGTTCACCGTGCCGGCGTGGGCGTTGCTCGCCGCGTTCGCGGTCTGCCGCACCGCCCGGCTGGCGACCCGGGGGCGGGTGCCGGCGGCCTGGCTGGCCGGGGCGCTGATGCTGCTGCCGGTGCTGGCCTGGCAGACCCTGCCGGCGCAGGAGCGGGTCCGCTCCAACGAGGCCGACGGGCAGCCCCGCTACCTCGACGCGGTCCGTTACCTGGGCAAGCAGGTCAAGCCGGGCGACGGGGTCGCCTACAACGACGGGTTCGGTGGCTCCAGCGACGTGGCCCGCAAGGCCACCGACTACGGGCTGCGCGACCAGCTGCACCCCCGGGACGTCTTCGTGGCCGTACCGGCCCGGCAGACCGGCTGGCTGACCGCCCGCGAGTGCCGGGAGCCGTTGCCCTGCCTCGGCGACACCAGGCGGATCTGGCTGGTGGAGACGGGCCACCTCAACGACCCGCTCGCCGGGCTGCCACCGGCCCGTGAGGCCCTGCTACGGCAGCGTTTCCTCATCCGGCACGTCGAGCGGTTCGACCGGGTCCGGGTGGTCCTGCTGGAACGCAAACCGGCCTGACGGGGGAGCTGCGCCGGGCACCCGTCCGGCATCCGCCGGGTCGGGCGGGTGTGGTCAACGCCGACGGACGAGCAGCGCCACCGTCACCCCCGGCCGGGGGCGGACCTGCTCGACGGTGAACCCGGCCCGCAGCGCGTCGCCCTTGCCGCCCGGCACCGCCGCGAGCGGATCGTCGTGCCGCCCGGCCACGACCAGCCAGACCCGGTCCACGCCAGCCAGGCACTCGGTGGGTCGGGGGCACTCGTCGACCCACAGATCGGCTCGGTCCCGCCGCCCCCTGGTGACCAGCACGTCCCGGGGTCGCGCCCCGGCGGCGGCCCCGGCTGTCCGGTCCCCGGCTGTCCGGGCCAGGTGGTAGTCGATGCCGAGGTCGAGGAAGAGCCAACCGTCGCGGGGCGAGTAGACCACCGCGTCACCGGGCCGCTGCCCGGCGGCGATCACCGCCGCCGCCCCCCGGTAGTCGACGGTCGCGCTGCGCGGCCAGCCGTGACTGTGCCGTACTGCCGCCTGGTCCGGTAGCCCGAGCAGCGCGGCCAGCACCACCACCGCCACCGTTCCCGTCCGGGCCGTGGGCGGCGCGGCCAGGGCGGCACCGGCGAGCAGGCAGGCGAAGGGCACCGTGAAGAACAGGTAACGCGGCACCCACAGGGGTACGGCCAGCGCGGCGACGAAGAGCAGCAGGACCGGCAGCACCACGCAGGCGTCGGGGAGCAGACCGCGCCGCCCCGAGCGGGCGGCCCCGAGCGCGGCGAGTCCGACCAGCAGCCCGCCCACCACGCCGCTCTGCGCCAGCCCGCCCGGCAACGCCGCCAGGTCGGCCAGCCGGGCCGGGGCGACCCAGTCGAGCTGGTGGGACCGCTGCCCCTGCGCGGTGACCAGTAGCGGTGACAGCACCACCCCGGCGACCAGCACGGCCACCGCCCACCACCCCAACCGCCGGTCCCACCGCCCGCTGTTGCCCGGTCCGCCTTCGCCCGGTCGGCTGTCGCCTGGTCGGCTGTCGCCTGGTCGGCTGTCGCCCGGTCGGCTGTTGCTGTTGGCGGTCGGACCGGTGGGGTCGGCGGTCGGACGGCCGTGGACCCGGGCGGTCAGCACCACCACGGCGTGCGCGGCGAGCAGGCCCAAGGCGAGCAGATGGGCCAGACCGAGCCCGGCGACGGCTGCGGCGTAGCAGGACCAGCGCTGCCACCCCGGGCCGTCCAACGCGCGGACCAGCAGCACGGTGGCCAGCACCGCGAAGAAGGTCACCAGCGCGTAGGGCCGGGCCTCCTGGGCATACCGGGAGGTACCCGGCAGGACCGCGAAGAGCAGGCCGGCGGTCAGCCCGGCAGGTGCCCCGAACAACCGCCGCCCGAGTACGGCCGTGAAGCCCGCCGCCCCCGCCATCGCCAGCACCGAGGGCAGCCGCAGCGCCGCCACCGAGTCGCCGAACACCCCGGTCCAGCCGTGCACCAGCAGGTAGTACGCCCCGGTCGCCGCATCGACGGTTCGGGTGAGCCGGAACACGTCCCCGACACCTCGGGTGGCCGCGCTCCAGGTGGCCAACTCGTCGCGCCAGGGCTGGGCCTGGCTGATCCCGTAGCAGCCGGCGGCGAGGGTGACCACCAGCGGAACCGCCCAGACCAGCGCACCCGTCCACGAACCCGCTGACGATCCTGCCGCCAACCACCAATGCCGCTTTCCGGACATTGTGCCCACCGGTCGAGGGTCCCACATCCGTCCCGACGATGCCGCCGGAGCCGAATCCCACCGTGTCCGCCGTCGAGCGGTGATGGTGCCGCCCTCGGGGCTTGGACCGGCCGGCGTCCAACGGGACGGCATCCTCCTGGCGGGCAGGGTGGTAGTGGTTCGCGTCCTTTAGAGCTGATGTCGTAAACGATTCACGGTCGCCGACCCGCCGACCCGCCGACCCACCGACCCACCGACCCACCCACCCACCGACCCACCGACCCACCGACCCACCGACCGCGGATTACATCCGCTCTCGGTCCCTATCCCTATCCCGGTCCCGGTGACCGGCACCGATCCCGCCGTCAGCCACTGATCCCGATCCCGACCCGTCGGTCGTCGGCGGTCGGAGCGGCCCCTTCTTTTCGTGGATGGTGTTCATCAATGCTCTGCATGGCCTGTCGGCCGGAGTGGCGATTCGTCTACGTCATCAGCTCGACAGGACGCCCATGAGACATCAGCGGGGACGGCTATAGGGGGATCGATCTGCCGATCTACCGCTCGCCGGCCGGCCCCCTGGTTCTGCCTACCGGCCCTCCACCGGCCCGCGCTGGCCCACCGGCCCGCGCTGGCCCACCGGCCCCCGCGCTGGCCCACCGGCCCCCGCGCTGGCCCACCGGCCCCCGCGCTGGCCCACCGGCCCCCGCGCTGGCCCACCGGCCCCCGCGCTGGCCCACCGGCCCCCGCGCTGGCCCACCGGCCCCC
>NZ_JAGFWR010000009.1 GCF_017599305.1 Micromonospora antibiotica
CGCTCCTCATCGAGGACCCTGCCCATTGATGATCTTTGTGTGAGAACTCAGATCATGGACAGGGTCCTCCCCATTCCGCTAGACCTCCACCACCACGAATCCCCCCGACGGTCAAAACACGAGGTATGCCTGTGCGTCATATTCATGACGCACAGGCATACCACGCACTGTCGGCACATCATCATGCGGAGATGCCAGAGAGTAGTCGCCTCGCCACGGAGATCGCCGCCATCCTGCGGCGGGAACGCCATGTCCAACGGCTCACCCAGCGGCAACTGGCGGATCGGGCCGGGGTGAGCCAGAGCGCGGTGGCCCGCATCGAGCGCGGGGAAAGGGTGCCGGCCATCCCGCTGGTGGAGCGCCTCTTCGCCGCCCTCGGCCGGCAACTCGCCGTCACCGTCGAGCAGCTCGACAGCCACCTCGACGCCGAGATGGACGCACTGGCCGGGCGGTCACCCGCCGACCGGCTCGACGAGTTGGGGCTGGACCGGCTGCTCGACCGGTTGGGCGAGCTACCCCACCTGCTGACCGGCAGCACCGCCGCGCTGCTCCAGGGCGCGCCCGTACCCGTCGACGCGGTCGAGATCGCCGTGCGGTGGCGCGACTCCGCCCGGTTCACCGCCTGGCTGACCGTCGCCTACGGACAGCGCTGGAACGCCAGGTGGGGTGAGTTCGGTGGCCTCTACCTGGAACCGGAGGAGCCGGGTGAGCACCACTGGATGACCCGGTACGGCGAGATCCGCGCCCAGATGTGCGACGAGTTCCCGGAGGCCATCGAGGTGCGGCACGGGGAGCGCAGCTACCGGGTGGTCCCGCTGGTCGCCGTGGAGCTGACCGACCCGCGGGCCGCCGCGTTGCTGCGCCGGCACCGGCAACGTGCGGCCGACGGGCGTACCCCGGACATCGGCCCGACCGCTCGGACCGGGCGGTGAGCACCGCGCCGACGATGCCGAGCGCCGCACCCGCCCCACCACACGCCGCCACCGCACGTGGCCACCAAACGAAGCCACCGCACCCGCCCCACCACACGCCGCCACCGCACGTGGCCACCGCATCGCCGCCACTGAACGCCGCCACCGCACGCGGCCATCACACGTGGCCACCGCGCGCCGCCGACGTCAGCCGGCGGCGCGCGGTGGGACGGTGTCGGCGTGGGTCAGCCGGCCGTGCGCTCCCAGTCGATCGGAGGCGCACCCGCGTCGGCGAGGGCCTTGTTGGTGGCGCTGAACGGGCGGCTGCCGAGGAAGCCGCGCGGGTTCATCGGGCTCGGGTGGCCGGCCTCCAGCACGACGTGCCGGGAGTTGGTGACCAGGGCGGCCTTCTTGCGGGCGTAGCCGCCCCAGAGCAGGAAGACCACCGGCTCGTCCCGGGCGTCCAGGGCCCGGATCGTCGCGTCGGTGAACTCCTCCCACCCCTTGTTCGCGTGCGAACCGGGGCTGGCCTGCCGGACGGTGAGCACCGCGTTGAGCAGCAGCACACCCTGCGCCGCCCAGCCGTCCAGGTTGCCGCTGCGCGGCTTGGGCACACCGAGGTCCTCGCTCAACTCCTTGAAGACGTTGCGCAACGACGGCGGCACGGACACCCCCTCGCGGACGCTGAAGCTCAACCCGTGCGCCTGCCCCGCCTTGTGGTAGGGGTCCTGGCCGAGGATCAGCACCCGGCACTGCTGCGGACCGCACAGCCGGTAGGCCGAGAAGAGATCGTCCAGCGGCGGAAAGACGGTCTGGGTGGCGTACTCGTGGGCGACGAACTCGGCCAGCGCCGCCGTCCGGGCCGGGTCCAGGTGCGGGGTGAGCACGGCACGCCACTCCTGCGGCAGCAGCGACAGCAGGTCGAGGGTGGGGGTGTCGTCGGGCATCGGCAACCTTTCACAACGAAGTCCACGGCACTCTAGGCAGCGGGTACGACAGCCCTCGGCGCAGGGCGGCCCTCCCGGAGCCGGTCAGCCCAGCGCGGTCAACCGTCGCGACCAGTCCCCGCCCACCGGCTCCAACTCGACCACCCGGGTGTCGTCGTCGCGCCGGTCGATGCGGACCCGCAGGTGGGCGTCGGCGAGCTGCTCGACCAGCCCTTCGCCCCACTCGACCACGGTCACCGAGTCGTCCACCGAGGCGTCGAGGTCCAGGTCGTCGATCTCGGCGCGCGGGTCGGTCGCGTCACCCAACCGGTACGCGTCGGCGTGCACCAGGGCCACCGTGCCGCCGCGTGCCGGGTCGGGCCGGTGCACCCGGGCGATCACGAAGGTCGGCGAGGTGACGTCGCCGCGTACCCCCAGGCCGGCTCCGAGGCCCTGGGTGAGCGCGGTCTTGCCGGCCCCCAACGGGCCGGTGAGCAGCAGCAGGTCACCGGCGCGCAGCACCCCGGCGAGCCGCCGGCCGAAGGCGTGCGTGTCGTCGACCGTGGGTAGCGTGACGCGTACGGTCACCGGGCCACCCCGGGTCGGTCCGGTCCGCCGGCGACCGGCGCAGGGACGACGGGCCAGTTCACAGCGCCTCCAGGAAGCGTTCCAGCGCGGCGTTGACCTCGTCGGCGTGTTCCAGCATCACCACGTGCCCGCTGTCTCGGATCTTCAGGTATTCGGCGTGCGGCAGCCGACGGACGATCTCGTCCGAGTGGACCACCGGCGTGATCATGTCCTTGTCGCCCACCACGACCAGCACCGGTGTGCCGCTCAGCGCGGCCAGCGCCGGGAACCGGGAGTGGGTGGCCAGGGTGCGCAGGTAGCGGGTCACCGTGTCGGCCGACGTGCGGGAGTTCATCCGTTCCACGTACGACACCAGGGCCGGGCTCGGTTTCGGGGTGCCGAAGCCGTAGCGGCGGGTCAGCAGCCAGGCCACGTTGGAGGTGGACTTCCGGGCCCGGTCGATGACGAGCCCGCCGTACCGGGTGGTGGTGCTCATCATGAACAGCACCGGCGAGCCGACCCGGCCGAGCAGCGCGGGCGCGACCAGCTTCGTCTCGGCGAGCAACCCGCCCGACGTGGCCATCAGCACCGTGCCGACCACCCGGTCACCGAAGAACTCCGGGTACGCCTCGGCGAACGCCATGATGGTCATCCCGCCCATCGAGTGCCCGACCAGCACCAACGGCCCCTCCGGGGCGGTCCGGTCGATCACCCGGCGCAGGGTGTGCCCGAGCGCGGCGAGGTCGTACTCGCCGCTCTCCAACCGCCCCGACCGGCCGTGCCCCGGCTGGTCGTACGCGACGACCCGGTAGTCGCCCCGCTCGGCGAGCAGTTGACGCTGGAAGTGGAACGTCCCCATGTCCAGGCAGAAGCCGTGCACCAGCACCACCGTCGGGTGCCCCGGCACCGGCCGGGTCGGCTCGACCACCTCGACGTGGATGTCGGTGCCGTCCGGCAACTCCAGCCGGTACGCCTCGTCGTAGCGCTGCGCGCCGAAGTCCTCCCCCGCGTACGGGTCGGCGGGGTCGGCCTTGAGCCGGCGGACCAGGGCGCGTTCGGTGGCCACCCCGGCGGCCAGCCCGGCGGCGGCCACCCCGACCGCGGCCCCGACCACGCCGGCCACCTTCCCGGCGGCGGTCCTCGGCCGGGGCACCCGGAACCGGCTGACCGCGCTCACGGTCGCTCCCCGTCGTAGATCCGGGGCACCCGGACCCCGCCGAACCGGGTGACGATCTCGTAGTTGATCGTGCCGACCGCCTCGGCCCAGTCGTCGGCGGTGGGCATCCCGTCGTCGCCGCTGCCGAACAGGGTCGCCACGTCACCGGCGGCCACCTCGTCGGCACCGCAGTCGAGCACGAACTGGTCCATGCAGACCCGGCCGGAGATGGTGCGTCGTTTCCCGCCGAGTTGCACCGGGCCGACGTTGGAGGCGTGCCGGGGCACCCCGTCGGCGTAGCCGAGCGGCACCACCGCCAGGTTCGCCTCCCCCTCGGTGGTGTAGGTGTGCCCGTAGGACACGCCGGTGCCGGCGGGGACCCGTTTGGTGAGCATCACCCGGGCCCGCGCGGTCATCGCCCGACGCAACCCGAACTGCTGCCCGGCGATCGGTGACAGCCCGTACACGGCGATCCCGGGCCGGACCAGGTCGAAGTGGGTGTCGGGTCGGGTCAGGGTGGCCGCCGAGTTGGCCAGGTGCCGGTAACGCGGGCGCAGGCCGGCCCGGTCGACCATGGCCAGCCCCTCGTGGAACACCGCCAGCTGCCGGTCGGTGGTGGGGTGGCCGGGCGAGTCCGCGTACACGAAGTGGCTCCACACGCCGACGACCTCGACCAGGCCGTCGGCCTGGGCCTTCGCGGCGGCCTCCAGCAGGGTCGGCCAGTCGGCCACGGTGGCGCCACCCCGGGACAGGCCGGTATCGATCTTGAGGTGCAGCCGGGCGGGCCGGTCGGCGGCCCGGCCCGCCGCGACCATCTCGTCGAGCTGGGACAGGCTCGCGGCGGCCAGGTCCACCCCGGCCGCCACCCCCTCGTGCAGGGGCAGCCCCGGGTCGAGCAGCCAGGCCAGCACCGGCACGGTGATCCCGGCCCGGCGCAGGGTCAACGCCTCGTCGAGGGTGCACACCCCCAGCCAGTCCGCCCCCGCGTCGAGCGCGGCCCGCGCCGACGGGACCATGCCGTGGCCGTACCCGTCGCCCTTCACCACCGCCATCAGCTCGGCGCTGGTGCCCGACCGGAGTCGGGTCACGTTTGCACGGATCGCGTCCAGATCGACGCGTACCTCGGCCTGCCACATACGCCCAGCCTACTGGCGTCGCTGATCACCGGCCGGTGGACGCCGACCCGGGCCGGTCAGAGCAGCGGGGCCACCACCGGGCGCAACGCGGCCACCACGTCCGGCGCGGTCACCGGGCCACCCCGGGCCGCCTCCCGACCGGCCAGCCCGTGCAGGTACGCCGCGACGACCGCCGCCCGTTCCGGGGCCAGCCCGGCGGCGAGCAGCGAACCGAGCAACCCGGCCAGCACGTCCCCGGTGCCCCCGGTGGCCAGCACGGGGCTGCCGGTCGGGTTGACGTACGCCCGGCCGTCGGGCGTGCCGACGACCGTGCGGTCCCCCTTGAGCAGCACCGTCGCGTTCATCCAGGCGGCCAGCCGCAGCGCGGCGGCGACCCGGTCGGCCCCCGGCTCCTCCCCGGAGAGCCGGCGGAACTCCCGGTCGTGCGGGGTGACCACGATCGGGGCGTCCCGGTTACGCAGCCGGCCGGCGAGCGAACCGTCCACCAGCAGGGTCAACGCGTCGGCGTCGAGCACCACCGGCACCGGTGCGGCCAGCACCGCGCGCAGCTCCGCCCCGGCCTGCTCGTCGGTGCCCAGGCCGGAGCCGCAGACCCAGGTCTGCACCCGGCCGGCCCCGGCGACCCGGTCGGTGGCGATCACCGACGGGTGCTGCCGGACCACCTCGCCCCGGGCGCCACCGGCGTACCGGACCAGCCCGGTGGGGCCGGCCAGCGCGCCACCCACCGAGAGCACCGCCGCCCCCGGGTAGGTCCGCGACCCGGTGGCCACCCCGACCACGCCCCGGCTGTACTTCTCCGAGGACGCCCCGGTGCGGGGCCACCAGTCGCGCACGTCCGACCATTCGGTCACCCACGATGCGGGGGTGCCGCGCAACCACGGCCCGAGCCCGATGTCGACCAGCTCGACCTGCCCGGCGAGCGGGGCCGCCGGGCCGACCACCAGGGCGGGTTTGAGCGCTCCGAACGCCACCGTCACGTCGGCCCGGACGGCGCGGGGCCGACCGGACCCGTCCGTCGGCACGTCCCCGGTGTCCACCGCCACCCCGCTGGGCACGTCCACCGCGACGACCGTGGCCCGGCCGCCGTCGCGTCCCCGCAGCGCGGGCAGGCCGGTGACGAGGTCGTCAGCGGCCTGCCGCAGCCCACCGCTGCCCCCGATCCCGACGATCCCGTCGAGCACCAGGTCGACGGTGGGCGGTGGGGCGTCGACCAGCCGGCCACCGGCGGCCCGCAGCGCCGCCAGCCCGTCGGCGTGCGTCCGGCCGGGGGCGGTGGCCAGCACGGCGACCTGCGCGCCGCGCCGGGCCAGCCGCTCGCCCGCGTACAGCGCGTCGCCGCCGTTGTCGCCGGAACCGGCCAGCACCAGCACCCGCGCGCCGTAGACCCCGCCCCGGCCGGCGAGCAGCAGGGCGCAACGCCGGGCCAGCCCGGCCGCCGCCCGCTGCATCAGCGTCCCGGGCGGGAGGGTGGCCATCAGGCCGGCCTCCGCCGCACGTACGTCCGACACCCGCCACACCGGTCTCATGCCGTCCCCGTCCCTGCCGCCGGCCGTCTTCCCGGCCACGGTGTCCCGTCGCGGAGGGACGGCCGGTTCGACCCACGTCCCGGCTCCGTCGTGGCCGAGATCACCCTACCGGCGGCCGGGCGGCAGATTAGCCACCGGTGACGCCCCGGGCAAGACCTGTGGACAACCCGGGGGTACGACCGCCGCCCGTCGTCCACAGGGCAGGTCCACCGGCTGCCCGTCCACCTAGCGTCGGTGCGGCAGTCGGGCGGCGGGACCGACCACGGGGGTGGAGGAGGCGGGCGGGTGACGAACGAGCCGGTGGAGGTCGACCTGTCGGTGCTGCGGGTGGCGGCCGGTGGGTTGGTCGACGAGGCGTACGCGCTGGCCCAGGGGTTGGCGGGCCGACCCGGCCTGGTGCTGTCCGCACCGGGGTGGCGGGCCGGCTCCGCCCTGGCCGGGCTGGAGTCGGCGGTGCACGCGTGGCACGGGGCGCTCGGCGTCCGGGTGGCGGAGGCCGGCGCGGCCCTGCGCGCCGCCGCCGAGGCGTACACGGCGGCCGACGACCGGGCCGCCGGGCGACTGGTCGGCCGACCCCGATGATCGGGTACGCCCAGCTCTGGTCCGCCTCCCCGGGTGACTGGGACGCGGCGGGGGTGGCCTGGCGCGGGGTGGACGCACCGGTCGGGCGGCGACGGGCCGGGCTGGCCGACCGGGCCGCGGCGTTGCGGGCGGGCTGGTCCGGCGGGGCGGCGACAGCGGCCGGTGGGCGGCTCGACGGGCTCCAGTCGGAACTGGCCACCATCCTGCCGGCGCTGGTCGAGGTCGACCAGGTGCTCGCCGAGTTCGCCGGTCGGCTCCGGGTGGCGAAGGCCCGGCTCGCCGAGGCGGTGGCGCTGGCCGACCGCACCGGCGTGGCGGTGGACCGGCACGGCGGCGTCCGGGCGGCACCCCTGCTCTGGCGCGGCCCCGAGGCGGGTGAGCTCCCGGTCGGGGTGGGTGCCCGCCCTTCTCCGACGGGCGGTGGCGTCGGCGCGGGGGGCCAGGCCCGTGGTCCGGCCCCGGACCCCCGCGCCGGTGGGAGCGCCGCCGGCGGCGGCGCGGGTGCCGGGGGCGGCAACGGGGCGGCGGGCGCAGGCGGCGGCGGGGTGGGCTCGCCCGTGGCGGTGGGGCACGTGGCGGCGGCGCTGCGGGAGGCGCTCGCGCTGGCCGACGCGGCCGACCGGGAGGCGGCCTCCCGGCTGGCTGAGCTGTCCGGAGCGGCCCGCACCGGCTGGGTCGAGCGGCCACCACCGGGCCGACCGGCCGACGACGCCACTGCGGCGACGGTCCGGGCCTGGTGGGCCACCCTCACCCCGCCCCAGCGGCGCTGGCTGGTGCTGCACGAGCCGACCCGGATCGGCCCGCGCGACGGGGTGCCGACCTCGGCCCGGGACCAGGCGAACCGGCTGCTGCTGGCCGGCCACCGGGAGGCGCTGCTGACCGCCCGCCGGGCGACGCCGGGCGGGCGCGGTCGGCGGCGGATCGATGCGGCGTTGGCCGTCCTGGACGGGCTCGCCGGTCGGCTGGCCGCCACCTCACCGCCCCGGGCCTACCTGCTCGGGTTCGACCCGCGCGGTGACGGCCGGGCGATCGTCGCGCTGGGCAATCCGGACCGGGCCGGCCGGGTGCTCACCTACGTGCCGGGGATGACCAGCGACCTCGCCGACGTCCCCGGTGAGCTGGGCCGGGCCGCCCGGGTGCAGGCCAGGTGCGCCGCCATCGCCCCCGGTGCGGAGACGGCGGCGGTGCTCTGGCTGGACTACGACGCCCCCGACTTCCTGCCCGAGGCGTCCTCGTCGACCCAGGCCCGGGACGCCGGTCCGGCGCTGCACCGTTTCCAGGAAGGGCTGCGCGCCACCCACGACGGGCCCCCGGCCCGGCAGACCGTGCTCGGGCACAGTTACGGCTCACTGGTGGTGGGCAGCGCCGCCCGGGACCACGGGCTGGCCGCCGACGCACTGGCCTTCGTCGGCTCACCCGGAGTGGGGGTGGACCGGGCCGGGGCGCTCGGCCTGCCACCGCAGCAGGTCTGGTCGAGCACCGCCGGCGACGACGTGATCAGGCTGGTCGAGCCGCCCCGGGAGCTGGCCGGCCGGGCGGTGCTGGCCGCCTCGCCGCTGGCCAGCGCCGCCTGGCTGCTACGCCCCGACGACCACCAACTGTGGTTCGGGCACGACCCGAGCGATCCGGGTTTCGGCGGCCGGACCTTCCCCAGCGGCCGGTACGGCCACACCAGCTACTGGGAGCCCGGCAACCCCGCCCTGGACGGGATGGCCCGGATCGTGCTCGGCCGGTGACCGGGCCGCCATCGGTGGCGCGGGGTCACCTACTCGACGGTGACCGACTTCGCCAGGTTGCGCGGCTGGTCGACGTCGTGGCCCCGGGCAGCGGCGATCTCGGCCGCGAACACCTGCAACGGCACGGTGGTGACCAGCGGCGCGAGCAGGGTCGGCGTACGCGGCACATAGATCAGGTGGTCGGCGTAACGCACCACCGCCTCGTCGCCCTCCTCGGCGATCACGATGGTCCGCGCACCCCGGGCCCGGACCTCCTGGATGTTGGAGACGATCTTGTCGTGCAGCATGCCCCGGCCGACCGGGGACGGCACCACGCAGATCACCGGGGTGCCCTGGTCGATCAGGGCGATCGGCCCGTGCTTCAGCTCACCGGCGGCGAACCCCTCGGCGTGCATGTACGCCAGCTCCTTGAGCTTGAGCGCACCCTCCAGGGCCACCGGGTAGCCGACGTGCCGGCCGATGAACAGCACCGTCGGCTCGGACTTCAGTTCCCGGGCAAGCTCCCGCACCGGCTCGATCCGGCCCAGCAGCTCCCGCAGCTTGCCCGGCATCTCCTGGAGCTGGGCCACCACCGCGCCGACCTCGTCGGCGAACTTGATCCCGCGTACCTGGGCCAGGTGCAGCCCGATCAGATAGCAGGCGACCAGCTGGGTGAGGAACGCCTTGGTGGAGGCGACGGCGATCTCCGGGCCGCCGTGGGTGTAGAGCACCGCGTCGGACTCGCGCGGGATGGTGGAGCCGTTGGTGTTGCAGATGGCCAGCACCCGGGCCTTCTGCTCCTTGGCGTGCCGCAGCGCCATCAGGGTGTCCATCGTCTCGCCGGACTGCGAGATCACCACGATCAGGGTGGACCGGTCGAGCACCGGGTCGCGGTAGCGGAACTCGCTGGCCAGCTCCACCTCACAGGGGATCCGGGTCCAGTGCTCGATGGCGTACTTGGCGACCATGCCGGAGTGGTAGGCGGTGCCGCAGGCGACGATGAAGATCTTGTCGACGTCGCGCAGGTCCTGGTCGCTGAGGCGCACCTCGTCGAGGGCGATCTCGCCGGTCTCGGTGAGCCGGCCGAGCAGGGTGTCCGCGATGGCCTGCGGCTGCTCCTCGATCTCCTTGAGCATGAACCAGTCGTAGCCGCCCTTCTCGGCGGCCGAGGAGTCCCAGTCGATGTGGAAGTCCTTGCCGGTGGCCGGCTGACCGTCGAAGTCGGTGATCTCGATGCTGTCGGCGGTGATCAGGACGAGTTGGTCCTGCCCCAGCTCGACCGCCTCGCGGGTGTGCTCGATGAACGCCGCCACGTCACTGGCCAGGTAGTTCTCCCCCTCGCCCCGGCCCACCACCAGCGGCGAGTTGCGCCGGGCGCCGACCACCGCACCCGGAATGGCGGCGTCGACGGCGAGCAGGGTGAACGCGCCTTCCAACCGCCGGCACACCACCCGCATCGCGGCGGCGAGCAGTTGCGGGCTGTCGGTCCCGCCGGCCGCCCGCAACTCGGCGAGCGCGTGGGAGAGCAGATGGGCGGCACACTCGGTGTCGGTGTCGCTGGTGAACTGGACGCCGTCGTCCTCCAGCTCGGCGCGGAGCTTGGCGAAGTTCTCGATGATGCCGTTGTGGATCACGGCGACCCGGCCGTCGGGGGCCAGGTGCGGGTGGGCGTTACGGTCGGTCGGGCCGCCGTGGGTGGCCCACCGGGTGTGCCCGATGCCGGTGGTGCCGTCGCCGATGCCGACCGGGCTGGCGGCGCAGTCGTCCGGGTTGGTGGCGGCCCGCTCGGACAGGACCTTCTCCAGGTTGGCCAGCTTGCCGGCCTTCTTCTCGGTGAGCAGCTCGTCGTCGCAGACGATCGCGACCCCGGCCGAGTCGTAGCCCCGGTATTCCAGCCGCCGCAATCCGTCGAGCACGATGCCGAGCGCCGGACGTGCGCCGGCGTAACCCACGATTCCACACATGGTTCGCAGCCTAACCCAGCTTCACTCACCTCGCGTGCGCGGAAGTCGGGTAATCAATCACCGAATTTGAGCGATCGGTCGGTGACGGGCGGCAATCGGACTACCGGCGCACCCGGCCGACCGGACGGGGTTGCGAGTGGCCCGGCGGTACGAGAGTCTCTCGGCGACCCCTGGAACGTCCCTGGGACGGCCCGCTCGCCCCTTTCCTCCACTTCCGTCCCGGAGCCGCCATGTCCGACGCGCCACCCCCCAGCGATCCCCCGCCCCCGCCCGGCGACCCGGCCCCGGCGGCGTCCAACGACCCGTCGCCCGGCCCTTCCCCCTGGACTCCACCGGACCCGTTCGCGGTCCCGCAGCCCTGGGCGGCCCCCGACCCGTGGCCCGGCGGTCCGACTGCCGGCAGCCCGCCCGCCGGGCCGGTCCCTCCCGACCCGCCGATCGACCCTGCCGGCGCACCCGCTCCCGGCTGGCCCGGCACACCCCCGCCCACCGGTTGGCCCGGTCCGACGCCGGGACCCACCGGCTGGCCCGGTCCGGCCCCCGGACCCACCGGTTGGCCCGGCGCGGCCCCCGGGCTGTCCGGCGGCCCGCCCACCGGGTGGCCCGGCACGGCCCCGGGAATGCCGGGCGGGCCACCCGGTCCCGGCTGGCCACCGCCGGGGTATCCGCCGCCGTTCGCCTATCCGGCCCACCCGTCGCCGGGCGGGCGGAGCTCCACCGGCACCGGTGCGGTGGTGGGCATCGTTGCCGCCGTGGTCGTGGTGCTCGTCCTCGTCGTCTGCGCCTGCTTCTGCGGGGGAGGTCGCCTGCTGGGCAGCTCCGGGCCGGACGCGGCAACCGCGGAGCCCTACGACAACGGTTACTACGACGACGAACCCGAGCCGAGCTGGAGCCCGCCGCAGCCGCTCCAGCCGCCCGCGCCCGCCACCGCGCCGGCCGACGGCCCCGGCCCGTACCCGGTGACGTACGAGGTGACCGGGACCGGCTCCGTCGACCTCCAGTTCTATGACGGGGACGGCTACTTCATCCGACAGGACAAGGTACGGCTGCCCTGGCGGATGACGCTGCGTGTCGACGATCCGAACCGGGTGCTGGTCAGCGCCACCCGTTCCGGCGGCAACCCGGGCGGGTTCCGGTGCACCACCACCGTCGGCACCCGACCCCGGGTCACCGACGTGGCCGGCCCGGACGACTGGCAGGTGCAGTGCCACGCCAACCGGGTCCGCTGACCCGCCGGACCAGGGAAAGACCCCGTCGGGGGAAGAAAGGCGGCGACCGGACCCGGTGGCAGGGGTGGTCGGGGGCCGTAGGCTGACGGGCGTGACGACGTCGACCGATGTGGACCCGCTGGTGACCCGGATGCGTCCGTTCGGGACGACGGTGTTCGCGGAGATGTCCGCGCTCGCCGTCCGGACCGGTGCGGTCAACCTGGGCCAGGGCTTCCCGGACACCGACGGGCCGCCGGAGATGCTGGCCGCCGCCGCCGAGGCGCTGCGCTCCGGGCACAACCAGTACCCGCCGGGCCCCGGCATTCCCGCCCTACGCGCTGCCGTCGCCGCGCACCAACGGCGGTTCTGGGCGCTGGACTACGACCCGGACGGCGAGGTGATCGTCACCGCCGGGGCCACCGAGGCGATCGCCGCGAGCATCCTCGCGCTCTGCGAGCCGGGCGACGAGGTGATCTGCTTCGAGCCCTACTACGACTCGTACGCGGCGTCGATCGCCCTGGCCGGGGCGGTACGACGGCCGGTGACGCTGCGCCCCGGCGACGACGGCCGGTACGCCTTCGACCCCGCCGAGCTGCGGGCCGCGTTCGGGCCGCGTACCCGGCTGGTGCTGCTGAACTCCCCGCACAACCCGACCGGGAAGGTGTTCACCGCGCCGGAGCTGGCCCTGCTCGCCGACCTCTGCCGGGAGCACGACGTGTACGCGGTCACCGACGAGGTGTACGAGCACCTCGTCTTCACCGACGCCGCCGCCGCGCACCTGCCGCTGGCCACCCTGCCGGGGATGCGGGAACGCACCCTGCGCATCTCGTCGGCCGGCAAGACGTTCTCCTGCACCGGCTGGAAGGTGGGCTGGGTCAGTGGCCCCGCCCCGCTGGTGTCGGCGGTGCTGCGGGTCAAGCAGTTCCTCACCTTCGTCAACGCGGCACCGCTGCAACCGGCGGTCGCCGTGGCGCTGGCCCTGCCCGACGACTACTACACCGGTTTCCGTGACAGCCTCCAACGGCAGCGGGACCTGCTGATCGGTGGCCTGACCGACGCCGGTTTCGCGGTGCTCACCCCGGAGGGGACGTACTTCGTCACCGCCGACATCACCGGCCTCGGCGGTCGGGACGGGTTGGAGTTCTGCCGGTCCCTGCCGGAACGCTGCGGTGTGGTGGCGGTGCCCACCCAGGTCTTCTACGACGACGCGGAGGCCGGCCGGCGGTTGGTCCGGTTCGCCTTCTGCAAGCGTCCCGAGGTGCTGACCGAGGCGGTCGCCCGGCTACGCGCCCTGTCCGACCCCCGCTGACCACCCGCGCGGGACAAGCGTCCGACGCCCGCTGACCACCCGCGCGGGACAGGCGTCCGACGCCCGCTGACCGCCCGCGCGGGCCGGCATCGTCGCGCCCGCCAGCAGGGTCAGCCGGCACCGGCACAACCGGGGGCACGCGGTGGGGCAGCCACCGGGACGCTCCCCGGGCCCACCGGCGACGCCGGCAGCACAACGAGGGGTGGACCAGGCGGGACCCGCCCGGAACGGGGACGGTCAGTTGGCGGGGCTGGCGGCGCTGACCTGGGCGGCGATCCGTTCGGCCACCGACCGGGCGGTCTCCTCGGTGCCGGCCTCGACCATCACCCGGACCAACGGTTCGGTGCCCGACGGCCGTAGCAGCACCCGGCCGGTCTCCCCCAGCTCCGCCTCGGCCCGTTCGACCTCGGCCTTGACGGTGGGTGCGGTGGCACCGGCGGTGCGGTCGCCGACCGGCACGTTGATCAGCACCTGCGGCAGCTTGGTGACCACCGAGGCCAACTCGGCCAGGGACCGGCCGGTGGCGGCCATCCGGGCCATCAGGTGCAGGCCGGTGAGGACCCCGTCGCCGGTGGTGGCGTGCGCGGGCATGACGAGGTGGCCGCTCTGCTCGCCGCCGAGGGCGAGGCCGGAGGCGCGCAGCTCCTCCAGCACGTACCGGTCGCCGACCTTGGTCTCGACCAGCCGGATGCCCTGCGCGGACATGGCCAGCCGCAGGCCGAGGTTGCTCATCACGGTGGCGACCAGGGTGTCCTGGGTCAGCTCACCGGCGTCGCGCAGGGCCAGCGCGAGGATCGCCATCAGTTCGTCGCCGTCGACCTCCGCGCCGGTGGCGTCGACCGCCACGCAGCGGTCGGCGTCGCCGTCGTGGGCGAGACCCAGGTGTGCGCCGTGCTCGACCACGGCGGCCCGCAGGCTGTCGAGGTGGTTGGAACCGCACTCGTCGTTGATGTTGAGGCCGTCCGGTTCGGCGTGGATCGCGATGACCTCGGCGCCGGCCTCCCGGTAGGCCACCGGGGCGACCTCGGCGGCTGCGCCGTTGGCGCAGTCGACCACGACCTTGATGCCGTCGAGAGGGTGCGGCACGGTACCGACGAGGTGCTGCACGTAGTGGTCGGCACCGTCGAGCAGGTCGTGCACCCGGCCGACCCCCGCGCCGACCGGACGGTCCCAGGCGGTGGTGGCGTTCGCCTCGACGGCCGCCTCGATCCGCAACTCGATCTCGTCGGGCAGCTTGTGCCCACCGGCGGCGAACAGCTTGATCCCGTTGTCCGGCATCGGGTTGTGCGAGGCGGACAGCATCACGCCCAGGTCGGCCTTGGCCTCGGCGGTCAGGAACGCCACGGCCGGGGTGGGCAGCACGCCGACCCGGACCACGCTGGCCCCGGCGCTGGTGAGCCCGGCGACCACGGCGGCTTCCAGCATCTCGCCGCTGGCCCGGGTGTCCCGCCCGACCACCGCCAGCGGCGGGTGGCTGCGGTCCGACTCGGCCAGCGTGTGCGCGGCGGCCACCGCCACCGCGAGCGCCAACTCCGGGGTGAGATCCACGTTCGCCCGCCCGCGTACGCCGTCCGTGCCGAACAACCGCCCCATACCCGCGAACCTCCGGTGCACCTGCGATGAGTGGAGAAAACGGAAACGGCCGGGCCACCTCCCCGTGGAGGGGAGGCGGACCCGGCCGTCCGTCAGAAGTACAACGCGCTGGTGGTGATCAGCGCTTCGAGTACTGAGGCGCCTTACGGGCCTTCTTGAGACCGTACTTCTTGCTCTCCTTGACCCGGGCGTCCCGGGTAAGGAAGCCGGCCTTCTTCAGGGCCGGGCGGTCGTCCGGCTCGTTGACGATCAGCGCACGGGCGATGCCCAGCCGCAGCGCACCGGCCTGGCCGGTGGTGCCGCCGCCACGCAGGTTGGCGATGACGTCGAACTGCTCCAGCTTCTCGGCGGTGACCAGCGGGTCCTTGATGAGCTGCTGGTGCACCTTGCTCGGGAAGTACGACTCGAGCTCCTGGCCGTTGCAGGTGATCTTGCCGGTGCCGGGGACGATACGGACCCGGACGATGGCCTCCTTGCGGCGGCCCACGGTCTGGATCGGCCGGTCACCACGAGGCGCGCGGGCGACGGGCGCGGGCGCCTCGGTGGCCTCAGGGGCTTCCGGGGCAACCTCGGTCTCGGTGATGTCGGTCATGCTGTTTCCTTCGCCCTCGCTCACTGCGCGATCTGCTTGATCTCGAACGGCACCGGCTGCTGCGCCAGGTGCGGGTGCTCGGCACCGGCGTAGACCTTCAGCTTCTTGATCAGCTGACGGCCGAGCTTGTTGTGCGGGAGCATCCCCTTCACGGCCAGCTCGATGGCCCGCTCGGGCCGCTTGGTCAGCAGCTCCTCGTAGCCGATCTGCTTGAGGCCGCCCGGGTAACCGGAGTGCCGGTAGGCGACCTTGGTCTGCCGCTTGTTGCCGGTCAGCGCCACCTTGCCCGCGTTCACGATGACGACGAAGTCGCCCGTGTCGACGTGCGGCGCGAAAGTCGGCTTGTGCTTGCCGCGCAGCAGCGTGGCGGCGTGGGTGGCCAGGCGGCCCAGCACGACATCAGAGGCGTCGATAACGTGCCACTGACGCTCGATCTCACCCGGCTTCGGGCTGTACGTACGCACAGGTCTACCTTGTCTCGTCGTCGGTCTGGGGTCGCGCGCCGAGGTGACCAGAGGCTTCCCGGCCGGACCAGCGCGCACGAACGACCAAGCGTACCTGAGCGGCACGCCTCTGGATGTCGTACAACAGCAGGCAACGATACCCGGCGCCCGGTCTGCTGGTCAAAACGGGGGGTCGGCCGGCGTGGCCTGCGGTTTCGGCGGATGACCAGGGTCACACGCCGATCAGCTTACCCGGGCCGGGCCGCAGGTAGACCACCCAGGTCACCACGAAGCAGAGCGCGTACCAGCCGATGAAGGCCAGGTAGGCGGCGTCCGCGTTGCCCGAGGTGAGGAACGACTGCCGGAAGGCCACGTTCACCAGCACCCCGCCCGAGGCGCCGACCGCCCCGGCGATGCCGATCAGCGCCCCGGAGCGTCGCCGGGCCCGGCGCTGCGCCGCGACCGGGTCGCCGGTCAGCTCCGCCTCGGCCGCCGCCCGGACCCGGAAGATCGCCGGGATCATCTTGTAGGTCGACCCGTTGCCGATGCCGGAGAAGACGAACAACGCCAGGAACCCGACGAGGTAGAGCGGGAACGACTGCTCCCGGGCGGCGTAGAGCACCAGGCCGGCGCCGACGGCCATCGCGACGAAGTTCCAGAACGTCACCCGGGCCCCGCCCAGCCGGTCGGCGAGCTGACCGCCGAACGGTCGGATCAACGAACCGATCAGCGGCCCGAGGAAGGTCAGCCAGGCCGCGTCGACCGGGGTGGGGAACCGCTCGGCGAACTGGAGCTGGAGCACCTGGCCGAAGGCGAAGCCGAAACCGATGAACGAGCCGAAGGTGCCGATGTAGAGCAGGGACATCACCCAGGTGTGCCGGTCGCGGGCGGCCTCCCGCAACGCGCCGGGTTCGTTGTGGGCGTCCGGGATGTTGTCCAGCCAGCGGGCGGCGGCGAGCGCGGCCAGCACGATCAGCGGCAGGTACACCGCCGGCACCAGCCGGGGGTACGCGGCCCCGGCGGTGGCCAGCACCGCCAGCCCGACCAGTTGCACCGCCGGCACGCCGAGGTTGCCGCCCCCGGCGTTGAGTCCGAGTGCGCGACCCTTGAGCCGGTCCGGGAAGAACAGGTTGATGTTCGCCATCGACGAGGCGAAGTTGCCGCCGCCGACCCCGGTCAGGCAGGCCAGCACCATCAGCGTGGTGTACGACACACCCGGCTCCAGCAGCAGCGCCATCGGCACCGCCGGCACCAGCAGCAGCAGCGCGCTGACGATGGTCCAGTTCCGCCCGCCGAAGCGCGCCACCGCCAGGGTGTACGGCAGTCGCAGCACCGCCCCCAGCGCGGCCGGTACGGCGGTGAGCAGGAACTTCCCCGCCGGGTCGATGCCGTACGCCGGGCCGAGGAAGAGCACGGTGACCGACCAGAGGCTCCACACCGAGAAGCCGACGTGCTCGGCGAAGATCGACACCCAGAGGTTGCGGCGGGCGATCGGCGCTCCGGTCGTCTGCCAGAAGGTCGGGTCCTCGGGTCGCCAGTCGTCGATCCGGTGCCGCCGCCCGGCGGGCCGGTCGGGTCCGGCGGCGGTGGCAGCCGCGTCGGCGGTGACGGCCGCGTCGGCGGTCGGCGGGACGTCGGTGTCGCCCGGCGGACCGACCGTGGCGGCGGCCAGCGGATCGGTGGTGCCGGCCGGTGGATCGGCGGCGGCGTTACTGCTGCTGGCGAGCGTGCTCACGGCGACTCCTCCTCGTCGATGTGAGCAGGACGCTAGGCAGGGTCGGTTTCCCGGCGGTGCCCCACGTGGGTCGGGCCGGAAACGGAGACCGCACGTCGACCGGGAACCGGTGGTGAGGGGCCCACCGTTGCGCTGGGTCGCCGCTCCCGCCGGGGCGGGTCACAGCTCCTGGAGGATGCGCAGTGCGCGGGCCACCCGCTGCATGGTCTCGGTGTCGGCGACGTCCACGCACTCGGTGAACCACTTCTTCATCGGCGCCGACAGCCGGTCGGGCATCACCACGTTGGCACCCATCGGCACGGCGAGCGGGGAGTCGCGCAGCAGGGCGGTCTCGACCACCTCGGCGACGATCACGATCGGCACGTCGGTGGAGTTGTAGACGTCGGAGCTGATCACCAGGCCGAGCCGTTCCCGGGCGCCCTCGATGCGCCAGACCTCTCCCCTACGCAGCACGCGGGCGACCGCCGAAGAGCACGTCGGCGACCATGCCCACCTCGCGGGCGTCGGCGAGGGCGGCGGACTCCAGGTCGAGCCCGGCCCGCCCGACCGCCTCGGCGTGGGCGGTGAAGACCTCCCGCAGCGCCTTCTCCCGGGCGGCCTGGTCCATCCAGGCGGAGAGGGAGAGCCCTTCCCGCTTGGCGAACCGGCGGGCCTCCTCGATCGTCTCGTCGGAGAACGAGAGGGTCACCTTGGCAGTCATGCCTGCGATCCTACTCCTGGTATGACCGTCGGTCGTTCCGTTCGCCCACCTCGACCAACCCGACAAACCGCCGGGTGCCACCGCCCGGCCCGCCCGCCGCAGGGGTCCGGGTCAGGCGGGACGGCGACCGCCGAAGACCGCGAACCGCCACGCCTTGTAGAAGCAGTCCACGTCGACCAGGCCGGCGTCGACCAGCCACCGGCACTGGTCGGTCACCGACGCCGGGCGGTCGTGCCGCATCCGTTCCCGGGCGGCGGCGATCTCGTCGGCGTCCGAGCCGCGCGCGGCGGTCTGGGCCAGCCAGACGTCGTCGTAGCGGCGGTCCAGGGTCGGGGTGGGGCCGGCCACCTGCTCGGCGTTGACGAACACCCCGCCGGGGACGAGCGCGTCGGCCGCCCGCTGGTAGAGGGCGCGCTTGCCGTCGTCGTCGAGGTGGTGCACGGCCAGGGCGGAGACCACCGCGTCGTAGCGGCCGGCGGGGAGCGGGTCGGCCAGGTCGGCCACGACGGTCCGGTGCGCCACCCCCCGGGCGGCCAGCCCGTCGGCGGCCACCGCGAGCATCCGCGCGGCCCCGTCGACCAGGGTCACCCGCACCCCGGGCAGCGCCGCGGTGAGCAGCAGGGAGAGCAGTCCGGTGCCGGCGCCCAGGTCGAGCACCTCGGGGGTACGCCCGGCGGCGAGCGCGGCCCGCAGCGGTGGGGCGGCCACCTCGACGGCGGTGCCGTAGAAGTCGTCGAAGCAGGGGACGAGCCGACGGCGGGCCCCGTCGTAGGAACCTGCCACCGCATCGAAGGCCGCCGTCACGTCCACGATCCACTCCTCTCACATATTAAGAAACTTGTCTCACATTATAGACCCCACTGACCGGCCCCCTGCCCCCGTGCGGTGTGAACCGCTCTTGACAGGACCGAAACAGAAGGGACCCCGGTCGGAAACCGCCCGGCGGCACGCTTTGCGGACATGACAGACGGTGCACGCGCCGCGACACGAACGGGGCCCCCGCCCCGGGAGACGGAAACGCACTGCCCGTACTGCGCGCTCCAGTGCGGCATGATCCTGCGGGACACCGACGGCCGGATCGAGGTCCGACCCCGGGAGTTCCCCACCAACCGCGGCGGGCTGTGCCAGAAGGGCTGGACCGCCGCCGAACTGCTCGACCACCCCGACCGGTTGACCACCCCGCTGGTCCGCGACCCGTCCGGCACGCTGCGCCCGGCCAGCTGGGACGTCGCGCTGGACCGGATCGCCGACGGGCTGCGCACCATCCAGCGGGCCCACGGCCGGGACGCGGTCGCGGTCTTCGGCGGCGGCGGGCTCACCAACGAGAAGGCGTACGCCCTCGGCAAGTTCGCCCGGGTGGCGCTGCGGACCCGGCACATCGACTACAACGGCCGGTGGTGCATGTCCTCCGCCGCGGCGGCCGGCCTGCGCGCCTTCGGCGTCGACCGGGGGCTGCCGTTCCCGCTGACCGACCTGGGCCGCACCGGAACCCTGCTGCTGGTCGGGGCGAACCCGGCCGAGACCATGCCGCCGCTGATGCGCCACGTGACCGACCAGCGGGCCCGGGGCGGCCGGCTGATCGTGGTCGACCCCCGGCTCACCGCCACCGCCCGCCAGGCCGACCTGCACCTGCAACCGCTGCCCGGCACCGATCTCGCGGTCGCCAACGCGCTGCTGCACATCGCGCTCACCGAAGGGCTGATCGACCGGGAGTACGTCGCCACCCGCACCGAGGGCTTCGACGCGGTACGCCGTACCGTCGCGGGGTACTGGCCGGCCGAGGTGGAACGGCTCTCCGGGGTGCCGGTGGCCGACCTGGAGGCGACCGCCCGCGCGCTCGGCACCGCCGACTCGGCGATGATCCTCACCGCCCGGGGCGCCGAACAGCACGCCAAGGGCGTCGACACGGTCAGCGCGTACGTCAATCTCGCCCTCGCCCTCGGCCTGCCCGGCCGCCCCCACTCCGGCTACGGCTGCCTCACCGGTCAGGGCAACGGCCAGGGTGGACGCGAGCACGGCCAGAAGTCCGACCAGCTCCCCGGCTACCGCAAGATCGACGACCCGGCGGCCCGCGCCCACGTCGCCGGGGTCTGGGGAGTCGACCCCGCCGAACTGCCCGGCCCCGGGGTGCCGGCCTACCAGCTGCTCGACTCGCTCGGCACCCCCGACGGCCCCCGGGCACTGCTGGTCTTCGGCTCCAACCCGGTGGTCTCCGCGCCCCGGGCGGCCCGGGTCGAGTCCCGGCTGCGCGGGCTGGACCTGCTGGTGGTGGCCGACTTCCTGCGCTCCGAGACGGCCGAGCTGGCCGACGTGGTGCTGCCGGTGGCCCAGTGGGCCGAGGAGGACGGCACGATGACCAACCTGGAGGGTCGGGTGCTGCGCCGCCGGGCGCTGCGCCCACCGCCCCCCGGCGTCCGCACCGACCTGACCGTCCTCGCCGAGCTCGCGGCCCGCCTCGACGACGCACCGGTCCCGGCGACGACGCCGGACGGCCCGGCCCCGACCACACCGACGACCACCCGGCCCGCCGTCCCGGCCCCGCGCACCCCTCCGGACCACGTCCCGGCCCCGCGTACCGCGCCGGACCGGTTCCCGACCGACCCGAGGGTCGTCTTCGCCGAGCTACGGCGGGCCTCCGCCGGGGGCGTCGCCGACTACGCCGGGGTCAGCTGGGACCGGATCGAATCCGCCGACGGGGTCTTCTGGCCGTGCCCCGACCCGGACGGGCCGGACTCCCCCCGGCTCTTCGCCGACACCTTCCCCACCCCCAGCGGCCGGGCCCGGTTCCACGCCGTGCAGCACCGGCCGGCGGCCGAGGAGGTCTGCGCCGACTACCCGCTGCACTTCACCACCGGGCGGGTGCTGGCCCAGTACCAGTCCGGCGCGCAGACCCGGCGGGTGGCCGCGCTGCACCGGGCCGCCCCGCACGGCTTCGTCGAGCTGCACCCCGACCTGGCCGACCGGCTCGGGGTGGCCGAGGGCGACGAGGTCCGGGTCGCCTCCCGCCGGGGTGAGCTGCGGGCACCGGCCCGGCTCAGCCCGACCATCCGACCCGACACCGTCTTCGCCCCGTTCCACTGGCCCGGGGCGGCGCGCGCCAACTCGGTCACCAACGACGCCCTCGACCCGGTCTCCGGGATGCCCGAGTTCAAGATCTGCGCAGTCCGGGTGGAGCGGGCATGACCGGGCAGATCGTGATCGTCGGATACGGGATGGCCGGCGCCCGGCTCGCCACCGAGCTGCACGCCCGCAACGGCGACCGGAAGGTCACCGTGCTCGGGGCGGAACCGCACCGGGCGTACAACCGGATCATGCTCTCCACGCTGCTGGCCGGCAAGGTCGACGAGCCCGACGTCGAGCTGGCCGAGGTCGCCGGGCAGGGCACCGACGTGCGGACCGGGGTGGTGGCCGCCGCAATCGACCGGGCCACCCGGACGGTGCACACCACCGACGGCGACCGGATCGACTACGACCACCTGGTCCTCGCCACCGGCAGCCGGGCCGTGGTGCCCCCGCTGCCCGGCCTCGACCCGGCCGCCCTGCCGCCCCGGGTCGCCGTCTTCCGCACCCTGGCCGACTGCCGCCGCATCCTCGCCACCGCCCGCACCGCCCGCACCGCGCTGGTGCTCGGCGGTGGGCTGCTCGGCCTGGAAGCGGCGCGCGGCCTGGCCGCCCGGGGGTTGGCGGTGACCGTGGTGCACCCCCACCCGCACCTGATGGAACGCCAGCTCGACCCGGCCGCCGGGGAGGTGCTCGCCGCCACGCTCGCCGGGCTCGGCGTCACCACCCGACGGGGGGTGCCGGCGACCGGGTTGGCCACCGACGACGACGGGGTCAGGCTCGACCTGGCCGACGGCACCACCCTGCACGCCGACCTGCTGGTGCTCTCCTGCGGGGTGCGCCCCGACACCGACCTCGCCACCGCCGCCGGGCTGGCCGTCGACCGGGGGGTGCTGGTCGACGACCGGCTACGCACCGACGACGAGTCGATCTCGGCGATCGGCGACTGCGCCCGCACCGGCGGCCCGACCGGGCTCGTCGCACCCGCCTGGGCACAGGCCCGGGTGGTCGCCCGGCTGCTCACCGGCGAGGACCCGGCGGCCCGCTACCGGCCCCGCCCGGTGGTGACCCGGCTCAAGGCCGCAGGGATCGACCTGGCCGCGATGGGCGACCCGACGGGCGGCCCCGGCGAGGAGTTGACCTTCGCCGACCCGGCCCGCGGAACGTACGCCCGGCTGCGCATCCACCACGACCGGCTGACCGGGGCGATCCTGCTCGGTGACAACCCGGCCGTCGGCACGGTCGTGCAGCTCTTCGACCGGGGCGCCCCGGTCCCCACCGACCGGCGGGCGCTGCTGCTCGGCCGGTCGCTCGGCAGCGCCCCCGCGACACCCGCCGCCTCCCCGGCGCTGATGCCGGACGCGGTGACCGTCTGCCAGTGCAACGACGTCGACAAGGGCACCCTGGTGCGCTGCTGGCGCTCCGGCGCCCGGACCGTCGACGCGGTGGTCGCCGCGACCCGGGCCGGGACCGGCTGCGGAGGCTGCCGGCAGGCCGTCGAGGGCATCGTCGGCTGGCTGTCCGAGGTGGACTCGGTGGGGACGACCCGATGACCGTGATGACATCACGAGGAGGTGACCCGATGACCGGTGGACGATTGGTCGTCGTCGGCAACGGCATGGTCGGCCAACGGTTCGTCGAGGCGCTGCGCGCCCGCGACCACGACCGGCGCTGGCAGGTGACGGTGCTCGCCGAGGAACCCCGCCCGGCGTACGACCGGGTACGACTGTCGGCGTTCTTCGACGGGGTGTCCGCCGAGGAGCTCAACCTGCACACCCCCGACGAGGGGGTGCGGCTGCACCTCGGCGAGCCGGTCACCGGGATCGACCGGGACCGGCGGGTGGTGACCACCGCGACCGGGGAGCACCCGTACGACGCGCTGGTGCTGGCCACCGGGTCGTACCCGTTCGTCCCGCCGGTGGCCGGCATGGACCTGCCGGGCGTCTTCGTCTACCGCACCCTGGACGACCTGGAGGCGATCCGGGAGCACGCCCGGGGCCGGGTGACCGGGGCGGTGATCGGCGGCGGCCTGCTCGGTCTGGAGGCCGCCAACGCGCTGCGGCTGCTGGGGCTGCGCACCCACGTGGTGGAGTTCGCGCCCCGGCTGATGCCGGTGCAGGTCGACGAGGCGGGCGGCGCGATGCTGCGGCGTTACGTCGAGGAGCTGGGCGTCACCACCCACCTCGGGGTGGGCACCACCGCGCTGCGGCCCGGCCCGACCGGCACGGTCGCCGCGCTGGACCTCTCCGACGGCGGCACGGTCGACGCCGACCTGGTGGTGGTGGCCGCCGGCATCCGGCCCCGCGACGAGCTGGCCCGCGCCGCCGGGCTGGGCCTCGGCCCCCGGGGCGGGGTGCTGGTCGACGGGAGCTGCCGCAGCGACGACGAGCGGATCTGGGCGGTCGGCGAGTGCGCGGCCGTCGACGGCACCTGCCACGGACTGGTCGCCCCCGGCTACGCGATGGCCGAGGTGGTGGCCGACCGGCTGCTCGGCGGCGCGGCCACCTTCCCCGGCGCGGACAGCGCCACCAAGCTCAAGCTGCTCGGCGTCGACGTGGCATCGTTCGGTGACGCCCACGGCACCACCCCCGGCTGCCTGGACGTCACGTTCACCGACCCGGTCACCCGCTCGTACGCGAAGCTGGTCCTCTCCGACGACGCGCGGACGCTGCTCGGCGGGGTGCTGGTCGGGGACGCGACCGCCTACCCGACGTTGCGGGCCAGCGTCGGCGGGCCGCTGCCCGCTCCCCCGTTGACGCTGCTGGCCCCGGCCGGCGAGGGCGGCGGCGGGGTGACCGCGCTGCCCGGTGCGGCGCAGGTCTGCTCCTGCAACGCGGTGACCCGCGACGACATCGACGCGGCGATCGCCGGCGGGGCGTGCGACGTGCCGGCGTTGAAGGCGTGCACCCGGGCCGGGACGAGCTGCGGCTCCTGCGTGCCGATGCTCAAGCAGTTGCTCGACGCGGCCGGGGTGCAGCAGTCCACGGCGCTGTGCGAGCACTTCGACGCCAGCCGGCAGGAGTTGTTCGACATCGTCCGGGTGCGCGGCATCCGGACGTTCTCGCAGCTCGTCGCCGAGCACGGCCGGGGCCGGGGCTGCGACGTCTGCAAGCCGGTGGTGGCCTCGATCCTCGCGTCGCTGGGCACCGGGCACGTGCTCGACGGCGAGCAGGCGTCGTTGCAGGACACCAACGACCACTTCCTGGCCAACCTGCAACGCGACGGCAGCTACTCGGTCGTGCCCCGGATCCCGGGCGGCGAGATCACCCCGGACAAGCTGATCGTGATCGGTGAGGTGGCCCGCGACTTCCAGCTCTACACCAAGATCACCGGCGGGCAGCGCATCGACCTGTTCGGCGCGCGGGTCGAGCAGCTCCCGCAGATCTGGCGGCGGCTGGTCGACGCCGGCTTCGAGTCCGGCCACGCGTACGGCAAGGCGCTGCGCACGGTGAAGTCCTGCGTCGGCGAGACCTGGTGCCGCTACGGGGTGCAGGACTCGGTCGGCCTGGCCGTCGCGCTGGAACTGCGTTACCGGGGGTTGCGGGCCCCGCACAAGCTCAAGTCCGCCGTCTCCGGCTGCGCCCGGGAGTGCGCCGAGGCCCGCAGCAAGGACTTCGGCATCATCGCCACCGACACCGGGTGGAACCTCTACCTCGGCGGCAACGGCGGTTTCCGGCCCCGGCACGCCGACCTGTTCGCCACCGACCTGACCACCGACGAGCTGATCACCCTGATCGACAGGTTCCTGATGTTCTACGTCCGCACCGCCGACCGGCTGCAACGCACCTCCGCCTGGATCGAGGCGATGGACGGTGGCCTGGAGCACCTCCGGTCGGTGATCGTCGACGACTCGCTCGGGCTCTGCGCCGAACTCGACGCGGCGATGGCCCGGCACGTCACGTCCTACTCCGACGAGTGGCGCGACGTGCTCGACGACCCGGAACGGCTGCGCCGGTTCACCTCCTTCGTCAACGCCCCCGAGGTGCCGGACCCGTCGATCACCTTCGCCGTGGAACGCGGCCAGCCGGTACCGACACGCGGTCCCGTCGCCGCCGGGGCCGCACCACCGGACGGGGCCGCCGCCCCCGCCGGGGCACCCACCCGGCGTCGCCAGCCCGTCGTCCTCGGCCTGCCGGAGGTGCGGCGATGAGCGACACCGTCACCATCGGCTGGGCCCCGGTCTGCCCGCTGGAGAGGCTGGAACCCGAGCGCGGCGTCGCCGCCCTGGTCGACGGCGTCCAGGTGGCCATCTTCCGCACCGACGACGAGCTGTTCGCGGTCGACAACCTCGACCCGCTCAGCGGCGCGTACGTGATGTCGCGGGGCATCGTCGGCAGCCGGGGCGGGGTGCCCACCGTCGCCTCCCCCCTGCACAAGCAGGTGTACGACCTGCGAACCGGGCTGTGCCTGGACCTGCCCGGGGTGACCCTGCCCCGGTACGACGTCCGCTGCCGGGACGGCCTGGTCGAGGTGCGGCTGCGACAGGAGGAGTGATGCGGGACGAACTGGCCGGCTTCACCATCGGGGTGACCGCCGACCGGCGACGCGACGAGTTGGCCGCGTTGCTGGAACGGCGCGGTGCCCGGGTGGTGCTCGCCCCGGCCCTGCGGATCGTGCCGCTGGCCGACGACACCGACCTGCGGGACGCCACCCGGGCCTGCCTGGACCGGCCACCGGACGTGCTGATGGCCAACACCGGCATCGGGATGCGCGGCTGGTTGGAGGCGGCCGAGGGCTGGGGGCTGGCCGAGCCGCTGAAGAACGTGCTGTCCCGGGCCTACGTGGTGGCCCGGGGCCCCAAGGCGCGCGGCGCGATCCGGGCCGCCGGCCTGCACGACCAGTGGTCGCCGGCCTCGGAGAGCTGCGAGGAGGTGGTCGAGCACCTGTGCCGACGTGGGGTGGCCGGGCAGGTGATCGCCATGCAACTGCACGGCGACCGGCAACCGGAGTGCACCGAGGCCCTGGAGGCCGCCGGGGCCACCGTGATCGAGGTGCCCGTCTACCGGTGGGCCCCACCGACCGACCCGGCCCCGCTGCACCGGCTGATCGACCTCGTCGCCGGCCGGCTGGTCGACGCCGTCACCTTCACCTCCGCCCCGGCGGCGGAGGCGCTGCTGCGCGCCGCCGGGGACCGTACCGAGACGGTGCTGGCCGCGTTGCGGGGCGACGTGCTGGTCAGCTGCGTCGGCGCGGTCACCGCCGAACCGCTGGTGCGGCGGGGCGTGCCGGTCAGCGCGCCGACCCGGGCCCGGCTCGGCGCGCTGGTCCGCACCATCGTGGACGAACTGCCCCGCCGAACCGTCACGGTCAAGGCGGCCGGGCACCTGCTGACCCTGCGTGGGCACGCCGCCGTCATCGACGGGGAGCTGCGGCCCCTGGCACCCGCGCCGATGGCGGTGCTGCGGGCGCTCGCCGCCCAGCCCGGTCGGGTGCTGTCCCGGACCGAACTGCTGCGCACGCTGCCCCGGGGGGCCGACGAGCACGCGGTGGAGATGGCGGTGGCCCGGCTGCGGGTGGGGCTGCGGGCACCCCGGGTGGTGCAGACCGTGGTCAAGCGCGGCTACCGGCTCCGGGTGGAGTGAGCCGGCAGCGGACCACCGGTGGTGACGCCCCGGCCCGGAGGCTGCGCCGTCACCACCGGTGACCGTCCGCGCTCAGCCCACCGGCGTCGGGAAGCCCCGGCCGTGCTCGGCCTGGAGCCGGAGCATGGCGTGCTCCACCACCGTCACCAGGACCTGCTTGACCGACTCCCGGTCCCGGGCGTCGCACATCACCAGCGGCACGTCCGCCGAGATGGCCAACGCCTCGCGGACCTCGTCCGGCTCGTACAGGTCCGAGCCGTCGAACCGGTTCAGCGCCACCACGTACGGGAGTTTGCGGTTCTCGAAGTAGTCCAACGGGGCGAAGGCGTCGGTGATCCGCCGGGTGTCCACCAGCACGGCGGCACCCACCGCACCCCGGATGATCTCGTCCCACATGAACCAGAACCGGGTCTGCCCGGGGGTGCCGAACAGGTACAGGATCAGGTCCTGCGCCATGGTGATCCGGCCGAAGTCCATGGCGACCGTGGTGGTCTCCTTGCCGGGCACCTTCGACGGATCGTCGATGCCGACGCCGGCGGCGGTCATCAGCGCCTCTGTGGTCAGCGGAGTGATCTCGGAGATCGCCCCGACCAGGGTCGTCTTGCCCACGCCGAAGCCGCCCGCGACCACGATCTTCGCGGAGACGATTCCCCGGCTCTGGCGCGACCCGACGGGGTCATAGCCTGCGAAGTCCACTTAGCACCCTTCCAAGGATTTCCATTCGCTCCTCGAACCCCTCGGCGGGAGCGGCAGTGTGTAGCGTGAGCAGACCGTCGGCGACCAGGTCGGCGACCAGCACCCGGGCGACGCCCAACGGCATCCGGGTGTAAGCGGCGATCTCCGCCAGCGACTGCGCCCGGCCCTCGCAGACGGTGGCGATCCGGTACTTGTCGTGGCCGGCGAAGCGGGACTCGGCCACCTGGGTCGCACTGGAGGTGAGCACCGCCTCCAGTGCGATGTCCCGGCTCGGCTCGGTGCGGCCCCGGGTGACCGCGTACGGACGCACCAACGCCCCGCGCGGGTCCCGTCGGGGGTCCATGCCGCGATCACCTCCTTCCGCCCGGGTCCGGCCCGGATGCGTCGTCCCTCCGGCCGGACGCGGTCGCGCCCGGCCTCACCGGTGCTACGAACGCACGGCGTCCCGGGGCAGCGGCACCAACGCCGCACCCACCCGTTCGACCAGCAACGCCATCTCGTAGCCGACCTGACCCACGTCACAGCTGCGGGCGGCGAGCACCGCCATCGACGAACCGTCGCTGATCGACATGAGGAACAGGTAACCGCTGTCCATCTCGATCACTGTCTGCAGCACCCCGCCCGCGCTGAACATCCGGGCGGCACCCTCGGTCAGACTCACCACGCCGGAGGTGATCGCGGCGAGCTGGTCGGCCCGGTCGGTGGGCAGGTCCCGCGAGGAGGCGAGCAGCAGCCCATCCGCGGACACCGCCACCACGTGGGCGATGCCCGCCACGCTGTCGGCGAAGTTGGTGAGCAGCCAACCCATGTCCTGCATGGCAGCTGGCCTGTTCATCGGTTCGTCTCCTTGGTCGAGGTGCTGTTGAGGTCCGCGCCTGCGGTGCGTCCGCGCTGCACGCCGCGGTGGTAGGCCGAGAGCAGGCCGCGTACTTCGTCGGGGGTGCGGCGGCTGCGGTCCCGGCCCTCCTTCGGCTCGATCCCGCCGGGGACGAGCTGCGCCTGCGGCACCCGCTTCGGCAGGCCGGAACGGGTGGTGCCGGCGTTGGCCGGTTCGGCCGCCTGGCTGGCCCGGGTCCAGCCCTCGTCGGCCGCTGTCCGCCAGGCGTCGGCGTCGGCGGCCGGTGGGCCTGCCGGCGCCTCGGGCGCGGCCGGCGGGGTGGTGCCGAATGTCGACGCCGCGGTGGGGGCGGCCGGCGCGGTGGTGCCGAACGTGGACGCCGCGGTGGGGGCCGGCGGTACGGGTCCGGTGGCGGCGGGCGCTTGCGGGGCCGCCGGGGCGGGTGTGACGGTCGGGGTGCCGGCGGCCGTGGGTGCCGTCGGTACCCGGGTGGGCAGCGGCGGGCGGGTCGGCTTGCTCGCGCCGTTGGACCGCGGCGGTGCGGCCGGCGGTTCCTCGTCGAAGCGGGGCCGGGTGAAGATCGCGGTGGCGTCGTCGCCGTGCGACCGGAACCACACCGCCTCCATCTCCCGGAAGATCGGCGAGTCGGCCGGCCGGTCCGGGCGGGCGACCACCGGTGCGGCCGGCGCCGGCGGGGTGTAGGACGCGGCCGGTGCGGTGTACGGCTGGGCGGCCGGTGCGGCGTACGCGGCCGGCTGGGCCGCCGGGGCGAACGCCGCCGCGGCGGCGGCCGGGGCGAACGGGGTGGCCGCCGGAGCACCCGCGTACGGGGTGGCGGCGGGCGCACCGGCGTACGGGGTGGCCGCCGGGGCACCGGCGTACGGAGCCGCCGCCGGGGCACCGGCGAACGGCATGGCCGGCGCACCGTAGGACTCCGTCGGGGCGGGCGTGGCACCGGCGACCGGGCCGACCGGGAGCACCGGGGCGGACTCGCCCGGCGCGGCCCGACGCGGCAGCGGGTCGATGGTCGGGTTCGCCACCGTCGGGCTGCCGGCCGAGAAGGCCCCGAACCCGGAGTCGGCCGACGGGGCGGGGACCGGCGCGAACGGTGGGGCGGAGACCGGGCCGCCGAACTGCACGGCGGGGGCGGTCTCCCGGGCGTCCACCGGCGGCTGCCACGGCGCGGGCGCCGGTGGGGCGGTGCGCCACTGGTCGTTCAGCGTCGCCGCCGCGCTGCGGGCACCGCTGAAGGCGCCGCCGATGCCGGACGACGCGGGCGACGGCTGCTCGACCGCGAGCGGCTGGCGCGGGCGGCTGACCGCCTGGTCGCGGCCCCGGTGGGCGGGCAGGACCACGGTGGCGTTGGGCAGCGTCACCTGGGCGACGGTGCCGCCCTCGACGTTGCGGCGCAGCTCCACCCGGACGCCGTAGCGGCTGGCCAGCCGGCTGACCACGGCCAGACCCATCAGCCGGAACGCGGCCACGTCCACGGTCGGCGGGGCGGCGAGGCGGCGGTTGAGCGAGTCGAGCTGCTCGTCGGTGAGGCCGAGTCCCCGGTCCTCGATCTGGATCAGCACGTAGTCGCGGATCCGCCGGCCGTCGGCGACGACGGTGGTGGTCGGCGGCGAGAAGCGGGTGGCGTTGTCCAGCAGCTCGGCGACGAGGCGTACCACGTCGTTGACGGCGTGGGCGGCGACCGAGATGTCGGTGTCGACGGTGCCGAACTCGATCCGGTTGTAGAGCTCCACCTCGGACTGGGCGGCGCGCAGCACGTCGACCAGCAGCGCGTCGTCGCGGCGCGGCACGGCCGAGTCGGCACCGGCCAGCACGAGCAGGTTCTCGTCGTTGCGGCGCATCCGGGTGGCGAGGTGGTCCAGTTCGAAGAGCTGGGCGAGCCGCTTCGGGTCCTCCTCGCCGCGCTCGATCGCGTCCAGTTCGCCGATCATCCGGTCGACCAGGGTCTGACTGCGGCGGGCCAGGTTGAGGAACATCGCCGAGACGCTGGTCCGCAGCGCGGCCTGCTCGGCGGCGACCCGGACGGCCTCCCGGTGGACCACGTTGAACGCCAGGGCCACCTGGCCGACCTCGTCCCGGTTGGTCAACCGGATCGGGTCCCGCACCTGGCGGACGATCTCCTCGACCCCGCCGTCGCCGACGCTGCCCATGTTCTGCAACCGCTTGACCGCGTCCGGCAGGTCGTGGTTGGCCACCGAGAGGGCACCCTCCCGCAGCCGGCGCAGCGAGTGGTTGAGCGAGCGGGCCAGCACCACGGCGAGGGTGATCGCGACGATCAGGGTGAGCAGCACCAGCACCGTCTCGATGACGGCCTGCTGGATGACGTCGCTGCGGGCCTGCTCGGAGCGGGCGAGCAGGGTCTCCTGGAGCTGGATCTCAGTCCACCGCATCAGGTCGTTGACCGCGCCGATCGCGGCGCTGGCGTCACCGGCGCTGATCGGGCTGCGCTGGCCGACCGAGCGGGTGATGTCGGCGGCCACCCGGTCGGCGAGGCCGACGGCGTCACCGGAGACCGCGCTGAAGACCAGCGCACGTTGGGTGGGGTCGGCGGCGAGGGAGAAGCCGAGCAGTGCCTCCTGCTGACTGGTCAGGGTCGCCACGAACGAGGAGAACTGCTCCTCGTCGAGGCGTCCGCTGACCAGCGCGGTGTAGGCGACCGCCTCCTCCTCGGCGACGGCGGACTTGGCCCGGCTGAACGCGGCCACCGCGCGGCGGGCGTCCGCGAGACTCTCCTGGCCGGCCAGCTGGGCCAGGGTGTCGCCGTACGAGACCAGGTCGGTGAGGATCACGCCGTACCGCAGGGTGGCCTCGGCGACGGGCATCTGCCGGCGGTCGAGCACCTCCTGCCGGGTCGCGTCGAGCGTGCGCAGGTGGTCGTCGATCACCTTGAGCCGGTCCCGCACGGCGGCCGGGACCTCACCGAGGTCGGCCCGCTCGGCCCGGTAGGCGTTGATCCGCTCACCGGTGGCCCGGACCCGCAGGTTGTAGTCGTCCGGGAGCAGCTGCGGGTTGGCCAGGTAACCGGCGGCGGCCATCCGCTCCTTGTGCAGATCCTGCGTGAGCGCCGAAACGTCGATGGAGAGCGCGGTCAGCGAACGGATCTGGGTGGCGTCGACCGCACCCTCGGTAGTGGAGACGAGTCGGATTGTCGCCAGTGCGATGACCGCTGCGACCGGTACGACCAGAATGAGGGCGAGTTTGGAACGAATCCGCGCATCCCGAAGCCGGGGCAGTCGGCGCTCCCGTTCGGTTCCGGCGCTTTCGCCTGGCTCGGGCAGGGTCGTCGGTCCGGTGCTCACGACATCGCCTCCGTCGTATCTTCCACACGCCTGACCCGCCGACCCGCGCCTGGTGCGACGGACAGCGCCACGCGCGGCACGGCCGCGATTTCATCAGAGAAGATCCTGTTTGGGAAGCCGCGTTCGGACAGGAATCGGTCGACCAGCATGCTGATCACCGTTTTCCCTGCTTAGCAGGCCACCCCTGAACAGGGCATGTCACTCCAGAGTGTTCGTACGCCTCTGATGAGTGAGCATGGGTAAATATCTGATGTCCCCACAATGTGAGATTCGCGTCCCGAAACCGCCGACAGCATCCGCGCTTGACCGCACGCCCCGGCATTGGCAAGGTTTTGCAGGCTTTCGCGCACACCGTACGGCACACAATCCCGTTTCTCCACTGAGGACGGACTAGCGGCGGTGACCGGGTCCGTCCCGCGCCGCACCTGGAGGACTGAGTTGAGCCCCATCCGCTCCGCGACCATCGTGGCGCTCGCATCGGCCGTGCTGGCCACCACGCTCACCGGCTGCTCGTTCGGCGCGACAGAGGAGGACGACAGCCCGATCACGATCGCCGCCGATCTCGAACTCTCCGGCGTCGCCGCGCCGGTCGGCAAGGCGTACCAGCGCGCCCTGGATCTGAAGGTCGAGCAGTTGAACTCCTCCGGCGCCCTGGGCTCCCGGAAGATCAAACTGGTGGTCAAGGACAACCGGTCCGACGCCAACGAGTCGCTGCGCAACATCGGCGACTTCAGCAACGACTCCACGGTCAACGCCATCATCATGGGCGGCTGCAACGAATGCGCCGTCGGCGCCGCGCGCACCATCAACGAACGGAAGGTGCCGACGATCGCACTCGCGCCGTCGGGCGCGGTCGCCAGCCCCGTCCCCGAACGCCGGTACGTGTTCAAGCTCGCGCCGAACGCGGGCGACAGCGCCGCCGCGCTCACCGCCGAACTGCGGCGGCGCGGGATCACCGAGGTCGGCATCCTGCACAGCGACGACGACTACGGCCGCGAGGGACTGACCGCGCTGGAGGGCGAGTTCCGCAAGGTCGGCATCAAGCGGGTCCGCGCCGAGGCGGTACGCACCACCGACACCGAACTCGCCGCACCGGTTCGCCGGCTGGTCGACCGCGAGCCCACCGGGCTGGTCATCTGGACCCCGCCGGAGCAGGCCACCCTCGCCGCCACCGCCGCCGACCAGTCCGGTTACTCCGGGTCGCTCTTCCTCGACGCCGCCGCGGCCGGTGACCTCTTCCTGGGCGGCTCCGGCCGGGCCACCGAGCGGGCCACCCTGATCTTCACCCAGACCATGGTGATCGACGACGTCATCGCCACCACCCCGGCCAAGGCCGCCCGCCGGCAGTGGTTCCAGGACTACACGGCCCGGTTCGGCGGCTACAACGGCCTCTCGTCGTTCGCCGCCGACGCCGTCCAGCTGATCGCCGACTCGGCGGTACGGGCCGGCGGCCCGAGTGGCCGGGTCAACCGGGACGGCCTGCGGGACGTGCTGGAGACGTCCCAGCTGGACGGCCTGTCCGGGCCGATCCGGATGACCCCGGACAACCACTCCGGGCTGATGCCGCAGGCGCTGACCACCCTGGTGGCCCGGGGCGGCCGGTGGCGGCTGGCGAGCTGACCGCCCCCGACCGACGGGCCGGCCCCCGGGTGGGGCCGGCCCGTCGGTGCTTCGGGTCGGGTGGCTGCGGGGGTCAGCGGGCCGAGGTGGTGGCCCGGACCCAGGGCAGGGCCAGCCGCTCGACCAGCGACAACGCCGAATAGAGCAGGATGCTCATCGCCGCGATCAGCACGATCGCCGCCCAGGCCGTGGCGGTGTCGCCGACCCCGTTGTACTGGAGGATCTGGTAGCCCAGGCCCGGCTTGTCGGAGTAGAACTCCCCGATCACCGCGCCGATCGCGGCCAGCGGCATCGCCACCTTCAGCCCGACGAAGATCTGCGGCAGGGCGGCCGGGAACCGCACCTTGCGGAACGACTGCCACCAGGAGGCGTTCAGCGACCGGGCCAGCTCGGCCAGGTCCGCCGGGGTGGTGGTCAGCCCGGTGGCGGTGGAGAGCACGATCGGAAAGAAGCAGAGCAGGAACACCATGGTCAGGATCGGCTTCGAACCCCAGCCGACCGAGACCACCAGCAGCGGCCCCAGCGCGATCTTGGGCACCGCGTTGATCGCCACCAGCAGCGGGGCGAACATCCGCTCGGCCCGCCGGGAGGCGGCCAGCGCCATCCCGATCAGCACCCCGGCGACCGTCGACAGCAGGAAACCGAGGACCGTCATCAGGGTCGTCGTGCCCAGCGCCGGGAAGAGCACGTCCGCCGATACGGTCAGGGACGTCCAGACCGCCTGCGGTGGCGGCAGGGACGACGGGTGCACCAGGTGCAGCCCGGAGGTGACCACCCACCAGACGGCCACCGTGACCACCAGGCCGGCCAGCGGCAGGCCGACCGCCGCCGGGCGTACCCGGGACCAGGGTGACCGGGCGCGCGGTGGGGGCGCGGCCTGAACCGTGGGGGTCGGCGGTCCGGCCGACCCGGGTACGGGACGGGTCCGGATCGAGTCCGTCACAGGATCCTCCTCTCCTGCCGGCACGCTGGCCGGCACGCGAACGGGGGTGCGCCCACCGGTCGTCCCGCTGGGTCGCACCCCCGTGGCACCTCGGCGTCGATCAGGCCTTCGGGACGAGGTTGAAGTCGATGATCTGGTCCGGGGTGATGTTCGACTTGAGCGCGCCGGCGCCCTGGAGGATCGCGATGCTCTTGGCGACCCGGTCGCTGTCCAGCGTGCCGATCGCGGTGCCGGAGTTGCTGGAACGCACGTAGCCGGCCATCAGCTGCAACTCGGCAGCGGCGGCGGCCGGGTTGGTGGTGTCCACGTTCTTCTTCAGGATCTCGGCCGCCTCCTGCGGGTTGGCCAGGGCGTACTCAAGGCCCTTGAGCAGCGCGGCGGTGAACTTCTTCACCTTCTCCGGGTTCTCCTTGGCGATCTTGCTGGAGGTGATCAGCGCGTTGCCGTAGAGGTCCTGCATCACGTTGCTGTACGGCAGCACGACGGGCTTCTTCTTGGTGACCGCCTCGACGGTCGGCTGACCGACGACGAACTGGCCGATGCCGTCGACCTGGCCGGAGGCCAGCGTGCCCATCAGGGTCTGCGCGTCACCGTTGACCCAGGTGACCTTGTTGTAGTCCACCCCGGCCATCCGGGCGTACGTCGGGAAGAGGTTGCGCACGACGGAGCCGGGGGTGTCCGCGAGCTTCTTGCCCTCCAGGTCCTTCGGCGTGGCGATGTTCTTGCCCTCGACCGAGACGATGGCGGCCATGGTGCGCTGCTGGATCGCGGCGACCGCCACGAAGTCCTTGGCCACCCCGTTGCCGACCTGGAGCAGGCCGCCGGTCAGGTCGATCGGACCGAAGTCGGCCTGGCCGCCGACGATGGTCTGGATGACCGCGCCGGTGCCCTGACCGGGCTTGATCTCCACCTCGAAGCCGGCCTCCTTGAAGAAGCCCTTGTCCTTCGCCACCCAGGCGTACGAGTCGCGACCGAAGTTGCCGAACGAGGTGAGGTAGGTCACCTTCTCCAGCGACTTGCCGTCGCCGGTCTTTGCGTCCGCCGAGTCGGACCCGCCACTGCAGGCGGATACCAGAGCGAGGGCGGTGGCCAGGGTGGCCGCGGCGACCGTGCGGGTCAGCCTTGTCATCTGTGCACCATGTCCTTTCCGACCGGGCGGTGTGCCCGGAGGGGGTTGTCGTTCCGGCGGGACGGCGTGAGGGGGCGCCGACGCAGCCGTCGTGAAGGGACTCTTCGCTGGCACAGCGTACGAGACACTTACCGTCACCACACCAGGCGGATCGGGTTGCGGAACGGAAACAACTCGACTCCACCCCGGACGGTGAGCGGCCGGCACGCTGGGGATATCCTTGTCGGATTCCTGACCGCCGACTCAGGGGAGACCGACGGCGATGATCAGACTGTCCGATGTGTCGCGTACCTTCGACGGCCGTTCCGGGCGGGTGGAGGCGCTGCGCGGGATCGACCTCGACGTGGCCGAGGGCGAGTTCGTCGCCGTGCTCGGCCGCTCCGGCTGCGGCAAGTCCACTCTACTCAGGATGATCGCCGGGTTGCTGCCCGTCAGCAGCGGCGAGATCACCGTCGCCGGCAGCCCGATCACCCGGCCCCGCCGGGACGTCGCGATGCTCTTCCAGAAACCCGCCCTGCTCCCCTGGCGCACGGTGCTCGACAACGTGCTGCTGCCGGCCGAGATCTTCGGCTGGAGCCGCGCCAAGCACCGCGAACGCGCCCGCCAACTGCTGGAACTCTCCGGCCTGGCCGGCTTCGAGAAGCGGTTGCCGCACGAACTCTCCGGTGGCATGCAGCAGCGGGTGTCGCTGTGCCGGTCGCTGATCGGCGAACCCCGGGTGATGCTGATGGACGAGCCCTTCTCCGCCCTGGACGCGCTCACCCGGGAGGAACTCTCCGGCGAACTGCAACGGGTGCACATGGAGACCGGGGCGACCGTCGTCTTCGTCACCCACTCCATCGACGAAGCGGTGCTGCTCGCCGACCGGGTGGTCGTGCTCAGCCCCCGCCCCGGGCGGATCCGCAAGATCGTCGACGTGGACATCCCCCGGCCCCGCACCCTCGGCCGCAACGCCCACCTGGCCGATGTCGCCCGGGTCAGCGCCGACCTGCACGAACTGCTGATGGAACGGGAGACACCGGCGACCGCCGGGGTGGAGGGACGATGACCGTGCGAGTGGCGATCTTCACCGAGCCGCACCGGGGCGCCAGCTACGACGACCAGCTCCGGTTCGCCCAGCTCTGCGAGGCCGGCGGCTTCGACGGGTTCCTCCGGGCCGACCACTACCGGGCGATGGGCGACGAACCCGGGCTGCCCGGCCCCACCGACGCCTGGCTGACCCTGGCCGCACTCGCCCGCGAAACCTCCCGCATCCGGCTCGGCACCCTGGTCACCTCGGCCACCTTCCGGCTGCCCGGCCCGCTGGCCGTGATGGTCGCCCAGGTCGACCAGATGAGCGGCGGCCGGGTCGAGCTGGGCATCGGCGCCGGCTGGTACGAACGGGAACACACCGCGTACGGCATCCCCTTCCCCAAGGTCGGCGAACGCTTCGACCGGCTCGCCGAGCAGCTGGAGATCGTCACCGGGCTGTGGCGCACCCCGGTCGGCGAGACCTACAGCTGGGCCGGCGAGCACTACCAGCTCGTCGAAGCCCCGGCCCTACCCAAGCCGGTCCAACAGCCCGGCCCGCCGATCATCATCGGCGGCCGGGGCCCGAAACGCACCCCCGACCTCGCCGCCCGGTACGCCGACGAGTTCAACATGCCGTTCAAGTCGGTCGAGGAGACCGCCGAGGCGTACGACCGGGTACGGGAGGCGTGCGACCGGACCGGCCGGACCGGGTCGGGACGGGCACCGCTGGTGCTCTCCGCCGGGATCGTGGTGGCGATCGGGCGTACCGACGCCGAAGCCCAGCGCCGGGCCGCACCGCTGCACGTCAAGAGCGCCCTGCCGCCGGAGGACCCGGTGGTCGGCTCCCCCGCCCAACTGGTCGACCGGATCGGCGAGTTCGCCGCGATCGGGGCCACCCGGGTCCACCTGCGGTTGATCGAACTCGACGACCTCGACCACCTGGAGCTCATCGCCGCCGAGGTGCTCCCCCAACTGGACGGAACCCGATGACCGACGTGACCCACGACCTCGAACTCGGCCCGGTCGGCCAGGAGATCGTCTTCGAGAACGACCGGGTCCGGGTGTGGCACATCCGGCTCGCCCCGGGTGAGCGGCAGCCGCTGCACCGGCACGACCACCCGTACCTGGTGGTGGCGATCGAGGGCGCGAAGAACGTGGTGCAGACGATCGACGGGACCAGGATCGACGCCGACGAGCCCACCGGCGGGGTGGTCTACCGGGACCCGGGTGCCGTCCACATGCTCACCAATGTCGGGGACACGACCTACCTGGCCCGCCTGGTGGAACTCAAGTAGTCGCTGGTAGCGCTTGGGTAACAGCTGGTCCCGGCCGCGCCGCGCCACAGTGGCGATCGGGCGCACCGGGCCGTAACGTGCGCGACATGGCCTTTCGGACGTGGGGCAAACTGCTGCTCACCGCACTCGGGGTGAGCATGTTGGCCGGGGCCGGCCAGCTCGGCATCGCGTACGGCTTCGGCATCGTCCGACTCACCGGCGACTTCACCGACGTCAACCGGTGGCCGGCCCAGCTCGCCTGGGTGGGCTGGTTCGCGGTGACCGCCGCCGTGGTCGGCGCGGTCCTCACCGGCCGGCTCGTCCGCCGTGAAGGGCTGCCGCAGGACACCCCCTTACAGCTGGCGATCTCCGGGGCCGCCGCGCTCGGCGCGCTGGTCGTCGCCCCGCTGTGCATGCAACCCGCCCGGGCCGCCGAGCTGAGCGCCGTCGACCCGGTCTGGGCGGTCGGCATCTGCGCGGTCGCCGGGGCGGTGGTCGGTGCGGCTGCCGCCTCGGCCGTCCTGCTGCGCCCCCCGCTGGGCTGGAACGTCGCCCTGATGGGCGGGGCGGTCTGGCTGGTCGCGCTCGTCTCGGCCGCACCGGGCGTGCTCTCCACCGACCCGCTGCACACCGTACGCCTGGGGGTACTGGAGCCGGCCTGGCTCGGCCCGGACCGGGCGCCGTGGCTGGCGATGCTGCTGCTGCCCGTGGTCGCACTCGTTGCCGGGGCGGTGACCGGTGGACTGGCCCGGCGGCGGGGGCACGTCCCGCTCATCGGCGGGGCCGCCGGGGCGGCCGGCCCGGTGCTGCTCGCCTTCGCCTACCTCACCGCCGGGCCGGGCGACCCGGTGGACCGCTACCAACTCGCCCCCTACTACGCCGCGGTGATCGCGGTCGCCACCGGTGCGCTCGGCTCGGTCGCCGCCACGCTGCTGCGTTGGCCGCTGCTGCCCGCCCGACCGGCCGCCGGCACCGCCGACGACGCCGACGACGCGGCGATCGAGCCGACCGACATCCTCGCGCCCCTGCCCACCGCCCCCGACCCGCCCCGGCCCGACCCGACCGGGGCGGTCTCCCCGGCAACCGGCCCGACCGGGACCGGCACCACGACCGGGGCCGGCAGCACGACCGGGGCCGGCAGCACGACCGGGACACGCAGCACGACCGGGATCGGCAGCGCGGCCGGAACCGGCTCGGACGAGGCGGTCACCGTGGAGCTGAGCGCCGCCGCACGGGCCTTCGACCCCGAGCCGCCGGGCGTCGGCCGCACCCCCGCCCACTGGGACTGGCCGGATCCCGCCGCTACCGTCACCGACCGGCCGGCGACCCGCCCCGCCCCGACCCTGGGCGGACCGTCCCGGATCGGCTCGACCCCGACCAGGCCGATCCCGACCGAGCCGACCCCGACCGGGCCCGCCCAGAGCAGGGTGACCCCGACCGGGCCGGCTCGGACCGAACCGACGCTGACCGAGGAGACGTCGAGCGAGCCGACTCGGGCCGGAGCGGCTCCGGGCCGGCTGACACAGACCGGGCCGACTCCGACCGAGCCGCCCCGGGTCGAACCGGCCAGGATCGAACCGGCCAGGATCGAACCGCCCAGGATCGAACCGCCCAGGGTCGAGCCGGCCCAGGTCGAACCGGCCCCCGCCAGGTCGACGCGGGCCGAGACCAGCCAGACCGCACCCACCGCGGCGAAGCAGCGCAAGGCGACCGGACCGGCCACGGGAGACGAATCCGAAGCCGCGCCCAGGCCACGGGCGAAGCGGACCAGCCGGACCCGTCCCGCCGCCGTCGTCCCGGTGGCCGAGACCGGTCAGCAAGCGCCCGATCCAGCCACCCGCGGCGGCAGCGCGGAGACGGACCGACCGGCCGTCACCGAACCCCGCCACACCCGGCCTGCCAGCGGTGGGCTGGAAAGCACCGGGCCGCAGCCCACCCGACAGGGCCGCAGCGGGACGGGCAGCACTGCGTCCGACCGCCCGGGTGTCGCCGGGCCGGGCGGTGCCCGTCCCGATGCGACGGCCGCCGAAGCGGGCCCGGCGAGGGCCGGAACGCGGCACGTCCCACCGGACGGTGTCGAAAGCATGCCGCGCCCCCGCCACCAACTACCAGACCTCAGCGGTACGGGTGGCGCGGCCGGCTCCCCCCGCCCGGAACCAGCCCGGGCCTCCCTGCCGTTTCCCGAACCGGACACCACCGAGCGCACGGAGCCCCCGGGGCCGGTCAGCCTCCGGTGGGAAGGAGACAGCTCCCGCAGCACCGCGCCGGTGGACGACACCTCCCCCGGTGCGGCTCCCGCCGGCCCAACTCCGAGCGGCGGCGACGGTCAGCAGCCAGCCGGCCGGGCCAAGGGCCGACGCGGACTGTTCCGACGGAACCGGTCACCCGAGGGTGAGTCGGCAGGCGATCCTCCCGCGGAGCCGGCGACGGCCGACGACGAGTACGTCGACTGGGTCGCCGGCCTGAGCAAGCCCCTCGCCGATAACGAACCGGAACGGGAGAGCGGCCGCCGCTCCCTACGCACCACCGGCCGCCACCACCACCACGACTAACCCCCCTCACCCCGCCCCACCCCCACCCCGCCCCGCCTCACCCCCGCCCCGGTGATCAAGAGGTTTACGTCAAGTTCCGGCCGTCCCGTGACGCAAACTTCTTGATCACCGGGGCCGGGGGCAGGGGGCGGGGCGGGGCGGGGGCAGGGGGCGGGGCGGAGACGGGGGCGGGGGTCAGGCGAGGGGGAGGTAGACGCGGTTGCCGGTGGAGCGGAATTCGGCTGACTTGTTCTGCATGCCCTGGGCGGCGTACTCCTTCAGCTCCTGGGTGATCTTCATGGAGCAGAACTTCGGGCCGCACATGGAGCAGAAGTGGGCGGTCTTCGCCGGCTCCGCCGGGAGGGTCGCGTCGTGGTAGGAGCGGGCCGTCTCCGGGTCGAGTGACAGGTTGAACTGGTCTTCCCAGCGGAACTCGAACCGCGCCTTGGACAGCGCGTCGTCCCAGGCCTGCGCGCCGGGGTGCCCCTTGGCCAGGTCGGCCGCGTGTGCGGCGATCTTGTACGCGATCACGCCGGCCTTCACGTCGTCCCGGTCGGGCAGGCCGAGGTGTTCCTTCGGGGTGACGTAGCACAGCATGGCGGTGCCGTACATGCCGATCATCGCGGCCCCGATCGCCGAGGTGATGTGGTCGTACGCGGGGGCGATGTCGGTGGTCAGCGGGCCGAGGGTGTAGAACGGGGCCTGGTGGCACCACTCCTGCTGGAGGTCCACGTTCTCCTTGATCTTGTGCATCGGCACGTGACCGGGGCCCTCGATCATCACCTGCACGTCGTACTCCCAGGCGATCCGGGTCAGCTCGCCCAGGGTGCGCAGCTCGGCGAACTGGGCCTCGTCGTTGGCGTCGGCGATCGAGCCGGGGCGCAGCCCGTCGCCGAGGGAGAACGTCACGTCGTAGCGGGCGAGGATCGCGCACAGCTCGCGGAAGTTGGTGTAGAGGAAGTTCTCCTCGTGGTGCGCCAGGCACCAGGCCGCCATGATCGAGCCGCCCCGGGAGACGATCCCGGTGACCCGGTCGACGGCCAGCGGCACGTACGGCAGCAGCACCCCCGCGTGCACCGTCATGTAGTCGACGCCCTGCTCGGCCTGCTCGATGACGGTCTCCCGGAACACCTCCCAGCTCAGCTTCACCGGGTCGCCGCCGACCTTCTCCAGCGCCTGGTAGATCGGCACGGTGCCGATCGGCACCGGCGAGTTGCGCACGATCGCCTCCCGGGTCTCGTGGATCCGCTTGCCGGTCGACAGGTCCATCACGGTGTCCGCGCCCCACCGGGTGGCCCAGGTCAGCTTCTCCACCTCCTCGGCGACCGACGAGGTCACCGCCGAGGTGCCGATGTTGGCGTTGACCTTCACCAGGAACGCCTTGCCGATGATCGCCGGCTCGCACTCGGGGTGGTTGACGTTGAGTGGCAGCACCGCCCGGCCGGCGGCGATCTCGTCGCGCACCAGCTCCGGCGGCAGCCCTTCCCGGATCGCCACGAACTCCATCTCCGGGGTGACCACCCCGGCGCGGGCGTACCAGAGCTGGGTGGGTCGCCTGGCGTCGACGCCGGCCAGCGGGGTGCCGGCGCCCCGGACCGGCGCGACGTCGCCCCGCTCGGCGATCCATGGTCCGCGCAGCGGCGGCAGCCCCACCTCCGGGTCCGAGCCGGGGCCGGAGGTGTCGTAGAGGCGCAGCGGCGGGTTGTCCCCGGCCAGCTCCACCTCGGCGAACGGCACCCGGACGTCCGGCCGGGACCCCTCGACGTAGACCTTGCGACGTGCCTGCATGACAGCCTCCCTGTTGGTCATCGGGACCAGCCGAAGTGGTCCAGCGGGCCGCGTCCCGCGCCCAGTTCCCAACCCCGCGCGCCGGTCAGCGCGCGGGTCACGTACTCCTTGGCGGTGGCGACCGCGACGGGCACCGGATCGCCGGCGGCCAGCCGGACGGCGATCGCCGCCGAGAACGAACAGCCGGTGCCGTGGCTGTGCCGGGTGTCCACCCGGGGGGCGCGCAGCAGGGTGGTCGTTCCGCCGCCGGCCAGCACGTCGACCGATTCGCCGGCCGCGTCGACGTCGCCGCCGGTGACCACCACGTACTCGGGGCCGCCGGCCGCCAGGGTCTGCGCCGCGGCGACCATCTCCTCGACCGTGGTCACCGGGCGTCCGGTGAGGGCGGCGGCCTCCGCGCAGTTCGGCGTCGCCACCCGGGCGTACGGCAGCAGCCGCTCGACGGCCGCGACCACCCCGAGCCGGTGTCCGCTGGTGGCGACGAGCACCGGGTCGACGACGAGGTGCGGCAGCCGGCCCGCCTTCGCCGCCTCGGCCACCGCGTCGGCGACCGCCGGGGTACCGAGCATCCCGGTCTTCACCGCCCGGACCGCGAAGTCGCCGAGCACGCTGTCGAGCTGCTCGGTGACGGTGCGCGGGGGCAACGGCAGCACGGCGTCCACGCCCCGGGTGTTCTGCGCGGTGACGGCGGTGAGCACGCTGGTGCCGTACGCGCCGAGGGCGGCGAAGACCTTCAGGTCGGCCTGGATGCCGGCGCCGCCGCCGGAGTCGGAACCGGCGATGGTGAGCACTGTCGTCGGTGTCATGTCGTCTCCTCGGGCCACGTGTCGCTGATCGGGGTGCGGTCCGTCGGGCGCGGGGCGAAGACACCGGTGAGGGTCGCGGCGACCTCGGTCGGGTCGGCGGCCCGCATGATCGCGCCGAGCACCGCCACCCCGACCGCACCCGCCTCGACACAGGCCGTCACCTGCTGCGGCGTCTCGATACCGCCCAGGGCGAGGACGGGCACCGGGCTGAGCCGGACCAGCCGGCGAAGCCCGTCCGGGTGCAGGGGTGGGCCGTAGCCGGGTTTGCTGCGGGTGGTCCAGACCGGCGAGAGCGTCACGTAGTGCTCGGTGCTGAGCCGGGCCAGCTCGGCCGGGTCGTGACAGGACCGACCGACGAGCCGCACGGTCGGCGGCGGGTACGGCCCGGCTGCTGCCAGATGCACCGCCCCACCGGCACCACCCGGGTCCGGGCCGGGCGGGTCGGAGCCGTCGGAGCCGTCGTCGAGCGGGTCGGGGCCGGCGACGATCAGGGTGCCGCCGGTCCCGGCCAGGACGGCCCGCAGGTCGACGGCGATCGCCGCCCGTTCGGCGCGGGGCAGGTCTCTCTCCCGCAGCACCACCCACCGCACCCCACCGCGTACCGCCCCCGCGACCACATCGACGAGGTCGCCGCGTGCCGCCCGCCGGTCGGTCAGCAGCACCACCCCGGCCGGCCGGAGGAGGGGTGGGGCGGTCGGGCGGGTCACAGGTCGGGTCTTCCGTCGTCGGGGGTGGAGGCGAGGGCGTGGAAGCGGCGGGGTATCCGCCCGGCGTTGTACGCGAGCCGTCCGGCCCGTACGCCGTACCGCATGGCGGTGGCCATCGCCGTCGGGTCGGCGGCCCGGGTGACGGCGCTGGCCAGCAGCACCCCGTCGCAGCCCAGTTCCATGGCGAGCGCCGCGTCGGAGGCGGTGCCGATCCCGGCGTCGAGGATCACCGGCACGTCGACGCTCTGCCGGATGAGCCGGATGTGGTGCGGGTTGGTGATGCCCAGTCCGGAACCGATCGGCGCACCGGCCGGCATCACCGCCGCGCAGCCGACGTCGGCCAGCCGGCGGGCCAGCACCGGGTCGTCGGAGGTGTACGGCAGCACGACGAAGCCGTCGGCGACGAGTTCCTCGGCGGCCCGCAGCAGCTCCACCCCGTCGGGGAGCAGGGTGCGTTCGTCGCCGATCACCTCCAGCTTGACCCAGTCGGTGTCGAACGCCTCCCGGGCCAGCCTGGCGACCTTGACCGCCTCGGCGGCGGTGTAGCAGCCGGCGGTGTTGGGCAGCAGCCGCACCGCGCACCGGTCGAGCAGGTCGAGCAGGCCACCGGCGGTGCCGGGGGCGGTGTCGACGCGGCGCAGGGCGAGGGTGACCAGTTCGGTGCCGGCGGCCCGGATCGCCTGTTCCAGCACGTGCAGGTTGGCCGCGCCGCCGGTGCCGAGGATGAGCCGGGAGGTGAAGGTCTGTCCGGCGATGGTGAGGGGCATCCGGGTCACCCGCCCTGGGCGGCGCTGAGCACCTCGACCCGGTCGCCGTCGCGCAGCTCGGTGGCGGGCCAGCCGCCCCGGGGGACCACCTCGCCGTTGACCGCGACGGCGATTCCGCGCCGCTGCCCGGTGACCGTGGCGACCAGGTCCGCGACGGTCGTGCCGCCGGTCAGCTCGCGTCCGACGCCGTTGACGATCAGTCGCACGTCTTCCTCCTCAGTGGAACCGGTCGGCGGTGAAGGGGGTGAGCAGTGGGTCCGGCTGACCGGTGACGATCAGGTCGGTGATCAGGTCGGCGGTGACCGGGGTGAGCACGATGCCGTGCCGGTGGTGGCCGGTGGCGGCGAGCACGCCGGGCCGGTCGGGCAGCGGGCCGAGGATCGGCGCGTTGTCCGGGGTGCCGGGGCGCAGCCCGGCGGTGGCCTCGGTCAACGCGTACTCGGCGAGTTCGGGGACGAGGTCGACGGCGGCGCGGAGCAGCCGCAGCACCGCCCCGGTGGTCACCTCGGTGTCGGTGCGTTCCTCGACGGTCGCCCCGAGCACCACCTCGCCGTCGTCGCGGGGGACGAGGTAGACCGACTCGCCGTCGGCGTACCCCCGGATGACGTGCCGGAAGCCGGGCGGGCGGTGGTCGGGCGCGCGCAGCCGCAGCACCTGGCCCTTGACCGGGCGGACCGGCAGCCCGGTCAGCGCGGCGGCGCCGCAGCCGGCGGCGACCACGACGACGGGCGCGTCCACCTCGGCCAGTCGGGTCACCGCGCCGGGCAGCAGGGTCGCGCCGGCCCGCTCGGCGGCGACCCGCAGCGCGTCGACCAGCCGGCGCGGGTCGACCTGGTGGTCGCCGGGGGCGACCGCCCCGCCGCGCAGCCGGGGGGTCAGCGCCGGTTCGCGCTCCCGCAGCTGCGACGGCCGCAGCGCGCTGATCGGCAGCCCCAACCCCTGCTGGTACGACCAGAGCCGGTGGGCCTCGGCCAGGTCGTCCCCGGTGAGCCCGACGACGAGGGTGCCGTCGGTGCGGTAGCCGAACTCGCTGCCGGTGGCGGCGGTCAGGTCGGCGGCGAAACCCGGCCAGCGGGCGGCGGACGCGGTGAGCAGCCCGGTCAGCTCCCGTTCCCCGAAGTACGCCTCGGCGACCGGGGCGAGCATCCCGGCGGCGACCCGGGACGCGCCGGAGCCGGGGGCCGGGTCGTGCACGGTCACCCGCAGGCCCCGGGTGGCGCAGCGCCAGGCGATCGCCAATCCGACCGGCCCCGCGCCCACGATGGCGACGTCGGGCCGGGTCAGCACGTCAGTGCCGCGATCAGTTCGGCGGTGGCCCGGCCCGGGTCGGCGGCGGTGGACAGCGCCCCGACCACCGCCACCCCGTACGCCCCGGCGGCGCGCAGCGCCGGCACGGTGGCGGCGGTGACCCCGCCGATGGCGATCACCGGCACGGCGACGGCGGCGACGACGGCGTGGATGCCGGCGGGGCCGATCGGGTCGGGCAGGCCGGTCTTGGTGGCGGTGGGGTGGCACGGGCCGACGCCCAGGTAGCTGGCCCCGGCGGCGACGGCCCGGGCGGCGGCGTCCGGTTCCCGGGCGGTCGCGCCGAGCACGGCGGCGGGGCCGAGGACCCGGCGGGCCGCCGCGACGGGCAGGTCGTCCGCGCCGACGTGGCCGCCGTGGGCGTCCACCGCGAGGGCGACGTGCAGCCGGTCGTTGACCAGGCAGGTCGCCTCGTACGGCACGCAGAGCGCGCGTACCCGTCGGGCCAGGTCGTACGCCTGCCGGTCGGTGGTGTCGTCGGTCACCCGGACCTGGACGACGAGGTCGGCGCGGGCCACCGGGAGGGCGGCCCGTACGACGGCGAGCGGGTCGCACCCGGGGCGGGTGTCGGTGATCAGATGCAGTCGGCCGAGGGACGGCACGGCAACTCTCCTCCCTGCGCCGGCATTACCCGGATCAGGTTCGACGGTCGGGGGCTCTCAGCCCCCCTCTCAGCCCGGTGTACCGGGCTCCCGTGGGTCACGTGCCTGTGACCGTACGACAGATCCGCTGATCCGCCAAGGGGTGTTAGATTGATCCAGGACCATCGATGCGTACGGTTGTGGGCTTGTATCCACATAAGCCGGAAAAGCGAGTCGCCGATACCGAATCGTTACATGCTCATGCCTTGCCGGAAACCAATCCAGCGGCGCTAATTTGTTCAACCGATCGACATTATTCCGGTGCGGAGCCTCGGCGTGGCCCGCACCTGATCGCCACTGGTGCGGACCTCGGCGGGCCCACACCGATCCGACCGGGGACGGTCTGCGGCGAGTCGTCCCCATGCCCCCACCACTGTCCAGCACGGACAAAAGGAGCATGGAGTGTCTCCATCCCGCCATCGCCGCGCCCGTCGCGGCCCACTGGGTGCCGGTCTACTGGCCCTCTCCCTACTCGCCAGCGGCCTGATCGGCGGCACCGCCGCCCAGGCCGCTCCCGTCGCGGCGGCCCAGCCACAGGCCGCACCGGCACCGGCGGCAGCTGCCGCCGACCCCTTCTCGGTCCTGGTCTTCTCCAAGACCGCCGGCTTCCGGCACGACGCCATCCCGGCCGGCATCGCCGCGATCCAGAAGCTCGGCACCGACAACGGGTTCACCGTCGACACCACCGAGGACGGAGCCGCCTTCAACGACACCAACCTGGCGAAATACCAGGCGGTGATCTGGCTCTCCACCACCGGTGACGTCCTCGACGCCACCCAGCAGGCCGCGTTCGAGCGCTACATCAAGGCCGGCGGCGGCTACGCCGGCGTGCACGCCGCCTCCGACACCGAGTACGACTGGGCCTGGTACGGCAACCTGGTCGGCGCGTACTTCTCCGGCCACCCCGCCAACCAGCAGGCCACCGTCAAGGTCGAGGACCACGCGCACCCGTCGACCGCCGACCTGCCGGACCGCTGGTCCCGGTTCGACGAGTGGTACAACTTCCGCACCAACCCGCGCTCCAAGGTGCACGTGCTGGCCAGCCTGGACGAGAAGTCCTACAGCCCGGGTGCCGGCGCGATGGGCGCCGACCACCCCACCGCCTGGTGCCAGGACTACGACGGCGGTCGGTCCTGGTACACCGGCGGCGGCCACACCCAGGCGTCGTACACCGAGCCGGAGTTCCTCAGCCACCTGCTCGGCGGCATCCGCACCGCGGCCGGCGTCGAGAACGCCGACTGCGGCGCCTCCAAGACCTCGAACTTCGAGAAGGTCACCCTCGACAGCAACACCAACAACCCGATGGAGCTGGACATCGCTCCGGACGGCCGGGTGTTCTACGCCGAGCGCGACGGCCGGGTGCAGATCGTGAAGCCGGACACCGGCAACACGGTCACCGCGACCCGGCTGGACGTCTTCACCGGCAACGAGGACGGCCTGCTCGGGCTGCGCCTCGACCCGGACTTCGCCACCAACAAGTGGATCTACCTGTACTACGCACCGGCCGGTGGCGCCCCGCGCAACTACCTGTCCCGGTTCACCGTCAACGGTGACACCATCGACAAGGCCACCGAGAAGGTCATCCTCCAGGTCGACACGCAGCGCAACACCTGCTGCCACGCCGGCGGCAGCATGACCTTCGACTCGCAGGGCAACCTCTACCTGGCCACCGGCGACAACACCAACCCGTTCGAGTCGAGCGCCTTCACCCCGATCGACGAGCGGGCCGGTCGGCAGGACTACGACGCGCAGCGCAGCGCCGGCAACACCAACGACCTGCGCGGCAAGGTGATCCGGGTGCACCCGGAGGACGACGGCACCTACACGATCCCGGCGGGCAACCTGTTCACCCCGGGCACCGCGAAGACCCGTCCCGAGATCTTCGGCATGGGCTTCCGTAACCCGTTCCGGATCGGCGTCGACCAGAAGACCGACACCCTCTACGTCGCCGACTACGGGCCGGACGCCTCGACGGCCAACCCGAACCGGGGCCCCGAGGGCCTGGTGGAGTGGAACATCGTCGCCACCGCCGGCAACTACGGCTGGCCGTACTGCACCGGCAACAACAAGGCGTACAACGACTACACCTTCCCGTCCGGGCCGAGCGGGGCGAAGTTCGACTGCGCCGCACCGGTCAACGACTCGCCCAACAACACCGGCCTGACCAACCTGCCGCCGGCCATCGCGGCGACGGTGGACTACGGCTACGCCGGCGACCCGCGCTTCCCCGAGATCGGCGGCGGCGGCGCCCCGATGGGCGGCCCGGTCTACCGGTACGACGCCGACAGCACGTCGAGCCGCAAGTGGCCGGCGTACTACGACGGCAAGGCGCTGCTCGGCGAGTGGAACCAGTCGAAGATGTACACGATGCAGGTCAGCACGGACGGCAAGACGCTGATCGACATCAACCAGCTGCTCACCGGCATGCCGATGATCCGCCCGATGGACTTCGAGTTCGGTCCGGACGGCGCGCTCTACATGATCGAGTGGGGCACCGGCTTCGGCGGCAACAACGACGACTCCGGGATCTACCGGATCGACTACACCGCCGGTGACCGCGCCCCCATCGCCGAGGCCAGCGCCGACCCCACCTCCGGGGCCGCGCCGCTGACCGTGAACTTCTCCAGCGCCGGGTCCCGTGACCCGGACGGCGGCACGCTGACCTACGCGTGGAAGTTCGGTGACGGGCAGACCTCCACCGAGGCGAACCCCACCCACACCTACACCGCGGCCGGCGACTACACCGCGCAGCTCACCGTCACCAACCCCAAGGGCCGTACGGCCGTGGCGAACGTGCCGGTGACGGTCGGCAACACCGCCCCGACGGTGACCATCGAGTTCCCGCCCAGCGGCGGTTTCTTCGAGTGGGGCGACCAGGTCAAGTACACGATCAAGGTGACCGACCCGGAGGACGGCACCGTCGACTGTGACCGGGTGCAGCTGCAGGTGCTGCTCGGCCACGACGAGCACGCCCACCCGCTGGAGCAGCACACCGGCTGCACCGGCACCGTGCAGACCTCGCTGGCGTCGGGTCACGGCGCGGAGGCCAACGTCTTCGCGGTCTTCGAGGCCACCTACACCGACGACGGCGGCACCGGCGGCGCCGGCCCGCTGACCGGTCGGGCGATCGAGATCCTCCAGCCCAAGCGCAAGCAGGCCGAGTACTACACGGCCACCGGGCGGGCCCCGGGCAGCACCGGCGGCGGTGACCCGGGCGTGCAGAAGGAGACCACCACCGACCCCGCCGGTGGCGGCCAGAACATCGGCTTCATCGAGGACGGCGACTGGTGGTCGCTCGTACCGGCCAACCTGACCGGGGTCGAGCAGATCCGGTTCCGGGTGGCCTCCGAGGTCCAGGGCGGTCGGATCGACGTGCACGCCGGTGCCGTCGACGGACCGGTGGTGGCCACGGCCACCGTGCCGGGCACGGGCGGCTGGCAGCAGTTCGTCGACGTGACCGCGCCGGTGACGGCCGGTGCGGAGGGCTCGCTGTACTTCGTCGCCAAGGACCCGGCCGGTGGCGCGGGTTCGCTGTTCAACGTCAACTGGATGGACTTCATCGGCCGGGGCGTCACCGACAACGCGCCGCCGCAGGTGACGGCCACCGCCACCCCGGCGACCGGCACCGCGCCGGTCACCGTCGCCTTCACCGGCACGGCCACCGACACCGAGGGTGACACCCCGCTGACGTACGCCTGGGACTTCGGTGACGGCGGGACGGCGACGACCCTGAACGCCACCCACACCTACACCACCCCGGGCACCTTCACCGCCACCCTGACGGTGACGGACAACCGGGGTGCGAAGTCCTACGCGACCGTCCCGGTCAAGGTGGACGCGCCGACCAACTCGTGCCTCGGCGCGCGGTCGGACGAGTTCACCGGCAACACCCTGGACAAGGACCGCTGGACGGTGGTCCGGGAGAACCAGCTCTACTCGGTCTCCGGTGGGGCGCTGCGGCTGCCCACCTCCTCGGGTGACCTGTACGGCTCCCGTAACGACGCGACCAACCTGGTGCTCCAGCCCGCACCCAGCGGGGCCTGGCAGGCCACCACGAAGGTCACCGTGCCCGTCACCGCCGACTACCAGCAGGCCGGCCTGCTGATCTACGGCGACGACGACAACTACGCCAAGGTGGACCTGCTCTACGGCGGTTCGCGCAAGGTGGAGTTCATCCGGGAGACCGCCGGGACTCCGCGTAACGACGCGGCCGACGCCGTGGCCGCCCCGGCCGGTGACACCATCTGGCTGCGGCTGATCAGCGACGGCACCAACCTGACCGCGCAGTTCTCGACCGACGGTGTCACGTTCACCCCGGTCGGCCGGTCCGCCGCGCTGGCCGGCATCACCAACCCGCGCATCGGCCTGCTCGCCCTCAACGGTGGCACCACCGCCCCGGTGGTGGACGCGGTGTTCGACTCGTTCCTGGTCTCGCCGGACGCCCCGGCCGGCCCGGTCACCCCGTCGGACGAGTTCACCGGCACCACGCTCGACAAGTGCCGGTGGAACGCGGTGCTCCGTGAGGACCCGGCCGGTTACCGGGTGGTCGACGGTGCGCTGAAGATCGACGTGCCGTCCGGTGACATCTACGGCACCAACAACACCGGGCCGAAGAACTTCATCCTCCAGACCGCGCCGAGCGGTGACTGGACCCTGGAGACGAAGGTCGACGGCAGTGCCCTGGCCGAGCAGTACCAGCAGGCCGGTCTGATCGTTCACGCCGACGACGACAACTACGTCAAGTTGGACTACATCGTGGACAACCAGGCCGGGCAGGCGGTCTCCCGGCGGATCGAGTTCCGTGGCGAACTCGCCGGGGTGACGCAGAACCCGCAGCCCCAGGTCTCCAACCTGACCTCGGGGGTGTGGTACCTGCGCCTCGCCCGCGCCGGTGACACCTTCACCGCGTCGTACTCGGCGGACGGGCAGGAGTGGACCACGTTCGAGACGGTGACGAACACCGCCGTCGGGGCCACCCCGAAGATCGGTCTGTTCACCCTCGGTGCGAACGCGGTCACCTCGAAGACGGCCTCGTTCGACTACTTCCGGCTCTCCACCAGGGCGGCCGACACGACCGCCCCGGTGACCACGGCCACCGTCTCCGGCACCCCGACCGAGGGTTGGCACACCGGCCCGGTCACCGTGACGCTGGCGGCGGCCGACGAGGCCGGCGGTAGCGGGGTGGCGAGCACCGAGTACCAGCTCGACGGGGCCACCACGTGGACCGCGTACACCGAGCCGGTGCAGGTCAGCGGGGACGGCACCCACGAGGTGCGGTTCCGGTCGACGGACGCGGCCGGCAACGTGGAGGCGACGAAGAAGGTCGCCGTGAAGATCGACGCCACCGCGCCGGTCAGCTCGTCGTCGTTCGCCCCGGCCAACGACGACGGCTGGCACAACGGCACCGTCCCGGTGGTGATCACCTCCACCGACGCCGGTTCCGGGGTCAAGAAGCTGGAGTGGTCGCTCGACGGTGGCGCCTGGACGGCGTACACCACGCCGGTGGAGGTGACCGGGGACGGCACGCACGAGCTGCTGTACCGGGCCACCGACGCCGCCGGCAACGTCGAGGCGCTGAAGTCGGCGGTCGTCAAGATCGACGGCACCAAGCCGACGCTGCTGGTCTCCGGCATCGCCGACGGCCAGCTCTACGGTGACAGCCAGGACGTCCGGATCTCGTGGCAGGCGGTCGACCCGACCTCCGGCATCAAGACGACCTCCGGCGTGCTGGACGGCCGGGCGTACGCCAGCGGCACCCTGCAGGCGCTGTACGAGCTGCCGCTCGGCCTGCACGAGCTGACGGTGACCGCGACCGACAAGGCGGGCAACTCCACCACCTCGACGGTCCGGTTCTTCGTCACCACCTCGTTCCGGGACATGCAGAACCTGCTGGACCGGTTCAAGGCGACCGGACGACTCTCCACCAAGGCGCACCGTCAGCTGTCCAACAAGCTGGACGCGGTACGGGAGTCCGAGGCGGCGGGCAACGACAAGCGGGCGGTGCAGCAGTTGACCGCCTTCAAGGCGTTGGCCACCGACCCCGCGGTGGTGACCGACACCGACGTGCGGGACGTGCTGGTCCGGGACGCCGACGCCATGATCGTCCGGCTCGGTGGCGCGGCCACCAAGGCCGGCGTCAAGGCGAACGACAACAAGTCGGTCAACGGGGCCGGCCGGCTCGGTGCCGACCCCACCCGGATCGCCAAGGGCGGTTCGCTGTAAGGAGCACCACGGGGCCGCTCCCACCGTCGACACCGACGGTGGGGGCGGCCCCTCCACATCGCAAGGGAGACGTCGATGCGTACCTTGAGAGCCCTCGCCGCGCTGGTCGTGGCGGCCCTGGTGACCCTGCCGGCGGGTCCGGCGGCGGCGCACGGCGGAAAGGTCAAGCTGACGGTGGCCGGTGACGGCGCCGGTGGGGTGACCGTGATGGCCGTGTACGCCGACGGGCACCGGCTGGACCAGCCGGTCCGGCTCACCGTGACCGCCGAGGGTGAGGGTGGCCGGACGGCCGGGCCGGTGCAGATCGAGCCGTCCGGGGAAGGGCAGGGCTTCTACAGCAGCGGCCCGCTGCTCTCCCCCGGCGACTGGCGGGTGACGGTCCGCGCCCCCGCCCCCTACCAGAGCACGGCGACCGCTCAGGTGCAGGCCCGGGCGGCCCAGTCGCCGTCGCCGGTCGCCGCCGCGCGCCCGGCGGCCGGGCCGGAGACGGCCGGCGTCGGGCGGTGGTCGTGGCTGGTCGGCGGGCTGGCGGTGGTCGCCGTCACGGGGGTGGCGCTGCTGTGGTGGCGTCGCCGTCGGGCCGTCCCCGGGCCCGGGGACCACCCGGCCGGCCTGGGCGGCTGACGGCCGGCCGGGCGCCCACCCCGGGCGGGACCGAATCGGGCCCGGACACCTCACCGGTGTCCGGGCCCGACCGCGTCCGACCCGGGTCGGTCAGAGCAGGGCGTCCAGGGCGTCGAGGTCGTCGTCGGTGGGCTGCCAGGTGCCGGCGGCGGCGTTCGCCCGGACCTGCTCGGCGGTGGTGGCCCCGGCGATGACGGAGGCCACCGCCGGTCGGGCGGCCAGCCCGCCGATGGCCACCTGGAGCAGCGTCAGCCCCCGCTGCGCCGCAAACGTCTCCAGCGCCTCGATGGTGTCCCAGCGTGCTGCGGCGAGCCGCTCGGCGTACCGGCCACCGCCGGAGAGGCGGCTGCCGGCGGGTGGGGCGGTGTCCCGCCGGTACTTGCCGGTGAGCAGCCCGTTGGCGAGCGGGAAGAACGGCAGCAGGCCCAGGCCGAACCGCTCGCAGGCCGGAATGATCTCGACCTCGGCGTCGCGGTGGAGCAGGTTGTAGTGGTTCTGCGCACTGACGAACCGGGTCAGCCCCCGGGTCTTCGCCGTCCAGTCGGCGTCGGCGATCTGCCAACCGGAGAAGTTGGAGTTGCCCAGGTAGCGCACCTTGCCGGCGCGGACCAGGTCGTCCAGCGCGGCGAGCGTCTCGTCGATCGGGGTGTCCGGGTCGGGTTCGTGCAGCTGGTACAGGTCGATGTGGTCGGTGCCGAGCCGGCGCAGCGACGCCTCGACGGCCCGCACCACGTACCGCCGGGACCCGCGTACCCCGAAGTCGCGGCCGTTGCGCCCGCCCATCGACATGCCGAACTTGGTGGCCAGCACCACGTCGTCCCGGCGGCCCTTGAGGGCCTGCCCGAGCAGTTCCTCGGAACCCCCCGGGGGCTCGCCGTAGATGTCGGCGGTGTCGAAGAAGGTGATCCCGGCGTCGAGCGCGGCGTCGACCACCGCCCGGGTGCCGTCGATGTCGAGCTTGCGGCCGAAGTTGTTGCAGCCGATGCCGACCACGGACACCACGAGCCCGGAGTCGCCCAACCGGCGGTAGGTCATCTCAGTCACGAGATCCACCCTATGCCGCCCGGACCGGCCCCGACCCCGCCCGACGACCGGCCGGGGTCGGCACCTCACGGTCCGCGTGGGTGACTCAGCCCACGTCCCAGACCGGCTCCGGGGTCTCCACCACCTCACCGTCCCCCCGGAACAGCACGAACCGGTCGAACGAGCGGGTGAACCAGCGGTCGTGGGTGACCGCGACGACCGTCCCGGCGAACGCGGCCAGTCCCGCCTCCAACGCCTCGGCCGAGGCCAGGTCGAGGTTGTCGGTCGGCTCGTCGAGCAGCAGCAGGGTCGCCCCGGACAGCTCCAGCAGCAGCACCAGGAACCGGGCCTGCTGGCCGCCGGACAGGGTGCCGAACCGCTGGTCGCCCTGGCCGGCCAGCTCGTAGCGGCTCAGCGCCGCCATCGCCGCGTGCCGGTCCATTCCGGCCCGGTGCTCGTCGCCCCGCCACAGCGCCTCGACCAGGGTCTTGGCCATCAGCTCCGGCCGGTCGTGGGTCTGCGAGAAGTGCCCCGGGCGGACCCGGGCACCCAGCCGGACCACCCCGCCGTGTGCCACCGGGGCCAGCGCGGCGGCCCCGTCGACCGGGCCGTTGGCCGGGTCGGGGTCGGTGCCGCCCCGGGCCAGCAGGCGCAGGAAGTGCGACTTGCCGGTGCCGTTGGCCCCGAGCACCGCCACCCGGTCGCCGTACCACAGCTCCAGGTCGAAGGGGTAGGTCAGGCCGTCCAGCTCCAGCTGCTCGCAGATCACCGCGCGCTTGCCGGTCCGCCCGCCGGCCAGCTGCATCCGGATGTCCTGGTCCTTCGGCGGTACGGGTGGCGGCCCGGCCTCCTCGAACTTGCGCAGCCGGGTCTGCGCCGCCTGGTAGCGGGAGGCGAGCCCGTCGTTGTACGCGGCTTTCTGCTTGTACATCAGCATCAGCTCACGCAGCTTCTGGTGCTCCTCGTCCCAGCGGCGGCGCAACTCGTCGAGGCGGGCGTGCCGGGCGGTGCGGGCCTCGTGCCAGCTGGCGAAGCTCCCCGGGTGCACCCAGGCGCTGCCCCCCTCGACGGCGACCACCCGGTCGGCGGTACGGGCCAGCAGCTCCCGGTCGTGCGAGACGTACAGCACCGACTTGGTGGACTCGCGCAGCCGTTGCTCCAGCCAACGTTTACCGGGCACGTCGAGGAAGTTGTCCGGCTCGTCGAGCAGCAGCACCTCGTCGGTGCCCCGCAGCAGCAGCTCCAGGGCGAAGCGCTTCTGCTGGCCACCGGACAGGGTCCGCACCGGGCGGTCCCGGGACGCGTCCCAGGGCAGGTCGAGCACGGTGGTGGTGACGGTGTCGAAGAGCACCTCGGCGTCGTACCCGCCGGCCTCGCCCCAGGCGGCCAGCGCGTCCGCGTACGCCAGCTGGGCCTTGCCGGCTGCGGTGCTGTACTTGCCGCGCAGCTCGGCGGCGCGCATGGCCTGTTCGGTGTCGACGAGCCGGCGGCCGGCGTCGCGCAGCGCCGGCGGGGCCAGCGACAGGGCCAGGTCGGCCAGCGTCGAGTCGTCACCGATCATGCCGATGAACTGCCGCATCACGCCGAGCCCGCCGGCCCGCGCGACCGCGCCGGTGCGCACCGGCAGGTCCCCGGCGACCATCCTCAGCAGCGTCGTCTTGCCGGCGCCGTTCGGCCCGACCAGGGCGACCTTGGCCCCCTCACCGACCCGGAACGACACGTCGGCGAAGAGTTCCCGACCGTCCGGGAGGATGTGCCCGACCGCTGCCACGTCCACGTATCCCACGCGGGCATCCTGCCCGAGGCGTGGGCCCGGACGACACCGGATTACCGGGTGACCCGCAGCACCCGGTAGCCCTTCTGGCTGGCGTGCCGGGTCACCGCGAAGCCCTCGTCGAGCAGCCAGCGGTGCAGCGAGTCGCCGCCCAGGTGGCGGGCCACCACCAGCCAGCCGACGCCGTCCGGGGCGAGCCGGGGCAGCCAGCGGCGCAGCAGTCCGTGCAGTTCGGGTTTGCCGATGTGGATCGGCGGGTTGGACCAGACCTGGGTGAAGGTGACGTCGGCCGGCACCTCGTCGGGGGTGACCGCGTGGACCCGGTCGGCGGCGTCGATGCGGGCGGCGTTCGCGGCGGTCAGCGCGCGGGCCCGTTCGTTGACGTCGACCGCCCAGACGGTGGCGGTCGGCGCGAGGTCGGCCAGCACGCAGCTGATCGGGCCGAACCCGGAGCCGATGTCGAGCAGGTGGCCACCGGTGGCGGCGGTCGGCAGGTCGGCCTTGCGCAGCAGGACGGCGGTGCCGGGGTCGAGCCGGGTGGCGGAGAAGACCCCGCTGGCGGAGGCGAGTGCGTAGTCGCGCCCGGCGACGTGGAACTCCACCTCGCGGGGGTGGGCCGGGGCGCTGGGCTCCGCGGTGAAGTAGTGGTCGCCGGTCACCGGGGCATTGTTCCACCGGTCCGGAGCGGGGCTGCCGTCGGCCGGCGTCCTCACCCGACGCGCCGCAGACCGTATTTCCTGTTATTACCCCCTAAAGGGGCAATGAACCCTACTCTGGGCGACATGGTATATCGGTACGAGTCCGCTGAGGACGCATTCGAGGAGAACCCGCGGCCCGACGCGGACCTGCCGCTGTTCCAGCCCCCGCCGACCACGGCGGCCGGGCCCTCCCCGTCCCGCTTCCCGGCACCGTCGCTGCCCCGGGTCAACCAACCGGCCCCGCCGACGGTCGACCCCGTCCCGATCCGGTCCGCCGTCCAGGTGCCCGGCGCGACGTCCGCACCGGACCGCGCCAGGTCCCGCCGCTCCGGCGACGGCCGGGGCCGCCGGGGTGGCCGCGGCTGGCAGATCGTCGTCGGCGGGGCCGCCGTGCTGATGCTGCTCGGCCTCTGCGGGCTCGGCGGGGCCGTCCTGCTCATCGACCGCACCCCGACCGACGACACGTCGCCGAACGGGCAGGCCGCGCCGACGGCACCGGGCACCGCCACCCCCGACGACCAGGCCGACGGGCCACTGGACTCCCGGGAGGTCGACCGGCAGCCGTTGACCGCCAAGGAGGTCTTCCCCGGCAGCAAGCTGGTCATCGGCGTCGACCGGCACGAATACCAGGTGCTCAAGACCCAGTCGAACGCCAACTGCGCCGTCGCGGCCACCGGCGAGATAGCCGACCTGCTGGTCACCCTCGGGTGCAGCCAGGTGGTCCGGGCCACCCTGCGCTCCCCCGACGAGGACCACCTGGTCACCGTCGGCCTGCTCAACCTGACCGACCTGGCCACCGCGCAACGCGTCCGGGACCGGATCCGCCCCCTGCTCGACGACCGGCGCGGCCGGTTCCGGGGCATGCCCGCCGGGGAGGACACCGAATCGGTCGCCACCGCCGCCGCCCGCGTCGCCTGGCAGGTGCGCGGCCACTACGTCGCCTACTGCCTGGTGACCAGGGACGACGCCGGTGCCGTCCCGGCCGGCGACCAGACCGTCCGCGAGATCATCTACGACCTGGTCGAACTGCACCTCGACAAGGGCGTCCTGGACCGCCGGGCAGCCGGCGTCAGCGTCGACCAACCCACCGCCAAGGCCACCAGCCCCTCGGCCACCCCGCACGCCGGGAACCGGAAGACCCCCACCCCCACCGCGACCCCCCGCGCCGGCGACCCGGACACCGACGAACTGCCCGGCGACTGACGACCACCGACGCAGGCCCGGCCGTCGCGGCCGGGCCTGCGTCGTACCCGGCCCGGAGGAAACGGGGATCCCGCCGCCCGGGACCCGACCGTCCCCCGGCCTCAGGACTGGACGGGGAGCCGCAACCGGCGGGTACGGTCGGCGCGGTCGGCGTACTCGGCCGGGTCGTCTGGATAGCCGACGGCCACCAGGGTCAACCCGTGCGCCGGCGCGACCGTCACCTCGCTGGAGCGTTCCCGCCGGGCCAGCAGCCCCGCCGGCCACCCGACCGGGCGTCGACCGTCCCCGGCGGTCAGCATCGCCCCCACCAGGCTGCGCACCATCGCCTGGCAGAACGCGTCGGCCTGCACGGTGGCGACCAGGATGCCGTCCGGGTCCCGCCGCCAGTCCAGCCGGGTCACCTCACGCAGGGTGGTGGCGTTCTCCTTGCGCCGGCAGTACGCCGCGAAGTCGTGCTCCCCCACCAGCCCGGCCGCCGCGACGTTCAGGGCGCCCAGGTCCAACGGTCGGGGCCAGGCGAGGGTGTCCCGACGCCGCAACGGCTCGACACCCCACGGTGCGTCGGTCACCCGGTACTCGTACCGGCGGAAGGTCGCCGAGAAGCGGGCGTCGAACTCGACGGGCACCTCGGTCATCGCCCGGACCCGCACGTCACCGGGGAGCAGCCGGGCCAGCCGGCGCAACAGCCGCCCCCGGTGCTCCGCCCAGACGACGACGGGCACGTCGAGGTGGCAGACCTGCCCGGTGGCGTGCACCCCGGCGTCGGTCCGCCCGGCCACCGTCAACCCGGTGACGGCACCCGCCCCGAGCACCAGATCCAGCGTCTCCACCAGCACCCCGGCCACGGTGCGCCGGGTCGGTTGGACCGCCCAGCCGGAGAAGTCGGTGCCGTCGTACGAGACGTCCAGCCGCAGCCGGATCCGCTCGTCCACCTCGTACCTCCCGTTCACGACATCGGGCCCGGCACCCCAGGAAGGGATGCCGGGCCCGACGGTGCTGCCGTTGCTCAGGCCTTCTTCTCGGTGGCCTCGGTCTCGGTAGCCTCGTCGCTGTCCTCGCGGGCGGCGGCGGTGTCACCGGACGCCGAGACCGGCGCCTCGGAGTCCTGGTCGGCCGGGGCCGCCGGGGTCTCCTCGGCCGGGGCGAGCGCCTCGACCTTGTCCTGCTGGGCGGCCTTGCGGGCGGCGGTCTTCTTGTTCGCCTTGGGCTCGGCGACCTGAAGCTCCTCCACCAGCTCGATGATCGCCATGGGAGCGGCGTCACCCTTGCGCGGGCCGGTCTTCACGATCCGGGTGTAGCCACCGTTGCGGTTGGCGTACCGGGGCGCGATCTGGTCGAACAGGGAGTAGACCACGTCCTTGTCCTTGACGACGCCCAGCACCCGCCGCCGCGAGGCGAGGTCGCCCCGCTTGGCCTTGGTGATGAGCTGCTCGGCCAGCGGACGCAGCCGCCGGGCCTTCGTCTCGGTGGTCTGGATCTTGCCGTGCTGGAACAGCGCGGTGGCCAGGTTGGCCAGCATCAGCCGCTCGTGCGCGGGGCTGCCGCCGAGGCGGGGGCCCTTGGTGGGCGTGGGCATGCTTGGTGCTCCTCAGGTGTGGCGGCAGCGCGGACTAGAGCTGCTCGGTCTCGCGATAGTCGTCGGTGTCGTAGTCGGCCTCGCCGAAGGCGTCCACGACGTGTGCCGGGTCGAAGTTCGGGGCCGAGTCCTTCAGCCCCAGACCCATCCCGGCGAGCTTCATCTTGACCTCGTCGATCGACTTCTGACCGAAGTTGCGGATGTCGAGGAGGTCGGCCTCGGTACGCCCGATCAGCTCACCAACGGAGTTGATGCCCTCGCGCTTGAGGCAGTTGTAGGAACGGACCGTGAGGTCCAGCTCCTCGATCGGCAGGGCCAGGTCCGCCGCCAGCTGGGCGTCCTGCGGGGACGGCCCGATGTCGATGCCCTCGGCGGTCTCGTCCAGCTCCCGGGCCAACCCGAACAGCTCCACCAGCGTCGAACCGGCGGAGGCCAGCGCGGTACGCGGACCCATCGACGGCTTGGTCTCGACGTCGATGATCAGCCGGTCGAAGTCGGTCCGCTGCTCGACGCGGGTCGCCTCGACGCGGTACGTCACCTTGAGCACCGGCGAGTAGATCGAGTCGACCGGGATCCGGCCGATCTCGGCACCGGCCTGCTTGTTCTGCGCCGCCGTCACATAGCCGCGACCCCGCTCGACGGTCAGCTCCATGTCGAGCCGGCCCTTGCCGTTGAGGGTGGCGAGCTTGAGGTCGGGGTTGTGCACCGAGACACCGGCCGGGGGCTGGATGTCGCCTGCGGTGACGTCGCCCGGACCCTGCTTGCGCAGGTACATGCTGACCGGCTCGTCGTGCTCGGAGCTGACGCAGAGCTCCTTGATGTTCATGACGAGCTCGACCACGTCCTCCTTGACCCCGGGGATCGTGGTGAACTCGTGCAGCACACCGTCGATCTTGATCGAGGTGACCGCGGCACCCGGGATGGACGACAGCAGCGTACGCCGCAGCGAGTTACCCAGGGTGTAGCCGAAGCCGGGCTCCAGCGGCTCGATGGTGAACCGGGAACGGGTCTCGTTGATCGACTCTTCGGAGAGAGACGGTCGCTGGCTGATGAGCATCTTTTCTCTTCTCTTCCGGGACGCCCGCTATATGACGTCCACGACACGAACTGTTCCGGTGGCCCGCCCCGCAGGACGGGCCACCGCAACGGGCCCTACTTGGAGTAGAGCTCGACGATCAGCTGCTCCTGGACCTGGGTGTCGATCACCTGACGGGCCGGGAGCGAGTGCACCAGGACCTTCATCTGGCTCGGGATCGCCTCCAGCCACGCCGGAACGGTCTTCGAGCCGGCCTGGGCCTGCGCCACGATGAACGGGGTGAGCTCCTTGCTCTTGCCCCGGACCTCGATGATGTCGTGCTCCTTGACGCGGTACGACGGGATGTCGACCTTCTTGCCGTTCACGGTGAAGTGACCGTGCTTGACAAGCTGGCGGGCCATGTCCCGCGAGTGCGCGTAACCGGCCCGGTAGACCACGTTGTCGAGGCGCGACTCGAGGATCTGCAGGAGGACCTCACCGGTCTTGGCCTGCTTGGCCACGGCCTCCTCGTAGTACCCGCGGAACTGCTTCTCCAGCACGCCGTAGACCCGACGCGCCTTCTGCTTCTCACGGAGCTGGAGCAGGTACTCCGTCTCCTTCGTGCGGCCACGACCGTGCTGCCCGGGCGGGAACGGCCGGGACTCGAACGGGCACTTCGGGCCATCGCACTTGCTGCCCTTGAGGAACAGCTTCATCTTCTCCCGCCGGCAACGGCGGCAGTCAGCACCGGTGTAACGAGCCATCTCTCTCTAACCTCTCAGACCCGGCGACGCTTCGGCGGACGGCACCCGTTGTGCGGCTGCGGGGTGACGTCGGCGATCTGGCCGACCTCCAGCCCGACGGCCTGCAGCGAGCGGATGGCGGTTTCCCGGCCGGAGCCGGGGCCCTTGACGAACACGTCGACCTTGCGCATGCCGTGCTCCATCGCCCGACGCGCGGCGGCCTCGGCGGCCAGCTGCGCGGCGAACGGGGTCGACTTGCGGGAGCCCTTGAAGCCAACCTGGCCCGCGGAGGCCCAGGAGATGACCGCACCGGTCGGGTCCGTGATGGACACGATGGTGTTGTTGAACGTGCTCTTGATGTGCGCCTGCCCGTGGGCGACGTTCTTGCGTTCCTTGCGCCGGACCTTCTTGACTGCGGCTCCGGCACGAGCCTTAGGTGGCATAAGTCTTCTGCGCTCCTGTATGGGTTCTCGATCGACTGCTGGCTCTTCGCCTGAATCCCGGCTGGGAAATTACTTCTTGCCGGGCTTCTTCTTGCCGGCCACGGTCCGCTTCGGGCCCTTGCGGGTGCGGGCGTTGGTCCGCGTCCGCTGGCCACGCACGGGCAGGCCCCGGCGGTGCCGGATGCCGGCGTAGCAGCCGATCTCGACCTTGCGGCGGATGTCAGCGGCGACCTCGCGGCGCAGGTCGCCTTCAACCTTGTAGTTCGACTCGATGTGGTCGCGGAGCTGGACCAGCTCCTCGTCCGTGAGGTCCCGAGCGCGCTTGTCCGGCGAGATGCCGGTAGCAGCGAGCGTCTCCTGGGCACGGGTGCGACCGACCCCGAAGATGTAGGTGAGCGCGATCTCCATCCGCTTTTCGCGGGGGAGATCCACGCCGACTAGACGTGCCATGTGCGGGCGTACTCCTCGTGATGTGTGGCGGAGGTATGGACCCGTCCCACCCCGCTACCGACCTGTCCGACTCCGACGCGGTGTGCGCCGGCGACCGAACGGCCGCTGCCCGAGCGGGCCCCGGCCTCCGACCGGGGGTTGGCCACGAGAAGGTACGCATGCGTACGTTCCGCGGCTGGGACGAGCTGGTGACGTGTTGTCGTCGGATCTGCGCGACCCGGACCGGTCCGCCGCCCTCCGTTCGTCACGGACGGCGGAATCGGATCAGCCCTGGCGCTGCTTGTGGCGCGGGTCGGTGCAGATCACCATGACCCGGCCGTGCCGGCGGATAACCCGGCACTTGTTGCAGATCCTCTTGACGCTCGGCTTGACCTTCACGGTTGCCTTACTTCCCATCTGGCCCGGCGACGCGATGACCGCGACTCCGGACGTCGAAGACGGACACGGGGACTTCCCGGCCGCCGTCAGGCTTACTTGTAGCGGTAGACGATGCGCCCGCGGGTCAGGTCGTACGGCGAGAGTTCGACGACGACCCGGTCCTCCGGCAGGATGCGGATGTAGTGCTGCCGCATCTTGCCGCTGATGTGAGCCAGCACCTTGTGGCCGTTCGCGAGCTCCACCCGGAACATTGCGTTCGGCAGAGGCTCGATGACCCGACCCTCGATCTCGATGGCTCCGTCTTTTTTCGGCATGTACTCCGCTGTCCTGACGTCGGTTGCTCCGGACGGCCCACAACGCCTTACACGGACCTCCCGATGGTCATCGGGGGCCCGCGCCAGCCGCGGCTCCGGGCTCCCACCGAAGCGCGGGGTGGGCATGCCGGAGTGGACGCTGTGCGCCGATCTGAAAGTGTACGCCCGCCCACTGGTGGTCGCCAAACCGGCCACCAGGGGTGTCACCCAACCGGACGAAACTGGGCACACCCTCCCACGCAACGCCCGGCGGTCGGCGGTCGTTGCGGCGCTACTCGCGGCGCTTGCGCCGCCGCGTGTCGCGCGCCACCCGCCGGCGGTCCCGCCGGGCGGGAGCACCGCCGGCGAACCCGCCAGTGGTACGCAGGAGCAGCAGAACCCCCCACGGGCCGAGCGCCCATGCCGGCCAGTAGAACAGCAGTTCCCGGCTGCCGACCGAGGAGATCGCCCAGATCACGGTGAGCAGGGCCGCCACCCGCAGCCAGGGCACCCACACCTCGACCGGCCACCGGCGGGAGCCGACACCCACAGGTACCGGCTCACCTACTGCGGTGCCCCCGGTCACCGGCGGCTCCGGCGTCACCTCCCGGTCGGGCACCGACGCCCCGGAACCGGACACCGGCGGGGCCAGCGGGTCGAGCGGGGCCTGCGGGCTGAGCGGGTCGAGCGGGGCCAGTGCGGAGCGCTGCGCGGACGCCGGTGCCGGCAGATCAGCCAGGACGGTGTCCAGTTCCGCGTAGGTCTTCGCCCCGTACGTCTGTTGCAGGCGTTCGTCGTACTCGTGCAGGTCGAGCCGGCCCTCCTCCAGGGCGACCCGGAGCCGTTCCGCCGTCGCCTCCCGGTCGGTGTCCGCCGCCCGCATCCGGTCCCGCTCCTGCATGCCGGCCCGCCTCTCCATGCCGGCAAGCATGACACCACGGGTCCACCGCCGCCGAACCGTCACCGCCCACCGGGCCACAGGTCGGCTGCCGGACCAGAGGCCACACCGCCACCACCCCGCGACCGCCGCCAAGACCACCACCACGGCCACCGCCACCGCCCCGCCACCACCACCACCAAAGTCACCACCTCGGCCACCACCGCCACGGCCATCACCACCGCCACGGCCATCACCACCGCCAAGACCACCACCACGGCCCCACCACCACGGCCCCGCCACCGTCACCACACCCACAGCCACCACCACGGCCACGGCCACCACCACGGCCACGGCCAGCTGGACGCCCATCCGGCTACGACGCCCGCACCGGCACCGGCCAGCGCGACCGCTGCTACCGGGCGGTTCCTCCGGTAGCGACCCCATGCGGTCGACGGGCCGCCCGACTCTCCACTCGAGGGGCTGCCCGTCCGCCCACCGGTGACCGCCCTCCCCCACCGCATCTGTCCTCGGGCCCTTTCGACCTGATGACATCAGCGATTCAGCCAGCACCCCCACCTCGGTCAGGAGGGGCTCGGTCAGGAAGGGACCGCCGCCGAGAGGTCCTCCCCCTGCTCAGGCTGCCACTCGACATTCATGTGCTTACCCCTACCGACGGTTGAGTCGTCAACGCCATCAGCTCGAAAGGACCCGGGGTGGTCAACTGGCACCGGCCCATCGGGCCCGGTACGACAGCCGGCCACGCTTCACGCAGCGGCAGCGGCAGCGGCGGACGGCAGGCGGCAGCGGCGGACGGCGGCGGTGTGCCCCCTGGTTCGGCAGCTGCCCTCCGCAGACGGACCATGGCGGCGTGAACCGCCGAGACGAGCACAGCTCGGCACCGCGCCGTCCGGACACCCCCATCCGGACACGCCCCGACCGGGTCGGCGACGAGGGAGCCCGGACAAGGCTGACAGCGCCCGGCAGGGGGCGGGCCCGGACGCTCCTCAGCGGGCCTTACTCATGGGCCAGCAGGGCGAAGAGGCGCAGGGCGGAGAGGCGTGATGACCGGTCAGGTGGCCGGGGAATCGGCAGGCTGCCGGGCGGTCACCAGGTCGCCGAGCCGCGCCCGTCCGCCGTCGAACGCGGTCAGCACCCAGACCCCGTCCTCCAGCAGCGCCATCGAGTGCTCGACGTGCACCGCCATCGACCGGTCCCGGGTGACCACCGTCCACCCGTCGGACAATTCGACGGTACGTGGGGAACCCATCGTGATCATCGGCTCGATCGCCAACGCCATGCCCGGCACCAGCCGGGGACCCTTGCCGGGGCGGCCGTGGTTGAGCACGTGCGGGTCCTGGTGCATCTCGGTGCCGATGCCGTGGCCGCCGTAGCCCTCGACGATGCCGTACCGGCCACCCCGGCGGACCGCGGTCTCGACGGCGTGCGAGATGTCGGTGAGCCGGCCCCGGCCGTTCGCGGCACCCCGGGCGGCGGCGGCGATCCCGGCCCACATGGCGTCCTCGGCGACCGACGCCATCTTCAGCAGCGCCGGGTCGACCTCGCCCACCCCGACGGTGACCGCCGCGTCGCCGTGCCAGCCGTCCAGCACCGCGCCGCAGTCGATCGAGATCAGGTCGCCCTCCCGGAGCACCTGGTCGGCTGCCGGGATCGCGTGCACCACCTGCTCGTTGACCGACGAGCAGATCGAGGCGGGAAAGCCGTGGTAGCCCTTGAACGAGGGGACCGCGCCCGCCTCCCGGATGGTCGCCTCGGCGATCGCGTCGAGGTCGGCCGTACTGACCCCGGGGGCGACTGCCGCGCTCATCCGACGCAGGGCCTCGGCGACCACCAGGCCGGCGGCGCGCATCTTCTGGATCTGGTCAGAGGTCTTCAGCTGGATGTCCAGCTGGGCACGGCGCATGGAGCAGTCACCTTTCGTTGCCGATTACACAGCGAAACAGCGGGGCACGTGGCGTACCCCGCTGTTCGCACTCTATCCGCCGGGCTGCGGCGGGCGGTCAGCCGCCGTACGAGCGCAGCGCGTCGATGGCACGGACGGTGACGTCCTCCACCGGGCCGGTGGCGTCGATCCCGACCAGCTTGTTCTGGGCGCCGTAGTAGTCGACCAGCGGCGCGGTCTTGTCGGCGTACTCCCGCAGGCGGGCTGCGATGGTCTCCGGCTTGTCGTCGTCGCGCTGGAACAGCTCGGCGCCGCACCGGTCGCAGATGCCGTCCTTGGTGGTGGCGTCGAACTCGACGTGCCAGATCTTGCCGCAACCCCGGCAGGTGCGCCGGCCGGAAAGCCGCCGGATCACCTCGTCGTCGTCGACCACCAGCTCCAGCACCAGATCCAGGGCGGTGCCCAGGTCGGCGAGGAGCTTGTCCAGCGCGGCGGCCTGCGGCGTGGTGCGCGGGAAGCCGTCGAGCAGGAAACCCTCGGAGGCGTCCGGCTCGGCGAGCCGGTCCCGGACCATGTTGATGGTCACCTCGTCCGGAACCAGCTTGCCCGCGTCCATGTACCGCTTCGCCTCGACCCCCAGGGGCGTCCCCTGGGAGACGTTGGCCCGGAAGATGTCACCGGTGGAGATCTTCGGCACCGAGAGGTGTGCGGCGACGAACTCCGCCTGTGTGCCCTTGCCCGCGCCCGGCGGGCCAACCAGAACGAGTCGCATCTACCGCAGGAACCCTTCGTAGTTCCGCTGCATGAGTTGGCTCTCGATCTGCTTCACGGTCTCCAGACCGACGCCGACCATGATGAGCACAGCGGTGCCGCCGAACGGGAAGTTCTGGAACTGCTGGCTGTTCAGCCAGATGAAGAAGAAGTTCGGCAGGACCGCCACGATGCCCAGGTAGAGCGCGCCCGGCAGGGTGATCCGGCTGAGGATGAAGTCGAGGTAGTCGGCGGTCGGCTTGCCGGGGCGGATGCCCGGCACGAAGCCGCCGTACTTCTTCATGTTGTCCGCGACCTCGGTCGGGTTGAACGTGATCGAGACGTAGAAGTACGTGAAGAAGATGATCAGCAGGAAGTAGATCACGATGTGCAGCGGCGCGTCGGCCTGCACGATGTTGTTCTGGATCCAGGCCTGGGTCTTCCCCGGGTCGGTCTGGTCGAAGAACTGGAGCGCCAGCTGCGGCAGGTAGAGCAGCGACGAGGCGAAGATGACCGGGATGACACCGGCCTGGTTCACCTTGAGCGGGATGTAGGTGGAGGTGCCGCCGTACATCCGCCGGCCGATCATCCGCTTGGCGTACTGCACCGGGATGCGGCGCTGCGCCTGCTCGATGAAGCAGACCGCGGTGATGACCACCAGGACCAGGGCGAGCACCAGGGCGAACTTGCCCCAGCCCTCGTTGGTCTTGATCTTCCAGCCCTCGCTGGGGAGCCGGGCCGCGATCGAGGTGAAGATCAGGACGGACATGCCGTTGCCGACGCCCCGGTCGGTGATCAGCTCGCCGAGCCACATCACCATGCCGGTGCCGGCGGTCATCGTCATGACCAGGATGCTGAGGGTCAGCCAGTCCGGGATGCCGGTGCCCTCGGGCACGATCGGGAACTGGTCGCAGCGGTTCTGGAACAGCTGGCCGGAACGGGCCAGCGCCACGAACGCCGACGACTGGAGGATGCCCAGGCCGAGGGTCAGGTAGCGGGTGTACTGGGTGATCTTCGCCTGGCCGGCCTGGCCCTCCTTGCGGAGCTGCTCCAGCCGGGGGATGACCACTGTCAGCAGTTGCAGGATGATCGACGCGGTGATGTAGGGCATGATGCCCAGCGCGAAGACCGAGAGCTGCAACAGCGCGCCGCCGGAGAACAGGTCGAGCAGGTTGAGCACGCCCGTGTTCTGGCCCTGCAGACTGTCGAGACACTTCTGCACGTTGCCGTACGAGACGCCGGGGCTGGGCAGAGTGGCGCCGAGCCGGTAGACCGCGATGATGCCTACTGTGAACAGCAGCTTCTTGCGCAGGTCAGGCGTACGGAACGCACTGAGAAAGGCGGACAGCAACTTCTTCCTCCTGCGCGCGGGCCGCCCGGTGGTGGTCCCTGGCGGGTCGGGGTGGGTGCCGGGCGAGTGCCCGATATCCATGGCTGGGAAGGGACTCTAACAGCCCGATCCCGCTCCGGGCAGGTGTGCCCGGCTACATAAACCGAATCCGATGTTACCCGGCGCACAGGCTCCGGGGAGACCAGGGCGCCCGCCCAGTTACGGAGAACTGAGCGGGCGCCCTGGTTTGCCTGTCCTACAGCTCGGTGACCGAGCCGCCGGCGGCGGTGATCTTCTCCTTGGCCGACGCGCTGAACGCCTGCGCCGACACCTGGAGGGTCACCCCGCCGAGATCGCCGGTGCCGAGGATCTTGACCGGGTGGCCCTTGCGGACCGCGCCGGCCTCGACCAGCTCCAGCGGGCCGACCTGGCCGCCGTTGGGGAACAGTTCGGCGAGCCGGTCCAGGTTGACCACCTGGAAGACGACCTTGAACTTGTTCTTGAAGCCCTTCATCTTCGGCAGGCGCATGTGGATGGGCATCTGCCCACCCTCGAACGCCGCCGAGATGTTCTTACGGGCCTTGGAGCCCTTGGTGCCGCGACCGGCGGTCTTGCCCTTGGAGCCCTCACCGCGACCCACCCGGGTCTTCGCGGTCTTGGCGCCCGGGGCCGGACGCAGGTGGTGAACCTTGATCGTCATTACTCGACCTCCTCGACCTTCACGAGGTGGCTGACCGCGAAGATCATGCCCCGAATCTCGGGACGGTCCTCCTTGACCACCACGTCGTTGATCCGCTTCAGGCCGAGCGAACGCAGCGAGTGCCGCTGGTTCTGCTTACGCCCGATCGCGGACCGGAGCTGGGTGACCTTCAGGCGTGCCATCAGGACGCCACCCCCGCCCGCGACGCCAGCATGGCGGCCGGCGCGACGTCCTCGACCGGCAGGCCACGACGGGCCGCGACGGCCTCCGGGGACTCGAGCCCCTTCAGCGCCGCCACCGTGGCGTGCACGATGTTGATGGGGTTGGACGAGCCGAGGCTCTTGGAGAGCACGTCGTGGATGCCCGCGCACTCCAGCACGGCACGCACCGGGCCACCGGCGATGACGCCGGTACCGGCGGACGCCGGCTTGAGCAGCACGACGCCGGCCGCGGCCTCACCCTGGATCGGGTGCGGGATCGACTGACCGATCCGCGGCACCTTGAAGAAGTGCTTCTTGGCCTCCTCGACGCCCTTGGCGATCGCCGCGGGCACCTCCTTGGCCTTCCCGTAGCCCACGCCGACCGTGCCGTCGCCGTCGCCCACGATCACCAGGGCGGTGAAGCTGAAGCGACGACCACCCTTCACGACCTTGGCGACGCGGTTGATCGCGACGACCCGCTCGAGGTGCGGGGTCTTCTCGACGGGCGCGTTTCCGCGGCCGCCCTCACGGCGGTTGTCGCGGCGACCACCCTCGTTGCCACCGGACCCGCCGCCACGGCGCTGTTGACCTGGCATCAGCAGCCTTCCTTATCTCTCGTGACGGGGTTTCTAGAACTCGAGCCCGGCTTCGCGGGCGGCGTCGGCAAGCGCGGCGACCCGCCCCGCGTACCGGTTGCCACCGCGGTCGAAGACGACCTTGGACACACCGGCCGCCTTGGCCCGCTCGGCGAGCAGACCGCCGACCTTGCCGGCCAGGGCGCTCTTGTCGCCGTCCGTACCGCGCAGCGACGCGTCCAGGGTCGAGGCCGACGCCAGGGTGTGACCCTTGGTGTCGTCGACGATCTGGGCGACGATGTGCCGCAGGGAGCGGGTGACCACCAGGCGGGGACGCTCGGCGGTGCCGCTGACGTTCTTGCGGACCCGGAAGTGTCGACGCGCACGGCCGACGGCGCGCTTGGCGGCGACGCCGCGGCGGCGCTTGAGCAGCGTGGCGCTCACTTCTTACCTGCCTTTCCGGCCTTGCGGCGGATGACCTCGCCCTGGTACTTGACGCCCTTGCCCTTGTAGGGCTCCGGCGGGCGGATCTTCCGGATGTTGGCGGCGACCTCACCGACCTGCTGCTTGTCGATGCCGGCCACGTGGAACAGGGTCGGCCGCTCCACCGTGAAGGTGATGCCGTCCGGCGCGGGGACCAGCACCGGGTGCGAGAACCCGAGCGCGAACTCGAGGTCCTTGCCCTTGGCCGTGACCCGGTAACCGGTGCCGGCGATCTCCAGGCTCTTGCGGTAGCCCTCGGTCACGCCGACGATCATGTTGGCGACCAGGGTACGGCTCAGGCCGTGCAGTTCCTTGGCCTTGCGCTCGTCGTTCGGCCGGTTGACGTGCAACTGGCCGTCCTCGCCCCGCTCCGCCTTGATCGGCTCGGCGAGCGTGTGCGACAGCTCGCCCTTGGGGCCCTTGACCTTGACGGTCTGGCCCTCGATCGTGATGTCGACGCCGGAAGGCACCGGGATCGACTTACGTCCAATACGCGACATTTCTACCTGTCTCCCGTTACCAGACGAAGGCGAGGACTTCCCCGCCAACGCTCCGCTTGCGGGCCTGCCGGTCGGTGAGCAGCCCCTGGGACGTCGAAATGATCGCCACGCCCAGCCCGCCGAGCACCCGCGGGAGCCCGTCCGACTTGGCGTACACCCGGAGACCGGGCTTGGACACGCGCTTGATGCCGGCCAGGCTCCGCTCCCGGTTCTGGCCGTACTTCAGCTCGACGACCAGTCGCTTGCCGACGGCACCCTCTTCGGGCTCCTCGACCAACCAGGTGGCGATGTAACCCTCGGCCTTGAGGACCTCGGCGATGTTCGCCTTGATCTTCGAGTAGGGCATCGTCACCCGGTCGTGGTACGCCTGGTTGGCGTTACGCAGACGCGTGAGCATGTCTGCGATCGGGTCGGTCATCGTCATGAAATTCGTCAACCTTTCTCGCCGGGGTTCCCCGGGCACGGCCCGGGGCCTACGGCGAAGAGACAGTTCAGCTGACGCGCGAAGCGCGCCGGGCTATTACCAGGAAGCCTTGGACACGCCGGGCAGCTCACCGCGGTGGGCCATCTCCCGGATGCACACCCGGCAGAGACCGAACTTGCGGTAGACCGCCTTCGGACGCCCGCACCGCTGGCAGCGGGTGTACGCGCGAACCGAGAACTTCGGCTTCGCGGCGGCCTTGAGGATCAGCGCCTTCTTGGCCATCTCAGTTCTCCTTGAACGGGAAGCCCAGGAGCTTGAGCAGCGCCCGGCCCTCGTCGTCGGTCGTGGCGGTCGTGACCACCGTGATGTCCATGCCCCGCTGGCGATCGATCCGGTCCTGGTCGATCTCGTGGAACACCGACTGCTCGGTCAGGCCGAACGTGTAGTTGCCGTGCCCGTCCAGCTTGCGTCCGTCGAGGCCGCGGAAGTCACGGATACGCGGCAGCGCGATCGACAGCAGCCGGTCCAGGAACTCCCACATCCGGTCGCCGCGCAGGGTCACCTTCGCGCCGATCGGCATGCCCTCACGCAGCTTGAACTGCGCGATCGACTTGGTGGCCCGCCGCACCTGCGGCTTCTGGCCGGTGATCGTGGCCAGGTCGCGCACGGCGCCGTCGATCAGCTTGGCGTCGCGGGCGGCCTCGCCGACGCCCATGTTGACGACGATCTTGACCAACCGCGGCACCTGCATGGGGTTGCCGAAGTTGTGCTGCTCCTGCAGCTTGGCCACGATCTCGTTGCGGTACCGCTCCTTGAGGCGCGGCAGGGTCTTGGTTTCGGTAGCCGTGGTCATCACAGGTCCTTACCGGTGCTACGCGCGATGCGGACCTTCTGGCCGTTGTCGTCGAAGCGGTAACCGACCCGGGTCGGCTTCCCGTCGGAGTCCAGGACCTGCACGTTCGAGACGTGGATCGGGGCCTCCTGGGTGACGATGCCACCGGTCTTGGCGCCACGCTGGGTGGTGCTGATACGGGTGTGCTTCTTGACCCGGTTCACGCCTTCGACGAGGACCTTGTCCTGCCGTGGGTAGGCCGCGATGACCTTACCCTTGGCACCCTTGTCCTTGCCGGCGATGACGATGACCGTGTCGCCCTTCTTGACCTTCACGGTCACAACACCTCCGGCGCGAGGGAAATGATCTTCATGAACCGCTTGTCCCGCAGCTCACGACCCACCGGGCCGAAGATGCGGGTCCCGCGCGGGTCCCCGCCGTCCTTGATGATGACGGCGGCGTTCTCGTCGAAACGGATGTACGAGCCGTCCGGCCGCCGCTTCTCCTTGGCGGTGCGGACGACGACGGCCTTGACGACGTCGCCCTTCTTCACACCGGCACCCGGGATCGCGTCCTTGACGGTGGCCACGATGACGTCGCCGATGCTCGCGTAGCGCCGACCGGAGCCACCGAGAACCCGGATGCACAGGATCTCCCGGGCACCCGTGTTGTCGGCGACGCGCAGTCGCGACTCCTGCTGAATCACGTCTATCTCCTATGTCTGCCGGTTCTCCGGCCGCCCGTCGAGGGCGGCCGGAGCCTGGCGGAACCTGCGCCCGACCGAAACCGGCCGAGCTCGAGCCTTCGCTACTTGGCCTTCTCGAGGATCTCCACGATGCGCCAACGCTTGGTGGCGGACAGCGGCCGGGTCTCCATGATCAGGACCCGGTCGCCGATGCCGGCGGCGTTCGGCTCGTCGTGCACCTTCAGCTTGCGGGTACGACGCATGATCTTGCCGTACAACGCGTGCTTGACGCGGTCCTCGACCTCGACCACGACGGTCTTGTCCATCTTGTCGCTGACCACCAGGCCCTCACGAACCTTACGGCGGGCCCGCACGTCGGCGGTGGTGTTCTCGGTCTCGCTCATGATGCAGTCACCTCAGTCGGCGCGGCCGAGAGACCCAGCTCGCGCTCACGCATGATCGTGTAGATCCGGGCGATCTCCCGACGGATGACCTGCAACCGCCGGTTGTTGTCCAGCTGACCGGTGGCGGCCTGCACGCGGAGGTTGAACAGCTCCGCCTTGGCCTCGCGCAGCTTCGTGACCAGCTCCTCCTCGGAGAGCTCACGCAGCTCGGAAGGCTTGACGCCCGCTGCCATCAGGATTCACCCACTTCGCGCGTAACAATGCGGCACTTCATCGGGAGCTTGTGGATCGCGCGACGCATCGCCTCTCGCGCGATCTGCTCGTTGGGGAAGGACATCTCGAAGAGCACCCGCCCCGGCTTGACGTTCGCGACCCACCACTCGGGCGAGCCCTTACCGGAACCCATCCGGGTCTCGGCCGGCTTCTTGGTGAGGGCCTGGTCCGGGAAGACCGTGATCCAGACCTTGCCACCACGCTTGATGTGCCGGGTCATGGCGATACGTGCCGACTCGATCTGCCGGTTCGTCACGTACGCCGGCTCGAGAGCCTGGATCCCGAACTCGCCGAACACCACCCGGTTACCGCCCTTGGACGCGCCGTGGCGGTCCGGGTGGTGCGGCTTGCGGAAGCCCTTCGGGGGCTTGCGCGGCATCAGCATCTGTCAGCCCTCCTGCTGCGTTTCTGCCGGCTGGGTGGCGGCCGCGGCGACAGCGGAACTGTCGACGGGCTCGCCACTCGGCGTCTCGGCCTGCTGCGCGATGGTGGTCGCGGCAGCCCGGCCGGCCTCGGTACCGCCGGCGGTCGTACCGGACGAACCCGACCGGCCACGACGCGGCCGCTCGGGCCGGTCGCCACGCTCACCACGACGCGGGCGGGACGGACCGGCCTCGGCCGGGGCCTCCCGGCCCGGGACGGCGTCGCCCTTGTAGATCCAGACCTTCACGCCGATCCGGCCGAAGGTGGTACGGGCCTCGAAGAAGCCGTACTCGATGTTGGCCCGCAGCGTGTGCAGCGGGACCCGACCCTCGCGGTAGAACTCCGTGCGGCTCATCTCGGCGCCACCGAGGCGGCCCGAGACCTGCACCCGGATGCCCTTGCAGACGGGGTTCTTCATCGCCGACTGCATCGACTTGCGCATGGCCCGACGGAAGCTGACCCGGCTGGAGAGCTGCTCGGCGACACCCTGGGCGACCAGCTGCGCGTCCGACTCGGGGTTCTTCACCTCGATGATGTTCAGCTGCACCTGCTTGCCGGTGAGCTTCTCCAGCTCGCCGCGGATCCGGTCGGCCTCCGCACCCTTACGGCCGATGACGATGCCCGGCCGGGCGGTGTGGATGTCGACCCGGACGCGGTCCCGGGTGCGCTCGATGTCGACCTTGGAGATGCCGGCGCGCTCGAGCCCCTTGGACATCATCCGGCGGATCTTGACGTCCTCGCCGATGTAGTCCTTGTAGAGCTTGTCCGCGAACCAGCGGGACTTCCAGTCGGTCGAGATGCCGAGCCGGAATCCAGTGGGGTGAACCTTCTGACCCATTACTCGGCACCCTCCGTCTTACTTTCGGTCGCCGCGGGCTCGGCCTGCTGCGCCGGTGCCGCCTTCTTCGCCGCGGACTTCTTCGGCGCGGCCGGCGCGACCGCCTCGACCGCCACGGTGATGTGGCAGGTGCGCTTGCGGATCCGGTACGCCCGGCCCTGCGCCCGCGGCCGGAACCGCTTCATCGTCGGGCCCTCGTCGACGAACGCCTCGCTGACGAGCAGCGCGTCGGGGTCCAGCCGCTCGTTGTTCTCCGCGTTGGCGATCGCGCTCGCGAGCACCTTGTACACCTGCTCACTCGCCGCCTGCGGCGCGAACTGCAGCACCGTGAGCGCCTCCTTCGCGGGCAGGCCGCGGACGAGGTTGACCACCCGGCGCGCCTTCATCGGCGAGATGCGCACGTGTCGCGCAACCGCCCGCGCGCCCGGAAGCACCGGAGCGTCGCCCTTTCCTGGCATCGCTGTAACCCCTTGTTCCTCTATCCGTATGCCCGCGGCGTCAGCGCCGGCGGCTCTTCCGGTCGTCCTTCTCGTGACCCTTGAACGTGCGGGTCAGCGCGAACTCGCCGAGCTTGTGCCCGACCATGGCCTCGGTCACGAACACCGGGACGTGCTTGCGTCCGTCGTGCACGGCGATCGTGTGCCCGAGCATCTCGGGGATGATCGTCGAGCGGCGCGACCAGGTCTTGATGACGTTCTTCGAGCCCTTGTCGTTCTGCGTCTCCACCTTCTTGAGCAGGTGGTCGTCGATGAACGGGCCCTTCTTCAGGCTGCGAGGCATGCTCTATCTCCCTCAGCCGCGCTTACGCGTGGCGTAGCGGCGGCGGACGATCAGCCGGTCGCTCGGCTGGCCCTTACGACGGGTGCGGCCCTCGGGCTTACCCTGCGGGTTCACCGGGTGACGACCACCGGAGGTCTTACCCTCACCACCACCGTGCGGGTGGTCGACCGGGTTCATCGCGACACCACGGACGGTCGGGCGCTTGCCCTTCCAGCGCATCCGGCCGGCCTTGCCCCAGTTGATGTTCGACTGGTCGGCGTTGCCGATCTCGCCGATGCTGGCGCGGCAGCGCACGTCGACCCGCCGGATTTCACCGGACGGCATACGCAGGGTCGCGTAGACGCCCTCCCGGCCGAGCAGCTGGATGCCGACGCCGGCCGAACGGGCCAGCTTGGCGCCGCCGCCCGGACGCAGCTCCACGTTGTGGATGGTGGTACCGACCGGGATGTTGCGCAGCGGCAGGTTGTTGCCCGGCTTGATGTCGGCACCCGGACCGGACTCGACCCGGTCGCCCTGCTTCATGTCCTTCGGCGCGAGGATGTAGCGCTTCTCGCCGTCGGCGTAGTGCAGCAGCGCGATACGCGCGGTGCGGTTCGGGTCGTACTCGATGTGCGCGACCTTCGCCGGCACGCCGTCCTTGTCGACCCGCTTGAAGTCGATCAGGCGGTACTGCCGCTTGTGACCGCCGCCGTGGTGCCGGGTGGTGATCCGGCCGTGGGCGTTGCGGCCACCCTTCTTGGGCAGCGGAGCCAGCAGGGACTTCTCCGGCGTGGACCGGGTGATCTCGGCGAAGTCGGCGACGCTGGAGCCGCGTCGGCCCGGCGTCGTCGGCTTGTACTTACGGATAGCCATTGTCTACACCCCTCAGCTGACCGGGCCGCCGAAGGCCTCGATACGGTCACCGTCAGCCAGCTTCACGATCGCCCGCTTGGTCGCCTTGCGCTGACCGAAGCCGGTCTTGGTGCGCTTGCGCTTGCCCTGGCGGTTGAGCGTGTTGACCGTCAGGACGCGGACGTTGAAGATCTGCTGGATAGCGATCTTGATCTCGGTCTTGTTCGCGTCCGGGTGCACCAGGAAGGTGTACCAGTTCCGGTTCAGCTCGCTGTAGCTCTTCTCCGAGACGACCGGCGCGACGATGATGTCCCGCGGGTCGGCGATCGTGCTCACTTGCCACCCTCCTCGGTGGTCTCGGCGGCGGACTCGGCCGCAGGGCCGTCCTCCGCGGGCACGCCCAGGAACTCGTCCAGGGCGTCCTTGGTGAAGACCACGTCGTCGGCCACCAGCACGTCGTACGTGTTGAGCTGGCCGGACTCGATCAGGTGCACCCGCGGCTCGTTGCGCAGCGACACCCAGTTCAGCTCGTCGGTGCTGCTCAGCACGACCAGGACCCGACGGGCCTCGGTCAGCTTGGCCAGCGTCGCCAGGGCCGCCTTGGTCGACGGCTTCTCGCCCGAGACGAACGCCTCGACGACGTGCACCTGGCCGGCGCGGGCCCGGTCGGAGAGGGCGCCACGCAGGGCGGCGGCCTTCATCTTCTTCGGGGTCCGCTGGCTGTAGTCGCGCGGCGTCGGGCCGTGGACCACGCCACCGCCGGCGAACTGCGGCGCGCGGATCGAGCCCTGCCGGGCCCGACCGGTGCCCTTCTGCTTGTACGGCTTCTTGCCGCCACCGGCGACCTCGCCGCGGGTCTTGACCTTGTGGGTGCCCTGCCGGGCCGCCGCGAGCTGAGCCACCACGACCTGGTGCATCAGCGCGATGTTGGCCTGGACGTCGAAGATGTCGGCGGGCAGCTCGACGGAGCCGCTCGTGGCGCCTTCGGCGTTGCGGACGTCAACGGTGGTCACTTGGCCACACCGCCCTTCTTCACCTTCGTCTTGGCCGCGGTGCGGACCAGGACCAGCGCGCCCTTGGGGCCGGGGATGGCACCACGGACGAGCAGGAGGTTGTTCTCGGTGTCGACCGCCTGGACGGTCAGGTTCTGGACGGTGTAGCGCACGCCACCCATCCGGCCCGCCATCCGGGTGCCCTTGAAGACGCGACCCGGGGTCGCGCAGGCGCCGATGGAGCCCGGCGAGCGGTGCTTACGCTCGACACCGTGGCTGGCGCGCAGGCCGTGGAAGCCGTGCCGCTTCATCGGGCCGGCGTAGCCCTTGCCCTTGGTCTTGCCGGTGACGTCGATGGTCACGCCGACCGGGAACTCCTCGACCGTGACCTCCTGGCCCAGCGAGTAGTCCGCGGCGTTCGAGGTGCGCAGCTCGACGATGTGCCGGCGCGGCGCCACGTCCGCCTTGGCGTAGTGCCCGGCGAGCGGCTTCTTGGCCTTACGCGGGTCGATCGTGCCGTAGGCGAGCTGGACCGCGGAGTAACCGTCCTTCTCGGCGCTACGCACCTGGCTGACGACGCACGGGCCGGCCTGAACCACGGTCACGGGCACAACCTTGTTGTTGTCCCAGACCTGGGTCATACCGAGCTTGGCGCCCAGGATCCCCTTGACTTGCCTGTCCATTTGTCCGGTCCCTACAGCTTGATCTCGATGTCGACGCCAGCCGGCAGGTCGAGGCGCATGAGCGAGTCGACCGTCTTCGGGGTCGGGTCGATGATGTCGATCAGCCGCTTGTGCGTACGCATCTCGAAGTGCTCGCGCGAGTCCTTGTACTTGTGCGGCGAGCGGATGACGCAGAAACGGTTGATCTCCGTGGGCAGCGGCACCGGGCCCGCGACCTGCGCCCCGGTGCGCGTCACCGTCTCGACGATCTTCCGCGCCGAGGAGTCGACGACCTCGTGGTCATAGGCCTTGAGCCGGATGCGGATCTTCTGTCCCGCCATGGTGGCTTCTGTTCCTTCTCTCGATGCCGCTGTGTTGCGGGTGCCTGTACCGGCTGGCACAGGACCGCTTCGCCGACCCCCGCGGTCGGGCGTGTCGCGCCCTCGGACCAGGCTCCGCCCCGGGTCTCCGGAGCAGCTATCTGGTCACCCGGTGGGTCTGGACGCCGATCGCATCACAGCGATCTGGACGCCGTGCGAGGGTGGTTGACCGCCAGGGGCGATCAACCACCCTACGCGCGATTGTCAGTGTCCCGGAGGTCCAACTTACGCCGGACACGGGCGACTAACCGTCGTTACGCAACCTGACCAGTATGCCGCACGACCGGCGGCAACGCTAATCGGGGTTACCTAGTTCACTTGATGATCTTGGTGACGCGACCCGCGCCGACCGTACGACCACCCTCGCGGATCGCGAACTTGAGGTTGTCCTCCATCGCGATGGGCTGGATGAGCTTCACGGCCATCGTGGTGTTGTCGCCCGGCATGACCATCTCGGTGCCCTCGGGGAGGGTGACGACACCGGTGACGTCCGTGGTCCGGAAGTAGAACTGCGGACGGTAGTTCTGGAAGAACGGGGTGTGCCGGCCGCCCTCCTCCTTGGAGAGGATGTAGACGGTCGCCTCGAACTCCGTGTGCGGGGTGCTGGTGCCCGGCTTGACGACCACCATGCCGCGCTCGACGTCCTCGCGCTTGATGCCACGCAGCAGCAGACCGACGTTCTCGCCCGCGCGGGCCTCGTCGAGCAGCTTGCGGAACATCTCGATGCCGGTGCAGACCGTCTTCTGCGACTTCTCGCGGATGCCGACGATCTCCACCTCCTCGTTCGGCTTGAGGATGCCGCGCTCGGCGCGACCGGTGACGACCGTGCCACGACCGGTGATCGTGAAGACGTCCTCGATCGGCATCAGGAACGGCTTCTCGGTCTCACGCTCGGGCTGCGGGATCGCGGTGTCGACCGCGTTCATCAGCTCCAGCAGGCGACCGGTCCACTCGGGGTCACCCTCGAGGGCCTTCAGCGCCGAGACCCGGACGACCGGCAGGTCGTCACCCGGGTACTCCTGCGCCGACAGCAGCTCGCGGACCTCAAGCTCGACGAGCTCCAGGAGCTCCTCGTCGTCGACCATGTCGCTCTTGTTGAGCGCCACGACGATGTACGGCACACCGACCTGACGGGCCAGCAGCACGTGCTCGCGGGTCTGCGGCATCGGGCCGTCGGTCGCCGCGACCACCAGGATCGCGCCGTCCATCTGCGCGGCACCGGTGATCATGTTCTTGATGTAGTCGGCGTGCCCGGGGCAGTCGACGTGCGCGTAGTGCCGCGCCTCGGTCTGGTACTCGACGTGTGCGATCGAGATCGTGATACCGCGGGCCTTCTCCTCCGGCGCCTTGTCGATCTCGTCGAACGGCGTGTACGGGTTGAGGTCCGGGTACTGGTCGTGCAGGACCTTGGTGATGGCCGCCGTCAGCGTCGTCTTACCGTGGTCGATGTGACCAATGGTGCCGATGTTGACGTGCGGCTTAGTCCGCTCGAACTTAGCCTTCGCCACTGGTGTCCTCCTGTGGACTTCTTGGTTCGCGCCCCGGCGCGCCGGACGGCGCTTAGGACTCTGTCGACAGCCTTTCCGGCCTGCGGCCGGAGAGCTTGGTGGGTTCTGCGGCGATGAAGCCTACAGGCCCGGATTCATCCAACCCGACCGAGGTGGTCGCGGACGGGATTCCCGCCCGCGACCTGCCCCGACTCACCGGATCAGCAGCGGATGAGCGTCACTCACCCGTCGCCTTGGCGATGATCTCCTTCGCCACGCTCTGCGGAACCTCGGCGTAGGAGTCGAACTGCATGCTGTAGCTAGCCCGGCCCTGGGTCTTCGACCGCAGGTCGCCGACGTAGCCGAACATCTCCGACAACGGCACCAGGGCCCTCACGATGCGGGCGCCACTGCGCTCCTCCATCGCCTGGATGATGCCGCGGCGGGAGTTGAGGTCGCCGATGACGTCACCCATGTTCTCCTCGGGAGTGGTGACCTCAACGGCCATCATCGGCTCGAGCAATGCCGGGTCGGCCTTGCGGGCCGCGTCCTTCATCACCATCGAGCCGGCGATCTTGAATGCCATTTCCGACGAGTCGACCTCGTGGTACTGGCCGTCCAGCAGGGTCAGCTTGACGCCGACCAGCGGGAAGCCAGCGAGGATGCCGTACTGCATGGCGTCCTGCGCACCGGCGTCGACCGACGGGATGAACTCCCGCGGGATACGACCACCGCTGACCGCGTTGGCGAACTCGTAGGTCGGCGACTCGTTGTCCAGCGGCAGCGGCTCGATGCTCACGATGACGCGGGCGTACTGGCCGGAGCCACCGGTCTGCTTCTTGTGCGTGTACTCGACCTTCTCCACCTTGCGGCGGATGGTCTCGCGGTACGCCACCTGCGGCTTGCCGACGTTGGCCTCGACGTTGAACTCGCGACGCATCCGGTCGACCAGGATGTCCAGGTGCAGCTCGCCCATGCCGGAGATGACCGTCTGGCCGGTCTCCTCGTCGAGCCGGACCCGGAAGGTCGGGTCCTCCTCGGCCAGCCGCTGGATCGCGGTGCCGAGCTTCTCCTGGTCGGACTTGGTCTTCGGCTCGATCGCCACCGAGATGACCGGCTCCGGGAAGGTCATCGACTCCAGGATCACCGGGTTCGCCGGGTCGGAGAGCGTGTCGCCGGTGGTGGTCTGCTTGAGACCCTGCACCGCGATGATGTCGCCGGCCTGCGCCGACGGACGCTCTTCCCGCTTGTTGGCGTGCATCTGGTAGATCTTGCCGATCCGCTCCTTGCGGTCCTTGGTGGAGTTGACCACCTGGGAGCCGGACTCGAGCAGGCCGGAGTAGACCCGGACGTAGGTGAGCTTGCCGAGGTGCTTGTCCGTCTGGATCTTGAAGGCCAGACCGGAGAACGGCTCGTTCTTCGACGGCTTACGCACCATCGGGGTCTCGCCGTCGGTGGCCGTACCCTCGATCGCCGGGACGTCCAGCGGCGACGGCAGGAAGTCGACCACGGCGTCGAGCATGGGCTGCACGCCCTTGTTCTTGAACGCCGAGCCGCACAGCACCGGGTTGGCCTTGCTGGCGATGGTGGCCCGCCGGATGGCGGCCTTGATCTCCTCGACGGAGATCTCCTCGCCCTCCAGGTACTTCTCCATCACCGCGTCGTCGACGTCGGCCAGGGTCTCCATCAGCTTCTCGCGCCACTCGGCCGCGGAGTCGGCCAGGTCGGCCGGGATCTCCTCGATCGCGTAGTCCTCACCCTTCTGGGTCTCCCCGCGCCAGGTGAGGGCGCGCATGCCGATCAGGTCGACGACACCGATGTGGTCGCCCTCGAGCCCGATCGGGATCTGGAGCACCAGCGGGGTGGCGTTGAGCCGGTCGATCATCATCTGCACGCAGCGGAAGAAGTCCGCGCCCGTACGGTCGAGCTTGTTGACGAAGCACATCCGCGGGACGTGGTACTTGTCGGCCTGCCGCCAGACGTTCTCCGTCTGCGGCTCCACGCCGGCCACGCCGTCGTAGACCGCGACCGCACCATCCAGCACCCGCAGCGACCGCTCGACCTCGACCGTGAAGTCGACGTGACCGGGCGTGTCGATGATCTGGATCGTGTGGCCCTTCCACTCACACTTGGTGGCAGCGGAGGTGATCGTGATGCCACGCTCCTGCTCCTGCTCCATCCAGTCCATGACGGCAGCGCCCTCGTGGACCTCACCGATCTTGTAGGTGATACCGGTGTAGAACAGGATCCGCTCGGTGGTCGTGGTCTTACCGGCATCGATGTGCGCCATGATGCCGATGTTGCGTACGTTGGCGAGCGCGTCTGCGGCGGCCACTTCAATCCCTACTTATCGTCGTCTCGACTCGACCGATGGCGGTTCCGGCGCCGGTCCGGCGCCGGAACCAGGCTGTTACCAGCGGTAGTGCGCGAAGGCCTTGTTGGACTCCGCCATCTTGTGGGTGTCCTCGCGCCGCTTGACGGCGGCACCCAGACCGTTGCTCGCGTCCAGCAGCTCGTTCATCAGCCGCTCGATCATGGTCTTTTCGCGGCGGGCCTTGGAGTAGGTCACCAGCCAGCGCAGACCGAGGGTGGTCGCGCGGGCCGGGCGGACCTCGACCGGCACCTGGTAGGTGGCGCCACCGACCCGGCGGCTGCGCACCTCCAGGGTCGGCTTGACGTTGTCCATCGCCCGCTTGAGGGTGACGACCGGGTCGGTGCCGCTCTTCTCGCGGCAGCCCTCCAGGGCCGCGTACACGATGCGCTCGGCGAGCTGACGCTTACCGCGCATCAGGATCTTGTTGACCAGCTGGGTGACCAGAGGCGAGTTGTACACCGGGTCAGCGACCAGCGGCTTCCGCGGAGCGGGTCCCTTACGCGGCATGTCAGCTCTTCTCCTTCTTCGCGCCGTAACGGCTGCGCGCCTGCTTGCGGTTGCGGACACCCTGGGTGTCCAGCGAACCGCGGACGATCTTGTAACGCACGCCGGGGAGGTCCTTCACCCGGCCGCCGCGGACGAGCACGATCGAGTGCTCCTGCAGGTTGTGACCCACGCCCGGGATGTAGGCGGTCACCTCGATCTGGCTGCTGAGCTTGACACGAGCGACCTTGCGGAGCGCCGAGTTCGGCTTCTTGGGGGTGGTGGTGTACACGCGGGTGCACACACCGCGCCGCTGAGGGGATCCCTTCAGCGCCGGGGTCTTGGTCTTGGTCGTCTTGGCCTGGCGGCCCTTTCGGACCAGCTGCTGAATGGTGGGCACCGGGTTTCTCCGCTCCCTTCGGCCGCTCACGCGACCGCGCCGTCTGCTCGTTAGCCGACCTGATGGCCGACTCTCCTACATTCCGACCGGGACCACCTCACGGAAGTCCCGGCACCCGCGGTCGGGCGTGTCGCCCGATTCACGGTTCCAGCGCGGTCGCTCGCGCGCGCACCGGATTTCTGTCACCGGCGCGTGGTCGTCCGCACGCCGGGTCCTGGGCTGTGTCGTACGGCCGCGTGATCTCCGGACCGATCCGGATCCCGCGCACGCACGAGTTGCCCGGGCATGCCCGGGCGCAAGGGGAAAGAGTACCTACCACAGCCTCGCAGGTCAAAACGGGCTGGTCCGCCGGGTCTCAGAACCCCGTCGGCCACGCCGTACGCCCTGGCTGCTCGCCCGTGGCGGGCCCCTAGGACCTCCAGTGTACCGGCTGCCGCGTGCCGCAGCCCGTCACCCCCGGGCGACGGGGGTCACGCCAGCTGCACCAGCAACGCCAGCCCCAACCCCAGCAGGCTGAGCACCAGCCCCACCCCGCCACAACTGATCCCGGCCGTGGCCAGGCCCCGACCGGTGAACCGCACCGCCGGCGGTGGCGCGGCCCGACGGATCTGCCGACGGGCCAGCAACCCGGCGACGATCGCCGCCGCGCCGGCCAGCGCGCCGGGCACGGTGAATGCGCCGGCCGCCCAGGCCCCGCCGAGCTGCGCCCCACCGACCCCGAAGCAGATCACCAGGAACGACACCAGGATCGACACCACCCCGGCGATCAGGGACCCCACCGCCGGGCCGGAGGTGACCGCCGGAACGTCGAGGTGGACCACCGCGAAGGGTGTGCCGGGGACCGGTTCGACCCGCTTAGGGGGGCGCGGGGCGTCCGGCGGTGGTGGGGGCAGCGGCCCGGGTCGGTGTCCCGAGGGCGCCGGCCAGCCCGCCCCGGCCGGCTGTCCCGGGTACGACCCGGGCGGCATCCCCGACGACCCCGCCCCGGGATACGACCCACCCGGCCCCGGGTAGGCCCCGCCCGGCGGTGGGTGGGACAGCGGGCCCCGCAGTGATCCGCCAACTGCCGGAAACGGCCCGGCGGCGGAGGGGGCCGGCTGGGCCGGCGGAGGGGCGTACCCGATCGGAGCGGCCTCCGGCGGGATTCCGGTGCCGTGGACGGGCCCGGGGAGCGACGGTGCCCCCCAGGGGCCGGCGGCCCACGGATCGGGCCGGTCGGGTGCCCCGGAGTCGTTGCCGGGACCCGGGGAGCCGGCGGGCGGTCCGCCCGGGTCGCCTCCCGACGGCGGCGCCGGTTCCGTCACGGGGTCCTCCTGTCGCGATGCGGGGTCCACCGTCACGCGACGGACACCGGCCAGGCTACCGCCGCCGCGCACCGCGGGTGCCCCCTGCCGGATCATCACCCCGACGGGTCAGTCGACGTTCGGCGCGAAGTCCTGCCCGTAGGGGGACCCGGCCAGCCGGACCACGCCGATCACCACCAGCGTCACCACCGCGACCGCGACCAGCACCAGCCCCGCCCAGGCCAACCGCTCCCCCCGCCGCAGCCAGGCCGCACCGGTGAGGAAACCACCCGAGGCGTACGCCTCCCGGCGGGCCTGCCGGGCCAACTGGAGGGCGATCGTGGCGGGCACCACCCCACCGACGAAGAGCCCGGTCAACGCCCCGATCAACCCGAGCGCGAAGACGGCCCGCGCCTTCGTGGCGCGCACCGGGTCGGGGTCGAGTGGATGACGTGGCGGCTGGTGCGCCACCGGCACCTGCCCCGCAGCGGTCGTCATGCCCACCATCATGCCCGGCCGACGGTCGTACCGGGCACTCCCCCGGCGGGCCCGGCCCCGATGGCGGGTCCCGCCGGGCCCCGGAAACGACGAAGGCCCCCGGCGTGCTGCCGGGGGCCTTCGTCAGAACTTGCTCAGCGGTACGACCCGAAGTCGAAGTCGTCCAGCGGAACTGCCTGGCCGCTGGCCGGCCCGAAGCCGTAGTCGGTCTCCGGGTAGCCGGTCATCGAGTAGACCTTGGCCTTCGCCTCCTCGGTCGGCTCGACCCGGACGTTGCGGTACTTGCTGATGCCGGTACCGGCCGGGATGAGCTTACCGATGATCACGTTCTCCTTGAGGCCGACCAGCGAGTCGCTGCGCGAGTTGATCGCCGCGTCGGTCAGCACCCGGGTGGTCTCCTGGAAGGAGGCCGCCGAGAGCCAGGAGTCGGTGGCCAGCGAGGCCTTGGTGATACCCATCAGCACCGGACGACCGGCGGCGGGCTCGCCACCCTCACCGACGAGCCGGCGGTTCTCCGACTCGAACAGCGCCCGGTCGACCAGCACGCCCGGCAGGAACTCGGTCGAGCCGGAGTCGATGACCGTCACCCGCTTGAGCATCTGGCGGATGATGATCTCGATGTGCTTGTCGTGGATGAGCACACCCTGCGAGCGGTAGACCTCCTGGACCTCCTGGGTCAGGTGGACCTGGACCGCCCGCGGACCCATGATCCGCAGCAGCTCGTGCGGGTCGATGGTGCCCTCGGTGAGCTTCTCGCCGACCGCGACGTGGTCCCCGTCGTGGGTCCGCAGCCGGACCCGCTTGGAGATCTTGTCGTAGACGATCTCCTCGCTGCCGTCGTCGGGCACCACGATGATCTTGCGGGACCGCTCGCCGTCCTCGATCCGGACCCGACCCGGGGTGTCGGCGATGGGCGCCTTGCCCTTCGGGATCCGGGCCTCGAAGATCTCCTGCACACGCGGCAGACCCTGGGTGATGTCCTCACCCGCGACGCCACCGGTGTGGAAGGTACGCATCGTCAGCTGGGTACCCGGCTCACCGATCGACTGGGCGGCGATGATGCCGACCGCCTCGCCGACGTCCACGGTCTTGCCGGTCGGCAGCGAGCGGCCGTAGCACGCACCGCAGACGCCCAGCTTCGACTCGCAGGTGAGCACGCTGCGCACCCGGACCGTCTCCACCCCGGCGGCGACGATCTTGTCGACCCCGATGGAGTTGATGTCCTGACCCCGGTGGGCCACCACGGTGCCGTCCGGCCCCTTGATGTCGTCGGCCAGGGTACGGGCGTGCACGCTGGTCTCGGCGTGCTCGTGCACGACCAGCCGGCCGCCCTCCAGACGCTCGCCGATCTGCATCGGGATCGCCCGGTCGGTGCCGCAGTCCTCCTCGCGGATGATCACGTCCTGCGAGACGTCCACCAGACGACGGGTCAGGTAACCCGAGTCGGCGGTACGCAGCGCGGTGTCGGCCAGACCCTTACGGGCACCGTGGGTGGAGATGAAGTACTCCAGCACGGACAGACCCTCCCGGTAGCTGGCCTTGATCGGCCGCGGGATGATCTCGCCCTTCGGGTTGGCCACCAGACCACGGATCGCCGCGATCTGCCGGAGCTGGAGCAGGTTACCGCGGGCACCCGAGTTGATCATCTTCCACAGCGGGTTCTCCTGCGGCAGCGCGGTGTCCATCTCCTTGGCGACCTCGTTGGTCGCCTTGGTCCAGATCTCGATGAGTTCGCCGCGACGCTCCTCGGCGGTCATCAGACCACGCTGGTACTGCTTGTCGATCCGGTCGGCTTCCGCCTCGTACTTCGCCAGGATCTCCGCCTTGCGCGGCGGCGCGATGACGTCCTCCATGCCGATGGTGACGCCGGACCAGGTGGCCCAGTGGAAGCCGGCCTCCTTGAGCCCGTCCAGGGTGGCGGCCAGCGCCACCTTCGGGAAGCGCTCGGCGAGGTCGTTGACGATCGCGGAGAGCTGGCCCTTGCGGATCTCGTAGTTCACGAACCGGTAGCCCTGCGGCAGCGTCTCGTTGAACAGGACCCGACCCAGCGTGGTCTCCACGGTCAGCGGCTGACCCTCGACCCAGCCCTCGGGGGCGACCCAGGGCTCGCCGCCGTTGCCGTTGTCGACACCGATCACGTCCCGCAACCGGATCTTGACCGGGGTCTGCAGGTGCAGCTCGCCCGCGTCGAAGGCCATCCGCGCCTCGGCGTCCGAGCTGAACGCCCGGCCCTCACCGATGCCACCCGGGGTCAGGTGGGTGAGGTGGTAGAGACCGATGACCATGTCCTGGGTGGGCATGGTGACCGGCTTGCCGTCGGCCGGCTTGAGGATGTTGTTCGACGACAGCATCAGGATCCGCGCCTCGGCCTGGGCCTCGGCCGACAGCGGCACGTGCACCGCCATCTGGTCACCGTCGAAGTCGGCGTTGAACGCGGTGCAGACCAGCGGGTGGATCTGGATCGCCTTGCCCTCGACCAGCTGCGGCTCGAACGCCTGGATGCCCAGACGGTGCAGGGTCGGCGCGCGGTTGAGCAGCACCGGGTGCTCGCCGATGACCTCTTCCAGCACGTCCCACACGACCGGCCGCTGCCGCTCGACCATCCGCTTGGCGGACTTGATGTTCTGCGCGTGGTTGAGGTCGACCAGCCGCTTCATCACGAACGGCTTGAACAGCTCCAGCGCCATCTGCTTGGGCAGGCCGCACTGGTGCAGCTTCAGCTTGGGGCCGACCACGATGACCGAACGGCCGGAGTAGTCGACGCGCTTGCCGAGCAGGTTCTGCCGGAACCGGCCCTGCTTGCCCTTGAGCATGTCGGACAGCGACTTGAGCGGGCGGTTACCCGGACCGGTGACCGGCCGGCCCCGACGGCCGTTGTCGAACAACGCGTCGACGGCCTCCTGGAGCATCCGCTTCTCGTTGTTGACGATGATCTCGGGGGCGCCGAGGTCGATCAGCCGCTTGAGCCGGTTGTTCCGGTTGATCACACGGCGGTACAGGTCGTTGAGGTCGGAGGTCGCGAAGCGGCCACCGTCGAGCTGCACCATCGGGCGCAGGTCCGGCGGGATGACCGGGACGCAGTCCAGCACCATGCCCAGCGGCGAGTTGCGGGTGTTCAGGAACGCCGCGACGACCTTCAGCCGCTTGAGCGCGCGGATCTTGCGCTGGCCCTTGCCGGAGCGGATGGTCTCGCGCAGGCTCTCGGCCTCGGCGTCGAGGTCCATGTTCTGGACCAGCGCCTTGATGGCCTCGGCACCCATGCCGCCGGTGAAGTACTCGCCGAACCGGTCACGCAGCTCGCGGTAGAGCAGCTCGTCGGTGACCAACTGCTTCGAGTCGAGCTTGCGGAAGGTGTCCAGGACCTCGTCGAGGCGGTCGATCTCGCGCTGGGCCCGGTCGCGGATCTGGCGCATCTCGCGCTCTCCGCCCTCCTTGACCTTGCGCCGGACGTCCGCCTTGGCACCCTCGGCCTCCAGCTCGGCCAGGTCGGCCTCGAGCTTCGCGGCCCGCTTCTCGATCTCCGAGTCGCGGCTGTTCTCGGACTGCCGCTTCTCGGCGAGGATCTCGTTCTCGATCGTCGAGAGGTCACGGTGACGCGCCTCGGCGTCCACGCTCGTCACGACGTACGAGGCGAAGTAGATGATCTTTTCGAGGTCCTTGGGGGCGAGGTCCAGCAGGTAGCCCAGCCGGCTCGGGACGCCCTTGAAGTACCAGATGTGGGTCACCGGAGCGGCCAGCTCGATGTGCCCCATCCGCTCACGGCGGACCTTGGACCGGGTCACCTCGACGCCACAGCGCTCACAGATGATGCCCTTGAACCGGACCCGCTTGTACTTACCGCAGTAGCACTCCCAGTCCCGCTGAGGGCCGAAGATCTTCTCGCAGAAGAGCCCGTCCTTCTCCGGCTTGAGGGTGCGGTAGTTGATCGTCTCAGGCTTCTTGACCTCACCGTGCGACCACTGGCGGATGTCATCCGCGGTCGCGAGGCCGATACGCAGCTCGTCGAAGAAGTTGACGTCGAGCACTATGTCCCCTATGTCGTCGTCTGTACAGCTAGATCACGGGCGGGGGTGGGGGCCGGCCGACTCACGTCGGACTCACGCCTGACCGCCCGAACGAATCGGCCGACCCCCACCGCCACCACCTACACCTCTTCGACCGAGCTCGGCTCGCGCCGGGACAGGTCGATGCCCAGCTCCTCCGCGGCCCGGAACACCTCGTCGTCGGTCTCGCGCATCTCCAGGGCCACCCCGTCGCTGCTGAGCACCTCGACGTTCAGGCACAGCGACTGGAGCTCCTTGAGCAACACCTTGAACGACTCCGGGATGCCCGGCTCGGGGATGTTCTCGCCCTTGACGATCGCCTCGTAGACCTTGACCCGGCCCAGGACGTCGTCGGACTTGATGGTCAGCAGTTCCTGCAGGGCGTAGGCGGCGCCGTACGCCTGCATGGCCCAGCACTCCATCTCACCGAAACGCTGGCCACCGAACTGCGCCTTACCACCCAGCGGCTGCTGCGTGATCATCGAGTACGGACCGGTCGAACGCGCGTGGATCTTGTCGTCGACCAGGTGGTTGAGCTTCAGGATGTAGATGTAACCGACCGCGATCGGGTCGGGCAGCGGCTCGCCGGAACGACCGTCGAACAGCTGCGCCTTGCCGGAGGAACCGATCAGCTGCTTGCCGTCCCGGTTGGGCAGGGTCGACGAGAGCAGACCGGAGATCTCCTCCTCGCGGGCACCGTCGAAGACCGGCGTGGCCACGTTGGTGTCCGGCTCGGACTCGTGCGCCTCGATCGACCGGAGCTGACGCTTCCAGTCGGTGTCGTCGCCGTCCACGCTCCAGCCCGTCTTGGCCACCCACCCGAGGTGGGTCTCCAGGACCTGGCCGATGTTCATCCGGGACGGCACACCCAGCGGGTTCAGCACGATGTCGACCGGGGTGCCGTCCTCCAGGAACGGCATGTCCTCGATCGGCAGGATCTTCGAGATGACACCCTTGTTGCCGTGCCGGCCGGCGAGCTTGTCGCCGTCCTGGATCTTGCGCTTCTGGGCGACGTACACCCGGACCAGCTCGTTGACGCCCGGCGGCAACTCGTCGCCGTCCTCGCGGGAGAAGGTCCGCACCCCGATGACCGTGCCGGTCTCGCCGTGCGGCACCTTCAGCGAGGTGTCCCGGACCTCACGCGCCTTCTCACCGAAGATCGCGCGGAGCAGCCGCTCCTCCGGGGTCAACTCGGTCTCGCCCTTCGGCGTGACCTTGCCGACCAGGATATCGCCGGGGACGACCTCCGCGCCGATCCGGATGATGCCGCGCTCGTCGAGGTCGGCGAGCATCTCCTCGCTGACGTTCGGGATGTCCCGGGTGATCTCCTCCGGGCCGAGCTTGGTGTCCCGGGCGTCGACCTCGTGCTCCTCGATGTGGATCGAGGTGAGCACGTCCTGCTGCACGAGGCGCTGCGACAGGATGATCGCGTCCTCGTAGTTGTGGCCCTCCCAGCACATGAACGCCACCAGCAGGTTGCGTCCGAGCGCCATCTCGCCCTCGTCGGTGCACGGACCGTCGGCGATGACCTGGCCGGCCTCGACGCGGTCGCCCTCGAAGACGACCGGCTTCTGGTTGACGCAGGAGCCGGCGTTGGAGCGGCGGAACTTGTGCAGCAGGTACGTCCGGCGGTGGCCGTCGTCCTGGTGGATGGTGATGTAGTCGGCGCAGAGATCCTCGATCATGCCACCGACCTCGGCCACCACCACGTCACCGGCGTCGACCGCGGCACGGTATTCCATGCCGGTGCCCACCAGCGGCGACTCCGCCTTGACCAGCGGCACCGCCTGACGCTGCATGTTGGCGCCCATCAGCGCGCGGTTGGCGTCGTCGTGCTCCAGGAACGGGATCATCGCGGTCGCGACCGAGGTCATCTGCCGCGGCGACACGTCCATGTAGTCGACGGCACCGGGGACCACGTCCTCGGTCTCGCCACCCTTACGGCGACACAGCACCCGGTCCTCGGCGAACGTGCCGTCCGCCTTGAGGGGCGCGTTGGCCTGCGCCTTGACGAACCGGTCCTCCTCGTCCGCGGTCAGGTAGTCGATCTGGTCGGTGACCCGACCCTCGACGACCTTCCGGTACGGCGTCTCGATGAAGCCGAACGGGTTGACCCGGGCGAAGGTGGACAGCGCGCCGATCAGGCCGATGTTCGGGCCTTCCGGCGTCTCGATCGGGCACATCCGGCCGTAGTGGGACGGGTGCACGTCACGGACCTCGAAGCCGGCCCGCTCCCGGGACAGACCACCCGGGCCGAGCGCGCTCAGCCGCCGCCGGTGGGTCAGGCCCGCCAGCGGGTTGGTCTGGTCCATGAACTGGGACAGCTGCGACGTACCGAAGAACTCCTTGATCGCCGCCACCACCGGGCGGATGTTGATCAGGGTCTGCGGCGTGATCGCCTCGACGTCCTGGGTGGTCATCCGCTCGCGGACGACCCGCTCCATCCGGGAGAGACCGACCCGGACCTGGTTCTGGATCAGCTCGCCCACGGTACGCAGGCGACGGTTGCCGAAGTGGTCGATGTCGTCGGCCTCGTAGCCGTCCTCACCGGCGTGCAGCCGGCAGAGGTACTCCACGGTGGCGACGACGTCGTCCTCGGTGAGCGTGCCCGTGGTGATCGGCACGCTCAGCTCGAGCTTCTTGTTGAACTTGTAGCGCCCGACCTTGGCGACGTCGTACCGCTTCGGGTTGAAGAAGAGGTTGTCGAGCAGGGTCTGGGCGTTCTCGCGGGTCGGCGGCTCGCCAGGGCGGAGCTTGCGGTAGATGTCGAGCAGGGCCTCGTCCTGGCCGGCGATGTGGTCCTTCTCGAGCGTGGTCATCATCAGCTCGGACCAGCCGAACTTCTCGCGGATCTGCTCGGCGGACCAACCGATGGCCTTGAGCAGGACCGTGACGGCCTGCCGGCGCTTACGGTCGATGCGGACGCCGACCGTGTCGCGCTTGTCGATGTCGAACTCCAGCCAGGCACCCCGACTGGGGATGACCTTGACGCTGGAGAGGTCGCGGTCGGAGGTCTTGTCCGGCTCCTTGGAGAAGTACACGCCCGGAGACCGGACGAGCTGGCTGACCACGACGCGCTCGGTGCCGTTGATGATGAAGGTGCCCTTGGGCGTCATCATCGGGAAGTCACCCATGAACACCGTCTGGCTCTTGATCTCGCCGGTGGTGTTGTTGGTGAACTCCGCCGTCACGAACAGTGGGGCGCAGTAGGTCAGGTCCTTCTCCTTGCACTCCTCGATCGAGGCCTTGACCTCGTCGAAGCGCGGTGCCGAGAAGGACAGCGACATGGTGCCGGAGAAGTCCTCAATGGGACTGATCTCGTCGAGGATTTCCGCGAGACCCGAGCGTGCGTGCGGGTCGTCCGCCGACCGGCCCTGCCAAGCCTCGTTGCCGACGAGCCAGTCGAAGGACTCGTTCTGGATGGCAAGGAGGTTGGGGACCTCGAGGTGTTCGGTGATCCTGCCGAAAGAAACTCGGCGGGGAGCGAAAGCGCTCGACGTACGACTGGTCTTCGCAGGGCGGGAAGCTGCCAAGATGCGTCCTTCCGAGGACCGGTGCTGCAGAACGGCTGGTACGCGTGCACTCCAATGACCCCACCAGAAATATCCGTAACCGGACATTTCCGAGCAGGGGTCAAGTCGGAAGGCAGCGCAAACTAGCAGTGTAGCCGAGAGGCTAACCGCTGTCCAGCCCATCCCGCAGGTCGTCGCGGAACGTGCCTCGGCACCCCGGAAAACCGGGGTCGCACCGGCCGCTCGGAACGCGAGTTCCTGTCGGGCCGCTCGGATGCAGCGGCTGCTGGTACTGCCGCAGCCAATACCCAAGAGGTGGCCGTCGCAAGCGCGGAAGGTCTTGCTGGTGTCAGCGTGCCTGGCAGGTCGGGGCCACGTCAAGAGCCTGCTTCCGGCTGCTCGGCGGGTTTCCCACGGACGGGCTACCCGCCAGCGCCGCCACCGCATCACGCACCGGGTGCGAACACCCTGCTCACGCCACTGATACCCGGAGTCACCAAGCATGACGGGCGGTGATCCGTTGTCGGATCACCGCCCGTTCAGTTTGCGGTGTGCCACGGCTCACGTGAGCCCGCCCCCGCCAAGGTCGACCCGAGGCCGACCTCAGGTCACTTGAGGGTGACCTTGGCGCCTTCGCCCTCGAGCTTGGCCTTGGCCTTCTCGGCGGTCTCCTTGTTGACCTTCTCCAGGATCGCCTTCGGGGCGGCCTCGACCGCGTCCTTGGCCTCCTTGAGGCCCAGGCCGGTCAGCTCACGCACGACCTTGATGACCTGGATCTTCTTGCCACCGTCGGCCTCGAGGACGACGTCGAACTCGTCCTTCTCCTCCTCGACCGGAGCGGCGGCGGCGCCACCGGCACCACCGGCAGCGGCAACCGCGACCGGGGCGGCGGCGGTGACCTCGAAGGTCTCCTCGAACTGCTTCACGAACTCAGAGAGCTCGATCAGCGTCATCTCCTTGAACGCGTCGAGCAGCTCGTCGGTGCTGAGCTTCGCCATGTCTGGCGTCCTTTCTCGCAATGAAAATTAAGAACGTGGTGCGCCGGGACGGCCTCAGGCCGCCTCGGCGCCCTCCTGCTCGCGCTTCTTGTCCGCCAGGGCGGCCGCCGCACGGGCGGCCTTGGAGAGCGGTGCCTGGAACAGGGCCGCGGCCTTGCTCAGGTTGCCCTTCATCGCGCCGGCCAGCTTGGCCAGCAGCACCTCACGGGACTCCAGGTCGGCGAGCTTCGTGACCTCGGCCGCGGAAATGGCCTTGCCCTCGAAGACACCGCCCTTGATGACGAGCTTCGGGTTGGCCTTCGCGAAGTCGCGAAGACCCTTCGCCGCCTCGACGACGTCGCCCGAAACGAAAGTCAGCGCGGTAGGACCGGTGAACAGCTCGTCGAGGCCGGAGATGCCCGCCTCGGTCGCGGCACGCTTTGCCAGCGTGTTCTTCGCGACCGTGTAGGTGGTCTCCTTGCCGAGCGAGCGCCGCAGCTGGGTGAGCTGGGAAACCGTCAGACCACGGTACTCGGTGAGCACCGCAGCGCCCGAGGTACGGAAGCTCTCGGTCAGCTCAGCGACGGCCGTGGCCTTGTCGGCCCGGATCGGCTTGTCCGCCATGTCCCTCCTCTCTCGTTACTCGGAGCTGGTCGCCGTCGGGGAGCACAAGGCCCTGCGACGGCGCCGAAGGCGTCACGACAACGAAAAAGCCCCGGCGCAGGGCGCGCGGGGCGAGGACCGGAGCGATCACCATGGTCGGCAGACCACGGTGAGGAACCGTATTACGCTTACCGCCCTGCGCGGGTCGCCCGTCGTCGCGGAGCCTTCGACCGTGCCAAAGCACGGTGACCAGCGGTCTCTGGGTGGAACTACCGGCCCAGGTTACGCGACACGTCCACCCATCGCCAAATCGCCCCCACCCGCCCTCTCGCCCCACCTTCTCGCCCCAGCCCGGCCCTCAGCGCCAGCCCGGCCCTCAGCCCCAGCCGGGCCGGCCCGGCACCCACCCCAACGCCAGCGCCAGCGCCAGCGCCAGCGCCAGCGCCAAGATCGTGCAGCTTCCTGGTTGTAGTGGTCTCGCGCGGCGCTGAGGCCACTACAACCAGGATCGAGCACGATCTTGGCGAGCCCGCGACTGTTGCCGGCAGGTCGGGAACAGTGCGAGGTCGAGCAGCAACGGCCCGACCAGACCGAGCCGGATCAGGAGAAGGCCGGGCCGAGCCAACCACGTCAGGCCACGTCGAGCCGGATCGGGACAGGGCCGCGCCGACCCCAGCCACGTCAGGTCGCGTCGGCCAGGTGAAGCCATGCCACGCCGGACCAGATCCGGCCCCCACCCGCCCCATCAGGTCGCATCGGACCAGGCGGAGCCATGACACAGCCCGGCCAGATCGGACCCGATCGGGCCCCGCCCCGCCCCATCAGGCCGCGTCGGACCAGGCGGAGCCATGACACAGCCCGGCCAGATCGGACCAGATCCGGCCCCGCCACGTCAGGCCGCGTCGGACCAGGTGAAGCCATGACACACCGGACCAGATCCGACCAGATCTGGCCCCACCCCGCCACATCAGGCCGCGACGGACCAAGTGAAGCCATGCCACGCCGGCCCGGATCGGACCAGATCGGGCCCCGCCACATCAGGTCGCGACGGGTGGGTGGTCGGCGGACGGTCAGGGGACCGCTGCCTCCAGGTCCGGGTCAGGGGCGGGTCCGTCGCCACCAGGCGTAGCCGGTCAGCGCCACCCCGGCCCAGGCGAGCGCCCAGCCGGAGAGCAGCAGGGCGGTGCCGGCCGGCAGGGAACCGGCGAGCACCCGGGCGGTGGTCAGCACCGGCGGCACCAGCCAGGGCGCCACCGAGCCGCGCAGGCCCAGTGCCAGGGTGCCGACCGCACCCACCGCGAGCACCGCGACGCCGTAGCCGGCGGTGCGGGTCAGCGCCCGGCTCGCCAGCGCGCCCAGGGCCACCGCCGGTAGCAGGGCAAGCAGGTGGGCCCAGAGCCCGAGCGCCAGCGCCGCCACCACCGGCAGGTCACCCGGGCCTGGCGTGGTCACCCCGCCGACCAGCCACGGGAATCCCAACGCCACCAGCACCGTGCCCACCCCGGCGGCCAGGGCCGCGAGCAGCCCGGCGATCCACTCGCGGGCCGGCCCTACCGACACCATGGCCAGCCGGCGCTGCACGTCCGGTTCGACGTCCAGCAGGATCTTGGCCTGCCAGGCCAGCACCGGAAAGAGCACGACGGCGCTGACGCCGTACGCCTCCGCCGGCCGGGCCCGGCCGCCGCCGTAGAGGATGCCGAGGGCGAGTAGGCCGGCCAGCACCGGTGCCAGCGCCCGTCCGGTACGCAGGAAGCCGGCCAGCCGCATCCGGACCAGCGCGCTCACCGGGCCACCTCCCCGGGCCGACCACTGCGCGCCGGGTCGACTGTCGACCCGGAGTCAGGAGGCGGGACGCCCACCGACGGCTCCGCCGCCCCCGCAGGCCCACCGGTGGCCGGGGCCCCGGGACGCCCCGCAGACGGGTCAGCCACCGACGAGGACGGGACGGGTGTGGGCGGCACGAGCACCGGCGTGGGCGGGGTGGCGGGTTCGCGTACCCGCAGGATGTGGTGGCCGTCGGCGCGCAACCGGGCGACGGTGCCGGCCACCCGCGCGGCCGGCACCGCGACCTCGACCACGGCGACGGCCCCATCGCCGCTGGCCGCCTCCTCGGTGACCAGTCCGTCGGCCACCGTCCAGTGCCGGGCGCCGGGGAGCCGGACCGTCTCGCCGCGGTGGTCACTGACCAGGACCGCTCCCCCGTCGGCCAGCACCTCGTCGATCAGCTCGGGGACCAGGCCCCGGGCTGCCGAGTCCAGCCCCTCCCAGGGCTCGTCGAGCACCAGCAGGCCCGGGGTGCGCAGCATCGCCTGAGCCAGGCCCACCTTCTGCGCGGTGCCCTTGGACAGGTCGGGCAGGCGGACCTCGCGGAACGGGGTCAGCCCCAACCGGTCGGTCCACCGGTCGACGGCCCGGTCGGTGTCGGCCCGGCCGAGGCCGGCGACCCGGCCCATGGCGGTCAGATAGCGGGTCACCGTGCAGGGCTGGTCGGCGGGGAACCGCTCGGGCACCCAGCCGACGTGCCGGGGCCGGTCGACCACCCGGCCCCGGGCCGGCCGCAGCACCCCCGCGCAGAGTTGCAGCAGGGTCGACTTGCCGGCCCCGTTGCGGCCGAGCACCACCGCCACCTCGCCCGGGTCGAGCCGGGCCGTGACGCCGCGCAGCACCCACGGGCCGCTCCGGCCGTATCGAAGCCGGACGTCCTCCAGTCGCATGGGAGGAGCCTGCCACAGTGCGACATGCGGAAGGGCCCCGCCACTGTCCGTGGCGGGGCCCTTCGCGGGAGAAGCCGGGCTCAGCCCTCGGCGCCGGTCTCCTGGAGGTTCTTCACCACGTTCGGGTCGACCGGGACACCCGGACCCATGGTGGTGGCCAGGGTGACCTTCTTGAGGTACTTGCCCTTGGCCGCGGACGGCTTGGCGCGCAGGACCTCGTCGAGCACCGCCGCGTAGTTGTCGATCAGCTGGGTCTCGGAGAACGAGGCCTTGCCGATGATCAGGTGGAGGTTGGAGTGCTTGTCCACCCGGAAGGTGATCTTGCCGCCCTTGATGTCCGAGACGGCCTTGGTGACGTCCATGGTCACCGTGCCGGTCTTCGGGTTCGGCATCAGGCCGCGCGGGCCCAGGATCCGCGCGATCCGGCCGATCTTGGCCATCTGGTCCGGAGTGGCGATCGCCGCGTCGAAGTCCAGCCAACCGCCCTGGATCCGGGCGACCAGCTCGTCCGTGCCCACCTCGTCGGCACCGGCGGCGACGGCCTCCTCGGCCTTCGCGCCGGCGGCGAAGACGATCACGCGGGCGGTCTTACCGGTGCCGTGCGGCAGGTTGACCACGCCGCGGACCATCTGGTCCGCCTTGCGGGGGTCGACGCCGAGGCGCATGGCGACCTCGACCGTGGCGTCGAACTTGGCGCTGGTGGTGTCCTTGGCGAGCTTGACCGCCTCGGCCGGGGTGTAGAGCTTCGACTTGTCGACCGCCTCGGCGGCCTTGCGGTACGTCTTGCTGCGCTGCATCTCGGGTTACTCCTGTGGTCTCTGGCGGGCCGCGGGTGACGCGCGCCCTCCCACGAACTGATCTTGAGGACCGACCGGGGTCAGTCGTTGACGACGATGCCCATCGACCGGGCGGTGCCGGCGATGATCTTCGCAGCCTGGTCGATGTCGTTGGCGTTGAGGTCGACCATCTTCTTCTCGGCGATCTCGCGCACCTGGGCCTGGCTCACCGAGCCGACCTTCTGGCTCTGCGGCACACCGGAACCCTTGTCGACGCCGGCGGCCTTGAGCAGCAGCCGGGCGGCGGGCGGGGTCTTCAGGACGAAGGTGAAGGACCGGTCCTCGTACACGCTGATCTCGGCGGGGACGATGTCGCCCCGCTGGGCCTCGGTCTGCGCGTTGTAGGACTTGCAGAACTCCATGATGTTCACGCCGTGCTGACCGAGCGCGGGGCCCACCGGCGGAGCCGGAGTCGCCTGGCCCGCCTTCAGCTGAAGCGTGAACGTCTTGACGAGCTTCTTCTTCGGAGGCATGTCACTTCCTGGGGCTTGGAACTGGGAAAGGTGCCGGCCACGGGCGCGCACGGTCAGCGCGGTACCACAGCGACGTTCAAGAGTAGCGCAGCGCCCGACAGCGCCCCGCGCCGAGGTCCGCGCCGGGAGTAACGACGTCGCCGGCGGCGGGCTGCTGCCCCACCGCCGGCGACGAACGTCGTCAGATCTTGGCGACCTGGTTGAAGTTCAGCTCGACCGGGGTCTCCCGGCCGAAGATCGACACCAGCACCTTGAGCTTCTGCTGGTCGGCGTTGATCTCGCTGATCGTCGCCGGCAGCGAGGCGAACGCCCCGTCGGTGACGGTGACCGAGTCGCCCACCTCGAAGTCGAGGACCCTGATCTCGGGCTTGACCTTCTTCTGCTCGGTCTCCACCGCCGGAGCCAGCCACTTGAGCACCTCGTCGAGGCTCAACGGTGCCGGCCGGTCGGCCCGGTCGGTCGCCCCCACGAAGCCGGTGACCCCCGGCGTGTTGCGCACACACGAGTAGGACTCCGCGGTCAGCTCCATCCGGACCAGGATGTAACCGGGGAAGACCTTCGCCTGGATCTGGGAACGCTTGCCGTTCTTGACCTCGACCTCTTCCCGGGTCGGCACCTCGACCTGGTAGATGAACTCCTCCATGTCGAGGGAGGTGATCCGGGTCTCGAGGTTGGTCTTGACCTTGTTCTCGTAACCGGCGTACGAGTGCACCACGTACCAGTCGCCGGGCGCGTAGCGCAGCTTCTGGCGCAGCTCGGCGACCGGGTCGTAGTCCTCGTCCGGCTCGGGCTCCGTGGTCGGGAACTCCGGCTCGCTGGCGGCCTCGACCGACTCGTCACTCGCCGCCGTCGCGACCGTGGACTGGTCGTCCGTGGTCCCGGCGGTCTCGTCGTACTCAGGCACGCTTGCTCACTTCCGTCACTATCGGCTCAGTCGGCCGGTCAGCTGGGGCTGCCGAAGACCCACAGCACGCCCTTCGCGAAGGCGAAGTCGAGAAGGCCCACGATCGTCAGCATCACCGCGACGAAGGTGACCACCACGGCGGTGTAGGTCAGCAGTTCCTTGCGGGTCGGCCAGATGACCTTACGCAGCTCGGCGACGACCTCGCGGAAGAAACGCGCGATGCGGGCGAACGGCCCCACCCGGTCGGTCTCGGACCGGGTCTTCGGCTTGCTGTCGGCAGCACCCGCACGGGTCCGCGACCGGGTCGCGGTGCCGCCCCGGGATACCGGCTCGTCCGCGTCGGGGGCGTCGTCGTCGGGGGCGTCGTTGTCGGCGGTCACCTCGTCGACGACCTCGTCGCGCTCGTCGCGCAGACCGTCGTCGCCGGCGTCCTCGCCGCGCCGCTTGCTCTCGGCCACTTCGCCCTCCGTCGCGGGATGTCGGTTCGTACGCCGGGAGGCGTACGCGGCGCTGGTCACGCCGGCCGGACCAACCGTCCCGCGACGGGCCGCGGCCGGCGGACCGGACGAAGGGCCCCGGGTCGCCCCGGAACCACCCCGCCGATGCCACCACCACGGGCCGGACGCCGCCTTGCGGCGGCGCGACCCACGGGAACGGTCAGGCCTGAGGCGCAGGGGTGACAGGACTTGAACCTGCAGCCTGCGGTTTTGGAGACCGCTGCTCTGCCAATTGAGCTACACCCCTGTGCGGCAACGCTCTCCCCACCCGACCTGCACGGCCGGGCAGGGGTCACTTGCCCCACGGCGGACCAGTGTACGGGTACCGCCCCGACTTTCCCAACCGGTCCCGCCCGGTACGTTTCGACAGGCCGTCAGCCGGCCGTCCGCACGACCGCCCGCGCCTGCGAGAGAATCTTCTCCGCACCGCACCGGGCGGTCACATCGAGCCTGGTCAGCCCGGCTTCGGTGACCTCCTTGACCACCGCGTCCACGGTGATCTCGGTGCCCTCGTCGTCGTCCGGGACGACCACCGGCCGGGTGAAGCGCACCCCGAACTCGACCACCGCGTCGGGTGCGCCGGCCCACTCGGTGACCGCCCGACCGACCAGCGCCATGGTGAACATGCCGTGGGCGATCACCCCGGGCAGACCCACCCTGGTGGCGGTCCGGTCGTTCCAGTGGATCGGGTTGAAGTCGCCCGAGGCGCCCGCGTAGCGGACCAGGTCCGCCCGGGTCACCCGGAACGTCCGGGTCGACAGTTCCACGTCAGGACTCCCCACGTACGACGAGCTTGGACCAGACGGCGACCACCGGCTCACCGGCCGAGGTGGTCACGTCGGTGCGGGTGGTCAGGAAGGCGTGCCCACCCCGGTTGCTGATCTCCTCGATGGTGTTCACGCAGACCAGCTCGTCCCCGGCCACCACCGGCCGGGTGTACGCGAAGCGCTGGTCGCCGTGGACCACCCGGCTGTAGTCGACCCCGAGCGCCGGATCGTCGACGATCTGCTGGCTGGCGGCCATGGTGATCAGGACCGGGAAGGTGGGCGGGGCGACCACGTCCGGGTGGCCGAGGGCACGGGCCGCCGCCGGGTCGTGGTGGGCCGCCTCGGTCGCTCCGATGGCGGTGGCGAACTCGCGGATCTTTTCTCGGCCCACCTGGTAGGGGGCGGTCGGCGGATACGTCCGGCCGACGAAGGACGGGTCCAGGGACATGCCGCCGAACCTACACGGGACGCACGAACGCCGACCCGTACGGGCAGGCGGCTGTGAAGGCCGCGCCATCCGTGCGGATCGGCGTCCGAGGTGATCGCTTGCGGACCGGGCCGGCCGGTGGCCGGCCGAGGGTCAGCGGGTCTCGCGGTGGACCGTGTGCTTGCCGTCCCGGGGGCAGAACTTCTTCAGCTCGATGCGGTCCGGGTCGTTACGGCGGTTCTTACGCGTGATGTAGTTGCGCTCTTTGCACTCCACACACGCCAAAGTGATCTTCGGCCGGACATCGGTCGCCTTCGCCACGGCGGAGTGCCTTCCTCGCTACGGATATCAACTACAGCGCATCAGCCTACGCGGACGATGCCTGGACACGCAAAGCGGGCGCCTGTGGCGCCCGTCCCACTCACCACCGGGATGAGCCCGGAGGACGAGAGTAGCGGTGGCCGGAATTGAACCGGCGACACAGCGATTATGAGCCGCTTGCTCTGCCATCTGAGCTACACCGCCGAGGCGGGTCCCAAAGGACCCTCTGAGCCCCCTTACGGAATCGAACCGTAGACCTTCTCCTTACCATGGAGACGCTCTGCCGACTGAGCTAAGGGGGCCTACCCGATCACCCCGGAGGGCGTCGCGCAGGGGATACATTACACGGCACCGCGCCGGGGGTGAAATGGGATCCCCCGATACCGCGTCGGCACAGCTCAGGGCACTACGCGGAGCCTCGGCAGCTCATCCGCGCCGGTCGCCTCCTGGTCCGCCTGGGCACCGAACCAGGCCTCCAACCGCTCGTACGGCAGCGGCCGGCTGAACAGGAAGCCCTGCCCGATCTCGCAGCCGATGTCCTGGAGGAGTTCGAGGGTCAGCTCGCTCTCCACCCCCTCGGCCACCACGGACAGGCCGAACTGCTGGGACAGCGACACCACCGCGTTGACGATCGCCAGGTCCCCGGGGTCGGTCGCCATGCCCTGCACGAACGACTGGTCGACCTTCACCTCGTGCACCGGCAGCCGGCGCAGCTGGGCCAGCGACGAGTTGCCGGTGCCGAAGTCGTCGACCGCCAGCCGGACGCCGAGGTCCCGCAGTCGGCGCAGGGTGGGGATGGGCCGCTCGGTGCCGTCCAGCACCGCCGCCTCCGGGATCTCGACGGTCAGCAGCTGCGGCGGGACGCCGTACTCGGTCAGCAGCTCCCCCACCCGGTCCGGGAAGTGCCGGTCGGTCAGCGAACGGGCGGCGATGTTGACCGCCACCGCCAGCGGCTGCCCGGTGTGGCTCCAGTCCCGGCTGCGGCGTAGCCCCTCGCGTAGGACGAACTCGGTGAGCCGACCCAGCTGGCCGGTGTGCTCGGCCACCGCGACGAAGTCCTCCGGGGAGACCGTGCCGTGCGCCGGGTGCTCCCAGCGGGCCAGGCACTCCACCCCGAGCAGGCGACGGTCCCGCAGGGTCACCTTCGGCTGGAAGTAGACCTCCAGCTCCCCCTCGTCGAGGGCGCGACGCAGGTCACCGGCGAGCCCGAGCCGGCGCAGCGACCGCGACTCCAGCGCCGGGTTGAACAGCTGCACGCTGCCCGGCACCGCCTTGGCCGCGGTGGCCGCCAGGTCGACCCGTTGCAGCAGCACGGCGGCGTCACTGCCGTGATCCGGATGCACGGTCACCCCGACGGCGGTGTCCACGTCGAGGGTGAGCGCGTCGAAGACCATCTCGTCGCGGATCTGCTCGCGGAGCTGGCCGGCCAACTCCAGGGCCGCCTCGGCGTTCTCCAACCGCAGCGTCACCAGGAACTCGTCGCCACCGGCCCGACCCACCAGGGCCGACGACGGGGCGCAGGCGCGCAGGCGCTCGGCCACCTCGACGAGGACCTTGTCCCCCGCCGCGTGCCCCAACGACTCGTTGACCTGCCGCAGCCCGTCCACGTCGAAGAGCAGCACGGCGACCACCTCGCCCGGCGCGCGGATCTTGACCGCCTCGGCCAGCGCGGCGGTGATCCGCCGCCGGTTGGGCAGGCCGGTCAGCGCGTCGTGGTAGGCGTCGTGCCGCAGCCGGTCGACCAGCCGGGAATTCTCCAGGGCGACGGCGGCGTGCGCGGCGACGGTCTCGAAGACGGGGATGTCGCTCGTGGTGAAGTGGCCGATGTCGCTGAGCCGGTTGGTCACCTCCAGGGTGCCGATCACCGCCTGGCCGGACCGCAACGGCACCACGATGGCGTCCTTGACCTGCTGGGCGCCCACCTCACGACGCAGCGCGGTGTCGTCGCCGAGCAGCCGGCCGATGGACAGCGTCTTGCCCAGCTCACGGGCCTGTTCCCGGAAGACCGTCGGGGTGGGTGCGACGTCGAGCAGGCCCGGGGTGTCGACCCGGGCGGTCAGCAGCACCTCGGGGTGCCGTCGCTGGGCGGGCAGCCAGAGGGTGGCGTACTCGGCCTGCATCAGGCCCCGTACCCGGTCGAGGAGGATGTCGGCGATCGCCCCCTCGGCGCTGTTGGTGAGCAACCGGGTCAGGTCGTACATGCCGGTGAGGGTGCGGTGCTGCCGGAAGAACTGCGAGTAGGAGCGGTAGACCTGGAACAACGCCGCGAACAACGCGGCCAACAGCAGCGCCGACCACCAGGTGGTCTTCAACGCGATCAGGACGAGCAGGCCGACCGAGGCGTTGATGGAGGTGGTGAGGAAGACCGACGGCGCGGTACGCAGCGCCTCCCGGCCGGCCTGCCAGCCCTGGAGCAGTACGTGCACCCCGGCCACCGAGAGCAGGCTGACCAGGGTGATGGTGTTGACCGCCAGGAACAGGCTGCCCCAGGTGCCCGGCCCGACCCCCTCGATCGGGGGCAGGGCCAGCAGGAGCAGCCCGGCCAGCGAGGTGGCCGCCGCCGCTTTCGCGACGTTGAACCACAGCTTGGCCGGAGCGAACCGGTGCGACGCGCTCCAGATCAGCACGGAGAGCGTGTAGATCAGCACCACCGTCAACGGTGGCAGGAAGAAGAGCGCGACGACGAGGGGCACCTCGGTCAACGTCACCCCGACCGACTGCCGTCGGACGATCACGTTGAGAACCGGGATGCTGATCCCCGTCATCGCCACGAAGAGCACGAACGCCAGGCCCCACTCCCCGAACTCGGGAAGCAGGACACCGATCGCGGTGCTGAAGACGATGGCCAGCAAGGCTAAGGGGGCGGTGATGAACCAGGCGCGTTCGGTGGACTTACGCCGCTGATCTCGGCTGGCCATGCGCCACCCTCTCCCTGAGAGACGTCACCCCCAGGACACCGGGAGCGGGGACGACGCGGGGGCTTAGCGCGCGCCGCCCATCGTCCAGACGACGTCCGCCATTTGCGCGCTGCCGTCGATGGACTGGACGCCGGCTACGGCGAGTCCACCGAGGATGGTGGCGAGCACGAGGAGCGAGCCAAACAGCCGGCCCAGCCTTCGACCAGACATGATTGCTCCTGTCGAGAGAGTGTTCACGGGGGATGGTGGAGGTTCCACGATCGTGCCACACCTCGGGTACCCAGAAAAGCGGGGAGAGCGGCGCTGGTCCGAGCAGCGGAGAGGTTCCGCCGTTCGGACCACCGCCGTCACCTCCCCGTGCCAGATCAGCGGCACCAGGACGGGTAACAGCCTCCACGAATCGCCCAATGTCACTATCGACGCAAACCCGATCTTTAACGGCGCGGGGCCGTTGCCCGGGCGGCAGGGCGACCGTCGTATTCGAGGGTCGCGACGACTGCTCCCGGAACCGTCACATCGATCACCATAGCTCATTTCGTCAGGTACGGAAGCGGCCTGTCGGGAGTCGACGGACTCCGCACCAGATCAACGACAAAACGCGCTAACGGTGGCGAGCCGGCGCGAGCAGGCGAAACACCCGCCAGAGGCGGTCGGACCCCGTGATGTCGCACCCCGATGGTGTCGTGAATCCATGACATCGCAGACACCGGTGACGCCGGTGATCGAGGAACGGGCGGTCCAGCCCTACGTGGGGATCCGACGCACGGTGACGATGGGCACCATCGGCGAGGCCACGGACGCCCTGTCGGACCTGTTCGGCTGGCTGGCGGCGCAGGGGATCACCCCGGCCGGCCCGGACTTCCTGCGCTACCACGTGATCGACATGGCGCGGGAGCTTGAGGTCGAGGCGGGCGTACCGGTCCCGGCCGACGCGCAGATCACCGTCGAGACGCCCATGCGGACCGGCGTGCTGCCGGCCGGCCGCTACCTCACCACCACCCACGTCGGCGACCCCGACGAACTGGTCGCGGTGACCGGGGCGTTCCTGGAGTGGGCGGAGCGCAACGGGTTGCGCTGGGACGTCAGCGACACCGCGGCGGGTGAGCGCTGGGGCTGCCGGCTGGAGATCTTCCACCTCGGCCCGGACGACGACCCAGACCGGAGCACGTGGCAGACGCAGCTGGCGTTCCGACTGGCGGACTGAGGGTACGGCCGGACCACCGCCCGGCCGCGCCACCGCTCGGCCGGACCACCGCCCGGCCGCGCCACCGCTCGGCCGGACCACCGCCCGGCCGCGCCACCGCTCGGCCGCGCCACCGCTCGGCCGGACCACCGCTCGGCCGGACCACCGCCCGGCCGGACCACCGCCCGGCCGGACCACCGCCCGGCCGGGTCACCGCCCGGCCGCGCCACCGCGAGGCCGCGCCACCGCCCGGCCGGGTCACCGCTCGGCCGGGAAGCCGCGCCACCGCGCGACCGCGAACGGTGCGATGGGTTGTCGTGGGCGTTATCCCCGAGACATCGTCGGCCGGACAGCGGACCATGTGCCGATGCGACCCGACGATGCGTTGACCCGTCTCCAGGAGGCCGCCGTCCTGTGGAGCATCGGGTCGGGCACGCCGGCCGGGGTGATCGGGGCCGCCTGCGACTGCCTGGTGGCCGGTGTGGACACCCCGACACTCCGGATCCTGGCCGGCATTTCGCCCACTCCGGGCAGCGAGAGCGACGAACTGCGTCGGTGGCTCGGCGACGCGCTGGCAGAACTCTCGCTGACCTTCTTCCCGCAGGGCAGCCGGGCGGGTGAGGACGAAGCCGTCCGGATCATGGCCCGCCGGTTGCTCGACCGGACGATCACCGCCCGCGCCCTCACCTCCTGGGCGTACGGGTTCATCACCTGGGACGGGACTCCGCTGGCGGCCGGGCTCATCGACCTTGAGTACGCGTACGAGATCGTCGAGGCCGTCGTCCACGACGGGCAGCCGTACCCGGGCGATGCGGCTGCGGGAGTCGATGCGGACGTGGTCGCCGAGGCGCGGCGGCTGATCAGCGGCACAGCGGGAAACGGCTGAGCCATCACCCCCGCCTGAACGACCGCCCCCGGGGTCTGCGGTGTTCCTGCGGGCCACCCCGGCCGTGCTGCTGGCACCGGGACCAGGGGATACCTGGGATGGTTTGGGGGTATGTCGGGGGTTATGGCAGGTCAGAACGGTGCGATGGACGAGGAGCACGCGCGCCCGGCGGGAGTCGACGACGCGACGGTCGAGGCGTTGGGCAAGCTGAGTGAGGCGTTGGAGACGATCCACCGGGTGCGCGGGCACCTCTACTCCGCGCACCAGCTCGTCGGCGGCGCGGATCTCACCCTGGACCAGGTGGTGGAGTTGCTGCGCGGGGCCGGGCACGACGAGGTGGCAGACCGGGTCGAACACGAGCTGCTGGGGCGCAACCTGCTGCCCGGCCGGTGGACCTTCCAGATCGTGGAGGAGTTCGACGACGGCTACTACGCCACGTTCCAGGAGATCGAACGGTACGCCCGGGACACGCTGGCCGGCGGCCGGCGGCACCTCTACGAGGCGGAGATGAAGCAGCGGCGGCGTACCCACGGCATGCCCGGCCACGAGGCCACGCCGGAGTCGGCGCGGCCCGACCGCGACGGCCGCTGACCGACCCGGCCGCGACGGGCTGCGTGACGGAACCGACGCCACGGGGGCGGAGCGGGACCCACGATCGACTCAGGGGAGGCGACGTAGCGGTATCCGGCCAGCCTGAATACCGCCACATCGGCCCCCGGGCGGGGCGGGTGAGGTCACCCCGGCCCACCGGCAAGGCGGGTGGGGGTCACCACTGGCGGCGTACCGTCGCTTTGGGACCGGTGACCAGGGTGGCGGGCGGGATGTCGTCGGCGACGACGGCGCCGGCCGCCACCACGGCGTCCCGGCCGATGCGGACGCCGGGGAGGATCGTCGCGCCGGCCCCGATCCAGACGTTCTCCGCCACGTCGATGGGCGCACCGGTCAGCCATTCCCGCCGCTGCACGGGGTCGACCGGGTGGCCGAGGGTGATGAAGGTGGCCTTCGGGCCGACCATGACGCCCTCGCCGAGCCGGATGCCGGCGTAGTCGAGGAACGTGCAGTTCTGGTTGATGAACACCCGCTCCGCGATCTCCAGATTGAGACCGTGATCGGTGTAGAACGGCGGATAGATGGTGACCCGCGCCGGCAGCGGCCGGCCGAGGAGCTGCGCCAACAGCTCCGCCCGGCCGGCCTCGTCGGCGAAGGGCAGCACGTTCAGCCGGGAGGTCAGCTCGGTGGCCCGCAGCACCCTCGCGGCCATCGCCTGGAACTCGGGGCTGTGGATGCGCATGAAGCGGTCGTCGGACATCCCGCGATCCTCGCCGACACCGCCGGCGCCCGACCCTGCGGGCCGACGGTCACCGCCCCTCCCCCGCCCGGCCACCCGGTGCCCGCATCAGCCGACGCGCCTGGGTCAGCTCCTCGATGAGCCGGTCGACCTGCCCGAGCGACAGCAACACGGCCTGGGTGGCGCCGTACCGGGTCGCGTCGAGCTTGATCGCCGCCTCGCGCCGGACGAACCGGTCGACGAGCAGTTGCAGGCTCACCCAGCCGGTCCGCTCCCGCCCCACGGTGGCGAGGAACCCCCGGTGCATCGGGTCGTTCGGCCCGCACCCCCGGCACCACACCGGACAGACGACCGGCCGACCACCCTCACTCATCGCCGGCCCCCGGACGGCCGTCACCCTGACCGGCGACCCGATCGGCCCCCAACGGGCCACCGTCGCCCCGGCCCGGATCACCCTGGTCGGCGGCCTGGGTCAGCAGGTCGCGCAACTGGTCCGCCAGCTCGGCGGCCTGGGGCAGCGACAACTCGGCCCAGGCGTTGCCAGCCCGGCAGGTCGCGTGCACCCCGACGAGCGGCGCACCCGGGACTTCCGCGCTGATGAGGTACGTGACGACGAGGCCACTCGCCCGACTCTCACCGACCCGCAGCATCGGGCCACGGTGCCGGCGGGCCATGTGCGGCATCACCGGCGGGACCAGGAAACCGCAGCGCTCGGGGGTACACCACGGCGGGTGGCTGGTGGTCGGCTTACTGGTACGGGTCATCGCCGCCACCGCCCACCGTTACCCCGGCGTGCCTGGCCCACCGTCAGCAGTGGGGCACACCGCAGGGTGGGCAGTTCGCGGGTCACCTCCACCGACCACCACGGCGTGGGCAGGGCAGCGGCGTTGGGCGGGCCCGTCGGGGCGCTGTGACGGCCGGGGCGCGACGGTGAGCGCCTTCGAGACCGCCAGGACGAGAACCAACCACATCGACGATGAGTGCCGGACATCACACCTCCACAGGCAAGGGGGCGAGGACCCCGGGTTGCTTGGCTGCCAGCGGCGTGGCCTGGCCCTCCGAACGGCCTGAGTCCAAGACCGGCTCACGACAGGACCGACATTGGCGGCAACTGGCTTAAGCCAGCTTCGATGAAGGGTGGCAGGCTGTCAATAGCTGGCTTGAGCCAGTTGCGCTAGCCTGGGTACCACCTTGAGGAGTGGTGATCCGATGAGTGACCAGCAGGAGCGGCAGCCTCCGAGCCGCCGCATCGCCGAGGAGCTACGGGCCGCGATCATGCGCGGTGACCTCGGCGACGGCGACCAGTTACCTTCCGAACGCGATCTGGCAGCCAGATACGCCACGGCCCGCAACACCGCCCGGGAGGCGTTGGGCATCTTGCAGGCCGAGGGCCTCGCCCAGGCCCAACACGGCCGAGGCGTGTTCGTACGCCTGCGGCGTCCGCTGATGAGGATGGGCCGGGACCGGTACTCCCGCCGGGCGCGGAACGAGACCGGGCTTTCACCGTTCCGCATCGAGGTGGAACGGCAGGGACGCACCCCGCACACTGAGTGCCGGTCGGTGACCACCGTGCAGCCGCCAGCCGAGGTCGCCCAGCGGCTGGGGCTCGACGCCCGCCAAGAGGTCATCCGGCGGGAGAACTGGTACTTCGCCGACGACGAGCCCATGCAGGTCGGCGTGACCTACATCCCGACCACGGTGGTCGAGGGATCACCACTGGCGACCGAGAAGAAGCTCGGCCGAGGCAGCATCTACCAGCGGTTCGAGGATCTGGGTTACCCGATCGCGCGCATCCGGGAGGAGCTGAGCGCCCGGATGCCGACACCGGAAGAGGTGAAGGGGCTCTCGATCCCACCGGGCGTACCCGTGATCGAGTTGCTGCACACGAGTCTCGATGGTGATGGACGAGCCTTCGAGGTGACCCGGTTCGTCATGCGCGCCGACGTGAACGGCCTGGACTACGAGATGCCCGTTGAAGACTGAACGTCAACGGGTCACCCGGGCAGGCATCGCCCGGGTGGCCGGTCTCGCGCTGCTGTGGGGTTCCGGCTTCCTCTGGATCAAGCTCGCGTTGCGCGGCTTCAACCCGGTGCAGATCGTGTTCGCCCGGCTCCTGCTCGGCTTCCTGGTCCTGACCCCGATCGCGCTGTCCCGGGGACTCCGCTTTCCGAGGCAGGGGCGGCTCTGGGGTCACCTGTTCGTCGCGGCCCTGGTCGCCAACGCCGTGCCGTACCTGTTGTTCAGCGTCGCGGAGGAGACGATCGGGTCGAACGTGGCGGGGGTGCTGAACGCGACCACGCCGCTGTGGACGCTGCTGCTGGCATTCCTCGTCGGCGTCGACCGGGCCGTCACCGTCAAGAAGGCCGCCGGCTTCGCCCTCGGGTTCATCGGCGTCGTGGTCATCTTCTCGCCGTGGGAGTCCGCGAGCGAGATCGCCAGTTGGGGCGGCCTCGCCTGCCTCGCCGCAGCCGCCAGCTACGGGCTTGGCTACGTCTACATGGGCCGCTTCCTGACCGGGCGCGGGATCCCGCCGCTCATGCTGTCGGCCGCTCAGCTCGGCGCGGCCACCGTTCTGCTGGTCCCGGCGCTGCCGTTCGCCGGGTTGGAGTCGCCGGTGTGGCGGCTCGACGCGGTGGCGAGCCTGCTAGTCCTCGGGGTGCTCGGCACCGGGGCCGCCTACTTGCTGAACTACCGCATCATCGACGACGAGGGGCCGACCGCCGCCTCGGTGGTCACCTACCTGCTGCCCGTCGTCGCCGTGATTCTGGGATGGGTGATCCTCCGCGAGGCCGTCACGACCGCGATCGTGGCCGGAATCGCCCTGGTCCTCGCCGGGGTCACCCTGACCCGACGACAGTCCACCGAAATCGGATAACCCGCACTTCACATCGATCAGCAATCCTCGTACCCGGGTGGGTGGAATGGCCGGCCCGTCCTGATGGTCACCGAGTCGAAGCCGGCCACCGATACTCGCCGTCGGATCGGATCATCGGCTCTGAACCGCATGGAGGACGCTGATGCAGGTCGTCATGGCAACCAGCCCGGCCAAGCCCGACCAGCCCAACGAAGACTTCACCGGTGCCGTACCGAATGCCGTCGTCCTGCTCGACGGTGCCGGCCTGTCCGGCACCACATCGACCTGTCTTCACGGCGTCGCCTGGTATACCCGCCGGCTCGGCGGGGCGCTGCTCGCCCAACTGGCGGCCGACGACGGCCAAGACCTCACCGCCATCCTCGGTCAGGCGATCGCGCAGGTTGCCGACGCGCACCGGGACACCTGCGACATCAGTGACCCGAGCAGTCCGTCAGCAACCGTCACCATCTTTCGGATCAACGACGACCGCGCTGACTACCTCGCGCTTGCCGACTCCGTGCTGGTCCTCGACCACGCCGGGAACGCCCCCGAGGTGGTCAGCGACGGGCGGGTAGACGCCGTCGGCAGCCGCTACCGCGCCGCGATGGACGCCACCCCGAACGGGAGCCCAGAACACGACCGGTCGCTGCGCGAATACATCGAAACCATGCGCGTCCATCGCAACCGGCCCGGCGGGTTCTGGGTCGCCGCCGACGATCCGGGGGTGGCGGCGGAAGCGCTGACCGGGAGCCGGCCTGTCTCGGGACTCAGGGGTGCCGTCCTGCTCAGTGACGGCGCCAGCCGCATCATGGACCAGTTCGCTCTGGCGGACTGGCCGGCAGTTCTCGCGCTCATCGCTGCGGAAGGGCCAAGCGGGATCATCCGGCGGGTCCGGACGGCAGAGGCCGGCGATCCGCAGGGCAGACGGTGGCCGCGCGCCAAGGCGTACGACGACGCCACGCTGGCCTGGTGCACCCGGTTTCCCGACCGACAGGCAGCCGACGGATCGGGCTTCACTCCTGAGGCGAACATGATCGAACGGTGACACGTGTGCGACACGGTGGGCTGGGTCGACCCGGTCGGAGTGAGACGCAAGCGAGACTGACAAAGCAAGCCCCTGACCGGCGCTGACACTGGTCAGGGGCTTCTTCGTACACCTGGTGGCGGGTAGAAGATCCGAACCTCTGTAGCTTTCGCGACGGATCCACAGGGCGTTCGTGATGTTGGCCGCGTCAGGTGTGCTGACCTGCTCCTTCTCATCCCGCCGCACGGTTGGAGGTGCTGGCCGCCCACCATCTGCCACGCGCAGAACGTCCAAATCAGTAGTAGAGGAACCTGCGGATCACCGTGACGACCGCCAGCAGGATGGCAATCCCCCAGACAACGTTCCGTCCAGTCGAGCCGAAGATCAAATAGGCGATCTGCGCCAGCAAGAAGACCGAACTCAGCACCAGATCTACGAGCAGTAGCACGAGGGTGAGCGCCAAGCGCAGCAGGAACCAGACAAACCCCAGGCCGCACCACTTGTCGATTGTCGAGTCGTCGTATGCCCAGCGGGTGAACACGAAGGGTTTGTAGAGGGAGGAGTCCCAACCCCGACTCCACTTCGCGCCGATGCTGGACCAGTACGAGTCCCCACCTTCCTTCACGTTCGCTTGATCCACTCGCTTGAACTGGATCTTCTTGACGGCGCCGCCGGTGACGTCGATCAACACCTGGCCATCCTTGACCTGGATGGTGGTGGTTCCGTTCACGACCACGGTGAGCTGGTCGCGTCCGGTCTGGACCTTGAACACCCTGTCAAACCCGGTGGCACCCTTCTTGCGATCCCGAAGCAAGACGTAGATCGTGCTTCCATCTCGAGGTGGGAGGGAGTACTCCGCTCCGATCGAGAACTCGCCGATCGGGGTGACGATGCTCGCCTCGCCCTCAACCGCAACGCCATCCGGACCGACTGTCAGGGCCACCGGCAGCAGCGCAGGCTTGTATTTGACCTTGCCCTTACCCTCTCCCTCTGGGTCGCAGCCAGCAAGTACCAGCGCCAGAAGCAGAGGAATGAGCGTCAACCATATGGCGCAGTCTCGATATCGCCGTATTGGTGCAAGGCTCCGGGCACCCGCCGTTGCCACCCCCCGACCGTAGGCGGACTGCACCTTCACCGTGTACCGCCTGCCTGACCTGAAACTCTCGACGCCGAGCCAGCTACACATGGCCGCCACATGATTACGAGTGTCCCCACCTGGTCAAGCCGCTCTCGATCGACGGTGCACCGCACTCTCTATTGATCCCGAGTCCCACCTCTGCCGGGTCGAACCGCCGGCGCATCTGCGAGCGCATCGCTGATCTCGTCGTTCATGATGTCATCTCCCCCGTCGATGCAGTTGGCGTAGACCCGGAGCAGGACGGCGACGCCGTGGCCCAGGTGCCGGGCAACCTCAGTCGGCGGGCCGCTCTTCGTCACCCGACGCGGCCCCGGTGGGCGGTACGTCCTCACCGCCGGCCAGCAGATCCCGGGCAACGCCTACCGATGGTCGACCACACCGAGTCGGACCACTGGCGGGCAACCTCGACGAACTGTGTGCCGTCGGACGTGTCGTCGTCGGTCACGGCATAGTGAAAGAGCGGCACGTCCTTGCCCCACCAGGTCATAGCTCGCCATCGGCTCACCCTTTGATGGTGAGGGTGCGCTCCACCACCGGGTAGAAGCCGAGGACCCCTTCCCCGCTCAGCAGGTAGAGCTTGAACGGGAGCGACACGTTTGCATTCGGACCCTCACCGTGGCCATTCGAAGGGTCCTCGGTGAGACCGAGCGCAACCAACGAAAGAGGCCCCTGACCGGCGTTAACGCTGGTCAGGGGCTTCTTTGTGCACCTGGTGGCGGGTAGAGGATTCGAACCTCTGTAGCTTTCGCGACGGATTTACAGGGAACGCACGATCTTGGGAACCACACCGCCCCTGAGCAGCCACTTTGCATCGATCATGAGCACTCAACCCCCCGTGTTCCCGCGATGCTCCCGCAGCGGGAACACCTCAACTGAGCGCCTTACCGATCCGGTCGTTAACTCCATCCTCTCCCCCGTCGATGCAGTTGGCGTAGACCCGCAGCAACACGGCGACACTGTGGCCCAGTCGACGAGCGACCTCGGTAGCCGGGACGCCAGCGTTCAGCCAGAGCGAGGCAGCCGCGTGGCGCAGGTCGTACGGGCGGCGTGCCAGAGGCGAGGCGACCTGAGCGGGGGTCAGCGCCTTCTCCCGCGCGAGCTTCCACCAACGGTCATAGACGGACTCGGACAACGGCCCACCGTGCAGACCTCGAAACAGTCGGCCATCCGGGGCCATGCCGTACTCGGTGATGTGCCGATGCAGGAGCGCGACGAGCGGCGGCGGGATCGGCACCGGACGGGTGTCATTGCGCGCCCGATGCTTGAGGCCGCGCCGCTCATGAGGCTGCCCATCGTCAGTCCACGCCTTGCCGGCCCTGGGCGCAGTACCGGTGAGGGTGATCCTGCCCCAGCCGTACTCGATCTTCTCGTGCTGGCACGAGCCGGCCGGCGAGACGGTCACGTCGACCAGGCCGTCACCGCAGATGACGCAACGGCCCGGCAGCTCACAATCAGAACGGCGCAGGTCAGCAGCTTCCGAAGGACGAGTACCCGCGTAGTAGAGACAGCCAAAGAATGCGGTCACCCGGTCGGCCCGGTTGCCGAGCGCCGCCACTGCGTCGAAGAGCGCAACGACCTGGGTCGGGTTGGCGACCACCCGCCGGTCGACGGCTGAGGCAACCTCAGGGGCAGTCCACTGGATACGGTCGATCGGGTTAGCGTCCAGACGACCCAGCTCGACCGCGTACCCGATCGCGTTGTAGAGGATCGCCCGCTTACGGCGGACCGTGCTCGCAGCCGCAGGCTTGCCGTCAAGTCTGAGGCACAACCCGTCGAGAACACGGCGCACCGTAGCCGGACTTTCCAACTCGGTGATGAGCAGCGAGGAACCCTCGATCCAGGCCAAGGCATCAGCGTGCGACGCGGGCACCTCTTCAGTCCAACTCCGGGGAATCAAGGCGTAGCGGTACAGCGCCTCACGGAGCACGGCCATGTCGGGACGGTTGCGCCGTTTCGACCCGACCAGGAGAAGCGTCACATCGGTAAGCGCTTCGACCGTCCCTCGACGTGACTTCGCGGCCAAGCGAGGCCATTTGCGGTCCATGTACTCACGGACGTGCACGTACCAGGTAACAGCGTTACGTGCCCGCACCTCAGCCAGCGGCCGACCAGTCTCGGTGTCGAACGGCTGGCCGTCATTGGCAGCCTTGACCAGCTCTGCGCGGAAGGAGCTAGCAAGCGCCTTCTTCTGAAACAGCTCCTCGAACAGTCGGGACGCACCCTGCACCGTCCAACGAACCCGATACCACACCTTTCCCCGGATCGTGCGCTTGCCAATGTCCCAGATCCGAACCTCGAAGCTCTTCACGCCGCTTCGCTTTCCAAGTCACTCAGCCAGGCTTCCAGCACCGAGCGACGCACCCGCAGCTCACCATTCGGCAGCTTGTAGACACGCGGAGCCCTGCCGGTCTGTCGCCACAGGTACCAGGTTGAGCGCGGAATTCGCAGCTCCTTCAGCACCTCAGATACCGTCAGCAAACTGTTATCGACTCCCATCACCATCGTCCTTTCTGGCTTGCTGTCGTGCCGTGCGGATGCGGTCACCGATGGCGGTGGCGAGTTCGAGTTGCTCGGGGGTGTCGTAGCCGATGCCGAGGATCTGCCAGTCGTTGGCGACCAGGACGTCGGTGTCCTCGGGCAGCCCGGCGTCGGTCAGTGCCGTGCGGAGTTGGTGGGCCTGACGTTCCGCCCGGAGGTTCTTGAAGGTGGTCGAGTAGATGCGGGACTTGGTGAGGAAGTGGCCTCGGAAGCCGAGCATGTGCGCCCAGTGGCGCAGCTTGAGATCGGTGTACTGGTCGAGGCCGCCGAGGTCCCAGGCGGTTTGGATCATGGCCCGGTGGTGGTCGGACACCCGCAGCAAGCCGATGTGCGCCTGGGAGCGGATGCGCCGGTCTCCGGTTTCGGTGGCCCCGGTGCCCTTGGTGGCGTACTTGGCGATGTAGCCGGCGAGGCGGGTGTCGTTGACGACCTGGTCGCCGTCGTCGTTGTCGTTGGTGACGTCGATGTCGGTGGCGGTGATGTCCTTGACGTCGACCTGCTTGCCCCACTGGAGGGCCAGCGGGGTTCCGTCGGGTCGTGCGGTGTCCAGCTCGACGGAGGAAGCCGCGGTGCGGACCGCGTCGGTGAGGACGTCGGGGGTGAGCCAGGCGGGGGGTGTCGAGTCGGGGCCGGAGGGTCCGTCGGCGCGGATGACGGCGTGGAAGTGGACCAGGCCGCGCCGCTGGTATTCGGCGACCTTGGCGTAGGAGATCCGTAGGTGTGCTCCGGAGGCGCGGACGGTGAGGCCACCGGCGGCGGCGACGGCCCGGCGTAGGGCGATGGTGAACCGGTGCCAGAGTTGGCCGCTGTGTGCCTGCCACAGCACCGCCCCGGTGTAGTCGTAGGTGCCCGGGTCGAGCGGGCTGCCCAGGAGCGGATGCCCTTCGGGGTGCCAGCGTCCGCAGGAGCAGGGTCGCTTGCCGGGCCGGTTGTGGACCGCGCCGAACGACGGGGCGGTGAGGGTCACGAACAGGCGGGTTGACCGGGCGACGGTGTCGGGGACGCCCTTGCCGCCGGACATGCCCGCGTGGATGAGGTGCCAGGCGTCGGCGGCGTACCGGTCGGCGCAGGTGGGGCAGATAGCGGCGCGGCGGGTGCCGCAGGAGGCCCACACCCGGCCCTGCCGGGAGGCGATCAGGTCCCCGGTGCCGAGGTGGCGGACCTCCCACTTGCCGACGAGGCGGACCGGCTGGAGGCAGCCCTTGACGCTCTCGACGCCGGCCCGCCATTCCTTGTACGCCGGCGACCGCATCCACCGGGACAGGGCCGCCTCAGGGTCGTGCACCCGTTGAGGCGCACGGGGTGGTGATGACATGAGGTTCCTCCGGATGCAGAGCCCGCCGCGCCCCGGGATCGAGAAGCACGGCGGGCCAGGGAGAGTCAGAGAAGGTCAGCGGGGCTGGGGACCGTGATGGGGTTCAGGTCGCGAACCCGGACGGCAGGTCGGGTGTCCGGAGTCGGGGTGGTGTGGTCGTCCCGGTGGGGGTCGAACAGCACCACCCCGGCATTGGTGGTCTTGGCTCGGTACATGGCCGCGTCGGCGTCCGCGAGAGCGGCGGGCAGGTCACCGGTGGTGGGGGCGAGGCCGATGCTGGCGGTGACCGTGACCGTGATGCCGGTGGGGAGCGGGATCGGGGCGGCGATCGTTCGCGCGAGTTGGTGAGCGATGGCGGTCGGGTCGGGCCCTTCGAGGAGGATGGCGAATTCGTCCCCGCCGAGTCGGGCTGCCGTGGTGGTGATGGTGCGGAGACGGGCGGCGATGGTGGTGAGCACGATGTCTCCGGCGGCGTGGCCGTGGCTGTCGTTGACGGGTTTGAACCCGTCGAGGTCGATCACCGCCACGTAGGGCCGGGCGGGGGCGAGGCGTGTCCACGCCTGGGTGAGTCCCGGCCGGTTCGCCAGGCCGGTCAGTGGGTCGCGCAGTAGGGCTTGCCGGAGGGTGGTCAGCTCGGTGTGGAGGGCGGTCACGCGGACCACGGTTCGGCGGTAGCGCGTGAGGACCAGGCCGAGAGCGACGGCCAGGAGCAGGCCGAGAGCGAGAGTGAGCGAGGAGAGGTAGGACACGGTAGGTCTCCGTTCAGGGGGCCGGTGGTCCTGCCGCGCCTGTAGGAAGGAGCGCGGCAGGACCAGGGGGAACCGGTGGGAGAAGGTCAGTGCTGGTAGCCGTTGGCGGTGACCGGGGTGAGCCGGTCGACCACCCGGGCCGCGATCGGCAGCGGTAGGCGGGTGGCGCGCTGGACGTCGACGGCCGTCACCGGGGCGGGCGAGTCCGCGACGAGTTGCCGGATCTGCGCCTGCATTGCGGCCGGGATGCCCAGCCCCTCCAGCTCCACCACCGCAGCCGGAGCCGGAGGCGGAGTCTCTGCCCGAGAAACCGGAACCGGGGCGGGGGTAGGGGTGAGGGTCGGCATGACCGGAACGGTCGGAACGTTGACCACCGCAGCCGCAGCCGACATGGCGGGTTCGGGCTCGCTGGTCTCGGGCTTGGGCAGGACGACGGCCCGGCGTGCTTGAGTGCAGCGTGCTTGCACGATGGGCATGACTTCGGCGAGGAAGAACACCAGGACGGGCACCATGATGTGCGCGGCGAGCATGCCAGCGCTGATCGAGCCTTCCCGGGGCCAGAGCGCCGGTACGACGTTCATCACGAGCGTCGAGCCGAGAAGGAACCGTTTGAGCCAGTCGACCGCCCCGGAGTCGATGTCGATGCTCCGGGCGATCATGGCCGCTTCCCAACGCAGGATCGTGATGAGAATCCCGACCAGGCACGGTTCGACGCCCCAGCAGCCCCACCACACCGGGTCGGCCGGGGTGAGGTTCCCGGCCAGGAAGTCCTGAACGCCGGTGGTGGTGAACACCGACCCGACCGCCAGGAACAGCCACAGCGACCGGGTCACGGACACCCGAAGGCGTTCGATGTCGACGATGTCGAGCGCGGCGGCATCCTGCTCCAGGTCGTGAAGCTGCCGCGCCACATCGAGACGCTTGCTCAGCTTCCGCACCGGCCGAGGCGGACGAGCCGGCTTGGCGCCCTCCGGCATGTCACTCATCGCTGCCCCGTTGCGGCGAGTTCGGACACCGGCCAGCCGGCGACGCGCACCAGCTCCGCGATGTCGGAGTCATCGCAGTACGCGGCCCGGACCCGCACCGGGGTACGGGAACGCTGCTTCACGACGAACCCGATCCCGGCCGACTCCGGCACGTTCGGGATCTCATCAGCGAGCGCTCCCCGGCGGCGCATGTCCTCACCGAGGACCATGTCGACGTGCCCGGCCGACGTGGTCCGCAGGCACACCCGCAGAGAGAACAGGTCACGCTGCGGGATGACGTCCTTGGTCGGTTCCTGAAGCGCGCCGACCACGCTGCCGCCCAACGCGCGAGCCTGCGACAGGATCAGCGGCAGAACGGCCTGAGCGCCCTTGGTCAACGACCGGTCGCCGTAGCCGGTCACCGCGCCCAGCTCGTCGAGGACCAGGACGTCCAGCGGAGTGTCCCGGGACATGACGAAGGTCCGCCGACCCTGCTCCGCGAGCACCTTCTTGCGACCCTGCATGGTGGTCCAGAAGCCCTGGATGACCTCGACGATGTCGGCGTCGGTCTCGGCGTACCGGTGGGAGACCGGCTGGAGGGCGTTGAGTTCGGTGCCCTTGGGGTTGACCACGTGCAGGCGGACCAGGCCGTCACGGATCAGCGGCGCGCACGCCCGCAACGCCATCCACGTCACCGAGTTCTTCCCCGACCCGGAGGCCCCACCGACAAGCCAGTGCTGACCCAGCAACGGCGCGACCCAGTCGGTGCCGTGTTCGGTCTCACCCAGGTACACCCGGGACAGGTCCACCGCGTCCGAGTCGCCCAGGAGGTCCGGCGGGATGATCGGTTGCGTGAACGGCTCCGACCGCTGCACCACCAGCGCGATCACTTGGGGGCGGACCCGCTCGACGCCGACCCGCTCCGCCTGCAACGCGACCGCCAGGGCGTCGGCGGCTTCCTCCCACATCTTTGGCGTCTGCCCGAGCAGCAGCCGCACGTAGACGGTTTCCGTGGAGGGGGAGTGCGAGCGGATGCGGATGATCCGGGGCACGTTGATCACGCCCGTCGTGCGGTGGACCGTGACCAGGTTGCACGCCTCCACCACCCGGCTCCACCACGGCCCCAGGTAGGCCCGCGACAGCCACCGCCGACGCACCGCCCGCAACCGGGGGGCCGCCACCAGCTCCCAGGAGTCCGGGTGACCCCGGTACCAGCCCACCCCGGCCGCGATCGCACCGGCCATCACGCCGCCCGTGGTCGCCGGCCCGAACTCCAGCATCCCCGCGCCGAGAGCAGCCGGAGCCGCCACGAACCCCGGGTGCCTGGCAGCCCACCCCGCCACACGCCATTCCCAACCCCGAACACGCTTACCCATTCCGCACCTACCTTCACCAATTGGAATGCAATTCCATTGCTACTGTTTTGGGCATAGAAAAGGCCCGGATCGGATTACCAACCCGGGCCTTTTCCGTCGAACAAATGTCGGTCAGCGGACCCCTTCGAGCATCTTCCTGGCGAGCGTCGTTGCCCGCTTCGCCTTGTCGGTCTCCTCCAGCCACGGCGTGGCCTCTTCGAGGAGGAGCAGCAGCACCGCCACCGACCGACGCAACTCGTCGTAGTGCTTCATGTAGCGGTACCGCTCCGGCATTCCCTTCATCGACCGGCGCATCAGGAGCATCGCCTGATCAACCCCGTCATAGGTGTCAGTGACCCGGTACGACATCAATTCACCTTCCACGGCTTGGCGATCAGATCCGCCTCATACGTCTTGACCCGCACGCTGAACGACCGCAGCGACTCCACCGCCTGCCGGTGCGCGTCCTCCAGGTCCTCGATCCGCGCGGCGAACTGGTACAGCGTCCCCGGCGGAGGCTCACACGACTTGATCAGGCTTTTCACCCCGTCGAGGAGCATCGCCAAGCCCTGCACGTTGCCGACCAGCGCCTCATACCGCCGCCGGCCGGTCATCGACTTCACCATCTCCGGCACCAAATCCACACTTGCTCCTTCCGGTCACGGAAGCCCACACGATCGGTGGGCACCACCCACCCCCGGGAACCCTGCACCCGGGAGGGATGGAAACCACCGACCAGGCGGTCACTCCCGGCCCGTCAGACGCCACATCCGACGCCACCGACGCGTCTCACGACGAATCAAACCGACGTTCACCGAAACCGACAGAATCAGCAACCCGATAAGCGTCAAATCGAAATCAGACATGATAACCTCCCCTCAATTTGTCGAATGGTGATATCAACCTGTTTCAGGCAAGGTTCTATCCACTGTGGAATTGTCAATGAACATGCAGCCGAGGATGAACCGACAGACGGCCCATTGCCCCGACAAAGTGCCCCGACCCGACTCGAACGGGTCACCCACCAAACAGGGGCGGGGCGAAAGATCAGAAACGCGACCGGTTGATCACCGCGCGGTCTTGAGGCCCTGGGCCTTCCACGTCAGACCCGACCGGCCGTCGCGCTCCCAGTGCGACACCGTCGGCCCGATCAGCTCGACCAGCTCACCCTCCTCGACAGCGCCCGGTTCGGTCGAGAGCGTGATCTTCAGTTCCTCGCCCTTGCCCCGGTAGCCGTCCTCGGTCGCCACCGGCTTAGCGAACACCGCCACCGTGAACAGCGGGTCATTCGTGCCGTAAGCCGTGATCACCTTCCCCTCCTGATCCGCCTTGACCGACGGCTCCTCCACCACCCGCAGCTTGTAGCCGGACAGGTTCACAGGGATGTTCCGCATCTGGACTTCTCTCCTTCGATCGACCCTTTGGTGGTCGGACATCGTTGGTTTGGATGCGAGCCCTGAGCAGGGCTAACGCAGCGTCTCCCCAGGCTCGCGGAGGCTTTGAGCCACTTCCGTAGCCCCCCTTACGCCACAACCGTAAGCCGGGCTCCCGCCTTCGTCAAGGGGTTCGTCTAGCCTTTCGTAACCCCCCTTACTAGACTGGCCTCAACACCTGGAAGGGAGAGCGTGTGGAAGAGCTGCGGAAGGCTAGAGAGACCTCGGACCCTCTGGAGCGGGTTCGGCTGGCAACTGAGGCGATGGCCGACTATCAGGCTGCAATCGCTGAGTTCGGCAAGCTGCGCCGCGATGCTGTGGACTATCTGCGCAGTCAAGGCATGACGTTGACAGAGATTGCTGACAAGGCGGGCGTTAGCCGTGCACGGCTGTCACAGCTCAGCGCCGCGCCGAAGAGGGCCCCAGAGCGCATCCTGTTCTCCGAGGGGTCGACCGTGACGTTCGCAGTCGACACCAAGCAGGAGAGCGGGTCCGGGCGTCCGGTCGTGCACCAGGAGCACGCAGCCGCGATCGAGATCCTTAACCGTACCGTTCGCCGTACTGGCCTGGAACCCGTCGAGGTCGAGTACATCGTCCCTCCCGGCCTAATTGATCTTAACCGTGAGGGCCTGGTGGTGATCTGTGGTCCGCGACGGTCACCGCTGATTGCGCAAATGCTTGCAGCGGATGAGCGCTACGGATTCGACAAAGATGCCGATGGTTGGTATCTCTACGATAAGGCGACCGGACGTCAGTACCGTTCCCCAGAGGATTCGGGTAAGCCCGGTGACTATGCCTATCTGGGTCGCCTGCCGAGGCCGGACGGACGGGGTTACTGGCTTTATATGGCTGGAATTCATGCACCAGGCGGTCAGGGTGCGGCAATGTATCTTGAACAGGGGCTAAACGACCTTTATCGGGATGTGAAAGCTACCCGTTGGTCATGCCTTGTCGAGTGCGAATGGGACCCCGAGTCACGCCAGATTCAGCGAGCGGAACTGCTGGCACCAATCCATCAGCCCGGGAGGAAGAGTGCACGTAAGCGTAGCTAGTGAATCCGGACGTCCTGACGGCAGAAACGAGGACTGGGCCGGAGCAACGACGAGCACTGCCGTAGTCCTCGACGGACTCTCGGAGGCGCCGGAGACGGGCTGCGTACATGGGACGCCCTGGTACGTGCACCAGCTCGGATGCAAGCTGTTGTGGCTCGCGGGCAACTCTGGTCGAGGCTTGGAGGAGGTGTTGGCGGAGTCCATCGATGCCGTGGCAGCCATGCATCGCGACTCCTGCGACCTCGCCCATCCTGGTTCCCCGTGCTCGACGGTAGCAATGGTGAGGAATGTCGGAGACTCGCTGGAGTATCTTGTTCTGTCGGACTCCGTGATAGCGCTTGATCGTGTCAGCGGCGGGCCGGTAGTGGTACAGGACAAGTCGGTTAACGCCTTCGCCTCTGATAGTGCACAAGCCGCTAGTTCCGGCAGAGACAAGAGTGACAAGGCGGCGCTATTTACCCTGATTCGCGAGCAGCAACAGGTGAGAAATCGGCCCGGTGGCTACTGGGTGGCGCAGGTTGACCCGTCGGCTGCTGCACATGCGATGTCCGGAGTTGTGGAAGAGGTACGCGGCGCTGCCCTGCTGTCAGATGGTGCCGCTCTTCTCGTGACCGATTTCAGTGCGATGGATTGGCCGGAGCTACTGACCTTCGCCTACGAGCAAGGCCCGTCCGCCCTGATTGCATCCACCCGCGAATTTGAGGACCGTGATCCCGATGGTTTGATCTGGCCGAGGTATAAGCACCGGGACGACGCTACGGCGGTGGTTTGTCGCCTGTAGCGCGTGGTCGGAGCGTAGTGTGTTCAGACTTTCTTTACTTGGTCAAGGGCGGGCCTGCGGCCCGCCGCCGTGTTCGCGCCGGGGCGCGCGTGCGGCCTGGCGGCCGGTCACGCCCCGGCGCACGGCGTAGCAAGAGGAGCGATCGACAGCCGCAGCCGGGCGGGCCGGACGCACGCGGGATACCCGGGTACGTGCAGCGCCCGACGCCGGCCGGACAACCCCCGTGTACCCCGGCGCTACGACGGGCCGCCGCCGGAGCTGGGCTCCGAGAATGCCGCGCGGGGGACGACCGGCAAGCCCCGAGCATGGGGGCGGTGGTCGCGGTGCCCGAGCTGGTGACCCCCCGTGCCAGCTCCTACCGCTGTCCAGGTCAGTTCAAAACCGGCACCTGGGAAGGGGGTGGGGTGCCGCGGTGGGCGGGGTGGTCGTCCAGGGGCCGGCTGCGTGGCTGGTCGGGGTCAGGTCAAAGGCGCTGCTGTGGCGGTGTCCACCGGGTGTTCGGCCGTGACACGAAAGCCGAGCCCGACGTCAGGCGCCCATCAGAACGGCGGACCCGTTTGAGGCCCGCCAACCGTACGAAGATCTCCCGCTTGGTGACGGCCTGGCCCTGGCCGTCGAGCTGGTAGCCGGTTACCCACGCCCAGCCGTCATAGGTGGGCCGGGGGCAGACCGAGATCACCCGGAACACGAAGGCCGGTGTCCGCGCGAACTGCACCGACGCTTCCCGGCTGATCAGCAGTTCCTCACCCGGCGTCGGGGGCTGGAGGCGAGGTAAGGCCCGTGGATCAAGAGGCATGCTCTTCCCTCCCTGTGGTGGCCCTGCCCGACCGGTGTCGGAGGAGACCGGCCGGGCAGGGGTACCGCCGCACCGGGGCGGGTTCGGATCCTCCACGACCAGCACAGCGGGATAGAGGCCAACGTACGTTACGTAGATTGGTACGTACAGACCTAGGTTCGTACGTGTTCACCTAGCGTCAGATATGTGCTCGACTTCGACCCAGAGCGGGCGATCTGGCGACAGATTGCCGACGACATCCGCCGCAAAATCGCGGCAGGTGTGTACGCGGCCGGGTCGAGACTCCCCAGCGAGACGGATCTATCCCAGGGCTACGGCGTCAGCCGAACCACCGTCCGGACCGTGATCGCTTCCCTGAAGAGTAACGGCCTGGTGGTCGTCGAACAGCGGCCAGGCCACCCGCGCTCCACCTATGTCCGGACCGTCGACCGAGTCGAAGACGTCATCCTCGGGCCAGGAGACACGGTGGCGTACACCGGCATCGGCACGGCAGTGCTCACCAGAGCCACCGGCGAAGTCGAGACGTACGGAGCTGATGAGATCCGGATCGTCGGGCGGTAACAGCGTCCACTAGCCACCGTCTCGCAGCCGAACATCCGTCAGCACCGAGCCCTACGGCCAAGATCAGCGTTCCCGCCATGTTCCCGTGGAGGCTCGTAGACGGCTAGACCGCACTGGACTCGGCTAGATCAACGAGAACGGCCCTGTGGTCAGCGTTTCTGCTGTTCACAGGGCCGTTCGTGCTCCTGGTGGCGGGTAGAGGATTCGAACCTCTGTAGCTTTCGCGACGGATTTACAGTCCGCTCCCATTGGCCGCTCGGGCAACCCGCCAGGGCACACCACCGCGTCGCAACGCGGCAGCGGAGCAAGGATAGCGGTCGCCCCCGGGGGTATGGCAACCGGGTACCGTCAGAGGGTCGTGGGGCTGGTCAGCACCGCGACGACCCTGACAGACCGCCGGACAAGCAGGAGCATCAGCATGGCAGCGAACCCGTCGTTCGACATCGTGAGCAAGGTCGACCGGCAGGAGGTCGACAACGCCCTTCGCCAGACGGAGAAGGAGCTTGCCCAGCGGTTCGACTTCCGTGGCACCGGCGCCGAGATCTCCTGGTCGGGAGAGGAGGCGATCAGCCTCCAGGCGGAGACCGAGGAGCGGGTCGCCGCCGCCCTCGACGTGTTCAAGGAGAAGCTGGTCAAGCGGAACATCTCGTTGAAGTCCCTGGACGCCGGGGACCCGCGTTCCTCGGGCAAGATTTTCAAGATCGACGCCAAGGTGATCCAGGGCATCGAGTCGGAGAAGGCCAAGGCGATCAGCAAGAAGATCCGCGACGAGGGCCCGAAGGGCGTCCAGGCGCAGATCCAGGGCGACCAGCTCCGGGTCACCGGCAAGAAGAAGGACGACCTCCAGGCCGTCATCACGCTGCTCAAGGGCGAGGACTTCGGGGTGGCCCTCCAGTTCACCAACTACCGCTGACCCGGTAGACAGACGCCACCAGACCGGGCGGTCGTCCCCCGACGGGGACGGCCGCCCGACGCGTACACCGTCAGACGGTGACGGGGTGTTCGGCGCGGACGGCGGCGGCCTCGGCGCGGGCGATCGGGCCGCCGGGCAGGGCCGCGACAGCGGCCCCGACGCCGACCGCCCCGGCGGCGAACAGGAACGCCCAGGGCACCCCACCGGCGTGGTCGACGATCAGGCCGGCCACCGCGCCGCCGGCCGCGCTCGCCGCCACCGACATGGTCACCACCCAGGTGTACGCCTCGTTGAGCATGCCCGTCGGGGTGATCCGCCCGACCAGGGTGTTCTCCAGGGTCAACGCGGGGGCGATGGTGGCCCCGCCGATCACCAGGGCGATGCCGAGGGACACCGGGCCGGGCATCACCGCGAAGATCGCCAGGGTGCCGGCCACCGCCGCGAGCAGCCAGGCGAACTGGCGGGTCATGTTGGCCGCCGGGCGGCGTACCCCGAACCAGAAACCGCCCACGGCGCTGCCCACCCCCCAGACGGCGAGCAGCAGGCCGGCCAGGCTCTGCGGGTCGTCGGTGGGCTGGTTGCCGGCGAACGCCGGCACGATCACCCCGGCCGCGCCGAACGCGATGCCGAGGCTCGCCACGCAGACCAGCAGCGCCGGGAACCCGCCCACCCGCAGCGGGCCGAGCCCTCGGGCGTGGTGCTCGCGGGCGTGCGGACGCCAGGCGCGCATCACCCGCCCCAGCGCCACCCCGCCGGTGCCGACCAGGGTCACCACGGCCGCGCCGAGCAGTGCGGCGGCGGCGTCGGCCAGCAGGACGAACCCGGCCACCAGCAGCGGACCGAGCACGAAGACGACCTCGAACAGCGACGTCTCGGCGGCCAGCGCGGTGTTGCGCAGCTGGTAGCGGCCGGTCGCCGGGGCGGTCAGGTCGTTCCAGGCACCCCGGATCGCGGCGGTCAGCGGCGGGTAGGTGGCCCCGGCCAGCCCCGCCGCCAGATAGATCAGGCGTACGTCAGCATCATCGGCGCGGCTCGCCCCGAGCAGCCCCAACAGGGCCAGCGGGTGGGCCACGGCGGTGACCAGCAGCACCGGGGTGGGGCCGACCCGGTCGGCGATCCGGCCGGCGACCGGGCTGAGCGCGGCACCGGACAGGGCGTAGATGCCGCCGGCCACGGCGGCGAGGGAGTACCGGCCGGTGACCTGCTCCACGACCAGCAGCAACGCCAGCGGCGTCATCCCGATGCCGAGGCGACCGACGACACCGAGGAGCAGCAGCAGCGGCGCCCCGGGAATCCGCCAGACGCCCAGGTACTGGCGCAGTGCGGCCACGGTGGCACCTCCCAGGAGACGATCAGGTAACGACTCAGAACCCTGTAGACCCTAACGCCGCAGGTCGCTCCGGGAATGGTCGATTCACTCACACCCCGGGCCGCTGACCCGGTGGCGGCGAGAGGGTAACTTGCTGATCGACCCAGATACATACACCGCTGAATCGCCCCCGACGCCGTAGGAGGTCCGATGGTCGGCACCACGATCGAGCACCGCCGGCCCGGCCCGGCGTCCCGCGACAGCCAGCGCCGATCCGGCCCGGCCGGCCGCGGCGGCCAGCGCCACCAGCCGACCCGGGTGCTCCGGGAAAGCAGCCGTCACCGGCAGAACGGGGTCGAGGAAGCGAACCTGACGACCTGATGACCGACGCCGACGAGCGGCTCTCGCCGACACCCGGTTACCTGGCGCTGTTCCGCCACCCGGTGGCTTCCCGTCTGGTCACCGCCCGGGGCATCTCCGAGCTGGGCGACTTCGTGGGGCTGGCCGCGCTGCTGCTGCTCGCGTACGACCAGACGCAGTCGGTCCTCGGGCCCGCCGCCGTGTACGCCGCCCGAGCCCTGCCCGCCCTGCTGGTCGCCACGGTGTTCAGCGGCTGGCTGGACGTGCCGGCCCGCCGTACCCTGCTGGTCTGGCTCTCGTTGGCCGGCGCGGTGCTGATCGCGGTGCCGCTCGTGTCGCCCCGGCCGGTGCCGGCGATCATCGCGGCGGGTCTGCTCGGCGCGGTCCGGGCCGCCTACTCCAGCGTCAACGTGGCGGTCGCCGCCGAGTCGGTGGACGCCCCGCTGCGGCTGCCGCTGTTCGGCCTGTCCGCCTTCGCCAACCAGATCGGCCAGGTGGTGGGGCTGCTGGCCGGGGCCAGCATCACCGTGGCCCTCGGCCCCCGGGTGGCGCTCCTGATCGACCTGGTCTCGTTCCTGCTCGCGGCGGTGGTGCTGGCCGGGCTGCCGACCGGGCAACAGCGGCGGCGCGGGCCACGCCCACCGGCCACCGCCGGCCTACGGACCATCGCCGGGCACCCGGTGCTGCGCGGCGTCGCCCTGCTCACCCTCGCCACGGTCGTCTCCGGCGCGCTGCCCGAGACTCTCACCCCGGACCTCGCCGACGGGGCCTGGCGGCCCGTGGTGCTGGCCTCGTCGGCGTTGGGCGGCGCGGTCTTCGTGCTGGTGCTGGGGCGGGGCACCTGGCTGGGCCGGTTGACCGGGCAGGTCACCGTGGCCGCCGCCCTGGCCGGGGCGCTGCTACTGGCCGCCCTGCTGGTCGCCACGCACGCCCCGGTGTGGGCGCTGGCCTGCGCCAACGCGTTGATCGGCGCGGGTGGCGGGTGGTTGATCGGCGCGCAGGCCACCTTTGCCCGGCTGGCACCGGTGGAACGGATGGGGCAGGTGGAGGCGACCATCGTTGCCGCCAACATCGTCGTCGCCGGCTGCGGGATCTTCCTTCTCGGGTCGGCCGCCGCGTTGTTCGGGCCGGCCGTGGCGTACCTGCTGGCCGGGGTGCTGCTGCTGGTCGTGGTGCTGCTGACCCGCCCCGACCGGCTGCCGGCCGACGCCGGCCCGCAACCCACCGCGTCCCCGCACTGACGCCCTCCGGCGGCCCTGCTCCCGGCGGGAGGCACCGCGCCGGCCCGCTGACGGGACCACCCCGCCCGTGGTCCCGGCGGGGGCACCGCGCAGACGACCGCGCCCGCGTCCGGGACGTGGACGCGGGCGCGGGGTCGGTGCGGGTCAGCGCTGGAACTGCACCGGGCCGGAGTTGCGGGCCATCTGCTCCAGCCGGGCCACCCGCTCCTCCATCCGGGGGTGGGTGGAGAAGAGCGCGGCGATGCCGCCACCCCGCTTGAACGGGTTGTCGATCATCAGGTGGGCGGTGCTGGTGAGCTGCCCCTGGGCGGGCAGCGGCCGGGCCTGGGTCCCCAGGTGGATCTTGCGGAGGGCGCTGGCCAGGGCCAACGGGTCCCGGGTGAGCTGCGCACCCGACGCGTCCGCCTGGAACTCCCGGCTCCGGCTGATCGCCAACTGGATCACGGTGGCCGCGATCGGGCCGAGAATGATGGTGAGCAGCAGCACCGCCGGGTTCGGGCCGTCCTCGTCGTTGCTTCCGCCCAGCGGGATGAAGAACGCCAGGTTCGCCAGCATGGTGATGATGCCGGCCAGCCCGGCCGCCACGCTGGAGATCAGGATGTCCCGGTTGTAGACGTGGGACAGCTCGTGGCCGATCACCCCGCGCAGCTCGCGGTAGTCGAGGATCTCGGTGATCCCGTGGGTGACGCAGACCGCCGCGTTGGCCGGGTTACGACCGGTCGCGAACGCGTTGGGCTGCGCGGTCGGGCTGACGTACAGCCGGGGCATCGGCTGCCCGGCCTCGGTGGCCAGCTCCCGGACCATCCGGTACAACTCGGGGAACTGGGCCTCGGTGACCGGTTGCGCCTTCATCGAGCGCAATGCCAGCTTGTCGGAGAAGAAGTAGGTCACGCCGTTCATCAGCAACGAGACGACGACGGCGATGACGAGGCCACCGCTCCCACCGAACCAGTAGCCGACCGCAAGGATCAGCGAGGTCAGCAGGCCCAGCAGCGCTGCGGTCTTCAGACGGTTGTGATGCACGATCGCTCCTTCGGTGCGCGGGTCGCGCGGGACCCGCTGACCGGTACAACGTCACCGGTACCCGTCAACCATCCAGCTCATGACTGGCAGTTGACTGACAGAAGCTGGGAACCCGCTGAACGCACCGGACACCGGGGACGACCCGGGACACCAGGTCAGGGGGCCGTCCCGGCACGCCCGGGTCGGGAGCTTCGGCGGCTGCTCAGCGGGACGCGAGGTCCAGCACCCACTGCGGGGCGAAGCCGATCACCACGGTCAGCGCGGTCGCCCCGGTCAGCGCCACGGTGACCGGCCAGGCCACCCGACCGGACCCCACCCCGGGTGCGACAGCCGGCCCGGCGGGGGGCGTGACGGCCGACTCCTCGGAAGGCGTCAGGGCGGCCGACTCCCCGGAAGGCGTCAGGGCGGCCGAGTCACCGGGGTGCGTCGGGGCGGTCGGCAGTGGGGTCGGGTCGGCGTAGAGAGTCGCGGCGATCCGCAGGTAGTAGGCCAGGCCGATGACCGCGTTCAGCGCCACCACCAGGGCCAGCCAACCGGCCCCGCCGTCCAGCAACGCCCGGACCACGGTCACCTTGGCGAACAGCCCCGCCAGCCCCGGAGGCAGGCCGGCCAACCCGACCAGGGCCAGCGCAAAGGCCGCCCCCACCCAGGGCCGCCGCCGGGCCACCCCACGCAGGACCGCCAGCGTGCCGCCGTCCGCACCCGCCGGCCGCAACGCCACCAGCGCCGCGAACGCCGCCAGCTCCACCACCACGAAGAAGACCGCGTACGCCACCACGGCCGCGTACGCCCCGGCCCGGACGTCGTCGACCCGGTCGGCGGCCAGCGCCAGCACCCCCAGCGGGGCCAGAATGTAACCGGCCTGGGCCACCGACGACCAGGCGAGCAACCGGACGGCACGCCGCTGACGCAGCGCCACCAGGTTGCCCACGGTCATGGTGAGCACCGCCAACAGGGCCAGCACCGGGCCGGTCACCTCGGCCGGCAGCGCCCGCTGCACCACCGCCAGCAGGGCCACCACCCCACCCAGCTTCGACGCGGTGGACAGGTAGGCGGCCACCGGCAGCGGCGCTCCGTCGTAGGTGGCCGGGGCCCAGGCGTGGAACGGCACCGCGGCGACCTTGAAGGCCAGCCCGAGCACCAGCAACGCCACCGCCGCCGGAATCAACGGCAGGTCGGGCGCGTCGGCCAGCAACCCGCCGAGCCGGTCCAGGTGCAGGCCGCCGGTCGCCGCATAGAGCAGGGCCGCGCCGAGCAGGGTGACCGTCGTGGCCACCACGCTCACCACGAAGAAGGTGACCGCCGCCTCCGCGCTGGCCAGGCTGCCCCGACGCAGGCCGACCAGCACGTACAACGGCAGGGTCAGGGTCTCCAGGGCGACGATCAGGGTGATCAGGTCACCGGCCGCGCCGAGCACCACGCCACCGGTCATCGAGCAGGCCAGCAGGAAGCAGTACTCCCCGACCGGCGTCGGGCCGCCGCGCAGCAGCGGCCCGGACAGCCCGAGCACCCCCAGGGTGAGCAGGGCGAACACCCCGGCGACCAGGGCCGCCCGGCCGTCGAACACCCACGAGCAGTCGGCACCCACGCAGAAGGTCCGCCGGGTGCCGGCCGCGCCCACCACCACCGCACCGACCCCGGTGGCGACGACGCCCGCGCAGGCCACGGCCACCGTCGCGCCGGCCCGGCCGACCAGCAGATCCGCCAGCAGCACGAGTACGGCGGTGCCGGCCGCCAGGTACGCCGGCAGCAACGCCACGTTGTCGACGCTCTGCACGAGACTCACGGGTGCTCACCTCCGTTCGCGACTGCGGGGCTCCGCTGCGCTGCACTCCTCGCGCTCACCGCACCCACCTGTCGCTCGCGACTGCGGGGCTCCGCTGCGCTGCACTCCTCGCGCTCACCGCAGCACCGCCACCAGGGCGTCCACCGGGCCGCTCGCATAGCCGAGCACCAGGGTGGGTGCCAGGCCGACGGCGAGGGCGAGCAGGACCAGCGGAACCCAGGCGGTCAGCTCCACCCCGGCCAGGGCGGGGGTGAACCGGCCCACCGCCGGGCTCGGCCGACCGTGGGTGACCCGACGCAGCAACCGCAGGAAGTACGCGGCGGTGAGTGCCCCGCCGACCGCCGCCAGCACCGCCAGCGTGGTCCACAGCGGCCCGCCCCGCTCGACGGCCGCGACCACCGCGAACGCCTCACCCCAGAAACCCGCCAACCCGGGCAGGCCGAGCGAGGCGACCGCCGCGAAGCCGAGTAGACCGGCCAGCCGGGGTGCGGTCTCCCGCAGCCCGGACAACTCGGCGAGCGCCCCGGTGTGGGACCGGTCCTTGACCGCCCCGGCGAGGAAGAACAGCAGCCCGGTGATCACCCCGTGGGCCACGTTGCCGATCAGCGCCGCCTGGATGCCGGTGGCGGTCAGCGTCGCCACCCCCAGCAGCACGAACCCCATGTGCCCGACGCTGGAATAGGCGATCAGCCGCTTCAGGTCATCCTGGGCCAGACAGACCAGGGAGCCGACGAGGATCGCCGCGACGGCCAACACCCCGATGATCGGCGCGGCCCAGCGGGCCCCCTCCGGGGCCACCCCGACGGCGACCCGGATCAGGCCGTACGTGCCCATCTTGAGCAGCACCCCGGCGAGGATGACGCTGCCGACGGTGGGTGCCTGGGTGTGCGCGTCGGGCAGCCAGGAGTGCAGCGGCCAGAGTGGGGCCTTCACCGCGAACGCCAACCCGAGCAGGGCGAACGCGGTCAACTGGGTGCCCCGGGACAGCCCCACCCCGCCGGTCAGCGCCACGATGTCGGCGGTCCCGGCGGCGGCCACCACGACGAACACACCCACCAGCAGCAGCACCGAGCCGAAGAGCGTGTAGAGGGCGAACTTGCGGGCCGCCGCCCGGGCCGCGTCCCGTGCCGGCAGATCATCGCCGGTGCCGCCCCAGCCGGCGATGATCGCGTACATCGGCAGCAGGACGACCTCGAAGAAGACGAAGAACAACACCAGGTCGAGGGCGAGGAAGGTGCCCAGGATGCCCACCTCGACCACCAGCAGCAACGCCACCAGCGCCCGGCCGCTCCCCCGGCCCTCGGGCACCCGGCGCACCGTGTAGCCGCAGCAGAGCAGGGTGAGTAGGGCGGTGAGCACCACCAGCGGCCAGGAGATGCCGTCGACCCCGAGGTGGAAACGCAGGTCGAGGCCGGGCACCCAGGGCAGGTCGACCTCGTGCCAGGGCTGCACGGCGGGGGCCGGGCCGTAGCCGAACCAGCCGTGGTCACCGAGCACCAGCAGCGCCGCCCCGACCAGGGTCAGGCCGGCGACCGCCGTACCCAGCAGCCGGGCCGCCCGCTCCCCGGGGAGCACGGCCACCAGCGCCGCCCCCACCGCCGGCAGCACCAGCACCGCGACCAGCAACACCTGCCCAACCGTCACCGGGCCCGCCTCTCGTTCGCGACTGCGGGGCTCCGCTGCGCTGCACTCCTCGCGCTCACCGGGCCCGCCTCTCGTTCGCGACTGCGGGGCTCCGCTGCGCTGCACTCCTCGCGCTCACCGGGCCCGCCTCTCGTTCGCGACTGCGGGGCTCCGCTGCGCTGCACTCCTCGCGCTCATGGGGAGACTCCGATCAGGGCGGCGGCCAGGCCGATCAGCAGGGCGCCGACCAGCACCGCCGCCGTCGCGCGGGGCAGGGCCGCCCGGTGCAGCGCGGCCAGCCCGGCACCGAGCGTGGAGGTGCCCCGGCCGACCCCCTCCACCAGGCCGTCCACCCCGACCTCGTCACCGGTACGCGTCACCCGGGCGAGCGCCGTCGTGGGGCGTACCACGAGGGTGTGTTGCAGGTCGTCGAGGCGGAAGGCGCGGGCGAACACCGGCCGCAGCGGACCCAGCGCGCGGGCCGGATCGGCGGCCGGGTCCCGCCGCCAGCCGGCCCAGGCCAGCCCCGCCCCGACCACCAGCAGCGCGAGCGGCAGCAGCACCGCCGGGGCGAGGTGGACCAGCTCCGCATCGGCGGCGGTGCCCCGCAACCGGTCGGTGAACGGCGGCCAGAACGCGGCCAGCCCGAGCAGCGCCGCCGGGACGGCCAGCAGCAGCACCGGCCAACGCATCAGCGCCGGCGGGTCGTGCGGGTGCAGCAGCGGTAGCCGGGCCTCGCCGAAGAAGGCGCGCAGCAGCAGCCGGGTGGCGTACGCGGCGGTGAGCAGCACCCCGAGCAGCCCGGCCAGCCAGACCAGCCAACCGACCCAGGCCGGGGCGGGACCGGTGCCGTCGAACGCGGCGGCCTCGGCGGCGGCGAGCACGCCGTCCTTGCTCCAGAAACCGGACAGCGGTGGCACCCCGGCCAGCGCGCCGAGGCCGATCAGGGTGCACCAGAAGGTGACCGGCATGCTGCGCCGCAGCCCACCCATCCGGGACAGCAGGGTGGTGCCGACGGCGTGGATCACCGCACCGGCGGCGAGGAACAGCAGCGCCTTGAACGCGGCGTGGGTCAGCAGGTGGAACAGCGCGGCGGCCGGGGCACCGACGGCGAGCGCGCCGGTCATGTAGCCGAGCTGGGAGACCGTCGACCAGGCGAGCACCCGTTTCAGGTCGTCCTGGGCGGTGGCGGCGAGCGCGCCGAGCAGCAGGGTGATCGAGGCGAGCACGCCGAGCACCGCCAACGCCACCGGGGCCCGGGTGAACAGCGGGTAGAGCCGGGTCACCGCGTACACCCCGGCGGCGACCATGGTCGCGGCGTGGATCAGCGCGGAGATCGGCGTCGGGCCGGCCATCGCGTCCGGCAACCAGGTGTGCAGCGGGAACTGGGCGCTCTTGCCGGCCACCCCGGCGAGCAGCAGCAGACAGGCGGCGGTCAGGGTGCCGGTGGAGTGGTCGTGGGCGAGCACGTCGGCGATCCGGAAACTGCCGGCGGAGACGCCGAGCAGCGCGATGCCGAGCAGGAACCCGACGTCACCCACCCGGGTGACCAGGAACGCCTTCATCGCGGCGGCGGGCGCCTCGGGCAGCCGGCGGTCGTGGGCGATCAGCAGATAGGAGCAGAGGCCCATCACCTCCCAGCCGACCAGCAGCAGGATCAGGTCCCCGCTGACCACCACCAGCAGCATCGCGGCGGTGAACAGGCTGATCTGCGCGGCGTAGGGCGGGTAGCGGTGGTCCACCTCGACGTCGTCATGCGGGCCGCGCCGCAGGTAGGCCACCGAATAGACCTGCACCGCCAGCGCCACCGCCGTCACCGCGACCGCGACCAGCGTGGCGACGCCGTCCAGCCGTACCCCGAGGGTGACCCGCAGCCCGCCCAGGTCGATCCAGCTGGTGCTGGTCTCGACCGGGTCGCCGACCCGCACCAGCAGCAGCACCGCGACCAGCAACGCACCGGCCGCACCGGCCACCCCGAGGCCGATCGCCGCCCGCCGGGCCGAGCTCTCCCCGGTGGTCGCCCCCTGCGGTGCCGGCGGCAGCAGCAACCCGAGCAACCCGGCGACCAGGGGTACGACCGGCAGCGCCGCCCCGAGCACCCCGGTCACCGCCCGGCCTCCGCCCGTGCGCCGGCCGACCCGGCCGCGGCGTCCCTGGCCGACCCGGCCCGTGCGCCGGTCGACCCGGCCCGGTCGACAGCCGGTTCGGTCAGCGGCACGTCGTCGACGGTGACGCTGGCCCGTAGCCGGTAGAGCTGAAGCACGATGGCCAGCCCGACGCCGATCTCGGCGGCGGCCAACACGATCACGAACAGCGCGAAGACCTGCCCGGAGTGCGGCAGCACCGCCCGCACGGTGGTGTCGGCGGTGACCAGGATCAGGTTGACCGCGTTGAGCATCAACTCCACCGCCATCAGCACCAGCACCGCGTTGCGTCGCCGCAGCACGCCGTAGACGCCCAGGCCGAACAGCAGCGCGGCCGTGACGTACGGGATGACCGGCCTCACCGGATCACCTCTGTTCGCGACGACGACGCGGCGTCGTCGGGGCGGCGGCCGATGTCCGGGCGGGACAGGATGATCGCGCCGACCAGGGCGGCCAGCAGCAGCACCGACAGCACCTCGAACGGCAGCACCCAGGAACGGAACACCTGCTCGCCGATGCCCTCGGCGGTGCCCGCCGCCGGCAGCTCCACCGTCGACCAACGGAACGCGTCGACCAGCAGCGCCGTCAGGCCCAGCCCGGTGCCCGCCCCGATCAGCGCGGCCGGCCAGCCCGGCCGGTCCAGGTCGTCGGAGGCCCCGATCGGCGCCCGGGTCAACATCACCGCGAACAGCAGCAGCACCACGACCGCGCCCACGTAGATCAGCACCTGCACCCAGGCGACCAGTTCGGCGGTGAGTACCAGGTAGTCGCCGGCAAGTGCGCCCAGGCAGAGCACCAGATAGAGGCCGGCCCGGACCAGGTGCTTCGTGGCGACCACCAGCACCCCCGAACCGACCGCCACCGCGCCGAGGGCGAGCAGCAGCACGTCCGCACCGGTCACCGGGGGGCACCTCCGTCGGCGGGGCCGGGCTCGGGGCGTACCACGGTGGGGCGGGCGGCGGAGCTGGTCGGGGCGGCGGCCTTGCGCGCGGCGGTGGTCTCCTCCTTGGCCGGCTCGCCGTGCGGGTCGTGCGCGGGCGGCGGCGGCACCGTGGCCATCCACTGGCCGAGGTGGTCCTTGTCGTGCAGCAGATCCTTGATGTCGTACTCGGCGTACTCGAACTCCGGCGACCAGTAGAGGGCGTCGAACGGGCAGACCTCGATGCAGATGCCGCAGTACATGCAGAGTGAGAAGTCGATGTCGAACTTGTCGAGGACGTTGCGCTGGCGGGGCCGGGCCGCACCGGCCACCGCCACCTCCTCCTTGTGCGAGTCGATGTAGATGCACCAGTCGGGGCACTCCCGGGCGCAGAGCATGCAGACCGTGCAGTTCTCGGTCAGCAGCGCGATCACGCCCCGGGAGCGGGGCGGCAACTCGGGGGCGACGTCCGGGTACTGCTGGGTGGTCGACCGGCGGGTCATCGTCTTCAACGTGACCGCCAGCCCCTTCACCAGCCCCTCACCGGGGACCCCGCCGCGCTCGCTCACGGCGTCGCCCCGCTGCGCTCACCCACACCGTGAGATGCCGCCGCACTGAGCCGGCTGGCTCGCCCGCTGCGCTCGCTCATGGGGTCATCCTGCCCTGTGGCCACGGCGCGCGCGACCACCACCCGGGGTTTGCCGGCGCTACCCTGACGGACGGGGAGAACGACGCACCGGGAAGGACCGACCGATGACTGCTGCGTTGCAGAGCGACCATCCGCCCGAGGGCGGTTGGACGACCGACGATCTGGACGCACTGCCCGAGGACGGCCGCCGCCGCGAACTTCTCGATGGAGTGCTGATCGTGTCCCCCTCCCCCACCCGTGTCCACCAGACCATCGCGATGCGACTCGGCGTCGCACTCGAAGAGGACTGCCCCGACTACTACGACGTGACCCAGGCGGTTGAGGTACGCATCAACCGGACCCGCTCCTTCATCCCCGACGTGCTGGTGACCACGTCCACCGCCGCAGCCCGCGAACCGTCCCGCTACGAGGCGCACGAGGTGGTGCTGGCCGTCGAGATCGTCTCCCCCAGCACCCGGTCCATCGACCGGGTGCTGAAGCCGACCCTCTACGCGCAGGCCGGCATCCCGTTCTACTGGCGGATCGAGGTGGAGGACGACGGCCTGGTCGTGCACACCTACAAGATCGACGCGGTGAACGAGGTCTACCTGGAGACCGGGCGGTGGACGAAGTTCGTCGACACCGGTGAGCCGTTCCCGGTGAACCTGTCGATCGACCGGATCACGCCCCGGCGTCGGTGAGCGGCGGCAGCATCTCCACACCCAACTGTTGCAACAGTTGGAACAGTTCGTTGACGCTCCACACGTCGACGATCCGGCCGGCGGCGTCGAACCGCAGGAACGTCGCCCCGGAATAGCTGACCACCTGCCCGGTCGGCGGCACCGGGCCGAACTGTCCCGCCTGGGTGCCGGCGGCCCGCCAGCGCAGCGCCACCCGGTCCCCGGTCGCCACCACGTCCACCAGTTTGTAGCGCAGGTCGGGGAAGGCGGCCCGGCGGTCCCGGTGCCAGGCCAGCACCGCCGCCGGGCCGGTGCCACCCAGCCCCGGGCACTCCTGCGCCACCAGCTCGTGCGCCGACTCCTCGTGGCCGGCGTTCCACACGTCGGACACGAACCGTCGGGCCACCGCCGCCACGTCGATCATGCGAACAGCCTAGGCGGACCGGCCCGGACGCCGTTGTGCTGCCCCGGGACGGAAGAACCGCCATGATGGGAGCCGAAGCGGACGAAGGGCGACACCATGGCGGAGAGCAACGGCACGACGGCGACCCAGAGCGGCGGCAAGTACGTCGAGCCGGGCGGCGAGTTCACCCGGGACCAGCGTTACATCGCCACCCGGATCACCGTCGACGGGCGGGACGGCTACCCGGTCGAGCCGGGACGCTACCGGCTGGTGGTCAGCCGGGCCTGCCCGTGGGCCAACCGCATGATCATCGTACGGCGGCTGCTCGGGCTGGAGGAGGCGCTGCCCATGGCGGTGGCCGGGCCCACCCACGACGCCCGGAGCTGGACGTTCGACCTGGACCCGGGCGGGCGGGACCCGGTGCTCGGCATCGAACGACTCGCCGACGCGTTCTTCGCCCGGTACCCCGGGTACGACCGGGGGATCACCGTGCCGGCGATCGTCGACGTGCCGACCGGGCAGGTGGTCACCAACGACTACGCGCAGATGACCCTGGACCTGTCCAGCGAGTGGACGGCACACCACCGCGAGGGCGCCCCGCAGCTCTACCCGGAGCACCTACGGGCCGAGATCGACGAGGTCAACAAGGTCGTCTTCGCCGACGTCAACAACGGGGTGTACCGGTGCGGCTTCGCCGGCTCGCAGGAGGCGTACGACAAGGCGTACCGACGGTTGTTCGACCGGCTGGACTGGCTCAGCGACCGGCTCGCCGACCAGCGCTACCTGGTCGGGGACACCATCACCGAAGCCGACGTGCGGCTGTTCACCACGCTGGTCCGCTTCGACCCGGTCTATCACGGCCACTTCAAGTGCAACCGGCAGAAGCTCAGCGAGATGCCGGTGCTGTGGGCGTACGCCCGGGACCTGTTCACCACCCCCGGCTTCGGCGACACCATCGACTTCGACCACATCAAGCGGCACTACTACGAGGTGCACCGCGACATCAACCCGACCGGGGTGGTGCCGCTGGGCCCGGACCTGGTCAACTGGCTCAGCCCGCACGGGCGGGAGGCGCTCGGCGGCCGGCCGTTCGGCGACGGCACTCCCCCGCCGCCCCCGCTGCCGGCCGAGCAGGTGCCGCCGGAGCACACCCCCATCGGCTGAGCCACCACCGACCACGCGCCCCTGCCCGGCCCGCCGGGCAGGGGCGCGCTGCACGTCACCCGGGCACCGCACCACCTTGCCGCACTCCCGCACCGCGCCCCCGCACCGCGCCACCGCGCGCCCCGGGCACCGTGGTGGCGCGCGCCAAGGGCACCGTGCTGACGTGCCCGGAGGTGCCGAAGTCACCGTCGATTACGGACACTGAGAGCTGTCCCACATTCACCTTCAGTGTCCAAGAGTTAACACGATGGTCAATATGACCTGTTCGACTAGGGGTGTCCGTCGCCGCAACTTCCGTCGACGGCGGGCTGCCAGTCCACTACGGACTCCCCTCTTGAGGAGGATCAAGCCTTGCGCAAGCTGGGTAGCAGGACCGCACGTCTGGGCGTACTCGCCGGTGTTCTCGCCGGCGCGCTCGCCACCACCACCAACGCCGCCGTCGCGGCCCCGGCCACCCCCGGCCCGGGGCGGACCGCACCCGCGCCGCTGCTGGCCGGCAGCGCGGAAGCCGCACCGGACCGGTACATCGTCGTCCTCTCCGACAAGCCGGTCAGCAGCGAGCGCACCGCCCGCCTCGCCCGCACCACCCAGTCGGCAGCCGTCGCCGAGCGGGCCGGCGGCACCGTGCTGAACCGCTACACCCAGGTCCTCGACGGGTACGCGGCCGTGCTGCCGCCGGCCGCCCTCGCCGCCGTCCGCAACGACCCGGCCGTGCAGTACGTCGAGCGGGACACCCGCATCCAGGGCGGGCTGACCAGCACCACCCCGGACCGGACCGGCCCGACGACGGCCCGCGCCGAGCGGGCCCAGGCCGGCGGCGTGTCCGTCCAGGCCGTGCAGAGCAACCCGCCGTCGTGGGGACTGGACCGCATCGACCAGCGCAACCTGCCGCTGAGCAACAGCTTCGGCTACACCTCGACCGGTTCCGGGGTGACCGCCTACATCGTCGACTCCGGCATCCGGGCCACCCACGTCGACTTCGGCACCCGGGCCGCCGGGGTCTACGACGCGGTCGGCGACGGCAACGGCACCAACGACTGCCACGGCCACGGCACGCACGTCGCCGGCACCATCGGCGGCACCACCTACGGGGTCGCCAAGTCGGTGACCCTCCGCGCGGTCCGGGTCCTCCAGTGCGACAACTCCGGGTGGAGCACCGACCTGATCGAGGGCGTCGACTGGCTGGCCACCAACCACGCGGCCGTCTCGGTGGCGAACTTCAGCCTCCAGGGCTACGGCACCTCCGCGAACACCTCGATCGAGAACCTGATCGACCACGGGGTGTACCCGGTGTTCATCGCCAACAACTTCAACACCGACGCCTGCACCAACGGCCCCCGGTCCACCCGGGGCATCACCGTCGCGGCGACCGACATCAGCGACAACCGGGCGTCGTTCTCCAGCTACGGGACCTGCGTCGACATCTTCGCCCCGGGGGTGGACATCACCTCCGCCGGTATCGCCTCGAACACCGCAGTGGCCAGCGGCTGGTCCGGCACCTCGATGGCGGCCCCGCACGTCACCGGTTGGCTGGCCCGCTACCGGCAGACCAACCCGTCGGCGACCCTCGCCACCGCCAAGAGCGCCCTGATCAGCGCCGCCAGCACCGGCAAGGTGGTCAACCCGGGGGTCGGCTCCCCGAACCGTCTGCTCTACGCCGCGCCGTGAGCGTGCCGGAGGGCCCCGGGGAGTGTCCCGGGGCCCTCCGGGCCGGCGCTCAGTTCAGGGTGAGCCGTACGGCGGTGGTGAGGACCAGTTGGGCCAGCGCGGCCGGCACCAGGACCAGCCAGCACAGCCGCTGGAGCTGGTCCTCGCGCAGCCGGGGGAACGACACCCGCAGCCAGATGATCACGAACGACACGGCGAAGACCTTCAGCAGGGTCCACAGCCACCCGAGCTGGGCGTCGGCGAACGGGCCCTGCCAGCCACCGAGGAACAGCACGGTGGTCAGCGCGGCGATCACCACGATCCCGACGTACTCGGCGAGCAGGAAGAACGCGAACCGCAGCCCGGTGTACTCGGTCATGTAGCCGAACACCAGCTCGGAGTCGGCAACCGGCATGTCGAACGGGGGCCGTCGGATCTCGGCCAGCCCGGCCACGAAGAACACGATCATCGCGGGGGCCTGCCAGAGCAGCCACCACGGCTGCCACGCCTCGACGATCCCGCCGAGGCTCAACGTCCCGGCCGCCATCGCCACCGAGGCGGCGGCCAGCACCAACGGCAGCTCGTAGCCGAGCAGCTGGGCCGCCCCGCGCAACCCACCGAGCAGGCTGTACTTGTTGGCCGAAGCCCACGCCGACATCAGCACCGCCACCACGCCGACGCCGACCACCGCCAGGACGAAGAACAGGCCGATGTCCAGCGGCTGCCCGACCAGGTCGTCCGGGCCGAGCGGGATCACCAGCAACACCAGCAGGTAGGGCACCAGGGCCACCACCGGCGCCAGCCGGAACACCGCCCGGTCCGCCTCCCGCGGGGTGATGTCCTCCTTCTGGACGAACTTGATCCCGTCGGCCACGAGCTGCGCCCACCCGTGGAAGCCACCGGCGTACATCGGACCGAGCCGGCCCTGCATGTGCGCCATCACCTTGTGTTCGGCCTGGCCGACGATCAGTGGCAGGGTGAGGAACGCGACCAGCACCCCGCCGATCCGGATCACCAGCTCCAACCAGGTCGGCATCAGTCCGTACCCTGCTCGTCGCCACCCTGGTCACCGCGCACCGGGCCGTCGCCGGCCGGGCCGTCGGGGGCCGGGCCTCCGGTTGCCGGCGGGGCGTCGCCGGTCGCGCCGGAGGCGGGGGTACGCGGCGGACGGGCCCCCGCAGCGGGCCGGGCCGGACGGTCCCTGGGCGGGCGGGCCGGGGCGCCGCCGCGCGGCCCGTCGCCCACCGTCACCGGACCGGCCGGGGCGGGCACCACACCCCACTCCCCCGGGGCGGGCACCCCGGGTGGACGGACCGCCCGGCGACCACCACCGGCCTCGGACTCACCCGGTTCCTTCGCACCCGGCCACGGTTTCGCCACCCGGGAGGCGAGCACGAACTCCTTACGCAGCGGATGCCCCTCGAACTCGGGGGGCAGCAGCAGCGGGGCCAGCCCCCGGTGGCCGGCGAAATCGACACCGAACATCTCGTGGGTCTCCCGCTCGTGCCAGGCCGCGCCCGGGAAGACGTCGACCACCGATCCCACCGTCGGCGTCTGCCGTGGCACCCGGGTCCGCAGCAGCACGCCGTGGCGGTGCCGGGTCGACCACAGGTGGGCCACGATGTCGAAGCCGCCGGCCAGCTCGTCGACGGCGGAGAGCCAGTCGAAGAAGTCGCAGGCCAGCTCGGCGTCGTCGCGGACCGCGCGGAGGGAGTCCGGCCAGGCCGCCGGGGGTACGTCGACGGTGGCCCGGGCGTGGGCCTGCCCGCCGGACACCGACGCGGTCGCCTCGACCGGCGTGAGCAGCGCGACCACCCGCCGACCGACCTCTTCCGGAGTCATGCGGTTGATCCTATGGCCGCCGCCCCGACGCCGGGCCCGCCCTCCCGGTCGTACGCGCCCGGCGGACACCTGGATGAGGTGAACGGACAGCCTTCCGCCGTGTCGCGGATCAACCCGGACGATCCGTCCGGCGCTGTGCGGGGCGGGCGTTCGGGGCTGTGCCGGGCGGGGGCGGGGCGGGCATCTGGCGCTTTGCCGGGCGGGGCGGGACGGGACGGGGAAAGATGGGGCCGTGCGCGCTGTGACGGTGACTCCCAAGGTCCGTGACTCGCTACGGCTGGTACAGGACTGGCCGGAGCCGGCAGCCGAAGAGGGGGTCATCCTGGTCGAGGCGCTCGCCGTGGGCATCTGCGGCACCGACCAGGAGATCATCGCCGGGCACTACGGCGAGGCCCCACCCGGCCAGCGGGAGCTGGTGCTCGGCCACGAGTCGCTCGGCCGGGTGCTGGAAGACCCGTCCGGCACCCTGCAACCCGGTGACCTCGTGGCCGGCATCGTCCGCCACCCCGATCCGGTGCCCTGCCCCAACTGCGCCGTCGACGAGTGGGACATGTGCCGCAACGGCCGGTACACCGAGCACGGGATCAAGGCGCTGCCCGGCTTCGCCCGGGACAGGTGGCGGGTGCAACCCAAGTTCGCCATCGGGCTGGACCCGGTCCTCGCTCCGGTGGGCATGCTGCTGGAACCGACCAGCGTGGTGGCGAAAGCGTGGGACCACATCGGGCGGATCGGCACCCGGGCCAGGTGGGAACCGCAGACCGCGCTGATCACCGGTGCCGGGCCGATCGGGCTGCTGGCGGCTCTGCTGGCCGTCCAGCGGGGGCTGTCGGTGCACGTGCTGGACCGCAGCACCACCGGCCCGAAACCGGACCTGGTCCGGGCGCTCGGAGCGACCTACCACACGGAGTCGGTGAACGAGTTGGACGTCGAGCCGGACGTGGTGGTCGAGTGCACCGGAGCTCCGACGGTGGTGCTGGACGCCATGTGCAAGGTCGGCCCGACCGGGATCGTCTGCCTCACCGGGGTGTCCAGCGGGGGCCGGACCATCGACTTCGACGCCGGGGCCCTCAACCGGGAGCTGGTGCTGGAGAACAACGTGGTGTTCGGCTCGGTCAACGCCAACCGGCGGCACTGGGAACTGGCCGCCCAGGCGCTCGCCCGGGCCGACCAGTCGTGGCTGAACTCGCTGATCACCCGCCGGGTGCCGGTGTCGGCGTACGCACAGGCGTACGCCCACGCCGACGAGGACATCAAGGTGGTGCTGGAGTTCGACAGGTGAACCCCGACCGGCCGGCTCAGATGCCGGGGAGCCGGCCGTTGCGGAACAGGTCGACGAAGAGCTGGTGGTCGGTGCGGGCCCGGACGCCGTACGCGTGGGAGAACTCGACCAGGTGCCCGACGAAGCCGTCGGTGTCGTCGCCGATCGCCGCGACGATCGCCTCCTCGGTGGAGTAGTCGACCAGGTCGTGGCTGGACTCGTCGTCGGCGACCGAGTGCATCCGGGCCACCGCCCGACCCAGGTCGGCGAGCACCCCGGCCAGTTCCTCGGGCTCGTTGACGTCCGACCAGTCCAGGTCGGCGGCGTAGGGGGAGACCTCGGCGACGAGCTGACCGGCCCCGTCCAGCTCGGTGAAGCCCAACCACGGGTCGGCGTGCGCCTGCAACGCCCGTTGCGACTCGGCCGTCCGGTGACCCTGGTGCCGGAAGTAGCCCCGGACCCGCTCGTCGTCGACGTACCGGGCCACCGCCGGCACCTGCGCCTGCTTCATGTAGATGACCACGTCGTTCTCCAGGGCCTCGGTGTGCCCCTCCAGCAGCAGGTTGTACGACGGCAGCCCGGCCGAGCCGATGCCCACGCCCTTGCGTAGCACCACGTCCTTGATCTGGGTGGCGACCGGACGCAGCCGGGCCGTCGCCTCGGGCAGCGTGGCGAGGTAGCCGGTGAACGCGGCGCACACCCGCTCCCGGGTCTCCCCGTCGATCTCGTAGACCCCGTCGCCGAGGGAGAACCGCCGCTCGTAGTTGTCGACGGTGGTCTGCGCGGCCAGCAGGTCGACCCGGGTGTTCAGGCGGGCCTCCTGGAGCACCCGGCGCAACACCCCGTCGGCGTTGTCCAGGGTGATCGACCCGATCGCGTCGTCCCCACCGGCGGCGATCGCCCGCAACTCGGTCAGGTACGACCGGGCGAACCCGGTGACCAGCTCACCGATCGCCTGGTCGGACAGGGCCTTGGCGTAGCCGAGCAACGCCACGCTGGCGGCGAGTCGCTTCAGGTCCCAGGAGAACGGCCCGACGTACGCCTCGTCGAAGTCGTTGACGTTGAACACCAGGTGCCCGGAACCGTTCATGTAGGTGCCGAAGTTCTCGGCGTGCAGGTCGCCGTGGATCCACACCCGGCTGGTCTCCTTGTCGAGGAACGCGTCGTCGGCGAAGTCCCCACGCTGGTCGGCGTAGAACAGTGCGGCGCTGCCCCGGTAGAAGGCGAACGGTGACGCAGCCATCTTGCGGAACTTGCGGCGGAATGCCGCCGGATCGAGTGCCATCGACGCACCGAACTCCTCGGTCAACACGTCGACGATGAAGGCGGACCGCCGGTCCCCAGAGTCGTTCATGCCCCGCACGCTAACCCCCACCCACCACCCCCTGCCCCACTCTCCCCCCACCCTCACCCCCACCCCCGCCCCCACCCACCCTCGCCCCGGTGATCAAGAGGTTCGCGTCAATTCCGGCCGGGATGCTGACGCAAACCTCTTGATCACCGGAGAAAGCGGCGGCTGGGCGCAAGCCCGCACGCCCCGACGGGCAGGGATCCCGGAGAAAGTGACGGCTGGAGCACGGCCCGCGCGTCCGGACGGGTACGGGTCGGTGATCAAGAGGTTCGCGTCAAGAATCCGGGTGGAGATGGCGTAAAGCTCTTGATCACCGGGGCGAGGCGGAGGGGGCAGCGGGGGCGGGGGCAGAGGGGGTCAGGGGGTAGAGGGGGTGGGGGGGTGGATCAGGGGGGCGGTCAGGGAGTCGGCTGGGCGTGGGGGGGTTCCGTCGGAGGGGGTGACGTCGGCCAGGGGGGCGAGGGGGTCGGTGCGGTCGACGCCACCGATGCCGGACTGCTCGGCGGCGATCTTCTCCTGGAGGCGGAGGATGCCGTGCAGCAGCGCCTCGGGCCGGGGCGGGCAGCCGGGCACGTAGACGTCGACCGGGATGAGCTGGTCGACCCCCTTGGTCACCGAGTACGAGTCCCAGTACGGGCCGCCGCAGTTGGAGCAGGCCCCGAAGGAGATGACGTATTTCGGCTCGGGCATCTGGTCGTACAGCCGCTTGATCGCCGGGGCCATCTTGTCGGTGACCGTGCCGGAGACCACCATCAGGTCGGCCTGCCGGGGCCCGTGGGCGAACGGGATGACGCCGAGCCGGATGAAGTCGTGCCGGCCCATGCTGGTGGCGATGAACTCGATCGCGCAGCAGGCCAGGCCGAAGTTGAACACCCAGAGCGAGTAGCGGCGACCCCAGTTGAGGACGAACCGGATCGGCTCGCCGAGCACTGCCGGCAACTGCACGACCGCCTCCTCGTCCGGCCGGTCGACGACCGTTACGTCGCCGTGGCCGCTGCGCTGTCTCCCAACGGACAGTCAACCACAGCCGACGGACGCAACCCTGTGCGCAGGCAGCGGGCTCTTACCCGTGTGACGGCGGGCCGTGTCCCGGGGTGCGGGCCGTCGGGCGACCACGGGGAGGACGAGTGACGGTGACGAGAAGCGCGCGGGTCGGTGATCCACCACCGGACCCCCGGCCCGCAGCCCCGCAGCTGAGCTTCGACGGGTTCTACCATGCCCATTTCCGTGGGCTGGTCGTCCAGCTCACCGCCTACACCGGCGACCTCGGCCAGGCGCAGGACCTGGTGCAGGAGGCGTTCTGCCGGGCGTACGCGCGGTGGGACCGGGTGTCCGGCTACGACGACCCGCTGGCGTGGGTCCGCAAGGTCGCCTGGAACCTGGGCCACCACCGGTGGCGGCGGCTGCGGACCGCCCAGGCGTGGTTGTCCCGGCAACGGGAGACCCACGTGGCCGGACCGACACCGGACCGGGTCGCGGTCGACGTCGCGTTGGCGCAGCTGCCACCGAAGCAGCGCCGGGCGGTCGTCCTGCACTATCTGGCTGACATGTCGGTGAGTGAGATCGCCGCCCAGGAGCGGGTCGCCGAGGGAACGGTCAAGTCCTGGCTGCACCGGGGCCGGGCCGCCCTGGCCAGCCAACTGCGTGAGAGCACCGGGGAGGTGCGAGATGCCTGACCCGGAGATCCTCGATCCGACCGTGGAGTTCGCCCGCTACCGCCGTACCGTGCTGGCGGAGGTGGTGGTGCCCGGCCCGGCCGCGGTCCGGCGGACCGTGCGGTCGCGGCGCCGGCGCCGGTGGGCCGCGCTGGTCGCGGCGGTGCTGGCGTTGTTCACCGGACCGACCCTGGGGTACGTCGCACTGCACCGTCCGGAGCCCCGGCCCGGCCCGGTGCTGCCCGCACCCGAACCGACCGGTACGCCGACGCCGGGTGGACCGGTGACCCCGACCGGCAGCCCCACGCCGACCGGTGCGGCCCCGACGACGCCACCCGACGGCCGGATCGGCCGCAACGAACTGCTGGCCACCACGGTGACGCTGCCGGGGTGGCCGGCCGGGGCGCAGTGCCGCACCGGGGGCGTCCGGTTGACCGCGGACGGCCACGAGGGGCAGAACGCCCTCCTCGCCGTGGACCACGGTGACGTCGACGCCGACGGGGCGCAGGAGACGGTGGCGTTGGTGCAGTGTGTCTTCGGCACCCACGGTTGGCAGCAGGTGGTGGCCTTCGACCGGGACGTCGCCGGCCGGATCGTCACCGTCGGGCGGGTGGTCGTCAGCGCCCGGGAGCGGCCCCAGTGGTTGATCGGGATGCAGGTGCGCGGCGACGGGGTGGTCCGGGTGCAGGTCGGGGACATCTACCCGGGTGGCGGTTGGGCCGGCGAGTGGTCGCAGCGGCAGTGGCGCGGTTACCGCTGGGACGGCGGGTCCTTCCGCCAGGTCTCCGGGCCGACCGGTTTCCCGCCCAACCCGCACGAGGTGAATCTCGTGGTCACCGCCACCGACCTGGTGCTCGGCGTCGCACCGGACGGCTCCCGGGCCGGAAACACGACGGTGCGGGTCCGCAACACCGGCACCGGGCCGGCCCGGGCCGTGGCGCTCCGGTTCGACCTGCCGGTGGCGCTGCGCCCGGACGGCGACGGCTGGGCCGCCTGCCGGACCGCCCCGGCGACGACCGGCGGGCCGGTGCGCTGCGAGCTGGGCGCGCTGGCCCCCGGGGCCGAGTTCCGGCTGGTCCTGGGCCTACGGGTGGCGGCCGACGACCCGCTCGGCGCGGGCACGGCCGAGCTGACCGCGCAGGCGCTGGACGCCGGGCACCGGATCGTCGCGGAGGTCGTCGAATTCGACAACGTCACCCCGCTGCCCTACCGGTGACCGCCCGCCCGGGTCGCCCGGGGCCGCCTGTGCCCGCCCGGGGTCGCCCGTGCCCGCCCGGGGCCACCCCGGGCCGCCCGAGGCCACCCCGGGCCGCCCGAGGCCACCCCGGGTCGCCCGGGGCCGCCCGGGCTGCTCGGGGCCGCAGCAGACAGTGGGTGGACCGGAGTAGGTCCCGGGGCCGTCGGCGGCGGCCCCGGGACCGGTCACCAGGTGGGACGTTGCAGCAGGCCGACGAACTCCACCAGCAGGCATTCGCGCAACGCGGCGGGGGCGGCGTCGAGCAGGGTGTTCACCATCGCCATCCGGTCCGGCGGCCCGGCACCCAGCCCGAGGCCGGCGGCGAGCCCCCCGATCAGTTCCGGGGTGAGCGTCTGCGGGGTCAGCGATCCGGCCAGGGCGACCAGTTCGGCCGGCAGCTCGACCGGCCCGGCCTGGCGGGCGGCGGCCACCGCGGCGGCCAGGTCCGGGCCGAACTCGGCCCCCCGGGGGGCCACCGAGGCGGTCACCGTGAGGTGCACGCTGGCGGGCAGGTCGGCGTACCGCAGCTGGGGTTGGGTGTGCCAGCCCCGGGCGGTCAGCTCGTCGACCAGGACGAACAGGTCGAGTGCCGGGTCGGTGCCGGTGAAGCAGACCACGGTGGATTCCGGTTCGGCCATCAGCCGCAGCCCGTCGACCCCGCGTACGGCGGCGGCCAGGGTGCCGACCGCGTCCCGGGTGGTGGCGGCCAACCGCAGGTAGCCGTCGTCGCCGAGGTGCCGCAGCGTGGCGTACGCGGCGGCGATCGGGCCACCCGAGCGGGTCGAGGCGAGCACCGGATTGACCATGGTGTAGCCGGGCCAGTCGGCGTACGCGAAGAACTGCGGGGCGCGCAGCGTCGCGTCCCGGTGCATCAGCACCGACACCCCCTTCGGGGCGTACGCGTACTTGTGCAGGTCGACGGAGATCGAGGTGACCCCGTCGACGGTGAAGTCGAACGGTGGCACCGGCACGCCGAGGCGACGCAGGTAGGGCAGGGTCCAGCCGCCGAAGCAGGCGTCCACGTGGCAGCGCACCCCGGCCGCCGCCGCCACCTGCGCGATCCCGGCCACCGGGTCGATCACCCCGTGCGCGTACGACGGGGCGGAGCAGGCGACCAGCACCGTCTCCGGGCGGATCGCGGCGGCCACGTCGGCGACCGACGGGCGCAGGGTGACCGGGTCGACGGGAACCGTGTCCAGGGTGACCCGGAGCAGGTGGGCGGCCTTGGCGAAGGCGGCGTGCCCGCTGGCCGGCACCACGATCCGGGGTGCGGTCAGCTCCGGGCGGGCGTCCCGGGCGGCCTTGACGGCCAGGATCAGCGACTCGGTCCCGCCGCTGGTGACGCTGCCGACCACGTCCGGCGCGGCGCTGCCCGGTCCGCCACCGAGCAGACTGCCGGCCGCCCCGACGAGCCAGTTCTCCATCGCCAGCAGGGACGGAAAGGCGGTCGGATCGAGCCCGTTGACGTGGGCGCTCTCCGCGTGGGCCGCCGCCCCCAACGCGTCGAGCCCGCCGACACCAGGGTCGTACACATAGGCGAACAACCGCCCCCCGTGCACCGGCCGGTCCCCCGCCCGCAGCTGCCGAATCTCATCCAGCACCCGCTCCGCAGGCACCCCGTTCTTGTCGATCATGGACTTGTCGTGGCCTTTCCGTGGGTTTTCGCGGCTTTCGTCCCCGCCACAACTCCATGATCGACGAGGTGGGTGGGGGCGGGGGGTGGGGGTGGGGGGAGGTACGGGTGGGGGCGGAGGAGGAGGGTGGCGGGGGCGATGAGGAGGGCCGGGACGAGGGTGAAGCCCAGGAGGACGCCCAGGCGGGCGGTGGGGGTCTGGGGGGCGGCGGTGCCGGTGGCTGAGGAGACGTAGCCGGAGAGGGCCAGGACCAGGCCGTAGAGGCCGGGGCCGAGGGCCAGACCGAAGGTCTCGCCGGCGGTCCACAGGCCGGTGAAGACGCCGGCCTGTCGGCGACCGGTGCGCGCGGTCGAGGCGGCCACGCAGTCGGGCAGCAGCGCCAGCGCGAAGACCTGCTGCCCGGCGTACCCGACGCCGAGGAGCGCGACCACCGCGTAGACGGCGACGGCGGGCAGCACCGGCGCGGCCACCAGCGTCGCCGCACCGGCGGCCAGCAGCAGCGAGGCGGCGACCAGCGCGGTCTTCTTGCCCAGGCGCGTGCCGAGCCGGGTCCACAGCGGCATCACCAGCAACGCCGGCCCGACGAAGCAGGCGAACAGCACGGTGGGCCCGGTGGTCGGGTCGCGCAGGATCTGGGCCGCGAAGTAGCTGACCCCGGCCAGGATGGTCGCCACCCCGGCGGACTGGATCACGAAGCAGAGCAGCAGTGCCCGGAACGGCCGGGCCGCGGCGACCACCGCGAGTTGGGCGCGCAGCGTCGGCTCGGTGGCGGTCACCGTGCCGGTCGCCGCCGACCGGGTGCCGAGGAACGCGCCGAGCGCGCCGAGCGCGATCAGCGCGGCGACGAACACCCCCATCCAGCGGTGCCCGGCCACCCCCTCGCCACCGGCGGTCACCACCATCGGGGCCACCGCCCCGGAGATCAGGATGGCCAGCGCCAGCACCGCGACCCGCCAGCCCATCAGCCGGGTACGCTCCGCCGCGTCGTCGGTCAGCTCGGCGGGCATCGCCACGTACGGGACCTGGAAGAAGGCGAACGCGGTGGCGGTGGCGAGGAACACGACGGCCACGTACGCCCCGGCGGCCGGCCCGACGCCGAAGGGCGCGGCGAAGATGGCGGCGAAGAGCACCGCCAGGGCGATCCCGGCACCGAGCAGCCACGGCCGGCGTGGCCCCCACCGGGAGCGGGTCCGGTCGGAGATGCGCCCGGCGACCGGGTTGACCAGCACGTCCCATGCCTTGGGCAACAGCACCAGCAGGGCGGCCAGCCCGGCGGCCACCCCGAGCGTGTCGGTCAGGTAGGGCAGCAGCAGCAACCCGGGCACCGTGCCGAACGCCCCGGTGGCCAACGAGCCGAGCGCGTAGCCGGCATGCACCCGACGCGGCAACCCGACCCCGTCGGCACCGGCTGACCGGGCCGACCCGCCGGCCGACGCGGACACCCCGGCAGCCGACGCGGACAGGCCGCCGGCCGACGCAGATACCCCGCCGGCCGACGCGGACACCCCGCCGGCCGACGCGGGCAGGCCGGCAGCCGACGCGGGCACCCCGGTGACCGGCGCGGGCGGGCCGGCGGGTGGGGAGCCGGGCTCGGCCGGTGGCACGTCCATGCGGCCGAATGCTACTCACGTTACCGCCTGGTCACCGCCCCTCATCCGGCCACCATTTGGCGGCATCCAGATCCACCCCGGCACCCCGCAACGGGCAGCCCTCGGCGCGCAGCAGGGCCCGCGCCCGCACCTCGTGCCCGGGTGGCAGTCGACCCGCCGCGTTCACCACCCGGTGCCAGGGCACCCCGCCGCCGTGCCGGGCCATGATCGAGCCGACCAGCCGGGCCGAGGCCCGCCCGGACCGCTCGGCCAGCGCGTCGGCGATCGCCCCGTAGGACATCACCCGGCCCGGCGGTATCCGCTCGACCAGCGCGAGCACCGCCTCCACGTACTCCTCAGGCGTCACGACCGGCCAGGATATGGGAACGCGGCGGGGTCCGCCGGCACCGACCACGCAGAATGGGCGGGTGCGTGAAGCAGTCACCCAGGCCCGGCGGATCGTCGTCAAGATCGGTTCGTCCTCGCTGACCACCGCCACCGGCGGCCTGGACGAGACCCGGGTGGACACCCTGGTGGACGCCCTCGCCGCGCTCGCCGCCGCCGGCCGCGAGGTGGTGCTGGTCTCCTCCGGGGCGATCGCCGCCGGGCTCGCCCCGCTCGGGCTCCCCCGCCGCCCGCGTGACCTGGCCACCCAGCAGGCCGCCGCCAGCGTCGGCCAGGGCCTGCTGATCGGCCGGTACGCGGCCGGCTTCGCCCGGCACCGGCTCACCGTCGGGCAGGTCCTGCTCACCGTCGACGACGTGACCCGGCGGGCGCACTACCGCAACGCGTACCGGACCCTGCGCAAGCTGCTCGACCTGCGGGCGGTGCCGATCGTCAACGAGAACGACACGGTCGCCACCGAGGAGATCCGGTTCGGCGACAACGACCGGCTGGCCGCCCTGGTCGCCGCCCTGGTCGACGCCGACCTGCTGGTGCTGCTCTCCGACGTCGACGCGTTGTGGACCGGCGACCCGACCCGCCCCGGCAGCACCCGGATCACCGAGGTACGCGGCGAGGCCGACCTGGCCGGCGTCGACATCGGCAGAACCGGCCGGGCCGGTGTCGGCACCGGCGGCATGGTCACCAAGGTGGAAGCGGCCCGGATCGCCACCGGCTTCGGCATCCCGGTGGTGCTGACCGCCGCCCCGCTGGCCGGCGACGCGCTGGCCGGGCAACCGGTGGGCACGTTCTTCCACCCGGCCCGGCGACGCCCGGCGGCCCGGCTGTTCTGGCTGGCGCACGCCACCGCACCCCGGGGGCGGCTGCACCTCGACCCGGGCGCGGTGCAGGCCGTGGTGGGCCGGCGCAAGTCGCTGCTGCCGGCCGGGATCACCGCCGTGGACGGCACCTTCACCGCCGGCGACCCGGTGGACCTGGTGGACGTCGACGGGGCGTCGGTGGCCCGGGGACTGGTCAACTACGACGCGGTGGAGCTGCCCGGCCTGCTCGGCCGGTCCACCGGGGAACTCGCCGCGGCGCTCGGCCCGGCGTACGAACGTGAGGTCGTCCACCGCGACGACCTGGTGCTGCTGTGACGTCAGGCGTCCCACGCGGACGCTTCCGGAAGATCCGAAGGAGTACGCAATGAGCGTCGTCGAGCAGGCCCGGCGGGCCCGGGACGCGGCGGAGGCCCTCGCCGTGGCCACCCGTACGGTCAAGGATGGCGCGCTGCACGCGATGGCCGACGCGCTGGTGGCGCGTACGCCGGAGATCCTCACCGCGAACGCGGCGGACCTGGCGGCCGGGCGGGAGGCCGGGCTGAGCGCGGCCGTGCTGGACCGGCTCGCCCTCGACGCGGGTCGGGTGGCCGGCATCGCCGACGCGCTGCGCCAGATGGCCGCACTGCCCGACCCGGTGGGCGAGGTGGTCCGGGGTTCGACCCTGCCCAACGGGCTGGAGCTGCGGCAGGTGCGGGTGCCGTTCGGGGTGGTCGGCATCATCTACGAGGCCCGGCCCAACGTGACGGTGGACGCCGCCGGCATCTGCCTGAAGTCCGGCAACGCGGCGCTGCTGCGCGGGTCGTCCTCGGCGGCGCACTCCAACGCGGCGCTGGTGGCGGTGCTGCGCGACGCGGTCGCCGGGGCCGGGCTGCCGGCCGACGCGGTGCAGTTGCTCGACGCCGGCTCCCGGGACTCGGTCAAGGAGCTGATGCGGGCCCGGGGCCTGGTCGACGTGCTGATCCCGCGCGGCGGCGCGTCGCTGATCCGCACCGTGGTCGAGGAGTCGACGGTGCCGGTGATCGAGACCGGGGTGGGCAACTGCCACGTCTACGTGGACGCCGCCGCCGACCAGGCCAAGGCGGTGGCGATCGCCCTGAACGCCAAGACCCAGCGGCTGAGCACCTGCAACACCGCCGAGTCGCTGCTGGTGCACGCCGACGTCGCCGACGCGTTCCTGCCGGTCGTGCTGGCCGCGTTCGCCGAGGCCGGGGTGACCGTGCACGGCTCCCCCGAGGTCGCCGCGTACTCCCCCGCCGTGGTGGCCGCCACCGACGAGGACTTCGCCACCGAATACCTCTCGGCCGACATCTCCGTCGCCGTCGTCGACTCGCTCGACGCGGCGGTCGCGCACATCCGCCGCTACGGCACCGGGCACACCGAGGCGATCGTCACCGACTCGCAGGCCGCCGCCCGGGAGTTCGTGGCCCGGGTCGACGCGGCGGCGGTGATGGTCAACGCCTCCACCCGGTTCACCGACGGCGGCGAGTTCGGCTTCGGTGCGGAGATCGGCATCTCCACCCAGAAGCTGCACGCCCGGGGGCCGATGGGGCTGCCCGAGCTGACCTCCACCAAGTACGTGGTGACCGGCGACGGTCACCTGCGCTGAGCCGCTCCCCGGGTCACGCCCGGGGCCGGGGTCACCAGGTGCCGGGCTCGTCGTCCGTCGGCGGTGGGACCGGCCGGGCCCGGCGCACGACAGGTGAGCCGGGTGGCGTCACCGGCGAGCCCATCGGGGCGCTCGGGGAGCCCGGCGGCAGGACCGGGCCGATCGGCCGGCAGGCGCGGATCGCGGTCAGCGTGGTGTGCACGTCGAACTGGTGGCCGTCGTCGCTGTCCCAGCCGCCGTCGCTGCGCTGGGTCTCGGCGAGCCGCTTGCGGGCCGACACCAGCACCCACTGCTCCTCGCCCACCTCCACCCGGCGCAGGGTGGCGGCCAGCGCGGCGGTGTCCGCCGGGGACAGCTGCGGCATCCGTTCGGCCAGCACCGCCTGGATCCGGGCCGACTCGTAGTAGAGCTGCTGGCGGTGCAGCACCGCCGCGCTCAGCCAGCCGGCGGCGAGGAAGGACGGCCAGCTGCCGTCCGGGGCGAGCTGCCCGGCCAGGGCCTGCGCCGCCGCCTGCACCACCCCGGCGTACGCGCCGCCGACGCGGTTGTCCAGCGGGCCTGCGGCACGGGCGTCCCGACCGGCGACGCTGAGCCAGAACGCGGCGTTGGCCGAGAGGTAGAGCCGGGCCTCCGGGTCACCCGGGGTGGCCCACTCGGGGGCGCTGCCGGCCAGCCTCGGGTCCTCGTCCCAGCCGCCGTCGGGCAGTTGCCGGGCAGCCAGCCAGTCCAGGGCGTGCCGGGCGGCGGGCCGGCCGAGCGCGCCGAGATCGTCCAGTTCGGCCAGGCGGAAACAGGTGGCGTCGATGGACGGGACCTCACCGCCGAGCACCGCCGGCCAGCCGCCGTCGACGGTCTGCCCGACCTCGGCCGCGTCGAGCAGGTCGGGGGGCACGGGGGCACCGGTGCGCAGCCGGGACAGCCGGGCGCGGTCCACCGCGTCGCCGTGCGCCACGACGAAACCTATCGCCGCATCCAAGTCCACCACGGCGCAGACGCTACCGGCGCGGACGCGATCCCGCCTCGGGGAATCGGTCGGGGCCGGGGGCGGTTCGTCGCCGCCCCCGGCCCCGGTCACCGGTCAGTACGCGGGCAGCGAGGGATCGATCTGCTTGATCCAGGAGAGCACCCCGCCCTGGACGTGCACCGCGTCGCGGAACCCGGCGGCCTTCAGCGCGGCGAGCGCCTCGGCCGAGCGGACCCCGGACTTGCAGTGCAGCACGACCTGCTTGTCCTGCGGGAGTTTCGCCAGCGCCTCACCGGAGATGATCTCGCCCTTAGGGATCAGGGTGGAGCCGGGGATCCGGACGATCTCGTACTCGGCGGGCTCCCGGACGTCGACCAGGAAGATGTCCTTGCCGGCGTCCTGCCACTCCTTGAGCTCGGTGGCGGTGATGGTCGAGTCGATGATCGCCTCCTGGGCCGCCTCGGAGACCGCGCCGCAGAAGTCCTCGTAGTCCTCCAGCAGGTCGGTGACCGTGGGGTTCTCCCCGCAGAGCACGCAGTTCGGGTCCTTGCGGATCTTGATCTTGCGGTATTCCATCTCCAGCGCGTCGTAGACCATCAGCCGGCCGACCAGCGGCTCGCCGATTCCGGCGAGCAGCTTGATCGCCTCGTTGACCTGGATCGAGCCGATCGACGCGCAGAGCACGCCGAGCACGCCGCCCTCGGCGCAGGACGGCACCATGCCGGGCGGCGGGGGCTCCGGGTAGAGGCAGCGGTAGCAGGGGCCGTGCTCGGCCCAGAAGACCGACGCCTGACCGTCGAACCGGTAGATCGACCCCCAGACGTACGGCTTGCCGAGCAGCACCGCCGCGTCGTTGACCATGTAGCGGGTGGCGAAGTTGTCGGTGCCGTCGACGATCAGGTCGTACCGGGCGAAGATGTCCCGGACGTTCTCCCGGTCGAGGGCGGTGTTGTGGATCTCCACCTGGACCAGCGGGTTGATCTCGCGGATCGACGCGGCGGCGGACTCGGCCTTGGACCGGCCGATGTCGGAGACGCCGTGGATGATCTGGCGCTGGAGGTTGGACTCGTCGACGGTGTCGAAGTCGATGATGCCGAGCGTCCCGACCCCGGCGGCGGCCAGGTACATCAGGGCCGGCGAGCCGAGGCCACCGGCACCCACACAGAGCACCCGGGCGTTCTTCAACCGCTTCTGCCCCTCGACCCCCACATCGGGGATGATCAGGTGACGGGAGTAACGACGGATCTCGTCAACGGTCAGCTCGGCGGCGGGTTCGACGAGCGGGGGCAACGACACGGTGGACTCCCCGGTGATCGGCTGATGGCGAACCGAGCCATTGTCGCTCGGCCCACCACCCCTCGGCCATGAGCAGTGACACCCCGTCCGACATACGGGAGGGGAATAACTCAGGCGCCGGGGATCAGCTCGCCGGAGTAGCGGGAGCCGTCGACGTACGGCCAGGCGTTGGCCACGCAGCCGTCCAGCCCGTACGTCTGCTGCTGCATCACCGGGGCCGGCTCGCCGAGCCCGGGGCAGGCCTGGTGTTCCTCGCCCAGTTCGTGCCCCACCTCGTGGTTGACCACGTACGTCCGGTAGACCGACAGCGGTGCCCCGTAGTCCGGCACGGCGTCCATCCAGCGGGCCAGGTTGATGACCACCCGACCGGGCAGCCGGCAGGAGGTGTAGCCCTCGGTGTCCAGCCCACCTTCCGCGCAGATCCGCTCGGAGGTGGCCGGGGTGGCGAGATAGATGGTGAAGTCGGCGGCGGCCACCTCCGGCACCCGCTGGAACCGTAGTTCGCCGGAGCGGATCCAGCTGTTCGGGTCACCCAGGGTGGCGTCCACGGCGGCGGCGAACGCGTCCACGTCCTGACCGGTGCCCTGTTCGACCTCGATCCGGTAGCGGTGCAGCGGGCCGTCGGAGCCGTACACCTCGGAGCGGCCGTCTGCGGCGGTGAAGCGTCCGGGGCCGCTGCGCGGGTAGCCGGTGGGGGGTTGCCCGCCGTCGGGTCCGCCGGTCGGTCGTCCACCGCCCGTCCCGTCGGCCAGCCGCCCGGCGACCGGCGCGGGGTCTCCCGGGGGGTCGTCCGGGTAGAGGCCGACGAACCCGCCCGCGCCGAGCAGGACCAGGCCGAGCAGCACGGCCCGGCGACGCCGACGCCGCAACCGACGACTGCGGTACGACCCTCGCCGCCCCGCCGTGGGGTGGCTCGGCCCGCCGTGGCTCGGCCCGGTGTGGCTTCGCCCGCCGTGGTGCGGCTCGGTGTGCGGGTCGCGGTGGCGCGGGTCGCCGGGCTGCCACGCGGCGCGGTCGCTCGGGCATGGGTCGGGTGGGCCGGCGGCCGGCGGCTCCGGACGCCCGGCGGAGTCGGTCGGGGTGGTCACCCGTCCAGCATGGCAGACTAATCGGGCATATTAGCGTTATTGCCACTTATTACGAGAGGATGTTTCACATCCCCCGGAACGACCCGCCCCGGCGGGTTCAGCGTTCCGGGCCGGCGGGTTCAGCGCGCCGGCCCGGCGGGTTCAGCGCGCCGGGCCGGCGGGTTCAGCGCGCCGGGCCGGCGTACCGACGCCCATCCAGGTACGGCCACGGGTTCGCCGTGCACCCCCGCAGGAACAACGACTGCTGCTGCATCACCGGTGCCGGCCGGCCCGCCCCCGGGCACCCCTCGTGGCGGTGCCCCAACTGGTGCCCCACCTCGTGGTTCACCACGTACGTCCGGTAGAGCGCCAACGGCACCCCGGCCCGGACGAAATGCGGCACCGACGTCCGCCACCGGTCCAGGTTGATGATCACCTTCCCCGGCGCGCGGCACGACGTGAACGGCACCCCACCGACCCGGATGTCCACCCCACCGGCCCGGCACAACCGACCCGCCGTGTTCCGGGTCGCCAACTGGACCGTGAAGTCGTACGGCGCGTCCCCCGGCACCCGGCGCAGCCGCAACCGCCCGCCGTCCACCCAGCTACCCGGCCCGGCCAGCGCCGCCTGCACCTGGTCGGAGAAGTCCCGGACGTCCTCACCGGAGCCGACCTCCACGGCCACCCGGTACCGCCGCAGCACACCGGACCGGCCCAGCGTCGCCCCGGCCCGGTCGTCGTAGGCGAAGGTGCCCCGGCCGGTCGCCGGGACCGGCCCGGACAACGCCAACGGCGGCACGGCCGTGGTCGGGCCATCCGCGCCGGCCTGCTCCGCCGACGGCACCGCGACCGGCGGCACCGGCCCGGCCGCACCCGGCGGACCCGCACCGTCGGCGGGCCCGGCCCGCCCGAAGTCGCCGGCCGACCCCACGGCGTCCGACGCGTTGCCGGTCGCGGCCGACCCGCCGGGTGTCACCACCGGCCGGGCGACCAACCGACCGGTGCCCGACCCCGCACCCGTGGTCACCGCCAGCCCGCCGGAGACCACCACCAACAGCAGCACGGTCGCCGACACCGCCGGACGCGGCCGGCCGGTGAAGACGGACGGACGGCGCAGGACCGTCCCGGGGCGGCGGATGCCACGGGCCCATCGCAGGCCGTGGCGCAGGAGGGCAGTCATCCGGGTCAGGATGCCACCCCCGGCCGGCACGCCACGTCACCACCGGACTCCGGCGCGTCGCCCCCGCCGAACTCAAGCGCGGCACCCGCACCGGTTGACGGCACGTCCGCCCCACCGCCGGTCGTCGGCGCCGCGGCCCCGGCAGACGTCAGGTCCGCACCGCCGTCCGGTGGCCTGCCGGGCCGGGCAGGCGGCGTGGACCCCGCCGTCTCGGCGAGCAGGTGAAGCACGGCGCGGGCCACCGTACGCGGCACCTCCAACTGGGCCACGTGCCCGACGCCGGCCAGCATCATCAACCGGCTGTCCGGGATGATCCGGGCGGTCTGCGGGGCCACCCGGACGTCCACCAGCCGGTCCTTCATGCCCCCCACCACCAGGGTGGGCGCCTCGATCGCGGCGGCGATCCGCCACAGCGACCCCGGCCCCGGCAGGTACGACCGCAGGAAACTGGCCACCAGCCCCCGGAACGTCCGGACGTACGCGGCGGCGTAGTGCGTCGCCTCGTAGCGGACCCGGATCTCCTCAAGCGCCTCCTGCCGACGCTGCTCGCTGATCCGGCTCAGGTCGGCCACGCACGCCTCCATCGCCTGCCGGGCCATCACCTCCGGGGCGAGCTGGGCGAGCCGCCACGCGGCCAACCGCTCCCCCCGCGGGATGGCCAGCAGCGGCAGCATCCGCCCCTGCAACGAACGGCCGAAGTTCAGAAACGGCAGGGCCGGCGAGATCAGCGTCAGGGTCCGCACCAGGTCCGGCCGGCGACCGGCGACGTACACCGAGACCGCCCCGCCCAACGAGTTGCCGAACAGGTGCACCGGGCCCCGGCCGGAGTGCTCGATCCAGCGCACCACCCGGTCGGCGAACGCCGGGATGGTGTAGCGCAGCCCCGGCTCGCTGCGCCCGAAACCGGGCAGGTCGATCGCCTGCCCGTCGAGGCGGCCGGCGAGCAGGCCGGCGAGGTCCGTCCAGTTCTGCGACGAACCACCCAGCCCGTGCACGTACAGCGCGGGTTCCGCGTCCGGCCCGGTGGCCGGGGTGTCCCGGACGTAGGTGACCGTGCCGTCGAGGCGTACCGCCCGGCCGGGCCACGGTGGGGGCAGCCGGTGCGGGGGCAGGTGCTCCTCGGGCCAGAGGGCGGCGCGCTTCATACCGGCAGTGTTACCGCCCCGACCCCTCGCCGACAACGTGCCAGGTCAGGCGAGCAACGCTTCGAGGCGTCGGTTGACCGCCGCCAGGGTCGCCCGGACCACCGCCTGACGCGGATCACCGGCGACCAGCGCCGACCCCGCCAACTGCTCCACCCAGCCGTCGCAGACCAGCAGCACCACCACGGTCGCCACCTCGCAGTTGCCGAACGGCACCACGGCGGCGTGCTCGACGAAGCAACGTCCCCGTTCGGCGGTGCGCTCGGCGTGGCGCAGCAACTCGTCCACGGCCGCCGCGGCGGCCACCGCGCACAGCCGCAGCACGTACCCGTCCACGGCCGGCCCGGTGGCGTGACCGGCGGCCGGCTCACCGGCGGTGAGCAGGCGTACCTCGACGTTGGCGTCCAGGCCGAAGGTGCTCACCTGGACGTGGTCGATCACCACCCGGGGCCCCGGCACACCGCCGGTGTCCAGCGGTCGCGACGGCGCGGTCTCCGTCGTGGTCATCTGCCCACCGGAGTACGACGCGTTGAGCGTCGCCGGGCTGCCGGTCGGCACCAGCAGCGCCCCCGGGGGTGCCTCCTCCACGCTGGCCCGACCCCGGTGGACGGGCTGCCGACGTCGCCGGGGCACCCCGGACGCGGTCGGCGACTCCTCGGCGGGGTGCTCCTCGCCGTCCCAGGCCGGACCGTCGGCGCGGGACACCCCGTCGGCACGGGCCGCGGCGGTCGACCGGGCCGTCGGCTCACCCGCCGGTCGGGCGGGGTCACCGACCGGGTGGTCCTCGACCGGGGACGACGCGACGACGGGCGGTGCCGCAGCGGACGGGGAGACCACCGGCGACGCGGCGGGTGGCTCGACGGCGCGGGCCCGGCCGGTCGGGGCACCGCCCCGGTTCGGATCCCGCCGGTCGGCCGGGCCGAACTCGTCACGGCCCCGGGCGTCACCCGGGCGCTCGCCGGCAGCCGGACGCGGCTCACCGGTACGCCGACGCAGCGGCGGCGGCACCGGGGCGCTGGGTTCACCGGACAGGTTCTGCGGCGCGGCGGCGAGGCCCATCCGTTCCTGGAGCAGGCGGGCCACCAGTCGGCTCACCTCCGCCGGGTCCGCCCCGTCGGACAGGTCGAGGCGCAGGCTGTGCGCCCCGGCGGGGGTACGACGCAGCGCCGCGTCCCGCACCCCGGCCACCTCCCGTACGGCGTCCAGGATCGCGTTGACGTCGAAGCCCTCGGGGCGTTCCCGCAGCGGGGCGGGCTCGTCGTCACGACGCAGGTGGGTGGCGATTCGGGCGAGCTCCGGGGTCTCTGCGGGGGGCTCCACGGCTGGCGGCTCCGGCACGACGGGCACGTCCGGTTCGGCGGGGACGCGCTGCGGCAGCACCGCCGTGCCCCGGTCCGGCTGCCGTTCGTCCATCACCGGCTCGGTGGCGGTCAGCGGGTCAGGGGCGGATCGGCGGGCCGCGTAGGGGGGAGCGCTCGTCGGGACGGGCGCGGGGGGAATCCGGTCCAGGCGGTGTGGCCCGCTCGTGGCGGGGGCACCGACGGCGGAGACGGGAGGCTCCGGCGGGTGGCCGGGAGGATCGGTGGGGGTGGCCGGCTCGGTCGGCACCGACCGGAGTCGGAACGGCTGGTCGGCGCGGCCGACGGGACGGGCGGCCGGCTCGTCGCGGGGGAGCCGGAACGGCTGGTCGGCCCGGACGGCGGGCGGCAGTCCGGTGCCCCGTTCCGGGCCGGAGGCGGCCACCGGCCCGACCGGTTCGGGCCCCGGCAGGGCCGGCACGGCGGGCGGCTCGGCCCGCGAGGCGGGCGACAGACCGGCCGGCTCGTCGCGGGGCAGGCCGGGGAACGTCTCGGGGGCCGCCGGGGGTGGGCCGGTGAACGTCTCGGGGGGTACGGGTGGCGCGTCGGCGGGCGGGCCCACCGCCCAGGGGCGTCGCTCGGCCGGTCGGTCCGGCGTGGGCGACCCCTCGGTGGCGGACTCACCGGCCGGCCGGCCGCGGTCGGGCCGCTCGACGGGCTCCGGCCAGTCCCGCCCGGACCGGTCGGTCCAGTCCCGACCGGACCGGTCCTGCTCGGGGCGGTCGGTCCAGTCCCGCTTCAGGGGGGCGGTCCAGTCCCGCTCGGAGCGCTCCGCTCGACCGCTGCGGTCCACCCGGTCCGGGAAGTCCCGCTCGGACCGGCCGGAGAAGTCCCCCTCGGGCCGGTCGGTGCGGGTCGGGAGGTCCCGCTCGGACCGGCCGGTACGCCCGGACCAGTCCCGCTCGGGCCGGTCGCGGTCGTGACCGGTGCGGTCGGACCAGTCGGGCTCGGGGTGGTCGGTGCCGGGGCGACCCGGGGCGGCCCGGTCGACGACCGGCGCGACGGGCGGCTGGTCCCGGCCGGGCCGGGCGACCACCGACGGCGCGGGCTCCGGCAGCGCCGGTGGGGTGACCGGCTCGGAGCGGGTCAGCTCGTACGGGCGGGGCACCTCCGAGCGCACCGGCTCGTACGGCCGGGCGGGCTCGGCGCGCACCGGCTGGTAGGGGCGGGCGGGTTCGGCACGGACCGGCTCGTAGGGGCGGGCGGGCTCGGCCGACCACTCGGCCGTCCGTTCGGCGCGGGTCGGTCGGCCGGCGGGTGGCTCCTCGTCCCGTGACCAGGCGGGTGCCCAGCTGCCGCCCCAGCTGGGCCGGTTCCAGCTCGGGCCGGACCAGTCGGGCTCGTCCGCTCCGGGGGCGGGCCGACGCCCCGCGGCGGACTGCTCCCCGCTGTACTGCCCGGCACCACGCGGCCCGGTGCCGTACGGATCGGTGCCGTACGGATCGGCACCACGTGGCTCGGCACCGGGCGGCTCGGTGCCGGCGGTGGGCTCGGCGGGGGCGAACCGGCCGGCCCCGCGCGGGCCGCCCTCGACGGGCAGGCGGTTGCTCCAGTCGCGGGGGGCGTCGGTCGGCGGCGGCCCGGCCTCGCCCCGCTCGGGGGCGTGGAAACCGGGGGGCACCTCGAACCCGGAGGCGGCGGTGCCGACCGGCGGGACCTGCACGGCCGGCGGGGCGGAGGTGGGCAGGCCGCTGTCGGGCCAGTGGCCGCGCCGGGGCGCGGCGGGATCGTCCGAGGAGTGCCGGGCGGACTCGGGATCGTGCGGTGGCTCGGGCGGGGACGCGGGCCGCTGGGCCGGCACGACCAGCCGGTCACCGTCGGTGAATCCGGGGTCGTCGGCGGGGTGACCCGGCCCGCCGGGCGGGGCGCTCACCGGGCGACGCAGCGGGGCCGGGAATTCCGGTGCCGAGTCGTGACCATTGCGGTGGGCCCGCCCGTTGCGGGGGACCTCGTCGCCGGCCGGGGGAACGGGGAACGGCGCAGGCAGGTCACCGTGCCGGGACGGCTGACCACCCCAGCCGGCGGTGGGATCGGGCCGGTTCCACGGTGAGGCCGACTCCCGGTAACCCGGGGCGTCGGTTCCGCCGGACCACCCGGTCGCAGGTGCCCACCCACTGACGGAACGGGCCAGGTCGTCCTGCTGACCCGTACCGTCGTCATGCTCTCCCGGGGTGGCAGCACCGGGTTGCCCTGATTCACTCACCGCGCGCTCCTTGGTCGCCCCCGCTGAGGCTACCGTGTGGTGACAGTGGCGATAAGTTACAGCGGCGGGCCAATTCCGGGGCCGGGGTGAGTGCCCTGACCGGTACGGGGTAAAAGTGCCGGCTGGATGACGAAACTCGGAGGTTCCCATGACCGCTGTGGGGAACGGTGCGCAGACTACCGGCCGGCCCACCCGGCTGCCCCGCTCAGCACGCCGTAAGCAGCTACTCGCGGCGGCTCAGGAGGTGTTCGTAGCCCAGGGGTACCACGCCGCGGCGATGGACGACATCGCCGAGCGGGCCGGGGTTTCCAAGCCGGTGCTGTATCAGCACTTCCCCGGAAAGATGGATCTCTACCTGGCGCTACTCGACACGCACTGTGACGCCATCGTCGCCAAGGTGCACGACGCGATGCGGGGCACCAACGACAACAAGGAGCGGGTCGGCGCGTCGGTGCGGGCCTACTTCGACTTCGTCGACCACGAGAGCGAGGCGTTCCGGCTCGTGTTCGAGTCGGACCTGCGCAACGATCCGGCGGTCCGGCAGCGGGTGGAGCGGGTGGAGCAGGGCTGCATCGCGGCGATCACCGACACCATCATCTCCGACACCGGGGTCAGCCGGTCGCACGCCGAGCTGCTCGCCTCCGGCCTGGTCGGTGCGGCGGAGACGGCGGCCCAGTTCTGGCTGGCCGGTGGCCGGCAGGTGCCGAAGGCCGAGGCCGAGGCGCTGGTCGCGGCGTTGTCCTGGCGGGGCATCGCGAGCTTCCCGCTCCAGGGTGAGTCAGCCTGAACATCCCGCCCCGAGATCGGATAGCCTTCGGACCGGCGGCTATCTCGCCCACCTGAGGAGGCACAGTGGAGGTCAAGATCGGCGTGCAGTACGCGCCGCGCGAGCTGGTACTGGAGAGCGCGCAGTCGCCGGCCGAGATCGAGCAGATCGTGACCGACGCCTTCGCCAAGGTCGAGGGGACGCTGTCCCTGACCGACGAGAAGGGTCGACGGGTCATCGTGCCGGTCGGCAAGGTCGCCTATGTCGAGATCGCCGAGGCGTCTCCCCGTTCGGTCGGGTTCACCGTCCGCTGAACCGGTCCGGCCCCTGCGGCGGGTGATCCCGTCGCAGGCCGGGCCCGGTGGGCGTCGGGTCACCGACCGTGTCGAATCCGGTCGCCGCACTGGCCCACCCCGGTGCCGACGGCGCCACCGACGACATTAACGGTGACTCAGGTCACAATTCCCACCCCCGGCGAAAAGCCGTGGGTCCAGGTCAGGAGCGTGTGCCGACCTGCTCGGGTAGGATGAGGTAGTTGCCGTGGGCGCCGATCTGATCGAAGTCCTGCCCACGGCGCGCGTGCGGCCCGGTCCGGCGCGGCGATTCTCCGCCGCCGATCGCGTGGCCCGCGTCACACCGAACGCGCCCTGAGGACAAAACGGGGCGCACCACGAGAGGGCACCCCCAGATCCAGATGAGCGAACAGATTCTCGACCAACTGGAGGGCCAGGAACTGGTCCCCACCGCCCCGGTCCGCCCGGAGGCCCCCACGTTCGCCGCGCTCGGCGCGCGGCCCGAGACCGTCGAGGCCCTGGCCGCGGCGGGCATCACCCGCGCCTTCGCGATCCAGGAGTACGCGATCCCGATCGCGCTGCGCGGCACCGACATGATCGGCCAGGCCCCGACCGGCACCGGCAAGACCCTCGGCTTCGGCGTACCGCTGCTGGAACGTGTCCTGGCACCGGCCGAGGGCAGCGACGGCGTGCCCCAGGCGCTGGTCGTCGTACCCACCCGCGAGCTGGGCATCCAGGTCGCCAAGGACCTCGCCGCCGCCGGGCGGACCCGGGGCGTGCGGGTGCTGCCGATCTACGGCGGCGTGGCCTACGAGCCGCAGATCGACGCGCTGCGCAAGGGCGTGGAGATCCTGGTCGGCACCCCCGGCCGGCTGATGGACCTGCAGAAGCAGAAGCACCTGCGGCTCGACCGGGTCCGCGCCCTCGTGCTCGACGAGGCCGACCGGATGCTCGACCTGGGCTTCCTCGACGATGTCGAGAAGATCCTGGCGATGCTGCCGGACGACCGGCAGACCATGCTCTTCTCGGCCACCATGCCGGACCCGATCGTCACCCTCTCCCGGCGGTTCCTGCGTCGGCCGGTGACGATCCACGCCGGGCACACCGCCGAGACCGGCCCGTCGCCGCAGACCCAGCAGCTGGCGTACCGCACCCACTCGATGAACAAGATCGAGATCGTGGCGCGGATCCTCCAGGCCGAGGGGCGCGGGCTCACCATGATCTTCACCCGTACCAAGCGGGCCGCCGACCGGGTCGCCGAGGATCTCGACTTCCGCGGCTTCGCGGTGGCTGCGGTGCACGGTGACCTGGGCCAGGGCGCGCGGGAGCGGGCGCTGCGCGCGTTCCGGGCCGGCAAGATCGACACGCTGGTCGCCACCGACGTGGCCGCCCGGGGCATCGACGTCAGCGGCGTCACCCACGTCATCAACTACGACTGCCCCGAAGACCAGGACACCTACACCCACCGGATCGGTCGTACCGGTCGGGCCGGGGCGACCGGCGTCGCGGTCACCTTCGTCGACTGGGACGACATGCCCCGGTGGCGGATCATCGACAAGACCCTCGGCCTGGACATGCCGGAGCCGCCGGAGACCTACCACACCTCCCCGCACCTCTACACCGACCTGGACATCTCGTCCGAGATGACCGGCACCCTGCCGACCGCCGAGCGGACCCGGGCCGGGCTCTCCGCCGAGGTCGAGGAGGACCTCGGTGGCCGTTCCCGCCGGGGTGAGAGCGGCGGCGGCCGGGGCTCCCGACGCGGCGAGGGCCGAGGCCGCGGTGACAGCGGCGGTCGGGGCACCACCGGCGGTCGCGGCGAGGGCCGACGGGGCCGCCCCGACACCGACGCGCCGGGCGCCGCCGAGACGCCCGTGGAGTCCACCGACGAAGGCCCCCGTACCCCGCGCCACCGGCGTCGCCGCCGGGCCGGCGAGGTCGTCGTGGGCGAGCCGACCACCGTGACCGGTGGGGAGTCCACCGACACCCCGACGGGTACGGCGGGCGAGCCGGCCGCCGCAGCCGCCGAGCCGGCAGTCGCAGCCTCCGGGCCGGCCGGCGAGGGCGAGTCGACCCGGCCCCGTCGTCGGCGGCGTCGCCGTGGCGGCGGTTCCGGCACGGACACGCCGGCCGAGGCCACCGCCGACTGACCGGCACCACCGACATCCCCCGGCCCGTACGGACGGCCCGGGGGATGTCGCGTTTCCGCCCCGGTACGGGCGTCAGCGGGGCGGTGGTGCGGACCCGCGTCACCCCCATCCGGCCCCGAACCGGGCCGAACCCGGACCGCAGTCGGGTCGGGCCGTAGTCGGGCCGTCAGTCTCCGTGTGGTCCCCGACACGAGCAGACCCAGGCCATCCCCGGACTCCGGCTGGCGAGGGGGTCACCATGATCAGATTGCGATTTCGCGTACTCGCATCGGCGTGTCGTCTGCAAAACTGCAATCTGATCTTGAGGCCACCCCGGGTCTGTGTGGGTGAGGCAGACCGACTGCGGGTCTGCCGCGAGATGTTGCCGGGTGGGGCCGGTGCGGTGGGGGTGAGCCGGTGGGTGGGGTGCGCGGCGCAGGGGTGCGGTGCGGTGCGGGACACCTCGGGTTGCCCGATCGCGGCAACGATCGGCCGGGAAGGATGATGGAACGATGCCGGAACCCTTGGACGCCGCCCTCACCGAGGTCCGGGCGTTGCTGCTCGACCCCGCCCTGACCCGCGCCGTCGCCGCCGGTCGACGCCGTGGGCAGCGCCCCTCCCTGGTCCGGGCCGAACTACGCCCGGTGGCCCTCAAGACCGGTGCCCGGTTGCAGATCTCCACGTCCGACGGCGTCCGGCCGTACACCCGGAACGTGTCGCCGGGCGCGGAGGCCGACGCGGCGGTCGACGCGCTGCTCGCCGAGCCGTTCGGCAACTGGCACGTGGAGACCGCCGAGGCGACCCTCCAGTTGCGGGTGACCAAGTCCGGTGAGGCCCAGGTGCACCGGGCCACCGCCGACCGACCGGTGGCCGGACCGGAGGGCCACGACCGGGTGAAGGACTACCTGCTCGATCCGGGGGACCCGATCTTCGCGACGATCGGCGGCAACGCGGCCAAACGGCGGCAGGTCGACGCCTTCCTCCGCGCGCTGGCCGCCACCCTGCCCGACGATCTCACCGGCCGGCTGCGGGTGGTCGACCTGGGCTGCGGCAACGCCTACCTGACCTTCGCCGCCTACCGGTACCTCACCGGTCGCGGGCTGGACGTGGAACTGGTCGGGGTGGACGTCCGGGAGGATCAACGGCAGCGCAACAGCGAACTGGCCGCCCGCCTCGGCTGGGCCGACCGGGTCTCCTTCGTGGCCGGCACCATCGCCGACGCGGTGGTGGAACCCGCCCCCGACCTGGTGCTCGCGCTGCACGCCTGCGACACCGCCACCGACGAGGCGCTGGCCCGGGCGGTGCGCTGGGACGCCCGGTGGATCCTCGCCGCGCCGTGCTGCCACCACGACCTGGCGGCACAGCTGCGTTCCCGGCCGACGCCGCCCCCGTACGAGCTGCTGACCCGGCAGGGCATCCTGCGGGAACGCTTCGCCGACGTGCTCACCGACGCGCTACGCGCCGGGCTGCTGCGGGTGCACGGCTACCGGGCCGAGGTGGTCGAGTTCGTCGACTCCCGGCACACCCCCCGCAACCTGCTGATCCGCGCCCGCCGCACCGGGTCCGGCACCGACACCGGGCCGCAGCGGGCCGAATATCAGCAGCTGGTCGACCAGTGGCAGGTCACCCCGCGCCTGTCGATCCTGTTGGACGACCGGCCCGCACCCGTCGGCGGGGCGTGACCGGGCTCAGCGACGTCGCCCGCCGGGCCACTCCCCCGGCCCCCGGGCGAAGACCGTAGGGACCCGATCACGCTCCCCACGCTCGCCCTCGACGGACGTGGTGGGGAACGGCACCACCGTGCCGGCCGACTCGGCGTTGCCGGCGGCGGCGAAGGCGTTCCACGAGATGTCGACCAGGAGCCGCTTGAGTTCGGCGTGCCGGGCGGCGGCGCTGCGTTGCAGGGCCAGCCGCACGCCCAGCACCACCCCCACCAGCGTGGTGGTGACGGCCCCGGCGGCGGCCAGCACGTGTCCGCCGGTCACCCCGCCACCGGTCACCACCAGCACCAGCAGCCAGCTCCAGAAGCCCAGGGCGAACACCCCCGCCTTGGCGACGAAGAAGAGACTGACCGCACCCGGGCGGTGCGGCACCGGACGGTCGGGCTCGGCCATGGCTCCTCCTCGGCGTACGGGACGGGTCGGGGCCCCACCGACCGTCCTGGGTTGGTGACAACTGTGGCAGTCCGCACCCGTCCGCCAGCTGCCCCGGGTGCGGCGACGCCGTCGGCGCGAAAGGGACGGACGGTCGGGCAATTGTCACGACGTCCCGCCGTACTACCCTCGAAGGGCGCACCGGACACCCGACTCCCACCGGAAGGGACGATCTCACCGGCATGGGTTCGACAGAGGTATCACCCCAGATGGCATTCGCACGGTTCGTGCGACGAGCCATCGACGACGCCCGTGACGAGCGGGGTTGGACGGTGAGCGACCTCGCTGCCCACACCGGGGTCGGTCGATCCACCGTTTTCCGCTGGCTCGCCGGTGACTGGCAGGACTATCCCGAGCTGGCCAAGGTGCGCGGTTTCTGCGCCGCCCTCGACCTGCCGGTGGCGGCGGCCTTCCGGGCCCTCGGCCTGCCCGACGCGGGACCCGCCCCCCGCCGCCGCGCCGACGACGGCCCGGTGGAGGCGGACGTCCGGGTGATCCTCGACCGGCTGGCCGATCCGGCGGTGCCGGCCGAGGAGAAGCACCACATCCGCGACCTGCTCCGCTACCTCGCCCGCCGCCCGGTCCGCCGGGCCGGGTGAACCGGGCCGGCTGAGCCGTCTCGACGGTCGGCCGGGCACGCGGGTCGGCACCGCCGCACCGGGCCGGGTGTGCCGGTGGCCGGGGGTCAGCGGACCGTGAGGGTGAACTCGGCGGTCCGCACCACGCCCGCCACCTGGAAGTCCAGGTACATCCGGTAGCTGCCGGGGCCGGGCGCGGTCAGCCAGAACGTCACCGTGTCGGCGGTCGGCCCCGGGCCCGGGTGCACGTGCAGGTAGCCCAGGTCGCCTTCGCGCAGGGCCACCAGGTGCCCGTACGCGCCGAGGTAACGCTCCAGGACCACCGGCTGTCCCGCCGCGTCCCGGACCTGGAACCGCAGGGGTACGGCGGAACCCACCTGCGGGGTACCCGAGTAGTCGACGGTGAACCCGGACACGGAAGCCCGGTTGGCCGGGGCGGGCAGTGCGCGGGGCGTGTAGTCCCCCGGTGCGACCAGGTCCACGCCCAACGTGGCCGGGGTCTGCTGGCCGTCGTCGGCGAGGGCGGTGAAGTCGGCGTACGCCCGCCAGACGCCCGGCTGCGGCAGGGTCAGCGGGATCGACCAGGTGCCGTCGGCGGCCATCGTGGGGTGCAGGTGCTGGAACCCGGTGAGGTCGCGGCGTACCACCACCAGGTGCATCGGCTTGTCGTGCACGATCGCGAACCGGGTGACCGGCCGGCGCTGGGCGTCGCGGATCTGGAACCGCAGTTCCCCCGCCCGCCCGGCGACGAACTCCCCACCCGACGGGGTGAGCGTGTAGCCGCCGGCGGTGACCGACAGGCCGGTGGCCCCGTCACCGGAGGAGTCCCCACCGGTGGCGTCGTGCTGGTGCGCCCCGGTGCCCGGTGCGTGGGTGTGGTCCCCGGCGGCGGTGGCGACAGTCGCCGTCGTACGGTCGGTCGGCCGCCCGTTGGCCCGACCGAGGCCGAAGCCGAGCAGGACGGCCAGCACCAGACCGCCGACCACCAGCGCCATCCGCAGGGTGGCCCGGTCCGGTCCGACGGTCGACTCCTCGCCCCCGGCCGGCGTCCCCCCGGCGGACAGCACCCATCCGCCGGGCTCCGCGTCGCCTGGTCCCGGCCGGTTCCCCGGTTCCGCGTCGGGGGTACCCCGGTCCTGCCGGTCCACCGGCTGCGGGGTGCCCCGGTCGGTGGCCGGGCCGCCGCTACCTGCCGGGCCGGCGGGCCGGGTGACGGATCGCTGGTCGGCCATCTGCCCACCGTACCGTCGACCCCGGCGGCGTCGGGGTGGCGGCCGGGCACCGTGGCGACGGTCGCACCTCGGCCGGTCGGGGAACTTTCCGCCCCGGCCCGGCAGCCGCCGGCCGGCCCGCGACCCCGGGTCGGCCCACCGGCTGCCGGTGACCTGCGATGGTCGCTCGTCGCCCCGATCGGCCCGGCCGGGTCAGCCGGTGTTCGACCGCCGGCCGTGACCGCTCCCGGGTCGACCGCCCGCCGTGACCGCCCACTGATCAACGGGGTCGACCGTCTGACGTGACTGCTCGTCGCCACGGTCGAGCGGGCCGGGTCAGCCGGCGACGGCGAGGGCGAGGGGCAGGACGTCGGGGGCACCGGCGCGGCGCAGCAGCCGGGCGGCCATCGTCATCGTCCAGCCGGAGTCGACCAGGTCGTCGACGAGCAGCACCGGGCCGTCCAGCCCGGTCAAAGCGCCGGCCACCTCGTCGGTGACGGTGAAGGCGTCGTGCAGGGCGCGTACCCGCTGGGCGCTGTTGCCACGCGGCCCGCCGGCCCCGGCCGGGCCGGTGGGCGTGACCAGGCCGAGCAGCGGCAGCCGGCCGACCGTGGCGATCCGCTCGGCGAGCGAGGCGACCAGGGTCGGGTGGCTGCGGGAGCCGACCGCGACCACGCCGGCCGGGCGGCGCGGCCACGGGTCGTCGCCGTGTGCCCAGGCTTTCAGCACCTCCACCACGGCCGCCGCCACGTCGTCGGGGACCGGCCCGTCGGCCGTGTCCGGGCCGACCAGGCCGCGCAGCCGCCCGCCCCAGCCCAGGTCGGACAGCCGCCCCACGGCCCGACCGGGCAACGCCTGCTCCGTCGGGGCAATCCGCCCCTTCAGTGGTACGCCGACCGCGTCGAGGCCGGTCGGCCAGAGCTTCTTGGGGGCGATCTGCACGCCGGGGCGGCCGAGGAAGGTCTGCGCGGCGGTCAACGCGGGACCGGACACGTCGGCGGTGAACAGCGGCGCGGCACAGCGGTCACACCGGCCGCAGTCGCCGGCACCGCTGTCGTCCAGGCAGTCCCGCAGATATCGCATCCGGCAGCCGGGCGTGCTGGCGTACTCGCGCATGGCCTGCTGCTCGGCGGTGCGGGCCTCGGCGACGCGGCGCAACCGGGCCTCGTCATAGGTCCAGGGTTCGCCGGTGGCGAGCCAGCCACCACGGACCCGGCGGACCGCGCCGTCGACGTCGAGCACCTTGAGCATCAACTCCAGGCGGGTCCGGCGCAGGTCGACGATGGGTTCGAGGGCCTGGGTGGAGAGCGGCCGGTCGGTGTGCAGGGCGGTCAGAACGGTGCGCACCTGATCCTCGGGCGGGAAGGCGAGCGAGGCGAAGTAGCGCCAGATGGCGGCGTCCTCGACCCCGGGCAGCAGCAGCACCTCGGCGTGTTCGACGGCGCGACCGGCACGGCCGACCTGCTGGTAGTAGGCGATCGGCGAGGGCGGCGCACCGAGGTGCACCACGAAACCGAGGTCGGGTTTGTCGAACCCCATCCCGAGCGCGCTGGTCGCCACCAGCGCCTTGATCTTGTTGTCGAGCAGGTCCTGCTCGGCGGCGCGACGGTCGGCGTCGTCGGCCTGACCGGTGTAGGAGGCCACCGACCAGCCGCGACCACGCAGGAACTCGGCGGTCTCGGTGGCCGCCGCGACGGTCAGCGTGTAGATAATCCCCGAACCGGGCAGCGCGTCCAGGTGATCGGCGAGCCAGGCCAGCCGGTGCGCCGGGCTGGGCAGGTCGAGCACGCCCAGCCGCAGCGACTCCCGGTCCAGGGTGCCCCGCAGCACGAGCACGTCGGCCCGTCGTCCACCGGCGTCGGCGGGCGACGCGACAGGACCAGCGGGCGACGCGGCAGGATCGGCGGGCGGTGCGGCAGGGTCGGCGGGCGACGCGGCGGGATCGCCGGTCGGTGCACTCCCGTCGGCGCGAGGTCCGGCGGGCGACACGGCACGGTCGGCGGAGAGTTCGGCGCGGCGGGCGTGGCGGTCGGTGGGGGGTGGGTTGGGTTCGGTGCCGAGTTGCTCGGCGACGTCCCGGGTCACCCGCTCGTTGGCGGTGGCGGTGGTGGCGAGCACCGGGGTCCGCTCCGGCAGGTTGCCCAGGAAGGTACGCAGCCGGCGGTAGTCGGGCCGGAAGTCGTGCCCCCAGTCGGAGACGCAGTGCGCCTCGTCGACCACCAGCAGTCCGGTGGTGGCGGCCAGCCTCGGCAGGACGGTGTCCCGGAAGTCGGGGTTGTTGAGCCGCTCGGGGCTGATCAGCAGCACGTCGACCGCCCCGGCGTGGATCTCGGCGGTGATCTCGTCCCACTCGTCGAGGTTGGCGGAGTTGATGGTGCGGGCCCGGATGCCGGCGCGGGCCGCCGCCTCCACCTGGTTGCGCATCAGCGCCAGCAGCGGCGAGACGATGACCGTCGGGCCGTGCTCGCCACGCTCACGCAGCAGTGCGGTGGCCACGAAGTAGACCGCCGACTTGCCCCACCCGGTGCGCTGCACACAGAGCACCCGCCGCTGGTCCACCACCAGCGCCTCGATGGCCCGCCACTGGTCCTCCCGCAGCCGGGCGTGCTCACCGGCCAGCCGTCGCAGCACCCCCTCGGCCCGCTCCCGCACCGCCGCCCGATCCCCGCTCATCCGACATGTCTACCAGCCCGGCAGGCAACCCCGGCCCCCTGCGCAGTTGATCAAGAGGTTTACGTCATGAATCGGCCTCAGGGTGACGCAAACTTCTTGATCACCGGGGAGGGAGGGGACGGCGGGAGGGGAGGGAGGGAGTTGCTACGGGCGTGGGGGGCAGGGCCGGGGCGTGGGCGACGGCGGGGGGAGGGCGGGCAACCCCGGGCAGGGCAGATCGTCCTGGTAGTCCGGCCCACGGCAATACGGTGTGAGGCGGCCGGGATATACGGTGACTCGCCTGGCGGCTACTCTGGGTGCAGGGGAACCCACCCGACAGCCACCACCGGGTGCGCGGGCAATCGGGTGCACACGTCACCGGCTACCGCCCCGGCGCACCCGACAGGCGTGAAGATCCGCACCGCCCCGTTGTCGGCAGTCCTTGACCTGGGGGTCCACCCTGGACGGCAGAGTTCTCACCCGCTGGAGGCAGACATGCGCTGGCTCATCATCCTCGTCGTCGTACTCCTGGCCCTCGCAGCCGTGGCATGGTGGCGTCGTGGCCGCCGGTCCGTGACCGACGGGGACCAGAAGGTACGTGACCTGGCGGCATCGGAGCAGGCCCGCCGCCGCCTGGACGACCACCGGAACCCGACGGACGGCAGCAACCTCCGCAGCACCGGGGGCGGAAGTCTCTGATCGGACGCCCGAGCCCGAGACCCGGGGTCACGCCACTCCCCTGAGCCGATACAGCGGTATCCGGCCGGCCTCCACCAGCCGGACCGTTGGATCGTGCAGAGTTATTACGGCCCAGGCGACAGCGGCCCAGGCGACAACAACCCTCCACAGTCGGTACGCCCCGGTCGCCCGGCCTCCGCGCTACCCCGGTCGCGACAGCGACTTCCCGAGCGTGCGTACGGCGGTCGACGACATCGCCGCCAGTTCGGGCTGGGCGGGCAGGAACACCGTGGGGACGCCCAGCGACTGGTTCATCGCCGCGAGCCGGCATTCGGTCTGGAGGTCGGTGGTGTTCCGTACGCCCCGGACGATCACTCCCGCCCCGTGGCGGAGGCAGTATTCGGCGGTCAACCCACGCCAGGCGGCGACGGTGACGGAGGTCCATCCCATCGGCAGGCTCGCCCGGACAGCGGCGGCCCGCCGCTCCTCGTCGACGCCCGGATGCTTGCTGCCGTTGACCGCGACGAGCACGACCACCTCGTCGAAGAGGGTGCGTGCCCGGCCCACCACGTCCAGATGACCGGGGGTGAAGGGGTCGAAGCTGCCGGGATAGACGGCACGCACGCGTACCCGGCCGGTAGTTCCTGCCGGCGGCGGCCCGTCGATGCCCATGGCCCGACTGTAGGTTCCGGCCGTGACCACGTGCCAGCGAGACCATGCGTAACACGGCCGGGCGACTCCTGGCGGTCCGGGATCGCGCCTGGCCGGTTGATCTACTTCCGGGGGCCGAGGTAGCGGTGTCCCGGGCGACGGGACACCGCTACCTGGACGACATTGAGTCGATCAAGCGCCCGACCAGGCCAGGCCAGGCCAGAACAGGCCAGGGCGCAGGGTCAGCGGGTGGACAGGCCGGCGCGGGCGGCGACGGCGGTGTCCGGCTGGTCGGCGAAGACGCCGTCCAGGCCGAGACCGAGGAAGAGTTCGTACTCGGCGGTGATGTCGCCCCGGGCGTTCGGGTCGGTGCCGATCCGGAAGTCGACCGGGAGGAACTGGTTCTCGGCGCGGAACGTCCAGGCGTGCACCACCAGCTGGTGCCGGTGCGCGTCGCGGATCACCGTGGTCGGGGCGAGGAGCTTCCCGGTGGCATCCCGGGGGACGATCAGGTTCTTGTTGAGGCCGACCCCGTCGGCGTACCGGGCGATCCCGCGCAGGCCGGCGGCGGTCGCCAGGTCCTGGTAGGTGCGCGGGTCACCGGCGGCGGCGAGGTCGTACGGCTGGCCGGTGGCGTCGAGGAGCTGCACCAGCGGCACGTCGATCATCCGGTCGAGCTTGCGCAGGTTGCCGGTCTCGAAGGACTGGATGAAGACCGGGTCGTTGCGGTGGGTCAGCTTGTTGCGGCGCAGCACCGCTACCAGCGGCTCCTCCAGGGGCAGCCCGATCGAGGCGAAGTAGCTGGGGTGCTTGGTCTCCGGGTAGACGCCGATGGTGCGGCCCCGCGCCTTGGACTCGGCGCGGGCCAGGTCCAGCACCTCCTGGAAGGTGGGCACCTCGAACCGGCCGTCGAAGGCGGTGTTCGCCACCCGCACCTGGGGCAGCCGCTCCTTGGCCCGCAGCGTCTTCAGCTCGGCCAGGGTGAAGTCCTCGGTGAACCAGCCGGTGACCGGTACCCCGTCGATGGTCTTGGTGGCCTTGCGGCCGGCGAACTCGGGGCGGGTCGCCACGTCGGTCGTACCGGAGATCTCGTTCTCGTGCCGGGCGACCAGCACCCGGTCCCGGGTGGAGACCAGGTCCGGCTCGATGTAGTCGGCGCCCATCCGGATCGCCAGCCGGTACGCCTCCAGGGTGTGCTCCGGGCGGTAGCCGCTGGCTCCCCGGTGGCCGATCACCAGGGGCCGGCGGGTGGCCCGGTCCGCACGGTCGGCGTCGTCCTCGCGGGCCGAGGCCGCGCCGGGCACGGCCACCGGGACGGCGACGGCCACGGCGAGCAGCGCGCCGGCCACACCGAGGGCGGAAAGGGTACGTCGCAACGCGGTCTCCTTCGTCGGGGGGCACCCCGGTCGAAGCCCGGGACGCCCCGGCAGGTGCCGATGGGGCGATGCCAGCAGACCGGGCGCGGCTGACCGCCAGTTGGTCGTCGACTGGCCGCCAGGTGAACCCTGCGGGGAGACGAGCGCGGAAGCCGGCACCGGCCCGGGATACGCGATTCACCGGCCCGGTCGCGCCGTAGTCGACAGGATTGTGTGGTGCGCCGGTTCCTTCGTCACCCCGTCCGGCTGGTGCCGTTCGGTTTCCTGGTGACGATCGCGATCGGCACCGGCCTGCTGATGCTGCCCTGGGCCACCAGCGAGCACCGCTACACCCCGCTGGTGACCGCGCTTTTCACCGCCACCTCGGCGGTCTCGGTCACCGGCATGGCCGTCACCGACACCCCGAACTACTGGAACGGGTTCGGGCTGGTGATGATCACCGTGCTCACCCAGGTCGGCGGGCTGGGCATCCTCACCGGTGCGGCCCTGGTCAGCCTGGCGGTCACCCGGCAGCTCGGGCTGCGCAACCGGCTGCTGGTGCAGGCCGAGACGGCCGAGTACGGCTCCGCCGACCTGCGTCGCCTGCTGATGCGCATCGCCGGCACGGTGCTCGGCTGCGAGCTGGTGATGACCGCGGTGGTGACCGCCCGGCTCCGGCTCGCCTACGACTACCCGCCGGGCCGGGCGCTGTGGTCGGGGACGTTCCACTCGATCCAGGCGTTCAACAACGGCGGTTTCACCCTCTACACCGACGGACTGGTCGGTTTCGCCCGTGATCCGTGGGTGGCGCTGCCGCTGGCGTTCGGCGGGATCGTCGGCGGGCTGGGCTTCCCCGCGCTGTTCGAGGCGTTCCGCCGACGCCGCAGGCCGGCCCGTTGGGCGGTGGCCACCAAGCTGACCATCTGGGGCAGTGTGGTGCTGGTGGCCGTGGGGTTCGTCGGGCTGCTCGCCGCCGAGTGGGACAACCCGTTCACCATCGGCACCTACGACACCCCGGGCAAGCTGCTCGCCACGTTCACCCAGGTCGCGCTCAGCCGTACCGGCGGATTCGACGTGATCGGCGTGGCCGCGTTACGCGAGGAGAGTTACCCGCTGCTCGTCGCCCTGATGTTCATCGGCGGTGGCAGCGCCAGCACCGCCGGTGGGATCAAGGTCTCCACGTTCTTCCTGCTCGGCTTCGTCATCTGGGCGGAGTTGCGCGGCGAGCCGGACGTCACCGTGGGCCGCCGCCGGATCGCGGTGGCCAGCCAACGCCAGGCGCTGACGGTGGCGCTGCTCAGCGTCGCACTGGTGACCGTCGGCACGCTCGGCCTGACGGTGCTCACCACCGACGTCCGGGCCAACGAGACGCTGTTCGAGGTGACCTCGGCGTTCAGCACCGCCGGCCTCACCGTCGGGCTCACCCAGCACCTGCCCGCGTCGGGGCAACTGGTGCTGACCGTGCTGATGTACATCGGGCGGATCGGCCCCCTCACCCTCGGCTCGGCGATCGCGTTGAACACCCGGCACCGGCTGTACCGCTACCCGAAGGAGCAACCCGTTGTCGGCTAGGGGTGAGGGCGACGGCGACATCGCCGTGATCGGGCTGGGCCGGTTCGGCTGCCACCTGGCCGGGGCGTTGACCCGGCTCGGCCACCAGGTGCTCGCCGTGGACCGCGACCCCGACCGGGTGCAACGCTGGTCGGCGTCGCTGGACCGGGTGGTGCAGGCCGACGCCACCGAGGAGCAGGCGCTGCGGCAGCTCGGCGTCGGCGAGTTCTCCCGGGTGGTGGTCGCCATCGGCGCCTCGGTGGAGGCCAGCGTGCTCACCGTGCTGGCGCTGACCGAGGTGGGCGTACCGCAGGTGTGGGCGCGGGCCACCTCCCGCAAGCACGCGAAGATCCTGGCTTCGGTCGGCGCCCACCACGTGGTCTTCCCCGAGGCGGAGACGGGGGAACGGGTGGCCCACCTGATCGTCAGCCGGATGCTCGACTTCATGGAGTTCGGCGACGACTTCGCCATCGCCAAGGTGCCGGTCCCCCCGCCGCTGGTCGGTCACCGGCTGCGGGACCTGGCGGTGCAGGAACGCTACGGGGTGATGGTGGTCGGCGCGAAACCGGCCGGGGAACGCTTCCGGTACGCCGACCCGGACACGGTGCTCGGGCCGGGCAGCATCCTCGTCGTGGAGGGCGGGATCGCCCAGGTGCAGCGGTTCGCGGCCCTACGCTGACCGCACCGTCCGCCCGCCGCGACCAGGTCGCAGCCCTCGGCCTCAGCCCCGGGGCCCCGTGCCGGGACCGCCACCCGGGCCCCCGAAGGGGCCGCCACCTGCGCCCTTGCCTCCCTTCCCCGTCACCTTCCCGCTTTTCCCTTGGTCGCACCCGCCCCCTTGCCCGCCGCCGGGCCGGGCCCCTTGGCGGGCTTCTCGGACTTCGGCTTGGGCTTCGCCGGGCCGGCCGCGCCGGACCCGCCCTTGCCGGACGTCTTCGCCGGTTTCTTCGCCGGTGGCTTCTTCACCGTCGGCGGCTTCACCACGGGCGCGCTGCCGGCCACCCCGGATACCCGCACCCCGCAGCTCGAATCGCCGACGGCGAACTCCAACGGCAACGGGTTGCCGCCGGTGTACCGGCCGGTCAGGGCGAGCTTCTCCGACCCGCCCGGGGCCAGCGCGGCACGGCCGGCCGCCGCGGTGACCCGGACCAGACGCCCCTCCTGGCGCACCTGGGGGGTGGGCCCGGTGACGACCTGCTGGCCGGGGAAGGCGAAACTCACCGTCCAGTCCCGCAGTTCCCGGGGACCGGTGTTGGTCAGCGTGAGCTGGGCGGCGAAGTCCTTGCCGGAGTCGCTGCGCAGCGCGTACTCGACCTCGCAGGGGATGGTGTCGGGCAACCCCATCCGGGCCTCGGTGGGCGGTTCGACACCGCCGCTGGCCGGGCTGCGCGAGGTCACCCCCCAGATCGCCGCGGTGACGGCGACGAGGCTCGCGGCGGCCACCCCGGCCTCGATCCGGCGGCGGCGGGTGGCGGCTCGGCGGCTCCGGGTCCGACCCGAGAAGGGCAACGCGTCGGTGTCGGCCGACCAGGGCAGGATCGTGGTGCCGGCGTTGGCGAGCAACGCCGGGTCGAGCCGCCCGGGGGCCGGGGACACCGGCACGGCCGCGACCATCCCGGCCGCCGAGGCGAGGGTACGCGCCACCTCCGAGGTCGCCGGCCGGTCCTCCGGGCGTTTGGCCAGGCAGCGGCCGACCAGCTCGACCACCTCGTCGGGGAGCCCGCGTACCGGGGGCATCGGCTCCGGGTCGTGGTACATGTGCGCCCGCAGCATCTGCGTGGTGGTGCTGGCCTGCCAGGGCAGCCTTCCGGTGAGCATCCGGTAGAGCAGCAGCCCGACGGCGTACACGTCGGTGGCCGGGGAGACCTGGCCGTTGTCGAGGCGCTCCGGGGCGAGGTAGGCGGGGGTGCCGAGCAGGGTGCCGTCCGGCCCTTTCTCGCTCTCCCCGACCAGCGCCGAGATGCCGAAGTCGACCACCTTCACCCCGGTCGCGGTCAACATGACGTTGCCGGGGGTTACGTCCCGGTGCACCACCCCCCGGGCGTGCGCGGTGGCCAGTGCCGAGGTCACCTCGGCCCCGATGGTCACCGCCTCCCGCCAGGGCAGCTGCCCGTCGCGGCCGAGCCGCGCGGTGAGCGGACCGCCGTCCACCAGCTCCATCACCACGTACGGCACGGTCAGCCCGACCTGCTCGGACTCGCCGTAGTCGTACACGTTGGTGATGTTGGGGTGGCAGAGCCGCGCGGCGGCCTGCGCCTCGATCCTGATCCGGTGCCGGAAGGCCCGGTCGGTGGCCAGCCGGGAGGCGAGCACCTTCACCGCGACCTGCCGGCCCAGCACCTGGTCGTAGCCGCGCCACACCACGGACATGCCGCCCGCGCCGAGCTGCTCGATCAGCCGGTACCGCTCACCGAGGAGCTGGGCTGCGTTCCGGACTCCTGCACCCATGGTCGACCGAGTTGCCCGGGACGGCCCGACCTACACCTCGATGGTCGTAATCGGTCAGGAAAGTCACCCGATCAGGCGGTCGCGAGCAGTTGGTCCACCGGGGCGTAGTCGTCGGTCAACACCAGTGCCCCGTCGACGAACCGGGTCACCTCGCTGCCGGCGACCATGTCGGGGATCTTCGCCACGGTGCCCAGCCGGGTCCGCAGCGCGTCCAGCGGCAGCGGCGCGTCCGAGGCGACGATGAGGAAGTTGCTGCCCTGCCGCCCGGCGATCGCCTCGGGCGGCGCGACCAACGCCACATGCTCGAACTCGGCGGCCACCGTGGCCAGCTCCGAGCGGATGAACCGACCCGGCGGGTAGTCGATGACGTTCTGCACGTAGATCCCGCCGGGGCGCAGCACCCGGTCGACCTCCGCCGCCATCTCCCGGGTGGCCAGGTGCCACGGCACCACCAGGTGCCCGAAGGCGTCCCCGACGACCAGGTCCCGGCTGTCCGCCGGCTCCCCGGCGACCAGCATCCGGGCGTCGCCCACCTCCGCCCGCAGCCCCGGCCCGGTGCGGACGCCCAGCTCGCGCCGGTCCAGCTCGACCAGTTCGCCGTCGATCTCGAAGACCACGTTGTCGGTGCCCGGCCGGGTCGCGCTCAGGTAGCGGGGCATGGTGAACCCGCCCCCGCCCAGGTGCAGCGCGTCCAGCCGCTGCCCCTTCGGGGCGGCCACGTCGGCGACCGCGCCGATCCACTGGGTGTACTCGTACTCCAGGTGGGTCGGGTCGTCCAGGTCGACGTACGAGTGCTGGGCCGAGTTGAGATAGAGGGTGCGCCCACCGTCGCGGGCCGGATCACGCTCCACCCGGGCGCAGTGGTACGCGGTCTCCACGTCGCACGGGTTCGGCGCGACCGCGCTCAGCCCCGCCGCGACCAACCCGAGCACCGCCAGGGTGGCCTTCAGCCGGGCCGGACCGGGTAGCCCCGCCGCCTCCTGCCGGCGCAGGTAGACCCCGAGCGTCAGCCCGACCACCCCGAGCGCCGCCGCCAGCCCGATCAGGATGACGGTGCTGGGCAGCGCCGCCACCAGCACGAACCCGGTGACCAGGGTGGCGGTGATGCCGCCGAGGGTGCCGATGCCGGACAGCCGCCCGACGACCTGCCCGGTGCGCCGCAGGTCGGCCAGTTGCAGCTTCACCACCAGCGGGGTGACCGCCGACAGCAGCGCCGCCGGCACGAACACGGCCAACGCGGTGAGCAGCAGGATGCCGCTGACCGCACCGCCGCGCAGCAGTTCACCGGCGTACCGGACCACCGGCAGGGTGACGGCGGCGGCGATGCCGGCCAGGATCAGCGCCGGGGCGAGCAGCCCGCGCGGGTCCCGCCGGTCGGCCAGCCAACCACCAGTCCACGCCCCGTACGCGATGGCGGCCAACGCGATGCCGATCACCGAGCTGGTCACCTGGAGGGTCACCCCGACGTACGGGCCGACGAGGCGCAACGAGACCGTCTCCAACACCAGCACCGCGCCACTTGCGAAGAAGACCAGGAACGCGGCGAGCCCGTTGGGCAGGGCGCGGGAGGGAACCGGCGCGGGAGGCGTCGGAGCGGTCACGACGTCGGACGATGAGCTGCTCACCGTCGCGATGCTACGTCCCGTTCCTGGGCCCCACGGTCAGTACATCGAAAGATGAACATGGTTTGTGTGGTCGGCGGCCGGGCTGCCCGACCCGCTGTACGCCCGCCAACCCGTGTTCGGCATCCAGATCTGCCGGTACCAGATCACGTAGAGCACGCCGAGCCGGTTGGCGTTGTTCTTGAAGTAGTTGGCCAGGCTGTCGCCGTACGCCTTGTCCCCGCCGGTGGCCGTCTCGTCCTTGAAGCCACTGGTGGCGGCCGAGAAGTCGCAGGCCCGACCCTTCGGGTGCTCGCCGCCCCCGCCGCTGCGGTGGCAGGACACGAACCGCTTGTAGCCGGCGGCCTTGGCCTGCTGCATGGCGTGCAGGGTGCGCGGGGTGATGCAGCCGGACGTGGTCGGGTCGTTCACCGAACACGACTCGCCCGGCCACGACCCGTCGGAGTTGCGCGGGGCCGGCGCGGCCGAACTCGACCCGCCGCTGAAGCCGGCGCTGCTGCCCGAGCTGACGGTGGCCAGGGCGCGCTCGGCGTCCCGCTTCTTCTTCGCCAGCGTGGCGAGCTGCTTCTGCTGCTCGCGGACCTCGGCGTTGATGGCGAGGGTGGCCTCGGCGGCGGTCTGCCGCGCCTCGGCGAGGGCACGGAGCTGCTTGCCGTCCCGCTGGGCCATCATGTCCAGGTCGGCGGCGCGCTTGAGGAACGCCTCCGGGTTTGCCGTGTTGAGCAGCATCGACGTCGGCGTCAACCGGCCCACCCGGTAGGACTGCGCGGCCACCTCGCCCACCTGGACGGTCAGCTCACCCAACCGGCCCTCGACCACCTTCAACTCGGCGGCCAGCGCGGTCTGCCGCCGCTTGGAGCTGTCCAGCTTGGCCTTGGCCTCGATGTGCCCCTTCGCCGCCGCCGTCAGCGCATCCTTGAGCTGCTTGGTGCCACCCTCACCGGGCTCCGCCGAGGCGGGCACCGCGCCGACACCGAGCAGCAGCGCCAGCGCGGCGAGCAGCACGGTCAACGGCCGACGCACGCGTGGCCGGGTCAGGCTGGTCCTGGGCACGGAGGTTGTCCTTCCCTCTGCCGCCGACGCCCGCCACAGGGCCGGTACGGCGGCGGTCCCGCCGGCCCCGGTTGGCGGCCTGGGGGCGGAGACCGCCGGTCACACTACCGCAATCACGCCCGGTGACCAGGCCCGTGACGACACCGGACAGCAACGCTCGACACGGCGTGTCGAGCCGGTCGCCGAGAGTCCATCTCATCGATCCCTCAGCCACCCCCGGGGCGGCCCACCGCCCGGCTCGACCGACCCCGCCACCCGGGCCGGGCGGCCCGTCCGTCCCACGCCCGGCGACCCGCCACACCGGCCGGGCGGCCCCACCGCCCGGCACCCACGAACGTGCAGGCGGTGGGCGGTCAGTCGCCGAGCAGGGCGGCGCGGACCTCGTGCCAGGTCTGCTCGTCGGAGGCGACCAGCAGCCCATGCCCGTCGTCGGCCGGGTGGTAGTCGGTGCCGTCGAAGCGGCGGGCCACCCCACCCGCCTCGCGCACCAGCAGCGCACCGGGGAGATGGTCCCAAGGCAGGGTCCGCCAGAACAGGACGAACTGCTGGTCACCGGTGAGCAGGTCGAGGTACTCCCGGCCGGCGCAGTGCTGACCGGGCAGCAGCTCCCCGATCCGGCCCTCGCCCGCCGCCACCCGGTCCCGGGTGGCCCGGGGCAGGTACTGGACCATCGCGGTGCCCCGCAGCCGCTCCGGCGGCACGACCGGGGTCTTGCGTACCGGCCGGCCGTCCAACCGGGTCCCGGCCCCGGCCCGGGCCACGGCCATCGTCTCCGCCAGCGGGTCGAACACCCACGAGGCGACCGGCTCACCGTCGGTGAGCAGGGCCACCATCAGCGCGAACGGTCGGCGGCCGGCGGCGAAGTTGCCCGTACCGTCGACCGGGTCGACCACCCACACGTCGCCGCCGCCGCGCAGGTGCCGCAGCAACGACCCGTCCGCGGCCACCGCCTCCTCGCCGACGACCAGCGACCCCGGCAGCAGCCGGCGCAACTCCGCCGAGATCCGCTCCTCGGCCCGCTGGTCGGCGACGGTGACCAGGTCACCCGGTGCCTTCTCGATGACGTCGGCGTCGTCCAGCTTGCGGAACAGCGGCAACACCACGTCCGCCGCGGTCTCCCGCAGCAGCGTGCCGACGTCGGCGAGCAGTTGGTCAGCCACGAGGCGGCAGCTTCACCACGCTGACGAAGAACTCGTCGATCTGACGGACCACCGAGATGAAACGCTCGAAGTCCACCGGCTTGGTCACGTAGGCGTTGGCGTGCAACTGGTAGCTGCGCAGGATGTCCTCGTCGGCCTGGGAGGTGGTGAGCACCACCACCGGGATGCGGCGCAGTTGCTCGTCGTTCTTGATCTCCTCCAGCACCTCCCGGCCGTCGCGGCGCGGCAGGTTCAGGTCGAGCAGGATCAGGTCCGGGGTCACCGCGTCCGCGTACCGGCCCTCGCGCCGCAGGTAGGCCAGCGCCTCGGCGCCGTCGGAGACGACGGTCAGCCGGTTGCGGAGCTTGTGCTCCTCGAATGCCTCCTGGGTCATCAGCACGTCACCCGGATCGTCCTCGACCAGCAGGACCTCGATCGGGCTCTTGCCGTCCGCCGGCGCGGTCATCCCACCCCCTCCTTCGTACCACCCGTGGTGCCGTGCCCCGGCGGCCCGCCGGGTGGGTCCTCGTCCTGCGTGCCGCCCGACTGTCGGCCGACCGGGATCGGCCGGTCCGCCGGCCCGGTGTCCCCGGCCGGGCGGGACGCGGCGTCGTCGTCGGACGTCGTCGCCGTGCCGTCCCCGTCGGGCGCTGCCGGGGCGTCCCCGTCGGAGCCTGCCGGGGCGTCTCCCTCGGGCGTCACCGTGGCGTCCCCGTCGGGCCCTGCCGGGGCGTCCGCACCGGTTGCCGCCGCCGGGCCCGCCTCGGCGGCGGCCTTCGCCGCCTCGACGTCCTCCGGCCGGGCCGGGAGGGTGAACCGGATCGCGGTCCCCTCGGCCCGGTCGGTGTCCACCCAGACCCGACCGCCGTGATATTCGACGATCTTCTTGACGATGGCCAGGCCGATGCCGGTGCCCGGGTAGGCGTCCTTGGCGTGCAGCCGCTGGAAGATCACGAAAATCTTGTCGGCGAACTCGGGCTCGATGCCGATGCCGTTGTCCTCGCAGGTGATCTCCCACTCGGCGTCGACCAACCGGGCCGAGACCCGCACCTTCGGCGTGACGTCCGGGCGGCGGAACTTCACCGAGTTGCTGACCAGGTTGACCAGCAGGTTGGTGAGCAGCGGCTCCTCGCCCCGGATCACCGGCAGCTCGCCCCAGGTCAGCTCGGCGTCGGCGTACTGCCTGCCCGGCTCGGTCTGGCTGGCCACGTCGCCCATCACCCGGTTGAGGTCGACGTCGACGAAACCGGTGGTGAGCCGGCCGATCCGGGAGAACGCCAACAGGTCGTTGATCAGACGCTGCATCCGCTGCGCGCCGTCGACGGCGAACGCGATGTACTGGTCGGCCCGCTCGTCGAGCTGACCGGCGTACCGTCGCTGGAGCAGCTGGCAGAAGCTGGCCACCTTGCGCAACGGCTCCTGCAGGTCGTGCGAGGCGACGTAGGCGAACTGCTCCAGGTCACGGTTGGAGCGGGTCAGCTCCTCGGCCTGCTTCTGCAACTGGCTGTTGACCCACTCGATGTTCTCCCGGGCGGCCCGCACCTCCGCCAGGTCCTTCGCGATCTTCTGCCGCATCACGTCCACGTCGTCGGCGAGCCGACGGAACTCCGGCGGCCCCGTCCCGGCGATGTGGTGCTGGTAGTCACCGGCGGCGACCTCCCGCACCTGCTGGGCCAGGCCGGTCAGCGGCCGGATCACCATCCGCTCCAGGGAGAGCAGCATCAGGGTGCCGGCGAGCACCACCACCACCGCCGCGACGATCAGCAGCATCACCAGCATGTTGCCGGTCCGCTCGATGTCCCGGGCGCCCTTCTCCCGCTCGGCCAGGATCGCCGCCTGGAGGTCACCCACCGACGCCCGGATCTGGTCGAACTCCTGCCGGGCCTGGGCGGTGATCAACGCCTGGCCGGCGGCCGTGCCGCTGCTCCCGGTGGTCGCGATCACCGGCTCGGCCACCGTCCGCCGCCAGTCCGCCGCCTGCTGCTGCGCGGTGCGCAGCGCACCGGCGACCGCCGGATAGTCACGGCTCAGGTCGGCGATCGTGGCGGCCACGTCGCGCTCCTGCCGCACCCCCTGCTCGTACGGGGCCAGGTCGGCACGGTTGCCGCTGACCGCGTACCCCCGGATGCCGGTCTCCTGGTCGAGCAGCGCGTTGAGCATCTCCTGCCCCTGCACCCGCAGCGGGCCGGTGCGGGTGAGCAGCGCGTCGGTGTAGGCGCGGTTCTTCGCCGCCACCACCGCCTCGGCCACGGCCAACCCGACCAGCAGCACGCCGACCACGGCCAGCAACGCCAGCACCCGACGACGCAGGGTCCACCCCCGGCGGTACGTGTTCACCGGCCACCGCCCCGGCTGACCAGCAGCATGGCGACGTCGTCGGCGAGCGGCCCCCCGTTGATCTGCTCGGCCCGACCGACCAGCCAGGCGGGCAGCTCGGACAGCGGCACGGCGTGGTTGGCGCGCTCCTGGAGCAGGCCGGTCAGCCCGTCGACGTCCAACCGGTCGTCGCCGTCACCCACCCGCCCCTCGATGAGGCCGTCGGTGTACATCAGCAGGGACCAGTCATCGGTGTCGAACTCCAGGTCGAACGCGACGGGACGGCGGGGTCGTACGCCGAGCAGCAGGCCCCCACGGGCCGGGACGGGCGCGACCTTGCCGCCGGACAGCAGCAGTGGCGGCGGGTGACCGGCCAGCCGGACGGTGGCCCGGTTGGCGGCCAGGTCGAGCCGGACGGTGGCGACGGTGGCGAAGATCTCCTGGAGCCGGCGCTCGCTCATCAGCACCTGTTCCAGGGCGGGCAGCACCTCGTCGTCGGGCACCCGGGCCAGGATCAACGCCCGCCAGGCGACCCGCAGCTCGACGCCGAGCGCGGCCTCGTCCACCCCGTGCCCGCAGACGTCGCCGACGATCAGGTCGACCCGGTCCGGCTGGGTCTGCACCACGTCGAAGAAGTCCCCGCCGATCAGCGCCGCGTGCCGGCCCGGCCGGTAGAAGGTGTGCACCGCCACCTCGTCGGTGGTCATCAGCGGCTGGGGCAGCAGGCCCCGTTCCAGGCGGGCCGACTCGGCCTGGCGCAGCTCGACCTCGCGCAGCCGGCGGGCGTTCTCGTCGGCCCGTTTGCGTTCCACCGCGTAGCGCAGGGCGCGGGTCAGTAGCACCCCGTCGACCTGCCCCTTGACCAGGTAGTCCTGGGCGCCCTCGGCGACCGCGACGATGCCGAGGTGCTCGTCGGAGCGGCCGGTCAGCACGCAGACCGCCGCGCCGCTGGACATCTCCAGCACCCGGCGCAGCCCGTCGAGGCCCTGCGCGTCGGGCAGCCCGAGGTCGAGCAGCACGCAGTCGACGCCGGCGATGCGCCGCCGGGCCTCGCTGAGGCTGGTGGCGACCAGCAGGTCGATCATCGAGTTGGTCTCGGCGAGCAGCTCGCCGACCAGGAAGGCGTCGCCCTCGTCGTCCTCGACCAGCAGCACCCGCAGCCGTTCACCCGGCGGCAGGTTGGGGTGCGGCCCCAGCCCGCCGTGCGGGTACGGCGCGACGGAGGGCCCGGCCGAGCCAGGCCCCCGGTGCGACCGGGTCACCGCCGCGAGACGCGGGAGTTCGCTGGTGATGTCGGGCTCCTTCCGAGTGCCCTGCTGATCCTGTATTAGACAACGGTCGCACACAACACGGTCCGCCCGGTCCGGGCGTTCCCGGGCAAGGCCGTCACCAGGTGAGCGTCCGGGCAGCGGCCAGCGTCACGGTTCGGTTCCGGTACGCCCCGGCTGCGCCCCGGCGGGGGCAGGATGGTGCACCACCTCCGCACCACCCCCGAGGAGTTCCCGTGGGCGCACCCCCCGCCTCCGCCGCCGACCGGGCGCTGGCCCGGCCCCGGCGTCGTCCGCTCGCCGCCCTGGCCGCCCTGCTGGCGCTGGTCGCGGTGGGTGCCGCGATGCTGGTCACCCTGGCCACCCCGACGCCCCGACCGGTCGACGCCCCGGCCGACGAGTTCAGCGCCGGACGGGCGTACCGGACGGTGCAGACGGTGGCGCAACGCCCGCACCCGGCCGGCAGCGCCGCCAACGACCAGGTCCGTGAGCACCTGGTCGGGGTGCTGAGCGGGCTGGGCCTGGAGACCGAGGTGCAGGACACCGTCGCCCCGGAGGCCGGGCAGCTCAGCGGGGCGGCCGGCGGCGCCACCTTCGCCCGGGTCCGCAACGTGGTGGCCCGACTGCCCGGCACCGCCTCCACCGGCCGGGTCTTCCTGGTGGCGCACTACGACTCGGTGCAGACCGGCCCGGGTGGCAACGACGACGCGGCCGGCACCTCCACCGTGCTGGAGGTGGCCCGCGCGCTGGCCGCCGGTCCCCGGCCCCGCAACGACGTCGTGTTCGTGCTGACCGACGCCGAGGAGGCGTGCCTGTGCGGGGCGGCGGCGTTCGCGGCGAGTCACCCGCTGGCCGCCGACGGCGGGGTGGTGCTCAACCTGGAGGCGCGGGGCTCCACCGGGCCGGTGATCATGTTCGAGACGTCCCGGAACAACGCCGAGCTGGTGGCCGCCTTCGGTCGGGGCGCACCGCACCCGGTGGGCACCTCGTTCGCCGTGGAGATCTACCGGGCGCTGCCCAACGACACCGACTTCACCGCCTTCCTCGACCACGACTTCGTCGGGTTGAACGCGGCGTACATCGACGGGGGCGCGATCTACCACACCCCGCTGGACACCCCGGCGGCGATGGACCGGGGCAGCCTCCAGATGCACGGCGACAACGCGCTCGGGCTGGCCCGGGAGTTCGGCCGCGCCGACCTGACGGCGCTGAAGTCCGGCCACGACGCCACCTACTTCCCGGTGCCGGGCGGGCTGGTCCGCTACCCCGGCTGGCTGACCTGGCCACTGGCCGCCCTGGCGGTGCTCGGGGTGCTGGTGCTGGGCTGGCAGGTCCGGCACACCGGCCGGGCCGGCACCGGTCGCCTGTTCGCCGGGTTCGGGCTGGCGCTGGTGCCGATCGTGGCCGCCCCGGTCGCCGCCCAACTACTCTGGGCGGGGATCACCGCGCTGCGCCCCGGCTACGCCGAGCTGCTCGACCCGTACCGGCCGGTCTGGTACCGGCTGGCGGTGGTGGCGCTCGCCGCCGCGATCCTGCTCGCCTGGTATGCGCTGACCCGCCGCCGGGTCGGCCCGGCGGCGCCGGCCGTCGGCGGGCTGGGCTGGCTGGCCCTGCTCGGTGTGGTGCTGGCCGCGCTGGTGCCCGGCGGGGCGTACCTGGCCACCCTGCCGGCGCTGGCCGGCGCGCTCGCCGGCCTGGTGGCGCTGCGGTGCCGGATCGACGGCCCGTGGCCGGTGGTCGCGGTGACCCTGGCCGGCGCGGTCGCCGTGGTGATCCTGCTGCCCACGGTGGTGCTGCTCTTCCCCGCGCTGGGGATGGCGATGGGCGGGGTGGCGGCCCTGTTCGCGGTGCTGCTGGGGCTGGCCGCGCTGCCGGTGCTCGACCTGCTGCACCCGGCCGCCGGGCTGCCCGGCCCGACCGCCGACGACGAACGCGGCGCGGTCGACCCGGCCGCCGACGACGAGCGACGCCGGGTCGCCGCCCGTGGCCGTCGGCTCGGCGCGCTGCCGGCCGTCGCCGCCGCGCTCGCCGCCACCCTGTTCGCCGGGGTCGGCCTGGCGGTCGACCGCTTCGACGCCGACCACCCCGTGCCCACCCACCTGATGTACGCCCTCGACGCCGACACCAACGAGGCGCAGTGGATCACCCGCGAGGAGGAACCTCAGCCGTGGACCAAGGAGCACGCCGGTTCACACTTCAGCGAGTACCTGGGCGCAGCGTTCCCCGGCCTGGGTAGGGAGTCGATGCGTACCGGGGTGGCACCGGCGGCGAACCTGCCCGCGCCGACGGTGCAGGTACTGGCCGACACCACCGCCGGTGGGCTGCGCACCCTGCGGCTACGACTGCTCCCCCAGCGCACCGTCCGGCTGGCCACCCTGCACGTGGACGCGACCACCGCCGAGGTGACCCGGGCCGAGGTGGCCGGCCGGGACGTGCCCGTCGGGCGGCAACCGACCGTCGAGGAGGCGTCGCTGGACCGGTGGGGCTTCGGGATCGTCTTCCACGCCCCGCCGCCGGAGGGTGTCGAGATCACCCTGACCGTGCGGCCCCGGGCAGCCAAGGTGGCGCTGCGGGCGATGGACGCCAGCGACGGGTTGACGGCGTTGCCGGGGTTCCGGGCACGGCCGGCGGGGGTGGGGGTGGCCGGGTCGCACACCTCGGAGATGCTGGCGGTCGCCCGCACCTATTCCTTCTGACGCTTGGCACCAACATCGGCGACGCCCCTTGACCTGACTGTGAGCCAGCGCCGACGCCCAGCGGCAACTGCACGCGTTGATGATCACCTCACCCGAGGTCGTGCGAGCCTGTTTCCGCGGCCAGAGCACCCGCCTCATGCTCACCACCGCCACCCGACTACGTCCCACCACCAGCGCGGAGGTGGACGTCTTCAGGAGCTTGACCGTCCTACGTGACCTCGCCCGCCGCGTCCGCTTCCTCGAAGCCGAAGCCCTGGAGCACGAGAAGGCAATCCGGACGATCGTGCGTTCCTGGCGACCGGACCTGCTGCACCTGACCGGCGTCGGACCGATCGTCGCCGCCACCGTGCTCACCGCCTGGTCCCACCCCGGAAGCTGCCGCAACGACGCAGCGTTCGCCATGCTCGCCGGCACCGCCCCCCATCCCCGCATCGTCGGGCAAGACCACCCGCTACCGGCTCAACCGCTCAGGCGACCGCCAACTCAACCGCGCCCTACACACCATCGTCCTGACCCGCCTCCAACGCGACCACACCACCCGCGCCTACGCCGAACGCCGCCGTGCTCAAGGCAAAGCCGACCGCGAGATCAAACGCTGCCTCAAACGCTACGTCGCCCGAGACCTCTACCGACGCCTCGAAACCCCACCCCACCCACTTGACGCGGCATAGGAGCGTCCTTCAGCAGGTGCCAGGCCTCGATCATCTCGCCAAATTCGCGCACAGGGCTGACCCGGCGCACCGAAGCAAGCAACCTAGGTAGACATCGATACCCTATCTAGGTAGAGTCGAGCCATGCCAGAAACGCCACGCCTCACACCGCAGACCGTGGCAGTGATTCGCGCCCTACTTGCCACGCCCGCCGACCCGCGATGGGGCCGTGACATTGCTCGCGAGACCGGCCTCAAGTCGGGCACCCTCCATCCAATTCTCGCCCGTCTTGAGCAGGCCGGCTGGGTGGAATCCCATTGGGAAGATCCCGCTGAGCACGAGGATCAAGGGCGGCCTCGGCGACGGTACTACCAGTTCGCCCCGGGGGGCGTCGAAACCGCCCGCCTCGCTCTAGCCGATACCTCCACCCGCGCCAGAGACGTCTCCACTGCTGGGCGACTTCGTCCTCAACCGGGCTACTGATGTGCCCGCCTTGACGAGGTCCTGTCGCATCTTAGGGATACACCGCATTAGCGGGGGGTCGAAGTAATGCGCCAACGGCTTAGTAGCGAGCCCGATAGGTATCGCGGCAGACGGCGGGTGCCACGTAGGCCACTTTCCCTGGCAATTGCAACGAGGGGTAGGAAGGCAGCGGAAGGTCCGCGCCTAGGTCCGGCTGGAGCCGCCTCGGCAACTCCACTGGGAGCCTCGATCTTGGGCTTACTGAGCTTTCTACTACCCGCTTCAGCACGAACACGATGGCTGGAGGAGTGGCAAGGTGAGTTATACGACCTAAGTGCCGAGAACGCCCGTTGGTGGCATCGCGCCGCCTACGTGCTGGACATTCTACGCAGCGTTCCAAAACAAGCATTGACGCTGCGTTGGATTGGACGCCGCCGAACCAATCCATGAACTGCAAGGCGTCGCTGACGACCTCCATGCCTCACAAAACGACTCACAGGGCTCCCCGGTTCGGACCAACCAGACAGGCAGCCCCAGAGCTGTTCAGGACGGAGATACTGCCATGCCTCACTGGGTCCCGACGACCGTTCTTCTCACTTACACCAGTATCGTCACCCTCATAAGTTTGACTGCAGTGTTCGGCGAAACTGTCGGCCGGCGCACCGCCGCATACAAGGTGCTACTCATCCTACTGCCCACAGGGATACTTTTCATTGGCGCCCAGTTCGCCGCAGCTCACATCACGAGGGGCGCGTAGTCCAAGCAATTCGGGAATCCCTGGCTTCACCCTCTCGCATCTATCACTCCCGAACTCCTGCTTCGGGGTCTCGGCGACAACCTAGGGGTGGTGAAGTCACAACTCGGCGATGCGTGTGGTTGCCCGCACCTATCCGCTCTGACGACGTGGGCGAAGGCAGCCGATTACCGATGACCGCAGATAATGGGTCGCCTGGACCGGCAGGGCGGACTACGGTCCGCAGGATGCGGCTGGAGAAGGTCACCCCGGAGAACTACGAGGCAGCGCTCAAGCTGTCGGTGCGCCCCGATCAGGAGGATCTGGTCGGACCGGTGGTCAAGTCACTCGCCGAGGCGTACGTCTTCCCGGACATCGCCTGGCCGAGGCTGATCTTCGACGGCGACCGGCTGGTCGGCTTCCTGATGGCCTTCCTCGACTACGCGTGGGGCGACAACCCCGATGATGTCCGGTCCGGCCTCTGGAAACTCAACATCGCGGCCGACGCCCAGGGGAAGGGTTACGGACGGTTCGCCGTCGAGGCGGTGTGCGCGGAGATCCGCGCCCGTGGCGGCAACCGGGCGTTCGTCACCTGGGTGCCCCGCGAGGGCGGGCCGGAGGACTTCTATCTGAAGCTGGGCTTCCGGCCGACCGGCGAGCAGAGCGAAGGAGAGACGGTCGCCGTCCTGGACCTCTGACAGTGAGGATGTAGGAGCGGGTCACCCGGCTGGGCTGACTCAACCCTCTGACGGATTCCAGCCGACACCGCCTCAGCTGGTTGTCCAGCTCCGGGGCAGTCCAGCGTTACCATGACCTCCATGACCGCCGCACACGCGTTCGAGTATGAGGTTCCGCCTCATGCCGGTCCGCCGTCCGAGGCCGTCGAGGCGGCTGAGCATGGCAACGTCGTCTACCTGACTCGTCAGGGGCAGCGGGTGGCGGCGATGGGGCCACCGACGGCCCTCGATCCGCAGGGTCTTGAGAAGATCAGACAGTATCTGGGAGCGGTGGCCAGAAACCCGAACCGGACACCCGCTCTGCGCGCCTCGGCTCGTGAGGAGCTTGCGCGGCTCGACGAGATCCTGGAACAGGTGATCGACGAGGAGGACGCCCAGGCCTGCGACGACGCACTGGCGTCGATGCGTGCTGGTGAGTCGACGCAGCCGTGGAGCGCGGTCAGGCGGGAACTCGACCTGTGACATGGAAGATCGAGCTCACCAATGCTGCGGCGCGCGAACTGGCCAAGCTCGATCGCCCCACTCAGGTCCGCATCGGTGCCGCGATCGATCAGCTGGCAGTCGACCCTCGGCCCGCTGGTTGCGTGAAGCTGTCCGGTGGCGATACCAAGTGGCGAATCCGGGTCAGCGATTTCCGGATCGTCTACCTGATCCTGGACGACCAGGTTTTGATAGCAGTCGTACGAATCGCCCACCGCAGAGAGGTGTACCGGTCCTTCTAGGGCACGCTACTTCCAGCGGAAATGGACGAAGAGGCGGCCGAAGTTCTTGGAGTCCTTCTCGACTCGGTGGTAGAGCTGCTTGACGTCCTTCTGGTCGAGGAAGCGCAGCACCTTCTTCTTGAGCTGGCCGGACCCCTTACCCGGGATGATCTCGACCAGGGTGGCCTTCTTCGCCACCGCCTCGTCCATGATCCCGCGCAGGGCGCGGTCGATGTCGTGACCCTTGTTGAAGATGTCGTGCAGGTCCAGCTTGAGCTTCATCCCGCCTCCCCCACCTGCGCAGCCGCCATGGCAGGCCCATCGTAGGCCGACAGGCGTCGGGGCGAGGCTCAGGCTTCGTCGGGCAGGTTCGGCCGGTGCTCACGGATCCAGGCCTCGATGTCCTCGGTACGCCAGATCCGACCAGTGGCGAGCGACTCGTAGGGCTTCGGCCAGTCGGGGCGCTTCATCAACTGCTCGACGCGTTGCCTGCTCACGCCCAGCCTCATCCGGATCTCGTACGCGCCCATGAGATGCCGGCCCATGAACGCGAGGCTAGACACCTCCCCACTGGGCAAGGCCCTAGTTGGGCAACACCCAACTAGGGCCTTGACTAGTAGGTAGCGTAGCGACCACCCTGAGACGGTGAAACCGCTGAACGTTTCCCAGGTGCATGCCCGCCCAGGCGGGGCCGTACGGCCGCACGTACCGATGCGACCGCTCTGGTTGTGCCGGGTGTGCGCCGCCCCTTGGCCGTGTCAGCCCGCCCGGCTGCTGCTGCTCCTCGAATACCGGCGGGACCGGGTCGGGCTGTCCGTTCACATGGCCGGGATGTTGTACGACGCCACCGGCGACCTGGTCACCCTCAACCCGAACGCCGTACCGACCCCGGCGGAGCTGTTCGACCGCTTCCTGGCCTGGACCAGACGCGGAACCGGGCCGGGGGAAGGGTAGAAAACCCCGCCCCCGGCCCGGCGTAATCAGGACTCAGCGACCGTTGCCGACCCGGCTCTCCACCCGGCGCAGCGCGGTCACGTAGTCGTCGTTGGTCGAGTGCATGGCCGCCGCGATACGCAGGTGGCGCAGCGCGTCCGGGTAGCGGTTGAGCCGCTCCAGCGTCCGGCCCAGCACGTGGTGGGCGTAGTGGTCGCTGGGGTCCCGGTCGACCAACTCCCGCAACTGCTCCTCGGCGCGGCCGAGCTGGGCGGTCTGGAAGTACGCCCGGGCCAGCAGCTGACGTACGGAGGAGTTGCCGGGCTCGGCCGCCACGATCGGCTCCAGCAGCCGGACCGCTCCGCTCGGGTCACCCATCTCGAAGTACATGGTCGCCCGTCGGTACTCCGCCAGAAGATCCATCCCGACCCACCCCCTCGCGTCACGTCGCCATTGCTCCGACGCTGGCACAACACCGGGCGTACCGCGAGTGTTCCTGGGGGTCGACTTGTGGCTCAGGAGGCCGGGTCGTCCCGTTCGCCGGTCAACTGCCAGGCCCGGACACCACCGACGATTCCGGCCGTGTTGGGCACGATCACCACGTCGTCGCCCATCCGGGCCACCTGCTCGGGGCGGATCAGCCGCGAGTTGCCGCCACCGAGATACAGCCGGTCCCAGCGGAACACCGGGCGCAGCCCGTCCACCACCTGCCGGATCCGCCGGGACCAGAAGGCGTCGCCGAGCCGCCGCCGCTCCGGCTCCCCCACGTACGTGTCGTAGGTGGTGCCCCAGCGGACCGGGGCGTGCGACAGCTCCAGGTGCGGGGCGAGCCGCCCACCGTCGAAGAGCGCGCTGCCCAGCCCGGTGCCGAGGGTCAGCACCAGTTCGCAGCCGGTGCCGGCGACCACCCCGGCACCGTGCACCTCGGCGTCGTTGAGCACCAGCGCCGGCATCCCGAACGCCTCGGTGACGGCCCGGCGGGCGTCGTACCCGGACCACTCGGCGAGCAGGTCCGGGTCGACGCGGCTGCGCGGCCCGGACCGGGTCACGTAGTGCGGCGTGGCCACCACGACCCCGTGCCGGATCATGCCCGGCATCCCCACCGTGACCCGGTCCGCCGGGGGCAGCCGGCCGGCCAGCTCCACCAGCGTCTTGACGAACAACTCGGGCGGCAACGGGTACGGGGTGTCCACCCGGATCACCGGTGCCCGCAGGTTGCCACCCCCGTCCAGCACCGATCCTTTGATGCCTCCGCCACCGCAGTCGACCGCCAGCGTCAATCCCACCCCCTCACCTTGCCCCACCCGCCCCGTTCCTCCCGCCCCTCCCCCACCTTTTGCCGACCGGCGCCGACAGCCCGCCCCCGACCACCGACCCAGCCCCGACCCCGACCACCGGCCCGGGAGACCCGATGACGGTGGTGACGAGCGGCGGGAACGGCGGGAGCGGCGGGCGATAGGCTCGGGGCCTCATGAGCGCCACGATGATCGCCAAAGGACTTGCCGCCGGGCACGGGGAGCGGATGCTCTTCAGTGACCTTGATCTGGTGGTCGCACCCGGGGACGTGGTGGGGCTGGTCGGGGTCAACGGGGCGGGCAAGTCGACGCTGCTGCGTACGCTGGCCGGGTTGCAGGGTGTGGAGGAGGGCAACGTCTCGGTGAGCCCGCCGGGGGCCGCGGTGGGTTATCTGCCGCAGGAGCCGGAACGGCGGGCGGGCGAGACGGTCCGCGACTTCCTGGCCCGACGGACCGGGGTGACCGGGGCGCAGGCGGCCCTGGACGCCGCCGCCGAGGCGCTCACCGCAGGCACGGCCGGGGCGGACGACGCGTACGCCGCGGCGTTGGAGCGGTGGCTCGACCTCGGCGGGGCGGACCTGGAGGAACGCGCCGAGCAGGTGGCCGCGGAGTTGGGGCTGACGGTCGACCTGGACCACCCGATGACCGGCCTGTCCGGTGGTCAGGCGGCCCGCGCCGGGCTGGCCTCGCTGCTGCTCAGCCGGTACGACGTCTTCCTGCTCGACGAGCCCACCAACGACCTGGACCTGGCCGGTCTGGACCGGCTGGAACGGTTCGTCACCGGCCTGCGCGCCGGCACGGTGCTGGTCAGCCACGACCGGGAGTTCCTGACCCGGACGGTGACCCGGGTGCTGGAGCTGGACCTCGTGCAGCAGCAGGTGCGGCACTACGGCGGCGGCTACGGCGCCTACCTGGAGGAGCGGGAGGTGGCCCGCCGGCACGCCCGCGCCGACTTCGAGGAGTACGCCGACACCCGGGCCGCGTTGGAGGCCCGCGCCCGCACCCAGCGGGCCTGGATGGAGAAGGGTGTGAAGAACGCCCGCCGCAAGGCCACCGACAACGACAAGATCGGCCGGAAGTTCCGGGCCGAGGCGACGGAGAAGCAGGCGGCCAAGGCGAAGCAGACCGAGCGGCTGATCGAACGCCTCGACGTGGTCGAGGAGCCCCGCAAGGAGTGGGAGCTGCGGATGGAGATCGCCGCAGCGCCCCGGGCCGGTGCGGTGGTGGCCTCGCTGCGCGACGCGGTGGTCCGACGGGGCGACTTCACCCTGGGGCCGGTGAACCTCCAGATCGACTGGGCCGACCGGGTCGCGATCACCGGGGCGAACGGTTCCGGCAAGACCACCCTGCTCGGCGCGTTGCTGGGTCGGCTGCCGCTCGACGCCGGGCACGCCGCGCTCGGGCCGGGGGTGGTGGTCGGCGAGGTCGACCAGGCCCGGGGGCTGTTCCTCGGCGACCAGCCGCTACTGGAGGCGTTCGGGGCCGCCGTACCGGAGATGATGCCGGCGGATGCGCGGACGCTGCTCGCCAAGTTCGGTCTGCGGGCCGCGCACGTGCTGCGGCCGGCGGCGACGCTGTCGCCGGGCGAGCGGACCCGGGCGGCGCTGGCGCTGCTGCAGGGCCGGGGGGTCAACCTGCTGGTGCTCGACGAGCCGACCAACCATCTCGACCTGCCGGCCATCGAGCAGTTGGAGTCGGCGTTGGCCGGCTATCCGGGGACGCTGCTGCTGGTCACCCACGACCGGCGGATGTTGGAGGCGGTCAGCGTGGACCGGCGGCTGCGGGTCGCCGACGGGCGGATCGCCGAGGACTGATCCGTGCCGCCCGACGACCGCCGGGTGACAATGGGTCATGCTCAGATGGGAGTACGCGCTGCTGGTGCGCCGTCGCCAGCCGACCGCCTCCGACCTCAGCTGGGAGGTCGTCTTCGTCTGGTACGGCCCGGACGGCTCGATGACCGACGTGACCGCCTACGGCGACACGGCGCTGGCGCACCTGAACCGGGCCGGTGACCAGGGTTGGGAGCTTGTCGGGATGAGTGAGGACCCGTCCCTGGAGGGCCACAACGAGCTGCACCGCTATCACCTCAAGCGGCCGAAGGCGGCCGGTGCGCCCCGGCAGCGCATCCGGGCCGTCGGCCGGCCCACCCGCCGCACCGGCGGCTGACCCACGGGTACGCGCTCCGCGCCCGGAGCCATCGCCCGGCTGGACGGTCACGGTCACGGTGGGGTCCGCCCCGGGCACCGGCTCGGCGATGGGCAGCAGAGCGGCGAGAGTTGGCGGCGACTGGTGTGCGGGGCCGGAGAGCGGGTAACGGCCGGCGGGAGGTGGCCATGGTCGCGTTGGCGCAGGCACCGCCCTCGGCCGAACGGCTGCGGGCGCTCGACGGGTTCCTCGAAGCGGCCTGGGCCGAGCAGGCCCGCCACGACGAGCGGTTACGTGGGCTCCGCGTCGAGGTGCGGTTCGACCGGGGGGTCGCCCACCTGAGCGGGGAGGTGGCCGAACCTGATCAGTTGCGGCTGGTCCGCGAGCTGGTCGGCCGGCTGGCCGGGGTGTACGGCGTGTGGGGGCGGGTGCGGGTCGACGGCCGGGACCCGGTGGTGGTGGACCTGGGCTGCGGCGGCCAGAAGCAGTACCCGACGAACCTGGGGTTGGACATCTTCCCGGCCCCCGGGGTGGACGCGGTGGCGGACCTGTCCGGGTCGCTGCCGCTGGCCGACGACTCCGTCGACGTCATCTTCACCGTGCACATCCTGGAGCACCTGATCGACTTCCTGCCGCTGCTGGACGAGTGCCACCGGGTGCTCCGCCCGGGTGGCGTGCTGCACGTGATGAGCCCCTGGTGGGGGCACGTCAACGCGGTGGCGGACCCGACCCACGTCCGGCTGTTGGACGTACAGACGATCAAGGGGGTCTGCGGTCAGCGCCCGCCGGGCACCCCGCGCTGGCATCCGCTGCACGCCGGCTGCGACGGCGCGTCCATCTTCGCCGATCTGACCCCGCTGCCCGTCGACGCCCCACCGCCGGCACCGGCCCACCTGGCCCGCTTCTTCGACTGACCGGCCGGGCCACAGCTCCGGCCCAGCGACCCGATCCGGCCCAGCCGGCAGGTCCGCCCCGGACGGCAGGTCCGCCCCGGACGGGCAGGGCGGGGCGAGCGGGCAGGGCGGGCGTCAGGCGGTGCTCTCCCGGGGGGTCAGGCGGTGCGGGGCGGTGAGTTCCCGGGGTGGCGCGTCCCGGTCCCCGCCCAGCCGGCCGGCGAGCAGGTCCACGGCGAGCCGGGCGATCCGTTCCTTGTCCGGGGCGACAGTGGTCAGGGTGGGGACGCTGAACCGCCCGTCCTCGATGTCGTCGAAGCCGGCGACGGCGACGTCGGTGGGGACCCGCAGGCCGGCCTCGTGCAGGGCGCGCAGCGCGCCGAGGGCGAGGGTGTCGCTGAAGCAGAACACCGCGTCCGGGCGGGTTCCGGAGGCAAGCAGGTGGCGCAGGGCGGCGGCGCCGTCGGCGCGACGCCAGGCCGGGGTGGCGGCGACGAGGCGTTCGTCGTACCCGATGCCGGCCTCGGTCAGGGCGGCGGTGTAGCCGGCCAGCCGCAGGCGGGCACCGGCCCCCTCGGGGGTGGGTTGCGCGCCCACGGCGGCGATCCGGTGGCGGCCGAGGCCGATCAGGTGGGCGGTCACCTCCCGGGCGGCGGTCACGTTGTCGATCACCACGTGGTCGGCGGGGCCGTGGTCCACCCGCTCGCCGAGCAGCACCATCGGTACGCCGTCGAGGTCGGTGAGGTCGTCGGCGGTCAGCGACAGCGGGCTGAAGATCAGACCGTCGATCAGGTGGTCGCCGATGCCGGCGGCGGCGACCCGTTCCCGTTCCCGGCCACCGCCGGTCTGGTCGATGAGCACGGTCCAGCCGTGGTCGGCGGCGGCGGCCACCACGTGCCGGGCCAACTCGGCGAAGTAGGGGATGTCCAGCTCCGGCACGGCGAGGGCGATCACGCCGGTACGGCCCTTGCGCAGGTTGCGGGCCGACAGGTTGGGCCGGTAGCGCAGTTCGGCGAGGGCCGCCTCGACCCGGGCCCGGGTGGCCGGGCGGACGTGCTGGTAGCCGTTGACCACGTTCGACACGGTCTTGACCGACACCCCGGCCCGTTCGGCCACGTCCTTCAGTCGGTGCCGCACGTGGGCTCCTTCCCGCGTCCGCCACCGGACCGAATCGCGCGAGAGATCCTTTACAACGTTGGCGACAACGGTATACAAACGCGGAGCAGCGCATCGACCGTAGTCGCTCCGAGCAGCTCAGGGGAAGAGGTGGGCCCGTGCGTGCAGCACGGTTGACGATCGACCCGGCCTTCACGGTCGGCCCGGTGGACCGCCGGCTCTTCGGCTCCTTCGTCGAACACCTGGGCCGCTGCGTCTACGGCGGCATCTACGAGCCGGGGCACCCCGGGGCCGACCCGCTCGGCCTGCGCCGCGACGTGCTGGAGCTGACCCGGGAACTGGGCGTCTCGATGGTCCGCTACCCCGGCGGGAACTTCGTCTCCGGCTACCGCTGGGAGGACGGTGTCGGCCCGGTCGACGACCGCCCCCGCCGGCTGGACCTGGCCTGGAAGACCATCGAGACCAACGCGTTCGGCCTCGACGAGTTCATGGCCTGGGCCGCCGCCGCGCAGGTCGAGCCGATGATGGCGGTCAACCTCGGCACCCGGGGCGTCCAGGAGGCGTGCGACCTGCTGGAGTACGCCAACCACCCGGGCGGCACCCGGCTGTCCGACCTGCGTCGCGCACACGGCGCGCAGCAGCCGTACGGCGTGCGGTTGTGGTGCCTCGGCAACGAACTGGACGGCCCGTGGCAGGTCGGCCACAAGACCGCCGAGGAGTACGGCCGGCTCGCCGCCGAGACCGCGCGGGCGATGAAGCTGATCGACCCCTCGATCAGCCTGGTCGCCTGCGGCAGTTCCGGCCGGGGCATGCCCACCTTCGCCTCCTGGGAGGCGACCGTGCTGGAACACACCTACGAGCAGGTCGACTACGTCTCCGCGCACTCCTACTACGACCCGACCGACGGCGACCGGGCCAGCCTGCTCGCCTCCGCCGTCGACATGGACCAGTTCATCACCGAGGTCGTCGCCACCGCCGACCACATGGCCGCCCGGCTGCGCCAGACCCGCAAGCTGAAGATCTCCTTCGACGAGTGGAACGTCTGGTACCAGTCCCGCGTCCAGGGCGACCTGGACGCGCGCGGCTGGGTCGAGGCACCCGCGCTGCTTGAGGACGACTACACCGCCGTCGATGCGGTGGTGGTCGGCGACCTGCTGATCACCCTGCTCCGGCACGCCGACCGGGTCGGTGTCGCCGCCCAGGCGCAGCTGACCAACGTGATCGCCCCGATCCGTACCCGCACCGGCGGGCCGGCCTGGCGGCAGAGCATCTTCCACCCGTTCGCCCTGACCGCCCGCCACGCCACCGGCACCGTGCTGCGCACCGAGCCGGTCTCGCCGCACTACGCCACGAAGCGGTACGGCGACGTGCCGGTGTTGGACACCGTCGCGCTGCACGACGAGGAGTCCGGCGGGCTGACCGTGTTCGCGGTCAACCGGGGCACCGACGCCCTCCCGGTGGAGATCGACCTGCGGGGCCTGTCCGGGCTGCACCAGGTGCAGCACCTCAGCCTGGCCGCCGGGGACGACCCGGACGCGATCAACACCGAGGCGGAGCCCGACCGGGTGACGCCCCGGGAGTTGCCCACCGCCACCGTCGACGGCGACCGCTGCTCCGTACGCCTGCCGGCGATCTCCTGGAACCTGCTGCGCTTCGCCCCCCGACCCTGACCACCCCGGGCCACCGGAACGACCGACCGGCGGCCCGGGGTGGCCGGGACCCCCGGGTCGTCAGGCCGGGGCACGCTCCTTGGCCCGGTCCTCGGCTTCGCCGGTGGCGAGCCGGTTGCGGCGGTAGCCGTAGCCGAAGTAGATGATCCCGCCGAGCGCCATCCAGATGAGGAACCTGATCCAGGTCTCGATCGACAGGTTGAGCGTGAGGTACAGGCAGGCCAGCGCGGTGAAGATCGGCAGCACCGGGGAGAACGGGACCCGGAACGGCCGCTCCAGGTCGGGGCGCTTGCGGCGCAGGATCGGCACCGCGATGGCGACGATCATGAAGGCGCAGAGCGCGCCGATGCTGACCAGGTCGGCCAACGCGGACAGCGGCAGGAACCCGGCGAGCAGCGCCACCACGACCGTCATCACGGCGGAGATCCGGTACGGGGTCCCCCAACGCGGGTGGATCTTGGCGACGGCGGGCGGGATCAACCCGTCCCGGGAGATGGCGAACCCGATCCGGCCCATGGCCACCAGGTCGACCAGGATCACGCTGGTCAGGCCGGCCACGGCCGCGATGGAGACCAGCACCCCGGCCCAGCTCGCACCGACCGCGTTGAAGGCTGCGGCGATCGGGGCACCCCGGTCGATCTCGCCGTACGGCACCATGCCGACCACGACCAGCGAGACGCCGACGTAGAGCGCGGTGGAGATCAACAGGGTGCCGAACAACCCCAGGGTCAGGTCCCGCTTGGGCCGCCTGGTCTCCTCACCCAGGTTCGCCACCGCCTCGAACCCGGTGTACGCGAAGAAGACCACGGCGGCGGCGCTGAGCACCCCGACGAAACCGAAGACGGACGGCTCCAGCCCGAAGAACGCCTGCACGACCGGCTGCTTGATGCCGTCGTCACCGGCACCGGCCGGCTCGGCCGGCGGGATGAACGGGCTGAGGTTGGCGGCCTTGACGAAGAACAGCCCGGCGACCACGACGAAGATGCAGATGGCGACCTTCACCAGCACCAGGATGTTGGTGATCCGGGCGGACTCGCGGATGCCGATGACGGCGACCACACCGAGCAGCAGCACGATGCCGATCGCCCCGAGGTTGACCACGCTGCCCTCTTCGGCGAACCAGGTGCTGGGCAGGCCGAACAGCTCGGCCAGGTAACCGGACCAGCCCCGGGCCACCACCGCCGCGCCGAGCGCGAACTCCAACAGCAGGTCCCACCCGATGATCCACGCGACGATCTCACCCATCGTGGCGTACGCGTAGGTGTACGCGCTGCCGGCGGTCGGCACGCTGGACGCCAACTCGGCGTAGCAGAGGGCCGCGAGCAGGGCGACCACCCCGGCGATGGCGAACGAGATCACCACGCCCGGCCCGGCGCTGTCGCGTGCTTCGATGCCGGTGAGGGTGAAGATGCCGGTGCCGATCACGATGCCGATGCCGAAGCCGGTGAGGTCGCGGGCACCGAGCCGGCGTTTGAGACCGGGGCTGCCGTCGCTGCCGTCCGCGTTGCCCTGGGCAACCACATCCTTGATCGGTTTGGTTCGCAGCACAGACACCGTACTCACCCCTCCCACCACCGCGACCGCCCTGCTGACGACCGGTGCCGCGCGTTGCTACCCACCCCAACCCCACCCCAATCAACCCCACCACATCTACACCCAGTCCCCCGCTAACCACTTTCGGTCACCACCACCCGACCCCACCCCTTGCACCCTCACCCCAAGTATGAAAATTTCCTCCCATCCCCCACCCCACCCCGCCACTTCCCGCCCCTCCCCTCCTCCCCTCACCCACCCGTCCGGAGGGGAGGGGGAAGGGGCGAGGGGCGGGACGCCGGAGGCGGAGAGGGAGCGGCGGCGGGTGGGTGCGGGCGGGCGGGAGCGGCGGAGGGAGAGCGTGGTGCGAAGGCTCGGGATCGGTGCGGTCGGGTTGGTGCTGGTGGTGGTCGGCGGGCTCGGGGGGACCGGGTCGGCGGCGGCCACCGGCCGAGACGGCGTGGGTGGCGCGGGCAGCGGGGGTGGTGCCGCGACGGGCGGGGTGGGTGACGCCTGCGTGGTCGATCCGGCGGTGCCGAAGCGGCAGTTCCGGGCGATGTGGATCTCGTCGGTGGTGAACATCGACTGGCCGAGCGCGGCCTCCCGTACCGCCCCGGACCGGATCGCCGCCCAGCAGGCGGAGTACCGGGGCTGGCTCGACCTGGCGCAGCGACTGCACCACAACGCGGTGGTGGTGCAGGTCCGGCCGACCGCCGACGCGTTCTGGCCGTCGCCGTACGAGCCGTGGTCGGAGTACCTGACCGGGGTGCGGGGGCAGGACCCGGGCTGGGATCCGCTGGCTTTCCTGGTCGCCGAGGCACACCTGCGGAACCTGGAGTTCCACGCCTGGTTCAACCCGTACCGGATCTCCATGCCGGCACCCGGGGGCGCGGGCGCCGACCTGGGACAGCTCGCCCCGGACCATCCGGCCCGGCAGCATCCGGAGTGGACCTTCGCCTACCCGCCGGCCGGCGTCGCGGGCAGCCGGCTCTACTACGATCCGGGCGTCCCGCAGGTCCGTGAGTTCGTCCAGACCGCGATACTCGACGCGGTCCGCCGGTACGACATCGACGGCGTGCACTTCGACGACTACTTCTACCCGTACCCGAGCGGCACGTACCCGGTACCGGACGACGCGACGTTCGCCGCGTACCACCGGGGGTTCACCGACCGGGCGGCCTGGCGGCGGGACAACATCGACCTGCTGATCCAGGAGATGGGGGTCAGGGTCAAGGCGGTCAAGCCGTGGGTGAAGTTCGGGGTGAGCCCGTTCGGCATCTGGCGCAACGCCAGCGCCGACCCGGACGGCTCGGACACCACCGGCAGCCAGTCGTACGACATCATCTCGGCCGACACCCGCAGGTGGGTCAAGCAGGAGTGGATCGACTACGTGGTGCCGCAGCTCTACTGGTACATCGGCCAGTATCCGGCCGCCGACTACGCCCGACTGGTGCCCTGGTGGGCGCAGACGGTACGCGGCACCCGGGTGCAGCTCTACATCGGCCAGGCGGACTACAAGAGCGGCGACCCGGCCTACGGCACGTACTGGATGAACCCGCAGGAACTGTCGGACCACCTGACGCTGAACCGGGCCTACCCGGAGGTGCTCGGCAACGTGCACTTCTCGGCGGTGCAGGTGCGGGCCGACCGGCTCGGCGCGACGAGCAGTTACGCCGCCGCGCACTACTCCCGTCCGGCGCTGGTGCCGACCATGGCGCACCTGCCGGCGAAGCCGCTGCTGCGTCCGGCACTCACCCGGGCCGAGCGGACCACCGAGGGGGTACGTCTGCGTTGGCGGCAGCCGGCCGACGGGACGGGCCCGCTCGGCACCGCCACGTCGTACGCGGTCTACCGCTTCGACGGGCCCGGCCCGGTCGAGGGGTGCGGGCGGGCCGACGCGGCACACCTGGTCGGCACGGTCCGGGCCGCCCCGGGGCAGCCGCAGTCCTGGGTGGACGGCACCGCTGAGCCGGGCCGGGCGTACACCTACCAGGTGACCGCGCTGGACCGGTCGTGGAACGAGAGTGCCGCCTCCTCGGCGCGGGTGGTGCGCTGATCGTCCTCGGACGCCCCGGGTGCTCCGGCATCCGGGGCATTCGTCTGTTTCGACGTATGTCACCAATACGTCGCCTCCGCCACGCCCCACCGACGGGACATTGATCGAGACTGATCTAACTCTGGTGACCAACCGGTGACACACCGTACCGCCCATCCCGCGGAGGAAAACTTGTCCCGTCGTCTCGCCACCGCCCTCGCCGCCGGCACGTTCGCCCTGCTCAGCGTGCTCGGCGTCGGCTCACCCGCGTCCGCCGCGGTGAGCACCTCGCAAAAGCTCAGCGTGCTGAGCAGCTGGACCCAGACCAGCGCCAGCAGCTACAACGCCTGGAACTCCGGCCGCCTCAACCAGGCCGCCTGGGCGGACTACGGCTTCGACTGGTCCACCGACTACTGCTCGTCGAGCCCGGACAACCCGCTCGGCTTCACCTTCAACCTCTCCTGCTACCGGCACGACTTCGGCTACCGCAACCACAAGGCGATGGGGATCTTCTCCGCCAACAAGGCCCGCCTGGACAGCGCCTTCTACGAGGACCTCAAGCGGGTCTGCGCCACCTACAACTCCGTCGTCCGCCCGGCCTGCACCAGCCTCGCCTGGACGTACTACCAGGCGGTCAGCATCTTCGGTTCAGTCGCCGCCGTCTCGCAGGCCGACCTCGACCGGGCCGCCCGGATGAAGGCCGACGCCGAGCGGGCCGCCGCCCGACGCGGCTGACCCACCGGCAGCCGGGCGTCCGGCGGCGCGGGCAGCGCCGCCGGACGCCCACGCCCACCGGCCGGTCTGCGCGCCGCGCTCGTGTCCGCCGAACGCCTGGACCCGCAGGCCGCACCGGGTCCCCCGCAGCCCCGTACCCGCCGGGCGGGCTCGTCGTGGATCGCCGCCGCGCCCGTCGGACGGCGCGACGGGTCAGGCCCACTCCTCCCGACGTTCCGCATCGCGGCGGGCCAGCGGTCGAGGGGTGACCGCGCCGGCCGGTCGGGGGGTGGCCGTGCCGGTCGGTCGCGGCGTCACCACACCCGTCGCCCGGAACCGGACCGAGTCCGCCGCCAGGTCCGGGTGCTCCACGGCGAACGCCAACGCCGCCGCCTCCTCCAGACCCAACTCGCCGCCCTCGCCGTAGGCCGCGTCGAAGGCCGCGTCGCCGAGGGTGCGCCGCAGCTCGACCTGCCGCTCCTGCCAGTACGTGGCGAAGATGCCCGGAGTGCCCCGCAACCGGGCCCGGGTGGCCTGGGCCGCGCCGAACAACCGGGCCGCCGTCACCGGCTCCCCGCCCAGCGCACACCGCACCGCCACCGCGTTCACCGTGTCGCAGGCCCGCCCGTGGTAGCCGTGCCCCATCCGGGCCCGCAGCGCCACCAACAGATGGTCGTGCGCGGCCACCAGGTCGTGCCGGGCCAACGCCACCATGCCCAGCAGCATGTCCACCGACCGGTAGCCCCGCTCCACCGGCCGGGCCGCCTCCGCCGGGCGGGCCGCCCCGAGCAGCTCCGCCGCCTCCGCCAACGCACCCCGCCGCCACAGCAGCTCCGCCAGGTTGTAGACGGCCAGCAGGGCGTCCCCGCTGACCTCCAACTCGCCCGCCCAGTCGATGACCTCCCGGCAGACCCGCTCCGCCTCGGCGAACTGCCCCATGTCGACCAGCGGCGCGGCCCGCCCGGCGAGCACCCGGGCCAGCAGCCCCGCGTCACCGGCCTGCCGGGCCGCCGCCTCCGCCCGCTGCGAGAACCGCAGCTCCTCGGCGAACTCGCCGTCCGCACCGGCGTGCAGCGAGTGCAGGTGGTACGCCGCCGCCAGCTCCGCCTCGGGGATCGCCTCCCCGGTCTCGGCGATCCGCCCGTACAGCCGGAACAGCCACAGCCGGGCCTCCCGGGACAGCCCCCGCTCCCGCCACCACTGGTCCAGCCCACCGGCCAGCAGCAGCCCGGCCCGCGCACTGCCCCCGGTGGCCGACCAACGCAACGCCGCCCGCAACTCACGGGCCAGCGGGTCCACCGCGTACAGCGACAGGGTGACCGGGCGGCCGTCCGCCCCGAGGTGGGCCCGGTGCAGCGCGTGCTGGGCCCAGGCCACGTGCCGGTCCCGGGCGGCCTGCTCCTCGCCGGTCTCGACCAGCCGACGCGCCGCGTACGCCCGGATCGGGTCGAGCATCCGGTAGGTGCTGCCGGAGGCGTGCGGCTCGGCCAGCACCATCGACTTGTCCACCAGCACCGACAGCGGATCGAGCGGGTCGTCGGCGAGCAGCCACTCCACCGTGGCCAGGTCCACCGGCCCGGCGAAGACCGCCAACCAGCGCAGCAACCGGGCGGACCGGGGCCCCAACGTCCGGTACGACCAGGTGACCGTCGCCTGCATGGTGAGGTGCCGCTCGGTGGCGGAACGCTGCACCGCCCGGTGCGCAGGGCTCGGCGGCGTCTGCCCGGAGGCTGCTGCGACCAGGTCCACGGTGTCCTGCTGGTTGCCCGCCCAACCCCGCTCGGCGGGTGCTTCCGGGGCGTCCCGCCCGGCGTCGAGGGTGCCCAGCATGTCGTCCAGCCGGGCGGCCAACTGACCGGCGGAGAGCACCCGCAGCCGGGCCGCGGCCAACTCGATCGCCAACGGCAGCCCGTCCAGCCGCTGCACCACCCGGCGCAGGTCGGCGGCCTCCGTCCACTCCGGCGGGCGACCGCCCCGGGCCGCCGCCGTCCGGTCCAGCAGCAACGCCACCGCGTCGCTCTCGGTACGCCCCGGCTGCGGGTCGACCGCCAGCGGCGGAATCCGCCACACCACCTCACCGAGCAGGCCGAACGCCTCCCGACTGGTGGCCAGCACCCGCAGTCCGCTGCCACCGGCGAGCAGCCGGGAGATCACCTCGGCGCAGGCCGCCGGCTGGGCGTCGCAGGTGTCGAGGACCACCAGCATCCGCCGGACGGCCGCGTACTCGACCAGGGTGTCCAGGATCGGGCGGCCCGGTTCCGGACGGGCCCCGAGCACGGCGGCGATCGCGAACGCCACCAGACCCGGGTCGGTGACCGTGGCGATGTCGACGAACCACACCCCGTCCGGGTACGCCTCCACCTGGCCGGACGCCACCTCGACGGCGAGCCGGGTCTTGCCGGCGCCACCCGCACCGACCACGGTGACCAGCCGGTGCCGACGGATCAGCAGATCCAGCTCGACCCGTTCGGTCTCCCGGCCGACGAACGAGGTGACCTGGGTGGGCAGGTTGTGCGCCAACGCCTCGGCGGTACGCGGGCGGGGGAACTGCCGCCCGAGCCCCGGCGCGACGAGTTGGAACAGCCGTTCCCGGTCGTCGAAGCCCCGGAGCCGGTGCAGGCCCAGGTCGATCAGGGTGGCCCCGGCGGGCAGCGGTTCGGCCAGCCGTGCGGTCGACGCCGAGCAGAGCACCTGCCCACCGTGCGCGGCGGCGGCCACCCGGGCGGCCCGGTGCACCTCGGGGCTGGCGTACTCGCCGTCGCGGGGCTCCGCGTAGCCGGTGTGCAGTCCCATCCGCACCTTCGGGGCTGCCTCTGGGTTGGGCCACTCGTGGGTGGACAACGCCCGCTGCGCGGTCAGGCAGGCGGTCAGCGCCGCCGACGCGTCCGGGAAGGCCAGGAAGAAGGAGTCCCCCTCGGTCAGCAGCTCCGCGCCGTCGGTCTCGGCCAGCGTGTCACGCAGCAGGCGACGATGCTCCCAGAGCACCGGGCGATAGTCCGACCCGAGCAGTTGGGCCAGCCGGGTGGAACCCTCGATGTCGGTGAACACGAAGGTCACCCAACCGCTCGGGAGGTGGATCCGTGGCGACATTCGTGGCACCTCCGCCCTGACGTCGGGGTTCATGCTGCCCTATGGTCAACCGGTCACGCATCGTGAGAACGGTTGGGCGATATCGGACCCAAGGGGTCACTGATCCTGGCGCACCGACGCGCCACACCGTTACATCGGGTCGTTTCCGACCCGGTCACCAGCCGGTCCGGTCGCCGGACGATCCGGTCAGCAGCCGCAGCCGCCCCCGCAACAACCGCCACCGGAGGCGGGACCCGCAGGGGCGCCACCGGCGCCGGAGCCGCCACCACGGCCGGTGACCGCCACGGTGGACAGGAGCTTGACCGTGTCGGCATGCCCCTGGGGGCAGTCGGCCGGCGCACCGGCCTCGGCCATCGGCCGGTTGACCTCGAAGGTGTCGCCGCAGGCGCGGCAGCGGAACTCGTACCGGGGCATGCCCCCACCCTACGGCCGGACCTGACTCCCTGGCCGACATGGGTGATACTCAAACAGTGGTGAGCGGCGAAGATTCGACGGTACGGCCCCTGCGGGCGGCGACCCCACCCGAGGACGTACCCCCCGCTCCACGGCGCGGCTGGATCCCCCGGCCCCGCCGACCCCACCGGGCCCCCTCGTCCACGCCGGCCCCTACCGCCCCCGTCTCCCCGACGGCCGACGCCACCGCTCAACCCCGGACCCCCGAGGTCCGGCCGGAGCCGACGACGCCCGAATCGCAGCCGACGACGCCCGGTTCGGAGCCGACGACGCCTGAATCGCAGCCGACGATGCCCGGGTCGGAGTCGGCCCCGACGGCCGGCACCGACGGCACACCCGAACCGGCCACGAAGACCGATCCCGAACCGACCGCAAAGACCGACGCCGAAGACGCCGAACCGGCCACGAAGACCGATGCCGAACCAGCTGTAAAGACCGACGCCGAGCCGGCTGCGAAGACCGGTCCCGGTGACGAGGGCGGGTCGGCCGCGAAGGGCGACGGGGACGACGAGGCCACGCCGGGTGCGCAGCCGCCGGCGGGTGGCGGTGCGGTGGCGGGTCGGCGGCGGCGGATCCCGTTCGCGCACGCCGTCCGCCTGCCGCCACCACGGCAGGCGGTGGGGGCCGCGACCCGGGCCACCCGGGCCTGGTCCCGTCGTCCCAGCGGCCGGCTGACATTGCCCGCCCTGTTCCTGTTCGCGCTGGTCGCGGCGACCGCCGCCGTCGGCGCGGTGGTGGTGCCGGGCGCGGTCCGGGCCCCCCGACCGGTGGCGGTGGACGACCCCGCCACCACCGGCTCCGGGTTGCCGTCGGTCGCCACGACCACCGGGATCCCGGTGCTCCCGGGCGGAGGCGTCCCCTCCCTGCCGCCGACCGGCTTCCCACCGGGCGGGGTCGCGCCGACCGGACCGGTCGCCCCCACCGCCGCCGGCCGGCCCGCCGACGCGCTGGGTGACTGGGCCCGGGTCACCGGCACCAAGGTGGGCGTCTCCCCGATCGCCATGCAGGCGTACGGCTACGCCGAGCTGGTGCTCGCGCGGACGAACCCGAGCTGCCGGCTGAGCTGGACCACACTCGCCGCGATCGGCTACGTGGAGTCCCGGCACGGGCAGGCCAACGGCGCGACGCTCGGACCGGACGGCCGGGCCGTACCGGAGATCATCGGTGATCCGCTCGACGGCAAGGGCGGGCGGTCCCTGATCCGGGACACCGACGGCGGGCTGTTCGACCGGGACACCGTCTACGACCGGGCGATCGGACCGATGCAGTTCATCCCCACCACCTGGGAGCAGGTCGGGGCGGACGCCGACAACGACGGCCGCAAGGACCCGCACGACCTGGACGACACCGCGCTCGCCGCCGGCAACTACCTGTGCCAGGGCGGCCGGAACATGACCATCCCCGGCGACTGGTGGGGGGCCATCCTCTCCTACAACGACGTCCGCCGGTACGCACAGGACGTCTTCGACAAAGCCCACGAGTACGGGCGCGCAAGCCGTACGTGAGGTGATCGTTCGCATACATTGGCGGACCGGACACTTCCCCCGAAGAGCCGTTGACGGCAAGCTAGACGCGTGATGGTGCGCGAGTGGGATCCCCGAACCGCGTCGTCCGCCGAGATCGGCTCCGTACTGGACACGCTGAACGCGGTCCTCGCCGCCGATCTCCCGCAGGACCCGCCCTGGCGGGAGGATTCCCTGCGGGAGTACCTCTCCGAGGTGATGCCCGGCGAACGACGCATCTCCTGGGTGGCGGAGGACGATCCGCCGGCCGGGGGCGGCCACGGCACCATCCTCGGGCACGTGCACGTGCTGCTGCTCGGGGACATCGGCGTGCTGGAGGTCCTGGTGCACCCGGCGGTGCGCCGCAGCGGGCTCGGCCGGGAGTTGGTGCGCACCGCCGCCCGACGGGTCTACCAGGAGGGCTTCCAGTCGATCGGGGTCGAGGTCGTCGGGGACACCCCCGCGATCGGCTTCTACTCGTCGCTGGGCTTCACCCGCGAGTACGTCGAGACCCGCAGCGTGCTCGACCTGGGCACGGTCGACTGGACGGCGCTCACCGAGATGGCGGCCGGCGTCGACCCGGGTTACCACCTGGAGTTCTACCCGGGTGGGCCGTCCGACGACCTGATCGAGGCGTACGCGCGGGCCAAGGCCGAGGTGCGCGACGTCGACGACGGCGAACTGCGCCCCAGCTCGTACGATCCGCAGCGGCTGCGGGACAGCCTCGACACGCTGCACCGCCGGGGCATGAAGCCGTACATCGTGCTGGCCCTCCAGGAGCGCACCGGCACGGTGGCCGGCCTGACCGAGGTGGTGGTGCCGGTCCAGCACCCCACCCGCGCCGACCAGTACGACACCATCGTGGTGCGGGACCACCAGGGCTACGGCATCGACCGGGCGATCAAGGCGCGGATGCTGCTGGAGCTGCGGTCCGCCGAGCCGGAGCTGACCGAGGTGCAGACCTGGAACGCCCAGGCCAACGAGGCGATGCTGAAGGTCAACGCCGAGCTGGGCTACCAGGCCGACCGGGACTGGTGCGAATACAGCGTGGACGTCGCCGAACTGGTGCACCGGCTCGACGCCCAACGCTGAGCAGGGCGGCCGGCGGCGTCCGATCGGGGGCGTCGGGCGGCACTGTCGCGAATTCACCACATCGCCCCCGGGGGGATGGACGGCGGACAGCGACGCACCTTAACGTGCGTTGGTTCCCGTCCACCCATCGTGGAGGCCCCATGCGCCTGCGCCGCAGATTCGCCGCGCTCGCCACCGTCGCCGTCGTCGCCGTACCGGTGCTCGGCGTCGCGCCCACCGCGGCCACCGCCGCGCCCACCGACCTGTTCATCTCCGAGTACGTCGAAGGATCGTCCAACAACAAGGCGATCGAGCTGTACAACGGCACCGGCGCGGCGGTCGACCTGACCGCCGGTGACTACCAGCTCCAGCTCTACTTCAACGGGTCCACCACCGCCACCACCATCGCCCTCACCGGTACCGTCGCCGCCGGGGACGTCTTCGTCTTCGCCGCCGCCTCGGCCGGGCCGGCGATCCTCGCCCAGGCCGACCAGACCACCGGCGCGAGCCTGTTCAACGGCGACGACGCGATCGTGCTGCGTCGGGGTGCCGTCGTGCTCGACGCGATCGGGCAGGTGGGCGTCGACCCGGGCAGCGAGTGGGGCAGCGGGCTGACCAGCACCGCCGACAACACGCTGCGCCGGCTGCCGGCGGTGTCCAGCGGGGACACCGACCCGTCGGACGCGTTCGACCCGGCCGCCCAGTGGGCCGGGTTCGCCACCGACACCTTCGACGGGCTGGGCGCGCACACCGTCGACGGTGGCGGCCCGGTCGACCAGCCGGCCGTGCTGACCTGCGGCGGGACGTTGACCATCGAGGCCGGCGCGACGGGCACCCGGCAGGTCACCGGCACCGACCCGGACGACACGATCGTCGATCTGGCGGTCACCGCGGTCACCCCGGCCCCGGCGGGCGGCTCGATCAGCCGTACCGCGTTCACCCCGGCGACCGCGCCGGGTGGCACGGCGACCGCGACGGTGACCGCCACCGGCCTGCCCGCCGGCACCTACACGGTCACCGTGACCGCGACGGACGCCGACGGCGGCACCGCCAGCTGCCCGCTCACCGTGCAGGCCAACGGGGTGCTGTCGGTGGGCCAGGTGCAGGGCCCGACCCGCGACGACGAGAACCCGCGCACCGACCGGTCGCCGCTCGCCCCGCCCACCGGCACCGGCACCAGCCCGCTGCTGTACGACGTGCGGGGCGTGATCACCCAGAAGTCGCTGACCCGCACCTCGGCCGGTGCCGACCAGTACGGCTTCTACCTGCAGAGCCGCACCGGCACCGAGGACGGCGACCCGCTCAGCTCGGACGGCATCTTCGTCTTCATGGGCGCGTTCACCACGCTGATCGGCGGCTACGCGCCGACCGTCGGCGACGAGGTGGTGCTGCGCGGCCGGGTGTCGGAGTATTTCGACCAGACCCAGCTCTCCGGTGCCTCGCTGGTCCGCCGGCTCGACACCGGACTCGACGTGAACACCGCCGTGACCGTGGACGACGCGGTCCCGCCGGCCGACGCGGCGGCGGCCGACCGGTTCTGGGAGCGGCACGAGGGGGCCCGGCTGCGGGTCCGCAGCGGCTCCGGCGTCACCGGCCCCCGGGACGTGTTCGGCTCCACCGCCGACTCCGAGGTGTGGGTGGTGGACCGGGCGGATCCGCTGCTGAAGCGGGCCGACCCGTACGCCCGCCGGGTCTTCCGGGACGCCCACCCGCTGGACGACGTGCCTGGGCAGGTCTTCGACAACGGCAACGGGCAGCGCATCCTGCTCGGCGGTGGCGGCGTGAAGGCCACCGCCGGTGATTCGACGGCGCTGCTCCCGCCCGCGCGTACCTTCGACACCCTCACCGCCGACGCGTTCGGTGCGGTGTCGTACGGCTTCAGCAAGTTCAGCGTGCAGCCGGAGTCGCTGGCCCTGACCGCCGGGGTGGACCCGGCGACGAACAACCCGCCGCGCCCGGCGGACCGGGCCCGGGAGGTCGCGGTGGCGACCTACAACGTGGAGAACCTGTACGACTTCCGCGACGACCCGTTCGACGGCTGCGACTTCACCGGCAACGCGGGCTGCCCGGGGGTGTCCCCGCCGTTCGACTACGTGCCGGCGGGCGAGGCCGACTACCGGGAGCACCTGTCCGAGCTGGCCGCGCAGATCCGCACCGACCTGCACGCCCCGGATCTGATCCTGGTGCAGGAGGCCGAGGACCAGGACATCTGCTCGGTCTCCGGCAGCAGCCTGGTCTGCGGCACCACCGACAACGCCGACGGCGCTCCGGACACCCTCCAGGATCTGGCGCTGGCGATCCGGGCCGCCGGTGGTCCCGCCTACGCGGCGACGTACGACCGCACCGGCGCGGACGCCCGGGGCATCACCTCGGCGTTCCTGTACCGCACGGACCGGTTGTCGCTGGCCGGGGCGAGCGCCACCGATCCGTTGCTGGGTTCCGCGCCCACCGTGCAGTACCGGTCGGCGGGGCTGGCGTCCAACGCGGACGTGCAGAACCCGAAGGCGCTCAACGCGGTGCTGCCGGCCGACACCGACACCTCGACGGGCAAGGACGGCAACAACGTCTTCACCCGGGCCCCGCAGCTGGGCAAGTTCGTGGTGAAGTCGACGCCCGGCGGCTCGGAGTCCTACCTGCTGTACGCGCTGAGCAACCACTACTCGTCCGGGCCGGACAGCCGGGTCGGGCAGCGCACCGAGCAGGCCGCGTACGGCTCGGCGATCGTCACCGCGATCGAGGCCGCCGATCCGGACGCCCGGGTGGTGTACGGCGGGGACCTGAACGTCTTCCCCCGCCCGGACGACCCGATCGCGACCGGCGCGAACCCGACCCCGTCGGACCAGCTCGGGCCGCTCTACCGGGCCGGCCTGCACAACCTCTGGGACGACCTGGTGGCCGACGTGCCGTCGGCGGCGTACTCGTACAGCTTCCAGGGGGCGGCGCAGACGTTGGACAACCTGTTCGTCAACGACGCGCTGCACGCCGACCTGGTGCAGATCCGGGCGGCGCACGTCAACGCGGACTGGCCGGCGGAGTTCACCGGGGACGGCACCCGGGGGGCCAGCGACCACGACCCGCAGGTGGCCCGGTTCCGCAGCCAGCCGTCGCTGCGGGTGGCCGACGCCACCGTGGTGGAGGGCGACCAGGGTGGCAGCACGATGACGTTCCAGGTCACCGTGTCCCGTCCGCTGTCCCAGCCGACCACGCTCTGCGCCGCCACGGTGGGGCTGACCGCGACGGTCGTGCTGGACTTCACCCCGTACGTCGGCTGCCGGACCCTGCCCGCCGGGCAGACCTCGCTGGCGTTCCCGGTGACCGTCCGCGGTGACCGGAAGCGGGAGGCGGACGAGAAGATCGCGTTCGCGGTGGCCGGCCCGTTGAACCTGCGGTTCGCCGATCTGCTGGCGACGGGCACCATCACCGACGACGACTGACGGTTGCGCACCTCCGACGGCCCGTCGGTCCGGCTTCCCGCCGGATCGGCGGGCCGTCACCATTGCGGGCGCACCACGCGGGGCGGCGGTGGCACGTTGCGGTACTTCGCCACCCGCACCTCCCACTGGCTCCGGCGGCGCATCGCGTCCCGGACGGCCCGGTTACGGCGGAACGTCTCCGGCGGTCGGGCGAGCCCGTAGACGTCCGCCCACCACTCCCCCGGTTCAGGGTCGAGAATCGTGTCGAGGTGCGACGGGTAGCGGCGCTCGGCACCGTCCCGGGTGTCGTCGCGGTCCCGCATCGGGGTGAGCACCCGGCCGAACTCGTCGACCACGGCCAGCCGGAAGCCGGCCGCCGCGATGATCCGGCGCAGCAGGGCGATGCTCGGGGTGAGCGCACCCGCCTCGATCCGCCCGACCGTGCCGTGGTGCACCCCCGCCCAGCGGGCCAGTTCCCGTTGACTCGCGTCGGCACGCCGTCGGACCGCCCGCACGATGCCCGCCGCCGGCCAGGGCAGGTCGAACGGCCTGCTGAGGAAGGTCGGCGGCTCGTCCCCTTTCCCCTCCGGAGCGGGAGAGGGGGCCGCAGCCGGGGCGGACGGAGCTGCAAGAGCCGGGGCGGACGGGGCCGGAGCGGGCCGCGCCGGAGCAGGCGGCGCCGGAGCAGGCGGCGCCGGAGCAGGCGGCGCCGGAGCAGGCGGCGCCGGAGCGGGGTGGGACGCCGAAGCCGGACCAGAGCCCGGGGTGGGGTGGGCAGCGGGTTCGGGCGGCAGCGCGGGGTCGGTCATGGCACCACCGTCGCGCCCGGCCAGGCCCTGCCGCAACCCCGCCGTCGTCACCTGTGGACAACTCCGCGACCTGTGGAAAACCCCCACCCTCCACAGATCTCTTCCGATCACACTGGGTTACTCGATCGCCTCATCGCCTAAATTACTGTGAGCAACGTAAGCCTGAACCACCCCACCACCCACCAAGTTCCACCAGAAGGCCCTGAACAGCAAGAACGCTCAACCTCTCCCGACCCCACCCCACTACCCCACCGACGCTTTGCTCTGCTGCCCCATCCGCGACAGGCACCCAGAGCGAGCGTCGCGCGGATGGCAGCAGAGCAAAGTGTGCGAATGAGGGTAGGTGGAGGGAGGCCAGAAAATGCGGAGAGTAATCAAGACGGCTGCCAGCCGACCGGACGGTGCCGCCGAATTTAGACCCAGCATCGCCAGCGACAGCCGCTCACCGACGGCAGGGCGGGACCTTGGGCCGAGGGCCGGATCCCGGACGGGGCGGGGTGTGGACCGGGGTCGAGGCCGAAGCGGGGACCGGTTCAGGAGAGCGGGACCGGATGCCAAGGCGAGGACCGGGAGGCCCCAGGTCAAGGGACAAGGGGCCAGATCAGGGAACGGGAGGCCAGGTCAAGGAACGGGGGCCGGAGCAAGGAACGAGGGCCGCAAGCCCAGAGGCCAGGGCAGGAAACGAGGAGCCAGGGCAGGAAACAGGGGGTCAGGGCTGGGCACGGAGGGCGGACCGGGGGCGGGGGACGCCGACGAGGGTGGGCCACGGCGCTCGCGGCACGGGCCAAGCCGCCCCGGGAGTCAGTAACGCTGACGGAGCAGCGTCGCGGCTTCCACCGCCCAGTAGGTGAGGATGACCTGCGCGCCGGCCCGACGGATCGAGGTGAGCGTCTCCAGCATCACCCGCTCGCGGTCGATCCACCCGTTCGCGGCGGCCGCCTCGACCATCGCGTACTCGCCGGAGACCTGATAGGCGGCGACCGGTACGTCCACCGCGGCCCGGACCGCCGCCACCACGTCGAGGTAGGGCAGCGCGGGCTTCACCATCACCAGATCGGCGCCCTCGGCCACGTCCAGCTCGACCTCGCGCAGGGACTCCCGCAGGTTGGCCGGGTCCTGCTGGTAGGTGCGCCGGTCGCCGTCGAGCGCCGACTCGACGGCGTCGCGGAACGGACCGTAGAAGGCGGAGGCGTACTTCGCCGCGTACGCCAGCACCGCCACGTCGGCGTGACCGGCGGCGTCGAGGGCCCGGCGGACCACGCCCACCTGGCCGTCCATCATCCCGGACGGGCCGACCATGCCGACCCCGGCGTCCGCCTGCGCCACCGCCATCTCGGCGTACGCGGCCAGGGTCGCGTCGTTGTCCACCCCGCCGTCGGAGGTGAGCAGCCCGCAGTGCCCGTGCGAGGTGAACTCGTCGAGGCACAGGTCGCTCATCACCACGGTGGCGTCGCCGACCTCGGCCACGACGTCGCGGATGGCGACGTTGAGGATGCCGGCCGGGTCGGTGCCGCCGGAGCCGGTCGGGTCCCGCTGCTCGGGCACCCCGAACAGCATGATCCCGCCGACCCCGGCCTGGACCGCCTCCACCGCCGCCTTGCGCAGCGAGTCCCGGGAGTGCTGGAGCACCCCCGGCAGCGACGCGATGGCCCGTGGCCCGGTCAGCCCCTCCTTGACGAACATCGGCACGACCAGCTCGGCCGGGTCGACGCGGGTCTCGGAGACCAGCCGCCGCACGGCCGCGTTACGGCGCAGCCGGCGGGGCCGGATCTCGGGGTACGGCATGAGGGGCCTCCCAGTACGACTAGCGGAACCTGAGCGCGGTCGGCCCCTGCACCTTCGAACCCCGACGCTGCTTCGCCGGCATGGCGGCGAGCTTCTCGCGCAGTTCGACGGCGTAGGCGGCGAGCGCCTCGACCAGGTCGGGCACCGAGGCGTGCGGCGGCTGCACGTCGACCCGCAGGCCGAACTCCGTCGCGGTCTCCGCCGTCTTGGGCCCGATGACAGCGACAACGGTACGCGCGTGCGGCTTCCCCGCGATACCGACGAGGTTGCGCACCGTGGAGGAGGACGTGAAGAGCACCGCGTCGAACCCGCCCGACTTGATCGCGTCGCGGATCTCGGCGGGCGGCGGGGCGGCCCGGACCGTCCGGTAGGCGGTCACGTCGTCGACCTCCCAGCCGCGCTCGGTGAGCCCGGCGGCGAGCGTCTCGGTGGCGATGTCGGCGCGCGGCAGCAGCACCCGGCCGACCGGGTCGAGGATCTCGTCGTGCGGGGAGAACTCGGCCAGCAGCCCCTCGGAGGACTGCTCCCCGGCGGGCACCAGCTCCGGCTGGATGCCGAAGGCGCGTACCGCGTCGGCGGTGGCCTCACCGATGCAGGCGATCTTGACGCCGCCGAAGTGCCGGGCGTCCAGCCCGTGCTCGGCGAACTTCTCCCAGACCGCCCGGACCGCGTTGACCGAGGTGAAGATCACCCAGGCGTACCGGCCGTCGACCAGCCCCTTGACCGCCCGCTCCATCTGGGCGGGGGTACGCGGCGGCTCGACCGCGATCGTCGGCACCTCGCACGGGATCGCCCCGTACGCGCGCAGCCGGGCGCTCATCGCCCCGGCCTGCTCCTTCGTCCGGGGGACGAGCACCTTCCAGCCGTACAGCGGGCGGTTCTCCCACCAGCTCAGCCGGTCCCGCTGGCCGACGCCCTCGCCGACGGTGAGCACCACCCGGCCGGTGAAGCCGAGCGCCGCCGCGACGAACGAGTCCACGCTCGACGTGGTGGTGTACTGCGTCTCACCGGTGCCGTCGCCGGTCACCCCGACCCCGGTGGTGCCGTCCACCCCCGCGGCCAGCAGGCCGTCGCGCACCGCGGCCAGGTCGCCGGCGTCGACCGCCAGGGCCAGCGAGCCCCGGGCGACGGCGGCGGCGAGCGCGTCGAAGTCCAGCGCGCTGACGTCCTCGACGTCGGCGGCGGTGCGTACCCCGGGCAGCGGCACCCCGGCGTAGGTGGCGACGCCCTCGGCCTGGCCGACGCCCGGCACCACCTCGAAGTGCGCGGCGGTCCGCGCGACGGCCTGCACCTCCTTGACCACGGAGTCGTGGCCGAACGGGTCACCGGCGACCAGGTGCACCGCGTTGAGCCCGGAGCGGGCCGCGCTGATGAGCATCTTCGCCACGTCGCCCGGTACGCCCTCGGCGGGGCTGAACTGGGCGTCGGCCCGGGCCTGGGCACGCACGACGTCGAGCAGCGACTCGGGGACTCCCCGGTCGTACACCACCTGGTCGGCGTCGGTCAGGGCGTCGTGGGCCCGGCGGGTCAGTAGGCCCGGGTCACCGGGTCCGGCGCCGACGAACGCGATGCGGCCGACGGGCTTACGGGTGCGGGTCATTCTGTGCTCCCAAATTGCTGGGTCCCCGGGCCGGTGCTTCCTTCGTGGCCGAGGATCGAGTCGGCGCCGAGTTCGAGGAGTTCGGCGGCGAGTGCCTTGCCGATCTCCGCCGCGTCGGCGGGCGTTCCGGTGCGGGACAGCCGGAGGTCTCGGGAACCATCCGGGCTGATCACCGCCCCGCGCAGGTAAATCTCGTCACCGTTCTCGCCTTCGGCGAGTTCGGCGTAGGCGGCGACCGGGGCGGAGCACCCGGCCTCCAGGGTGGCCAGCAGCGCCCGTTCCGCGACGACCGCGGCCCGCGACGGTGCGTGGTCGAGCACGGCGAGCAGCTCGACCAGGTCGGAGTCGTCGGCCCGGCACTCCACGGCCAGCGCGCCCTGGGCGGGCGCGGGCAGCATCAGCATCGGGTCGAGCGTTTCGGTGATCACGTCGGTCCGGCCGAGCCGGGCCAGCCCGGCCCGGGCCAGCACGACCGCGTCGAGGTCGGCGTCCGGGCCGAGCACCCGGCCGAGCCGGGTGTCGACGTTGCCCCGGATCGGGGTGACCTCCAGTTGCAGGCCGAGGGCGTGCAGCTGGGCGATGCGGCGCAGCGCGCCGGTGCCGACCACGGCGCCGGGCGGTAACTCCGCGAGGGTACGACCACCGGTGGCGACCAGCGCGTCGCGCGGGTCCTGCCGGGGCGGCACCGCCGCGACGTGCAGTCCACTCGCCTCGGCGGTGGGTAGATCCTTGTAGGAGTGCACGGCGAGGTCGATGGTGCGGGCGGTCAACGCGTCGCGCAGCGCCGAGACGAAGACGCCGACGCCGAGGCGCTGCACCGGCGCGGACGACCGGTCCCCGGCGGTGACCACCTCGACCAGCTCGACGGCGCGGCCGGTCGCCGCGGTGATCGCCGCGGCGACGTGGCCGGACTGGGCCATCGCCAGGGCGCTGCCCCGGGTGCCGAGGCGCAGGGGGGTACTCATCGCTCACCTCCGGTGGGCGGCTGGTCGGTGTCGGTCGCCGGCAGGTCGGCGACCTCGAACGATCCATGGCCGGTCTCGACCACGTCGGGCACCGCGTCGACCGGCGAGGTCTGCGGCACCTGCAGGTCGAACAGCTCGCGCAGCAGCGCGGCGTACTGGTCGCCACCCGGTTCGGCGGCGAGCTGGCGGACCTTGACGGTGGGCTGGTGCAGCAGCCGCTGCACCACCCGGTGCACGGTCCGGGCGACCTCGGCGCGCTGGTCGTCGCTGAAGTCGGGGCGACGCTGGGTGAGCCGGCGCAGCTCGGCGGCGACCACGTCGTCGGCGCGTCCACGCAGGGCGGCCACGGTGGGTGCCACGTCGGCGCCGCGCAGCCAGCTCAGGAACGCCTCGACCTCGGTGGCCACGATCCGGCCGACCTCGGCGGCGTCGGCGGCGGCCGGGCCGTCGGCGAGCAGGGTGGCCATCCGGTCGATGTCGATCACCTCGACGCCGGGCAGCCCGGCCACCTCGGGTGCGACGTCGCGGGGGACGGCGAGGTCGAGCAGGACCAGCGGCCCCCGGTCGGGGTCGCGGCGGGCGAGCGCCCCGGTCACCACGTCGACGGTGAGGACCGGTTCGGTGGCGGCGGTGGCGGCCACTACGATGTCCACTGTGGAGAGCGCGGGGACGAGTCCGGCGATCGGGACGGCGTTCGCCCCGTACGACTCGGCCAACCGGACCGCCCGGTCGACGCCCCGGTTGGTGACGGTGAGCGGGCCGGCGTCCCGGCGGGACAGCGTCGCCACGCTCAGCGCGCCCATCGCACCCGCGCCGACCACCAGGGCCGGCCGGCCGGTGAGGCCACCGTCGAGCAGCTCGGCGGTGAGGTCCAGGGCGGCGGTGACGACGCTCTGCCCGGCCCGGTCGATGTTGGTCTCGGCGTGGGCCCGTTTACCGACCCGCAGCGCCTGCTGCATCAGCTCGTGCAGCAACCGCCCGGCGGTGTCCGCGCCGGAGGCCCAGTGGTAGGCGTCGCGGAGCTGGCCGAGGATCTGCGCCTCGCCCACGACCATCGAGTCCAGCCCGGCGGCGACCCGGAAGACGTGGTCGACGGCGGCGGCGTCGTAGTGCACGTAGAGGTGGTTGGCGAACGCGGCGGGTGGGGCGCCGGCCTGCTCGGCGAGGACCGCGCAGATGTCGCCCAGGCCGCCGTGGAAACCGGACACGGCGGCGTAGACCTCCACCCGGTTGCAGGTGGAGACGAGCACCGCCTCGGCGACGTACGGCTGGGCGACCAGGCGGTCCAGGGTGCGGGTGAGGTCGGCGGGGGCGACTGCCAACTGCTCCAGGGTAGCCACGGGAGCGGTGCGGTAGGACGCGCCGACGACGAGCAGCTTCACGTGCCGATCGCCTCCTGGGTGTCGGGGGTCGTGAGCCCGCCGGGCAGGGCGGTGAGGGCGGAGCCGCCGGTGGCGGGCAGCGCGGTCAGCGACGCCTTGCGGTGCTCGTGGAAGGACAGGATCTGCAGCTCGATGGCGAGGTCGACCTTGCGCACGTCGACCCCGTCCGGCACCGAGAGTACGCACGGCGCGAAGTTGAGGATGCTCGTGACGCCGACGGCGACCAGTTGCTCGGCCACCGCCTGGGCGGCCGGGGCCGGGGTGGCGATCACGCCGATCGAGATGGCCTCCTCGGCGGCGACCCGGGGCAACTCGTCGACGTGCCGGACGACCAACCCGTTGATCATCTCGCCGACCCGGGACGTGTCGGCGTCGAAGAGGGCCGCGATCCGGAAACCCCGGCCGGCGAAGCCGGCGTAGCCGGCCAGGGCGTGACCGAGATTACCCACCCCGACCAGGGCGACGGCCCGCCGTTGGGTGAGCCCGAGCACGAACTCGATCTGGTCGATCAGCAGGGCGACGTCGTAGCCGACGCCCCGGGTGCCGTACGAGCCGAGGTGGGAGAGGTCCTTGCGGAGCTTGGCGGAGTTGACCCCGGCCGCCCCGGCCAGGCCCTCGCTGGAGACCGTCTCGTGGCCGGCGTCGGCGAGGTTGTGCAGGGCGCGGAGATACTCGGGGAGCCGCGCGACGGTCGCCTCCGGGAGGTCCGGGAGCGCCGGTACGGCACCGGCGCGGCCGGGCACGCCAGGGTGACGGTGCTGACTCATGAGACTCCGTGCGGTGCGATCCTCGGCCGGCTCCGGTGCCCGCCCGTTGGGGGACCCCCGCCGGTGGCCGGGTGAGCCGGCCGTGCTAGCAGGGCGCGTCGAAACTACAGAGTAGGCGCTTGTGAAGACGTGCACAAATCGCGATCTTGCTGAATCGCGGCACTCCTCCACCAGCTCCCCCATCCCGCAAGATCGATCCGGCACGCCAAGGGTGCCGCCGCGCGATTATTGCGCAATCCCGACTTCCCTCACCAATCGCGCGCGACTGCTGACCCACCGTGATCCGCGCCACCCTAGAGCTGGGGAGTGGTCAGATCCTTGAGCAACCGCTCCTCCTCCACCCGCCAGTACCCGTGCTCCTTGCCGTCGAGCAGCACCACCGGCAGCCGGTCGCCGTACTCGCGCTCCAGCTCGACGTCGCCGGTCACGTCCTTCTCGACCCACCGGTCGCCGGTGACCGCCACCACCCGCTCCAGGGCGGCCTTGGCGTCCTCGCACAGGTGACAACCGGGTCGGGTGATCAGGGCGAGCCGGGCGGCAGTGGACATCGGGACCTCCGGGTACGGGGCGGCCGAACTCGGCCGCGACGGGGATGCGCGCGGTGGACGGACCGGTGCGCACGGGTGCCGGATGCCCGGCGACACGCGCCGGGCACGCCCGCCCAGTCTCGCCCGTCCACCGGTGCGCCACACCCGGGACGGCCGAGCCGGTCGCGCGGTGGCTGAGTCTGGCACGCCCCCGACCGCCCGGCCAGGCCCACACACCGTACGGTCACGCAGCGTCAACGGGCCCGCCCGAACGGAGGGCCGATCCGGGTCCCCGACCGCGCCGGGACGGGGCCGGGAACACCGGTGGACGGACCGGCGCCGCGGCGTGTCGTCGACCGCCCACCACCCCACTGAGCTGCAATTTCCACCCCGGATCAAGTCGCGACGTGAAAGTCAACCGACCACGACGGACAACCGGTCCGCCAAGGCTGTGCGGCCTCGGCAAATACTTTGGCCCTGTGTAACGGACTTGGCACACACGGGTGACGTTGGCCCTATCATCACTCGGGTCGGCTCACCCCATTTGCCGTGAGTCGACACCCCTCAGCCCGAGGAGGCCCCCGTGCCTGTGCGCGCATTGGACCAGCACCTCAAGGGGATCTGCCGCGCGTCGGCACCCCACCACACGGCCCTGTCCGACAGGGACAGACCCGGCGCGGCGGCTGCCCGCCGCCGTCCGGGCCCGGCCGTGTCGCGCCCTCGGGAGGCCCGATGACCGCCTTCGGCTACCCGGATCATCCCACCGGGCTGACCGGGCCGACGCCCCGCGCATCGGTGAACGAACGGTTGGACCCGGCCCGCCCGGAGGCGGCGTCCCGCCGGGTGCACCAGCGTCCACACCCCAACGAGGCGGCACCCCGGCCCGCCGCGCCCGGTGGCAACGCCACCCCGGCCGGCCGGGTGACCTCACCCGCCCGGCCACCCACCATGCCCACGCAGAGCCGCCGGGTCGGCGACCCCCCCGCCGTGACCGATCCGACCGGCGGGGAGACCGCCGTCATCCCGGCCGTACCGGCCGACGAGACCGCACTGATCCCGGCCGTGCCGACCGACGACACCGCACTGATCCCGGCCGTGCCGGCCGACGACACCGCACTGGTCCCGGCCGTACCGACCGACGACACCGCACTGGTCCCGGCCGTACCGACCGAGGGCACCGCACGCCCGACGGTCCCGGCCCCCGCCCCGCCCGGTACCACCGCGACGCCCACCGGCACCCCGCCCACCGGCTTTCCGAGCCGACCCGACCCGTCCGACCCGGCCACCGAGGTCTGGACGCTGGTCGAACGGGCGCAGGCCGGCGAGGCCGAGGCGTTCGGACTGATCTACGACCGGTACGTGGACACGGTCTTCCGGTTCGTCTACTTCCGGGTCGGCAACCGCCAACTGGCGGAGGACCTCACCTCGGACACCTTCCTGCGCGCTCTCAAACGGATCGGCAGCTTCACCTGGCAGGGCCGCGACCTGGGCGCCTGGCTGGTCACCATCGCCCGCAACCTGGTCGCCGACCACTTCAAGTCCGGCCGCTACCGGCTGGAGGTGACCACCGGTGACGTACTCGACGCCGACCGGGAGGACCGCGGACCGGAGGGCAGCCCCGAGGCGGCGGTGGTCGAGCACATCACCAACGTCGCGCTGCTCACCGCCGTCACCCGGCTCAACCCGGAACAGCAGGAGTGCATCGTGCTCCGCTTCCTCCAGGGCCTCTCGGTGGCGGAGACGGCCCGGGCGATGGGCAAGAACGAGGGAGCGATCAAGGCGTTGCAGTACCGCGCGGTCCGCGCGCTGGCCCGTCTGCTACCCGACGGTTTCCAGCCCTGACCTGCGGCAACGATCACTCTTCGTGATTTCGCTGCCGGCCGCCCCGTAACCGGTGCCCGGCACGGAGCGTTTCTCCGGGTGCGGCCGGTGGTTGTCCCGGCGCCCCCGGATCCGTCCCGGTCCAGGGCAGCGCCGCCGACCACGACCCTGGTACGACGGTGCACGCCGCCGCCGGTCGCTGGGAACCACCGCGGCCGACCGGCCGTGACCAGCGAGAGGGGGTGCCTGCGGTGGACAGCGACCTTTTCTCCCGTCGTCGGGCCGTACGCTTCGCCCAGCTTCTCGACGAGGCCAACGGCGGCCGACGCCACCACGTCCGATCCCGCGCCGACGACCAGCTCACCAGGCTCGTGGCGGTCGGGCAGCGACTCGTCGCCGAGCGACCTGACATCCAGGTGGACGTCGAGTTCCGCGCCGGCCTGCGGGCCATGCTGGTGGCCGCCGCCGAGCGGGAACACACCACCGACCCGGCTGCGGCCGGCACCCCGCAGGCCACCGGCCGGAGTTCGCTGCTGGGCGGGGCGACCGCCCGCCGGGCCCGGGCCCGGGGCGCCATCCTGGTGGGCATCGCGGCCGGGGCGGTAGCCGTCTCCGGCATCTCCGCCGCCAGCGAGAACGCGGTGCCCGGCGACGCCCTGTACGGCATGAAGCGTTCCACCGAACGGGCCCAGCTCGCCCTGGCCAAGTCGGACCTCAGCCGGGGGCAACTCTTCCTCGACTTCGCCCGGACCCGGCTCGACGAGGCGGCGACGCTCCGCGACGACGCGACCGGGTTCAGCGCGGTCCTCGACGACATGGACGCCGACACCCGGCAGGGCGTACGGCTGCTCACCACCGGTGCCGCGCAGCACACCGATCCGGCGGCGCTGGACGCGGTGAACACCTTCGTCACCGGGCAACGCCGGGCGGTGGCCGGCCTGCTCGACGGGGCCGGCTCCGCCGAGCGGGAACGCACCCGGCAGTCCCTCGCCCTGCTCGACGCGATCCGCAAGCGCTCCGACGCGCTGCGCGCCGCGATCGGCTGCGCGTCACCCGCCCCGGTCGACAGCGACGCCCTCGGCCCTGTCCCGGCCGGCTGCCCGATCGGCCGCTGACCGGCGGCAGAGTCACCCGCCACAGTTCCTGCGTGGACCGGCCGACCGGCGTCCCGGCCCGACTAGGCTCGTCAACGAAGGCACGCTCGACGGCGCGGGAGGAGGTGCGATGGCCGACACCCGCAAGGTCACCGTCAGCACCGACGCCCACGGGCACACCGCCGGCTGGGCGGACGCGACGCCGGCGCCCGGGCCGGCGGATTCCCGCGCCGCTGCGTTCTTCGACGTCGACAACACCATGATGCAGGGCGCGTCGATCTACTGGTTCGCCCGTGGGCTCGCCGCCCGCCGCTACTTCACCACCGGTGACCTGGCCCGGTTCGCCTGGCAGCAGGCCCGGTTCCGGTTGCTGGCCACCGAGCACGCCGGCGACATGTCGAAGGCCAGACAGGCCGCCCTCGCCTTCGTCGAGGGTTGGCGGGTCGGTGACGTCGAACGACTCGCCGAGGAGATCTTCGACGAGTTGATGGCACCACGGATCTGGGTCGGCACCCGACGGCTCGCCCAACGCCACCTCGACGCCGGCCAGCGGGTCTGGTTGGTCAGCGCCGCGCCGGTGGAGATCGGCCGGGTGATCGCCGCCCGGCTCGGCCTGACCGGCGCGATCGGCACCGTCGCCGAGGTGGTCGACGGCGCGTACACCGGCCGGCTGGTGGGTGACCTGATGCACGGGCCGGCGAAGGCCGAGGCGGTCCTCCAACTCGCCACGGTCGAAGGGCTGGAGCTGGCCCGCTGCACCGCCTACAGCGACTCCTGCAACGACCTGCCGATGCTCGACGCGGTGGGCCGGGCGGTGGCGGTCAACCCGGACGGCGCGTTGCTGCGTACCGCCCGGGACAGGGGCTGGGAGGTCCGGGACTTCCGCACCGGGCGCCGGGCCGCCCGGATCGCCGTACCGTCGACGGCGGCGCTGGGGCTGCTGGCCGGCGCGGTCTCCGCCGGCCGGGCGCTGCACCGACGCCGCCACCCGGCCTGACCCCGGCGCCACCCGGACCGCAGCCGACCCGCCGGGCCACCACGCCACGCCTTCCCCGGACCGGGCCACCGCGCGCCACACCCTCCCCGCGCCGGGCCACCGCGCCGCACCGCACCCTCTCCGGACCGGACCGGGCCACCGCGCCACACCCCCGCGCCGGGCGGCCGGAGCCGCAGGCTCAGGGGCCGAACGGGTCGGGGCGGCGTTCCAGCAGCTGGTGCAGGGTCTGCTGAATGGTCTCGCGGACCTGGTCGGCGAGGTTGAACACGACCAGCGGGTCGTCCGCCGAGTCGGTCAGGTGGGCGGTCGGGATCGGCGGGCAGAACTCGATCAGCCACTTGCTGGGCAGCGGCACCATGCCCAGCGGCCCCAGCCACGGGAACGTCGGAGTGACCGGGAAGTAGGGGAGCTTGAGCAGCCGGGCCAACGGTTTGATGTCGGCCAGCATCGGATAGATCTCCTCGCCGCCGACGATGGCGACCGGGACGATCGGGGTGCCGGTGCGCAACGCCGCCGAGACGAAACCACCCCGGCCGAAGCGTTGCAGCTTGTAGCGGTCGGAGTAGAGCTTGCCGATGCCCTTGAACCCCTCGGGGAAGACGCCCACCACCTCGCCGTTGCCGAGCAGCCGCTCGGCGTCCGGGTTGCAGGCGACCGTACCGCCGGTCTTGCGGGCCAGCTCGGAGACGACGGGCATCCGGAAGACCAGGTCCGCACCGAGCAGCCGCAGGTAGCGGCGGGCGGGGTGCTGGTCGTGCAGGGCGGCGGAGAGGATCAGCGCGTCCAGGGCCACCGTGCCGGAGTGGTTGCCGACCACCAGGCCGGCCCCGTCGGTGGGCACGTGCTCCAGGCCGGTCACCTCGGTGCGGAACCAGTCGCGGTAGAGCAGCCGCAGCAGCGGATGGAAGACCGCCCCGGTCAGCTCCGGATCGAACCCGAACTCGTCCACCTCGTACTGGCCGGAGAGGCGGCGGCGCAGGAACGCCAGACCGGAGGCGACCCGACGGTCCCACTGGTCACCGGGCCGGTCCGCCACCGAGGGGCCGGCCACGTCAGGCTCGACGGGCACGGACTTGGGCACGGGCGCGGACTTGGGCACGGGCGCGGACTTAGGTGTGGGCACGGACTTAGGTGTGGGCGCGGGCGCGGGCGCGGGCGCGGACTTGGGCACGGGCGCGGGTCGGGTCAGGGCGGGGTCGGTGGGCTCGGGCCGGGCCCCGTTGCGCGACGGCGGGGCGGGGACGGGCGGCGTGGTGAGCCGACGGTGGCCGTTCTGCTCGGTCACGTACGGTCCCGGACCGCGGAACGGACCTGCCGGATGCTCTCCAGCACCATCTGCTCGGCCATGGCGAGCTGGTCCCGGCTGAGGACGGCACCACCGTGGTGGGCGCGGATGAAGTCGTCGAACGCGACGGCGGTGGAGCGCGGGGTGAAGCCGTACTCCCGGGTCAGCCGGCGGGTGTCGACCACCCGGCCGTGCACGATCAGGTCGACCTGGTCGAGGCCGTAGCGGCCGAAGCCGAGGTTACGGGCGATCGCGGCGGCCCCGGACAGCCCCGGCTCCCACACCGGCACGGCCACCCGACCGGCCCGGCGGATCGCCTGGGACAGCGAGAGCACCCCCGGCCCGGCGACGTTGTACGTGCCCGGGTGGTCCTCGGCGACCGACCGGTGCAGCACCTCCAGGGCGTCGTCGAAGTGCACGAACTGGAGCCGGGGATCGCGGCCGAAGACGGTGGGCACCACCGGCTGGGAGAAGTACCGGGTGAGTGTGGTGTCGGCGGTGGAGCCGATGAACGGGGCGAAGCGCAGCACCGTCGCGGTCACGTCGGGTCGACGGCGACGGAAGCCGCGCACGTACCCCTCGATGTCGAGGATGTCGCGGCCGAAACCGCCGCGCGGCACCTCGCGGGGCTCGGTCTCCTCCGTGAAGACCGCCGGGTCGCGGAAGGACGCGCCGTAGGCGGCGGTCGACGACCGGACCACCAGCTTGCGCAGCCGGGGTGCGCGCTGGCAGGCGGCGAGCAGCTGCATGGTGCCGATGACGTTCTGTTCCTTCATCCCCGACCGGCCGCCCTGCTGCGGGTCGGGGGCGGTGGCCAGGGCGAGATGGACCACGGCGGCGACGTCGAGGTCGGCCAGCAGGCCGCCGAGCGAGTCGAGGTCCAGCCGGATGCGTTCCACCCGGTCGAGCAGGCCGGCGAACTCGGGGCCGGGAGTGGCCGGGTCGACGCCGATCACCCGTTCGATGCGGGGGTCGGCGGCGAGCCGGGCGGCGACGTGCGCCCCCAGATAACGACCGACCCCGGTCACGACGACGACCCCCGGAGCACCTGGGGTGCCACCGGGGGTCATCGCGCACGCCCTGACCGGCAGGCGAGATCGAGCCGGGATGTCCGCGGCCTGATCACCTGAGCCTCCGGGGGTCGACAGATGGCAAGTGGTGCCGGACGCCGGGTGGTGACCCGGCGTCGGTCACTTGCCGAGACGGCGACGCTGGACGCGGGTCTTGCGCAGCAGCTTGCGGTGCTTCTTCTTAGCCATGCGCTTGCGGCGCTTCTTGACCACCGAGCCCATACGACAGCCTTTCGATGCAACGTTCGGCACGGACGCCCGGCGTCGAGATGGTGACGCCGGTGGCCGCTCTGCGGACAACGGACCTGGACCCAGCCTGGTGGCGGCGGGGCACACCGGCGCACGGTTCAGGATCGGCTCCAGGGTAGCCGGAGAGCGTCAGCAGGACCAACGCGCCCCCGGCCGATGCCCGTTACGTCGCGATCGGTGCGGTCGTACGGCCGCGACCGGCGCGATCAGGCGGTCTCCTGGAACGCCCCACGCAGATAGTCGTGTACGGCGTGCTCGGGCACCCGGAACGAGCGGCCCACCCGGACGGCGGTGAGTTCACCGCTGTGCACCAGGCGGTAGACCGTCATCTTGGACACCCGCATCACCGCGGCGACCTCGGCGACCGTGAGGAACCTGACATCCGACAGCCGACCGTCGGAGGACTGCGACCCGGCCATGGCTCACCCGACCCATCCCATGCCCGGCGCGCGCCACCCGACGGAGCTTCCGCACGGGCCGGCAACGCGCGTGTTACCAGTACGGTAGCGGGACGGCTGTGACCTGCGCGATCCCTTCCCACAACTCATCGCGCACCGGGCGTCGTTCACCCGGTCGTGACCTGGTGTTCCGGATGGCCTACTTCTTCGAGGCCAGGGCCCGACCGAAGAAGACCAGGTTCGCGGGGCGCTCGGCGAGGCGGCGCATCAGGTAGCCGTACCAGTCCTCCCCGTACGGCAGGTAGGTGCGCACCGTGTAGCCCTCACCGGCCAGCCGGGCCTGCTCGTCGGGGCGGATGCCGTACAGCATCTGGAACTCGAACTCGCCGGGGCCCCGGTCGAACCAGCGGGCCCGGTCCTCGCCGATGGCGATCAGGCGCGGGTCGTGGGTGGCCAGCATCGGGTAGCCCGCCCCGGACATCAGCACGTTGAGGCAGCGCACGTACGACTTGTCGACCTCGCGGGCCGACTGGTACGCCACCGACTCCGGCTCGGCGTACGCCCCCTTGCACAACCGGACCCGCGACCCGGCACCCGCCAGCTCCCGGCAGTCCGACTCGGTCCGCCGCAGGTACGCCTGGAGCACCGCCCCCGTCGACGGGTGGTCCTTACGCAGCTTGACCAGCGTGTCCAGGGTCGAGTCGGTGGTGGTGTGGTCCTCCATGTCCAGGGTGACCGTGGTGCCCGCCTCGTCGGCCGCCACACAGATCGCCCGCGCGTTGTCGTAGGCCAACTGCTCGTCGAAGCGCTGACCGAGGGCGGAGAGCTTGACGCTCACCTCGGCGGCCGGGGTGAGCCCGGCGGCGTCGAGCGCCCGCAGCAGGGCGAGGTACTCGTCCCGGGTGGCGGTGGCCTGGTCGGGGGTGACGGTGTCCTCGCCGAGGTTGTCGAGGGTGACCGTCAGGCCGTCGGCGACGAGTTCGCGGGTCGCGCGCAACGCGTCGTCGGTGCCGGTGCCGGCGACGAACCGGCGGACGACGTCCCGGGTGAGGGGGGCCGTCGCGACGAGCCGCTCGACCTGGGATGACCGGGAGGCGGCGAGGATGACGGAACGGAGCATGAGCCGAGCGTAACGCCCGACCGTGGGACCGCGCCCGGCGGCGGGGCGGACCGGTTCCGGCCACGGGGGCGCACCGTGCCCGGCGGCGGGGCGGACCGGTTCCGGCCACGGTACGGGCCGGTCAGGGGACGCGCGGTTGGCGTGGATCAGTTACAACCATGAACGTGGAACGACACCCCCGCCGCCGGCTGCGGTCGGCCTCCGTGCAGCTCGGCGCGCTCACCGCGCTGGCACTCGCCCTCTCCGGCTGCAACCTCACCTCCGACGACGACGATGACGACTGCGCCCTCGGGCCGGTCGGCGGCGGGGACACCGTGGCACTCGCCATGCAGGTGCCGACCGTCGGCATCGCCCCCCGGGCCGCCGCACCCGACCCGGTGGCCGGCGCGCTGCCGGAGCGCGGCGGCTTCGGCACCCACCTCGCCTCCTGCGGCGGCTGACGGTGCGCCGGGAGCGGGTCACCCCCCGCCCGGACTTCGACTCGGTGATCCGCACCCAGGGCCTGGTGTACGTCGACACCGAACTGCCCGACGGCGAGATCATGTCGTACTGGGACGAGTCCGCCGCGTACGTCTTCGACCTCGACGAGGTGCTGCGGCTGGAGGAGGCGACCGAGGAGTTGCATCGGATGTCGGTGGCCGCCGCCGAGCACGTGGTGGCCCGCAACCGGTACGCCGAGTTCGGCATCCCCGACTGGGCGGCGCAGGCGGTGGCCCGGTCGCTGCACGAACGCCCACCCACCCTGTACGGCCGGTTCGACCTGGCCTACGACGGCTCGTGGCCGCCGAAGCTGCTGGAGTACAACGCCGACACCCCGACCGCCCTGGTCGAGGCGAGCATCGTGCAGTGGTACTGGCTGGAGGACACCCGGCCCGACGCCGACCAGTGGAACAGCCTGCACGAGCGGCTGGTCGGGGCGTGGGCCAAGATCGGGTCGGGGCTGCACGACCGGCGGGTGCACGTGTGCTGGTCCAACGAGGAGGAGTCCGGCGAGGACCAGATCACCGCCGGTTACCTGGCCGAGACGGCCCGGCAGGCCGGGCTCGACGTGACGCTGCTGCCGATCCAGCACGTCGGCTGGGACGGCCGGCGTTTCGTCGACGCCGCCGACCGGCCGGTCACCACCTGCTTCAAGCTCTACCCGTGGGAGTGGATGCTGGCCGAGCCGTACGGCCGTCCGGCGGTGGACCCGGGCACCCCGACCACCTGGATCGAACCGGCCTGGAAGCTGCTGCTGTCGAACAAGGCGCTGCTGGCGGTGCTCTGGGAGCTGTACCCGGGGCACGAGCTGCTGCTCCCGGCCTACCTGGACTCACCGCGCGGAATGCCGGAGTACGTGGCGAAGCCCTTGCTCGGCCGGGAGGGCGGCTCGGTACGCATCGTCACCGGCGACACGGAGATCAGCAATCCGGGGATCTATGGTGACGAGGGCTTCTGCTATCAGGAGTTCCGGGCGTTGCCGCAGTTCGACGGGGGTCGGATGGTGCTGGGCAGCTGGATCGTCGACGGCGAGTCCGCAGGCGTCGGCATCCGGGAGAGCGAAAGTCTGATCACCGACGGTTACGCGCGCTTCCTGCCGCACTACATCGACGCGCCGCGTGCCGCATGAGTCGTCTACCGTTGGTCGGGTGAACTTCGACGCGTACGCCAGGACCGGGGTTGACCTAGTCAACGCCCACCTGGACGACCTCGACGACCTGCGGGCCCTCTTTCCGGACGACAACGCGTGGATGCGCGACGAGGTCGCCGACCGGGACCTGGCAATCTTCCGGCGGGCGCAGAAGCGGTTGCGCGACGTCTTCGAGTACGGCACCTCGGGGCGCGACGCCCAGGCGGTGGCCGAACTGAACGCCATGCTGGAGGCGTTCCCGGTGCAGCCGCGCATCTCGGGTCACGACTCCAGCGACTGGCACATGCACGTGACCAGCCGGGGCGCGTCGGTCAGCGCCGAATACCTGGCCGGCGCGGCGTGGGGCCTGTCGGTGTGGCTCTGCGAGTACGGCAGCGCCCGGTTCGGGGTCTGCGCCGACGAGCGCTGCCGCAACGTCTACCTGGACACCTCGTCCAACTGCTGCCGCCGGTTCTGCTCGGAACGCTGCGCCACCCGCTCCCACGTCGCCGCCCACCGCGCCCGCAAACGCGCCGCCGAGCAACCCACCCTCACCCCGGTCCCCTGACCCCTCCCCGCGCTCTCCCCCTCCCCTCCGCCCCGCCCTGCCCTGCCTCGCCTCGGTGATCAAGAGCTTTGCGTCAGTTGATCAAGAGGTTTACGTCAGATTCACGCGGCGGTTTCTAGGCTTCAGTGCAACTGATCTTGGGTTGGGTTGGAGGTCCTGGTGGCGAAGCCGGGTGTGTTGACGTTCGGGCATCGGCAGGTGTTGGAGCATCTGTGGGCTTCGGGTCGGAC